>NZ_RXFS01000009.1 GCF_003952185.1 Variovorax sp. 679 | reverse complement strand
TGAATATACAGTAAACTCCGTGCATGAGAAACAAGCTGTTCACAAGCTGGCCTCCCAGCTCGATGCTTGTTTGTCCTGCCCATCCGATTTCTCCTTGACGGGTAAACCGTCCCCCGCTGGTCAACCTGTGCGGGGGCCTTGATGCATGCCAAGCAGATAGGCTTTTTCAAGCCCAGCCTCGCGGTTGGGCTTTTTTTTGTCCACGCGACATTCGTGATGAAGCCTCGTGCAGCTCCGCTTCTTTTCGTCCGGGCGCGAGGCTATAGTCGGCCAGCACTGTCACATAGCAGTCACTGCAATCTCCCGCTCTTGCTGCTCGCCCAGATCCCGAAAAGGACGCCCGTGCCGGATTCCCTGACCTCCGAGTTGACCAGTTACTACGACACGGTGCCCTATGACTCGCATCCGTTTCCACAGTCGGCGATGGAGCATCTTGAAGCCCTGGCCTTTCTCTTCGGCCTCGACGTTCCTTCTCCCGCAACGGCCCGCGTGCTGGAGCTCGGCTGCGCGGCCGGCGGCAACCTGATTCCCTTTGCGGCGCGCCACCCCGAGGCACGTGCGATCGGCGTCGACCTGTCTGCGGTGCAGGTGGCGCAGGGCATGGCGGCCATCGAGCGTGCGGGGCTGTCGAACATCGAGCTCAAGGTCTTCAATCTTGCGGACATCGATGCCTCGTTCGGCGAGTTCGACTACATCGTCTGCCACGGCGTCTACAGCTGGGTGCCGGGCCCGGTGCAGGACGCGATCCTGCGCATCTGCCGCGAGAACCTCGCGCCCGACGGGGTGGCCTACGTGAGCTACAACGTGTACCCGGGCTGGAAGGCGCGCGAGATCGTGCGCGACGCGATGATCCTGCGCGGCGGTCCGCGCGACACGCCCGAAGAAAAGCTGTCCTATGCGCGCGGCATGCTCGACTTCCTCGAGCAGTCGGCTCAACCTGGCAGCGTGCTGAAGAAGACGCTCGAAGAGGCGATGCCCATCGTGCGCAGCGCCAACAGTTCGTACCTGCTGCACGAGTTCCTCGAGCCGTGCAACGCACCGTGCTACTTCAAGGAGTTCGTCGCGCGTGCCGAGGCCCGTGGCCTGGCCTACCTGTGCGACGCGGAGCCGTCGACGATGTTCGTGCAGAACTACGGCGACAAGGTGCGCGACCCGCTGCTGCGCGAATGCGGCGGCAGCCAGGTGGTGATGGAGCAGTACCTCGATTTCCTGGTCAACCGCACTTTCCGCCAGACCTTGCTGGTCAGGCAGTCGCGGGCCCGGAGCATCCGCTACAAGCTGGACCCCGCGCGCATCCGACAGCTCGAATTCGCCGGCATGTTCAAGACCGAAGACGGCGCAGCCTTCACGCTCGATGCCCGCGAGCAGCCGTGCGTCGCGATCCGGAACCTCAAGGTCACGATGCGCTTGCCCGCGCAGAAGGCCGTGGCGCATTTGCTCGATGCGCGCTATCCAGCCTCGATGTCCGCGTCGGCCCTCGTCGAGGCCGCGGCCGGGCTCATGGGGCAACCGGTCGCGGCCGTCGAACCGGTCGTCATGGCAATGGTCGAGGAACTGCTGATCCTCGGCGCCTTGCGCGTCAGGCGTACGCCGGTGCCCACGGCCGATGCGGTCTCCAGCCTGCCGCAGGCACTGCCCGCGGTGCGGGGCGCCGTGGGCTTCGTGCAAGGGGGCAGTGCCACGACCAGCGCTTGCAACCAGTGGCACGAATACGTGACGGTGTCGGTGCTCGAGCGGAGCCTGCTGCCCCTGCTCGACGGCACGCACTCGCACGACGCCCTGGCCGAGCACCTCGAAGCGGAGGTGCGCAGCGACCGCCTGCGCTTCGTTCAGGACGACAAGCCACTGACCGACCCGCCGGTGGTCAAGGAATTTGCCCGCAAGCAGGTCGCGCTGGCGCTCGACGCACTGCGCCGCAAGGCGCTGCTGACAGCCTGACCTGCACACCGTACGTCACTCGTTTTCTTCATCACCACACCTACAAAGGAGATCCTCGAATGCAACGAATCCACTGGACCCCCAGGCTGCGCGCTGCAGCCACCGCGGTGCTCGCGCTGGCGGCCGCCGGCGCGTCGAACGCCGCATCGGTGGCGCCGGTCGCGGCCGAGAACGGCATGGTCGTGAGTGCGCAGCACCTGGCCACCAAGGTCGGCGTCGACGTGCTCAAGCGCGGCGGCAACGCCGTCGACGCGGCGGTGGCCGTGGGCTACGCGCTCGCGGTGGTGTACCCTGCGGCCGGCAACCTCGGCGGCGGCGGCTTCATGACCGTGCAGCTGGCCGACGGGCGCAAGACCTTCCTCGATTTCCGCGAGAAGGCGCCGCTGGCCGCCACGGCCAACATGTACCTCGACAAGGACGGCAACGTCATCAAGGGCCTGAGCACCAAGGGCCACCTCGCGGTGGGCGTGCCGGGCAGCGTCTCGGGCATGGAGTACGCGCGCGAGAAGTACGGCACCATGAAGCGCGGCGAACTGCTCGCCCCGTCGATCCAGCTGGCCGAGAAGGGCTTCGCGCTGCAGCAGGGCGACATCGACCTGCTCGGCACCGCCACGGCCGATTTCAAGGAAGACCCGGCGTCGGCCGCCATCTTCCTGAACAAGGGCGAGCCCTACAAGGTGGGCGACAAGCTGGTCCAGAAAGACCTGGCAAAGACGCTGCGCGAGATCAGCACCAAGGGTACCGACGGCTTCTACAAGGGCTGGGTCGGCAGCGCCATCGTGGCGTCGAGCCAGGGCGGCAAGGGCCTGATCACACAGGCCGACCTCGACCAGTACAAGACGCGCGAACTCGCGCCGGTGGAGTGCGACTACCGCGGCTACCGCGTCGTGTCGGCGCCCCCGCCCAGCTCGGGCGGCGTGATCATCTGCGAGATGCTCAACATCCTCGAGGGCTATCCGCTCAAGGATCTGGGCTACCACTCGGCACAGGCCGTGCACTACCAGATCGAGGCCATGCGCCACGCCTACGTGGACCGCAACAGCTACCTGGGCGACCCCGACTTCGTGAAAAACCCGCTCGATCGCCTGCTCGACAAGGGCTACGCCGAGAAGATCCGCGCCGTCATCGACCCGAAGAAGGCCGGCGTCTCGAAGGACATCAAGCCCGGCGTCGCGCCGCATGAAGGCAGCAACACCACCCACTACTCGATCGCCGACAAGTGGGGCAACGCGGTCTCGGTGACCTACACGCTGAACGACTGGTTTGGCGCCAAGGTCACGGCCGCCAAGACCGGCGTGCTGCTGAACGACGAGATGGACGACTTCACCTCGAAGGTGGGCGTGCCCAACCTCTACGGCCTGGTGCAGGGCGAGGCCAACAAGATCGAGCCGGGCAAGCGCCCGCTGAGCTCGATGAGCCCGACCATCGTGTCCAAGGACGGCAAGCCGGTGATGGTGGTCGGCACGCCGGGCGGCAGCCGCATCATCACCGCGGTGATGCTGACCATGATCAACGCCATCGACTACGGCATGAACGTGCAGGAAGCCGTCGACGCACCGCGCTTCCACCAGCAATGGCTGCCCGACGTCACCAACGTCGAGACCTACGCACTGAGCCCCGACACGCGCAAGATCCTGACCGACATGGGCCACAACCTGGGCGTGCCGCAGCCGGCCAACCACCTGGCGGCGATCATCGTCGGTGCGCCGTCGCTGGGCGGCAAGCCGGTCGGCAACAACCGCTTCTACGGCGCCAACGACCCGCGCCGCAATACGGGCCTGGCGGCAGGCTACTGATCCTGCGGCAAACTCGAAGGCGGTCGTGCCCTTGACGGCGCGGCCGCTTTTTTCATTTCCCATGCACCTGCAAGACATCCTATTCACCCAGGGCTTCGGCACGCGCCGCGTGTGCGCGGGCCTTGTCCAGCAAGGCCTCGTGACCATCGACGGCAAGGCGGTGATCGACCCCTTCGCCGATCTCGACCCCGAGGGCCTTCAGTACACAGTGCAGGGCACCCCGTGGGCGTACCACGAGAAGGCCTACCTGATGCTGCACAAGCCGGCCGGCACCGAGTGCTCGCAGAAGCCGTCGACCTATCCGAGCATCTACACGCTGCTGCCGTCGCCGCTGCGCCTGCGTCCCAACAAGGGGGCGGTGCAAGGCGTGCAGGCCATCGGCCGGCTCGATCAGGACACCACCGGCCTGCTGCTGCTGACCGACGACGGCCAGTTCATCCACAAGATGGGCTCGCCCAAGCACCACGTGCCCAAGGTCTACGAGGTGACCGCCAAGCATCCGGTGGACGAGGCGCAGATCGCGAAGCTGCTGGCCGGCGTGGTGCTCGACGACGACCCGAAGCCGGTGCGTGCGGCTGCCTGCGAGTCCGACAGCCCGCTGCACCTGCGGCTCACGCTCACCGAGGGCAAGTACCACCAGGTCAAGCGCATGCTGGCGGCGGTCGGCAACCGGGTCGAGGGGCTGCACCGCTCGCGCATTGGCGACCTGGTGCTGCCCGCCGACCTCGCTCCGGGGCAGTGGCGCTGGCTGACCACCGCGGAGGTGGCTGCCCTGCGCGCGCCGGCCAAGCCCGCGAAACCGGCGGCATAGAGGGAAAAATAGGGAGAAAGCGGGAGAAAGGGCGCGTTCGCAGTCAGCCGGCCTTAAGCGCGGGCCGTTAACATTCCTAACTCTCTCTCGGAACCTTCCCTTGCGACTCCCTGCCCGACCGAACGGCCGCATCGCGGCCTTCCTGTTCTCCTGCCTGACAGCCCTGGCGGCATTCCCCGCCGCCGCCGCGCCGGCCGAACCGCCCCCGATCTTCGTGCTCAACTCGCTGGACGCCAATGTGAGCGTCATCAATCCGGTCGACTGGACCGAAAAGCAGCGCATTCCCACCGGCAAGGAGCCGCACCACATCTACATGACGCCCGACGAGAAGTCGGTCATCGTGGCCAATTCGGCGGGCGACTCGCTTACATTCCTCAACCCCCGCACGGCGGAAGTGCAGCGCGTGGTCTACGGCATCATCGATCCGTACCAGCTGCAGTTTTCGCGCGACATGAAGTGGTTCGTCACGGCCGGCAACCGCCTGAACCACGTCGACGTCTATCGCTGGGACGGCAAGGACCTGAAGCTGGCCAAGCGCATCGCCAGCGGCAAGACGCCCAGCCATATCTGGATCGACAACACCAGCACCATCGCCTACGTGACGATGCAGGACAGCGACGAGATGATCGCCGTCGACCTGCCGACGCAGACCATCAAGTGGCGTGTGGCCACTGGCACCATGCCGGCCGACATCTTCGGCGTGCACAACGACAAGACGCTGCTCGTGGGCCTGACCGGCAGCGACGGCGTGCAGGTGTTCGACGTGGCCGGCGCCGAGCCCAAGCTGGTCGGCAAGATTCCCACCGGCAAGGGCGCCCACGCCTTCCGCTCGGCCGGCGACGGCAAGAGCGTGTTCGTGAGCAACCGGGTTGCCAACACCATCAGCCGTATCGACCTGGCGACGCTGAAGGTGATCGCCACCTATCCCGTGCCGGGCGGCCCCGACTGCATGGACGTGTCGGCCGACGGCAAGACGCTCTACGTGACCTCGCGCTGGGCCAAGAAGCTCAGCGTGGTCGATCTGGCCAGCAACAAGGTCGTGCGCCAGGTCAACGTCGGCCGTTCGCCGCACGGCGTGTGGACGCTGGATCATGCGAAACGCATCTAGGCGCGCTGGCGTTGCCGCCGCTGTCTCCATGGCCGTCCTGGCGGCGGCCCTGTCGCCCGGTGCATGGGCGGCCACGGAGCCGGCCGCCTGCGAAAAGCCCGTCTATCTGACCTTCGACACCGGCCACATGGGCATCGCGCCGCTCGTGGCCGATGTGCTCAAGCGGCAGGATGTGCGCGTCACCTTCTTCGCCGCCGCCGAGCGCACCCAGACCGACGGCGACAGCCTCGACGACCACTGGGCGCCCTGGTGGAAGGCGAGGGCGGCCGAAGGCAACGAGTTCGGCTCGCACACCTACGACCACTCGTACTGGCGCGCCGACGTGAAGGGCACGCCGCCGAGCTTCCGCATCAAGCCCTCGGCCGGTCCGCAGAACGGCAAGGAGTCGACCTGGAGCGCGGCCGAGTACTGCGCCAACATCAAGAAGGCCTCCGACCGGCTGGCGGCAGTCACCGGCAAGAAGCCGCTGCCGCTGTACCGCGCGCCGGGCGGCAAGACCTCGCCCGCGCTGCTGGCCGCTGCCGAAGGCTGCGGCTACAAGTACGTGGGCTGGGCGCCGGCCGGCTTCCTCGGCGACGAGCTGCCGAGCGAGAAATTCAGCAACGCGAAGCTGCTGACGCAGGCACTCGACACCATCCGCCCCGGCGACATCCTGCTCGCGCACCTGGGCATCTGGTCGCGCAAGGATCCGTGGGCGCCGGCCAACCTCGAACCGCTGATCGTCGGCCTGAAGGCCAAGGGCTTCTGCTTCCGCACGCTGCGCCAGCATCCGGACTTCAAGGCCTGGATCGCATCCCACCCCTGAACGAGTTCTTGCCGTGATCGACTGGCTGACAGACGCTTTTTCCGCCATGCAGGGCTGGTTCTTCGAAACCGCCGTGCAGCCGCTGGTCTACGCCGTCGGCCTGGGCGGCTGGACCGAGGACGCCTTCGACGCCACCGGCTGGCTGCTGGTGGGCGTCATCCAGATCCTGGTGCTGATCGCGGTCATCGGGCCGCTGCAGCGCTGGCGTTCGGTGGAGCCGGTGGTCGACCGCCATGCGATCCGCATCGACGTGCTCTACACGCTGATCCACCGGCTCGGCCTGTTCCGGCTGGCGCTCTTCTTCACGCTGCAGCCCTTCTTCGACGACGCCCTGGGCGCGCTGCGTACGGCGGGGTGGGGCACCTTCCACCTCGACGAGGTGTGGCCCGGCGTGACCGACGTGCCGGTGGTCGCCTTCGCCATCTACCTCGTGGTGCTCGACTTCGTCGGCTACTGGATCCACCGCGGCCAGCACCAGTTCAACTGGTGGTGGGGCCTGCATTCGCTGCACCACTCGCAGCGTCAGATGACGATGTGGAGCGACGACCGCAACCACCTGCTCGACGACATCGTCCACGACACGCTGATCGTCATCGTGGCGCAGCTGATCGGCGTGGCGCCGGGGCAGTTCATCGCCTTCGTCGCCTTCACGCAGCTCAGCGAGAGCCTGCAGCACGCCAACCTGCGGCTGAGCTTCGGCGCCATCGGCGAGCGGCTGTGGATCAGCCCGCGTTTCCACCGGCTGCACCACAGCATCGGGCTGGGCCACGAATCGAACGGCCGCAGCACGCTCGGCGGCCACAACTTCGGTGTGCTGCTGCCGTGGTGGGACATGCTGTTTCGTACCGCCAACTTCGAGAACCGCTACGACCCCACCGGCATCCGCGACCAGGTCGAGCCCGGTGCCGACGGCCGCGTGCGCGAATACGGCCGGGGCTTCTGGGCCCAGCAGTGGCTCGGCCTGAAGCGAATGGTCGGTCGCGGCTGAGGGGCTCCGGCCCCTGACAGCTCCGTTCGAGGCGTTATCCTCGCTGCCTCATGCGCCTGCTCCTCGACTCCTTCTGGCGCGCGGTCGCCTATTGCATGCTGCCGCGCGTGATCGTGCTGTCGCTGCTTCCGCTGGGGCTGATGATCGTGCTGGCCTCGGTGCTCGGCTACTTCTATTGGGACGCGGCAGTGAACTGGACGCGCGGCGCGCTCGATGCCTGGCCGCTGCTGTCGAGCTTCTGGGCCTGGATCGGCCGTCTCTTCTCGGGCGACATCACTTCCGTGCTGGCCGCGCTGGTCGTGGTGTTCGCAGCCACGCCGGTGATCGTGGTGGTCTGCCTGCTGATCGTGGCCGGCCTGATGGCGCCGGCCCTGACCAAGCTGGTGGGCGCGCGGCGCTTTCCGGCGCTCGAGCAGAAGAAGGGCGCCTCGTTCTTCGGCAGCGTGGCGCGTTCGCTCGGCGTGACCATCCTGGCGCTGATCGCCCTCGTGGTGTCGATGCCGCTGTGGCTCATTCCGCCGCTGGTGCTGATCCTGCCGCCGCTCATCTGGGGCTGGCTCACCTACCGCGTGATGAGTTTCGACGCGCTGGCCGAGCATGCCAGCCCCGAGGAGCGCGCCGCGCTGTTCCGTGCGCACCGGCTGCCGCTGCTGTGCATCGGCGTGCTGTGCGGCTACCTGGGCGCCGCGCCCAGCATCGTCTGGGCCTCGGGCCTGCTGTTCGCCGCCGCATTCTTCGTGCTGGTGCCGATCGCCATCTGGATCTACACGCTGGTGTTCGCCTTCTCGGCGCTGTGGTTCGCTCATTACTGCCTCGATGCGCTCGCGCAGCTTCGCGCCCAGCGCGCGGCTGCGGAGGCTTCGGCCGTCGGTGGCGGCACGCCGGCCATCGAGGCCGACGAAGCCAGCAAGGCCGCTCTTTCCCAATGGGGTTCTCCATGACACGCGCATTCGGTCTCATCGTCGTGGGCGACGAGATCCTTTCCGGCAAGCGCGCCGACAAGCACATGGCCAAGGTCATCGAGCTGCTTGCCGCGCGCGGCCTTCAGTTGAGCTGGGCCGAATACGTGGGCGACGAGCCCGAACGCATCACGGCGGCGCTGCAACGCGCCTTCGCCTCCGGCGACATCGTCTTCTCGACCGGCGGCATCGGCGCCACGCCCGACGACCACACCCGCCAGTGCGCCGCCAAAGCGCTGGGCGTGCCGCTGGCGCTGCACCCCGAGGCCGAACTGCTGATCCGCGAGCGCATGCAGGACACGGCGCGCGAGCAGGGCCTGCCTTACGAGCCCGACCGGTCCGACAACGTGCACCGGCTCAACATGGGCGTGTTCCCGCAGGGCGCCGCGCTCATCTACAACCCGTACAACAAGATCCCGGGCTTCAGCGTAGCCGACGTGCACTTCGTGCCGGGCTTTCCCGTCATGGCCTGGCCGATGATCGAATCCGTGCTCGACGGCCGCTATGCCGACCTGTTCACCCGCGACGCCGTCGCCGAGAAGTCGGTGATCGTTTTCGGTGCCATGGAGGCCACGCTGACGCCGCTCATGCAGGCCATCGAGGCCACCCATGCCGGAATCAAGGTGTTCAGCCTGCCCAGTGTCGACCATCCGACTTACGGCCGGCACATCGAGCTGGGCGTGAAGGGCAGTCCCGACCGGCTCGATGCCGCCTACGCCCAGCTGATCGAAGGGCTGCACAGCTTTGATGCCAAGCTTGGCCCTGAATTGGTGCGTTAAAAACGATTGCACCAAAATAGTGAATTCCCGCCTTTATTTGGGTTCCGCAGCGGCCACCGAAGCCTCATCGAACGAGGTGACAATGGCACAGAAACTGCATCCCACGTCCCTGTATTCCTAACCACCATCCAACTCAGGAGAAACTGATGGCAAAGACCGTCGCCGATGTACTCAAGCTCGTCAAGGAAAACGAGGTCAAGTTCGTCGACTTCCGCTTCACCGATACCCGCGGCAAAGAGCAGCACGTGACCGTGCCGGTCTCGGCTTTCGATGAAGACAAATTCACCTCGGGCCACGCATTCGACGGCTCGTCCATCGCCGGCTGGAAGGGGATCGAAGCTTCGGACATGCAGCTCATGCCCGACCCCAACACCGCCAACATCGACCCCTTCTTCGAAGAAACGACGCTGATCCTGACCTGCGACGTGATCGATCCCGCCGACGGCAAGGCCTACGAGCGCGATCCGCGTTCGCTCGCCAAGCGCGCCGAGGCATACATGAAGGCATCGGGCCTGGGCGACACCGCCTTCTTCGGTCCGGAACCCGAATTCTTCGTGTTCGACGGCGTGCGCTGGAAGAACGACATGTCGGGCTGCTTCGTGAAGATCGAATCCGAAGAAGCCTCGTGGAACACCGACAAGGAATACGAGCACGGCAACACCGGTCACCGTCCCGCAGTCAAGGGCGGCTACTTCCCGGTTCCCCCGGTCGACAGCTTCCAGGACATGCGCTCGGAAATGTGCCTGGTGCTCGAATCGCTCGGCATCCCGGTCGAAGTGCATCACCATGAAGTGGCCAACGCCGGCCAGATGGAACTCGGCACCAAGTTCAGCACGCTGGTCCAGCGCGCCGACTGGGTCCAGCTGCAGAAGTACGTGATCCACAACGTGGCCCACGCTTACGGCAAGACCGCCACCTTCATGCCCAAGCCCATCGTCGGCGACAACGGCTCCGGCATGCACGTGCACCAGTCGGTCTGGAAGGACGGCAAGAACCTGTTCGCAGGCGACGGCTACGCAGGTCTCTCGGACTTCGCCCTGCACTACATCGGCGGCATCATCAAGCACGCCCGTGCCCTGAACGCCATCACGAACCCCGGCACCAACAGCTACAAGCGCCTGGTGCCCGGCTTCGAAGCCCCGGTGAAGCTGGCCTACTCGGCCAAGAACCGCTCGGCCTCGATCCGCATCCCGTTCGTGGCCAACCCGAAGGGCCGCCGCGTCGAAGCGCGCTTCCCCGATCCGCTGATGAACCCGTACCTGGGCTTCGCCGCGCTGCTGATGGCCGGTCTCGACGGCGTGGAAAACAAGATCCATCCGGGCGAAGCCGCCAGCAAGGACCTGTACCACCTGCCGCCGGAAGAAGACGCGCTGATCCCGACCGTCTGCCACAGCCTCGACCAGGCCCTGGAATACCTGGACAAGGACCGTGCGTTCCTGACCAAGGGCGGCGTGTTCACCGATGCCTACATCGACGCGTACATCGAACTGAAGATGCAGGAAGTCACGCGCTTCCGCATGGCGACGCACCCCGTCGAGTTCGACATGTACTACTCGCTGTAATTGGGCTCGCCCCCAGGCTGCGCGCACTTCGTGTAGCTTCGCCTACCCCCTACCGGGGGCGATACCTGCGGCCCGGCGGAGCCGGTTCCGCGGTATCTCTCGCAGGGGGCAGGGCCTGGTGTAAGCCTGATGGGTTATGGAAGGACGGCCTGGCCGTCCTTTTTCTTTGGGGTGGAACATCTGGTCACTATTGCCGTCGAATTGCACGAAAATGCCCCTTTGTCGCCGCTCTCCACCGATACACATGAAGACTGCTTCCCTCATTTTTCTGGCCGGTTCACTGATCGCGCTGCCGGCGCTCGCGCAGGAGCGTGTCTGGCGTTGCGGCAACGAGTACACCAACAACGCCACCATCGCCCAGCAGAAGGGCTGCAAGGTCATGGAAGGCGGCAACGTCACGGTGGTGCAGGGCACGAAGTCTTCGGGCGGCGGTTCTGCTTCGTCGTCGGCTGGCTCTTCCGCGGCGCGTTCGCCGGCAGGCAGCCCGCGCGTGGAAGGCGTCGACCAGCGTGCCCGTGACGGCGAGGCGCGTTCGGTGCTCGAGGCCGAGCTCAAGAAGGCCGAGGCGCGCCAGGCCGAGCTGCAGAAGGAATACAACAACGGCGAGCCCGAGAAGCAGGGCAGCGAAGGCCGCAACTACCAGAAGTACCTGGATCGCGTCGCCGAAATGAAGGCCGAGCTGGCTCGCAACGAGAGCGACATCGCCGGCATCCGCCGCGAAATCGGCCGCCTGCCGAACAAGCAGCAGCCCCAGTAAGACGTCATGGTGTTCGGGAAGAAGGCGGCCGGCGCCAACTCGCGCTTCCAGTCCTTCGACCTGCTGTCCACGATGATCGCCGTGGTCAACAGCAACGGCTCCGTGCTGTTCGCCAACGCAGGCCTCGAAGACGCACTGGGCACCTCGCGCCGCACGCTCGAGGGCTCGCAGTTCGGCGCATGCTTCCATGAGCCGCAGGTGCTGCGCACCGCCATCGACGGCGCGAGCAGCAACGACTTCGCCACGCTGCGCTACGAGGCCTTCCTGCGTCGCGTGAACCACGAGCTGATGCCGGTGCAGGTGTCCCTCGCGCACGGCGAGAAGAAGGGCGAGCTCATCATCGAGATGTCGCCGCTCGAGCAGCAGGTGCGACAGGACCGCGAGGAGCGTCTCATCGACCAGGCGCAGGCCAACAAGGAGCTCATCCGCAACCTCGCGCACGAGATCAAGAACCCGCTGGGCGGCATCCGCGGTGCGGCGCAGCTGCTGCAGATGGAGGTCGAGTCGCGCGACCTCATCGAATACACCCAGGTCATCATCCACGAGGCCGACCGGCTGCAGACGCTGGTCGACCGTCTATTGGCACCGCACCGCCGCCCGCACGTGGTGGGCGACGTCAACATCCACGAGGTGTGCGAGCGGGTGCGCTCGGTCATCCTGGCGGAGTTTCCGCGCGACCTGCACATCGAGCGAGACTTCGACGTCTCGATTCCCGAGTTCCGCGGCGACCGCGAGCAGCTCATCCAGGCCACGCTCAACATCGCGCACAACGCGGCGCAGGCGCTGGCCGAGCGCCGCGCGGCGGGCGATGCGCAGATCACTTTCAAGACGCGGGTGGCCCGCCAGGTGATCTTCAACAAGCAGTGGTATCGATTGGCATTGGAATTGCATGTAATCGACAATGGACCGGGTGTGCCGGACACGATCAAGGACCGCATCTTCTATCCGCTCGTATCGGGCAGGGAAGGCGGGACCGGGCTGGGATTGACGCTCGCACAAACTTTTGTGCAACAGCATCACGGCGTGATCGAGTGCGACAGCGTCCCGGGCCGAACCGATTTCAAGATATTGATACCGCTGCCCTAGCGCAGCCACCGGCAACAGAGGAGATGCATGAAGCCGATCTGGATAGTTGATGACGACCAATCGATTCGCTTCGTGCTCGAGAAGGCTCTGCTGCGCGAAGACCTGCCCACGCGCAGTTTCACCAACACGCGCGAGGTGTTGGCAGCACTCGAACAGGCCGCCGACGACGATCAACTCGCGCCACAGGTGCTGGTGAGCGACATCCGCATGCCCGGCGGCTCCGGGCTCGACCTGCTCGACAAGATCAAGGCCCTGCATCCGGGCCTGCCCGTCATCATCATGACGGCGTTTTCCGACCTCGACAGTGCCGTCTCGGCCTTCCAGGGCGGCGCCTTCGAATATCTGCCCAAGCCTTTCGACCTGCCGCGCGCGGTCGAGCTCATCCGCCGCGCCGTCGACGAGAGCCAGCGCGAGGAGGTGGCCGAGGAGCGCATGGTCGCTGCTCCCGAAATGCTGGGCCAGGCGCCCGCCATGCAGGACGTGTTCCGCGCCATCGGCAGGCTCTCGCAGAGCAACGTCACGGTGCTCATCACCGGCGAATCGGGCTCGGGCAAGGAGCTGGTGGCGCGCGCGCTGCACAAGCATTCGCCGCGTGCCAACGGGCCGTTCGTGGCCATCAACACCGCTGCGATCCCCAAGGATCTGCTGGAGAGCGAACTCTTCGGCCACGAGCGCGGCGCCTTCACCGGCGCGCAGACCATGCGCCGCGGCCGCTTCGAGCAGGCCGAGGGCGGCACGCTCTTCCTCGACGAAATCGGCGACATGCCCTTCGACCTGCAGACGCGCCTGCTGCGCGTGCTGAGCGATGGGCACTTCTATCGAGTGGGCGGCCACAACTCGGTGAAGGCCAATGTGCGCGTCATCGCCGCGACCCACCAGGACCTGGAGCAGCGCGTCAAGCTCGGCGGCTTCCGCGAAGACCTGTTCCACCGCCTCAACGTGATCCGCCTGCGCCTTCCGGCACTGCGCGAACGCGGCGAGGACGTGCCCGCGCTCACGCGCCACTTCCTGCAGGTGAGCGCGCGCCAGCTCGGCGTGGAGCCCAAGCGCATTTCCGACGCGGCCCTGGCCAAGCTCGCGGCCTTCAGCTTCCCGGGCAACGTCCGCCAGCTCGAGAACATCTGCCATTGGCTGACGGTGATGGCACCGGCACAACTGATCGAGGCGAAGGACCTGCCGCCCGAAGTGATGGCTGTCGGTGTCGGCATCGGTGCCGAAGCTCATGCGGCACCCGAGGCGTCGGTGGCCGCCGCGCCGGCTGCGTTTGTTCAGCCCACGGCATCGCTGCCGGTGGCAGGCGGTGAATCGTTGCCCGCCGCGCATGCGGTCTCCGAGCATGTCGACACCCACGCCCATGCTGGCACCGTCAGCGGCTGGGAGAGCGGCCTGGAGGCCGAAGCCCAGGCATTGCTGGCGGCCGGCCGCACCGACGTGTGGGACGTGCTCTCGCGCCGCTTCGAGTCGAGGCTGATCCTCACCGCGCTCGCCAACACGCGAGGCCGTCGCATCGAGGCCGCGCAGAAGCTCGGCATAGGCCGCAACACCATCACCCGGAAGATCCAGGAACTCGGCATCGAATGAAAAAGGCCCCTCAGGGCCTTTTTCAATTCAGGGGCTGCGCTAGCGGCTTCGTTGTCCCAGGGTGAGCGAATCGATCTGGAACTTGTCGCTCCGGTCCCAGAGCCAGGTGTCGACGTAGGTGTGGCCGCCCAGCTTGCCCGGATTGGGCAGGGGAGACGCGGCCTTGATCAGCTCCGCGATCATCGGCGGCACTTCGGGCGCATGGCTGGGCGTGCGGCTGAAGGTGACGTTGACCACGTTGCCCGCCGCGTCGATGTCGGTCTCCACCACCACTACGGCATATACCAGTGGCGGGATCTTCCCCTTGTAGATGCGGTTCGCGTACTTGTTGTAGAGGTGGCGCGCGCCGATCTTGCGGTAGGCCCGTACCACGGGCGTCTGCGCCGTGATGAGCCGTACCGTCGGCACCTCGCGGTTGCCGGGCGCGGTTTCGCCGGTGGGCGAGGTCGCCGTGCCCTTGTCGCCTTCTTCCGTCTTGTCGGCCGGCTTGAGCAGCGAGCACGCCGCGAGCGACAGTGCCACCGCAACGACCGCCAGGTTGCGGCCGGTCCGAAGGAGCGTCGAGCGCATGGGTTCAGCCGCCCCGGTCGAGGTCGAGCACCACCGGCGCATGGTCGCTCGGCTTTTCCCACTTGCGCGGCACGCGGTCGACGATGGAGCCCTTCACGTGAGGCACCAGCGGCTCGCTCACCAGGATGTGGTCGATGCGCAGCCCGCGGTTCTTTTGGTAGCCCAGCATGCGGTAGTCCCACCAGGAGTAGCTCTTCTCGGGTTGGTCGAACATGCGGAAGCTGTCCTTCAGGCCCAGGTCGAGCAGCGCCTTGAAGTGGTTGCGTTCCTCGGTCGTGTGATGGATCGTTTCCTTCAGGCCGACGGGGTCGAAGCTGTCGCGGTCTTCGGGCGTGATATTGAAGTCGCCCAGCAGCACGAGGTCGGGGTTGTCCGCAAGCTCCTTGCGCAGCGAGTCGCGCAGCGCGTCGAGCCACTTCATCTTGTATTCGAACTTGTCGGTGCCCGGCGCCTGGCCATTCACGAAGTAGCCGTTGACCACGCGCAGCGGACCCGAGGGCGTGTCGACCGTGGCAGCGATCACGCGCGACTGCTCGTCGGTGAAGCCGGCAATGTTCTTCACCACGTCGCGCACCGGCGCGAGGCTCAGGATGGCGACGCCGTTGTAGGTTTTCTGGCCGAACACCGCGGCCTCGTAGCCGGCCGACTTGAGAACGTCGAGCGGGAATTTGTCGTCCGTCATCTTGAGCTCCTGCAGGCAGAGCACGTCGACCGGGTTGGCGGCGAGCCAGTCGAGCACATGCTGCAGGCGTGCGGTGAGGGAGTTGACGTTCCAGGTGGCTATGCGCAAGTGATTCTCCAGGGGGTGATTGCGCCGATTTTTATCAGCGATGAATCGGTTCTTCCGATTTTCGGCCGTCCGGCTTTGTATCCGGTTGTCGCTTTCCCCCGTCGTGGATGCCCCCGGGGAAGAGCAGGACTGCCGCCGGCATGGTGCCACACGCGACGGACAGTCCACCGGGGATGCTCAGCGCAGCAGCCCTTTCTCGTACCAGCCCCTGGACCGGTTCACGACGGCGACGACGGCCAGCATGACCGGCACTTCGATGAGCACGCCGACGACCGTGGCCAGCGCGGCGCCCGACTGGAAGCCGAACAGGCTGATGGCCGTCGCGACGGCGAGCTCGAAGAAGTTGCTCGCGCCGATGAGCGCGGACGGCCCGGCGACGCAATGCTCGACGCCGAGCTTGCGGTTCAGCAGGTAGGCGAGCCCCGAGTTCAGGACGACCTGGCACAGGATCGGAACGGCCAGCAGTGCGATCACGAGCGGCTGCGCGATGATCGCCTCGCCCTGGAATGCGAACAGGAGCACCAGCGTCAGCAACAGCGCGCCGATGGACCAGCGGCCGAGCCGGGCGCCCACGGCCTGCAGGTGCGCCTGGCCCTTCTTCAGGAGCTGCCGGCGCAGCGCCTGGGCGATGACGACCGGAACCAAGATGTAGAGCCCCACCGAGATCAGCAGCGTGGCCCACGGCACCGTGATCGACGACAGCCCCAGCAGGAGCGCCACCAGCGGCGCGAACCCCACGACCATCAGCGCATCGTTGAGCGCGACTTGCGACAGCGTGAAGTACGGATCGCCGCGGCAGAGCTGGCTCCAGACGAAGACCATGGCGGTGCAGGGCGCCGCGGCGAGCAGGATCAGGCCGGCCACGTAGCTGTCGAGCTGGTCCGCGGGCAGCAGCGGCGCGAATGCGTGGCGGATGAAAAGCCAGCCCAGCAGCGCCATAGAGAACGGCTTGACGCCCCAGTTGATCGCCAGCGTCACGCAGATGCCGCGCCAATGCGCCTTGACCTGTCCCAAGGCCCCGAAGTCGATCTTCAGGAGCATCGGCACGATCATCACCCAGATGAGCAGGCCCACCGGCAGGTTGACCTTGGCGACTTCAAGGCGTGCCACTGCCTGGAACGCTGCCGGAAACCATTGGCCCAGGGCCACGCCCGCGACGATGCACAACCCCACCCACACGGTGAGATAGCGCTCGAAGCCGCCTATCGAAGGCGGCGCGGCGGTTGGGTCCGCGTGGTGCGGTGCGATGGACGACATCGCGCTTCAGGACCTGGCCAGTTCGCGGGCGGTTGCCTGCAGCACCATCCGGTCGAGACTGGCTGCCGGCAGGTTCACCAGCAGGTCCAGGCGGTGGCGGATGGCGTGCAGGGTCCGGCGGAAGGCTTCGCGTTTGCGGTCGTCGTCGCCCGCGACCTCGGAGGGATCGGGGTAGCCCCAGTGCGCCGTGGCCGGTTGCCCGGGCCAGTAGGGGCAGGCCTCGCCCGCCGCGTTGTCGCACACTGTGACGACGAGGTCCATGCGGGGCGCATCCGGCTTTCCGAACTCGTCCCAGCTCTTGCTGCGCAGGCCCGAGGTGTCGATGCCCGCCTTGCGCAGCACCTCGATGGCCATCGGGTTGGGCTGCTGATTCGCGCGTGGGCTGCTGCCGGCCGAGTAGGCCTTGAAACGCCCGGCGCCGATGTCGTTCAGTACCGCTTCGGCGAGGATGCTTCGGGCGGAGTTGTGCGTGCAAAGGAAGAGCACGTTGAGCGGGGTTGTGTTGGTGTCGGTCATGGGACGAGGCTTTTCTTCGTTGTTCAGCAGCAGGCGCCGGCCTTGCCGGGCGCGACACTGCAGGCTGCGGCTTGTTCGCGCGGCTTGCCGTGGACGGGTACCGAGTCGAGCGTGCGGTAGTGCTCCCAGGCGATGCCCTGCGGGTCGGTCACCCAGTGCTTCTCGCTGCGCGCGTAGCAGCACCGGGTTTCGCCTTCGTCGAGCAGCGACCGGTCGGCCTGCTCGGCGCGCGAGCGCAGCTCCTGCAGTTCGCCCTCGTCCTCGGCCTGGATGCCGAGGTGGTCGATGCCCTTGCCGTTTCCGAAGGTCGAGATGGCGAAATTCACGCGCGGGTCTTCGAGCATCCACTTCGCGTAGTCCGCCTCGACGCGTGCGGGTTCCGCGGCGAACAGGCGGGAATAGAACGCAATGCTCCGCTCCAGGTCGTCGACATGCAGGTGAACGTGGAATCGCTTCATGGGGTTGCTCCTTGGCTGTTGCAGGACTTGGCTTTGTCGTCCACGGCGCAGGCGGCGCCGGCGCAGCAGTTCTCGGTGAGGAAGCCCAGCAGTGCATTCATCTGCCCGAACTCAGCGCGGTAGACCAGGTTGCGGCCGTTGCGCTCCTGCGTGATGAGGCCGGAGTTCGTCAGCTCCTTCAGGTGGAACGACAGGCTGGTGGCCGGCACGCCCATCGCTTCCACCAACGCCCCGGGCGTCAGGCCCTCGGGGCCGGCCACGACGAGGGCGCGAAAGACGCGAAGGCGCAGGGGCTGGGCAAGCGCTGCGAGGGATTGAATGACTTTTGATTCTTCCATGATTCGAGAATATTTGAATTATCGAAGAGATGCAAGCCCCAAAAAGATTCCGGCTCCCTTCGCACCCTCCTGGAGGGTGCGCGATGGCGCAAGCTAGGCTGCCCCTGCCGCGGCTCCCGCCATGAAGAGTTCCAGGCAGAGCGGAGAAGCCAGCCGTGGCGCCGGCGCCGGCTCGCTCGCATGCTCCGACAGCATGGCCTTGCCGACGGTGTGCAGGCCGCGCGCGACGGCGATCGGAGCCAGGCCGGCGCGCAACTGCCCGTGACCATGGGCGATCGTCATGACGCGACCCAGGCGCTGGATGGTTCGGGCCATCGTCTCTTCCAGTTGCGCCAGGGAGGCCGCGCCGAGCTCCGATCGCACGCCGTGGCCCAGCACCAGCTGCACCTGCTGCCATTGGCGTGTAGTGCCCACGCATCGCTCCATCTGTTGCCACAGCTGCAGGCGCAACAGCCGAAGCGGCTGCGGATGCCGGCAATAGCTCTCGATGTCCGCTCCGATGTCGAGCGGCCACTCGAGCCCGGAGATCACTTCCGAGACCAGCGAGGGCTTGTCCGCGAAGTGCCAGTACACGGCGCCGCGCGTCACCCCGGCGCAGGCGGCCACGTCCTCCAGGGTGGTCGCGCGCACGCCGCGCCCGGCAAATGCAGCCAGCGCCGCTTCGACGATCCGCGCGCGCGTGAGCTGTGCTTCAGACTTGGTCTGCCGGGCCACGAGCTGCCCTCATGGCGTCGCCCGGGAGTTCTTTTCGGAAGGCGCCTCGGCCACGGGAATGGACGCGCCCGTGGACTCGTTCCACCCTCCACCCAGCGTCTTGTAGAAGGTCACGAGGTTGGTGAAGCGCGACAGCCGGGTGCCGATCAGGTCCTGCTGGGCGGCGTAGAGCGAGCGCTGCGAGTCGAGCACGCTGAGGTAGCTGTCCACGCCGCGCCGGAAGCGCGCGTCCGACAGCCGGTAGCTCTCCGCCGTCGCGTTCACCAGCGACTGCTGCGCATCGAGCTGGCGCCCGAGCGTGTTGCGTTGCGCCAGCGCGTCCGAGACTTCGCGGAATGCGGTCTGGATCGCCTTCTCATACTGCGCCACCGAGATGTCGCGGCTCACCGTGGCGATCTTCAGGTTCGCGCGGTTGGCGCCGCCATCGAAGATCGGCAGCGAGACCTGCGGCGCGAAGCTCCAGCTGCCCGAGCCACTCTTGAACAGGCCCGAGAGTTCGCTGCTCGACGTACCGGCCGACGCGGTGAGGCTGATGCGCGGATAGAAGGCTGCGCGCGCAGCACCGATGTAGGCATTGGCCGCCTTGAGGTCGCGCTCTGCCTGCAGGATGTCGGGGCGGCGCTGCAGCAGCTCCGAGGGCAGCCCCGGCGGAATGGTGGCCAGCGGATTCGCGGCCGCCGTCGTGCCGTCGGGCAGGGCTTGCGGCAGCAGTTCTTCCGGCACCTCGGTGCCCACCAGCAGCACCAGCGCATTGCGGTCCTGCGCGACTTGCGCGGTGTAGCGCTCGACATCCACGCGCGCCGTGTCCACGCTGGTCTGCGCCTGGCTCAACGTGAGCGCCGAGGCTGCGCCAAGTTCGAAACTGCGCTGGTTGAGGCGATAGGAGTCGCTCTGACTCTGCAGCGTGTCGCGCGCGAGCTTCAGCCTGTCCTGGTCGGCGGCGAGCGTGAGATAGCTGGTCGCCACTTCGGCCACCAGGCTGATCTGCGTGCTGCGGCGTGCTTCCGACGTCGACAGGAACTGCTGCAGCGCCTGCTCGCTCAGGCTGCGCACGCGGCCGAACAGGTCGATCTCGTAGGAGCTGAATCCGAGCGATGCGCTGTACTGGCGCGTCGTGGCGGTGTCGCCCGAGAAGGTGCCGCTGCTGCTCCCGCTGGCACTCGCGTTCACGGTGGGGAAGAGTGCGGCGTCCTGCACCCGGTACTGGGCGCGGGCCTTCTCGATGTTGAGCACCGCCACGCGCAGGTCCCGGTTGTTGGCAAGGCTCATCTCGATCACGCGCTGCAGCGACGGATCGGTGAAGACATCGCGCCAGCCGAGGTCGGCCACGGGCGTGGATGCGGGGCCGTCAGCGTCCGTGTCGCCGGAGAACCTTCCGGCAACGGGTGCCGCGGGCTGCTGGTAGGCGGGCATCAGGCTGCAGCCGGCCATCAGGGCTGCGAGCGCGAGCGGTGTAAAGCGGAACAGGTTCATGACAGACACCTCAGGATGCGGCCGCAGCCGGTTGCGCATGCGCGGCGGGGGCGGAGGGGCCGCCCTTGAAGAGGCCGCGCACCAGCACGAAGAAAAGCGGCACGAAGAAGATCGCGAGCACGGTGCCCGACAGCATGCCGCCGATCACCGCCGTGCCCAGCGCGTGCTGCGCGCCGGCTCCCGCGCCGCTGCCCAGCACCAGCGGCAGCACGCCGAGGATGAAGGCCAGCGACGTCATGAGAATGGGGCGCAGGCGAAGGCGCGCCGCTTCCAGTGCCGATTCGACGAGTCCCTTGCCCTGCGCGTGCAGGTCCTTCGCGAACTCGACGATCAGGATGGCGTTCTTCGACGCGAGCCCGATGGTGGTGAGCAGGCCCACCTGGAAGTACACGTCGTTCATCTTCCACGTCAGGATCGCGCCGACCAGCGCGCCGAGCACGCCGAGCGGCACCACCAGGATCACCGAGAACGGGATGGCCCAGCTCTCGTAGAGCGCTGCGAGGCACAGGAACACGATCAGGATCGACAGTGCGTACAGCAGGCCGGTTTGCCCGCTGGACGCCTTCTCCTGGCGCGACAGGCCGGTCCATTCGTAGCCGATGCCCGGCGGCAATTGCGCGACCGCCGCCTCGACGATGGCGAGCGCGTCGCCGCTCGATGCGGCTCCCGGCATCGCCATGCCCAGGATCTCGACGGAGGGAACCCCGTTGTAGCGCTCCAGGCGGGGCGAGCCCGAACTCCAGCCGGCCTTGGAGAAGGAGGTGAAGGGCACCATCGTCCCGGCGCTGTTGCGCACGTACCAGCGGTCGATGTCCTCGGGCAGCATGCGGTACTGCGCATCGGACTGCAGCATCACCTTCTTCACGCGTCCCTTGTCGATGAAGTCGTTGACGTAGCTGCTGCCCCAGGCGGCCGAGAAGGTGTCGTTGATGTCCGACATCGAGAGGCCCTGGGCCTGCGCCTTGTGCGGATCGATCTCCAGCCTGAACTCGGGCGTGTCCTCCAGGCCGTTGGGGCGCACGGCCACCAGGCGCTTGTCCTTCGACAGCGTGCCGAGCAACTGGTTGCGCGCCTGCATCAGCGCCTCGTGGCCGAGGTTGGCGCGGTCCTGCAGCATCAGGTCGAAGCCGGTGGCGTTGCCGAGTTCGGCGACGGCCGGCGGCGCGAAGGCGAACACCTTCGCGTCGCGGATCGTGTTGAAGAAGGCGCCGGCCTTCGCCGCCACGCCCGTCACGCTCAGCGCCTCGCCCTTGCGTTCGTCCCAGGGCTTGAGCTTGATGAAGGCGAAGCCCGTGTTCTGCCCGCTGCCCGCGAAGCTGAAGCCGGCCACGGTGAAGAGGCCCGAGACGGCGTCCTTCTGGTCGACCAGGAAGTGATGCTCCACCTGGCGAACGACTTCCTCGGTGCGCGCGTTCGTCGCGCCCGGCGGCAGCTGCACCAGCGCGAACATCGTGCCCTGGTCCTCGTCGGGCAGGAAGCCCACCGGCAGCTTCATGAAGCCGAACACCACCACCGCCAGCAGCACCGAGTACAGCACCATATAGCGCCAGCCCTTGCCGACCATGTGCCGCACGATGCCCTGGTAGCGACGGTTGCCGCGGTCGAAGCTGCGGTTGAACCAGCCGAAGAAGCCGGTGCTCGCCATCGCGTGGCCCTTGGGCACCGGCTTGAGCAGCGTTGCGCACAGGGCCGGCGTGAGCACCAGCGCCACCAGCACCGACAGCGTCATCGCCGAGACGATGGTGATCGAGAACTGCCGGTAGATCACGCCCGTGGAGCCGCCGAAGAAAGCCATCGGCACGAACACGGCAGCCAGCACCAGGGCCACGCCCACCAGCGCGCCGGTGATCTGCCCCATCGACTTGCGCGTGGCCTCCCTGGGCGAAAGGCCTTCCTCGGTCATCACGCGCTCGACGTTCTCGACCACCACGATCGCGTCGTCCACCAGCAGGCCGATGGCGAGCACCATCGCGAACATCGTCAGCGTGTTGATGGTGAAGCCGAAGGCCGCGAGCACGCCGAAGGTGCCCAGCAGCACCACCGGCACCGCGATGGTGGGGATCAGCGTGGCGCGGAAGTTCTGCAGGAAGAGATACATCACCAGGAACACCAGCACCACGGCCTCGATGAGCGTGCGCACCACTTCCTCGATGGAGATCCGCACGAAGGGCGTCGTGTCGTAGGGCTTCTGTACCTTCATGCCCTGCGGGAAGAACTTCTCGAGCTCCGCCACCCGCGCGTCGACGGCCTTGACGGTGTCGAGCGCATTCGCGCCCGCGGCCAGCTTGATGGCCAGGCCGGCGGCCGGCTTGCCGTTGTAGCGGCCGACCGTGTTGTACGACTCGCTGCCGAGTTCGATGCGGGCAACGTCGCGCAGGCGCACCTGGGCGCCGTTGGTCTGCGTGCGCAGCAGGATGTCCTCGAACTCCTGCGCGGTCTTCAGGCGCGTCTGCGAGGTGATGGTCGCGTTGATCTGCTGGTTGCCGGCTGCCGGCATGCCGCCGAGCTGGCCGGCCGACACCTGCGCGTTCTGCGCAGTGATCGCGTTCTTCACGTCCAGCGGCGTGAGGCTGAAGTTGGCGAGCTTGTTCGGGTCGAGCCACACGCGCATCGCGTACTGCGAACCGAAGAGGGTGGTGTCGCCCACGCCTTCGACGCGGCTGATGGCTTCCTGCACGTTCGCTGCCACGTAGTCCGACAGGTCGGAGCCGTTCATGCTGCCGTCTTCCGAGGTGAAGGCCAGCACATTGAGGAAGTTGGTGGCCGACTTCGTGACGGTCACGCCCTGCTGCTGCACTTCCTGCGGCAGCAGCGGCGTGGCCAGCGAGAGCTTGTTCTGCACCTGCACCTGCGCGGTGTCCGGATCGGTGCCGTTGTCGAAGGTGAGCGTGATGGTGACCGAGCCCGACGATTCGCTGGTCGATGCCATGTAGCTCAGGCGGTCCAGCCCCTTCATCTTCTGCTCGATGACCTGGGTGACGGTGTCCTCCAGCGTCTTGGCGGACGCGCCGGGGTAGTTGGCGGTGATCGCGACGGCGGGCGGCGCGATGCTCGGGTACTGCGCGATCGGCAGCGTGGCGATGGACATTGCGCCGCCCAGCATCACGATGATGGCGAGCACCCACGCGAAGATGGGGCGGTCGATGAAGAAGCGTGCCATGACGGTCTCTCGTGATCGATCAGTTCGCCGTGCTGGCGGGCGCGGCCGGGGCGGCCTTGGCCGTTTCGGTGCTGCCGGCCTTCGGCTTGGGGTTCCACTGCACCGTCTTCACCTCGATGCCCGGCGCCGCGCGCTGCTGTCCGTCCACCACGAGCTGGTCGCCGGCCTGCAGGCCGCCGCGCACCAGCCACTGGTCGCCGATGGCGCGTTCGGTCTCGAGCGTGCGCCGCTGCAGCTTGTGCTGGGCGTCGACCACGAAGGCCGTCGGCTTTCCGGTGCTGTCGCGCGACACGGCCTGCTGCGGGACCAGCAGCGCCTGCTCCTTCACGCCTTCCTGCAGCACCGCGCGCACGTACATGCCGGGCAGCAGGTCCGCATTCGGGTTGGGGAACACGGCGCGCAGCGTGATGGCGCCGGTGTTCTGGTCCACGGTCACGTCCGAGAACTCCAGCTTTCCTTCGAGCGGATAGGCGCTGCCGTCTTCCAGCAGCAGCCGCACCTTCGCGGCATTGGCACCGCTCTTCTGCAGGTCGCCGCGCGCCATGGCCTGCTTGAGCTGGAGCATCGCGGCGCTGGGTTGCGTCACGTCGACGTAGATCGGGTCGAGCTGCTGGATGGTTGCCAGCGCGGTCGACTGGCTGGCCGTGACCAGCGCACCGGGCGTCACCGACGACTTGCCGATGCGCCCCGAGATCGGCGCGTCGATGCGCGCGTAGGCGAGGTTGATGCGGCTCGTTTCCACATTGGCCTTGGCCGCGGCAACGTCGGCCTCGCCCTGCTGCAGCGAAGCGGCCGCGTCGTCGTAGTCCTGCTGGCTCACGGCCTTGATGGCGACCAGTTCCTTGTAGCGCTCGGCCTTGAGCCGCGTGGTGCCGAGGCTGGCCTGCGCCTTCGCCAGCGCGGCGACGTTGCTGTCGTAGGTCGCCTGGTAGGTGGCGGGATCGATCTGGTAGAGCGCCTCGCCGGCCTTCACGTCGCTGCCCTCGCGGAACTTGCGCGATTTCACGATGCCGCCGACCTGCGGGCGCACGTCGGCGATGAGGAAGGGCACGGTGCGCCCGGGCAGCTCGGTCGTGATGGCCACGCGCTGCGGCTGCAGCGTGACGACGCCGACCTCGGGCGTGCCGGGGGCCGGCGGCGGTCCGCCCGGCGGCTTGCCGCACGCGACGAGCATGAGGGTGGATGCGATGGCCGCTGCGAAGGTCAGGCCGTAGGTGAGAGGGGGGCGCATTGCGGTTCTCCAGGGAAAACGACCGGACGCTGATGGGTACAGTCGGCGTTTAAATAGACAGTGCTGTACTGAAATGTATTTTGACTTCAGGAGGCTGTCAATTAAAATAGTCAGGCGTGTATAGAAATAAGGAGGCACACGGTATGCGGGTGAAGACCGAAGCGAAGCGCGATGCCATCGTCCAGGTGGCATCGGAAGTCTTCAGGGAACTGGGGTTCGAGGGAGCCTCGATGGTGGAAATCGCCGCGCGCGTGGGCGGCTCGAGGGCAACGATCTATGGCTACTTCAGCTCCAAGGAGGAACTGTTCGTCGCGGTGATCCACGACGCGGCGAAGCACCACTTCGAACCGATCTTCGCGGCGCTGGCGCAGGAAGGCGACGACGACCTCGAGCTCGTCCTGCAGCGCTTCGGCGAGAAGGTGCTCGTGGCGGTGTGCTCGCAGGAAGTCATCCAGGCGCACAGGGCGGTGATCGCCGAATCGGGCCGTACCGACATCGGACGGCTCTTCTACGAAGGTGGCCCCAAGAAGGGCGTCGCCGAACTCGCGGGCTTCCTGGAGCAGCAGATGAACAAGGGCCGGCTGCGCGCGGCCGACCCGCAGGTGGCGGCCCAGCACCTGATGGCGTTGCTGCACTCCGAGACCGTCACCCCCAGCCTGCTCGGCATCCAGGGGCCGTTGACGCGCAAGGAATTGCGCGAGGCGACGCGGCGCGCGCTGCAGGTGTTTCTCGGCGGCTATGCGCCGGCGGGCGGGGCTGCCGGGTAGCGCATTCCGGGGCGGGCCGCCTCGGCGGCCTGCCTGCAGCCTGGCTACTTCAGCCCGGCCCGCAGGAAGTTTTCGGAGGAGGGCTGCGCCAGCATGCCGTGCTTCATGCTCCATATGCACGCGCCCAGCCGCAGCAGCCTTTCCACGTTGGCGTCGTGGAACGGGTTCTGCGGATCTTCCTGCTCGATCAGGTCGGAGATGCAGGCCAGCGCATCGGTGGGCGTGAAGCCCAGGCCCGAGCGGGCCATCCCCATCACTGTCACCAGAACATCGGTCTTCTTCATTTCATCCTGCATCCGAAAGGCGGACCACATCCCCTTCAGCGCGCGCCGGCGATGAGCCGGACTTCGCTGCACAGCCGGGGGCCGTAGTCCTCGCAGCGTACCTCCAAACCGTACGCAGCGGCCCGCCGCAGCGCGAATGCGGTCACGTCGCGCAGGTAGGTGCGCCCCGGTTTGCGGCCGGCGGCGGCGCGGGCCTCGAAGTCGGCCTGGAAGTCGCGCGCCCACTCCTCGTAGAGCCTGTAGCGGTCTTCGTGGCCGTCGAGGCAACCCGCGCGGGCGAGCGTCTGGGCGATGTCGACCAGCGGAACGGTGATGGGCATGTCCTTGGGTTCACGCACGGTCCGCTCCCGTCAGAACTTGCCGAGCACGTTCAGGAACCAGCCCTTGCTGCGGTAGCTCATGTCGGTGAGGTTGTCGGAGTAGTCGGTGAAGTTGTAGCCGATGCCCACCTTCAGGTTCTCGTTGACGTGGTAGTACGCGGCGGTGACCCAGCCGCTCTTGCGGTCCTTGAGTTCCTTCGCGCGCAGCGTGCGCCATTCGAGCATCCAGTCCCAGTTGCGCACCAGCTTCCAGTCGACGCGCAGGACCGCGAGCTCGGCCGAGCTCTTGAACCACGGCGAAGAGCTGTCGCGGCTCGCGCGCAGCTCGCCGAGGCGCCAGGCGTACTTGCCGCCAATGGTCCAGCGCGGGTCGATGTCGTAGGTGGCGTCGATGGCGAACACATGGCTGCGCTGCTGGTAGTCGATGCCGGTGGTCGACACGGTGCCCAGGCTCGAGTCGACACCGCCCGATACCACCTGGCCCGGCGACGAGAGGTCGTACAGGTAGGTGTACTTGAAGAGCAGGTTGAGCCGGTCGTTCAGCGCCGGGCGCAGTGCGTAGCCCAGCATCGCCTCGGTGTACTTGGCGGCGGCCAGCGTGCCGGTGGTGCTGTCGCTGTCGGCCCAGTTGAACTTGCCGATCCAGCGCGAGTCGTCGTCCACCTTCCAGCTGAAGGAGTTCTTCACGAGCCAGCTGGTGCGGGTTTCGGCCGTGGTGCGGTCTTTCCGGTATTCGAGGCCGCCGCTGTACTTCAGGCGTTCGCTCGAATAGCCGCTGGTGAAGGCCACCGCCTGGCGGCGCGTGGCGCCCAGCGTCTCGGCGCCGACCCAGCCGTTCTCGAAGTTCACGCCGAAGGTCCAGCGCGTGTCGGGCGCGTACTGCACGCCGTAGGCGTGGGTGAGGCCCGGCTGCGTGCCGGTGGCCTGGCGGTGTTCGGTGAACATGGTGAGGCCGTCGCCCACGCGCGAGCGCACGCCGGTCACCAGCGTGCCGCCGCGGCCGATAAGGTTCTCGTCGGTGCGGCCGGTGTCGGACACGTAGGTCATGTAGAGGCTGGAGCGGTCGTCGTACTGGTAGTCGACGCCCGCCTTGCCGGCGAAACCGCCATCGCCAGTGGAGACTTCGCCGCGCAGCGCCAGCTTGTCGTTGACGCGGTAGCGTCCGCCGAAGCCCAGCCGGTCGTTCTCCAGCCGCGTGCCGGTGCGCCGCAGCGTCTTCTGCGCGAAGCCGTAGGCGCTCCAGCGGTCGGCGCCGGTGTATTCGAGCTGCACGGCCGCGTCGGCGCGCTCGCCCGACACGGCCTGCGTGGTCGGCAGAGAAGGGCTGGTGATGAGCGCATCGCCGGTCTTGTCGTCGTAGCGCATGCCGAGGCCCAGCTTCCACTCGGGTGACAGGGTCAGCGAGTACTGCGCGTCGAGCACGCTGCTGTTGTAGCCGTTGCGCTCGTCGCGGCGGTCGGCCTTCAGGCGCAGCTCGCCGTTCTCCGCCTTCTCGCCGAAGGGCACGGTGGCCTGCACGCCGACCTGGCGCGTGGCGTTGCTCGCGTACTGGCCCGGCGCGGAGAAGCCCGCGTCGCGCGATTGCGCATAGGCGCTCACGCGTCCGCCGCCGCGGATGTCGAAGTCGCCCAGGTCGGCCTGGCCTTCGAGGCGCCAGGCGTTGGCGTTGCCGGTGGGGCCGTTGCCCAGGCCATTCCCGAGGCCGTTGATCAGCGAACCGTTGCGGCCGGTGAAGCTGAAGCCGCCGTCCATCGAGTCGAGCTGCGTGGTGCCCGGCCCCTTGCTGCGCGCGAACTCGCCCTTGAAGTAGGTGTTCTCGGTCTTGCGCAGCGTGAGGTCGACGCCGGCCAGGCGCTGGTCTCCGCCGATCTGGTCCTGGCGCGACGCGGTCACGCCCACGCCGACGTGGTCGTTGGCCCACCACGAGACGCGGCCGCCCACGGCGAGGGTGCTCAGCGAGGTGGTGAGCGGCGTGTATTCGTAGTCCACCACCAGGTAGGTCGGCATGCCGGTGAAGCCGCCCGCGCGTACCAGCGAGCCGTCGTCCGACAGGCTGGGCAGCGGCGCCGACAGCAGCACGCGGCCCTGCAGGTAGTCGATCTCGTAGTCGGTGCTCGGCACGAGCTGCGTGCGCTTGAGCACGAAGCCGGAGTCCTTGTCGCGGATTTCCAGCGTCACGCGTTCGGCGCCTCGCGTGATGTCCTGGTTGCGCAGGTAGTAGAGCGAGCCGCCGGTGCCGCGGAACTCTTCGCGCGCCGCCAGCGTGCCGGGCTCGGCCGCGTAGGCGTCGACCTTCAGGCGGGCCTCGCCGAAGGAAGTCGACTCCTCGCCCAGGTAGCGGCCATGGAAGCCGTAGAGGCCGCGGCTCACGCGGGTGAGTTCGGTGTCGCCGAAGTTGAGCTTGAAGTTGCCCCACATCGCCTGCGAGCGGCCGTCGTCCACGCGCAGGTAGAAGCGGCCCTGCGTGGGCGCGTCCTCGATGGTGGTGGAGTCGTCGCCGAAGGTGCTCCACGAGTCCTCGGGGTCGAAGCGGCGGAAGAGGGAGGTCGGGTCCTTGCGGTCGAGGTTGCGGAACAGCTCCTTGAGCGGGCGCTCTTCCGTGTCGACGCTGGCCGTGAGCGTCCAGCGGTCGTTGAGCTGGCCCTTGGCGTAGCCGGCAATGCGGCCTTCGCTCCAGCCGCCACCGCCGTAGCGGTTCTTGTCGTTGGTCATGATCGCGGCCGGGCCGCTCACGCTGTTGCTGCCCACGGTGAGGTCGGCCTGGCCCACGAAGAACCAGTCGCTGGTGGGCAGGTCGAAGTCGCGCCGATAGGCGCGCGTGGCGCCCTGCGCGTCGGTGACGGCGATCTCGCCGGTCTGCACGCGGCGCGGCACCAGCTGCTGGAACACGAAGCGCCCGCTCTCGTCCACCGGCACCGCGAAACCCAGTGCGCGCACGCTCTCGCCGGGGCGGATGGCCGCGCCGCTGGCGGTGACGGTGCCCGCGCTCAGCGGAATGTTGGCGATGGCGATGTTGTTCTGGCCATAGCCGCGCAGCAGCTCGCGCACCGGGTCGGGCGGCGTGCCGGTCTCGGGCTTGTGGCGCTGCACCAGCGTGAGCGAGAGGTCGTCGGTCTCGTCGAAGCGGCCCTGGCGGTCGTACACACGCACGCGGTAGTAGAGCTTGCCGGTCGCGCCCTCGGCCACGCGGTTGAGCAGGCCGTCGGGCACATGCCATTCGCCGCGCAGGCCGGCGTCCAGCGGCACGGTGGCGACCTGGCGGCGCTGCATCGCCTCGTTGGCGGTGTACACGCGCAGCTCGGCCTTCGAGGTGAAGAGCAGGTAGTTGCTGTAGCCCGCGAAGCGCACCGTGTCGCCGGCCACCACGGTGGTGGGCCAGGCGCTGGCGCTCAGGCGGCGCGGCTGCGAGAGGTTGTCGTACTGCAGGCGCAGCTGGTTGCGCTCGAGCTGCACGTCGACGCAACGCTGGCGGTCGGCGCTGGTCGCGCCCTCGGTGGAAGGCAGCTTGCCGTCTGCGGACAGAAGCTGGCCGTCCACGCTCAGGCGCAGGGGTGCGTCGTCGGTGCCGAAGGCTGTGAAGGTGCGGCACACGCCGGGGTCGACTGGTGCTGCAGCCGGTGCGGCTGCAACGGGCGCGTCGCGCCAGTACGCGCGCACCTCGACGCGACGGTTGGCTGCCCAGTTGGCGGGGTCGGTGGCGGGTGTGGCGACGGGTGCGTCGGGGCCTCGCGAAGTGGCGGTGGCCGCCGCTTCCGGCAAGCCGAGGCGCTGCGTGAGATAGCGCGCGGCCTGCTGCGCGCGGGCCAGTCCCAGCGCGTGGTTGTCGGCGAAGCGCTCGCGCGACTTCGCGCTCAGCGCCTGCGTGTCGGTGTGGCCGACGATCTCGAAGCGCAGGCCGTCGCGGCCCTTCACCTGGCCGGCGATGCGGTCGAGTTGCGCGCGGTCGGCAGGGGAGAGACCGTCCGCGCCGGAGTCGAAATGCGGCGTGGTGGCGTCGCTGCGTTCGGCGGGTGCCGCAACAGGAGACACGGTTGCAGCCGCCGGCATTGCACGCTCGTCGCCGAGCACGAATGTGGCCTTGGGCAACTCGCGCTCGCTGCTGCGCGGCAGGCGGCGCGTGCCGTCGATGTCCACCGCGCGTGGGTCGGCCGCGGCGCGGTCGAGCATGCGGCCGCGTACGGCGGTTTCCTGCGCGGCGGCCAGGCCCATGCTGAGGCAGGCGGCGGTCACGGCGCCTGCAAGTGCCATGCGCTTCGGCAGCGTCTTCTTCTTTCTTCTCATGTCGGCTCGCTCGATCGGGTTCGGTGTCTGGGGGCGGGTCATGGCGGTGGTGCTTCCTCGCGTCATGGCTTGGCCTCCCCTGATGCGGGCACCAGCTCGACCTCGATGTCCAGGTTGAAGAGCGGCGGCTCGTTGCGCGAGGCGCGCTGCTCGCCGAGCTGCTTCCAGCGAGCGAGCACAGCGGTCTTCACCGCGTCGGTGCGGTCGCGGCCCAGCGAGGCGGGCTCGCCCGGCGCGGCCTTGTAGGCCAGGCGCAGCACCGAGGTCTTCTCGGCCAGCACGTTCACCGTGCGCTCGATCTCGCCCGCGAAGCCGGCGCGCAGCGTGGCGGCGCCGTCGTCGAAGGCCGCGCCCTGCAGCGCGAGGCGCACCACGCGGTGCACGGTGGCGCCGAAGTTGATCTTCAGCACCTTGCCGCGCGTGGCGCGCTCGGCGGCCGGGTTCTCGCTGGTGGTGCGATAGCCCGAGGGCAGGGTGCGCTCGTCGAGCTTCAGCACCAGGTTGCTGCCGGTGCCTTCCTTCGGAATGGCGGCGCAGGCGATGTGGTAACGGCCCTCGGCGTCGGTGGTGGCCAGCACGCCGTTGACGGTGGCTATGCGCACGTTGGCCAGGCCCGGTTCGCCATCGTCCTGGTAGCCGTTGGCGTTTTTGTCGTCGTAGACCTTGCCGATCACGTCGGTGCAGTCGAAGAGGGCGTCGGGCACCACGCGCACGCTGGCGGTGGCGAGGTTCGACAGCGTGCGGCCGCCCACGCCCTGCGTGGCGATGACCTGGTTGACGAACTCGCCTTCGCCCACGCCGACCCCCACGCCCGCGACCATCAGGTATTCCTTGGTCTCGTTGGGCGCGAAGTTCTGGCCCGGCATCACGATCTGGCGGCCGTTGATCTGCGGGATCACCGGCAGCGCCACGCCGCCCGGCAGCGTGCGCACCGTGAGCGAGCCCTGGATGTAGCGGAAGCCCGGCGGCAGCGTGTCGACCACGGCCACGCCCGGCAGGGCGGTGCCGCGCGTGTTGCGCGCCGTGATGCGGTAGGGCAGCAGCTCGCCCTTCTTGACGCTGAGCTTCGAAGTGGTCTTGCGCAGCTCGATGAGCGTGGCGTCCGACGGGTCCAGCGGGATGTTGTTGGCCACCACGTGCTGGCCGCCGCCTGCCGGCTTCATGAACAGCAGGTAGTAGCCAGCGCCCGGCACCAGCGCCGCGCCGGGGCTCACCACGCAGGGGTTGGTCTGCGCGGGTGCCGGTCCGTTGGCGGGCGCCGAGCACGACTGCGTGCCCAGCGCGCCGGCCGCGGCCGGATACATCGACGAGGGCAGGTAGGCGCCCGGCGGCGTGATGACGAGGCGGTACTCGCCTGCCGGTGCGCCCGGCAGCACAAAGAAGTCGTAGTAGCCGTTGGGGCCGGTGGTGTAGCTGTCGCGCTTGTCGAGCAGGTGCTGCTCGGGGTCGAAGCCGGCCGGGCCGACCATGCGCACCACGGCGCCGGGCACGGGCGTGCCGCTCACGCTGTCGTACACCACGCCGCCCGGGTCGTAGGGCAGGTCCTGCTTCTGGATGTTGGCGCCGGCACTCACGCGCACCTTGATGCTGAAGCGCGGATCGCTCGCCGCGGGCGTCGGGTAGGGGCCGTTCGCGCCGTTCTGCGCGGTGTCGGTCGGCCACACGCCGCCTACCACGCGGCCGTCGGGCGAGCGGAAGCGCACGCGGTATTCGCCGGGCACCAGGTCGCCGAAGCGGTAGCTGCCGTCGGCGTTGGTGGTCACGGTGTAGAGCACGGTGGCTGCGTTCTCCGCGCAGGCGTTGCCGCCGTCGGCGCAGCGCAGCAGCTCCACGGTCCAGCCTTCGCCCTGGCCTTCGCCCGATTCGCGGCTGCGGTTGTGGTTTTGGTCGAACCACACGGTGCCGGTGAGCGATGCGGGCTGGCTGCTGTGCTCGGTGAAGTCGTAGCCGGTGCCGTGGGCTTCCAGTCCGGTGAAGTTCACGCGGATCTGGTTCGGGCCCTGCGCGGTGCCACCCAGCGTGCCGGGAATGGCGATGCCTTCGTCGTAGCCGGTAGGCTGCGTCTCGGTCACGGTGTAGCCGCCGCTGCCGGGCAGGGGCAGGCCGGGCAGCTCGTAGCGGCCGTTGGCGTCGGTGACGGCGGTGCGCGTCACCGGCTGGCCGGCGGCGTCGGTGCCGGTGAGCGTGATGGTCACGCCAGCGATCGGCAGGTCCTGCGGCTCGCGCTTGCCGTTGCGGTTGGCGTCGTTGTAGACGGTGCCCGCCAGCGATGCGCCGCGTTCGCCGAAGTTGTAGTTGTCGCCGTTGCCGCCGCGGTAGGCGATGGCACTGATGACGTCGTTGCCCAGGGTGCCGGTGGCAGCGCCTTCGACCGTGCCCACGGCGTCGAGGCCGTCGGCATACGTCACGGGCTGCGTCTCGCGGATCGTGTAGCCCGCAGCGTCGGCCGGCAGCAGGCCGGTGAAGACGTAGCGGCCGCTGGCGTCGGTGACCACTGTTGCGTTCACCGCGAGGCCGCTGGCCGAGCGGCCGGTGAGCGTGAGCGTCACGCCCGGAATGCCGGCCTCGGTGGGCTGGCGGATGCCGTCGTTGTTGGTGTCGACGTACACCCAGCCGGCGATCTGCCCGCCGCGCTCGCCGAAGTTGTAGTCGATGCCCGCGTCTTCGGACACGAGTGCGAGGCCGCCGAAGCGGTCGTTGGTGCCGCCGGGGTTGGCGGTGCCGCGAGGCGCGCCGCCCACGGTGCCGAGCGACTCGGGGCCGTCGGCCACGCCGGCGGGTTGGGTCTCGTCGATCTGGTAGGTGCCGGGCGTCAGCGCGTCCACCAGGTAGCGGCCGTCGGCGGCGGTCTGCACCGTGCGGTCGACCGCGTTGCCCTGGAAGTCGGTGCCGGTCACGCGGATGGTGGTGCCGGCGATACCGGGCTCGCCGCTGTCGCGGGTGCCGTTGGAAGGCGCCACGTCGGCGTACACGTAGCCCGAGAGGCTCGCGGGCTTCACGGCCGAGAAGTTGTTGCCGGTGGAGCCCGCGCCCGCCGCGCCGAGCACGATGTTCTGGATGACGTTGGCGTTCGAGCCGTTGGGGCCGTTGGCCACGCCGGTGCCGCCGGTGGGCACCGAGCCGGGCGTGCTGCCCGCGCCGCTGACGTTGCCGGCGCGCGTGATGCCGGGCAGGTAGCCCGCGGGCCGCGCCTCGGTCACGGTGTAGCTGCCGGGCGCGAGGTTCGGGAAGCTGTAGTCGCCGCTGGCGTCGGTGGTGGTGGTGCGCGAGACCGGCTGGCCGTTCACGTCGGTGCCGGTGAGCGTGATGGTCACGCCCGTCAGGCCCGGCTCGGTGGCCGGCGCGCCCTGTGCGCCGTTGCCGTCGCGGTCGTAGTACACGCGGCCCGAGATGCCGCCGGGCAGCAGTTCGCCGAACCAGTACTCGCCCTGCGTCGTCGGCACGCTGGTGCCCGAGACGGTCACGCCGGTGATGACGTTGCCGCCGCCTTGCGGCGTGCCGGGGTTGCCGTTGTTGTTGGCCTTGCCGGGCGCGTAGTTGGCTGGCTGGGTCTCGGTGATGGTGTAGCCGCCCGCGCCCGAGGGAGGCACGTTGCGGAACTCGTAGGCGCCGGGCGTGCCGGTGGCCACCGCGAGGATGTTCACCGCGTTGCCCGCGGCATCGGTGCCCGTCAGGCGCAGCTCGACGTTCGGGATGCCGGTGTCGCCGGCCTGCGGGATGCCGTCGTTGTTGGCGTCGACGAACACGCGCGTCGTGATGCGGGTGAGCAGCTCGCCGAAGTCGTAGCCGGTGCCGGTCACGTTGGAGCGCAGCGCGATGGCGCTCACCACGTCGTTGCCCGCGGTGCCGCCGGCGGTGCCGGCCGCGTCGCTGCCGTCGGCGAAGCCGGCCGGCTGCGTCTCGGTCAGCGTATAGGTGCCGGGCGTGAGGTTGTTGAAGGCGTAGTTGCCGGTGCTCGCCGCCGTGGTGGTGGTCAGCGACACCGGGTTGCCATACATGTCGGTGCCGGTGAGGGTGACGGTCACGCCGGCGATGCCGGGGTCGCCCGCGCTGGCGGTGCCGCTGTAGTCGGCGTCCTGGTAGACGCGGCCGGCCAGGCTGGCCGCGCGCACTTCGCCGAAGTTGTTGGCCGTGGACGTGCCGCCCGTGCCGAGCACGATGTTGTCGATGCGGTTGGCGTTGGAGCCGTTCGGGCCGTTGCCGGTGCCCGGCGGCACGGTGCCGGCCGTGCTGCCCGCGCCGCTGACGGTGCCCGCGCGCGTGATGCCGGGCAGGTACGCGGCAGGCTGGTCTTCCACCACGTTGTAGGTGCCCGCGGGCACGGTGAAGCTCCAGTTGCCGCTGGCGTCGGTGGTGGTCGTGAGGGTGATGGCGTTGCCCGAGCTGTCGGTGCCGCTCAGGCGCATGGTCACGCCGGCGATGCCGGGCTCGCCGCTGTCGATCAGGCCGTTGCCGTTCAGGTCTTCGTACACGCGGCCCGAGAGCGCGCTGTTCTGCACCGTGACGCTGCCGTCGTTGAAGTTGTTGCCGCCGTTCGGATCGGTGCCGCCGTTGGTGTCGCCCGAGCCGGTGGTGACGATGTGCGCGCGGTTGGTGAGCACGGTGCCGTTGGCCGGCGCCGCGCCGCTGAAGCGCACCGGAATGCGCACGGTGGCCGTGCCGTTGGCCGGCATGGACGTGATGGCGCAGCTCACGGCGCTGCCGCCGGCCACGCCGGTGCAGGTGGGCGCGGCGGGCGTGAAGCTGCCGCCGGTCACGGTGAACACCGGCGGGCCGGCCAGCACCAGCGATGCGGGCAGCGTGTCGGTGAAGCTGGTGGTCTCGGCGCTGTCGGGGCCGTTGTTGCGCAGCTGCACGAGCCAGTCGAAGGGCACGGCCGACGACGCGGTGGTCACCGGCGTGGCGGTGCCGGCCATGACGGCAGTCTTGGAGACCACCTGCACGTCGGCCTTGAAGCGGAAGGTGGTGTTCTCGGCCACCGCGTTGTTGCCCTGCACGGTGTCGAAGGCGTTGCGCGCGGCGTCGAGGAAGTCGACCCTGGCGTTGTTCTGGAAGGTGCCGCGCGACACGCCGCGCAGCACCACGCGGAACTGCAGCGTGTTGGCCTCGCCTGTGGAGGTGGGGCCGGCACCACCCAGCGTCGGGATGGTGAACACGATCTGACCGCCCGCCGAACCGATGGCGGCGCCGCCGGCCAGCGCGAAGCTGGTGCCGCCAGGGGCGGTCACGGACACCAGCGTGGGCGGTGCCTCGCCGCTGGGGCCGGGCAGCGGCAGCGTGTCGACCATGCGCACGTCTTCCGCCGTCGAGGCGCTGTTGTTCGACACCGTGATGGTGTAGCCCACGTCGTCGCCCACGTTCACCGGGTCGACGTCGTCGCGCTTGGTGACGACCAGGTCGTACGCCGGCGCGGTGACCGTCGCGGGCACGGCGGCGCTGTTGTTCGTGGTGTCGGTCTCGGGCGTGGCCGTGGAGACCTGCACGGTGTTGGTCACCGTGGAGCCGTTGAGCACGTACAGCGGACGCGCGCGCACCGTGACGGTCTGCTGCACGTTGCGGTCGAGCGAGGTCCAGGCGCACTCGAGCTGGTTGTTGGCGGCTCCGGTGCCCGTGGGCTGCGTGGTGTTCGGCTGCGTCGTGCAGCTGCCGCCGCCCGAGGCGACGGCTGACATGAACATCAGGTTGGCCGGCAGCGTGTCGACCACATGCACGTCGTAGGCCCGGCTGAGGCTGCCTTGCGCGAGGCTCTGGTTGCGCGCCGTGAGCGTGTAGGTGAGCAGCTGGCCCACCGGCACCGAGGCGGGGCTCGCAGACTTGGTGACCGTCACGTCGGTGCGCGCGAGCAGGTAGGCGGTGGTGCTGCCGTCGTTGTTGCCCAGGTTCGGATCGGCCGGCGTGGCCGCCAGCGCATTGGCCGTGTTGTTGATCTGGAAGCCGTGGTCGGTGGCCGAGGCGCCGTCACCGTAGTGCTTGACGACAACCCGGATGACCGGGCACAGCGGCAAGGCGCTGGCGGGGTCGGTGCTTGCGCGGCAGACCGGCAGCGTCGACAGAGTGCAGCTGGAAAGCGACGCTTGTCCGAAGCCGCTGCCGTTGGCCGGCAGCGTGCAGGCGCCGGCGAAGGTGCCGCCGTTGGCCGTCTGCGAGACGTTGCCCGCGCCGATCACCTGCGCGAAGGCGTCGGTGACGACCACGTTCTGCGCTTCGGAGGGGCCGGCGTTGACCACCTCGAGCTCCCAGGTGATGTTCTGGCCCGCGACCTGGCGGTTGCCGGCGTTGTCGCCGATGCCCACGACGCGCTTGAGCACCTTCACGTCCGCGGCTGTGGCTGCGTCGTCGACGCCGGTGCCGAGGCTCACGCAGTCGTTGCCGGTGTTGGCGTCGGGGTCGGCGCCGAGCGTGGGCGCGGCGGCGGGCAGCGCCACGTTCACGCACATGGTGTTGACGATCTGGCCGCCGCCCGAGGGCAGCGCCGGGATGGTGGCGTTCACGATGATGTAGCCGCCGTTGCGCGCGCTGTTGCCGGCGGACAGGTCGACGCTGATGTCGGAGGCGAGCGTGCGCGTGCAGGTCACGGTGGCGGGGCCGGGCACCGGCGTCGCGGGCGTCGGGACGACGGTGGCGCCGCCCTTGGTCACCGTGCAGGTGTAGCCGTCGCGCTGCGTGACGCTGTTGATCTGCACACCGGCCGGCAGGTCGTCCACCAGCTGGATCGTGCTGCCCGCCAGCAGGCGCGTGCTGCCGAGGTTGGTGCTGCCGACCTGGTAGTCGAAGGCCTGGCCCAGCGGCACGTTGTTCTGCGGCCAGCCGCGGCGCTTGTCTGCGCGGAAGTCGGTGGCGGAAACCACCACGTCGGCCGGCACGCTGCCGGTGGCTGAATTGGCGATGGGGCCGGTCGCGCTCACGGTGGCTTCGTTGACCACACCGGTGCCGGCGGTCATTGCGATGACGGGCACCACGATGTCGCCGAGCGCCACGTTGGCGCCGTTGCTGCCGCCGATGTCGCTGCGCGTGCAGTTCACCGTCTGGCCGCTCACCGAGCAGGTCCAGCCGGCGGCCGCGTTGACCGGCAACTGGATCGCGAAGTTGGCGGGGATCGTGTCGCTCAGCGTCACGCCGGTGGGCGGGCTGCCGCTGAAGCGCGGGCTCAGCCGGAAGTTGAAGTGCTGGCCGACCAGCAGCTGGCCGCCGTCGTGGCTCTTCGTGAGCGCGAGCACGTAGCCAGCCGTCACGGTGGTGTTGGCGGTGGCGCTGTTGTTGGTGGAGACACCGTCGCCGACACCGCCCACGGCCGCCACTGCAGGCTGGTGCGTGACGGTCGAGCCCGCGCCGGCGGTGACCACGCCGTTGATGCTGAAGGTGCGCGTGTTGCTGCCCGCGGTGGCCGGCGTGGCGGGCACGTTGCAGGTCAGCAGGCTGCCGCTGATCGAGCAGCCCGAGGGCAGGCCGCTTCCCGAGACCGTCAGGCCGGTGGGAATGGGATAGGTCAGCGTCGAGCCGGTGCTCGTGTCGGGGCCGTTGTTGGTGACCGTGAACACGATCGGCACCGTCGAGCCGCTCGGCGCGGTGGCCGGTGCGCTGATGGTCACCGCCATGTCGGCGCCCTGGTTCACCGTGATGGTCTTCGTCTCGCTGGAGCCGCCGCCGCTGGGCGTGGCGGTCACGCTGAGCGTGCCCTGCGTGACCGTGCGCAGCAGCACTTCGAAGTTGCGCAACTGGTTGGCGGCGAGCGTGATGCCGGAGCAGGTCAGCGTGCCGGAGCCGGCCGAGCCCACGGGAACGTCGGCCGAACAGGTGCCCACGGGGACCGCGCCGGTGCCCATGTAGACCGAGTTGGCGGGGATCGTGTACGTGAAGGACGCACCCGGCGCGCCGATCGGCAGGCTGTCGGTCTCGGCGATGGTGACGGTGCTCGTCACCGTGCCGCCGGCGGGAAGGATGTCGGGTGAATGGACAAGGCTCGACACCTGCGGCACCGCATGCGCGGCGGTTGCGAACAGCAGTGCCGCAAGAGGCGCGGCGATGCGCCTCAGGCAGTGGCGCAGGCGCGCGGCGTTGGAAGACACGTCGCGGCGCGCCGGCGCGTGCGACAGATTCGATGGGGTCCTGAACATCCCGTCCCTCGTGATGGCTCTGATGGCCGGGCACCGTTTCTTGTGTCACCGCGAAGGCGGCGGGTGCTCCGGAAAGGGCGGGATTCTTTGGCGGCCCCCTCGGGGGCACTTTTGCGATTCAGGACGAAAGCTTTGCTATTGATGACATTTGTTTACGAATGCAACATAATGTGAACTAAATGTGAACTAAATCACGCTGCGTTTGGGTCACGCACTCCTACGCTCGACGCCCATGTCTTACTGGTCGACCACTCCGCCACGGCGCGCGCACATCCTCGTCATCGACGACAACATCGAAGAGCTGCAGTTGCTGCTGGGCGTGTTGCGCGAGGCGGGGCACCGCATCAGCCTGGCGTTCGATGCCCTGGAGGGCTACCGCCGGGCGACCGCGCTGCAGCCCGACCTGGTGCTGCTCGATGTGCGCATGGGCGCCACCGACGGCTTCGCGACCTGCCGGCTGCTGAAGGCAGACAGGGCCACGGTGCGCATCCCGGTGATCTTCGTGACCTCGTCGACTTCGGTGGAAGAGCGGCTCAGGGGCCTGCGCGAAGGCGCGGTCGACTACATCCTCAAGCCCTTCGAGCCGGCGGAAGTGCTGGCGCGCGTGGCGGTGCATCTTGCGCTGGCGGGCTGCCGGCAGCAGGCGCGGGCCTGCATCGAACAGGCCGAGAGCGCGCTGGAGAACGCCAGGGGAGAACCCGCCGACAACGCCGATCTCGTGCTGGCGCGGGCGGTCGAACGCCTGGTGCGGGCCGATCTCGCGAACGTGCCGGCGTTGCCCGCGCTGGCGGCGAGCGTGGGCACGCACGAGAAGCGGCTGTCGCGCGTGTTCCGCGAGCAGACCGGCCGCACGGTTTTCGAGTTCGCGCGCGAGGTCCGTCTGGCAGAGGCACAGCGTCTGCTCGCGGGCTCGGCGCTCAGCGTGGAAGAAGTGGCGCTGGCCGTGGGTTTCTCCGGTGCCGCCAACTTCTCGACCGCGTTCCGCGAGCGCTTCGGCAGCACGCCGACCGCGTTTCGCCAGGCGTCAGCCGACCGGACCGCGCCGCCGTCGGTGCCGTCGGCCTGACGCGGTGCCGAGAAGGCGGTGACCACCCGGGCCCTGCGCGGCTTTCGCACGCCACCGCTGTTGTCGTTGTTGGTGCTGTGCGCCGTCTTCTGGCTGGCGGGGCTTTCCGCCGCACGGGCGGATGTGCTGCTGCACGTCGACGACGAGACCCGTTGGCCTCTGGCGCTGGACACGCGCGTCGAGCTGTTCGAGGACACCGGCGCGCGGATGTCGCTCGACGAGATCGATGCGCTGGAAAGCGGCGTGCCCGGCGGCTTCCAGCCCGGCACCCCGGCGCGCATGCGGCAGGGCTTCTCGAGCTCGGCCTTCTGGCTGCGGCTGACCCTGCTGAACGACAGCAGCGAGATCCTGCCGCTGCGGCTGGTGCTCGACGCCACCTGGCTGCAGCGCGTGGATTTCCACGCGCGCCGCGAACTGGCGGGCTGGGCCACATGGACGCACCAGCAGGCCGGCGTATCGGTGCGATCGAACTCCGTGCGGGACCGCGAGCGCGTGCCGATGCTCGCTCTCGACCTGCAGCCCGGCGAGCAGGCGCGCGTGCTGGTGCGGGTGCAGTCGCACAGCAGCGTCAAGCTCGCGCCGGCGCTGTATTCGGCGGATGCCTGGCGCAAGTACGAGAGCTCCCATGCGCTGCTCGACGGCCTGCTGATCGGCGGGCTGCTGGTGCTTGCGGTGTATTCGCTGTCGCTGTGGGTCATCTCGCGCCATCTCGCGCTGGCGCTGCAGAGCATGGGCTTCGCGCTCGTGGCGCTCTACGAGGGCACATACCGCGGCCACGCGCGGCTCGCGCTGTGGCCCGACAGCATCGAATGGAGCTACCGCGCGGCCGGCGTCACCGCGGGCTGTTGCGTGCTGTCGCTGATCTTCTATCTGTACGCGGTGTCGCGGCGCGGCCCGGTGCGCGTACCCGGGCTGCCTTTGCTCGCGGCGCTTGCGCTGGTGCAAGGTGTCGTGGTGCTGGGCACGCTGCTGGGGCCGTACGCGCCTTTCGCGCAGGCCGGCACGCTGAGCGCGCCGGTGGTGGTGCTCGCGCTGACCGTCAGCACCTTCATCTACATGCGGCGCGCGGGGCCGGGCGGCAAGCTGGCTTTTCCGGTGATGAGCATCGTTGCCGTCGGCGTGTGCCTGCGGCTCACCGAACTCGCGATGCCGGCGCACGTGATTCCCGGCTTCGACGCCTATGCGCTGGGCTTCCCGGGCATGCTGGTCGGCCTGGTGGCGCTGGCCGCGTGGGCGCATCACCTGTCGCGCCAGCGGCATGTCGCGCAGCGCACGCTGGTGCACTGGCAGGCGGAAGAGCAGCAGCGGCTACAGGAAGAGGTGGAGCGCAAGACGCATGCGCTGAACGCCGCGCTGGAACAGGCCGAGCACCAGGCGCGCGAGCAGACCCAACTGCTGGCCTACATCAGCCACGACCTGCGCGCGCCGCTGTCGACCATCATCGGCAACGCGCGCCTGCTGCACGGCGACGGCGCGCCGCCACCCGAGCGGCTGCAGGCCATCGAGCGCAGCGTGGCCTACCAGCTCGCGCTGATCGACGACCTGCTCGACTACGCGAAGAGCGAACTGCTTCCCTTTGCCTTCGAGCCGCGCCCGGTGCACCTGCGCGCGCTGATCGACGACATCGCGCAGTACGCCGACACGCTCGCGCAGCGCCAGCACAACCGGTTCGAGCTCGACGTTCTGGGCGCGCTGCCGACGGCCGTGTATCTGGACAGCAAGCGCTTCCAGCAGTTGCTGCTCAACCTGCTGTCGAACGCCGCCAAGTTCACGCGCGACGGCAAGATCGGCCTGCGCGCGCAGGCGCGGCCGCGCGAGGCTTCGTGGCGGCTCGAGTTCGACGTGTGGGACAGCGGCATCGGCATCGACCAGGAAGACCAGGCGCGCATCGCGCAGGCCTTCGGGCAGGGCGCGCCCAGCTCGAACGGCCACGGGCTCGGCCTGGCGATCGCGCGGCGCATCGTGCAGCACATGGGCGGACGCCTGCAGCTGGAGAGCCGCCGCAACCTGGGCACGCGCGTGCGCTTCTCGGTGATCGTGAAGGAGGCTCCGAAGGAACTGGTGCCATTCGTCGTGAAGCCGCAGCCGCCACGCCTGATGTCGCCCATGCCCCTGCCAGTGCGCAGGCCGGCTCGCATGCCGGTTCCGGCGATCGCGCCGCTGCCCGCGGCGGTACGCGACGAACTCGAAACGCTCGCGCGCGACGGCCGCTGGAGCGACCTGCACGAATGGGCCGACCGGCTCGCGGCCGATGCGCGCCATTCGGCGCTGGTCGAAGCGGTGCGGCACGCACTGGACCTGCTCGACTTCGAGCACATCCGGCTGCTCGCGCGCGCAACGCCCAACGCGAGCCAGTGATCGTTGTCGCGGCCGCCGCGACTATTCAGGCGAAGCCGGTGCCTGCGATTCCTGCTGCGGTAGCGCCTGTGCCTGCTGCTGCACCTGCGATGCGTCGGCTGGAACTGCCGGCTCGCTCTCGACGTGGTGCTTCAGCGCGATGCCCTTGACGAGGTGGCGGGGCAGGTGGTGCGTTCTGCGCAACTGGGCCAGCGCTTCGCTGCGCGCCGGCTCGCATACCGGTAGAAACATGTGCAATACGCTCATGGTGTCGTCCCGTGGGGTAACCACTGCGGATTGTGAGCGCCTCGGGTGCGGCGTGGGTGAATCGCCCTCCCGGCGCAGATGGCTTCGGTCATCCCCTCGTCGTGTTGGCGTTGTGCCGGCAGTTCCTGCGGAATGTCAGTCGTTTGGCTGCAGAAAATCCGGGCCCGGCCCGGCCTGCTGCGGGATTCCACCAAGCCCGTCTCTTCGCCACCGCGGCGCATACTGGCGGCACAACAAGCCACTCGTCGGCCCCTTCCGGGGTTCCGGGCGACAGCCAGGAGACACGTGTTGCAGCGAACGAACATTGCCAACCCGGCCTATTTCCACAAGGTCGTCGATTGCCAGTACGCCTGCCCGGCGCACACCCCCGTCCCCGAGTACATACGAATGATCGCGCAGCGTCGCTATGGCGACGCCTACATGATCAACTGGGCCTCCAACGTCTTCCCCGGCATCCTCGGGCGCACCTGCGACCGGCCTTGCGAGCCGGCCTGCCGGCGCGGGCGCGTGGAAGAAAGCAATACCGAGGCGCCGGAGCCGGTGGCCATCTGCAGGCTCAAGCGCGTGGCTGCCGACATGAAGGAAGACGTGCGCGCGCGCATGCCGAAGCTGGAGCCGAGGAACGGCAAGCGCATCGCCTGCGTGGGCGCGGGGCCGGCCTCGCTCACCGTCGCGCGCGACCTGGCACCGCTGGGCTACGAGGTGACGGTGTTCGACGGCGAGGCCAAGGCCGGTGGCTTCATCCGCACGCAGATCCCGCGCTTCCGGCTGCCGGAGTCGGTGATCGACGAGGAGACGGGCTACGTGCTTGACCTGGGCGTGGAGTTTCGCGGCGGCGAGCGCATCGACTCGATGAGCGCGCTGATCGGGCAGGGCTGGGACGCGATCTTCGTCGGCTGCGGTGCGCCGCGCGGGCGCGACCTGGACATTCCTGGCCGCCAGGAAGCGGCTGCCGGCATCCACATCGGCATCGACTGGCTGAACTCCGTTTCCTTCGGCCACGTCAGCAGCATCGGCAGGCGCGTGATCGTGCTGGGCGGCGGCAACACGGCCATGGACTGCTGCCGCTCGGCACGCCGCCTGGGCGGCACCGACGTGAAGGTCATCGTGCGCAGCGGCTTCGACGAGATGAAGGCCTCGCCCTGGGAGAAGGAAGACGCCCAGCACGAGGGCATTCCGATCATCAACTTCCACGTGCCGAAGGCCTTCGTGCACGAGGACGGCAAGCTCGTGGGCATGCGCTTCGAGATCGTCCGTGCAGAGTACGACGACAAGGGCCGCCGCACGCTGGCGCCCACCGGCGAGCCCGACGCGTATTTCGAATGCGACGAAGTGCTGGTGGCGGTGGGCCAGGAAAACGCGTTCCCGTGGATCGAGCGCGACTGCGGCATCGACTTCGACAAGTGGGGCCTGCCGGCGCTCGACGCGAACACCTTCCAGTCGACGGTGCCCAACGTGTTCTTCGGCGGCGATGCGGCCTTCGGACCCAAGAACATCATCACGGCCGTGGCCCACGGCCACGAGGCGGCGGTGTCCATCGACAGGCTGCTGCGCGCGGAGCCGATCGACGTGCGCCCGGCCCCCATGACCAACCTGGTGTCGCAGAAGATGGGCATCCACGAGTGGAGCTACGACAACGACACCTCCAACGACCTGCGCTACAAGGTGCCGTGGGCCAAGGCCGAGACGGCGCTGGCCAGCATCCGCGTGGAGGTTGAACTGGGCTTCGACGCCGCCACTGCCTTCAAGGAGGCCGAGCGCTGCCTGAACTGCGACGTGCAGACCGTCTTCAACGAACCCGCCTGCATCGAATGCGATGCCTGCGTGGACATCTGCCCGATGGACTGCATCAACTTCGTCGACAACGGCGAGGAGGAGGGGCTGCGCTCGCGCCTGAAGGCGCCGGCGCTGAACCTCGCGCAGGACCTGTACGTGTCGGGCGGCCTCAAGACGGGCCGCGTGATGGTCAAGGACGAGGACGTCTGCCTGCACTGCGGCCTGTGCGCCGAGCGCTGCCCCACGGGGGCCTGGGACATGCAGAAGTTCTTGCTGAAGATGACGCTCGCCGGACAGGAGCAGGGCCAGGAGGTCGTTCAATGAGCGCCGTGATGCCGCCCAGGGGCGCTAGCGCGGGAGGCGTTCCCCGCATCGAGGCGGTCAACGACTTCGTCATCAAGTTCGCCAACGTCAACGGCTCGGGCTCGGCCTCGGCCAACGAGTTGTTCGCCAAGGCCATCCTGCGCATGGGCGTGCCGGTGAGCCCGCGCAACATCTTTCCCAGCAACATCCAGGGCTTGCCGACCTGGTACGAGGTGCGCGTGACCGAGGACGGCCACCTCGGGCGGCGCGGCGGCACCGACATGATGGTGGCAATGAACCCGCAGACCTGGGACGCCGACATCGCGGAGCTGGAGCCGGGCGGCTATCTCTTCTACGACAGCACGCGGCCGCTGCCGCCGTCGAAGTTCAGAGACGACATCCGCGTGATCGGCATGCCGCTCACCGAAATCTGCAACGCCGTCTACCAGGACCCGCGCCAGCGGCAGCTGTTCAAGAACATCGTCTACGTGGGGGCGCTGGCGATCCTGCTGGGCATCGAGCCGGAGGTGGTCGAGAAGCTGTTCTCCGAGCAGTACAAGGGCAAGGAAAAACTGCTGGCTTCCAACGTGCAGGCGCTGCACCTGGGCTGCGACTTCGCGAGGGAGAACCTGCGCGAGCCCGTGGGGCTGCGCGTGCGGCGTGCCGACCGCGTGGGCAACAGGATTTTCGTGGACGGCAACAGCGCTGCGGCGCTGGGCTGCGTGTATGGCGGCGCCACCGTTGCCGCGTGGTACCCGATCACGCCGTCGTCCTCGGTGGCGGAGGCCTTCCAGAAGTACTGCACCAAGTTTCGCGTGGACCCGGCCACCGGCCAGCACCGCTTCGCCATCGTACAGGCCGAGGACGAGCTTGCATCGATCGGCGTCGTGGTCGGCGCGGGCTGGAACGGCGCGCGGGCTTTCACCGCGACGTCTGGCCCGGGCATCTCGCTGATGACGGAGTTCATCGGCCTGGCCTACTTCGCGGAGATTCCCGTCACGCTCATCAACGTGCAGCGCGGCGGCCCTTCCACTGGCATGCCCACGCGCACGCAGCAGGCCGACATACTTTGTTGCGCCTATGCCTCGCACGGCGACACCAAGCATGTGCTGCTGTTTCCCGAAGACCCGCACGAATGCTTCGAGCACTCGGCCGCGGCGCTGGACCTGGCCGACCGCCTGCAGACGCCCGTGTTCGTGATGACCGACCTGGACATCGGCATGAATCAGCGCCTGTGCGAACCCTTCGAGTGGGACGACAGCAAGGCCTACGACCGTGGCAAGGTCATGAGCGCCGAAGAGCTGGAGGCCGGCCGCGACTTCGGCCGCTACAAGGACGTGGATGGCGACGGCATTCCCTGGCGCACGCTGCCGGGCACGCACCCTACCAAGGGCAGCTACTTCACGCGCGGCACGACGCGCGACGCCTATGCCCGGTACTCCGAGCGCGGACCGGACTACATCTACAACATGGAGCGGCTGCTGAAGAAGTTCGCGACGGCAGCCACGCTGGTGCCGCAGCCGGTGCTGCGGCCAGCAGCGAAGAAGACCGAGCTGGGCGTGATCTATTTCGGATCGACGAGCCCGTCGATGCACGAGGCGCTGCAGTCGCTGGAAGAGCGGGGCATCCATCTCGACGCGCTGCGGCTGCGGGCCTTTCCGTTTCCCGACAGCGTGGTGCAGTTCCTCGCGCAGCATTCGCAGGTGTTCGTGGTGGAGCAGAACCGCGATGCCCAGATGCGCAGCCTGCTCGTCAACGAGCTGGACGCCGATCCGGCGAAGCTGGTGCGGGTGCTGCACTTCGACGGCACGCCCATCACCGCGCGCTTCATCGTCCAGGCGATCGAGGCGCAGATTCCGAAGATTCGCAAGTCGAAGGAGTCCGCATGACCTACCTAGCCAAGCCCAGGCTGCGGCACCCGACGCTGGCCACCAACAAGGTCGGCTACACGCGGCGCGACTACGAGGGCAAGATCTCCACGCTGTGCGCAGGCTGCGGGCACGACTCGATCTCCGCCTCCATCATCGAGGCCTGCTGGGAGCTGGACATCGAGCCGCACCGCGTGGCCAAGCTCTCGGGCATCGGCTGCAGCTCGAAGACGCCGGACTACTTCCTCGGCGCATCGCATGGCTTCAACACTGTGCACGGCCGCATGCCCAGCGTGCTGACCGGCGCCAACCTGGCCAATCGCGACCTGCTGTACCTGGGCGTTTCCGGTGACGGAGACTCGGCCTCCATCGGCCTGGGCCAGTTCGCCCACGCCATGCGGCGCGGTGTGCGCATGGCCTACATCGTGGAGAACAACGGCGTCTACGGCCTCACCAAGGGCCAGTTCTCGGCAACGGCCGACCAGGGCTCGAAGAGCAAGAAGGGCGTGGTCAACACCGACAGCCCGGTCGACCTGGTGGCCATGGCGCTGCAGCTCGGCGCCAGCTACGTGGGGCGAGGCTTCTCGGGTAACAAGGCGCAACTTGTTCCACTGATAAAGGGGGCGATCAGCCACGGCGGCTCGGCCTTTATCGACGTCATCAGCCCCTGTGTGGCCTTCAACAACCACCCGGGCAGCACCAAGAGCTACGACTACATCCGCGAGCACAACGAGGCGGTGAGCCGCATCGACTTCATCAGCGGGCGGGAGGAAATCGCCATCGACATGGAGCCGGGCGAGGTGATGGAAGTGCGCCAGCACGACGGCACGCTGCTGCGCCTGCGCAGCCTGCACCCCGACTACGACCCCGGCGACCGCTTCGCCGCCATGGCCTACATGCAGCGGCATCATGAAATGGGCGAGGTGGTGACCGGGCTGCTCTACGTCGACCCGCTGGCCACCGACCTGCACACGGCACTCAACACCTGCGACCGGCCGCTCAACGCACTGGGGCCGGAACAGCTGTGCCCCGGCGCCCAGGCGCTGGAGCGGCTCAACGCCTCCTTGCGCTGAGCAAGCGTCGGCGGCACCATTCGAGCAAGCAAGACGCACTTTCCGGAGGGCGCATCATGGCCGAGCGCACCGTATTCCAGTCCATCTCGCGCAAGCACGTGGTCAGCCTGGCCCCGCAAGCCAGCGTGCGCGACGCCGCTTGCGTGATGACGCGTGCCAACTGCGGCAGCGTGCTCGTCATGGAGCTGCCCGACACGCTGCTGGGCATATTGACCGAGCGCGACCTCATGACCCGCGTGCTGGCCAAGGGGCTCGACCCCGACGCCACGCCGGTGCGCGAGGTGATGACGCCCAACCCGATCTGCGTGCCGCCGGAGACGCTGGTGTCCGATGCGGTGGTGCTCATGCTCGAGCGCGGCTTCCGGCATCTGCCGCTGGTGTCGGGCGCGAAGGTGCTCGGCGTGTTCTCGGTGCGCGATGCGCTGCCGAGGGAGATCGGCGCGGCGGTGAGTTTGAGCGAGTTCAGGGAGCAGGTGAACGACGCGCTGGGGTGAGCGGCGGCCGTCTCAGCGCTTCCTCGGTACCAACACCTTCGTGGTCCCGCCTGTCCGCGTGTTCTGATGATGCGCCATCAGCTCGTCATAGACCGTCGGAAGGTCGAGGCAGAGAAAGTTCTCGGCATTGATGTTGGCGATCACGCTGACCGTGGCGCCTGCGCTGCCCAGCAGCGTGCGCTTCACGCCATTGTGGAAGGTGGCAAGGATCAGCTTGTCGTGTTGCAGCCGCTCCTGTCCGCCCACCACAGTCACGGGTGTCTGCACATAGACCGTGCCGCCGCTTTGCATCAGCCACGAGGCGGCATCTCGCACGAATCCGTATTTGTCGTAGGCCGCTTCGTCCAGGAAGACCTCCACTTCGGCCCCTTGTTCTGCCATCCAGCAGAGAAAAGGCACCAGACTGTAGTTGTCGCGACGGCCCGCCGTGCTCACGAGGAACTGCCGCACGGTGATCTTCACCGCGCCCCGCAGGTTCTCCACGATGAAGTCGCTGATGTTGACGGTGGGCGCGAAAGCCGCCTTTACGCGGGTGGAGTCGCGGTTGTAGTGCGAGACCTGCTTTTCGAAGGCCTGCCATTCCACCGAGTCCTCGGCATAGGGAATGCTCAGCAGCTGGAAATAGCGCTGGTAGAGCGGCGCCAGCTTGGCGCTGCGGATGTAGATGCAGCTCTCGAAGTTGCCGCCCTCCATGGCGGAGAAGCTCACGTTGGGCGAGCCGGTCACGATGCCGTCGTTGTCCAGGATCCAGAACTTGTTGTGCATCAGCCCCGTCTGCACGTGTCCGCCATGCAGCCGGTGCCCCAGTTCGCCGAACTGCGTCACGGTCTCGGCTTCGTAGTCGAGAAGGGCGGTGGGGAGTGCGTTGTTCCTCCTCAACGCGGTGAGTTCGTGCCGGCTGTAGAAGAACTTGGGGTTTTCTGCCGCGGCCTGCAGTTGCTCCAGCAGCCTCGGATTGGGCGTGCCCAGTTTCAGCGTGAGCCGGATGTCGTGCTTGACGATGTACGCGAGGATGCCGTCCCCATCGCCCGGGCGGACCGGCATGAACTTGTCCACGGCCAGCGAAAGGCTGCGGGTGTTCGCCAGCAGCTGCAGTATCTGGGTCTTCATCGTGAGACCCGAGCCCGAGCCGAACCCGCGCGCGTCGGCCACGTAGCGCCGCAGCACGATGCCGGCCGCCTCGTGCCAGCGCCGGCAGACCCGGGCGAGGAATCCGACGGTCCGCTCGTCGAACAGCTCGAAGAGCGGAACCAGCACATCGATCACCTGCAGCGGATGCCGCGGCGGCACCGGCACGACCGCAGTGCTCGACGAAGGCGATGCCCCTGAAGTGGCGGCCAGAGAGACCGGCACCACCGTTCTCACCATCCTCGGCCTGCGGGCAATGATCACTCTGGCCTCGATTTCCGGCCGCACGTCGGTGCCTTTGCAGTGCGGGCAGGTCGGAGGCTTCCAGGCGGCGTCCACGTTGCGCTCGCAGGCAGGGTTCAGGCAGATGAAGCGCGGCATGAGGATCCGTGGTCGATGAGGTGTGCCGTCCCGACGCTCAGAGCGCGATCACTTCCGGCAGCTTCTGTTTGATCTTGAAGCAGGACAGCGCCTCCATCTGCTTCCACGCCTGCAGTTGCGTGAAGTTCGTCTGGTACTCGATGTAGCAGCCGGTGAGCGCCTCGTCGATGATCTTGTCGGCTCGCTCGAACAGGATCTGGTTGTCTTCCAGGTCGCGGAAGTAGGTGCGCCAGGTATCGCGCTCCTTCGATTGGCCGAGCAGCGTGAGGTAGCCGGTGTAGAAGAGCGAGTTGAACGCGCGCCCGATGTTGTCCTGGTACACGGTGAACTCGCCGCCGCCGCCGGCGCCCACGCCCACCGTCAGGTCGGCCTCGATGCCGAGCTTGGAGCCGCCGAATGCCGACGATTCGAATTCCAGGGAGAAGGACGCGCCCACGCCCGCCGACAGCGAGCCCTTGGCCGTGCCCTTGATGATGTCGTAGCCGCACATGCGCATCGAGAGCGAGGCTTCGCCCTTGATGCGTGCGCCGGCAAAAGCCTCGGCCTCGACCTTGAGCTTCACGCCGTCCACCGTGGCGCTGAACTCGACCTCGGCCTTGGCCATGGCACCCGCGAAGGCCTCGGCGCTGGCTTCGATCAGGAAGATGTCGGACACGTCGATCTTGGCGTCCAGCTTGATCTTCACGCCGACCATCGCCTCCACGCTGGCCTTGGCCTCGATGCCCTTGCCGCGCTCGTAGCTGGCCGAGGCCTCTGCGCTGGCCGAGGCGCCGGCAAAAGCCTCTGCCTTGAACTCGGCGCGCAGCCCGGTGATCTCGATCACGCATTCGCCCGTGGCCCGCACGCCGTAGCCGACGGAGGCCTCCGCCTTCACGGCCTTCTTGAACTCCTCGTCGGTCCAGGTCACCTTGCTGAACTTGCCGTTCTCGCCGCCGCGCATGAGGCCGGTCTCGACCTGTCCGCTGGTCTGGATCCACGGGCGCGGATCGCCGAACTTGATCTTGGTGAGGTCCTTGCACAGCACGTCGAGGAAGAGACGCACCTTGGCGGGCTCGTTGTTGCCCATGTACTGCAGCGAGAGCGACACATCGTCGAGGTGCTCGCCGCCGTCGCGCAGCCCGTCCATCCAGAACTTGAGCAACTGCTTCTTGCGCACGATGAGATCGCGTCGCACCGCGTTCACGGCCATCCTGTCCGCGACCGATGCGAGTTCGTTGGGCAGGCGCAGGATGGGCATGTCCAGCTGGCTGCTGAACTGCCGCTTGTACTCGGCATTGAAGTCGTTCATCTTCTGCAGCACCAGCGCGGGCTCGGCCGACTGCGTCCCGCGCGTGAGCTTCTCCAGCATCTGCTTGTAGACGTAGAGGAACTGCAGGAACTCCTGCGCGAGCGCCTTGCGCTCCTTGCTGGAAGGCCCGCCGATGATCTTGCCGAGCTGCTTCAGCCAGGCCTTGGTCCTGGTGTTGAACTCGCCGCTGGGCAACTCTGCCCAGACGACTTCGTACTTGTGGGTGAATTTGGCGCTCGCGAGCGCGTTGAACAGGGGCGTGGAAGTGGCCATGGCTTTGAAGACGTATGGAGGGAAAAGAAAGCGCTCTAGACGTCCGGCCTGACACCGATCATCGAGAAGTAGCGATTCAGGTCGCCGTCCTCCCGCAGCACCTCCTGCATCAGCTGAGGCAGCGGCATGCGTCCCCAGGAAGCCGCGCGGTTCACCAGGTAGGGCGTCGGACTGTGCGGCTCCTCGCGCATCAGGTAAGCGGCGGCCAGCTCGAGGAGCTGATAGGCCTCGGCACGGCTGCCGATGCGGCCGCTCGCCACGGCCTGCGGGAGCGCTTCGGAGGAAGAAGAGGAGGTGAAGGAGGAAGAAGGAGCGTCGCTCATGTCGTTGTCGTCCATCGGGGTTGCGGCTGCCACCGGTTCGTCGTTCGCCATCCAGCCGGGAGAAGCCGGCACGGCCGGCTTCTCTTCGTCGCGCGGATCGCGCCCCTGCAACAAGCTGCGCAACGCCTGCCGCATGCGGGCGAGCATCTCCGTCACCTTCGACAGGCTGGGCGAGTCGATGCCCAGGCGCTCGTCGAGCAGGGTTTCCAGGCTGCGCCATGCATCGGCGGCCAGCGCGACCCGGTCGTCGAGCGCAGCCAGGGCGTGCAGGTCGCGCGCGGCGCGGTCCAGGATGTCCTGGCGCGACACCGTCTGCGCACTAGGCTCCTCGGCCACTTCCTTCGCCTTCGGCTTGGCATTGCCCGCCGCGACGGCCGCGCCCGTGCCGTACTCGCTGGTGAGCGCCCGTTGCCAGTCGCTCAGCGTGATGAAGGGCGGCGAGAAATCCGGCCAATCGAGCAGCGGCACGCGCATCAGCAGCACCTGCGCAATGGCGTCGTTGACCCACACGAAAGTGGCTGTGCGCATGTCTGCGTCGCCGTCATCGCCGATGCGCGGATGCACGTCTTCCCAGAACTCGCGCGCGAGCCCTTCGAGCAGTCGCGCGCCCGCGCCCAGGCCGTCGATCGAATGGCGGTGCACCCAGGCCTCGGTGAGCCAGGCTGCCATCTGCAGGTCCTTGCTTCGCCGCTGCAGGACCTCGGTGCACAGCATCTCGGCGGTGCGCCAGTCGGCCTTCTTGAGCGGGCGGGTCCATTCGCCCATGGGCAGGCTGGCGTCTTCCTCTGTGCGAGCCTCGCGGATGCGGGCGCACACGGGGTCGTAGCGCAGCGGTGGGCCGGCCGGGCCTTCGGGGCCTTCGAGCGGCGAGAGAAAGGCGGTGAGGTCCGGCGCGAAGCCGCCGGTTGCCTCGTCGGCGTTGGCGTTCAAGGGGGATAGCAGGGCGGCCATCAGGGCATGTTCCATTCGGGAGCGCGCGTGGGGAACGCGGTGGGCCAGATCAAGGCGTTCTTCTTGCCGGCGGGGCTGGCGGCGACGCGCAGGAACACGCGCGCGCGTCCTCCGTCGGGCGCCTGGGCCGCGTCGCCGGCCGACTGGGCCACCAGCGGAAACTCGAACTTCAGCAGCTGCGAACGGCCGTCGGGCCGCTGTGCCGGGTCGCCTTCGCGCTGGCGCTGGGCCAGAGTGAACAGCGCCCACGGATCGGCGAAGCGGAAGCTGACGGTCTGGCCGTCGGTGATCAGCGCGTGCTGCTGCGGGTCGGCGCGCGCCATCAGCGGCGAGTCCTTCGCGATGCGCAGCACCAGCGCCACCGGCATGCCGTATTCCCAGCGCAGCGTGCGCGGTGCGTCGCGCAGCCTGAGCACCTGGTCGCCGACCTCGAAGGACCAGTCGATGATCTTGCTGCCCTCGATCTCGGCCGTGGTGTTCGCACGGAAGTCGACGCTCAGGTCATAGCCCGGCGCGGCGCCGTCCTCGGTGGGGAAGAGCGGCAGCAGGAAGTCGCGCGCGCGGCCGAACTGTTCGGCGAAGCGGCGAGCGCCCGCGCCCTGCATGCCGGGGCCGCGCATGCCGCCCGCATCGATGCCGCGGTTCTCCTTCAGCGCGCGCGCCAGCGGATCGAAGGCCCGCGCCAGGTCATTCACGTCCGCCGGGTCGGCCAGCTCGAAGGCACGGCCCGTGGCCAGGCCGAACGGATGCCGGCCTGCCAGCGAACGGTTGAAGCGCGTGGAGAACTGCGTCCACAACTCCTGCTGGTCGCCGAACTGCAGTTCCTGGCAGCGCGCGAGCAGTGCGCTGTAGATCTGCTGGTGGCGGTCCGCGAAGTAGTCGCCGATGCGCGTCGCCGGCGCCTTGCCGGCCAGCTTCGCGCCGCAGGTCTCGCGATCGATCTCGGCGCCGGTCGTGCCGAGGAACTGCTCGAGCAGCAGCAGGCTGCTGTTCGGGTTCTTCAGCCGATAGCGCTCCAGGTCTCGGTTGATCGCCTGCCAGCGCTGCGCGAGCACCGAGCCCGTACCCGCGCCGTCGAGTGCCGCGATGTACCCGTCGGCCAGCTTGCCCAGCGCTTCCGTGCGGTTGAACTGCTGGCCCAGGTAGGCCGCGAGCGAGCCCGCGTCCGAGACGCCGAAGGCCACCAGCATCGGCCCGCGCTCGCCGCGCCAGCCCTGGAAGTCGCGCCCGCGCATGGCGTACAGCTCCGACTGGTTGAAGGCCTCGTCGACGGCCTCGAGGCGCTGCAGCGCATCGCGCGAGATCATCGCGCGCAGGTCTTCGGCGCGCGGGCCCGCGCCCAGCTCGTAGAGCAGCGCCTGGATCTTGGCGAGACGCTGGCGCGAGGCTTCGTAGGCGGCCGCTTGCGTGTCGGTGGCGCGGCCCCCGTCGCTCATGCCGTTGGCGGCCTCTGCCACCTGGTCGACCACCAGTTGCGCGAAGTGCGCGTTCAGCGCGGCTTCGATGCCGGGACGCAGCGTCGCCGGAAAGGCCTGCATGCCGTCGCTCATGTAGCGCTTGCGGATGTCGCCGACGGCCAGCGCCTGGTCGAGCCGTGGCAGGTCCCACGCGGCCATGCCGCGCATGCCGGCGCCGGGCAGTTCGCGGTCGCGTGCGGCGGCCATGAAGGGCTGCGCCAGCAGCGCGGTGAGCGCGTCGCGCAGCGCGATGCGCTCGGGTGCGAGCGCGAAGCGGCCTTCCTTGTCCTGCCACACCAGGCCGGGCTGCGCGCCGCCGAAGCGCAGGTTGAACTCGGCGCGGAATTTCTGGAACGCGTCCTGCGCGCGCGAGCGCACCGCGTCGGCAGGCTCCAGCCCCAGCAGCCGGTTCTGCTCGATGCGCGCGATCGTGCGGTCGTAGGAGGCGCCCAGCACCAGCACCGGCTGGCGCATCCAGCCGCCCTTGCCTGAAGCGACCAGGTCTTCCTGGTCCTTGATGGCGGCGATCACCTCGCGGTAGCTGGCCGTTGTGCGCGCGAAGGTGCCGGTGCTCGCGAGCGAAGGCAGCAGCCGCGCCAGCGATTGCTCGGACACCAGCAACTCGTTGTTGACGAACAGCCGCGCATCGAGCTGCGCCGTGCCCTTGTCGAGCGCGCAGCGCAGCGCCGACTGCACGGGCGCGACCGGAATTGCCAGCGCATTGCCCTCGGCCGCCTGCCGGAAGTAGCGCAGGTTGCGGCTCAGGTCGGCCGGCAGCTCGGCGCCCAGCGCGTAGCGCACGGCCACGCGCAGGTCTTCCGCGTTGCCGGTGGAAGGCTGGCGCAGGCGCTCCACCGCCTGCAGCGCGGCATCGAGCTGCTCGACGGAGCCCAGGTAGCGCTGCAGCGCGCCGAACTCGGGCTGGTCTTCCACCAGCAGGCCGTTCTTGCGCGGCGCGTCGCCGATGGTCTTGAAGCTCGGCGGCAGGCCGCAGCTCGCGCCGACGATGAATTCACCGGTGGCTTCGTCCTGCTCCACGCCGCTGAGCTGGCTCACGCGGGCCATCAGCTCGCGCCGCAGCGTGCTCACCGCGATGTCGCCGAACTCGCGCTCGATGCGCTCGATCACGCGCTCGTTCAGGTCGTCGAAAAGATGCCACGAGCCGGGCATGAAGAAGGAGTACGTGCCGTCGGTGCGCAGCCGCTCGTTCATGGCCAGCAGCGACAGCGCCTTGTTGCGGTACCAGGCTGTGGGAATGGTCTCGCCACGCTGCAGCGCGCGCATGCGGTACTGAGCATCGTGCTGCAGCTGCGAGAGAGCCGAAACAAGGGTCGTGTTGTGCCGGTTCAGCTGCCAGGTCGCCACCATCAGCCCGATGCCCCAGCCGCCGAGGAAGAGCACCGCCGCCCAGCGCAGTGCGCGGTGCAGCACCGGGCGCGTGAGCGTCTGCGTGCGCGAGGGCCGCGTGAGGCCGTATTCGAGGAAGATCTTCTTCTCGAACAGGTCGCGCAGGAAGGCGGGCTGGCGCATCAGCTGCGCGATCAGGTCGCCGCCGATGGGCTCCAGGTCCTTCTGGCCGTAGCCGTCGTGCTCCGAGTCGATGGCCGCGACGGTCTGCGCCGATTCGCCGCTGTCGCCCGTCAGGTAGATGCCGCGGAAGAAGAAGGGCTCGTGGTACGCGCTCGGGCGCATCAGCTCGTCGACGTAAAGCTGCAACTGGCCGCGCAGCGCCTCGATGCGCGAGGGCAGCAGCAGTTGCGGGCCCGCGCCCTGCGGCTCGGTGCCGGTGGCGAAGAGCTCGGCCGACACGTCGGACACCGAGCGCACCACGGTACCCACCGCCTCGTCGACCCATGCGGGCTGGTAAGTGGTCGAAAGGTCGTAGGGCGACGACCAGCCCAGCATGCTCGCGCGCAGCGGCTCGGGCAGGGCGCTCGCGAAGGCGCTGAAGCCTTCGAGGTGCTCAGCGCCGGTGACCAGCACGTACACCGCGAAGCGCATGGCGAAGCGGTTCTGCGCCAGCCACAGGCGGCGGTGCGCAAGCTTCGCGCGCTTGGAGAGTTCGAGCCGGCCGTCGGTGCTGTCGTCGAGCAGCAGCGCAGCCGGAATGGTGATGACCACCGAGTCGAAGGGCCGCTGCGGACGGTACGAGCGGCACATGCCCAGGAATTCGTCCCATGGCTTCTCGGATGCATCGTCGTCGTCCGGCGAGCCGAGGTACGCGCCCTGGATGTCGATGACCACGCCGCGGTCGAAGAAGTGCCACGAGATGCCCTGCGTGGTCGCGGCCGAGGCCGATTCGGTGCTCAGCGCGCTCGCCACGCCCGACTGCTCGATCGGCAGCTGCCGGTGGTCGTCGCCCTCGTTGAGCAGCATGATCCACGGAATGCCGTAGCGGTCGGCGCGCGAGGCGATGTTGCCTTCGATCAGCTCTACCGCCTGGCGGAACGAACTGCGCAGCGAGTCGAAGCGGATGCGCGCGACCTTCGGGTCGCTCGACGGCTTGGCGTGCGAACGGCGTGCCGCGAAGTACAGCACCATGCCGAGCACGAGCAGCACCACCAGCGTCAGTACCGCGATGGAAATGAGGAAGAGCTGGTCCGTCAGCATGGCGACGACCTCCTGATGCTCCGTGAATGGCGCAATTCGTTCATCGCTGGTAGGCCCCCGATGCGTCGACCGCCCCCGGCTGCAGCACCTGCCGCACCGGCCACGACTGCCAAAGCCACAACAGCTCCGACACCGCCAGCAGCGTGGCCACGCCCAGCATGAACAGCACCGTCCAGCGGCTCAGCGTGGGCAGCTTGCGCGGCGCGATGTGCGAGAGCGTGCTCGCATAGGCCCGCTCGGACACCACGCGGTCGCGGCCCGAGAAGTCGGCCGGGCGCTGGTAGACGAACTGGAACAGCTCCTCGCGGTAGCCGAGCAGGCGCGCTTCCTCGCCGCCGCCGCGGTACTTGCCCTGGAAGCCCAGCGCCAGTGCGAAGAGATACAGCCGCGCGATGTCGCGCTTCGACGGTTCGCGGCCCGACAGCAGTTCCTCGATGCGGCTGAAGACGAGGTCGCCCGCGATGTTGGTTCGGAAGAGCGAAGACTCCAGCAGGTGCGCCGTCCACCGCTCGCGCCCGATCCAAGGCGTGTGCAGCAGGATCTCGTCGGCCAGCGCGGCCTTGAGGTAGCGCGCGTCGGCCACGTTCTCGAGCTCGAAGCGCGTGCTCTCGCGGCGTGATTCGAGCGACTGCAGCTCCAGCAGGTTCTCGAGGTGGCGGGCCAGCGTCTGCGCCACCATGTCGATGTCGGTCTCGCGCGATTCGGCGGTGCGGTCGCGTGCCTTCACGATCTCGTCGTAGAAGGCGCGGAACTGCTTCGTGATGTGGTCGTCGACAGCCAGGTCGGGTAGGTTGCGTGCCATGGGATTCAGTCCTTGATGAACAGGACGATTTCCTGCGGCGGCTGGGCGGTGGCGCCTTCGTTGGCGTTGGCGATCACCAGCAGCTCGCCCGGAACGGTGAGCGCGGCACTGGTCTGGATCGCGTAGAGCAGGTAGCCCGAGCCGGGGCGCAGGCCCAGTTCATCGGCCGATTCGATGGAGCGGCGCACCGCGCCCAGCACGCGGCGCTCGCGCAGCGAGGGGTAGGCGGACTGTGCGCCGACGATGGCGCTGTCCATCCAGGCCAGCAGGTCCTTGTCGGACTGGCCGCGCAGGCCGATCACGATGCGCGCGCCGGCCACCCACTGCGGCTGCAGCGTGGTCTCGAATGCGCCCTGGCGGAAATCGAACTTGTGCTCGCGGTACTCCTGGCTCACTTCCGACACCGCGTCGCGCAGCGCCAGCAGCAGCGGCTGGAATACGCGCGAGGGGTCGGCATGGTCGTAGTCCATCGGCACTGGAGGCACGCCGCCCGGGCGCAGCAGGCTCAGCGAGGCCAGCAGCGCGTACAGCGACCAGTACATCGGCAGCGGATGCAGGTGCGGCGTACGCAGCACGGCCTCCGCATGCGGCAGGCCCGACAGCAGGCTGCGCAGCCGGTCCTTCAGCTCCAGGTGCGCCAGGCGGTCGTCGATGCGCGACGAGGGCACGGCCGTCTGCTTGGCCACGAAGGCGGCCTTGCCGCGCAGCTGGCCGAGCAGGGCGGACGCGGCCGTCCACAGCGGGTTGTCGCGCGCCACCTCCAGCAGCGGCGGCTGCGCGTCGCCGAGCTTCACCACCTCGTTGTCCTTGTAGACCTGGCCCAGGCGCAGGTGCACGTGCGTGCCCGGCGGCACCGAGCCGGCGCTGAGCGCGAGGCGGGGCAGCATGCGCGGGATGTTCGCGGGTTCGGCGTCGGACACCGCGTCTTCCACAGGCGCGCCGGCCACCGAGCGGAAGCGCACGGTCGCGGCGCGATGCCGGTTGGGGGCGGTCACCGGCAGCGTGAGGTAGATGTCCAGCGGCTCGTTGGCCAGGCGCTCGGCATACGGTGCGAGCGACAGTTCGAGCGCGCCGTGCGCGGCCTCGGCGGCGGAGAACTGGACCGCAGTACCGTCCGGCAGGATGGCTTCGAGCTCCAGTACGCGCAGCAGCCCGGCGGGCAGCAGGCCCTGGTCGAACACCAGGCGGCGCACGCCCCAGCTGAAGGGCGCGGCGGCCAGCGTCTGCCAGGCGACGAGCGAGTCCATGCGCGCCGAGAACTGCTGGAAGTGCTGCGGCGACAGCAGCATGCCTTCGTGCCATTCGACACGGTCGGTGACGGGGGCGGCGCGGTGCAGGTCAGACATGGCGTTCTCCCGCGCGGCTGTATTGAAGTTCTTTGTTCACTTGAAGGAATCCGTGTTGTTCAGCGTGGCGTGGTGGACACGTCGAAGCTCTGTGCGTCGAAGCGGGCCACGATCGAGCCCTTGAGGTCTTCCACCCGTATGCGGTTCGCGCCGGGCGTGGTGTAGTTCGCGAAGACGAGCACCGCCGCCACGCGCGGCGAGCCGATGGCGCTGGCGGGCACGCGGATCGTCTGGCCCGGCACCAGCTCCCACGAGAGGTACGACAGGCTCTGCGGAAAGGTCTTCTGCAGGTCGGCGCGCGCGCCGAACCACTTGGCGGCCGTGAGCTCGGTGACGCGCGCGAGCATGGCGTCGTCGAGCACCATCACCACGTCGACCGCCACCGGGCTGTTCTGGTTGGCGCCGGGCGCGGCCGACAGCGTGAGCTCGTTCCAGTTCACCCGCGTGCCCTTGGGAAAGAGGCTGCCGCATGCGGCGAGCTGCGAGGCGAGCAGCAGCGCCGCCATCCACTTGAGAAATGTCTTCGTCCGGTTCATCGCGAAATTCCTGGGTTCGCCGCCGTGGAGGCCTGCTGCATGGCTGCGGCCTGTGCCTGCCGCGCACCTACGGCGATGCCCATCAGCAGGATCAGCACCGAGGCCAGCACGCTGCAGCCCGTGAGCAACATGACGTTGCCGCGCGTGAGCACGAAGCGCAGCGGTTGCACGGGCGCCACCTCGGCAACGGGAGCGGCCACGCGCTCCGAGGGCAGGCCGGCCGACACCACGGAAATCAGCGCGCAGGTGGCCAGCAGCGTCAGCAGGTTGCGCGGGCCCTCGCAGATCAGGTCGATGGCGAGGAACAGCGCCAGCGCCGCCTCGATGGGCAGCTGCAGCATCGACAGCACGATGCCCGCGTAGCCCACGTTGGTCAGGCTGTTGTTGCCGGCCGAGGCGAAGGCGGCAATGGTTGCGCCCGTGCCGATCATTGCGATGTCGGCCGCGCCGAGCGTGCGGTCGTAGAGGTTCGCGACGAAGAGCGCCGCCAGCACGTAGTACAGCGCCGAGCCCGCGCGCAGGAACACCGAGGCCGTGGGCACCACCAGCTCGACGATGCCGCGGCTGAAGCCCAGGCGCGCGCTCATCGCCTCGATGGTGTGCGGGATGCTGGCCGTGGTGCTCGACGACATCAAGCTCACCAGCATCGGCGTCTTCAGGTGCTGCAGCACCTCGGCCAGCGGCTGGTTACCGCGCCGGTGGATCACCGCGATGGCCAGTGCGCCGAGCAGTGCCACCAGCACCACGAAGTGCAGCAGGAAGCCGCTCATCGCTCGGATGGTCACTGCATCGGTCTGCGACAGCACGTGCGCCGACATGCCGAATGCCACCACCGGCAGCAGGATGTTGGCGCGCGCGATGATGAGTTCGAGCGTGCGGTAGATGCCCTCGAACATGTGGTTGAGCGCCGCGTGCTGCGTGCGGGCCAGCGCCGCGAAGGCCAGGCCGAACAGCAGCGCGCACGAGAGGATGCCCAGCGAACGCCCCTCCACCAGCACGCGGAAGAAGTTGTCGGGCACCACCGTGACGCGGGGGCGCTCGATGGCGGTGGCCTGCGTGCTGCTGTCGTGCAGGCGCATCTCGATGTCGCCGCCGTCGCCGGCTTTCTGCACCAGCTCGCCAAGGTGCTCGCGCGATTCGGCGTCCAGGTGTGCGCCCGGCGCATTCACCCAGCCCAGCGCCAGCCCGGTGGCCGCGCAGCTCACCACCAGCAGCAGCGCGAGGCCCGCGATCATCGCGATGCGCCGTCCCGGAAAGGGCAGCCCCATCGTCTGGCGCAGGCCGAAGAAGGTGGCCACCACCAGCAGCGGAATGGCCGCCATGCTCACGATCGCCAGGTAGACCTGCGCCGCCGTGTACGCAACGTCGCCCAGCGTGGGCGCGTACACGCCCGCGACTGCGCCTGCCGCCATGCACAGCAGCATGGCGAGCAGGCTGTGGGACATGCGCGTCAGGAAATCCATGCCGGCTTGTTCCATCCCTTGTCGAGCGCGAATGCGACCGTGGCGCGGGCGAGCTCCAGCGAGCTGTCGACCAGCGTGAGCGGCGTGCGCTCGGCGGCGTGCGCGGCCTGCGCGGCGATGGGCAGCTCGGTGCAGCCCATGATCACGGCGGTGGCGCCGGTGGCGGCCAGCGCTTCCAGCGCGAGCCCGAACGCGGTCGCCCCGGCCTGGATGTCGCCGCCCTTCACGGCGCGGATGCAGGCATCGACATGGTCCTGGCCGGTGGCGGCGTCGGGCACCAGGAAGTCGATGCCGCGTTCGCGCAGCGCCTGCTGGTAGAAGCCCGAAGCCAGCGCGCCGCGCGTGGCGAGCACCGCGACGCGCACCGGCCGGTCATCGTGCGCAGCCCCGATGGCGGCCACGCACGACTGCGCGATGTGGATCACCGGCGCGCGGCTGTGCGCTGCGATCTGCGCATACCAGTGGTGCGACGAGTTGCAGGGAATCGCGATCACGCCTACCCCGGCGTCGTTGAGCACGTCGATGCCCGCCAGCAGCGCCGCGAGCGGGTCGGGCCCGGTGCCCAGGATGGCGCTGGAGCGGTCCGGCACGTGCGGCAGGTTCGCGACGATCACCGGCAGGTGCTCCTGGTCGCGCGTGGCGGGCGTGAGCTGGATGATCTTGTCCATGAAGTCCACCGTCGCCGATGGACCCATGCCGCCGAGAACGCCTATGCGTGACATGAGGGCGCGCTCCCTAGATCTTCAACGGCCGTGGGCAGACGACGGCGACGGCCGCCGTGTTGCCGATGACCAGCACCAGCGTGCGCAGCATGTCGCACACCGGGTCCACCGCCAGGAACAGGATGAAGGCCGCCTCGAAGGGCAGGCCCAGGTAGGTGCAGGTCATGCCGATCAGCGAAACCGTCACCAGCCCCGTCATGCCGGCAGAGGCGAAGCCGGCGAGCACCGAGGAGGTGAGCACGATGCCGATTTCCACCGGCGTGAGCGAGCGCCCGTAGATCTGCGCGATGAAGAGCGTGGCGCACACGTAGTAAACGACCGGCCCGATGCGCAGCAGCGACACCGTGAGGGGCACCAGCAGCTCGACCCGCGAGCGCGCGAAGCCCAGCCGCGTGACCAGGCTCTCGATCATGATCGGCATGCAGGTGGCGCTGCTGCGCGTGGCCAGCGCCAGCGCGAAGGGGCCGCGCAGGGCGTTGAGCGTCTGCCCCAGCGTGCCGTTGGAGCGCTTCCAGATGATGACCGCCGCCACCGCAAGCAGCAGCGCCGACACGATGAGGAAGGCGACCACGAAGGCGCCCATCGCTTTCAGCGGCTCTATGCCGGTCTTGCCCAGCTGTGCCGCGCTCATGCAGAACAGCACCACCGGCAGCGGAAAGCTCAGCCAGCGCATCAGCGTCTGGCAGGCGTGATAGACGGTTTCGAGCGCCTGCGTGAGGCCGTCGGAAATGCGCGTGGGCACATGCCCCACGGCCAGGCCGAACAGCAGCGCGAACACCAGCGTCTTCAGCGTGTCGCCGTTGGCCAGCGCCGAGAAGATGTTGGCGGGCACCAGGCTCACCAGCATGTCGGCGAAGCTGGCCGTCTTCTTCGCTTCGTCGGTGCCGCGCAGGTTCATGGCCGTGTCGCTGGCGCTCAGGTCGCCGCCGACGATCTGGCCGAAGGTCTGCATGGTGCTGCTCGGCAGGTTCTCGCCGGGGCGAAGAATCAGCAGCGTGGCCGCGCCCGCGATGGCCACGAAGGCCGAGAAGGCGAGGAACACCAGCGCCACGCGGCCCAGCAGGCTGGCCGTGCCGCCGTCGCGAAAGAGCCGCTGCAGGCTGAAGATCACGGCCGAGACCATGAAAGGCAGGGTGATCATCTTCAGCAGGTCGACGTAGATGTCGCCCACGAAGCTCAAGGGGGTCGCGAGCGGGGGCGCGAGCATGCCGAAGGCGACACCGGCCCCGAGGCTGATGATCACGACCCACGGGTTGAGGACGAAGGCGTAGAGCTTGGAGGTATTCATGATGGTCGGGCGTCCTGTGCCGGTCAGCGGTCGAGTGCCTGCAGCACCTTCTGGATGTCGAGCTTCTCGGCGCGCTGCGCGAGGAACTGGTTGACGTAGGCCAGCAGCGTCGTGTCGGTCACGGCCACGCCGATGCCCAGCGTGTCTTCCAGATCCTTCAGCGTCACCGTGCGCAGCACGAGCGAGACGGTGGGGTCGGCCTTGAGCACGCGCTTGACCTCGAACTCGTCGCGGTACGCGCTCACGACGTCGCCCTTGTGCAGGGCCACCAGCACGTCGTTCCAGGTCGGGAACTCCTGCACCTTGGCGTGCGGGAAGTTGGTGCGCGCGTAGTCGGCAAAGGACGACTTGGCGATCACGCCGATGCTGCCGTCGAAGTTGCGGATGACTTCGGGCAGGGGCCGTCCGCGCGAGAGCTGCGCGAACTTCACGCGGTTGAGGATCAGCGAGTGGTTCAGCGTGAGGTACGCGTCGCTGAAGGCGATGGTCTGCGAGCGCGCCAGCGTGCGCGACAGCTTGCTGATCGCCAGGTCGGCCTGGCCGTTGGCCAGCAGGTCCACCACGGCGTTGAAGGTGCCGGCCTCGCGGTTGAAGCGCAGCTTCACGCCCAGCTCCTTGGCGAGAGACTGCGCCAGGCCCACCTCGAGCCCGGTCCACTGGCCGCTGTCGTCGAAGAAGAAGAAGGGTGGCGTGTCGACCTTGAGCATGGCCACTACCAGTTCGCCGCGCGTCACGATGCGGGCGATGTCGGGCGCGAGCAGGCGGCCGTCGGCCACGCGCACGAGACCGTTGGTGAGCACGGGCGCCGGCGCGGGTGGCGCGGCGGGGGCTGCCGACTCTGCGGCGGCGGCGAACACAGGTGCGGGCGCCGCGACCACGGGAACGGGGGCAGGAGCCGCAGGCACCGTGAGCGTGCCTTGCGCCACGGGCCGTTCGCCCGCGGCAGCGACCACACCGCTCGCGCAAAGGCCGGCAAGCGCCAGCAGGGTGGGAAGGGCAAGGCGCCGCAGCGCGTTGTGCATGCCCGTGAGGTGTCGTGCGTTGTTCGACATGCGTGGGTTCACTTTGCTCATTGGGTGGGAGCCGCGGGAGCCGGGGCGGGCGCGGCGGAGGGCGATGGGGACTGGGGCTGCGGCGGCGCCATCGCAGCGGGCGCGGCAACCGGTGCGGGCACGGGCGCGGGCGCCAGCAGCTTGCCGATCTCCACGCCCATCAGGAACAGGAGGACGCACAGCAGCACCAGGCAGGCCGCCGTGATGGCGACCATGCGGGAACTCATCGTGAAAACGTATTGCGACATGGGGTGGGTGCCGTTCGTGTCAGGGAACCATGGAAGTGAATTGCCCGGGCGCGACCACCTGGATCACGCCGCCCCAGTTGCAGGCGAGCTTCGAGCTGTCCTGCAGCGCGGGCATGTTGCCGACCAGCACCGTGGGCGAGCCGGGCGCCCATGGCGCGGCCGTCACCGGAATGCAGGGCATGGGCGTGAAGGCGCCGAGCGCGGCAGCGGTGGCCGCTGCCACCATCGGGTTCGACATGCTGTTGCAGGTGCCGAAGGGCAGGATGTTGACGATCGGCTTGTTGTCCATGATGTTGGCGGCCGGCACGTTGCTGGTGACCACGCCGCTCACGGGCAGCACCGTGAGGCTGGAAGGCGCGGCACCGAAGCTGCATTGCAGCGTGGCCCCCATGCAGACGTGCATGCCCATGGCTCAGCCTCCCCTCACGAGTTTTTCCAGGCTCTTCATGAAGCCCGGCGATGCGACGGTTTCGACGACCTCGCGGCCGGCCTCGTCGAAGCGACGCGGCTTGCCGAGCGGCTTGCCCTGGCGGTAGGAGATCTCTTCCATGAGCTGTCCGCCGGGCCAGAAGCGCCGCAGCGGGCCATGCAGCACGTTGGCCACGTAGGTGGACGACTGCGCCATGCCTCCGCCCTGCGCGTAGTCGATGACCTCGCCGTCGAGCAGGCCGGCGCGATAGCGCTCGCGCCGCACCATGCGCCCTTCGTGGAAGTAGGTGGCCTCGCCTTCGAGGCGGCCGCCCACGTAGGGCAGCCGGGCCGTAACGTCGCCCGATTCGGCATACGACACGGCCTCGCCGTGCTGCAGGCCGCGAACGTGCTGCTGCGTCTGCATCAGCTTGCCGCTGGGGTAGTAGCCGCGCGTGGTGCCTTCGGCCACGCCGCCCAGGCGCTGCGTTTCCTGCAGAAGCTGGCCGCGCTCGTCGTACATGCGCATGGCGCCGTGCGGCAGGCCGGCCTGGTAGGAGGCGTCCAGCGCGGGCTTGCCGCCCGCAGAGAAGACCTGCATCGGCCCGTGCGGTACATCGCCCACGAACGAGGCGCGCACCACCGTCTGGCCGGCGTCGTCCAGCGTCTCGCGCACCACGGCGGCGGGAAGGTCGTTGGCGGGGATGGAGGAGGGAAGTGCCATGGCGCCGCTCAATTGATCTTCACCAGCCCGCCCTTGAGCGTGACCATTCCACCACCCTCGACCGCGTTCATGCCCGAGGCCTTGCTGCTGATCGAGGGGGCCTCGGTCGACAGCGAAGCGCCGCCCTTGGCCGACAGCGCCACGCCGGCTTCCGCCTTGAAGTTGATGGCGGCGTTGGCGCCCAGGTCGGTGCCGGCCTTCAGGTCCAGCGTCTGGGCCGATTTGATGAGCAGCGTGCCCGTCACGTCGATCACCAGGTTGCCCGTGACCTTGAGCTCGTAGTTGCCCGTGACCGTCTGCGTGAAGTTGGCCTTGTTGTCGTGCGTCTCGTTGCCGGTGACGTCGAGCGCGCGCGTGCCTTTCACCGAGTGGATCTCGTTGCCCGTGTCGACCTTGACAGTGCGGTTTCCCTTGGTGACGGTGTGGGTCTCGTTGCCGGCGATCACCGTGGTACCCAGGTCGTTCTCGATCTCCACGCGCATGTCCTTCTGCGCGTGCATGTAGAGCTCCTCGGAGCCCTTCTTGTCCTCGAAGCGCATCTCGTTGAAACCTCCGCCGCCCTTCGTCGAGTTCGAGCGGATGGTGCTTTGCGAGGAACTGCCCGGCAGCGCGACCGGCGTGGCGTGCGTGCCGTTGTAGACGCTGCCCGAGACCAGCGGCCGGTCGGGGTCGCCGTCGACATAGCTGATGACCACCTCCTGCCCGACGCGCGGCAGAAAGAGCGCGCCCCAGCCCTCGCCGGCCCACATCTGCGAGACGCGGATCCAGCAGGAGCTCTTGTCGTCCTTCTTGCCCAGCCGGTCCCACGGGAACTGCACCTTGATGCGCCCGTGCTCGTCGGTCCAGATCTCTTCCCCCGCCGGGCCGACCACCGTTGCCGTGTGGTTGCCCGCCACGACCGGGCGCGGCGCGACCAGCGGCGGGCGAAAGGGCAGATCGGGCGGCAGGGTCTCGAAGCTGTTGCCGTAGTGCTCCAGTTCGGCGTGATGCCGCACGCTGTGCACCACGTACTGCGCGTTCAGATCCCCGCGCGGATGTTCTTCGAGCGTGAACGTGGTGCCGGGCGTGAGGTAGTGGCAATGGCTGTCGCCGCGCCCGCAGCGGCTGGCGGCGTGGTGCCCTTCCAGCCGGATGCGGGCGCGCGCGCTGCCGGAGGCCAGCGCCACGCGCGACGGGTACTCGTAGTCGGCGCCGCGCCCGACGGCGCCTTCGGTCTGCTTGAGCAGGCTGGTCGCGGGCATGAGGAAGTCGTAGTCGTCCACCGTGTGCGACTTGGTCACCAGCCGGGTGTCCGACTCGAAGCGGGTAATGGCGTGCGGATGCGTGTGGCCTTCGTCGCCGCTGCGCATGAGGAGCTTGCCGGCGTGCGGGCAGGGTTGCCAGGCCGAGTTGCTGTCGGCCAGCACCAGCGTGTGCTCGCTGTCGGTGAAGGTGAAGAAATAGAAGATGCCTTCCTCTTCCATCAGCCGCGAGACGAAGTCGAAGGCCGTCTCGTCGTAGCGCACGCAGTACACGCGCTTGTCGTAGCTGCCGTTGAGTTGCGCGGAGAAGCTCACGCCGAATTCGGTGAGCACCGACTGCACGATCTCGGGCGCGGTCTTGTCCTGGTAGATCACGCGGTCGCGCCCCAGCGTGAGCAGCCACATGCGCGGAACCAGCTCCAGCGTGTAGGTCGCGAAGTCGTTGCTGCTGCCCATGTAGGTGAAGCGCGAGACGATGCCGTTGAAGAAGCGCGCCTCTTTCTCGGGCCTTTGCAGCGTGACCGTGGCCGAGGTGCCGATCAGGTCGGCCGCCTTCAGCGCGTCCTCGGAAGAACGCATGGTGAGCGAGCAGGCGAAGAGCTGCGACAGGCCCTCGGTGGCCTGGAAGGTGTCGAGCAGCAGGTCGTCGGGGCCGAGCGTGGTTCGCACCGTCAGGAAGGCGGCGTGCTGGGTGAAGCCTTCGCGCATGTTCATCCGCTCAGCGTCTCCGGCTCGAAGCCGAAGGCGAAGGCACCGTCGGCGCCCACGCCCATGTGCACCCCGGTGAACGCGGCGGCCATCGAGATGCGTTCCAGCACCTGGCGCGAGAGTTCGGGCAGCACCGCGTGGGCCAGGATGTGGTCGATGTTGCGCGCGCCGCTGTCCACCTCGGTGCAACGCGCGGTAATGGCGTCTTCCACCTGCACGTCCCATGTGAAGGCGGCGTGATGGTTCAGCGAGAAGCGCCGCGCGAGCTTGCCGAGCTTGAGGTTCACGATGGCGCGGATCTGTCCGTCGCCGAGGTGGTGATAGGGCACCAGCGCCAGCCGGCCCAGGAAGGCGGGGCTGAACTGCTTGAGCAGCTCGGGGCGCAGCCGCTCCACCAGTTCCTCGGGGTCGGGCCTGCGCCCGCCCTGCGAGGCCTGCGTGATCACGTCCTGCGCGGCGTTGGAGGTCAGCAGGATCAGCGTGTTCTTGAAGTCGATCTGCACGCCTTCGCCGTCTTCCATGGTGCCCTTGTCGAACACCTGGAAGAAGAGCTCCAGCACGTCGGGGTGCGCCTTCTCCATCTCGTCGAGCAGCACCACGCTGTAGGGGCGGCGGCGCACCGCCTCGGTCAGCACCCCGCCGCGCCCGTAGCCCACGTAGCCGGGCGGTGCGCCCTTGAGGCTGGAGACGGTGTGCGCCTCCTGGAACTCCGACATGTTCACGGTGATGACGTTGCGCTCGCCGCCGTAGAGCAGGTCGGCCAGCGCGAAGGCCGTCTCGGTCTTGCCCACGCCGCTCGGGCCCACCAGCATGAACACGCCCACGGGCTTGCCGGGGTCGTCGAGGTCGGCGCGGAAGGTGCGCACGCGCCGCGCAATGGCGTCGAGCGCGTCGTCCTGCCCGACCACGCGCTCTGCGAGCTTTTCCTTCAGGTTGAGCACCGTGTGCAGCTCGTCGGTCATCATCTTGCCGACCGGGATGCCGGTCCAGCCGGAGATGACCTCGGCCACCATGACGCCGTCGACGCACACCGGCACCATGGGCTCGTCGTTCTGCAGCGCCTCCAGGCCCTTCTCGAGGCGGCGCAGCGCGGCGGTGAGCAGCGTGGGGTCGTTCTCCTCGTCGGGCGGCGGGGCATCGTCGCGCAGGCTGTCGGCGATCTTGCGGCGCAGCGCGACGATCTCCATCACCGCGTGCTTCTCCTCGTCGACCTTGTCGGACAGGCGCTTGTGCTTCTGGCGCAGCGCGTCGAGCTTCGCAGCCAGTGCGGCGATGGCTTCCTGGTGGTCGCCGCCGGTGGCCGCCTCGTGGCGCAGCACGCGCAGCTCGCTCTCGGCCGTGGCGATGTCGCGCGCGGCCGATTCGAGTTCGGCCGGCAGCCCGTTCTGCCCGATGGCCACGCGCGCGCAGGCGGTGTCGAGCACGCTGATGGCCTTGTCGGGCAGCTGGCGGCCGGTGATGTAGCGGTGCGAGAGCTTGACGGCCTCGCGCACCGCGTCGTCGACGATCTCCACGCCGTGGTGCTTCTCCAGCGTTTCGACCATGCCGCGCAGCATGTCGATGGCGACTTCCTCGCTCGGCTCTTCCACCTTCACGACCTGGAAGCGCCGCGCGAGCGCCGGGTCGCGCTCCACGTATTTCTTGTATTCGGCCCAGGTGGTGGCGGCGATGGTGCGCAGCTCGCCGCGCGCGAGCGCCGGCTTGAGCAGGTTGGCCGCATCGCCCTGGCCCTCGGAGCCGCCCGCGCCGATGAGCTGGTGCGCTTCGTCGATGAACAGGATCACCGGCGTGGGCGAAGCCTTGACTTCGGCGATGACCGACTTGAGCCGGTTCTCGAACTCGCCCTTCACGCCCGCGCCCGCCTGCAGCAGTGCGAGGTCGAGCGAGCGCACCGACACCTGGCGCAGCGCGGGCGGCACGTCGCCCTGCACCACGCGCTGCGCGAAGCCCTCGACCACGGCCGTCTTGCCCACGCCCGCCTCGCCGGTGAGGATGGGGTTGTTCTGGCGGCGGCGCAGCAGCACGTCGATGATCTGGCGGATCTCGCCGTCGCGGCCGCGAATGGGGTCGATGGCACCGTCGCGTGCGAGCTGCGTCATGTCGACCGTGTACTGGTCGAGCGAGGGCGTGGCGGAGCTGCCGCGGCGCGCGGTGGGCATCTGCATCGCGCCGGCTTCGGCCGTCGGTTGCGGCGCGGCAGGCTGGTTCGCAGCGGGAGCGGAGGGCGTCGGTGCGATCGGCGCGGCGGCCAGCGCCGCACCCGCCGCATCTTCCGGCGAGGACTGCAGCAGACCCGCCAGCTCGTCGCGCAACGCGCCGCGCGGAATCTGCAGCAGCGCGGGCGCGGCATCGACCAGCCGGCCGCGCAGGCGATCGACTTCGAGCAGCGCCAGCATCAGCGTGCCCGAGCGCACGTGCTGCTGGCCCAGCAGCATCGAGCTCATGAGCCAGGCTTCCTGGAAGAGCGGCGCGAAATCGGGCGCCAGGCTCGGCGTGCGGCCGTTGCCGCGCTTGAAGGTGTCGAGCGACTTCTGCAGCTGCGCCTGCACCGCGTCGGGCCGGATGCCGAAGCGGCCGAACACCAGCCGCAGGTCGGGCGCCTCGTTGTCCACCAGCTTCATCAGCAGGTGTTCGATGTCGACGTTGTAGTGCGTCTGCTGCACGCACAGCTCGGCGGCCTGTTCCATGGCGCGCTTGCATTCCGGGTTGAGCCGGCCGAGCAGGGTGCGGATGTCGATGTCCATAGGAGAGCGTGTTCGGATCAGCCGTGGGGCGCGTCGCCGCCGTCGCTGGTCAGGGTGTGTTGAACGGGCGGCAGCGCACCGCGGAAGCCCGGCCCGGCGACCCAGGAGGTCCAGCCCAGGCGCATGGGGTTGGCGGCGCCGAGCACGCTGCTGCGTCGCTCGGCGGGCGCCAGCCTGAGTTCCATCTCGACCTTCAGGTCCTGTGGGATGAAGCGGCGCACCAGCCACTTGGCGAGCGCGTGGTCGGCGCCCTTGGGCAGCAGGTCGCGCAGCCGCTGCTGGCTCAGCTCGCTGAAGACGAGGCGGATGCCGGCGCCCTGGTCCCACACGCGCTTGCCGAGCACCGCGCCGCCGCCCAGCGGTTGGCGCATGTCGAGCCGCGCCGAGGCATCGGGCTCCAGCGTGAGCCAGCGGCCGCGGAACTGTGTGCCGTGCACCTTCACGCCGAGGCGGTCGCGCAGCAGGGCCAGCAGGGCAGTCATGCCGCGCGGCGCGCCGCCCAGCAAGCCGGCATGGCGCAGCCACAGCGCGGAGCCGTCGGGCGCGCGCACGCCGGCGCGCAGGCCCAGCGCGCTGGCGGCGTCGAGCGTGGCGGCCAGCGTGGAGCGCGAGGGCGACAGCGGGTTGAGCGCGACGTGATGCTTGCGGCGGCTGCGGTACAGGAACGCCAGGAAGCGGTGGTTGAAGATGTCGAGGAAGTCCGCCGTGGCGTGATCGCGCTGCTGGCGGCGCTCCAGCAGCATCTCGGTGAAGGGCATCGGCAGCGGGCCGCCGCTGCCGGCCAGCGAGAGTGTGGGCGTGGTGAGCGTCCAGGGCTCGCCGGTGGGCGCGCGGGTGCCGACCGCGCGCACGTCGCTGGCCTCGAAGGCCAGCGAGACGAAGGCATGCAGCCGCACGGCCTCGCGTTCGCGCGGGCCCTGCGAGCGGCCCACGGGCACCGCGTCGGGCGTGGCGCGCTCGAGCAGGCTGATGGCCTGGAACAGGTTGAAGTCCTGCGGGCGGGCGCTGAGTTCGTCGACGATCACAGCACCACCTGACGGCCCGTCATCGGCGCCCATTGCTTGCGGATTTCCTCGCCGCTGCGCACCGCGAGGCGCACGAAGGAATTGACCGAGGTGTACATCGCGAAGAAGCGCGCGAGCACCGCCGACATCAGGAGCGGCGAACCGCCGACGAAGGCGTCGTCCTCGAATTCGAGCGTGACCTGCGTGCCCCTGCAGTAGCCGCGCCAGGCCTCGGTGCCCACGTGGGCGGTGACGCCGCGCGCCGAGAGGCCGGCGATGCCGCGTATCTGGGCATGGTCGCGCCGGCTGTCGGAAGCGAACAGCAGCAGCATCTCGCGCAGCTGCTCGCGACCGGTGGAGCCGTCCACCAGCGACTGGTGATTGAGCGTGAGCAGAGACACCAGGCGCCACAGCGTCTCGCTGCCCAGCGGCGGATCGCGCTGTGCGGTGGGTTCGTACAGGCAGCGCACGTGCGTGGGCTGCGGCGGGCCCTCGGCCAGCAGGCGCGCGCCCACGGGCACCTGCTCGGCAAGGCGCCGGTTGGTGCACAGCAGGTGCGCATACACCACGGGCTGCGCGGGCCGGGTGTGCGCCTTGCCCTGGTCGACGAAGGACAGGAAGACGTCGGTGCCGGGAATGTTCTGGCGCAGGCAGGGCTCGCGCCGCGCGGACCAGAACACCGCGCCTTGCGTGCCCCTGGCGCCGTCGACGTGGCCCAGCGCCGCGAAGCCCGGCACGTCGACGGGCTTGTCGGCGTCCGGGTCGGAGGCGATCACCGAGACGATGGAGTGCACCTCGGTGGTGGCGTCGCGCTGGCGGTCCGGCACCAGCATGTATTCGTAGTGGCGCTGGTCCATTGCCAGCGGCTCGCTCACGCGCGGGAACAGGTTGACGATGGGCGTGCAGCCGAGCTGGAAATTCTCGGCGTCGATGTAGCGCAGCGCGCGCGTGGAGCGGTCGAGCTGGAACGCCAGCTCGCAGCGTTTTCCGCTGCCCAGGCGCGAGCGAAGGTGATGCAGGTCGAAGAAATGGAACTTGCGCGGGAACGCGAAGTACTCCTGCAGCAGGCCGTAGGCGGGTTGCGCGTTGGCGGGCTGCGGCAGCACCTCCTCGCCCTCGGCGAAGCCGACCTCGCGCCATGCGTCCGCCGGCAGCGTCTGCGGCATGCCGCCTTCGGGAGTGAGGAACACCGACTTCACGCCCGACACCAGCGCGTCGTACAGCGGCATCGTGGTCATCCAGTCGCCCTGCAGGTGAATGCGCAGCGTGTCGATCTCCAGCTCGGAGAAGTCGGCCTCGGCTTCGCATTCGAGTGCCAGGCGCAGCACGGCGTCGGCATCGATGGCGGCGTGCGCGATGCGCACCGGCCACAGCACGGTGTCCCAGGCGGTGCGGAACCGGCAGTCCTGCGATGAAGCACCCGGCGCGTGCGGCGAGGTACGCGCATGCAGCACGGTGTGGCGGGGCACGCGGAAGCCGGCCGTGACCTTGCCCTGCGCAGGATCGAGCCCGAACTGCGCCACCGACATCGAGGGCAGCGGCTGCACGAGCGAGGGGCAGAGGTTGTCGAGCAGGGCGTAGGCGACGTCGGGAAATTCCTGGTCGAGGTCGCGGTGCACGCGCGCCGACAGGAAGGCCACCGACTCGATCAGCCGTTCGGTGTGCGGGTCGAGCGATTCGCCGCCGTGCAGCGAGAGGCGCGACGCGACCTTGGGGTAGCGCTGCGCGAAGTCCGCGCCCTGTCCGCGCAGGTAGGACAGCTCGCGCTTGTAGTACTGCAGCAGGTCGCTGTGCTGTATGTCGGACACGTCAGGCGACTTTCATCAGGCTGTCCGGCGTGCCGAGCAGCATCTCGAAGTCCACGCGGCGCAGCGCCAGGCCGGCGCGGGCCTGGGCGCCGATGCGCACCAGCGCCACTTCGTGCCGGTTGGGCGTGGCGCTCACCTGCACGCTCACGTCAGCGAGGCGTGGTTCGTAGCGCGAGACGGCCATGCGCAGCAACGCAGCCAACTGTTGAAGGTCGGCTGCGTTCTGTGCGCTGAGCGAGGAAAAATCGGGAATACCGTACTCCAGCACCGTGCCGCTGCCCTGCGCGTACTCGTCCGCCGAAAGCGGCGAGCGCGTGTTGAACAGCCGGCGCAGCTCCCGGCCGATGGAGTCCTGCACGGACTCCATCGTCTCGAGATGCGCGCCGCCAGGGGCGAGCCCGGACTGCTGCGGCGACGCCAGCCGGTCGAACAGGGGCAGCACGCCCCCTTTGACAAGTTCGGACACGGTGAGCGCCGGACGTCAGCGTCGGGCCGTCATCAGGCCGCCGCGATGTTCTTCGAGATGTCCCAGCCGAACGGTGCGACGCCTTCCTGGCCGCCTTCTTCCTTCTGCTTCGTGTACTTGGCCTTGATGACCGCGTAGTTCAGCGAGAAGCTTTCCGATGGCAGGTCGCCGCCGCTGGACACCGAGAGGTTGCTAATGATCACGTCGGTCAGCGTGATGACCAGCAGTGGCAGCAGGCCGTCCTTGTCTTCGCGCGGGAAGGTGATGATGGTGTCGCCCGCGAGGACCGTGCCGCTGGCGAGCTTCTGCAGCAGCTGGGGCGTGGCCGAGTCGCTGGTACGCGTCACGGTGATCTCGGAGAAGCTGGGCTTGCCCGCGGTGCGCTCCTGGTTGGAGGTGCCTGCGGTCACGGCGAGGCCGGCGCCGAACTGGAAGCTCTGCACTTCCAGTTCGTCCTTGTGGCCTTCGATCTGGGTCTGGCCGGTGACGCCGGGGATCTTGAGATAGATGGGCATTGGAGAGTTCTTTCTTTCTGACGATCAGTTGTTCGTCGACGTTGATTGGGGGAGGCGATCAGGCAGCTGCAGCGGCCGGCAGGTCGGCCACCAGGCGGATCGAGGCCGAGAGTTCCTCGAGCTGGAAGTGCGGCTTCAGGAAGGCGATGGCGCGGTACGAGCCCGGCTTGCCCGGCACTTCGGTCACGTCGACGCGGGCCTGGCTCAGCGGGTACTTGGCCTTCATGGCCTGCGGAGCCGAAGGGCTCACCAGCACGTAGTTGGCCACCCAGTTGTTCAGATGCTTCTGCATGTCGGCCTGCGTCTGGAAGCTGCCGATCTTGTCGCGCACGATCACCTTCAGGTAGTGCGCGAAGCGCGAGGCGGCCAGGATGTAGGGCAGGCGGGCCGAGACGGCCGCGTTGGCGTTGGCCGCGTCCTTGTCGTACACCTTGGGCCTGTTCACGGTCTGGCCGCCGAAGAAGGCGGCGGTGTTCGAGCCCTTGGAATTGACGATGGCGATGAAGCCCAGGTCGCTCAGTTCCTTCTCGCGGCGGTCGGTGATGGTCACTTCCGTCGGCGGCTTCAGGGCGACGTCGCCTTCGTCCGTCTTGTAGGCGTGGGCCACCATGCCGTCGACCTTGCCGCCGCCTTCCACGCCGCGGATGGCGGTGGTCCAGCCGTACAGCGAGTGCGCCTGCGTGATGCGAAGGCCGAGCTGGTAGGCGGCGTTGGCCCACAGGTACTTGCCGTGGTCGGTGCCGTCCACGTCTTCCTCGTAGTTGAAGTTCTCCACGGGGACGGTCTTGGCGCCGTAGGGCAGGCGGACCGCGTAGCTGGGCAGCACCAGCGACACGTAGCGCGAGTCCTCCGAGTCGCGGAAGCCGCGCCACGAGGCGAGCTCGGCGCTCTCGAAGGTCTTGGAGAGGTCGCGCGGAACGCCCAGTTCGGTGAACGACTTGAAGTCGAACAGCGCGGGCGCGGCGGCGGCGATGAAGGGGGCGTGCGCGGCGGCGGCCACGCGGGAGATGCGCTCCAGCAGGGCGATGTCCTGCGGGTGGCGGCCGAAGTAGTAGTCGCCGATCAGCAGCGAGTAGGGGTGGCCGCCGTAGGTGCCGTATTCCTCTTCGTAGATCTTCTTGAAGAGCACGCTGGTGTCGTGGTCGACGGCGGTCTCCAGGTCCTTCAGCAGGTCCTTCTTGCTCACGTTGAGCAGGCGCAGCTTCAGGTTGCTGCCGGTCTCGGTGCCGAACACCATGTCGTGCAGGCCGCGCCACGAGGCTTCGAGGGCCTGGAACTCGGACGCGTGCAGGATCGCGTTGAGCTGGTCGGTCAGCAGGCGGTCGATCTCGGCGACGCGCTCGTTGATCAGCGTGACCACACCCTTGTCGGGGCTGGTCTTCATGCCTTCGTCGAGGATCTGCGAAGCCAGCTGGCCGATCAGCTTCTTCGCGTAGGCGCCCTGCGAAGGCTCGGTCGTCATGTTGCCTTCGTGGACGATCTTGTCGAGCAGGCTCAGGTCACTGGTCGTGACGGTGGTTGCTGCACTGCCGGCTTCGGCGGCTTTGGATTTGTTGGCCATCTCTATCACCATTCATGAAGTGCCGGGCTGCGCGCGGGTGCGCGGCGGCCGGCGTGGTTGATCACGCTGCCGGAGCTTCGGCTTCGGGGGACGATTGGGTCTGTGCGGCGTCCGGTGCGGCCGCCGCGGCTTGCGCAGGTGCAGCGCCGGCTTCGGCCCTGGCCTGGCTCTGGACCGTCTTGAGGTCTTCGCTGTTCTGCACCACGCGCTCGAGCAGGCCGTCGAGTTCGTCGTTGCCGTCGAGCTTGGCGAGCAGGTCGCGCAGTTGCTGGCGCGCTTCGAGCAGCTTGGCCAGGCGGGGCACCTGGCTCACGATGGCTTCGGGATGGAAGTCGGCGAACTGCTTGAAGTTCAGCTCGATCTTCAGGTTGCCTTCGCCCTTCATGGTGTCGGGCACCGAGAGGTCGAGGCGCGGCGAGATGTTGCCGAGCACACCGTCGAAGTTGTCGCGGTCGATCTCGACGAAGCGGCGTTCCTTGAGCTTCGCCAGCGGCTGCGCGGGCTGGCCCGAGAGGTCGGCCAGCAGGCCCACCACCAGCGGCAGCTCCTTCTTTTCGACTGCGTCGCCGATCTCGACGTCGTAGGTGATCTGGACGCGCGGCGGACGATTGCGTCCAACCCAGTTTTGCAGGCTATTCGACATTTTTCGCTCTCAGAAAAGGTTGAAGTGACAGGAACACTCGTTGCGGTTTTCGACGCCCGTCGCCTGGTCGGGCGGCGCGCGGTCCGTTGCCGTTGCAGTCGCGGCAATGCATCAAAGACGGTACGAAAGATACAAATCGAGATATCTGCTAACAATCCCCAGAATTGGGTAGGTACCCCATATCGCGTGTAAAACCTGCCGAAAAAGCAAGTGCTCAACGTCTGGAAAACATTACTTCTGAGCGTTTCGTCACGTAATTGACACGCAAATGTCCAGCGTGATATCGGATGGGCACGCAAGTCGGTGCATCCGGTCAGGCGGATGGCACGGGAGGAGGGGTGCTGGGTGTTCGCGCGCCGGGGGCATGCGCGCGAAAAAACGGGCTATTTGTAACAGCCGGAATGGAAGCGCCGCAGCCTGGGCTGTGGCAACGGGGGAGGGTGTCGAGCAGGGAAACGCAGCCGCGTTTTCCTACAGTTCGATGAATGCCGAAGTGGCCTTGTTGAGCGCGAGCCGACCCTTGGCGGTGATCGATTCGACCTGGGCCAGCTGACGGATCGCGCGCGCATCGGATGCGCGGTCCGAAGGCGGAATGAATGCCGTCACCAACTCTGCCGCACGCAGCACGCGCAGCCTGTCGATGTCTGCCGGCGTGTGGATGACATATGGCAATTTCTGCTCGGCGATAGCCCGAAGAAATTCCATGGACATGACCCGTCTCCTTTTGGTTGAGGGCGTTGCGGACATTGTGCGCACAAACAATTAGCGTTGTCTAAACCCTGCGCCGCGCGTGCCTTTCCTCGCGTGTACCGAAGTGTTCCTTTGGCGGCGCGAAGGCGACGAAGGTGCCAGTTTGTTTCTGGCAACCTGCCGATGAGCTGACTAGTTTCTGCTCTGGCCGATGGCCTGAACAGGCCATGCTGTGGTGTCCGGCATCACGATGTGCCAGTGGACCGGGTCGATGCCTTCGAAGGTCGCGCGATAGCGATCGGACGTGCGGCTTTCGCCGGTCACATCGCGTATCACGATGCTGTCGATGCGCTGCGGATGCGAGCGAAACGTTTGCGCGTAGATCTCGGGGTCGGCCTCGCCCGAGTCGCCGACCAGCACGAAGCGGCGCTGCGGAAATTCGGTGAGCAGCCGCTCGATCACGCCGAGCTTGTGTCCACGCGAATCGTCCTCGCCGGGAATCAGCGTGCGCCATGTGGTGCTCTCGCGCAGGTGCATGCTGCCTGCGGGAAAGTCGGCGGTGCGGATGAAATCCGAGAGCGCAGGGTAGAGCTGTATGGGGCTCGCCGACAGATAGTGAAAGCGCGTGTCGGGCGTCTTCGCGAGTTCGCGGTACCAGCCTGCCATGCGCGGTGCCGCCTCGAAGCGCCGCGCGAAGGTGTTGAGCAGCATCTCGCGCCGGTCGCGCACTTGCGTGCGCTTGATGGTGTCGTCGATGTCCGAGATGACCGACACGCCTTGCGCGGGCACCACGAGCGCCTGGCCCCTGAAGCGGTGCAGCAGTTCGCCGGGGCCTGTCACACCGTGGAACTGGACCCAATCCCTCGGCGAGGGCGAAGTGGGCAGCAACGGTGCACGCGGCACGTCTATCACGATGCGAAGGTTGGTGCGGCCGTCCTTTCCCGATGCGGGCATCGTCACGCGCTCGGAGCTGTTGTCGAAGGCGACGTCGATCCGCTTGTCTTCTTCCGACTCCGCATGGAAGAGGGCCGTGCGCTGGCTGAAGCGCAGGCGCGCGGCGGGCGAGAGCTTCTTCAGGCTCAGGCCCAGATAGCGCGCGAGCGCAGTGTCGAGGCCCCAGCGATGTTCGCGCTCGAAGATCCATGCATGGATGTCGACCTCGAGTCGGCCGTCGGCGGTGGGGCGCGCCGTGCCGGTCATGAAGAGCGCTTCTTCGTCCGGCTTCAGAGGCTCCGCGGCCTGCAGCGCCCGTATCGGTGCGAGGCCTGCGAGCAGCGCCGCCCCCGCCACCACCGACCTGCGCCGCAAGCCGGGCAAGGCTGGCCGGTGCGGGGCGCGGTCGTTCATCGCTTCACTTCGCCGCGGGGGCGACGCGCTCGTAGGTCACGAAGCTGAAGCCGATGCCGTCCTTGGCCGAGACATGCGACTCGCGCTGCGTCTCGCGCCAGGAAGAAGGGTCGAGTTCCGGCGCGTAGGCATCGCCTTCGTAGTCGCGCGCAACCTCGGTCACCACCGCGCGCTGCGCGAGCGGTTCGGCCTCGGCGTAGATCTGCGCGCCGCCGATGACCCACGCGGTCTGGGCGTCCGGCGACTCGCAGAGCGACAGCGCTTCCTGCAGGCTGCCCGCACGATGCGCGCCCTCGGCCTGCCAGTCGGCCTGCCGCGTGATCACGATGTTGCGCCTGCCGGGCAACGGCCGGAAGCGCGGCGGCAGCGAGTCCCAGGTCTTGCGGCCCATGATCACCGGCGCGCCGGCTGTCTGCTGCTTGAAGTGCGCCATGTCCTCCGGGATGTGCCAGGGGATGGTGTTGTCGATGCCGATCACGCCGTTGGCGGCGCGGGCGAAGATGAGGTGGATGCGGGGCTTGCTCATTCAGCTCACACCGCCACGGGCGCCTTGATCGGATCGCCGTGCCGGTAGTCCAGCACCTCGAAGTCTTCGTACTGGTAGTCGAAGATGGAAGCCGGCTTGCGCTTGATGTTCAGCGTGGGGTACGGGTAGGGCGTGCGGCTGAGTTGCAGCGCCACCTGCTCGGCGTGGTTGCTGTAGATGTGGCAGTCGCCGCCGGTCCAGATGAAGTCGCCCACGTCGAGGTCGCACTGCTGCGCGATCATGTGCGTGAGCAGCGCGTAGCTCGCGATGTTGAAGGGCACGCCCAGGAAGATGTCGGCGCTGCGCTGGTAGAGCTGGCAGCTGAGCTTGCCGCGTTCGCCCTCGGCCTGCGGCGGTGCCACGTAGAACTGGAAGAAGGCATGGCAGGGCATGAGCGCCATCTTCGACAGTTCGGCCACGTTCCAGGCGCTCACGATGATGCGGCGCGAGTCGGGGTTGGTCTTCAGCGTCTTGATGACATCGGCGATCTGGTCGATGTGTCCGCCGTCGGGGGTGGGCCAACTGCGCCATTGCACGCCGTATACGGGGCCGAGGTCGCCGTCCTCGCGTGCCCATTCGTCCCAGATGGTGACGCCGCGCTCCTTGAGCCAGTTGTTGTTGCTCGAGCCGGTGAGGAACCACAGCAGTTCCTGGATGATGGACTTCAGGTGCACCTTCTTGGTGGTGACCAGCGGGAAGCCCTCGTTCAGGTCGAAGCGCATCTGGTGGCCGAACACGCTCTTGGTGCCCGTGCCCGTGCGGTCGCTCTTGAAGACGCCATGGGTGTCGACGTGGCGCATGAAATCTTCGTACTGGGAGCGGACGGGGCGGGCGGGCGTGGAGGTCATGGAGGAGGGGCTTCCGGGGGAACTGGCGGGAGGCTTCGAATTTTAAGTGCCCGGGCGTAGCATCGCCGGAATGAGCGCCGACCACCCCCACCACGATCACGACCATGACCATGAACACAGCGAACTCGGCGAGATGGACCTCCGCGTCCGCGCGCTCGAGAGCGTGCTCGCGCAGAAGGGCTACATCGACCCCGCCGCACTCGACGCTCTGATCGACACCTACCAGACCCGGGTCGGCCCACGCAACGGTGCGCGCGTGGTGGCGCGGGCCTGGGTCGATCCGGCATTCAGGCAGTGGCTGCTGGCCGATGCCACGGCGGCGATCGCCTCGCTGGGCTACACGGGCCGGCAGGGCGAGCACATGGTGGCGGTGGAGAACACCGGCGAGCTGCATCACATGGTGGTCTGCACGCTGTGCAGCTGCTACCCGTGGCCGGTACTGGGCTTGCCACCCACCTGGTACAAGAGCGCGCCGTACCGCTCGCGCGTGGTGAAGGACCCGCGCGGCGTGCTCGCCGACTTCGGCACGACGCTGCCCGACACCACGCGCATCCGCGTCTGGGACTCGACTGCCGAGGTGCGCTACCTCGTGATCCCGCAGCGACCCGCCGGTACCGAAAGCCTGGGCGAAGAAGAGCTCGCCGCACTGGTCTCGCGCGATTCGATGATCGGCACGCGGCTGGCCGGCGCGCCCGCCGAAGCAGGGAGTGCCGCATGAGCTACATGACGAAGGCCGATCTCGGCGGCCTGCCGGGCTTCGGCAAGGTGGTGCCCGAAGCCGAAGGCGAACTCTTCCATGCCGGCTGGGAGCCGCGCGCGTTGGCGCTGGTGCTGGCCATGGGAGCCACCGGCTCGTGGAACATCGATGCGAGCCGCGCCGTGCGCGAGACGCTGCCGGACTATCGCGAGCTGAGCTACTACCAGATATGGCTTGCCGCGCTGGAGCAGCTGATGCTGCAGCGCGGGCAGATTCATCCCGACGAGATCGCGAGCGGGGAGATGCGTCACACGGCCGCTCCGGTGGCTCGCGTGCTGCAGGCGGCCAACGTGCCGGCCGTTCTTGCCAAGGGCTCGCCCACCGAACGGCCGGCACCGGCTCCGGCGCGCTTCGCTTTGGGGCAGCCGGTGCGCATGCACCTGGGCAAGGTCGACCATCACACGCGGCTGCCGGGCTACGTGCAGGGCAAGCGCGGCACGATCATCCACGTGCATGGCGCGCACGTGTTCGCCGACACGAACGCGCAAGGGCTCGGCGAGCAGCCGCAGTGGCTCTACACGGTGGAGTTCGACGAAGCCGAGTTATGGGGCGACGATGTGCCGCGTCAGAACCTGTCGGTATCGGTCGATGCGTGGGAAAGCTATCTGGAGGCGGTGGCATGAGCGGCATGCCCCTTTCGCCCGGCATGCCGCGCGACGCGGACGGCCCCGTCTTCAATGCACCCTGGGAAGCGCAGGCCTTCGCGATGACGCTGGTGCTGCATGAGCGCGGCCTGTTCACCTGGCCGGAATGGGCCGAGGCGCTGGCTGTGCAGATCGCAGCGGCGCAGGCCGCGGGCGACCCCGACAACGGCACCACCTACTACCGCCACTGGCTCGCGGCGCTCGAAGGACTGGTGGCCCGCAAGGGCGCCAGCTCCGGCGACGAACTCGCCCGCTATCGCCACGCCTGGGAACACGCGGCCGGCCGCACGCCGCACGGCCAGCCGATCGAGCTGCGCGGGGAAGACTTTCCCGGCTGAAGTGTCTGTAGAGTGCATGCGGCAGCCCCGTGCCGCGCCTTCCCGGAATTTCCATCAACAGAACGGACAACATGACGACTCACTCGCGCCATCCCTTCCCGGCTCCCTCGGCCATGAAACCCGCGGCCCCCGCCCGCCGCCGCATGCTTGCCATCGCCCAGTGCACCGCGCTCGCTTGCGCGCTCCTCGCCGGCAATGCGATGGCCCAGAAGCCGCACCAGGCCGTGCTCGATGCGGCCACGCAGAGCAAGGACGGCGCGCTCAAGATGCTTGAGACCATGGTCAACATCGACTCGGGCTCGGCGGACACCGCGGGCCTGGCCAAGGTGCGCGAGATGGCGGTGGAAGAACTGCGCAAGCTGGGCGCGCGCATCGAGACCTTTCCGGCCGATCCGCATCCCGGCACCAACGTCGTGGCCACGCTGACCGGCCAGGGCAAGAAGAAGATCCTGATCCTCGCGCACATGGACACGGTGTTCAAGGAAGGTACGGCAGCGGCCAAGCCCTTCTACATCAAGGACGGCCGCGCCTACGGCCCCGGCGTGATGGACGACAAGGGCGGCGTGGTGGCCGGCCTCTACGCGCTGAAGATCCTGCAGCAGATCGGCTTCAAGGACTATGGGCAGATCACCTTCCTGCTCGACACCAACGAGGAGACCGGCTCCGTGGGCACCAGCGCGCTCATCGAGCGCGTGGCCAAGCAGCACGACGTGGCGCTGAACCTGGAGCCGGGCCGTCCGGCCGACGGCCTCGTGGTCGAGCGCAAGGGCTCGGCCACCGCGCTCGTCGAGGTGAAGGGGCTTGCCGCTCATGCGGGCGTGGCGCCCGAGGCGGGCCGCAACGCGGCGATGGAAGTGGCGCACCAGGTGCTGCAGCTATCGAAGACCGCCGACGCGGCGAAGAAGACCACTGTCAACTTCACTGTGCTCACGGCCAACGGCCCGACCAACGTGATCCCTGCGACGGCGAGCGCCAAGGGCGACGTGCGCGCCGCCACGCCCGAGGAGCTCGACCGCGTGGAGAAGGACCTGGTGCGCATCTCGCAGAACAAGCTCATTCCCGAGACCGAGGTGAGGGTCCGCCTGATCCGCGGCCTGCCGCCGATGCCGCGCTCGTCTGCGTCTGACAAGCTGGTCGGCATGGCCGAGGGCATCTACGCCGAGATCGGCAAGAAGCTCACCATCGAAAGCAGCGGCGGCGCGGCCGATGCGAGCCTGGTGGCGGGCGTCGGCGTGCCGGTGCTCGACGGCTTCGGCATCGTGGGTGGCGGCATCCACACGCCGGAGGAATACGCGGAAGTCGAGAGCGTGGTGCCGCGGCTCTACCTGCTCTCGCGCATGCTGATGGACCTGTCCAGCAGCAGCAACTGACCGCTCAACCGCGCTTCGGAATGCCCAGCCCCGCCACGACGGCGGGGCGCGCCACGAAGGCTTCGAGCGTGCGCGCGACGTTGGGGAAGTCCTTGAAGCCGACCAGGTCGCCCGCCTCGTAGAAGCCGATCAGGTTGCGTATCCAGGGGAAAGTGGCGATGTCGGCGATGCTGTAGCTGTCGCCAAGAATCCAGGCGCGGTCGGCGAGCCGCTTGTCGAGCACGCCCAGCAGTCGCTTCGACTCGTTCACGTAGCGGTCGCGCGGGCGCTTGTCTTCGTAGTCCTTGCCGGCGAACTTGTTGAAGAAGCCGAGCTGGCCGAACATCGGGCCGATGCCGCCCATCTGGAACATCACCCACTGCAGGGCTTCGTAGCGGCCGGCGGCGTCCTGCGGGATGAGCTTGCCGGTCTTCTCGGCAAGGTACACGAGGATGGCGCCCGACTCGAACAAGGCCAGCGGCTTGCCGCCGGGCCCGTTGGGGTCGAGGATGGCCGGGATCTTGTTGTTCGGGTTGAGCGACAGGAACTCCGGCGACATCTGGTCGTTGGTCTCGAAGCTCACGAGATGCGGCTCGTAGGGCAGGCCGGTTTCCTCCAGCATGATCGACACCTTCACGCCGTTGGGCGTGGGCAGCGAGTACAGCTGCAGCCGGTCGGGGTGCTGCGCGGGCCACTTCTTCGTGATGGGAAAGCTCGAGAGGTCGTTCATGAAAGGGTCCTTGAGAGGCAAACTGCAAGCGCCGGATTCTGCCCGGGCCGGCGCCCGGGCGTGCGCATGCGGTCTTGCCTGCCCTCAGATCCCGAGCCAGCTCATCAGCGATGCCTCGACGTCGGCCGAGGGATTGACGAAGCCCACGTAGTTCGACGCCGCCAGCGCGCGCTTGCCCGCATCGGTCTGCGCCAGGCCCAGCAATGCATCGCGCGCGGCATTCACCGTGGCCGCGTCGAGCTTGCTGGATGCGAGCCATTGCTTGATCGGCACCGCGCGGGATTCCGCGCAGACCTTGCCGCCGCCGTCCTTCCAGGTCTTGACCACGCTCGAGGCGGCCGTGGCGCCGTAGGCCGCGAAGCCGTTCTGCACGTAGAAGGGCACGGCCTCCTGGAAGCGCGTGTTGGTGACCTTGACCGCACCCGGGCCCTGCAGGCCCTGCTCGCGCAGCATGGCGCGCGTGATGACGGAGGTGATGGAGTCGGCGTCGGGCATCACGAGCTGCTTGCCGGCCACGCTCTTCCAATCGGAGATCGGCTGCTGCTCCTTGCACAGGAACGAGACCTTGTAGTCGGTGTAGCCGGTGGTCCAGGCGAAGGCCTTGTACTGCCCGCCCTTGATGGCAGCGAGGGCGACGTGCGAGGGATGCACGAAGGCGAGGTCGACCTGCTGTTGCTTCAGTGCCTCGCGTGCGCCGTTGTACGAGTTGAGCACCTTGACGGTCACCGGCTGCTTCAGTGCCTTGGACAGCACTTCGGCGATGGGCTCGAAGCGGGCGGTGATCTGCGCGTCGGACACGTCGTAGCTCACGCCTTCGCTGACGCCGATCACGAAGGCATTCGCCGAGGCGCAGGCAGTGAGAAGCGCGCCCGCTGCGATGCGGGCGGTGATGCGAAGCGAAGAGTGGAGGGGCTGGCGTTGCATGGCGAGGCTTTCTTTGGAAATGAGGCGAGGCGGATGATTTTGTAACTAAATTATTACATTCATTGCAGCCAAAGAAACAGGCCCGGGGAGCAGGGTTAGCCCCGATGAAACAACACTTGGTGCATCGCATGCACTTCCGCGTGGCATGCACCTTCGGCGCGCATCTCGCCGCGAGATACGCCGATCTTCATTCCATATGAATCTTGCGTGGAAACCCGCACCGGCACGGCGGGTGCGAGGGCGACCATCGACTGCAGCCGAACCAGTACGAAGGAAAGCGACGCACCCATGAGCACCAGCACCATCGCGCAGCCCTACGAGGGTCGCTTCGACAGCACCTCCGATGCCGTCTACCGCAAGGTGGGATGGCGGCTTATTCCGCTGCTCTTCCTCTGCTATATCGTGGCGTACCTCGACCGTGTGAACGTGGGCTTCGCCAAGCTGCAGATGCAGGGCGACCTGCAGTTCAGCGACGCGGTCTACGGGCTGGGCGCGGGCATCTTCTTCATCGGCTACTTCCTGTTCGAGGTGCCGAGCAACGTGGTTCTGCACCGCGTGGGTGCGCGCCGCTGGATCGCGCGGATCATGATCACCTGGGGCGTGCTGTCGGCGGGCACCATGTTCGTGAGTTCGCCGACGTCGTTCTACGTGATCCGCTTTCTGCTCGGCGCGGCGGAGGCGGGCTTCTTCCCCGGAATCATCCTGTACCTCACCTACTGGTACCCGGCCGCGCGGCGCGGCAAGGCGACTTCGCTGTTCCTCGCGGCGATTCCGTTCGCGGGCATCCTCGGCGGCCCCTTCTCGGGCTGGATCCTGCAGGGCATGGGCGGCGTCAACGGCTGGGCCGGCTGGCAGTGGCTGTTCCTGCTGCAGGGCCTGCCGACCGTGGCGCTGGGCCTCGTCGTGTGGCGCTACCTCGACGACCGCGTGAAGGACGTGCGCTGGCTCACGCCGGCCGAGCGCGAACTCATCGCCCGCGAGATCGCCGCCGAAGACGCCGGCAAGGCCGAGCCACGCATCGCCAGCGTGCTGGGCAACGGCCGCGTGTGGCTGCTGGCGCTGGTGTACTTCGCCTACACCTCGGGGCTGTACGGCATCTCGTTCTGGCTGCCGAGCATCATCAAGGCGACGGGCGTGAAGGGCGCTCTCGACATCGGCCTGCTCAGCGCCATTCCATGGACATTCGGCGTGGTCGCGATGTACTTCATGGCCCGCAGCGCGGACCGCCGGCTCGAGTACCGCTGGCACAGCGCGCTCGGCGCCGTCGTCGGCGCTGTGGGGCTCGTGCTGAGCGTGGCCTTTCACGGCAACGTGACGCTCGCGATGGCCGGCCTCACGCTGGCCACGATGGGCATCATGTCGACCTTTCCTGTCTTCTGGGGCATGCCGACGGGCTTTCTCGGCGGCGCGGCGGCGGCGGCGGGCATTGCGCTCATCAACTCCTTCGGCAATCTCTCGGGCTTCAGCGCGCCGTATCTCATCGGCCTCATCAAGGATGCGACGCAGAGCACGGATGCGGGGCTGCACATGCTGGCGGCGCTGCTGGTGATCGGTGCCGTGCTGGTGCTGTTCGTCAAGCCCGGGCGCGCGTCGTCGCTGCGCTGAGCCGCATTCAGGAGGCCCGAGATGGATTCGGTCGTGAACATTCCCGTGCGTTCGAGCACGCGGCGCTCCCCGTCACCGGAACTGCTGGCTTTGCTGCAAGGCAGGTTCGCGGAACGCTTTTCAACCAGCAAGGTCGTGCTGCTGCAGCATGGCACCGACGAATCGACCTATCCGCCGCAGCCGCCCGATGCGGTGGTTTTCGTGCGCAGCACCGAGGAGGCGGCCTTCGTGGTGCGCGCATGCGCCCGCGAGCGAGTGCCGGTCATCGGCTTCGGCGTGGGCTCTTCGGTGGAAGGGCACCTGCTGGCCGTCGAGGGCGGCGTGTGCGTCGACTTCTCGCAGATGAACAAGGTGCTGGCGATCCGGCCCGGCGATCTCACGGCCACGGTGGAGGCGGGCGTCACGCGTGGGCAGCTGAACACGGCACTGCAGGGCACGGGCTTCTTCTTCTCGGTCGATCCCGGCGCCGACGCGTCCATTGGCGGCATGGTCGCCACGGGCGCGTCGGGCACCAACACGGTCCGCTACGGCACCATGCGCGACAACCTCGTGAGCCTGACGGTGATCACGGCCGAAGGCGACGTCGTGCGCACCGCCTCGCGGGCGCGCAAGAGTTCCGCGGGCTACAACCTCACGCAGCTGTACTGCGGCTCCGAAGGCACGCTGGGGCTGATTGCCGAGGCCACGGTGCGGCTGCATCCGCACCCGGAGACCTATGCGGCGGCGGTGGTGCATTTTCCGTCGGTGCGCGCGGCGGTCGATTGCGTGATCGAGTCGATCCAGATGGGCGTGCCGCTGGCTCGCGCCGAACTGCTGGACGCGCTGACCATCCGCGCCGTGAATGCGCACAGCCGCACCACTCTGGGCGAACACCCCACGCTGTTCCTCGAGTTCGGCGGAAGCCAGGCGCAGGTCGACGAGCAGGCCGACACCGTGCGGGAGATTGCGGGCAACCATGGCGGCGGCGCTTTCCAGTGGGCCAAGCGGCCGGAGGAGCGCTCGCGCCTGTGGACGCCGCGCCATCACGCCTACTTCGCCTGCCTGCAGCTGAAGGCGGGCAGCCGCAGCCTGAGCACCGATGCATGCGTGCCGCTGTCGGCGCTCGCGCAGTGCATCGAGGAGACGCAGGCCGACATCGCCGAGCACGGGCTGCTCGTGCCGGTGCTGGGGCACGTCGGCGACGGCAACTTCCACTGCCTTGTGCTGGTCGACCCTGGCAGCGCGGAGGAGAACGAGGCGGCTGAAGCTTTCAGCCATCGCCTGGTACAGCGCGCGCTGCGACACGGCGGCACGTCGACCGGCGAGCACGGCGTGGGGCTGCACAAGATGAAGTACCTGGTCGAGGAGCATGGCGTTCATGGGGTGGCGCTGATGCGTGCGGTGAAGCAGGCGCTGGACCCGCACGACATCTTCAATCCCGGGAAGGTCGTCGGCCCGGTGGAAAGCTGAGTACGGCAGATGTGCGCCCTAGAATCTCCGGCCTCGCCCGCACCCCGCGGCGTGCGGCCGGAGACCCTTCGATGGAGTTGCGCCAGTTCAAGTACTTCGTTGCCATCGTGGACTGCGGCAGCCTGTCGCGCGCCGCGCAGCAACTCTTCATTGCGCAATCGGCCCTGAGCAAGCAGATGGCCGAACTCGAGGGCGAACTCGGCACCCAGCTGCTGCTGCGCAGCCGTAACGGCGTGGCGATGACCGAGGCGGGCAAGGTCTTCTACGAATACGCGCAGGGCATCACCAAGCAGGTGCGCGACGCCAAGGCCGCCGTGCATGTCGCGGCCGAGTCGGTGTCGGGTTCGGTGGTTGCGGCGCTGCCGCAGAGCGTGTCCCCCATGATCGCGCTGCCGCTGATGCGCGCGGCGGCCCGCCGCTATCCCGACGTGGTGCTGCACCTGAACGAGGAGCTCACCGGCAACATGGCCGACCAGCTGCTGCGCGGCCGCGTCGACGTGGCGGTGTTCTCGCCGACCATGCCGGCGGAAGACATCCAGTTCACACCGCTGGTGGAAGAAGACTTCGTTTTCCTCGAATCGCCGCAGAGCCCGCATGCGCTGCCGCCGGGCGACGTGAGCATCGGGCAGGCCACCGCACGGCCGCTGGTGTGGCCTGCCCATGCGCATGGCCATTGCACGCGCTGGCTGGTCGATGCGGTGCTGGAGCAGGCGGGGCACCCCGCAGCGCGGGTGGTCGCGGAGATCAACTCGGTCTACACGCTGAAGGCGGCGGTGGAAGCAGGGCTGGGGCCGACCATCATGCCGTTCGGGCTCGCGCAGCGCGAAGTGCAGGAAGGCCGGCTGGTCGCGCATCGCATCGCTTCACCGTCGATGCACCGAATGCTGGGGCTGTGCGTGTCGGTGCATCTCCCGGTCACGAATGCCAAGCGCGCCGTGTGCACGCTGATCGCGGACGTGGTGCGCGACCTGTGCGAGAGCGGGCAGTGGGCCGGCGCGCGTGCGCTCGCGCCGGCGAAGAAAACGAGGTGAAGTGCCTCGCGCGCTTCAGGCGCGGCGCTTGCGGGGCGCGGCAGCCTTCGCAGGCGGCGTGAAGAGGCGACCGATGGCCTGGCGCACATCGGTCTTCATGCTCTCGACGGCCTTCGCATCGCCGGACATGTGCTTGAGCAGCGCCTGCTGGAAGAGGCCGTCGAACAGCGCATAGGTGGCCGATGGCGACATGCCGGGGTCTTCGCCCGATAGCTCGGCGAAGCGGCTCATGATGCGCCAGATCATGTCTTCCAGGCTCTTGTCGATCTGCACGACGTCGGCGCGGAAGGCTTCCTCGAAAAGCGCCTGCGAGCGCAGGTCGTACCAGAGGCGGTGCACGTGGCCCTCGTCGCACAGCGTGTCGCCGAGGCTCTGCAGGAAACCGTCCATCAGCTCGTCGTAGGTGGTGGCGCTTTCCACCGCGTGGTCGTAGCGGGTGACGCAGCGGGCCTTGTACTGCTTCACGCTGCAGATGATCAGGTCGACCTTGTCGCTGAAGTAGTAGTGCAGGACGCCATGCGAGAACTCGGAGTTCTGCGCGATCTCTCGCAGGCTGGTGCGTGCGTAGCCCAGTGCGGCCAGCGTGGTCAGTGCGGCCTCTCCCAGTTCGGCTCGGCGTTCCGAGAACTTGTCGACCCGTGCCTTGGGCACCCGTTCGGCGTGCTTCTTTACCCGTTGATGTGTCGTCATTGAAAGCCGGGCCGCATGCCTGCCAGCCCCCGTGTTCCTCTTGATTGCAAACCATAGCACGCAAGCGGGAGAACCCGCATCCGGCGTGTCACGGATGCCATTCTAGAAAAACTTGACGAGTGACAAGAAAAATCTTGACAGTCGTAAAGTCGATTTCTAGGATGACCGCTCCATCTCACAACATATCCACAGGAGACAAGTGATGGCCAAGTTCGACTTGAAAGGGCGCCGTGCGCTCGTGACAGGCGGTGCGCGCGGCATTGGCGCGAGCATTGCCGAGGCGCTGGCCGCGGCCGGTGCTTCAGTGATGATCGGCGACGTGCTCGCCGACCTGGGGCGCGAAACCGCCGCCAGGCTGTCCGCGTCGGGAGCGAAGGTGGGCTTCGTGCCGCTCGACGTCACGAAGGACGGCGACTGGGCCTCGGCCGCCGAGACCACGGTGAAGGAGCTCGGCGGCTTCGACATCCTCGTCAACAACGCCGGCATCGAGATCACCTCGCTGGTGGTCGACGTGAACGCCGACGACCTGCGCCGCATGCTCGACGTGAACGTGGCCGGCACGCTGCTCGGCATGAAGCACGCGTTCCGCGCGATGCGCCCCGGCGGCAGCGCGGGCGGCGGCGGGGCGGTGGTCAACATCGCGTCGGTCGCGGCGACCATCGCGTTCCCGGCCATCTCCGGCTACTCGGCCACCAAGTCCGCCGTCGACCGCGCCACGCGTGTCGCGGCCATGGAGTCCGGCAAGCTGGGCTACGGCGTGCGCGTGAACTGCATCTATCCGGGACTGGTGCCCACCGACATGGGCATGAAGCTCGCCCAGGACATCGTCGCCGCGGGGCTCGCACCCAGCGTGGAGGCGGCCGTGGGCGACGTGGTCGGCCAGACGCCGCTCGGGCGCCTGGGCGAAGTCGGCGACATGGCCGACGTGGTGGTCTTCCTCTGCTCCGATGCGGCCCGGTTCATCACCGGCGCAGGCATCGCTGTGGACGGCGGCATGGGCATGTGAGCAGGTAGAAAAGGAGACACGACATGAGCAGCAGCAAGAAGAAACCCGTCGTCGTATACGGCGCCTCCGGCTACACCGGCCGGCTGGTGTGCGAATACCTGCGCGAGTACAACATCCCCTTCATCGCCGCGGGCCGCAGCGCGCAGAAGGTGGAAGCGGCGATGAAGTCCAACGTGCCCGGCATCGAGACCGCGAACTACGAGGTGGTGGAAGTGGCGCATTCGGTGAGTGCGCTCACCGAGCTCTTCACCGGCGCCTCGGTGGTGCTCAACACGGTGGGGCCATTCGCCAAGTTCGGCCCCGAGGTCGTCGATGCCTGCCTGGCCGCCGGATGCCACTACACCGACACTACCGGCGAGCAGGACTGGCTCATCACGCTCGACCAGAAGTACGGCGCCAAGTTCGCCGCCGCAGGCCTGTTGCTGTCGCCGGGCCTCGCGCACATGTACACCACGGGCGAGATCGCGGCTCAGCTGTGCCTGGAGACGCCTGGCCTCGACACGCTCGACATCGCCGTGTTCTGGGGCGGCAGCCCGACCATCGCATCCACCCAGACCATCCTGGTCAATGCGGCGACGTCGAAGGCCTACTACCTGGAGCAGAACGAATACGTGGAGTGGCAACCCGACGCGGGCCTTTACCACCTGTCGATTCCCGGCCAGCACGAGGCAGCGCTGGCGCTGCCCTGGGGAGGAACCTCGCACCCGGTGTGGTTCAAGCGCGACCCGCGCGTGGCCAACGTGAAGGTGCTCGGCGGCGTCTTCAACAAGCCGCTGATGCAGGGTGTGCCGCATATCGTGGCCGCGGCGCTCAAGGCCACCGAAGGCATGAACGACGAGGATCGCTATGCCGCGCTGGCCCAGACGGCGGCGGGCGTGATGAACACCATGCCTCCGCGCGAGAACCCGCGCATCAACAAGTCCGTCGACTCGGTGCACGCCTCCGGTCCGCTGGGCCGTGTGCACTGCGTGATCTTCGGCAACTGCAACTACAAGCAGACCGGCCTGCTGCAGGCCTTCGCGGCGGCTTCGCTGCTGCAGCAGCCGCCACGGCGCGCCGGCTTCGCCTCGGGCTGCCAGGCCTTCGGGCATCGCGAGCTGCTGGGCGCGCTGCGCGGCTTCGGGCTGGTGCAGGAGCCCGTGATCACCCGGATGGGCTGATCCCATGCGCCTGGTCGACTACCTCGACAAGGGCGCCCAGCTGGGCGCCCACTCGCCCTGCCTGACCATGGGCGGCACCAGCCTGAGCTATGCCCAGGTGCAGCGCATCAGCTGGCGCGTGGCGCGCGGGCTGCAGCGCGCCGGCGTCCGGCCGGGTGACAAGGTGGCGGTGCTGTCGAGCAACGACGCGACCGCATTCGCCACGGTGTTCGGCATCTCGCGCGCGGGCTGCGTGTGGTGTCCGATCAATCCTCGCAACGAGGCGGGCGAGAACGCCTTCGTGCTCGATGCCTTCGATTGCGCGTGCCTGGTCTTCCACGGCAACTACGCGGCCATGGTCGAGCAGATGCGTCCGCAACTGCCCAAGCTGCGGGCGCTGGTGTGCCTGGACCAGCGGCAGGCCTTCGCGCCCTCCATGGAAGATTGGCTGGAAGGTCTGGACGATTCGCCGCTGGACATCGCACCGCCCGACGACGTCGCGATGATCGCCGGCACCGGCGGCACCACCGGCCAGCCCAAGGGCGTAATGCTGTCGGGGCGCAACCTCGAGTCGATGTCGGCGCTGACGCTGATGGGCTATCCCTTCGAGGGCCGGCCCGTCTACCTCGCGCTGGCGCCGCTCACGCATGCGGCCGGCGTGCTGTGCCTGCCGATCATGGCGCTGGGCGGGCAGGTCGTGATCATGCCCAGGCCCGACCTGGGCGAGTTCCTCGGGCTCATCGAGGAACACAGGGTCACCCACACCTTCCTGCCGCCCACGCTGATCTACATGCTGCTGCAGCATCCGCAGCTCGCGCAGACGACGCTCGATTCGCTGCAGTGCTTCTGGTACGGCGCGGCGCCCATGTCTGCCGCGCGGCTCGAGGAGGCACTGCAGAAGATCGGCCCCGTCATGGCCCAGCTCTTCGGCCAGACCGAGGCGCCGATGATGATCTCGATGATGTCGCCGCGCGAGCACTTCAACGACGACGGCACTGTCGCGCGGCATCGCCTTTCGTCGGCGGGCAGGCCGGGGCCGCTCGTGCAGGTCGGCGTCATGAGTGGTGACGGTGCGCTGCTGCCCACGGGCGAGAGTGGCGAGATCGTGGTGCGCGGCTCGCTCGTGATGCTCGGCTACTACAGGAACCCGCAAGCCACCGAGGAGGCCTCGGGCCACGGCTGGCATCACACGGGCGACATCGGCTACCTGGATGCCGATGGCTTCCTCTACATCGTGGACCGCGCCAAGGACATGATCATCTCGGGCGGCTTCAACGTCTACTCGGCAGAGGTCGAGCAGGTGCTGATGCAGCACCCCGACGTTCAGGACAGCGCCGTCGTCGGCCTGCCCGACGAGAAGTGGGGCGAGCGCGTGGTGGCCGTGCTGCAGCTGCATGCCGGGCGACAGGTGGACCCGGACGAGATCAAGGCCTTCGTCAAGGCGCGCATCGGCAGCGTGAAGGCGCCAAAGCAGATCGAGTTGTGGCTCGACCTGCCGCGCTCCAAGGTGGGCAAGGTGCTGAAGAAGGAAGTGCGGGCCACCTTGCTGCAGCGCGAGGATCAGTCGCCGCCCTGATAGTGGTCGTGGTGCGCCCGGCGCAGCTCGAACTTCTGGATCTTGCCGGTCGACGTCATCGGCAGCGCCGGCAGGAAGACGACGCGCTTCGGCACCTCGAAGCCGCCCAGGTGCTCCTTGCAGTGCGCGATCAACGCGGCTTCGTCGAAGTCCGTGGGCGCGTCGGGTCTGCGCGTGACGAAGGCCGTGATGGCCTCGCCCCAGCGCTCGTGCGGCAGGCCCACCACCGCCGCATTCAGCACGGAAGAATGCCGCAGCAGCACTTCCTCGACCTTGATGGAGGGCACGTTCTCGCCGCCCGACTTGACCATGTCCTTCAGCCGGTCGAGAAACATCAGCTGCCCGTCGGCATCCAGCTTGCCCAGGTCGCCCGAGTGGTGCCAGCCGAAGCGCTGCGCATTCGCCGTCGCCTCGGGGTCGTTGTAGTAGCCGAGCATCACGTTCGGGCCGCGAAAGACGATCTCGCCGACCTGCTCCGGCCCGAGCAGGTCGCCGTCGTCGCCCATCACCGCGACCTCGTTAACCAGCGTGGCAACGCCCCAGTACGAGCCGAAGCGCCGGCGCTGCTCGTGCGTCTCGAAGATGGTGGCGCCGGGGTACATCTCTGTCTGGCCCGAGGCCAGCGCGAAGTTGGGGCAGAACTCTTCGAGCAGGCGCAGCAGCAGCGAGCGCGACATCGGCGCCATTGCATAGACGCAAAGCCGCAGGCTCGAGAGGTCGCGCGTCGCGCGCTGCGGGTGCGCGAGCAGCGCGCCGTACATCATCGGCAGGCCGACCGTCACCGTGATGCGATGCCGCTCGATGGCGGCGAGCATCGCGCCCGGATCGAAGCCGCGCAGCACCACCAGCGAGCCACCCACCGCCAGCGCCGACATCGCCACCGTGTGCTGGCCGCAGTGGAAGAGCGGCAGCACGGCGCTCCACACGTCGGCGCGCTCGGGGCTGCTGCCCCACTCGACCATGTTGCTCAGCAGCACCGAGTGCACCGAGGCGTGCGAATGCATCACACCCTTCTGCCGGCCGGTGGTGCCGCTGGTGTACATGATGAGCGCGAGCTGCGTGCTGGCGATCTCCACGTCGGGCAGCGTTTCAGGGCCTTGCGCGATGGCCTGCGGCACGGTGGGCAGGCCGTCGGGCGGCACGTCGCCGTCGAGCACGCACAGCAGGGGCGAGATGCCGGATGAGTCCAGCAGCTGGCGCAGATCGGGCTTCGCGTGCAGCGCGGTGTCGATCACGATGTGGCGCACGCCGGCGTGCCCGAGGATGTAGCCGATGGCGTCCACCGCCAGCGAGGTGTTGATCGGCACCCACACCAGTCCCGCCTTCTGTATGCCCAGCATGGCGACCACCATCTGGATCGAGTTGTTGCACAGCATGCCCACGCGGTCGCCGTTCGCGAGGCCCAGGCCCAGCAGGTGATGCGCGAAGCGGTTCGACGCGGCGTCGAGCTCGCCGTAGGTCATGCGGTGCTCGCCTTCGATCAGCGCAGTGCGTGTGCCGAAGCGGCGAGCGCTGCGGTGGATCACGTCGCCCAGCGCGATGCGCGAGATGCGCGAATGGAACTGCGGCGGCACAGGGCCGGTGGCGGCTGCGGGCATGCTCTTCGTCTCCGTTCTTCGATGGTGGGCGCAGCTTATGGCCTGGTGCCGCGCCGCGTCTTGCGAAGACTGGCTGCCGCCGCGGCGCTAAAGTGCCGCCCATGCGCAGACACCTCTCCACCACCACCGGGCCCCAACGCCTGCTGTACGGCGCCGTCGCGGGCTGTGCCGTCATCGCCGCGCTGATGCCGGTGCCCATGAGCGGCATGGCGCGCGGGTTGATCGGGTGGTGCACGGCGGTGGGTGTGCACCAGGTGCTGGCCTGGTGGCTTGCCTGCACCTTCGATGCGAAGCGCACGCGCGAGCGGGCGCAGCTGCTGGACCAGCCCAACGTGGTGATCCTGGTGTCGATGCTGGTGGTGGTGGCGATGAGCGTGGTGGCCATCGCCATGCTGCTGCAGCAGGTGAAGGGGCTGAGCGGCTGGGAGCGCGCGGGGCACGTCGCGCTGGGCCTTGTGGCGCTGGCGGGCTCGTGGCTGACGATGCACACCATCTACGCCTTCCACTACGCGCACCGCTACTACATCGACCAGAGAGGCGGCACGCCCGACGGCGGGCTCGACTTTCCGGGCAAGGACGACGCCCCCGACTACTTCGATTTTCTCTACTACTCGTACGTGATCGGCATGACTTCGCAGGTGTCCGACGTGCAGGCCACTTCGAAGGAGATGCGGCGCATCACGCTGCTGCACAGCGTGCTGGCCTTCGCTTTCAACATGCTGGTGCTGGCGCTTTCGGTGAACGTCGTCGCGGGCGCCGTGTAGGCGCCCCGCGATTCAGGCTCAGGCCGGGGCCTTGCGGGGCCAGCCCGGCTTGACGATGCCGGTCGACAGCGCCACGCCGCACACGATCACCACCGCGCAGATCAGCATCCACTGCGTGATGTTCTCGCCGAGGAACACCGCGCCGTAGAAGAGCGCGAACACCGGCACCAGGAAGGTCACCGTCAGCGCGCGGGCCGGGCCGGCGCGTTCGATCAGGCGGAAGAACAGGATGTAGGCCACGCCCGTGCAGGCGATGCCGAGCGCCAGCAGCGCGAGCCATGCGCGCAGGCTGGGCATCTGCGCGGGCCAGAGCCAGAAGGCGGGCAGGGCGAGGAAGACGGTGGCGCCGATCTGGCTGCCGGTGGCCGTGGTGAGCGCGGGCACGCCGCCCAGGTGGGCCCGCGTGGCGCTGGCCGAGATGCCGTAGCAAAGGCATGCGCCCAGGCAGGCCAGCACCGCGAAGAGCGCGGCATTGCTGCTCGCGCCGGCGTGCAGGCCGGCGCTGCGGCTGGCGAGCATTGCCACGCCGGCGAAGCCGATCAGCAACCCCACGAGGCGCCAGTTCGCGGGGCGCTCGCGGAACCAGGCCCAGGCCACGAGCGCGCCGAACATCGGCGTGGTGGCGTTGAGCACCGCCGCGAGGCCGGTGTTGATGGTCAGCAGCGCGAAAGAGAACAGCGCGAACGGCATGCCCGAGTTGAAGACGCCGACCGCGAAGCTGGCCTTCCAGTGCTTCGCGAGGGAAGGGCCCTGGCCGCGCAGCAGCGCGATGGGCAGCAGGAACAGCGCGGCGATCGCCACCCGCACCGCGGCCGTCGGCAGCGCGCCGAACTCGGCGGCACCGATGCGCATGAAGAGGAAGGACGCGCCCCACAGCGCGCCCAGCAGTACCAGGTCGATGAGCCAGGCGGTAGGTGCGAGGGGCTTGGCGGCTGCGATGTTGTTGTTCGTCGTGGTCATGCGTCTTTCGCTTCTCGTCTCTTCTCTTTGTTGAAGGTGCCTACAGCGCGCCCTCGAGTTCCAGAAGGGCTGTCTTGCGGTGCAGCCCGCCAGCGTAACCGGTCAGCGAGCCGTCGGAGCCAAGCACGCGGTGGCAGGGCACGATCACGCTGATCGGGTTGCGCCCCACGGCCGCGCCCACCGCCCGCACGGCGGTCGGGTTGCCCACGTTGACGCTGAGGGCGCCATAGCTCGTGGTGGCGCCTGCCGGAATGGCCAGCAGTTGCTGCCACACGCTCTGCTGGAACGCGGTGCCGTGCGACAGGTCGAGCTTCATGTCGAAGTGATCTCGCTTGCCGGCGAAGTAGTCGCGCAGTTGCGCGGCGGCTTCGACGAGGGCGGGGTGGTCGTTCTTCGCGATCCAGCCGGCGGTGTCGGGCCAGTGGCGCTGCTGGTCGAACCAGACGCCGGCCAGCCCCTTGTCGGTGGCCGCCATCGTGATGCCGCCGAGCGGCGTGTCGATGTGCGAGGTGTAGATGACTTTGCTCTTGAATTTCATGACGCTTCAGGCTGCGACGCCTGCCGTGGTGATGGGGAGAGATCCGGCGTCGCTCGCCGGAGGGGACGAAGATGGCGAGGAGGCCGCTGCGGGCGCGTGCCACGCCCGCAGCACCGCGTAGCTGCGCCAGGGTTGCCATGCCAGCGAGGCCTCGCTGGCCGCGCGCGCGGTGGTCACGCCCAGCGCTTTTTGCAACGCGACGTCGCCGGCCGGAAAGGCGTCGGGCCAGCGCAGTGCGCGCATCGCGATGTACTGCGCGGTCCAGGCGCCGATGCCGGGCAGTTCCTGCAGCGCCGCGATGGTGGAAGGCACGTCGGCCCCCGCATGCAACGCCAGCTTGCCGGCCGCGACTTCGCTTGCGATGGCGTGCAGCGCGGTCTGCCGCTGCCGCACGATGCCGAGCCGGCCCAGTTCGTCGCCGCTGGCGGCGGCAATGGCCGCTGGCGTGGGGAACAGGCGGTTCAGCCCTTCGACAGGCGTGGCCAGCGGCTCGCCGAAGGCCTCGACCAGCCGCGAGCCCAGCGTGCGCGCCGCCGCCACCGTGATCTGCTGGCCCAGCACCGCGCGCACCGCGAGCTCGAAGCCGTCGACCGCGCCGGGCACGCGCAGGCCGTCGCCGTGCGGAAAGGCCGCGTGCAGCGCCGCGTTGATGGCCATCGGTTCGGCGTCGAGGTCGAACAGAGCACGCGCGCGACTGATGACGATGGGCAGCACGGCGGCCAGCGAATCGCTGACCGACAGCAGCATCTGCTCGCGCTCCAGGTCGAAGCGCAGCTGCAGCCAGCCTGCGTGGGCCTGTCCGCCATGCTGGATGCGCAGGGTGCGGGTCAGCTTCGTGTAGACGGGCGTGCTGCCCTTGGCGGGTTCCTTGCCGTCGGCGGTCGAGACGACCTCGACGCCGCGCAGCGCACGGCGCGCGAAGAAGCCGAGCATGGCGTTGGCGTCGTAGGGCGGGCGGAAGCCCAGCCGGACCTCGATGGCCTTGTCTTCGCCGCTGGCGCTGCCGCCGCCGGCGCGCCGCAGCGCGCTCGGGTTCAGGCCGTAGTGTTCGAGAAAGGCCGCGTTGAAGCGCCGCACGCTGGCGAAGCCGCTGGCCAGCGCCACTTGCGTCATCGGCAGGCGGGTGTCGGCGATGAGCTGCTTGGCGGCCAGCAGGCGGCGCGTCTGCAGGTATTGCAGGGGCGACACGCCGAACTGCACCTCGAAGATGCGCCGCAGGTGGCGGTCGCTCACGCCCAGGCGTGCCGCGATCTGCGCTGCGCCGGGGCCGTCTTCGGACCAGGCGTCGGGTTCGTCGATCAGCCGCGCCGCCTGCAGCGCGAGGATGCGCGAGGCGTCCTCGGTCGACCAGCTGGCCGCGCGCGGTGCCAGCTCGGGCCGGCAGCGCAGGCACGGGCGGAAGCCCGCGGCCTCGGCCTGCGCCGCATGGCGGAAGAACCGGCAGTTCTCGCGTCGCGGCAGCTTGACGCGGCAGACCGGGCGGCAATAGATGCCGGTGGATGTCACTGCGGTGAAGAACGACCCGTCGAAGCGCGCGTCATGCGTCTTCATCGCCAGGTAGCAGGCGTCGCTCTGGAGCGCTTCGGAGGAGGTGTGGTTGGCAGGCATGGAGAAATGATACGGTTTCGCTTCGTTTCAACTGGCCGTTTCCGGACATGTGGGCACCCGGGGCCTTGCCTACAATGCCCCGTTTACAAATCCAGCAGGGAAACGCCTTTCATGCAGCTCAGCGCGTCGATCTTCAAGGCCTATGACATTCGCGGCGTCGTGCCGGTCACTCTCGATGTGGAGGTGGCGGAAGCGCTCGGCAGGGCGTTCGGCAGCGCCGCCCGCGCGGCGGGCGAGAAGTCGGTGGCCGTGGGACGCGATGGGCGCCTGTCGGGCCCCTCGCTGGCCGAGGCGCTGATCAAGGGCCTGGTGGCCACCGGCGTCGAAGTGATCGATGTGGGCGCTGTGACGACTCCGATGCTGTACTTCGCGGCCCACACGCTGTGCAGGAGCGGCATCCAGGTCACCGGCAGCCACAACCCCAAGGACTACAACGGCTTCAAGATGGTGCTGGCCGGCCGCGCGATCTACGGCGACGAGATCCAGGGCCTGCGCAGGACGATGGAAGCAGGCTCCGCCCAGCTCGCTGCGGGCGGCAGCGTGCGCAAGGTCGACGTGACCCAGGCGTACATCGAGCGCATCGCGGGCGACATCAAGCTGGCGCGACCCATGAAGATCGTGATCGACTCGGGCAACGGCATCGCCGGGGCGTCGGCCCCGGCCATCTTCCGCGCCCTGGGCTGCGAGGTGACGGAACTGTTCAGCGAAGTCGACGGCGACTTCCCCAACCACCACCCCGACCCCAGCAAGCCCGAGAACCTGAAGGACCTGATCGCGGCGCTGGCCTCGGGCGACGCCGAACTGGGCCTGGCCTTCGACGGCGACGGCGATCGCCTGGGCATCGTCACCAAGGACGGCCAGAACATCTTCCCCGACCGCCAGATGCAACTCTTTGCACAGGACGTGCTGTCGCGCGTGCCGGGCGGCACCATCGTCTACGACGTGAAATGCTCGCAGCGCCTGGCGCCGGCCATCGAGGCCGCGGGCGGCAAGCCGATGATCTTCAAGACCGGCCATTCGCTCATCAAGGCGAAGATGAAGGAAATCGATTCGCCGCTGGGCGGCGAGATGAGCGGCCACATCTTCTTCAAGGAGCGCTGGTTCGGCTTCGACGACGGCACCTATGCGGGCTGCCGGCTGCTGGAAATCCTGAGCAAGAGCCCGGACGCGAACGCCGTGCTCAACGCACTGCCCACGAGCTTCTCGACGCCCGAGCTGAACGTGGCCTGCGCCGAAGGCGAGCCGCACGCGGTGGTCGACAAGCTCGTGAAGAGCGCCAACTTCGCGGCCCCCGCGAAAGTCTCGACCATCGACGGCCTGCGCGTCGACTGGCCCGATGGTTTCGGCCTGATCCGCGCGTCGAACACCACGCCTGTGCTGGTGCTGCGCTTCGAAGGCCAGACCGATGCCGCGCTGAAGCGCATCGAGGCAGAGATGCTGGCCCTTTTGAGAACCGCGAAGCCCGACGCCAAGCTGGCCGAAGCCGCCCACTGACAATCGAGCCCGTGCGTTCCCTGCTGCTGCGCCTCTACGGCGTCTTCACCACCGTCGTGCAACCGCTCGTGCGCCGCAAGCTGCGGCGCCGCGCGGAGGCCGAGCCGGGCTATGGCGTGGCCGTGGAAGAGCGCTTCGGACACTACGACGAAGCCATTACCGGGCAGGCCCAGTGCTGGGTGCATGCGGTCTCGCTCGGCGAGACGCGCGCGGCCGCCATCCTGATCGCCGAACTGCGGCGCCAGTACCCGGGCGTGCCGATCCTGCTCACGCACGGCACAGCCACCGGCCGCGAGGAGGGCGCCAAGCTGCTCGAACCGGGCGACACGCAGGTCTGGCAGCCGTGGGACACGCCGGGCGCGGTGGCGCGCTTTCTGGATCGCTTCCAGCCGCGTATCGGCGTGCTGATGGAAACCGAGGTCTGGCCCGAAATGACCGCCGCCTGCGCCGAGCGCCGCATTCCGCTGGTGCTGGCCAATGCACGGCTCAACGAGAAGTCCCTGGCCGCGGCCGAACGGCTTGCGTGGCTGGCGCGGCCCGCCTACTCGGCCCTCACGGCCGTGTGGGCGCAGACCGAAGCCGATGCGCACCGGCTGGTGTCGCTCGGCGCCAAGGTGGCGGGCATCTACGGCAACCTGAAGTTCGACGCCACGCCCGACGCGCGCCAGCTCGCCACGGCCAGCTCGCTGCGCGAGCGCCTGCCCAAGCCGATGGTCGTGCTCGCGAGTTCGCGCGACGGCGAGGAGCGCATGCTGCTCGAAGTGCTCAAGCGCTTCGGTGCGACTTCGCCCGTGCCGCCGGAGCAGGGCGCGATCCGCTCCATCTCCAAGCGCGTGCACGACGTGCAATGGATGATCGTGCCGCGCCATCCGCAGCGCTTCGACGAGGTGGCTGCGCTGATCGAGGCCGAAGGCTTCGCGGTGGCGCGCCGCAGCACTGCGGGCCAGCCGGCCGAGGCAGAGATCTGGCTCGGCGATTCGCTGGGCGAGATGGCGCTCTACTACGGCCTGGCCGACGTGGCGCTGCTCGGCGGCAGCTTCGAGCCGCTGGGCGGGCAGAACCTGATCGAGCCGGCGGCCTGCGGCTGCCCGGTGGTCATGGGGCCGTCGACCTTCAATTTCGCCGAGGCGGCGCAGCTGTCGCTGGCTGCTGGCGCCTCGCTGCGCGTCGAGGGCATGGAGCAGGCCGTGACGGCCGCGCTGAAGCTGGTCGAGAACCCCGAGCGCCGTGCCGCGATGGCGCAGGCCGCGTTGGCCTTCTCCTCGTCGAACCGTGGGGCTGCCGAGCGCACCGCTGCTGCAGTGCTGGCGATCGCGCAGGCTGCCGAGCCGGTGACGGCGCAAGGCGCGCCAGTGGAAGAAGCCGAACCCGCGCGGGCCGAGCCCACGCTGGATTGATCGAAGGCGCCGGCGCTCAGCGCGCCGGCGGATTCAGGATCACCGGCGGCACGGGGGCGGTGGGCATCGTCGGCGCCGGCGGATTGAACGGCTGCACCGGCACCGGCGGAATCACCGGGATGCTCGGCGGCGTCACGGGCACCACGGGCGGCGCTGTCGTGCCGCGATCGGGCCCAATGGCCGGAGGCACGGCCGGCACGCTGCCATTGCTCGCCAGCGTCGCGTTGATCGCACTCATGTCGGCGGTCGTCAGCGTGCCGTTGGCCTGGCGCAGCTTCAGGTTGCCCAGCAGCACGTTGTAGCGCGCCTGCGCGAGGTCGCGCTTGGTCTGGTAGAGCTGGCTCTGCGAGTTCAGCACGTCGATGTTGATGCGCACGCCCACCTGGTAGCCGAGCCGGTTGGCGTCGAGCGCGCTCTGGCTCGACGACTCGGCCGCTTCCAGTGCCTTCACCTGCCCCGCGCCGGAGACCAGCCCGAGGTAGGCCGCGCGCGTGGCCTGCGCCACGCTGCGGCGGGTGCCGTCGAGCACGCTGCGCGACTGGTCTTCGAGCGCCAGCGTTTCCTTGATGCGGTTCTCGGTGGCGAAGCCGGCGAACAGCGGCAGGTTGAAGGTCACGCCCACCGTGGTCGCGTTGACGCGCGTGCCCACGGTGCTCGTGCTGGTGCCCGTGGGGTTGCGCGTGACGTTGTAGCCCAGGTTGGCGTCGAGCGTGGGCTTGTGGCCGGCCTTGGCCTTGTCCACTTCGAGCCCGGCCACGTCGAGGCCCAGGCGTGCCTGCTGGATGGCGGGATGCACCTCGTCGGCCTGCGCGACCCAGGCGTTGATGTCCGCGGGCATGGCCGTGGGCAGCACCACCGGCACCGCCAGGGGCACAGGCACGCTTCCGGGCCGGCCGACCAGCTGGTCGAGCACCACCTTCTTGACCTGAAGGTCGTTCTCGGCAGCGATTTCCTGTGCGATCACCAGGTCGTAGCGGGCCTGGGCCTCGCGCGAGTCGGTGATGGTGGAGGTGCCGACCTCGAAGTTGCGCTTGGCCGACGCCAGCTGCTCGGCCACGGCGACCTTCTGCGCGCGCACGAGCGCCAGGCTGTCCTGGCTCGCGAGCACGTCGAAGTACGCCTGGCTCACGCGCACGATCAGGTCCTGCTCGGCGATGGTGAGCACCGCCTGCGCGATGTCGGCCTGGCGCTTGCCCTGTTCGTAGGTGGCCCAGTTGGCGGGCCGGTACAGCGGCTGCGTGGCGTTGATTCCGACGTTCTGCGTGGTGAAGTCGCGCGGCGTGGTGCCTCGGCTGGTGCCCGTGAGGGTGTCGATCTCGAGGTCGCTGCGCGTCACGCCGGCCGTGAGCCCCACGGCGGGCAGGATGCCGGCCTTGGCCTGCGCGGCGCGCGCGATGCTGGCGTCGTACTGGGCCCGCGCGCCCTGGTAGGTAGCGTCGAAGCCGCGGGCGGATTCGTAGAGTTCGTTCAGTGTCTGGGCCTGGGTCAGGGCCGGCGATGCGAGCAGGGCTGCGAGGGTGGTTGCGAGCGCTGCGGAAAGAGGCGAAAGCCGGGGCCTGGGAGGCATTGAACGTCCTTGAGGGAAAGAATCAGTAGCGCGGGACCGTAGGGTCGTGCGAGGACCAGGCGTCGATGCCGCCCGCCACGTTGGCGAGCTGGTCAAAGCCGTTCTGGTTCAGGAAGGCGGCCACGCGCTGGCTGCGCGCTCCGTGATGGCACAGGCAAGCGATGCGCTGGCCGTCGTTCAGCTCGGCCAGCCGCCCGGGGATCTCGTTCATCGGAATCGCCACCAGGGTGAAGCCCTGGGGCACGACGCTTGCCGTCTGCAGTTCCCAGGGTTCGCGCACGTCGAGCAGCACGGGGGCGGCGTCGGCGTTGTGGGCGAACCAGGCGGCGAGGTCGGCGGGGCGGACTTGGTCGATCATGCTTCGGTCAACCGTCTGCTCAGAACGAGAAGCGCGAGGGCTCGGGGAAGTTCAGCAGGCGCGGGGCCATCGTGTCCCAGGGCTGGATCGTTTCCCACTTGCTTTCGCTGGTGCGGGTGACGAAGTGGGCGCGCATCATCGGCTCTTCGCCCACGATGGCCGAGAGACGGCCGCCGACCTTGAGCGAACCCAGCAGGTTCTGCGGAATGCGCGCGACCGAGCCGCTGAGCACGATGACGTCGAAGCTCGGGCCGCTGGTCAGGGGCACGGCGCCGTCGGCGTTGCGCACTTCGACGTTGGTCACGCCGTTCTGGCGCAGCGTCTCGGCGGCGCGGGCTGCCAGCACGGGGTTGATTTCGAGGGAGAGCACCTGGGCGGCGCGTGCGCCGAGCAGGGCGGCCATGAAGCCGGAGCCGGTGCCGATCTCGAGCACCGATTCGTGCTTCTGGATGTGCAGGTCCTGCAGCGTGCGGGCCTCGACCTTGGGCGACAGCATGATCTCGCCGGGCACGGAGCCGTCGAGCAGCGGCAGTTCCATGTCGAAGAAGGACAGGGTGCGGTGCGCGTCCGGCACGTAGTCTTCACGGTGGATTTCGGCCAGCAGCTCGAGGATGTCGGTTTCGAGCACGTCCCAGGGACGGATCTGCTGCTCGATCATGTTGAAGCGCAAGCGCTCGAGGGTGGGGGTGGGGTTCATGGCGTGGCTTTCCTTGTGGGCTCAGGACAAACCTTCAATTTTAGGTGCCGCCGATGACACCCCCGGTTCGCCCGGCATTCCGGGGCGCACGCTGAGCCCGTTGATCACCACCTCGGCCTGGGTGGACAGGTATTTTTCGGGCTCGAGCGCCGCGACGCCGTCGACGCAGACCATGGCAGAGTGCTTCCAGAGCATGAGGAAGACCATGGGCGCCACCACCGAGTAGATCGCGTGGTCGACGTCCATCGGCGCGAACTCGCCGCTGTCGATGCCGCGCTGGAAGATGCGCCGCAGCAGCTCGTGGCCGGGGCGGACCACCTCGCGGCGGTAGAACTCCGCCAGGTCGGGAAAGTTGGAGCCCTCGCTCATCATGAGCTTGGTCAGGCCCGAGGCCTGTGTCTTGCCGACGCGCTCCCACCACACGTTCATGCAGTAGCGCAGCATGTCGGCCGTGGTGCCCTCGAAGGCCTCGAATTCGGCATTCCACTCCGTGAAACGGCCGCCGAGGTTCTCCATGACCACGGCCTTGAACAGCTCTTCCTTGCTCGGGAAGTAGAGAAAGAGGGTGCCCTTGGAGACGCCCGCGCGGGCCGCGACCTCCTCGGAGCGGGTGGCGGCAAAGCCTTTTTCGACGAACAGGTCGAGAGCCGCGGCCAGCAGTTCGCCGGGGCGCGCCTCCTTCCGCCGTTCGCGCTTGGCGCGTACCGGGCAGATCTTGTCGACGAAGGAACGGGGCGTGGACATGGTGTTAATGACTCGCGGGTTAGTAATGTAGTGACCGGCATCCGTCACGTCAAGCCGCGACAATATCGGGTTCGTCTTTTCAACCTCCGCCGGAGTCGCACCATGTCCACTTCATCGTCGTCCACCGAAACCATCGTTTTGGGCGGTGGCTGCTTCTGGTGCACCGAGGCGGTGTTCGACCGCGTCCAGGGCGTGCTGGACGTGGAATCGGGCTACTGCAACGGCCAGGTCGTCAACCCGAGCTACGAGCAGGTCTGCACCGGCCGCACCGGCCATGCCGAGGTGGTGAAGCTCGAATTCGACCCGGCGCAGATCAGCCTGCGCGAAATCCTCGAGATCTTCTTCGTCGTGCACGACCCGACCACGCTCAACCGCCAGGGCAACGATGTCGGCACGCAGTACCGCAGCGGCATCTACTACATCAGCGACGCCCAGAAGCAGGTGGCCGAGGATGTCATCCGCGAGATCGAGGCCAGCAAGACCTACCGCTCGCCCGTCGTGACCGAGGTGGCGCCGCTTGCCAACTACTCGGCGGCCGAGGCCTACCACCAGGACTACTTCCTGAACAACCCGAACCAGGGCTACTGCGCGTTCGTCGTGGGCCCGAAGGTCGAGAAGTTCCAGAAGACCTTCGCCTCGCGCCTCAAGGCCTGACCGGCCAGCGATACCCGCTCTCTCTCTGTGCACCCAGCCATCCGCCAGCACCGCACCCGCCCGACCCGCGCGCTCGTGTTCGCGCTGGCGGTCGCGCTGTGGTTCGCGGGCACGCTGGGGCTGATGCACCGCGCGCTGCACGTGCCGGGCCTGCCGGCCGCGGCTGAGCAGGCCGCGCACGTTGCGCACAAGCATGCGGGCCACCACCTGGCCAGCCTGTTCGGCGATCACACCGACGCCGAGTGCCGGCTGTACGACCAGCTCTCCCACGGCTCCGCCGCGCCCGGCGTGCCGCTGGTGGTGCTGCCGATGCTGCTGCCGTCGGCCACCTTTGCCTTCCTGCAGGGCGAGGCCATCGCCCGCTGGGTCGCGCTGTTCGACGCGCGCGGCCCGCCTTCCTCTCGCTGAATCCCCCGTGTCCCGATCGCTGCACCCGCTTCGCGCGCGGTGGCGGTCGGTCGTCCCCCGATTCACCGAGTGTCCATTCATGACTCCCAATTTCCGTCGCAACGCCATCGGCGTTGCCGTTCTTTCGCTTGCCTCCTTCGCAAGCATGGCCCAGACGCAGGCGCCCGATGCCGCCCAGGCCCAACCCGCTGACCCTGCCAGCCTGCGCGAGGTCACCGTCACCGGCAATCCGCTCGGCGCCAGCGACCTGATCGCGCCGACCACCACGCTGTCGGGCGACAAGCTGCTGCTGCGCTCCGAATCGACCCTCGGCCAGACGCTCGACAACGTGCCCGGCGTGAGCAGCAGCTACTTCGGCCCCAATGCCAGCCGCCCGATCATCCGAGGCCAGGACGGCGACCGCATCCGCATCCTGCAGAACGGCGGCGCCGCGCCCGATGCTTCGTCACTGAGCTACGACCATGCCGTGCCCGTCGACTCACTGGTCACCGAGCGCATCGAGGTGCTGCGCGGCCCGTCGGCGCTGCAGTACGGCGGCAGCGCCGTCGGCGGCGTGGTCAACGTGATCGACAACCGCATTCCTTCGGAGCCGCTCAACGGCTTCGGTGGTCGCGCCGACCTGGGCTATTCCACCGGCAACAAGGAAAAGAACGGCGGCGTGGTGCTCGAAGGCGGCAACGACCGCGTCGCGGTGCACGTCGATGCCTTCAACCGCGACTCCAAGGACGTCTCGGTGCCGATCACCCTCGAGTGCAACAAGCCCGGCTCGCCCTGGACGGCACGCAAGATCTGCAACTCGGCCAACGAGGCTCATGGCGGCGCGCTCGGCGGCACGGTGTTCTTCGACCAGGGCTACATCGGCGCCTCGGTCAGCACCTACCGCAGCAACTACGGCACGGTGGCGGAAGACGACGTCACCATCCGCATGAAGTCCGACCGCTACGCGCTCGAGGGCGAGTGGCGCCCGGGCGGCTTCATCAGCAGCATCCACGCGAAGCTCAGCCACACCGACTACCGCCACACCGAGTTCGAAGGCAGCACGCCCGGCACCACCTTCTCGAACATGAGCAACGACCTGCGCATCGAGGCGCGCCACCAGAAGATCGGCAACTTCGAGGGCCTGGTCGGCTTCAGCAGCGAGACCAACCGCTTCGCCGCCGACGGCGAGGAAGCCTTCGCGCCGCACAGCCGCACGCGCACCAACGCGCTGTTCCTGTTCGAGGAGTACGGCACCTCCTGGGGCCGCCTGAGCTTCGGCGCGCGCACCGAGCAGGTTCGCATCCGCTCGCTGGGCTATCCGGAAGATCCGACGGTCACGCGCTTCGCCATCGGCGAGCGCACCTTCAATCCGCACAGCGCGGCACTCGGTGCGCTGGTCAACCTCGCGCCGCAGTGGCAGCTGACCTCGAACCTGGCCTACACCGAGCGCGCGCCCAAGGACTACGAACTGCTGGCCAACGGCCCCCACGTGGCGACTGGCGCGTGGGAGGTGGGCGACCCGAACCTGAAGAAGGAAAAGTCGACCGGATTCGACCTGGGCGCCCAATGGAAGTCGGGCCCCAACACGGCCCGCGTGAACGCCTACGTCACGCGCTTCAGCAACTACATCGGCCTGACGGCATCGGGGCGCAACCTCGACGGGGAAGGCAATGTGGCCGAGGCCGGTGCCACCGACACGCTGGCGGAGTACGTCTACGGCGGCGTGCGCGCGCGCTTCACCGGCATCGAGGCCAACGGCAACCTGCGCCTGCTGGGTTCCGACGGCTTCGCGCGCATGGGCGATGCGGGCACGCTCGACCTGGAGTGGCGCGGCGACATCGTGCGCGCGAAGAACCTCGACACCGGCGAGCCGCTGCCGCGCATCGCACCGCTGCGCCTGGGCGCGACGCTGGCCTATGCCAACGGCCCGTGGGGCGCGCGCCTTGGCTTCGACTACAACGCTGCCCAGCGCCGCGTGCCCTCGGTGGGCGCGCGCGAGACCGATGCCTACACGCTGTGGAACGCGGCCATCACCTACCGCATGAAGGTGCAGCGCGCCAACCTCACCTGGTACGCGCGCATGGACAACATCACCAACAAGCTGGCCTACAGCGCGACCTCGATCCTGACGACGACGGTGTATCCGAACGCACCGCTGCCGGGACGATCGCTGAAGGTCGGCCTGCGCGTGACCTTCTGAGCATGAGCGCAGGAGAGGGCGGCGGAAGCCCCTGGGCTATCCTCGCCGGGTGAATTCCTTCGTCATCTCCTCGCTCGTGCCCGTGGTCGTGCTCATCGGCGCGGGCTATCTGGCCGGCAAGCGGCGCTGGATCGGCGGCGGCGCGGTGAAGGATCTCTCGCACCTCATCTTCCTGCTGCTCGCGCCCGCGCTGTTGTTTCGTGCCATGAGCACGGTGCACGTCGAGCAGCTGAGCCTGAAGCCGGTGGCGGCGTACTTCATCGCCTCCGGCCTGCTGTTCGCGGGCACGCTGGCGCTGCGCGGGTTCAACCGCACGGCGGCGGTGATCGCGCTGGCCAACACCTACAGCAACACCGTGATGATCGGCATCGCGCTGATCGGCCTGGCCTACGGCGAGGCGGGCATGGTGGTGCTGCTCACGCTGATCTCGCTGCACTCGCTGGTGCTGCTGACCAGCGCCACCGTGGTGCTAGAACTGGCCGTGGCGCGCGAGCAGGCCGGTGCCTCCGGCAACGAGAAGCGCCCCTCGATGGCGCGCACCGTGATGCGCGCGCTGCGCAACGCCATCATCCACCCGGTGCCCTTGCCGATCATCGCGGGCCTGCTGTTCGCGCAGACCGGGCTGGTCATGCCCGAGGCGCTCGACAAGCCGATCCAGCTGCTGGGCCAGGCCTTCGGCCCGATCGCGCTGGTGATGGTGGGCATCACGCTCGCGCTCACGCCCATCGGCCGGCACTGGCGCGGTGCGCTGGTGCAGGCGCTGGTGAAGAACCTGCTGCATCCGCTGCTGGTGGCGCTCATCGGCTGGCTGCTGGGCGTGCGCGGCATTCCTCTCACGGTGATGGTGGTGGCGGCGGCGCTGCCGATCGGCGCCAACGTGTTCCTGTTCTCGCAGCGCTACCGCACGGCCGAAGACCTGGTGACGGCCAGTGTCGCGGTCTCGACGGTGCTGGCGCTCGTCACGCTCACGCTCGTGATGATGTGCGTGCAGTGGCTGCCCTGAGCCCTTCGGACTCTTTCCCGTAGCTTCCCGCGCACTTTCGCCTTAGCGCTTTCACGCAGCGCGCCTATGCCGTTCGGCAGGGTGGCCGTTTGGCGAGATGCCGCGCGGCCTTCGCGCACCTACATTTGCCGGCTGATGATTCACCCGGCGCGCTCTTCGCCCCTTCTTGCTATGGCGGTGGTCGCGACGGTGATCGCGCTGCACGGTCGTCCCGCGCAGGCCGCGGACGCTGCCGAGGCGAAGCCGTGCCGCACGCCGTGCCTGTCGGCGAACGTGCCGCGCGAGCCGGCCGAACCGCCTGGTGCGGGCAAGGCCGAGAAGGCCGACAAGGCGGAGGAAGCGCCGCCGAAGTCGAAGCCGTTGGCCAAAGCGCGTCCGCAGCCGGCCGCGCCTGTGCCGTCGTCGCCCCCGCCGGTGCAGAGGGAGGCCGCAGCGGCGCCGCGCCCCGCGCCTTCGAAGCGCTGCAGCGAAATCAACATGCGCGCCGCCGTCGGCGAGCCGCTGTCGGACCAGGACATGAAGACATTGAGGAGCCAATGCTGATGACGACCACCATCATTCAAAGAGCGGGCTTCGCGCTGCGCGTGTTCGCGCTGTGCGCCGCCGCCGTGCTCGCCGCGGCCTGCGCGCACCGCCCCGCGCCCGGCAACGCCATGCCCTTCGACCAGGCCGTGAACCAGGCGGTGGACGACCTGATGGTGCAGACGCAGAAGCTGCCGGCCTTCCTGGCCAAGGTGGAATCGACGCTCACGCAGCGCCGCATCGTGATCGACCCGCTGCTCGAAGGCGCGAGCGGCCAGCAGACCGAGGTGACGCGCGTGGCCGAGCAGCGCATCGTCCAGCGCATGCAGGCGCAGTTCAAGCAGTTCACCGTGTCGCCCTTCAACGCCACCGAGATCGGCAACGCGCAGTACGTGCTCAACGGCACGCTGGTGCGCGACAAGGACGCCTCGGGCTCGCCCTACCGGCTGAACCTCGCGCTCACCGAGATCAAGAGCGGCGTGGTGATCGCGCAGTCGGTGGCGCGCATCAGCGACGCCTCGCTCGACACCCGCCCCACGGCCTTCTTCCGCGACAGCCCGGTGAACGGCAAGGACCGCGGCGTCGAGGGCTACATCCGCACTGCCGAAACGCAGCCCGGCCAGGCGGCAGACGCGCTGTATCTGGAGCGCCTGCCGACCGCCACCGTGCTGCAGGAAGCCACCGCCGCCTACGAGGCCGGCCGCATGAGCGAGGCGCTGAGCCGCTACGAGGCAGCGTCGAAGCGGCCCGACGGGCAGCAACTGCGCATCTACAGCGGGCTGTATCTGACGCAGTCGCAGCTCGGCCGCACGGCCGATGCGGAGAAGACCTTCGGCACCATCGCGCGGCTGGGGCTCGAAACCAACAACCTGAGCGTGAAGTTCCTGTTCAAGCCGGGTTCGACCGACTTCCTTTCCGATCCGAAGATCAGCGCCGCCTATCCGATGTGGCTGCGCCAGATCGCGCGGCAGGCGGCGCAGATCGATTCGTGCGTGGTGGTCACGGGCCACACCAGCCGCACGGGTTCGGAGGCGGTGAACGAGCGGTTGTCGCTGCAGCGCGCGACCAGCGTGAAGGCCCGGTTGGTGGGCGAGGCCCCGCCGCTGTCGAAGAAACTGCGGGAGGCCGGCATGGGCTTCAGGGAGAACATCGTCGGCACGGGCGCCGACGATGCGAGCGACGCGCTGGACCGGCGCGTCGAGTTCAAGGTCGTCGGGTGTGAGGCCTGACGACGATTCGGCTCACGGAGCCAGGCGCTCGCGCACCCAGTTGCTGCCCTCCAGCCGATAGCGCAGCCGGTCGTGCAGCCGGCTCTTGCGGCCCTGCCAGAACTCCCAGCGATCGGGCACCAGCCGGTAGCCACCCCAGTGCGGCGGGCGCGGCGGCGAGAGCAGGTGCTTGGCGGCGAACACGGCCGCGTTCTTCACCAGCACTTCGCGTCCGCTGATCACCTCGCTCTGCGGGCTGGCCCAGGCGCCGATGCGCGAGTCGAGCGGGCGGCTCGCGAAATAGGCGTCGCTTTCCTCGGCACCGGCCTTCTCCACGCGGCCCTCGATGCGCACCACGCGCTCCAGCTCGACCCAGTGGAACTGCAGCGATGCATACGGATTGCCCGAGAGTTCGCGGCCCTTGCGGCTCTCGTAGTTGGTGTACCAGACGATGCCGCGCGCGTCGTAGCCCTTGACGAGCACGATGCGGCTGGAGGGCCGCAGGTCGCTGCCCACGGTGCACAGCGTCATCGCGTTGGGCTCGGGCACCTGCGCATCGACGGCCTCGGTGAGCCAGCGTTCGAACTGCTTCAGCGGATCGTCGGCGCTGCGGGTCTCGTCGAGCTCTGCGCGCTCGTAGCTCTTGCGCAGCGCCGCCAGCGCGTCTTTGGAAAGAGGGGAAGTCATGCCGGGATTGTTGCGCACATACTCGGCCCATGACGATGCACAAGGCGAATTCCCCGGTGGTGATCGTGCTGGCCTCGGGTCGCGGCGAGCGATTCATCGCGGCCGGCGGCACGGGCTCGAAGCTCAGGGCGCTGCTCGCCGGAAGGCCGGTGCTCGAGCGCACGCTCGACGCGGTACGCGCGAGCGGCCTGCCTTGGCACGTCGAAGACGCGGGGCACCCGGGCATGGGCGATTCGATCGGGGCTGCCGTGCGCGCCACCCCGGGCGCGGCGGGTTGGCTGATCCTGCCGGGCGATCTACCGCTGGTGCAGCCTGCGACCTTGCAGGCCGTGGCTGCCGCCCTTGGCGGACAGGTGAACGCGGTGCAGCCGCAGTACCGGGGCGAGCGCGGGCATCCGGTGGGTTTCGCAGCCGCTTGCGGCGAGCAGCTCGCGGCGCTCGAGGGAGGGCCCGGCGCGGCATCCGTCCTGCGCGCGATGCGCGCCATCGACTCGGTGACAGACCTCGTCGTGGACGACGTGGGCGTCGTCACCGACATCGACACGCCCGAGGCGCTGGCGCAGGCCGAGGCGCTGTGGCTGGCGCGCGAGGGCGCCTAGCGTTTTCCTGCGACTCAGGGCTTGGTAATCACCGCGCAGGCGATGCGCGGACCCGAGTTGCCCGAGGGCTGGGTCGTGAAGTCGTCGGGGTCGCGGTGCACCACCAGCGCGCGGCCGACCACGCTGTTGGCGGCGCCGGGCGTCAGCGAGATCGCGTGGTCTTCCACGCTGAAGCGCGCCATGCCGCTGGCGTCGGCCCTCAGGCTCGGCAGCTCGCCGGCATGGCTGCCCGGCGCGGCGAACTTGCCGTGGGTGCCGCCGGTCGGGTTGAAGTGGCCGCCGGAAGCATTGCCGTTGTCGCCGCAGTCGCCCTTTTCATGGATGTGGAAGCCGTGCTCGCTGCCCGGCACCAGGCCGCGCACTTCGCCCGAGACGCGCACGCCGTGGTCGAGGGCGGTGAGGGTCACCGTGCCGCGCGTCGGGTTGGGCGTGATCGCGGCGGTCGGCACCAGCTCGATGGCCGTGCTCGGCTTGCCGCCCATGCTGCCGCAGGCGGCCAGGAGGGCCGAGGCGAGGAGGGCGGTACCGGTGGCGATGAGACGACTTTGGTTCATGTGTTTTCCTTGGAAGACTTGGAAGAGCCGGATGGTTGGAATGAAGACTTGTTGTCTGCGGACCCCGGAACATATACCGGAGCCTGCGGTGCATCGCAATCGGACGACGGCTGCTCCTGCGTTCCGGCCAGCGCCACCAGCCGCGCCAGCGCGGCGTCGTGGATCGAGTGGCGCTGCAGCTCCAGCAGCGTCTGCTGCGCGTAGTCGAGCGAGCTGCCGTAGCGACCCACCGCGTGGGCGAAGATGTGGCGGTAGCGCTCGTCGCTGAGCTCGCCCGTGAAGTTGGGGCTGCGCCGCGAGAGCGTGAACGCCAGTGCGCGCACATTGCCGTCTGCCGTGCCGCAACGCAGCCACCTGGGGTCGTACACGCCGGTCGGCATCTCGCGCAGCCAGAGGCGGCGCAGAGTTTCGAGGCCCTCGGACTTCGGCACGCGGAACACCATGCCGCGGCAGCTGCCGCCCGAGAGCAGCCCGAACACGAGGCCCGGCGTCTGCACGCTGCCGCGATTGACGCGGCTCCACATCTTCAGCGCGCGGTGCCAGCCGTGCACCCAGGCCGGCCGGCGCTCGGTGAAGCCGAACTCGGGCCGCCAGATCAGCGAGCCGTAGCCGAAGAGCCAGAGGTCCTCGTGCCCGCCCCAGTCGGCAATGGCGCGCTCGAGCATCGGCTGCGGGTCGCGCAGGGGCTTGGGCATGGGATCGAGCCCCGGCGGACCGGGGTTCGGCGCGGGGTCCGACACGGGAGTGCCGGGGCCGACGCCTACAATTTCCAGATCATGGTTCACCGCACCATTATTTACCGGCCACTTTCATACGGAGCAAGACCCGCAATGAGCGACGACGACAGCCAGCAGAATTTCATCCTCGGATTCGTCATGGCGCTGATCGCCCTGGTGATCTTCTTCGTGGTGGGCATCGTGCTCTGGCACAAGGGCCACAACGTGGCGGCCGCCAAGCCCGCCCCCGCTGCCGTGGTGATTTCGGCGCCGCCGGCCGGCGCGGCGCCCAAGCTGGCCGAAGTCACCGAGACGGTGACTGTGGTCATCCCCGACGGCGCAAGCATCCGCGTGGTCGACGGTGTGGTGAACTTCTACTTCGCGACCGGCAGCGCCGATCTCGCGCCGGGCGCCGCCGAGGCGCTGGCTGCCGTCATCAAGGGCGTCGAGAGCGGCCGCAAGGCGGTGATCTCGGGCTTCCACGACACCACCGGCGACGCCGCCATCAACGAACAGCTCGCGAAGAAGCGCGCCGAGATGGTGCGCGACGTGCTCGTGGGCCTGGGCGTGCCGGCGGCGAAGGTCGACCTGCAGAAGCCTGCCGTGACGACGGGCTCGGGCAACAACGCCGAGGCGCGCCGCGTCGAGGTCAAGCTGGTCGACTGACCGCCTTGCCGACTCCACAGAACGAAAGAGCCCGGTCCGCCGGGCTTTTTCATTCAGCGTGTGCCAGATGCCGGCAACCTATCCGCGCCGCACCCGATCCGGCGTCGACCCGGTCCATCCCCGGAACGCCCGATGGAACGAGTTCGACTCGTCGAACCCCAGCAGGAACGATATCTCGGCGATGGGAAGCGCCGTCTTCTCGAGATAGTGGCGGGCAAGCGCCTCGCGCGTGCCGTTCAGGATCTGCTGGAAGCTCGTTCCCTCGGCATCGACACGCCGCTGCAGCGTGCGCCTGCTCAACGCCAGCTTGCGGGCGATGTCCTCGATGGTGACGAGTCCGCTCGGGAGGCCCTCGAGCAGGGCCGCGCGGACGCGCTGAGTCGTCGTCGCCTGCGCGTCGAGATGGGAGAGACGCTGCCGCAGTTCCGGTTCGAACGCCGCCCACAGCGGCTCGTTCGATGTCAGGAAAGGCAGCATGGCGTCCGCATTCGCGAAGCTGACGAGGCGCCTCGCGCCGCGCGTCAGCCGGGCGCCGAGGAACTCTTCATAGGGCGCGAGGGGCGAAGGCAGGACCTGCGCCTGGACCACGACCGGGCGGATGGGCTCGCGCGTGCCCATGCGCGCGAGCGTCACGCAGAACAGCAGTTCCATCACCACCAGCGACGCGGGCGGCGATACCGCATGGTCCAGCCACGAGAACTCGAGGGTCGTCAGGCCGTCCGCCTGCGTGACATCCAGGCGCATCGGCGCGATCAGCGTCTTGTAGCGCGCGATGCGTTGCGCGGCCACGAGCATGTTCGGGCTGCACAGCGCCGCGAACAGCACCGGCGAGAACGACTCGCTGCAGATGGCCTGGCAGAGCCTCAGGGGCAGCAGCGGATCGCCCACCGCGGCCTCGATGCAGTTCCAGAGCCGGTAGAAGTCGCCGGACGCGAGCCGGACCGAGGGCTGATGCAGCAGATCGTCGGGAAGACCAGCTTGGCGGAGGACGTCGGCGGGTGCGACGCCGAGGTCCTTCAGCACTGTTCGCCAGGTGGTGTCGAGCGCGTATCCGGCAGTTTCCATGAAGGGGCGATGCTCTGCTCAGGCAAGGCATGCGCCACTCGACGCACGCCACGGTGTACTCATGCACCGATGATGAATTGTGCCTTCATGCCGGCGAAGAACGTGGTGTCGTCCGCCGCGCGCCGCGCCGCGAGCGTCCGGATGGCATCCTCGCCGGCCTCGAAGCGAAGCTGGTCGCCGGTGTCCGTCGCAGCGGCGTAGACCACCTCGGCGATCTGTTCCGGCTGCGAGCCGTTCGCCATCATCGGGCCGTACTTGCTCATCACCGACTGCACCAGCGGTTGATAGGCGTCGAGCCCAGGGTCGTTGTTGAAGTCGAACGAGCGTCCGCTGAAGTCCGTCAGGATGACGCCGGGCTCGACGACCTTCACGTGAACGCCCAGCGGCGCCAGCTCGTACTGCAGCGCTTCGGACAGGCCTTCGACCGCGAACTTCGTCCCGTGATAGAGCGCGCCGAGCGGAAAGGCTATGCGGCCGCCCATCGACGACACATTGACGATGGTGCCGGCACGGTTCGCGCGGAAATGCGGCAGCACGGCCTGCGTGGTCGCCAGAAGGCCGAGCACGTTGACATCGAACTGGCGGCGGATCTTTTCCGCCGGCGTTGCCTCGAGGGGTCCGAAGGCGCCGTAGCCGGCGTTGTTCACGAGCGCATCGATGCGCCCGAACCGCGCAATGCCGGCATCGACGGCCGAACGGATCGAGTCGGCATCCTGAACGTCAAGTCGCGCGAGAAGCATGCGGTCGAGCTGCCCGAACTCCGCTTCGCTTTCGGGCGTGCGCATGGTGGCGATCACGTTCCAGCCTTTCGCATGGAAGTGCCTGGTGGTTGCGCGGCCAAGGCCGCTGGAGGTTCCGGTGATGAGTACGGTGCGGGTCATGGGTGGGGGCTCCTTTGCAAGAGCCTTCAGAGTACGGTTCATGCGGCGCCGGCGCAGTGGCGATCCGCGCCAATCGGCAATCCGATTGCGCCATTCGACTGGCCTCGTGCTGGCGCATCGTGGCGACTGCGGACATGTCGACACCAAAGACTTGACGGCGGGTTTCTTCATGCGCCCCGTCTTATGGGGAAAGACTGAGTAAATTCGTATTGCCCGGCGCCCTGATTTCATCAGCCTGCAGCCCTCGGCTTGGTACGATGGGCCTCCAGGGCCACAGTCGCTCCGGCGACACGCAGCGAGAGCCACTATCCCCATGAGCAGCAGCACACACCCCACCGTCCGCGATGTCACCGATCGCATCCGCGAGCGCAGCCAGGGGCTGCGCAGCGCCTACCTCTCCCGCCTCGCCGAAATACGCAACCGCGACCGTGGTTCCGACCGAATGGGCTGCGCCAACGTGGCGCACGCCGTGGCCGGCATTCCGGCCAACGACAAGTTCCGCGTGGTGACCGAGCGGGCGCCCAACATCGGCATCGTCACCGCCTACAACGACATGCTCTCGGCCCACGCGCCGTACCAGGGCTACCCGGACATCATCAAGAACGAGGCCCGCCGCCTCGGCGCCACCGCGCAGGTGGCGGGCGGCGTGCCGGCCATGTGCGACGGCGTGACGCAGGGCACGCCCGGCATGGAGCTCAGCCTCTTCAGCCGCGACCTCATCGCCATGAGCACGGCAGTCGCGCTCACGCACGACATGTTCGATGCGTCGCTCATGCTCGGCGTGTGCGACAAGATCGTGCCGGGCCTGCTGATCGGCGCGCTGCATTTCGGCCATCTGCCCACGGTGTTCGTGCCGGCCGGCCCGATGCCCTCGGGCCTGTCGAACAACGCCAAGTCGAAGGTGCGCGAGCAGGCCGCACAGGGCCTGGTGGGCCGCCAGGGCCTGCTCGACGCCGAGATGGCCGCCTATCACACGGTGGGCACCTGCACTTTCTACGGCACCGCCAACAGCAACCAGATGCTGCTCGAAGCCATGGGGCTGCATGTGCCCGGCACGGCCTTCATCCAGCCCGGCGATGCGATGCGCGAAACGCTCACGCGCGAGGCTGTGCGCACGGTGCTGGGCAAGGCCGGCGAGGCCGCATTCGACTGCCCGCCGATCGGCGTGATGGTCGACGAGCGCTGCATCGTCAATGCCATGGTCGCCCTGCTGGCCACGGGCGGCTCCACCAACCACCTGATCCACTGGGTGGCCGTGGCGCGCGCCGCCGGCATCCTGATCGACTGGGACGACTTCTCGAAGCTCTCCGACGTGGTGCCGCTGCTCACCCGCGTGTACCCCAACGGCAGCGCCGACGTGAACGAGTTCCAGGCCTCGGGCGGCCCCGGCCTCGTGATCGGTGAGCTGGTCGATGCCGGCCTCATGCACGCCGACGTGCTGACGGTGCGCTCGGGCGGCATCCGCGAGTTCGCGAACATCCCTTCACTGGTGGATGAGTCGGAAGAAAAGCGCCTGCAATGGACGCCGGGCGCCGCACTGCAGAACGATGCCGTCACGCGCACCGTCGCCAGCCCCTTCAGCGCCACCGGCGGACTCAAGCTGCTGAGCGGCAACCTCGGTCGCAGCGTCATCAAGGTTTCGTCGGTGCCCGACGACCGTCACGTCATCGAAGCGCCCGCACGGGTGTTCGATTCGCAGGCCGCGCTGCAGAAGGCGTTCACCGCCGGCGAGCTGGAGCGCGACGTGGTCTGCGTGGTGCGCTGGCAGGGCCCGCAGGCCAACGGCATGCCCGAGCTGCACAAGCTCACGCCGCCGCTGTCGGTGCTGCAGGGCAAGGGATTCCGCGTGGCGCTGGTCACCGACGGCCGCATGAGCGGCGCGTCGGGCAAGATACCGGCCGCGATCCATGTCTCGCCCGAGGCGGCAGCCGGTGGCCCGCTGGCCAAGGTGCGCGACGGCGACCTGATCCGCCTCGACTCGGTCGCGGGTACGCTCGCGGTGCTGCTGCCCGAAGACGAATGGGCCGCGCGCGAGACCGCGACACTGCCCGAAGCGCAGCGCATCTCCGACGGACACGGCCTCGGCCGGGAGCTGTTCGCCGGCATGCGACGCAATGCACTGACCGCCGAAGAGGGCGCCTGTTCCTGGCTCTGACCGGGACTGCCCCCCGAGGCGACGCGTAACGTATTGGTATTGGAGCCACGAAATGACAGAAAGACTTACCCCCCTCGACGTGATGCGCGACGCGCCGGTCATCCCGGTCATCGTGCTGAACGACGTGAAGGACGCCGTGCCCCTGGCCCGTGCACTGGTGGCCGGCGGCATCCGCATGCTCGAAGTCACGCTGCGCACGCCGCAGGCGCTGCAGTGCATCGAAGCCATCGCCAAGGACGTGCCCGAAGCCGTGGCCGGCGCCGGCACCATCCGCAGCGCCGCCGACGCACAAGCCTCGGCGCTGGCCGGCGCTAAGTTCGGCGTGAGCCCGGGCTACACGCGCGCGGTCGGCAAGGCTTGCCACGACATCGGCCTGCCGCTCCTGCCCGGCGTGGCCACCGGCAGCGAAATCATGACGGCGCAGGAAGACGGCTACACGCAGCTGAAGTTCTTCCCCGCGCTGCAGGCCGGCGGCCTGCCCATGCTCAAGGCCTGGCAGGGCCCGTTCGGCGACGTCACCTTCTGCCCGACGGGCGGCATCCATGCGGGCAACGCGGCCGAATTCCTCGCGCTGTCGAACGTGGCCTGCGTGGGCGGCTCGTGGATCGTGCCGACCGATGCGATCCGCGACGGCGACTGGGCCCGCATCGAGCAGCTGGCACGCGCCGCGAGCCAGCTGCCGCGCTGAGCACCGCCATGAGCGCCGCTGATTTCGACGCCAGCGACCTGAAGGTCATCGCGTTCGACGTTTTCGGCACGGTGGTCGACTGGCACAGCGGCATTGCCGCCGAGGCCGAGCGCGCGCTGCCGGGCGTGGACGGCGCGGCCTTCGCGCTGGCGTGGCGCGCCGGCTACCAGCCCGCCATGAAGGCGGTGATGGAGCGCATCGCCGCGGGCGAGGGCGGCTTCACGTTGCTCGACGAGCTGCACCTGAGCATGCTCGACCAGGTGCTGCATGACGTCAGCTTGGCCGACCGCCTCGACGCCGCGGCCAAACGCGACCTGAGCCGCGCATGGCACCGCCTTCCGGCCTGGCCTGATTCGGTGCCGGGCCTCACGCGGCTCAAGAAGAAGTTCACCATCTGCACGCTGTCGAACGGCAACATCGGCCTGCTCACAGAGATGGCCAAGCGCGCCGGCCTGCCATGGGACTGCGTGCTGTCGGCCGAAGTGTTCAAGGCCTACAAGCCCGACCCGCGCACCTACCTCGGGGTGGCGGGCGTGTTCGATGCGACGCCCGGGCAGGTGATGCTGGCCGCCGCGCACCACGACGACCTGGCGGCCGCGCGCACCTGCGGCCTGAAGACGGCGTACATCGAGCGGCCCCACGAGTTCGGCCGCGCGAGGCCGAAGGACGTGTCGCCGCAGCCGGACAACAACCTGCACGCGCGCGACATCGACCAGTTGGCCGATCTGCTGGGCTGCTGATCAGTCGCCGAGCAGCTTCTCCACAGTGCGCAGGTTGCGCGTGGTGGTGCTCGACTTGTAGCGGGTCTTGCCGAGCAGCTTGGCCACCGGTGTGTCCAGGCTTTCGCCGCGGGGGCATTGCCAATACAGCACGCCCTTGCCGCGCTTCAGGCGCTCTACATCGGCATCGACGGTACCGGCCTTTTCCATGAGCTCGTCGAGCATCGCGGCGTCCGAGCCGAACACGACGTAGGGATGGCGCTCTTCGTCGATGCGTTCGAAGGGGTAGCCTGCAGCCATGTCGGCCACGGTCTTCTGCGTGAGCAGCACGATCCACGCGTCGTAGCCGAAGCGCTTGCGCAGGGCCTGCTCGATGCGCGTTCGCAGCGCGGCGGCGTCGCTCTCATCGGTGTCGAACAGCACGTTGCCGCTGGCGAGTACGGTGCGCACCGCGCCGAAGCCCAGTTCGACGAAGAGCGCCTTGAGGTCCGCGCTCTTGATCGTGATGCCGTTGACGTTCACGCCGCGCAGCAGCGCGACGTGGCGGGTGGTTGTGGCCTGTTTCCTCGTGGTCGCCATGAGGCTGCCCCGCCGGTGCTCAGCGCAGGCCGCCGCCGTTGGCGTTCTCGTCGCGCTGGATGAGCTCGACCTTGTACCCGTCGGGGTCCGTCACGAACGCGATCACGGTGGTGCCGCCCTTGACCGGGCCGGCTTCGCGCGTCACGTTGCCGCCCGCGGCCTTGATCTTCTCGCAGGCCGCGTAGGCATCGGGCACGCCCAGTGCGATGTGGCCGTAGGCGGTGCCGAGCTCGTAGCTCTCGGTGCCCCAGTTGTAGGTGAGCTCGATCTCGGCCTGGTCGGGGTTGCCGTTGCCGTAGCCGATGAAGGCGAGGCTGTACTTGTACTCGGGGTTCTCCGAGGTGCGCAGCAGGTTCATGCCGAGCACCTTGGTGTAGAAGTCGATGGAGCGCTGGAGGTTGCCGACGCGCAGCATGGTGTGTAGGAGTCGCATCTCGTGGTGCCTTGTAGTTGTAGCAAAGGGAGGCCGCTATTGTCGGCATCCCGGCGCGGCGATCAAGCCGCCAGCGTCAGCAGGTGGGCCTGATGGCGCCTGAGGAATTCCATCAGGTGCTGCGGGTACTCGGGCACCACGGCGTTGCGTACGCTGGGGCGCCCGGCCAGTGCCTTGCGCCAGGCATCGACCTTGGGCAGGGCGTCGAAGATGTGCGAGTCATGGATCGCGTCGAACACCTCGAAGTAGCGGAACACTGGCGCGAACACCGCGTCGACGAGGCTGAAGCTGCTGCCTGCGAAGTAGGGGCCCTCGCCCAACGCGGCTTCGACGCGCTGGAACTTGGCGAGCAGCGCGAGGCGCTTCTGCTCGAACACGACCGCGTCCTGCGTGGTCTCGTAGCCCCAGAGGTCGCCGAGGATGGCCGATCCGAACTCCATCCACGCGCGGTGCTCGGCGCGGGTGAGCGGGTCTTCTGGGTGCAGGCGTGCGCCGGGCTGCGTCTCTTCCAGGTACTCGCAGATCACGTTGCTCTCGAACAGCACGGCCTCGCTGCCGTCGGGCCGCCGCACCTTCAGCAACGGCACCTTGCCGAGCGGAGAGATGTCGAGGAACCACTGGGGCTTGTTCGCGAGGTCGATCACGACGCGCTCGAAGGGCACGTTCTTTTCATGCAGCGCGATCGCGGCGCGCTGCACGTACGGGCACAGCAGGTGGCTGACGAGGGTGAGGGCTTGTTGCGTCATGGGGCTTTCCGTTGTCGGGTGGTGTGCGTCTGTCTGGAACGCCGCGATTCTTGCGATCCCGAACAACCTTTTCCCGGAAAGCCCATTCGTCAAACGGGCAGCGTGTGCTAGGCCGTCGTGTCGAGCCAGTGCGTGATGCGCCCGCCGTGCATCACGCCGATTCGGTCGGCCATCGCATGCGCCTCGGCCTCGTTGTGCGTGACGAGGATGGCGGTCTGCCCGGCCTGCTTGAGGATGCCGCGCACTTCCGCCGTCAGCCGCTCGCGCGTGCCGCCGTCGAGGTTGGAGAAGGGCTCGTCGAGCAGCAGCAGGGCGGGCGAGGGCGCGAGCGCCCGGGCCAGCGCGATGCGCTGCTGCTGGCCGCCCGAAAGCTCGTGCGGATAGCGTTCGCCCGCGTCGGCAAGCCCGACCAGCGCGAGCATTTCGGCAACGCGGGATTGCTGCGCCGCGCGATCCAGCCGGCGCAGCCCGAAGGCGACGTTCTTCGCGGCCGACAGGTGCGGGAACAGCGCGTATTCCTGGAACATCATGCCCACGCGCCGCTGCTCCGGCGGCAGGTGCTTCTGTGCGGACGACAACAGCACGTCGCCGAGGCGGATCGTGCCTGTGCGCACCGGTTCGAAGCCCGCGATGGCGCGCAGCACCGTCGTCTTGCCGCAGCCCGAGGGGCCGAACAGGCAGGCGATGTCGCCGGCGTCCAGGGTCAGCGAGAAACCGTCGACGACCGTGTGCGGGCCGCGCGGCGTGTCGTAGGCGAGCCTGATCGCATCGAGGTGCAGTGGGGAGCTCATGTCAGTTCTTGTCCGGGCCGAGTGTGGCCGAAGGCGTGCCCAGCTGGTTGCGCGCGAGCAGCACCACGGGCAGCAGGCCGGCCAGCACGATGGCGAGCGCGGCGATGGCGCCTTCCTCATACGTGCCGCGCGCGGCCTCGGCATAGAGCCAGGTGGCCAGCGTGTCGAAGTTGGCGGGCCGCAGCAGCAGCGTGGCCGGCAGCTCCTTCATCGCGTCGACGAACACCAGCAGCGCAGCGGAGGCCATTGCGGGGCGCAGCAGCGGCAGGTGCACGCGGCGCAGCGTGCCGGCGGTGGTTTCCCCGAGCAGGCGAGAGGCCTGCTCGATGGCGGGTGGAATGCGCGAGAGGCCGGCTTCGATTCCGCCCACGGGCATCGCAAGAAAACGGATCGCACATGCCACGACCAGCACCACGCCGCAGCTCATGAGCGGCAGGCCCTGCAAGCCGAAAGCAGTGGCCAGCGCGGCATCGAAAGCCAGCGCCGGCGTGAGCAGCCCGATGGCCAGCACCGTGCCCGGCACCGCATAGCCGAGCGTTGCGGCGCGTGCCTGCCAGCGGGCACGGCCGGGGCCCGAGCCCTGGCTGCGTGCGGCCCACGCGACGACCAGCCCCGCCGCCACCGCAACGGCAGTGACGCCCGAAGCCAGCGTCAGCGTGTTGCCGAGGCTGGCGACCAGCCCTTGCGAAATCCCACCGCCCTGGCGCAGCCGCTTGGCGCTTTCCCAGACGAGGTAGGCGGCGGGGGCAGCGAAGCCGATCAGCACCGGCAGCGCGGCAGCGGCCGTCGCGGCCCAGGCGGCACCACCGCGCAGCCGACGCGGCTGCACCGCGCGCATGCGCTGCGACGAACCGAAGCGCTGGTGCCGCCGGCCGTTGCGCTCCAGCCAGACCAGCGCCACCACCACGAACAGCATCGCGCAGGCGATCTGCGCCGCGCCTGCGAGGTCGGAACGCGTGATCCAGGTGGTGTAGACCGCGACCGTCAGCGTGTTCACGCCGAGGAATTCGGACGCGCCGATGTCGTTGAGCGTTTCGAGCAGCGCGAGGCTCAAGCCCACCGCCAGCGCCGGCCGTGCCAGCGGCAGCGCCACGCGGAAGAACGCGCCGCGCTTGCTCTCGCCGAGCATGCGGGCTGCTTCCATCAAGTGCGCCGGCTGCGTCATGAACATCGCGCGCGCCGTCATGTAGACGTACGGATAGAGCACGAAGCCCAGCACGAAGATCGCGCCGGGCATCGAGCGCAGGTCGGGCAGGCGGAACTGGCGCGGGCTGTCGAAGCCCAGCATCCAGCGGATCGCGCCCTGCACGGGGCCGATGGGATGCAGCAGGTCGAGATAGGCGAAGGCGACGATGTAGGTCGGCATCGCCAGCGGCAGCAGCAGTGCCCAGTGGAGGACGCCGCGCCCGGGGAAGTCGTGGGCCGTGACGAGCCAGGCGCAGCCGGTGCCGATCACCAGCACCAGCGTGCCCACGCCCGCGAGCAGCAGGGCCGTGTTGAGCGCCGCCTGCGGCAGCACGTGGGCGAAGAGCGGACCCCAGTGGCCGAGGCCCGAGCCGAACGCGAGCCACGCCAGCGTGAGCACCGGCGCGAGCACGCCGATGGCGATCAGGAACGACGCGCAGCGCCAAGCCGGGCCTGCTGCTTGCAGGCCCGGCGGCTGGCGCCGCGGGAAGATCATTCAGTCAGTCGCCGGCAGGCATGCCCGGCGCTCGTCGCTGTCACTGGTCGAAGCCAACCTTGTCTACGAGTGCGCTGGCCTGCTTGCGGTACTTGGCGATCTCGGTCAGCGGCAGCGGGTCGACCTTCAGCTCGCCGATGCTCTGGCCGATGATCGGGTCGAGCGCCACGCCCTTGCGCACCGGGTATTCGTAGTTGGTCTGCGCGTACAGCGCCTGTGCCGGCTCGGAAACCAGGAACTCGAGCAGCTTGACCGCATTGGCGCGCTGCGGCGCGTTCTTGGCAACGGCCGCGCCGCTGATGTTGACGTGCGTACCGCCGCTCTTCGCGTTGGCGAAGGTCGGGCGCACCACCTTGATGGCGTCGCCCCACTTGCGCGCGTCGGTGCCTTCCTTGGCGCTCTTCATCTGGCCGACGTAGTACGAGTTGGCCAGGCCCACGTCGCAGATGCCGCCGAGGATGTCGCGCGCCACGTCGCGGTCGCCGCCCGTGGGCTTGCGTGCCAGGTTGGCCTTCACGCCGCGCAGCCACTGCTCGGCCTTGGCTTCGCCGTCGTGCGCGATCAGCGAGGCGACCAGCGCGGTGTTGTAGGGGTGCTGGCCGGCGCGGATGCAGACCTTGCCCTTGTACTTGGGGTTGGCCAGGTCTTCGTAGCGGAAGCTGGTGAGCGGCAGGCTCTTGTCTGCGTACAGAACGCGAGCGCGCAGAGAGAGCGAGAACCACTGGCCGTCGGTGCCGCGCAGGTTGGCCGGAATGGCCGATTCGAGCGCGGCCGACTTCACGGGCTGCGTCACGCCGCCATCGACCAGGTCCATCAGGTTGCCGATGTCCACGGTCATCAGCACGTCGGCTGGCGAGCGGGCGCCTTCGGCCTTGACGCGCTCCAGGAGGCCGTCCTTCACGAAGACGGTGTTGACCTTGATGTTGCTCTGCGCGCTGAAGGCCGAGATGAGCGGTTGGATCAGTGCAGGTTCACGCGTCGTGTAGAGCGTGAGTTCTTCGGCAGCGGCGGCTTGCGCGGGCAGGGCGGTGATGGCGAGCCAGGCGGCGCTGGTGGCGAACAGTGCGCGCACGGCGCGGCCTTGGACGCGTGAGCGTTCGGTCATGAGGATCCTCCAGGAGCGGATGTTCTAGAAAGCTCCGGCGCCGGCCGCAGTTGGTATTGCTGGGTGTTGTCGGTACCGGATGAGAATAATTATCACTGGTGCCTCGGATCGAGATGCCTTTGTACTTACAGATCGAAGGCCTACTGCACTTCGTTGCAAGCATGGCGCCCGCGCCGCTCGACAACTGGCGACCGGCCCGCTAAAACGGCGCCAGCTTTTTCTCGAACCGGAGGGAGTGACGATGAGTGGTAGAGAGTTCTGCGCACCCGACAACGCCAACTATCCGAAGTGGACTTCGTGGGATGCCTTCAAGTGGAAGATGCTGCCGGCGCGAGTCGGCGGCGGCTTTCCGCACCTGAGCGACTACAAGGATGCCTGGGTCCTCTACAACCGCCTGCGCATCGTCGCAGTGGCGAAGAAGAACAGGATTTCTCCGGTGCTGCTCGGCAGCGTGGCATGGTCGGAGGTGGGCGGCAAGCCCGACGGGAGCAAGCGGCCCATGTTCGCCCTGCGCACCTTCGACTGGAGCGGCCCCGACTGGGTCGACCGCAACCTCACGATCACCAAGCCGCCGGGCCAGACCTCGTTCGGCGCGGTGAGCATCCAGATGCGCGCCGCCGTGCGCGAGCTGGGGCTGGACGCCGACAGCCTGAGCTACGAGGAAGAGCTCAACCTCGTCTCCTGCCTGGAGACAGATCTCTTCAACCTCGAGATCGTGGCCAGGCACCTGCAGGGACTGGTGCTGCACGACTATCCCGGGGCGGACACCGAGGACCTGTCCGAAGAGCAGTTCGTCGTGGCCGGTGCACGCTACAACCGCGGCATCGAGCGCAAGCTCTCCGACATCGTCGATTCGCTGAAGGCCGCGCCGGGCAGTGCAGGGCGCGAGTACTCGTCGTATGGCCGCGCGATGGTCAAGCACCGCGAGCACGTCGAATCGCTGCTCAACAGATAGCGCGATGAACCTGGGGCGGTCCGTTCTCGCGCTGGTGTCGGCGGTCTATGCGCTGTTCTGCACCGCGATGCTGTTCGCCATTCCGCGCAACCGCTACGAGTGGATGCTGGAAGACCCGGCGCTGCGCGGCGACGGCCTGACCTTCTGCACCCTGCCCATCGACCACGGGCTGGACGCGCGGATCGAGTCCTTTGCGTACCTGGTTCCGCTGCTGATCGTGGCCGTGGTGCTGTCCGTGCGGCGGCGCAAGCCGCACTGGCTGCTGTGGGTGGGGCTGGTGCTGGTGGTGCTGTGGGGCGTTCGCTTCGTGGTGCTGGCCCCTTCCTGCCCGGCTCGCTAGCTGCGTGCCGCGGGTACTTCGAACACCAGGCACGTCGTCGTGGCGTGCGCGTACAGCGTGCCGTCGGGCCCGTAGAGGCGGGCCTCGGCGGTGGCGAGCTGCTTGCCGCAATGGATAACCTTGCCTTCGGCGCGCACGCGCTGCACCTTGGGCGTGAGGCCCTTCACGTAGTTCACGCCCAGCTCGGCGGTGGTGTAGGCACGGCCGGGCGGCATCATCGTGTGGACCGAGCAGCCCAGGGCGGAGTCGAGCATGGTCGCGACCCAGCCGCCGTGGATGGTGCCCAGCGGGTTCAGGTGCTGCGGCAGCGGCGTGCCCTGGAAGATGGCCACGCCCTGGCGCACTTCGAGGATCGTGAAGTCCAGCGTCTTGGCGATGGCTGCATAGGGGATGTCGCCGTTGAGCATCGCCTGCATGATCTCCAGGCCGGTCTTGCCGGCGATCTGGTCGGGGCGTGCGAGGCCGGGTCCGGGGCCCGCTTCGAGGCGATCGGTGATCTTGCGTTCTTCGGCGATCCAGGCCTCGAGCTGGCTGGGGTTCTGTGTCATGCCTGTGTTTCTCCTGGGGGCTTTGGCGTGAGGGGTTGATTGCATATGCAATAGTTGCACATACAATAATATCCCATGGACACCCCCACCAAGCCGCGCGGCTGCACCAGCTTCAAGGTCCGCCAGTTGTCGCGGCGCCTTTCGCAGCACTACGACGCCGAGGTTTCGCAAAGCGGCCTCAAGACCACGCAGTACTCGCTGCTGTCGCACCTCGCGAGGCTCGGCCCCACGCGGCCCGTCGACCTGGCGGCCGAGCTCAAGATGACCGCCTCCACCCTGAGCCGCAACCTCCAGCCGCTGATCGTCGCGGGCTGGATCGCGCAGGGCGCGGGCGCCGATGCGCGCAGCCGGCTGGTGCAGCTCACCGAAGAAGGCGAGATCAAGCGGCGCGAAGCCCTCGCGCACTGGAAGACCGCGCAGCAGAAGCTGAACGCACTGCTGGGCGTCGAGCGCGTGCTCGCGCTGCACCTGTTGATCGACGAGGCCATGGAACTGCTGGGCGGCGATGACGAGCCCGTCGGCGACGACTGACCCTTCTACTTTTCCTTCACCCACACCCCATTCGCTCATCGTGCGCCAGAACGCGCGAGGGACCCGTTTCGCCTTTTTCTTTCCTCCCATTCAATTCCAACAGCAGAGGCCCCATGTTCGCCACACCCGTTTCCGCATGGCTGCAGCGCCGCGGCATCCACTACGGCTGGATCGTCGCCGCCATCACCTTCCTCACCATGCTGACCATGTCGGCCGCGCTGGGCCTGCCTGGCGCCATGCTGCAGCCGCTGGGCAAGGAGTTCGGCTGGAGCACCGAGCAGATCTCGTCCTCGCTCGCGTTGCGCTTCGCGCTGTTCGGCCTGATGGGCCCGTTCGCCGCGGTGCTGATGGAGCGCTACGGCCTGCGCGCGGTGATCTGCACGGGCCTCGCGCTCGTCGGCCTGGGCATGGCGCTGGTCACGATGGCCTCGCAGCTGTGGCAGCTCTTCGTGCTGTGGAGCCTGATGCTGGGCCTGGGCACCGGCATGACGGCGCTGGTGCTCGGCGCGGTGGTGGCCAACCGCTGGTTCGTCGCGCGGCGCGGGCTGGTGGTGGGCATGCTCACAGCCAGTTCGGCGACCGGGCAGCTGGCCTTCCTGCCGCTCGCGGCCTGGATGATCGAGCACTGGGGCTGGCGCTCGGCCATCGTTCCGGTCGTGATCGGCACCATCCTCATCGGCCTGCTGGCGCTGTGCTTCGTGCGCAACCGGCCTTCGGACGTCGGCCTGCTGCCCTACGGCGAAGCGCCCGGCACGCAGCCGGCCGCACCTGCCGCAGCAGCACCGGCAATGAACTTCGCCACGCCGTTCCGCGTGCTGAAGGAAGTCTCGACCAACCGCACCTTCTGGGTCCTGGCCGGCACCTTCTTCATCTGCGGCCTGAGCACCAACGGGCTCGTGCAGACGCACTTCATCTCGCTGTGCGGCGACTACGGCATGAGCGCAGTGCCCGCGGCCTCGGTGCTCGCGATGATGGGCGCCTTCGACTTCGTCGGCACGATCCTCTCGGGCTGGCTGTCGGACCGCTATGACAATCGCAAGCTGCTCTTCTGGTACTACGGCCTGCGCGGGTTGTCGCTGTTCTGGCTGCCGCATTCGGAATTCACCATCTACGGCCTCGGCATCTTCGCGATGTTCTACGGCCTCGACTGGATCGCCACAGTGCCGCCGACCGTCAAGCTCGCGGGCGCCGCCTTCGGCCCGGCCAAGGTCGGACTCGTGTTCGGCTGGGTCTTCGCCGCGCACCAGCTGGGCGCCGCCACGGCCGCCTACGGCGCGGGCTTCGCGCGCACGCTGCTGCTGACCTACACCCCGGCGCTCTACACCGCCGGCGCGGCCTGCCTGGTGGCGGCGCTGATCGTGATGACGATCCGCCGGCCGGCAGCCAAGTCCGGCTCTCCGGCCACGACGGCCGCGGCCCGCGCCTGAACCCGCCGAGGCTCCCGCCATGACCGCTCCCCACGGAACCACTGAACTCGACCCTCGCACGCGCCGCCTGCTCGAGGCGCCCATCGTGCCCACGCTGCTGCGTCTCGCCGCCCCCAATGTGCTGGTGATGGTGGCGCAGGCCTCCGTCGGCCTCATCGAGACCTACTTCGTCGGCAAGCTCGGCACCGATGCGCTCGCCGGCATGGCGCTGGTGTTTCCCATCGTGATGCTGATGCAGATGACCTCCAGCGGCGCCATGGGCGGCGGCATCGCCTCGTCGATCGCCCGCGCGCTCGGTGCGCGCCGCCGTGATGACGCCGACGCGCTGGTGTGGCATGCCATCGTCATCGCGTTGGGCTTCGGCCTGTGCTTCACGCTGGCGCTGCTGCTGGGCGGGCGCTGGCTCTACGGGACCATGGGCGGCACCGGGCCCGCGCTCGACGCGGCGCTCACGTACTCCAACTGGGTGTTCGCGGGCGCGACGCTGGTGTGGCTCTTCAACTCGCTCGCGGCCATCATCCGCGGCACCGGCAACATGTCGGTGCCGGCGAACGTGACGGTGGTGGGCGTGGTGTTCCTCATTCCGGCATCGCCGCTGCTGATCTTCGGCATCGGGCCGTTGCCGGGCATGGGCATCGCGGGCGGCGCGATGGCGCTGCTGCTGTACTACCTGCTGGGCTCGGTCGCACTCATCGTCTACCTGCGCTCGCCGCGCAGCCTGTTGAAGCCCACGCTCGACGCGCTGAAGCTGCGCTGGCCGCTGTTCCGCGACATACTGCGCATCGGGCTGGTGGGCGCGGTGTCGACCGTGGCGACCAACCTGTCGATCGGCATCGCCACCGCGCTGACGGGGCACTTCGGTTCGGGCGCACTGGCCGGCTACGGCACGGCCTCGCGGCTCGAATACCTGCTGGTGCCGCTGGTGTTCGGCCTTGGCGCGCCGCTGGTGGCGATGGTCGGCACCTGCATGGGCGCAGGGCTGCGCGAGCGGGCGCTGCGTGCCACCTGGGCCGGCGCAGCGCTGGCCTTTGCGCTGACCGAGACCATCGGCATCGCGGCGGCATTGTTCCCGCGCCCGTGGCTGCTGCTGTTCGGCAACGACCCGGCCATGCTCGAGACCGGCGCGCACTACCTGCGCGTGGTGGGCCCGATGTACGGCCTCTTCGGCGTCGGGCTGGTGCTGTATTTCGCTTCGCAGGGCGCGGGCCGGCTTCTGTGGCCGGTGCTCGGCAACATCGCGCGGCTCGCGGTGGCGGCCACGGGCGGCTGGCTGGCGCTGCGCTGGGGGGCAGGGCTCACCGGCGTGTTCGCGGCGCAGGGCGTGGCGCTGATGGTGTACGGCGTCGTGATCGCATCGGCCATCGCGGGCGGCGCCTGGTTCGGCCGCGTCGGCTGGCCGCGCACCACCAACGGGCTGCTTCGGCGCGTGGCGCAGGCCTGAACGAAAAACCCGGGCGCGCGGCCCGGGTCTTCGTCATCAATAGCGGTAGGGGTTGTTGGGCCGGCGGTCGTAGCGGTTCGGCACGCCATCGCCGTCGTTGTCGCGTCGGCCATAGCGGCGGCGATCGTCCCAGCGGCGGTCGTAGTAGTGGTCGCGGCGGTAGCCGGGGCCGTAGTAGTGGCGCGGCGGAGGCGGCGGTGCGTAGTAGCGGCGCGGAGGCGGCGGCGCGGGCACGACGTACACCTGCGCCTGGATGAAGTTTCCGCCCTCGTGGGCCTGGGCCGGCGTGCCCAGCATGGCCAGCGACATCAAGGCCGCGGCGCCGAATGCAAAAGTAAGCTGTTTCACGTGATCCCCCGGTTATGAGTTGGAAGCCTCATCCTCGCGGCCCTTTGTGAAGTTGGTGTAAGGCTGGAGCGAATTCGGATGAAGAGCTGTAAGCCGGTGCGCGCAGCGCCCCGCACAGGCGAGACACAATTGTGAATGGACTTTGCAGCGCGGAACACGTCCGCGGATAGGCCGTTGGCCGTATCGGCCGGAAGTCCGGTCGGTCAGCCGCGCGGCGCGGGCAGCATGCGGCGCAGGGCCTCGAAGAACAGGTCGGATTGCTCGCGTTCGCCCTGGATCTGCGCCGCCACGTGGGCCGCCAGCTTCGGGTTGACCGGCACCAGCGGCCGGCCGGTCGATTGCGCGATCACCTGGTGCAGGCAGGCGCGCTCCAGGTAGTAGAGGTCGTCGTAGGCATGGGCGATGGTGCCGCCGGCCACGATCACGCCGTGGTTTGCGAGAAAAGCCACGTCCTTGCCCGCCATGGCACGGGCGATGCGCTCGCCCTCGGCGTCGTCGAGCGCAAGGCCGTTGTACTCGGCGTCGATGGCGATGCGGTTCATGTAGCGCATCGCGTTCTGGCTCGCGGTCGGGTCGAGCGCGCGGTCGACCGTGATCGTGAGCGCAGTGGCGTAGGGCATGTGGCAGTGCAGCACCACCGCGTGGCCCGTGAGGCGGTGCACCGCGCCATGGATGAAGAGGGCGGTGGGCTCCACGCGGTGTCGGCCCGCCAGCACCTCGCCGTGCACGTCGATCAGCACGATGTCTTCGGGGCCGATCTCGCTCCAGTGCAGCCCGCGCGGGTTGATGAGGTAGCGGTCTTGTGCGCCCGGCAGCATCACGCTGAAGTGGTTGCAGACGCCTTCGGACAGCCCGTGGTGGGCGGCGGCGCGCAGGGCCAGGGCTAGGTCTTCGCGCAGCTTGCGCACGGCGGGGCTGGCGTAGGTGGCGTCGGCGGACATCTCAGTGGGGCTCCTTTTTTCTTGTTGCAGGAAAAAAATGTGGCTCACGAATCAGGCGAGGGGCAGGCTCTTCCACGCCACGATGAACTTCTTCGCGTCTTCGCGCACCGCCGCGGCCTGCTTGCCGGGCTTGTAGAGCGAGGAGCCGATGCCGAAGCCGGCAGCCCCTGCGGCGTGCCATTCGGCCATGTTGGTGGGGGCGATGCCGCCCACGGGCATCACCGGTGTGCCGGACGGCAGCACGGCCAGCAGCGCCTTCACCACGGCTGGCGAGGCCAGCTCGGCCGGAAACAGCTTGAGCCCGGTGGCGCCTGCCGCGAGCGCGCCGAAGGCCTCTGTCGGCGTCATCACGCCCGGCAGGCAGACCATGCCCAGGCGCGCGGCCTCGGCGATGACCTCGGCATTGAAGTTCGGCGAGACGATCAGTTCGCCGCCCGCTGCATGCACGTCGCGCACCTGCTGCGCGCCGAGCACCGTGCCGGCGCCGACCAGCGCCTGTGGAAAGCGCTTGCGCATCAGCGCGATGCTTTCGAGCGGCTGCGGCGAGTTGAGCGGCACTTCGAGCAGCCGGAAGCCGGGCTCGACGATGGCGTCGCCGACGTCGGCCGCTTCGGCGGGCGTGAGGCCGCGCAGGATCGCCACCAGGGGCAGCTCGCGCATCGCGGCGTTGAATTTGTCGAGGGGAGTGGGGGCGGTCATGCGGGAGTCCTGTCGGAATCGAGAAAGCCGGACAGCGCATGCAGCCCGGCCCAGGTGGCTTCGGCCCCGAGCGTGCGCGTGGCGACGCCGGTGGCGCGCAGGGCCAGCGTGTAGCGCTCGGTGAGGTTGGACGAGCCGATCAGGATCACCTCTCCAGACGCCTGCAGCGCCTGCGTACGCAGCTCCTCGCCGATCAGCAGGCCCGAGAGATAGCTCGACAGCTCCTCCTTCGGCATGCGCTCGAACAGCGCCAGCGTGCGTGTGCCGAAGGCGTTGTGCAGCAGACCGTGTCCGTTCTCGGAGCGGGTCACGCCTTCGAGGAAGGCCGCTTCGTCGAGCGGCGCCGATGCGTCGAGCGTTCGGGCCAGGATCGAGTGCTGGCTCAGCAGCGCGTAGAACTCGCCCGTCATGTAGGTGCGGAAACCCGCGACGCGGCCCTTCTTCACCGTGGCCCACTTGTTGTGCGTGCCGGGCAGCACGAAGAGGCCCTCGCTGAGGCCGGTGAGCTCCATCGCGCCGAAGATCTGCACTTCCTCGCCACGCATCACGTCGGGCACGCCGGCGTGCTCGTCGCTCAGGCCCGGCACGATCGCGATGCGCGCACCCGGAACGGCGTCGATGTCGATGATCCTGCGGCCCACTTCCACGCGGCCCGCGGGGCAAGCGCAGTAGGGCGCTTCGACCCAGCCCTGCTTGCTGCCGGCCATGCCGGAGATCAGGCAGCGCGCGCCTTCGAGGCGCATCCAGTCGCCGAACAGCGTTTCGAAGACGGCGGGAAAACCGCCTTCGGGCACGGTGAGAATGCCGCGCGCCTCGCTGCGCTCTTCCAGCACCTTGCCGCCGGCATCCAGCAGCGCACCGCGCAGTGAACTCGTGCCCCAGTCGATTGCTACCAGTCTTGTCATCTAGTGATTGTCGCGCGGCACGAAGGCCCCGCGGCGGCCGCGCAGGAAGGCCAGGTCGGCTCCCTGGTCGGCCTGCAGCACTGTGTCGACATACAACTTCCAGTAACCGGATTCGAGCGGCGCCTTGGGCGCGACCCATTTCTCGCGGCGCTTCGCCAGTTCCTCGTCGCTCACATGCAGGTGCAGCTTGCGGTTCGGCACGTCGAGCTCGACGATGTCGCCGTCCTGCACCAGCGCCAGCGGGCCGCCTGCAGCGGCCTCGGGCGCGGTGTGCAGCACGACGGTGCCGTAGGCCGTGCCGCTCATGCGTGCGTCGCTGATGCGGACCATGTCGGTGATGCCCTTGCGCAGCACCTTCGGCGGCAACGGCATGTTGCCGGCCTCGGCCATGCCGGGGTAGCCCTTGGGGCCGCAGTTCTTGAGCACCATGACGCAGTTCTCGTCGATGTCGAGGTTCTCGTCGTCGATGCGCCTGTGCAGGTCGTCCGCGCTTTCGAACACCACCGCGCGGCCCTTGTGCACCAGCAGCTCGGGCGTGGCCGCGCTGGGCTTGATGATGGCGCCGTTGGGCGCGAGGTTGCCGCGCAGCACGCAGATGCCGGCCTTGTCCTTGAAGGGCTCGGCCTGGGTGCGGATGACCTGGGGGTTGTAGTTCTCGGCGTCCTTCACGTTCTCCCACACGCTCTGGCCGGTGACGGTGAGGATGTCCTTGTGCAGGTGGTCGGCGATTTCCTTGATGACCACCGGCAGGCCGCCCGCGTAGCAGAAGTCCTCCATCAGGAACTGGCCAGAGGGCTGCAGGTTCACCAGGCAAGGCAGATCGGAGGCGAGACGGTCGAAGTCTTCCAGCGTGAGTTCGACGCCCATGCGCCCCGCGATGGCCAGCAGGTGGATCACGAAGTTGGTCGAGCCGCCGATGGCCGCGTTGACCTTGATCGCGTTCTCGATGGCCTGGCGCGTGAGGATCTTCGACATGTTCATGTCTTCATGAACCATGCCGACGATGCGCCGGCCCGCCTGCCGCGCAAGCACGTTGCGACGGCCGTCCACGGCGGGGTAGGCCGCATTGCCCGGCAGGCCGATGCCCAGCGACTCGACCATGCTGGCCATGGTGCTCGCGGTGCCCATCGTCATGCAGTGGCCGTGGCTGCGGTGCATGCAGCTCTCGGCCTCGAAGAACTCCTGCAGCTTGAGCGTGCCGGCGCGCACCTGCTCGCTCATCTGCCACACGCCGGTGCCCGAGCCCAACTCCTGCCCGCGCCACTTGCCCGAAAGCATCGGGCCGCCCGACACGCCGATGGTCGGCAGGTCGACGCTGGCCGCGCCCATCATCAGCGCGGGCGTGGTCTTGTCGCAGCCCATGAGCAGCACGACGCCATCGAGCGGATTGCCGCGGATGCTTTCTTCCACGTCCATGCTCGCGAGGTTGCGATACAGCATGGCGGTGGGGCGCAGCAGCGTCTCGCCGAGCGACATCACCGGGAACTCGAGCGGGAAGCCGCCCGCTTCGTACACGCCGATCTTCACCTGCTCCGCGAGCGTGCGGAAGTGCGAGTTGCAGGGCGTGAGTTCGCTGAAGGTGTTGCAGATGCCGATGACCGGGCGACCGTCGAACTGGTCGTGCGGGACACCCTTGCCCTTCATCCAGCTGCGGTAGATGAAGCCGTCGCGATCATTGCGGCCGAACCATTGCTGGCTGCGAAGTTCTTCGGGTTTCTTCCTGGGGGCGGTGCTCATGGATGTCTCTCTTTGTTGTCGAAACCTGCGCCGGATCGTCAGGGTTTGTCCTGCCGATAGAGCGTTTCAATCATCATATGATAAGCGCGAACAACACGCCGGAGCCTTAGTGTTTTCGAGCGGCGGGATACCAGATTTCACATCGCACATGATCAAGAACATCCACGGTCGCACGCTCGAACTCCTCGGTGAAGCCGTGGTGTCGGGCCGCTATGCGATCGGTGCGTCGATCCCTTCCGAGCCCGTGCTCGGCGAGGAGCTCGGCGTGAGCCGCACCGTGGTTCGCGAGGCCATCAAGTCGCTTGCGGCCAAGGGGCTGATCGTGACGGGCCCGAAGGTCGGCACGCGCGTGCTGCCCAAGGACAAGTGGAACTGGTTCGACCCCGACGTCATCACCTGGCAGGCGCGCGCCGGCCTCACGCCCGAGTTCCTGCGCGACCTGCAGGACCTGCGCCGCGCGGTGGAGCCGGCGGCGGTGCGGCTGGCCGCGGAGAGGGCCACCGCCGAAGACCTCGACGAGATCGAGCGTGCCTATGCGGGCATGAAGGAAGCAGTGGAGAACGGTGGCGACTACGTCACCTTCGACCTGCGCTTTCACAACGGCCTGCTGGCCGCCGCGCGCAACAGGATGATTGCGCAGATGAGCAAGGTGCTCAACGCATTGCTGCGCACCAGCTTCGAGATATCGACCACCAAGCCCGACGGCCCCACGCTCTCGCTGCCTCTGCATCGCGCGGTGCTCGACGCGGTGATCGCGCACGACCCCGACGTTGCGGAGCGCGCGATCCTCCGGCTCATCGACGGTGCCCGCCAGGACATCGAGGATGTGCTGGGCTCGCGCCGCCGCCTGCCGCGCCTGAGCAGGCCGCCACCCAGGCTCAGGGCCAGCTAGCCGTACCGCGGTCGCGCCCGCGGTTCACGTCCGGTTCTTTCACCCCACGCTCGCGCGCCGAGCAGATTCCACCAGAAGAGAAGGAGACAAAGTCCATGAAACTCGTCAAGTCGCTGATCGCGCCGACGCTGGTCGCGATGGGCCTGCTGTCGGCAGGCCACGCAGCCGCGCAGGAAAAACTCACCGTCTGGTGGGTCAAGGGCTTCTACAAGGCGGAGGACGACGCACTGTTCGCCGCCATCAAGAAGTTCGAGGAGAAGAACAAGAACGTGAAGATCGAGCTGTCGCAGTACCCCATCCAGGACATGATTCCCAAGACCGTGTCCGCGCTCGACTCGGGCAGCCCGCCCGACGTGGCGTATGCCGACGTGTACGACTTCCAGGTCACCGGCAAGTGGGCCTTCGACGGCAAGCTCGAGGACATCAGCAGCGTGCTCACGCCCATGAAGGACCGCTTCGCGCCCAACACGCTCGAGACCACCTACCTCTACAACGACCAGACCAAGAACAAGGCGTACTACGCCTTCCCGATCAAGCAGCAGACGATGCACATCGAGTACTGGCGCGACATGCTGGCCGAGGCCGGGTTCAAGGAGTCCGACATTCCCACTGTCTGGAAGGACTACTGGTCGTTCTGGTGCGACAAGGTGCAGCCCGCCAGCCGCAAGGAAAGCGGCAAGCGCACCTTCGGCATCGGCATGCCGATGGGCGTGGATTCGAGCGACGCGTTCTATTCGTTCCTGACCTTCATGGACGCCTACAACGTCAAGCTGGTAGACGACAACGGCAAGCTGCTGGTCGACGACCCGAAGGTGCGCACCGGCCTGATCGGCGCCATGACCGACTACACCACGCCTTACGTCAAGGGCTGCACGCCGCCTTCTTCCACCAGCTGGAAGGACCCGGACAACAACGTCGCCTTCCACAACAAGACGACCGTGATGACGCACAACGCGACCATCTCGATCGCGGCCAAGTGGCTCGACGACTCGAGCAACGCCTCGCTCACGCCGGAGCAGCGTGAAGAGGCGCGCAAGAACTACACCGAGCGCATCCGCACGGCCGGCTTCCCCAACAAGCCCGACGGCACCAAGATGGTCTATCGCACGGCGGTGAAGACCGGCGTGGTGTTCAAGGACGCGAAGAACAAGGCGCGCGCCAAGGAGTTCGTGTCGTTCCTGCTGCAGGAAGAGAACCTCACGCCGTACGTCGAGGGCTCACTGGGCCGCTGGTTCCCCGTGACCAAGACCGCGCAGCAGCGTGACTTCTGGAAGGCCGACCCGCACCGCCTCTCGGTCTACAACCAGTACGCCGCCGGCACCGTGACCTTCGAATTCACGAAGAACTACAAGTTCACCGTGCTGAACAACGAGAACGTCTGGGCCAAGGCCATGAGCCGCATCGTGACCGACAAGGTGCCGGTGGACAAGGCCGTGGACGAGATGATCGCCCGCATCAAGACGGTGGCGGGGCAGTAAGCCGCCCTGGCACGACCCCCGTCGGCACCGTCAACAGCAGCAGCACGCCATGAGCGCCACTGCCACCACCGCCGCCGCGCCGAGCACTTCGGCGCCTGTCGTCAATCCCGGAGCGCGGCATGCGCGCTGGCAGTTCTGGGGCGCGGTCATGGTCGTGCCCTACCTGCTGGTGTTCGTGGTGTTCGTGCTGTACCCGGTGGGCTATGGCCTCTGGCTGGCCCGCCATCCGCAAAGCTACGTGAAGCTGGTCGAGGACCCGATCTTCTTCCGTTCGGTGATCAACACGGCCATCTTCCTGGTCGTGGCGATCAACCTCAAGATGCTCGTGGCGCTGGTGCTCTCGGGTTTCTTCGTGACGTCGCGATGGTGGATCAAGATCGTCTCGGCGATCTTCATCCTGCCATGGGCGATGCCCTCGATTCCAACGATCCTGTCGATCCGTTTCATGCTGAACCCGGAGTGGGGCGTGATCAACAGCACCATCTTCCGCCTGACCGGCGCCGACGGCCCCAACTGGCTCAACGACCCCTCGCTGGCGCTCGCCTTCGCGATGATCGTGCACATCTGGAAGTCGCTGCCGTTCTGGACACTCATCCTCGTGGCGGGCCGGCTGGCCATTCCCACCGAGCAATACGAAGCGGCCTCGGTCGACGGCGCCTCGTCGTGGCAGAAGTTCCGCTTCGTGAGCTGGCCCGCACTGAAGACGCTCTACATCACCTCGCTCATCCTCTCGATGATCTGGACGCTGGGCGACTTCAACAGCGTCTACCTGCTGACCGGTGGCGGCCCCGCCGACCTGACGCACGTGCTCGCCACGCTGGGCATCCGCTACCTGCGGCTCGACCAGGTCGACCTGTCGATGGCGTCCATCGTGGTGGCCTTGCCGCTTGTGCTGCCGCTCGTGTACTTCATGATGAAGAGGCTTTCGAAATGAAGCGCTGGACCCCAAGAGCCGTGCTGACCGAGGCCCGGCTGCTGCTCATCGGCATTCCCGTGCTGCTGTGGACGCTGATCCCGGTCTATCACATGGTGCTGTTCGCGATCTCGTCGAAAGACTCCGCGACCTCGGGCCACCTGTGGCCCAAGAATGCGACGCTGGACAACTTCCGCATCGTGTTCCAGCAGAAGCATTTCTACCTCGACCACTTCTGGCTGCAGTTGTGGAACTCGCTGCTGATCGCGGTTTCGGTGGGCGTGCTCACGCTCTTCGTGGCGACCACCGCCGCGTTCGCCATCAGCCGGCTGCGCGTGCGCGGCGGGCGCACGGTGATGAACATGGCGCTGTTCACGTACTTCATTCCGGCCGCCTTCCTCGCGGTGCCCATGTACAAGACCATGGGCAACTACGGCCTGCTCAACAGCCAGTGGGCGCTGATCCTCGCGATGGTGACCATCGCCTCGCCGTACTGCATCTGGGTGCTCAAGCAGGCCTCCGACAAGCTGCCCTACGAGCTCGACGAAGCCGCGCGCATGGATGGCGCTTCGCCGCTGCAGCTGTTCCGCCTCGTGTACCTGCCGCTGATGGTGCCGTCGCTGGTGGCCGTGGGCACGTATTCGCTGCTGCTGGCCTGGAACGAGTACCTCTATGCCTTCCTGCTGCTGTCGAACGACAAGAGCGTGACGCTGGCCGTGGCGCTCGGCAACTTCCTCTCGGCCGACGATTCGCCGTGGGAGTTGCTGATGGCCACCGGCCTGATCTACGCGCTGCCGCCCGCGGCTATTTATTACGCATTCAAGCGCTACATGGTCGGCGGGATTACCGCCGGAGCAGTGAAGAGCTGACAGAGCCCACGCAGGAACGAAAAAATGGCATCCGTATCCTTTCGCAATATCCAGAAATCCTTCGGCAAGGTCCACATCATCAAGGGCCTGGGCTTCGACATCACCGACGGCGAATTCGTCGTGCTGGTCGGCCCTTCGGGCTGCGGCAAGTCGACGCTGCTGCGCATGCTCGCGGGCCTGGAGGACATCAGCGGCGGCGAGATCGTCATCGACGGCCGCGTGGTCAACGACCTCGAGTCGAAGGACCGGGACATCGCCATGGTGTTCCAGAGCTACGCGCTCTATCCGCACATGACGGTGGGCGAGAACATGGGCTTCAGCCTGCGGCTGCGCAATGCCGAGAAGTCGGTGACCGACGAGCGCGTGGCCAGGGCCGCGAAGATCCTCAACCTCGATGCACTGCTGGGCCGTTATCCGCGCGAGCTCTCGGGCGGCCAGCGCCAGCGCGTGGCCATGGGCCGCGCCATCGTGCGCGACCCGAAGGTGTTCCTGTTCGACGAGCCGCTGTCCAACCTCGACGCCAAGCTGCGCGTGGCGATGCGTGCCGAGATCAAGGCGCTGCATCAGCGCCTGAAGACCACCACCGTCTACGTGACGCACGACCAGATCGAAGCCATGACCATGGCCGACCGCATCGTCGTGATGCACGACGGCATCGTCGAGCAGATCGGCACGCCGCTCGATCTGTACGACCGGCCGGACAACCTGTTCGTCGCGCAGTTCATCGGCTCGCCGTCGATGAACGTGATCGAGGGTACGGTGCGCCGCTCGGGCGGCGAATGCTGGGTCGAGGCACAGGGTGCGCGCTGGCCCGTTCCGGCCACCGCCGCGGCGCCCGACGGCCAGCCGGTGCACTACGGCATCCGGCCCGGCGACATGACGCTCGGCGGCGGCTCGCATGGCGTTGAAGCCAGGGTGATCGTGGTCGAACCCACCGGTGCCGAGACCGAACTGCTGGTGCAGGTCGGCGAGGCGAAGCTGGTGCTGGCGGTGCACGGCCGCGTCGATGCCGGTCCGGACGACACGGTGCGGCTGGCCATCGATGCCGAGAGAGTGCACCTGTTCGACCGGCAGACCGGTCGGCGCATGGGCTGAGCCGCCAGGGTCAGGTCGTGCGCAGTCGCAAGAGGGCGCGCACGAAGCCGTGGTCCGAGCGCGAGCGGTCGCGCCCCTCGTGCAGGTGGTCATTGAAATAGTCGACCCGCCGCACGTCGCCCAGGCTGTGCCGGCTGGTGGCGACGAATTCCTCGCTCACGAGGATCTGGTCGAGCACCTCCGGGTAGCCCTGGTGGATGTGCGAGTACGCCACGTCCTTCTTGAGTGCCGACTCGCCCTGCATCTCGTAGGCGTTGAACAGCGCCACGTCGCGCGCGGCCTTGTCGTAGGCGACCTCCGAGGTGGCCGCCACGAGCTGCGTCGTCACGCTGTGCGGGTTGTCGTTGAAGTCGCCCATCACCACCAGCGGTACGTTAGTGCCCTGCAGCAGGTCGATCACGATGCAGCGCAGGGCGGCCGCTTCGGCGCCGCGCATCAGCAGCGAGCGCAGCGAAGCCATCACGCCCACCTTGCGGTCGTCGCGGTCTTCAAGATGGTTGCCCTGCGCGTCCTGCAGGAACTTGGGGCGCTTGGACTTCAGGTGCGTCGTGAGCACGTGCACCGGCTGGCCGTGCTTCATGCGCACCGTGGCAAGGAGGGGAGGCCGTTCGAAGCGCGTGTGCGGCCCGAGGCCCGGCACCTCCACGCCGAAGCCCGGTGGAAAGTCGACGAAGGAGCGGATCTCGTCCACCTTCAGCCGCGTCGCGATGCCCACGCGCGGCGTGCCCTGCGCACCTGGCCGCGCGGGCGTGCCCTCGGGGCTGCCCGGCGGCGGCGTGTTCTCGGCGCCGGGCACCGAGATGAAGTCGTAGCGCAGGCCGCTGCGCGCAATGCAGGCCTTGAGAGCCGACTCGTCCCACACCTCCTGCACCGCCAGCACGTCGGCATTCAGCGCATGGAAGCGCTCGCCGGTCCAGTCGATCTTCCGTTCGTACTCGCGCTCGGTGTAGGCGTCCTGGTTCTCGTAGTACACGCGGTTTGGAGCCGCGAGGTTGAGGAGGTTGCAGGTGGCTACGAAGAGGGTGGCGTAGTTGGGTGGGATGTATTGCATGGCGAGATGATTGTGGCTTGAGTTTGCATTTGTCACGCCTCGCGCGCCCTGTGCCGAAGATCCAAAGAAAAAGGGCGCCGAGAGGCGCCCTTGTTCAAATTCCGGATGGCTGGGATCAGCGGCCGAACGAACGTCCGCCACCGCCACCACCGGAGCGATTGCCGCCACCGTAGCCACCGCCACCACCCGAACGGCCACCGCCGCCCGAACGGTTGCCGCCGCCGTAGCCACCACCACCGCCGCCCGAGCGGCCGCCGCGTCCACGGCCACCCATGTGGTCGACGCTCGTGCGCAGCGGATCGGGCTGGCCGGCGCCGCCGCCGCCGACCGATTCGGCGCGCAGGTGCGCGACCTGGTTGGCCTGCGTCGGGCTGTGGCTGTTGCCGTGATGGCGTGGCTGGCGCTCCTCGTGCGATGCGTGGTGGTGCTGCGGCGCGCGTGCCGGGCCTTGCGGGCCGCGGGCTTGCTGCGGGCGGGGTGCCTGGCCGCGCGGGCCCTGGCCTTGTCCCTGGCCGCCGCCATTGGCGCTGCGGCCCTGGCCGTTGCCGCCCTGGCCACCACCGCGGCGCTGGCCGCCATTGCCACCGCCGTTGCCGCCACCCTGGCTGGCCTTGTTCTCGCGGATGCGCTGCAGCATCTCGGTGCGGGCGGCCTTGGCGGCTGCCTGCATAACGTCGCGGCTCGGCGGACGACCGGCGCCGCCCCAGATGGTCTGGCGGCCCATGGCGATGGGCTCGGCGCGTTCGCCTTCCTCGGGGCCGTAGCCCTCGATGATCTGCACGGGAATCGTCTGCTTCGTGAAGCGCTCGATTTCCTGCATGAAGCCTTCCTCGTCCAGGCAGACGAAGCTCACGGCCTCGCCACTGGAGCCGGCACGACCGGTGCGGCCGATGCGGTGCACGTAGTCTTCGCTGACGTTCGGGATCTCGTAGTTCACGACGTGCGGCAGCTCGTCGATGTCGATGCCGCGGGCCGCGATGTCGGTGGCCACCAGCGCGCGGATGTCTCCGCTCTTGAAGCCGGCCAGTGCCTGCGTACGCGCGCTCTGGCTCTTGTTGCCGTGCAGCGCCATGGCCTCGATGCCGTTCTTGGTCAGGAACTCCGCCACGCTGTTGGCGCCGAACTTGGTGCGCGTGAACACGAGCACCTGGCTCCACTTGTTCTCGTTGATGATGTGCGCGAGCAGCGCCTTCTTCTTGCCGCGGCCCACGGGGTGGATCACCTGGGTGATGCGCTGCACCGTGGTGTTGCGCGGCGTGACCTGGATGCTCTGCGGGTTCTTCAGCAGCGTGGCTGCGAGGTCGCGGATGTCGTCGCTGAAGGTGGCCGAGAACAGCAGGCTCTGCTTTTCCTTGGGCACCAGCGCCAGGATCTTCTTCACGTCGTGGATGAAGCCCATGTCGAGCATGCGGTCGGCTTCGTCGAGGATCAGCATCTGGACCTGGCCCAGGTCGAGCATGCCCTGCTGCTGCAGGTCGAGCAGGCGGCCGGGGGTGGCCACGAGGATGTCGACGCCCTTCTTGAGCTTGCTGATCTGCGGGTTCATGCCGACGCCGCCGAAGATCACGGTCGAGTCGAGCTGCAGGTACTTGCCGTAGGTGCGCACCGACTCTTCGACCTGCGCCGCGAGTTCGCGCGTGGGGGTCAGCACGAGGGCGCGCACGCCGGTGCCGCCGAACTTGTTGGTGGCGCTGCGGCTCATGCTGAGCTTGTGCAGCATCGGCAGCGTGAAGGCGGCGGTCTTGCCGGTGCCGGTCTGGGCTCCGCCCAGAAGGTCGTGGCCTTCGAGGACCGCGGGGATGGCTTGCGCCTGGATGGGGGTGGGGGAGTCGTAGCCGTGCTCGTGCACAGCCTTCAAGATGGCGGGGGCCAGCTTCAGTTCGTCAAAATTCATTGGAAACAACAAGCGCCATACACGGCGCAGTGGCATCGGCCCGCCAGGCGTCTTGTTGACGCCGAGCCAGTCAAGGCAGATGAAGGTCAGGGGTGGGAGCCGGAAAGTCCGCCCTCGCAAAAGGGTTGAAATGGAGCTTTCTTCGTCCCCGGCAGAGAGCCGGTGTTTCGGGCAACTGGACCCGGCAACGGGGCCTATTGTCGCATGAGTCGATAATCAGTGGTTTGCCGCGCCTGAATGCCTGCGTTCCGGCGGCCGCGCTTTCCCCGAATCCCCGCTACCCAAGGTAATCAACCACACATGGCTCAATACGTCTATTCGATGAACCGTGTCAGCAAGACCGTGCCGCCCAAGCGGCAGATCTTGAAAGACATTTCGCTGTCCTTCTTCCCCGGCGCCAAGATCGGCGTGCTCGGCCTGAACGGCTCGGGCAAGTCCACGCTGCTCAAGATCATGGCGGGCGTCGACAAGGAAATCGAGGGCGAGGCGCTGCCCATGCCCGGTCTGACGATCGGCTACCTCGAGCAGGAGCCCAAGCTCAATGCCGAGCACACCGTGCGCGAATCGGTCGAGGAATCGATGGGCGCCGTCAACGCGGCCAAGAAGCGCCTGGAAGAGGTCTACGAGCTGTACGCCGCCGAAGACGCCGATTTCGACGCACTTGCCGCCGAACAGGCCGAACTCGAGGCCATCATTGCCACCGCCGGCACCGATTCCGAGCACCAGCTCGAGATCGCCGCCGACGCCCTGCGCCTGCCGGCCTGGGACGCCAAGATCGGCGTGCTCTCGGGCGGTGAAAAGCGCCGCGTGGCGCTGTGCCGACTGCTGCTGAGCAAGCCCGACATGCTCCTGCTCGACGAACCGACCAACCACCTTGACGCCGAATCGGTCGAGTGGCTCGAAGTGTTCCTGCAGCGCTTCCCGGGCACCGTGGTGGCCATCACCCACGATCGCTACTTCCTGGACAACGCCGCCGAGTGGATCCTCGAACTGGACCGCGGCCGCGGTATTCCATGGAAGGGCAACTACAGCACCTGGCTCGAGCAGAAGGGCGAACGCCTGGCGCAGGAGCAGAAGAGCGAAGAAGCCCACGCCAAGGCCCTGAAGAAGGAACTCGAGTGGTCGCGCCAGAACCCGAAGGCCCGCCAGGCCAAGAGCAAGTCGCGCCTGGCCCGCTTCGAGGAGCTGAGCGACGTCGAATACCAGAAGCGCAACGAAACGCAGGAAATCTTCATTCCTGTGGCTGAGCGCCTGGGCAGCCAGGTATTCGAGTTCAAGAACGTCAGCAAGTCCTTCGGCGACCGCATGCTGATCGACAACCTGAGCTTCAACATCCCGGCCGGCGCCATCGTCGGCATCATCGGCCCGAACGGCGCCGGCAAGTCGACGCTGTTCAAGCTGCTCGCGGGCAAGGAAAAGCCGGATTCGGGCGAGGTCGTGATCGGCCAGACCGTGAAGATGGCCTTCGTCGACCAGTCGCGCGACGCGCTGGGCGACCAGAAGACGGTGTGGGAAGACATCTCGAACGGCCTGGACATCATCAACGTCGGCAAGTTCCAGATGGCCAGCCGCGCGTATGCGGGCCGTTTCAACTTCAACGGCGCCGACCAGCAGAAGAAGGTCGGCACGCTGTCGGGCGGTGAACGCGGCCGCCTGCACCTGGCCAAGACGCTGATCGCGGGCGGCAACGTGCTGCTGCTCGACGAACCCTCGAACGACCTGGACGTGGAAACCCTGCGTGCGCTCGAAGACGCGCTGCTCGAGTTCGCCGGCACGGTCATGGTGATCAGCCATGACCGCTGGTTCCTCGACCGCATCGCCACGCACATCCTGGCCGCCGAAGGCGACAGCCAGTGGACCTTCTTCGACGGCAACTACCAGGAGTACGAAGCCGACAAGAAGAAGCGTCTGGGCGAGGAAGGTGCCAAGCCCAAGCGCATGCGCTACAAGGCCCTGAAATAAGGCTCGCCCCCAGGCTGCGCGCACTTCGTGTCGCTACGCCAACCCCCTACCGGGGGCAACACCTGCGGCCCGGCAAAGCCGGTTCCGCGGTGTTTCTGGAATAGGTTCAGATTGCTTCGACAAGAGCGCGCGGTTCCGCAAGGGGCCGCGCGCTTTTTTCATCCTCGGCCGCAAACACCTCTCGTGCTGCGAAGAGGCCATTCAGCGCCGCCGGAAAGCCCGCGTACACCGCCATCTGCATCATGACCTCGACCACTTCGTCGCGCGTCACGCCGACGTTCAGCGCGGCATGGATGTGCACCTTCAACTGCGGCGCGGCATTGCCCATGGCGGTGAGCGCGGCCACCGTCGCGATCTCGCGGGAGCGCAGGTCGAGGCCGGGGCGCGAGTAGATGTCGCCGAACGGAAACTCGATCACCAGGCGGCCGAAGTCCGGCGCGATGCCGGCCAGGCTCTCGACCACCTTGACGCCGCCTTCACCGTCGATCTCATGAAGCTTGGCCAGGCCACGCACGTAGCGCAGGCTGTCGCCCTGGCCCAGGTCTTGTTGTTGTGTGTTCGTCATTGCTCGTCTTTCCTTCCCGGGCCTTGCCCGACAGAGGAGGACGCTTCTGCGTTTTCTCGACCTCGCTGTAGTGGTCGATCTTGAGCGACAGCGCCTGCATGGATTGCTGCAGCGCCGCCACCTTGGCCTGAACTTCGGCGAGGTGCTGCTCAAGCATCTCGCGCCGTTCGCCGACGCTGGCGTCCCCCTGGCTTCGAAGCCTGACGAAGGCCTGCATGCCCTGGATGGACATGCCGGTCTCGCGCAGGCGCAACAGGAAATCCAGCAAGTCCATGTCGGCGCTCGCATAGCGCCGCTGACCGCCGGGTGCACGGGACACCGCGGCGATCAGCCCGATGCGCTCGTAGTACCGCAGCGTGTAGGCAGTGAGGCCGGTTCGCTTTGCGACTTCCGCGATGGTCAGGCTGGTTTCCATGGCGTTGATTCTCGAAATTAGAGCGCGCTCCAAGTCAAGCGCATTGACAAACTATTTTTGCTGGACGCCGAGATCGGCATCCAGCCAGCCGCGCAGGCTGTTCACGAAGGCCAGAGCCTGCACGCGAGGCAGATCGTCCACCCGTACGACCGCTTCGGCAAGCTGGCCGCTGCGCACGCGGTTGGCGCGGCCGATGCCGTTCAGCAGGCCGCAGCGCAGCGGCGGCGTGACCCAGCGGCCGTCGAGCAGCAGGGCGATGTTGCCGCGCGTGCATTCGGTGATCTCACCGTCGCGGTTCCACAGCAGGGTGTCGAACACGCCCGGGGCGGTGGGCGCGAAGGCTTCGTAGTGGACGCGGCGGGTGGTCTTGAAGCGGGTGAAGTCGCCGTGGGCCTCTTCGAAAGGGCGCTCCGCGAGCTGCAGGCGCACGCGAGCGGGGGGTGCTTCCATCGCGAAGGCTTCGGCGCGCGGCGTGCCCTGCGCATCGAGCAGCAGGCGCACGCGCCACGTGCCGGCAGCATGCCGCGCCTTCAGGCCGTCGAGGCAGGAGGCGACCGACTCCTCATTCCATGAGCGGCAGAAGTGCGCCGCCGCGGCCGCCATGCGTGCCAGGTGCGCGGGTGCGTCGCGCAGTTCGCCGTCCGCCAGCGCGAGGGTTTCAAGCAGGTCGAACGACGGCGTTGCGGGCTGGCTTGCCCGGTCCAGGAAGGCCCGCTTGTGGCGCCATTCCTCCCATTCGGCATCGGCCCGCGCATCGGCCGTGATGCCGCTGCCGATGCCGCAGCGCGCCTCGCCGTCGCGCAGCGTAACGGTGCGGATCGGTACGTTGAAGGTGGCATGACCTCCGGGCCGCACCACGCCCACCGCGCCGCAGTAAACGCCGCGCGCCTCGGGCTCCAGCTCCCGGATCATGCGCATCGCGCTGACCTTGGGCGCGCCGGTGATCGAGCCGCACGGGAACAGCGCCCCGAACACATCCGCCAGCGTGGTGCCTTCGCGCGCGAGGGCTTCGACGTCCGACGTCATCTGCCACACGGTCGGCAGCGCCTCGGTGTGGAACAGGCGCGGCACGCGCACCGAGAAGGGCCGGGCCACGCGCGAGAGGTCGTTGCGGATCAGGTCCACGATCATCACGTTCTCGGCCCGCTCCTTGGGCACGGTGCGCAGTCGTTGTGCCAGTGCTTCGTCTTCTTCTGGCGTGGCGCCGCGCGGGGCCGTGCCCTTCATGGGGCGCGTCAGGATGCGGTCGCCCTCCCGGTCGAAGAAGAGCTCGGGCGATACCGACAGCACCTGTTCCTTGCCGGTGTCGATGAAGGCGGTGTAGCCGTCGGGCTGTGCCTGGCGTAGCGCGAGGAACAACGCCTGCGCATCGCCGTGGAAGCGCGCGTGCAGCGCGGCCGTGTAGTTGAGCTGGTAGAGCTCGCCGTTCGCAATCGCGCGGTGGATGGCCTGCATGCGGTGGTTGAAGTCGGCGCGCGAAAGGCCGTCTTGCCAATCGATCGGCGGAGCTGGTGGCGTAGTGCCGGGGGCTTCCTCCTGCCAGGGCAGTGCTTCGTCGTGCACGCCGAACCAAGCCAGCGGCCCTCCATCGTCCGCATGCACCGCAAACGCGGCATCGAAGGCCGCCGCGGCTTCGTAGCGCAGATACCCCACGCACCAGCGACCCTCGCGGGCCAGTGTGTCGACGGCATCGAGCACGGGTCGCACCTCGGCCGCCGTGCGTGCCACCAGCACGCGCGATGGCGCGCCGAAGCACAGGCGCAGCCGGGCCGTGCCGTCGCCGCGCGGCTGTGCGAAGTCGATCAGCGTGCGCGAGGTGGGGTGCAGCGCTCCGTCAGGCCGCATCGTTCGCCGCGGCCGTCGATCCGGCTGCGCTGCCGCCGCCCGCACCGCCCTGCGGCGCCTTCGCCAGCACCCGCTTGCGCACCGCATAGATGTTGTTGCGCAGCGCGTAGAGCTCGTCGGCGTACGACAGCGGCACCGCCACCTTGTTGACCACGCGGTCGAGCTGGTCGAGGTCTTCGAGCAGGGACTTCCGCTCGTCCTCCTTCGCCAGCGTTCCGCCGTCGACCTTCGCCTCGATGTCGCGCAGCCGTGCATACCAGCGGAACACGCGGCGGCGCACGCGGAACTGGTACAGCGGCGGCACCACGCGGCTCAGCGGCAGCATCAGCACCAGCAGGCCGCCCAGCACCAGCCACATGCGTTCGACGAGGTTGCTGGCCCAGAAGGGCAGGTAGCGTTGCCAGACCGGCGGCGTGCCGTTGATGGCGCGGTCGCCCTCGGGGCTCACCGGCAGTTCGCTGGTGCGGGTGTTGGGGAAGTCGCGCGCCCGGTTGAACCAGCCGGCGCCGCTGTGCACCGACTGCGCCGCCTGCGCGAAGAGCTGGCGCAGGGCCGGGTGCGTTTCGTCGCGCGACAGCAGCGAGGTGGTGGCCGCGAGCAGCGACACGTCGTGCGGCGGCAGGTCTTTCGACAAATCGATCATGCCGCGCGGCAGCGTCACCGGCGAGAGGAACGGAAAGTGCCGCGAATAGGCATCGGCCTGCCCGAAGTCCATGAGCTTCACGTCGCCGGAGCGCAGCAGGCGCTGCACCTGCGGCGATTGCGGCGCGGAAGACAGCACGATGGCATCGAGGATGCCGGCCTCCAGCGCCTCGGCGGCGGAGGCCTGTTCGAGGTTCGACAGCAGCAGGTCGTCGGGGCCGAGCCTGTTGGCCTTGAGCATGCGCTCCATGATGTCAGGCAGCCCGCTGCCCGGCAGGTCGACGTTCACGCGCAGGCCGCGCAGCTGGGCGAGCGAAGTCAGCGTGGCGGTCTTGCGGTCGATCTTCTGCGCCGAGTCGGTGCGGTAGAAGAGCCAGATCGGCTCGTAGAACAGGCTGCCCAGCGAGGTGAGGCCGGCCTCTTCGTCGGCCACCGGGTCGGCGCTGCCGCCGCGCACGAAGCCCACGTCGGCGCCGCCGGTGCGCAGCAGCTGCAGGTTCTCGGTCGAGCCCGATGTGGCCTTGAGTTCCACCTCGATGCCGCTGTGCCTGAGCGCTTCGGCATAGCGCTTGCCGAACTGCGCGTAGGCGCTGCCCGTGGGGCCGGTGGCCAGCGTCACGTGCTTGGGCGGCTGCGGCTGCAGCCACCAGTAGGCGGCGATCAGCAGGCCGATGACGATGAACACGATCGGCCCGGCCGAAGCGATCAGGTCGCGGATCGACAGCAGGATCAGCTTCAGGGTTCTGGGGAACGCCATGGTGGTCCTTGCCGTGTTCAGCCGCCCGCCCCGGCGAGATCCGCCGCGCAGGGAATGTGCAGCTCGCCCACCGTCACCGCGCGCGCCGCGTGCACCGCGCGCAGCGTGGCAATGGCGACCGCTTCGGCGGCCATGGTGCTGAGCACTGTCATGCCGGGCGCGTCGCCCTCCAGCGGAACGCGGCCGGTGGCCAGCGCGAACAGCGTGTCGCCGTCGCTCATGGTGTGCACCGGGTTGATGGAGCGCGCCAGCCCGTCGTGCGAGACCATGGCGATCCGGTTGGCCTGCACCTTGGTCAGCACCGCGTCGGTGGCGATCACGCCGATGGTGGTGTTGGTGCCCGCCAGCAGGGGCTTGGGGCTCAGGCCGCGCAGCAAGGCGCGGCGGGTGTCGAGCAGGGCCTTGCCGTCCTCGGTGCGCGCGCCGGCCACGGGCTGGCCGGTGTCGTGGTCGATCACGTCGCCCAGCGAGTTGACCGCGATCAGCGCACCCACCGTGACGCCGCCGACCGTGACCGATGCGGTGCCGATGCCGCCCTTCATCGCGCGGTGCACGCCGAAGAGCTTGCCCACCAGCGCGCCGGTGCCGGCGCCCACGTTGCCCTCGGCGGGCGCCGCGGTGCTGGCGGCCTCGCAGGCCGCATAGCCGGCCGCGGCGTCGGGGCGGATGCGCGCGTCGCCCATGGGCAGGTCGAACAGCACGGCGGCCGGCACGATGGGCAGGGTGCCGAAGCGCACGTCCATGCCGATGTTGCGTTCCTCCATCCAGCGCATCGCGCCTTCGGCCGCCGCAAGGCCCCAGGCGCTGCCGCCCGCGAGCATCACCGCGTGCACCTGCTGCACGAGGTTGCCGGGCGAGAGCAGGTCGGTCTCGCGCGTGCCGGGGGCGGCGCCGCGCACGTCCACGCCGGCCACGGCGCCGTCGCGCGCCATGATCACGGTGCAGCCGGTGGGGCGGCGGGTGTCGGAGAAATGGCCGACCTCGATGCCGGCGACGTCGGTGATGGCACCGGCGGAATGGGAGAGTGAAGAAGTCGGAGCTGGCATGGCGGCCGATTATGAGACCGCACCCCTTACGATCCCCGGCATGACGGTTGCAAGAAGTTTCTCTTCCGGCGTGGGCGATCGCCGCCACGTGGTCGTGATCGGCTCCGGCGCGGTGGGTAGCGCCACTGCCATCGAGTCATTGCGCGCGGGCCTGCGCGTGACCGTGGTGGAGCCCGGCGAGCCGGGCGGCCCGCACGCCACGAGCTACGGCAATGCCGGCTGGCTGTCGTCGCATTCCGTGGTGCCGCCCGCGTTGCCGGGGGCGTGGCTCAAGGTGCCGGGCTGGCTGGCCGACCCGCTCGGGCCCCTGGCGGTGCGCTGGCGCTATCTGCCACGCGCCCTGCCATGGTTGTTGCATTACCTGGCTTCGGGCTGGACCGAGGCGCGCGTGCAGCGCACGGCCGATGCATTGCGCACGTTGCTGGCCGATGCGCCCGTGCTGCACGCGCAGCTGGCCGCCGAGGCCGGCGTGCCGCAGCTCATCGAACATCGCGGGTTGTTGCACGCCTACCTGTCCCGCGCCGAATTCGAAGGCGACGCGCTCGGCTGGCGCGTGCGCGGGCGTACCGGCGTGCAGTGGGAGGAATGGCCGGAGGACGAGTTGCGCCGCCGCGAACCCGACCTGCATGCTCGCTACACCTTCGGCATCTTCGTGCCCGAGGCCGGCCATTGCCGCGACCCGGGCAGCTACGTGGCGGCCCTCGCAAGGCATGCGCTCAGTGCGGGCGCCGAACGCGTCGCGGCCCGCGCGACGGGCTTCCGCATCGAGGGCGGCCGGCTGCGCGCCGTGCTCACCGAAGCCGGTGAGATCGCCTGCGACGCCGCCGCGATCTGCGCCGGAGCCCGTTCAGGCCCGCTGGCCGCCGCCGCTGGCTCCCCGGTGCCGCTGGAGTCGGAGCGCGGCTATCACGTGGTTGTCGAAGGCGCCACGGTCGGGCCGCGCACGCCGACGGCGGTGTCCGACGGCAAGCTCATCGCCCACTGGATGGACGGCGGCCTGCGCGCGGCGGGGCAGGTGGAGATCGCCGGGCTCAAGGCCGCGCCGGACTGGCGCCGAGCCGAGATCCTGCACACGCACCTGCAATCGATGTTTCCCTCGCTTGCCGCACCCGCGCCGGGCTCGCCTTCGACGGTGAAGCATTGGCTCGGACACCGCCCGAGCCTGCCCGACGGGCTGCCCTGCATCGGCCCGGCAGCCGCCAGTGCCGATGTCGTGCTGGCCTTCGGGCATGGGCACGTCGGACTCTGCGGCTCGGCGCGTACGGGGCGACTGGCGGCGCAGTTGCTCGCGGGCGTTGCGCCGGAGATTCCGCTGAAGCCCTTCGATCCGGCCCGCTTCTGACTAGAACCCGCCGCGCTCCAGTTCGGCAAGCAGCGCGCGCGTCGCGCGGCTGAGAAAGGCCGAGCGGCGTACCACGCACGCCACCGGAACGCGCACGTCGAGATCCGCGACGTGGATCAGCGCGAGGCTTCCCCGCGCGACTTCCTCGGCAATGCCGCTCTCCTGCAGGAAGGCCAGGCCGAACCCGGCCTCGACCAGCCGCTTCTGCGCCGTGAGGCTGTCGACGGCGCTCCAGTCGACCTTTTCCACGCCCCGCACGAGGAACTGCGAAAAGATCGCTTCCGCATGCGGCTCGGCGCGCCGTGGCGGCTGCGGAAAGGCCAGCCACCGCTCCTTCGAGAGCCGCACCAGTGACTTCAGCCGCTTGCCAGCCAGCGGATGGGTGGGTGCACACGCGACCACCAGCTGCTCGTGGTGAACGACCTTGCACAGCAGGTCCGGCGACGGGTCTTCGTAGTAGCGCAAGCCCACCGCCATGTCGCCAGCGCGCACCTTCTCGCTGACCTCCGCGCTGGTGGCCGTCTGCAGGCGTATGTCGAGGCCCGGAAGCGATTCCCGCAGCTTCGCGAGCACCGCCGCGAGGCCCGAACTCGCCAGCGTGCCGACGGCCGCGATGTGCACGGCGCCCACCGCGTCGGACTTCGCCGCCTGCACCGCGGCTACGGCATCGCCGAGCGCCGCCGCCACCTTCTCGGCGTGCGGCAGCAGCGCCTCGCCCGCCTGGCTCAGCCGCAGCCCGCGGCCGACGCGCTCGAACAGCACGGCGCCGATCTCTTCTTCCAGCAGCGCAAGGCGGCGGCTGATCGCCGACTGCGTGCGCGAGAGGGCGGTCGCGGCGGCGGAGACGCCTCCTTGCCGGTGGACCGTCAGGAATGTGGCGAGTGCTTCCGAATCCATGTGAGGCTATGCATGCAAGAAATCGATGGGTTGGAGAAATATTATGCGTTTGACGCGCGTTGCCGCGAACTCCACCATCGGGGCCTTTCATCGATCACGACGGAGCTGGAATGGACCAGAAGACACGTACTGCGCGCGGCCGCGCCTTTCTCGAACTGCACAGGAAAGGCGGCGGTTTCGTCATGCCCAACGCCTGGGACCCGGGCAGCGCGATCCTGCTTGCGTCGGAAGGCTTCAAGGCCATCGGCACCACCAGCGCCGGCATCGCCTTCTCGCTGGGAAGGCCGGACTACAACGTGAGGGACGCCAGCCTCTCGGTCGGCCGCGAGGAAATGATCGAGGTGGTGCGGAAGATCGCCGCGGCGGTGGACGCTCCCGTGAATGCCGACCTGGAAGCGGGCTACGGTGACGAGCCCGGGGACGTGGCCGACACCATCCGCATGGCCATCGAGGCCGGCGCGGCGGGCGGCAACATCGAGGACACCGACGCCGCGCGCGGACGCCTGTTCGACGAGAAGCCGGCTGTCGAACGCATCGCGGCGGCCCGTGGCGCGATCGATGCCGCGGGCGGCGGCTTCGTGCTGAATGCGCGCACCGACGCGTTCCAGTTCCGGTTTCCCGGCGACGACGCGCTGGGCGTTGCGATCCGGCGCGCCAACCGCTTCATCGAGGCGGGCGCGGATTGCGTGTTCGTGCCGGGCGTGACCGACCTCGCCCTGGTACGCACGCTGGCGCGCGAGATCGCCGGCCCTCTCAACATCGTGATGGGGCTGAACGAGGCGACAGCCGGTGCCTTCGAGCTGATCGAGGCCGGTGCCACACGCATCAGCGTGGGAGGCTCGATCGCGCGCTCGGTGATGGCGCTGGTCAGGCGCAGCGCGCAGGAGCTGCACGCGCTCGGAACGGTGTCCTACGCGAGCAGCCAGATCCCGCAGCGAGAGCTCAATGCCCTGTTCGAGGCGGCATCGAGGACGAACGCAAGCCTCAGTTCGACGGCGCGATCGACAGCACCGTGAGGGCGCCGTCGACCTTGTCGGCCGTGAACTGGACCTTGTCGCCGGGCTTCACCTTGGTGAGCAGCGCGGGGTCGCTCACGCGGAAGACCATCGTCATGCCCGGCATCTCGAGGTTGGGAATGTCGCCGTGCTTCAGCGTGATCTTCTTCGTGTCGGCGTCGACCTTGCGGACCTCGCCTTCGACGGAGGGCAGGGCAGCCTGCGCGAAGGCGGCAGCGGCGAGCAGGGCGGCGGAGAGGGCGGTGAACAGTTTCTTCATGATGGTTTTTCTTTCCTTGAGAGATGGTCGGATTGGTTTCAGCGATAGCTCTGGTAGACGCGCGTGCCGCCATCGGCCAGCACCAGCAGCACGTCGTAGGGATCGCGCTGGTCGCCGTAGGCCGGGCCGTCCATGCCCGGCGAGCCCACCGGCATGCCGGGCACCGCGAGGCCGACGGCCTTGGGCTTTTCCTTGAGCAGCCGCTGCACTTCGCGCGCGGGCACGTGGCCCTCGATGGCGTAGCCGCCGACCAGGCCCGTGTGGCACGAGCCCAGCTTGGCAGGAATGCCCAGCCGGTTGCGCGCGGCGGTGTTGCCTTCGTCGTGCACGCGCGTGGCGAAGCCGTTCTTGTTCAGGTGCTTCACCCAGTCCTGGCAGCAGCCGCAGTTCGGGTCTTTCCAGATCTCGACCATCGGCGCAGCGGCCTTCGCGGTCGTCGTGGCGAACGGCAAGGCGGCGGAGGCCAGTGCCAGCAGCATGTCTCTTCTCTGCATGGCGTTCTCCCTCAGGATTTGCCGGCGGCGGGCAGCACGCGGATGCGGCCGGCCATGCCGAGCTCGTAGTGGTCCTTCACGAGGCATGCGAAGTCGAACTCGCCGGCACGGTTGAAAGTCCAGACCATGTCGCCGGTCTTGCCGGCGGGCACGTGCACCATCCACGGGTCGTCGTGTTCCATGTCCGGGAATTTCTTCATCATGGCCGCGTGGGCCTCGATCTCGGCGGTGGTACCGAGCACGAGCTCGTGCAGTTCCTTGCCGCGGTTCTTCAGGCGCAGGCGGATGGTGTCGCCTTCACGCACTTCGATGACCGAGGGCGTGAAGGTCATGTCGTCGGCCATCGCGATGTCGATGGTCCGCTTCACCGCGCTCTTCTTGCCCGCGATGCCCCAGGGCTTCTGCTCGGGCGCGAGTTCGGCGGCACCCTTCGGCTTGGGGTTGTTGTGGGCCTCGTGCGCCAGCGACGCAGTGGCGGCGGCCGCGAGCGCGAGGCCCGCGGCGATGGACTTGAGGTGTGTCTTGTTCATGAGGTGAGCTCCGGTAAGCAAGGAGAGGGGATCAGTGGTTGTGCGCGTCATGCCCCGAGGGCTTGCGCACGGTCGCGTCGGGCTTGCCGCCTTTCGGGGATGCGGGTGTTTCCTTGCGCGTGGCGGGCGGCACGTTGGCGTTCGGTACTTCGCGCGCCACGGTGCCGGCCGGATGCCTGAACCAGCCCGGGTCGCGGTAGTCGCCGGGCTTCTGGTCGCGCCGCACCTTCAGCAGCGTGAACATGCCGCCCATCTCGGCCGAGCCGAAGGGGCCGGTGCCGGTCATCATCGGCACGGTGTTGTCGGGAATGGGCATTTCCATCTCGCCCATGTCGGCCATGCCCTTGTCGCCCATCACCATGTAGTCGGGCACGAGCTTGCGGATCTTCTCGGCCACGCCCTTGTGGTCCACGCCGATCATGGTCGGCACGTCGTGGCCCATCGGCCCCATGGTGTGGTGCGCCTTGTGGCAGTGCAGCGCCCAGTCGCCTTCCTCGTCGGCGATGAATTCCATCTGCCGCATCTGGCCCACCGCCACGTCCACCGACACCTCGGGCCAGCGCGCGGTGCGCGGCACGGGGCCGCCGTCGGTGCCGGTCACCTCGAACTCGTGGCCGTGGATGTGAATGGGGTGATTGGTCATCGTGAGGTTGCCCGCGCGGATGCGCACGCGGTCGCCCTTGCGCACGTTGAGCGTGTCGATGGCCGGGAACACGCGGCTGTTGAAGCTCCAGATGTTGAAGTCGGTCATGGTGTTGACCTTGGGCGTGGCGCTGCCGGGCTCCACGTCGAAGCTGCCGAGCAGGAAGCAGAAGTCGCGGTCGACCTTCTCGATCAGCGGGTGATCGGCCTTCGGGTGCGTGACCCAGAAGCCCATCATCCCCATCGCCATCTGCACCATCTCGTCGGCATGCGGGTGGTACATGAAGGTGCCGGGGCGGCGGGCGGTGAACTCGTAGACGAAGGTCTTGCCCGGCGGAATGTGCGGTTGCGTGATGCCGCCCACGCCGTCCATGCCGTTGGGCAGGCGCTGGCCGTGCCAGTGCACGGTGGTGTGCTCGGGCAGCCTGTTGGTGACGAAGATGCGGACCTTGTCGCCTTCCACCACCTCGATGGTCGGCCCGGGCGACTGGCCGTTGTAGCCCCACATGTTGACCTTGAAGCCCGGCGCCATCTCGCGCACCACGGGCTCGGCGACGAGGTGAAATTCCTTGACGCCCGCGTTCATGCGCCAGGGCAGCGTCCAGCCGTTGAGCGTGACGACGGGGTTGTAGGGCCGCCCGTTCGGCGGCACCAGCGGCGGCGCGGTGGCGGTGGAGGCCTGCGAGACAGGCTCGGGCAGGGCAGCCATCGACACACGGCTGACGGTGGTGGCGGCGACGGCCGTGGCCGCACCCGCGAAGAAGTTTCGACGGTTCATTTCAGTGGCCTCCCGTTGCGGGGGCATCGCCGGCAGCCGCGGTCTGCGGCGCCGTCATTGCACCGGGCGAGCTGCCCGTGAGCACCAGCTGCAGATCGGTGTCCGCCAGCCAGAAATCGCGCTGCGCCTCGATGCCCGCGTTCACCGCGAGCATGCTGGCGCGCGTTTCGCCGAGCAGTTCCCAGACGCTGGCGAGCATGCCGTTGTAGCGAAGGACCATTTCCTCGTTGACCTTCTTTCGCAGCGGCAGCACGTCGTCGCGGTAGCGGCGGGCGAGGGCGTAGGCCGTGTTCCAGCCCTGCCATGCCTCGCGTGCCTCGCTTGCGGCGAGCACGCCCACGTCGCGCACGCGGGCGGCCGACTGCAGGTACTGCGCCTCGGCGCGGCCGTTGCGCGACTGGCCCCAGTCGAAGATCGGAATGGGCAGCTCCAGCTCGAAGCCGCGCTTGGTCTTCTTCGTGCGGTCGGCGTCGTTGTCGAAGGTGGTGTTGCGCACCACGCCTAGTTCCATCGCGTTGATCATGCTGGTGGCGTGCGTGAGGCCGAGCGAGCCGGCCACGGCGGCGTTCTGGGCCTGAGCCGAGCGCACGTCGAGGCGGTCGCGCAGCGCCAGCGCCTGCACGTCGCCGAGCTCGGGCGGCGCCTTCGGCAGCGGCGGCAGGCGGTCGGGCAGGGTGTAGCTGGCGGCGCGCTCGCCGCTCAGTCCCATCAGCCGCGTGAGCTGCTCGCGCGAAGCCACGGCGGCCTGCTCGGCGCGCGCCAGCTGCGCGGCCGCGTCGGCCAGCAGCAGCTGTTCGCGCGTGCGCTGCAGCGCGCTCCAGTTGCCGACCTGGGCCATGCGGTGCGCGAGCTCGGCACCGGCTTCGGCCGCCTCCTTCGCATCGCGCAGGTAGACCACGCTCTGCTGCGCCGCCACCGCGCGCACCCAGGCGCGGCGGGTGTCGGCGGCCAGCATCAGAACGCTCTGCGCGGCCTGCAGCTTGGCCGCCTCGTGCCGCTGGCCGGCCCATCGGGCCTGCCATGGCAGCGTGACGAGGCCCAGCACATTGAAGCTGAGCATCCGCTCGAACTCGCGCTCGCTGCCCTGCGCCAGTCGGCTGAACGAGAGCACCGGATTCGGCAGGCTCGCGGCCTGCACGCGGTTGGCGTCGCTGAGTTGCAGTGTGGCGAAGGCGTCCTGCACGCGCGGGCCGTTGATGAGCGCGATGCGCACCGCGGCCTCGACGTCGAGCGGTTTGGCCAGCAGCGCGTCGACGCTCTTCTGCGAGGCTTCGTCGGGCGCGCGCTGGGCCGTGGCACCGGCCATCAGCGGGTTGTTGCCGACCAGCGCCTGCACGTCGGCGCTGCCGCCGTCCGGCGACAGGCTCGCACAGCCGGCGAGCACCAGCGCGGCGGCCAGCACCGCGCCGGACCTGATAAATGAAAGCGGAGGCCTGCGACCGGCAGGCGGAGCCAGCTCGCTACGCCTCCGATAGCGATGGGTGCCGGCGGGCTGCCGGCTGACAAGGGATTTCACGCTCGATCTCCATGAGCAATACGACGGACGCCGCGAGCCGGAACGGGCTCACTGCGGACGGACTACGGGCAGGGAGATCAGGAAATGGGTGGTTTCAGGCCCGAAACGGGCTCCGCGCTGACGAAGCGCGCCGCATGCGCCGTGGGCTGCATGCGGGGGGCGTCATTCACGGCGTCGGCAAGGGGCAGGCCGCCCAGCGCCACCGTGTGACAGACCTGGCATGCGGTGCAGGTGCCGCAGCCTTGGTGATCAGAGTGATCGGAACTGTTGCCGTCATGGCTGTCGCCATGCGAGGACATGTCCATGCTCATGCCGCTGTCGCCGGCCTCCATCGCCTCGTGGCAATGGGCTTCGGCCGCCGCGGTCGCCATGGATGCCGCCGCAACCGCCGGCAGCGAATGCCGCACCATCTCGACCGCCATGGCATCGCCGAGCCAGCCGCGAACGGGCAGCAGGACGATCATGATGGCGAGCAGCAGGGTGCGCATGGGGCGAAATGATAAACCGGGGCTTCAAGGCACCAGCTGGCTCCGGGCCTTGTCGGCCCACACCTGCAGGTTGTCGAGCAGGTCCTTCTGGCTGAAGGAGCAGCTCTCCTCGCTGAAGAGCGCGCCCGACTCCAGCCGGTCGAGCAGGTTCAGCAGCACCTCGCCGTAGCGCGGGGGCAGGGCGCCCAGCAGCTCGGTGCTGGTGCGCGCCTCGTTCGACAGCGTGGTGATCGATCCGCCGCCGTCGCGCAGGGCCGCGACGCGCGCGGCGATGGCGTCGAGTTGCAGCGCGGCGCTCATGACTGGCTGCTCTTGCCGGGCGGCGGCAGCGACAGCCCGCGCTCGCGCATCAGGTCGCGCAGGATGTCGGGGTAGTCGGTGATGATCCCGTCTGCGCCCCAGTCCATCAGGCGCTGCATGTCGGCGCGCTGGTTCACGGTCCAGGGCAGCACCTTCATGCCGATCTTCTGCGCTTCCCTGATGACTTCCGGCGTCAGGTCGGCGAAGGCCGGCGACCAGATCACCGGACTCGGCGCGTTGGCCGACGCAGCCCTGACCATCTGCGGCACCGAGGCGAAGCTGGCCAGGTCGAAGCCATCGGTCCAGCTCTTGTCCTTCAGCGTGCGGGGCGTTGTGAGATAGGCGCGCGGCAGCTGCGGCGCGAGCTTGCCGACCAGCGTCAGCGTGCGCCAGTCGAAGCTCTGGATGGTCACGCGGTCGGCCATCTTCGCCTTGTCGATCTCGGCGAGCAGCGCGCGCACCATCGGCTCGGGCGCGGCGGTCTCGTCGGGCTTCGACGGGTCGATCTTGGTCTCGATGTTGAAGCGCACCGTGGCCGCGTCGGCGCCACGCGCCTGCACCTGCGCGAAGAGCGCCGCCAGTGTGGGAATGCGCTCGCCGTCGCGCGGTATCTGCAGCGCGAACTGCTTGCCGTAGTTGCTGGCCGGATTGATGCGGCCCACGTCATAGCGTTGCAGTTGCGCCAGCGTGAGCGAGCGGATCGGGGCGCCGCTCTTCGGCGCCAGCCATGCGCCGCCCGCGTCGCGCGTGTGGTCGGGGTTGAGCGAGGTGTCGTGCGAGATCACGACAACGCCGTCGGCCGTGAGGCCGATGTCGAGCTCCAGCGTGGTCACGCCCATGTCGACGGCATTGGAGAACGCGGCCAGCGTGTTCTCGGGCGCCAGCCCGCGTCCGCCGCGGTGGGCCTCCAGGTCGAAGTGCTGCCTTGCCGTGGGCGCGATGGCGGCGCAGCCGGCAAGAAGCAGGGCGGAGGCCAGGAGTGTGTATTTCTTCATTTGAGTTGCACCTTGATCCCGTTGTCCTGCACCGTGATGTCGCCGATCTCGTAGGTCTTGCGTCCGACCGTGAGTTCGTCGGCCGTGAAGCTGCGCAGCACCTGGCCCTGCAGCAGTTCCTGCGCGACCACGGCACCGATCTTCTGCAGCCGCTCGGCGTCGCGCCCCTCGATGCCCTGCAGTTCCAGCCGCTCGGCCTTGGGCTGGTCGAGCCGCAGGGCTCGGGCGGTGACGTCGTATCGCAACGCGCTGCTGACCGACACCACGCCCTGCACCGGCGAGGCCGCCAGCAGCGGGCTCGCGATGGTCAGGGTGGCGGTGATGGCTGCGCGGTTGGCCTGCGCGTTCAGGCCGAGCTGCGGATCGCGCAGCCCGACCATGAAGATTTCGGCGTAGCGCTCGGCCACCGGGAATCGCTTGGCGATCTGCGCCTGCAGCTCGTCGCGGCTGGCGGTGTATTCGCTGGTGAAGAAATTGAAGCCGGCCAGCGCCGCGAAGGGCGCCTGCAGGGCCGCAGCGCCCAGCAACGCGCGGAGCACCCGGCGGCGGGCGGTGGGGGACGGGGTGCGGATGTTCATACTTTCATGAGCTTGCCACAGGAGCAGCAGGCTCCCTCGCGCCAGGAAAGGATTGGCGTGATTTATAAACGGCAGGTAAAGTTTTTTGTCGAATTGCAAAGACTTGTAGTAAATACTGCTTATATTCGACGTGCGCACCAGGCAGCATTTCCTGCGCAGCGGAAATGCAACCCATGCGAGCGACAGGGCGGCCCCGACGCCTGCCCGTTTCCCTCCTCACACGGATGCTTTTCATGCTGCTTCAACCCGACAGCTCCGGGGATGCTCTCGGTCGCCCGACGGACCTGGAATCTCGCGATGCGCCGGCATCGTCGCCATGCCGGTCCGCCAACGCCCACCTGCCCGATGCCGTGGCCTGGATGGCGGTCTGGGCCGTCGCCTGGGTCTCGGTGCTCATGGCCCTGAGTTGGTCGCCACCGACGGATTCGGTCGAGCAGCTCATCTGGGTGCGCTCCATCGAGTGGGGCTACCACAAGCATCCGCCCTTGCCCACCATGATGATCTGGCCGCTGGTCCAGCTCTTCGGCATTCACGAATGGGTGGTAAGCGCCGCTGGCGCGCTGGTCATCTCGGGGGCGCTGCTGATTTCGTGGCGGCTGGTGCGCGAGCTGGCCGGCAATCATTTCGCGGCGCTGGCCATGCTCGGCTCGCTGAGCGTCACCTACTACAGCGGGCGCACCAACTTCTACAACCACAACACCGTGCTGCTGCTGTTCGTGGCGGCGGCCGCGTGGTTCTGCTGGCGCGCCTTCGCGGACCGTTCGCCCAGGGCCTGGCTCGCGCTGGGGCTCATGCTCGGGCTCGGCGCGCTGGCCAAGTACCAGGTCGTGCTGGCGGCCTTCTGCGTCATCGCCTTCTGGCTCGCGCAGCGTGGCTGGCGTGACCCGCTGCACCTGCGCGGCCTGCTGAACGCCGCGATGGTCGCGGCCGTGGTCTTCGCGCCCCATCTCTGGTGGCTGGTGGCGAATGATTTCCTTCCGTTCCGCTACGCGGCCCATACCTCGCTGGGCGCCGCGATGGCCTGCGCGCAGCGCGCGGCCCACGCGGTTCACTGGCTGGCCGACCAGTGCAACCGGCTGAGTCCCGCGCTGCTGCTGGCGGCCGGGCTGCTGTGGAAGACGAGGCGCGAGACCATGCCCGCATCGTCCGACCCGGTCCCCGTCATCGGCCCGGACGCCCGGGTCTTCCTTCTCATCTGGGGCCTGTTGCCGCTGTTGACGATCGTGGTGATCGGCCTCGCGACCGGCGCCGATCTCCAGTTCCAGTGGGGGACGGCCTTCATGTCCTTCACCTGCGCAGCGCTGATGCTCTTTCTTCCCACGGGCCGGTGGCATCGCATCGAGCGGCGCGACGCCGTCACCGGTTTTCTTGCGGTCCAGATCCTGCTGTTTGCAATGACCTGGGTGATGTCGCCGATGAGCGGCCTGGGCCTGTCGAAGAGCCGGTCCGCCGGTTTTCGTTCGGAGCATTTCGCGCAGCGCATCGGGCCGCCCGCGCGTGCAGTGCTCGGCGGTCCGGTCAGGATCGTCGCCGGGTCGGCGCGGATCGCGAGCGCCTTCGCGCTGCGCATGCCCGAGCGGCCGCTGGTCCTGCTCGACGGCGACATGACGGCCAGCCCATGGCTGAGCGTTGCGCAGATCCGGCGGCACGGCGTGCTGTGGGTGGGCGACGAGAACTCCGCGCCACCGCCCGGCCTCGAGCGGCACTGGGTGACGGGCAAGCTTTGGTGGGCCGTGCAACTGCCCGAGCCCGCGGCTCAGGAAGACGAGTCGCCGGACGACTGAACCGGAAGCTCATAGCGGGCGAAGGACCACTCGCCCTTGCGGATCACGCTGTGCAGCGAGAAGCCGAATCGCTCGTACAGCGCGCGCAGCGGCGCGCGGTCGGCCATGCAGTCCAGCCGCAGGAAGGGGCGCCCCAGGCTGCGGGTGCGCTCGCGTGCGAAGTCCAGCAGTTGCAGCGGCACGCCTTGCCCGGCATGCGCGCGGTTGACGGCGAGCTTGTGCACGTAAAGCGAGGTACCGGCTTCGACCTCGGGCCAGAAGTTCGGATCCTCGAGGTCGAGCCGCACGACGCCGGCCACCTCGCCATTGCTGCGCGCGATGAAGTAGCTGCCGGCGTCGGTGTCGCGCTGGATGCGTTCGAGGGCAATCTCCGCTCCCGACCACAGCGGACGGCCCTCGGCGGCGATCCATCGGGCGGCTTCGTTCAACACGGCCGCGACGGTGGTTGCTTCGGAGGGCCTAGCTTGTTCGATCTGCATGGGGGCATGAGCATAGCCATGCCTCAGGCATGCCTGATCACGTCGAAGCCCTCTTCCGGCGAGGGCGCGGCGAAGTGGCTGGTGATCAGGTCGAACTGCTCGTCCGTCGTCTCGAAGGGATGCGTGCCGCTCGCGTTGCGCGCGCGCAGGCGCTCCTTGCAGACCGCGTCGGGCACGTCGAGGAAGTGCAGCCTGTGCGCCGCGCCGGCCGTCTCGAAGATGCCGCGCATCCACCGGCGGCTGGCCACGGTGTTGGCGGGAAAGTCGAGCACCACCGACACGCCGGCCCCGAGCAGCTCGGCCACATGGGGCGCCATTGCCTGCTTCAGCCGGCCGGCGCAACGCACGTAGTCGGGCAGTTCACGGATCTCGCCGGGGTAGAGCGCGGCGAGCCACGAGTCCTCGCTGATCAGCACCGTGCCGGGCATCGCCGCCAGCTGCCGCGTGAGCGTGGACTTGCCGGCGCCGATCTTGCCGCAGACCATGTGAAGCACGGGTGTGGATGGGGCAGTCAATTCGTTTCTCCTGAAGGTTCGGTCTTGAAGAAGCGCCCCGGGAAACGAAAAACCCGCCTCTCGGGGCGGGTCGTGTGGCGTGTGCTTGTGACGCTGCGCGCTAACCCACCATCCCTTTCGGAATGATGCGAATGATCGGCGCGATGTACAGGCAGGCCACGGGCAGAGGATAGCCCAGGCCGACGGCCCGCTCAGTCATGCAGCGACGACAGGAACTGCTTGAGCTCCGCCGTCTGCGGATTGCCGAACAGCTCCGCCGGCGGCCCCATCTCGTGCACGCGGCCCTGGTGCATGAAGATCACGCGGTCGCTGACCTTGCGCGCAAAGCTCATCTCGTGCGTCACCATCAGCAGCGTCATGCCCTCGTCGGCCAGCGACTCCACCACGCGCAGCACCTCGCCAACCAGCTCGGGGTCGAGCGCCGATGTGATCTCGTCGCACAGCAGCACGGCCGGCTCCATCGCCAACGCACGGGCGATGGCCACGCGCTGCTGCTGGCCGCCCGAAAGCTGGTCGGGCATGGCGTCGAACTTCTCGGCCAGGCCCACGCGCGTGAGCAGCTTGCGCGCCTGCGAGGCGGCCTCCAGGCTGCTGCGCTTCTTCACCAGCGTGGGCGCGAGCATCACGTTCTTGCCGACCGTGAGATGCGGAAACAGGTTGAAGCCCTGGAAGATCATGCCCACGCGCTGGCGCAACTCGCGCATGGCCATCGCGCTCTCGTGCAGCAGGGGCTTGCCGTCGACCGTGAGCGAGCCTTCCTGGAACACTTCCAGCCCGTTGACGCAGCGCAGCAGCGTGCTCTTTCCCGAGCCGCTCTTGCCGATGATGGCGATCACCTCGCCGCGCTTCACGTCGAGGTCGATGCCCTTCAATACTTCGTTGGTGCCGTAGGACTTGCGCAGCGCGGTGATGCGCACGATGGGGGCGCCCACCGAGGTGGCGGGCTGTTGTTGCGTTTCAAGTACGGCGGCCATGGGATTTCCTCTCGAGGTTCTTGGCGTACAGGCTCACGGGGAAGCACAGCACGAAATAAAGCAGGGCCACGCAGCTGAACACCACGAAAGGCTGGAAAGTGGCGTTCGAAATCATGCTGCCGGCCTTGGTGAGTTCGACGAAGCCGATCACCGACGCGAGCGCCGTGCCCTTGATGACCTGCACCAGGAAACCCACGGTGGGAGCGATGGCGATCTTCACGGCCTGCGGCAGGATCACGTGGCGAAGCTGCTCGCCGAAGCTCAGCGCGAGGCTGCCCGATGCTTCCCACTGCCCCTTCGGGATCGAGGCCACGCAGCCGCGCCAGATCTCGGTGAGGAAGGCGCTGGTGTAGAGCGTGAGCGCCACGCTGGCGGCGGTCCACGCCGACACATCGATGCCGAAGAGGGCGATGCCGAAGTAGGCCAGGAACAGCTGCATCAGCAGCGGCGTGCCCTGGAAGAGCTGCACGTACAGGCCCACGACCCTGCCGATCGCCTTGCCGCCGCGCAGCCGCAGGAACAGCAGCAGCGCGCCCACGATGCCGCCGCCGATGAAGGCGATGAGCGAGAGCACGACGGTCCAGCGCAGCGCCAGCAACAGGTTGCGCAGGATGTCCCAGAGAGAAAAGTCAGCCATGGTGAGGGAACCCGTGTTCGTTCGGTCAGCGGCCGAAGAAGAACTTCGGTCCCGCCCAGTCGAGCAGCCGCCGCAGCGCCACCGACAGCGCCAGGTAGATCAGCGTGGCGACGATGAAAGCCTCGAAGGCGCGGAAGTTGCGACTCTGGATCAGGTTGGCCGCGTAGCTCAGTTCCTCGGTGGAGATCTGCCCGCACACGGCAGAGCCCAGCATCACGATGACGATCTGGCTCACCATCGCGGGCCACACCTTCTTCAGCGCCGGCGGCAGCACCACGCGCAGGAACACCTGCGACTTGCTCAGCGCCAGGCTCACGGCCGCTTCGATCTGCCCCTTGGGCGTGGCCTCGATGCCGGCGCGGATGATCTCGGTGGAGTAGGCGCCGAGGTTCAGCACCATTGCGATCACCGAGGCCACCTCCGGCGTGAGCTTGACACCCGCCGCCGGCAGCCCGAAGAAGATGAAGAACAGCTGCACGATGAAGGGCGTGTTGCGGATCAGCTCCACGTACGTACCCACGATGGCGCGCAGCCACTTCGGGCCATCGGCCCGCGCCCATGCGCAGAAAGTGCCGACGATCATGCCCAGCACGGTGCCCACGGCGGTCAGGCCGACGGTCCACGCCACGCCGCGAAGCAGCAGCGGCCACTCGGAGAGCACCGCACCGAAATCAAACTCGATGTTCATAGGTCAGTCTGTTCGTGGAACGCCGCGGAACCGGCTTCGCCGGGCCGCAGGCGTTGCCCCCGGCGAGGGGGTGTGCGCAGCGACACGAAGTGCGCGAAGCATGGGGGAGTGCCCGTTCAGACGGGAAGGTCGCCGGCGGCCTTGCCCAGCCACTTCTTCGACATGGCGTCCAGCGTGCCGTCCTTCTTGGCTGCCGCGATGATCTCGTTGACCTTGGTCTTCAGCGCGGTCTCGCCCTTGGCGATGCCGACGAAGCAGGGGCTGTCCTTCAGCAGCAGCTTGAACTCGGCGCTCACCTTCGGGTTCTTGGCGAGCATGTCGCCGGCGACCGCGGCGCTGGTCGCGAGGGTCTGCGTCTGGCCGGCCACGAAGGCCGCGATGGTCGCGTTGTTGTCCTCGAAGCGGCGATAGTCGACGTTCGGCGGCGCGACCTTGTTCAGTTCCTGGTCTTCCATCGCGCCGCGCGTCACGGCAACGGTCTTGCCGGCCATCTCGGCGAAGCTGGTGAGCTTCATGCTCTTGGCGGCGTACACGGCCTGGAAGAAGGGAGCGTAGGCCGACGAGAAATCGATCACCTTCTCGCGCTCGGCGTTCTTGCCCAGCGTGGAGATCACGAGGTCGGCCTTCCGGGTCTGCAGGTACGGGATGCGGTTGGCGCTGGTCACGGGCACCAGCTCGACCTTCACGCCGAGCTTGGCGCCGATGAGCTCGGCCATCTCCACGTCGAGGCCCTGCGGCTTCATGTTCTTGTCGACCGAGCCGTAGGGCGGGTAGTCGGTGGGCACGGCGATCTTGATGGTCTTGGCCTTGAGCACGTTGTCCAGCGCGTTCTGGGCGTGCGCGGCGCCGGCCGAGGCCAGCATGGCGGCGGAAGCGAGCGCGAGGGCGACGCGGCGTTTGGATGCAGAGAAGGTCATAGCAGGGCTCCTAGGTAAGTCGAAGAATCGGAATCGGGGGGCGCACCGGGCTTGCGGCGCTTGCCCTTGGGTGTGGCGGGCGCAGCGGCGGCGGCCGTGTTCTGCAGCGGCGCCAGCGCGTCGCGCAGCTGGGCCAGCGGATCGGTGGGTGCCTGAACGCGAAGGGCCGACTGCACCGTGCCGATATGCTCGGCCATCAGCGCCTCGGCGGCGGCGTGGTCGCCGCGCTCCAGTGCCGCGACGATCTGCACGTGGTCCTCGCAGGACTGCACCGCGTCGTGCGTGGACTGGTAGAGCATGGCGATCAGCGTGGTGCGCGCCGTGTAGTCGCGCAGCGTGTCGGCCAGCAGCGTGTTGCCCAGGCATTCGGCCAGGCACACGTGGAAGTCGCCCAGCAGGAAGCTGCGGTTGCCGACGTCGCTCTCTTTCAGTGCAGCCTTTTCACGCTGCAGGTGCGCCTTCAGCTGGCGCAGGGCGGTCTTCTCGATCTTGCCGTTGCTGCCCGCGCTGCGGATCAGGCCCAGTTCGATCACGCGCCGCGCCTCGAAGGCCTCGCGCGCCTCGTCCTGCGAGGGCTCGATGACGAACCAGCCGCGCCGCGCGCTCACCGTGACGATGCCGCGCGCCGCCAGCCGCGTGAGCGCCTCGCGCACGATGGTGCGGCTGCAGTCGAACAGCATCGCCAGCTGCTGCTCACCCAGGCGCGAACCCGGCGCGAGCTTCTGCGCCATCACCGCCTCGACGATGCGTGCACTGATTTCGGATGCGGAGATGGCCATGGGTCTGCATACCAGCAGCTTCTGTGCCAACTGGTATGCAAGCTTTGCGCACCTGAATGGAGCGCGGCCCCGGTGCGGGGCCCCTGCGGAATGCGCCGCTTCAGTGCCGTGGGCGACCCAGCGCGCTGGCCGGCAGTGCCACAAGCATGAGCAATGCCGACAGCACCAGCGCCCCGCTCAGCACATGGAGGCTGGGCGTGAAGCTGCCCGTCAGCGTCTTGAGCCAGCCGACCATCATCGGTGCCACCAGCCCCGCACTGCCGCCGATGGTGCTGATGAGCGCGATGCCCGCCGCGGCCGCGCTCTTCGACATGAAGTTGCCCGGCACCGACCAGAGCACGGTGAACGCCGCCGAGATGCCCATGGCCGCGAGAGACAGGCACAGCACGGCCGCGATGGCGTTGTGCATGAAGAGCGTGGTCAGCGCCAGTCCGGCCGCGCCGACGACGGCGCTCAGCGCGAAGTGCCAGCGGCGCTCCTTGCGCCGGTCCGAACGCCGTCCCACGACGATATTGGCCGCGATGCCCGCCACCGCCGGAATCACCGAGTAGAAGCCGATCTGCAGCACGCTCAGCCCCATCGACTTCAGGATCGTGGGCTGCCAGAACGACAGCGCGTAGATGCCCAGGATGATCAGGAAGGACATGAAGCCGATCAGCCAGACCCGGCCGTCGCGCATCGCCGCGCCGAAGGTGTGGCGCCCGGCGGCGCCGTGCGCGGCCTGGTCCTCGGCCAGCAGGCGCGCGATGCGCTGTTTCTCGGCGCCCGACAGCCAGGCCGCCTGCGCCGGACTGTTCGACAGCCAGCGGAAGGCCGCCACGCCCAGCAGCACGCTCGGCAGCCCTTCGAGCAGGAACAGCCACTGCCAGCCGCGCAGCGACAGCACGCCGTCGAGGTAGGTCATCGTGAGCCCGGCGATCGGCCCGGCCACGATGGGCGCCGCGCCGAAGGCCATGAAGAAGAGCGCAGTGGCCTGCGCGCGGCGGTGCGAGGGGAACCACAGCGTCAGGTAGAACAGCACGCCCGGCGCGAAGCCCGCCTCGAACACGCCGATGAGAAAGCGCAGCACGTAGAACTGCGTGGGCGTGGTCGCGAACATCATCGCCGCCGAGGCCAGCCCCCACAGGCCCATGATGCGCAGCAGCGTCGCGCGCACGCCGATCTTCGCGAGCATCAGGTTGCTCGGAATCTCGAACACCGCGTAGCCGATGAAGAAGATGCCCGCGCCCAGGCCGAACACGGCGTCGCTGAAGCCCAGCTGGTCCTTCATCTGCAGCTGCGCGTAGCCGACGTTGGTGCGGTCCAGGTAGTTCAGCACGTAGCAGGCGCACAGCAGCGGCATCAGGCGCCAGGTGATCTTGCGGAAGAGGGCGGCGTCGTCGCGCGAGCTTGCGTCGGCCGTGGTGTCCGGCGAGCGCGCGTCGGCGGCATCGAGGGCGGCGGTGTTCATCGATTTGTCTCCTTCGTTCTTCTGATCGGCGTCAGGCGACGGTGGGCGTGCCGTGGCTGGTCTCGCCCCACAGGTGGCTGGTGGGTGCGCCCGGAAAGAGCCAGTGCGGCGTGCATTCCGCCGAAGGCACCACGTTGCTGAAGCCATGCGCGGCCGAGGTGCCGGCGAGCGTCTTCTCCAGCACCATCGACAGGTACTGGTCGTTGCTGCTCTCCTGCGTGTTGCCGTTGAGGATCACCTCCGCGCCGGTGGCCTTGGCATAGCGGCGTATGCCGTTGTGCCGCGACTGCAGTGGCGCCCAGCTGTCGGCCGACACGCCGTTCTCGCTGCTCACGCGCAGGCCGTCGCCGGTGCGGTAGACCAGCGAATGGTTGCCCTCGGTGTGGCCCGGCGTGTGCACCAGCGCCAGTCCGCGCCCGAGCTGGATGCTGCCGTCGAAGGGCACGATGCGCCCGGCCGGAATGCCGTCGAGGCCGTGCGGGCAGTACCACTCGGCCTGCACCGGCAACAGGCCCTGCACGCTGGCGAGTTCCTGGCGGTGTACCAGCAGCTTCGCGTTCGGCAGCATGCCCGGCGTGCCGGCATTGCCGAGCCAGCGGCGCATGTCCTGCGTGTGCAGGTGGTCGTAGGTGATGTAGTCGACTTGCTCCGGCGCGATACCGCAGCTTGCCAGCGCCTGCGGCACGGTCTGGTAGACCGGCGCGATTGCCTTGTGCAGGAATTTCGGCGTCTGCTCGCTCAGGCGCTTGAAGTAGGGCGTCTCGTTGCCGGCCTCGAAGTCGGCCGGCGTGAACAGCAGCGTGCGCAGCCGGCCCTCGAAGTCGTCGTACTGGATCAGCACGGTGCGCGCCAGCAGGTGCACCATGTGCGGCTTGAGCAGCTGCTGCGAGTACACGCCGGTGAAGGCGAACCACGCGGGGTACGGAATGCGCAGCAGGTTGAAGCTGCGCGCGAAGCGCACGGGCGGCGCATCGAGCAGGCGTTCGCGCAGGGCTTCGGCGGCGCGGCGGATGGCGCGCAGGCGGTCTTGCGGCATGGCGGCGTCGCGGGTGTCGTCGAAATCCGCCAGTTGTGCGAAGCCGGTGGGTTCGGGGTCTCGGGTCATGGGTGGTTCTCCTTGGCTTTTGGCGCGCAGGCTCTCAGTACGTCGAGCGGCCGCCCGAGATGTCGAACACGGCACCGGTGCTGAACGAGCAGTCGTCCGACGCGAGCCACGCGGCCATGGCCGCCACTTCGTCGACCTCGACGAAGCGCGCCATGGGCACGCGCGAGAGCAGGGCGGTGCGCAGCTGTTCGCGGTGTTCGGCGGGCACGGCCGCGAACACTTCGGTGTCGGCGGCCGAGGGCGTGATGCAGTTCACCAGCACACCCGAAGAAGCCAGCTCCTTGCCGAGCGACTTGGTGAGCGAGATGAGCCCGGCCTTCGAGGCGGAGTACGCGGCGTTGAAGCCGTTGCCCTCCTTGCCCGCAACAGAGGCGATGTTGACGATGCGACCGCGCCGCCGGGCGAGCATCACCGGCGCGACTGCGCGGCAGCACAGCCACGCACCAGTCAGGTTGACATCGAGCACGTTGCGCCACTGCGCGGGCGTGTGCTCCCAGGCCTGAACCGTCGGACCCAGCACGCCGGCGTTGTTGACGAGGATGTCGATGCCGCCGAAGCGCTCCTGCGACTGGGCAGCCGCGCCGGCGATCTGCTCTTCGTCGCGCACGTCGACGACCGCCGAGATGGCGGTGCCCAGTGGCGCGAGCGTCTGCAACTCATTTGCCAGCATCGATGCATCGAGATCCCACAGCGCGACGCTCGCGCCGGCCGCGAGGTATCGCCGCGCGATCGCCAGCCCGATGCCGCGCGCACCGCCTGTCACGATGGCATGCCGGCCCGCGAGCGCGTCGCCGCGCAGCGCGCTCATGCGGCCGCCGTCTCGGGTGCGCGCGCGGCGGCCGGCTGGCCCAGCAGCCCGCCGACCAGCGCGGCGACGTGCTCCGCGGGCACGCCGGCCAGCAACTGCCGCAGCATCGTCAGCGTGTCGAAGTACACGCGCTCGCACACCAGCCGGTCGCCCTCGAAGATGAAGAAGGCGTTCATGCGGCAGCGGAAGCTGTTGCCGGTGGGAGGCAGGCCCTTGAGCGGCCCCTTGTGCGTGCCGAGCAGCCAGAACTCGACCACCACCGAATCGTCGGCGTGGCGCAGCTGGATGATCTCGTGGCGCTGGTCCGGAAAGGCGCGGCGCGTGTCGATGTAGTACTGGCGTACCTCGGCCATGCCGTCGTGCACTTCACCGCTGGGAATCAGCTCGTAGTGCGGATGCGGGAAGGTGCCGAGCACCGCATCGAAGTCCTGCCGGGTCTCGTCGGCGAAGTGGTCGAGCACGAGGCGCTCGCGGCGGGCCTGGAGTTCGGTGCGTGGGGTGTTGTCGTTGCTCATCGGGGTGTGCTCCATGTGACAGGAAGGCTGCTGACATCGGGTTGGCGCGAATGCGCCGGCCCGGGCTCGCTGCGTACTATCGGCACGCCCCTGAAACAAGACTGTCCGGTGTTGGCAATCGCCGCTACGGACAAACCCGCGATGCCACGCACGCCCCCTTCATCTCCCGACACGCCGCCGGACGCGCAGCCTTCGCCGGTGCACAACGGCGACATGCGGCTGGCCGAAGACGTGCAGCAGCGCCTGCTCGCGGTGGCGCACCGGCGCACGCTGGCGCGCGGCGAATCGCTCTTCCACAAGGGCTCGTCGCCCGATGCACTCTTCGGCGTGGTCGCCGGGTCGCTGCGCGTGAGCGTGGTGGCGCCGGGCGGGCGCGAGGCGGTGATCGCGATGCTCGAGCCCGGCCACTGGTTTGGTGAGGTGTCGCTGCTGGTGGGGCGCGAGCGCGTCTACGACACCTGCGCGGTCGATACCACCGAGATGGCGGTGGTCGCGGCGGCCGATTTCCATCGCCTCGTGGCCGAGCATCCCGACGTGCACATGGCCTTCACGCGGCTGGTGTGCCTGCGGCTGCGGCAGGCGCTGGCGTGGATCGACGACGTGATCCTGATGCCGCTGCCGGTGCGGCTCGCGCACCGCCTGCTCACGCTGGACGCGCGCGCGGAGGGCACGGGCGAGGGCGGCGGCACGCTGCTGGGCGTGTCGCAGGAAGACCTGTCGTTCATGCTCGGCGTGTCGCGCCAGAGCGTGAACCGGCAGCTCAAGCTGTGGGAGGAAGACGGCACGCTGCGCGTGCGCTACCGCAGCATCGAGCTGCTGGATCGCGCCCAACTGGAGCGGCACGCGGCCACGCCGCCCTGAACCCCGTCCGGTGGCTCAGTCCATCCGCGCGCCGGATGCCTTCACCGCCTTTTCCCAGCGCGGCGTTTCCGTTGCCAGGAAGCGCGCGAAATCCTCGCTGCCCAGGAAGGCCGGGTCGGCGCCCTGGCTCACCATGCGCTCGCGCACCTCGGGGCTGTTGAGCACCTGCTTGAAGGCATCGCTCAGTTTGGCAACCACGTCCTTCGGCGTGTCCTTCGGCGCGAGGAAGCCGTAGAAGCCCACCACCTCGAAACCCTTGACGCCCGACTCGATCACGGTCGGGATGTCGGGCAGGGCGGGGTTGCGCTCGCGGCTGGTCACGGCCAGCGCGCGCACCTTGCCCTGCTTGTGATAGTTGGCCGCCTGCGGGATCGACTCGGCCATGAACTGCACCTGCCCGCCCATCAGGTCGGTGAAGGCCGGCGCGCTGCCGCGATAGGGGATGTGCACCATGAAGATGCCGGTCGCGGTCTTGAACATCTCGGGCACCAGGTGGCTGATGCCGCCGTTGCCCGCCGAGCCGTAGTTGACCTGGCCGGGCCGCGCCTTGGTGTAGTCAATGAACTGCTTCAGGTTCTGCACCGGCAGCTTCGGTGTGACCAGCAGCGCCAGCGGCTGCATGGCGGTGCGCGCGATAGGCACGAAGTCGCGCTGCGTGTTGTAGGGCAGCTTGCTGTAGAGCGCGCCGTTGATCACCGCCACGCCGGTGTTCGCCAGCATCAGCGTGTAGCCGTCGGCCGGGCTCTTGGCGACCGCGTCGGCGCCCACCGAGCCGCCCGCGCCGGGCTTGTAGTCGACGATCAGCGGCTGGCCCAGCACGGCCTGCAGCTTGTCGGTGAGCAGGCGTGCGTGCTGGTCGAGCGGACCGCCGGCCGGGAAGCCGATCACGATCTTGATCGGCTTGTCGGGAAAGGCGGCCGTTGCCGCCGTGGCGCCGAGGCCGAGGGAAAGAACCGCGAGCGCGGTCCGGATGGGCTTGTTCATGATCCGTCTCCTCTTTTCTGTGAGGAGACGATCATAGGCAGCGCCCTCAGCCGGCCAGCGTGGCCTTCAGCGTGATCTCGGGCACGCTCGCCAGCGCCTTCGACAGCGGGCAGCCGGCCTTGGCGGCGGCTGCGATCTGCTGGAACTTCGCCTCGTCGAGGTTCGGCACGCTGGCGTCGAGTTCGAGCGCGATGCGGTCGATCTTGAAGCCCTCGCCATCCCTGGCCAGCCGCACGGCCGCCCGGGTGTCGATCTTGGTGGCCGCCAGGCCTTCCCTTTCCAACGCGAAGGCGAAGGCCATCGTGAGACAGGCGGCATGCGCGGCGCCGACGATTTCCTCGGGGTTGGTGCCGCGCTTGTCGTCCTCGAAGCGGCTGGCGAAGCCGTAGGGGTAGTCCTTCAGGGCGCCGGTCTCGGTGCTGACCAGGCCCTTGCCGGTCTTGCCGGCGCCTTCCCAGTGAACGCTCGCGTGCTTTTCTGCTGCCATGGAAGCTCCTTCGGTGGGTGAGGGGGTGGATGGAGGGGGAGGCTGCAGGTATCGCGCGGAAGGCGGTCCGTGTCTGTAGTCGCAGGGCGCATCCGGAAAAGGCCGGGCATGTGAGAAGAAATGGCGTCACCTAGGCGACGCCCCCGGGGGCTTCCCCGATGGGAGCGGCGGACGCGGCGGCTTAGGCTGGCGGGCAAGCCCCTGTTCGACCTTCCTGTCCAAGCCATGCAACAACGCCCGCATCACAAGTTCTGGCCCAAGCGCCTTCCACACTCGATCACCGTCCCGGCCACCTCGCTCTGGCACAACCTGGCCACCTCGGCCGCACGCTATCCCGACAAGCCCGCGCTGGTGTTCTTCGGCCGCGTGATCAGCTACCGCGAGTTCGCGGCCCAGGCCGAGCGGCTGGCCGGCGCGCTGCATGCGCTGGGCGTGAAGCGCGGCGACCGCGTGATCCTGGACATGCAGAACTGCCCGCAGCTGGTGATCGCGCATTTCGCGATCCTGCGCGCCAACGCCGTGGTGGTGCCGGTCAACCCGATGAACCGGGCCGAGGAGCTCAAGCACTACATCACCGACCCGGACGCCAGGGTGGCCATCATCACCGGCGACCTGGCGCCCGAGCTGGCCAAGGCCAGCAATGCGCTGCCGCCCGAGCAGCGGCTGGCCCACATGATCGTGACCCAGTTCACCGATGCCTTCGACGCCGACGCATCGGGCGACGACGCCCCGGCGCCCGCCTGGAAAGAGTGGCTCACCACCCGCCATCCGCTGCCGGCGCTGGAAGGCGGCAAGGTCACCGCCTGGACCGATGCGCTCGAGGCTGGCCACCAGCCGCCCGAGCACGTCGTGGGCGCCAACGACATGGCGCTGCTGCCTTACACCAGCGGCACCACCGGCCTGCCCAAGGGCTGCATCCACCACCATTCGAGCCTGATGCACAACGCCTTTGCCGGCCAGATGTGGGGCGGGTCGACTTCGGAGGCGGTGGTGCTGGCCGTGGTGCCCATGTTCCACATCACCGGCGTGGTGAGCATGATGCACACGGCCATCCTCGCGGCGGCCACGCTGATCATCATGCCGCGCTGGGACCGCGACGTGGCCGGCCGGCTCATCTCGCGCTGGAAGGTCACGGCCTGGACCAACATCCCGACCATGGTCATCGACCTGATGGCCAGCCCGAACTTTGCGAGCTACGACCTGTCGAGCATGAACTACATCGGCGGCGGCGGCGCCGCCATGCCGCAGGCCGTGGCGCAGCGCCTCTTCGAGCAGTACGGGCTGAAGTACCAGGAGGGCTACGGCCTCACCGAGACCGCCGCGCCCTCGCACACCAACCCGTCGGACCACCCCAAGCAGCAGTGCCTGGGCATTCCGTTCATGAGCACCGACGCGCGCGTGGTCGACCCCGACACGCTGAAAGAGATGCCCATCGGCGAATCGGGCGAGATCATCATCCACGGCCCCGAGGTGTTCCAGGGCTACTGGAAGCGCCCCGACGCCACGGCGGCAGCCTTCGTCGAGTTCGAGGGCAAGCGCTTCTTCCGCTCGGGCGACATGGGCCGCATGGACGAGGACGGCTACTTCTTCATCACCGACCGCCTCAAGCGCATGATCAACGCGAGCGGCTTCAAGGTGTGGCCGGCCGAGGTCGAGCTGCTGATGTTCCGCCACCCCGCGATCCAGGAAGCCTGCGTCATCTCGACCAGGGACGACTACCGCGGCGAATCGGTCAAGGCGGTGGTGGTGCTGCGCGCCACGCACAAGGACACCACAGAGCAGCAGATCATCGACTGGTGCCGCGAGAACATGGCGGTCTACAAGATCCCCCGCAAGGTGCAGTTCGTGGACGCGCTGCCCAAGAGCGGGAGCGGGAAGGTGATGTGGAGGCTGCTGCAGGAGGCGGAGAGCGAGGCGAAGTGAGATCGGCGGGCAGCAGGCCGCCCACCCGCCTGCCTTGTCCTTCTCGTTCTATTTGCGCGTCCTGATCCAGTTCAGCATCTCGAGCACGCCATAGGCCGTGGCGGGTATCTGCTCGAGGTTCGAACGGGTCTCGATGCGAGCGCGATCTTCGGCGGTTGTATTGGCTGTGACCCAGCCCTCCAGCAACGTCTGAACGGCGCGCTCGCGTTCGTCGCCGGGTGCCACATTCCTGGCGTAGGGGAAACCGAAGCAACTGCACCCGATGGCCATGGGTTGCCTGTCGGACTCGACGTAAAGGCTCCCCTGGCGGATCGCGAAGAGGCGCTTGCCGTTGGCGCCTTTCAGCTCTACTACCAGCGTTCCGCCATCGGCGAGGAATGACACCTCGTCGATGGATACCGGCTGGGCGAGGTCGCCGGGCTCGACGATGCAGAGCTGGAGTGCAATCAGAGCCAGAACCGCGAGCGACACCAGGAGCGTCAGCGCATACCGTGGAAACTTCACTTGCGGCCCAGCGACTTCAGCAGCTTCCCGGCTTCTTCCCTTCCGTTCGGCGTGACGTACTGCGCCGCCACCGCCTTCGTCAGGTAGTCGACGACCTTGCGGTGGTTCTTGTGCGGGCCTTCCCAGAGGAAGAGGCGGCCCAGCTCGAGGGCAGCGTCGCCGTCGCCCCCGGCGTAGGCGCGTTCGAACCAGTAGCGGGCCCAGCGGAAGTTGCCCTCGTCGCGGTAGCAGATGGCGAGGTTGGCGCAGCCCGCGACGTCGCCGGCCTTTGCCGCCTTGCGGTACCAAACGCGAGCGGCGGCGCTGTCCTGCTTCACGCCGATGCCGTGGTCGAGGAAGTAGCCGACGCTGTTGAGCGCATGCGTCTCGCCGGCGGCGGCGGCCTTGAGGAACAGCGACAGCGCCTTCTTGTGCGCGCCGGCGTCCCAGGCGTCGTTCGCCGCGAAAAACCAGTCGTCCCGGGTGGGTTCCTGCATGTGAGGGGTCTCCTTCGAAGCGCCGTCCAGGGGAAGGCAGGCAAGAAAGAAAAAAACTGTGTCCCGATCCTTTCCGGCGCATGGATCACTTAGCCTCGATCGGTTTGGCGATTCTGCCAATCTCCAGGTCTTTCCGGCTCCTTCATGCACTTTCGCGCGCTGCTTTCCAGTTTTCTTCTCCTCCTCGCCTTTCCCCTTCTTTCCCAGGCCGCACCCCGCAACTGCCTCGTCGTCGGCATCAGCGACGGCGACACGCTCACCGCCCGCTGCGGGCGCATCGGCGCCTACGAGCGCGTGAAGGTGCGCATCGCCGCCATCGACGCGCCGGAAAAAGCCCAGCCCTACGGCCAGCGCAGCAGGCAGGCGCTCAGCAGCATCTGCTTCGCCGAGCAGGCGCTCATCACCGAGATCGACACCGATCGCTACGGCCGAACCGTGGCCGACGTGAGCTGCAACGGCGAGGACGCCGGCAGCCGCATGGTGGCCGACGGCTGGGCCTGGGTGTATGACTACAACCGCCTCGCCACCAAGCGCGGCGGCGGGCTGTTCAAGCTGCAGGACGCCGCCAAGGCCCGGCGTGCGGGCCTCTGGGCCGACCCCAGGCCGACGCCGCCCTGGGAGTGGCGCAAGCGCCAGCGCGACGCTCAGCCACACTGGGGCGGGTTCTTCTGAGCTTTCGCTCGCCGCCCGTTGGGCGCGGCCCCTGTCACGCGGAGTTCACAGGCCGGCTACACCATCCCCGGTTCCCCCAACCCCCGACGACAAGAACATGGCCAAGGACTTTGCCCGGATGGAGGACTCCAACCCCTCCGCCAACCCCACGATCCACGAAGTGTCCGACCCGAAGCGGCGCATGCTCGTGCAAGGCGGCCTTGCCGCCGCAATCGCCGGGTTGTTCGGCCCGCTGGCCGGTTGTGCTACCACCGGCAGCAGCGGCAACGTGAGCGGCCTGGGCCGTGCCATCGGCTTCAAGAGCGTGCCGATGGCGGCCGTCGACACGGTGGTCGTGCCCGAGGGCTACAGCACCCAGGTGCTCTACCGTTGGGGCGACCCGACCGGCATCGCGGGCGCCATGCCCGCCTTCAAGACCGACGGATCCAACACCGCCGAAGAGCAGGCGCTGCAGGCCGGCATGCATCACGACGGCATGGCCTTCTTCCCGATCGAGGGCTCCAACCGCGGCCTGCTGGTGCTGAACCACGAATACGTCGACGACGGCCTGCTGCATGCCGACGGCATGAAGACCTGGACGCCCGAGAAGGTGCGCAAGTCGATGAACGCGCACGGCGTGTCGGTCATCGAGCTGCAGCGCGACGGCGCCGGCAAGTGGACCCAGCTCGCGCCTTCGCGTTTCGCCCGTCGCGTCACCGCGCTCACGCCGATGACGCTGACCGGCCCCGCCGCCGGCCACGCCATGCTGCGCACCGCCGCCGACCCCTCGGGCACGCAGGTGCTGGGCACCTTCAACAACTGCGCCAACGGCCACACGCCGTGGGGTACCTACCTTACCTGCGAAGAGAACTTCGCCGACTACTTCGAGGGCACCGACACGCCCGACGCCCACCAGAAGCGCTGGGGCATCAAGAAGGGCAACGGCGCGAAGTACCGCTGGCACGAGCACGAGGCGCGCTTCGACGTGTCGAAGCACCCGAACGAATCGAACCGCTACGGCTGGGTGGTCGAGATCGATCCGCAGGACCCGACCTCCACGCCGCGCAAGCGCACCGCGCTGGGCCGCGCCGCGCACGAAGGCGCCGCCACCGCGCTCACCAACGACGGCCGCGCCGTCATCTACATGGGCGAGGACTCCCGCTTCGAGTACATCTACAAGTTCGTGAGCCGCGACGCGGTCAAGCCAGGCGGCGCCGCCGCCAACCGCGACCTGCTCGACCACGGCACGCTGTACGTGGCCCGTTTCGACGTGGACGGTACGGGCGAATGGCTGCCGCTGGTGCAGGGCAAGGGCGGCCTCGTGGCCGACAAGGGCTTCGTCACGCAGGGCGACGTGCTCATCAAGGCGCGCCAGGCCAGCGACCTGCTGGGCGCCACGAAGATGGACCGCCCCGAATGGACCACGGTGGACCCGCTCACCAAGGAGGTCTACTGCACGCTGACCAACAACAGCAACCGCGGCGGTGCCGGCCAGCCCTTCATGGACGCAGCCAACCCGCGCTCCAACAACACGATGGGCCAGATCATCCGCTGGAAGGAAACCGGCGACCTGGACGCGACCAAGTTCGCCTGGAACCACCTCGTGCTCGCAGGCGACCCGAAGCAGACGCGCTACGAGGCGCAGGGCAACATCAAGGGCGACACCTTCGGCAGCCCCGACGGCCTGATGGTCGACGCGCGCGGCGTGCTGTGGATCGAGACCGACGTGTCGACCTCCACGCTGGGCAAGGGCGAGTACGCCAACATGCCCAACAACCAGATGCTGGCCTGCGACCCGACCAAGGGCGAGATCCGCCGCTTCCTGCTCGGCCCGGCCGGCTGCGAGATCACCGGCCTCACGGCCACGCCGGACCTGCGCACGCTGTTCATCAACATCCAGCACCCGGGCGAGCCGGCCAACGAGCGCAGCGACCCCGACCGTCCGCTCGCCGTGTCGAAATGGCCCGATGGTGCGGGCCGGCCGCGCTCGGCGACCATCGCCATCACGAAGAACGACGGCGGCGTGATCGGGACCTGAACCTGAAGGCGCGCGCGCCTCAGCAGGTTCCCCAGCATCGCAGCGAGGGCACGAAAAGCCCCGCCGCGAAGCTGACGGCACAGAAGAACAGCAGGATCAGCGCCGCCAGCTTCAGCCCCTCGACGCTCCAGCGCGGCGCGAAGGTGCTGATGAGGCCTGAGGCGAAAGTGCCTTCGAGCCGCTCGGCACCGCCCCAGCGCAACACCCAGAGGCAGAACAGCGCCTCGGCTGCGTGCGCGACGATCCACACGAGGAAGGACAGCATCGCCAGCCTTCCTCCCTCAGGATTCGCTCTTGCCCTGAACGTCGGCCACTACGCGCGCGTTGCGCTGGAAGCTCCAGTACGCGCCGGCCCAGTCCATCATCACGACGATGCGGTTGCGAAATCCGATCAGGAAGTACGCATGCGCGAACAGCCAGAACAGCCATGCGAGCCGGCCGCTGAAACGCAGCGGGCCGAAGGGCGTGCCGAGGTCGACCACGGCCGAGTTGCGTCCGATGGTGGCGAGGTTGCCGTAGTCGGCATAGCGGAACGGCACGGTCGGCTGGCCCGCGATGCGGCGCAGGATGTTGGCCGCCGCCGCGCGCCCGGCCTGCTTGGCGCCGGGCGACACGCCGGGCACCGGCTTGGGCGGCTTGCCGGGCGCATGGCTCATGGCGGCGGCGAGGTCGCCGACCACGCTGATCTCGGGGTGGCCCGCCAGGCTCAGGTCGGGCTCGACCTTGATGCGGCCCGCGCGGTCGCATTCGACACCAGTGGCCGTGCCCAGCATGCGGCCCAGCGGCGAGGCCGCCACGCCTGCCGCCCACACCACGCAGCTGCTATCGATTCGGTAGCTGGTGACCGGTGCACCGTCTGCGCCACCGCCGGTCTGCACTTCGAGCCCGGCGGCGTCGATGGAGGTCACGCGCGCGTTCAGGCGCACTTCGACACCCAGCTTTTCCAGCTGCTCCAGCGCCTTCTGGCTCAGCGACTCGGGCATGGCCTGCAGCACGCGCGGGCCGCCTTCGACCAGCAGCACCTGCGCGCTGCTCGGATCGATATGACGGAACTCGCCCGACAGCGTGTGCTTGGCGATCTCGGCCAGCGTGCCGGCCATCTCGACGCCCGTGGGGCCGGCGCCGATCACCACGAAGGTGAGCAGGGCGCGGCGGTGTTCCAGGTCGGCCGTGATCTCGGCGTTCTCGAACGACAGCAGCACGCGGCGGCGGATGTCGAAGGCATCCGCCAGCGTCTTCAGCCCGGGCGCCACGGTCGACCATTCATCGTGCCCGAAGTAGCTGTGCGTGGCGCCGGCCGCGACGATCAGGTGGTCGTAGGGCACGCGGTCGCCGTTGGCCAGGTGCACCGACCGGGTGCCCGGATCGATGCCGGTCACTTCACCCAGCAGCGTCGTGATGTTCGGCTGCTTGCGGAACAGCGAGCGCACCGGCGCCGCGATCGACGGAGCTGCGAGCCCGGCGGTCGCCACCTGGTACAGCAGCGGCTGGAACAGGTGGTGGTTGGTCTTGTCGATCACCGTCACGTCGACGTCGGCTCTCTGCAGCTTGCGTGCGGCTTCGAGTCCACCGAATCCGCAGCCGACGATGACGACTTTGGGCCTGCCCGAGGGGTTGGTCGTTTGCATGCGACGGATGATACGCAGCCGCCCTGCACGCCCCGGCATCTTGTGCCACAGTGGCTGCCCTTTGCGCTCGTTGGCGCTCTTTGCCGAAGTCGCGGCGGCAGGCCCGCGGCGTTTTGTCCTACGTGCCGCCGCGACCCGGATGGGCTACAACTTGCGGCTGACCCGACTGGAGACCCCATGACGCTTTCCCGGCCGATCACTCAGGCGGCGGGCGCACTGCGCGACAGGTTCCGCGAGGTGCGCGCCACGAGCCTCGCGCTTGCCGCCCCGCTTTCCGCCGAAGACCAGTGCATCCAGTCGATGCCCGACGCGAGCCCGACCAAATGGCATCTCGCGCACACGACCTGGTTCTTCGAGAGCGTGCTGCTGCAGCCGCATGCCGGCGGCTACCAGCCCTTCGATCCGCGTTTTCTTTACCTCTTCAACTCGTACTACGAGGCGCTCGGCCCGCGCCATCCGCGCCCGCAGCGCGGCCTGCTGACGCGGCCCTCGCTGGACGAGGTGCACGAGTACCGCCGCCACGTGGACGAGGCCGTGGTCGCGCTGCTGGAGGAGGGCGGGGCTGCTGCCGATTGGTCCGTGATCGAGCCCATCGTCACGCTCGGGCTGAACCACGAGCAGCAGCACCAGGAGCTTCTGCTCACCGACATCCTGCACGCGCTGTCGTGCAACCCCATGCTGCCCGCCTGCAAGTCCGCGAGCGGACCCGCGCTGCGGCTGGCCGCCGTGCCGCCCGCGATGCGCTGGATCGAGCAGCATGGCGGCGTGGTGGAGGTGGGGCATGCCGGCGCAGGCTTTTCCTTCGACAACGAGACGCCGCGGCACCGCGCGCTGCTGCAGCCCTACGCCATTGCCGACCGGCTGGTGAACTGCGGCGACTATGCGCAGTTCATCGCCGATGGCGGCTACCAGCGGCCCGAGCTGTGGCTGTCCGACGGCTGGGCCGCCGTGCAGGCGAACGGCTGGCGGCATCCGGCGTACTGGCTGGCGCAGGACGATCCGCGGCTGCGCTTCGCGGGCTCTTCCGCGTCGCAGAACGCCGGCGGCTGGCATGTGTTCGGCCTGCACGGCGTTCGGCCGATGGAGGCCGAGGCGCCGGTGTCGCAGCTCAGCTTCTATGAGGCCGCAGCGTATGCCGAATGGGCCGGTGCGCGGTTGCCGACGGAGTTCGAATGGGAGGCCGCGCACGATGCGCCCGGCATCTCGCAGATGACGGGGCACGTCTGGCAGTGGACGCGCTCGTCGTACGACCCGTACCCGGGCTTTCGCCCGATGCCGGGTATCGCGGCCGAATACAACGGCAAGTTCATGGTGGGGCAGCTGGTGCTGCGCGGCGGCAGCGTCGCCACGCCGGCAGGGCACACGCGGCCCAGCTATCGCAACTTCTTTCCGCCGGCGGCGCGCTGGCAGTTCTCGGGGCTGCGGCTCGCGAAAGACCTTTGATCATGCGCAATCCAACTTCTTCGCCCTCGCTGTCTTTCGTGCCCGCGAAGGATCGGCAGAAGCCACGTGCTTCTTCTTCATCGGCCGGCACGCCGCTGTCGGAGTTCGGCCGCGAGATGCAGGCGGGGCTGGCGCGCTCGCCGCGCAGCATTTCGCCGAAATTTTTTTACGACGCGGCGGGGTCGCAGCTGTTCGATCGCATCTGCGAGCTGCCGGAGTACTACCCGACGCGCACCGAGCTGCGCATTCTTGGCGAGTGCGCGGGGGAGATCGCCGGGCAGATCGGGCCGAATGCGGAGATCGTGGAGTTCGGAGCGGGGTCGCTGACCAAGGTGCGGCTGCTGCTCGATGCGCTGGAGACGCCTAAGCGCTATCTGCCCATCGACATCTCCGGGGAGCATCTCGAAGCGGCTGCCGAGCGGTTGAAGGCGGACTATCCGGAGCTGGTGGTGCAGCCCATTGCCGCGGACTACACGATGCCTCTGGTACTGCCTGCGCCCGTGGCCGGGGCCGGGCGGCGGGTGGGGTTCTTTCCGGGGTCGACGATCGGGAATTTCGAGCCTGACGAGGCGCTTGCCTTTTTGCAGCTGGCGGCTCGGATGTTGCGTGGGGGTGGGCTGCTGATCGGCGTGGATCTGGTGAAGGATCCGGGGCGGCTGCATGCGGCTTACAACGATGCGCAAGGGGTTACGGGGGAGTTCAATCTCAATCTGCTGCGGAGGGCGAATGTGGAGCTGGAGGCGGACTTCGACCTTGATGGCTTTTCGCATGCGGCGTTCTACAACGCGCCTCATCAGCGGATCGAGATGCATCTTGTGAGCCGGCGGGCTCAGAGCGTTTCCTTGAACGGGGAGGCTTTTGAGTTTGCGGAGGGCGAGACTATTCATACCGAGTACTCGCACAAGTTCACTGTCGAGGGGCTGAGGGCGTTGGCTGTTCGGGCGGGGTTTCGGCCTGGGGCGGTTTGGGTGGATCCGGAGAGGCTCTTCAGCGTGCACTGGCTGGCGGCTTAGTTTCCTGCTTGCTGGTTTGTTTGCTTTCCGGGGCCGGGACTCGCCCCGGCGGGCGACCTACTTTCTTTTGCTTCGCCAAAAGAAAGTAGGCAAAGAAAAGGCGACCCCACTGTCTGCGTCCCTCCGCTTCGCTACGGGCAACCTGCGGTGCTCGCGTTTCGCGGGGTCTCGCAGAACTCGCTTCGCTCAAACAGCTGCGAGCCCTTATCCGCGAAACGCTGCGCTCCTCGGCGCAGCCAGAGGGGAGGGGGAACACCCGGGCCATCGCGTTGCTCGGCCACCAAGGCACAGCAGGCGCTTTGCGCCTGCTGTGCTTGGAATGGAGCGTAGGGTCTGCTGGAGTGGCGGGGCCTCAATGCGTGGCCGAGCGCAGCGATGGCCTGTTCGGTTTCCAACTCCCTTCTGGCTGCGCCGAGGAGCGCAGACGTAGGAGGGATAAGGGCCGCAGCTGTTTGAGCGAAGCGAGTTCTGCGGACTCCCTCCTACGTCGAGCACCGCAGGTTGCCCGCAGCGAAGCGGAGGGACACAGACAGTAGGGTCGCCTTTCTTTTGCCTACGTTTCTTTGGCGAAGCAAAGAAAAGTAGGTCGGCCGCCGGGCCGAGACCCGGCCCCGGAAAACAAACCAGCCAATAGGGCTCATATCCCCCCGAAGAAGGCCCCAGGGTCAAGCAACGGCACAATACCCAAGCCCCGCGCGGCACCACAACGCCAGCGCCCCGCACCTCTTGGAGAGAGCAACCCATGAAAGCAACCTGGAACGGCGTAACCATCGCCGAAAGCGACGACACCGTCCTCGTCGAAGGCAATCACTATTTCCCGATGAGCTCGCTCAACCGCGACGTCGTCACCTTCAGCAATCACAAGACGACCTGCCCCTGGAAGGGCACCGCGAGCTACTACTCGCTGCTGGTCAACGGCGAACTCAACACCGACGCCGCCTGGTACTACGCCGATCCGAAGCCCGAAGCCGAAGACGTCCGCGACCGCGTCGCGTTCTGGAAGGACGTGAAGGTCAGCGCCCAGTGACCACGGCCGCATTCACCCCCCCGTTCATCGCTCCCGCCGAGCTGCCCGCAGCGCTGCGCGAGCAAGGCTATGCAGTGCTGAGCCCGCAGGGTGTCGGCGAATGGCTCGGCGTTCCGGTCGCGCAGCTCGAAGCGCTGCACGCCGACTGGAACAATCTTCCGCCCGACGACTACCTGAAGGACGGCGGCCGCTACCGTACGCGCCGCCATGCCTGTTTCACGGTCGATGCCGATGAACAGGCCACGCTGGCGCAGGTGCCGCATCGCGCACACTGGCAGCCGGTCGAATACAACGCGCTGCACGGCGGTATGCAGCGCTGGTTTGCGCCGATGCTGGAGGCCACCGTCGCGCAGCCCGTGTGGCAGCGGCTGCTCCAGCAGCTCGGCAGGGCCAGCAGCGAGATGCGCGGCGAAGCGCAGCGCTGGTACGTGGAAGCGCACCAGTTCCGCATCGACACCGCAGGCGGCATCGGCCGCCCGACGCCCGAGGGCGCGCACCGCGATGGCGTGGACCTGGTGGCGGTGGCGCTGGTGGGCCGGCATGGCATCAAGGGCGGCGAGACGCGCGTGTTCGAAGCCAACGGCCGACGCGGCGAACGCTTCACGATGACCGAGCCGTGGACGCTGCTGGTGCTCGACGACGCGCGCGTGATCCACGAGTCGACTCCCATCCAGCCGCTCGAAGAGGGCGGCGAAGGCTGGCGCGACACGCTCGTGATCACCTGCAGGGCCAAGGGTTTCCAGGGGGATTGAACTCACCCGGCGGCGGGGCAGTCCTACAGCCTGCGGCGCGCAACAGCGGTTAAATTCGGGGCCGGCCCCATGTGGGCCGTGTGTCTGTCTGCGAACGAAAGCGAGGTCCCGCCATGTTCAATCACATCCTGGTTCCGATCGACGGCTCCGAAACTTCCATGCTCGCCGTCAGCAAGGCCAGCGGCCTCGCGCTGGCCTTCGGCAGTCGCATCACGCTGATCCACGTGATCGACAACTACCCCTTCATCGGCGTGGGCGCGGACTACGCGCTCGGCCAGAACGAATACCTCGCGGCGGCTACCGCCAGCGCCAATGCGGCGCTTGCGCGCGGCGTGGCGGCGCTTGCGGCCGAGGGCCTGCACAGCGACCAGCGCGTGATCGACGGCCACGTGGTGCACGAAGGCATCGTCGACACGGCCATTGCCATCGCGGCCGACCTGATCGTGATGGGCTCCCACGGCCGCAGCGGCATCGAGAAACTGCTGCTGGGCAGCGTGACGCAACGCGTGCTGCAGGACGCGAACATGCCCGTGCTCGTGGTCAAGGGCGGCTGAGCAACAACAGCAGCGGCAACAACGCAAACCGCGGCGTATGTAGCGGAATCGAGGGCCGGTCGATCGATCAGGCGACGGCGAAACCTGAAGGCCGCTCGAAGCGGAGCTCCTGCCCCGTCACCGGGTGCACGAAGCCCAGCTCGCTCGCGTGCAGCAGCAGGCGCGGCGCTCTTGCCTGCAGGGCCGCATCCCCATACAGCGCATCGCCCAGGATCGGATGCCCGATCGACAGCAGGTGCACGCGCAGCTGATGCGAGCGGCCGGTCAGGGGCTCCAGCAGCACGTGCGTGGCGGCGGGTTCTCCGGGCAGTACCGAGAGCGCCTTCCATCGCGTGAGGCTGGGCTTGCCGGCCGGGTCGATCTTCTGCAGTGGCCGCCGCGGCCAGTCGGCCATCAGCGGCGCGTCGATCAGCGACCAGTCTTCCCGCAGCGGCATCGCGCCATCGACGACGGCTTCGTAGCGCTTGTGCACCCTGCGCTCGGCGAATTCGGTGCTCAGGGCGCGCTGCATCTCGATGCCGCGTGCCATCAGCACCAATCCGCTGGTAGCCATGTCGAGGCGGTGCACGATCAGCGCGTCGGGCCACTGCCGCATGGCGCGCGCGCTCAGGCAGTCCTGCTTGTCTTCGCCGCGGCCGGGTACGCAGAGCAGGCCGGCGGGCTTGTCGAGCACCAGCAGGTGGGCGTCTTCGTGAACGGGTTGCAGCGGTGGCGGTGGCGCGGTCATGGGAGCCGCCGAGTGTAGACAGCGCGGGGGTGGCCGCCGCCGGCCCTCACGCCCCGCTCATCCGGGCTCGGCTATCCTCGGGCGAATGTCCGGCCCCGCCCCAGCCTCCGCCTCTTCTTCCCCCGACGCCGCGGCCGTGCTGCCGGCCGCCCCGGTTTCTCCTCCCAGCTTTTCCGACCTGACGCGCGAACGCCCGTTCATGCAGATGTGGACGGCGCGCCTCTTCGGCACGGCCGCCTCGCAGATGCTGCTGGTGGCTATCGGCTGGCACATGTACGAGCTCACCGGCAGTGCCTGGGACCTGGGGCTGGTGGGCCTCTACCAGTTCGTGCCCGCGCTGCTGCTGGCACTGCTGGCCGGGCACGTCGTCGACCGCCATCACCGCGGGCGCATCGTGGCCGCCTGTTTCGCGGTGCAGGGGTTGGTGGCACTCGTGCTGCTGCTGGCGGTGGTCGAAAAGCACGATACGCGCGGCCTGCTGCTGGGCCTGTCGCTGGTGCTGGGCGCGGTGCGGGCCTTCCAGATGCCGGCGCAGCAGGCGCTGACGCCGTTGCTGGTGCCGCCTTTCATGCTGTCGCGCGCGATGGCCTTCAGCTCGGCGGGCATGCAGGGCGCGATCATCGGCGGGCCTGCGCTCGGCGGGCTGCTGTTCGTGGCGGGCATGGCGGTGGTGTACGGGGCCAGCGTGCTGTTCTTCGCCCTGGCCTGCGCGCTGGTGCTGCGCCTGCGCTACGCCTATACGCCGGCCGCGCGCGAGCCGGTCACGCTGTCCACGGTGTTCGCGGGCGTCGATTTCATCTGGAAGCGCAAGCCGGTGCTCGGCGCCGTCTCGCTCGACCTGTTCGCGGTGCTGCTGGGCGGCGCGGTGGCGCTGCTGCCGATCTACGCCAAGGACATCCTGCACACCGGCCCATGGGGGCTCGGCCTGCTGCGCAGCGCGCCGGCGGTGGGCGCGCTGGTGATGTCCATCGCGCTCACGCGCCGGCCGGTCGAGCGCAACGTGGGGCGCACGCTGCTGCTGGCCGTCGGGTTGTTCGGGCTGTGCATGGTGGTGTTCGGCATCTCGAAGAGTTTTGTCGTCTCGCTGATCGCGCTGGCTGTCTCGGGCGGCGCCGACATGGTCAACGTGGTGATCCGCCAGACGCTGGTGCAGCTCGAGACGCCCGATGCCATGCGCGGGCGGGTGAGCGCGGTCAACTCGATCTTCATCGGCGCCAGCAACCAGCTGGGCGAATTCGAGTCGGGCGCCACGGCCGCACTGCTTGGGCCGGTCGGCTCTGTGGTGGTGGGCGGCGTGGGCACGATGGTGGTCGCGCTGGCCTGGTTCAGGCTGTTCCCGTCGCTGGCGCATCGCGACCGGCTGGTGGTGGCTGCGCCCTCGGTCAGGCCGCCCGCTGCGTCCTAGTCCGGGAAGAGGGCGCGGGCGCCCGGCACTTCGAGCGTGATGTCGCCCAGCGCCTGCGCCACGCAGGGCAGGATCCAGCCCTCGGTCTTTTCCTCGGCGCTCAGGCCGGGCCATTCGATGATGTGGCGGGTTTCGCCCGCAAGCCGCTGGCAGATGCAGGTGCGGCAGGTGCCGTTGCGGCACGAACTCGGCAGCTCGATGCCGGCTGCCTCGGCGGCTTTCAGGAGGGTGGTGCCGGCATCGGTCTCGAATTCGAGGCCCGAGGGCTCGAGTCGGACCTTCATGGCTGCGGCGGCTGGCCTTGCTGCTGCTGCTCGCGGCGTTGCTCGCGCAGCATGAAGAGGTAAAGGCTCTCGACCTTCTCGCGCGCCCACGGCGTCTTGCGCAGGAACTTGAGGCTCGAACTCACGCTCGGGTCGAGCGTGAAGCAACGGATCGGCACCAGTTCGCTCAGGTGCTCCCACCCGTAGTAATCGACCAGCGCGGTGACGATGGCCTCCAGCGTGATCCCGTGCAGCGGGTTGCGCGGCTGGGCCTTCTTCGGGGCCTCGGGCGCAGGCGCTGGAGCTTCGTTCGTCACTTGTTCTTGAGCTTGCCGCGGGGAATGACCGCCGTCGTGATCGTGCGGACCGGCTCGATGCCGCCAGTGCCCACAGGCTTGGGCGGCGAGGTGTCCTTCTTCGGTTTCTTCGCTTCCTTGGTGCTGCGTTGCTGACCCTTGGCCATGTCTGTTTCTCCTGTTGTTGCGACGTATGCGGCACGCAGTTTAGCGGTGCGGCGACAATACGCGGTTCCATCCGATTTCCCGCATTCATGTCAGATTACGAAGTTCGCCCCGCGACCCTGCGCGACGCCAAGGCCGTCGCCGAAATCCACGCCCTGGCCGTCAAGGCCGCCTACGAAGGCATCCTTCCCGAAGAAGAGCTGCGCTCCCTGGCCCCTGCCTCGCGCGAAGCCAAGTGGCGCGAGGCCATCGAATACAGCGAGCCGCAGGTGTGGGTGGCCGTGTCGGGCAGCGAGATCGTCGGCTTCGTCGGCTTCGACCGCTCGCGCGACCCCAAGACGCCGCCCACCACCGGCGAGATCTGGGCCATCTACGTCAAGCCCGAGCACTGGAGCAAGGGCGCAGGCGTGGCCCTCTGGGACGCCGCGCGCGAAGGCCTGGAGGAAGAGGGCTGCACGACGGTCACCATCTGGGTGCCGATCCGCAACGAGCGCGCCATGCGTTTCCACGAGCTCGCGGGCTTCAAGCGCGAGATGAAGACCGCCAAGACCACCGCCTTCGGCACCGTGCGCGTCGAAGAGATCCGCCTGAAGCGCGACGTGGCCTGACATGGACGCCGCCGGCAGCAACACTCTCGGCCACGCCGCGCGCGTGCGTTCGCATCAACGCCGCACGGTCGCGGTGCAGTGGATCCGCCGTACCCACGGCTGGTTCGGGCTGTGGGGGGCCGTGCTGGGGCTGCTGTTCGGCTTCAGCGGCATCTGGCTCAACCACCGCAACGTGATGAAGCTGCCGCAGGCCCAGGAGCGCACCCGCGCCCAGCTGGCGCTGCCCGATCCGGTGCCGGAAACGCCCGAGGCCATGAGCCGGTGGCTGCAGGACGCGCTGCGCATGAGCGGCCCGCCCAACTCCAGCCGTATCGAGCCCTCCAAGCCCGTCGCGTGGGCCGACAAGGGCGACAAGAGCGCACCGGCACTCACGCAGCCCGCGCACTGGGTGTTCAACTTCGGCGGCCCCAACGAGATCGTGCAGGCCGAGTACTGGCAGGGCAACCGCTCGGTGGGCGTCACCACCACGCACAACGGCATCGTGGCCACGCTCACCAACATGCACAAGGGCGGTGCCATGCCGCTGCCCTGGATCCTGCTGGTCGATACGCTGGCCGGCGCCCTGATCTTCCTGTCGATCTCGGGCGTGGCGCTGTGGATGCTCACGCATCGCCGCCGCCGCGTGGGCCTGGCGCTGTTCGGCGCCTCGCTGGCGGCGGTGCTCGTCATCGCGCTCGGCGCTCTCTGATCCACTGCCTTGTTCGTACCCAGGCGCCCGTCCGGGGTGCCTGCGTACGGGTATTGGCGGGGCGGGTTGCGGCTGCGGATAAGCTCGCCGCTTCTTTTTCAGCCTGAACCCTGCCAATGGCCTCCAGCCTGCTCCTGCTGCTCGACGACATCGCGACCGTCCTCGACGACGTCTCGGTCCTTACCAAGGTAGCCGCCAAGAAAACAGCCGGCGTGCTGGGCGACGACCTCGCGCTCAACGCGCAGCAGGTCACCGGCGTCAAGGCCGATCGCGAGCTTCCGGTGGTGTGGGCCGTGTGCAAGGGCTCCTTCATCAACAAGGCCATCCTCGTGCCCGCGGCGCTGGCCATAGGCACCTGGCTGCCGTGGCTGGTGACGCCGCTGCTGATGATCGGCGGCGCCTTCCTGTGCTTCGAAGGGGCCGAGAAGCTCGCCCACAAGTTCCTGCACAAGAAGGAGCACGACGCCGACACCCAGCGCCACGAAAAGGCCGCTGCCGACGCATCGGTCGACATGGTCGCGATCGAGAAAGACAAGATCAAGGGTGCGGTGCGCACCGACTTCATCCTCTCGGCCGAAATCATCGCCATCACGCTGGGCACCGTGCAGGGCCAGCCTTTCACGACGCAGCTGAGCGTGCTGGTGGGCATCGCGCTGATCATGACCATCGGCGTCTACGGCCTCGTGGCCGGCATCGTGAAGCTCGACGACGCGGGCCTCTACCTGAGCCAGCGCGCCAGCGCGGGCGCGCAGGCCCTGGGCCGCGGCATCCTGGCCGCGGCGCCGTGGCTCATGAAGGCGCTGTCGGTGGCCGGCACGGCCGCGATGTTCCTCGTGGGCGGCGGCATCCTGGTGCATGGCGTGCCCGCGCTGGGCCACGCGGTGGAAGACTGGGCCAAGACCACGGGCGGTGTGTTCGGCACGCTGGGCTCGATGGGCGTGAATGCCGGCGTGGGCCTGGTGGCCGGCGCCATCGTGCTGGCCGTGGTGGAACTGGTGGGCAAGCTGCGCGGCAAGAAAGCCTGATCGACGGCGGGCCTGCGCACCGGATCGAGTTCTGAGCGATCGCAGGGGCGCGGCTGCCCCGGGCCACTGCTCGCGCCGACGGCCATGGCGCCCTTTCCGGATCGACTCATGGCGCAGCCTGCGCGGAGCCATATTGACAGCATGGAGTGCAAAAAATAGGCTCCGATGCGCTTCCATCGATACATGGCGTAATGAATATGCACCGGCAATTCGACGATGTGCTGCTCGGCAGCATCGAGCTGTTCTGCCTGGCGGCGGAGTCGGGCAACTTCACCGCGGCCGCCAACGTCGCGGGCGTCACCCCCGCGGCGGTCAGCCGCTCGATCTCGCGCCTGGAAAAACGCCTGGGCGTGCGCCTGTTCGTGCGCTCCACGCGCAGCAGCCGCCTCACCGAGGCCGGCCGGGAATACTTCGAGCAGTGCCGCTCGGCGCTGCAGCAACTGGTGGAAGCCGAGCGCAAGGTCAGCGGAGAACAGGTGCAGCCCGGCGGCACCATCCGGATCAGCGCGCCGACTCCCTATGCGCACCACCGCCTGCTGCCGTTGCTGCCGGCATTCCGCTCGCGGTATCCGCTGATCCGCGTGGAAGCGCATATCAGCAACCGCAATATCGACTTCCACGAGGAGAACTTCGACGTCGCGATCCGCTTCCGCGCCCAGCCCGATTCCACAATGGTGGCCCGGCACCTCGAAGATGCCGAACTGGTCGTGGTCGCGCATCCCCAGTACCTCCGGCGCGCGGGCCGGCCGTCCACGCTGGCCGACCTGGCGCAGCACGAGTGCATCCAGTTCGACCTGCCCAGCAGCGGCCGGCAGATCGCGTGGCTGTTCAGGGAAGACGGACGCGACAAGGAAGTCGTCTCGGCCGGCCACTACAGCTGCGCCGAGGACGTGCTTGGGGGTGTCACGCTGGCCAGGGCGGGCGCGGGGCTGTTCCAGGCCTATCGCTTCGTGGTCGAGAAGGAGCTGGCCAGCGGGGAACTGGTGGAGGTGCTGCAGCCCTTCGGCGGACGCTCGCGCCCGGTCAGCCTGATGTACCCACACGGCCGGCTGCTGCCTTCGCGCGTGCGGGCCTTCATCGATTTCCTGATGGAGCAGGGCCACACCGCGCTGTCGAAGCCGCGGGCGTGAAGGAACGGCCGGTCGGCCGTTGCCCTGTCTTTATTGCTGGTTTACTGGCGCGTCTTGCCGCGCTTCACCAGCTCGACCACGATCAGCGCCACGCCCAGCACCACTGCAAACCAGCCGACCAGATAGGCCCCCGCGACCATCTCGAACCAGCGCGTGCCCTGCAGGAAGCGCGGCCCCAGCAGGACTGCGACGCCGATCACGAGGCAGAGGATGCCGCGTTCGAGCGTGCGGAGTTGTCGTTTGGGTTGCGCCATGGCTTCTTCGTTCTTTCGGGGGAGTGCGGATCGGTCAGTGCGTCATTTTCCCGCGCATCGCAGCCGGATGGCCCTGCAGCTGGAACGACTTGCCCGTCGGCACCAGCGAATCGCCATCGAGCCGCAGGATCGTGACATCCTGGTCGATGAAATTCCCCACATACAGGTACTTCCCGTCGGCGCTCCACACCGCGCCCTCCGGCAGGCCGCGCACTTCCACCTCGTTGGCGCGCGTGACCTTCTTGCCGTCGATCTTCAGCAGCACCACCGAGCCGTTGCGGTTGTAGAAGTAGGCGCTCTTCGCTGCATTGCTGCCGCGCAGAATCACCGCCACCGCGTGCCTGCCGGTCGGGCTCACGGCCAGGCCCTCGGGGCCGTCGCCGACCACCACCTTGTCGATCACGCGCGGCGGCGCGGCTTCCATGTCGATCACGCTCACCGTGTCGACCTGGCCGTCGGAAGCGCCCGAGTTGCCGTTGTCGGCCGTGAGCGCGAGCCTGCCGTCGGGCGTCACGTCGACGTTGTAGGGCCACAGGCCGGCCGCGAGGTCGACCTTGTTGTAGCTGACCTTCTCGCCGTTCACGTCGAGCAGTGCGATCTTGTGGCTCGGGAACTTGGCCGCCAGCGCGCGCTTGCCGTCGGGCGTGAAGCGCACGTGCGCCACCGAGTCGCCCATGGCCACGGTGTCGACAAGCGTCACCTTCTTGCCCGAGATGCGCAGCACGCTCACCGAGTTGTCGGCGCGGTTGGCCACCAGCGCCAGGTCGCCGGTGCGGTTGATCGACAGGCCGGAAGGCTGCTTGCCGACCTGCAGGGTGTCGAGCAGCTTGGGCGGCGTGGTGGTCAGGTCGATCACGAAGAGCCGGTTGTCGGGCACCTGCCTGCGCGCGCCGTTCTCCTCGATCACGTTGAGCGAATTGGCGACCAGCGCCAGCGTCTCGCCGGGGGTGATCGCGAGGTTGGTCGGCGGGCCGGCGATGGTGTTGTCCAGCTGCAGCGTGCCGAGCACCTTGGGCACGAGCGGATTGGTGCCGATGTCCAGCACCTGCACGGTGTCGCGCCCCATCGGGCCGAGGATCACGGCACCGGCGTCGTTCCACGACTGCTTCTCGTCGTTGGCGACCAGCATCAGCTGGCGCTGGGGCACGGTGGGGGTGAGGTTCGTGCAGCCGGCGAGGACCGCGAGGGCCGCTAGCGCTGTGAGGGGGAAAAGGCGGAACTTCACGGTGTCTGTCTCCGGTGTTGTTGTGAGCGCGCATGGTAGCGAACGGCACAATCGACGGCCCGAACGCCCCGAGGAACGAACCCCCATGAGCATCGAGATACCGAAGGAAGCGCGCCAGCAGGCCATCACCTCCATCGAGCGCTATTTCCGCGAGAACATGGAAGAGCCGATCGGCAACATCGGGGCCGGTGCGTTGCTCGGCTTCTTCCTGGAGGAGATCGGCCCGCTCGTCTACAACAAGGCGGTGGCCGAGGTGCAGGAACGGCTGCAGTCGCGCATTTCGGAGATCGACCTCGAGGTGCACGAGGACGAGTTCCAGTACTGGCGCAAGTTCGACAAGCAGAAGAAAGGCCGCTAGCACCGCAGGCCGGCGTGGTGCCGGCGCATCGCGGCGAATTCAAAGATGCTTCAAAACGTTGCAGAATTCGGGGCCATGCACCTCCACCGCACCTCCCATCGCCGCGCGCTTTCTCCCGTTCTGCGCGCCCTTGCGGCCTTGCCCTTCGTGCTCGCCGCATCCTTCGCCATCGCGCAGCAGGATCCCTCGGGCTTCCCGCTCGACTCGGTCGGCTACCTGAACGAGGAACTGCCCCGCATGGAAGCCGCCATCGCCGCGAAGGACCGCAGCTTCTTCCATGGCGCGATGGTCCGCACGGTGCAGTTCTCCGAACGCTGGGGCTTCAAGAGCAAGGCCAACCCCGAACTCGCCGCATACCCCATGTGCACGGCGGCCGTGATGGACTACGCTGTGGTCGGCATGTGCCGGCTCGCGCCTTCCGACGAGTGCGAACCCGGGCTGGCCTCGCGCTTCGACGCGAACGTGCAGCGCTGCCGTGAACTGGCCGCGAAGAAATAGCTGAAAGAGACATCCGCCATGGACTACGCCGCCCGCTACAAGACCCTCGCCATCGAGCGCCGCGGCGCTAACGGCGCGGTGCTCGACATCCGGATGCTGGCGGTCAATGGCAAGCTGCCCACGGCGGGGCATGACGGCCATCGCGAACTCGCCGAGGTCTGGCGCGACGTGTCGGCCGACGACACGGTCCGCTGCGCCGTGCTGCGGGGCGAGGGCCAGGGCTTCTCGGGCGGCGGCGACCTTGCCATGGTGCAGGACATGACCACCGACGACGTGGTGCGCCAGCGCGTGTGGCGCGAGGCGCGCGACCTCGTCTACAACATCATCAACTGCGACAAGCCCATCGTGAGCGCCATGCACGGCCCGGCCGTGGGCGCGGGGCTGGTGGCGGGACTGCTGGCCGATATCTCCATCGCCGCGAAGCACGCGAAGATCGTCGACGGCCACACCCGCCTGGGCGTGGCGGCGGGCGACCACGCGGCCATCGTCTGGCCGCTGCTGTGCGGCATGGCCAAGGCCAAGTACCACCTGCTGCTGTGCGAACCGGTGAGCGGCGAGGAGGCCGAGCGCATCGGACTCGTGTCGCTTGCGGTGGACGAAGCCGACCTGCTGCCGCGCGCCTACGAGGTGGCCGACCGGCTCGCGGCGGGCAGCCAGAGCGCCATCCGCCTCACCAAGTACGCGCTGAACAACTGGCTGCGCCAGGCCGGCCCGACCTTCGACGCCTCGCTGGCGCTCGAATTCATGGGCTTCGCGGGCGCCGACGTTCGTGAGGGCATCGCCTCGCTGCGCGAGAAGCGGGCCCCCGACTTCGGCTGATTGGCCTCGGATTATTCGCGGGACACCGCGGAGCCGGCTTTGCCGGGCCGCTGGTGTCGCCCCCTGAAAGGGGGTTGGCGAAGCGACACGAAGTGCGCGAAGACTGGGGGTTAGCTCGTTTTCAGCCCCTGCAGCGTCTGCAGCAGCACGACGCGCGTCTGCCCGAGGATCATGCCCTTCCACTCGTCGTTGTCGCAGTAGAACGCGTCGCGCAGCTGCGCACGGATCTCGCGTTTCTGCGCCTCCGGCGCCTCGGGGTGGCGGCGCAGCCAGGTGTCGGCGCGCAGGCGGGTCAGCACTTCGCCGTCGGGCAGCGTGCCGAATTCGAGGCCCATCGGCGCGATCTTCGCGTTGGGGCATTCGTCGTAGGCGGTCGAGATCACCGGACCCGACACGTCGGCCGAGGCCGAGTCGCCGGCAAAGGGCGCGAACACATCGGCACCCCACCAGTCGTGGGCCCGCGCGAGGTCTTCGGGTGTGTTGCGGCCCGGGTAGATCTTCTCGCCGTGGCCGTAGGGGCCCAGGCCCGTGTGCACGTCGATCCAGCCGAGGTGCGTGGCCGAGGCGGCGTACTTGCGCAGGATCTTGCGGATCGTTCCGTTGCTCCACGACGGCGCGGTGCCGCCGTAGAACAGGCCGTCGGGCGATGTGTACTGGCCCCTGGTCACGGCGGCGCGGAAGGCGCGCATGCCGTGCTTCTCGACGTAGGCGGCCACGGCCGCTTCGTCGGCGGGCGTCGGCGGCCAGGTTGCGGGCAGCACCAGCGGCTCGACCTCTGCGTACTCCGCGTTGACGGGCCGCGGCGCGTTGAAGTCGATGTGGTTGCGGTTCAGGTCGATGTTGTCCTCGTTCGTGCGGTGCAGGTGCGAGAACCCATGCGGGTTGATCGCATGCACCAGCAGCAGCGAGACGCCGGCCTGCTCGAGCCGCGAAAGCAGGTCGGCATCGTTGAGCGTGGCGATCTGCGTGCCCGAGCCGCAGAAGCCCTCGGGGCCGTGCGTGCCCGAGCTCACGAGCAGTACCTTCTTCGCGTCGACGGCGCCGATCAGCGCGACGTCGGTGGCCAGTTCTTCGCCGAGCGCACCGCGGTGCGCCTCAAGCACGAACGACTCGACGGCCGCACCGCGCTGCGCGGCCGCCTCCAGGAACTTGGCGCGGGCTTCGACGTACGTGCCCGAAAAGAACCGCGTGGCGGCGGTGGGTTGTGCTTGCATGAGGTGGGGACTCCTGTGCTTGGAATGTTGACGAAAGCCGTCAGGCGTTCGCGTGGGCGCCTGCCGCATCGATGTCTCGGCCCGTATGGTCGCGCAGCCAGAGCAGGCCCAGCAGCGAAACCAGCGTCATCGCCACGAGGTACCAGGCCGGCGCGAGCTTGCTGCCGGTGGCGTTGAGCAGCCAGGTGCTGATGAAGGGCGCGAAGCCGCCGAACAGCGCCACGCCCACGCTGTACACCAGCGACATGCCGCTGGCGCGCACCGCCTTCGGGAACATCTCCGGCAGCATCGTGATGCCGGGCACCGTCTGCACCACCAGGCCGAAGCTGAACACGCCGAGCACGACGAACAGCACCGTGGGCGTGGGCGAGGCGTTGAGCCACAGGAAGCCCGGGTAGATCAGCACCGCCAGCGCGACGCGGCTCCAAACGATCAGCGTCTTGCGGCCCACCACGTCCGACAGCTTGCCGACGAAGGGCGCGAAGGCGAACGAGATCAGGCCAGTGAGCGCGGCGCCGAAGAGCGCCACCGAAGGCGTGAAGCCGAGCTCGCGCACGGCGTAGGTCGGCATGTAGAAGGTGACGACGTAGGCGGCCGTGGTGCCGCCGACCAGCGAAAGAATGGCCGCCAGCACCGTCCTGCCGTGCTGCGTGCAGACGATCTTCAGGCTGCTCTCGCGCGGCGCGGCGGCCTCCTGCGGCGAGATGTGCAGCGACTCTTCGAGGTGGCGGCGGATGTACATGCCCACCGGCGCGATCAGCATGCCGATGACGAAGGGCACGCGCCAGCCCCAGCTCTGCATCGATTCCGCCGACAGCGTGAAGGTCAGCAGGCCCACCACGACCGCGCCGAGCATCACGCCCAGGCCCTGGCTCGCGAACTGCCAGCTCGCCATGTAGCCGCGGTTGGCCGGCGTGGCGTGTTCCACCAGCAGCGTGGTCGACGCGCCGACCTCGCCACCGGCCGAGAAGCCCTGGATGAGCCGCGCCAGCACGATGACGATGGGCGCCGCGACGCCGATGGCCGCATAGGTGGGCGTGAAGGCGATCAGCGCGCAGCCCAGCGCCATCAGGAAGATGGTGAGCGTCATGGCCTTCTTGCGGCCCGCGCGGTCGGCATACGCGCCGATCACGATGCCGCCCAGCGGCCGCATGATGAAGCCCACGCCGAAGCTGGCCACCGTCAGCAGCAGCTGGCCGTAGGAACTGAAGGTGGGGAAGAACAGCTTGCCGATCACCAGCGCCAGGAAGCCATAGACGGTGAAGTCGAAGAACTCCAGCCCGTTGCCGATGGTGGTGGCCACGATGGTCTGGCGGCGGCGCGCGGGCGACGAGGACGGCGCGGGCCGGGTGCTTGGGGTGCTGCTGCTCATGTCTCTCCAGTGTTGGCTTTGCTTTTCGAGGATGTCGGTCGAAGGTATCTACACCTTGGCCGCGCCGGATGCTAGAGATTCGCCGCTGTCATGAAAAGACAATAATTGGGCGTCAAAGATAACTTTTGGTTGTCATGAAACCCAATCAGTTGCACGCCTTCGTGGCGGTGGTCGAGCAGATGAGCATCCGCGCCGCGGCGCGCGTGCTGGGCATTTCCCAGCCGGCCGTGACCAAGATCGTGCGCGAGCTCGAGCGCGAGGTCGGCGCGCCGCTGGTGGAGCGCAGCGTCAAGGGCGTGCGGCTCACCGAGTTCGGCAAGGCCTTCGCGCCGCGCGCGCGGCTGCTGCTGGCCGACATGCAGCGTGCCCGCGACGAGATCGCGCAGATCCGCGACGGCCTCACCGGCAAGGTCTCGCTGGCCGTCAGCACCTCCTTCGCGCTCACGGTGCTGCCGGCCGCGTTCAAGGACTTCCACGCGCGACTGCCGGCGGTGGACGTGCAGTTCAGTGAAACGGTGCTGCCCTGGATGCTGGCGCGCCTGCGCGAGGGTTCGCTCGACTTCGCGGTGGCGCACGTGGTGCCGGGCCGGCTCGATCCGCAGTTCGAGGCGATGGAGCTCTTTCCGGTGAAGCTGGTGGTGGGCCTGCGCGAGCGCCATCCGCTGCGCGCGAGCCGCTCGATCCGCGAGCTCTACAAGGCCGAGTGGATTCTTCCGGGCGACGACCACTTCAGCGGACGAGAAGCCGTGTCGCCGCTGCTGCCGCTGGGCCTGCCGCCGCCGGCGCGGGTGATACAGGGGCAGTCGGTCACGGTGGCGCTGGCGCTGGTGGGGCAGATGGACCTGGTCGGCCTGTTCGTCGAGCCGCTGGCCACGTTGACCTTCAAGCGCCACGGCATCCGCCGCGTGGAGATCGAGGAAGAGCTGCCGATGCTCAGCGTCAGCGTCATCAAGCGCCGCGGGCAGCTGCTGACGCCGGCCGCGCAGCATTTCGTCGAATGCATCCAGCGGGCCTCAGCGGCGGCGATGGGGGCTTAGCTGGAAGGAGGAAAGTCGGCGCCGGTTTCGCCCGACTTCCATGGCGCGTACTTGTGCATGGCGCGCTCGAAGAGGTCCGAGGCGGTCCAGCCGGACAACCATGCCCGCAGGCGCGGCCAGGGCTGGGCATCGAACCACGCCTGATCGACCATCGTGAACTGGCGGACGAAGGGCATGACGGCGGCGTCGGCCAGTGTTGCGTGCGAGGCGGCCAGCTGCGGCGAGGCGGACAACCGCGCCTCCAGGTCACGCAGGAAGCCGGATCCGTGTTCGCGTGCGGTCTCGCCGCCGTCCGGGTGGCGCTCGGGGTACTTGTAGCGGTCGAGCTGCGGCTTGAATTCGTCGTCGCATCTGGCGACCAGCGCGAGCATGTCCTGCAGCGTGCCGATCGCGGGCTGGAGCCAGCCGGCCGGATCGCTGCGGCGCAGGGCCCACAGCATCACGTCGAGGCTTTGCTCCAGCACCGTGCCGTCTTCGGCGAGCAGCACGGGCACGGTGCCCTTGGGCGAGGCCGCGAGCATCTCGGCGGGTTTGTTCCTCAGCACCACCTCGCGCAGTTCGCATTGCTGGCCGCTGGCGACCAACGCGAGGCGGGCGCGCATCGCGTACGGGCAGCGGCGGAACGAGTAGAGGACGGGCAGGGCGGAAGGCATTCGATTCGGACAGGCGAAGCGGCCCATTTTCGGACATGCCCGGGCGGGTTTTTTCAACACAATCGGTACCCATGGGCGAACGCCTCTTCCTCCGGCTCGACGACGACCCCCTGCACGGGCCGGAATCGGGCGTGCCTGCCGGAACGCTGCGCGCGTTCCCGGTCGGCGCCGCGCTGCGCGGGCATGTCTCGCACGTCATGCTTTACCGCGAGAGCTTCGCCGACGGCCAGGAGATGCGTGAACGGGTGCTGCCCGACGGTGCCGTGCGGCTGGTCTTCAACTTCGGCGATGCGCCCTCCGTCGGCGACGCCAAGGGGGAGGCGGCGGAGGCCATCGGTGCATCGACCGCGCCTGTCGTGGTGTGCATGCGGCGCAAGGTGGAGGGGCTGTCCGTCAGCCTGCGCCCCGGCGCCGCCGCCGTGCTGCTGGGTCTGCCGGCCGGCGAGATCGGCGGCAGCGCGGTGCACCTCGATGCGCTGTGGCACGGCGAAGGCTCGGAGCTGCTCGAGCGCATGGCCGAGGTGCCGGACGATGCGGCGCGGGTGGCGCTGCTGCGGACCGTGCTGCAACGCAGGCTTCGCGACGCCGACACCGCAGGCAACGCCACCGCAATGCATGCCGCGCAGCTCATCGCCGAATCGGACGGGCGCCGCCCGTTGCGTGACGTGGCGGCTGCCGTCGGTATTGGCGAGCGGCGTCTGCAGCAGCTCTTTCATGCCCATGTAGGACTCTCGCCGCGCGCCTGGAGCCGGCTCGCGCGCATGCACGGCTGCCTGCGGGCGCTGCGCCGGCAGCCTTCGCCTGCCTGGGCCGAAGTGGCACTGGAAAGCGGCTTCTACGACCAGTCGCACCTGGTCAACGAGTTCCGTGCGCTGTGCGGCATCACGCCCACCGAGTTTCTCGGGCAGGCGGCTTCGGGTTCTTCCAAGACGGTGCCCTGAGGGCGGACTATCTTCGTCCGCTTTCAGGCAAACACGGATCGAAGGAGCCCATCGGATGAAGAACGAAGACGCAGCAAGCCGCCCGCTCAAGGACTGTGTGGCGGTAGTGACAGGCGCGAGCCGCGGCGCGGGGCGCGGCATTGCCGTCGAGCTGGGCGCGGCCGGCGCCACCGTGTACGTCACCGGGCGCAGCACGCGCGAACAGCCTGCAGGCACCTACGGCCAGTTGCTGGCCCTTTCCGACATGGTGACAGTGCCCGGCAGCATCGACGAAACGGCGGACGAGGTCACGCGCATGGGCGGGCGCGGCATCGCGGTGCGCTGCGACCACACGAACGAAGAGGATGTGGCCGCGCTTTTCGCCCGCGTGGAGCGCGAGGCCGGCCGCGTCGACCTGCTCGTGAACAACGCCTGGGGCGGCCACGAGACATTCAACGGCGTGTTCGAGGCGCCGTTCTGGGAACACCCGCTCGCCAACTGGGACTCGATGTTCGACCGCGGCGTGCGCAACCACCTCGTGGCCAGCCGCTGCGCCGCGCCGCTGATGGTGCAGCGGAAGAAGGGCCTGATCGTCACCACCACCTTCTGGGACCGGGGCAACTACCTGCGCGGCAGCCTGTTCTACGACCTCGCCAAGGCGTCGATGACCCGGCTGGCCTTCGGCATGGCGCAGGACCTGAAGCCGCACGGCGTGGCCTCCATCGCCGTGTCACCCGGCTGGATGCGCACCGAGTTCGTGCTGGCCGGCCACAAGACCGACGAGGCGCACTGGCAGGAGCGGCCCGAGCTGGCGCGCACCGAGTCGCCGCGCTACCTGGGACGGGCCGTCGCGGCGCTGGCCGGCGATCCGAAGGTGATGGGCAGGAGCGGCGAGGTGCTGCGCGTGGCCGACCTGGCGCGCGAATACGGCTTTACCGACATCGACGGCCGGCAGGTCGCAGCCTTCGAGATGTAGCGCTACCCGAGTTCCCGCACGTCGATGCGAAAGCGCAGCTCCGGCGTGCCGCCGAGTCCGGGCAGCTTGACGAATTCCTCGACGAGCAAGCCGCCGTTGGCGCGGATCACCTTCTGCGAGGCGAGGTTGCCGGGATCGGTCGTGATCTCGACGTGATCGAGGCCCCTGGCACGCGCCTCGGGCAGCAGGGCGCGCAGCGCTGTCCTGGCGTAGCCCCGGCCGCTCTTCCACGGCACCACGGCGTAGCCGATGTGGCCTAGGCAGTACTCGGGCAGGGCGTTGGTGCCCGGCTGCCAGCGCAGCTGGATGCTGCCGCAGAACTCGCCGTCCCACATCCAGCGCCGGTAGCCCGGCAGGCGGGGCACGGTGCCGCCGTCCGGCAGCGCGACAGGCGGGCCCTTGGCCTCGGGGTCGACGAGGCTGGCCAGAAAGCGCTCGGGGTCGGCCTGGATCAGCACCAGTTCCTCACGGCCGGCCTCGGGCCGCAGGTTGTTGGGCGACCAGCCGCGTTCGAGCGCGGCGATGTAGCTGGAAAGATGTTCCTGCGAGGGCCAGACGAGTTGCATGGAGGGTCTCTTCCTTCAGTAGGAGCGCAGAGATATGCCCCAGCGCTCGCCGGTTCGCACGACGATCCACAGGTTGACATGCGTGCTGAGCACTGCGCCAGCAGCATCGCGCCGCGTGTAGGTCACGACGAAGTGGACCTTGTCGTTGCCCACCAGCACCGGCTCCTTCTTCTCATACTGCGTGCGCGCCCAGCCGGTGGCCTTCAGCGCATCGAAGAAGCCGGGCGGATGCTGGCCCGGGCCGACCCAGTCGAGCCGTTGCGCGCCCGAAAGCATCACATGCGGAAAGTGCAGCTCGGCGTCCATGCCGTGCGTGTCCGCTGCATTGAAAGCGGCCGTGAAGCGGTCGAGGCAGGCCGAGGCGGCTTCGATCGCGGCTGCATGGGGCTCGCCGGAAGGCGGCGGGGCGACGAAGGCGGAGAAGTCCGGGGAGGCTGTCATGCCCGGATGGTAGGCGAAGGGCGGCATATCATTCAAACGCAACAAGGTTGCATGTGATCCATATAATGCAATTCTGTTGCATATATGGAGCCCGTCCCCATGGCCGACCGCCTTCCCGTCACAGTGCTCTCCGGCTTCCTCGGTGCCGGCAAGACCACGCTGTTGAACCACATCCTCCACAACCGCGAAGGCCGGCGCGTCGCCGTCATCGTCAACGACATGAGCGAGGTCAACATCGACGCCGCCCTCGTGCGCGACGGCGGCGCGGAGCTCTCGCGCACCGACGAGAAGCTGGTGGAAATGAGCAACGGCTGCATCTGCTGCACCCTGCGCGAAGACCTGCTGCTCGAGGTCAGGCGCCTGGCGAAGGAAAAGCGCTTCGACCAGCTCGTGATCGAGTCCACCGGCATCTCCGAGCCGCTGCCCGTGGCCGAGACCTTCACCTTCGCCGGCGAGGACGGCAAGAGCCTGTCCGACGTGGCGCGGCTCGACACCATGGTGACGGTGGTCGACGCCTTCAACTTCCTGCGCGACTACGGCTCCGCCGACAGCCTCGGCCAGCGCGGCCAGTCGCTGGGCGACGAGGACACGCGCACCGTGGTCGACCTGCTGATCGAGCAGATCGAGTTCTGCGACGTGCTGGTGGTCAACAAGACCGACCTCGTCACGGCCGAGGAGCGCGAGCGGCTGATGGCGATATTGCGCAGCCTGAATCCGCGCGCGCGCATCGAGATCTCGGAGTTCGGCCGCGTGGCGCTCGACCGCGTGCTCGACACCGGCCTCTTCGACTTCGAGCAGGCAGAGCAGGCCCCGGGCTGGCTGGCCGAGCTGCGCGGCGAACATGTGCCGGAGAGCGAGGAATACGGCATCCGCAGCTTCGTCTACCGCTCGCGGCTGCCGTTCCACCCCATGCGCTTCTGGAAGCTGGTGCAGAGCGAATGGGAGGGGGTGGTGCGTTCCAAGGGCTTCTTCTGGCTCGCGAGCCGGGCCACGCGCGCGGGCTCGTGGTCGCAGGCCGGCGGCGCCTGCCGCTACGGGGCAGCGGGCTTCTGGTGGGCGGCGGTACCGCGCGAGCACTGGCCGACCGATCCGGATGCGCTGGAGCTGATCCACAAGAACTGGGACCCGGCCACGGGCGACGCTCGCCAGGAGCTTGTGCTGATCGGCATCGGCATGGACGAGGACGCCCTGCGCGCCCAACTCGACGCCTGCCTGCTCACGGAAAACGAGATGCGCTTCGGCGCCTCGTGGTGGCAGAACTTTCCGGATCCGTTCCCGTCCTGGAACCAGTGAACTGATATCTGTGCGGGAAATGCCGCGGAACCGGCTTTGCCGGGCCGCAGGCGTTGCCCCCTGCAAGGGGGTGACGAAGCGACACGAAGTGCGCGCAGCCTGGGGGTTTGCCTGACTACCTTGCGCAGTCGCCGCAGGTCCCGTGAAGGGTGAGGGCCGTGTGGCGGGTGTCGATGCCCTGCTTGCGCAGTGCGCGGCCCAGGCGACCCATCACCTTCGGCAGCTCGGGATCGGAAGGCAGCGCCAGCACCTTGTGGCACTGGTCGCATTCGAAGGTGTTGCCCGACTCCGCCTCGACGTGGCGCGAGAAGCGGTTGACGCGGTCGGCGCCCACGCGGCGGTCGCACAGGCCGGCCTCGACCAGCCGGTCGAGTACGCGGTAGACCGTCACCCGGTCGGGCGCCTCGCCGGTGGCGGTGGTGTAGGCCGCGGCCACTTCCTCGTGCGTCAGGGGCTGCGAGCTGTGCTCGATGAGCTCGAGCACGGTCTGGGCGGCGCGCGTGACGCGCAGGCCGCTTTCGCGCAGCAGCGTTTCGCTGTCGAACGGGGCGGCGCGAGGGGGCTTCGGGTGCGAGGGCGTTGTCTTCATGCGGTCTTCTTGCGAAACGCCATTGTGTTGCATCCTGGGGCGCCATGGGTAGCCAGCGGCCGAATCGCCCGGCTGGCGTGCCAGATAATCGCCGCCATCCAGACAGACACATCACCGGGCGGCACGAAGAGCATGGACACAGAGCGGGGCGGCGACGTACTCAGCCACGTGCTTGCGACCTACAAGTCAGAAAGGGCCGTGACCGCGCGGTTCTCGCTTTCGGCGCCCTGGGCGCTGCATTCGACCGGCGTGGCCGGCCCGCTGATCCGCATGTGCACCGGCGCGCCCTACTGGATCGCGGTGGACGGCGCAGAGCCGGTGCAGGTGGCGCCGCATGACATCGCGATGCTGCCGCAGGGCGGGGCGCACACCGTGTCGTCCGCGCCGGGGCTGGCGCCGGTGCCGTTTCGCACGCTTATCGAAGCGCACTCGGTCGGCCGGCATGGCGACCACCCTATCGTTTTCGCCCATGGAGGAGGCGGCCCGGCCACCGAGCTCTTCTCGCTGCACCTGTGGATGCCCGCGCAGGGGCTGGGCTCGATCATCGGCAGCCTGCCGCCGCTGATCGTGCTGCGACAGGCGCAGATCCCGACCACCGCCTCGCTCGCGCAGGCCATGGAGTCGCTGGTGAACGAGACCATCGCCCAGCGCCCGGGCTGGCAGCTGTCGGCGGCGCGCATGGCCGACCTGCTGCTGGTGCACATCCTCTGCGAACACCTCTACGCCCAGCCGCAGGCCCAGAGCCAGGGCGGGCAGCTCGGCAGCCTGCGCGGGCTGGACGACGAGAGCATCGCCCGCGCGATGTCGCTGATGCACGAGCGGCCCGGGCACCCATGGTCGGTCGCCACGCTGGCACAGGCCAGCTACCTGTCGCGCACCGTCTTCAGCGAACGCTTCCGTGCGCTGGTGGGCGTGACGCCCATGCACTACCTGGGCTCGTACCGCATGACGCTGGCGGCCGAGAAGCTCAAGAACCGGCAGCTGAGCCTGCATCAGGTAGCCGAATCGGTCGGCTACGCGTCGGAGAAAGCGTTCTCGCGTGCCTTCCAGCGCTGGACGGGCATGACGCCGAGCGCGTACGCGCGCCGGCACGAGCAACCCGAAGCGGGCTGAGTCAGCTGCGCCGGACGCCCGGTGCCCAAATCCGGCCTGCCGGAGGTTGAGGCCACCACTTGCGCGCCGAACAATCGGCGCATGGCCACCTCACGCAAAAGAGTCATTCCCGAAGTTCGCAACCCCGCGCTAGAACTGTCGCTGGTGAAACCCATCGCAACCGGCGACAACACGCAGCGCGCCACGACCGTGCGCGACACCGACGGCGAACCGTTGACCGCCTTCGAGGGCACCAGCAACCCCTATCTGGAGCACCAGCGCAACGACCTGCTGCTGAGCCTGCAGCACATGCGCAGCGAAGGCCACGACGAGATGGTCTTCATGTGCATCACGCATTGCAAGGAGCTGACCTTCAAGGCCATCCACTACGAGCTGGCCAACATGCAGGCGCGCATCCGGGCCGACGACGTGGCCGGTGCGCTGCAGCTGGCACCGCGCGTGCGGGCGCTGCTCGAATTCCTCGGCAAGACCTGGGACGTGCTCTCGACCATCACGCCGCACGAGTTCAACCAGTTCCGCAACACGCTGGGCATTGCCTCGGGGCAGCAGTCGTACATGTACCGGCATGTGGAGTTCATCCTCGGCAACAAGTCGGTGCCGCTGGCGCGCGCGCATGCCAACAACCCCGACGTGTGGCCCTGGATGGAGCGGGCGCTGAACTCGCCGAGCCTCTATGACGACGTGCTCGCGCTGCTGCACCGCCGCGACATCGCCGTGCCGCCCGAGGCGTTGTCGCGCGATTGGTCGGCGCCCTACGTGCCGAACCCTGGCGTGGAGGCGGCCTGGCTGTGGGTGTACGGCGACCCGACGCCCGAGAACGAGCTCTACCGCCTCGGCGAGGCGCTGATGGACATCGCCGACGTGTTCTCGCAGTACCGCTGGCGGCACTTCGTTTCGGTGGAGCGCATCCTGGGCTTCAAGCCCGGCACGGGCGGCTCGGCCGGCGTGGGGTGGCTGCGCAGCGTCGTCGACCACCGTTTCTTTCCCGAGCTGTGGTCCGTGCGGACGCAGCTGTGAGCCTGTTTTTTTCTCTCCCTGGAGCTCTTGTGTTCGATCGACTGCCGGCCTATGCCGATGACCCCATCCTCGGCCTGTTCGAGACCTACAAGGCCGATCCGCGACCCCACAAGGTCAACCTCGGCATCGGCATCTACTGCGACGAGGCGGGGCAGGTGCCGGTGCTCGAATCGGTGCGGGCCGCGCGTGAAGCGGGCGCAGGGGCGCGCGGGCCCAGCGTCTACCTGCCGACCGAGGGCGGGGAGGCCTACCGCCACGCAGTGCGCGGTCTGGTGTTCGGCGAAAGCGTTACCGACGTCGTGGTGGTGCAGACCGTCGCCGGCACAGGCGCGCTGAAGGTCGGCGCCGATTTCCTGAAGGGCGTGCTGCCCGACGCCGCGATCTGGATGCCCGACCCGACCTGGGCCAACCACGCGGCCATCTTCGCCGGCGCGGGCTTCCGCGTCGAAAGCTATCCGTACTACGCGAAGGCGACGGGGCGCTTCGACCTCGACGGCGCCGTCTCCACATTGCAGAAGCTGCCCGCCGGCGGCGTCGTGCTGCTGCACCCGTGCTGCCACAACCCGACTGGCGTCGATCCATCGCAAGCCGAGTGGCGAGCATTGTTCGACGTGATCGGCCAGCGCGGCCTGCTGCCATTCTTCGACATGGCCTACCAGGGCTTCGCGCACGGCGTGGACGAGGACGCATGGGCGGTGCGTGAATGCGTGCGGCGCGGCATCGCCTGCCTGGTGGCGAGTTCGTTCTCGAAGATCTTCTCGCTGTACGGCGAGCGCGTGGGCGCGTTGGCGGTGCACGCCCCTTCGGCCGACAAGGGGCGGCTGCTGGGGCAGCTCAAGCTGGCGATCCGCCGCAGCTATTCGTGCCCGCCGGCGCAGGGTGCTGCACTGGTGGAGGCGGTGCTTTCCAACCCGGCGTGGAACGCGCAATGGCGCACCGAGCTGAATGCCATGCGCTACCGCATGCGCGAGATGCGCACGGGCCTGCACCGAATGCTCGGCGAAGCCTTGCCGGGGCGAGATTTCGAGTTTCTCGTCGAGCAGAACGGCATGTTCAGCTACTCGGGGCTGTCGGTGGCGCAGATCGCGGCGCTGCAGTCGCGCCACGGGGTGTACGTGGTGGGGTCGGGGCGCATCTGCGTCGCCGGGCTCAATGCGTCGAACATCGGGCGTGTGTGCGAGGCGCTGGTCGAGGTGGTGCGATGACGCAGGCGGCGAGGGTATTGATCGTCGGCGCGGGCATCGCGGGCTGCTCGGCCGCCATCGCGCTGGCCAACAAGGGTTTTCGCGTCACGTTGGTCGAGAAGCAGGCCGAATGGCGCTTTCAGAGCTCGGGCATCTTCATCTACGGCAACGGGCTGGAGGCGCTGCGCAAGGTGGGCGTGCTGCCGGGGATTCTCGAAGCGGGCTTCGCCATCGAGGATGGCCGCAACGTCTACCTCGACCACCGGGGCGAGCCCATCGTCGACGTGTTCTATCCGCGCTCCAGCGGCGGCGCGGCGCCCATCGTGGGCATCAAGCGAGCCGAGATGCACCGTGTGCTGGCCGCGCGGCTCGATGCGCTGGGCGTGGAGATCCGGCTGGCGACGACCGTGGCGAAGATCGATTCACCGGAAGGCAGCGATCGCGCGGTGGTCGTGTTCTCGGACGAAACCGAAGAGTGCTTCGACCTCGTCGTCGGCGCCGACGGCATCCGCTCGCAGCTGCGCGAGGCCGTCGCCGGCCCCATCGCGCCGCGCTACACCGGCTTCGGCGTCTGGCGCAGCGTGCACGAGCGGCCGCGCGATCTGGACGCCAAGATCATGATGATGGGCATCGGCAAGCGGCTGGGCATCATGCCGATCAGCGACGACAGGCTCTACATCTTCGGCACGGTGAGCGAGCCGACCGGGCGCTGGTATCCGAAGGAGGACTGGCCTTCGTTGATGCGCGAGCGCTTCGCCGAGTTCGGCGGGCCCGCGCGGCAGTTCCTCGACCAGCTCGGTGCGGATTCCGAAGTGCTCTACACGGCCGTCGAGGAGGTGCAGGCTCCGCTGCCCTGGCATGCGGGCCGCGTGCTGCTGATCGGCGACGCGGCGCATGCCTCCACGCCCTTCATGGGGCAGGGTGGGGCGATGGCGGTGGAAGACGCGGTGGTGCTGGCCGGCATGCTGGCGCGCCACGGAACCGCCGAAGCAACGCTCCAGGCATTCGGCGAGCGCCGCTACCCGATGTGCCGCTTCGTGCAGGAGGCTTCGCGCAAAGTGGGCGAGGCGGGCGCGATGGAAGATGCCGAGAGCTGCGCCCGGCGCAACGCAGCGATGCGCGAGGGCGCGCAGCAGCAGGTCGATGCCTTCTACGGGCAGCTGAGAGCGCTCGGCGAGCCGCATATGCCGGAACCTGCCTAAGCATCTGACAAATGGGTCGTTCGCTTGCGGGCGAGGGCGCGACAGAATCGCGCGCTTTGTCTCCTGCAATCGAAAGTTCGCCATGCGTGCCCATTCCCTCCTGTCGAAGCTGCTCAGGCCGGTCCTCGTGCTGGGAGCCTGCGCTTCGCTGACCGTGGCCGCGCAGGCGCAACCGGCGGCTGCGGCCTATCCGTCGAAGCCGGTGCACATCACGGTCGCGAACACGCCCGGCAGCTCGCCCGACGTGCTGGCGCGCTATCTGGCGCAGCGCCTGTCGGAACAGTGGAAGCAGCCGGTGGTGGTCGACAACCGCGCCGGCGCGGCGGGCATCCTGGCCGCAGACGGCCTGGCCAAGGCGCAGCCCGACGGCTATTCGCTGCTGGTGGGGGCGGACGGCCCCATCACCATCCTCCCCAACATCCAGGCCGGCCTGCCCTACGACGCGCGGCGCGACCTGGTGCCCGTGGTGTCGCTCGGGCAGATCGACTTCGTGCTGGTCGCCAACCCGAAGACCGGCTTCCGCACGGTCGCCGACTTCGTGCGCGCGGCCAAGGCCCATCCGGGGCGAATCAACTACGCCTCGGCCGGCAACGGCAGCCCGCAGCAGCTCAGCATGGAGCTGCTCAAGCAGAAGGCAGGCGTCTATGTCACCCACATCCCGTACCGCGGCGGGCCGCTGGGCATGCAGGACGTGATCGCAGGGCAGGTCGACGTGATGTTCATCGCGGTCGGCCCCGCGTTGCCGCACATCCGCAGCGGCCGGCTGGTGGCGCTGGGCACCAGCGGCGAGAAGCGCCACGCGCTGCTGCCCGAGGTGCCGACCGTGGGCGAGAGCTACGCGGGCTACCGGTCGGGCACCTGGTTCGGGCTGTTCGCGCCGGCGCGCACGCCGCAGCCGGTGCTCGACGCCATCTCGGCGGAGGCGGGGCGCATCGTGCAGGCTCCGGCCGCCCGCGCCGAACTCGCGGCGCAGGGCATCGAGGCCACGGGCCATCCGCAGCGACAGTTCCAGACGCAGGTGTCGGCCGAGTACGAGCGCTATGCGCAGATCGTGAAAGCCGTCGGCATCAAGGCCGAATAGCGAAGTTCCCGGCCGCGGAAGTAACGGCAGGCCGCACGTCGAAACGTTGTGCAAGTCAGCCTACCGGCCGTTTCGGCGGCTCGGGCGGGGCCGGGATGCGCTAAGGTCCGGACATCCGCGTTCCTGAATACCTTCGCCCGACCATGTCCCGTCCCCCCATCGAGATCGAAACCGCCCCCAACCCCACCGCCACGGTGATCCTGATGCACGGCCTCGGCGCCGACGGCAACGACTTCGTGCCCATCGCCGGCGAACTCGACCTCTCGGCCGTGGGGCCGGTGCGCTTCGTGTTTCCCAACGCGCCGGTCATGCCCGTGACCATCAACGGCGGCTACCAGATGCCGGCCTGGTACGACATCTCCGCGCCCGACCTGACGACGGGCGAGGACGAGGCCGGCCTGCGTAGCTCGCAGGCGGCCATCGAGGCGCTCATCGCCCGCGAGAAGGCGCGCGGCATCGCCGCCAGCCGCATCGTGGTGGCCGGCTTCTCCCAAGGCTGCGCGATGGCGCTGATGACGGGCCTGCGCCACACCGAGCGGCTGGCCGGCATCGTCGGCCTCTCGGGCTACCTGCCGATCGCGGCCACCACGGCGGCCGAGCGCCATGCGGCCAACCACGAGACGCCCGTGTTCCTCGCCCACGGCCGGCAGGACCCGGTGGTGCCCTACGCCAGCGCCGTGCGTTCGCGCGAGGCGCTGGTGGCCCTGGGCTACACCGTCGAGTGGCACGAATACGCCATGGCGCACTCGGTGTGCATGGAAGAAATCGCCGACCTCAACCGCTTCCTGCTGCGGGTGTTCGGCTGAACCTGAACCGGATCGAAGGAGCCAGGAATGATCCTTGTCATCGGACACGCATTGGCCAAGCCCGACACCCTGCAGGCCATGCTCGCGATCAGCACCGAGCATGTGCTGCGTTCGCGCGCCGAGCCCGGCTGCATCTCTCATGAAGTGACGACCGACGTGCAGGAGCCGCTGCGCCTGACCTTCGTGGAGCGCTGGAGCGACATGGATGCGCTGCAGGCGCACTTTCGCGTGGACGCCTCGCGTGCCTTCGCCAAGGCGCTCTCGGCCATGGCCGAGGGCACGCCGGAGATTCACGTCTACCGGTCGGACGAGATCGACCTGTCGGCGGGCCGCGCCAAGGCCTGAACGGGGCCTGGAATGCCGGCAGCTATCAAAAACATAGCGCGCAACAGGGTAGCCAGCCCCGGGATTCCCTGCACAAGCAGTGCCCGCTTGCCCGTGCTACCTTCCAGCCCCTCAGAAGATTGATGGGTCATAACAATATGAGCAACAGATTGCAGGAGAGGTTGGGTGCACTTTCAGCCGCACGACTGAAGGGCATGCGACGCGGTATCGAGAAGGAAAGCCTGCGCGCGCTGCCGGACGGCAAGCTCGCGCTGACGCCGCATCCGCTCGCGCTGGGCTCCGCGCTCACGCATCCGCACATCACCACCGACTTCAGCGAATCGCAGCTCGAACTCATCACGGGCGTGCACGCGGACGTCGACTCGGCCGTCGAAGAGCTCACGCGGGTGCACCAGTTCACCTACCGCGTGCTCGACGGACTGGGCGACGAGCGCCTCTGGGTGTCGAGCATGCCCTGCGGCCTGCCGACCGACGAGACCATTCCGATCGGCCGCTACGGCTCCTCGAACGTGGGCCGCGCCAAGAGCGTCTACCGCATGGGCCTGAGCCACCGCTACGGCCGCCGCATGCAGACCATCTCGGGCATCCACTACAACTGGTCGTTGCCCGATGTGTCGAGCGAACAGTATTTCGCGCTCATCCGCAACTTCCGCCGCCAGGCCTTCCTGCTGCTGTACCTGTTCGGTGCCTCGCCGGCGCTGTGTTCGAGCTTCGTGGCGGGCCGCCCGCACGAGCTGCAGCCGCTGGGCGACGGCAGCATGTTCATGCCGCACGGCACCTCGCTGCGCATGGGCCGCCTGGGCTACCAGAGCGACGCGCAGGCCTCGCTGGCCGTGAGCTACAACAGCCTCGACGGCTACGGCGCCTCGCTGCAGGACGCGCTCACGCGCCCGTGGCCGGCCTACGAGGCCATCGGCATCCGCAACCTGGGCGGAGACTACAACCAGCTCGGCACCAGCCTGCTGCAGATCGAGAACGAGTTCTACGGCACCATCCGCCCCAAGCGCGTGATCAACCCCGGCGAGCGCCCGCTGCATGCGCTGCGCGAGCGCGGCGTGGAGTACGTCGAAGTGCGCCTGATGGACCTCGACCCCTTCGAGACCGTCGGCATCAACGCGCAGACCATGCGCTTCATCGACGTGTTCCTGCTGCACTGCCTGCTGGGCGACAGCCCCGACGACACGCCGCAGGAAATCGCCGACCTCGCGCAGAACCAGCACCTGACCGCCGCGCGCGGCCGCGAGCCGGGCCTGAAGCTGCGCCGCAACGGCGCCGAAGTGGCACTGACCGACTGGGGCCTCGAGCTGGTCGAGCAGTGCCTGCCCATCGCCGCCGCGCTCGATGCTGCGCATGGCGGCACGGCACATGCCGACGCGGTACGCTCCGCCGGGGCCGCGCTTCGGAACCCCGACAGCCTGCCTTCGGCGCGCGTGCTCGCTGCCATCGAGAAGGAACACGGCAATTCCTTCGTCGGCTTCGTGCGTGCCCGCTCCGAGCAGACCCGTGCCACGCTGCTGGGCCTGCCGTTCTCCACCGCGCAGCAGGCGGAGTTCGAGCAGATGACGGCCGAGTCCATCCAGGAGCAGAAGCGCATCGAGGCGGCCGACACCATGCCCTTCGAGATCTACCGCGAGCAGTACGTCTCGCCCGCGCGCCTGGGCATGCCGCGCAGCAGGGCCGCAGTCGCTGCCTGACGCGCTGGCGACTGGCGCAGCCGCGCCGATGCTGCCCCGCAGCCGCTTTCTGGGGTAAAACGCCACGCTGCCGCCCGGGGAAGGCCCCCCGGCGCGGCAACGAACAACGGCAACTCCCATGGAAGGCGACACAGAGACATGAGCAACGGCAGCAACAGCAACCTCGATTTCAAGGGCCGCGTGGCCATCGTGACCGGCGCGGGCGGCGGCCTGGGCCGCCAGCATGCGCTGGCACTGGCGGCGCGCGGCGCCAAGGTGGTGGTCAACGACCTGGGCGGCGCGCGCGACGGCTCCGGCGGCTCGGTGAGCGCCGCGCAGGCGGTGGTCGACGAGATCAAGGCGGCCGGCGGTGAAGCCATTGCCAACGGCGCTTCCGTCACCGATTTCGAGGCGGTGCAGGCCATGGTCAAGCAGGCGGTCGACGCCTGGGGCCGCGTCGACATCCTCGTGAACAACGCCGGCATCCTGCGCGACAAGAGCTTCGCCAAGATGGACCTGGCCGACTTCAAGCTGGTGGTCGACGTGCACCTGATGGGCGCCGTGAATTGCACCAAGGCCGTCTGGGCGCTCATGAACGAGCAGAAGTACGGCCGCATCGTGATGACCACCTCGTCCACCGGCCTGTACGGCAACTTCGGCCAGAGCAACTACGGCGCGGCCAAGCTGGCGCTGGTGGGCCTGATGCAGACGCTGAGCATCGAGGGCGCGAAGAACGACATCCGCGTGAACTGCCTCGCACCCACCGCGGCCACCCGCATGACCGAGGATCTGTTCCCCAAGGAAATGCTCGAGGCCTTCCGTCCCGAGGCCGTGGTGCCGGCGATGCTGGTGCTGGCCGCGCAGGACGCGCCCAACCGCACCATCCTCTGCGCGGGTGCCGGCACCTTCGAGGCCGCGCACATCACGCTGACGCAGGGCGCCTGGCTGGGCATCGAGGCCGACACGCCCGAACAGTTGGCGGCGCGCCTGTCGGAGGTGACCGACCGCGAAGGCGAGGCCGTGCCGCAAAGCGGCGCGGCGCAGGGCGCGAACGAGGTCGCCAAGGGCATGGCGAACGCGAAGCGGGGCTGATCACCGGCATCGTGTTCATGGCGCGCTTGACCTAGAGCGCACTCGAGCATTTCCAATGAATCCACCGGGCATCCGGTTCATTCAACAAGAGGAAATCAAGCCATGAACACGATCGAGAACAAGGCCCTGGTCCAGCACATCCACGACGAGCTGGACAAGGGCAACGGCAAGGCTTTCGTCGACAGCCTGGCCGACGACGCCAGCTGGAAGATCGAGGGCAGCACCGCGTGGTCGCGCACCTACCGGGGCAAGAAGGCGATCCGCGAGGAGCTGCTGGACCCGCTCTTCGCGCAGTTCGCGGGCCCCTACGCGAGCAGGACCGAGCGCGTCATCGCCGAGGGCGACCGGGTGGTGGTGCTGTTCAGCGGCGACGTGCCCACCAAGGCCGGCAAGCGCTACAACAACCGCTATTGCTACGTCTACCGACTTGAAGGAGGCAAGGTGAAAGAGCTGACCGAGTACTTCGACACCGCGCTGGTGCAGGAGGCGCTGCTGCCTCCGGCCGTCGTCCATGCCGGCTGAAAGAGGAATTCCCTTCCACATCGGCGAGCTGGCCGCGCGCACCGGCCGCACGGTGCACGCCATCCGCTGGTACGAGACGCAGGGGCTCGTACCCGGCGTGGCGCGCGACGAGGGCGGCCGGCGCCTCTATGTCGAGCTGCACGTCGGCTGGCTCGACCTGATGGAGCGGCTGCGTCGCACCGGCATGTCGATCGCCGAGATGCGCGAATACACCGCGCTCGCGCTTCAGGGCAAGGTCACGCTTCGCGAACGGCGCGACATGCTCGCAGCGCACCGCGAACGCGTGAACGAGACCATCGCCGGGTGGAAGAGGGCGCTCTCGCTGGTCGATCGCAAGATCGACTTCTACGACGAGTGGATGGCCAGCGGCCATCGTCCGCCGCTCATTGCCGCGGAACCCTCAGCCGCGCCCGGGAAGCGCAGGCGCGGCGCTACTCCGCGATGAAGTTCGGATCGGTGCGGATCGAGCCGCGGTCCCGGTGGTTGTGAAGCCGCCCCAGCGTGTTCTCGATCAGGCGCTTCAGCTTGTCCGACGCACCCCGGAAAGCCTCGTCGAGGCTGGCCGCATGCTGCGTCACCGCCAGCGGCTGATGGTGCGCCAGGCGCGCCTCCATCACGCAGCACTTGTCGCCGCCGCCGGCCTTGTCGTGGTTCTCGTCGCTCAGGTGCACCTCGACGCGCGTCACGTCGTCGACGAAACGGCCCAGGTTCTGCTTGATCTCCGCATCGGCCCAACGCTCCAGCGCGTCCTTGTTGGTGATGCCGTTGCTCGTGTTGACCTGTATCTGCATTCAGAGTCCCCGCTGGATGGATGAACGAAAGCCCACTGTGCGCCCTTGGGCGCCGGATGGTGCGTAGGTCGATTCCCTACCCGCGCGCCGGGCAGGGTCTGCGATGTCGCGGGTCCGCTGCGTTCAACTCTGGATGTAGGTGGTCAACTGCTCGATGGTGGCTTCCTGGTCCGTGATGATGTCGTCCATCAGGTCCTGGATGGAGATCATGCCGACCACCTTGTCGCCGTCGACCACCGGCAGGTGGCGGAACTTGCGCTGGCTCATGAGCGCCATGCAGGCGCGCGTGCGGGTTTGCGGGGTGACGGTCATCACGTCGGGCGTCATGATCTCGCGCACCTTCACTTCCTTCGAGTTCTTGCCCTGCAGCGCGACCTTGCGGGTGTAGTCGCGCTCGGAGAGGAAGCCCACCAGCTTTTCGCCGTCCATCACCATCAGCGCGCCCACCTCGAAACGCGCCAGGATCGAAAGCGCATCGAACACGCTGGTGTCGGGAGAGGTTCGCCATGCCGCGGAATCATGGCGCTTGAGCAGTTCGGAGACGGGTTTCATCGTTGGCAACTCCATCAAAGGGTTTCGATTCGACCGACGCTCGGGCGCCGCACTCGGTCAAATGATAGGGGCGATGGATGACCGCGCGACGCAAAAAACTCTAAGGGATTGCGCGTGTGTGCAAGACACGCGCAATGCGCGAGAACTTAAGGCTGCGCAGCCGGCGTTGCGACGAACACGCGGCTCAGCGCCACGGCATCGCCCACCACAGCCTTCACGAGGCCCTTCTCGTCGAACTGCACCTGGAACTCCGACCAGCTGTCGCGCCAGTAGCGCCACACAGGCGCGTCGAGGCTGGGGTTCTCGCTGGCCACCGGGTAGGCGATGGCCATCAGCACCTGCTCGCGCGTCATGCCGGGCATCACCTTGCCGGCGAGGATGGCGTCGCGCACCGGTGCGGGGAAGGTTGCCATCTTCTGCTTGGGGTCCTGGGTCACGACGTAGCGCTGCGCGAAGGTGGGCAACGGGATGTTGCGGCTGTAGTCGTTCTTGATGCGCTGCTGCTTGCCGCCGAGCTCCACGCCGAACCAGCGGAAGTCGTAGGTCGTGACGCGTGCCGGCGTGCCCACCGCCACGATGCTCGTGCCCTGCTCGTCGTAGTTGATGTCGCTGATCGAGTCGCCGTAGGTGCGCATGTTGCAGCACAGGAAACCGCTGACCAGCGGGCCGGGTTGCGGCGTGGGGCGCTGGGCATGGACGACGGACACGGGCATGACGGTGGCTGCCAGCAGGGCGGCAGCGGCAAGGCGCTTGAACATGGATTTCCCTCGGAGTTGTTGGAGTCGCTGCCCGATCACTGTCAGTTGGCAGCGAAGGGATTCTAGGAGCGAACAACCCGAAGGCGAAGGCAGAATGCGCGCCTGCAGCTATCGAAAGCGTAGCAACAAGCTCCCGTTCAGGTTCCCGGTTCACAATGCGCACCGGCCCCTGGCGGGCTGCCCCATTTCCAGACAGAGACAGCGCGAAAGAAAGAGCCCACCGATGGCGATCCAGTGGTTCCCCGGTCACATGTATTCGACCCAGAAGGCCATCACCGAACGGGTGAAGGACATCGACGTGGTCATCGAGCTGCTCGACGCGCGGCTGCCCGGCTCCAGCGCCAACCCGATGCTGGCCGGGCTCACGGCCGGCCGGCCCTCGCTCAAGGTGCTCAACAAGCAGGACCTGGCCGACCCCGATCGCACCGCGCTCTGGCTGGCGCACTACAACGCGCTGCCCGCCACGCGCGCCATTCCCCTCGACGCGAGCCTGACGACGCCGGCGCAGCAGCTCGTGAAGGCCTGCCACGAACTCTCGCCCAACCGGGGCGGCCTGGCCAAGCCGATGCGGGTGCTGATCTGCGGCATTCCCAACGTGGGCAAGTCCACCCTCATCAACACGCTCACCGGAAGCCGCAAGGCCAAGACCGGCGACGAGGCCGGCATCACCAAGCTGGAGCAGCGCATCACGCTGGCCGACGACTTCTACCTGTGGGACACGCCCGGCATGCTGTGGCCGCGCATCATCGTGCCAAAGAGCGGCTACAACCTCGCGGCCAGCGGCGCGGTGGGGCGCAATGCCTTCGACGAGGAAGAAGTGGCGCTGGAACTGCTCGGCTACCTCAAGTCGAACTACGCCGCCGGCGTGGCCGCGCGCTTCAAGCTCGTGGAACTCGACGCCGAGACCATGGCCGAGATGAAGGACGAAGCGCTGCTCGACACCATCGGCCGCAAGCGCGGCGCCCTGCTGGGCAAGGGACGCGTCAACATGCAGAAGGCGGCGGAGATCGTGATGCACGAGTTCCGCGCCGGCAACCTCGGTCGCATCACGCTGGAGACGCCCGAAGAGTTCGCGCTGTGGCTGGCCGAGGGCCAGCGCGCGGACGCCGAACGCGCCGCGAAGAAGGCCGCGCGCAAGCAGAAGGGCAAGCCGAAGCCCGAGGCCGCGTCCGGCCAGGACGCCTGAGGCCGCCCCGATGCCCGCCGCGCCCGACGCCGCCGCGGCCTGGCGCCGGGCGCTTTCGCGGCGCTTTCCCGAACTGGCGCCGGCAACCCTGGCAGCGCTCGCCGTGCAGGCGCGCCGCGAGCCGCTGGACGCGCATGCGCCGCTGCTGGCGGCGGGCGATGTCTGGCAGCACGCGTTCTGGGTCGAGCGCGGCATGCTGCGGCTCTTCTACATCGACAGCGAAGGGCGCGAGTCGAACAAGAACTTTCATGCCGAGGACGCGTTCATCTGGCCCGTGACGGAGACGATGCGGCGAGAGCCTGCCGCCTTCTTCATCGCGGCGCTGACGCCGGCCACGGTGTGGCGCCTTCCGCATGCCGCCCTGCAGGCCGTGGTGGACGCATTGCCTTCGTGGACCGCGCTGCAGTTGCACGCGCTGGCCGGGCTGCTCGACGACAAGATGCGGCGCGAGCGGGTCTTCCTGCAGTGCACGGCGCGCCAGCGCTACGAGGCCCTGCTGCGCGAGCGCCCCGAATGGAGCGGTCGCATTCCGCTGCGCCACCTGGCCTCGTACCTGGGCATGACGGACGTGTCGCTCTCGCGGCTGCGTGCGGAGATGGGGCTTATCGAAGGTTAAGGCGCTGGCGGGCGAGCGGCCCGACAGTGGCGGCTTTCCTTTCCATGCAGGAGGAGTTCCCGCCATGTTCCTTCGTCGGCCGGCCGTGCTGCCGTCGCTTGCCTGTCATGCGCTCGCCATCTTCTGGCTGGGCGTGATGGCCGGCTTCTTCTGGACCTACAGCGCCAACGTCAATTTCGCGACCCTGGAGATGGACGGCGCCACCTACGCGCGCGTGCAGTCGGGCCTGAACCGCAACGTGCGGCACGCGATGTTCTTCGGCTTCTTCTTCGGCCCGCCCCTGCTGTGCGCGCTGGCATTGGCCACGGCCTGGGCCTCGCGCCGCGCGGGCTGGTGGCGGTGCCTGCTGCTGGCCGGCGTGCTCTACGGCCTGGGCATCGTAGTGTTCACCGCGCAGGTCAACCTGCCGCTCAATGCGTACACCGAATCGTGGAATCCGCTGGCGCTGCCGCCTGACTGGGCGCAAACACGCGAACGCTGGAACGCCGCGAACCTCTGGCGTGCCGTGGCCAGCGCATTGGCCTTCGGGCTGGCACTTGCGGCCCTGTGCGCGAGGGCGGTTCAGTCCAGCGCGAACAATGCCGCCGCAGCCTCGTCGAGCGCGGCGACGCGGCGCGAATCGGTGCGCGGGCCGGCCGCCTTCAGCGCACGCTGATACATCGCAAGCCGCGTGGCCGACACCGGCCTGCACAGCGGCCGCCCGGCCGTCTGCGCGATGCCGCGCCCGGGCACCACGTAGCGCCCCGGGTTGAGCCTCGCGAAGCGGATGTACGCCTGCAGCGTGGGCAGCATGTCCGCGTGCAGCGCGTTCATGCGCTTTTCCGCGTCCTTGCCGATCTGCGCGTGGCCCTTCGCGTCCTTCGTGATGGGCAGGCCCAGGATGTCGGCCATGTCGATCTCGAAGTGCGTGAAGTCGCCGTACGGGCGCTTGCAGTCGATCACGAAGCTGCGCCAGTTGGCGTGCTGCAGCAGCCGGATGTGCTCGGCCGTCACGTCGAAGGCAGCCCGCTGCCCGAAGGGCGGCTGGAAGGCGTAGTGCCCGGCCACGAAGCTCGCATGCAGGAAGAAGGCGGCCGTCACGTTCACGAAGCGTTCGAAGACCGGCGAGCTGCCCCCGTCGAGCAGGTCGCCGAACTGCTCGAGCGTCATGTCGGGCGGCACGATGGCGGGGGCGCCGGATTCGCAGTCGATCCATTCGGCCCGGCCGCGGCGGAACCAGTCGATGTCGGCCTGCGCGATCTCGATGCTGCCCGGCTGGGGCGGAACGACGGCGGCGGCCGCGGGCGTGTCCTGCGACTGCCCGCAACCCGACGCGGCCAGCAGGGTGGTTGCGGCGCACGCGGCAGAAAGTACCAGCGCATCCCGCCGATGGAACCATCTCACGTTGTTCTCTCCAGGGAAAAAGGCGATTCAGCGCGCGAGGATGCCATGCGGGCCTGACATCTGCCTGAAGGCTCCCGGGGGCCGGTGTAGGCTCGGCGCCATCGAAATCGCAAGGAGCGACATGACCGAAGCAGCGCAGGACCGGGAAGGCGACGCCGACGATACCGACGACCTCTCTCCGGGCTGGGACGCCATCACCGCCGCACTGGAGCGCCTGTACCCCGACCAGGAGCCGAAGCACTACGCCACGGTCATCAAGTGGATGCTGGGCGGGCCCGACCCGCTCGACGGGGTGAGCGTGTGGAAGCGCATGGAGCCGGTGCCGCACTGGCACTACCTGAGCTACGGGCTCAGCGAGCTGTACGCCAAGGAATCGAGCGATGCCGACACCAGCGGCTACGGCTTCGAGCTGACCTTCCGGCTTGCCTGCGAACCGGACGAGGAAGAACCGCCCGCGTGGGCCATCAACTTCCTGCAGAACCTCGCGCGCTACGTGTTCAAGAGCGGCAACGTGTTCGATGACGGCCACTGGATGACCGCCAACGGCCCCATCGCGCTGGAGCGCGAGACGCTGATCCGCTCGATGGGCTTCGTGTTCGACCCCGAGCTGCCGGCCATCGACACGCCGAACGGGCGCGTGAGCTTCATCCAGGTCGTCGGACTGACGGAAGACGAGGAACGCGCGGGCAAGCAGTGGGACACGCGCCGGCTGCTCGACGCGCTGCTGCCCGCGATGCCGCTGTGGGTGACCGACCTTGCGCGGCCTTCGCTGCTCAACGATGCCGAAGTCCGCAAGCGCGTGGAGGAGGGGGCGGCGCGCGACGGCTCTTCCAGCGGCTTTCTGTTCACCGAGGTGCTCGGCTGGGAGACGATCAAGCGGCTGCTGCGTGCGCCGGTCACCGAGATCACCCTCGGCGCGCGGCAGGTCGACGAACTGGTCGCGCTGCTGCCTCTGCGATTGCCCTTCGGGCGCGACTTCCACTTCGCGAGCCGCGAGCGGGCGCTGGTCTTCGAGCATGGCGAGAGCAACAGCGTTTCCGAGGAAGACGACAGGCTCGTGATGCGGCTGAGCGATGCCACCGTGCGCGAGCTGGCCCGAACGCTGAAGCCGTTGGAGGGCACGTACGAGCTGCCTGGTTTCGGTGCCGTGCGCTGGAAGGTGCAGAAGACGACAATCAGGGATCCGCAGGGGAACGTGGTCCGCACCGTAGGCTGACCGACAGCCCCGACGCCAGCCTAAACCGCCAGCTAGCCAGCACCCCGAATCCAGATGCAACGTCTCACGCGTCAACGCAACGCCGTCTTCTCCGCCTTCAGCGACGCAGGCCGCGTCCTCACCGCCCCGCAGATCCTGGCGCACGCGCGCGAGATCGTTCCCGAGATCAGCCTTTCGACCGTCTACCGCCAGGTTTCGCTGCTGCTGGCGGACGGCGAGATCGCCAAGGTCGAGCTGCCCGGCGAGCCCGCCCGCTACGAGGTGGCGTGCAAGCCCGAGGCGCATGGCAAGGCCGGTCACGGCGACAGTCACGCCGATCACCACCATCACTACTTTCATTGCTCGAGCTGCGGACAGGTGTACCTGCTGCACTCGTGCCCCGGGCCGATGGACGACCTGGTGCCGAAGGGCTTCCAGGTGCAGAGTCACGAGGTGACTCTGCACGGGGTGTGCGCCTCCTGCGCGGAAACGGCCGACAAGGGGCGCGCAGGCAAGGCGCACTGACCGGCCGTCTTTCATCCGGCTTTCGATTTATTGAGAATGAATTCTCAATAAAGTATAGTCGCGGGTCCGAATCCTTTGGTTCCCATCCCGACCATGCAAGTCCTGTCCTCCCTCAAAGAAGCAAAGAAGCGCCACCGCGACTGCCAGGTGGTGACGCGGCGCGGCCGCACCTACGTCATCTGCAAGTCGAACCCGCGCTTCAAGGCAAGGCAGGGCGGCGCGAAGAACAAGCACAAGCGCTGAGCGCGCGCACCGGGCGGTGCCCCGGCTGAAGCGCCTGCACCGCTGATTTCTCCCTCATCGAACGATCGCTTCGGCGCGCATGCGCCGGCGCGTGGCTGCGCTCGTCTTCTTTCTTCTCATACCGGGTTCCTTCCATGCTCCGAGCCAATGGCCTCACCAAGCAGTACGGCGCGCACACCGCGCTCGACCGCCTCGACCTCGACATCCGCGCCGGCGACATCTACTGCCTGCTGGGCGCGAACGGCGCGGGCAAGACCACGACCATCAACCTGTTCCTGAACTTCGTCGAGCCGAGCGCCGGCACGGTCGAGATCAACGGCATCGACGTGGTGCGCCACCCGGTGGCCACCAAGCAGCACGTGGCGTACATCCCCGAGCAGGTCACGCTGTACGGACCGCTTTCGGGGCTGGAGAACCTGCGCTTCTTCGCCGGCCTGGCGCTGGGCCGCGAGCTGCCGCGCGAGCGGCTGCTGGAGTTGATGACGCAGGTGGGGCTCGACCATGCCGCGGCCGACAAGCGCGTGTCCGCGTATTCGAAGGGCATGCGCCAGAAGGTGTGGATCGCGGTGGCGCTGGCCAAGCAGGCCAAGGCGCTGCTGCTCGACGAGCCCACCTCGGGGCTCGATCCCCAGGCCGCCAGCGAGTTCTCGGGCCTGCTGCGCCGCGCCGCCGACAGCGGCGTGGCCGTGCTCACCACCACGCACGACCTGTTCCATGCGCAGCAGACCGCCACGCGCGTCGGGATCATGAAGCGAGGCCGGCTCGTCGAGAGCCTGGACGGCGAAGCGCAGATCGCGCGCACCGACCTGCAGTCCCTCTACCTGCAGCACATGAGGGCATGACATGCTGACGAGCTGGATCGCACGCCGCGAATTCCTCGAACGCCTGCGCGACGGGCGCCTCTACTGGGCCGGCGGACTGGTCGCCGTGCTGCTGCTCACCGCGCTGGCCGTGGGCTGGGCACACCAACGCGCCGCGCAGGCCGAGCAGCGCACCGCGCAGGCCATGGACTACCGCGACTGGCTGCGGCAGGACCGCCGCCATCCGCACGACGCCGCGCACCAGGGCATGCATGCCTTCAAGCCCGAGGCCGCTCTGTCGATGCTCGACGCGGGCATCAACCCCTTCATCGGCAGCACCGTGTGGCTGCAGGCGCACCGCCAGAGCGAGGTGAAGTTCAATGCCGCGCAGGACGCGACCGGCCTGCAGCGCTTCGGCAATCTCTCGGTCGGCTGGATCCTGCAGGTGCTCGGGCCGCTGCTGGTGATCGTGCTGGGCTTCAACGCCTTCGCCGGCGAGCGCGAGCAGGGCATCCTGCGGCAGACGCTGAGCCTGGGCGTACCACCGCTGCGGCTGCTGGGCGGCAAGGCGTTCGCGCTGGCCGGCTCGCTGGCCGCGCTGCTGGTGCCGGCCGCGCTCATCGCCGCCGTGGCGGTGGCCGTCGGCGCGGGAGAGGTCGAACGGCTTGACGCGCTGCTCAGGCTGGGCGCCTGGTCGCTCGGCTACGCCGTGTACCTGGGCATCTTCGTGTTCGTGGTGCTCGGCGTGTCGGCGCTCTCGTCGACCTCGCGCATGGCGATCACGCTGCTGCTGGCGCTGTGGATCGCGCAGGCGGTGATGGCGCCGCGCGTGCTGTCGGAGCTGTCGCGCGCGTGGTTTCCCAGCCCGACGAGGCTGGAGTTCAACCAGGCGCTGGGGGCAGAGCTCAAGACCGTGTCCAACGAGGTGTGGCAGAAGAACTTCGGCTCCACCGAGCGCTGGGGCCGCGACGTGCCGCTTAGCAAGTGGGGCATCGCGCTGCGACTGGACGACCAGGCCTCCTACCCCGTGTACGACCGCCATTACGGCCGCCTGTGGGACACCTGGGAGCGGCAGCAGGCGGTGCAGGAATGGAGCGGCCTGCTGCTGCCCATTCTCGCTGTCCGCAGTTTCTCGATGGGCATGGCCGGCACCGACTTCGCGCACCACCGCAGCTTCACCACCGCCGCCGAGTTGCACCGCCGCCATATCCAGGACCTGATGAGCGAAGACCTCGTGGCGCATGCCGATCCGCTCGGCGACCGCCATTTCGCCTACCAGGCTGCACCCGACCTGTGGGCGACCGTGCCGCCATTCGACTACCACCTGCCGCACTCGGGCTGGGCGCTGCGGCACCAGCTGCGCAGCTTCGCCGTGCTGTGTGCCGGCCTGCTGCTGGCGGCGGCCTTTGCCGCCTTCGCCGCCTCGCGCCAGCGCGCGCTCTGAAGCAGGCAAGGCATGACCATGACCATTTCCATCGATCCACCACAGGGCCGCCGCCTTCTGTCCGTGATGCGCCAGGAATGGCGCCTGATGCTCGCCGAACGCACGCTGTGGGCTGTTGGCGCGCTCTTCCTGCTGCTCGTGGCCTATGCCCTCGGCAACGGGCTGCTGCAGACCGCGAGCCGCGACCGCGCACAGGCGGCAGTGGCGCAGGCCGACCGTGACGCCCGCGCAGCGCAGCGTGTGCTGCTCGACAACATCCTCGCCGGCACCGCGCAGCCCACGCCCTTCGAGAACCCGGCCGATCCTTCGCGCATGGCCAGCGGCTACGGCGGCCACCACGCGATCCTGCCGACCGCGCCGCTGGGCCCGGTCGCGCTGGGGCAGAGCGATCTGTTCCCGAGCCAGTTCAAGGTCACGGGCCAGAGCCGCGTGGTGTTCATGAACCCGAGCGACATCGAGAGCCCGTGGCATCTGCTGAGCGGGCATTTCGACCTGGCCTTCGTCATCGTCTACCTGCTGCCGCTCTTGATCTTCGCGCTGGGCTACAACCTGCTGTCGGCCGAGCGCGAGAACGGCACGCTGCGCTTGCTGCTGTCGCAACCGCTGCGACTGCGCACGCTGCTCGCGGGCAAGCTCACGGTGCGCGCGGCGGTGCTGCTGGCTCCCGCCGTGCTGCTGCCGGTGGCCGTGCTGCTGGTGGCACGACAGGCGGGCCTGGCCGGCTCGCCGGGCGCCGCGCTGTGGTGGTGGGCGCTGCTGGTGGGTGCGTACGCGCTCTTCTGGTTCGCGCTGGTGGTGGCGGTCAACGCGTTCGGCGCCTCGTCGGCGACGAATGCGATGGTGCTGGTCATCGCCTGGGTGCTGCTGGTGCTGGTGGCGCCGGTGCTGCTGAACCTGGCCGTGACGCAGGCCAGCCCCGCGCCGTCGCGCACCGAGCTGGCCACGCGCCAGCGCATCGTGACGGCCGAGGCGATGAAGCGCCACGCCGACCTGATGAGCACCGACTACCAGCACGTCGGCCGCGGTGCGATCCTCGTGCCGCGCGACGGCAAGATCGAGATCGCCGGCCGGCTGCTGGGCAACTACCTGATCGAGAAGGAAGTCGACGAGGCGATCAAGCCCGAGCTCGATCGCTTCGATGCGCAGCAGGCCGGGCAGCAGGCGCTGCTGGCCCGCTTCAGCGCGGTGTCGCCTGCGGCAGTGGCCTACGAGGGCATGACGGCGCTGGCCGGCACCGGCACGCGTCGGCAGGCGCGCTTCGAGGCTCAGACCGTCGCCTATCACGAGGCATGGAAGCGCTTCTTCTTCCCGCGCATCGACGCGCGCGATGCGCTCGCACCGGCCGACTTCGACCGTATTCCCGTATTCGCCTGGCAGGAAGAGCCCGCCAGCCTCGTGCGCGGACAGGCCGCGCTCGCCGTGCTGCAGCTGCTGGTGCCGAGCCTGCTGCTGTTCGGCCTGGCCGCATGGCGCCTGCGCCGCTTCTCGGTCGCCTAGCCGCCGCTCCCGTTTTTTCACTGCAATCTCAAGCAAGCAATCCAATGACCATGTTCATTCGCACGGCCGTGGCGGCGGCCGCAGTCACCGCATTCCAGGTTTCCTACGCGCAGGAGGGAAAGGAGCTCGGCACCGTCACCGTCGAGGGCAGCCGCGAGACCAACAGCCTTCATCTCGGGGAGTCGAGCGGTACCGCCTCGCGCCTCGGGCTTTCGGTGCGCGAGACGCCGGCCTCCGTCGAGATCCTCACGCAGGACGCCATCCAGCAGCGCGGCGCGCGCACCTTCAGCGAGGCCCTGCGCGGCATGACGGGTCTCACCGGCGGCGGTCCGCCGTCGTCGCCGACCACGCTGTCCACGCGTGGCTTCACCAGCCTGCAGTACCTGTACGACGGCGTGCGCAGCTCCGGTGCGGGCGTGACCAACCGCGTGCAGGACACCTGGAACTACGAGCGCATCGAAGTGCTGAAGGGCCCGGCCTCGGTGATCGACGGCGAAGGCGCCATTGGCGGTGTCGTCAACTTCGTGACTAAGCGGCCCGACCGCAACAACCCGAACAAGGAGGCGCTGCTTTCGTACGGCAGCTACGGCTCCACCCGCGCCGCCTTCGGCTTCGGCGGTGCGCTGGGCGACGCCAGCGCCTACCGGCTGGATTACAGCCGCAACGACACGAAGGTCGGCACCATCGACCGCAACGGCGAGCGCATCGACCATTTCACCAGCGGCCTGATGGTCGACTTCGGCGGCTCGGTGAAGCTCGATCTTTCGTTCGACTACCTGCGCGACGACAACCAGGCCTACTGGGGCACGCCGCTGGTGCCGGCCAGCTTCGCCACGCAGCCGACGAACGTGGTCAGTGCGCCCGACGGCCGCGTGATCGACCGGCGCCTGATCCGCAACAACTACAACGTGCCCGACGACAGGAATTCGTCGGAAACCTACTGGCTGCGCGCGCGCCTAACGGGCCAGCTCGACGGCGGCTGGTCGTGGCGCAACGAGTTCTCGGCCAACAAGGCGAACCGCGTCTTCCGCAACTCCGAGAGCGCGGTGTTCGTGGCGCCGACCAACATCGCGCGCGACCAGACGCTGATCACGCACGACCAGGACTTCTGGCTGAACCGCTTCGACGCCACGCACAAGGGCACGTTGGGCGGCATGGACAACCGCTTCGTCGTCGGCGGCGAATACAGCGAGACGCGCTTCGGCAGCCAGCGCCGCTTCTCCGACAGCAGCGCCGCCACGGCCGGCCTGCTGCGCGTGCCGGTGTTCGACCCCTACCTGGCGCCGTTCAACGAGAACCCTGCGCTCAGCACGGGCGCCGGCAACCGCACCAACACCAGCGCGAAGGTGAAGGTGAGTTCGGTCTTCGTGGAAGACGCCCTGAAGCCGATGCGCAACCTCACGCTGGTGGGCGGCCTGCGCTACGACCGCACCGAAGTCGAGCGCGGCATCGCCGACCTGAACATGGGCAGCTACACGCGCTTCGGCACCAACTACAGCTCGACCTCGGGCCGCATCGGCGCGGTGTACGACATCACGCCGCAGTCGAGCGTGTACGCGCAGTACACCAATGCCACGCTGCCGGTGAACTCGCTGTTCCTGCTGTCGGCATCGAACGCGGCGTTCCCGATGTCGCGCGGCAAGCAGGCCGAGGTGGGCTTCAAGCAGAGCATTCCCGAGGCGAACCTCGAGTGGACGGCGGCGGCCTACAGGATCGCGCTCGACAACGTGCTCTCGCGAGACCCCAACGACGCCCGCAACACCGTGAACAACGGGCGCCAGTCGTCGCGCGGCATCGAGCTCTCGACCGTGTGGCGGCCGACGCGCGAATGGACATTGGCCGGCAACCTCGCCGCGCTCGACGCACGCTACGACACGCTGATCGAGGCCGGCGGCGTCTCGCGCGTGGGCAAGACGCCGCCGAACGTGCCCGAGCGCGTCGCCAACCTGTTCGCCACCTACCGGCCCGACGGGTCGAAGTTCGAATACTTCGCCTCGCTCAACCACGCCGGCCACATGTACACCGACAACGCCAACCAGATCCGCATCAACGGCTTCACCACGCTCGACGCTGCGGTGAGCTACCGGCTGCAGAACGTGCTGCTGAGCTTCCGCGTTCGCAACCTGACCGACAAGCTCTACGCCACCTGGGTGGGGCGTGCGACCTCGCAGGTGCTGCTGGCGCCGCGGCGTACCTTCGAACTGTCGGCCAAGTTCGACTTCTGAAGGTGCCTGCTCAGCGCATCTGCAGGCGTGCGTCCTTCGGATAGCCGATGGTGTAGTCGGCCGTCACGCGCGCGGTCTGGCCGGCCGCCAGGTCGAGTTGCCACATGGCCAGGCCGGGCTGCTTGTTCCATGCCAGCTCGGCGGGCTGCGGCGAGAACTCCGAAGCCACGCGCACCTTCTCGTCGACCGACACCGGGGCGGCTTCTAGCACCTGCACGGCGATCGACGTGCGGTGGCGGTTCTCGACCACGTAGGCGCGCTGCACCTTGCGCTCGGCGCGTGAACCAGCGAAGCCGCCGGTGCCCTGGTTGTCGCGCTCGGGCTCGGCCTGCACGCGAACCAGTTCGTCGCGGCCGAAGGATAGCGTCAGGCGCGTGTCGCTCGGCGCATTCCACCGGCCGCTGCCCACGAAGGCGCCGTCGCGGTACAGCTGCATGGGGCCGGCCGGCCACACGCCGGCGGGCTGGTCGAGTTCGGCGACGAGGAAGGCGCTGGCGTCCACGCGCGGGCTGGTGCGTGCGGCGAGCTTGGCCGTGTCCTCGTGCTGGCCCAGCGCCATCGTCACGCGCTGGCCGTTGGAGGGCACGTCGATGGCCTGCGGCACCGAAAACTCGGTGGCGAAGCTGTTGTCGAACACGCTCACGTCGAACAGCGGTTCCGCCCGGCGCTCGCGGCTGTCCATGGACTTGCTGGCCATGATGGGCGATGGCGCCATGGCCGCTGCCGGCGCGGCGGGGTAGGCCATCTCGGCCGCCGGGCGCGGCGGCGGCTCGATGCCGATGCGCCACGCGCCCGGCAGGCGGCCGGTGGTCTCGCGGCGCGGCTGGCCGGTGGAAAGCACCAGCTTCACGCCGCGCCAGTCCTCGCCCGTGGCTTGCGCCACCAGGGCCTGGCGCTCGATGCGCACCTTGCGCGTGGTGGTGTCGAGCAGCGCGCGATAGGTCGGCGTCCAGCCCGGGCCGTTGACCTGGTAGCTGAGCTTCACGTCGGCATCGGCGCCGGCGGCCAGCGTCACCGTCACGGCCGTCACCTGGCCTCCGTTGCCCTGGGTGCGAGTGCGTTCGGCCAGCAGCGGGTTGAGCTGGCGGTCGATCTCGGTCTGCCTGCGCTGGATCTGGTGCTGCTTGAGCAGCGAGTCCTGCCCGGTGCGACGCATGGCATCGGTCATCGCGGCGAGGTTGCGCGCGTCCATCGGTGCGCGGGCGCCCGGGGCGTCGTTTCCGCTGCCGCCGGCCAGGCCCTTGAGGTAGCCGGTGACCATGCCGAGCGCGTCGTTCTCGGCCTGCAACGCGGCCTTCTGGTCTTCGAGCTCGCGGATGCGGCCGTCGAGCGGGCTGGTCGAGCAGCGCGCCGACAGTTCGCGCTGTTCGGTGAGCACCGAGGTTTCGCCGATGCGTACCGAGGCATCGGCCGACACCTGCAGGCTCTGCACGTCCAGGCCCGCCGGCAGGCAGGCGAAAGTGACCGATCGGGCGCCGGCCGCGACGCGCGCCACGCGCTCCACGGTGGCGCTGCCGGGATAGACCTTGACCTGCGTGATGCGCGAGTCGGCCGCCACGGCCTGCGGCGTTGCTGCCTGCCCCTGGGCGCTGAGGCTCAGTACCAGCAGGACGGCGGCACCGGCGGTGGCGCGGAGGAGGGCGGAAGTCGATGCTTTCATGAAGTGCCTTTGGAGCGGAAGTGATGAATGACCCCTGCTCATACGGACGACCCCGGCGAACGGGGTTAAGGCATCGTCAAAAAATTCCCGAGTCCGGCATTGCTGTCGCCAATGCAACCGCCGCGGCGATTCCGGTCGCGCGCGCGACGGCGGATGCCGGGCGTGCTTCATAGAGTGGGCACATCGTCTTTCCACCCAACCCCGGACAAGGACACACACTCATGCTCGACACCATCCAGGCCATCAACAAGACCGCCGCCTTCAACCGCTGGGCCGGCTTCGAAGTCACGAGCGCCGCCAACGGCGAAGCGGAACTGCGCATGAACTGGCGCGAGGAAGACATGGGCCAGTACGCCGGCTTCCTGCACGCCGGAATGATCGGCGCGATGCTCGACACCGTGAGCGGCTACGCGGCCGCCACCGTGGCGGGCCGCGTGCTCGCGTCGCACTTCTCGGTGAACTGCATCTCGCCTGCCATCGGCCGCGCCTTCGTGGCGCGCGGGCGGGTGGTGAAGGCCGGGCGCAAGCAGGTGTTCGCGGTGGCGGAGCTCTATGCGCAGGGCGAAGGCGCCGATGCGCTCAAGCTCGTGGCGACGGGGAACGCAATCCTGGTTCCGGTGGAAGAGCCTGCTTCCGCGCCACAGAAGAAGTCGGAGCCCGCCGCCTGAGCTTCAGCCCGAAGAGCGGCCGCAGCAGGTTGGTGCGGCGGATCAGCCCGTCCGTCAGCAGCCAGCAGCCGAGCAGCGTCAGCGCCACCAGCAGCGCGGGCTCGATTACCGGGCCGAGCGCGAGCGGCGCCAGCAGGCTTACGCCGACGATGATCAGCGTCTGGTGCAGCACGTACCACGGGTAGACCGACTCGTTGGCCCAGCGCAGCCAAGGCCACGGGCGGTTCAGGTATCGGTGGCCGTGGCCGAGGATGGTCGCGACGGCCAGCCACAGGTAGAGCATTCGCAGGACGTCCATCAGCAAGCCCGAGGGCGGAGCCTTCACGCCGGCGCGCAGCGCGATGAAGGTGGCGATGACGGCGACCGCCAGCGCGAGCGACACGCGGCGCAGCCGCTCCAGTTCCTTCCACACGCCGGTGTCCACGCCCATCCAGTAGCCGTAGAGGAACATCGTGAAGTAGAGGCTGTGCAGGTGGAAGTCGCGCACCAGGTTGTGCGTGGCCGGAAAGCGCGAGGCCAGCAGCATCGTGAAGACGAGTAGCGGCACAACAGGAAGCAACAGCAGCTTCCAGCCGCGCAGGCCGTTGAAGGCGCGGCGCACCCATTGGCCGGCGGCCGAATTCCACAGCGGCAGCGTCAGCGCGACCAGTGCCGTGTAGGTGAAGAGGTAGGGCAGGTACCAGAGGTGGTTCCAGGTGATGCCGAATTCCGCGCCGTCGAAGGCCTTCTTCGGCCACGGCTCGGCCATCGACAGGTAGCGCAGCAGGAAGGCGCCGAAGCCCGGCGCGATCAGCCCGTTGGCTACGCCCTGCGCGTAGGCCTGGTAGGGCACGATCACCGCCATGCCGAAGGCCAGCGGCAGCATCAGCCGAAGCCCCCGGCTGCGCAGCAGGCCCCAGGTGCCCTGGCCCCGGCTCAGGAAGCCCAGCGACACGCCCGAGATCAGAAAGACCAGATCCATGCGCCAGAGATTCAATATGCGCATCGGCCATTGCAGCCACTCGGCCGCGTGCGGACTCTTGAGGTGCCAGGGCCAGTCGGCCACGTAGTACATGCCGACGTGATAAAGGATGACGAACAGGAAGGCCAGCGCGCGCAGGGCGTCGATGTCGTGGCGGCGGTGGCCGGGCGGGATGGGATGAGCGGTCATGAGCGGTTCCTCGAATCGGAAAGGCCGCCATGCTCGGCCCGGCCACTCTCATTGGCGCGGCCAGGGGACGGATCGCCCCCCGCTTTGTGACGAGCGGTGGCCATGAGGGACGAAAAGGGACGAAATTCGCCGTCCCGAAGCCTGTTTTCAGGAGAATCCCGGCCATGGGAGACGCCCGCAAGAACCTGTACGAACGCTACGAGCCGATCCGCCGCCCCGTGGAGGTGGCTTTCTGGATCGTGCTGATGACGCTGCAGGCCGCGTTCAGCACGATGGTGGCGATCGTCGACATGCGCACCCGGGCCGTGCCCCGGCCCAACTGGGAGGTCGCGACCTGGGAGGGTTCGAGCCACCTGGTGTTGCTGCTGCTGGTTCCGGCGCTGGCCTTGGTCGAGCGCCGGCTGTCGCCGCTGGCGCGCACCCATCTGCTGCGCTTCCTGGCCTGGCATGCGGTGGCGAGCGTGGTGTTCAGCGTGGTCCACGTGGTGGGCATGTTCGGGGTGCGGGCGCTGGTCTACGCCGTGGCCGGCGAGCGCTATGACTTCTGGGGCTGGGCCGGCCAGTGGACCTACGAGTACCTGAAGGACGTGCGGGTGTACGCGAGCATCGTCTTCGGTATCTGGGCCTACCGGCTGTTCGTGCTGCGCCTGCAGGGCGAGGCGCGGGTGCTGGATGCGCCGGAGGAGAGCGGGGCCGCGCCGGCTCCGGTTTTGGCGGAAGCGGAGGGATTCGAACCCTCGATGCAGGAAACGCCCCCACCACAGCCCGTGCGCCCCGAACGCTTCCTCGTGCGCAAGCTGCGCCGCGAATTCCTCATTGCAGCTACCGACATCGACTGGCTCCAGGCCGAGGGCAACTACGTCGGCCTGCACGTCAACGGCCATGACTACCTGCTGCGCGCCACGCTGACCGACTTCCTGACCCAGCTCGACCCCGCGCTCTTCGTGCGCGTGCACCGCAGCCATGCGGTGAACCTGGGGCGCATCAGGGAAATCGAGCCGCTGGACGGCGGCGACGCCCGGCTGCACATGCACGACGGCAGCACCGTGCCCTGCAGCCGCCGCTACCGCGACGCGCTGCGAACGGGCATCGGCGTGGCCTGATCCGGTGCGTGGCGGGCCGTGGATGGCCCGCTATTGGTTCATTCCGCACCATCAAAGAGCTTTCAGGCACCATTTTTGCTTTATTGGCCGGCCGCCTCGGGCAATCCGGGTGCGACGCACCAATTCAAACCAAAATCAGCAAGAAGCTCCAATGGACGCACTCAAACAGGGCGCAGACGCGCTGTTCATCCTTCTCGGCGCGATCATGGTCCTGGCCATGCACGCCGGCTTTGCCTTTCTCGAACTCGGCACCGTGCGCAAGAAGAACCAGGTCAATGCGCTGGTGAAGATCCTGGTCGACTTCTCGGTCTCGACCATCGTGTACTTCCTGGTGGGCTACGGCGTGGCCTACGGCACGCATTTCTTCGTGAGCGCCACCGAACTGTCGGCAAAGAGCGGCTACGAGCTGGTGAAGTTCTTCTTCCTGCTGACGTTCGCCGCAGCCATCCCGGCCATCATTTCGGGCGGCATCGCCGAGCGCGCCAAGTTCTGGCCGCAGCTGATCGCCACGGCGGTGATCGTGGGCTTCGTCTACCCGCTGTTCGAAGGCATCGCCTGGAACAAGCACTTCGGCATCCAGGGCTGGATCGCCTCGCTCACCGGCCACGAGTTCCATGACTTCGCCGGCTCGGTGGTGGTGCACGCCGTGGGCGGCTGGCTGGCGCTGCCGGCCGTGCTGCTGCTGGGCGCGCGGCGCAACCGCTACCGGGGCGACGGCTCGCTGAGCGCGCATCCGCCGTCGAACATCCCGTTCCTGGCCCTCGGCGCGTGGGTGCTGTGCGTGGGCTGGTTCGGCTTCAACGTGATGAGCGCGCAGAGCATCGACAAGATCTCGGGCCTTGTGGCCGTCAACTCGCTGATGGCGATGGTGGGGGGCACGCTGGTGGCGCTGGCCATGGGCAAGAACGATCCGGGCTTCGTCTACAACGGCCCGCTCGCCGGCCTCGTGGCGGTGTGCGCCGGCTCCGACCTGATGCACCCGCTGGGCGCGCTGGTGGTGGGCGGCGTGGCGGGGGGCATCTTCGTCAAGCTGTTCACGCTCACGCAGAACAAATGGAAGATCGACGACGTGCTCGGCGTATGGCCGCTGCACGGCCTGTGCGGCACCTGGGGCGGCATCGCGGCTGGCATCTTCGGCACGCAGGCGCTGGGCGGCATTGGCGGCGTGAACGTGTGGGCGCAGCTCATCGGCACCGTCATGGGTGTGGCCTGGGCCGCTCTCGCGGGACTGGCGGTGTACGGCGCACTGAAGGCGGCGGTGGGGCTGCGGCTGTCGCAGGAAGAGGAGTACGACGGCGCGGACCTGTCGATCCACCACATCTCGGCTACGCCGGAGCGCGAGGTCAACTGGTAGGCAGGCGTTCTGCAGGGCCGGCCAGCCTCGGCTATCCTCGGCGCCCCTTCAAACCACCGAGGAGCCGAACCATGACAACAACACCCGCTCGCTGGCTGCGCCAGGGCATCGCCGCGCTGGCCGGCAGCCTGCTGATGCTTTCGTTTTCTTCCGCGGCGCTGGCCGGCGCGCCGCAGGTCAAGACCCAGGCGCCGGGCTTCTACCGCACGATGCTCGGCGACTTCGAAGTAACGGCGCTGTTCGACGGCACCCTCGACCTCGAGCCCAAGAAGCTGCTCACCAACACCACCCAGGCGCAGGTCGGCAAGCTGCTCGACCGCAGCTTCGAGAAGGACGCCGTGCCCACCTCGGTGAACGGCTACCTCATCAACACCGGCAGCAAGCTGGTGCTGGTCGACACCGGTGCCGGTGGCCTCTTCGGGCCCACGCTCGGCAACCTGCAGGCCAACCTCAAGGCAGCCGGCTACCAGCCCGATCAGGTCGACGACGTGCTCATCACCCACATGCACGGCGACCACGTCGGCGGCCTTGTGCAGGACGGCAAGCTGGTGTTCCCCAACGCCACCATCCACGCCGGGCAGGAAGACGCCGACTTCTGGCTGAACAAGGCCAACCTCGAGAAGGCCTCCGCCGAGATGAAGGGCTTCTTCCAGGGCGCGATGGCCTCGCTGAACCCGTATGTGGAAGCCGGCAAGTTCAAGGGCATGAAGGGCGGCACCGAGCTGGCGCCCGGCATCAAGGCCGTGCCCGCCCATGGCCACACGCCCGGCCACAACATCTACGTGATCGAGTCCAAGGGCCAGAAGCTGGTGCTGTGGGGCGACCTGATGCACGTGGCCGCCGTGCAGTTCCCGCAGCCGCAGATCACCATCTCCTTCGACGTCGACTCGAAGCCCGCCGCCGTGGAGCGCAAGAAGGCGTACGCCGATGCGGCCAAGGGGCGCTACCTGGTCGGCAGCGCGCACCTGCCGTTCCCGGGCCTGGGCCACGTGCGGGCCGAGGGCAAGGGCTACGTCTGGGTGCCGGTGGACTACCAGCAGGTGCGGTAAGCGGTTGGCCGAAGCTTGAGCGGCGCGGGCTGGTGTTGCCGCGCACGGCGGCGCGGATGCGCGCCCTGTAGCACACTCGCCCGACCGCTTCGCTTCAATTCCCACGCCGACATGACCCAATCTCCCCCCGCCCTCGAAGTCCTCCCGCGCGATCTTTCCGCCTACCGCAAGGGCAACGTCGGCGTCGACTACGTGCACCGCTTCGAGTCCGGCAAGCCCGGCCCGCACGTGCTGATCAATGCGCTCACGCACGGAAACGAGATCTGCGGCATGACGGCGGCCACGCACCTGCTCGACAACGACGTGCGCCCGAAGATCGGCACGCTCACCGTGAGCTTCGCCAACGTGGCGGCGTACGAGTCCTTCAACGAGGCGCTGCCCTTCGACAGCCGGCAGCTCGTGCACAACCTCAACCGCATCTGGTCGCCCGAATGGCTCGACGGCAGCGAAGACAGCCCCGAACTGAGCCGCGCGCGCATCCTGCGCCCGGTGGTCGAGGCGGCCGACCACATCCTCGACATCCACTCGACCAGCCAGCCCGTCGTGCCGTTCTGGGTGTATCCAGCGTTCGAGCGCAACGCCAAGGTCGCGCTGGCCATCGGCCGCCCCTCGGTGCACCTCGTGATGCCCGACGGACTCGGTTCGGGCACGCCGCTCATCCAGTACGGCAGCCACGGCGGCCCGGAGGGCAAGGGCGTGGCGATGGTGGTCGAGTGCGGCCAACACTTCCTGCGTTCGGCGTCGGACATGGCCACCGCCGTGACCTACGACTTCCTCGCCTACTTCGGCCTCGTCGAGAAGGATCCGGCCACGCCGGCGCCCGAACCGCAACGGCGCTTCCAGCTGCTGCAGACGCACGTCATCAAGTCGCCGGACTTCGCGTTCGTGCGCCCGCTGATCGGCTTCGAGACCTTCGCCAAGGGCGAACTGATCGCGACCAATGGCGACGAAGAGATTCGCGCGCTGTGCGACGACTGCACGATCTTCATGCCGGCCCAGCGCGCGATCGTGGGGCGCGAGGCGGTGTATCTGACCAAGCCGATCTGAGGCTGGTCGGCAGAAACGACCGCCGCGCCCGCAATGCACCGCTAGTGCGGGCGTTGATTGCGTGGCGCAGCGACGTCTTCAGACGTCTCGGCTCATGGAGCGGTAAGGCTCAGGATTCCAAAAGCTTCGCAATCTGCTCGCGAAGCGATGGTAAATCGCGCTGGATGGTTTGCCAGACGATGGTGTGGTCGATGGTGAAGTAGCCATGGGAAAGCGCGTTGCGCATCTCGTAGGCAAAACGCCAGGGAACGGCGGTGTGGGCACTGGCGAATTCCGCATGGTGCTTCACGATGTTGTTGCTGGCTTCCCCGATCACTTCCAAGTTGCGTACCACTGCATCCTGTGTTTTCCGGTCGACGAGATAACTGTCGGCGGTAGCGCCGTTCGTGTAGTCGTGAATACTGTCGATCGCTTGCAGGATATGGCTCAAGTAATCCGCCACACGTTGCGGATCTCGTCGACTCATACCAGTACAGCCTCGCGCAGCACCTGATCGCGAAACTTGAGAGGCAGGCCGTTGGGCGTGAGCACGTCTACTTCCATGCCCAGAAGGCTCTTCAGTTCGTACCTGATGGCTCCGATGTCCATCAGGGTGGTTTGCGCCGTGGGCTCCACCAGCAGATCGAGATCGCTGTCGGGCCCGTCTTCGCCGCGCAAAGCAGAACCGAACACTCGCACACTGCTGACGTGGTGACTCAGTGCGATCTCGCGGATGCGATCGCGATGCTGGAGCAGAGCTTCAGAGGGGCGCATGAGGCCGAGTGTAATGTGGCTCCTCGTTGGATCTCAGGCCGGAATGAACAACGCCGGATCCACCATCGCCCGGTTCAGCATCACCGACCAATGCAGGTGCGGCCCCGTCACCCGCCCGGTTGCGCCCACGGCGGCCAGCGGCTCGCCAGTCTTCAGTGCATCGCCGACCTTCACATCCACCCGGCTCAGGTGGCAATACATGGTCAGCAGTCCGCCGCCGTGGTCGAGCCACACGGTGCCGCCGTTGAAGAAATAGTCTCCCGTGTCGATCACCTTGCCGGGCAGCGGCGCAAGCACCGGCGTGCCGGTGCCGGCGGCGATGTCCATTCCGCTGTGCGGATTGCGCGACTGGCCATTGAATACACGGCGCAGGCCGAACGAGCTGGAGCGGCGACCGGGCACTGGCACGCGCATCTTCAGCACGGTGTCGGGGCGCATGTCGGTGAGGGTGGCCATCACGCCGGTGAGATGGTCGCGCTCCTTGACGTAGCGCGCCTCGTCCTCTGGCGACAGGTCGACGGTGCGCGGGGCCACCGTGAGGCGCTGTTCGCGGTATTGCTTCGGGGCGACCGTGTAGGCGATCTGGCGTTCGGGCTTGCCTTCGGCGCGCACCGTGATGGACGCTTGGCCGGGCTCGGTCACCAGCGGGATGCCGACGATGGCGGTCCATTCGATGGTGTCGCCGAGCACCAGCACAGGGATGTCGCCCGCGAAGGCCTGGGGTCGCTTGGCCGACGGGCCCAGCGACAGGCGGGCCACGCCGCCCGGCACCTGCGATGCGTGGGGCCACACGTCGGGTGTCGTCGCCGGTTGTTTCTTCGCCTTGGTCTGGGTTGCGGCGCCGGCGTGCATCGCAGCAAGAAGGCCGACGGTGCCGAGCACAGCGCTGCGGCGGCTCAGGACGACAGGGGCGAGATCGGGGAGAGGAGGTTGCGTGTGCTTCATGAAGACAGGGAGATGGTTCGTTCGGATGAAGTTCGGGTGTCGCGCGCTATTCGCACCAGGTTCCGGGTGCCAATCCGTCGAGCGTGTGAGGGCCGATGGCCGCGCGGATCAGCCGCAGGGTCGGCAGCCCCACGGCCGCCGTCATGCGCCGCACCTGACGGTTGCGCCCCTCGCGGATCGCCAGTTCGATCCAGGCGGTGGGAATGCTCTTGCGTTCACGGATGGGCGGCTGGCGCTCCCACACTTCGGGTGGCGGATCGAGAAGCCGCGCGCGTGCGGGGCGCGTGGGGCCGTCGTTGAGCTGCACGCCCGCGCGCAGGGCGGCAAGTGCCTCTTCGGTGGGCACGCCTTCGACTTGCACCCAGTAGATCTTCTCCATCTTGAAGCGCGGATCGGCGATGTGCGCCTGGAGCTTGCCGTCGTCGGTGAGCAGCAGCAGGCCCTCGCTGTCGGCATCGAGCCGGCCGGCGACATAGACGCCGGGAATGTCGATGAAATCCTTCAGGCCGCGCCAGCGGCCCTCCGGTGTGAACTGGCTGAGGACGCCATAGGGCTTGTTGAAGCGGATCAGGCGCGAAGAAGAACGAGAAGGGCTCGGACGATTCATGAGCCGACAGGATAGCCCGGGTCTGTCCTGCAACATTCGATGGAGTTGGCGGCTCCAATCGGGTCATCACCCAGGAGAACCCGATGACGACGATGCGACGCTCCATCCTTTTCGTGAGCATGGCGGCAGCAAGCCTTTTGCTGGCCGCATGCAACAGCCCGGGCATCCGCGTTGGCGGTGCGCCCGAGGCCAGCGTCAGGAACTGCGTGGCCGCGGCCGCGCGCGAACTCCGCGTACCGCCGGGCAGCATCGTGGCAGACAAAGGCACGACGCCGCGCGACGGCGTCTATACGGTCAACCTGAAAGTCGGGCCGCAGGCGCGATCCGCCGTGTGCACCACCGACGAAAACAGCGCGGTGATCGGCGTGGTCTACAAGCGGCCCGAATAAAGACAGAGAGGGGGCTTACTTGCCCCAGCTGTCGCGCATGCCAGCCGCCCGGTTGAACACCGGCTTGCCGACGATGCCGCTGGCCTTCGCGTCGAGCACGAAATACCCGTGCCGTTCGAACTGGATGCCCACGCCGGGCTCAGCCTTGGCCAGCGACGGCTCGACGAAGGCCGCGCAAACTTCCAGGCTCTGCTTGTTCAGCTCCTCCAGCAGCTCGCCGCTGCCCGGATGGGCTTCGGCGAAAAGGCGCTCGTAGAGCCGCACTTCGGCCTGCACCGCGTCGGCTGCCGCCACCCAGGTGATGTTGCCTTTCACCTTGATCGCATCGGCACCGGGCGTACCGCTCTTGGTGTCGGGCACCAGCTTCGCCTGCACTTCGACCAGCTTGCCGTCGGCGTCCTTCGTACCGCCGATGCATTCGATGACGTGGCCGTACTTCAGCCGTACCTTGTTGCCCGGGAACAGTCGGAAGAAGCCCTTGGGCTGCACTTCCTCATAGTCGGTGCGTTCGATCCAGACCTCGCGGCCCAGCTTGAAGTGGCGCTGGCCCATCTCGGGGTGGTGCGGGTGCACGGGCGCGGAGCAGTCGTCGAGCACGTCGTCGCCACCCATCAGCTCGCCCCAGTTGGTGATGACGAGCTTGACCGGGTCGAGCACGGCCATGGCGCGAGGCGCCACCGGGTCGAGCGTGTCGCGCAGCGCGGCCTCGAGGCTGGCGTAGTCGATCCAGCCGCCCGACTTGGTGGTGCCGCTGCGCTCGCAGAACAGGCGCAGCGCCTCGGGCGTGTAGCCGCGGCGGCGCAGGCCGGCGATGGTGGGCATGCGGGGATCGTCCCAGCCGTCGACGTACTTCTCTTCCACCAGCTGGCGCAGCTTGCGCTTGCTGGTCATCACGTGGGTGACGTTGAGGCGCGCGAATTCGTACTGGCGCGGATGCGGGCTGGCGATGAGGCCGCCTTCGGCGAGGCGGTCGAGCAGCCAGTCGTAGAAGGGGCGCTGGTCTTCGAACTCCAGCGTGCAGATGGAGTGGGTGATCTGCTCCAGCGCGTCTTCGATGGGGTGCGCGTAGGTGTACATCGGGTAGATGCACCACTTGTCGCCCGTGTTGTGGTGGTGGGCCCGGCGCACGCGGTACAGCGCGGGGTCGCGCATGTTGATGTTGGTGCTGGCCATGTCGATCTTGGCGCGCAGGATGGCGGCGCCGTCGGCGACCTGGCCGTCGCGCATGGCACGGAAGCGCGCGAGGTTTTCCTCGGGCGTGCGGGTGCGGAAGGGGCTGTCGGTGCCGGGCGTGTTGAAGTCGCCGCGGTTCGCGCGCACTTCCTCGGCGGTCTGCTCGTCGACGTAGGCCAGGCCGGCGCCGATGAGGTATTCGGCGGCTTCGTACATGAAGTCGAAGTAGTCGCTCGCAAAGTACTCATGCGGCTGCAGCGTGCCGGGGGCGCTGGGGCGGTCGGCCAGGTAGGTTTCGTAGCCGAGCCACTTCACCGCGTCGCGGATGGAGTCGACGTATTCCTGGTCTTCCTTCTCGGGGTTGGTGTCGTCGAAGCGCAGGTGGCTCACACCGCCGTATTCCTTGGCCAGCTCGAAGTTGAGCCAGATGCTCTTGGCGTGGCCGATGTGCAGGTAGCCGTTGGGCTCGGGCGGAAAGCGCATGCGCACCTTGGCCGGATCGACCATGCCCTGTGCATGATGAGCGGCGTTGCCGGGCGAACCGCCCCACTTGCGGCCAGAATAGGCACCCTGTGCGAGGTCGTTCTCGATCACGTGGCGCAGGAAATTGCTCGGAGCGGCGGCCGTCTTGGCGCCGCTTTTGTCGGTCGGGGAGGTCATCGCGGCATTTTAGAGGGCGCCCCCTATGGGTTACCTTTGGCAACTTTCTTCACAATGCCGAGTGCACCCGCTTTGCATTTGCCGCGTTCAATACATCACATGGGCGGTTCGGACCCGAACGCAGCCCGACCCAACAAGGAGTGCAGGATCATGAACTTCACACGTTCTACCTTTTTCAAGTGGGCCGCCGCGGGCGTCGTGGCAGCCGGTGCTTTGTTTGCCGCCACTTCGGCCAGCGCCCGCAGCGACGTGAGCTGGTCGATCGGCGTCGGCGTTCCAGGCGTGGCAGTGGGCGTGGGCAGCCCCGCCTACTACCCGGCCCCGGTCTACGCGCCGCCGGCACCTGTCTATTACGCACCGCCGGCCCCCGTCTACTACGCGCCGCCGCCGCCCGTCTACTACCGTCCGGCCCCGGTCTACTACGGCCCGCCGGCCTATTACGGCCCGCGCTACTACGGTCGTGGCTACTACCGCGGTCATGGCCACTGGCGCTAAAACGCAACGGCATTCGTGACTGAATGAAAAAAGCCGGCTCCGAAAGGGCCGGCTTTTTCTTTGGGCGCGCGCCCGCCAATTTCACATGGCGCGAAAAAGATGGGCGTACAGGCGGCTGACCGGGATCTTCTCGCTCCGGCCCCGCAGCATCAGATGCAGCTTGCCGGCCTCGTCCCGGTGCACGGACTCGATGGCCGAGCTGCGCACCACCACCGCCCGGTGCACCTGCCAGAAGGTGTCGGGGTCTAGCTGGGGCAGCAGTTGCTTCAGCGGCGTGCGGATCAGGTATTCGTGCGTGGCGGTCAGCACTCGCAGGTATTTGTCGGCGGCCTCGAAGTACAGCACTTCGTCGATGGGCACCATGCGCACGGTGCTGCCGCCGGCGTCGCTGGCCGCGATCATGCGCAGCGGGGCCGGTGCCGCCGTGGTTGCGCCGGCCCCGGCGGCGCCGAGCACCTGGCGCCACTGGGCGAGCGTCTGCTCGAGCGCCGCGTCGGCCAGGGCAGGCGTGGAGGGCGCCGGTTGTCTGGCTGCCAGCGCCTGTTGCAGCCGGGCCACGGTCTTGCGCAGGCGTTCGGGCTGCACCGGCTTGAGCACGTAGTCGATGGCCTGGGCCTCGAAGGCACGGGCGGCGTATTCGTCGTATGCCGTCACGAACACCAGTTGCGGCATGGGCGCTTCGTCGGCGGGCCAGCAATCGGCCAGTTCGGCGGCGGCGCCGAGGCCGTCGAGGCCGGGCATGCGGATGTCGAAGAACAGCACCTGCGGCAGGAGGCGCAGCGCCTCGCGCACCGCGCTGCGGCCGTCGCCGGCCATGGCGACGACCTGCAGCTCAGGCCAGGCGGCGGCCAGTTCGGCCTTGAGGGCCTGGGCGAGCAGGGGCTCGTCTTCTGCGATGAGGGCGGTGGGATTTGTCATCTTGTCGTTGTTGTGTGGCGTGTTCGCACTCAGGCGGGCGCCGGGAAGCTCAGCGTGGTGCTGGTGCCGCCGGAGGGCGAAGGTCCGATATTCATGCTGCCCCGCTCGCCGTAGACGGTGGCAAGCCGCTCGCGCACCTGTTCCAGCCCGAAGCCGCTGCCCTCCGAGGGCGGCGCCGCATCGAGGCCCACGCCCGTGTCGTTCACCTCGATCACCAGCTGGCCCGCTTCCTGGCGCGCGCGCACGACGATCTCGCCGCCTTCGACCTTCGGCTCCAGTCCGTGGCGGATGCTGTTCTCCACCAGCGGCTGCAGAAGCAGCGGCGGCACGGGCGCATCGCGCAGCTCTTGCGGCAGGTCGAGCGTGTAGCGAAGGCGCGTGCCCATGCGCACCGACATCAGTTCCAGGTAGTCGCCCAGCCGCTCGAACTCGGCCGACAGCGGGTGCGAGAGTGCACGCGAGCCGCTCAGCGTCATGCGCAGGTAGCTGTTGAGCCGGTCGAGCATGGCCACGGCGCGCGGCGGATCGACGGTGATCAGCACGCGCAGGTTGGCCAGCGTGTTGAAGAGCATGTGCGGCTCCAGCTGCGTTTCGAGCAGCTTCAGCCGTGCCTCGGTGGCGTTGCGCTGTGCCAGTTCGATCTGGCCCTGCAAGTGCTTGCTCTTGCCGAGGCTGTAGAAGAAGAAGCTCATGCCGATCGCCGCGATGATGGTGATCGTGATGCCGGTGGCCAGCTTGTGGCCCTTGAGCTCGAGGAAGTCGAAGGTCGGCGCGCCGACCCAGGCATCGCCGATGAGGTTGCCGACGAAGAAGCCGACGGCCACGCCCGCCGCGATCAGCAGCATGCCCCACGGCCATTCGGGCCAGAGGGATTCGCGGTGCCCGCTGATGAGAAGCCGGCCCCCGTCGATGAACAGCCAGGCCACGATGCCGATCGACATCGAATACACCATGTGGGCGACCCAGTTGTCCCCACCGGTGATGGTCAGCAAGGTGGCGATGAGGCAGTTGAAGACGGCGGTGATCAGTCCATGCCGCAGCATGGACTTCAGGTTCTCGGCGCTGAACCTGTGTTGTGCGGTGGGAGCAGCCTGCTCAGCGCTCACCGGCGGTCCCCGCCGCCCAGGGCGCGGCGTTCACGCTCCACCAGCCGGTCGTAGAAGCCGCCGCCGGGCGCGATGAACCAGACCACGGCGCCGTGGATCAGCAGCCCCAGCCCCCAGCCCATGAGCGGGTACATCGCCCAGCTGCGGCCGTTGGCGGCCGAGATCGTGACGAGGCCGACGTTGACCAGCACGTAGACGAAGGCGTGGATGTACCAGCCCATCTTCGCGCCGGCGCGGCGGCGGGCGAGGCGTTCGATGTCGGAGCGGGAGGAATCGGAAGATGCGTAGGAAGTCATGACAGCTCCTTGTTGTATTGGACAGGAAGGAAATCGGTGGCGGCTGCGACAGCCGGCGCAGTCTGAAGGGCGGCGCGCTGCCGCAGCTCCTCGGTGGTGTCGCCGGGCCCGTCGGGCTTCCAGCCGGGCGGCTTCACGAGGTAGCCGACGAAGGCGCGCACCGAGCGGGCCGAGGCAAGGTCGCGCAGCAACGCGCGCCACTGGCCGAACTCGATCTCAAGGATGTTGTTGGTGGTGACCGGGTTCACCAGCCCGTAGCGGCAAGGCAGGTCGGCGCGCTCGGGAATGTAGGTGCCGAACAGGCGGTCGAACACGATCAGCACGCCGCCGTAGTTGCCATCCAGGTATTCGAGGTTGGAGGCGTGGTGCACGCGGTGGGCCGAGGGGGTGTTCAGCACCCATTCGAGCGGGCCGAGGCGCGGAATCCAGGTCGCGTGGATCCAGAACTGGTACAGCAGGTTCAGCGTGAGCATCAGCAGGATCACCCGGGGCGGCATGCCCAGCAGCGGTGCCAGCATGAAGAAGGCCAGCGTGCCGGTGAGGCGGCCGGTCCAGCCGAAGCGGTAGGCGGCCGACAGGTTCAGCTGGTTCGGCGAATGGTGGATGGAATGGGTGCACCAGAACCAGCGCACCCGGTGCGCCGCGCGGTGATACCAGTAGTAGCAGAACTCCTGGCCGATGAAGCAGGCGACCCAGCCGCTCCAGTGGTCCATCGGCAGGGTGAAGAGGCGGTGGCCGTAGAACCAGTCCATCGCGCCGGTCCAGAAGGCCAGGGGCAGCAGCCAGCGCAACGGGTATTCGCGCACCAGGAAGTCGAACACCGAGACGCCGGCGGCCTTCCAGTCGTAGCTGCGCCAGCCGTTGCGCCACGACAGCACCAGCGCCTCGGCAATGGATGCGACGAGCACCACCGTGACGGAGATCTTGAGGATCAGCAAGAGCGCGTTCATGGTGGCGGGTTCCGGAAGTCGTGGCTCTGGAATCTTAGGCGGCGCGGGCGGCGGCGGACATAGCGTCAGTGCGGATGGCCAGCTTCCACAGGCGCACCGCGCGGGCCGCGAAGACACCGCTGAAGGCGCCGTACAGCACGGGCACCACGATGGCCAGGGTGGCCTGGTGGCGCAACTCGGGGTGCATGGCCAGGGCGGCGCCCACCACGTACTTGGTCAGGAAGATGCCCATCATGAGCATCAGCGGCACCGGGCTGCCGGCCACGTGGAACTGGCGCGCGGCGGCGTCATAGCGGGTGGTGGCGGGCAGCGGGCGCTGCAGCACCAGGGCCACCATGACCGCCGCGGCGGCAGCCCAGCCGAGCAGGGCCCCGAAGGAGTCGCCGAAGACCGACACCACGCCGTAGATCGACAGGGCACCCATGGCGACGGGCATCAGCGTGACGCGGGTCAGGCTCACGTCGTTGGTGAGCAGCTGCCGGGCACCGAGCCACAGCAGCAGGAAGAACACGGCGAAAACCCACTTGGGCGTGTGAAGGATGATTTGCATCAGCATGGCGGCACTCCGTGGAAGGTTGGAAGGTCGAGGGGTGAAAGGAATCGATGGAGCGGACTGTGCCGGCGCCCGCCCGCACCCGCCACCGGTGTGCGACGGAATGCATGCACGGGGCGCGAATTGCAGCCCGGCGGTGTGAATTGCGCGGCCGCGCGGTCAGCTTTACCGTCGCTTTACGGCGCAGCAAAGAGCCGGACTACCATCCGCGATGTACTACTCTGGTCCGCTTCTCCGCACCTTCCGCACGCACCGTCCATGGAACAAGAAAAACCAACCGAGCCTCTGCCTTCCACCGTGTCGTCCACGCATCCGGCGGTACGCAGACGCCGTTGGGTGGGCAGCCTGCTGACTCTGCTGTTGTTGCTGGCGCTGGGCGGCGGAGCCTGGTATCTGATCCAGCGGTCGAAGATGCCGGCGCCCGGTCCCGGCGGCGCGCCCGGAGCCGGACGGCAGGGCGGGCCCGGTGGTCCGGGAGGCCCCGGCGGCCCGGGGCCGCGCGGTGGTGGAGGCGGTGCTTCCAGCACGGTCGGCATCGCCACCGCCAGGCAGGCCGACATCCCGGTGCAGCTCGAGGCGCTGGGCACGGTCACTCCGCTGGCCAACGTGATCGTCCAGCCGCAGGTGTCGGGCGTGCTCACGGCCGTGCTCTTCCAGGAAGGCCAGATGGTCAAGAAGGGCGACGTGCTCGCCACCATCGACCCGCAGCCGTTCCAGAATGCGCTGGGGCAGGCCACCGGGGCTCGGCAGCGCGACGAGGCACAGCTCGCTGCAGCGCGCGTCACGCTGCAGCGCTACCAGACCCTGCTGGGCCAGGACTCCATCGCCCGGCAGGAGGTGGACACGCAGGCGGCGCTGGTCAAGCAGCTCGAAGGCACCGTGGCCATCGACCGCGCCAACGAGAACACCGCCAAGCTCAACCTCACCTGGAGCCGCATCACCGCGCCGGCGAGCGGGCGCATCGGCCTGCGACCGGTGGACGCGGGCAACTACATCTCGACCGGCACCACCAACGGCATCGCGACCATCACGCAGATTTCGCCGATCGACGTGCAGTTCGCCATTCCGCAGGACCGCGTGCCCGAAGTGCAGGAGCGCCTGGCCCAGGGCGCGAAGCTCGACGCCACCGCCTTCGACCGCACGCGCACGCGCCGGCTGGCGAACGGCTCCTTCTCCACGCTCGACAACCTGGTCGACACCGCCACCGGCACCGTGAAGGCCAAGGCGCGCTTCGCCAATGCCGACAACGCGCTGTTCCCGAACCAGTTCGTCAACCTCCGGCTGCTGCTGCGTACCGTGAGCAGCGCGGTGGTGGTACCCGTCACCGCACTGCGCTTCGGCCCGAACGGCGACTATGTCTATGTGCTGAACGACGACAGCACCGTGTCGCAGCGACCGGTGACGCGCGGCGAATCGAGCGTGGACAACGTGGCGATCATGTCGGGCCTGAAGGCCGGCGAGCAGGTCGTGACCGAAGGCGGCGACCGGCTGAAGGACGGCGCGCGGGTACAGACCCAGGTCGACCGGCCGGCCGGCGCGGCGTCGGCACCTGCCGGCGGTGCGCGAGGCGGACGCCGGCACGGCGGTGCGGGTGGTGCCGGTGGCGGAGCAGCAGGGGCGAAGGGCGAGGCGCCGAATCCCGCTCCGACGGCCCCTGCAGCGCCTGCCGCCGACTCCCAGGCCCCGGCGGCTCCGGCAACGACTCCCACGGCTCCGGCAGCCACAGCCAAGCTTCCGACCGCCGAGCAGCGCCAGCGCATGCTCGATTCGGCCAAGGACGACCCTGAGCAACTCGCACGCCGCAAGCGCTTCCTGGAAGCGCTCGACCGTGGCGACCCGGCGGCGCTGGAGCGCTGGCAGCGCATGTCCGAAGGCCGCGGCGGTGAAGGCGCGCAGGGCAGGCGCGCCCCATGACGCGCGGCGCTGAACGCAATCGCGCGGAGGCTTTGCGGTGAGCCCGTCACGTCCGTTCATCCTCCGGCCGGTGGCGACCTCGCTGCTGATGGTCGCCATCGTGCTGGCCGGGCTGGTGGCGTTCCGCTTCCTGCCGCTGTCGGCGCTGCCGCAGGTCGACTACCCGACCATCCAGGTGCAGACGCTCTACCCCGGGGGCAGCCCCGAGGTCATGAGCAACACCGTCACCGCGCCGCTGGAGCGCCAGTTCGGCCAGATGTCCGGGCTCGACCGCATGAGTTCGACCAGCGCAGCGGGCGTGTCGATCATCACGCTGCAGTTCTCGCTGGGCCAGACGCTGGACGTGGCCGAGCAGGAAGTGCAGGCCGCCATCAACGCCGGCGGCTCGCTGCTGCCGGCCGACCTGCCGGCGCCGCCCGTGTACGCCAAGGTCAATCCGGCCGACGCGCCGGTGCTCACGCTTTCCATCACCTCCGACACGCTGCCGCTCACCGACGTGCAGAACCTGGTCAACACCCGGCTCGCGCAGAAGATCAGCCAGGTCTCGGGCGTGGGGCTGGTGTCGCTCAGCGGCGGGCAGCGCCCGGCCATGCGCATCCAGGCCAACACGCAGGCGCTGGCGGCCAACGGCATCGGCCTCGACTCGCTACGCACGGCCATCTCGGCGGCCAACTCGAACGGCGCCAAGGGCAGCTTCGACGGCCCGAAGCGCGCCTACACGATCAATTCGAACGACCAGCTGATGACGGTCGACGACTACAAGAACCTGATCGTCTCGTACAAGAACGGCGCGCCGATCCGCATGGCCGATGTGGCGCAGGTGGTCAACAGCGCCGAGAACAACCAGCTCGCGGCCTGGGCCGGCAACAAGGCCGACGGCACCAGCAAGCTGTCGCCCGCGATCATCATGAACGTGCAGCGCCAGCCGGGCGCCAACGTGATCGCCACCGTCGACGCCATCAAGAAGCAGCTGCCCGAGCTGCAGGCGGGCCTGCCCGCCGGGCTGAAGATCGAGGTGCTCAGCGACCGCACCGCCGGCATCCGCGCATCGGTGCAGCACGTCGAGATGGAGCTGGTGCTGGCCGTGGTGCTCGTGGTGCTGGTGATCTTCGCCTTCCTGGGCAGCCTGCGCGCCACGGTCATCGCCAGCATCGCGGTGCCCATCTCGCTCATCGGCACCTTCGGGCTGATGTACCTGCTGGGCTACAGCCTCAACAACCTGAGCCTGATGGCGCTGACCATCGCCACCGGCTTCGTGGTGGACGACGCGATCGTCATGATCGAGAACATCGCGCGCTACATCGAGGAGGGCGAGAAACCGCTGCAGGCGGCGTTCAAGGGCGCGACGCAGATCGGCTTCACCATCATCTCGCTGACCGTGTCGCTGATCGCGGTGCTGATCCCGCTGCTGTTCATGGGCGACGTGGTGGGCCGCCTGTTCCGCGAGTTCGCGGTGACGCTGGCCATCACCATCCTGATCTCGGCGGTGGTGTCGCTCACGCTGGTGCCGATGATGTCGGCGCGCTGGCTCAAGCATGAAGCGAAGAAGCAGGTTTCCGACAAGGGCTTCGGCGCACGCGCGCAGCGCTTCTTCAGCGGCGTGATGGTGCGCTACGACCGCTCGCTGCACTGGGTGATCGATCACCAGGCGCTCACGCTGCTGGTCGCGTTGCTGACGCTGGTGCTGACGGTGGTGCTCTACCTCTCGATTCCCAAGGGCCTCTTCCCCACGCAGGACACCGGCCAGCTGCAGGCCCGCGTGCAGGCCGCGCAGGACGTGTCCTTCGACCGCATGTCGCAGCTGCAATTGCAGGCGGCACAGGCCATCCTCGAAGACCCGGCGGTCGAGAACCTCAGTTCCTTCGTCGGCGTGGATGCGGCCAACAACACCATGCTGCACACTGGCAGCATGCTCATCAACCTGGCGAAGAGCCGCGACAACCAGCAGGAAGTGATGGACCGCCTGCGCGAACGCGTGCGGCAGGTGGCGGGCGTTACTCTGTATTTGCAGCCCACGCAGGACCTGACCATCGACGCCGAGACCGGCCCCACCGAATACCGCATGTCGCTCGAAGGCGTGGACAGCGCGGCCGTCACCGAGTGGATGAAGAAGCTCGTGGCGAAGCTGCAGGAGTCGAACAAGGTGCGCAACGTGAGCAGCGACGCCGGTGCGCAGGGCCTCGCGGCCTTCGTGAACGTGAACCGTGACACCGCGGCGCGGCTGTCGATCACCGCGAGCACGGTGGACGATGCGCTCTACAGCGCGTTCGGCCAACGGATCGTGTCGACGATCTTCACCGAGACGAACCAGTACCGCGTGATCCTGGAGGCGCAGCCCGGCATGGTGAACACGCCCCAGACGCTGGGGCAGCTGAGCCTGATCGCCGGCTCGGGCACCGCCACGCCGCTGTCGGCTATCGCACAGATCTCGGAGCGGCAGGCGCCGCTGCAGATCACGCACGTGGCGCAGTATCCGGCGAGCACGCTGAACTTCGATACCGCGTCCGGGGTTTCTCTCGGGGCTTCGGTCGATGCGATTCGTGCCGCGGCGAAGGAAATCGGGTTGCCCAGCAGCCTGACGATGACTTTCCTCGGGGCTTCCGGTGCTTATGAGAAGTCGCTGTCTAACCAGTTGTGGCTGATTCTTGCTGCGGTGGTTTGCGTGTACATCGTGCTGGGGGTGCTGTACGAGAGTTATGTGCATCCGCTGACGATCTTGTCCACGCTGCCGTCGGCCGGTGTCGGGGCGCTGCTGGCGTTGATGATCACGGGCAACGACCTGGGGGTGATCGGGATCATCGGGATCATCCTGCTGATCGGCATCGTGAAGAAGAACGCGATCATGATGATCGACTTTGCGATCGATGCGGAGCGGACTCAGGGGAAGTCTCCTCGGGAGGCTATTCATCAAGCCGCCTTGCTGCGGTTCCGACCTATCTTGATGACTACCCTGGCGGCTTTGTTTGCTGCCGTGCCGCTGATGTTGAGCTTTGGGGATGGGGCTGAGTTGCGTCGTCCGCTTGGGCTTGCGATCTTCGGCGGGTTGATCGTCAGTCAGCTGCTTACTCTGTTCACTACGCCTGTTATTTATCTGGCGTTTGATCGGCTGGGTGGGGGGAGTGCTCGGCGGGTTGTGATTGAGGAGGAGGCGGTTTGAGTTGTTTTGCCTCCTGCTGGTTGTTTAAGTTCCGAGGCCGGGTCTCGCCCCGGCGGGCGACCTACTTTCTTTTGCTTCGCCAAAAGAAAGTAGGCAAAGAAAAGGCGACCCTACTGTCTGTGTCCCTCCGCTTCGCTACGGGCAACCTGCGGTGCTCGGCGCAGGAGGGGGTCCGCAGAACTCGCTTCGCTCAAACAGCTGCGGCCCTGATCCCTCCTGCGCCTGCGCTCCTCGGCACAGCCAGAAGGGAGCGAAACGCGCCATCGCTGCGCTCGGCTTTTGAACAGCCTGGACTGGCCTTCGCTTCGCTCTGCCGCGTATTCAACCCCAGCGAACCAAACAAGACCAAGGCTCCATTCCAAGCACGGCAAGCGCGAAGCGCTTGCCGTGCCTTGGTGGCCGAGCGAAGCAAAGGCCCGTGCGTCTCCACCCCCCTCTGGCTGCGCCGAGGAGCGCAGCGTTTCGCGGATAAGGGCTCGCCCTTGTTTGAGCGAAGCGAGTTTGGGCGAGACCCCGCGAAACGCGAGCACCGCAGGTTGCCCCGTAGCGCAGCGAAGGGGTCGCAGACAGTGGGGTCGCCTTTCTTTTGCCTACGTTTCTTTGGCGAAGCAAAGAAAAGTAGGTCGCCTGCCGGGGCGAGACCCGGCCTCCGCCCTCCACAAGGAGCACAGCGGGAGCAACAGCAATGAACCTGTCGCTCCCCTTCGTCCGCCGCCCCATAGGCACAGTGCTACTAACCATCGGAGTAGCACTGGCCGGCATAGCCGCATTCTTCGTCCTCCCAGTCTCCCCACTACCGCAGGTCGACTACCCAGTCATCTCGGTAAGAGCCTCCATCCCGGGAGCAAGCCCCGAAACGATGGCCACTAGCGTGGCAACCCCCCTGGAGCGCCACCTGGGAACAATCGCAGGCGTCAACGAAATGACGTCCACCAGCTCGGTAGGCTCCGCCCGAGTCACCCTGCAGTTCGACCTTAGCCGCAATATCGACGGCGCGGCCAGAGAAGTGCAGGCCGCCATCAACGCGAGCCGCGTCGACCTGCCCGCCACGCTGAGAAGCAACCCGACCTACCGCAAGGCCAACCCCGCTGCCTCGCCGGTCATCATCCTGGCCCTCACGTCGAAGACGAAGACGCCTGGCCAGATCTACGACGCCGTCTCGAACATCGTCAGCCAGCGCCTCTCGCAGGTGGACGGCGTGGGCGACGTGGAGATCGGCGGGGGCTCGCTGCCGGCCGTGCGCATCGAGCTGCTGCCATTCGCGCTCAGCCGCTACGGCATCAGCACCGACGACGTGCGCGCCGCGATCCAGGCTTCCAACGCCAACCGGCCGAAGGGCACGGTGCAGGGCGACGGCCGCAAGCTGCAGATCTACACGCAGACGCCGGCCCTGCGTGCGAGCGACTACGCGCCGATGGTGATTGCCTGGCGCAACGGCGCGGCGGTGCGGCTGCAGGACGTGGCCGAGGTGGTCGACGGCGTGGAGGACACGCGCACGCTGGGTCTCTTCAACGGCGAGCCTGCGATCATCGTGCTGATCACGCGGCAGCCTTCGGCCAACATCATCGAGACCGTCGACAGCGTGCGGGCGCTGCTGCCCGAGCTGCAGGCGCAGCTGCCGCCCGACGTGACGCTGCAGGTGGCGTCGGACAGCACCAACTCCATCCGCGGCTCGTTGCGCGAGGTCGAGTTCACGCTGGTCATTTCCGTCATCCTGGTGGTGCTGGTGGTCAGCCTGTTCCTGCGCAGCGTGCGCGCAACCATCGTGCCGGCCGTGGCGACGGTGGCGGCGCTGCTGGGCACCTTCGGGGTGATGTACCTGCTGGGCTTCAGCCTCAACAACCTGAGCCTGATGGCGCTCACGGTGGCTACCGGCTTCGTGGTGGACGATGCGATCGTGGTGCTGGAGAACACCAGCCGGCACATCGAGTCGGGCATGACGCGGATGAAGGCGGCGCTGCTGGGCGCGAAGGAAGTGGGCTTCACGGTGCTGTCCATCAGCGTGTCGCTGGTGGCGGTGTTCATCCCGCTGCTGTTCATGGGCGGGCAGGTGGGGCGGCTGTTCCGTGAGTTCGCGGTCACGCTGTCGGCGGCTGTGCTGATCTCGCTGGTCATCTCGCTGACCACCACACCGATGATGTGCGCCTGGCTGCTCAAGCCCGGCGGCGAGCACGACAGGAACAAGCCGCAGGGCTGGATGGGCCGCATGGCCGCGCGCAGCTACGACTGGGTGCTCAAGCGCTACGAGACCAGCCTCGACTGGGCGCTGGACAGCAAGGCGCTGGTCATGATCATCCTGGTGGCGGTGATCGGGCTCAACGTGTATCTCTTCAGCGCGGCGCCCAAGGGCTTCTTCCCGCAGCAGGACAGCGGGCAGCTCAACGGCGGGCTGCGCGCCGACCAGAGCATTTCGTCGGAGGCGCTGGCCGCCAAGCTGCGGCAGGTGGTCGACATCATCCGCAAGGACGAGGCGGTCGACACCGTGGTGGGCTTCACCGGCGCGGGCCGGGCGGGGGGCGGCTTCATGTTCGTCAACCTGAAGCCGGCCAATCAGCGCAAGGACAGCGGCCTGGCGGTGATCGCGCGGCTGCGGCCCCAGCTCAACGAGGTGACCGGCCTGCGCGTGTTCCTGGGCACGGTGCAGGACGTGCGCTCCGGCGGCCGCTCCAGCAATTCCACCTACCAGTACACGCTCAAGAGCGACAGCCTCGCCGACCTGCGCACCTGGGCCGTGAAGCTGGCCGACGAGCTGAAGATGCAGCCGGTGCTGACCGACATCGACACCGACCAGGACCAGAACGGCGTGGAGACGATGGCCAAGGTCGACCCCGACAGCGCACGCCGCCTCGGGCTGACTTCCACGGCCATCGACAACGCGCTCTACAACGCCTTCGGCCAGCGCCAGGTGGCGACCATCTACACCGAGCTGAACCAGTACCACGTGGTGATGGAGTGGGCGCCGCGCTATGCGCGCAGCCCCAATGCACTGAGCGACGTGTACGTGCCGGCCACCAAGACCTCGGTGGTGGGAGGGCAGACCGTGACCACGCAGGTGGCGGCGAGCACGGCGACGAGTTCGACGACGACATCGTCGTCATCGTCGAGCACGGCCAGCAGCACCTCCGTGCCGGTGTCGGCCAACGCGGGCCTGCGCAATGCATCGACGGGCAACGTGCTGAGCAACACGGCCACCGCGCTCGTGCCGCTGTCGGCCGTTGCGAAGTTCGTGGAGCAGTCGGTGGCCACCTCGGTGAACCACGAAGACGGCGAACTGGCCACGACCATCTCGTTCAACCTTGCCGAAGGCGCCAACCTGGGCGACGCGCGCGAAGCCATCGCCAAGGCCGAGGCCAACATCGCCATGCCCACCAACGTGCGCGGCTCCTTCGCCGGCACGGCGCTGAGCGCGCAGCAGTCGCAGAGCCAGCAGGCGATGCTGATCCTGGCGGCGCTGGTGGTCATCTACATCGTGCTGGGCATCCTCTACGAGAGCCTGGTGCATCCGATCACCGTGCTGTCGACGCTGCCCTCGGCCGGCGTGGGAGCGGTGCTGGCGCTGCTGATGTTCCGCATGGAGTTTTCCATCATTGCGCTGATCGGCGTGTTCCTGCTGATCGGCATCGTGAAGAAGAACGCCATCCTGATCATCGACTTCGCGCTGGAGGCCGAGCGCTCGCGCGGCCTCACTCCGCTGGAGGCGGTGCGCGAAGCCTGCCTGCTGCGCTTCCGCCCGATCCTGATGACCACGCTGGCGGCTGCGCTGGGTGCGCTGCCGCTGGCCATCGGCTTCGGCGAGGGCGCCGAACTGCGCCGGCCGCTGGGCGTGGCCATCATCGGCGGGCTGATCGCGAGCCAGCTGCTGACGCTGCTCACGACGCCGGTGGTGTACCTGCTGCTCGACAAGCTGCGCCGCCGCGGCGCCAACGAGCATGAGCTGAGCCGTGCCACGACCGCCTGAGACCATAGCCATGAATGCATCGACTCCCTCTTTCTTCCGCGCGCCGGGGCGTTTCCCTCTCTGCGCGCTCGCGCTGGCCGCGCTGCTCGCGGGCTGTTCCGTCGGACCGCGCTACCAGCAGCCCGCTACCGCACTGCCCGCCGGCTGGAAGGAGCAGAAGACCGCCGAGGGCTGGCTGCCCGCCGCGCCGGCCGACGCGCTCGATCGCGGCGAATGGTGGAAGCTCTTCGGCGACCCGACGCTCGACGATCTGGCCTCGCGCGTGCAGGTATCGAACCAGAACATCGCCGCAGCCGTGGCCAACTACGCCAACGCCCAGGCGCTGGTGCGCCAGCAGCGCGCGGCGCTGTTCCCGTCGCTGTCGGTCAACGGCTCCGGCAAGCGTTCGGACACGGGCAGCACCAGTCCTTCCAATTCCTTTTCCGCCACGCTGGATGCGACGTGGGCGCCCGACGTCTGGGGGCGCTTGCGGGAGTCGGTGAACAGCGCGTCGGCCAACGCGCAGGCGAGCGAGGCCGATCTTGCCTCGGCGCGGCTGTCGGCCGTCGGCACGCTCGTGACCAACTATCTGTCGCTGCGCGAGGCCGATGTGGAAATCGGCCTGCTCGACCAGACGATCGAGGGCTACGAGCGGGCCTACACCATCACGAGCAACCGCTACAAGGCCGCGATCGCCGCGCAGTCGGACGTGCTGCAGGCCCAGAGCCAACTGGCCACCGCGCGCGCCACGCGCCTGACGCTGGTGAGGAACCGCGCGACCTTCGAGCACGCCATCGCAGTGCTGGTGGGGGCGGCGCCGGCCGATTTCAGCCTCGCGCCCGCGCCCTGGAAGCAGGCGGTGCCCGGCATTCCGACCGGCGTGCCCTCGACCCTGCTGCAGCGCAGGCCCGACATCGCGGCGGCCGAGCGCGCGGTGGCGGCAGCCAACTCGCAGATCGGCGTTGCACGCTCGGCCTACTACCCGAGCTTCAACCTCAACGCGGCAATCGGCAGCAGCGCCAGCCGGGTGAGCCAGCTGTTCAATGCGCCGAATTCGCTCTGGTCGCTCGGCCTCTCGGCGGCCCAGGTGGTGTTCGACGCGGGCGCCATCTCGGCCAGCGTCGATGCGGCCAGGGCCAGCTACGACGCGAGCGTGGCCCGCTACCGCCAGACCGTGCTCGCGGCTTTCCAGGGCGTCGAAGACCAACTCACCGCGGGCGCCGTTCTGGCGCAGCAGGAGATCATGTACCGCGAGGCCTCCGAGGCCGCGGACAAGACCGAGCAGATCCTGCTCAACCAGTACCGCTCGGCACTGGTAGCCTACACCGACGTGGTCACGGCCCAGGTGGCCGCGCTGAACGCGCGGCGTTCGCTGGTGCAGGTGCAGGTCAACCGGCAGATCGCGGCTGTCACGCTGATCCAGGCGCTGGGCGGCGGCTGGCAGGCAGGGTGGATGGACGGCACCGCGCAGGCGCAGCCGGCAGCTTCATCCACCACGCAGTGAGTGCCTGAAAGCTGCCCGGCCGCTGCCTGCAGGGCCGCTCAATGCGCCGGACGGTCGACGGTGTGGCCCAGGTAATCCTTGTCGGTCACCAGCACCCAGAGCGCCAGCACGAGGATCACTGCGGCGACCAGCACCGCGTTGACCATCGCCGTCTCGTTGCCGCGGAAGCCGAGTATCCAGGGCGACACCGCGAGCCAGGCCGCGAGCGCTACCTCGGTCCATTCTTCCCACTGTCGGGGCACGAAGGTCGCACCCAGCGCCACCGCGCCGAGCACGATGCCGGTCGCCACCATGGTCCACATGGCGGCTGTCGTGCCGGAAAAGCCCAGGACCCAGGGCGAGACGATCAGCCAGGCGCCGGCGACGGCGTTGACGGGGTCTTGCCAATGCTTCACTTGCTTCATGGTCATAGCCTCCTGTCGCGACAAGACGCCGCGACAGCGGTTGGACTTCGGGTTCCATGCAAGGGTTCCGTGGAGGGCAGGGTGGCCTTAGCATTCGGTCACCACGCCAACGCGTCAGGAGATCGTCCATGCGCAAATGCAGGTACTGGATCGCGGGTTTCCTGATCGCACTGGTTTCGCATGCCCAGGCGCAGACCACGCAGAAGGTGGTCGACATTCCCACCCGGCCCGGCGTGACGCAGCGAATGCTCGTGCTGTCGCCGCCGGCGGCAAAGGCGGCCGTGATCCTGCTGGCGGGCGGGCATGGCGGTCTGCAGATCTTTCCCAATGGTTCGTTCAACTGGGGTGCGGGGAATTTCCTCGTTCGCACGCGGCAGCTGTTCGCCGACCAGGGACTGATGGTCGCGGTGATCGATGCACCATCCGACCGGCTGAGTCCGCCTTACCTGAGCGGCTTCCGCCAGAGACCGGAGCATGCGGCGGACATCAAGGCGGTCATTGCATGGATGCGCGAGCAGTCCAGGGTGCCTGTGTGGCTCGTGGGCACCAGCCGCGGCACGCAGTCGGCGGCATACGTCGCCACGGAGCTTGCCGGTCCGGAAGGGCCGGACGGCATCGTCCTGAGCTCGACCATCCTCACCGACAACAGGGGGCGGGCCGTTCCCGCGATGCCGCTGGAGAAGATCCGCATCCCCGTTCTCGTCGTGCATCACGAGCAGGATGGCTGCGCGCTCTGCGCCTTCTCCGGCGTGCCCGCCCTCATGGAGAAGCTCGGCAACTCGCCGAGGAAAGAACTGCTGAGCTTCAAGGGCGGGGAGAACAGAGGGGATCCGTGCGAGGCCATGGCTTATCACGGCTTCAACGGGCTCGACGGCGAGGTCGTTCCACAGATCGCCGCCTGGATTCTTGCGAAGTAGACGACGCAAGGCGTCGAATCGTCGGCGCTTCCTCTGCCTGATCGCATCTTCTTGACAGCTGCCGGGAAGGCGTTTCTATAATTGAGTATGTACTCAATCAATAAAGGCCGGCGCTAGCCATGGCCAGACCCCGGAGCGAAGACAAGCGCAACGCGATCCTCGACGCGGCCATCGCCGAGTTCGCCGTTCGCGGTGCATGGAGCACGCCCACCTCGGCTGTCTCGCGTGCTGCCGGCGTGGCCGAGGGCACGCTGTTCACTTACTTCGCGAGCAAGGAAGTGCTGGTCAACGAGCTCTACCGCCAGCTGAAGACAGAGCTGGCCGACGTCATGCTCGCCGACTGGCCCGAGGAGGCCGACCCCAAGGCCAAGTACCGCCACATCTGGGACCGCTACGTGTACTGGGGCGTCGACAACCCGGAGAGATTCAAGGTGATGTCGCAGCTCAAGGTGTCCGACCAGGTGAGCGAAGAGAGCCGCGCCGCCGGCATGGCGCCTTTCCTCCGGCTCGAGGTGCTTGCCAGGGACTGCATCAAGAGGAAGCTGATCCGCGACCAGCCGCTGCCTTTCCACGGCGCGATGCTGGGCGCGATGGCCGAGGCCACGATGGCCTTCGTCGCGCAGGCGGGCACCAAGAAGGCCCGCGCTGCCTATTGCGAAGCGGGCTTCGAAACCTTCTGGCGCGGCATCGCCGAAAGCTGACCCGGCGTTCGCGCAGATTTCCCCACGAAAGAACCACACCATGCCCAAGCTCAAGCGCCGTCATTTCGTTCTCGGCACCGTGGGGGCCGTCGGCGCCCTCGTCGTCGGCTGGTCGGCCACGCCGGCCGCCCCGCGGCTCATGGCGGCCGAGCCGTTGCCCACCGCAGCGGGGCAGGTCGCGCTCAACGGCTGGGTCAAGGTGGGCAGCGACAACACGGTCACGCTGATGATGTCGCAGTCGGAAATGGGGCAGGGCACGCACACCGGCCTGTCGATGCTGCTGGCCGAGGAAATGGGCGCCTCGCTCGACCAGATCCGCCTGGAGACGGCTGGCTCCGACGCCATCTACAACAACCAGGCGGCCATCCTCGACGCGCTGCCCTTCCGGCCCGGCGACGAGGGCGCGATGAAGCGATCGACGCAGCACGTGGTGGGCAAGCTGTTGCGCGCGATTCCGGGGCTTACGGGCACGGGCGGCTCGTCGAGCATCACCGACCAGTGGATGCCGGTGCGCGAGGCCGGCGCATCGGCGCGCGCCATGCTCGTGGGCGCCGCCGCCGCCGCGTGGCAGGTGTCCGCGGCCGAATGCCGTGCCGAAGCCGGACGCGTGCTGCATCAGGCGAGCGGCAGGAGCGCCAGCTTCGGCGAACTGGCGCCGAGAGCCGCGCAGCAGCCGCTGCCCGCGCAGGTGGCGTTGAAGAAGGCAGCCGACTTCAAGCTCATCGGCCAGCCCGCGCGGCGTGTCGACGGCGCGGCCAAGCTGAACGGCTCCGCCACCTTCGGCCTCGACGTGCTCCCGCCGGGATTGCTCTACGCGAGCATCGCGATGTGCCCGACCACCGGCGGCCGCGTGGCGCGCTTCGACGCCACCGCCGCCCAGAAGCTGCCCGGCGTGCGCAAGGTGATGTCGCTCGAGCCGGTCGGCGCCACGCTCATCGGCACCGGCAGCACGCCGGGCGGCGTCGCCGTGATCGCCGACACGCCGTACCACGCGATGCGCGCGGTGAAGGCGCTCGACATCGAATGGGACCACGGCCCCGCCGCCAGCCTCTCCAGCGCCGAAATGATCGAGCGCCTTTCGCAGACGCTGCGTACCAAGCCCGGCAATGCCCAGCTGAACGACGGCGACGTGGCTGCCGCGCTGCGGTCGGCGGCGAAAACCATCGAGGCCGAGTACCGCGTGCCCTTCCTGGCCCACGCGACCATGGAGCCGATGAACTGCACCGTGCAGTTCAAGGACGGCGTGGCGACCGTCTGGGCGCCGACGCAGGCGCCGGGCTTCACGCGCGGCGCGGTGGCCAAGGCGCTGGGCATCGATACCGCCAAGGTCGACCTGCACGTGACCTATCTCGGCGGCGGCTTCGGCCGGCGCTACAGCACCGACTTCGTCACGCAGGCCGCCACGCTGGCGCGCGAAACCGGCGGCGCCCCGGTGCAGCTCTTCTGGTCGCGCGAGGAAGACATGGCGCACGACTTCTACCGGCCGGCCTACGTCGCGCGCTGCAGGGCGGGCCTGGACGCAGCCGGCGCGCTGGTCGCCTGGCAGACCACCACGGCCGGATCGAGCATGGGCGCGCCCTCGCTCATGGACACCACCACCGACGGCGCCTGGAACACGGCCTACGCCTTCCCCAATGCGCGCGTCGCGCACGAGCCGGTGGAATCGGCCATGCCCACGGGCGTGTGGCGCTCGGTCGCGCATTCGCAGAACGCCTTCTTCGTGGAGAGCTTCATCGACGAATGCGCCGCCGCCGCCGGCAAGGACCCGGTGGCGTTCCGCGTCGCACTGCTGGCGAAGGACGAACGCCACCTGCGGGTGCTGAAACGCGTGGCCGAGCTGTCGGGCTGGGGCCAGCTGCCGGCGGCGGGGCCGGATGGGGCGAAGAGGGCGCGTGGCCTCGCGATCCACCGCTCCTTCGGCAGCATCGTCGCGCAGGTGGCCGAGGTGTCGGTCTCGGCGGACAGGCAGGTGCGGGTGCATCGCGTGGTCTGCGTCATCGACTGCGGCGTGGCCGTCAACCCGAACCTTGTCCGCCAGCAGATGGAAGGCGCCATCGTCTACGGCCTCTCGGCCGCGCTGCACGGCGAGATCACGGTCGAGAAGGGGCAGGTGCAGCAGAGCAACTTCCACGACTACATGCCGCTGCGCATGAACGAGTGCCCCGCCATCGAGATCGACATCGTCGCGGGCGGCGAGGAACCCGGCGGCGTGGGCGAGCCCGGCACGCCGCCCATCGCGCCGGCGGTGGCCAACGCCGTCTTCGCGCTCACCGGCCAGCGGCTGCGCAGCCTGCCGTTGCGGCTTGTCTGATCTCCGACATTCGTACCCTCCAATAGAGAAGAGACGCCATGACCACCACGATCACCGTCAACGGCAAGACCACCACCGTCGATGCCGAACCCGACACGCCCTTGCTGTGGGTGCTGCGCGGCGAAATGAAGCTCGTCGGCACCAAGTTCGGCTGCGGCAAGGCACTGTGCGGCGCCTGCACCGTGCACCTCGACGGCGAGGCGGTGCGCTCCTGCGTCACGCCGATCGAGGCGGTGGGGGCCCGCGAGGTCACCACCATCGAGGGGCTGACGGGCAAGGAAGCCGATGCCCTGCGCCAGGCCTGGACCGAAGTCGACGTGGTCCAGTGCGGCTACTGCCAGAGCGGCCAGCTGATGTCGGCCTGCGCATTGCTCAGGAAGACGCCGAAGCCCAGCGACGAAGACGTTTCCAGCGCCATGAGCGGCAACATCTGCCGCTGCGGGACCTACCCGCGGATCCGCGCCGCGATTCACCTGGCCGCGGAGACGGCGGCGCGCTGAAAAGGCTTCCGCCAGGGCCCGGGACGGCCCTGAAAACCGGCGTGGGGCGTGGTAACGCTTTTGGCCGAAAACATGTTTACAAAAATTAAGAAAATTTCCGTAATCATCGAAAAAGTCCCGAAATAAAATTTTTACGGAAACTGGGGATATGAAGCTTTTGTACGCCGCCGTACCATCCGCGCGGCCCGCTTCCGGCCGCCCCCAGTTTCCGATTTTCGATGACCCCCCCAGATCCTTCCCGGACACGAGCGTTGTCCGTGGCCGAAACGCTGCGTGACCGCATCTTCGATGGCGAGATCGCGCCCGGCTCCCACCTGATGGAGATCACGCTGGCCAACGAGCTCGGCGTGTCGCGCACGCCCGTGCGAGGCGCCATGGCGCGGCTGGCCGACGAGGGGCTGCTGGTCTACTTGCCCAACAAGGGCTTCCAGGTGCGGCGCTTCAACGCCAAGGACGTGTTCGACGCCTTCAGCGTTCGCGCCACGCTCGAAGGCATGTGCTGCCGCCTGATCAGCGAGCGCGGGCTCGACAGCGCGGCCCTGGCGCAGCTGACGGCCATGCTCGACGAGCAGCACGAGCTTCTGCACCATACCGGGGAGTGGAGCGACGGCCGCGCCGCGCGCTGGCAGGACCTGAACCATGCCTTCCACCGCAAGCTGCTGGCGCTGGCGGACAACCGCTGGCTGACCGAGGCGGTGCAGAGGGCCAGCCAGTTGCCGCTCATATTCGACAGCAAGCTGCGACCCCACAACCGCAATGCGTCGATGCTGCTGCACCGGCACGAGCAGGCGCTGCAGGCGCTGGCGGAGCACTGCCGCATCGTCGAGGCGCTGGGCCGGCAGGAAGGCGCCGAGGCCGAGGCCATCATGCGCGACCACATCAACACCAGGCGTGACATGCTGGTGCTCTACCTGAACCAGACGAACCCCACCCGCACCCGGGCGCTGGTCTGACCTGGCCTGGCCTGACCTGACCGTTTCCTAGCCGCCGCGCACCGGCGGCGCCGTGAGATAGGCCCCCGATTCGAACAGCTGAGCCTCGGCCTGGTCGATGCGCCGGATCACCGGCTTGCCCGCGCGGCTGGCCAATAGCTCCACCAGCGCTTCCGTCACCGCGACCCCGGCCGCGACCGACGGGAAGAACGACGGGCTGTTGATCGTGAAGAGCAGCGTCTCGTCCGCCAGCAGCGACAGCGGCGAGGCCACGCTGTCGGTGATGGCGACGATGCGGCAACCCGCCGCCTTCGCGGCCTGCGTCACCTGCAGCGCTTCGCGCGAGTAGGGCGCGAAGCTCGCAACCACCAGCGCATCGCCCTTCGCGAAGGCGCGCTGCTGCATCTCCAGCGAACCGCCCTGGCCGTCGACCAGGTGCACGCTGGCGCGGAAAAGCCGATACACGTAGACGAAGGAAAAGGCGATCGGAAAGCAGGCCCTGAACCCGGCGGCGTGCACCGCCGGCGCCTTCTCGATCAGCGCGCAGGCCTTCTGCAGCGCCTGCTCGCTCTGCTGGTGCGTGGCCTCGAGGTTGCGGCGCTGCACCTCGAACATCTCGCCGGTCAGGGTCTGGTCGCTCGCCCGGCCGACGAGCTGCTTGGCGCGCCCGCCGTAGGTTTCGGAGCCCAGGCCCATGTCGGCTGCGAAGGCTTCCTTGAGCTGGGGCCAGCCGTCGAAACCCATGTGTTGCGCGAAACGCACGAGGGTGGCGGGCGTGCTCTGCGAGCGCGTGCCGACGTTGCGCATCGAGCCCGTGACCACCTCGTTGGGATGGTCGAGCACGTAGCGCGCCACCTGCTGCAGGGCGGGGCTCAGTTCGTTGAAACGCTGGCGGATCTGCTCCTTCGCGTCCATGGTCCTGTCTCTTTCGGCTGTTGTTGGAACAAATGTACCGGAGGCAGCTTGCCGCAGCCGTTGTCTTAACAGTTGACGGAACAAATGTTCCAAGAAATAATTCAATGGAAACGTTAGTTCCATCCAGCATTCAACAGAACCCGACCCGAGCCGGATCGCCAGCCGCCATGACACACGTCTTCCACCGCCACCTCCGCCAGACCCCGCCCGTCGCCGCAGGCTCCCACGGCATGTTCATCCGCGACGCCGAAGGCCGCGAGTACCTCGATGCTTCGGGCGGTGCCGCCGTGTCCTCGCTGGGCCATGCGCATCCCGAGGTGATGGCCGCCATGCACGCCCAGATCGACAGGCTGGCCTACGCCCACACCAGTTTCTTCACGAGCGAAGTGGCAGAGCAGCTGGCCGACGAGCTGATCGGCTCCGCCCCCGAGGGCATGAGCCATGTCTACCTCGTGAGCGGCGGCTCCGAAGCGGTGGAATCGGCGCTGAAGATGGCGCGCCAGTACTTCGTCGAGATCGGCCAGCCGCAGCGCACGCACTTCATCGCGCGCCGCCAGAGCTACCACGGCAACACGCTGGGCGCACTGGCGGTGGGCGGCAACGCCTGGCGGCGCGAACCCTTCGCGCCCATCCTCGTGCCGGCCACGCACGTCTCGCCCTGCTATCCGTACCGCGAGCAGCGCGCCGACGAGAGCGCCGAGCAATACGGCCTGCGCCTGGCAGCCGAGCTGGAGGCGGCCATCCTCGCGCAGGGCGCCGACCGGGTGATCGCCTTCGTGGCCGAGACCGTCGGCGGCGCCACGGCCGGCGTGCTCACGCCGGTGCCGGGCTATTTCAAGGCGGTGCGCGCGGTGTGCGACAAGTACGGCGTGCTGCTGATCCTCGACGAGGTGATGTGCGGCATGGGCCGCACCGGCACGCTGCACGCCTGCGAGCAGGAGGGCGTGGCGCCCGACCTCATCACCGTCGCCAAGGGCCTGGGCGGCGGCTACCAGCCCATCGGCGCGGTGCTGGCGCAGAGCCGCATCGTCGAGGCTATGTCCAAGGGCAGCGGCTTCTTCCAGCACGGCCACACATACCTCGGCCACCCGATGGCCTGCGCAGCCGCGCTCGCGGTGCAGCAGGTGATCCGGCGCGACGGGCTGGTCGCCAAGGTGCGGGAAGACGGCGTCGCCTTCGGCGCGATGCTGGCCGAGGCGCTGGGCGCGCATCCGCACGTGGGCGACATCCGCGGCCGGGGCTTCTTCTGGGGCATCGAGCTGGTGGCCGACCGCGCGAGCAAGGCGCCTTTCGATCCGGCGCTGAAGGTCAACGCCACCGTCAAGAAGGACGCCATGGCGCGCGGCCTGCTGTGCTACCCCTTCGGCGGCACGGTCGACGGCCGGCAGGGCGACCACGTGCTGCTGGCGCCGCCCTTCATCGCCACGCGGCAGGACCTGCAGGAGATCACCGCGCGGCTCGCGGCCTCCATCGATGCGGTAACCCGTGCAGCGGCGCGCTGAGCGCTACCACTTTCCCTTTCGTTCTTCCCTCAACCATCGTTCCCAGGAGCGTTCCATGCCCAAGCTTCGTCCGCTGTTTCCCTTCGTTGCCGCGCTTGCGGCGGTCTTCGCGGCCTTCATGCCGCTCACGGCCGCACAGGCACAGGAAAACGACACGCTCGCCAAGATCAAGGCCAGCGGCTCCATCACCTTCGGCTACCGCGAGTCGTCCTTCGGCTTCTCGTACCTTGACGGCAACCTCAAGCCCGTGGGCTACAGCATCGAGATCTGCAACCGCATCGTCGAGGCGGCGAAAGCCGAGCTGAAGATGCCGGCCATCGAGATCAAGTACCAGGCCGTCACCTCGGCCAACCGCATTCCGCTGGTGCAGAACGGCACGGTCGACATCGAGTGCGGCTCCACCACCAACCTCGTCGAGCGGCAGAAGCTGGTGGCGTTCTCGCCGGACATCTTCCGCTACAACGTGCGCATGCTGGTGAAGGCCGATTCGGGCATCAGGAGCATTGCCGACCTTCAGGGCAAGACGGTGGCCACCACCAGCGGCACCACCTCGTTCCGCCTGCTGCGCGAGGCCGACCGCGGCCGCAACCTGGAGGTGAACAGCCTCGCGGGCAAGGATCACAGCGACTCCTTCCTGCTGGTGGAAAGCGGCCGCGCCCAGGCCTTCGTGCTCGACGACATCCTGCTGGCCGGCCAGATCGCGAATGCGCGCAACCCCAAGGACTTCATCATCACCGGCGAGAGCCTGCGCACCGAGAACCAGTCGCTGATGTTCCGCAAGGACGATCCGGCCTTCAAGGCGCTGGTCGACCGTGTGGTCTCGGGCATGATGAAGTCGGGCGAGATGGAGAAGCTCTATGCCAAGTGGTTCATGTCGCCGATCCCGCCCAAGGGCATCAACATCAACTACCCGCTGAATGCCGAGACGAAGGATGCCTTCGCCAATCCTTCCTCCAAGGGCATCTGACCTTTTGCCTTGAACCCATGACCCGCATTGCCCTGATCCACGCGCTCTCGCACTCCGTCGCGCCCATCAACGAAGCCTTCGCGCGCGACTGGCCCGAGGCCGTGCGCATGAACCTGCTCGACGACAGCCTCTCCGCCGACCTGGCGCGCGACGGCAAGGGGCTCGACGACGTCATGCACGAACGCTTCCAGCGCCTGGCGCAGTACGCGGTAGATACGGGTGCGCAGGGCATCCTCTTCACCTGCTCGGCGTTCGGGCCGTGTATCGAGGCGGTGGCGCGGCGGCATGCGGGCATTCCGGTGCTCAAGCCGAACGAGGCCATGATCGACGAGGCGGCGCAGGGGCAGCAGGGAAGACTGGGGCTGATCGCCACCTTCGCGCCCACGCTGGCCTCGATGCCGCCGGAGTTTCCTTCGGACGTCGCGCTCGAAACCGCGCTCGCCGAAGGCGCACTCGACGCCCTGAATGCCGGCGACACGCAGCGGCACGACGCCCTGATCGCCGCACAGGCCCTCGCACTGCGCGAGCGCGGCTGCACGCGCATCGCGCTGGCCCAGTTCAGCATGGCGCGGTCACGTGCCGCCTGCGAGACTGCCAGCGGCCTGCCGGTGCTGACCACGGTCGACAGCGCGGTGCGCGCGCTGCGCCGGCGCACCGGGGCCGGTTCAGCGTAGGCGCGAGCCCTCGATCACCGAGAACAGCGCCGTCATCGCGATCTGGGCCGCGTCGCTGCGTCCCAGGTTGCGGGTGAGGCCGGATTCGCGATCGGTCGCTTCCAGGCCTTGCGACAGGCGCCGGTAGATGTCCGCCGAGGGCATGCTCGCCGAGGTGCCCAGCGCGTCGCAATACGTGTCGGCGAGCACGCCCGCGAGCTGCTCGCTCTGCTCGTTCGACAGCTTCATCGGATCGCCCGCGAACACCGAGGCGATGCAGTGCATCAGGTAGGCCTGCGTCTCGAGCGAGAACGACTGCTGCCGCACATAGCACTCGACGGCCGCCCAGAACAGCGGCTCCGAGGTGCGGCGCCAGCTTTCAAGAACCTTTCGCGCCTTGGCCACCAGGTCGGCGTGCGTGTCTCCGGGCTCGGTGGGGCGCAGCGCCAGCCCCTGCAGGGTGAGCGCGGCTTCGGCGCCGGCGGCGCCGAGGATGAAGCTCCAGAACTTCCAGCGGGCGTACCACTTCTTGTCGTGCGCGGGGTCCAGAGGTTCGAGCAGCCAGAAATCGATGCTCTGCACGGCGTCGCCGCGCTGCTCGGCCACGTGGCCGTCGCCGAGGTCCAGCGTCGCCATGCCCGACTGCATGCGGTCGGCCGCGATGTGGCCCTGCGCGACGATGCCCGCGCTGGAGCCCGAGCGGTCGATGTCGAGCAGCCGCTGCATCAGCTGCTGCAGTTCGTGCGCCGAGGCGCCCGTGGCCTCGACCACGCGCCGCATGGAGGCGTGCTGCTCGCGCTCCAACTCCTGGGCATTCTTGCGGCGGTCTTCGCCATGGTCGTCGAAAGTCGACGCGTGTTCTTCCAGCCTGTCGCCGCGCGTGAACGTTCGCATTACCGATAACTCCTTCGGGCATCACGGACACACCCTGACACGTCACTGTGTGTCAATGCATGGGGCCTGAACATCACCGAAACAGGGGATGCTGATCCGGGGCTGACCTGTCCTCTCGTGATAATGACTGCTCTTGAAAGGAGTCCGCGTGGATATTGTTTTGCTGGCCAAGGCCGCCGTCATGGGCATCGTCGAGGGTCTCACCGAGTTTCTGCCCATCTCTTCGACCGGTCACCTGATCCTTGCGGGCTCGCTGCTCGGCGGCTTCGGCGACAACCGGGGCAAGGTCTTCGAGATCGCCATCCAGACCGGCGCGATCTTCGCGGTGATCCTGGTCTACTGGCAGAAGATCAGATCCACCGTCGTCGCATTGCCGCGACAACCGAAGGCGCAGCGCCTGGCGCTGAACATCTTCATCGGCTTCCTGCCGGCGGTGGTGCTGGGCCTGCTGTTCGGCAAGGTCATCAAGGAGCACCTGTTCATTCCGACCGTGGTGGCCAGCACCTTCATCATCGGCGGCTTCATCATCCTCTGGGCCGAAAAGCGCCCGCCGGGCTCGGTGCGCGTCGAGCACGTCGACGACATGACGCCGTGGGACGCGCTCAAGGTCGGCCTCGTGCAGTGCTTCGCGATGATCCCGGGCACCAGCCGCAGCGGCTCGACCATCATCGGCGGCATGCTGCTCGGCCTCTCGCGCCAGGCGGCGACCGACTTCTCGTTCTTCCTGGCCATCCCGACGCTGATCGGCGCGGGTGTGTACAGCATCTACAAGGAGCGCGCGGCGCTGTCGATGGCCGACGTGCCGCTGTTCGCCGTGGGGCTGGTGTTCTCGTTCATCAGTGCCTGGCTGTGCGTGCGCTGGCTGCTGAAGTACATCAGCAGCCACAGCTTCATTCCGTTCGCCTGGTACCGCATCGCCTTCGGCATCGTGGTGCTGGCCACGGCGTGGACCGGCACGGTCGTCTGGGCCGATTGATCCGGCTTTGAAACTTCAGTCCGCGGCGCCCAGCAGGGCGCTCGCGGCCTTCGCTTCCTGCCGCACGGCCACCGCAATGGGACCGTCGATGGCCGGATCGAAGCCTCCCGTGGCGCCCAGCGCGGTGATCACGGCGCAGACCCTTCCCGCATAGTCGTATACCGGCGCCGCCACCGCGCTGATGCCGCGCAGGTAGGTGTCCTTCACGCTCGCGCAGTGCGCTTGCCGCACCTCGCGGCGCAACTGGCCGATCGGGTCCTTCGCGTCGAGCTGCGCCCGCATCTCGGGCGTGGCCTCGCCAAGCTCCTGCTCGGCCAGCGCGAGCACGCGCGATTCGTCGAGCAGGCCCAGGAAGGCGCGGCCGGTGGCCGACCACAGCATCGACATCACCGAGCCGGCGCGCACGTTCACCGTGACCGGAAGGCCCGGCTCCTCGAAGCGCACGATGGTCGGGCCCTTGTTTCCCATCACCGCCACGAAGCAGGTCACCTCCAGCGATTCGCGCAGGCGGATGAGGCAGGGCTCGGCCGCGCGGATCGGGTCGGCCTGCCGCATGGCGGCCAAGCCGATCTGGATGGCTTCCGTGCCCAGGTAGTAGTGCTGCGAGGCAGCGTCCTGCAGCACGAGGCCGGCTTCCATCAGGCTGGCGAGGTAGCGGTGCACCTTCGCCGGGCTCTCGGCGACGTGCGCCGACAGCGCGGTCAGGCTGCTGCGCCCGCCCAGGTGCGCCAGCCCCTTGAGCACGGACATGCCGGTTTCGGCGGATTGCACGCGCTGGCGGCGCTCGCGGACAGGGGAGGAGAGGGAGGGATCGGATCCCGTGGGCTGGGTCATGACGCTCGGATGTTAGGTGCTCGGTCGATGTGGCCGGGTAAACCCGCGATCCACGAATTACGCTATGCGTATGATAATTACGCAATACACAAAATCCAGTACGGAGACACCCCCATGAAGAAGCACCTCGTCCGCTGCCTCGCGGTTCTTTCGCTGGCTGCCGTTGCCGCAAGCGCTGGCGCCCAGCAGGCTTTTCCCGCCAAGCCGATCCGCTGGATCGTTCCCTACGCGGCCGGCGGCGGCTCCGACTTCCTCGCGCGAACGGTCGCCCAGACCCTTTCCACGCAGGTCGCGCAGCCGGTGCTGGTGGACAACAAGCCCGGTGGCAACACCGCGCTCGCCGCCTCCGAAACCGCGCGCGCCGCGGCTGACGGCTACACCATCCTCTCGGCCGACAACGGCACGCTGGTGTTCAACCCCGCGCTCTACAAGTCGCTGAGCTACAGCCCCACGAAAGACCTCGCGCCCGTCACGCTGATGGGCAAGTTCCCGATGATCCTGGTGGTCGGCGCCAACTCGGGCTTCAGCTCGGCCAAGGACTTCATCGCACAGGCCCGCGCCAAGCCGGGCGGCATCAACTACGCCTCGGCCGGCGCGGGCAGTCCGCACCACCTCGCGATGGAACTGCTGAAGGTGGAGGCCAAGCTCTTCATGGTCCACGTGCCGTACCGGGGTGCGGCGCCCGCGCTGGCCGACGTGGTCGGCGGGCAGCTGCCGGCCATGATGGTCGACCTGGCCGCGGGCTCCGGCTTCATCAAGGGCGGCAAGGTGCGCGCGCTGGCCGTGGCCAACCCGACCCGCCTGCCGCAGTTGCCCGACGTGCCCACCTTCGCCGAGCTCGGCTACAAGAACGTCGAGGCGGCCGCGCTGGTCGGCGTGGTCGTGCCCTCGGCCACGCCGGGCGAGGTGGTGAACACGCTCAACCGCCAGATCGTCGCCGCCATCAACGAACCCTCGGTGCGCACGCGCATGGTCGACTTCGGCGTGGAGCCGGTGGGCAACACGCCCGCGCAGTACGCCGCGTTGCTCAAGAGCGAGACCGAGCGCTGGCAGAAGCTGATCCGCGACCTGAAGATCACCCTCGACTGAGCCGTTCGCCATGCCCGACACCGCCTTGCCTTCACGTGCTTTCGGCTGCCCCGTTGCGCACGGCCCGCTGTCTTCCGAGCGCACGCCCACCGGCTGCCCCGTGAGCCAGCGCGCCACCGGCTTCGACCCCTTCGAGGACGGCTACCAGCAGGACCCGCCCGAGTACGTGCGCTGGGCGCGCGAGCAGGAGCCCATCTTCTACAGCCCGAAGCTGGGCTACTGGGTGCTCACGCGCTATGCGGACATCAAGGCCGTATTCCGCGACAACATCACCTTCAGCCCGTCGAATGCGCTCGAGAAGATCACCCCGACCGGCGAGGAAGCCAACGCGGTGCTGGCCTCCTACGGCTTCGCGCTGAACCGCACGCTGGTCAACGAGGACGAGCCCGCCCACATGCCGCGGCGTCGCGCGCTGATGGACCCCTTCACGCCCGAGGCGCTGAAGCACCACGAGCCGATGGTGCGCGAGCTGGCGCGCGAGTACGTCGATCGCTTCATCGACGACGGCAAGGCCGACCTCGTCGACCAGATGCTGTGGGAGATTCCGCTCACGGTGGCGCTGCACTTCCTCGGCGTGCCCGAGGAAGACATGGACACGCTGCGCAAATATTCCATCGCGCACACCGTCAACACCTGGGGCCGCCCGAAGCCCGAGGAGCAGGTGGCCGTTGCGCACGCGGTCGGCAACTTCTGGCAGTACGCCGGCAAGGTGCTCGCCAAGATGCGGCAGGACCCCGACGCGCCCGGCTGGATGCAGTACGGCATCCGCAAGCAGATGCTGCACCCCGAGGTGGTGACCGACTCGTACCTGCACTCGATGATGATGGCCGGCATCGTGGCCGCCCACGAGACCACCGCCAACGCCACGGCCAATGCGGTGAAGCTGCTGCTGCAGCACCCGCACGTGTGGCGCGAGCTGTGCGAAGACCCGGGGCTCATTCCCAACGCGGTGGAAGAGTGTCTGCGCCACAACGGCTCGGTGGCCGCATGGCGCCGGCTGGTCACCAAAGACACGCAGATCGACGGCGTCGACCTGCCCGCGGGCTCGCGCCTGCTGATCGTCACCTCGTCGGCCAACCACGACGAGGGGCACTTCGCCGATGCCGACCTGTTCGACATTCGCCGCGACAACGCCAGCGACCATCTCACCTTCGGCTACGGCTCGCACCAGTGCATGGGCAAGAACCTGGCGCGCATGGAGATGCAGATCTTCCTGGAGGAGTTCACGCGCCGGCTGCCGCACATGCGGCTGTCGGAGCAGCGCTTCACCTACGTGCCGAACACCTCGTTCCGAGGGCCCGAGCACCTGTGGGTGGAGTGGGACGCGGCCGCCAACCCCGAGCGCGCGAACAAGGGCCTGCGCGACGTGCAGGTGCCGGTGCGCATCGGCGAGCCCTCGGCGCATTCGATCGCTCGGCCCGTGGTGGTCGAGAGCGTGACGCCGGTGGCCGATGGCGTCGTCAGGCTGCGCCTGGCGTCGCCCGACGGCAAGCCGCTGCCGCGCTGGACGCCCGGCTCGCACATCGATGTCGAATGCGGCACGCCCGAGCTGTCGCGCCAGTACTCACTGTGCGGCGACCCTGACGAGGCTGGCGTGTTCGAGATCGCCGTGCTCCGCGAGCCCGAAGGGCGGGGCGGCTCGTCGTGGGTGCATGCGAGCGTGAAGGCTGGCGACCGGCTGCGCATTCGCGGCCCGCGCAACCACTTCAGGCTCGACGAGTCGCTGAAGAAGGCGATCTTCATCGCCGGCGGCATCGGCATCACGCCGGTGAGTGCGATGGCGCGGCGCGCGAAGGCGCTCGGCATGGACTACGAACTGCACTACAGCGGCCGCAGCCGCGGGAGCATGGCCTTCGTCGACGAACTGGCCGCGCTGCATGGCGAGCGCCTGCACGTGCATGCCGCCGACGAGGGAAGGCGCAACGACCTGCAGGCCTTGCTCGCGCAGCCCGTACCCGGCGCTCAGGTCTACGCCTGCGGTCCTTTGCGCATGCTCGAGGCGCTGGAGAGCTGCTGCGCCGTCTGGCCCGAAGGCGCGTTGCGCGTGGAGCATTTCGAATCCACGCTGGCCACGCTCGATCCGACGAAGGAACACGCCTTCGAGGTGGAGCTGAAGGACTCCGGCCTCGTCCTCACCGTGCCGCCCGACCAGACCTTGCTGACCGCGCTGCGCGCCGCGAACGTCGACGTGCAGAGCGATTGCGAAGAGGGCCTGTGCGGATCGTGCGAAGTGCGCGTGCTCTCCGGCAAGGTCGACCACCGCGACGTGGTGCTCACTCGGGTGGAGCGCGACGCCAACACCAAGATGATGGCCTGCTGCTCGCGCGCCTGCGAGGGGCGGCTGGTGCTGGAGCTCTGATGCTTCAGGTGGCGAGCGGCATGCGCAGCGCCACCCGGGTTTCGCCGGGGCGCGACTGCAGATGCAGCTCGGCGCCGAGGCGGCGGGCTCGCGTGCGCAGGCTGCGCAATCCGGCGCCTGCCGTCTGGCCCTCGACCGCGAAACCACGTCCGTCGTCGCGCACGCTGAGCTGCAACTCGGCGCCCGCGCGTGCCACGGTCACGTCCACGCGCCGGCTCGCGCTGTGCTTGAGCACGTTGGTCAGCGCCTCCTGAAGGAAGCGCATCAGGTCCAGGCTCTGTGAAGGCGGCAGCTCCAGCGTGTCGATGCCCGACACCTGCCAGCGGCAGTCGATGCCGTTGGCGTCGAGCAGCTCCGAGCTGCGGTGGCGCAGCGGCACCAGCAGTTCGCCGAGCGCGCGGGCGCCGTCGTCGCGGCCGGTGGCGTCGATGATGAGCCGCAGGTCGTCGCGCAGGCGCTTGAGCATGGCGAGCAGCTCCGGCGCGCTGAGGTTCTCGGGCTTGCGCTCCAGCGTCGCGATGCTGCCCACCAGCATGCCGCCGAGCCCGTCGTGCAGGTCGCTCACCAGGTTCACGCGCTCGCCGATGCGCGCGTGCGCCAGCTCCAGCGCGTGCTGCTGGGCCAGCGTGGCGGCGAGCTCGGCCTTGGCCGCGTTCACTTCCTCGATCAGCTCGGTGTTGAAGTTCTCGATGCGCCGCAGGCTCTGCGCGAATCGTGCGGCCTGCGTCAGCGCCATGCCCAGCAGCAGCACGTACGACGACATGTTGGTGTAGTAGATGTTGCTGTCGATCACCTGCGTGAACACCAGCAGGTCGTGCGCGCCCGTCACCGCCGAGATCGCCATGAAGGGCGCGATGGAGCGCACCGGGCTGCCGCGATGGCGCCAGCCGTACACGATGGCGCTGCTGTTCACCACGATGATCGTGAGGCCGCCCACCAGCGTCCAGATGGCCCGGTGCGCGGCGAGCGAGGGCTCGGGCGCCAGCCACAGGTCGAGCACGCCGGCCAGCGCCACCAGCGCAGCCGCGCCTTCGAGCCGGGGCAGGCGGCGCCCGCAGTAGCGCAGCACGAACAGCAGGTACGACACGCTGAACACCAGCAGCAAAGAGGTGTTGAGCGCCTGCCAGTGGTGGTTGGAGCCGAACGGCCAGGGGCTGGTCGCGATCTGGTTGTAGGCGAACAGAAGCCACAGCACCGACATCACGGCGAACCAGCCGTAGGCCGTCTCGCGCCGGCGCAGCCACCACCAGGCCGCGAAGAAAGCCGAGACCGCCGCGCTGACCGCCAGGCCCAGCACCTGCAGGTCACGCCGTACCAGCCGCTCTCGCTCGAAGCGCGACTGCATGGCAGCCGGCTCGCCGATCTCTACCGGCCCCAGCCCCGCCTGGTAGGGCGCCAGCCCCGACACGCGCACCAGCAGCGTGTTGGTGCCCGGCTTCAGCAGCGGCGGCGCGAGCAGCCAGTAGCGCGGCGTGTTCCAGGCGCGCGTGAGCGGCTCGACCAGGCTGTCGTCGCGCGAGATCGTCGTGCCGTTGAGCGAGACCTCGCCGGCCATGTTCAGGTAGTTCAGCAGCAGGCCGGTTTCATGTACCTGCGCGGACTGCTCCCACGTGAGGCGGTACCAGACAACGCCGTCGAAGCCGGGCCAGCGGCCGGCCCAGCTGTCGGGCAGGGTCACGGGCGTCCAGCCTTCGGCGGGCGGGGACGTGTCGTTCCAGCCGGTGCCGCGCACGGCCTCCACGCTCAATTCGGGTGCTGCGGCCCGGGCCCAGGCCGGGCAGACCGCGAGAAGCAGGAGGATCGCGCCCGTCAGCGCAGCAAGCCATGCCTTCGCGCCTCGAAGACCGCTTCGGTGCGCGAGCTGACGGCGAGCTTGCGGTAGATGTTCTTGGTGTGGCATTCCACGGTCAGTCTGGAGATCGAGAGCGACTCGGCCATGTCGCGGTTGCTCAGGCCCTGGGATACGAGCTCGAGTATCTTGCGCTCGCGGCGCGTCAGCGCGGCCGGGGCGTCGGCCGCCGTGGCGTTGCCGGCGGGCGGCGCCGGTGCGTCCGCCGGCGGCTGGTGCGCCGCCAGCCAGGCGAGGATGTGGCGCGCGATGCTCGGATCGATGGGCGCGCCGCCCTGCTCGATGCTGCGCAGCGCGATGCCCAGTTCGACGTCGTCGCGCTCCTTCAGCAGGTAGCCGATGGCGCCGGCCCGCAGCGCCGCGAAGATGATCTCCTCCGTTCGCCAGGCCGAGATCACCACCGCCGGAATGGCCGGGCGGTGCGCCTGCAGCCAGCCGATGAGCTCCACCCCGCTGCCGTCGGGCAGGCCGATGTCCACCAGCACCAGGCCGTAGTCGTGTTCGTCGAGCAGCTGGCGGGCGCCGGCCACGCTGTCCGTCACCGAGATGCGGTTCTCGTCGCAGCCGAGCGTCGACAGCACGTAGCGCAGGCGTTCCTGCATTGCCGGGTCGTCCTCGACGATCAGCGTGGGGCTCAGCGAGACGGGTTCGGCGTCTTCCAGGGGGGAGGGGGACATGCGGCGGATTTTTCGGCCAACCTGACGCGGCGGGTGGAACGTATTTACTTATTTTCCCGGTTTGCTGCCAACTATTGCCGCGGAGGCCTGCACATGATCAGGTACGCCGAGTCGGTGACCGGCTCACGGTGCTCCGCGGCGCCCCGGAAGCCCAGCCGTTCGTAGAAAGCCACGCTGCGTGGCGTGAAGGTTTCCAGGAAGCAGGGCACGCCTGCCTCGTCGGCCTCGGCCAGCGTCCGCGCCAGCAGCCTGGCGCCCAGCCCGCGCCCCTGCGCGGCCGGCGAGATGCCGAGGATCGACAGGTACCAGGCGTCTGCCGGCACCACGGCCGGCGAGCGCTCGGCCATGAAGTCGACGATGCGGCGGTAGTTGTCGAGGCCCCGGGGGCCCAGCGTGGCGGCGAGGTATTCGCTCTTTGCCGCCGACTCGGCCGCGTCGACTGCTTCCGACCGAGGCAGCAGCCAGGCCGCCGCGCCGAACCGGGAGTCTTCGGCCGTGAGGTAGCGGCCGGTGCGCGCGGCCTCGCCCAGCGAGTAGGCGAAGTAATCGGCGAGTACTGCCTTGCGGGAGAGCATGTCGTGCTCGAAGTCGACGGAGATCGCCAGGTAGAACGGATCGACGATCAGGGCGTCGGCCAGCGCGGGTGCTGACGGGAAGTCGGGCTGCATGCGGAATCGGCAAGGTTCGGGAATGACCCGGGCGATTCTAGGGAGCCAGGCTTGCCCGGCCTTACGCCGGTATTAGTCGAGCGTGACGCCGCCGCTCAGGTTCAGCACCGCGCCCGTCATCGCACCGGCGCCTTCGGAAGCCGCGAACAGCGCCGCAGCCGCCATCTGGTCGAGCGAGGGCAGCCGCTTCACCAGCAGGCCGGGTGGATTGGCCGCGAGCATCTGCTCGACCGTGAGCCCCATGCTCTCCGCCGCCGGGCGGAACACCTCGCGGGCGTGCGAGCCGGCGGTCACTGCCTCGGGAATGGCGTGCGAGCGGATGCACACCGTGCGGATGTTGAAGGCAGCCAGCTCGCCCGCCATGTGGCGCGAGAGCGCCTCCACGCCCGCGCAGGCCACCGCATGGCCCAGGTAGCCCGGGCCGGGCAGGCGCGAGGCCGGCGTCGACACCGAGAGGATCACGCCACCGCCGCGCTTCGCCATGTGCGGCGCGACGGCCCTGGCCGTGAGAAAGCAGGCGCGGGTGTATGCATGCACGGGCAGGAAGAAGTCTTCCAGCGGCAGCGCCGACAGCGGCGTGCCCTGCACGTGCATGACGCCGATGGCGTTGAGCGCGATGTCGATGCCGCCGGTGCGGTCGGCCACCCCGGCGGCGTGGCGGAGCATGGCCTGCTCGTCGAGCGCGTCGACCACTGCTGCCTCGGCGTGCCCACCCGCGGCTGCGATGGCGCTCAATGCCGCGTCGAGCCTGGCGCGGTTACGCCCCGTGATGAACACCCGGGCGCCTTCACGCGCAAAGGCGCGGGCCACCGCGCCGCCGATGGCACCGCCGCCACCGTGAACCACCACGCACTTGTCCTTGAATGCCTGCGACATCGTCTTTTTCTCCTCGGATTGCCGCCCGCGACATGCGGGCGTTCCAACCAAGGACGCGGGGCGACGGCCCGACCCGACACCGCCGGCCGATTTTTTTCAGACCTGCGGAATGCGCGCCGGAATCACGCCCGGGTCGTACCAGGTGACCGGCCGGATCTCGAACACGCCGCCCTCGAAGGCCAGTCGGTGCGCGGCGTGCGTCGCTTCCTCGACGGACTCGCACTCCACGATGTAGATGCCCATCAGCTGCTCCTTCGTCTCGGCGAAGGGGCCGTCGGTGACCAGCGGGTGCATGTCGCCCGCCCGGCGCACGGTGGTGGCCACGTTCGGCATCAGCCGCAGCACCGTGCCGAGCTTGCCCTGCGTCTGCAGGTCGTCGCGCAGGTCTGTGTGGCGCTCGAGCATTTCCTCTTCGATGCCGGGTTCCCAGGCGGCCACCGCGGATTCGGAACCGTAGATGAGGATGGAATAGAGCATGGTCTTCCTTTTTTGGGGCGTGGTTCGTGGAGGGAGATCAGTCCGGCGCGCCGAGGCGGTCGAGCATCGCGCGGATGTGTGCGGCCTCGGCGGCGGTTCGGGCCAGGCCCAGGGCACGCGCGAAGGAGGCACGGGCCTCGCCGGTGCGCTCCAGCTGCATCAGCAGCGCGCCCTGCAGTCCGTGGAAGTGAAAGTAGCTGTCCAGCGCGTTGGCCAGCGGCTCCGTCAGCGTCAGCGCGACTTGCGGCCCGTGCAGCTTGTGCACCGCCACCGCGCGGTTCAGCGTGACCACCGGCGAGGGCTGCAGGGCTTCGAGCGCGGCATACAGGCGATCGATCTCGGCCCAGTTCGTGTCTTCGGGGCGTGCAGCCTGCGCGTGGGTGGCGGCAATGGCGGCCTGCAGCTGGTAAGGCCCGGGCCTGCGCTGCCGCAGCGCGCCTTCGACCAGCGCGAGGCCCTCACTGATGAGTGCACGGTTCCAGCGTGCGCGGTCCTGGTCTTCGAGCAGCACGACCATGCCGCCGGCATCGAGCCGCGCATCGGCGCGCGCATGCTGCAGCAGGAGCAGGGCGGCCAGGCCCATCAGCTCGGGCTCGCCGGGGAACAGCTCCAGCAGCAGCCGCGCGAGGCGTATCGCCTCTTCGCACAGCGCGGTGCGCACATGCTCGTCGCCGCCGCTGGCCGAGTAGCCTTCGTTGAACAGCAGGTAGACCGTGGTGCACACGGCCGCCAGCCGCTCGTCGCGCTCGCGCCGGCCCGGCGTGTCGAAGGGAATGCCGGCCGAGGCCACGCGCTTCTTGGCGCGGGTGATGCGCTGTTCCATGGCGCTCTCGCCGACCAGGAAGGCACGCGCGATCTCGCGCACCGACAGGCCCGAGACGATGCGCAGCGCCAGCGCGATCTGCTGCGTCAGCGGCAACTCGGGGTGGCAGCAGACGAACAGCAGGCGCAGCACGTCGTCGCGGTAGTGCGCCTGGTCGAGCTGCTCGACGAGCGCGGCTTCAACGTCGTCGAGGTCGGAGACGAGCGTGTCGTCTTCGGGCAGCGGTTCGTGCTGGCCGCGCCGGCGCACTTCGTCGAGCGCCGCGTTGCGCCCCACGAAGATCAGCCAGGCCAGCGGGTCGCGCGGCGGGCCGCTCCCGGGCCAGTGCCGAAGGGCGCGCAGGCTGGCTTCCTGGAAGGCCTCCTCCGCCGTGTCGAGCTCGCGGAAGTAGCGCAGCAACGCGGCCACCGCGCGCGGACGCGAGGCGGTCAGCGTGGTGGCGATCCAGGCGGTGTCGTCGTCGGTCATGCAGCGCGCTTGTTTGTCCTTCGTTCCTGCTCACCCAAGGACGCACCAGTATGCGTCGCGCCGACACGCTCGGCAAAATCGGACGCACTTTCCTCACCGAGAAACAAGAAATGGAGCAATGCGAATGACGCTGGCAATGAGCTGGAGCGAATGGGCCGATCACGACGGCATCGGCCTGGCCGAACGGGTCCGCAAGGGCGAAGTGACGGCGGCGGAGCTGGCCGCGCAGGCGGCGGCCGGTATCGCGAGGCTCGATCCGCAACTCGACGCGGTCGTCGAGGTCTTCGACGACGTGGTGGCCGATCCGCTGAAGGACGGCATGAACCCCGGGGGCGTGTTCGCGGGCCTGCCCTACCTGATGAAGGACCTCGGTCCCACGCTGAAGGGCCGGCTGCAGGAGTTCGGCTCGATGATGATGCAGGGCCATCGCCCGGCGGCCGACAGCTTCCTCACGCAGCAGCTGCGCAAGGCGGGCCTGAACATCGTGGGCCGCAGCACCACGCCGGAATTCGGCGTGTGCAGCTCGGCCGAGAACGCATTCCACGTCACGCGCAATCCCTGGGACCTCGCATACACCACCTGCGGCTCATCGGCCGGCACGGCGGCGATCGTGGCTGCCGGCGTGCTGCCGCTGTCGCATGCCACCGACGGCGGGGGCTCCATCCGCATTCCGGCGGGCGTGAACGGCAACATCGGGCTGAAGGTGTCGCGCGGCGTGTTCTCGCTGGCGCCGGGGCTGTCGGACCTTTCGGGGCTGGTGTCGATCCAGGGCTGCCTCAGCCGCACGGTGCGCGACACGGCCGCCTTCGTCGACCATTGCCGCGGCGGCGCGCCCGGCGAGTTCATGCCCTTCTGGTCGCCGGACGAGCCGTACAGCGAACTCATCAAGCGCGACCCGGGCCGCCTGCGCATTGCGCTGTCGCACGAGTGGGGCGACTTCCGCGCCACGCCGCATTTCGTCGCCGAGCTGGAGCGCGCGGGCAGGTTCCTCGAAGGGCTTGGCCACCATGTCGAGTGGGTGCTGCCGGAGGTGGACTTCCGTACGGCCTTCGACGCCCAGACCACCTGCTACATCAGCAACTTCGCGCAGGTCATCGACGGCCACCTGCACCGGCTGGGCCTGGAGCGTCCGCCGGCCGAGCTGCTGGAGCCGATCAACATCAAGATCTGGGAGGCCGGGCTGCACACCTCGTACACCGAGCGCGCGAAGATGCAGGCGGTGTTCAACAGCACCTCGCGCGCCTTCGGCGATTTCTTCCAGCGCTGGGACATCATCCTCACGCCGATCACCGCGCTGCCCACGCCCAAGGTGGGCACCAGCGAGTACCTCACGACCAGCACGAATCCCTCGGTCTACGACTGGTTCGCCAACCTCTGGAAGAACTTCGCGTACACGCCGCTGGCCAACCTGTGCGGCATGCCGGGCATTTCGCTTCCGATGGCGGCGCAGGAAAACGGGCTGCCGCTGGGCATCCAGGCGCAGGCGGCCCAGGCGAACGACGGGTTGCTGCTGCAGCTGGCCGCGCAGATCGAGCGGGCGCTCGGGGGCAAGTGGAACGCGGGCCGCAGGCCGGGAGTGCACGTCACGCAGGCGTGACGGGGCTGCAGCCGCTCAGAGCAGGTTGCGCAGCGCGGCCTCGATGGCCGCGGCCGTCGCCAGCGGCTTTTCCATCGGGAACAGGTGGGTGCCATCCATCATCGCGATGCGGCCCTTGGTGACCTGCTGGGTCATGGTCATGCCCACGCGCTTCATCTCGGCCGACTGGCGCCCGCCGATGAAGGCGGCCTTGCACTTGAGCGGGTGCGCGCGCAGCAGTGCGCCGAGGTTGTGGGGCAGGGTGTTGTAGATGGCGGTTTCCACGTCGCGGTCGAAGCTCAGCGCGCGGGTGTCTTCCGCATCGAAGGTGCCGTGGTCGATGTAGTCGTGCAGCACCTGCTCGTCCCACTTCGCGAAGGCCTTCTTGCTGCGGAAGTGCTCGAACACCGCCTCGCGGTGCTCCCAGCTGTTCTTGCGCTTGCGGCTGATGGCGCCGGGCGAAATGCTCTTCATGAGCGGCGTGCGCTTGACCACGTTGAGCGTGTTCGCGCGCCAGCCGCCGAGGATCGGCGAGTCGATCAGCAACACGCCGCGCGCCAGCTCGGGGTGCTGCGCGGCGCACATCAGGCTCAGGAATCCGCCGAGCGAATGGCCGATGAGGAACACCGGGCCGCCCGCGCGGTCGGCGCGAGCCTTGGCGAAGTCGGCCAGCTGCTGCACCAGGTGCGGCCAGTTGTCGGTGACGGGGTACTTCGGGTCGTGCCCGAATTTCTCGATGGCATCGACCTCGAAGCCGCGGTTGCGCAGGCTGTCGAGGACGACGCGGTAGGTGCTCGCGGGAAAGCTGTTGCCGTGCGAGAAGACGACGGGGGGCATCACGGCCGCCGCCGGGCCGCCCCAAGGCGGCCGAGCCTCCCCCTCGGGGGGTGGAGAAGCACACGAAGTGGCAAGCCGGGGGGCATCATTTCAGATCAGCTTTTCGTCGGGAGTCGAGATCTTGCGCAGCGCGCTGTGGCGCGTGGCCGGCATCTTCAGCGGGTGCTCGGTCTGGCTGTCGTCCCACACCGGGTCTTCGATGCTGTCGAACACCTCGCGCAGCTTCTGGCCCCAGCTGTTGTGCACCATGCGGTAGTAGGGGTTGTCGGCGTCGATGCAGATCACGCGGTCGGTCTCGAGCTTGTTGGCCTCGTACACCACCAGGTCGAGCGGCAGGCCGACCGACAGGTTCGACTTCATGGTCGAGTCCATCGACACCAGCGCGCACTTGGCGGCTTCGTCGAGCGGCGTCTCGGGCGTGAGCACGCGGTCGAGCACGGGCTTGCCGTACTTCGACTCGCCGACCTGGAAGTAGGGCGTCTCGGTGGTGGCCTCGATGAAGTTGCCGGCCGCGTAGACCAGGAAGAGGCGCATGCCCTCGCCCTTGACCTGCCCGCCGAAGATGAAGGAGACGTTGAAGTCCAGCCCCGCGTGCTTGAGCGCCTCGGCGTCGCGGTCGTACACGTGGCGCACGGCCGAGCCCAGCACGCGCGCGGCGTCGAACATGCTCTTGGCGTTCCAGATGGTGATGGGATCGCCCTGGGAGCCGTCTTCGCGGGTTTCGCGCAGTTCCTCGATCTGGAGGATTTCGCGTACCGACTGCGAGATGCTCAGGTTGCCCGAAGAGAGCAGCACCATGACGCGGTCGCCCGGCTGCTCGTACACGATCATCTTGCGGAATGTGCTGATGTGGTCCACGCCCGCGTTGGTGCGCGAGTCGGAGAGAAACACCAGGCCGGCGTTGAGTTTGATGCCTACGCAGTAAGTCATGGGTTCAGGTTCATCTGGCATGAACTGTGCCGGGTCATGCGGCGCCGAGTTCACGTTTGTTCAGTTTCTGAAGGGCATACAAGGCATCGAGGGCCTCGCGCGGGCTCATCGTGTCGGGGTCGAGCGCGGCCAGCGCGGATTCTACGGCGCTGGCCATGGGTGTTTCGGCCACCGGGGGCGGTGCGAACAGGTCGACTTGTGCACGAGTTTGCGCATGTTGCGATTCAAGTGCCTCCAGCGCCTGCCGCGCATGGTTGACCACCGCCGCGGGCATGCCCGCCAGCCGCGCCACCTGGATGCCGTAGCTCTTGCTGGCCGGGCCGGGCTGCATTTCGTGCAGGAACACGATGTCGCGGCCCGCTTCGGTGGCGCTCACGTGCATGTTCACCGCGCCGTGGTGCGTGGCCGGGAACTCGGTCAGCTCGAAATAGTGCGTGGCGAACAGCGTGAAGGCCTTGCTGCGGTCGTGCAGCTGGGCGGCGATGCCGGCGGCCAGCGCCAGGCCGTCGAAGGTGCTGGTGCCGCGGCCGATCTCGTCCATCAGCACCAGCGATTGCGCCGTGGCGCTGTGCAGGATCTGCGCGGCCTCGGTCATTTCGAGCATGAAGGTCGACTGCGCGTTGGCCAGGTCGTCCGCCGCGCCTATGCGGGTGTGGATGGCATCGATGGGGCCCAGCCGGCAGGCGGCAGCCGGCACATGCGAGCCGATGGAAGCCAGCAGCACGATGATCGCCACCTGCCGCATGTACGTCGACTTGCCGCCCATGTTGGGGCCGGTGATGACCTGCATGCGCTGCTGCGGCCCGAGCTGCGTGTCGTTGGCGATGAATCCGCCCGATGACTTCTCGGCCAGCCGTGCTTCCACCACCGGGTGGCGGCCCTGCTGGATCTCGATGCAGGGGTGCGACACGAAGCTCGGCGCGCGCCAGTGCAGCGTGTGCGAGCGCTCGGCCAGCGCGCACAGCGCGTCGAGCGTGGCGATGCCGCCCGCCAGCTGCGTGAGCGCGGGCACCGAGGGCTGCAGCGCGTCGAGCAGTTGCTCGTAGAGCCACTTCTCGCGGGCCAGGGCGCGGTCTTGTGCGCTCAGGGCCTTGTCCTCGAAGGCCTTCAGCTCGGGCGTGATGAAGCGCTCGGCGTTCTTCAGCGTCTGGCGGCGGCGGTAGTTGTCGGGCACCTTCGAGAGCGCACTTTGCGTTACCTCGATATAGAAGCCGTGCACGCGGTTGAACTGCACGCGCAGGTTGCTGATGCCGGTGCGCTCGCGTTCGCTGACTTCGAGCTTCAGCAGGAAGTCGTCGCAGTTCTCGCTGATGGCGCGCAGCTCGTCGAGCTCGGCGTCGTGGCCGGTGGCGATCACGCCGCCGTCGCGCACCAGTGCGGACGGATCGGGCTTGATGGCGCTTGTCAGCAGGTCGGCGCAGCCGGGCGGCGGGGCGAGCCGCTGCGCGATCTGGCCCAGCAGAGCGGCCGAGGCCGGCAGCATCGGCGCGAGCTGCTCCGCTTTCGATAGCGCGAGGCGCAGCGCCAGCAGCTCGCGCGGGCGCACCTGGCGCAGCGCGATGCGCGCCGCGATGCGTTCCACGTCGCTCGTGTTCTTGAGCTGCTCGCGCAGCGTGCGCCAGGGCGCCGCCGTGGTGCCAGGCACCGTGGCCTGCAGCGCGCCGATGGCCTCGAGCCGGGCCTGCGCCTCTGAACGGTCGCGCCGTGGCGAGAGCAGCCAGCGTTTCAGCAGCCGGCTGCCCATGCCCGTCATGCAGGTGTCGAGCAGAGAGAACATGGTGGGCGAGTCTTCGCCGCGCAGCGTCTGCACCAGTTCAAGGTTGCGGCGCGTGGTGGGCGGCAGTTCGATCAGGTCGCCGTCGCGCTCCACCGAGAGGCGCTGCACGTGCGAGAGCGCGCGGCCCTGCGTGTGCTCGGCGTAGCCCAGCAGCGCGGCCGCCGCGGCATGCGCGTTGGTCAGTGATTCAGCGTTCCAGGCGGCGAGACTGTTGCTGCCCATCTGCTCGGCCAGCTTGCGCTCGCCCAGGCCGCCGTCGAATTGCCATGCCGGGCGGATGGACAGCGTGAAGGGCGTGGCGCTGCGCGCGGCCTTCAGGCGCTGCTCGAAGGCGGGCGTGACTTCGGCGCTGTACAGCAGTTCGCTCGGCGCGATGCGGGCGATCCAGGCTTCGAGCGCGTCGGCCGGGCACTCGGCCAGCCGCAATTCGGCGCCGGTCACGCTGAGCCAGGCCAGCCCGCAGAAGTTGCGCGAGCCCGCGTGCACGGCGAGCAGCAGCGAATCGCTCTTGTCGTTGAGGAGTTCGGTGTCGGTCAGCGTGCCGGGCGTGACCACGCGCACCACCTTGCGCTCGACCGGGCCCTTGCTTGCGCCGACTTCGCCCACCTGCTCGCAGATGGCGACCGACTCGCCCAGCTTGATGAGGCGGGCCAGGTAGGTGTCGACCGAGTGGAAGGGCACGCCGCACATCACCACCGGCTGGCCGGCCGACTGGCCGCGCTGGGTGAGCGTGATGTCGAGCAGGCGCGCGGCCTTCTCGGCGTCGGCCCAGAAGAGTTCGTAGAAATCGCCCATCCGGTAGAAGAGCAGGGTGTCCGGATGGTCGGCTTTGAGGCCCAGGTACTGGGCCATCATGGGAGTGTGTCCAGAGAGGTCTGGCTTGTTCATTTCAATCAATCGCTTGCGATCCATGCCGCCGGTGTCCGGGGCAGGGTAGAGACATTGCCTGGCATTTTCCGCATGGCCCGTGCCGTTCTCCGCTCATTCCGCACGGTGGCCGCCCTCGAGCGGCCACTGCCGGGTCTTGAGCATGAACAGCTCGAACAGGCCGGGTGCCATCGAGCGGTCGCCCGCCTCCCACTGCTGCCATCCGCGCAGCGACGCCTGTACCGTCTGCGCCGCTTCCGTCTGCGTGAGGCCGGCGGCAATGCGGGCGTCGCGGACGGCGGCGGGTGCCGGGCTGGATGGCTTGTTCGGGGAGGGCATGGGGAGCGTGGCGCCGCGGCGCGTGCGGACACGGATGAAAGTGCCGCGGGCATTCTACGTTCAATGCGCGTATCTCCAGGCCGTTGCGCCGGCGCCGGACGCACCCTCAGGCATCTGCGAACTCTTCCTCGCTCACGGCGCGATTGCGCCCGCTTTCCTTGGCCTTGTACAGCGCGCGATCGGCGGCTTCGACGAGCAGCTGTTCCGGCTCGTCCGAGTGCCGGGCTTCCAGCGCTGCAACGCCGATGCTGACCGTGACCCGTCCTTGCGGGCTGGCGCTGTGCGGGATGTCGAGCGCGAGGACCTGGGCGAGTATCTGTTCGGCGACCTTCCGCGCGCCCGGCAGGTCGCTGCGGGGCAGGACCACCGCCAGCTCCTCGCCGCCGTAGCGCGCCACCAGGTCGCCCGGGCGCCTGGCGCTGCGCCTCAATGCCGTGGCGACCGCCTTCAGGCACTGGTCGCCGGCCACGTGGCCGTATGCGTCGTTGAAGCGCTTGAAGTAGTCCAGGTCCAGCAGCAGGAGCGACAGGGCCGTGCCCTCCCTGGCCGCGCGGCGGCACTCGTGCGCCAGCACCTCGTCGAAGCTGCGGCGGTTGGCCAGGCCGGTGAGCTGGTCCTGCGTGGCCAGGACCTCCAGCCGGCGGTTGGCCCGCAGCAGGTCTTCTCGCGCGGCCAGCAGCGAGGCCTCGGCGCTGATGCGGCGCTGGATGTTGACGATCAGCCGCCAGCCCACGGCGGCAACGATCGCCAGCAAGGCCCCCACCACGCCGATCGTCAGCAGCGCCTGGTGCCTCCAGGCCTTCAGCGCCTCGTCGCGGCCGAGCGCCACGGTGGTCAGCACCGGGTAGCGGTCGCTCTTGCGGAAGGCGTAGAGCCGCTTCATTCCGTCGATGCTGGAGCGGAACGACGCGGTGCCCGAGGTGCCGCCGAAGTGGCGCTGGAAATTGGCCGATCCGGAAAAATCGAGCCCGATGGCCTTTTCGCTGTAGGGATAGAGCACCAGCATCTGCCCATGGTTGGTGCTCAGGCCGATGGTGCCGGTGCCGGGGAGCGCGATGGTCCCGAACGCACGCAGGAAGTTCTGCAGGCCCAGGCCGGCGACGACGACACCGGCGAACCGGCCCTCGGCGTCCTCCAGGCGCCGGCTGACCGTGATTCCCCATTCGCCGGTGAACGGATTGCGGATCGGCGGGCTGATGAGAACGTCGTTCGAGCGGTTTTCCCGGTGGTGGATGAAGTACGCCCGGCTGGCGCTGTTGATGCCCTTCGTGAGGGGCCCCTTGGAATACATCAGCCAGTCGCCCCCGGCATCGAGGACGGCCAGGCCGTCGAGCTGGTCGAGCAGGCGCTTCTGGCGCTCGACCAGCGACTGCACGCGCTGCAGCCGCTCCGGCTCGTCGCCTTCGCCCTTCAGCGTCTCGGCCACGCCCTGCAGAAGCATGTCGCTCTGGGTGAAGACGCCCTCGGCGTAGATGTTCAGCGCATTGGCCAGGTTGAGATTGTTGGTGTCGGCCGCGGCCAGCGTCTGGTCGCGCGACGCGTACAACTGCCAGCCCGTGGCCGCCGACACCGAAAGCATGACGGCCAGCAGCAGGGACTTCGCGAGGCGAACGTCCCGTCTCACTTGAGCACTCCCTCGAACGAGGCTGTTTCCATGACTTTCCGCTCCCTGTCTGTCTTTCTGCGCAGCGTCGGTGGCGCGCTGCTCGTCTTCTCGTTTTGTTCTCATCCGCCAGGCAAATCGACCCGCACTCTATACGACCTGGCTGAAGCGGCGGTGGCGAAGCAGTGGGCCGGTGGGGGCTTGCGGCCCTCGTGGCACCATCGGCGGCTTTCGCCAACGTGAACTCCGGGAGATACCGATGCTGATCAATTGCGTCGCCTATGAAAACGGCTCCAAGCTCGCCGACATCTCGGTCGAGGACATCAGCGACTACATCGGCCGGCCGGGCTGCTTCGTGTGGGTGGCGCTGAGCGATGCGTCCGCCGAAGAGCTGAAAGTGATGCAGCAAGAATTCGGCCTGCATCCCCTGGCGGTGGAAGACGCCCAGCATGGCCACCAGCGTCCGAAGATGGAGGAGTACGGCGACTCGCTCTTCGTCGTCATGCACCTGGTCGAGCCTTCGGAGGAGGGCGAGCACTGCACCAACGTGGGCGAGGTTGACGTGTTCGTCGGCGCCAACTACGTGCTGTCGGTGCGCAACCGCAGCAAGCAGGGCTTCCTGGGCGTGCGCGAGCGCTGCGAGCGTGAGCCGGATCTGTTGCGCCACGGCGCGGGCTTCGTGCTCTATGCGCTGATGGACGCGGTGGTCGACCGCTACTTTCCGGTGATCGACGCGCTGGAGGTGGAGCTGGAAGCCATCGAGCAGCAGATCTTCGGCCAAGGCGGCGCGGCGCGCGACAAGATCAGGCAGCTCTACGACCTGAAGCGGCGCAGCATGGTCCTCAAGCGCGCGGTGGCGCCGCTGCTGGAGGCTGCGGGCAAGATGCACGGCGGGCGGGTGCCGCAGATCTGCATGAGCTCGCAGGAGTATTTCCGCGACGTGGGCGACCACCTGGGGCGCATCAACGCATCGATCGACGCCGTGCGCGACACCATCGGCACGGCGATACAGGTGAACCTGTCGATGGTCACCATCGAGGAAAGCGAAGTCACCAAGCGCCTTGCCGCCTGGGCCAGCATCTTCGCGGTGTGCACCGCTTTCGCGGGCATCTGGGGAATGAACTTCGAGAACATGCCGGAGCTGAAATTCCGCTATGGCTACGGGGTGGCGCTGGGGCTGATCGTCAGTACCTGCGGCTATCTCTATTACCGGTTCAGGCGTGCCGGGTGGCTTTGAGGGTGAGGCCGCTAAGGCTCAACTAATAAACATGTAGATAATCGAGTCCCTTATGAAAAGGGACTTCACGCAGCGCTTCGGCTTCCTGGTCAAGAGCGTGGGCAAGCTCTACAGCGAAGAGTTCGACCGCCTCGCGCGCGAACGCATCGGCCTCACAAGCGCACAGTGCCGCCTGCTGGGAGCGCTGGCGATGCGCGGCGATGAAGAACCCCTCTCGCAAGCCGAGCTCGCGCAGCGGCTCGACCTGACCCCGATGGCCGTGGCCGGCCTGTGCGATCGCATGGCCGCGGCCGGCTGGATCCGCCGCGAGCCCAGCCCGACGGACCGCCGCGTCAACAAGATCCACCTGGAACCCAGCGCCGAGAAGGCGCTCGACAGCGCGCTCGGCATCAGCGACGGGCTCAACGCCCGCGTGATGTCGGTGCTGTCGCAGGCCGAGCGCGCACAGCTGCTGGGCCTGCTCGCCCGGGTGCACGGCAGTCTCGTGGAGATCACCTCCGGCGAAGGCCGAAAGTCGTGAGCGTCGCGCCGGGAACCACCGTGCCGCACCGCGGCATGATCACCATCTCGATCATGCTGGCGACCATCATGCAGGCGCTGGACACCACCATCGCCAACGTGGCCCTGCCGCACATGCAGGGCAGCCTGCAGGCCTCGCAGGACCAGATCACCTGGGTGCTCACCTCGTACATCGTGGCCTCGGCCATCGCGCTACCGCTCACCGGCTGGCTGTGCGGGCACTGGGGGCGCAGGCGCGTGTTCATCATCTCTGTGATCGGCTTCACGGTGGCCTCGGCGCTGTGCGGGCTGGCGACCTCGCTGGTCGGCATCGTGGCCGCGCGGCTGCTGCAAGGCATCTTCGGGGCGGCGCTGGTGCCGCTGTCGCAGGCGGTGCTGCTGGACATCAACCCGCGCGAGAAGGTCGGCCAGGCCATGGCGATCTGGGGCGCGGGCATCATGGTCGGGCCCATCCTCGGGCCTCTGCTGGGTGGCTGGCTCACCGAGAACTTCGACTGGCGCTGGGTGTTCTTCATCAACCTGCCCGTGGGCATCTTCGCCTTCTGGGGTATCGCACGCTACCTGCCCGAGAGCCGGCCGCAGGGCGAGAAGCTCGACATCTTCGGCTTCGTCACGCTGAGCCTGGCCATCGGCATGCTGCAGCTCTTCCTTGACAGGGGCGAGCAGCTCGACTGGTTCGAGTCGTGGGAAATCAAGCTGGAGGCGGCCGCCGCGCTGGTGGCTTTCGGCTTCTTCGTGGTCCACACCTGGACGGTGCAGGGCGTGTCCTTCTTCGACCGCGACCTGCTGAAAGACCGCAACTTCGTCACCGGCCTGCTGTTCGCGTTCATCGTCGGCATGATCCTGTTCGCGACGATGGCGCTGCTGCCCAACTTCCTGCAGGGGCTGATGGGCTACCCGGTGGTCTACACGGGCGAGGTGACGGCGCCGCGCGGCGTGGGAACGATGATCGCGATGATCATCGTGGGGCGGCTGGTGCAGCGCATCGACGTGCGCGCGATCATGGCGGTGGGCTTCGGCCTCACGGCGTTCTCGCTCTACCAGATGACGCGGCTCACGCTGCAGATGGACAGCACGCTGATCGTCGTCTCGGGCTTCATCCAGGGGCTGGGCATCGGCTTCACCTTCGTGCCGCTTTCCACCGCCACGTTCGCCACGCTGGCGCCGAGGCTGCGCAACCAGGGCACGCCGATCTTCAGCCTGCTGCGCAACATCGGCAGCAGTGTGGGCATCTCGATCGTGCAGGCTCTCCTGACCGAAGGTTCGAGCAAGGCGCATGCGCAGATCGCGGCGACCGTGGCGCCGGGCAACGTCGCGCTGTCGACGCTGCCGCAGATGATGTCGCCCGACACCGCGACGGGGCTCGCGCTGCTGAATGCCGAGGTGACTCGGCAGGGCGCGCTGATCGGCTATCTCGACGACTTCGCCATCATGATGATCATCACGGTGCTGGCGATTCCGCTGTTGCTGCTGATCCGCAGCCCAAAGCGCAGTGCGGCGACCTCGGGACCTGCCGAAGTGCCGCACTGAAGAGGCGCGTTACTCGTCGTGCGAATCGTGCGTGGCTGCCGCGCCGCGGCGCCAGTAGCCCGAGGCCCGGGTCCACTTCGGGTTCGCGCCGCGCTCACCCACCAGGTGCGTGCGCAGCGCCTTGGCTATGGCCGATTCGCAACCCACCCACGCATGGAAGTCGCCGACTGGCAGCTGCATCGATTTCAGCGCGTCGAGCAGCACGGGGCTCAGGCCCGGTTCTGCGCCGCGGCGGTGCACCCACTTCAGCGTGAGTTCGGCCTGCGTGTCGAAGGGGATCTCGTCGGCTTCGCTGTCGACTTCGGCCAGCACCACCACGCGCGTGCCGGCGGGCAGTTCGGCCAGGCGACGCGAGATGGCGGGCAGGGCGGTGTCGTCGCCGATCAGCAGGTGCCAGTCGAACTCGGTCGGCACGATGAACGAGCCGCGCGGGCCGCCCACGCCGAGGATGTCGCCGGGCTTGGCCTGCTCGGCCCACTGTGTGGCGGGGCCGGCTTCGTGCAGCGCGAAGTCGATCTCGAGCGTGCCGGCCTTCTCGTCGTAGCGGCGCGGCGTGTAGTCGCGCATGGTCGGGCGTCCGTCGGGCCACACCGGGCCGTCGGGGCCGGCCGTGGGCAGCGTGAGCTTGCCGGCGGCGTCGGGAAAGAAGATCTTCGCGTGGTCGTCGAAACCGAGGCTGATGAAGCCCGCGAGGTCGTCGCCCGCGAGCGTGACGCGGATCAGGTGCGGCGTCACGCGCTGCACGGTTTTCACCGCGAGGCGGCGAAAGCGCAGGTCGTGGCGCACGCGGCGGGGCGTGCGGTCGGGCGCGGTGGAAGCAGATGAAGTGCTGAAGTCAGTCATTGCGGAAATCCTGTCTTGAACAGGGCGGGTTGGGATTCGGATTGCAGGCCCCTCAGATCCTTTCGATCTGCTGGGCCGCGGCGTCGAGCACCGCGGCGAACTCGTGGGCCTGCTGCTCGGTCAGCGGCGAGCCCGTCAGGCGCATGCGCATCGCGAGCTTGAGGTTCTCGATGGCGCGCGTGACCTGCGGCGGGCGTCCGCCGCGCGGGCCGGCGCCGTCGACGCCGCCGCTCATGCGGGCCATCATGGCGTTGGCCATCTCGCGGTTGGCTTCGAGGAATTCGCGGCCGCTGTCGGTGATGGTGTAGCTCTTGCGGCCGCCGTCGGCGGTTTCGACGCTGAGGTAGCCCATTTCCTCGAGCAGCGTGAGGGTGGGGTAGACCACGCCGGGGCTGGGCGCGTAGCTGCCGCCGAGGCGGTCTTCGATGGCCTTGATCAGCTCGTAGCCGTGGGACGGCTTGCTGGCAATGAGCTGCAGCAGCACGAAGCGCAGGCCGCCATGGCCGAACACGCGTCCGCCGCCACGCCCGCCGCGGTGTCCGCGGCCGCCTGAAAGGCCGTCTTCATGTTCGCCGCGGGCGGTGCGGCAGTGGTGATGGCCGAGGTGGAAATGTCTCATGTGGGGCATCCTTTCTGATGTGTATCGGAATTATTTTAGATATATCTAAAATAAAGTCAAACCGATACATGTCGGATGCCCCGGCGCAGGGCGCGCTCAGGCGGCGACGGCCCTGTGCTCCTGCAGATGTGCCAGCGTCAGGGCCTCGCCGATGTGCGACATCTGCACGGCGGCGGCTTCGGCCGAGCCTTCCGCGGCCTCGGCGACGCGCTCGAACATCTGCATTTCGTAATGGGTCACGGCCGTGGCCCAGTCGTTCTCCTGGGCCAGCGAGGCGGCGAGCTCGACGGCGTCGCGCATCGCGGCGTTCACGCCTTCGCCGCCGAACGGTGACATGACGTGCGCCGCGTCGCCCAGCAGCGTGAGTCCGCGCCGGGGCGCCCAGCAATGGCCGACCGGCAGTGCGTGGATGGGGCGTGCGACGAACTGGTCGTTGCTCGCGCGGAAGAGGTCGGTGATGGCATCGGCATAGCCGGAGAACTCGTCGATCAGCGCATTGCGCACCGTCGCGGGCGACGAGAAGTCGAAGCGCTTCGCCGCCCAGTCCACCGGCACGCGGAAGATCGCGTAGCCGCGGATATGCGCGTTGCCGTTGCGCTGGGCGATGATTTCCTTGCCGTCGCCTTGCGCTTCCAGCTTGCCCCGCCCGACGAGCTGCGCGACGGCTGGATGGCTGCGGTCCACGTCGTCGATGCCGAACTCGATGAAGGTCAGGCCGCTGTACTGCGGCTTGTAGGGCGACAGCAGTGGACGCACGCGCGACCATGCGCCGTCCGCGCCGACGACCAGGTCGAACGGGCCGGCTTCGCCGCCGTTGGCGAACAAGAGGTTCCATTGCCCGCCTTCCTGCAGCCGCATGTCGCTCAGCGCGCAGCCCCATTGCACGCAGCCGGCCGGCAGCGAGGCCAGGAGCATGTCGCGCAGTGCGGTGCGGTCGACTTCGGGGCGATTTCCGGCGGATGAGTCGGGTTCCTCGAACAGGACTCGGCCGGACTTGTCGAGCAGCCGCGAGCCCTGGTCGTCATAGCGCGCGATGCGCAGGAACTCGCTCTCCAGCCCGGCGCGTTGCATGGCCAGCAGGCCGGAGTCTTCGTGCAGGTCGAGCGTGCCGCCCTGCGGTCGCGCGAGCGGGTTCTCTTCGCGCTCGAACACGGTGGCGTGGATGCCGGAAAGATGAAGGATGCGCGCCAGCGTGAGTCCGCCGGGGCCGGCGCCGACGATGGCAATGCGCGGATGGGTGTGCATTCTGCTTGTTCCGTGAAAAGGATAGGTTCCTATTCATATTAGCATAGGAGCCTATGAAGATAGAATGCCGGCATGACCGACGACGAAGCCTCCAACCCCCTCAGACTCATCGGCCGCGTGACGCGCGGCTTCACCCGCATCGCCGATGGCGGCCTGCGCGAGTTCGGCTTCGCGGTGGGGCAGTTGCCGGTGCTGGTGTCGCTCAAGAAGAGCAAGGCGCTGTCGCAGGCCGAGCTCGCGCGCATCGCGCAGGTGGAGCAGCCCAGCATGGCGCAGCTGCTGGCCCGCATGGAGCGCGACGGGCTGGTCGAGCGCGTGCCCGATCCGGTGGACAAGCGCAGCCGGCTGATCTCGTTGACCCCGCTTGCCTCGCGGCGCCTGCCCAAGGCCAAGACGCTGATGGACACTCACGCGCAGGAAGCGTTGGCAGGCTTTTCCCCTGAAGAGGTTGAGCAGCTGACTGCGCTGCTCGTGCGGCTCAACGCGAACGTCGAGCGGATGGGCGGCGGCTAGCCGCGCTGCTTCGCGGTTGGCGCGGCGGGCGCGTTCTTCTGGTCCGCGTCCGTCAGCGTGCGCAGGAAGGCCGCCACGTCGCGTATCTCCGCCTCGGTCAGCGCTGGCTTGTCGCCGCGCTTCTGCCCGAAGGGGGCTTCGGTGTTGACGTTGGCGTGGTACTGCTGCGGCAGGTCGTCGTACTGCTGCACGATGCCGCTCGCCGAGCGCGCATACCAGCGCTGCGGCGCGGTGTCGCGCTGTGCGTAGAAGCGGATCGCTTCTTCCAGAGAATGGAATACCCCGTTGTGGAAGAAGCTCTGCCGCACCGCCACGTTGCGCAGCGTGGGCGTGCGGAACAGCCCGCAGTATTCGGGGTGGTCCTTCATGTCGGTGCGATACGGCCCGCACAGGCCGAGGTCGTGGAACGCCGGATCGTCATTCGCCTTGAGCTTGCGGTTGCGCGGCACGCCTAGCGCGATCAGCCCGAAGTCAGTGAAGAGCGGAAACGCGCCGTCCTGCGTGCGCTGGCTGATGTGGCACGAGGCGCAGTTGCCCTTGCTCTGGTCGTTGAAGAGCTGCAGCCCGCGCGCCTCGGCCACGCTGAGCTTCGCCTGGCCGCGCAGCACCGCGTCGTACTTGCTCGTGAACGGATAGAAGTCCTTCGGCGACTGCTGGAACACTTCCAGTGCCAGGCCAGCGGCCTTGAAGGCTGCGTCCGGGGACTTGAACACGTCGTCGCCGAAGGCCTTGCGCAATTCGTCCGCGTAGGCCGCGCGTTCGAGCTTGGCCGACACCTCGGCCACCGATGCGTTGCCCATCTCGGCGGGCGAGAGCAGAGGCATGCCCGCCTGCTCGTGCGCGGAGCCGGCGCGGCCGTCCCACATGTGGCCACCGGTGGGGCCGGCGTCGATGCTGTCGTCGCCGTCGTTGTCGTGGTGGTGCTCGGTGAAGGCGATGAGCGTTTCCAGATAACGCAGCGAGGGCGCGGCGCGCGGGCCCTCCTGCTTGCCGTCCGCACCGCCGAGCTGCACCGACAGCGCGTTCGGCGGCCCCCAGGCGTGCTGCGGATCGTGGCAGCTCGCGCACGATGCCTTGCCCGAGGCCGAGAGGCTGCCGTCGAAGAAGATGCGCCGGCCGATCTCGGTGAGCTGCGCGGCGCTGGGTTGCGGGCGACCGGGCACGGGCGCATAGGTGGCGCCGACGTAGGCGGGCTGCGCGGGCGCAGGCGCTGGGGCTGCCTGTGGCGCAGCTACGGGCGTCGGTGACGATAGCGACGCATCGCGGCCGCATGCCGTCAGCATTCCGCAGAACAGCACGGCCACGGCGAGCAGGGCCGGGCTACGGTGGAGAAGGGGTGTCGCAGGCACGTGAAACTGGAAAAGAGGCGGGCAGGGCCGCAAGGGAGCGGAAGAGAATCGGCCGCCAATAAGTCAGCCATGTGACAGTTCTCATGTCTCTCCCGCGGCAACGAAGCGCCGCTGCCGCATCCACTTGGTCGCCACCCATTTCTCGCCGCGCAGCACCGGTGCGCCCGCATGCAGCGAAGCGTGATCGACCTGTCCGAGGCTGTTGCAGTACTCGAAGTACACCGCGCTGCCGGGCCGTGGCGACACCGACCAGCCGGTTTCGGGAAACACCGTTTCCCCGCCTTCCTCGACCTCGTTGAGGTAGCACACCAGCGTGCTCACGCGCTGGCCGCTGCGCGCCAGCGAGGCCCTGTTCGCTTCGTTCGATGACACCAGGAAGTCGAAGTGCGGCATGCTCTGCGCGCCCGCCGGGTAGTGGAGCACCTGCAGTCCCTCGCCGTTCTCCACCGGCAGGTTCATGAGCTCCGACACCCGCTGGTCGAGCCGCGCGATGAATGCGTTCTCGCGCAGCCGGAAGAACATGCCCTGGCTGCTGCGCTGCATGCCCGCGAGGTCGCGCCCGGTCAGCGGGTCGACCGTTGTCGAAGGCGCGAGCCGCGGTCTTGCGAGCGCGATGAGCTCCTCGCACTCACGTGCGCTCAACACCTCGTTCAGTATGGCCAGGGCCGGCTGCGCCGCGCGCGCAGCCACGCGCACGACGCGGTCCGTGGTACGGATCGTCGTGCCAGGCGGCAGCCTCGATGGCTCGTGGCGGAAGGCCGGCTCCACCGTCACCGAGTCGGTGGGCAATGGACCCCCGGTGCGCAGCGCGAACACGAAGGCATCGACGATGGCCCTCGCGGCGTCGGGCGGCATGGCCTGCGCGCGCATGGCGTCGACCACATCCGCGGCCGCACAGCCCTGGCGCAGGTTGTGCAGAACCCAGTCGCCCAGCGCGGGCTGGAAACGCAGCACGGTATCCATGCGCGGGCTCAGATCTCCGCCGGAATCCAGCCGGTCTCGGTGCGCCTGAAGTTCTGCTTCAACTGCATCGTGCCGGCCCCGCGCACCACGCGGTCGACCATCGGGAAGGCCTTCTGTACTTCGGCATCACCGGTCCATGGAGCGGCATCGATCCTGTACGTGTAGGTCACCACCACCGCTTCGGAAGGCTCCTTGGCGTTCTTGGGCGCTTCCCAGCCGACGATCTTGTCGAGCGTCAGGTGAGCCGCGCAGAAATCGGCCTGGGGCTCGCGTTCGAGGAAGTACTTCTTTCCCTCGCCGGTCAGCGCATAGCGCGTGACTTCGATCTCGCCGGCCTCGGTGTCCTTGTCGTCCTTGGCCTTCGTCTTCTCGGAACTCACCAGCCCCAGCCGTTCCAGCACCGGCATCTGCACCGCATTGCGTGCGCGCGTGCCGGCCTCGCGCTGCGGCACGTCGATGGGCCACTTGTTCTTGCCCAGGCACAGGTCGCCTTTCTTCGCCAGGTAGGCGTTCATGGCGACAGTCAGGTTCTGCAGGTTGGCTTCAGGCTGCTGCGGGCCGCAGCCCGCGAGCACGGCCATGGTGACGGCACCAAGTGCCACGAAGAGAGTCTTGTTGTTCATGAATAGGCAAATCAATTGACGCAGGCTCCCTGCTTTGCAGGCGTGGCCGGTTTCGTATCCGCATCGCTCAGGGTGTTCAGGAAGCAGATCAGGTCCGCGATGTCCTGCTCCGACATGGGTGGTGCGGTGCCGGCTGCGCGCCCGTCCATCGGCAGTTGCGTGTCGATGTTCGGCGCGTAGGCCGGCGGCAGGTCGTCGTACTTCTGCACCTTGCCGCCCGTGTACTGCGTGGTGACCAGGCCATAGGCCGGAAAGTCCGCGTCGTTCTTCGCCTTGGGCGTTCCGCCGACGGTGGGGTACCAGAGCTCGGGCTTCGTGTCGCGCGTGTTGTAGAAGCGGATGACCTGTTCCAGCGAGTGCATCACGCCGTTGTGGAAGAAGGCCTGCCGCGTCGCCACGTTGCGCATGGTCGGCGCCTTGAACATGCCGCAGAAGCTGTTCGCCGCATTAGGCGCGGCCGGCACATGATCGGTGCGCATCGGGCCGCACACGCCCATGTCGAAGTACTTCAGGTCGTTGTTGGCCGGTATGCCCGCGTTGCGCGGCACGCTGATCGCCTCGTACGAGAAGTCGGTGAACAGCGCCGAGCTGCCGTTGAGCCCCGCGCCCTGGTAGTGGCACGAGGCGCAGTTGCCGGTGTTCGGGTTGGTGAACACCTTCAGTCCGCGCGTTTCGGCCGCAGTGAGGTTGCCGCCGATCTTGTTGGCCGCGTAGAGGTCGAACTTGCTGCTGTACGGATGGAAGCTCGTGTCCTCCAGCTGGTAGGCCTGCAAGGCCAGCAGCGCATTGGCGAATGCGGCGTCGCTGTCGTCGAACACCTTCTCGCCGAAGGCTTTGACGATGAGCGGCGCGTAGTCGGCCGCCTTGAGCTTGTTCACCACGTCGGCGGTGCTCGCGTTGGCCATCTCGATCGGGTCGAGCAGTGGAATGCGGGCCTGCGCGGCCAGCGTGTCGGCCCGGCCGTCCCAGGTGAAGCCGCCGCCGGGGCCCGGCACGCTGATGCCGTCGGGGTTGTCCAGCAGGTCGGCATAGGCCGGAGTGATGTTCTTGTAGCGCAGCGAGGGCACCGCGCGCAGGCCGGCCTGGTCCATGTGCACGCCGCCGAGCTGCACCGAGAGGTCGTTGGCCGGCGCGTATGCGTGCGCCGGGTCGTGGCAGCTCGCGCACGACATCGCGCCCGAGCCCGAGAGGTTCTTGTCGAAGAACATCTTCTGGCCCACCTGCGCAGCGAGGCTCAGCGTGCTGGTGGCAGCGGCAGGCGCCGCGGGCAAGCTTGCGGCCGCCGCGGGCGCGGATGCCGGCGGCAGCGCGGCGGCCGATCCGCCTCCGCCGCCACCGCCGCAGGACATGAGCACCCCGCCCGCCACGCCGGCCACGGCCAACGCAGCCAGGCCGACGAGCCAGCCCGCGCGCGCCGCCGCCGGCCCTTGCGGGCCCGAACGGCGTTCGCTCATTGCTTCAGCGACCAGACGTTGAACTGGTTGGCATCAGGCCCGACCTGCGCGGTCGTCGACACGTCGCCCGACTGCTTCTGCGTGTAGCCGGCCGGGATCACGAAGGCGTGATTGATCGGGCGCACGCTGTCGAAGTGAGTGTCGGCGCTGCCCGTGTACTCGGGCAGGTTCAGGATGTTCTGGGCGATGAAGGCTTCCGTGTACTTCGAGCGGTTCATGTACGAGCCGTCGACGGCCGGGTCCGCCAGCTGGAACATGTCCTGCAGCGTGCGCACGAACGAGAAGTGGCTGTAGGCATCGCTGTCGGACACGCCCTTGGGTGCGTTGGGCTGGTTGGTCAGGATGCCGAAAATGCTTTCGCCGTGGCCATGGTTGCCGCCGCTGCCGACGCCGCTGCCGCTGTAGTGGTTGATGCTGGTATCGATCGACCAGCTGCCGTCGGCGTTTTGCATGAGCGGGTTGGCGCTGCCGACGTTCGCTGGAACCCAGCCGCAGCAGGAATTCAGGCCGCTGGTGGCGTTGCCCTCGTCGAACATCAGCACGATGGCCACGCGCTTCTGCGTGTTCTTCCACAGCGGTGAAGCCTGGATGCGCTGGACCGTGAAGTCGACGTAGTTGTCGCCGCGCGTGATGATCGGCGAGACCGAGCTGGCCGATACGTTGTTCGCGACGCTGCTGCAGTCGCTCGCGGTGCCGGTGCCGCCCACGCCCTTCACGCTGATGCCGTGCATGTCGTCGCACTGGTCGGGCACCAGGAAGTTCAGATTGCCGACGTTGCCGCTGGCCAGGTCGGTGCCGAGCTGGTCGTAGTCGTAGCTTGCGGGAATGGTGTAGTCGGTACTGCTCTTCAACGCCGCGTCCCACTGGCCGCCGCCCATGGTGCGGTTGCTGTACTTCCACTCGGGCGCGCTGCGCACGTTCTGGTAGGCCATGCCCGGGTGGTGCTTGGTCTTGTACAGGCCCGCCGGCAGCGGCAGAACCAGCGTGGGGTCGCCGATGGTCGCGGCGTTGCCGCCGAGCGTGCCCGGGGCATACACGTTGTCCTTTGCGGTGACGTTGTTGTCGGCCACGCTGTCGGTGCGGAAGTCCTGACCCGGGTTCATCGACTCGCTGTAGGTGCGCCAGGTCAGGCCGGCGCTCGTCATTGCGTTGAAGAGGTTGGGCTTGCCCACGATGTTGTGGTTGACCGCCGCCTTCTGTGTGCAGGTGGCCGCGAACGGCGACTTGGCCAGGCCCGGCTGCGTGTTGTCGGGCACGGGCGTGTCCTGCACGGCATTGGCGCCGGTGGCGTCGCAGTTCCACTGGCTGTCATCCGTGATGCCCCAGTCGTCCGCACCACCCAGCGCCGTGTAGTTCGGCTCGCTCGGGTTGCCCGTGGCGTAGTAGCTCGCGAGCTGGTTGCCGGCCTTCAGGTAGCCGTTGATCTTGGGCGCGTAGGCCGAGTTCAGGATCGACATCGTGGCCTTGTTCTCCAGCATCACGATGAAGATGTTGTCGTAGCGCGGAACGCCTTCCACGTTGAAGGCCGCCTGCTGCGACTGCAGGAAGGTGATCTTCTTGCGGTTGTCGGCCACGGTGGCTGTGGCGGCCGTCACGCCGGCCATGCCGCTCAGGCGTGGATCGCCGCCGGGGTTCGCGAGCGCGTCGGGGTACATGTCGCCACGGTCGAACTTGGTGGTGGCGTAGGCAAAGCGGTTGTTCAGAGCATTCGACTCGGCGAGCAGGGCGGTCTGCACGCCGGCTGCGGCGGTGTTGACGTCGCCGAGCACGGCGCTCGCCGGCACGCCGAGGCGCGTGGCCAGGTTCTGCTTCTCGACCGCGTAGCTCGTGCCGTTGGCTTCGATCAGGCGAGCCACTTCGGACGACAGCGGGCTCACCACCACCGAGGTGCCTTGCTCGTTCACCTGGTCGAGCGTCACGCGAAGCACTTCGCGTGTGGGCACGTTGGTGTTGGTGGCGGTGTTCTTCGCATTGGTGCCGATGTCGGCGATGAGCGCCGACGGGCCCGAAAGCGACAGGCTGAACTTGCCGTTGGCATCCGTCACGGCTGAGGGCTCGCCGCTGTCGCAGCGGCCGTTGCCGTTGCTGTCCACGCAGACAGTGGCACCGGCGAAGTAGCCGGCCGCGATCACCGGGTCGGTGCTGCTGCCGGGCTTGAACGCACTGGCGGTGAGCACGCCGCTGACGGTGGTGCCGCCCGCGCCAGCCGAGGGCTGGCTCGCAGGCGGCAGGAATGCGACGGGACCTGGACCGTCTCCGCCTCCGCATGCGGCCAGCAGCGAGGCTGCGAGCACGGTCAGCGTGGGGTACAGCAAGCCGGATCTGATTTTTTGAGTGGCTTTCAATTTCTTCTTTCGGGTGTGGGAGGGCGCGGGAAACAGCAGGCAACGCCGCCGCGAGTTGGCGTCGCCGCTGCGGATCGCGGATGAATCTAGGTTTGCCCCGTGTCAGTCAAAAGGCAAAAGACTTAGGAGCGAATTAGTGCTTCGCCGCGCGACGCGCATTGCATGAAGTACCTGAAACAACGGCTGCTGGAGCCGCGAGAAGGCCTGACCTCCACCTGACTCCAGAGCACTCTGTGCGCCTGAAATGCCGCTGTCACGGCCGAGGCAGAGCATCCTGCCGCCCGACCGCCGGTCTGGTTCATCCACACCTCATAACTCCACACATGATGACCTCCTCCCAACGTAGCAAGGCGCCCACTCGCGGGCGCAATCTGGTGCGCCACCTGACCCCCTGGCCGACGGCCATCGCGGCGGCGGCGATGGTCGTGGCCTGCGGCGGCAGCAGCAGTGGCCCCGGCTTCTTCGCATTTCCTTCGGGCAACAGCACGCCCACCACCTCGGGCGTGGTCACCGGCAGCTACTACCGCAACGCCAAGGTCTGCATCGACGCCAACAACAACGGCCGCTGCGACAGCGGCGAGGCCAGCACCACCACCGACGCAGACGGTGCCTTCACGCTCTCGGGGCAGGGCGCCCTGGTGGTCGAGATCGGCACCTCGAGCAAGCGCTACGACCCGGCCACCAAGACAGAAACCGCCGTCACGCAGCCGCTGGTGTTCCGCGCACCGGCCGCCGCCAATGGCGTGGTGAGCGCCATCAGCACCGAGCTCGTCGCACTGATGGATGCCAACGGCGGCGACCTGGCCGCCGCGCGCAAGGCGCTGGCAGCGCGTCTCGGCGTGCCCGAGGCCCAACTGCTGGCGGACCACAACAAGGTGACCGACTCGGCCATCAGGACCGCGCTGCAGAACGAGATCGACCAGTCCATCGAGCGCATCGCCGAGGCCGTGGCCGAAGCCGGCCCGGGCGGCGACGTGATCGCCGCGTTGCGCAACCGCTTCGCGCTCGACCAGATCACCAACGTCGTCGTCATCTACGCCGAGAACCGCGGCTTCGACAACCTGTACGGCCTGTTCCCCGGCGCGAATGGCATTCCCGGCGTGAACCCGACCTCGTCGACCACCACGCCGGAGCCGCAGAAGGACTTCGACGGATCGACGTTGCCGACGTTGCCGCCTGTGTGGAACGGCGTGGCCGCGGCAGGGCAGGACGTCAAGTACACGATCACCCAGCAGCAGACGGTTGGCATGCCCAACAAGATGTTCCAGATCGACGCCAAGACCGGCTTCTTCAACACCGGTATCGAGATTCCGCAGACGGTCATTTCTCGTGACCTCGTCCATCGCTTCTACAACAACCAGATGCAGATCAACGGCGGCAAGAACGACAAGTTCAGCGCCTACTCGGATGCCGGCGGCCTCAGCATGGGCTACTACGACGGCAACAAGATGCAGTTGTGGCAAGTGGCGAAGAACTTCACGCTGGCCGACAACTTCTTCATGGGCGCGTTCGGCGGTTCTTTCCTGAATCACCAGTACCTCGTGTGTGCCTGCGCGCCGCAGTACCCGAACGCCGATGCTGCCAACTCGCCCGCCAACAAGTCGATCTCGGCCATCGACACGGACGCCAACGGCAACTTCGTGCGCCTCACTCCTGCCGCCAACGCACCGACCTCGGTGCTCAACGGTGCGCCCACATACCTGAAGGACAGCACCCTGACGCCGAAGGACGCAGCCGGCAACTTCTACGCGGTCAACACCATGCAGCCGGCATACCAGCCGAGCGGCAATGCACCGTCGGCCAGCGACACGACAGGAAAACTGGCCGACCCGGCCGCGGCCTCTACGCTCCCGCCGCAGACCGGCCAGACCATCGGCGACCTGCTGAGCGCGAAGGGGCTGAGCTGGGCCTGGTATGCGGGCTCATGGAATACAGCGAGCAGCGACCGGACCGTCATCTACAACAACAAGGTGCCGAACTTCCAGTCGCACCACCAGCCGTTCAACTACTACGCGGCCTTCGATCCGGTCGCCCACCCTGATGCGCGCGCAGCTCACCTGAAGGACTTCGACAGTGACTTCCTCAAGGACGTTGCCGCAGGCACGCTGCCCGCCGTGAGCTTCTACAAGCCGCAGGGCAACCTGAACCAGCACCCCGGCTACGCCAGCGTGGCCGACGGCGACGCGCACATCGCCGACGTGCTCGCCAAGCTGCAGGCCAGCCCGCAGTGGAAGAACATGCTCGTGGTCGTCACCTACGACGAGAACGGCGGCTTCTACGACCACGCCACCGTGCCCAAGGGCGACCGCTGGGGCCCCGGCACGCGCATTCCCGCGCTCATCGTCTCGCCGTTCGCGAAGAAGGGCTTCGTCGACAAGACCCAGTACGACACCGCCTCCACGCTGCGCTTCATCACGCACCGCTGGTCGCTGCCGCCGCTGCAGGGCCTGGTCGATCGCGACGCCGCGCTCGTGAAGAACGGCAGCCGTCCGATGGGTGACCTGACGAGCGCACTGAGCTTCAGCAAGTAGTCCCGCGCTTCACTGCGTCGGAAAGAACAAAAGGGAGGAGGGCGCTGAGCCCGCCTCCCTTTTTCCGTTTCGCCGGCGCCAGCTGCCAGGAAGAATTCATCAGAATCCGGGCCAGCGCTTCTTGTAGCATCGCCCGTTTCCGGGCTGCGGCGCGCGGATCGCGCCACGCTGGCGCCTGTTCGCCAGTTGCTCAGCCCACTCCTCTGTTTTCGATCACCAGGAATTTCCATGGGAATGATGGACGCGCTCAGCCATTCGCTGATGGACAACGAGAAACTGCACTTCGACACCGCCGATGTGCTCGCAGGCGAAGAGCAATGGCTGGTCACGCTCAGTGCACCCTTGTCCGCCTTCAACGGCGACTACCTGAACGCGGTGCCCACCGGCAAGGACGACGACGTGCTGCGCGAGGGCATCGCCCACGTCTGGAGCGTGCATGACCGCGCCAGCTTCGAGCAGACCGCGCGATGGCTCACCGAGGAGGGGCAGCGCTCGGCCTATCGCCCCTTGTGGAAGGCCATTGCCGCGATCGACACGGCAACGCAGGAAACGCCAGCGGTCCTGCGCATGGTCATGGACGCCTTCTTTCCCTCGTTCTTCCAGATCAAGGCACGCAAGAGCCTGGACTATCGCGAGCTCGCGGCGCAAAGCGGCAAGCCGATGGCGGAGCTGGGCCAGCTGATGTCGGGCAGCCAGAGCTGGGTCGACGCGCTGCGCAAGCATTTCAAGGTCTCGCCGAACCAGATCTCCGACCTCGTCGCATGGGACGCCGTGCGCCTGGCCAGCCTGTCGCGATGGGCGGTGCAACTCGGCTACATCGAGCGCGCGGAGTTCGCGGGCTTTGCCGGCGGCCTTGCGACGCAGGTACGCGAGGCGTACACCGACTGGTCGCAGGTGAGCGCTGCGTACATTGCCGGCGGCCTGATCTGGAAATACTCCGACGCACGCGAAGAGCATCTGCTGCGCACCAACCGCATGTTGCTGAACGAGGCGCGCAGTCCTTATCGCAACGTGCCGTTCGCCGGACGCATCGGCAGCTGATCCATCCCGGAGGCGGCGGACTCGCCCGCTGCCGTCGTCGATGCCGCCGGCACGGGCAGATGCAGCCGCAGGCTTGTCTCCCCGGGCTGCGAACTCACGGTGAGCGTGCCTCCCAGTGCCGCGGCACGAGCGCGCATGTTCGCGAGGCCCTTGCCCGCGAATGCGGCCTGCGTATCGAAGCCCCGGCCGTTGTCGCGCAGTTCGATCTCGATGGCGTGTTCCCCGGTGCCTTCAACCAGCCTCGCGCCCAGGCTTGCCTGCGTCGCCTGCGCATGCGCCATCAGATTGCCGAAGGCCTCGAACAGCAGCATCTGCAGCTGGTGCGATTCGCGTGCGCTCCAGCCGGTCATCGTGGGCAGCGAGCCCACGTCCCAACGCAGGTCGATGCCGGCGGCCTGCAGGCGCGGGCCGAGGCGGTAGCGCACGCTGCCCAGCGCGGAGGCCACGTCGCCTTCGCAGCCGTGCATGGCGTCGACCGTGAGCTTGAGCTGGTCCACCGCGTCGCGCAGGTGCAGCGCCACGTCGCCCATGGCGGCTCCCGGCTGCTGGGCCATCTGCAGCAGGCCGACGAGCTGGCCGCCGAGGCCGTCGTGCAGGTCCTGCGTGAGGCGCTGGCGCTCTTCCAGCGCGCCGCGCGCTTTCTCGCCCTCGCGTTCGCGCGCGAAGACGGCTTCCAGCGCCGCGTTGCGCTCGGCCAGTTCGGCTTCGAGCGAGGCGTTCATCTGCGCCACCGCGCGCATGTCCTTGCGCATGCGCTCGGCGATCACCCAGCCCAGCGAGATGGCGAAGCCCACCCATGCGAAGCGTATCCACGGCACCACCGCATAGGCCTCGGGCGATGTACGCATCACCCAGTTGTCGCGCGCGGCGCTCAGCACCACCAGCACTACCGCCACGCCCAGCACGCGATGTTCCAGCACCGAGCTGCGTATCGCCACCCGCACGACCACCACCACCATCGCCAGCCCTGCCACCAGGAACAGCATCTGCCACACCGGCATCAGCCACAGTAACGGCACCGTGATGCCGATCGTGGCCGTGACAGGCGCCAGCAGAGCCAGCAGGCCCAGGAAGCGCGCAAGCCGGGTGTCGCCCTTGCCCACCACGGCCAGCGCGAAGCGGCACAGCAGCGGCACCGCGGCCTGGAATGCCGCGAGCGGAATCACGCCCCACCAGGGCCATGGCAGCGGCGCATGCGTGAACAGCACGCGCGCCGTCTGCACCGACCAGAGCAGCTCGCCAAGCCCGTAATAGAGGTATACCGATTCGCGCTGCCGCAGCCACACCAGCAGCGACAGCGCTCCCAGCACGCCGCTCACGATGGCAATGAAGCGCCCGCCGCTGATTTGCCAGAACACCGCGTCTTCATACAGCGGCCGGATCTCCGCCTCGCTGCCCGCCACCACCGGCGACAGCCCGCCTTGCCGGGCAGCCTGCGCGGCGATGACGATTTCCACCCGCCGAGGCCCGGCCGACGCCGCCGCCGGCAGCGTGAAGTACTGCGGCGTGAAGGAAGCGTCGTCGTACGGCCCCGGCGGAAAGGTGCCGAACCGCGCCAGCTCCCGGCCATCGACCAGCACGCGAAAGCTGTTGCCGATGCGCGGCACGAACAGTGCCTGAGGCACGGCAGGGTCGGTGATGGGAACGTCGAACGCGAACATCGCCTCGCCGTCGACAGCGCCTTGCCGCTGGTCCCAGTTGTAGGGCAATTGCACGCTGTGCGGCTCCGGCGGCTGGGCCACCGGGTGGGGGCCATGCAGGGTCAGCGTGAGTTGGGCCTGCTCGACGAGCGTGACGGCCCGGGCGGAGAAGCCCCAGCTGGCCCCCAGTACCGCGAGTACCAGCAGCACCAGGAGGCGCAGTCCAAGCATTTCTTGTTGTTGTCGTCGCATGACGCGTACGACTTTAGCAATCTTTTTTAACAACTCAGGGCAGGAATTGCCCTTCCTCGCGAGAAAGCAACGCCCCGGTTCAGGCCCGCGCTTCGATGATCGGATCGAGCTTGGCCCGCAGCCGCCTCACTGCCAATTCGTGCCGCAGCGTCTGCGCCCCGCGCCCGTAGGTTGCGGCCTTGCGGATCAGCCGCAGCTGTTCGCGCTGCAGATGTGTCTTCAGGCGCCTTGCGCGCCAGCCGTAGGTCCAGCCCATTTCGCGGCGCACCTTGTAGCGCTGCATCGGCGCGCCAAGCCGTACCCATTCGTCGTCGCGGATCAGGTCGCGCTCGGGCACGAACCAGGCTGCCAGCGCATGCAGGTAGGTGCCGTTCTCGCGCGCGGCCACCTGCCAGAAGAGCCCCGCCACGATGATCGCGGGCAGCCCCTTGATCACCAACATGACGGCCATCTCTCCATAGCCGCCGTCGAACAGGTCTTCGAGGAAGGGCGAGTTCCAGATGAAGTGCATGGCCCATGCGAGCACGAAGCACAGCACCGCCATTGCGATGCGCGCCACCATCGGCCGCTGCGGATGCAGCAGGAACCACGCAACGCCGAACGAAGCGATCGTCGTGTAGGCCGCATGGCTCCACAGCCCGCTCAACAGCCCGCGCGTGAACAGGTTGAGCAGCACCGGATAGACCTGGTTCTCCAGCGGAAAGTGGATGGAGGAGCGCACCGTGTAGCTCAGGTTCTCGATCACCTGGAAGCCCAGCCCCGCCATGGCGCCCACGATCAGCACCGACAGGTACGTCTGGAACTGGTTGCGCGCCACCAGCACGAGCAGGATCACGCCCATGAGCTTCAGAAATTCTTCGGTGATCGGCCCCGCAATGGCCGGCCCCCACGCCGCCACGAACTCCGGCGACACCAGCTTGGCGCACAGGCTCTGGATGGCGACGTTCGCCGGCGCCGCGAAATACACCGCCCCCATGCCGCCCCACATGAAGGCCAGCACGTAGCCCTCCGGCGGATGCTGCTCCAGCAGGTCGAGCGTGCCGAAGGCCAGCACGAAGAGCAGCGTGTAGATGCCCCACACCGTCAGCCCCAACAAGGCGGTGACCGGCACCACCCTGAAGCCGATCGAGAACATGTAGCCCAGGTAGAAGAGCCCGTTGACGATCAGCGCTATCAGCACCCAGAACGCCACGCGCCGCGGCTGGAAGAAGGAGTCGGTGCCTACCGGCCAGGCGCCTGCATCCTGATTGCTCTGGGCGAAGACGGGCGCGTTCACTGCGGCGCCTCCAGGTCCATCGAGTCGAGCATGCCGCGCGCGTCCGCCAGCGCTTCTTCCATGCCGTCGTCGGAGCCGTAGAAGTCGATCTGCACCAGCGACTTGCGCCGCTGGTCGACTACTTGCCAGAACCGCCCCGCCAGCTTCGAGCTGTAGTACGCGAAAGTCTTGCCCTGCAGGCCCCAGGAGGTGATGAAGTCGGACACGTCGCCGTCGATCTGCAGCCGCTGGCCGCGCTCCATCAGCCGCTGCTGGCGCACCAGCGGGCCGTCGGGCCCGCCCGCCCACGGGAAGGTGGAAACCAGGAACTTGTGGCCGCCCTTGAAGAGCATGAGCGACTGGCCCGCCTTGGAGCGCGAAACGTCCATCTCCCACCCCTCGGCCGGCACGAAGCGGGCCTGGCCCGCCTCGACCGTCTTTCCGGCGGGAAGAGGGCGGTTGCCCGAGGTGTGGCGGTCCCAGTACGTGAGGCCGCCCACGTAGGCCGCAATGGCGAGGAGCACCGCCAGCGCCCCCGGCCAGGTGCGATACGGTATGCGGCGTGACGGCTCGTTCATGCGCCGGATCGTGCCACACGAATGCGCCTGCCCGGCGCCCGGCCGCAGGCGATGCGGCATACTCCCAGCCCCTCTCTCCCAACCTCATCAACCTCAAGAGAATTCCGCTGAATGGAAAAGGAAGTCGACCCCCGCGTACTCACTGTGATCGACGAGATGCGGCTCTCGGGCCCCCGGCTCACGCCGGTGGAAATCGTCGCCAAGATGGGTGTGTTCGACGCGCGCGACAAGCCATTCGAGCACGCATGGCTGGCCACCGGCGACAACGTCATCGCCACCATCTGGGCCGAATGGGTGAACCTGGGCGCCAACGGGCGCTGGTTCTACCTCGAATCACTCGACGTTCACCACCGCGCCGGCGGCGGCGAGCGCAACGCCCAGCAACTGCAGCGCGCCAAGGACCGCCTCGCGCTGCTCAAGCGCAGCTATGACGCCGGCAACGGCTTCCGCGCCGTGGTGCAGACCAACCGCATCGCCATCCTCGAAGTCGAAAGCAACAAGGACGCCAAGGTGTCCACCCGCGTGCGCGACGACGACGAATGGCACGTCGCAAGCTGGGAGCCCGACCAGAAACTCGCCGTGCTCGTGCGCGGCCCGCGCGGCTGGGTGCCCAGCGAAGCCGAAGTGCAGGCCGCCCGCGAACGCGGCAACGTGCCGCAGAAACTCTCCGCCGCCGCCAAGGCAGCCGACGACGACAAGGCCACGCCCGAAGCCGTGCAGGCCGCCGCCCTTGAATACGTGGTGAAGCACTTCACCGGCTACGGCTACAAGGCCGAGAACATGAGCGGCAAGGGCTTCGACCTCGAAGTGTCGAACGCCAAGGGCCAGACCCTGCTGCGCGTGACCGTCAAGGGCACCGCGCCCGGCGTGCCCAGCTTCAAGCTCAGCAAGGAAGAAAGCGACTGCTCCAAGCGCGAGCCGCTGTGGCGCCTGCTGGTGGTGACCGATGCGGGGAGCGGGGTGGCGCAGCACAAGATCTACAAGCCGACGGAGATCAGTTCGGCGCCGGGGTTTGATCCGGCTTGATTGAACAGTGAATGTCTTGCAGCGCATGAAGAGACACGCGGGATCAGCGACCTCACGCGCGAGCACGAGTTGCTAACCGATCAGGCTTGGTACAACAAGCACAAGAAACCGAATCGACCTCGAGTTGGTCATGATGACTGGCAAGCTCTCCTCGATCCGTTGAATGTTTGGCGATGAATGAGAGATGCTAGACACGTAGGAAGAGGCTCGTGTTCTGCTTGGCAAGCAGGAATCACAAGAACGCCAGTTTTCAGATACGGGTGGCTCGGTTGGTTCAAGGCCATCTGTATTTTGCAGAAAGCTTCCATTGCCCCATTTGCCCCTCAGGCTGCATGATGAAAGATGCACTCATCGTGTAAGAAGGCTTTTGCGGTGTGGACTCGGCGGGCGGCGTGATCCGACGATTCATCCAGGCATTGATCTGAAGAATGAAGTTGCAGAGCTTCGCAGCGCGTGGACTTGGGTTGCTTGTCGGCGCAAGAGCATCATCAGGGTCGCGATAGACGTAAAGCAAGGCGAAGGCTACGACGAGCGACATCAGCGCTATGCATGCGTGAACTGTGGTTTGTCTGGCGGTCATCCCCTCCCAGCCAATTAACCAGCCATACACACCTGTGGTGAGAATGACGCCCGCTACGACAACCAAGGACTTCACGACACTCCAAAAGAAGAATCTGAAAGCCGGACCGACCAAGATCGGCGTCGAGGCGCAACCATGCAGTCCGCTAAGCACCCAACTTGCAAACTGCGGGAAGACTATCAAAGCCACAACACCGCCGTAGACGATGAAGGCGGTTTCAAGATCAAGCGTGCTCTTGAGCAACTTGAGGAGCACTGCCCCTGCGGCACCTTGAAAGCTTCCGGCCCCGTCAATGGCGCCCGCACTGCTGGCCCAGCAAGCGATCAAGAGCGTGACGGTCAAGGTCAGTGAAAAAAGATACCAAACGATGCGAATGTCTGAGAAGTTGCGACTTGCAAGTTTTCTTCCCGTATACCAAATAATGAAAACAGCGGTGAACAAGACAAACGCGAAGGCGCCAATAAGCTGAAGGTGATTGACGAAAGACATGGCTAGGGTTTTGACGTCTGTACGTCCGGGTTGGTTGTAGTCGGTAGAAGGATGACAGATT
>NZ_RXFS01000008.1 GCF_003952185.1 Variovorax sp. 679 | reverse complement strand
GATGAGCAAGGATGCCCCGGCACAGCAGGTGATCGATTCCATCGAACGCGTCTACAACGGCGAACTCTGCGTCGACGCCCAGTCCATCGGCCGCGTCTTCTACGAACTCACCGCGGTGAAGAAGCCGCAGAAGGCCGACCCCGAGGCGGCAAAGCGGGCCAGCCTGACGCTGAAGGAGCGGGAGATCATCAACACCGTCGTCGCCGGCAGCGGCGCCTCCAACAAGGCGCTGGCCGCAAAGCTCTTCGTCACCGAGCACACGCTGCGCAACCACCTCACGTCGATCTACCAGAAGCTCGGCGTATCGAACCGCCTCGAGCTGTACATCTACGCGGTGAAGCACCAGCTCGACGCGGTGCAGCACTGAAGCGGAAACAGAAACGCCGCGCCGGATGCCGGCGCGGCGTGATGAACCCGGAAAGCTCCGGGGCTACGCTCAAGTCCCGCTCAGCATTGGCATGATCATCCGGATGATGCGGATCACCGCCGGCGTCAGGATGACCAGCGAGATACACGGGAAGATGCACAGCACCAGCGGCAGCAGCATCTTGGTTGGCACCTTCGCAGCCAGCTCTTCGGCGCGCACATGACGCTTGTGGCGCAGGTCATCGGAGAACACGCGCAGCGATTCGCCGATGCTCGTGCCGAAGCGGTCCGCCTGGGTCAGCATGGTGGCGAAGGTGCCGATCTCTTCCACGCCCGTGCGCAGCGCCAGATTGCGCAGCGATTTCTCGCGCGTGCCGCCGGCGCGCATCTCCAGGTTGGTCCAGTGCAGCTCCTGGGCCAGCGCCGTGCTCTTGACCTGGATTTCCTCCGTGACCTTGGCCAGCCCGGCGTCCAGGCCGAGGCCGGCCTCGACGCACACGAGCATCAGGTCGGCTGCATCGGGAAAGTTCTCGAAGATCTCGCGCCGACGCGAACGGATGAGCAGGAGAAGCACCAGGTTGGGCAGATAGCAGCCGGCCAGCGCCGCCAGCGCCAGCCATAGCAGCATCACCGTGCTGTCGTCCGCCGCACCCGTCGCGCGCAACACGACGAACGCGAGCGCGGCAAAGCCCAGCGGCAGCAGAGTCTTCAGGCCGAAGTAGACGAGATAGGCCTCCGGATAGCGGATGCCAGCGTTCAGGAAGCGCACGCGCAGCGGCGACAGATCGGCCTCGCTGGTGGGCGAGGAAAGCTGCGCGAAGGGCCCGACAATTCTGACGGCGGTCTCGGTCCAGGCCGACTTGCCGGCCGGCTGCGTCATCGCCTGAAGGCGTTGCTTGGCGCGCGAGGGAGACAACCAGGCCGCCAGGCCGATGATCGCCAGCGACACGGCCAGGAAGACGAGGATGGGAAACAGGATGGTCATGGCCTTCTCCTTCAGACGCGGATCTTCACGATCTTGCGCAGCAGCACGATGCCCACGAGCATCAGCACCAGCATGTACTTGAGCACCGTCTGCCCGATCGGGTCCGTCCATAGCGGCGCCATGAATTCGGGATTGAAGATATTCACGAGCGCCGCCAGCGCGAACGGCATGAGTCCCAGGATCCAGGCCGACAGCCGTCCCTCGGACGACAGCACCCGCACCTGCGCGAGCAGCTTCAGCCTGCCGCGGATCAACCGGCTGAGGTTGCCCAGCACCTCCGTCAGGTTGCCTCCCGAGTCGCGCTGGATCAGCACCGACACCACGAAGTAGCGCAGGTCGGTGAGCGGCACGCGCTCGCTGAGGTTGGTCAGGGCCTGCTGCAGCGAGACGCCGAAATTCACCTCGTCGGCGACCATGCGGAACTCGCTGGCGATCGGGTCGGTCATTTCCTCGCCGATCATCTGCACGCCGCTGGCGAACGAATGCCCCGCGCGCAGGGCCCGCGTCACCAGGTCCAGCGCCTCGGGAAGCTGCTTTTCCATGCGGGTCAGCCGTCGGCTGCGCTGGCGCTGCAGGTAGATCGCAGGAAGCATTGCCACGCTGCCACCTGCCATGAGCGCGAACAGCGGCGACTCGCGCGCCACCAGCAGCACCGCGAAGAACACGAACACGCCCAGCACGCAGGACACCAGAAGGAAGCTGGAAACCGTCCAGTCCAGCCCGGCCTGCAGGATGAAGCGATCCAGCCGGTGCGCCCGCGGCAGCGTCAACAGAGCGCGTTGCATCCACGGTACCTCGCTGAGCATGCGCTCCTTGGCCAGGTGGGCCTGCGGCGTGCGGTCGATCGCCGCGGAAAACGCCTGCAGCCGCTTCTCGATCTTGCGCGCTTCGGGCCCCTTGTAGGACCGCCAGAGCATGTACAGGCCCTCCAGCATGAGCAGCACGGTCACGAACACCAGCACGGTGACGGTGATGAGGGTATTGCCCCCCAGGTTGTTGAGCATGGCGGCCTCCTGTTCGCTCTCTGGCTATTCGTAGTGCCTGTCGGGGTCGAAGATCGAGTCCGGCAGGTCCACGCCGTAGGCATGCAGCCGCTCCGTGAATTTAGGCCTGACGCCCGTCGCGTGGAAATGACCGCGCACATAGCCGTCAGGGCCCATGCCGGTCTGGTGGAAACAGAAGATCTCCTGCATGGTCACCACCTCGCCTTCCATGCCGGTGATCTCCTGGATGCTGGTGACCTTGCGCCGCCCGTCCACCAGCCGCAGCACCTGCACGATCACCGTGATGGCCGACGCGATCTGCTGGCGCACCGTGCGGTGCGGCAGGTTCAGGTTGGCCATGCCGATCATGTTCTCCAGCCGCGCCAGCGCGTCGCGCGGCGTGTTGGCGTGGATGGTGGTGAGCGAGCCTTCGTGGCCGGTGTTCATGGCTTGAAGCATGTCGACCGCCTCGGCGCCGCGCACTTCGCCGATCACGATGCGGTCGGGCCGCATGCGCAGCGCGTTGCGCACCAGCGCGCGCTGCGTGATCTCGCCCTTGCCCTCGATGTTCATCGGTCGCGTCTCCATGCGCGCCACGTGCGGCTGCTGCAGCTGCAGTTCCGCCGCGTCCTCGATGGTGATGATGCGTTCGCTGGGCGGAATGAAGCCCGACAGGATGTTCAGCAGCGTGGTCTTTCCTGCGCCCGTGCCGCCGGAGATCAGCATGTTGACCTTCGCCTGCGCCAGCCCCTCGAGCATCTGCGCCATCTGCGGCGTCAGCGTCTTGAGCTCGTTCACCAGGTTCTCCATGTGCAGCGGGATCTTCGCGAAACGGCGGATCGACATCATCGGCCCGTCCAGCGCCACCGGCGCGATGACCGCGTTGACGCGCGAGCCGTCTGGCAGCCGCGCGTCGACCATCGGGCTCGACTCGTCGATGCGCCGCCCCACCAGCGAGACGATCTTGTCGATGATGCGCAGCAGGTGCTTCTCGTCGGTGAAGCTGACGTTGGTCAGCTCCAGCCGGCCCCGGCGCTCCACGTAGATCTTCTCGTGCGAGTTGACCAGGATGTCCGACACCGACGGGTCGGCCATCAGCAGCTCGATCGGTCCGAAGCCGAGCATCTCGTGCTGGATGTCGCGGATGAGCGTGCGCCGCTCGATGTCGTTGAGCGCCTCGGGCTCCTCCTGCAAGAGCCGCGTGGTCATGGTGGAGATTTCCTGGCGCAGCACGTCGGGCTTCAGGGTTTCGAGCGCCGCGAGATCGAAGCGTTCGAGCAGCCTCAGGTGCATGCGCTCCTTCAGCAACTTGTAGGCGTCCGAGGCGTAGGGCGACACGGCCTGCTCGACGGCCTGGCCTCCCGGCCGCTCGGTGGTGTCGGCTTCGATGGCATTGAGCTGTTCTCTGAATGACATGGGGAACCTGCCTTGCTGTTGAATGGGTTGATCCGGTGCCTGCTCACGCGCGGCGGAACAGCCGCCCGATGAAGCCTGGCGCCGCTTCCTGATGCGGACTGAGCGTGTGCGCGATTTCGGCGAGGCGCCTGGCGAGCGCGCTGCCGCGCGACATCTCCGCCAGCGGCACGCCGCGGTTGATGGACGCATCCACGTCCTTGCCGCCGTCGGGCACGATCGTGAGCGTCGCGCCCACCAGCGAGCGGCGCATGTCCGACAGGCCGATCTCGCCGCCGCCGGCGCTGCGGTTCACCAGCAGCTCGACCTTGCCGGGCGGATAGCCCAGCGACTTGAACACCTGCATCAGCCGCGTCACGTTGCGGATGTGTGGCAGGCTCGGCTGCAGCACGGGGAAGATGCGGTCGGCTCGGTCGAGCACGCGGATCGAGAGCGTGTCGATGCGCGTGCCGAGATCGAACAGCACGAAGTCGTACACGCCCAGCGCAACCTGCAGGATCGCGTCGATGTGCTCGGCCTTCACGTCCATCGCGCGCGAAAGATCCTCCGGCGCCGGAAGAATGCTGAAGCCCGGCGATACCGCCACCACGCTCGCCGCGAGCAGCGAGGCATCCAGGCGGCCGATGTCGCGGGCAACGTCCGCCATCGTGGAACTCGGCCGCAGGTCGCTCACATACGAGAGCGCATCTCCGAACTGCAGATTCAGGTCTATCAACAGCACGGAGCGCTCCCTGGAGAGCTGGTAGGCGATGTTCGTCGCGAGAAAGGTCGATCCGCTTCCTCCCTTGCAGGGCATGAACGCCACTACCTGCCCGGGGCTGCGCGCCTGGGTTCCAGCCATCTTGAGGGCGATACGCTCGATGGCGGCCTCCAGCGCGGAGGCCTCCGCGGGCGACGGCAAGACCTCGCGCACGCCGGCGCGCATCGCGTGGATCAGGAATTCCGGCGTCTGCATCACGCACAGCAACACCACCGCGATCGTCGGATGCCGCAGCGTGAGCTTCTCGATCAGCACCAGCTCCTGGGGGTCGCAGCACATGCCGTCGACCAGCAAAAGGTCGGGCGAGGCTTTCTCGACGGCCCATTGCATCCGGCTCTTTCCACCTTCGAACTGCGACACGGTGTGCGAGCGCGCCTCCAGCACCTTGCGCATGTCCTGCAGGTGGTTGGGGTTGGGGGAAATGATGGCTATCTTCATGGTCGTGTCCGTTGCGTTGAGTGGCTAGAAGCAGATGGCCGCGCTGTTCGGGTCCTTGCGCATGACCTCGTGCGTGGAGAAACCCGGCATCGGGATCAGCGGGGCGGTCACGCTCGCGATCGGAGAGATCCATCGGTATCTGAGCCCGGTGATCGATTCGCAGCTGTTCACGCCTTTCACCTTCGTGCCGATGCCGGCGTACGACGCGAACGTTGCGCGCTTGGTCATGAAGTTCTGCGCGCTCGCGGGTACGCCTGTCGTGTCGCCTACTTTGGCGCTGCGGCGGCCGTTGCGTTCGGCCTCGGTATCAGAAGCACTCTTGCTGCCGTCGAGGTTGGCCCAGCCGATCTGGCCGCCCTGGGCCGTGTTCTGCATCTGGAAGAGCCTCACCCATTCGCCAGCTGCGAAGCCGCAGTTCGGCGCCGTGCCACCCGCCTCGGGCTTCGCCGCAACCGAAATGGGGCACGCGGTCTGTGCGCTCGCACGAGTGGCAACGGCTCTCGCGGAGACGCTGTGCGTCGCCGGATTACCGGCCGTGTCGCCCAGGAAGGCGCCCATCGCCTTCATGAGCCAAATGTTGGCGTTGGCCTGCGTATGCACGCATCGGGCATGGCACGCCGCCGTGGCCGAAGTGGTGGCGGCATGCGAGGCCTCGCGGAAGGTGAAGCCGGTTGCGGCGGCCCGGCCCTGGCCGCTCCAGGTGCTCGACTGCATGTTCACGCGGTTCGTGTTGCCGGCGCTCCGGCCCGCGCTCACCGCGCGGGTGATAGCCGCGCCCTGCCCGTCGAACTCTCGCGCGGCGGACAGGGCGCAGCTGTCGACTGCGGTCTGCGGCTCGGTCTTGACCATCAACAGGTGCCTGAGGTCCGGGGCGATGCCCATGAACCCCATCAGGAACAGCAGGATCAGCGTGACTGTGACAATCATCGCGCCGCGCCGGCGGCGGTGAGGACGGTGGACACGCATGATCGGCTCCTGTGCAACCGCGGTGGTCCGGCAGGCGCGAGCTCAGGAACAGCTCGTGCCACCGAGGCAGGTGGCGACGCGGGAGATGAACGAGCTGAAGCTGGTGCCCGTCGTGAGCACCTGCAGCGCGATCACCAGCGCGATGGAGATGACAGCGATGATCAGTGCGTACTCGACGACCTGGGCACCGCTTTCGTCTTTCAGAAATGACTTGAACATGGGTTGCTCCTTTTCCGTGTCAGGAAGAACGCAGACGCGGCGGCGTCTGGCAGGCGAACCGAGGCCAGGCCCGGCTCGCCTGCCAAGCCGCTCACGTGCAGGTCGACGTGGTCAGGCAGTTGCTTACACGGGTGATGAAGCTCGAGAAGCCGCCGCCGCTGGCGGTGAGCGCCTTCAGCGCAACGACCAGCGCGATCGAGACGACAGCGATGATCAGTGCGTACTCGACGACCTGGGCGCCCTCTTCTTCGCGCAGGAAGCCTTGGGTCGATTGGCCGATGGCCTTGAGAAAGTTCTTCATGGTTCGTTCCTTTCGAGGTTTGAACGGTTGGAGATCGGGTTCGAGAAAACATGGATGAGGGAAGAAAGTTCGTTTCGATTCGTGTCACTCTCCTTTCCGCTGAGTCCCGAGGAAGCGGGCTTGGCTAAACGCAATGCGCGAGCGCATCACTTCGAGTTGCCGGCACCCTGGCCACCGATCTGGCCGCCGATGTTGATGACGTTGACCGCCGGTGGTGGTGCCTTGTAAGAATCCTGGTACTGATGCATTGCCTCGCGCGAGGCGCGGCCGTCCATGCCCGCGACCGGGTCGCCGTTCTTGCCGGCGTTGGGGTTCAGAGTCATCTTTTTCCTGGCGTCGCGCACCGCGTCGCCGAAGCGCGCGTCGTAGTTCGGCGTGACGGTCGAGCAGCTGGAGCCAAGAAGGCAGATGAGCGCAACGGTGGTCGATCTGATGATGAACATGACGGTGCTCCTCACGGGGTTTCGCTGGCGGGGGCGGCCGGGGCCGGGGTCGAGCTTTCGAGCGCGCCGTTGAGGTAGACCTCGGCGCGGCTGGGAACGACGTGGTTGTCGGTCGGCACCCGCGGCGACTCGGCCAGCGGACGCACCAGGCGCGGCGTGATGACGAACATCAGCTCGGTCTGCTCGTTCTGGAACTCGGTGCTGCGGAACAGCGCGCCCATCACCGGCACCTCGCCGAGCCCGGGGAAGCGCTTGATCGTCTCCGTCACGTTGGCCTTGATGAGCCCGGCGATGACGAAGCTCTGCCCGTCGTTCAGCTGCACGGTGGTGTCGGCGCGCCGCACCGTCAGCGAGGGAAGCACGGCGGTGACGCCCGAGACGGTGGTGAAGGGAGAGCCGGTCTGCGAGAGGTCCGACACTTCCGACACCATCTTGAGGTTGACCCGGTCGCCGTTGAGCACGGTCGGGGTGAACTTGACGCCGATGCCGAACTCTTTCTCTTCCAGCGTGATGTTCGTTCCACCACCGCCGGCCGCGTTCTGCGCCACCGGAATGAATATCTTGCCGCCCGACAGGAAGCTGGCCTGCTGGCCGCTGATGGCCATGATGTTGGGCTCCGCGAGTACGCGCACCAGCCCGTCGTCCTTCTGGCCGTCGATGGTCACCGAGGTGCGGCCGATGCGCAGCGCCTGGGCCAGGCCCGCGCCGGTGCTCAGGAAATTGGAGATCAGCGAATAGTTGTTCAGGCCGCCGTTGCCCGAGCGAGCGAGCCCGACCCGCGCGCCCAGCCGGTCGAGCAGCGTCTTGCTGACCTCGGCGATCTTCACCTCGAGCATCACCTGCTGCGGTGTCGCAACGCGCAGCAGGTTCACCACCTTCTTGCCGTCCGCGCCGTAGGCCGAGGCCAGGCTCATCACGTCGTCGAGCTTCAGCGCGTCGCTGATCTCGCCGGTGAGCACGATGGATTTCTCTGCGCTGCGAACACGGATGCGGCGCTCGTCGGGCATCAGCTCGGCCAGCTTGGCCTGCAGCGCCAGCGGATCGATGGTGACGATCACGTCCTTGATGTAGCAGGTGCCGTCGGCGCTCTGCAGCACGACGTTCATAGAGCCTGCCTGGCGGCCGCGGAAGAACAGGTCGGTGGGGCTCAGCAGCGTCACGTCGACGTCCGCGATGCCATCGCCGGTGTTCGCATTGGCTGCCATGCCCGGTGCGGGCTGCATGCCCGCCGGCACGGCTGCTGCCGCGGCTGCCGGCACCGGAGCCCGGCTCGGCGGCTGGCCGCTGACCACGATGCGCACCACGCGCGCCTTCAGCGGAATGACCACCGACTTGCCCAGCACGGCCTGGGTCGGCTGGTCGTCGGGAATGATGGCCGTGCAGCGCCGGCTGCTGCCGGGGCCGGTGTTGCCCGACGCTACCGCCGCGGCGGCGGACGTCGAGGCGGATGCTGCCGCGGGCATGGTGGCGGCCGTGGCCGAGGCGGTTGCCGCGACCTCCGCGGCCATGGCGGGAGTCGCCGCGGTCGCGAGGGTCGCCAGCAGGCTGGCGAGTGTTGTGGAGATATGGCGCACTTGGTGTTCCTCCTGTCGTTTGGGGTCAGAAGCAGGTGAGCGAGCTGCCCGAGTGCTGGATGACCTCCACGCACTGGGAAGCCGGCTGGGCGGCGGGGCCTGCGCGATGGGTACGCGGGCGGGCGGGAGCCGGTGCGGCGGTGGTGGAGACCTGCACGATCTCCTTCGCGCCGAAGAGCTGGCCCTTGGTGATGCCGTCGGTGGCGACCGTGGTCTTGTCCATCTGGTTGCGAAGCACCAGCGACAGGGTTCCCACGCTGCGGGCCAGGTCGAGCTTTTCGGAGTCTTCCAGCGAGAGCTCGAGCGTGACGGCGCTCACGACCTTTGGCTTGGTGTCGTCGCGGTTCGCCTCCTGCGCCACCGCCAGCACCAGCACCTTCTCGAGCACGGTCTTGCTGATCTGCAGCGCCTCTTCACCCCGGCCCCTGTCCTGCTGGGCATTGACCATCACGTCGACGTAATTGCCCGGCAGCGCGAAGCCTGCCACGCCCACCACGTCGTTGACGCGCACCGTCATGGCCCGCTTGCCGCTGGCGATCACCGCCGACAGCCCGCCCTGCGTGCCCACCGGCGCCAGCTTGCCTTCGATGAGCGCCTCGCCGCGCAGCACGCCGACCTTCACCACGCGTTCGTCCAATGCCTTGATTTCGCTGAACGAGCCGTTCGGCACCGAGCCGCTGGGCCAGTCGACCGTGGTGAGCATCTGCGGGTTGACGCGGCTGCCCAGTTCGATGTCGACAGCCGCGACCACGACCTTGTTGGACGCGATGCCGCCTTGCCTGGAGATCCAGCCGGCCGCGTAGATGGCGGCCGCCAGCCCCGTCAGCAGGGCCAGCAGGATCAGCCCGATCGCCTTGATGTTCTTCATGTGAACCTCCGTCGCAGGTAAGAAGGGATGAGGGAGCTAGACGTAGCCAAGCTGATGCGCGAGCACCTCGATTGCGGTGCCCACCGCGATGCAGATGCCGTAGGGCAGCTTCCCCACGGACTGGCTGGGCTCGATGCGCCCCGAGGGGCGGATTCCGGCGATGCTGGAGAACATCACGCCCTGGGCGGCATCCTTGACGTTGGCCAGCATGTGTCCGACGCGGCGGCGGTGGATGGCGAAGGCCATGGCCGCCACGCCGCCCGCGATGAAGGTGAAGAGCACGGCCATCAGCGTCTGCTCGGGCCCGATGAAGGCGCCCGCCATGGCCATCAGCTTGACGTCGCCGGCGCCCATGACGCCGATGACGTAGAACGGCACCATCGCCGCGAAGCCGACGCCCAGTCCGCCGAAGGCGCTCGCTGCCCCCGCCATGGGCGTGCGAGCGGCCAGCGTTCCGTAGACCAGCGCGAAGAGCGCGCCGCTGAAGGTCAGCCAGTTGGGAATGCGGTAGGAGCGCCAGTCGCTGACGGCGGCGGTTCCGAGCAATGCGAACAGCACGGGCGTGCGGATGTCCGAAGCCAGCATCGCCAGCAGTTCGAGAACGGCGTCGAGTTCCTGCATGGTGCGTTCCACGAAGTCAGGCGCTGCGCCGGAGGGCGAGCAGCAGGAGCAGGCACACGACCATCACCAGCGCTCCGATCAGCGCGGACTCCATGAACGACATGCCTGCGTCTTCCCGCAGCAGGTTCATGAAGGTCGTCGGCAGCAGTGCGAGCGGTTCCATGCAAGTCCCCCGGTTGTCGTGACCGGCCTGGAGCACCTGTTGCCCGGCATGGGCAGAGGCGTTGGGCCATGGGGATGACTGTAGGAATCGCGCCGCTTCCGCACATGAGCAAGGCGCCCTTTTGTGAGGGAGTCAAATCCCCCGTGCGCACGGGCTCGCGGGCATGACAAAGCACCCGGAAAACGGCGTGACAAGCGGCCGATGGCCGAATGGCCTATCGCCCGTTGCGGTGCCGCGGGAAGGCGGTCAGGGAATGCTGCGCGCGACCACGCCGAGGTCGCGCCAGGCCTCGGGATGGCAGCTGAAGATCAGTATCTGGTGGCGGGCCGCCGCGTCGTACAGCACCCGCTTCATCTGCCCCAGCCGTTCCTCGTCGGTGTTCACCAGCGCGTCGTCGAGGATGAGCAGGGTCGGCTTGCGCGCTTCCTGCAGGAGGTCCGCATAGGCCAGCCGGGCGACGACGCCCATCTGCTCCCGCGCGCCCACGCTGAGCTCCTCGAACGCGCCGCTCTGGGCACCGCGCAGGCCCTGCCGCGTGATGCGGCCCGGAGAAAGGTCGTCGCCGACTTCGACCTGCGCACCGGGAAAGAGAATCTGCAGGTAGTGGTCGAGGTGCTTCTGCAGCGGCGCGCGCAGGCGCTGAGCCAGGGCCGAGCGCTTCTCGCGCAACAGCTTCAGCAGGTGGTCGAGCGCCCTCGCCCGTCGTTCGAGCTCGGCGCAACGGCGCGTGGCGTGCTCGAGTTCGCGCCGTTTCTCCGAGGCGGCTTCTTCCTGGCCCAGCGCGCCTCGCGCTTCGAGCTCGGCCTCGAGCCGCGTGATCTCGTTGGCCCGCTGGTTGTGCGCGGCCTCGACCTGTTCGACGCTGCGTGCCAGCCGTTCGACGTCCTGCGCGAGCACCGGCAGATTGACGGTCTGCAACCGCTGCGCCAGCTCGGCGACCTTGTCCTGGATGGCCGACTGCTGCGCCAGCGCGTCGGTCAGCGCGGCACCGGCCTCCGTCTTGCGACTGGCGCGCGCCGGATCGTCCAGCGTGGCCTTCGCCGCCGCGAGTTCGTCTTCGGCCGCCTTGACCTGCTCCCGCGCGTTGCCCGCGGCAACCTTTGCATCGTTGAGCGCCACGGATGCGTCTTCCAGCATCGCGCGCGCGGCGCCTTCCTCCGACTCCGCTTGTTGCGCGCTCGACGGCATCGCCGTGCCGGCCGGCGGCATGCCTTGCAGGATCTGTCTTGCCTCCGCAAGCCGGGCCTCGCGCACGGCGATATCGGCCACCAGCGCACTCAATCCCTTCGGTGCCAGCGCGGCCAGCACGGCTGCCGCGGCGCCGGCTTCACCCTTGCGCAGCGCCTGCTGCCGCATGCGTTCCTCGACGGCCGCCACGCTCTCCGCGCGCAGCGCCTGCAGCAGCGAGGCCAGCTCGTCGCGCGCGCGGTCGCGTTCGATGGCGAGGCTTTCGAGGTCGGCCCCGCCCGGCAGCACCGTGATGCGGCCGATGCCTTCGATCTCGATGTCGGTCCGCGCAATGACGGTCTGGCGCTTCGACCCGGAAAGCTCGGTACCGGCGACCCGGACCTTGGCTGCGGGCTGCAGCTCGAACTCCAGGGCCGTCGCGACCGCGTCGAGCCGCGCTTGCGCCGTGCGTTGCGCGTCGGCGCAGCGCTGTAGCCGCTTGAGTTCGCCTTCCGGCACGGCGAGTGCCTGTGCTTCGGCCTGCAGGCGCGTGACCTTGTCCTGCTCGCTCTTTGCCTTCTCATGGCTCTGCGCGAGCGCCGCGAGCTGCTCGGCCAGGCTTTCGACGGCTTTTTCCTGCGCGATGCGCGAAGCCGCCTGCCGCGCGAGGCGGAGGTTTTCTCGGGCGCTGGCGTCCGACTGCACCGCCGCCGCGTGGCGCGGCTCCCAGGCCCGCAGTTCGCCCTGCGCCCTGGCCAGGCCTTCCTGCGCCGCCTGCAGGTTCTTTTCGCGAAGGGCGACCGTCGCCTCCTCGCGCTCCATCGACTGAAGCTGGTTGCGCCACGAACTCACCTGCGCGACGGCCTGCCTGAGCGCGGCGTCCTGCACGCTCTTCTTTTCGTCGAGGCCCCTGGCCTCGCCCAACCGCTGCTGCGCAACGACGAGCTGTTCCCGCAACGCCGCCCACGGCTTCGCAGCCTCGTCGCGCAGATGGTCGCGGCGCAGGCCGGACAGCCGGTCCACGCCCGAGCGATAGGACTCGACGTCGGCAAGCAGCTCTTCCAACTTCTCTTCGAGCTCCGCGCGCAGCCTGTTGGCGTCGGCGTAGGCGCCGCGCGGCGTGCCGGCGGAAGGCGTGAGCAGCTCGTTGCGCTCGGCCTCTACCGCCTTCAGCACGGCATCGCCGTTGCTCGAAGCCAGCTCACCGAGCGACTCGCCGAGCGCGTTGCGCAGGTGATCGCTGGCGAAACCCACCGCACTGGCAATGTCGTGCGAGGTGCCCTGCTTGATCCACAGCAAACCCGGAATGCCCATGTGCTCCGGCGTGCTGGCGCCCTTGCCCGGGAACCGGAAGCCCAGCAGCGCCGCGAGATGGTCTTCGGCCACCGCTCCGTCCATGGGCTTGCCGTCGATCACCAGTTCACAGCGCTTCTTGCCGAGGAAGGCCTTGGTGAGCCGGCAAGGCTTGCCGTCGAGTTCGAAGTCGACTTCCACCGTGGGCGTGGCCGAGCTTTCGCCCCAGGGCCGCAGGTGCTCGACCGCGCTGGAGCGATGCCGCTCGAAGAAGGCGGCGCGTATCGCCTCGGCGACGGTGGACTTGCCCGATTCGTTGGGCGCCGCGAAGAGGTTCAGCCCGTCCGTGAGGCCGTCGATTTCGAACGGCGCGCGAAACAGCTTGAAGTTCTCGATGCGAAGCCGCTGCAGCTTCATGCTCATGCGCCAGCCCCCGCATTCGAAGAGCCCTGCTGCGCGCCGAGGATGCGCGCCAGCGTGAGCAGCGCGTCGCGGGCCAGTTCGGCATCGGCGTCGCCCTGCTGCTCGCGCAATGCCTGGAGCGCCTCGCCGACGAAGCCGTCCGCGTGCAGCGCCTGGATGTCGTCCTCCGTCGGCTCGAGCCGCAGCGCCTCGCCTTCCCACACCAGCGCGCGGGCCCGTGCACGGGCGGCATCGAGTGCTGCGCGCAGCCGGTTGTGGCCGGCGAGATCGCAGGTGCCCTGCGCGCGCAGCTGCAGCACGTCGCCGCCGCCGATCTGCTCCATCTTGTGCACCAGCTCGTCGATGTCGGAAGGCACCGTGAGCCGTGGCTCCCACTGCTGCCAGTCGAACTGGCCGATGCGAACGGGCTCGACCACCGGCTCCGCTCCAATGCCGGCGATGCCGACCAGCAGCGCCTGGCCCGAGTCGTTGGCCCTGAAACGGTCGGTCTCGGGCGTGCCCGCGTACCAGGTGCGCCCGTCGATCTGCCGCGTGCCGTGCCAGTCGCCGAGCGCGAGGTAGTCGAGCCGGGCCTGCGCCGCGCGCCCGGCGGCGATGGGGTTGGCCGAGTCGATGTCCTCGGACAGGATGCCCTGCACGCAGCCGTGAGCCAGCCCGATGCGAGGCAGCCCTTCTGCGCCGGGTGCCGCGGCAAACCATTCGGTGAGGTCGCCGTAGGTGTGGCGCTGCGTGAGCGGCGCGGGCAGCAGCGTGAACTTGCCCGCCACGGTGTGCGGGCTGGGCTCCAGGCAGCAGACGACGTTCGGCGCGATGGCGCCCAGCCGCTGCGCGCGGCTCCAGACCGATTCGCTCAGCGCCGAATCGTGATTGCCCGGGATCAGCAGCCAGGGCCCCGCAAAGCCCTGCATGGCGTTGAACATGCGCCGGATGGTCTTGTCCGACACGGTCTGCAGGTCGAACACGTCGCCCGCGACCAGCACGGCATCGACCTTGCGTTCGGCCGCGACGGCGGCCAGCCGCTCCACCGCCTTGAAGCGCGCCTCGAACAGCGCGGCGGCATCGTCGGGTTCGAATTGAGAGAAAACGCGGCCGATCTGCCAGTCCGCGGTGTGGAGCAAAGAAATCATGCGTCGTGGGCCCCCTTTGCCTACCGCGTCTGCATACGTCATTCCAAAAGAGTGCGCATCTTAGAGGGCGCGCTCCGCTGCGACGTCGATCTCCGCCCCATGCGGGCGCGGGCGGGCTAGGCCGTGGAGTCGGCCGTGGACGCGCACTCTTCCAACAGCGCGGCTGCCTGCGTGACCTGCTCGGCGATCTGCTCGCGCATCGGCTTCCAGTCGAGGCCGAATGGCGCCAGGAGGAACCATTGCGTGGTCAAGGCCAGCGCGCTGCCGAGAATGATGAACACCCAGTGCATGACTTCCATTTCTGCTTCCCTGTATAGAGCCAAGGGCAAAAGTCTGAGCACTTCGCGGGCGCCGCGGTATCGCCAATTCGGGGGATGCCGTTCGCCAGAGCAGGCACGGCGCCCCGCTCGCCTGCTTACCTCGCCGGCAGATACTGGCGCGGATCGACGGCGTTGCCGCGGTAGCGGATCTCGAAGTGAAGCCTTGCGCGTCCGCCGTCCGAATTGCCGATCTCCGCGATCTTCTGGCCCTGCTTCACCTGCTGGCCCTGCTTGACCAGCACCGTGCGCAGGTTGGTGTAGACCGACATGTAGGAGCCGCCGTGGTCGACCATCACCACGCTGCCGTAGCCGCGCAGTGTCTCGGTCACTGCCACCTTGCCCGCGCCGATGGAAGCCACCGGGTCGCCGGCGTTGCCGCCGATGTCGATGCCCTTGCTGCTGGTGCCGTTGAAGCCCGCGATCACCTGGCCCGGCGCCGGCCAGGCCCAGTCGCTGCGCCGCGATGCGGGCGGTGCGACCGGCTCCGGTGCCGAGGCGCGCGGAGGCCTTGCGCGTTCGGGGCGCTCCGGACGCTCGGCGCCCGTGCTTCTCGGAGGCGGTGCGTCGGACGAGGAAGCCGCTCCGCCCGGCGGCACGACCCGCAGCACCTGCCCCGCCTCGAGCTTGTCGGGGTCCTGCAGGTTGTTCCATCGCGCGATGTCGCCCGGCGAGCGGCCGGCCTTCGACGCGATGCGATAGAGCGTGTCGCCCGGCTGGACGACGTACTCGCCAGGCCCGGCCACCGGCGCCTTGGGTGAGGTGGAGCACGCCGCCACCAACAATGCCGCGCTCAGCACCAGGCCCGCGCGCCAGTTCCTTCCTGTCACAACAACCACTACCGGATTCCTTCCTGGATGACCTGAATCTCGCGCGCCCGGTCGTACTGGGCCGCGCTCGAAGAATCCGCGAAGGCTACCAGCAGTGGCCGGGCGTTCAGCGGGCCTCGGGGTTTTTGACGCCCGTGCGCCTCGCGACGCACATCAGCGAGAGCGCGCTCGAGGGCGCATCGGGGTCGCGGCCCGACAGCCGGTTGCCCATGCGGTATTTCCATTGCACCGGGCCGGCCTCGCCGTCCAGGGCCCGGGCTCCGATCCAGTGGTTGTGCGGATGCACCCGGACCTCGAAGCCCAGCGGCGCCAGCGTGGACTCGAAGAACTCCTTCGTCACGCCGTCGCCGGGCCGGTGACGTACCTCGCTGCGCAGCCTCCATGACTGCTGGCTGCCGCTCCTGTGGAAGCCGCGCCCCAGCACGCGGTAGACCCACAGCCGCGCATTCCAGAGCAGGCGGGCCAGCCCCTTGTAGTTCCACGCCGCCAGTTGCGGATCGTGGTCGGTGACCAGCAAGCCACCCGGCTTCACCAGACGGGCCCCCTCGCGCAGCACCGCCTGCATGTCGTCGCAATGGTGCAAGGTGGCATTGATCGCCACGATGTCCGCCACCTGCGGGCGGAACGGGGTGTGCGCCACGTCCGCCAGCACCGGGATGTAGCCCACGACAGCGGCAAGTTCGAGCGAGGCCGCGGCCACGTCGACGCCTACGAGCAATTTCGGACTGCCACCCAGCGTCGCGAAGACATTGCCCGGCCCGCAACCCAGGTCGATGACGACCTTGTCCGTCCACTCGCCCGTGGCGGCCAGCCAGCGGCTGCGGAAATACCCGTCCCGGTGGCAGGAAGCCAGATATTCCCGCGCCCACGCCTCATTGCCGAAGTACATCGCGTTTGCGATCAATGCATCCGAATTGCCCGGAAGAATTGATTCCAGATAGCTGCCCTGGCGCACGAGAACTACATCGGGTAATAGGATGTCGCCGAGTGTTTTTGGCATCTGGAAAATTTCTTTCGGCAAAAGAACCGTGTCCTCCCCAGTTTTTTCCATTTGCAGGTTTTGTACAGATATTTTTTGTTAGGTTACAAGCCCTGCCAATTCATAACAGTCGGCGCCGGGAGGATGTTTCATTTTTCGACATCTTTTGGAGCGCACTTTCCGCATGACTCCCGGGCAAGACGATCCGGCGGCGGGCAGCTCCTCCGGAACGGCCGGTCGGGTGCCTTTCCCTCGCGCGTGCCCCGGATATCCCCAGGAGTACCCCGCTTCGACCGGCCTTCGTAAGCCCTTGCGGCGGGTTGTCCGGCCTCTTTTTCCCTGCGGATCGCGCATCAGCTACCTCGTACTGGACGATTCGGGTAGTACGTTTCAGAAATAACCTTATCCAGTTGTAACTTGGGCCTAAAGTACGCACAACGCCTGCGGGAAACACCCTAGGATGAAGACACGAAAAAACAGGCACCGGCTTTCTCAATATTAATTGGACGAGTGGAATTTTCACTCGTCCAATTACTTTCGCTGTATTTCTTTTGGGATACTTACGTGGAAATTCAAACTGTTTCGCAGGCAATGCAAGGCGCTCCAGGGCTCGCCCTGGAAGACCTGTTCGTGCGGCGATCCAATTCGAAGGGGTCGGCCAACCCCCACGCCGCATCGTTGACGCTGGCCCCCCGATTCGCCCAGGACTGGACCCGCTGGTTCGCCACCAGCGGCCAGTTGCCCGACACCCTCTTCGCGGGCGCATGGCTGCTGCTGCAGTCGCGCTGGCTCGGAACGCCCTTGCCTGCCCCCCTCGAGGCAGGCGCCTGGCTTGCCGACCTGGACCTGAGCTGCCGTTCGGCACCGCAGGCGACACACGACGCCCTGCTGCAGTTGAGCTTCGATGCCGCATCGGCTTCTCTATATATGGAGGCGGCCCCGGGCCTGCTGGACGCAGCCGGGCTCGACCGGCTGCTCGCGGCCATCGCGGACACCGCCGAAGACCTGCTCGCTCATCCCGGCGCCGCACTGGGCGATATCCGCACGCTGCCGCTCGCCGACCGCTCCGATCAGCTCGACGCCTGGAACTCAGTCCTCTCCCCGATCGACCTCGCTCTCACAGTGCCCGCCATGTTCAGCCGGCAGGCCGCGGCGTCGCCCGACGCCGTCGCTCTTGCGCAAGGCGACACGCGGATGAGCTACGGCGAACTCGACCGCCGCTCCGGCGATCTCGCGCAGCGCCTCCAGTCCCTGGGCGTTCGCGCCGGCGACAGCGTCGGCATGCTGCTCGACCGTTCGATGTCGGCCATCGTCGCGCAGCTGGGCATCCTCAAGGCCGGCGCGGCTTATGTACCGGTGCCGACGGACTATCCGCCCGAGCGCATCGCCTACATGCTCGAAGAGGCAGGCGCGCACCAGGTGCTGACGGCGCGGGAGCACCGCCACCTCATCCCCCCTCATCACGGCGTTTTTCTGGTCGACGAGCATGCAGACAATGAAAACCGGAGTTCATGGAATCCACCGGCCATCGATGCGGAATCGGTGGCCTACGTCATGTACACCTCGGGCTCGACAGGCACGCCCAAGGGCATCGAGATCTGCCATCGCTCGATCCTGCGGCTCGTCGTGGGCGTGGACTACGTATCGCTCGTGCCCGGCCTGGCCGTGCTGCATGCGGCACCGCTGGGTTTCGATGCGGCCACGCTCGAAATCTGGGGCCCGCTGCTCAATGGCGGCTGCTGCGTGGTCCACGATGAACGCGTACCGACGGGCGCCGGCCTTGCCCGCACCATCGCGCGCCATGGCGTGCACACCGCCTGGCTCACGGCCGCGCTCTTCAACGCAGTCGTCGACGACGACCCGGCGCATCTTTCGGGCCTGCGGCATCTCTTCACCGGCGGCGAAGCGCTGTCGGTGGCGCATGTGCGTCGCGCACTGGCCGCGCTGCCCGGGCTTGTTCTGAGCAACGGCTACGGCCCGACCGAATGCACCACCTTCGCGGCCACGCATCGCATCGAATTGCCGCTGCCAGAAGACCTGCGCTCGGTTCCGCTCGGCCGCCCCATCAATGACACCGTGCTGCGCGTGCTGAGCCCCTCGATGGCGCTGCTGCCGACCGGCTTCGTGGGCGAGCTCTGCATCGGTGGCCATGGGCTGGCTCGCGGCTATCTGCGGCAACCGGAACTCAGCGCCGAGCGCTTCGTGCCCGACCCCTTCGGCGGCCCTGGCGACCGGCTCTACCGCACCGGCGACCTCGCGCGCTGGCTGCCCGACGGCACCATCGAGTTCATCGGCCGGCGCGATGGCCAGGTGAAGATCCACGGCCACCGCGTCGAGACCGGCGAGGTGGAGGCTGCGATCCTCGCGCACCCCGGCGTGCAGTCCTGCGCGGTGGTTGCGCGGCCCGACGGCGGCGGGCAACTGCGCCTCGTTGCCTATCTGGTTTCGCACTCTGGAGAAGAAAAGGTCTCGTGGGACACCCTGCGCGCCCACCTCGCCGAGCGCCTGCCCGCCGCGATGGTGCCGGCCGCGCAGGTCTGGCTCGAACAGCTTCCAGTCACCCCCAACGGCAAGCTCGATCGCAAGGCGCTGCCCGAGCCGGTCGGCGAACGCCCCGAACTCGCGCAGCCCTTCGAGGAGGCTCAGGGCGCCATCGAACAGCAGGTGTGCGAGGCCTTCGCGCGTGCGCTGCGCATCTCGAAGGTCGGGCGCAACGACAACTTCTTCGACCTCGGTGGCGATTCGCTGCTGGTGCTGCAGGTGCTTGCCGAGTTGCGGCGCGGCACCGGCATGCAGCTGTCGACCAATCTTTTTTTCCGCAATCCCACGCCAAAAGCAATGGGTGCGCGGATGCAGCCGGCGAGCGATCAGCCCGCCACGGCCGCCGCGGCCGGTCTCAAGGATCGGCCGGCCGCGGCGGCCACCCCTCTTCATGACGCGGTCGCCCTGATCGGCACCGCCGGCCGCTTCCCCGGCGCGGCCGACGTCGAGCAGTTCTGGGACAACCTCGTCGCCGGCCGCGACACCATCAGCTTCTTCGACGACGCCACGCTCGACGCCGGCATCGGCGAAGCCCTGCGCAGCGACCCGGCCTACGTGCGCGCACGCGGCGTGATCGACGGCATCGAGGACTTCGACGCAGCCTTCTTCGGCATCGGCCCGAAAGAGGCGCAACTCATGGACCCGCAGCAGCGCGTGTTCCTCGAGATCTGCTGGGAATGCCTGGAGCGCGCCGGCTACGTGCCCGACGCCGCGCCGGGCCCGGTGGGCGTGTACGCCGGCATGTACAACGCCACCTACCACCAGCGCCACGTGAGCACGCGGCCTGACCTGGTGGAGCCGGTCGGCGAATTCCAGGTGATGCTGGCCAACGAGAAGGACTACATCACCACGCGGGTGGCGAACCGGCTCAACCTCACCGGTCCGGCCGTCAGCGTGCACACCGCCTGCTCGACCTCGCTGGTGGCCGTGGCCCATGCCTTCCACGCGCTGCGCACGGGCCAGTGCTACATGGCGCTGGCGGGCGGCGCGTCGGTCACCTGCCCGCCGCGCAGCGGCTATCTCTACAACGAGGGCTCGATGCTCTCGCCCGACGGCCACACGCGCAGCTTCGACGCGCAGGCCCGCGGCACGGTCTTCAGCGACGGCGCGGCCGTGGTGCTGCTCAAGCGGCTGGCCGATGCGCAGGCCGACGGCGACACCATCTACGCCGTGCTGCGCAGCGCCTGCGTGAACAACGACGGCGGCGCCAAGGCCAGCTTCACGGCACCCAGCGTCGACGGGCAGGCGGCGGTGATCCGCGCCGCGCTGGCGGCGGCCGACGTGGACGCGCGCAGCATCTCGTACGTGGAGGCGCATGGCACGGCCACGCCGATGGGCGACCCGATCGAGGTCGAGGCGCTGGCCGTCGCCTATGCCGAGCACACGGACGCGCTCGGCTACTGCACGCTCGGCTCGGTCAAGAGCAACGTCGGCCACATGGTCACGGCGGCGGGCGCGGCCGGGCTCATCAAGACGGCGCTGGCGCTGTACCACGAGCAGATTCCGCCGACCGTGCATTTCAGCGCGCCGAACCCGTCGATCGACTTCGCGCGCACGCCCTTCCACGTCACGGCGAGCCTGCAGCCGTGGCTGCGCGCCGATCAGCCGCGCCGCGCGGGCGTCAGCTCCTTCGGCGTCGGCGGCACCAATGCGCACGTCATCGTCGAGGAGGCGCCGCCCCGGCCTGCATCTCTGGCCGCGACGGGCGACCAGGTGCTGCCGCTGTCGGCGCGCTCCGAAGCCGCGCTCGCAGTGGCCGCCGCGCAGCTCGCATCGCACCTCGAAGCCCATCCCGGGCTTCCGCTGGCCGACGTGGCCCACACCCTGGCGGTCGGCCGCAAGGCTCACGCATTCCGCCGCGCAGTGGTGGCCGACAACGCAGCCGAGGCGATTGCAGCCCTGCGTGATGCCGGCTCTTCCTGCAGCACCAGCGGCCGCACGAGCTCGCGCGCGCCGCAACTCGTGCTGATGTTCCCCGGACAGGGCGCGCAGTACGCCGGCATGGGCCGCAACCTCCACGCGAACGACCCGGTGTTCGCCGCCGCCTTCGACGACTGCATGGCCGCCTTCGAAGGCGCAACGGATTTCGACCTGCGCGAGCGCATGTTTTCGGACGACCCGCAATCGCTGGCGCCCACGGCCGCAACGCAGCCCGCGATCTTCACGCTCGAATACGCCCTCGCGCGGCGGCTGCTGGCGCTGGGCGCGCGGCCGCATGCGCTGATCGGCCACAGCGTCGGCGAGTTCGTCGCGGCAGTGATCGCAGGCGTGATGCGCCTCGAAGACGCGGCCCGGCTGGTAGCCCGCCGCGGCGCGCTCATGCAGGCCCAGCCTGCCGGCGCGATGCTGTCGGTGCGCATGGGCGCGGCCCAGTTGCTCGACAGGCTCGGCCCGCAGCTTTCCCTCGCCGCCGAGAACGGCCCCACGGCCTGCGTCGCGGCCGGCCCCTTCGACGCCATCGCGGCGCTGCAGTCGGCGCTGGAGGCCGACGGCATTCCGAGCCGCCCGCTGCAGACCTCGCACGCTTTCCACTCGGCCATGATGGACGCGGCCATCGCGCCCTTCGAGGCGCTGGTCGACAAGGTGGCGCTGCGCGCGCCGCAGACTCCGATCTATTCGACGCTCACCGGCAAGCCGCTCGAAGACGCCGAGGCCACCAGCCCGGCCTACTGGGCCCGGCACCTGCGCGGCACCGTGCGCTTCTCGCCCGCGGTGCGCTGCGCGATGGCGCAGACGGAGAGCCCGTTGTTCGTCGAAGCCGGCCCGCGCAACATGCTCGCCACGCTGGTACGCCAGCACGGCGCAGGCAGTGTCGTCTCGCTGCTGCACACGGAGCCCGGCGGCCCCGCCGACGAGGCCCGCACCCTGCGCCTGGCGCTAGGCCGCCTCTGGACCTGTGGCGCTGAGGTCGAACTCTCGCGCCTGAGCGCCCGTGCCGGTGCCCAGCGCGTGCGCCTGCCCACCACGCCGTTCGAGCGCAAGCGCTGCTGGGTCGACATCGCCCCTGCCATTGCCCCATCCGCCGCGACAGCGACCGCGCCCGTCGCCACCGCTGTCGCACCCCCTGCGCCCTTCGTTCCACCCGTTTTCCTGGAGCCGATCGTGACTGCTGCTACGCCCTCGCCTCTTCCTCCTTCTTCCGGCGGTTCGTCCGTCGACACGCGCCTGCGTGCCCTGTTCGAGGACATCTCCGGCCTCGACATGGCCCAGGCCGAGGGGCAGGCGCCCTTCGGCGAACTGGGGCTGGACTCCCTCACGCTGACCCAGGCGGCCACGCAGATCAAGAAGCACTTCAAGGTCAACCTCAGCTTCCGCCAGCTGATGGAGAACTACCGCAGCTTCGACTCGCTCTCCGCCTTCCTGCGGGAAAGCCTGCCGCCCGAAGCGGCGCCCGCGGCGGTTGCCGCGCCGGTCGTCACCACGGCTCCCGTCGAAAGCGGCGTCACCCTGCTGCAAGCCCGGCCGATGCCCGTGTACATGCCCGCACAAGGCGCCATTTCGGGCGAGGCCCAGTTGCCTCAGCTGATTTCGCAGCAGATGGAATTGATGCGACAGCAACTCGCGCTGCTGTCGGGCGCGATTCCCGCCGCGCCGGCCGTCACGCTCCAGGCTGTGCCGGCCCAGGTGGCGCCGGCAGCGGTCGCCGTGCCCGCCGAGGAGCCCGCACAGCCCGTGCGTTACGACGTGAGCAAGGCCTTCGGCGCCATCGCCCGCATCCACACGCAGCGCACCGCCGAGCCCAGCGGCCGGCAGAAGGCGCGGCTCGCGGCCTTCGTCCGCCGCTACGTGGAGCGCACGCGCAAGAGCAAGGAATTCACCCAGGCCAACCGTGCGCACATGGCCGACCCGCGCGTGGTCAACGGCTTCAGGCCGATCACGAAGGAGATCACCTACCAGATCGTCATCGAGCGCTCCAAGGGCTCGAAGATGTGGGATCTCGACGGCAACGAGTATGTCGACGCACTCAACGGCTTCGGCATGAACATGTTCGGCTGGCAGCCCGACTTCGTTCAGGAGGCCGTGCGCAAGCAGCTCGACGACGGCTACGAGATCGGCCCGCAGCACCCGCTGGCGGCCGAGGTCACGGCGCTGGTCTGCGAACTCACGGGCAACGACCGCGCGGGCCTGTGCAACACAGGTTCCGAGGCGGTGATGGCGGCGCTGCGCATCGCGCGCACCGTCACCGGCCGCAGCACGGTGGTGGTGTTCACCGGCTCCTACCATGGCACCTTCGACGAGGTGCTGGTGCGCGCCGGCAAGGGCGGCAAGGGCCTGTCGGCCGCGCCCGGCGTGATGAGCGGCATGTTCGGCGACATCCGCGTGCTCGACTACGGCACGCCCGAGGCGCTGGCCTTCATCCGCGAGAACGCCGACGACCTCGCCGCCGTGCTGGCCGAGCCGGTGCAGAGCCGCCGCCCCGACTTCCAGCCGCGCGAGTTCCTGCACGAAGTGCGCGAGATCACAGCGAAGAACGGCTGCTGCCTGATCTTCGACGAGGTCATCACCGGCTTCCGCACCGCGCTGGGCGGCGCGCAGGAGCTGTTCGGCGTGCGCGCCGACCTCGCGACTTACGGCAAGGTGATCGGCGGCGGCTTCCCGGTGGGCGTGATCGCCGGCAAGCGCGAATTCATGGACGCACTCGACGGCGGTGCCTGGCAGTACGGAGACGACTCGATCCCCGGCGTGGGCGTGACCTACTTCGCCGGCACCTTCGTGCGCCACCCGCTCGCGCTCGCCGCGGCGAAGGCATCGCTCACGCACCTGAAGGAGGCCGGGCCGGCGCTGCAGGCCGGGCTCAACGCCAGCACCACCGCCATGGCCGCCGAACTCACGGGCTGGTGCAAGGAGATCGGCGCGCCCATCGAGGTGCGCCACTTCGCATCGCTGTGGCGCGTGAGCTGGCTCGAGGACCACCCGCTGCAGGACCTGCTGTTCGCCATGATGCGCAGCCGCGGCATCCACATCCTAGACAACTTCCCGTGCTTCCTCACCAGCGCCCACAGCGCCGAGGACATCGCCTTCATCCAGCGCGCCTTCAAGGAGTCGGTCGCCGAGATGCAGGAATCCGGCTTCCTGCCGCGCCGCGCCGTACCCGTTACCGGCTTCGACATCCACAAGCCGACCGAAGAAGGCTCCGTGCTGGCCCGCGACATCGACGGCCAGCCCTTCTGGTACGTACCCGACGCGGCGTCCCCCACCAGCCACCACCTCGTCAATGGAAAGGTTGCAGCATGAACGCCGTTCTGAAGCCCACCGTGAGCGGTGGCGTCGTCGATTGCATCATTCCGACCACGGAATCGCAGCGCGAAGTCTGGCTCGGCGCAACGCTGGGCACCGAGGCCTCCATGGCCTACAACGAATCCGTCGTGCTGCGCCTGCGCGGCGAACTCGACCAGGCGGCCCTCTCGAGGGCCATGGACCGGCTGCTCGCGCGCCACCAGGCGCTGCGCTCCACCATCTCGCCCGACGGCACCTGCATGCTGGTGAGCCAGCCCGGCGCGAACGTCCTCGTCGAGCACGACCTGTCCGCGCTCGAGCCCGAAGCCCGCGCCCAGGCACTGCGCGACGCGCACGAAGACGCCGTCTGCACGCCCTTCCCGCTGGAGCACGGCCCGTTGTTCAGGGCAGTGCTGTATCGCCTTGGCAGGGCCGAGCACGAGCTCGTGATGTCGGCGCATCACGTCGTCTGCGACGGCTGGTCGTGGGCGGTCATCACCGAGCAGCTGGGCCACCTGTATGCCGAGGAAACCGGCACCGGGCTGAAGCTCAAGGCGGCACCGCTCTTCGCCGACTTCGCTGCAGAGGAAGCCGCAGCGGCGGCGCACCCGGACATGCAGCTGCACGTGGACTACTGGCTGGGCCGCTTCTCGGGCAACACCCTGCCAGTGCTCGACCTCCCGCTGGACCGGCCGCGCCCGGCTGCGCGCACCTTCAATTCGCTCCGGGCCGAACGCCTGCTCGACAAGCGCCTGGTCGGTGCCGTGCGCTCGACCAGCACCAAGGCCGGCATCAGCCTGTTCACCGGCCTGCTCAGCGGCTTCGTCGCGACGCTGCACCGCCTCACGGGCCATGAAGACATCGTGGTCGGCATTCCGGCCTCGGGCCAGCTCGCGCACGACATGCCCGGCCTGGTCGGCCACTGCGTGAACCTGCTGCCGCTGCGCCTGGCCGCTCACCCGGGCATGCGCTTCGACGCGCTGATGGACGAATGCAGCACCGCCGTGCTCGACGCCTTCGACCACCAGGCGCTCACCTACGGCGCACTGCTGGGCCAGCTCTCGCTTGAGCGCGATCCGAGCCGGCTGCCGCTGGTGAGCGTGGCGTTCAACGTCGACCCCGACGTGGCCAGCAGCGCGCAGGCCTTCACCAGCCTCGACGTGGTGCAGGACACCATCGCTCGCCGCTACGAGAACTTCGAGCTGTTCGTGAACCTGCGCCCGCTCGACGGCGGCCTGATGGTGGAGGCGCAGTACAACACCGACCTCTTCGACGAAGTCAGCGTTCAGCGCTGGCTCGACATGTTCGAGTGCGTGCTGCAGTCGGCCTCGCACAAGCCCGACGAGACCATCGGCCGGCTCGAAGTGCTGTCGGCCGACGCCGCGCGCTCGCTGGTCGCGCTGCAGCCCGCGCGCGTTCCGCTGGTGGGTGCGCCGCTGGCGCACGCCGGCTTCGTGGCGCGGGTGCCGCTGCAACCCGACAGCCCCGCGGTGCGCGACGGCGCCCGCAGCTGCAGCTATGGCGAGCTCGAGGCGCTCTCCAACCGCCTCGCCCGTGCCCTGCGCGCACGCGGCGTGGGCCGTGGCCAGCGCGTGGGCCTGTGCCTGGAGCGCAGCCTCGAGATGGTCGTCGCGATGCTGGGCGTGCTGAAGGCCGGCGCGTCCTACGTGCCTCTGGACACCGCATTCCCGCAGGCGCGGCTGGACCACTACGCCAGCGACGCGAAGCTCAGCCTGATGCTGACCTCGTCGGACATCGCGGTCGCCCCGCGCGACTGGCGCGGCGACGCGGGCCAGCGCATCTTCGAGATCGACCGCGACACCGCATGGCGACAACTCTCCGGCGAAGCACTGCCGCCGAGCGCCGACGACCCGGAGTCGGAAGACGCCGCCTACGTGATCTACACCTCCGGCTCGACCGGCCTGCCCAAGGGCGTGATCGCCCATCACCGTGGCGTGGCGCACCTGCTGCAGTGGATGCGGCGCGAATCGGGCATTGGCCCGGCCGACCGCATCGCCGCCGTGACCACGCTGTCCTTCGACATGGCCGTGCCCGACCTGCTGCTGCCGCTGGCTGCCGGCGCCGAGCTGGTGATGGTGAAGCGCGAGGTCGCGATGGACGGCAACCGACTGTCCAAGGCGCTGGACGAGGAACAGATCACCTTGCTGCAGGCCACCCCCGGCATGTGGCAGCTGCTGCTCGACGCCCAGTGGGCCGGCGGCGCCCCGGGCTTCCGTGGCTGGACCGGCGGCGAGGCGCTGCGCCCGAGCATGGCGCTGGCGCTGTGCGAGCGCATGGAGGGCCTGTGGAACGGCTACGGGCCGACGGAGACGACCGTGTATTCCACGGCCTGGCACGTGCGCCCGGATGAGATCGCCTCGCGCGGCGTGTCCATCGGCAGGCCCGTCGACAACACGGAAATCTGGATCCTCGACGCCGATCTGCAGCCCTGCCCCATCGGCGTGCCCGGAGAAATCTGCATCGCGGGCGAAGGCGTTTCGCTGGGCTATCTCGACCGCCCCGAGCTGACGGCCGAGCGCTTCGTCACCGTGCGCATCTTCGGCACCCCGAAGAAGATGTACCGCTCGGGCGACCGGGGCCGTTGGCGCAACGACGGGCTGCTCGACCACCTCGGGCGGCTCGACTTCCAGGTGAAGGTTCGCGGCTACCGCATCGAGCCCGGCGAGATCGAGGTGCGCTGCTGCGAAGTGGCCGGTGTCTCGCGCAGCGTGGTGGTGGCGCGCGAGGACAACCCCGGCGACGTGCGCCTGGTGGCCTACCTCGCGCTGAAGCCCGGCGCGGGCTTCGACCTCGACGCGCTGATGGTGCACCTGCGCAAGCACCTGCCCGCCTTCATGCTGCCGCAGCACGTGGTGACGCTCGACGCCCTGCCCACGCTGGGCAACGGCAAGGTCGACCGCGTCTCGCTGCCGCCGCCGCAGGCGGTGGCGCGCGACGGCGTGCGGCGCGGTTCGGCCCCGGCCAACGAGCACGAGCGCAAGGTGCTCGCGCTCATGGAGAAGGTGCTGAGCCTGCCCGGCCTCGACATGCACGACGACTTCTTCACCATGGGCGGCCATTCGCTGCTGGCCGCGCGACTCACCACGCTGCTGAGCCGCGAGTTCCAGGTGACGCTGCCGCTGCGCTCGCTGTTCGAGTCGCCCACGGCCGGGAAGCTGGCCGCGGCCATCCAGGCGCTGCAGGGCGCGGGCGTCGGGCTGCAGGCACCGATCGGCCGCAGCATCGGCCGCACCACCGCGCCGCTCACGCTCGCGCAGGAGCGCATCCGCTTCATGGAGCAGCTGCATCCGGGTCGCTCGGTCTACAACGCGCCCTCGGCGCAGCGGCTCACGGGTCAGCTCGACGCCGCGCGCTTCGAGAACGTGTGGCGCGAGATCATCCGCCGCCAGCCCTCGCTGCGCACGCGCATCGACATCGATCCGCAAAGCGGGAAGCCGGTCCAGATGATTTCGGAGTCCGCGGAATTCACGCTGCCGCTGGTGGACCTGCGCAGCCTGCCCGCCGACCAGCGCGAAGCCGAACTGGCCGAGCGCATGCAGGAGCTGGCGGACCGGCCGATCGACATCCACGCCGCGCCGATGATGCACGCGACGCTGTTCCAGCTCGACGACAACGAGCATGTGTTCCTCTTCGTTCCGCACCATCTGATCTGGGACGGCTGGTCCTTCGACCTGATGCAGCGCGAGCTGGCCGCGCTCTACGACGCCGCCGAACGAGGCCGCCCGCACAACCTGCCCACGCTCATGACCACCCAGGGCGACTACGCCCAGTGGCTCGAGAAGTGGCTGACCGAGCCCGCCTGCGAGGAGCAGCTCGCGTTCTGGCGCGGCCGCCTCGAAGGCGCGAAGGCCGTGCGGCCGCCCGTGACCGACATGCCCCGGCGCGCCGGCAAGAGCGGCCAGGGCGGCGCGCACTGGATCCACATCGACCTGCAGAGCACGCAGCGGCTGCGCGAGATCGCGCGCGACATGGACGTGACGCTCAGCATGCTCACCTTCGGCGTGTACGCGCTGACCATGGCGCAGGTGACGGGCAACGACGCCATCGTCATCGCCAATCCGGTGCGCGGGCGGCAGCAGGCCGAGACGGAAGACGTTATGGGCTTCTTCAACAACGTGCTGCCGGTCTCGCTCACGGTCGACCGCGCGCTCACCCTGCCCGCCTTCATGCGCTACGTGAAGCAGGAGCTGCTGTCGATGATGAACAACCAGCAGGTGCCCTTCGAGCGCCTGATGGCCGAGCCGGGCTATGCAGGGCAGATCAAGACCTCGGGGCCCTACCAGTCGATGTTCTCCTTCCAGGACGCGCGCGAACGCGCACGTTCCGTCGGCAGCCTGCAGACCCGCCAGATGCACGTGATGCAGCACGGCGCCACCGACGACATCGGCGTGTGGCTGATGGACAAGCCGCACGGCCTGGAAGGCGCGCTCATCTACAACGCCGACGTGTACCTGCGCGAGACCGGCGCCCAGCTGCGCGAGCGCTACCTCGAAGTGCTGCGCCGCGTGGCCGACGAGCCGGGCGCCACGCTCGAGCGGATCACCGACACCGAAACCTCCACCAGCGCGGCCTACCTGCGCAAGCTGGCGGCGAACGATGCGGGCAAGGCCGCCGCGGACGGCGCTCCCAACGGCAGCGCAGGCAAGGCGAGGCAGAGCCAGCTCGACCCCGAGCAGGCGCAGCTCGCTCGCATCTGGGCCGACGTGATCGGCATCGACCTGAGCGAGATCCGCGCCAGCGACAACTTCTTCGACCTCGGCGGCGACTCGCTGCTCGTGCTGCGCGCGGTGCAGCAGGCGGCGCAGACCCTGGGGCACCGCGTGGAGCCGCGCCGTTACCTGTTCGAGAACCTCGGGCAGATCGCCTCGTCGGCGCACGGTGCCAGCGAGGGCGTGCCTTCGGATCTCGCGGAGCTGGCCGCCGGCACTGCCGCACAGGCTCCGCGCGGCGGACTGCTCGGCGCCCTCGGCGGCTGGCTGCGCAAGGGGTGAACATCATGACCGGCGACTCCCCCTATGCGCTCTCCATCGACGCACCGGTCTGCCGGTACGTCGACCTGGACAGCTTCACCGACCTCCCGGCCGAAGAGCTTCTCTCCGAGGAGGAGCGCGCCCGTGCCGAGGGCTTCCGCTTCGAGCTGGACCGGCAGCGCTACGTGGCCTCGCATGTCGCGCTGCGGCAGGCGTTGAGCGAATACACCGGCCTGCATCACGCCGAGCTGCACATGTCCAGGGGTTCCTTCGGCAAGCCTTCCCTCACGGGCCACGCGCGCACCCAGTTCTCGCTGAGCCACAGCCAGGGGCTGGCGCTGATCGCCATCGGCGGGCGCGGCCCGCTGGGCGCCGACATCGAACTGCTTCGACCGGTGCCGGACGCGGCGATCCTCGCGGCCGAGCATTTCACGCGGCGCGAGCAGGAAGCGCTGGCCGCCTTGCCCGCCCATGAGCGCGACCACGCCTTCCTGACCTGCTGGACCCGCAAGGAAGCCTGCCTGAAGGCCGTCGGCGTGGGCCTGCTGCTGTCGTCGCAGAGCTTCGAAGTGGGACTGGAGCCCGACCGCCGCAGCGTCGAGCTGTCCGTGGCCGGCCGCATCCTGTGGCTGGTGCTCGGGCCGGCGCCCGCGCGGATGGATTGCGTCGGCTCGCTCGCCGAATGGCGCCAGACCGAGGCGCGCGCCAACCGCCTGGGAGCAGCGGGCACGGGCGGGTACACGGGCGACCCATCGCTCCCTCCGAAGGCTGGCGCCCGGGCGCGCAGCGTGGAGATCGCTCCATGACCCGCCTCGAACCGATCATGTTCGGGCCGGCCTCGCGCCAGGTCTTCGGCGTGTTCCATCCCGCCGAGGAAGACCGTGGCGGAAACGACACCGCCGTGCTGCTGTGCCCGCCCTTCGGGCAGGAGGGGCTGCGCACGCACCGCTTCTTCAAGGTGCTGGCCGAACGCCTCTCGCGCTCTGGCGTCGCCACGCTGCGCTTCGACTTCTACGGCTCGGGCGATTCGCCGGGCGAGGAGATCGAGGGCGAGCTCGACGGCTGGCGCCGCGACCTGTGCTCGGCGCACGAAGAACTCCGGCGGCGCGCGCCCGCGGCCTCCATCGTGTGGATCGGTGCGCGGCTCGGCGCCACCGTGGCCGTGCTGGCCGCGCGCGGCGGGCGCTGCGACCCGGTGCGGCTGGTGCTGTGGGAGCCGGTGATCGACGGGCGCCGCTATGCGCGGCTGCTGCGCGAGCAGCACGTGGTCGCCATCGACACCACCTTCTGCATTCCCGACCTGGCCTGGCGCCGCAGCCTCGTGCAGGAGCCCGAGACCATGCCCGAGGAAGCCCTCGGCACCGTGCTCTCGCCCGCGCTGCGCGCACAGCTGGCGGCGCTGGTGCCCGAGTCGCTGCCGCTCACCGCGCTGCACGACACGCTGGTGCTGGCCGGGCCCGACGACGAACGCACGGCGCAGTGGGCCGCCGACCAGCAGTCGCGCCACATGCCGGTGCGCCTCGCGTACTTCAGCCACCAGCTCGACTGGACCTCCGACCCCTATCCCAACAGCGCGATGGTCCCGGCCGATGCACTCAACCGCCTCCAGGGGGCTCTCCATGAATGACACGAAGACGACGCAGAAGCCGTTGCTGTTCGGCCCCGGCGACGCGCTGATGGGCATGCTCACCATCCCCGAGCGGCCGGCGCCGGGCGGCATTGCCTGCCTGATGTTCAACATGGGCGCCAACCACCGCGTGGGGCCGCGCCGCATCAACGTGAAGCTGGCGCACCTGCTGGCCGCGCGCGGCGTGGGCAGCCTGCGCTTCGACCTCGGCGGCATCGGCGACAGCGACGCGCTCGACACCTCGTCCGACCTGCAGATCCGCGCCGTGCACAGCCTGAAGGCGGCCATGGATGCCGCCGAACGCATGCTGGGTGCGCGCCAGTTCGTGATCGTCGGCATGTGCTCGGGCGTGCAGCACGCGATGTCGGCGGCCCTGTCCGACAAGCGCGTGGTGGCGGTGTCGCTGTTCGACGGCTTCGCCTTTCCCGAACTTCGCGCACGCCTGGAGCGCAACCTGCGCCGCGCACTGGCTGCACCGGCGCATCCGTCCTTCCCGGGCAAGGCCCGACGCTGGCTGCAGCGCCGCTTCCTGAGCAGCCATTCGACCGTGCCGCTGCCCGGCTTCTTCGCCGAAAGGCGCGCGCCCGAGACGAATGCGATCTGGTTCGGCGCGGCGCTGGAGCGGCTCGTCGAGCGCAAGGTGGCCGTGCAGCTCCTGTACTCGGGCTCCCTGCATGTCTGCGACCGGGGTCGCGACCAGCTCGGCGCCTTCGCGCGCAAGCCCTTCACGCAAGGGGTGCAGTACGAATTCATCGGCGAGGTCGACCACACCGTCTGCACGGAGAAGGGACAGCAGCTGTTCCTGCGCTCGGTGGGCGACTGGGTCGCCGAGCGCTGCTTCGGCGCCGCTACCGAACGACGCAGCCAGGAAAACCGGGCGCCGGCCGGCGTGGAAACGGCCATGCCCACCACCTGGGCCGCGCCCTGAAGCGAGGCATCCGGCCTCGCCCCATTCATCAACCCGAACTCAACCAGCCGTCAAGGAGCTCACCATGCAACGCCATGATCCAGCGACGCAATCAAGCGGAACGCGCCCTCTCGCAGCAGTCCTGGCCCGTTTGGAGGCCGAGTCCCGCCTGCGATGGCTGGGCCTGGCGCTGCTGCTGTCGATCGGGCTGGTGGCGCTGACGGGTTGCGCGCCGGGCTTCGGCTCGGTGGGGCCGCTGGGCTACGGCAAGAACACGGGCGACAGCACGGCCTCCGCGGACAGCGGAAAGATCATCACGATCACGCCCGACCTGATCCGCGCGCAGCTCGCGCAGAAGCCGAAGAGCCCGCCGGACAACATCAAGCGCCTCTTCGCCGCGGCGCCGGTCTACACCATCGGGCCGGGGGACGTGGTCGGCATCATCGTGTACGACCATCCGGAACTGCTGCCGAACGCCGGCGCGGTGATCGCGCAGCAGTCCGACCCGACCGGCGTGACCGTGGCGCCCGGCTTCATCGTCGACGCCAAGGGCGAGATCTTCTTTCCCTACATCGGGCGCGCCAAGGTGCAGGGCCTGACCGAGAGCGGCGCGTCGGAGCTGATCGCGCGGCGCATCAAGGCCTTCATCAAGGACCCGCAGGTGACGGTGCGCATCCAGTCGTTCCGCAGCCAGCGCGCCTACGTGCAGGGCGAGGTGCGCACGCCGGGCCTGCAGATCTTCACCGACGTGCCGATGACGCTCTCGGAGGCCATCAGCCGCGCCGGCAGCTTCACCCAGGCCGGCGACCGCGCGCGCATCACGCTGACGCGCGGCGGCGTCTCCACCGAGATCAACCTGCCGATGCTGCAGTCGCTGGGCGTCGACGGCAACAGCATCCCGCTGCGCAACGGCGACGTGGTGAACGTCGGCACCCGCGAGGACAGCCGGGTCTACGTGATGGGCGAAGTGCGGGCGCCGTCCGCACTGCAGATGCGCAACAACGGCCGGCTGAGCCTGAACGAGGCGCTGGGCGACGCGGGCGGGCCCGACCTGGCCACCTCCGATCCCGGCCAGATCTACGTGGTGCGCAACGCGCCCGACAACCTCGACGTGCAGCAGGTCTTCGCCCTCAACGCGAAGAACCCGGTGGCGCTCGCGCTGGCCGACCGCTTCGAGCTGCAGCCGCGCGACGTGGTGTACGTCGACCGCGTGCCGCTGGTGAGCTGGAGCCGCGTGTTCAGCCTGATCCTGCCTGCCGCCCAGGTCGTCAACCTCGCCCGCGACACCGCCCGCCGCTAGGCGACCGCGCGTCCGGACCAGGAAAGCAACAGCAAAAGGTGACACTCATGAACGCGCGCTGGCAACCTACGCTTCCCGCCCCCGCGGCGGCTCCCGTGACTGTGGTGGAAACCACCGCATGGGCCCGGGAATCCCGGTTCCACGAGTACCTCGACATCCTGATCGACAGCCGCTGGCTGATTGCCGGCATCGCCGCGCTGGCGCTGCTGGCGGGCGTGGGCTACGCGCTGTTCGGCACCCGCGTGTACGAAGCCAACATCCTGATCCAGGTGGAAGACCCGGACCGCTCGGGCGGCAACTTTCCCGGCGACGCCAACGGGGGCGGCGGCATCAGCGTGAAGACGCCGACCGCCGGAGAGACCGAGATCCTCCGCTCGCGCATGGTGCTGGGCCAGGCGATGGAGAACACCCTGCTCTACATCGACGCGAAGCCGCGCTACATCCCGGTGGTGGGCGAGTTCCTCTCGCGGCATTCGAGCCAGCTCTCCTCGCCCGGCATCTTCGGCTACGGCAACTACGTCTCGGGCACCGAGAACATCGCCGTCGCACGGATGGACGTGCCGCCTGCGCTCGAGGGCAAGAAGTTCACGCTGATCGCCGGGGCCGACGGCAACTACGTGTTGACCAACCCGGGCATCGAGTCTCCGCTGCACGGCAAGGTCGGCACACCGCTGGACGCCACCGTGCCCGGCGGCGCGCTGCACCTGCTGGTGGGCTCGATCGAGGCCCGGCCCGGCGCCGCCTTCGAGCTGGTGCGCAATTCGAAGCAGCTCACGCTGCTGGGCCTGCAGAAGGACCTGCGCGTGGTCGAGCGGGGCAAGCAGTCGGGCGTGATGGACGTCAGCCTCCAGTCCGGCAACCGCAACCAGCTCGCGGCCGTGCTCAACGAGATCGCGGGCCTGTACGTGCGGCAGAACATCGAGCAGAAGACGGTGCAGGCCGAACGCGCGCTGGCCTTCCTGGGCACCGAGCTGCCCAAGTTCAAGCAGCAGCTGGAGCAATCCGAGGACGCCTACAACCAGTACCGCAACCAGAACGGCACCGTCAACCTGGACGACGAGGCCCGTAATGCGCTGTCGCAGAACGTGGACCTGCAGGCCAAGCTGTTCGAAGCCAAGCAGAAGCGGCTGGACCTGGTGGGCCGCTTCACCGCCGAGCATCCGATGGTGAAGACGCTGGACGCGCAGATCGCCTCGCTGAAGCGGGAGCTGGGCATGGTCGACGGACGCATCCGCCGCATGCCGATGCTGCAGCAGAACGCATTGCGCATGCAGCGCGACATCAAGGTCAACACGGAGCTCTACGCGACGCTGCTGAACAGCTCGCTGCAGATGCGGCTGGCCAAGGAAGGCAAGGTGGCGAACGTGCGCGTGCTCGACCAGGCGCTGGTGGCCGAGAAGCCGGTGCGGCCGAAGTCGCTGATCGTGGTCGCGCTGGCGCTGGCCGGTGGCCTGTTCGCCGGCGGTGCGGCGGCGCTGGCGCGCAAGAACCTCAAGCGCTCCATCGGCAGCCCCGACCACATCGAGGCCGTCACGGGGCTGAACGTCTACACCACCATCCCGCTGAGCACGCAGCAGCGCGTGCTCGACCGCGCCGTGCGCGACGGCAAGCCCGGCATCAAGGTGCTGGCCGCGCTGCACGTGGAAGACCCGGCGCTCGAGGGCCTGCGGCGGCTGCGCACCGCGCTGAAGTTCGTGATGATGGGCGCGCCCAACAACCGCGTGCTGATCTCCAGCGCCACGGCCGGCGCGGGCAAGACCTTCGTGTCGTCGAACTTCGCGACGCTGCTGGCCGCCTCCGGCAAGCGCGTGCTGCTGATCGACGCCGACCTGCGCCGCGGCAGCCTGAGCGAGGAATTCGGACTGCAGCGCAAGGACGGGCTGTCCGACGCCATCGCCGGCGGCGTGCCGCTGGAGCAGGCCATTCACCACCACGTGCTGCCCTACCTGGACGTGATGTCCGCCGGCACGCTGCACCCGGACCCGGCCGGCCTGATGACCAGCGACGCCTTCGCGCATGCGCTGTCGACGCTCTCGGCGCGCTACGACGTGGTGGTGGTCGACGCGCCTCCCACGCTGCTCGCCTCCGAGACTGCCGCGATGGCGCCGAGCATGGGCACCCTGCTGATGGTGGCCCGCGCCGACAACAGCGAGATGGGTGAACTGCTGGAAGCCAGCAAGCGCCTGGCCCATGTGGGCGCGGCCTTCCACGGCGTGGTGTTCAACGCGGTAGACACCTCCCGCCGCCACAACCGCAGCTACAGCTACGGCTACTACGGCTACGCCCCCGTGGCGCGCCGCGAACCGCCATTCGCGCTGGACACGGCCGACACCGTCATGCCCAAGCGCATCCTGCCGGAGCACGCCGAATCATGAACACGCTGCGATCCACCTCCTCCACGGGAACGGGGCGGGGCCCCGGCAACTCGGGCATCGGCGCCGCCGCCAACACGGCCCCGTATATGCCGCTGGGCGGCGCGCCCTGGCTGCGCCGCGCCAAGCGCACTGCCGACGTCCTGATGGCCGGCTCCTTCTTCGTCTTCTTCGGCTGGGCCTATCTGCTCATCTGGCTGGGCGTGCTCTACACCTCGGGCGGACCGGCCATCTACATGCAGCCGCGCTACGGCAGGAACGGCCGCGTCTTCAAGTTCTACAAGTTCCGCTCGATGGTGGCCGACGCCGACGCGGTGCTCGCGCGCCACCTGCGCCAGAACGAAGCCGCGCGGCGCGAGTGGGCCGTCTACCAGAAGCTGGAGCACGACCCGCGCATCACCCGCTTCGGCGCCTTCCTGCGCAAGTACAGCATCGACGAGTTCCCGCAGTTCTGGAACGTGCTCAAGGGCGACATGAGCATGGTCGGCCCGCGCCCCTGCATGTTCGCGCAGAAGGAGCTGTACGGCGACTACTGGGACCACTACTGCGCCGTGCGCCCGGGCATCACCGGCCTGTGGCAAATCAGCGGACGCAACGAGATCAGCTACCGCCGCCGCGCCGCGATGGATGCGGAGTACGTCGCGCACCTGTCGCTGTGGCGGGACTTCCTGATCCTGCTGAAGACCTTCGGCGTGGTGACGGGCGCGCGCGGGTCGCGCTAGCGGACCCGCTCTTCTTCCTCCGGCTTCGTTTTCCTCGGACTTCATCAACCTCTTCACCGAAAGCTCATATGCGAATCTTTGTTGCAGGTCATCGCGGCATGGTGGGTCAGGCGACGGCACGGCGCCTGCGCGAACTGGGCCACGACGTGGTGACGCGAACCCACTCCGAGCTCGATCTCCTCGACCAGGCGGCCGTAGCCCGCTTCTTCGCGACGGAGCAGATCGACCAGGTCTACCTGGCGGCGGCAAGGGTCGGCGGCATCCACGCCAACATGACCTATCCGGCCCAGTTCATCTACGAGAACCTCGCGATCGCCACCAACGTGACGCACCAGGCCTTTGTTTCCGGCGTGAAGCGGCTGCTGTTCCTCGGCTCCAGCTGCATCTACCCGCGCATGGCCGAACAGCCGATCCGCGAGGAATACCTGCTCAACGGCAAGCTCGAGCCCACCAACGAGCCCTACGCGATCGCCAAGATCGCGGGGCTCAAGCTGTGCGAGAGCTACAACCGCCAGTACGGCGCCACGCACGGCATCGACTACCGCAGCGTGATGCCGACCAACCTGTACGGCCCCGGCGACAACTATCACATCGAGAACAGCCACGTGGTGCCGGCGCTGATCCAGCGCTTTCACCTGGCGAAGATCGGCAATTCACCCAGCGTGCTCATCTGGGGCAGCGGCCGCGCGCGGCGCGAGTTCCTCTACGTCGACGACATGGTGGAAGGCTGCCTGGCCGTGATGAACCTGTCGCGTGCCGAGTACGACCGCCAGACCGATGCGATGCGCGGCCACATCAACCTCGGCACCGGCGAGGACGTGTCCATCGCCGAGCTCACCGAACTGATCCGCGACGTGGTGGGCTACACCGGCACCATCCGCTACGACCTCGCCCAGCCCGACGGCGCCCCCCGGAAGCTGCTGGACGTCTCGCGCGCCAACAGCTTCGGCTGGCACGCGACGGTTCCGCTGGCCGAAGGACTGCGCCGCACCTACGCCGACTACCAGCGGGCGATCCGTCCGGTCGAGGAAGCAGATCCGGTGCAGCCGCACGTTCACGCCTGAATCGCCCACGCAAAGCAGGCCCGCCATGCGCCCCCTCTCCTTCTGGTCCGGCATCGTCTGCGCCATGCTGTGCGGCTTCGTCGACCCCGTGTGGGGCTACGCGGCGGTGGCCGTGCTGTCGCTGGTCCAGCTCTCGATGCTGGGCGGCTCCGGCGGCAGCGTGTTCCTGCTGATCCACTACGCGGCGATCCTCACCTACTTCTCGATCGCGCCGGCAATGCAGATCGCGCACGACCTGGAGTTCTGGGACGCGGGCGTCATGCGCACGGAGTCGCACACGCAGGCGCTGATGCTCCTGCTGCTGTACATGGCGGGCATCGAGGCCGCGCGGCTCGGCGTGCCCGACGCTCCCGAGCACCTGCCGGGGCGCCACGACAGGCAGCTGGTCGGCGTGGCCCACCCTCTTCTCCTGCTGCTGAGCTGCTCGCTCGCGGCCTTCGCCTCGCTGTTCATCAAGCCCGAGCTCAACTTCGTGGCGCGCGGCGTCGTGGGCATGGCGGGAGGCGAGGACAACGTGCCGATCGACTTCATCTTCTATTCCACGCTGCCCAAGCTCGTGGTCCTGATGTGCTTCGTGGCGCTGGCCATCCACGCGGCGCGCCGCAGGACGCCATGGTCCTGGTGCGCGGCCTGCCTGGCCTTCGGCCTGGCGATCGCGGCGGCCAACCCGGTGAACACGGCTCGGCAGGTCCTGCTGATCGGGCTGCTGCCGCTGCTCATCCACGCGCTGGGGCGCAGCCGGCGCTGGTTGCTCGCGGGGACGATCTTCGGCGCCATCGCGGGACTGGGGCCGGTGCTGAACCTGCTGTCGCGCGGCAGCATGTGGGGAGAAGAACTGCGGACCTTCCCCTTCAGCCAGGACTTCGACGCCATGTTCGTGGTCGCGGGCATCCTGGAGCGCGCGCCCATTCCGGACCTGGGCTGGGGCCGCTACCTGCTCTCGGCGTTCTCCTTCTTCCTGCCGCGCGACCTGAAGATGTTTCCCGAGTTCGACCCCCTCGGCTGGTCGGCCATCCTCGGCAACTTCTCGCAGAGCAACCTGTCGCTGCCGCCGTTCACGACCGCGTATTTCGACTTCGGACTGGCGGGGCCGGCACTCTTCGGTTTCGCGATCTCGGCCGGGTTCCGGGTGGTCGACCGTGCCGTCGATCCGAACCGCCCGGTGTCGGGAGCCTACCTGTCGGCGCTGGTGCTGCTGGCCGCGTACGTACCTTTCATGCGCGGGCCGATCCTGGGCTGGGGGCCTTTCATGGTTTCGGGCCTGCTGGCCGCGGCCGTCGCCGGAGCACTGAGCTCGCGCGCCCGCCGCTCACCCGCGCGCATCGTGCGGCAAGGCCTGCCGAGCGCCTGAGAAAGAACGCGAACATGCCCACCTACCTCTACTACGACACCATCCGCCTCAACAGGGCGGCCGGCGGCGTGCTCAACGTGTCGGAGGCGCTGCTGCGCCACATGCGGCTGTCGCCCGACGACCGGGTCGAGCCGGTGAGCGAGCGACATCCGCGCCTGTTCGCGCTGGCGCAGCGCCTGAACATCAGCCGCTTCGTGCTCGACACGCTGCTCTACAACTTCCATCGCCTGCGCGCGCTGCTGGCGGGCGAGCAGCTGTTCTCGGTGTTTCCCAACTACTACCTGCCGCTCACGCCGCTGGGGCGGCACCGCGATTCGATCGTCATCGTCCATGACCTGCAGTACAAGGCGCATCCGCAGTACTTCGGGCGCGGCAAGCGCCTGTTCCTCGACTGGAACCTGTGGCGCGCGGCGCGCAGCGCGGCGGACGTGGTCTTCATCAGCCGCAGCAGCCAGCGGGACTTCGAGCGCCACTTCGGCCGCTGCGGGCATTCGACAGTGATCTTCAACCCGGTGGACGCGCCTCGCCCAACGACGACACCAGTCCCCGCATCCGGCGGACGCTACCTCATCGCGGCCTACCACTACTACCCGCACAAGAACTTCGGCGGCATCCTGGCCCTCTTCGAGCGCATGAAGAGCGCCGGCCTGGTCGACTACCTCGACATCACCGGCAACGGCGCGGACGCGGTCGAGCGCATGGTGTCGGTCCTCGCGCCGGAGATACGCGACTGCGTCCGGCACCGGGGGCTGGTGTCGCGCGACGAACTGCTGCGGCTGTACCAGGGCGCCACCGCGTTCATTTCGCTGTCCACCTTCGAGGGCTTCAATCTGTCGGCGGCCGAGGCGGCGACGCTGGGCGTGCCGCTGCTGCTGTCGGACATCCCGGTGCACCGGGAGCTCTTTTCCGACTACGCCTTCTTCGTGGGTCCGGACGACGGCGACCCGCATCCGCTCGCCCAGTACCTCGAACACCACGAGCGCACTCGCCCGGCATGGATGCACGCCGCCACCTGCGCGCCCGCCAACGTCGCGGGGCGCTATCTCATGCTCAAGCGCGGCGTGCTGTCGCTGGCGGGAGCCATGCCATGACGACGAAGCGCCTGCCGTCAGTCGCGCGTCTTCTCGCGGCGCTTCTGTTGCTGACGGCGCTGCCGCTGGCGGTCCTTGCACAGCCGGCCCCCCTTCCGGTGCCGGGCTTCGGCGTGATGGTGCATTACCTGCCCGACAAGCAGTCAATCGGCGAAATCAGGCGCTTCGACGTCGAGTCCTTCGCTGCGTCACTGGCGGAAATGCGCGCCTCGCACCTGATCCTGACGCTCGGGCAGAACAGCGGCCAATACATCGCACCCAACGCCGCGCTCGAAGTGCTCTGCCCCTCCAGCGCCGCGAATCGTCCGCCGCGCGACCTGCCGCTGGAAATCGGCCGGGCCCTGCGCAGCCGCGGCATCGCGCTGATCCTGTACCTGCCGTTCCGCGCGCCGCAGGCCGACCCGGCGCTGATGGAATGCCTGGGCGACGTGTCGGAGCAGGAGCCGCCGCCCGCGCGCTTCGTCGCCGCATGGTCGAGCGTGATCCGGGACTGGTCGGAGCGCTACGGCGCGCTCGCGAGCGGCTGGTGGTTCGACGGCACCTACAACACCAAGGGCATCACGCCCGCCGGCTGGGAAATGCTCTGCTCCGCGGCGCGCGCCGGCGCGGCCAGCCGCCTGCTCGCCTTCAACGCGGGCGAAGGCGCGGAGCGCTTCAGCGCCAAGTCGGCGCCCTGCCAGAACCTGATGGCCGGCGAATACATGCAGCCGCCTGCGCATCTCACTGCCTCCCCGTCGGAGCTGACGCTCCACGTGCTGACGCCGCTGAGCGCCTCGTGGGGCCGGGAGGCGCCGGCACGCTTCACGGCCGCGCAGTTGCGCGGCTGGATCGCCGAAGCCGCCGCCGCGCGCGGCCTTTTCACGCTGGACATGCCCATCGATGCCGCCGGCCGCTTTCTTCCCGCGCACGTCACGCTGATGAAGAGCGTCACGGCGCGCGGCAAGCCCTGAAGTACCGGACCAACGAATCGCTGTCACATCCCATCAACCCTTCACCAGGCACCATGAACTCCTCCCTGCCCTTCATCGTGGTCGAAGACCGCCAGAACAAGACCCTCGCGCTGTGCCGCGAATCGGCGGCGCTGGCCGGCGAGTCGCTGTTCGTGCTGTCGGACACCGACGCGGGCCCGGCCTACGAACGCTTCTGCCGGTCGTACGTTCACCTGTCGAGCAATACGCCGGAGTTCGAGAAGATCTGTTTTCGTCGCTACTTTCTCCTAGCGCGGTTTCTGGAATCCCATCCGGAAGTGCGCGACTTCGTGCTGATCGACAGCGATGTGCTGCTCTTCCAGGGCGCCGGGCCCCACATCAGGCGGCTCGCGGGCAGGGCCGACTTCTCGGGATCGCGCATGCAGTCGGCCGACGGCTGGAACCCCTGCCAGGTCTCGCCGCACGTGAGCTACTGGACTGCGAACGGCCTGCGCCGCTTCGTGGCCTACGTGCTCGACAGCTACGCCACGCCCTCGGGCCGCAGGAAGCTGCGCGACATCGCGGCGCGCTTCGCCGCGCGGGGCGTGCGCGGCGGCGTGTCCGACATGACGCTGCTCTACCTCTGGGCGAATGCCACTGGCAACGACGACCCGATCAACCGGGTGCTCGACGGCACCGTCGTCGACCACAACATCAACGGCATGCACAACCTGCACCGCCACGAATTCAAGGTGCTGGGCGGCGCCAAGCGCATCGCCTGGCGCGAGGGCAAGGCCTGGCTGACGAGCACCTCGGGAGACATGACGCGCGTGGTGGCGCTGCACTTCCAGGGCAGCGCCAAGATGGCCATGCCCTACGCGCTGCGCGGCCACATGCTCACCGTGGCGGCCGTGACCTACGCGCTGCAGATGGCCCGCCGCGCGAAGAACAACGCCTTCCGCGCCGGTGCGTTCACGCGCCGGCTGTTCGATACGCGCCGCGTGCACCGCGTGCCGGCCGGCAAGTAGACGAACAAGCGAACGCGAAGCGAGCCGACGCCATGAAGCACTTCAGCCCGCCACTCACGCTGCCCGGCGGGCGCATGGCCTGGCTGTCGGGGCTGGGCGCGCTGGCCTCCCGGTTCTACGTGTACCTGTCGGGCTTCGTGGCCATCTTCCTGATGGCGGCCAGCATCTCGCCGGCGCGCTTCGGCGAATACTCGATCTATCAATCGGTCATGGAAGTGGCGCTGGTGGTGGGCACGCTGGGCAGCTCGCTGCTGTTCTCGCGCCATGCGGCCACGGTGCCGCCGGGCGTGACGCGCGGCGACGTGGTGCGCACGCTGGCCATCGGCCTGCCGCTGGCCACGGTGCTGGTCACCGTGATCCTCACGATGCAGCGCCTGCCCGTGGGCGATGCGCCGTTCGCCATCCTGGTGGCGACGCTGGCCGTGTTCGCGTTCAACAGCCTGCGCCTGTCCTTCAGCCGGGGCCTGGGCCATGCGGGGCTGCTCAACCTGGAGGCCGGCATCCGCTCGACCATCCTGGTCGCCGGCGTGGGCCTGTGCGTGGCGGTGCGCTTCGACCTCGGCCTGCCGCACCTGCTGCTCATCAACCTGATCGCCGTCGTGGTCGTATGCCTGGCGGTGGGCCTGCCGGCCAACGGGGCTGCGCCGCCGGTAGGCCGGGCCGCGCTCGGCCTGGGCTCGCAGGCCAGCGCGACGGTGTACTCGCTGCTCATGTTCCTGCTGCGCAAGTCGGACCTGCTCATCGTGGCGTACTTCATGCCGCTGGGCTATGTGGGAGCCTTCAAGCTGGCCTTCCTGCTGGCGGAGGCGCCCTCGCAGTTCGTCCAGTCCTTCCTGGTCACGAAGACGCCCGCGATGCTGCAGACCGACGCCGGCAACTTCACCGCGGCGAAGCTGCGCCTCGCAAGGCATTCCTTCCTGCTGGGCTGCGCACTCTTCGTCGGGCTGGCAGCACTCATCACGGTCGCCGCGCCGCTGCTCAAGCTGGGCAACGAGGCGCGCGCCATCTTCCTGTGCATCGCGCCGTACTTCCTGCTGCGCACCTACACGATCCACCACGAGATGGTGCTCTCGCTGCAGACCTCGATGGGCTCGCTCGGCCGCTGGGCGCTGTTGGAGGTGGTGCTGCGGCTCGCGTCCTACGGCGTGGTGGCGGTGCTCTTCCCGGGCAAGCCGCACTACGTGTTCTTCATTGCCTGCGTGACCGACTTCGTGCTGTGCGAGACGCGCATGCGCCTGCACTTCGGTTTCTTCCCCATCGTGCGCCTGCTGGCGCGGGGGCGGGTGTCATGAAGATCCTCGTCTACTCGATGAACTTCGCGCCAGAGCTGGCCGGCATCGGCAAGTATTCGGGCGAGATGGCCGAGTGGCTGCAGTCGCGCGGGCACGAGGTGCGGGTGATCGCGTCGCCGCCCTTCTTCCCGCAGTGGGCCGTGTCCGAGGGGTACTCGGCATGGGCCTATCGCAAGGACGACTGGAACGGCATCACTGTCTGGCGCGCGCCCACCTGGGTGCCGCAGAAGCCGCGCGCGCTGGGGCGCATCGGGCACCTGCTGTCGTTCACGCTGTCGAGCATTCCGCTGCTGCTGGCGCAGCTGCGCTGGAAGCCCGACGTGGTGTTCGTGGTGGAGCCACCCATTTCCTGCGCGCCGGCCGCGTTGTGCCTTGCCAAGCTGCTGGGCACGAGGTCGTGGCTGCACATCCAGGACTACGAGGTGGACGCGGCCTTCGGCCTTGGTTGGGTGCGCGGCGAACGGGTGCGCCGCTTCGCGCTGGCGGCCGAGCGCTGGCTGATGCGCAAGTTCGACCGCGTATCGACCATTTCCTCCACGATGCTCGCCAAGGCCAGGGACAAGGGCGTGGACGAGTCCCGGCTGGTGCTGTTCCCGAACTGGGTCGACGTGGAAGCCATCCGGCCCGTCAAGCGCGGTGCGCTGGCCGCGGGCGCGTCCGCGCAGGGCTACCGGGCCGAACTCGGCATTCCGGCCGACGCGGTGGTGGTGCTCTATGCCGGCAGCCTCGGCAGCAAGCAGGGCATCGAGCTGCTGGCCGATGCGGCGCGACTGCTGGTGTGCTCCCACAACATCCACTTCGTGTTCTGCGGCAACGGCCCGAGCCGCGCCTCGCTGATGGATGCCTGCCTGCGGCTCGACAACGCGCATTTCCTCGACCTGCAGCCAGCCGGGCGGCTGAGCGAACTGCTGGGCATGGCCGACATCCATGTGCTGCCGCAGCGCGCCGATGCGGCCGACCTGGTCATGCCGTCGAAACTGGGCGGCATGCTCGCCAGCGGGCGCGCGGTGATCGTGACCGCGCACGCAGGCACCGCGCTCAGCGAGGCCGTGTGGGGCCGTGGCGTGGTGGTCGAGCCCGGCGACGCCGCCGCGCTGGCCGATGCCATCGAGCAGCTTTCCATGTCACCCGCCACGCGCGAGCTGATGGGGTCGATCGGCCGGCGCTTCGCCGAGGCCGAGCTGGACCGCAACGTGATCCTGCAGCGCCTCGAAAAGGAACTGCAGCGCTGCGCCGTTGCATAGCCGAAAGGACGCTCCACCATGCCCGCCCCCAGGATCCTCGTCACAGGCGGCGCCGGTTTCATCGGCAGCCACACCTGCGTGGCGCTGATCGCCGCGGGCTATCTTCCCGTGGTGCTCGACACGCTGGTCAACAGTGACGCGCGCTCGCTGAAACGGGTGGCCTGCATCACGGGCGTCGAGCCCGTACTCGTGCGCGCCGACGTGCGCGACGCGGCGGCGCTCGACCGCACGTTCGCCGCGCACCGGATCCGCGCGGTGGTGCACCTGGCGGGGCTGAAGGCGGTCGGCGAGTCGGTGGCCGATCCGCTGGGCTACTACGACGTCAACATGGGCGGCACCCTCTCGCTGGTGCAGGCGATGGGGCGCGCCGGGGTGCGCACGCTGGTGTTCTCGTCGTCGGCCACGGTGTACGGCGACTCGCAGCCCTCGCCCATCGCGGAGACGGCGCCCTGCAGCGCGGTCAACCCCTACGGCCGCACCAAGGCGATGGTGGAGAGCATGCTGGCCGACCTCTCGCACTCCGACGGGCGCTGGGGCATCGCCTGCCTGCGCTACTTCAACCCCGTGGGCGCGCACGAGAGCGGCCTGCTCGGCGAGCGGCCGCACGGGCCGCCCAACAACCTCATGCCCTACGTCGCGCAGGTCGCGGCCGGCGAGCGCGAGTGCCTGGTGGTGCACGGAGCCGACTACGACACCGCCGACGGCACCGGCGTGCGCGACTACGTGCACGTGATGGACGTGGCCGAGGGCCATGTGGCGGCGCTGCGACATGCGGCGCGCCGGCCGGGCATTCTCATGACCAACCTCGGCACCGGCCATGGCGCCTCGGTGCTGGAGGTAGTGGCTGCCTTCGAGCGCGCGAGCGGCCGCCGCATCGCGCTGCGCATCGGGCCGCGCCGCCCCGGCGACGCACCTGCCTACTGGGCCGACGCGCACGGCGCATTCCTCGCGCTCGGCTGGCGCGCGCGCCGCGACCTCGACCAGATGTGCGCCGACAGCTGGCGCTGGCAGGCTGCCAACCCGCACGGCTTCGACGACCCGGCGCCGGCCTTCGCCGCGAATCTCCCGCGTTTCCAGAACAACAACGATGTCGACATCGCCGCCAACATCAACTCCAACCTGGGACACAGCCATGCCTGACAACGCTTCTCCCCCGCCCGGCGAGCAGGGCGCCGGCCGACCGGGGTATCCACCACCTGGCGTCTGCGCACCCGCCACGCCGCTGTGGCCCGGCTTCCTGACCGGGCAGGAAGATTCGCCGGTGCGCGTGCTGCTCGTGGAAGACGACGAGTTCATGCGCCGCGTGATCGCCCAGGAGCTGCTGTCGGACCTGCGCATACAGCTCGAAGGCCAGGCGGGCAGCCTGCGCGACGGCAGGCGGCTGCTGGCCACGCACGAGTTCGACGTGCTGATGGTCGACCTGCGGCTGGGCGACGGCTCCGGCTTCGACCTGATCCAGGAAGCGCGCGAGCATCACCGAGCCGGCGAGATCATCGTGATCTCGGCACTGGAAGACGAGTCGCACGTGCTGCACGCCTTCGAGCTGGGCGCCACCGGCTACCTGCTGAAGGATGCATGGCTGCAGAGCTTTGCCCAAGCCGTGCTGCAGGTGGTGAACGGCGGCGCGGCCATCACGCCCCGGCTGGCGCGCAGGCTGCTTTCGCGGCTGAGCCACCGTCCTCTCGGTGCGCTGCCGCCGGCGGAAACGCTGCCGCGCGAAGCGACGCTCACTGCGCGCGAGTGCGAGATCCTGCGCTTCGTGGCGCGCGGCCACGTCACCGAGGAGATCGGCAACAAGCTGGGCATCTCGGGGCAGACCGTCAACGCCCACATCAAGAACATCTACAAGAAATTGCACGTGCATTCGCGCGCCCAGGCCGTGAGCTACGCGGCGTACTCGGGGCTGATCTGAGCCCTGCTCCACACACGGTTTCTCCACACCCAACGCTGGCGATCATGAACAACCTTCTTCCCATCCATCCCGTGGTCCTGTGCGGCGGCAGTGGTACGCGGCTGTGGCCGCTGTCGCGCAAGGCCCTGCCCAAGCAGTTCGCGCCGCTGGTCGGCGGAAAGAGCCTGCTGCATCTCACGCTCGAACGGCTGGCGCTGCTGAACTCCGAAATCACCTGCGTCACCTCGGAGGACCATCGCTTCCTGGTGAAGGAAACGGTGGACAACGCCTGCGCCACGGGCCTGCAGATCCTGGAACCGGTGGCGCGCAACACGGCCGCCGCCATGGCATCGGCCGCGCTGGTGGCCGACGCCGACGACCTGCTGCTGTTCGCGCCCTCCGACCATCACATTCCCGATGCCCCGCTGTTCGCCCGCACGGTGCGCTCGGGCATCGATGCCGCGCTGGCCGGCAAGATCGTCACCTTCGGCGTGGCGCCGAGCTTTCCGAGCACGGCCTACGGCTACATCGAGGCCGGGGCGCCGCTTCCCGACGGGCACAGCCAGGCCGTGGTGCGCTTCGTGGAAAAACCGACGGCGCCCGTGGCCGAGATGCTGATCCTGCAGGGCGGCTACAGCTGGAACGCGGGCATCTTCCTCGTGCAGGCTCGCACGCTGATCGCCGCGCTGCGTGAGCATGCTCCCGAAATCCTGCAGGCCTGCGAGCGGGCCACCGTCGGCGCGACGCGCGACGGCAGCTTCATGCGGCTGGACAATGCCGCCTTCGCCGCGTGCCGCGCCGAAAGCATCGACTACGCCGTGCTCGAGAAACACAAGCACATCGCCGTCGTGAAGTTCGAGGGCCTGTGGAGCGACGTCGGCAGCTGGAACGCGGTGGCCAGCCTGCTTCCGGCGGACGCCGCCGGCAACCGGCTCAGCGGCAAGGCCAGTGCGCTGAATTCGCGCAACACCTTCGTGCATGCACCGCACCGGCCGGTGGTGGCGCTGGGCACCGAGAACCTCATCATCGTGGACACGCCCGACGCGGTGCTGGTGGCCGGCGTGGGCTGCGCCGAGCAGGTGGCGGACGTAGTGCGCAAGCTCTCCCAGGAAGGCTGTGCCCAGGCCACCGAGCACCGCCGCGTGGTGCGGCCATGGGGCGCCTACGACAGCATCGACCTGGGCGAGCGCTTCCAGGTGAAGCGGCTGACCGTCAAGCCCGGCGCCAAGCTGTCGCTGCAGATGCATCACCACCGCGCCGAGCACTGGGTGGTCGTGAAAGGCACGGCACGCGCTACTTGCAACGGCGAAGTCACGCTGGTGCACGAGAACGAATCGATCTACCTGCCCTCCGGCGCCATTCACCGGCTCGAGAACCCTGGCCGGACGGTGCTCGAAGTGATCGAGGTGCAGACCGGCGGCTACCTCGGCGAGGACGACATCGTGCGCTTCGACGACACCTACGGGCGCTGCCCGTCCGCGGGACAGCAGGTCATTGCGGCAGATACGGCGTGATGTTCTTCAGCGCGTTGGCCACGTAGGCCTCCTTCTCGCCCACCGGCGCCACATAGTGCAGCGCCGCTGTCGCCGCCTCGATGCCTTCGGTGCGGGCGATGATCCAGCCCGCGAGATACGGCGAGGCAAAGCAGCCACCCGCCGTGGCAACGTTGCCTCGCGCGAAGAAGGGCTGGTTCAGCACCTCCACGCCGGCCTCCTGCACCCAGGGCTTGGTGGTCAGGTCGGTGCAGGCCGGCACGTCGCCCACGAGGCCGAGCTTCGCGAGAACCAGCGTGCCGGAGCACTGCGCCGCGATCAGCTGCCGTGCCGGGTCGAGAGACAGGCGCCCCATCAGCTCGGGGCTGGCGACGACATCCCGCGTCTTCACACCGCTGCCGACGATGACGGCATGGGCAAGGCGCGCTTCTTCCAGCAACGACTGCGCGCGCACGGTCACGCCGTTCATAGAGGTGACCTCCGGTGTCGGGCAGCAGAGGGTGACGCGCCAGTCCGGCTTCTTGATGCGGTTGAGCACGCCCAGCGCGATGAGCGAGTCGAGTTCGTTGAAGCCGTCGAAGGTGAGGATCGCGATGTGCATGGTGTCGGGTTCGTGGGGATGCGGGGATGGATGCGCTCATCGTAGTCAGGATGACCAATACAATCAAAAAATTGTCATGCATACATCCGGACCCCTATGGCCGAAGCACGCTACAAGCAACTGGTCGATGAACTCGCCGCCGAGATCCGCACAGGGCGCCTGCTGCCGGGCACCCGCCTGCCCACGCACCGGCGGCTGGCCGAGCGCCACGGGCTGGCCCTGGTCACGGCCTCGCGTGTCTATGCGGAGCTGGAGGCCATGGGCCTTGTCAGCGGGGAAGTCGGCCGCGGCACCTTCGTACGCGAGGCCGCCATGCCCATCGGCACGGCAGCCGACCAGCGGGCGCTGCCCGCCGACATGGTCGACCTGAACTTCAACCATCCCGCCCTGCCCGGACAGGCCGAACTGCTGCGCGGCGCGCTGCGACAACTTGCATCCGGCGGCGAGCTGGAAGCGATGCTGCGCTATGCACCGCATGGCGGACGCATGCACGAGCGCGCCTGCTTCGCCCGGCATCTCGCCGCGTCGCGCGAACTGGCGGTCGAGCCGTCGAGAGTGCTGCTGGTCGACGGCGCGCAGCACGGCCTCGCGGTGACGGTGATGGCGCTGCTGCAGCCGGGCGAGGTGGTCGCGGTCGACGCCCTCACCTATCCCGGATTCAAGGTGCTCGCCGAGGCGCATCGGCTGGAGCTGGCACCAATTCCCGCGTCAGGCCAGGGCCCGGACCTTGACGCGCTGGAGCGCCTGTGCGCGCGGCGCCGGGTGCGCGCCGTCTACGCCATGCCGACGATGCACAACCCGCTGGGCTGGGTGATGAGCGCGAGCCGCCGTCGACGCCTCGCGGCCATCGCGAGGCGACATGGCCTGCTCATCATCGAGGACGCGGCCTATGCCTTCCTGGCCGCCGACCCGCCTCCGCCGCTGGCTTCGCTGGCGCCCGAGAGCACGGTGTACGTCTCGGGCCTCTCCAAGAGCGTGGCGACCGGGCTTCGCGTCGGCTTCGTCGTCGCGCCGGAAGACTGCGTGCCGAAGCTCGAACGGGCGATACGCGCCACCACCTGGTGCACGCCGGGCGTGACCACGGCCATTGCCTGCACCTGGCTCGAAGACGGCACGGTCGACCGCCTCGAGTCGGAGAAGCGACAGGACGCGGCAGCGAGGCAGATCATTGCCGGCGAAGCGCTCGCCGGCCTGCGATGCGTGCGGCACCCGTCGTCGTACTTCGCCTGGCTGCCCCTGCCCGAGGAGACGCGCGCCGACCGCGTTGCCACGGCGCTCATGCGCGAAGGCGTCTCCGTGTCCACCGCCGAGCCCTTCGCCACGTCGAAGCACGTACCGCATGCGCTGCGGCTGGCGCTGGGGTCCGTGGGACTGGACGGATTGCGCAGTGCGTTGCGGACGGTGCGGCGGGTGGTCGAAGAACAGGCAATCTGAAAGCGCCTGCGCAGGCGACAATCGCGGCCTCGCGAAAGCCGTTCCGCAACGAGGTACGTCCATGCCCGCAACCCAGCGCATCGTGCAAGCCTGCCTTTTTCTCGTCGCCGCAATCGCGCTGTTCGGCGGCACGGTCCAACTGATCCTCGGGCAGCCCGAGACCACGCCACGGCTGGACAACCTGCACCGCTTCATGGGCGGCGTGTATCTGTCGATGGGAGTCATCAGCTTCTGGGCTGCGGTGACCATCAGGCAACAGGGAACCCTCGTCTATCTGATCGCCCTCTCCATCTTCATGGCGGCGGTCGGGCGGCTTGTGTCGATGGGCAAGGTCGGGCTGCCTGAGCCTGCGGGGCTTTGGGTGGCGTACCTTGTTTCGGAGCTGGTGTTTCCCGTCGTCATCGTGCTTGCTCATTGGGCTGGGCAGCGGCGGGGGCGTGCGTAGGAGTTGGATCGAAGCAATGACACGTTCACGAACACCTCTCGAAGCCGCCGCTGGCAAGCTCATCGCGGCGATTCAAAAGGAGTGGGGAATCGAAGCCGGCGAGCCGGGGTCTGCCGAGAGCGAGAAGGTGATGCATGCGGCGCACGGCTTGCTACAGGCCGCAGCCAAGTCAGGGTCCATTGCTGGCGTTATCGGCTCGGGTTCCGTATCGACGTTTTTGGGTGAGCAGTGGGTTCAAGCCCATCCCCGAGTCTTGCCGTACATCGCGGCCCTTGAAGACGCTTGATCAGCAATGGACCTCAAGCGGCCAGAGGCAGACATTGCGCCGCTTGGTCTTGCCACCTGCAATTGCTTGAGTCGTTGAAATGACGGAGCGCTGGAGCATTCGCAGTAACGCCGCATTGCCCCAGGCATTCGCCATGCGCAGATGCGGCGCTTAGCGACATTCGCACCTTGGTCAGACTTCTGAACGCTCCACTACCACCTCATTGATCTTCACCATGGGTTGAATGTCCGTGTAATTGGCGATGTCGCCCCTGATCTCCTGCTGGTGCTGGCCAGAGGCTGCCCGGTAGGCTTCGACAGAAGTGCAGACGAATTCGCACTTGGCTGCGTAAACAGGGTCAGTGCCCAGACCACGTCCTGATATGCCCTTGTCCACCATGTAGTAGAGACACGCAGCGCCGAGCAGTCGCGGATTCACCTCTTTTGCCAGTGAGTTCCGCAACGTCGCAACCTGGCGCCAGGGCAACAGAAATGCATATGGAACTGCCTTATTGACTGGGCATGTCGGCCGAGCACATCCCGAGTTCATGTGGTTGCATGCGGAGGGTGCTGCCAGTAACTTGATCGCTCTTCAAGGGCAAGCTGACCTTCCAGGCTTGTCAACGATCGACGTGTACATCGAAAGCATCCTTTCATGCCTATCATCGTCAACCCACCTTTTGGTCAACCAGGCCACCAAGCCGCGGCACACGGCAGGGCAACCCCTAGATTCATCGTTGACGATCGTGACCCATTCGCGCCGTTCACCAGAATGGCCGTCGACCGGGGAACGAGTGCCTTGCAGCTTGTCACCCGTGGCTTTGCCGCGGTAGGCCGGGATCCTCTTGGTCCGGTCGAGCGTGGCTACGACGCGAGCCGGCCGCATCAAGGAGCTGGCGGCCAAGGAACGATGCGCGCGCATCACGTCGCAGACAGTCGCATTCAGCAGATGGTTTGCGACTACATGAACGAATACATTTCCCTGCCGATGCTGATGGATCGCATCGGCTCGCTCTACCTCACCAGCTGGATCGATGTTCTTTTGACACCGCGCATCTTTACGATCTATGCGCAGTGGGGCAGAGCTCTTATTGCCGCGTTCATTGTTCTGACCTCTCAGGCTCGTGCGCAATTGCCCGCAGCGCAAGCTGTACACGGAACGAGGCTGGCCACTCTGCTTTCCAACTCCGTGTCCAACTTGCGCGTCGGACATGGAGCAACAGACAACAAACTCGGGCGGGCACTGGCGCCTCGACTTCAGCGCGGACAATTCGATCTGATCGCCTACTTCATTGGCTGGCTGAATGGGCACAATTTCGCTCAGCCAACTCTGTCTGTGGAGACATCCATCGTCAGCAGTGTGTGGGGTGAAAACTTTACGACATACCCGCTAGTTCGGACTGGTGGTGGTCGCCGAGGACCTCCAACCACGACCATCGTAGGGAACGTGTTCTTGGGGCCCACTGCCTTGGGGAATCACATCTATATCTCCGAAGAGAACCCAGTCGCGGGACCGGAGGCGTCGATTCTCATGCCTCAGCTCTATCCAGGGACCAGCAGACCGCTTAGCGGCTACCTGCTGCGCGCAACTCGTGCGACCACGCATCTTGCTGTGACCATCCTGATCCTGACTTTGCTGGGTTACAAAACAAAGGAGTTGGTCTTGCCTTGGCTCAGTTCTAAATGACTTGCCCTTTGTGCCCGCTCGATGTTTATGTGGCTAACAAAGAGATAGCTGACACGCGGATCGCTACCCTGCACACCCCAAAGGCGCTGGCACACCGCAACGCGATGCACCAGCCCTCCCCCTCAACGCCTATCGATCCGGCGCCACCCACTCCTTGCCCAGCGCCCCTGCGCATTGCTGAAGCAGCGCAGTCGCATCCCGCGCCATCTCCCACGCGAGCCAGAAGACGTTGTCGAGGTTCTGCAGCCCCTCGTCTTCGCTCCATCGGGCGCCGTCGCCGTGGCAGGCCCATAGCAGGGACTTCAGTTGCTCCAGCTTGTTTTCGAGGAGGTCCGGGGCGGCGGGTGCTGTGGCAGCCGCGGCTTCGGGAGATACCGGCGTGTTGGGCCGGGCCATAATTCGATCAGCCATTTTGTCGTGCGTCCTTTCTGAGGTAGTGCACTTCACTTGGTCAGACGGCTGGGGTGTTTGCGCGCCCCGGCCGTCGCCTTTTGTGCCTCGCATTCGCATCGATGCGCGTGCGTCGATGGACCGCCGCGAGGCGCGGCGGTCTGTTCGTTTCTGGTTGCTGCTTGTTGGTGATGCCGTCCTTGCCCGCTGGGTGGGGCGCTGAGTGACAGGGGCATTCACTGTAGAGAAGAGCGGCGCTGCGCGGCGCCTGATGTGCGAGGAAGTCTCGATTCTGCGAACAAATGCAGCATTCGGCACTTGCGTGCCGATGTGCCGATCGCGCCGCTGCAGGCCGGCTTTCGGCTCCCGATCAACGCGAAAGAAGCTGCGAGCGCGGAGGCTGTCCGCACTCCCGGCGTTCTTTCAGGAGGCCTGCGGCAGGTAGCTCGGCCTCGCCGCGGTCATGCCCTGCTTCACTTGCTGGGTGACCTGGTCGGCCAACACCTCGTCGAGGCCCGATTCGAGTCCGTCGAGTGCGCGCCTGACGATCTCCTCGGCGCTGGACTTCGGCACTTCGAACCCGCGCGTCAGGTCGGTGTCGACGTAAGCCATGTGCAGCCCCAGCACCTGCGTCTTCTGCGCCGCCAGTTCGTTGCGCAGGCCATTGGTGAGCGACCATGCGGCCGACTTGCTCGCCGAGTAGGCCGCCAGCTCGCCGCCGTTCACCCATGAAGCGACCGACAGCACGTTGAGCAAGGCGCCGCCGCCGTTGGCCTTGAGGATCGGCGCAAAGGCCTTGCTCGTGCGCAGCACGGCGAAGAAGTTGGTCTCGAAGATGCGTCGCGCGACTTCTTCGCTGTCGGCTGCGAGAAAGCCTCCCGGCTGGGCGATGCCGGCGTTGTTGATGACCAGCGTGACATCGGACGCCAGCTCCGCAGCGGCCGCCACGTCGTCCGGCTTGTTGACGTCGAGCCGGATGGGCTGAACGCCGGATTGCGTGACGGCGACCGGGTCGCGAGCACCGGCGTAGACCTTGCGCGCACCACGGGCGAGCAGCTCGCGGGCGAATGCCAGGCCGATGCCGCGATTGGCCCCCGTGACGAGGGCGACAGAGTTTTCGATCTTCATAGGACTCTCCAAAAAAGTGCGAGTGGGTGGGAAACGGGTTCACTTGACGCTGATGACGACCTTGCCCTTCGCGCGGCCGGCTTCGACATGAGCCAGGGCCTCGTTGGTGGACTCGAACGGAAAAACGCTGTCAATCACGGGACGGATGGCCCCGGCCTCGATGAGCCGGGTGATCTCGCGCAACTGGCTTCCGTTCGCCTTCATGAAGAGGAACGAGTAGCCGATGCCCAGGCCACGGGCCTTTCGCCTGATGCCAGAGCTCAGCAGCCGCATGACCAGCTTCACGAATCCGGGCGCTGCGATCTCCTTGCCGAATTCAGGGTCTGGCGGTCCGGAGATGGAAATGAGCTTTCCGCCGCGCCTGAGCACGCGAAGCGACTTGTCGAGCGTCTTGCCGTCCTGGCTGTTGAGCACCACGTCGCAGTCGCTCAGGACTTCCTCGAAGTCCTGCGACCTGTAGTCGACGACGATGTCCGCGCCCAGGTTCTTCACGAACGCGGCGTTGCCCGCGCTCGTCGTCGTGGCGACGGTGGCGCCCAGGTGCCTGGCCAGCTGGATGGCGAAGGTGCCGACGCCGCCGGAGCCGGCCTGAATGAAGACCTTCTGCCCCTTCTTCAGATCAGCCTTCTCGACGAGCGCCTGCCACGCCGTCAGGCCCACCAGGGGAATGGAGGCGGCTTCCGCCATCGTGAGGTTCCTGGGCTTGAGCGCCAACGACGCTTCCTTGACCGGTACGAATTCGGCAAAGGTGCCGATACGGAAATCGTCCGGCCGCGCGTAGACCTCGTCGCCCGGCCTGAACTGCCGTACACGCCGCCCCACCTCGACCACGACGCCGGCCACGTCGTGACCCAGCACAAGGGGCAGCCGGTAAGGAAGGATGAGTTTGAACTCCCCGTTCCTGATCTTCGCGTCGAGCAGGTTCACGCCGGCGGCATGGACCTCGACAAGAACCTCGTCGTCGCGCAGTTCCGGGGTCGGCACTTCGGTTGAACGCAACGCGCGCTTTTTGCCGTAGCGCTCCAGCACGAAGGCTTTCATGACGCTTCCCTGTTCCTGAAGCATCTGGGCCTGTCATATCGCATGATGATCGTCATATATAAAGGCCAAAAAAAGCGGCGGCCGTCCATCGAGGATTTCAACCGCCGGTAGAGGTCAGGTGCTTGAGCGCAGCCTCGCGCAGGCTGTCGGACAGCGCGGGTTCATCGACCGCACGCGCCAGCAGCAAGGCGCCCACCATCGTGGAGATGGTCACGAGCGCCTGTTCGTGGGCGCCGGGCTGTCCCCAGTCAGGCAACTGGCGGGCGATGAGGTCGATCATTTCCTTGATGTGCCGGGTCGCGACCCGGCGCACTTCCGGAACCTGGCGGGAGGTTTCGCAGCCCAGAGCGACCAACGGACAGCCAATGTCGACGTGCTCCAGATGCTCCTTCGAGAGATAGGCGCCCAGCATGGCCGCCAGAGCGGCGCCGGGAGGTACGTCGGCCACCACGTTGGCTACGGCAGCAGCGGACTCCGCGCACGCCCTCCCCGCTGCCTCGGCCAGCATGGCTTCACGCGACGCGAAGTGGGCATAGAAGGCACCGTGCGTCAGGCCTGCCTCCTTCATGATGTCCGATACCCCGGTGCCGTCGTAGCCGCTGCGGCGGATGGCCCGGGCCGCCACGGACACGATGCGATCGTGCGTGGCATCCTTGGCGGCAGCTCGGGCACCTGTCTTCATGTTTCGCATGACGTGCATCATACATATTTTGAAGACGGCGTGCCGCCTGGGCTCCTTCGCCCTTCTCCGTCGTGCAGCTCACCAGCCGTGGAATCGACCCCAGGGCTGCAGCACGCCGTCTTCCGACAGCGCGTGATATTCGGGGAACTGCGCTCCAGTCGCACACGCATGGTTCGGCAGGACGCGCAGCCGCGTGCCGATGGGAAAGCGCGCCACGATGTCCGTATCCGGCTCGCCCTCGCGCGCGAGGATGCCGTGCTCCTGGTTGGCACCGCCGAGCACGTAACCGCCCAGCACCCGGCCGCCGACGTCGCAGACCTGCCCGTAGCCGAAGTCCCGCTTCTGCTTCTGCGTGCCACGGTCGCGGCTCATCGCCATCCAGCCTGCGTCGACTATGGCCCAGCCCTTCTCCGCCTGGTGGCCGATCACCGTGGTGAGCACGCTGAGGGCGATGTCGTCTTCGCTGCACACGCCGATGTTGCGCATCACGAGGTCGAAGAACACGTACACGCCGGCGCGCACCTCCGTCACACCTTCGAGTGCTTCGGCCATCAGCGCAGTCGGCGTGGAGCCCACGCTGACCACGGGGCACGGCAGGCCCGCATCGCGCAACCGCTGCGCGGCGCGCACGCAACCCGAGCGTTCCTGCTCGGCCATGGCTCGCAGGGCTTCGGGGGTATCGAGTTCGTAGCTGGAGCCGGCATGCGTCATCACGCCGCCGAGGCGCATCCCGCCCTCATGCAGCACGCGGGCCACTTCGAGCAGGCTGTCTTCGTCGGGCCGGATGCCGCTGCGGTGGCCGTCGGTGTCGACCTCGATGAGCACGTCGAAGGCTTCTGCATTCGCCTTGCCGAACGCGACGATCGCGCGCGCCGATTCGGCGCTGTCCGTGAGGATGCCCAGCGCGCAGCCGCGCCGGCGCAGCTCCAGCGCGTGCTGCAGCCGGTGCGGCGCCATGCCGACGGCGTAGAGGATGTCGGTGAAGCCTTCGGCGAAGAACTGCTCGGCCTCCTTCAGCGTGGAGACGGTGATGCCCTGGGCGCCAGCCTCGCGCTGCGCCTTGGCGACCTCGATGCACTTGCTGGTCTTCACGTGCGGGCGAAAGCGCACGCCGAGTTCGTTCATGTGCCGCTGCATGCGCCCGATGTTGCGCTGCATGCGCGTGCGTTCGATCAAGGCCGCGGGCGTGTCGATGGTGGCGAGGGTTTCGTTCATGAGCGGACTTTCATTTGGCGAAGGATTGCAGCCATGGCAGCGCGGGCTCCAGCGTCGCCGCCTGCAGTTCGGGCGACGGCGCACCCTGCGGCAGTGCAAGGCCGACACGGTTGTGCCAGAACGTGCGCAGCCCGACCGCCGAGGTGCCGAACATGTCGTAGCCTGAGCCGGCGACGAAGGCTGCGTCTTCCGCCTTCACGCCCAGCCGGTCGAGCGCCATGCGGTACGGGCGCGGGTCGGGCTTGTAGAAGCCGGCTTCTTCCGAAGTGACGATCACGTCCCAGTCGATGCCCAGCCGGGCCGCTGCGCGATGGCCGAGGCGCCTGGAGCAGTTGGTGACGACGGCCAGCCTGCAGTGCGGCTTCAGCGCAAGCAGCAGTTCGCGGGCGCCGCTCCATACGGGCAGCGTGTCCCATTGCGCCTCGAGCACATCGGGAGCGGAATCGGCCATGCCGGTATTGCGCGCGGCGTCTTTCACCAGTTGTTCGTAGGGCACGTAGGCGCCGCAGCCGTAGGTGAGCCTCAGATATTCGGCGCGCCAGGTGCGGCCTTTTTCTTCGGAGCCGGCTGCCGTGTTCCACACGGTCCAGGAGTCGAGCAGCGCCGTGAGCAGGTCGAACAGCACGGCACGGGGATAAGCGTTCGGGGATTGCATGGACGACGACTGTACGTTTCAAAGCAACGCCTGTGCTTCAATGCAGCGTCATCAATCGTTAAGCACAAGTTAATGACGACGATCCAGATCGAAGACATGCAGCTCGCCGCCGCCCTGCTGCGCGAGCCCTCTCTGAGTGCGGCGGCACGAGCGCTCGACGTGACGCCGCCCGCGCTTTCGATGCGGCTGCGCAAGCTCGAGGCTGCGCTGGGCCTGTCGCTCGCTACCCGCACCGCACGCAAGCTGAGCCTCACGCCAGAGGGCGAACGCTTCGCGCGCGAGGCGGCCGCGCTGCTCGGCCAGATCGAGGGGCTGCGCGAGTCGATGCAGCGCGACGACAAGCGGCTCACCGGCACGCTGCGCATCGCGGCGCCCTTCGGCTACGGCCGGCAGTACATCGCGCCGATGCTGGCTCGCTTCGCCCGGCTGCATCCGGGGCTGGGTGTGCAGCTCGACCTGCGCGAGACCCCGTGGCCCGACCGGCACGATGCCGACGCGGTGATCCACATCGGCACGGTGCGCGATTCGTCGTGGGTGGCGCGCACCCTGAGCGCCAACGAGCGCTGGCTTTGCGCCAGCCCCGACTACCTGCGCCAGCGCGGCACGCCCCGAGTGCCGCGCGACGTGATGCAGCACGACTGCATCTGCATCCGTGAGAACGACGAGGACGTGACCCTGTGGCACCTGCGCCCGGCCGGCCGGGCGGCTACCGCAAAGGCCAGGCGGGAGACGCTGCGCATCTCGCCCGCCTACGTCACCAACGACGGCGGCGTGGCCCGCCAGTGGGCTGAACAGGGCATGGGCCTCGTGCTGCGCTCCGAATGGGACGCGGCCGACGCCGTGGCGCGCGGCACGCTGGTGCGCGTGCTGGCCGACTGGCAGTTCGAAAGCGCCCCGGTCACGCTGCTGGTGCCCAGCCGCAAGGGGCGCACGGCACGCGTGCAGGCCATCGTCGAATTCCTCGTCGAGAGCTTCGGCACCAAGGGAACCAAGAGCGCCAAGGGAAAGTAGCTGCGCGCATATCCATAGCCGCATTCATTCGTTGGCCGCGCACGCCTCGCGCGCCAACACTCGCAGCTTCCAAATTTCCGGTGGAGAAGCCTGCGATGACCGTTCCCCTCGATCACTTACCGCCCTCGCGCCGCAGCGTGCTGCAGGCCGGGGCGGCTGCCGCCATGGTCGGTTCCGCGGGCCTGCTCGGCGCCTCGGCCTGGTCGCAGCCGCGCAAGCTGACCTTCGCGTGGAGCCAGGCGGGCTTCTGCCTTGCGCCGGTGCCGGTGGCGCTGGAGCGCGGTTTCTTCGAGAAGAACGGGCTCGACGTCGAGCTGCTCAACTGGGCCGGCTCGTCCGACCAGATGCTGGAGGCGCTGGCCACCGGCAAGGCCGACCTGGGCGTGGGTCTGATCCACCGCTGGGTGAAGCCGCTCGAAGCCGGCTTCGACGTCAAGGTGGTGGGCAGCGTGCACGGCGGCTGCCTGCGGCTGGTGGGCGCCAGGGCTTCGGGCGTGACGACCGACCTGGCCAGCCTCAAGGGCAAGACCATCGGCGTGTCGGACCAGAACAGCCCGGCCAGGCAGTTCTACGCCATTCACCTCGCGAAGAAGGGCATCGACATCGACAAGGACGTCGACTGGCGCGTCTACCCGGCCGACCTGCTCGACGTGGCGGTGAAGAAGGGCGAGATCCACGCGATTGCCGACGGCGACCCCAACGTGTTCCTCATCGAGAAGCGCAACCCCGGCGTCTTCACCGAAATCGCCAACAGCGCCAAGGGCGAATACGCCGAGCGCCTGTGCTGCATCGTCGGCGCTCGCGGCGAACTGGCGCGCAACGACAAGCCGCGCGCCGCCGCCGTGGTGCGCGCGCTGGCGCAAGCCTCCGACTACGTGGCGGAAAACCCGAACGAGGCTGCGCGCATCTATTCGAAGTACGCGCCCAAGGTGCCGCTCGAAGACCTGCAGAAGCTGCTGGCCGAACTCACTTACAAGCACCACCCGGCCGGCAAGGCGCTGCGCAACGAGGTCGAGGCCTTTGCTTCCGACTTCCGCAACGCGGGCATCCTGAAGAAGAGCACCGACGTGGTCCGCTTCGCCAACCACGTATCGCTGGACGTCCTGGCATGAGCGCGGCTGAACAGACTCTGGACGCACCGCTCGGACTGCAGGGCAACGTCCGCTCGCCGGCTCCTCGCGTACCGAAGGCACCGGCCGCACCGCAGGCGGCGACGCTGCGCCCCGCCGCCCCCACGGGCATCTGGCCCACCGGCCTGCTCGCCGCGGCCGCATGGGTCGCGCTGGGCCTGCTCACGCTGCTGTGGCCGAACAAGGAAGTCGGCTTCAGCGACTGGGCCTTCACCTTCGAGTTCGGCATTGCCACGCTGGTGGGCGCCGCTGTGCTGCTGGCCATCGCGCTGCTGGGCAGCCGGGCGGGCAGGCTGGCCCGCGCTCTGAGGCCGGCCGGGCAATGGCTGGTCGCGCTGCCCGTGGCGCTCGCGCTGTGGGAGATCGGCACCGCCAAGCTGGGCGTGCTGCCCTCGCCCTTCTTCGCGCCGCCGCAGAGCCTGATCGACGTGGTGCATGAAGACTGGCGCCGGCTGGGCCTGTCGACCGCCTATTCGCTGCGCCTGCTGGTCAATGGTTTCGTGCTGGGCGCGCTGGTCGGTTTCGTCACCGGCGTATCGATCGGCTGGTCGCGCATCGCGGGGTATTGGGTGCATCCGCTGCTGCGCTTCCTGGGGCCGGTGCCGGCGTCGGCGCTGCTGCCGCTCGCATTCTTCTTCGCGCCGTCGAGCTATTCGGCTGCCGTGTTCCTCGTAGGGCTGGCCACTTTCTTCCCTGTGGCGGTGCTGACCTGGTCGGGCGTGGCTTCGGTGCACAAGAGCTATTACGACGTGGCGCGCACGCTGGGTGCGTCGGAGCGCTTCCTGGTGCTGCGGGTGGCGATTCCTGCTGCGCTGCCGCAGGTCTTCGTCGGGCTGTTCATGGGCCTGGGGGCTTCGTTCTCGGTACTCATCACGGCCGAGATGATGGGCGTGAAGGCCGGGCTGGGCTGGTATCTGCAGTGGGCCCAGGGCTGGGCCGCCTACGCCAACATGTATGCGGCACTGCTCGTCATGGCGGCGCTGTGCTCGGGTCTCATCACGCTGCTCTTCAAGGTGCGCGACCGCGTGCTGTCCTGGCAGAAAGGAACCGTCAAATGGTGACGACGAACGCCGTGCTTCCTCCCGCGCCCTCCCCGGCCAATGCAAATGCCGGCGGCGCGCACATAGACATTCGCGGCGTCAGCCACTGGTTCGAGGTGTCCGGCGGCGTGCTGCAGGTGCTCGACGGCATCGACCTGCAGGTGCGCCCCGGCGAATTCGTCGCGCTGCTGGGGCCCAGCGGCTGCGGCAAGTCGACGCTGCTGCGGCTCGTGGCCGGGCTCGAGCCCGCGACCACCGGCACCATCACGCAGAACGGCGAGACCATCACGCGGCCCGATCCGTCGCGCATCGTCGTGTTCCAGGACCCGACGCTCTACCCCTGGCGCAGCGTGTGGGACAACGTGGCGCTGGGCCTGCAGGCGCGCGGCGTGCTGAAGGAACAGCGTGCCCGCGTCGACGAAGCGCTCAAGCTCGTGGGCCTGACCGAGTTCGCGAAGGCCTTTCCGCACCATCTTTCCGGCGGCATGGCGCAACGCGTGGCGCTGGCGCGCGCGCTGGTCAACGACCCGCAGCTGCTGGTGCTCGACGAGCCGCTGGGCAAGCTCGATTCGCTCACGCGCATCGCGATGCAGAGCGAGCTGGTCAACCTGTGGCAGCGCGCCGGTTTCTCCGCGTTGCTGGTGACGCACGACGTGGAAGAGGCGCTCTTCCTTGCCAACCGGGTGATCGTGCTGAGCGACCGGCCCGCGCGCATCGCGGCGGAGCTGGTGGTCGACCTGCCCTACCCGCGCCATCGCGGCGACCCGAAGCTGGCCGGGCTGCGTCACGAGGCGCTCAAGCACCTGGGACTCGACGCCACGTGGTGACCTGACATGAGCGGTCCGCCGGAGGCCGGTTGGCTCAACCTGCTGATCGGCCTGCTGCAGGGTGCGCAATTGCAGCTGCTGCGCGTGCTCGATGCGTTGGGGCTGGTCGCGCATGCGCACGGCCAGCCGGCATGGCCGTGGGCGCTGCGGCTGTCGGGCGAGAACCTGCTGATCGATCTCGGGCAGGCGCGAAGGCTCGGGCTCACGGTGGTGCTTCTTTCGGTAGCGCTGCTGGTCCTGCTGCTCGCCCTGCTCTGGCGCCGGGGTCGTGTCTGGCAGGCGGTTCTGGCCGCACTGCTGGTGGTCGCGACACCCTGGCCCGAGGCCAACGTGGTGCTGGTGCCCGCGTACCCGACGAGCTTCCAGTCGTCTCCAACAGGATTCACGGCCGAGAGCATCGCGCGCGGGGGCGGGCTCTACGCGGCGCAATGCGTGGCCTGCCATGGCACCGACGGGCGCGGGCAAGGCCCGCTGGCTTCCGCACAGCCCGTGTGGCCGCCCAACCTCTCCGGCCCGCTGCTGTGGCGGCGCACCGATGGCGATCTGCTCTGGCATCTGCTGAACGGCATGCGCGACCGGCGCGGCAACACGACGATGCCCGGCTTCGGCTCCACGCTGAGCGATGCGGACGCTTGGGCGCTGATCGATTTCATGAAAGCCCAGGGCGCCGGCGAAAGCCTGCGCGCGGCCGGCCTGTGGACCCAGCCGATCGCACCGCCGGACGTGACCGTGCAATGCGGCAGCAAGCCGCCGCGCAGGCTGGGCAGCTGGCGCGGGCAGCGCGTGCGGATCGTGGCGGCCGGCGACGACACAACGCCGCTGGACGACCCACGCCTCGTCACCGTGACTCTCGCGCCGGACGCCGGGGTCAGCGCATCCCGGTCTGGTGATTGCACCGCCGCCTCGCCCGCCGCGTGGGCCGCCTTCTCGCTCATTGCCGCGACCACGCAACTCGCAGGCACCCAGTTCATCGTGGACCGTGACGGCTGGCTGCGCGCACGCGGCGAACCCGGCAAGGGCGCATGGAGCGACGACGACCTGCTGTGCCGCACCGAACAGACTCCATCGTCCGGCACGCGGCCGTTGGCTCCGGACGGCCTCGGCGCCCTCATCGCCCGCATGGACGCCGAGCCCGTGCGCTTCATCAAGGGCGGATTCGTCCACTGACGCCCGCAACAAGACTACGATGTTTTCCGGGCCCCTCGCCCGTCAACCCAGAAGGAGACAGACGCCATGTCCAATCACGTCTACAAATCGCTCGAACTGACGGGCTCCTCCCCGACCAGCATCGAGGACGCCGTGCAGACCGCCATTGCCAAGGCGCACGAGACGGTACGCAACATCCAGTGGTTCACGGTCACAGAGACGCGCGGGCACGTGGTGGACGGCAAGGTGGCGCATTGGCAGGTGACGCTGAAGATCGGGTTCACGCTGGAGTGAGGCGGCATCGACGCCTCGTCACAGCGCGCACACGCGGCGCGTGATGTCGGCGCAGACCTTCGCATCGCCCGGCATGAGCCGGTGCAACCAGGCGCGCGCATCGAGGCTGCTCGCGGCGCGTCGCCAGTTGCTGCTCGTGGCGGGCAGGATCGTGATGTCCAGGGACGTCCAGTACGTGAAGAGTTTCAGTCCGTCCAGGCAGCTTTCGGTCTTCCTCAGGTTCTCGAGCAAGGGGCTTCGCGGCCGCATGTCCCTGGCGCCACGGCCGGGGTAGGCATAGGCGGTCATGGTCCCTTCATGCGGCCCGGCGATGGCGAAGAGTGCCTGGGCGCGGGCGATGCCGCCGAGCACCTGAAGATACTGGCGCGCAATGATGCAGCCCATGCTGAAGCCGACGATGGCGATCGGCGCATCGGGCTCCACGTGCGCGTCGATGTAGGCCTTGAGCTTGCACGCAAGGTCATGGATTCCCTTGCGGCCATCGGCGGGCTTGAGGGAAGGCACCCAGCAGCGATGGCCGTCCGCCTCGAGCGCCCGCACCATGCGCCTGAAGATATTGCCGTTGTTGAAGATGCCGTGTACGAGCACCACGTCCATCGGGTCGTCCTGTCGTGAAGTTTCGAATCGGCCCGAGCATCCGTCGGCAGCTCGCGATTGCCGGGCTCGATCAGCGGTGGTATCGGAATGAGCTACCGGCAGACTATCGAAGGTAACCCAGGTCCCGCACATCGGACCGCACGGCCGACCGGTCGGCCCCCTGCATCGGCAGACTCACGAGCAGTTCGAGCCTGCGGCGCAGCGAGAACAGCGTCAGGACCGCGTCGTGTGCGACCTTGTCGGGGTTGGCGCCGCCGGCCACGTCGGGGTATTCCCACAGCGCCGCATCGGGCTGGCCGGGCCATCGCGGCTGGCGCTGCTCGGTGGCGGTGTCGAGGGTGATGACGAAATCCGCCGCCGAGGCATTCGCGCGCACCAGCTCGTCCCAGCTGCGCGGCAGCCGCTCGGGAACGGGAATGCTCGCGCTCTTCAGCGCGGCAACGGCAGCAGGATGGAACTCGCGGACGACCTGTCCGGGTTGTCCGCAGGAAGACGCCGAGAACCTCTTCGGGTCCAGGTGCGCGAGGCACGCTTCGGCCAGGATGCTGCGCAATGAATTTCGTCGGGAGACGAATATCACGCCGATACGTTTTTGCATGGAGCCTTGAATATAGCCATGCGCGCTGACCACGTCATGACTTAGGTCAACACTCCGCCCAACCATCCCCGAAAGACGCGGAACGGTGCAGACTCGGGGGTCATGGACAAGCATTTCCTGACCCCGCTCTTCGCGCCCGCCTCCATCGTGGCATTCGTCGGCAATGCCGACGGCCCGGGCGGGCAGACGCCGGCCGGCCGCACGCTGCGTGAGGCCTTCCGCGCCGACCGCTTCGACGGCACCTTGCGCTTCCTCGACGTGCGCACCAAGGGCACGCTCGAGGAACTGGCGCAGACCCATGCCGACCTCGCCCTGATCGCGCTGGCGCCGGGCGACGTGGCGGCCGCGCTCGAAATCGCCGGGCGCATCGGTTGCAAGGCGGCGGTGGTTCTTTCAAGCGGTATCGGTGCCGAACAGGCGGCGCAGTGGCGCAAGATCGCGCGCCGCGAGGGCGTGCACCTGCTGGGGCCGAATTCGCTGGGCTTCCAGCGTCCGCTGCTGCACCTGAACGCCAGCGTGGCCGGCCCGCTGGCCAGGAGCGGACCGCTCGCGCTGGTGGCGCAGTCCGGTGCGCTCACGGCCTCGATGCTCGACTGGGCACACCAGAACGGCGTGGGTTTCTCGAGCGTGGTGTCGCTGGGCCCGCATACCTCGGTCGACATTCCGCAGGTGCTCGACTTCCTCGCCAACGACCAGGCTACGCACAGCATCATCGTGTACCTCGAAGGCATAGCCGATGCGCGTCGCTTCATGAGCGCGCTGCGCTCGGCCTCGCATGCCAAGCCGGTGGTGGTGCTCAAGGCCGGGCGCAAGCCGGCGGGCAACGAGGCCGCGCAGACCCACAGCGCGGCCATCGTGGGCAGCGACGATGTGTTCGATGCCGCGCTGCGCCGTGCGGGCGCGGTTCGCGTGCGCTCCTTCGTCGAGCTGTTCTCCGCCGCCAAATGCCTGGCCTCGCGCTACCGGCCGGTGGGCAAGCGGCTCGCCGTGGTCACCAACGGCGGCGGGCCGGGCGTGCTCGCAGCCGACTGGATCAACGAGATCGGGCTCCACCTGGGCAAGCTCTCGGCGCCCGCGCAGAAGGTGCTTCAGCCCACCCTGCCTCCGCTCGCTTCGCTGGCCGACCTGATCGATCTTTCCGAAGAGGCCCAGCCTGCGCACTACCGCGCCGCCATCGAGGCAGCCTCGGCCGACAGCCAGGTCGACGGTGTGCTCGCCATCTTCTCGCCCAAAGCGGGCGCCGATGCAGCCGCCACCGCAAAGGCGCTGGCCGACATTCCGAGGCCGATGAACAAGCCGCTGCTGGCCTGCTGGATGGGCGACTCGTCGGTCGGCAAGGCACGCACGGTACTGGCCGACGCGACCATCCCGAGCTTTCGCACGCCCGAAGCCGCCGTGGGCGCCTTCGGCAACATCGCGGCCTTCTACCAGAACCAGCAGCTGCTGCAGCAGACGCCGCCGCCGCTGTCGGCGCTGGCCAAGCCCGACATAGAGGGCGCGCGGCTTCTCATCGAGAGCGTGCTGGCCGAGCGGCGCCATGTGCTGACGGAGATGGAGTCGAAGTCGCTGCTGTCGTCCTTCCACATTCCGATCACGCGCACGCTGCTCGCGCGCAGCGCCAGCGAGGCGATGATGATCGCGACGCAGCTGGGCTTTCCGGTCGCGCTGAAGATCGATTCGCCCGACATTCCGCACAAGTCCGACGTGGAAGGCGTGGCGCTCAACGTGCTCAACGGCACCGCCGCGCGCGACACCTACGTCGAGATGATGGAGCGCGTGGCCCGCCTCGCGCCCGAGGCGCGCATCAACGGCGTGACGGTGCAGAAGATGGTGCGCGCGCGACGCGGGCGCGAGATCTACGTGGGCATGGTCACCGACGAGCCCTTCGGCCCGGTCATCGTGTTCGGCGCGGGCGGCACCATGATCGAGCTGATGAACGACCGCGCCATGGAGCTGCCGCCGCTCAACCAGTTCCTGGCGCACCGGCTCATCGAGCGCTCGCGCGTGGCCGAGACGCTGGGCGAATGGCGAGGTGCCAACGCCGTGGACATGGAAGCGCTCGAAGACCTGCTGCTGCGCGTGTCGGAAATGGTGTGCGAGCTGCCAGAGCTGCGCGAGATGGACATCAACCCCATCATCGTGGACGAGAACGGCGCCATCTCGGTCGATGCGCGCATCGTGGTCGGCAGCAGCACGCAGGCGGTGGCGGCGCATGTGAGCAACGCGGTCAACGGCTACCAGCACCTGGCCATCATGCCGTACCCCGCGCGCTACCGGCGCGAATGGCCTATGCCAGGCACCGGTGGCGGCATCTACATCGTGCGGCCGGTGCACCCCAACGATGCGCAGATGCTGCAGGCGCTGGTGCAGGGCCTGTCGCCCGAGAGCCGCTGGTTCCGCTTCGTCTCGCGCTTCCACGAGCTGCCGCCGTCGATGCTCTCGCGCTTCACGCTGATCGACTACGACCGCGAGATGGCGCTGGTGGCGATAGTGATGGAACGCAGCGTGTCGCCCGACGGCACCGTGCTCGAGAGCGAGCGCATCGTAGGCGTGTCGCGCTATGTCACCAATCCCGACCAGACCAGCTGCGAGTTCTCGCTGGTGGTGGCCGACGAATTCAGCGGCAAGGGCATCGGCTCGCGGCTGATGGAAAGCATCATCGACGTGGCGCGGGACAAGGGCCTCGCCGAGATCGACGGCCTGGTGCTGGCCAACAACCCCGACATGCTGAAGCTGGTACGCAGGCTGGGCTTCAGCGTGAAGCCGTTCCCCGAAGACCCGGACTTCAAGCTCGTGACCTACATGCTGTAGGGCGCGGCCCGCTCCGAGCCACCGGCCGGGACAGGAGCCGGCGCGACACGGGCGGGGATAATCGCGCCTCACTTTCCGTTGACCCGAATGATCCTGCGCTTTCTCGGCCGCCTCGCGGCATCGCTCGTCGTGCTGCTCTCGGCGATGTGGGCCTGCCTTGCGCTCTGGTACCAGTTCCCGGGACCGGTCGCCGTCAAAGCCGGTGCGGGCGCATTGTGGGCCGCCTTCAGCCTTGCGGCCATCGTGCTGCTGTGGCGCGGACGGCTCGCACGCGCCCTGCTCTCCTACATCGTCGGCTTCGCATTGCTGCTCGGCTGGTGGGGCACCATCCTGCCTTCGCAGAACCGCGTGTGGGCCGACGACGTGTCGCGCCAGCTGCATGCCCATGTCGATGGCAGCATCGTCACGATGGACAACGTGCGCAACTTCGAGTGGCGCAGCGACACCGACTACACCCAGCGCTGGGAAACGCGCAGCTACGACCTCGACCGCCTGCGCTCTGTCGACGTGTCGCTCTCGTACTGGACCGGCCCGGCCATCGCGCACACGCTGGTGTCCTTCGGCTTCGACGACGGGCAGTTCGTCACCTTCTCCATCGAGATCCGCAAGGAACGCGGCGAGAGCTTCTCCTCCGTCGGCGGCTTCTTCAAGCAGTTCGAGACCAGCCTCGTCGCAGCCGACGAGCACGACATCCTGCGAGTGCGCACCAATGTGCGCGACGAAGACGTCTACATGTACCGCGTGCGCCTGCCGCAGCAGGAGATGCGCTCGCTGTTCCTCGCCTACCTCGGCGAAGGCGCCGCGCTGGTGCGCGCGCCGAGCTTCTACAACACGATCACCGCCAACTGCACCACCATCGTGTACGCGCTGGCCAAGCGCATCGTGCCCGGCCTGCCGATGGACTGGCGGCTGCTGGCCTCGGGCTACCTGCCCGACTACCTCTTCGACGTGGGCGGCCTCGCGCCCGGCTACAGCATGGAAGCGCTGCGCGCGGCCGGCCGCATCACCGACCGGGCCATTGCCACCGACAAGGCACCGCCGGGCACGAACTTCTCGCAGGCGATCCGCCAGGGCCTGCCGGGCGTCGACACGCTCAAGGCGACACAGTGATGCGCGCTCGCTTTCTCTCCCTTCCGGCGCTTCTGTGTGCCGCCGTCCTGCTGGCCGGCTGTGCGGGCGTGAAGGTCGGCTCGATCTCGCCGGCCGAATACCTCGCGCAGCGCCGCGGCGACGTGCTCACCACCGGCCGGCTCAGCACTTCGGCCGAGGAAGTGCTGCGCGTGATCGGCTCCGACGCCGACCTGTGCCGCAAGGACGGCCAGGCCTGCCGCAACGCACTGGCCGACTCCTCGGGCCTCAGCGACGAGCAGCGCCTCTCCGCGCTGTCGGAAGTCTGGCTCCAGGTGGCGCTCGCGGCAGAAAAGGGCGGCACCGCGACCGACGCCACCGCCATCGAAGCCTGGTTCGAGACGGCACGCCACGCCTATGCCTACCTCTTCTTCACCGCCCGCAAGCCGCGCGACCGAGCCTTCGAGGACCGACAGACACAGGTGCGCGACTACTACAACTACGCGGTGCAGCAGGCCATCACCGGCCTGTTCCACGGCATCCGGCGCAACGGCTCGCGCAATGCCACACAGCCGGAAATGCCCAAGGTGGGCGACTGGCGCATCGAGACCGACGTCTCGGGCCTGCGCCTGCCCGCCGACACGCCGCTGCCCGACGAGCTGATCCCTGCCGCCTCGCTGACCTTCTCCGGCCTGCGCAACACCTACCGGCGCGACGGTTTCGGTGCCGAGCTGGTGGCGGCCGACAGCAAGCGCACGGACGACGAAGCACCACGGATCGATCCGGCCGCCCCGGCCGATCAGGCCGACAAGCGCCCGCCGTATCGCGAGATGCCCTTCCCCGCCGTCACCGCGCTGCTGCTGTTCGACGGTGCCAGCCTCGCCGAGGTGCTGAACACGCGCACGCTGCGAATCGCAGCCTACGACCCGTACCGCACCGCCAACGCGCAGCTGGCCGGCCAGGAAGTGCCGCTGGCCGCGAACTTCACCTCCGGCTACGGCCTGTGGCTCGCGCGCTCCGACTTCGCGCTGCAGGCGCTGCGCAGCCTGTTCGGCGGCCGCGACGGGCTCACGCAGCCGCGCATCTACCTGATGCAGCCCTACGACCCGAACCGCCGCACGGTCATCATGCTGCACGGCCTGGCGAGCAGCCCCGAGGCATGGATCAACGTGGCCAACGAAGTGCTCGGCGACGAGACGCTGCGCCGCCGCTACCAGATCTGGCAGGTCTACTACCCGACCAACGCGCCGCTGCCGATCAACAACTTCGCGATCCGCGAAGCCGTCACGCAAACGCTGGCGCACTTCGACCCCACGGGCAAGGCTCCCGCCTCGAACAACATCACGCTGATCGGCCACAGCATGGGCGGCGTGCTGTCGCGGCTGATGGTGTCTTCGTCGGAAGACAAGCTCTGGGACGCACTGCTCGCCAGCTACCCGATGCAGGGCGCACAGCAGCGGCGCATGGAGGAAAAGCTCGCCCCCTACCTGCGCTTCGAGCCGCTGCCGCAGGTGAGCGACGCGATCTTCATCGCCTCGCCGCACCGCGGCACCGACTTCGCCAACAACCGCATCTCGCGCTGGGTGGCCAACCTCATCACGCTGCCGGTGGCGATGCTCGGGCAGCTGAGCGACATCTCGCGCGAGCTGATCCGCATCGCGCCCGCCCGGCAGGACCAGGGCACGCTGCGCATTCCGAACAGCATCGACAACCTGAGCGACCGCGACCCGTTCGTGCGGCTGTCGTCGGGGCTGCCGATGAATCCGCGCGTGCGCTTCCACTCGATCATCGGCAACGACACGCCCGGCGTGGCGCAGGCGCTGTCGAGCGATGGCATCGTGCCGTACGAGAGCGCGCACCTGGACGGCGCGGCATCGGAGCTGGTGATCCCGTCGGCGCACAGCGTGCAGGAGAACCCGCTGGCCATCCTGGAGATACGGCGCATCCTCAGGGAACAGCTGCGCACGGAGCCGGGGCCCGCGCGCTGATCGCAGGCTGATTGCGCGCGGATGTGAAGCACGACACATCCGCACCGCGAAACAGGCTGCGCTTGGTGGTCGTAATTAATACGATCGTCCTCGCTTTGATTGGTGCGTGCACCGGCTTCCCGAATGCCACCTGCATCGAAGCAACCTGCTTCAAGATGCCGCTCTCTTCTTCTCTAGCAAACCTCGCCGCGCACAGGCTGCAGCCACCCGAACTCCATCTGGTGACGGACCACGACGAACCCGATGCACGCGCTGCCAGCGCCGCGGCGGTCGCGAACGCGCTGTGCCAACTGTTCACGAAGGTCAGCGAGCCGGAGCTCGCGTCGCTGCTGCACTCCATCGAGCAGGGCAATGCATCGGCCGCCGCGCGGCTGGCGCACGATATCCTCAGGCCCATTGCATTTCCCGCGCACCCGGCGCCTGCGGCAATGGACGTCGACGTGGGGGTCATCCGGCCTCTCGCACCTGCGAAAAAAGCGAAAGCGAAGGCACTGCTGTCCGCACGTGAGCTCAGGGTGCTGTGGTACGTCTCGCGCGGATGGAGCAATCGCGAGATCGCCGAAACCACGCACCGCTCCATCAACACCATCGAGGCTCAGCTCAAGAGCCTGTATCGCAAGCTGGGCGTGAAATCGCGTACACAGGCAATCAGCGAGGCGATGAAGCATGGCTTGCTGAGCTGGCGTTCCAGCGGCGGCGACCCGTCGGCGGCGATGAACGACGCGGAAGCCGGTCCGGTCGTCCTGCAGGCTTGAAGCCCGCGGCCCCGCGCTAAGATGCGGGCCGCGGTTGCAAGCCGCGCCCGGACCCGCGGGAAGGGTTGAACCCACTTGCCTTCATTTGACGATCCAAGCGCCTTTTGTGCAGCCGGATTTGCGGGTCATCGGCACCTGATGCACGGAGGTTCACATGAAGCGCATGCCCGCCCGGCCCGACCAGGGCCACTTGAAGAAGCAAGCCAAGGAGCTGCTTGCTCTCCATCGAAGCAACGACCCCGCCGCCACAGCCCGATTCCGCGATGCCCTGCCAGCCGCCGCAGGCAGGAGCGATGCAGAGATAGCGGCACTCCGCTTGCGCCTGCACGACGCCCAGTCGTGCCTGGCGCGCGAATACGGCTTCGCATCCTGGGCCGACCTGCAGGGCTTCGTTCTCGCGCGACGGTCGCAGGCCGAAGACCCCGCGAAGGCCGTCCTCTACTGGCTGCGCCTCGTCTACGCGGGCGACATCGCCGGCGGCAACAATCGCGCGCGGCCCGCAGCGGCCCTTCGCCTGCTAGAGGAAAGCCCCGGCCTGCTCGGCGACGACCCGAGCCTTGCCTGCGCGATCGGCGATGAAGCGCCGCTGCGCCGAGCCATCGCGCATGACCCCGCGTGGGTGAACCGACCGAGTGGCCCGCTGGCACTGCCGCCGCTCGTTGCCGTGGCCCATTCGAGCCTGTTGAAGCTGCCCGATTTCCGCGAACGCCTGCTTGCCTGCGCAAGGCTGCTGCTCGACGCAGGCGCGGACCCGAACCAGTCAGTCGGCAACCGTTGGCCGCCTGCTTCCCTCGAGACGCCCACCGAAACCGAGCGGCTTTCGGCGCTGTATGGTGCCGCCGGCCAGAACCACGACCCCGCACTCACCAAACTGTTGCTGGATGCGGGCGCCGATCCGAACGACGGCGAATCGCTCTATCACTCGCTGGAGAACCCGGCCTGCACGAAGCTGCTGCTCGACGCCGGTGCGCGCATAGCGGGCACGAACGCGCTCTATCGCGTGCTCGATCTCGACGACGTGGAAACGCTCCGGCTGTTGCTCGCGCACGGCGGCAATGCGAACGAACCGCCGATGGGCCCACCCACCTCCGACTGGGGTTCGCTGCTGCTGTGGGCCATCCGTCGGCGCAAGTCCCCCGCACACATCGAGGCCCTGCTGGCGGCAGGCGCGGACCCTTCGGTCACGACGAGCGATGGCATCAGCGCCTATACGGCGGCCCTGCGCTTCGGGCTGCCGGAAGTCGCGCACCTTCTCCAGCCCACCGGCGATGACACCCCGCTTCCCGTGGCCGAAGCCTTCGTCGCAGCCTGCGCGCAGGGCGACGAGGCCACCGCGCGCCGCATCCTGGCCGCCCACCCCGGCATCGTCGGGACGCTCTCCGAAGCGCAACTGCGCCAGCTGCCGGAGCTCGCGGCTCAAGGCTGCGCCGGCGCCGTGAAGCTGATGGTCGAACTCGGCTGGCCCATCGCAACCCGCGGCGGCGACTGGGACGCCTCGGCGCTCAACAAGGCCGTGTTCCGCGGCGACGCCGGACTCGTCCGCTTCCTGCTGGAGCACGGCGCAAGCTGGCAAGAACAGCACGGCTTCGGCGACAACGCATGCGGCGGTCTCTCGTGGGCTTCGTGCAACGAACCACCGGACGGCGAAGGCGACTGGCTCGGCTGCGCCCAGGCACTCGTCGCCCACGGCATGCCCGCCGCGCGGCCCGATCCCGCAAGCCCGGACTGGCTGCTCGTCGGCGGGCGGCGGTATGTGTTCTCGGACGAGGTGACGGACTACCTGCTGGGTGTGTCCACCGCGCAAGGCTAAAAAAAGCGGGCCCGAGGGCCCGCCCAAAGCCGTACATCGGGTTGCGAGAAGCACGCGACCCGACTCCGACTCACCTCGAACTCAACTCCTGTTTCCTCTCACTTCCTTCTCCAACTCAGCGTGCGCGCCAACCGAGTTCCGGCGCGATGCGGCGCGACAGGTCGGTCAATATCTGTTCGTATTCCCCGCTGCTGAAGTTGTAGGGCAACTCCACCCGCAGTTCGCTTACATGCGGCAGCACCGGGTCGCGGCGCAGGCGCTCCAGGATCTCGTCGGACGTGCCCACGAGATCGCCCGCGAACAGCGTGCGTCGCTCGCCCTGCGGCGCCAGCGTGCGTTCGACCCGGCCGGCCGCGAACTCGCGGTAGCGCTTGCGCGTGGCGGCATCCGCACCATCGAGCGGAACGATCACGCGGCCCAGCGCCACCCTGCCCCTGCGTCCGCCGGTTTCGCTGGCGCGGTAGCGTTCGATCAGACCCAGCTGCGCCTGCAGGAAGTCGTCGGTGGTTTCGCCCGACAGCACGTTGCCCAGCAGCAGGTGGAAGCCGTTGCGCCCGGCCCATTCGACCGAACGCAGCGAGCCGCCGCCGTACCAGAGCCTGTCGATCAGTCCCGGCGCATGCGGCTGCACGCGCGGCCGCACACGCCCGCCGGCGGATTCGATGAACGTCTCGTCGTCACCCAGCAGCACGTCTTCCAGGTTGGCCTTGAGCCGCCCCACGCGCTTGTGCGTGAAATCGACGGTGTTCGGTGCCGCGTCTTGGAAGCGGTTGCCGAGCAAGGCGCCATGCAGCGGCGCGCCCGCGCTCAGGCCCACCTGCAGCCTGCCGCGCGACAGCACATCGACCGTGGCCAGGTCTTCGGCAAGGCGGAACGGGTTCTCGTACCCCATCTGGATCACCGCAGCACCCAACTCGATGCGGCGCGTACGTTGCGTGGCGGCGGCCAGGAAGGTCGCGGCCGACGACACGCCACGCTCCAGGTGGCGCTGGCGCACCCATGCCCCGTCGAAGCCCAGCTTCTCGCCGAACTCGAAGAGCTTCAGCGCGGCTTCGATGCCGGCCAGCGGGGCGCCCTCGGCGTAATTGCCCGGCGTCAGGAATGCGAGATGACGGATGCCGGTGCTGCTCATGGGGCGAACTTCGGCAGGCCGGGCGGATTGACTTCCGACTTCGGCAAGGCTTCTTCCGCCAGGCTCCAGCGCGCGAGCGCCTTGGCATAGGTGCCGTTGCGAATCAGGTTGTTGGCCGCCGTGGTCAGCGCCACGGCGAGGCCACTGCCCCTGCGCGTGGCGATGGCCACGTCCGACTTCAGCGGCCAGCCCGCGTTGACCGTGCCGACCAGCCTGATCTGGCCGTTCTTCGCGGCCTCGTAGGCCTGCGGCGCGTTCGGGTTGAAGTTGGCGTCGACCCGCCTGGTGACCACCGCAAGAGTGCGCGTCACATCGTCGTCGTAGTACTGGATCTCGACAGGCTTCAGGCCCGCCGCGACGTTCTGCCGGTTCCACTCCAGCAGGATGCGTTCCTGGTTGGTGCCGGCGCCGGTCGTGAGCTTCAGGCCCGCCACGTCCTTCGGCTCGCGGATCGACTTGATGGCGCTGTCGGTGCGCACGTAGAAACCGTGCAGGCCAAGGCGATAGGTCGAGAAATCGAACTTCTCCTTGCGCTGCTCCGTCACGCCGACGTTGGAGATCACCGCGTCGTACTTGCCCGAACTCAGGCCCAGCGGCCAGTCGGCCCAGGCGATGGGCTGCAGGTCGAGCTTGAGGCCCAGTGCATCGGCGATGAGCAGCGCGAAGTCGGGGTCGAAGCCGACGACCGTCTTCGCGTCGGAGGCGTAGGTCGAGATGGGCGGCGCGAACGGTGCGATGGCGACCGTCAGAACGCCTTCCTTCACGAACTTGAAGCTCGGCGGAATCGCGTTGACGGCCCCGGCGTCCTTGCCCGCGCGCAGGCGGCCGCGCTGCTCGAGGCTGAAGTCGAACTTGTCGGCGGCGTGGGCCGCACCGGCGATCAACGTGAGCGCAACGAAGCCGAGCACCATCCAGGAGTGCTTGAAGAGAGCCATGGCCGTCATTTCTTCGGCAGGCCCGGCGGGTTGGTTCGCGCGACCTCGATGGCCTCGGACTCCAGGTTCCAGCGCGACAGCGCCTTGGCATAGTTGCCGTTCCTGATCTGCGTGTTCAGCGCCAGCGTGACGGCCTCGGCAATGCCCGAGCCCTTGCGCGAGGTGACGGCGATCTCGGCATTCAGCGGCCAGCCGCCCGAGAACAGGCCGGCAAGCTTCGTCTTGCCGTCGCGCGCCTCGTAGGCCGCGATGCCGTTCGGGCCCAGGTACGCATCGGCGCGCCCCGACTGGATGGCCAGGCGCTGCACTACATCGTCGTCGTAGTACTGGATCTCCACCGGCTTCAGCCCGGCCGCCACGTTCTGCTGGTTCCAGCGCAGAAGAATCTGCTCCTGGTTGGTACTGGCGGAGACGATCACCTTCAGGCCCGCGATGTCCTTCGGCTCCCTGATCGCGCCGAGCTTGCTGTCCGACTTCACGTAGATGCCGAGCTGGTCGTTGCGATAGGTGGAGAAGTCGAATTTCTCCTTGCGTTCCTCGGTCACGGTCACGTTCGAGACCACCACGTCGAACTTGCCCGACTGCAGGCCCAATGGCCAGTCGGCCCAGGCGGTGGACACCAGCTCGAGCTTGCGCCCGAGGCTGTCGGCCACCAGTTGCGCGATGTCGGGGGCGTTGCCCACCGGCGTCTTCGTGTCGGTCGCGTAGGCGGCGAACGGCAGGCGGCCGGTGGTGGTGCCGACGACGAGCACGCCCTCCTTCTGGAACTTGAAGTCCTTCGCGAGCCGAACGGCCTCGTCGATCTTCTGCGCGCGCGGGCGACCGGGCTGCTCGGGGCTCAGGTCGGGAGCCGGCTGGGCCGATGCGGCGAGCGGCACGAGCAGTGCGGCCAGAAGAACGAACAGGATGTTTCGTCGATGGGTCATTGGGGCGATGCAGTAGGAAAGGAAAAAATCAAAGGACCTTGGCCAGGAACTCGGCTGTGCGCGGATGCTCCGGCGCGTTGAACACCTTGTCGGGCGAGCCGGTCTCGAGAATGCGGCCGCGCTCCATGAAAACGATGGTGTCGGCGACCTCGCGGGCAAAGCCGATCTCGTGCGTGACGATGACCAGCGTGGTGCCCGAGCGCGCCAGCTCCTTGATGACAGCCAGCACCTCGCCCACCAGTTCAGGATCGAGCGCCGAGGTAGGCTCGTCGAACAGCAGCACCTTGGGCCTGAGCGCCAGCGCGCGGGCAATGGCCACGCGCTGCTGCTGCCCGCCCGAAAGCTGCCGCGGATAGGCATGCGTCTTGTCGCCCAGGCCCACCCGCACCAGCAGCTCCGAGGCCAGCGCCTCGGCCTCGGCGCGCGGCAGGCCGCGCACGGACACCGGCGCCTCGACGATGTTCTCCAGCACCGTGAGGTGCGGGAACAGGTTGAAGTTCTGGAACACCATGCCCACGTCGACGCGGCGCTTGAGGATCTCCTTCTCGTGCAGCTCGTAGAGCGTGTCCGCGTCGCGGCGGTAGCCGATGAGCTCGCCGTCGATGGCAATGAAGCCGTCGTCCACGCGCTCCAGGTGGTTGATGGCGCGCAGCAGCGTCGACTTGCCCGAACCCGACTGGCCGAGGATGACCGTCACGCTGCCCTGCGGCGCCGTCAGCGTCACGTTGTCGAGCACCTTGAGCGCACCGAAGCTCTTCGACACGCCGTGGATCGTGACCTCGCCGCCCTGCGTGAGCGGATCGGTCCAACGCGGCACCTGCGCGGGGGCATCGGCGGCAGGCGCCTCGGCCACCGGCACCGCTGTCGGTGCCTTCGAGCGCCACAGCCCGCGCACCACGCAGCCAAGCCAGGAGTTCGGTGGATTGCGCAGCGCGCCGCGCGAGAAATGCCGCTCCACGTAGTGCTGCACTACCGACAGAACCGTGAGGATGATGAGGTACCACACCGTCGCCACCATCAGCAGCGGAATCACTTCCAGGTTGCGCCGGTAGATGATCTGGATCGTGTAGAACAGCTCGGGCAGCGCCAGGATGTAGAGGTTCGACGTGCCCTTGGCCAGCCCGATGATGTCGTTGAAGGCGGTGGGCAATATGGTCCGCATCGCCTGCGGCAGCACGATGCGGAACGACTGCCGCGTGCGCGACAGCCCCAGCGCCGCCGCCGCCTCGAGCTGCCCCTGCTCCACCGAGAGAATGCCGCCGCGCACGATCTCCGATGCAAAGGCGGCCTGGTTCAGCGTGAGGCCCAGCAGCGCCGCCACGAAGGGGCTGATGAGCTGCGTGGTCGGGTACGAGAAGAAGGTGACGTCGGTGCCCGGAATGCCCAGCGTCACCGTCTCGTACAGGTAGCCGAGGTTGTTGATGATCAGCAGCAGCACGATCACCGGCACCGAGCGGAAGAGCCAGGTGAACACCCATGCGAGCCGCTCCAGCAGCGGCGAGCGCGACACCCGCGCCAGTGCCAGGGCTGTGCCGAAGAAGAAGCCCAGCAGCGCGCCCAGCGCTGTCAGCAGCAGCGTGCGGCCCAGGCCCGCGAGCACCGGCTCGGCGAAGAACCATTGCGCGAACACGCCCCAGCCCCAGCGCGGATTGGTGAGCGTCGAGTGCAGCACGATGCCGATGACCAGCAGCGCGAAGACGGTGCCGGCCGTGCGCGCCGGGTAGCGGGCCGGCACGACGCGGAAGTGCGAGTAGTCGCCGTTGGCGGGAGCCGGTGCGGGCACGGCGCGCTGCGGTGCGCGAACCGGCGCGGGGCTTCGCGGCTCGGCGGCGGCGTCCAGAACGGTGGTGTTCATCGCTGCACCGCCTCGATCTGCTGCGCGACGGGACGGACGTGATTGCGCCCGGTGTCCAGGTGCTTCTCGAATGGCAGCTTGCGCGGTGTCTCGGGGTCGACGGGCGGATCGAACAGCGCCGTGTAGCCATGGCCCAGATACAGCCCCACGGCCTCCGGCTGGCGGAAGCCTGTCGTCAGGTAGATGCGCTCGTAGCCCTGCCGCAGCACCTGCGCCTCCAGCTCGGCGAGCACCTTGCTGGCCAGGCCCTGGCGCCGCAGCTCGCTGTGCGTCCACACGCGCTTGAGCTCCGCCGTGCGCTCGTCATGGCGCATGAACGCACCGCCACCGATCGCCACCCCGTCGCGCAGCAGCAGCACGAAGTTGCCGCCCCGCGCCGGCGCGAACATCTCTGCCGGATAGCGGTCGATCTCGCGCGGCTGGCCCGGCTCGCGCATCACGTCGCCATAGCGGCTGTCGTACTCGAAGGTCAGGCCCTCGATCAGCGGCTTCGCGCGCGGGTCGAGCGGCGTGGTGTAGAGGAACTGTTCGCTCATCAGGCAGCCTTCTGCACTGCTGGCGTGACTTCCTGGGTCACGTAGCGGCTCGCCTTGCGCGGCAGCCCCAGGTGGTCTCGCAGCGTCTGGCCGGGCAGCTCGCGCTGGTAGCGCCCGCGCGCCTCCAGCACCGGAATCACGAACTCGATGAAGTCGTCCAGGCCCTGCCCCAGCACCGGGAAGCCGAGGATGAAGCCGTCGGCCGCGCCCTCGTCCACCCAGCGGATGATCTCGTCGGCGATGCGCTCGCCAGTGCCCACGAACTGCGTGCGCGGCGTGGCCACTTCGAGCGCCACCTCGCGCAACGTCTGGCCCTTGGCCTTCGCGTTGGCCTTGATGCGGTCGGTAGTCGAGCGAAAGCTGTTGCGGCCGATCTCTCCCAGTTCGGGGAACGGTGCATCCAGCGGGTACTGGCTGAAGTCGTGGTGGTCGAAGAAGCGGCCGAGATAGGCCAGCGCTTCCTCGATGGTCAGCAGCTCGCGGATGGCGCGGTACTTGGCCTCGGCCTCTTCCTCGGTGGCGGCGACGACGGGGCCGATGCCGGGAAAGATCTTCACGTCGCCGGCCTGCCGGCCCTGCGCGACCGCACTGGCCTTCACCTGGCGAAGGAAGCTGCGCGTGTCCTCCAGCGAGGGCGAATGCGTGAACACCGCATCCGCGTACTTGCCGGCCAGACCGATGCCCGCGTCCGACGAGCCGGCCTGGAAGATCACCGGCTGGCCCTGCGGCGAGCGCTGGATGTTCAATGGCCCCGCCACCTGGAAGAAACGCCCCTTGTGATCGAGCGTGTGCAGCTTGTCGCGGTCGAAGAAGCGGCCGCTCTCGCGATCGCGCACGAAGGCGTCGTCGTCCCAGCTGTCCCACAGGCCCTGCGTCACGGCCAGGTATTCGTCGGCGATTTCGTAGCGCAGCGCGTGCTCGGGGTGCGCGCGGCTGTAGTTCTTCGCGCTGCCTTCGAGCGGCGTGGTCACGACGTTCCAGCCAGCGCGGCCGCCGCTGATGAGGTCGAGCGAGGCGAACTGGCGCGCCACGGTGAACGGGTCGCTGTACGAGCTGGAGATCGTGCCCGCGAGGCCGATCTTCGAGGTCACGGTCGCCAGCGCCGAGAGGATCGAGATCGGCTCGAAGCGGTTGAGGAAATGCGGGATCGACTTCTCGTTGATGTAGAGCCCGTCCGCCACGAACGCGAAGGCGATGCCTGCCGCTTCCGCCTTCTGCGCGGTGCGCACGAAGAAGTCGAGGTTGACGCTGGCATCGGCCGGCCCGCCCGGATGCTTCCAGGAGTTCATGTGGCTGCCGGCGCCCTGCAGCATGACGCCGAACCTGATGTTGTTGTCGCTCATGACGATCGCTCGCTCGATGGAAAGGAAAAGGAAAACAGGGAGACTCAGGCCGGCACTGCAGCCGTCTCGCGCGCCTTCGCAAGCAACTCGACGGATGCATGGCGCTCAGCGAAGCCGGCCACCGGGATGTCGATGACGAACTCCTCGATGCCGTACTGCTCGCTCAGTGCGTCGAGTGCATCGCGCACCTCTTCGCCGGTGCCGGCGATCACGTGGGGGCGACGTTCTTCGGTGCGGTAGTCGCTGACGCCGGCCTGGCGCGCGAACTCGGCCGCGGCTTCGAGGCTCGGCAGGTTGACGCTCTGGCCCGTCGGCAAGTGCACGCGGAAGCTGCGCAAGGCGCCGACGAGTTCGGCTGCCTTCTCGTGCGTCTCGGCGGCGAAGGCGAAGAGCGCGAGCAAGGGTGCGCGCCCCGCCTCCGTGCGATAGGCCTCCAGCGACTGCGCGAGATTCACCGGGTCGCCGTTGAAATGCCCCGCATAGACGAACTGCCAGCCGAGGCGCGCCGCGAGCACCGCGCTCTCGGAACTGCCGCCGAGCAGCACACGCTGCGGCAACTGCGGCGGGTTGGGCGTGGCGGCGGCACCTGCCAGCTCGTGGCCAGAGGCGATGCCGTCATGCAGGAAGGCATCGAGCTCGGACAGGCGCACGCCGAAGTCTTCTGCTTTCTTCTTTTCCGGATCGTGCAGCCACTGCAGCGCCTTGCTCGTCAGCGGCGGGCCGCCGGGCGCCTTGCCGATGCCCAGGTCCACGCGGCCCGGTGCCAGCGAGGCCAGCACGCGGAAAGTCTCCGCCACCTTGAACGGGCTGTAATGCTGCAGCATGACGCCGCCGGTGCCCACGCGGATGCGTGACGTCTTGGCAAGCACATGCGCTGCAAGCACCTCGGGTGCCGATCCCGCGTAGTTCCTGTTGCCGTGATGCTCGGCGAGCCAGTAGCGCCGGTAGCCCAGCCGCTCGGCGCTCTGCGCAAGCGAGATGGTGTGCTGGAACGCCTGTGCGGCGTCGGCGCCTTCGGGAATCAGGCTCTTGTCGAGCAGGGACAGCGAATAGGACACGATGTGCGGCGGGAAAAGCCCTTGAAAGAATTGCTTCAAATTCTCTTGGGCATCGCGCGCATCGCTTGCGCCGAATTTCTATATCGATATCTGCTGGATGCTCAGTCGCGTGCGTGCGAAAGAATTAACTGCGCGGCTTCTGGCACGCCGACGATCGCGGTATCGACGACGAGGCACTGCGTGCTCCACGGCGCGTAGTCGTGCCGCTGCACGGCCTCCCAGGTCGGCGGCACAAGGCCCGGCACATCGATGCTGCGCTGCTCGATGCGGCGCCGATGCTCGGCCACGTCGGAGCAGACGACTTCGACCTCGACGATGCGCGAAGAGGCATCCGCCGCAACGGCACGCCATGCCTCGCGGGTAACGGGCAAGGGATTGACGCAGTCGGCCACGACCGCCTGCCCGAGCGAAAGATTGGAGCGGGCCAGTTCACAGGCCACGACGTAGCCGACCGGCCCTACGTCACCAGCCAACGCGCCAGTCGAGCGCAGCGCCTGCTCGATGGTGTCGATGCGCAGGTACGCCGCGCCAAGGTGCGCGACGAGTTCGCGCGCGATGGTGGACTTGCCAGTGCCAGGCAAGCCACCGAGAACGATCAGCATCTCATCCTTCTTCTCCCTCTCTGCATCCAGGTTCAGGGCCCTGGCACCGGCTCACCACGAATGCGGCAGCAGGGTCAGCAAGGCTGCCGCATGCAGCCGCCGCAGCGCCCTCACCGGCACATGGCCGTAGGGCGCCCGGCGCGCCACCGCGTGCGGCGAACTTGGTGGAACGCGCCAGGCCTTGGCCGTCACGGCGAGAACATGATGGGCCTGTGCGGCCGGGGAAACGTAGTGGGTGCGCAGTTGCATGGCAGGACAGACTCGGAATCGGAATCGGAATCGGATGAATGCTTCGCCCGATTCTGCAAAGCGCACCTGCTTTTTCCAAAGACGGATTCCAAGTTACCTGATGCGGTTCGCAATGAGCCCGGCTCAGGCGAAGTCCGTCGAAGGCTTCTCCCAGAGGTTCACGCCGCCTTCCACCGCATGCTTGTCGATCTCGGCCAGCTCCTCCGCGCTCAGCGGCGCATGCGACAGCGCCGCCACGTTGTCGACGATCTGCTCGGGCCGGCTCGCGCCGATCAGCGCCGAGCTGACGCGCGGGTCGCGCAGCGTCCACGTCAGAGCGAGCTGCGCCAGCGTCTGGCCGCGACGACGGGCGATCTCGTTGAGCGCGCGGGCACGCTCGACATTGGCCTCCGACAGGTGCTCCTGCTTCAGCGACCCGCCGCCGGGCCGGTTGATGCGCGCGTCGGCCGGGATGCCGTTGAGGTACTTGTCGGTCAGCAGGCCCTGCGCGAGCGGCGTGAATGCGATGACGCCCGCGCCCAGCTCGCCGGTGGCATCGAGCAGGTCTTTCTCGATCCAGCGGTTGAACAGGTTGTAGGCCGGCTGGTGGATCAAGAGCGGCACTTTCCACTCGCGCAGCAGCGCGGCGATCTCGCGCGTCTTGCCGGCCGAGTAAGAAGAAATGCCGATGTACAGCGCCTTGCCCTGCTGAACGGCCTGGGCCAGCGCTGAAGCCGTTTCCTCCAGAGGCGTGTGCGGATCGAAGCGGTGCGAATAGAAGATGTCGACGTAGTCCACGCCCAGGCGCTTCAGGCTCTGGTCGAGGCTCGCGAGCACGTATTTGCGCGAACCGCCACCCTGCCCGTAGGGGCCGGGCCACATGTCCCAGCCGGCCTTGCTCGAGATGATGAGCTCGTCGCGGTACGGCTTGAAGTCTTCGCGCAGCAGGCGGCCGAAGTTGGTCTCGGCGCTGCCGTAGGGCGGGCCGTAGTTGTTGGCCAGGTCGAAGTGGTTGATGCCCAGATCGAAGGCGGTGCGCAACAGCTGGCGCTGCGTGGCGATGGAGGTGGTGTCCCCGAAGTTGTGCCAGAGCCCGAGCGAGATGGCGGGCAGCACGAGCCCGCTGCGCCCGACGCGGCGGTAGGGAATGGCGTCGTAGCGCTTGGAGTCGGCGTGGTAGGTCATGGGCGTGTCGTGACTGTGGATGAATGGAGGTGTTTTTTTCGAGGATGCCCGTGCAGGCGCGCGGACGCAATCATGCCCACGGCACAGGCGTGCGTATACGGCACGGAAACATATCGATGGGGAACGCGAGGCGCAAAGAAGGAAAGCGTGAATCGATATGCGGCTTGCGCAGGCGCGGGCAGAATGCCGCCTCCGCAAGACCGGGGTAGCGACCGCCATGAACATCACCATCTCGCCGGCCACCGACGAAGAGCTTCGCTCTGGCGAACTCGGCCGCAAGCTGCGCCACTACAACTACGGCTTCGTCGGCGAGTATCCCGAGCAGAAGTACATCCGCCTCAACGCGAGGGATCAGAACGGCCGCCTGTTGGGCGGGCTGCGCGGCTTCGTCTTCCTGTACTGGCTCAACATCGAAGTGCTTTTCGTGGAAGAAGACGCCCGGGACGCGGGCCTCGGCAGCCGCCTTCTGGCCGAAGCCGAGCGGCAGGCCGTCGCGCTGGGCGCGACGAATGCGAAGCTCGACACCTTCGAATGGCAGGCGCGCGGCTTCTACCTGAAGCAGGGCTACGAGGAATACGCCCGCATCGATGACTACGCGCCCGGCTTCTACCTGGCGTACATGAAGAAGTCGCTTCAGGCGCCCTGAAGCGGGCTACCTGGGCGGGCTACTTCGGCGCGGGCTTCCCCGCCCCGACCGAGTGGTTCTCCAACCCTTCCTTGGGCAGCAGCAAGGCCAGGGCGATCACGCCCAGGCTCACCACGAGCATCATCAGGAAGGTGAGATGCAGCGAGCCGCCCAGCGCGAGCCGGATGCCCGCATCCCCTGCGACGGAGCCGTGCACGCCCTGCAGCAGCATGCGCAGCTGCTCGTCGCTGAACATCGGCCGGCCATCGCCATGCGTGAGCCCGAAATTGAAGACCGCGCCGAAGAAGGCCGCGCCCAGCGCGCTGCCGAGGTTGCGCGAGAACACGTTCGAGGCCGTGGCAACGCCGCGCTGCGAAAGCTCCACGCCTTCCTGGATCAGGATCAGCGAGCTCAGGCTCATCACGCCCATGCCAAGGCCGATGATGAAAGAGCCGACTGCGGGAAGCACCGGTGAGCTGCCAGAGCCCAGCAGAGCGAACGTCGAGGTGCCCACCGGAATCAGCGCGGCGCCGGCTACCACCATGCGCCAGAGCCCGATGCGATGGAAAGTGCGCGAGGTCAGCGTCGCGCCGATGGGCCAGCCGAGCATCACCATCGTGAGCGTGAGGCCGGCCGTGACCGAGGAGCGCTCCAGCACCACCTGCACGTACATCGGAAGGAAGGTGGTGATGCCGATCAGCACCATGCCGGCGAGCATGGCCGCGCCATTCACGGTCGCGATCATGCGTGCGCCCCACAGGCGCAGCGACACCATCGGGTCAGCCGCGCGGCGCTCCTGCGCGATGAACAGTACGAGCGTGACAACGAACAACCCGGCCCACGCGAGCGCCACGCCCGAGTTGCCCACGCCGAATTCGGTGAGCGCAATCATCAGCGCCGCGATGCCGATGGTGAAGAGCACCGCCCCCACCATGTCGATGGACGAGCGCCGCACCGTAGGCGCCTCGTGCAGGAAGAGCCAGAAGCCCGCCGCGGCAGCCAGGCCGATGGGCACGTTGACCCAGAAGATCCATGCCCACGAGAGCTTCTGCACGATGAGCGCGCCGATCATCGGCCCCACCACCGCCGACACCGCCCACACGCTCGCAAGCCAGCCCTGCACCTTGCCACGCTCGCGCACCGGATAAAGATCGCCAACGATGGTGAGCGACACAGGCTGGATCGCACCCGCGCCGATGCCCTGTATGAGCCGGAAGCAGATCATGGCCGGCATCGACCCCGAGAAGCCCGCCAGCACAGAGCCGATGACGAAGACCGCGATGCCCACGAACATGATGGGCTTGCGGCCGTACAGGTCGGAGAGCTTGCCGAACACCACCGTCATCGCGGTCTGTGCCAGCAGGAACGATGCGAACACCCAGCTGTAGAGATGCAGACCGCCCAGTTCGGAGGCGATCTGCGGCATCACGGTGGAGACGATGGTGGCTTCGATGGCCACCATCGCCATGGAGGCCATGATGGCGGCGATGACCAGCGGGCGGTTTGTTGTTCTGTTCGTGGAGGTCATGAGCGGTGCATGCTATAGACGGCACGAGTCCCTGTCTGGCACTCAGGCTCTCGTGCCGCCTCCATGCGCCTGCGCTCAGCCCCCATTCAGTGCCGAAGTGCTGTCGTAGATGTAGCGGCGCGACCACGGCAGCGTCTTCGCCACCCTGCCCGCCTTGCGCCCGACGATCTGGTAGATGGCCACGTCGTCGTTCTCGAAGGCATAGGCGCAGCCCGCGAGGTAGATGCGCCAGATGCGGAACTTCTCCTCGTCGACCAGGGCGCGCGCCTTCTCGCTGTTGGCTTCGTAGGCGTCGCTCCAGCAGCGCAGCGTCTGTGCGTAGTGGCGGCGCAGGTTCTCCACGTCGAAGGCTTCGAGGCCGCCCTGCTGCATGGCCTGCAGCGCGAGGCTGATGTGCGGCAGCTCGCCGTTGGGAAACACATAGCGGTCGATGAAGTCGCCGCCGCCGTACGACACGCCGCCGCCCTCGGGGTCGGACGAGGTGATGCCGTGGTTCATCACCACGCCGTCGTCGGCCAGCAGCTGCTGCACGCGCTTGAAATAGTCGGGCAGGTTCTTGCGGCCCACGTGCTCGAACATGCCGACGCTGGTGATGCGGTCGAACTGGCCGGTCACGTCGCGGTAGTCCTGCAGGCGGATCTCGATGCGGTCCTGCAGCCCCGCGGCGCGCACGCGCTCGGTCGCAAGGTCGAACTGGTTCTGCGACAGCGTGACGCCCACGCAGCGCGCGCCGAACTTCTGCGCCGCGCGGATCACCAGCGCGCCCCAGCCGCAGCCGATGTCGAGCAGCGTCTGGCCTGGCCTGAGTTCGATCTTGGTGAGGATGTGGTCTATTTTCTTCAGCTGCGCGGTGGCGAGATCTTCGTCGCCGTTCTCGAAGTAGGCGCACGAATACACCATGTTCGGATCGAGCCAGAGTTGATAGAACTCGTTGGAAACGTCGTAGTGGTACTGGACGGATTTCTTGTCCGACGACTTGGTGTGCGTGAAGTAGCGCGCCATGTTCTGCAGCGCGCCGCTCGGCTTGTCGATCGACGTCCTGGCGAGGCCGTAGGCGATGTCGATCACGTCGCTGAGCTTGCCCTCGATGTCGATCTTGCTCTTGACGTAGGCCTCGCCCAGGTTGTCGAGCGTGGGCTGCAGCATCAGCGACAGCGCGGCCGGCGACTTCACGTGCAGCGTGACCGAAGGCCCGCTGAAGTTGCCGAAGTCATAGGACTGGCCGTCCCACAAGGTGAGCCGCGCCGGCAGGTTGGCGCGTGCGCGGACGGCGGCGCTCCACTGCGCCAGCTTCTTTTCCCAAAGCATGCATTTCTCCGTGTTGTTGAGTTCTCCCGCCCGGACGGGCGGGTTGCTGCAGCGAACAAAACAATAGCGAAATTCCGTCGGACGTGCATGGTCACGTCAGCGCAAGAAATCGCAGCAAGTGCTAGAAGGCAACCTGCCTGCGACCTCCGTGCTTCAGGCCGCTTCCATCGAAGCCGCGGCGCCCATCGCGTCGTTGCCCGCCTCGCCGAGCCAGCGGCGCTTGTCGCGCAGCGGCGGCGCGCCGAACATGCGGCCGTACTCGCGCGCGAACTGCGAGGTGCTCTCGTAGCCCACGTTGTGCGCCGCGCTCGCCACGTCGGCGCCGGCAATCAGCATCTGCCGCCGTGCCTCCTGCAGGCGAAGCTGCTTCTGGTACTGCAGCGGGCTCATGGCGGTCACGGCCTTGAAGTGATGATGGAACGACGACACGCTCATGTGCACCGCCCGCGCCATGTCTTCCACCCGCAGCGACTGGGCGTAGTTCATGCGCAGCGCGCTGATGGCCTTGGTGATGCGCTGCGTGTGGCTGTCCTGCAGCGCGATCTGCCGCAGCCGCGCGCCCTCGCCGTTGACCAGCAGGCGATACATGATCTCGCGCTTGATGAGCGGCGCGACGATGGGCACGTCTTCCGGCGTGTCGAGCAGCCGCAGCAGGCGCAGCACCGGCTCCAGCACGGGCATGGCGATGCGGTTGACGTACATGCCGCGCGAGGCCGGCGCGTTGGCCTTGGCGGGCAGCTTCTCGTCGCCGATGAGGTCGCCGATCTCGTCAAGGGCCAGCTCCAGCCGCACGCCCAGGTACGGTTCGTTCTCGCTCGTCACGCACACCTGGCCGCATACCGGCAGGTCGACCGAGGTGACGAGGTAATGCATCGGGTCGTACACGTAGATGTCGTCGCCCACGATGATCCGCTTGGAGCCCTGCGCGATCAGGCCCAGCGCCGGGGACGCGAAGCCGTGCTTGGGCCCTTCGGGCTTGCGGATGCAGAACACCTGCAGGCCGGGCACGGCGGTGATGACGGTGCCTTCCTGGCCTTGGGTGATGTGCTCGATCAGCGCCACCAGTTCCTGGCGGGCTGCGTCGAGTTCGGGTTCCAGCGGCATCGGCTGGGCAATTGCTGCGGCGATTTCGGGAGTTTCGTCGGACATGTTCGAAAGCCTTGTCACGATGGAGCCACGGAAACGGACAGGTGGCCACCTTGGAGGAATGAGCGGATCGGAGCTTAGCGCTCCTCCCCCCGCTTCGCACGCGCCGCAAGGGAGGTCTGGAGAATCAGGCAAATACTTTGCAGGAACGCACTCGCCTCGGGCAGGAGGCCGGCGGGATACTTTTTCGGCGCCGCTTCGCTTGCGCTCCCGTCTTTCCGCAAAGGAACCTTTCCATGCAATACCGCAAATTCGGCCGCACAGGCCTTTTCGTTTCCGAACTCTGCCTCGGCACCATGACCTTCGGCGGCTCCTCCGGCATCTGGGGCCAGATCGGCAACCTGCAGCAGTCCGAGGCCGAGGGGCTGATCGGTCGCGCGCTGGACGCCGGCATCAACTTCATCGACACCGCCGACGTGTATTCCGAAGGCCAGTCGGAAGTCATCACCGGCCAGGCGCTGAAGAACCTCAAGGTGCCGCGCGACAGCTTCGTGCTGGCCACCAAGGTGCTGGGCGAGACCGGCAGCAAGGGCGTCAACTCGGCCGGCGCCTCGCGTTTTCACATCATGGACGGCGTGAAGGCCAGCCTGCAGCGCCTGCAGCTCGACCACATCGACCTGTACCAGATCCACGGCTTCGACCCGGTCACGCCCATCGAGGAAACCGTGCACGCGCTGGACAACCTCGTGCGCCAGGGCCATGTGCGCTATGTGGGCGTGTCGAACTGGGCGGCCTGGCAGATCGCGAAGGCGCTGGGCATCGCCGAGCGCGACAGGCTGGCGCGCTTCGAATCGCTGCAGGCCTACTACACCATCGCCGGGCGCGACCTCGAGCGCGAGTTGGTGCCTCTGCTGAGCAGCGAGAACGTCGGCCTGATGGTGTGGAGCCCGCTGGCCGGCGGCCTCTTGAGCGGCAAGTACGGCCGCGACACCGAGGCGGAGAAAGGCAGCCGCCGCACCACCTTCGACTTTCCGCCGGTGAACGTCGAGCGCGCCTACGACTGCATCGACGTGATGCGCGGGCTGGCCGAGGCACGCGGCGTGTCGGTCGCGCAGATCGCACTGGCGTGGCTGCTGCACCAGCAGGTGGTGACCAGCGTGATCATCGGCGCCAAGCGCACCGAGCAGCTGGACGACAACATCGCCGCCACCGCCATCAAGCTCACGGCCGACGAACTCGCCACGCTCGACAAGGTGAGCGCGCTGCCGGCCGAGTACCCGGGCTGGATGCTCGAACGCCAGGGCGGCGTGCGCGGCAAGCGGCTCGCGGAATCAGGCCAACGCGGCTGAAGCTGCGGCCTCCGACGCGGTACGGCGCGCGGCGTGGGCCGCCGTCGCCCGCAGCGCGCGCAGGTCGATGTGGCGGGCCGCGCCGGCCGCATCAGGCCTTTCCAGGTGCGGCACGATGCCGAGCAACGGCGCTCCGAGCCGCGCGCGCAGCGTCTGCAGGTTGGCCTGCGGCGCGAGCATCGACGGATCGACCATGCTCGCCACCCAGCCAGCCAGCACCAGGCCGCGCGCGCGGATCGCCTCGGCGCTAAGCAGCGCGTGATTGAGGCAGCCCAGCCGCAAGCCGACCACGAGGATCACCGGAAGGCCGAGCGCCACCGCGAGGTCGGCGCTGTCGAGGTCGTCGCAGAACGGCACGCAGAAGCCGCCCACGCCCTCCACCACCACCGCGTCGGCGCGCTCTGAAAGCTCATCGAAAGCCGAGAGCAGCGGCTGCAGCTCGATGCGCACATCCTCCTGCCTTGCCGCGAGGTGCGGCGACATCGGCGCGCGCAGCAGGTACGGGCAGCGCAGCGCCAGTGGTGCACTGACGTTGCCGGCTGCGTGCAGCTGCTCCACGTCCTCGTTGCGCCATTCGCCATCGATTTCCTCCAACCCCGCAGCCACCGGCTTCATGCCGACCGCGCGCAGGCCCGAGCCGGCCAGCAGGCTCAGCATGGCGCTGCTGACGAGCGTCTTGCCGATGCCGGTGTCGGTGCCCGTCACGAACCAGGCCTTGCGCGTCATGCGGCTTCCTTCGCCGGCTGCGCGAGGGCTTCGCCCAGGGCATCGAGCAGCCGCGAGACGTCCGCTTCACTGTGGCTTGCCGACAGCGCGATGCGCAGCCGTGCAGTGCCTGCCGGCACGGTCGGCGGCCGGATCGCGCCGACGCGCAGGCCGTGCGCATCGAGCTGCGCCATCATCCGCATCGCGCGCGCGTTGTCGCCCACGATCAGCGGCTGGATCGCGGTGGGCGACTCCGCCAGCCACGCGCTGCCATCCGCCGGCAGAACGGCCTTCAGCCCCCGGCGCAGCTGCGCGATGCGAGCACGCAGCCGCGCACGGCGTTCGGCGCCCTCCTCGCCCTCGATCAGCGAAAGGCTCGCAAGCAGCGCGTGCGCCACCGCCGGCGGCGCGGCCGTGGTGAAGATGTACGGCCGGGCACGCTGCACCAGGTAGTCGATGACGGTGCGATGCGCCGCCACGAAGGCACCCGACACACCCGCAGCCTTGCCCAGCGTGCCGACCAGCACCAGCCGCTCCGAGCGCAGGCTCAGGGCCTGCAGCACGCCGCGCCCCGTGGCGCCCAGCACGCCGAAGCCGTGCGCGTCGTCGATCACCAGCCAGGCGTCGTGCCGCTCCGCCAGCGCGAGCAGCTCGGCCACGGGCGCGATGTTGCCGTCCATGCTGAACACCGCGTCGCTCACGATGAGCTTCACCGGCGCGTCGCAGGCGGCAAGCTGCGCGTCGAGCGCGGCCACGTCGCAGTGCGGATAGCGCTCGACGCGCGCCTTGGCCAGCCGCGCGCCGTCAATCAGCGAGGCGTGGTTGAGCGACTCCGAGAAGATCACGGCATCGGCCCCGCCAAGCGCCGACAGCACCGCGAGGTTGGCCATGTAGCCGGTGCAGAAGAACAGGCTGCGCGCCTGCGGGATGAAGGGCGACATCCAGTCCGCGAGCCGCTCTTCGAGCTGCGCGTGGGCGCGCGAGTGGCCGAGGATCAGGTGCGAGCCGCCGCTGCCCGTGCCGTACAGCGCGGCACCTTCGGCCAGTGCCTTCGCCAGCGCGGGGTGCGCGGCGAGGCCGAGGTAGTCGTTGCTGCTGAAGCCGAGCATGGTGCGCGGTGCGGTCGCGCCGGCCAGCGTCAGGGTCTGCTCGGGGGCGCAGGCGGTTTCGGCAATCTGCCTGCGGCGGCGCAGCGACTGGGCGTCGAGCCCGTCGATCTCGTCCTTCAGGCGGTCAAGCAAGCGCAACATCGCGGGCTCCTTCGTTCGGGTTCGTCGCCATGGTGGCGTCGAGCGTGGCCAGCGTGCCGTCGACCAGCCGGTCGATCTCGCTGTCGCTGATCGCATACGGCGGCATGAGGTACACGGTGTTGCCGATCGGCCGCATCAGCAGCCCCTGAGCACGCGCCGCCATGTGAAAGCGCTCGGCAAAGCGCGCACCGGGCTCGCGCACGTCGAAGGCGGTGATCATTCCGCGCTGACGCAGGTGATCGACCGGCTGGCCTTCGAGTCCGTCGTGCAGCCGCTGCAGCAGCCGCGCCGCGCGGTCGCGGTTGCGCCGCAGGGCGTCTTCCGACTCGAACAGATCGAGCGTGGCCACCGCCGAGCGGCAGGCCAGTGCATTGCCGGTGTACGAATGCGAATGCAGGAAGCTGCGCGCCGCGTCGTCGTCGATGAAGGCGTCGTGGATGGCGTCGCGCGTCATCACCAGCGCCAGCGGCAGATAGCCGCCGCTGATGCCCTTCGACAGGCACAGGAAGTCGGGCCAGATGCCCGCCTGCTCGCATGCGAAGAAACTGCCGGTGCGGCCGCAGCCCACCGCGATCTCGTCGGCGATGAGGTGCACTCCGAAGCGGTCGCACAGGGCACGCACCAGCCGCAGGTACTCGGGATCGTGCATCGCCATGCCGGTGGCGCACTGGACCAGCGGCTCGACGATCACGGCGGCGATGGTGTCGTGCCGCTCGGCCAGCAGCGCTTCGAGTTCGGCGGCGGCGCGGCGGGCGACTGCGGCGGCGTTCTCGCCCGGCCGGGCGTCGCGCGCGTCGGGCGACGCGACGAGGCGCGCATTCGCGAGCAACGGCGCGTAGGCGTCGCGGAACACCGGCACGTCGGTCACGTGCAGGGCGCCCAGCGTCTCGCCGTGGTAACCGCGCTTGAGCGCTACGAAGCCGCGCTTGCCGCTTCGGCCCGCGTTGCGCCAGAAATGAAAGCTCATCTTCAGCGCGATCTCCACCGCCGAGGCGCCGTCGGAGGCGTAGAAGCAATGGCCCAGCGAATGACCCGTGAGCGCGGACAGGCGCTCCGCCAGTTCCACGGCAGGCGCGTGCGTGCAGCCGGCCAGCATCACGTGCGACAACTTGTCGAGCTGGTCCTTCAGCGCGGCGTTGAGCGCAGGATGCGCATGGCCGAAGAGATTGACCCACCACGAGCTGGTGGCGTCGAGATAGCGCCGGCCTTCATGGTCGGTCAGCCAGACGCCTTCGCCCCTAGCGATGGGCAGCGGCGGCACCGCTTCGAGGCGGATGCTCTGCGTGCATGGATGCCAGACATGGCGCCGGCTGCGCTGCTGCAAGGCGGCGTTGCCGGAGGGCGAAGGTCCGGAGGAAAAAGCAGTCGTTGGAGGCACCCGCGCATTCCTTTCGTGAGGGCAAGGCGCGGGATCGTATCGACGCGTTCACGGGGCGGCAAACCGCCGGACGGCTTGCGAAATGACGGCTGGATCGGCGGCGTTTGCCGGCGTAGCGCCCGCGTTCGATGCAACGTCGCGGAACAAGCCGGCTTCTTGCGCTCACGCCCACGTGGCGGGAAAACGCAAGTTGGCAGGCTGGAGCCAGAAACAGGTCATGAATGTCCGGTTTTCAGGGCTGCGAGGCATGAAAGCCACTTTTCAGACAGTGCATTGGCGGGTTTCAGCGGTTCACCCGGTTCATTCAGGCAGAACGCCTTTCAGCATTGCGCCTGCGCGTGGCGGCCCCCTTCTTCGCCGAAGCCGAGCGCTCCGCCGCAGTGCGGTGCGCGGCAGCGGCACCGCCCAGCCGTCCACCCTTGCGCGAAGGCCCATGGTTCCCGGCCTTGCCTCGGCCGGAGCCCGACTTCCTGCCGCCGCCGGTTTCGGCATTCACCGTGGCCCAGGCGCGGCGCTCGGCTTCGCCTTTGCCGACGCCACGCTGCTCGTAGCCCTTCTCGATGTGCTCGGCCTGTCGCTTCTGCTTGTCCGTATAGGACGACTTGTCGCCTCTTGGCATGTGCTGCTCCTGCGAACGGTTGAGAAGCTTCCATGCTGGGCGCGGCGTGCGCACCGTGGGTAAGAAGACGGTCATGCCGGGCGTCGGCGTTGTCCGTCGTGCGCCCTGCAGTCAGGCCCCCGGCTTCTTCATGCGCCGCAGATGCTCCAGCATCTCCTCGCGGACCACGCTGGTGATGTGGCTGCGCCGCCCGTTTTCCAGCATGCCCAGCCGCCGCGCGACGGGCCGTCCGGGAAGCTGCAGCACACACAGCGCGGGGTCGCTTTCCCAGTCGAAGTTCTTCAGCAGCGGCGCCATGGTGAAACCCACGTTCTTGCGCACGAGCTCGGCGATGGCCAGCAGCGAGTTGAGTTCCAGGAACTCCTTCGGCACCAGCTGCAGCCGCCGCAGGATGCGGTCGATGCGCGCACCGGTCGGCGTTCGCCTGTCGAAGCGGATGAAGGGATGGGTGGCGAACAGGCTCGCGATGCTGGTGTCGGGAGCGGCGATGCTCGAATTGGCGATGACGGTGAGCGTCTCGTCGTAGCACGGCGTCCACAGCAGGCCCGGTGCCTCGGGCCATTGCCGCTCGACGACCACGGCCGCGTCGAGCTCGCCGCTCACCACATCCTGCATCAGCTGCGTCTGCTCGCGCACGCGCAACTCGACTTCGAGGTGCGGATGCAGCGACTTGAGGTGCGCCAGCGTGCTCGACAGCAGCCCCATCGCCGAGATCAGCGAGCCGAGCTTGATGGTGCCGGCGATCTGCCGCTGGTCCTGCAGGTCGCGCCGCATCGACTCGTACTGCGCCAGCAGTTCCTCGGCACGCGGCAGCAGCAGATGGCCTGCGGGGCTCAGCACCATGGTGCGGCCGGTCTTGTCGAACAGCGTCTTCTTCAGCTCCGCCTCGAGCGCGCGCATCTGCTGGCCCACTGCCGCCTGCGTGAGCGCGACCTGGTCGGCCGCCGCGGCGAAGGAACCGCCGCGGGCCGCGGCCACGAAGGTGCGGAGAAATCGGATGCTGCTCATGCCCTGGCGCCTTCGATGGAAGAGAAATAATTTCTTTACTAATTCTAAATATTTTTTAAATTTATTTTTTCCTGTGCTTGCAAAACAATGCGGGCCAAGGTCACCGCCATAGCGCCTCCAGACGGCAGGCGGATGACAGGAACACCCCAGCCCACACATCCATGCCCAGCCCTCAATACTTTCCCCTCGTCGATGTTTCCGGCACGCCTCATGAACGCGGCCTGCAGCACGGCCGCGCCGTGCCCGAGCGCGTGGCCGGCGGCGTCGCGCTCTATCGCGCCCAGCTCGGCCGCCGCGGCCTCGACGACGCCACCATCCGCCACCTCGCGCAGTCGATGCTGCCGCTGATCGAGTCCTACGACGCCAGTTACCTGGAAGAGATGCGCGGCATCGCCGAAGGCGCGGGCGTGCCGCTCGAAGACATCGTGATGATCAACTGCCGCACGGAGATGCTCTTCGGCTATGCCGACATGAAGCGCTCCACCGAACCTGCGGCGAATGCGGCATCTTCGGAAGACGGCGACTGCACCGGCCTCGTCGTGCTGCCCGCGCGCTCGGCCACCGGCCGCCTGATGCACGCCCACAACTGGGACTGGCGCCAGGAATGCGTGGACACCGGCATCGTGCTGCGCATCCGCAACGCCGGCGGCCCCGACATGCTCACCTTCACCGAGGCCGGCGCGCTGGCGCGGCACGGCTTCAACAGCAACGGCGTGTCGCTCACCGGCAATTCGCTGACCTGCCACGAAGACTTCCAGAAAGGCGCCGGAGTGCCGCTGGTGCTGCTGCGCCGCCGCGTGCTGGAGGCCGCCAACCTCGCGCAGGCGATGAAGACCATCTGGGCTTCCAAGCGCTACTGCGCCAACAACATGATCCTGGCGCAGTCCACTGGCAACGATGGCTCGGGCATCAGCCTCGAGACCTCGCCCGGCGAGATCTTCTGGACCCTGCCCGAGAACGACCTGCTGGTGCACGCCAACCACTGGATGTCGCCCTCGGCCATCGTCAAGCTGCGCGACCCCGGGCTGCCGCAGCGGCCCGACAGCATCTACCGCCAGCACCGCGTGGAAAACGCCCTGCGCCGCGCCGGAGACCGCATCGACTGGAGCCACATCAAGGCCGCGCTGGCCGACGAATTCGGCAAGCCCGACGGCGTGCTGCGCACACCGAAGCCGGCCGACTTCAGCAGCATCTCGGCCACCGTCGCCACCACGCTCATGGACGCGGCCAACCGCGTGATGTGGGTGGCGCGCAAGCCTTACGAGGCCCGCAATTTCCAGGAATACACGCTCTGACCGCCCCGCCCTCCATGACTACCAGCACTTCCGCCGAAGCCCCCACCGCCTTTGCCGACCAGCGCGCCCGCGCGATCTACGACCTGGGCCCCAGCACCATCTACGCCTCGCGCAGCGACCCGCGCTTCTCGTACTGCACCTACGTGCCCGAGCACATCGGCAAGCCCGGCGCCCGGCCGATGCAGCTGGTGGTGGTGGTGCACGGCACCGGCCGCGCCTTCGTCAACTACCGCGAGGCCTTCAGCGGCTTCGCCAAGTGGAACGACTGCATCGTGCTGTGCCCGCTGTTCCCGGCCGGCGTGCGCGGCGACGGCAACCGCGACGGCTTCAAGCACCTGATCGAGGCCGACATCCACTACGACCGCATCCTGCTCGACATGGTCGACGAGGTGGCGCAGAAGTTCGGCTGCGACTTCAGCCGCTTCGCCCTCTTCGGCTATTCGGGCGGCGGCCAGTTCGCCAACCGCTTCGCGATGCTGCACCCCGAGCGGCTGTGGGCCGTGTCGATCGGCGCGCCGGGCTCGGTCACGCTGATCGACCCCGAGAAAGGCTGGTGGGTGGGCACGAAGGACTTCGCCGGCCGCTTCGGCAAGCCGATGAACCTCGAGGCCCTGCGCCGCGTGCCGGTCCACATGATCGCCGGCAAGGCCGACATCGAAACCTGGGAGATCACGCACCGCGAAGGCGGCAAGTACTACATGCCCGGCGCCAACGATGCCGGCCGCACCCGGCCCGAGCGGCTGGAAACGCTGCGTCGCTCCTTCGAGGCCGCGGGCGTGAAGGTCAGCTTCGACCTGCTCGACAACGTGCCGCACAACGGCATGGCCTGCGTCGGGCACGTGCAGGACTTCTTCGCCGAAGCGCTGCAGGCGATGCGTGCCGTCGTATCGTCGCCGGCCTGACGCACTTCGCGGCAACAACAAGGAAGACGGCACATGTTCCGTTTCGCAGCCTCCCGCATCGCGATGGCGATCCCCACACTGCTCATCGTGGCGGTGTCGGTGTTCGTGCTGATACGGCTGATTCCCGGCGACCCCGCCCAGTTGCTGCTGGGCGACCTCGCCACGCCCGCCAGCCTGGCCGACCTGCGCGCGCGCCTCGGGCTCGACCGCTCGCTGCCGGCGCAGTTCGGCATCTGGTTCGGCCATGTGCTGCAGGGCGACCTGGGCACCTCGATCAACAGCGGACAGGACGTGCTCTCGCTCGTGACCGAGCGCTTTCTGATCAGCGGCCGCATCGTGCTGGTGGCCGTCCTGCTGGCCGCGATGGTGGCGGTGCCCGCCGGCATGATCGCCGCGTGGAAGCAGAACCGCGCACCCGACCTGCTGCTGGTCGGCGCGGCAACGCTGCTGGTGTCCATTCCCACCTTCTGGCTCGGCCTGCTGCTGCTCCTGCTGTTCGGCCTGAAGCTGGGCTGGCTGCCGGTGGTGGGCTACGTGGGCATTTCCGAGGACTGGAAGAACGGCCTGCTCTACCTGCTGCTGCCGATCCTCACGCTGTTCCTGCACGAGATCGGCGTGCTGATGCGCATGGCGCGCGCCAGCACGCTCGAGGTGCTGCGGCTGGACTACATCACCCACGCGCGCGCCAAGGGCCTGTCGGAGAGCGCGGTGCTGATGCGCCATGCCTTCCGCAACGCCTTCGGCCCGACCTGGACGCTGATCGGCCTGGTGCTGGGCAACCTGCTCGGCGGCATCGCAGTGGTGGAGACGGTGTTCACCATCCCGGGGCTGGGCCGGCTGCTGGTCGACGCGATCTTCGCGCGCGACTACCCGGTGATCCAGGGCTGCCTGCTGTTCGTGGCGGTGATCTATGTGGTGGTGAACCTCGTGATCGATCTCTGCTATCCCTTCTTCGATCCGAGAGTCGCCGTCGAATGAGCACGATGAAGCGCAAGAAGCGCATTCCCCTCAACGCACTGATCGGCATCGTCATCGTCGGTTTGATCGTGGCCGCGGCGCTCGTCAGCCTCGTGTGGACGCCGCACGATCCGCTGCGCATCAACTTCGGCTCGCGCCTGAAGCTGCCCGGCGGCGCCTTTCCGCTGGGCACCGACGAATTCGGCCGCGACGAGCTCTCGCGCCTCATGGCCGGCGCCGCCACCAGCGTGTGGATCGCGACGCTGACGGTCGGCTTCTCGATCGTGGTGGGCAGCATCGTCGGCGTGCTGACGGGCTTCCTGCGCGGCTGGACCGACCGCATCGTGATGGCCTTCAACAACGCGCTGCTGGCCTTCCCGGGCCTACTGCTGGCGCTGGGGCTGCTCGCGGTGGTGGGCGCGAACCAGTACGGCATCGTGCTGGCGCTGGGGCTGGCCTACACGCCCTCGGTGACGCGCATCGTGCGCGGCACGGTGCTGTCGCTGCGCGAGAAGGAGTTCATCGAATCCTCGCGCGTGCTGGGCAACTCCGAGCTCTACACCATGGTGCGCCACGTGCTTCCCAACTGCACCGCGCCGCTCACGGTGCTGGCCACCTCGATGTTCGGCTGGGTGATATTGGCCGAGAGCGCGCTGTCCTTCCTCGGACTGGGCGTGCCGCCGCCGGCACCCACCTGGGGCAACATGCTCGCGTCGGCCCGCCCGTTCATGGCGCAGGCCAGCTATCTCTCGATTCTTCCGGGCCTGTGCATCGCGCTGACGCTGCTGGGCATCAACCTGCTGGGCGATGCGGTGCGCGACTGGCTCGATCCGCGCATGAAGGGCGTTCAATGAGTTCCCGGACAACTCCACTGGTCAGCGTGGAAGGCCTGACGCTGGCCATCGGCATGGGCGGCCGCGAGATCGTGCGCAACGTGTCCTTCGACATCGCGCCGGGCGAGATGGTCGGCATCGTCGGCGAATCGGGCAGCGGCAAGACACAGGCCGCGCGCGCCATCATGGGCCTCACGCCGCCGCCGCTGGTGCGCACCGCAGGGCGCATCCTTTTCGAGGGCGAAGACCTGGCGCTGGCAAAGCCTGCGCGGCTGCGCGAGCTGCGCGGCGCGCGCGTGGGCATGGTGTTCCAGGAGCCCATGACCTCGCTCAACCCGTCGATGACCATCGGCAAGCAGCTCGGCGAAGCGCTGGCGCTGCACCGGCGCAACCTGTCGCCGGCGCAGCGGCAGGAACGCATCCTCGACATGCTGGCGCGCGTCGGCATCCGCGACCCCAGGGGCGCTCTCGACGCATGGCCGCACGAGTTCTCGGGTGGCATGCGGCAGCGGATGATGCTGGCTTCGGTGATGCTGCTGGAGCCCGCATTGCTGATCGCCGACGAGCCCACCACGGCGCTCGACGCCGTCGTGCAGCGCGACGTGCTGGAGCTCATGGTCGGCCTCACGCGCGAGCACAGCACCGCTGTGCTGATGATCAGCCACGACCTGCCGATGGTGGCCCGCTTCACCCAGCGCATGGTCGTGATGCGCCACGGCGAGGTGAAGGAAACCGGCCGCACCGACGAGATGCTCGAACGTCCGAAGCACGAATACACCCGCGAGCTGCTGCAGGCCATGCCGCGCCGCCTGCCCGCGCGGCAGGTGACCGACCAGGCGCCGGTGGTCGAAGTGCGCAACCTGGTGGTCGACTACGCGGGCCACCGTCGCCTCTTCACCAAGGCAACGCCCAAGCGCGCCCTGCACGGCATCGACCTGGTGGTTCGGCCGCGCGAGGTGGTCGCGGTGGTCGGTGGCTCGGGCTCGGGCAAGACCACGCTGGGCCGCACCATCGCCGGGCTGCTCAAGCCCAGCGGCGGCGAGATCCTCTTCAACGGCCGCCCCATCCTGCGCTCCGACGCCGGCTGGTCCGACTACCGGCTGCAGTGCCAGATGGTGTTCCAGGACCCGTATGCCTCGCTCGATCCGCGCATGACGATCGGCCAGCTGGTGGGCGAAGGCTTGCGGCTCGTCAAGGGCATGTCGACGCCCGACAAGGCGCGCCGCGTGCAGGAGGTGCTCGACGAAGTGGGCTTGGGCTCGGGCTTTGCGCAACGCTACGCACACGAGCTCTCGGGCGGCCAGCGCCAGCGCGTGGCCATCGCCCGCGCCATCGTGCGCCGGCCGAGCTTCGTGATCGCCGACGAGCCGGTGTCGGCGCTCGACGTGACGGTGCGCGCGCAGGTGCTGGAGCTGTTCGCCGAGCTGCAGAAGCGCCATGGCTTCTCGTGCCTCTTCATCAGCCACGACCTCGGCGTGGTCGAGCAGGTGGCCGACCGCGTGATCGTGATGCAGGACGGCCGCATCGTCGAACAGGGCTCGCGCGACACAGTGTTCGATGCGCCGCAACAGGACTACACGCGCAAGCTGCTGTCGGCCATTCCGGCGCTGGAGCCGACCGCGAGCGGCGGCGTGCGGCTGCGCTGGCGCTTCGGCGCCGAAACGCCGGTCCCGGCCTTCGCCTGATTTCTTTCTTGTCATTGCATCGCAGGAGTTCTTCATGCCCCGCTTCTTCAACTTCCGCCACGCCGCCATCGCCGCCGCCTGCCTGGCCGCAGCATCGGGCGCATTCGCGCAGACCGGCATCACGGTGGCCCAGCCCGCCGACATCCGCTCCACCAACCCCGGCGTGAACCGCGACAACACCACCGACGGCGTGGTGCTCAACATCGTCGAGGGGCTGGTCGGCTACCGCCTGGACGGCAGCGTGGGCCCGCTGCTAGCGCAGTCGGTTGACATGTCGAAGGACGGCCTGACCTACACCTTCAAGCTGCGCAAGGGCGTGAAGTTCCACAACGACGCGCCGATGACCTCGGCCGATGTGGCCTGGAACTGGAAGCGCTACATGGACCCGAAGACCGACTGGCGCTGCACCAGCGAATACGACGGCCGCAACGGCCTGAAGGTGCTGGAAACCGCCACGCCCGACGACAGCACCTTCGTGATGAAGATCAACAAGCCCTCGGCCGTGTTCCTCGACACGCTCGCGCGCACCGACTGCGGCATGACGGCCATCCTGCACAAGAGCTCGTTGAAGGCCGACGGCAGCTGGGACAAGCCCGTGGGCACCGGCCCCTTCAAGTTCGGCGAATGGAAGCGCGGCGAATACGTCACGCTCACGGCCTTCAAGGGCTACACCTCGACGCCCGGCGCCACCAAATCGGACGGGTACATCGGGTTGAAGACGCCGCTGGTGGACTCGGTGAAATTCCTCGTCGTACCCGACGCGGCCACCGCGGCGGCAGGCCTGAAGTCCGGCGCCATCGACGCCGGCCAGATCACGGCGAGCGACGCGCAGGAGCTGAAGAACGACCGCAACCTCACGGTGCAGGCGCCGCCCCAGGCCGTCAAGAACGTGCTGCTGATCCAGACGCGCGACCCGCTGCTGAAAAACCAGAAGCTGCGCCAGGCCATCGCGGCCTCGCTCGACATCGAGCAGATCATGGCGGCCGCCTCCGAGGGGCTGGGCTCGGTCAACAACTCGGCCATCCACAAGGGCTCCGCCTACTACAGCGCCGCCCAGAAGAAAGGCTGGCACTACGACCCGGCGCAGGCCGCCAAGCTGCTGCGCGAAGCCGGCTACAAGGGCGAGAAGATCACCATCCAGACCAACAAGCGCGCCCACGTGCCGAGCTACACGGTGGCGGTGCTGGCGCAGGCCATGATGCAGTCGGTGGGCATCAACGCGCAGATCGAAGTGCTCGAATGGGCCACGCAGCTCGACCGCTACAACAGCGGCAACTACCAGATGAGCTCGTTCAGCTACTCCTCGCGGCTCGACCCGGCGCTGAGCTACGAGCAGTTCTCGGGTCCGAAGGACAAGCAGGCCCGCAAGGTGTGGGAAGACCCGCAGGCGCTGAAGCTGATCGACGAGAGCTTCGCCGAGTCGGACCCGAAGAAGCGCCAGGCCCTGTTCGACCAGATCCACGCGCTGATGATCCAGCAGGTGCCGATGGTGATGCTGTTCAACGACCTCGACGCATGGGCCGTGCGCAAGCGCGTGAGCGGCTTCGCGGTTTGGGAAGGCAAGCCGCGGCTGTGGGGCGTGTCGGTCGCGGCCGCACGTAGCTAGCGCACTGCCGCTCAGGCCGGTAGGACCTTGGCGAGATCCGCCTTGAGGCTCGTGGCCCTTTCCGGTGCACGCGCCAGGCCGGCATCGACCAGGGCCTGCGCCCGCTCCCGATCGCCCAGGTGCACGGCGATGCGCGCAAGGTGCAGCGCCGTTCGCGCGTGGATCCGGTCCGGATCGGTTTCGCGCAGCATCTGCTCGAAGCTCTGCGGATAGCTGCCGTGCCGGGCAAAGAAGGCACGGCCCGGACCGGCCCATTCGCTCACGATGAATTCCACGTTTTCCTCGGCCTGCTCCTTCGAAGTGCCGTAGGCCCAGCCGAAGGCCGGTCCGGGCGGCGGCTCCATGCGGTCGCGGAAGATGCAGCCAGCCTCCTCCAGCTCCTTGGGCACCACCGTTGCGCCACCTTCGCTCGGCAGGAAGGCCAGGTGTGCGCCGAGGTTGAGGTAGCAGGCCTTGCCGCCACTCGCGCCCTGCACGTTGAACACATGGATCAACGGCCCGTCGATGCGGCGCAACGTCTGGCCGGAGCCCTGGAAGCCTTCGGCCTTCAGAACGGGATACAACTTCTGCGACAGCAGCTTGAGGAAAGTGGTGCGGTTCATCTGCGGGACAACCTCCGGGTACGCAAGGTGATCGAGTATCGCAAGGCCTTCGTCGGCGCGATGGCGTGCTGCCATTCCCAGCGCGCCGGGCCGTGCAGCAGGTACACGGAGCGCGGCTCGACCAGGAATTCGAGCGTGGCCGGTCCCGACGCGGGTGCGCCGGGCGCATAGGGCCGGAACTGCATGACCGCGTCGTTGTGCAGCGAGACGCCGACGACGTCCTCGAAGTCAGGCACGTCGCGGTGCCAGCCCAGCGGCGTGCCGGGCCGGTACTCGGCGATCAGCATGTGGGTGAGCTCCTCGGGTGCGATGCCGGCCCAGGCGGCGGCCTTCGCCCGCAGCGGGTGCAGCGCTTCGGGCAGCGGCGCGCCGGGCTTGAGCCGGTTGTTGTCGAAGTCGTAGCTGCCGCCGAAGCTGGTGCCGCGCCGGCGGGCGGTGTATTCCTTGTAGCGCATCTCCTTGAGCGGCAAGCCTTGCACGATGCACACCAGTTCGACCTCCTCTTCGCGCGAGAGGAAGCCGCTCTTGTAGCGCAGGCCCTCGATGGCGGCCGCAGGCGCTTCGCCGAACAGGTCGGGCTGGCCGGCGTGTTCGAGTCTTCTGGCGGTGCGCGTCGTCTTCGTCATCTCCGGCTGTTTTCGCGGGATTCACCGTGAGTCACGGAGCCGACGGCAGTTGCCAGACGCGAACCCAATCGACCTCCATGACCGGATTCGTGCTGGCGCCGCGCGGGCCATAGCCGTCTGGAGGAATATCGCCTGCCCAAGCGTTGTCCTTGACTTCGGTTGTGAGCAGGATGTATTCGGCGCTCTGGGAAATACCTTCGGTGGCCTCCCAAAACTGTGTTCCGTCGAGATAGAACTGATATTTGGTGTCGGTCCAAAGCAGGCCGACCGTATGCCAGTCGGAGAACGACTCCCCTGTCGGCAGTGCTCTCACCCCGCTGCCGATGCTCTTTGTGTCCGATCCATAGCCATTCCAATGCACCGCGCTCGAGTGAAGGTTGCTGACGTCCGTCCGGTTGTTCGCCTCGACCGCACGGTGCTCGATGATGTCGATCTCCACGCCAGCAGCCGGATTGAGCGGTGTATAGGCCTTGTTCCTGTCTGACAACAACCAGAAAGCAGACCACTGCCCAGGTCGGTTCACGAAGCGAATGCGAGCCTCGATGTACCCGAAGATGAATTTGCAGCCTGGATTGGTATTCGTATCCAGAAAACCTGTGTGGTGCTTGCCTGTCGCGAGGTCTGTATAGGTCGAGACCGTCAGGACACTGTTGGAGACACTGACCGCATCGGCCGTTTGCGTCGCGTCGTCTCGCTGGCTGGCATGCATTCTCCAGTTACGGCTGTTCGCGCTGGTCCCGTCGAACTCATCGTGCCACGCGAGCCGGTATCCGGTTGCCGGCGGGGGCGCAGTCAGTACGGAGAACAGCACGCTGGATCGGCCCGTTCCCCCAGCCGTTCTGATCGTGACCGGCCCGGTGATCGCCGAAGCGGGCACGGTCACCGAAATTTGCGTTGCCGAGTCGACGCTGAATTGCGTTGCCGCCACGCCTCCAAAACTGACGGAAGTGCTTGAATCGAATTTGGAGCCGGTGATAACAATTACCCCACCCGGAGCCTCGGCGGATGAAGAAAAAGACTGGACAGTTGGACTTGTTGCAGCAGACGAGGAATTCTCATTGGCCGTGCTACCTGTAGCAGGCGGCGACGAATTTTCGCTGATTGAAGTGTTTACAGAAGGTGGCGTTGAATTCCCATTTATCGAGGTGCTTGCGGGGCCCGAAAATGGGTTTTCGCCGTCGGAATTGTTTGCAGCCGGAAGCAAACTTCCGCTGTTCCACCCTGCATCACCGCCTGATCCCCCGCCTCCACAACCAGCCAGCATCGAGCCGCTCCAAAGCACCGTCGCGGTTTGCGCGCCCCTTTGCAGGAACCGCCTGCGCGAGTTTTCCGTGATTTCCGATTCCGTGACTAAATAACTTGATTTCATGAAAAGCTATGCCGTAGTTGAAGTTTCCTCTTCAAGTCTAAGTAGCTCATAAGGCAGTCCCGAGAAGGAAATTTCTTTTCCCCGGACCAAAGTCACGTCAATTCCATTTCATTCCCAATTGCAATCGCTCGGCAACAATTCATTCTTTCCAGTCGAGAAAGTGGATGAAATTTCAGCCGCCGTATTCGATGTCGACCGAATTGGCCGCGACAAGCTACCAAGGACAGAACGCATCGGCACAACACGATCAGTACCCAAGGCACTTTCACGGCCATCGGGGCGCTTCTTCTTCGTCTCCGCCTGAGCGCACATGCCACCAGCGCGGCAGCAGTTCCCGAATCTCGGCACGTGCGAACCGGTCGTCGAGCAGATGCAGCACGCCCCGGTCTTCCTCGGTGCGGATCACGCGGCCGGCCGCCTGCACCACCTTCTGCAGGCCCGGGTAGAGGTAGGTGTACTCGTAGCCCTTGCCGAAGCGAGCCTGCATGCGCTCGCGCGTGATCTCGTTGAGCTCGTTGTATTGCGGCAATCCCAGGCTGGCCACGAAGGCGCCGATCAGCCGGCTGCCCGGAAGGTCGATGCCCTCGCCGAAGGCCCCACCGAGCACGGCGAAGCCGACGCCCTGCCCGCCCTCCTCGAAGCGCGCGATGAAGCCGTGGCGGTCGGCCTCGCGCATGCCGCGCGTCTGCGTCCACACGGGCACGCCGGGGTGCCGCATCGAGAAGGCGGCGCTGGCCTTCTCGAGGTAGTCGAAGCTGCTGAAGAAGGCCAGGTAGTTGCCGGGCAGGCGCTCGAATTGCGCGCCGATGATGTCCGCCACGTCGCGCAGTGAACCGGCGCGGTCGCGGAAGCGCGTCGACACGTGCGTTGCCACTTCGACGCGAAGTTGCGCGCTGTCGAAGGGCGAGGCCACGTCGAGCAGCGCCGTGTCTTCGGGCAGGCCCAGCGCGTCGCGATAGAACCCGAAAGGCGACAGCGTGCCCGAGAAGCAGGTGACCGACACCGCATCTCCGAAGCGCGATTCGAGGAACGGCGCCGGCACGAGGTTGCGGATGGCGAGGGTACGGTCCTGCTGCGCGGCGCCCAGCGTGCGCTCGAACACCGAATGGTCGCCGAAGGCCTCGGCCAGCCGGGCGAAGTGCAGCGCGTCGAAGAAGAAACGCTGCAGTGGCCCCTGCGAGGCATCGGGCGTTGCCGCGAAATACTCGGCCATGGCGGTGTTGGTGGCCTGCAGGGTGCGCAGGAAGCGCTCGGGGATCTCGTCGGCGGTTTCGTAGTCGGCCACCTGCGACTGCTGCACGGTGTCCCATTCGCGGAACAGCCGGGCCAGCGGGCCGCACAGGACCGCGGGTGCCGCGCGGTGCGCTTCCTCGAGCGCCTCGCCTTCGAGCTGCGCGGTGTACATGCCGCGTGATCGCTCCAGCAGGTTGTGGGCCTCGTCGACCAGCACGGCCACGCGCCAGCCGGCGTCGCGCATGGTGGCGTAGAGGAAGGCGCTGCCGTCGAAGTAGTAGTTGTAGTCGCCGACGATGGCGTCTGCCCAGTGCGCCATCTCCTGTGCCAGGAAATAGGGGCACACCTCGTGCGCGAGCGCGATGTTGCGCAGCGCCTCCCGGTCGAGCCACGCCACCTGCGCGGCCTGCTCGCGCGCGGCCGGAAGTCGGTCGTAGAAGCCACGGGCGAGCGGGCAGGCGTCGCCGTGGCAGGCGCGGTCGGGGTATTCGCAGACCTTCTCGCGCGCCGCGAGTTCGAGCACGCGCAGCCTGCTCTCGCCCTGCCCCCTGTCGAGCACGCGCAGCGCATCGAGCGCCACCGGCCGGCCTGAGGTCTTGGCGGTGAGGAAGAAGAGCTTGTCGATCCTGCGTGCCGCGCGGGCCTTGAGCAGCGGGAAGATGGTGGCCAGGGTCTTGCCGATGCCCGTGGGCGCTTGCGCCATCAGGCAGCGTCCGTTCAAGGCCGCGCGGTAGACGGCCTCCGCCAGCTCGCGCTGGCCTGCGCGGAAGGCGCGGTGCGGGAATTCGAGCCCGGCCAGCGTGACACCCAGGGCTTCGCAGTGGGCGGCTTCGCCGCGCGCCCATTCGCTGTACCTGCCGCACAGCAACTCGAAGTGTTCCTTCAACGCTTCGCGGGTGTGCTGCTCTTCGAGCACGGTCTCGTCGCCGGTGGCGAGATCGAGATACACCAGCGCGACCGTCATTTCGTCGTGACCATCCAGCTCGCACAGCATCCAGCCATAGGTGCGGGCCTGTGCCCAGTGCAGCGCGCGATGGTTGCCGCGAATGGCGTCGAAGTCGCCTCGGAAGGTCTTGATTTCCTCGACCCGGGCCCTGCGCGCCTCGTAGCCGTCGGCCCGGCCGCGCACCCGCAGCGCACCGCAGGTGGCTTCGAGCCCGACCTCGCAGGCGTAGTGCTCCGGATCGCGCCGGTGCTGCACCATCGCGTGCCCGGCCATGCCTTCGAGCGCGCTGGGCGCGGGCACGAAGCGCAGGTCGAGGTCGCCCGCCTTCGCGCCGAAGGCGCACAGGGCCTTGACGGAAACGGCCTGCTCGGCAACAACGGGGGCCGCGTCTTGCGGACGGGAGAGTTCGGAGCCCATCTGGCGTTTACTGTATGAAATTACAGTATAGCGACGTGAGCCACATCGGCGCACCCGCCTTGGCGCCCTGTCGGGGTCTTCTCCGACAGGGTCACGGGCATTTATCGGCCAGACTTCGCAGGTTTTGCTTACGGTTTTGCTTGGAAACGGCATCAATGAAGACTTCAACCGCCATCGACCCCGACGACTTCGAGCGCCTGCTGAGCCGCAACCTCAAGCTCCCTCTCTTCGGCGGTCTTTTCGGCGCCGTGGTGTTCGTCGGGCTGATCCTGTTCCTGCTCAACACCATCGGCTGGGTCGAGCACACCGATCGCGTCACCCGTGCCGCCAGCGAGCTGCAGCGACAGAGCATCGACATGGAAACCGGCATGCGCGGCTTCCTGATCACGAGTGACGAAAGCTTCCTGGAGCCCTACCAGAATGCACTGACCCGCATCAAGAGCGACACCGCCGCACTGCGCGAACTGGTGTCCGACAACCGTCAGCAGGTGGAGCGCATCGACCGCATCGCAGCCATCCAGGCCAGCTGGAACGACTTCGCCAAGGAGGTGATCGACACGCACCGCACCGGCCAGGACGGCCAGACCGAGGTTCGCGTGGGCCGGGGCAAGCGGCTGATGGACAGCATGCGCGCCGAATTCACCGCGTTCATGGAAACCGAGCAGGCCCTGCGCTTCCAGCGCAACAACGACGCCAACAGCACCGCCTGGTGGGTCGTCGGGCTGTTCCTGCTGTTCACGCTGAGCTTCACCGGGCTGGTGGCCTACTTCGGCCGGCGCCAGCTGGTGCGTCTGTCGGAAAGCTACGACGTGGTGCTCAAGGAGCAATCCGACCACGCCGACCGCCTTGCCCATGAAGCCTGGCTGCGCGGCGCGCAGACCGAGCTGGTTGGCGAACTCGTCGGCGAACTGAGCGCGCCGGACATGGGCCGCAAGATCCTCGCCTTCTTCTCGCGGCACCTGGGCACGTCGGTCGGCGCCATCTATGTGCGCGAGCGCCACGGCCCGCTGCGCCGGGCGGCCAGCTACGGCTTCTCGAGCGCGGCCGAAGCCACGCCGCAGGTCTTCTCTCCCACCGAGAGCCTGATCGGCCAGTCGGCAGCCGAGCGCCGGCGCATGCTGATCGACCCGGTCGATGCCGACTACCTGAAGGTCAATTCGGGCCTGGGCGATATGGCGCCGAAATCCGTGCTGCTGCTGCCCGTTGCGAGCAGCGGCATGGTCAACGGCGTGGTCGAACTCGGCCTGCCCGGCGCGCTGGACGAGCGCGGAAGCCAGCTGGTCGACCTGGTGGCCGACGACATCGGCACCTCGCTGGCGGCAGCGCGCTACCGCGAGCAGTTGCAGGATGTGCTGACCGAGACCCAGCAGCTCAACGAGGAGCTGCAAGTGCAGCAGGAAGAGCTGCGCACCGCCAACGAGGAACTGGAGGAGCAGTCGCGCGCCCTGCGCGCCTCGCAGGCCATGCTGGAGAACCAGCAGGCCGAGCTGGAGCAGACCAACAGCCAGCTCTCCGAGCGCACCGAGGCGCTCGACCAGCGCAACACCGCGCTGCGCCGCGTGCAGCGCGACCTCGAGGACCGCGCCGACGAACTGCAGCGCGCCAGCCGCTACAAGTCGGAATTCCTCGCCAACATGTCGCACGAGCTGCGCACGCCGCTCAACAGCGCACTCATCCTCGCCAAGCTGCTGGGCGACAACCCGCAGGGCAACCTGACGCCGGAGCAGGTGAAGTTCGCGGAGTCGATCTATTCCTCGGGCAACGACCTGCTGGTGCTCATCAACGACATCCTCGACATCGCGAAGGTCGAGGCCGGCAAGCTCGAAGTGGTGCCCGAGGACGTGACGCTCGCCAAGCTCGCCCAAGGGCTGGAAAGCACCTTCGGCCCGCTGGCCACGCAGAAGAACCTGGGCTTCCGGCTCGAGGTGCGGGCCGACGCTCCGGCCACGCTGCTCACCGACCGGCAGCGGGTGGAGCAGATCCTGAAGAACCTGCTGTCGAACGCGATCAAGTTCACCGACAACGGCGAAGTGGCGCTGGTCGTATCGCCGGCCGCCGACGGAGGCGCCACCTTCGCGGTGTCCGATTCGGGCATCGGCATCGACCCGCAGCAGCACGAATTCATCTTCGAGGCCTTCCGCCAGGCCGACGGCACCACCAGCCGCCGCTACGGAGGCACCGGGCTGGGCCTGTCGATCTCGCGCGATCTCACCCAGTTGCTGGGCGGCACGCTCATCGTGGAAAGCACGCCGGGCCAGGGCAGCACCTTCACGCTGCAGTTGCCGGCCGTGGCGCCGCAGGCCTCGCCGGCGCATCAGCAACAGCAGCCACCGGTCTACGTGCCGAGGCCCGCGCATGCGCCGATGCATGCGCAGGCTCCGCTGGCCCCCAAGCCCCCGACTCCGGTGCCCGCGCCGCTGTTCGCCGATGACCGCGCCCTGCCCCGCGACCAGGTGCGCCGCGTGCTGGTGATCGAGGACGAGCCGCAGTTCGCGCACATCCTCTACGACCTGGCGCACGAACTGGGCTACCGCTGCCTCGTGGCGCACGGCGCGGCCGACGGCTTCGACCTGGCCACGCAGTTCCTGCCCGACGCGATCCTGCTCGACATGCGCCTGCCCGACAGCACCGGCCTGGACGTGCTGCAGCGGCTGAAGGACTCGCCGCACACGCGGCACATTCCGATCCACATCGTGTCCGCCGCCGAGGGCGCGCAGGGCGCGGCACTGCAGATGGGCGCCATCGGCTATGCGTTGAAGCCGGCCACGCGCGACGAACTGATGAAGGTGTTCGGCCGCCTGGAGGAAAAGCTCACGCAGAAGGTCAAGGTCGTGCTGCTGGTGGAAGACGACGAGCTGCAGCGCGAGAGCGTCATCAGGCTGATCGGCGACGACGACATCGAGATCGTGGCCGTCGGCTCCGGCGAAGAGGCGCTGGAGCTGCTGCGTACCCGCGTCTTCGACTGCATGATCACCGACCTGAAGCTGCCCGACATGCAGGGCAGCGAGTTGCTGAAGGCCATGGCGGCCGAGGAGATCGTGTCGTTCCCGCCGGTCATCGTCTACACCGGACGCAACCTCACGCGCGACGAAGAAACCGAGCTGCAGCGCTACTCGCGCTCGATCATCATCAAGGGTGCCCGCTCGCCGGAGCGCCTGCTCGACGAAGTGACGCTGTTCCTGCACAAGGTGGAGGCCGAGCTTTCGAGCGAGCGCCAGGGCATGCTGAAGACAGCGCGCGGGCGCGACCGCATCTTCGAGGGCCGCACCATCCTGCTGGTGGACGACGACGTGCGCAACATCTTCGCGCTCACCAGCGCGCTGGAGCAGCGCGGCGCCATCGTCGAGATCGGCCGCAACGGACGCGAGGCGCTGGAGAAGCTCGACCAGGTGAGCGAGATCGACCTCGTGCTGATGGACATCATGATGCCGGAGATGGACGGCCTCGAAGCCACGCGCCGCCTGCGCGGCGACCCGCGCTTCGAGAAGATGCCGGTGATCGCCATCACCGCCAAGGCCACCAAGGATGACCGCGAGCAGTGCCTGGCCGCCGGCGCCAACGACTACCTCGCCAAGCCGGTGGACCTGGAGCGCCTGTTCTCGCTGCTGCGCGTGTGGATGCCGAAGATGGAGCGCCTGTGAGCCGCCCCCCCTCCCGTCCCTCCCCGCTCACGCCTGCGCCACTGCATCCGCTGAGCGACACGGAGATCGAGCTGCGCCTGCTGATGGAGGCGATCTACCTCAAGTACAGCTACGACTTCCGCAACTACACAGTGGCCTCGCAGAAGCGCCGCGTGCTGCACGCGCTCGGCCAGCTCGGGCTGCCGAGCATCTCGGCGCTGCAGGAGCGCGTGCTGCGCGATCCGGCGCTGTTCGGCCTGCTGCTGCAGTACCTGACGATCCCGGTGAGCGAGATGTTCCGCGACCCGGCCTACTTCCTGGCCCTGCGGCAGCACGTGGTGCCGATCCTGCACACCTACCCGTCGGTCAAGGTGTGGGTGGCAGGCTGCAGCACGGGCGAGGAAGTTTTCTCGCTGGCCATCCTGCTGCGGGAGGAAGGCCTGCTCGCGCGCACGCAGATCTACGCCACCGACATCAACCCCGCCTCGCTGGAGAAGGCGCGCCAGGGCATCTTCCCGCTGGAGGCGATCCGCGGCTACACCACCAACTACCAGCGCGCGGGCGGGCGCAGCGCGTTCTCCGACTACTACACCGCCGCCTACGACGCCGCGCGCTTCGACCCCAGCCTGTGCGCCGACGTGATCTTTGCCGACCACAGCCTGGCGACCGACAGCGTGTTCGCCGAGACGCAGCTGGTGTCGTGCCGCAACGTGCTCATCTACTTCAACCGCGAGCTGCAGGACCGGGCACTGGGCCTGTTCCACGAGTCGCTGTCGCATCGCGGCTTTCTCGGACTGGGCTCGAAGGAAACCATCGACTTCTCCGGCTACTCGGACCGTTTCGACACGCACGCGCGCGCCGAACGCATCTACCGCAAGAAAGCCGCATGAAGCGCAACCTCCGCTCCCCCGTTCGCAAGCGCGTGGACGCCGTGGTGCTGGGCGCCTCTGCAGGCGGCATCGACGCGCTCTCCGCGCTGCTGCACGGCCTGCCTTCCGATTGGCACATTCCGATGGCGGTGGTGCTGCACCTGCCCGAGGAGCACGAGAGCCATCTCGCGGAAATCTTCGCGCAGCGCGTGCCCATTCCGGTCCACGAAGCCAACGACAAGATGCCGCTGGAAAACGGCAGCCTGTACTTCGCGCCTCCCGGCTATCACCTGTCGATCGAGCGTGAGCGCGCGTTTTCGCTGAGCTGCGAACCGCCGGTGCTGTTCTCGCGGCCGTCCATCGACGTGCTGATGGCCTCCGCCGCCGACGCCTACGGCCCTGCCCTCGCCGGCTTCCTGCTGACCGGCGCGAACGACGACGGTGCAGAAGGCCTGCACCGGATCCATCTGGCCGGCGGGCTCACCGCCGTGCAGGAACCGAAGGAAGCCCTGATTCCAACCATGCCACTCGCCGCCATCGCGCGCCACCTTCCCGACTACGTGCTGCCCCTGCGTGAACTGCGCAACCTGCTGCTCCAACTGGAGGCTGTCCATGAACATTGACATCGAAAGCAAGCTGCTGCTCGTCGACGACCTTCCCGAAAACCTGCTGGCGCTGGAAGCGCTGATCCGCGCGCCTGGGCGCATCGCATACCGCGCCGGCTCTGCGGATGCCGCGCTGGCGCTGCTGCTGGAACACGAATTCGCGCTTGCCATCGTCGACGTGCAGATGCCGGGCATGAACGGCTTCGAGCTGGCCGAGCTCATGCGCGGCACCGAGCGCACGCGGCACATCCCGATCATCTTCGTGAGCGCCGCCGGGCGCGAGCTCAACTACGCCTTCCAGGGCTACGAAAGCGGCGCGGTCGACTTCCTGCACAAGCCGCTCGACCCGCACGCGGTGGTCAGCAAGGTGAACGTGTTCGTCGACCTCTACCAGCACCGCAAGGCGCTGCGGCACGAGATGGATTCGCTCGCCGCCGCGCACAAGAAGCAGGAAGAGCTGGTGCAGCAGCTGCAGCAGACGCAGCACGAGCTGGAGCACGCGGTGCGCATGCGAGACGACTTCATGTCGATGGTGTCGCACGAGCTGCGCACGCCGCTCAACACGCTCTACCTCGAGGCGCAGCTGCGGCAGCTGCACCTGTCGAAAGGCAAGCTCGACAGCTTCGCGCCCGAACGGCTGCCCGCGATGATCGAGCGCGACCAGCGGCAGATCCGCAACATGGTGCGGCTGATCGACGACATGCTCGACGTCACCCGCATGCGGCGCGATGCACTGTCGATCAAGCCCCAGCCGGTGGACCTTGCCGCATTGGCGCAAGCGGTGGTGGAGAACCTGCGGCATCAGGCCGAGGCCGCGGGCTCGGTCATCACGCTGGCGGCACCGGCCGAGTTGCGCGGCGCGTGGGACGAGTTCCGCATCGAACAGGTGCTGACCAACCTGCTGACCAATGCGCTGCGCTACGGTGGCGGCAAGCCGGTCGAGATGGTCGTGCAGCAGATGGGAAACACCGCGCAGGTGGCCGTGCGCGACCAGGGCATCGGCATCGCGCCGGAAGACCAGGGCCGCATCTTCGAGCAGTTCGAGCGCACGGACGTGAGCCGCAAGCATGCGGCGGGCCTGGGCCTCGGGCTCTACATCACGCGCAAGATCGTCGACCTTCACGGCGGGCAGATCGGCGTGGAGAGCGCGCCGGGCGAAGGCGCGCGCTTCGTTGTCGACCTGCCGCTGCGCGCGCCCGATGCCGGCCACGGCGAGCGGCAGGAAAACTAGCCCGGCCATACTGTCTGTTCCAACTGCCTGACCTGAAAGAAGATTTCCCGTGAACGTGCTGATCGTCGACGACAACAAGGCCTCCGCCGACCTGCTGCAGGAAGTGCTGGCCCTGCACGACCACACCGCGCTCTGTACCTACACAGCGCAGCAGGCGCTGGACGCGGCCGTCGCCGGGAGCTTCGATGCGGCACTGATCGACCTCACCCTGCCCGACCTTCCCGGCACCGAGGTGGCGCGCCGGCTGCGCGCAAGCACCGCCGCAGGCACGCCGAAGCTGCTGGTCGCCGTCTCCGGGTTCTCGGCGCAGGACGTGGGCGGCCAGTCGGCCGAAGGGCTGTTCGACCACCACCTGCAGAAGCCGGTCGACATCGGGGAACTGGAGCGCATCCTCGTGCAGCGCTGAGCCTGGCGTCCGCGCCGCATCTGGTGCGCAGCCTAGTGGTAAACCACTATCGGTAAATTGGTGAACCACTTTTAGACTGGCTCACCACATGGCAACCATCCACGAACTCCCACGCCTGCCTGCGAGCGAGCCGGATTCCGACCGCTCGTACCAGAAGCTCGCTGCCGGCATCGCCGCCCTCATCACCGAGGGCGAATTCAAGGTGGGCGACCGCCTGCCGTCCGAACGCGCGCTGGCCGACCGCTTCAACGTGAGCCGCACGCTGGTGCGCGAGGCGATCATCGTCCTGGAGATCCAGGGCAATGTCGAAGTGCGCGGCGGCTCGGGCATCTACGTCTGCGCACCACCGCCGGCCGGCGTGGTGACCCCGGCCTCCGCCTACACGCTGTCGCCCGGCCCGGGGCCCTTCGAGCTGCTGCGCGCGCGCTGCCTGATCGAGGGAGAGATCGCGGCGGTGGCCGCCGAGAGCCGCAAGGACAGCGACCTCGACCGCATCTATGCCGCGCTCGCCGAGATGCGCGAGAAGATGCACGACAAGGAAGCCAACGAGGCGGCCGACCGCCTGTTTCACCTGCGCATTGCCGAGTCGACCGGCAACAGCGTGCTGCTGCAGATGGTGACCGCGGTGTGGGACCACACCAAGGCGCCGATCTGGTCGCAGCTGGAAGCCCACTTCCACACCCCGGCGTTGCGCCGCGCCTCGCAGGACGATCACCAGCGCGTGTTCACCGCCCTGCTGGAGCGCGATGCCGACGCGGCCCGCAAGGCCATGCGCGCGCACATCGAGCGCGTGATCAGCGAGTTCGCGCAAGCCTGGCGCTGAGAGCAGGCCCCCGGTGACCGGCCCCGGGGCCGGAGCCACCCCGAAAACCACGGAGACAAACCATGAGATCGACCGTCAATCGGCGATGCCGCATCGCCGCGCATTGCTTCGCCCTGACTTTGCTGGCCGCCGCCGCGGGCGGCGCTTCCGCCCAGCCCGCGCCCGGCGCCAGCCCGCGCATCGACGCGATCCGCAAGGCCGGCGAGTTGCGCGTGGGCGTGCTGCAGAACGCCCCCTGGCTCATCGAGAACACCACCGGCCAGGGCGAGCCGTGGAGCGGCCCGGCCTGGCTGCTGGCCAACGAATACGCGAAGCAACTGGGCGTGAAGCTGCGCACCGTTCCGGTCTCGCACGAGACCAAGGTTCCGGTGCTGGCGGCCAACCAGGTCGACATGACCATCAGCCCGCTGGGCGAGACGCCGGAGCGGCTGAAGGTGGTGGACTTCGTCATCTACTCCTCCACCAGCGTGTGCATGTTCGGCCGCGCCGACAACGCGAAGCTGGGCAAGGCCGCCTCGGTGGACGAGCTGAACCGGCCCGACGTGACCATCGCCTATTTCACCGGCGGCGCCGAGGAGGCGTGGGTGAAGCAGCGCTTTCCGCAGGCGAAGCTGCGCGCGGTCGCAAGCTCGGGCGCGACGGCCCCGGTCGAGGAAATCATGGCCCGCCGCGCCGATGCCGCTCCAATCAACCGCGTGCCGTGGGTCACGCTGCAGCACAAGGTCAAGGGCCTGGCCGTGCTGCCGAAGGACAACAACTGCCAGTCGAGCACCGAGAAGGCCTCGCCCGTGGGGCTGGCGGTGGACAAGAACCAGCCCGCCTACCTGAACTGGCTGCGCGAGGTCGCGAAGGCGCAGAAGACGCGGCTCGACGCCGACGAGGCACGCATCGTCGGCGGGCTCCAGTGAGCGGCCCCGCAGACCCGCACGAACACCAGCAACACCAAAGGAAGACAGTCATGAAGATCGCTACTTTCCTGGCCCGCACCGCCATCGCCGCGACGCTCCTGGCCCTGGGCCCGGCAGCGTTGGCCCAGACCCCGCCCGCGCCCGGCGCCAGCCCGCGCGTCGATGCCATCCGCAAGGCCGGCGTGCTGCGCGTGGGCGTGGTCAACAACCCGCCGTGGCTGGTGCAGAACACCAGCGGCGACGGAGAAGACTGGGCCGGCCCCTCGTGGCTGCTGGGCAAGGAGTTCGCGAAGCTGCTCGGCGTGAAGATGGTGCCGGTAGCGGTGAGCCACGAGACCAAGGTGCCGGCGCTGGTGGCCAACCAGATGGACATCATGATCGGCCCGCTGAACCAGACGGCCGAGCGCGCCAGGATCATCGACTTCGTGACCTTCTCCAGCACCGGCGTGTGCATGTTCGGCCGCGCCGACAACCCCAAGTTCACGAGCGCGAAGACGCTGGAGGACTTCAACAAGCCCGAGATCACCGTCGCGTATTTCTCCGGCGCCGGCGAGGAGCCGCTGGTGCGCCAGCAGTTCCCCAAGGCCAGGCTGCGCGGCGTGGCCAATTCGGGCTCGGTCGCGCCCATCGAGGAAGTGCTGGCCGGCCGCTCCGACGTGGCGCCGCTCAACCGCATGCTGTGGCCCAACATCAGCAAGAAGGTGAAGGGCCTTGCCGCGTTTCCGAAGGAGAACGACTGCCAGGACAGCAAGATCTTCGCGATCGATTCCGGCATGGGCGTGGCCAAGGACCAGCAGGTGTACCTCGACTGGCTGCGCTCGGTGGCGCAGCGCATGCAGCCGGCGGTGACCGCCGAGGAGCGCCGCATGACGCAGAACCTCAAGTAAGCCGGGCGCGCCCTCTCGGGGCGCCCCATCTTTCCCCGACAGAGCCTTCCGGGCCGCCGCCATCGGCGCTGCCCGCGGGCCACCCTTTGCCCATCATTTCATCGAGGTTCCCAACATGTTGAATTGCCAGATCCACGGAGCCCGCGACCTTCGCGTGGAGGAAGCTCCCACCGAGGCGCTTTCACCCACCCAGGTGCGCGTCGGCATCAAGGCCGTGGGCATCTGCGGCTCCGACATCCATTACTACCAGCACGGCCGCGTCGGCGACTTCCTGATTCGCGCGCCGCTCACGCCGGGCCACGAGGCTTCGGGCCAGGTGCTGGAGGTGGGCTCGCAGGTCAGTTCCGTGCGCGTCGGCGACCGCGTGGCGGTCAACCCCTCGCGCACCTGCGGCCAATGCCGCTTCTGCCGCATGGGTGCCTCCAATCATTGCGAGAACGTGCATTTCTTCGGCAGCGCCAGCAAGTGGCCCCACATGCAGGGCGCGATGCGTGAGCAGGTGGTCGTCGAGGCGAGCCAGTGCGTGCCGGTGCCCGAGAGCCTGCCCTTCGAGCTGGCCGCCTTCGGCGAGCCGCTGGCTGTGGCGCTGCACGCCGTGAAGGAGGCGGGCTCGCTGCTGGGCAAGACGGTGATGGTGGTCGGCGCGGGCCCGATCGGCGCGTTGATCCTCATGGCTGCGAAGCTGGCGGGCGCGAGCCGGCTGATCGCGGTCGACATCGTCGACCAGACGCTCGCCGCCTGCACCCGCGTGGGCGCCACCCAGACCATCAACGTCGCGAAGGATCCGGCTGCGCTCGAAGCGCTCGCCGAAGGCAAGGGCCAGGTCGACGCGAGCTTCGAGGTCTCAGGCAACTACGCCGGGCTGGCCAACTGCATCCGCCTCACGCGCCCGCGCGGCACCATCGTGCAGGTGGGCACGCTGAACGGAAACAGCGAAGCCTGCCCCTTCAACCAGATCATGGTGAAGAGCCTGTCCTTCGTGGGCAGCTTCCGCTTCGTCGACGAATACGCATGGGCAGTGGACTACCTGAGCCGTGGCGCGATCGACGTGTCGCCGCTGCTCACCGACGCCGTGCCCGTGGCCCGCGTGCACGAAGCCTTCGCGCTGGCGGCCGACCGGCAGCGCGCGATGAAGGTGATGGTCACGTTCTGACGATGGCCGCGCCCTTCTCTTCCAACTGACGGAGCTTCCTCGCATGGACTTCGATTTCTCCCCCATCGTGGACAACTGGCGCTTCTTCGCCAGCGGCCTCGGCATGACGGTGCTGCTGAGCATCGTCAGCGCGGTCACCAGCCTGCTGGCCGGCCTGGCGATCGCGCTGCTGCGGCTGTACGGCCCGCGCTGGCTGCGGCCGCTGCTGGTGTTCTACATCGACTCGATGCGCGCCATACCGGTGCTGGTGGTGCTGATCTGGATCTACTTCGCGTTCCCGATCATCGCGAACGTGACCTTCCCGCCCTTCTGGGCGGCGCTGGTCGCGCTCACGCTGCACATCGCGGCCTACGCGGCGGAAGTGATCCGCGCCGGCATCGAGTCGATCCGCCCGGGCCAGACGCGCGCCGCGCTGGCGCTGGGCATGTCGCGCGCGCAGATCCTGCGCAAGGTGCTGCTGCCGCAGGCCATCGTGCGGATGCTGCCGGCCTTCGGCTCGATCCTCACGATCGCCATCAAGGACACGGCCATCGCCACCGTGATCGCGGTGCCCGAGCTGATGCACCGCGCCGAGACCGTGGCCGGGCAGAGCTACCGGCCGGTGGAGGTGTTCACGGCCGTGATGGTCGCGTACTTCTGCATCCTGTTCCCCGTGACGCGGGGCGTGGACCGGCTCTACCGCCGCTTCGCGCACCTCGGCCGCTCCTAGGAAAGAGCCAGACATGAATTTCGATTGGTCCGTGATCTGGACGCACCGCACCGCGCTGCTCGAAGGCGCCGCGCTCACTGTGGGCCTGACGGTCGTCACCATGCTGCTGGCGGTGCCGGGCGGCATCGTGCTCGCCCTGATGCGCCTGTCGTCCAACAAGCTGCTGCAGTCGGTCTCGCTCGCGTTCGTGGAGTTCTTCCGCAACCTGCCGCTGATCCTGGTCATCTATTGGGCCTTCTACGTGATGCCCATGGCCTTCGACGTGCAGTTCTCGCCGATCACCACGGCGCTGGTTGCGCTGGTGCTGAACATCGCGGCCTACAACGCCGAGACCTTCCGCGCCGGCATCAACTCGATCCGCAAGGGGCAGATGGAGGCCGCGCTCGCCATGGGCATGTCGCGGCGGCAGGCGATGTTCAAGGTGGTGATCCCGCAGGCGGCACGCCGCATCCTGCCGGTGATCGCGAGCACCTGGATCTCGCTGTTCAAGGACACCTCGCTGGTCTCGGTCATCGCCGTGGGCGAGCTGGCCTACACCTCGATGCAGATCCGCGCGCAGACCTTCCGCGTGCTGGAAATGCTCACCGCCATGGCCGCCATCTACTGGCTCATGGGCTATCCCCAGGCAAAGCTGGTGGACTGGATTCACCGCAAGTACGGAGTCAAGGAATGAACGCAACCGCCCCCATCGCATCACTTTCGCCTGCGCGCAAGAACGCCGACCAGCCGCCGGTGCTGGTGTACGAGAACGTGCGCAAGCTGTACGGAGACTTCGTGGCGCTGCGCGGCGTGTCGCTGCAGGTGCACAAGGGCGAGGTGATGTGCCTCATCGGCCCCTCGGGCTCGGGCAAGTCCACCCTGCTGCGCTGCACGAACGCGCTGGAGAGCATCGACGGCGGTCGCGTGCTGGTCGACGGCGTGCCGCTGCCCGTTCAGGAATCGCAGGTGCGCAAGGTTCGCCAGCGCATGGGCATGGTGTTCCAGAGCTTCGAGCTGTTTCCGCACAAGACGGCGCTGGACAACGTGGCCATGGGCCCGGTCACCGTGCTGGGCATGTCCGAGGACAAGGCCCGTGCCCGCGCGATGGTGCTGCTGGAGAAGGTGGGCCTTGCGAACAAGGCCGGCAACTTTCCGGCCAACCTCTCGGGCGGCCAGCAGCAGCGCGTGGCGATAGCCCGCGCGCTGGCGATGGAGCCCGAGGTGATGCTGTTCGACGAACCCACCTCCGCGCTCGACCCCGAGACCGTCGGCGAGGTGCTCAGCGTGATGCAGAAGCTCGCGCAGGAGGGCATGACCATGATCGTCGTGACCCACGAGATGGGCTTCGCGAAGCGCGTGGCCGACTGGGTGGTGGTGTTCGAGGCCGGCGCCATCATCGAACAGGGCCCGCCGCAGCAGATCTTCGAAAACCCGACCGTGGAGCGCACGCGCGACTTCCTCGGCCATCTCGGCTGGAATGGCTGAGCACTCTTCTTCCCCCCAAACAAGACACACGCACAACAGGCACGCAATGAAAATCACCAACGCACGCGTCATCGTCTGCAGCCCCGGGCGCAACTTCGTCACCCTGAAGATCGAGACCGACGAGGGCCTCACCGGCATCGGCGACGCCACGCTGAACGGACGCGAACTCTCCGTGGCCGCCTACCTCACGGAACACGTCATCCCCTGCCTGATCGGCCGCGACGCGCACCAGATCGAGGACATCTGGCAGTACCTCTACAAGGGCGCCTACTGGCGCCGCGGCCCGGTGACCATGACCGCCATCGCCGCGGTCGACACCGCGCTGTGGGACATCAAGGCCAAGGCCGCCAACCTGCCGCTGTACCAGCTGCTCGGCGGCAAGAGCCGCACCGGCGTGATGGTGTACGGCCACGCCAACGGCCGCGACATCGAGCAGACCGTGGACGAGGTGCTGCGCTACAAGGAAGAAGGCTATCTGGCGATCCGCGCGCAGAGCGGCGTGCCGGGCCTGGAGAAGGTCTACGGCGTGGGGCGCGGCACCATGTTCTACGAGCCGGCCGACTCCGACCTGCCCAGCGAGCACGACTGGTCGACCGCCAAGTACCTGGAGCACACGCCGAAGCTCTTCGACGCGGTGCGCAGCGCGGTCGGGCCCGACATCCACCTGCTGCACGACGTGCACCATCGCCTGACGCCCATCGAGGCCGGGCGGCTGGGCAAGGCGCTGGAGCCTTTCAACCTGTTCTGGATGGAAGACGCCACCCCGGCCGAGAACCAGGAATCCTTCAGGCTGATCCGCCAGCACACGACCACGCCGCTGGCCGTGGGCGAGATCTTCAACAGCATCTGGGATTGCAAGGACCTGATCGAGAACCAGCTGATCGACTACATCCGCACCACCGTGGTCCACGCAGGCGGCATCACGCAGCTGCGCCGCATTGCCGACCTGGCCTCGCTCTACCAGGTGCGCACCGGCTGCCACGGTGCGACCGACCTGTCGCCGGCCTGCATGGGTGCGGCGCTGCACTTCGACATGTGGGTGCCCAACTTCGGCATCCAGGAGTACATGCGACACACGGACGAGACCGACGCGGTGTTCCCGCACGCCTACAGCTTTGCCGACGGCATGCTGCATCCGGGCGAGGCGCCGGGCCATGGCGTGGACATCGACGAGAAGCTCGCGGCCAAATACCCGTACAAGCGCGCCTACCTGCCTGTGAACCGGCAGCAGCACGACGGCACGCTCTGGAACTGGTGAGCGGAGACACGAAAGCCATGAAGCGCCTGCATCCCGACGCCCTGCCCCATCTGCCCGCGGACATCGCGCAGCCGCGCTACGCGCGCGGCGAGCTGCGTGCCGGCATCGTCCATCTCGGCGTGGGTGCCTTTCATCGTGCGCATCTCGCTGTCGTCAACGAGGCGGCGTTGCACGCGAGCGGCGACCTGCACTGGGGCACGATCGGTGTCTCGTTGCGCGCGGCCGATACACGCGACGCGCTGCAGCCGCAGGGCGGGCTCTACACGCTGGCCCTGCGCGACGCGGCCGATGACGGAAGTCCGCGCGAGACGCTGCAGGTGGTGGGCAATCTGCTCGGTGTGCTCGTCGCACCCGAAGACCCGCAGGCCGTGCTCGAACGCATCGCGCATCCGGACACGCGCATCGTCGGCCTCACGATCACCGAGAAGGGCTATCACCACGACCCGGCCACCGGCGCACTGCGGCTCGATGACGCGGGCATCGCGCACGACCTGGCGCACCCTCAAGCGCCGCGCACCATGCCCGGCTTCGTGGCGCATGCATTGAACCTGCGCCGCCAGCGCGGGCTGCCGCCGGTCACGCTGCTGTCGTGCGACAACCTGCCCGCGAACGGCGACACGCTGCGCGGCATCGTGCTGGCCTTCGCCCGGCAGGTCGACGGCGCACTGCACGACTGGATCGCCGAACGCTGCACCTTCCCGAATTCGATGGTCGACCGCATCGTGCCGCGCACCACCGACGCCGACCGCGAGCGCATCTCGGCCCGGCTGGGCATGGAAGACGCCTGGCCTGTGGTCGGCGAGCCTTTTCTCGAATGGGTGGTGGAAGACCGCTTCGCCAACAGCCGGCCCGACTGGACCGCAGGCGGCGCGCGCTTCGTGGAGCATGCAGATCCCTTCGAGCGGCTGAAGCTGCGCATGGTCAACGGCAGCCATTCGGCGCTGGCCTACCTTGGCGCGATGGCCGGGCTGCGCACCGTGGACCGCGCGATGGCCGTTCCCGAACTGCGCAACTACATCGACGCGCTGATGCGCGAGGAAATCGCACCCACGCTGCCGTCGATGCAGGGGCTGGATCTCGACGTCTACCGCACCCGGCTGTTGCAGCGCTTCTCGAACCCCGCGCTGCAGCACCAGACGAAGCAGATCGCGATGGACGGCTCGCAGAAGCTGCCGCAGCGACTGCTGGGCACGGTGCGCGACCGGCTCGCGGCGGGCAAGCCTATCGACCGCCTCGCGCTGGCCGTGGCTGCATGGATTCACTACCTGCACGGCGCGGACGAAACCGGCGCCTCGCACGACATCCAGGACCCGCTGGCCGTCGCGCTGACCGAACGCCTTGCGCAAGCCGGCACGGCGGAGTCCCCGGTGCACGAGCGGGTTGCCTTCTTCACTGGCTTTGCCCCGGTGTTCGGCGAGCTCGGTGGCGTGCCCGCCTTCGTCTACGCGGTGGCCCAGAATCTTGCGATGCTGGAAGAGCGCGGCGTTGTCGCGACGCTCAGGGCGGTGTGAGTCTGTAGGTCAGGGCGTGGCGAGCACCATCGTCCAGTAGAACGGGTACGCATTGGACGAGGTGCCGCGCACGCAAGCCAGCGCCACGTTCTTGTAGCTCGCGCCCATCAGGTTGCGGCAATGGCCTTCGCTCAGCTGCCAGGAGTTCATGGCGGAAGCCACGCTGGTCTGGCCTGCCGCGATGTTCTCGGCGACACCCGACCACGCGTAGCCCGCGTCGGTGACGCGCACGCCCACGGTGCTGCCGTCCGAGCCGGTGTGGTCGAAGAAATTCTTCGCGACCATGTCGCGCGACTGGCGCGCGGCCGCCGCGTCGAGCTTCGTGTTCCACGAGAGAGCTGCGGCGGCCGGGAACTGGGTCGTTCCGCAGGTGCGGGCTTCGCTGCGGAACTGATTGACGCGGGTGATCGTGTCCTGCACGAAGTCCGGCAGGCCACAGCTTTCGAGGGCGGTGGGACTTGATGCGGGAGCCGGCGCCGGAGAGGCCGCAGGGGCAGATGCCGGTGCCGGCGCGGGGGCTGGTGCAGGCGCGGATGGCAAGCCCAGGCCGAGCGGCACTCCACCACCGCCGCCCCCTCCTCCTCCACCGCCGCCGCACGATGCAAGCAGCAGTGTGGCAAGAACGCTCGTGGCGGTAGCTGTGTGTTTCAGATTCATTCGTTTCTTGTCGGGGTCGAAGAAAGCGCTCATCGCGCAGCGCGGGAGCGGCTGCGTCGCTCCAGTTTCGCGGCCAGTTCGGCCGTGGACAGCCCGCGCGGCGCCGAGCGTATCGCCTCGTAGCGATACACGCGGAACCCGTTCTTCTGGATGAAGCTCAGCGGCTCCCAGCCGCGTGCAAGCGCGCAGTCGGTGATCTGCGCCATCTGCACGCCCAGGTAGTCCTGCAGGCTGTCGGCCACCGCAAGCTCGAACTTCTTGAGCTCGCGGTCCAGCGACTCCACCGCCGCTATGGCCGCCTCGACGGTGGTGAAGGGGCGCACGTGCGTCACCGACTTGCTGCGCGCGAGCGCCGGGGCATCCAGGGGCTCGTCCGGGCCGAAGTCGATGCTGGCACCGCCCTCCATGCCGTTGAGGCCACCGATCGAGCTCATCGCGCTCATCGCGCTCATTTCAGTCATTGCGTTCATGCCATGAACCCCAGGTCGCGCGGGTAGCTGATGCCACTGGGCGCGGTGATGTTGTTGAAATTCTTCAGGTTGGGCAGGATGCTGTTCAAGTCGGCGTCGGGCACGCCGAACCACTTGGCCAAGGTGGCTGCGTACTGGTCGACCGATGTGGTCGGCAGCAGCCGGCCCTGGCCGACGTGCCACTGGTCGTCGTCGGCGGCCGTGTTGCCCACGCTCACCGGCGGCGGCGTGCCGTAGAAGGCCTTGCCCTTCACGGCGCCGGTGCCAGCACCGGCACCGCCGACCACGAAGTGATGGCTGCCCCATCCATGGTCGGAGCCGTTGCCGTTGCTCGAGAGCGTGCGGCCGAAGTCGGAGGCGGTGAAGGCCGTCACTTTGTCGGCGATGCCGAGGGCTTCCATCTGCCTCTGGAAGGCGAACATGGCCTCGGACAGCCGCTGCATCAGGGGGCCCTGCTTGGTGTCGAGGTCGTCGTGCAGGTCGTAGCCCCCCATGGAGACGAAGAACACCTGCCGCCTCACGCCCAGCGAGGTGCGCCCGCGGATCAGCCGCGCCACCATCTTGAGCTGGTCGGCCAGGTTATTGCTGGTCGGGAAGTTGCCGTTCAGGTCGTCGGGCAGGATCGCGGTGGTGATCTTGCCTTCGGCTTCCACCGCGCGCAGCGTGACCTTGTTGTATTCGTTCTCCAGCGTGTGCCCGCGCGCCTGCTGCGCCAGCTGCTGCATGGCAGCCTTGACCGCCGACGAACCGTAGACGTTGCCGGTAGCGCTGCTCACGCTGTTGATGCGCACCGCCCCGCGCGTGCCGACCTGGTACTGCAGCGCCTCGTCGCCCGAGAGAAACACCGCGTTGCCCGCCACAGAGATGCAGGTGAAGAGCGATGCATTGCGCTGCCCGCTGAGCATCAGATCGCCGAGGTTGCCGCCCCAGCCGATGGTGGAGCCCTCGGGCGAGGACGACTGCCAGATCGACTGTTGGTCGTTGTGCGAGAACAGCTTGGGCGGAATCGGGAAGTCCTTGCGGTTCGTGCCGTTGAACTGCGCGCGCGTGAGCGGCTTGATGAGCGGGCCAACGTTGAGCTGCACGGCCATCTTGCCTTCGTCGAACAGCGTCGTGAGCCTGGTCATGGCCGGGTTCAGCGCGTACTTGCGGCCATTGGCGAGCGAGACGGCGGGCTTGAGTTCGGTGGCGGCAAGGGCCGCGTCGGACGGCAGCGCGATGGCGCCGCGGATGGTGCTGTACTTCGTGTAGCTGTCGGCGTCGAAGTTGACGAGCGTGTTGGCGTAGTCGTTGCCGCCGAAGAGGAAGACGCAGACCAGCGCCTTGTAGTCGTCGCCCGGCGCGGCCTGCGCGGCGGCCTCGCCCATGGCGGCGAGGTTGAGTGCGAACGGCAGCGCGGTGCCGGCCATCGCGAGCTGGCCCGAGCGGCGCAGGAAGGCGCGGCGTGTGTGAGCGGCAGGGTTGATCAGGTACATGGTCGGTTCGCTCCGGCTTCTTTTCTTCTCTATTTCTGGACGAGGTACTCGGGCGAACCCATCACCAGCAGCACGCCGGCGCAGATGAGGTCGAGCCTGCGCGCATCGGTGGTCGGGTTCACCAGCGGTGCCTTGCTCAATGCGTCGGTGATCAGCGCCACGGTAGCTGCCGAAAGCTGGTTGCCCGTGAGCAGCAGGTTGAGTCGGCGCACCAGCGCGGCGGGGTCCGTCACCAGCGTCTTCTCCGCCGTGTAGCTCGCAATCACGTCCTTGCTGTTGAAGCCGTTCTGCAGGATGCCCTGCAGGAAGTTGAGGTACCCGCCCACGCTGGTCTCGTTCACCAGCTGGAATTCGGGCGCCACCATCTTGTTGCTGGCGATGACGGTCGAGGGGGGCACGTAGCCGGGCCTGAAGAAGTTGAACACCGAGGGCGAACGCAGCGGGCACTGGCCGAGGTACTGGCTGGGGTCGGATGTGTTGCCGATGCCCCATGTGTCCAGCGTCGAGCCGATGCCGAAGGTGCGGCCCCATTGCACGAGCCGCAGCATGGGCTCGCGCAGGTGGCCGAAGTTCGGGTCGGAAAGACCGGCGGGGCCACGCGCCTCGTCGTCGAGCAGCACCGCCGCGAACACGCTCTTCATGTCGCCGCGCACGCCAGCGCCGTTGTTGGCGAAGACGCCGGCCACGCGCTTCACGTAGGCGGGGCTGGGGTTGCTGGTGACCAGCCGCTGGATCAGCTGCCGGCCGATGAACGTGCCGACGTTCGGGTGGTTGAAGAGCGTGTCGAGCGCGATCTTCAGCGCCGCCGGGCCGGGCGTGCCGGCGGGCACGCTGGCGCCGAGGAAGCGCGCCTCCAGCATCGAGTGGTTGGAGGCCTTGTAGGCCATGGGGCGCGTGGTCCAGGCGTTGGTCTCGATCGTGTAGCTGGCTCCGGGTGGAGTGAAGGCATTGCGCTCCGCCGAACGGATGTCGAGGTCGTAGCCGGTGAAGACGCGCGCGAGATTGGTCACGTCGTTCTGCACGTAAGTCTCGATGGGATGACCATCGGCGCCGGTCTTCACCGTGCCGTCGTTCTCGAGCTGGTACAGGCCGATGGTCATGAGCTGCATGACCTCGCGCGCGTAGTTCTCGTCGGGCTGGCGGCCGGAGGCGTCTTCCTTCCGGTTGTCGCGGGTGTTGAGGTAGAAGCCCATCGCCGGGTTCAGCGTCACGTCTTCCAGCAGCTGGCGGAAGTTGCTCGTGACGCCGTTGGCGAGCATGTCCCAGTACTGGGCCATCATGGCCGTAGGCCAGCTCGAGCCGATCTCGGTGCCCGAGACCACGAAGATCTCGCTGAGCGCCAATGCCATGCGCTTGCGCAATGGGTCGGCCGCGGTCATGAGCTGGCGCCAGATCATGGCGTCGGTATCGACTTTCTCGTACCCCTTGCTGTTGACCCACTCCCAGGCCGAAGGCTGCCGCGCCGCGCCGAGTTGCTCGCTGAGCCATGGCATGTAGCCCTTGGCGCGCACGGCGGCGATCTCGGCGTCCGAGGCGGAGAACTGGGCCTGCAGCAGGAAGCGCGCGGCCTCCGCGTCGTTCTGTGCCTGGGGATAGTGATAGGGACCTGTGTCCGGCGTCGCCCCTGGATCCGGGTTGGCGCCGGGACCGCCGCCGACCGGAAAACCGAAGCCGCCGGCGCCGCCTCCGCTCCCGCCGCCTCCACCGCATGCGGCCAATGCCGCGGCGATGGAAAACACGGCCGCGGCCTTCAGGGGGCGCGAGCCGTCCGGGGCCGCCTTGTCTTCGATGGCCGCCGTCTCCGCGACGTACACCGCCTCGTCGGCCGGTCTTGCGCGCCCGGCCTCCAGTTGTTCCAGCATGATCCTCGCTCCTGTTGCGTATCGACGCCTGTTGGAGCGATCAAGGCAAGCGGCATGCCCTGCAGAAAAGCCATGGAACCGGTGCCCAAGACTGGTCAGGTCACCACAAAAATGTGTGCCAATGTGACTTTTTAGTCACTCCTTGAAACAAAATTGGCATGCCAGAGGGCATGCCAATGCTTCAGAAAACATTCAGGTGACAGTGTCAATCGCGCTCGTCGTCCCAACTGTTCGGCGGACGGTAGGGATAGCCGGGGCCGTAGTAGATGCGTCCGGGCGGCGGGACGTAGATGGGCGCCGGGCGGTAATACACCGGTGGCGGCGGCCGGTAGTAGACCGGCGGCGGCGGTTCGTAATAGATGGGAGCCGGATAGCTGTAGACCGGCGGGGGTGCGTAGTACGGTGCCGGGTAGCCGCCGGCTACATAGCCGGGGGTGCCGATCTGCACCGACCAGCTTCCGCGCGCATTTGCGGCACCTGCCGCCAGCAGCGCACCGGCGACGACGGCACCGATGGTTGCCCACTTGAAAACAGAAGATTGAGGTTTGAGGTTCACGGTGGCTCCAGGGCCAAGGGCGGACAACGCCCAGGTGGATACGCAACGCCCGATGCATCTTCACGGTGCACCCGATGGCATGCGGCATGGTAGCCAAACGTCACCGCCGTGGGCAGTGCCTTTGCCGTGTTCAGCGCGCGATTTCGCGGCGCGACAGCATCACGTCGCCGGTGGTCGTGTTGAAGGCGATGGTCGGCGCGCTGTAGTCGCTCAGCGGTGCGCCCAGGCCAATCTCGCCGCGGCCATGCAGCACGCATTCCTCGCGCCGCAGGGCAATCTCGGTGCTCGGCCCGTCATTGCCGTGGAAGCGCACCCAGGTGCCATAGGTACTGACATCGATCAGCACGCAACTGCCCTGCCGCAATTCGATGCGCGCGTGCAGCCGCGAGACGCGGGGGTCGTTGACCACGAACTGCGCATCGTCGACGCGCCCCAGGTGGATCGGCAGTTCTTCGGTACGGAACATCGACCGCACATCGAGCCAGGCCAGTTCGATCTGGCCGAACGAGGAGTCGGGCATGCGCAAGGGAGCCAGCGCAGCGGGCACCGTGAGGAATGTGGTCACGTCTTCCTGCCAGTCGATCCGGTGCACGACCGACATCTCGCTGCGCCCACGGATGTTGATGAGACCCAGGTCGCGATGCTGCACAGCGCCTTCGCGCAACTGCGAGATGACAGCGGCGGTCACCCAGATCTGGCCCGGGCCGGCCAGGTCGCTCAGCCGCGAGGCGAGGTTGACGGCATCGCCATAGCAGTCGCCCTCGACCTCGACCACCTCTCCGCTGGCCACGCCGATCTGCAACGCCATGCGCAACGGAGCCGGCCATGCAAGCAGTCTCTTCTGGTGATAGCGCTGCAACTCGACAACCGCATGCGTGGCCGCCGCGCCGCTGGTGAAGATGGCGAACACGCCATCACCGAGCGACTTCACCACCCGGCCGCCGTGCGCCTGGCAGACGCCGCCGATCCACTGCGTCAACCGGGTCACGGTCTCGGTGGCACGCGCATTCCCCATGGCCTCGAAGACCCTGGTGCTCCCCGTCAAATCCGCGAATACGACTGTGGAATTGACACCCATACTGTTGTGATTCTCGATTTCTACCGCTGGTTGTAAATGCCCTGGGGCTCCCTGCATTTCCACGCAGACGGTTCCCCTTGTACGCGTCCGTTCGCACTCGAGAGAAACGACCTGCTCACCTTTCATCTCCGATATCCGCCGCCGCAGCGGTATGCATGCAGCGCCGGCGAATGAGCAGATGCAAAGACTCAGCCATTAATTTGTAGTACTTTGGAAAACAAAATTCAATTACTAGTACAAACGATGAGCAAAGCCTGTTGTTTGCAAACAAGAAACATCGTTTCGGATCTTGTGGAATGGTTAACTGAGGCTTAAGGTAGCGGCCGTTCTCGCTTCCGGCAATACGCTTTCAGTCCCATGCTCTTCCGCCGCATCCTTCGTCTGCTGAACGTAACCGGCTTCGGATCCCGTCAGGCGACGGAGAGCCAACTCGGTCGCATTCGTACCGCGATGCTGTCGGTGCTCCAGGGTCACGGCGGTCATTCGGTCCAGCGTATCAGTCAGCGCGTGCGTTTCGCGGCAGACGTAGAAGCACTCTGGTACCTCCGGCAGGACGTGATGATGGCCCTGAGCGCCATCGACGGCGAGACCGCCGCACGCCGGCAAATGAAAGCCATCAACAGCATGTTCAAAGGTGGATTGCCTGGTTCGATGGGGCCTCGGGCGCACCAGCGCTTTACCCAAAGCAAATGAAACAACGACGGCCCCAGGGGCCGTTTTTCATATTTAACGTTTAATTCTCTTTGTGTCCCGAATCAATGGACGTGATGATGGTCATGTCCATGATGGTCGTCATGAGCGGACGCATGTCGATGGCCCCAAACGAGAAAAATATCACGCCCTTCAGCTGCCATCGATACCTTCGCACCCACGGGCAGTAACACCTTCGTATGCACATGGCCGAACGGCAGACCCGCAAGCACGGGCACCTTGAGCGATGAACGCAGCCGGTCGATCACCGAGTTCAAGCCGAAACCGCGGTCATAGCCCGGCACCTTGCGTATGCCCGTGAACTGCCCGAACACGATGGCGCGCTGACGCGCCAGCACGCCGGCCATCTTCAACTGGTCGAGCATGCGTTCGATGCGGTACGGGTGCTCGTTGACGTCCTCGATGAAGAGCACGCCCTTGTCCACTGACGGAAAGTACGGCGTGCCGAGCAAGCTGGCGAGCACGCAGAGGTTGCCGCCCCACAGTACCGCGTCTTGCACCGGCTTGAACTTCAGGTCGGCGTCGCGCGCCGGCATGCGCCAGCCGGTGCCTTCGCCCTGCCCTGTCAGGAGGTCGTCGAAGCAGGCTTCCATGATGTCGTCGGGGCCGCCTTCGGCGCCGAAGTCTTCACCGACGGCTGGGCCCGACCAGGTCACGACACCGGTCTTGACCAGCAGTGCGTTCTGCAGCGCGGTGAAGTCGCTGCAGCCGACGAACTCGGTGCCCTTCTCGATCGCCTTGGCCAGGGCCTTGTACGGAATGGCATCGAGGATGCGCGTGAGGCCATAGCCACCGCGTGCAATGAGCGCCACGTCCGCGCCGCTCGCGGCAGCGCGCGAGATCGCGGCGAGCCGCGTGGCGTCGTCACCCGCAAAGCGCTGATGCGCCGAGAGCGCCGCGTCGTCGACTTCGACTTCATGACCCAGAGCCTTGAGCCGCTTCACGCCGCGCCGGAAAGCGGCCTTGTCGCGGACCGCGCTGGAGGGAGAGTAGATGTAGATGTGTTTGGTCACGCGGTCGAGTATCCCATTGCGTTTCTCACTTGCAGCACGAATGTTCGGGCCTGCCCGGGCGTCGGTCCCGAGGAAGTGGCGACAGGTCCGAGCGCGCGCAGCGCTGCTTCGTAGCCCCGGTCGGGGAATGGTGCGCGCCACGCATCCGCGATTCGCTCCTGCCCCTCGGGCGCGACGAGCGTCGTCACGAAACGTCCGGGCGCGGCGGCCACCAGCAACGCGGCCAGGTCCGCGCCAGCCGCACTGTGCACGAGCACCATCGGCGTCGGATCGGTTTGCACGCGGTCCAGCCATTCGAGCAGCACGTCGCGATGCCATTCGAGCCGATGCGGCGCTTCGCGCTTGGGCTTGTCGCTCTTTCCGAGGCCGATCAGGTCGGGCACCAGCGTGCGCACACCGGGCAGGCCCACGAGATGCCGGAAGAAGTAGCCCCACTCGCCGGGCCCATGCAGGCAGAGGCAGCAGGCGGCGTCATCGCCTTCATCGACGTAGTGCATGCGCCAGCCCTGCTGGCTCGGCAGGTCCTGCACGTAGCGCGGCGTGAAGTCGTAGCCGGACAGCGCGTCGAAACGCTCGGGTGGCGTGCGCAACGCGTCGTCGCGCAAGGGCTCGGCCTGCGCGCGTGCGGCGCTTCGCCGTTGCTGGAAGAAAGCCTGCAGCACCGCGGCGCACTCCTGCGCCAGCACCCCGCCCTGCACCTGCGTGCGGTGGTTCAGCCGCGGCTCGGCGAAAAGGTCGAGCACCGAGCCGGCCGCGCCGGTCTTCGGATCGGCGGCGCCGTACACCACGCGCGCCAGGCGCGAATGCAGCATCGCCCCGGAGCACATCGCGCACGGTTCGAGCGTGACGAACAGCTCGCAGCCGTCGAGCCGGTAGTTGCCGAGCGCCGCAGCACCGGCGCGCAACGCATTGATTTCCGCATGCGCGCTCGGATCGTGCTGTGCGACCGGCGTGTTGCGGCCCGTCGCGATCAGCCGGCCGTCCTTGACCAGCACCGCGCCCACCGGCACCTCGCCAGCGTCGGCCGCGAGCCGCGCCTCGGCGAGCGCGAGCGTCATCCAGTGCGCATCGTCGTGCGTCACGGGCGACGGATTCGGCTCAGTTGTCATCGGGCATCTGCCGCGTCTTCGCGGCTGCGTCCAGCGCCTCCTTGACCTGCTGCTGAACCTGCTGCGCCTGGTCGCGCACATTCACCGGCGCATCGCCGGCGGCCGGTGCGGCCACGGCCGGCCGCGCGGAAGAAGCCATGCCCGTCATCTGCTTCTTCACGAGCAGCCCGACGATCACCAGCGCCAGCACGAGGCCGATCAGGCCAAGCCCTCGCATCTCAGCGGCCCTCCGCCACGGGAGCCTCGGCGGTCATGCCCAAGCGGTCCATCCATGCGGCGAGCGCCTGCTCGTCCGGCGTGCCCTCGCTGTAGACCGCATGCATCGCGGCATGCGATTCGCGCCGGTGCTGGTTGAGCTTGATCTTGCACTGCAGCGCCGTCACGCGCAGCTCGAAGCCCACGATGCCTGCCAGCATCTTGAGCTGGAATTCCTCGCCCAAGTCGCGCCACTGCTGCGCGTAGGCCGGCTCGTGGTCTTCGATGAGCTTCTTGAGCAGCACGTCCTTGTCCGACGGCTCCTCGATCAGCCGGGCCTCGACGGTGCAGTGCACCGCCAGGTAGTTCCAGGTCGGCACGCGGGCCAGGTCGGGATAGACCGAGGGCGACAGGTACGAATGCGGTCCGAGAAAGGTGACCGCCGCCCGGGGCCTGGCCTGCAGATAGCGCCAGTGCGGATTGGGCTTGGCGCAATGTCCCCAAAGCACCAGTTCGCCGCCCGGGTGCTGTTCAGCCACCAGCGGAAGATGCGTGACGTACGGCAGTCCGTCGTCGTCGTTCGATATCAGGCTCGCGAACGGGTGCGAGCGCATCAGTTCCAGCGCGATGGCTGGGTCCTTGGCATTGAACTGCGGGGGCATGTACATGGGGCTTCTTCCTCGTGGAACCTCGTGGCGAGGCCCCATTCTCCCCGAGCAGCCTACTTTGCGCGCGCTGCCTCGATCAGCTTGACCATGGCGGTGTAGCCGCGTGCCTTCGCAAGCTGCAGCGGCGTGTTGCCCTGGCGGTCGGCCAGCTTGAGACTGGCTCCCGCGTCGATCAACGCCGCCAGCGTGCGCTGGTGGCGCGGACCGCCGTCGCCGAGCACGATGGATTCGATCACCGCCGTCCAGTGCAGGTTGTTGACGTGATCGAGCGGCGCACCGGCGGCGATCAGCCTGCGCACGACCTCGTCGTGCCCGAGGTGCGCAGCCGCGATGAGCGCGGTGCCGTCGTAGCGGCTCGTGGTCTGCCCGGCCTTGGCGCCGAGCGAGAGCAGCACCGAAAGCGTCGCGGCGTCGTCGGCCACCGAAGCGATGGTGACGGCGTCATAGCGGTCGTCCTCGAGCAGGTCGAGGTTGGCGCCAGCCTTGGCCAGCAGCTTGATCGCCTCGCGCTGCCTTGCGAATGTGGCAACGTGCAGCGGCGTGCGACCTCGCGCGTCGCGTGCATCGAGGTTCGCTCCTGAAGCGATCAGCGCCTTCAGCTTCTGCAGGTCGCCATGCCAGGCGGCCTGGTGCAGCCCTTCGAAGGCAAGCACCTCGGCCGCCAGCGGCGGCACCTGGGCAAGCGCACCGACCGGCACGCCCAACCCGAGCGCGACCGCCAGCACACCCGACCAGATACCGCGCGCCATCATCAGAGCAGGCCCTTGACCTTCTCGAGCGCCGCGTTGGCGCACTGCTCGTCTAGGTGGCCGCCGGGCGCGCCGCCCACGCCCACCGCGCCGATCACTTCATTGCCCGACTTGACCGGCACGCCGCCGCCCAGCAGCAGGAAGCCCGGCAGGTACACCAGGTTCGCCGCGCCCGGGTTCTTCTGCGCGCCTTCCATCATGGCCTGCGTGGGGCTCTTGGCCGAAGCCGAAGTCCAGGCCTTGCGCTCGCTCGATGCCAGCGTGTGGGGGCCGGCGTTGTCGGCGCGCTGCACGGCACGCACGGTGCCGGCGCGGTCGACCACGGTGGCCGCCACGTTGTAGCCGTTGGTCGCGCAGGCCGCCACGGCTTCGGCCGCGATCTGGTTGGCCAGCGCGAGCGACATGTTCTTTTCGGTGCGCACCGCGGATGCGGACGTCTGGGCATGGGCTGCGGAGGCTGCGAGCAGAACGGCGATGGCGCCGAGGCGAAGGGTGGATTGCATTGTTGGTTCTCTCCAGTGGATGAAGGTTGTTGCGCCGGCCCTTGCCGACGGCTGCGCCACTGTAGAAAACACAGCCCGCGACGGCCATTCGTACGGCTACGCGCGCCGCTCCGTAGTTCTACGGAGCGCTGCCGTCCATCAGCACGGCGTAGCGCCGGATCAGCTGCGCGAGCGAATCGCAGTCGAGCTTGGCGAACAGGTTGGCGCGGTGCGTCTCGACCGTGCGCGGCGACAGCGCCAGCGTGCGCGCGATCTCCTTGTTGGTGAGCCCCTGGACGATGAAGGCCAGCACCTCGCGCTCGCGCTCCGACAGCTGCGCCACCCGCTCGCGCGCGGCGTTGTCGGCCTGCGAGCGCTCGCGCGAACGCACGTGCTGGCGCACGGCCTGCTGCAGCGCTTCGAGCAGCTGCTCGTCGTCCACCGGCTTCTCGAGGAACTCGGCCGCGCCGGCCTTGAAGGCGCGGCGGCACATCTCGACCGTGCCATGGCCCGTCAGCATGATCACCGGCTGGTCGACGCCCTGCGCCATCAGCCGGTCGAGCACCGTGAGCCCGCTGATGCCGGGCATGCGCACGTCGAGCACGATGGCGCCGACGCTCGCGCGGTCGAAGCCGTCGATGAAAGCTTGCGGATCGGCCCAGGCCTGCACGCGCAGGCCGACCGTGCCGATCAGCAGCGAAAGGCTGTCGCGCACCGCCTGGTCGTCGTCGATCAGGTGAATCAGCGGCGATTGCGGCTGATGGGTGTTCGGAATGCTCATGAAGACGATGCGACGAGAGGCAGCAGCAAGGTAAAGCGTGCGCCGCGCGGCGAGGCATTGGCCGCGCTCAGGCTGCCGCCCATGCCGCCGGCCAGCGTTTCGCTGAGGCTCAGGCCGAGGCCCAGGCCGCCTTCGCGCGTGCTGAAGAAAGGCTCGAAGAGACGCGGCAGCGCTTCGGGGGCGATGCCGCGTCCGTTGTCGGTCACGGTCAGCACGCCTTCCTGCCCGTTGCGGCCGACCGACACGACGAGGCGCCGCTCGGCAGCCGGCACGAGGTCGAGCGCCTGCAGCGCGTTCATCAGCAGGTTGTGCACGATCTGCTCGAGCGCCACCGCCTCAGCCTGCACGCGAACCGGCGCCTGCGCGGCGGCGTCGAACTGCGCGTTGATCGCGTGCTTCGCAAACTCCGGCGCCAGCAGGTGCATGGCGCTGCGCACCACTTCCTGCAGCACCAGCGGCTTCGTGTCGCTGCCCGATTCCGGCCGCTCGATCACGCGGCGCAGTCGCCCCACCACGCCGGCCGCGCAGCGCGCCTGCTCGGCCGCATGCCCCATCGCTTCACGCGCCGTGGCGAGGTCGGGCGGCTCGTCGTCGAGCAGGCGGCGCGCTGCCTGCGTGTTGGCCAGCACCGCCGTGAGCGGCTGGTTGAGTTCGTGCGCGAGGCCGGCCGAGAGTTCGCCCAGTGCGTTGAGCCGCGCGACCTGTCCGAGCCGCAGCAATTCTTCGGCCCGCCGCCGCGCGACGCGTTGCCGCTGCGCGGCCCACAGGCCCGCCATCAGCACCGCCATTGCCGCTGCCCAGCCTGCGATGCCACGCCACGGCAGTTCGCCCCAGCCCACCTGCCGCTCGGCCACGAGATCGAAGGGTTGGCTCGGCGATGCCAGCGCCTTTGTCAGCCCGAAGCGCCAGCCATTGGCGCTCGCGGCCAGCGTGCCAGGTTGCAGCACCAGTTGCTGCCCGTCGCGCTGCAGGCTCAGCCGCACCGGGCTGCGCTGCGGGTTCATCGGCCAGTCGCGCCACGGAACGGAGCCGGCCAGGTCGATGTCGAGCGCGTAGCTGAACGGCGTGGCGCCGATCACAAGCACGTAGCGGCCGTGGGCCAGGTCGAGCGTGGCCAGTTCCGCGCGCTGCAGGCTGCGCGAGCGTGCCTCGGCCGCGGCCAGTACGCCGGCCTGGGCGCCGTCTGCCCATGGCTCGTCGCGTTCGCGCCGCTGCACGCGCAGGATCGACGAATAGACCGAGGGCAGGCGCTGCTCGGGATGGTCCGCGCCCGTGCTGGGCTCCAGCAGCGCGAGCGTGGCCAGCACCGCGTCGTACTGCACCATCTGCTGGCTCATGAGGCGGTGCGCGATGCGCACGTCGGTCTCGAAGTCCTGGTGCATCTGCGCCAGCTCCGCGCGCGCGATCCAGACCGCGCCCACGGCGGTGAGCGCCAGCCATGCCAGCCACCAACCACCTTGAGCTCGCAACCACTGTTTCATGGCGCGGATTGTGCCCGCCGCGGCGAGCCCGTCCGGCGTTGGCCGAGAATGCGGGCCCAGACATGGCTGAAGTACAGGACTCTCTTTTCCCCGATCTGCCGCCGCCCGATGGCGGAAGCGCGGCCACACCGTCTACTCTGAAGGCGCCGGCCGAGCCGCCTGCGAAAAGGAAATCGCGCACCGGCACGGTCGAGCCCGCGCCCACCGATCCGGAGCTGGTCGAACTGGCCTCGGCGTTGCCACCCAACCTGCGGCTCGGCACTTCGTCGTGGAGCTACCCAGGCTGGGCCAATCTGGTGTGGGACGGCGAGTACGCCGAGAGCGTGCTGTCGAAGAACGGACTCGCCGCGCTCGCCAGACACCCGCTGTTCCGCACCGTGAGCGTGGACCGCAACTTCTATCGCGCCCTCACCGCCAGCCAGTACGCGCGCTACGCGGCCATGGTGCCCGACGACTTCCGCTTCATCGTGAAGGCGCCGAGCCTGGTGACCGACGCCACGGTGCGCGACGAAAGCGGCCGGGGCATGCAGGCCAATCCCGTGTTCCTTAGCAGCGAGATCGCACGGCAGGAGTTCGTGCTGCCCGCGATCGAGGGGCTGGGCCATCGCATCGGCGTGCTGGTGTTCCAGCTGAGCCCGATCCCCGGGCACATCCTGGCCGACCAGCCCGCCCTGCTCGCGCGCATTGCGGCAATGCTGGAATCGCTGCCCGACCTCGCATCGGTTGCGCCCGACGCGGTGATCGCCGTCGAGGTGCGCGACCCGCAGTTGCTGAACCCCGCCTTCGCCGAAATGCTGCGCAGCGTGGGCGCCACCTTCTGCATGGGCCTGCACGCCAAGATGCCGCCCATCGAAGACCAGTTGCCGATGCTGCGCGCGCTGTGGCCGGGGCCGCTGGTGTGCCGCTGGAACCTGCACCGGCGCCACGGCCGCTTCGGCTACGAAGACGCGGAGAAGCTCTACGGCCCCTTCGACAAGATCGTCGATCCCGATCCCGAGACGCGCGCTGCGCTCGCCAAGGTGATCGCAGGCACCACCCGGGCGGGCCAGAACGCCTTCGTCACCGTGAGCAACAACGCAGAGGGATGCGCGCCGCTGACCATTGCGCAGCTGGCGCGGGACCTGGTGGGCCTCGCGTCGCGCTAGCCGATGTTCTGCTTGGCGGCGACGGTCATCTCGACCTCGACCGTCGCATTCTTCGGCAGCGCATAGACGCCGACTGCCGTGCGCACGTGCACGCCGGCCTCGCCGAACACGCGGTGCAGCAGGTCGGATGCGGCATCGGCCACTTCGCTTTGCTGTGTGAAATCGGCCGTGCACTGCACGAACACTCCCACGCGCAGAACCTTCTCGACGGCATCGAGCGAACCGAGCGCGCGCCGCAGCAACGTGAGGCTGCGCAGTGCGCAGATCTGCGCGCCCTCGCGTGCCTTGTCGAGCGACACCGCGTCGCCCACGCGGCCGGTGACCATCACCGTCGTGCCCACGCGCGGCACCTGGCCGCTGAGATAGATGGTGCGGCCGTCGCGCACCAGCGACGCGTAGTGGCCGCCGGCGACGATCTCGCCGTCGAAGCTGTGGCCGAGCTCTGCTGCAATCTGGTCGGCGATCTGGTCCCGGGTCTTTTCTGCTGTCGTCATGTCGTTTCCGTGAAAGAGAAAGGCATTGTCATCAGCTGTTCCGCATCGAAACAGATACAGAAGGCGCCGATACGAGGCAGAACAGTTCAGGCCGTCGAAAGATCCGATGCGACATCGGGCCAGCGGCCCAACACTTCATGGACGCCCTCGCCCAGGTGGCTGTCGATCAGCACCAGCGAAGCCGCCGACCACCGGACCGGCGCTTCGAGCGCATGCTTCTCCAGCTTGCGCCGCGCATAGGCCACGGTCATGTGCGGCGTGAACGAACGCGGAGGTTTCAGGCCGGCATCGGCAAGTGCCTCACCCAGGCGCTGCCTGAAAACCTTGAGCGCCGAAACGCCCTCGTCATCGTCGGCGCACAACACGAGCGCTCCCTTCGTGTAGCTCATGGCCTTCTCGAAGACGACGTCGAATGCAGGAGCCGCCAACGATGCAGCGGCTTTCGAGGCCAGCGCGATCCTGTCGGCCGGCACGCTTGCCGGGTAGTCGCCCAGATCGAACAGCGTGACATGAAGGCGATGCGCGCCGACCAGTGTCCCTTTCAATGCGTGCTGCGAATTCATGCGCTCGCCAAGCGCGGCAATCGAAGCTGCGTCATGCGAACCGGGAACGATGGCGAAGAAGAGAGAGTGTTCGGGCACTGGCGTCACACGACGCGCCTTGCCCCTTGGACGTGGCAGAGGTCTCGGCGGAGGCTCGATACCTGGAAGAAGAAGCTGTTCTGACATGCCTCGATCATCGCCCATGGGCAGGGCTCTTCATCTGCTCTTCAGCAAGCACCAAGCTGACCTTCAGGCTGGCTTTCGAGAATCGTCTCACGCTGGTGGTACTGCAATACGCAGCCACCTGACGGATCGATCTCAACCATCCAACCAGGAAATCATCTTGAAGAAAACGCAAGCCTGCACCGTCCTTGCAGCAGCCCTTTTGCTCGGCGCCATCTCCACCGCAGCCAGCGCCGCCGGCCCCAACCAGGACTCCGGAATCTACGTGGGCGGCGCCATCGGCCGTTCGAGCTACAGCCTCTCTTCGTCCAACCGCGTGCCCGTGCCGTGGGGCGGCGAGAAGAGCAGCAAGAGCGGCACGGCCTACAAGCTGTACGGCGGCTATCGCTTCACGGAAACCTTCGGCGTGGAAGCCGGCTATGCACGCCTCGGCCGCGTGAGCCAATGGAGCTCGAACGGTGCCTACTCGCGCCTGCAGGCCGGCACCGGCCAGGTCTTCTACGCGGCGGCCACCGCCCGCCTGCCGCTGGGCGAATCCTTCGCCCTCAACGGCCGCCTCGGCGTGGCGCGCGGACGCATCTCCGGCGACAGCAACTGGCTGGCACCCAACCAGCGCATCTCGGGCAGCTCGACGGGCATGATGGTGGGCTTCGGTGCCGAGTACCGCATGACCCAGAACCTGTCGATCACCGCGGACTACGACTACTTCGGCAAGCTGTCGAAGCAGGCGAAGGGCGGGATGGTGACGGTGGGCTTGAAGGCGAGCTTCTGATCACTGCCTTCTGACGCCACGGCAACGCGTCCCGCTCATGCGGGACGCGTTGCGTCGTTCATCACTCCCACTCGATCGTCGCCGGCGGCTTGCTCGACACGTCGTAGGTCACGCGGTTGATACCGCGCACTTCGTTGATGATGCGGCCCGACACCTTCTTCAGCAGCGCATACGGTAGCTCTGCCCAGTCGGCGGTCATGAAGTCGCTGGTCTGCACGGCGCGCAGTGCCACCACGTAGTCGTAGGTGCGGCCATCGCCCATCACACCCACGCTCTTCACCGGCAGGAACACGGTGAAGGCCTGGCTCGTGAGGTCGTACCAGGTCTTGCCCGTGGCCTCGTCGGTGAAGTTGCGCAGCTCCTCGATGAAGATCGCATCGGCGCGGCGCAGCAGGTCGGCGTATTCCTTCTTCACCTCGCCGAGGATGCGCACGCCCAGGCCCGGGCCGGGGAACGGGTGGCGATACACCATCTCGGGCGGCAGGCCGAGCGCCACGCCGAGTTCGCGCACTTCGTCCTTGAACAGGTCGCGCAGCGGCTCGAGCAGCTTCAAGCCCAGCTGTTCGGGCAGGCCACCCACGTTGTGGTGGCTCTTGATGGTGACGGCCTTCTTGCTCTTGGCACCACCCGACTCGATGACGTCGGGGTAGATGGTGCCCTGCGCCAGGAAGGTCGCGCCCTTGTGGCCGCCGTCGCCGGCCTTGAGCTTCGCGGCTTCCTGCTTGAACACGGTGACGAACTCGCCGCCGATGATCTTGCGCTTGGCTTCCGGGTCGCTCACGCCGGCGAGCTTGCCGAGGAACAGCTCGCTGGCATCGACGCGGATCACCTTCGCGTGCAGCTTGCCCTCGAACATCTCCATGACCATGTCGCCCTCGTTCAGGCGCAGCAGGCCGTGGTCGACGAACACGCAGGTCAGCTGGTCGCCGATGGCGCGGTGGATGAGCGCGGCGGCCACGCTCGAATCGACACCGCCCGAAAGGCCGAGGATGACTTCCTCGTCGCCCACCTGTTCGCGGATCTTCTCGACGGCTTCCGCGATGTGGTCGCGCATGACCCAGTCGGGCTTCGCGCCGCAGATGCCGAGCACGAAGCGCTCGAGGATTGCCTTGCCCTGCACGGTGTGCGTGACTTCAGGGTGGAACTGCACCGCGTAGTAGCGGCGCGCCTCGTCGGCCATGCCGGCGATGGGGCAGCTGTCGGTGCTGGCCATGAGCTTGAAGCCCGGCGGCAGCTCGGTGACCTTGTCGCCGTGGCTCATCCACACGTTGAGCATGCCGTGACCTTCGGGCGTGGTGAAGTCGGCGATGTCCTTCAGCAGCGCGGTGTGCCCATGGGCACGCACGGCCGCGAAGCCGAACTCGCGCTTGTGGCCGCCCTCGACCTTGCCGCCGAGCTGGTGGGCCATGGTCTGCATGCCGTAGCAGATGCCGAGCACGGGCACGCCCAGGTCGAACACGGCCTGCGGGGCCTTGTCGGTGGTTTCCTCATACACGCTGGCGTGGCTGCCGGAGAGGATCACGCCCTTGAGGTGGCCGTCGGCGGCGTATTCGCGCACCCATTCGTCGGTGACGTCGCAGGGATGCACTTCGCTCAGCACGTGGGCTTCGCGCACGCGGCGTGCGATGAGCTGCGTGACTTGCGAGCCGAAGTCGAGGATGAGGATCTTGTCGTGTTGCATGGCGAAAGGACTCAGAGCGTTGAAATGTCGAACAGCTTGACGCCTGCTTGCGGCGCCGCCTTGATGAGTTGCTCGTCGAAGGTGGCGAGCGGGAGATTGAGCGACTTGGCGAGCCAGAGATAGCCCGCGTCGTAGAGAGACACACCGGCGTCGATGGCGACGGCAAGCACGGCCTTGTGCTGGGCCGGTGCGAGCTCGTGCAGCTCGACGCGATGGCGGATTGCATCGAGCACGCTCCACAGCCCTTCGACTGCGGACGAGGGAATGCGGCCGCTGCGCACGCCGTTGGCGAGGATGTTGGCGCACTCCCACTGCCAGGCGTTGGGCGCCTGCGGCTCCACCTCGTCGCGGCGGATGGCGGCGTAGAGCTTGCGCGTGTGTTCGCTGGCCATGTCGGGCAGCAGCCAGGCGGCGGTGACGGAAGCGTCCATGACGAAGGCTGTCACGATTGGCGCCCTTCGTCGAGCAATGCGCGCACGGGCTGGCCCGGCTGGATGGTGGCGTGCAGCGCTTCGATCTGGCCCAGTTCGCGCTCGATCTGCTCGTCGGTGATGACCGGCTTGCGGCGCACCGGCAGCATGCGCACGACTTCCTTGCCGTGGCGGGTGATGCGAACCTCCTCGCCCTTTTCGACGAGGTCGATCAGGGCCGAGAAGTTGTTCTTGGCTTCAGCGATGCCGATGGATTGCATTTGGGCCAGAAATTTTGAATCTGGCCCAAATTCTAAACCCAGTCTGGCCTGACTTTCAAGGTCTGGCCAGATTGGGCTTATTCGGCACGGTAGTTCGGCGCTTCCTTGGTGATCTGCACGTCGTGGACGTGGCTCTCGCGGATACCGGCCGTGGTGATCTCGACGAACTCGGCCCGGTTCTGCATGTCCTCGATGGTCGCGCAGCCGCAGTAGCCCATGCTGGCACGCACGCCGCCGGCCATCTGGTAGACGATGGAGACGATCGAGCCCTTGTAGGGCACGCGGCCCTCGATGCCCTCGGGCACGAGCTTGTCGGTGTTGGGGTTGCCGGTGGTCGATTCCTGGAAGTACCGGTCGGCACTGCCCTGCTGCATCGCGCCGATGGAGCCCATGCCGCGGTAGCTCTTGTAGCTGCGGCCCTGGTACAGCACGATTTCACCCGGCGCCTCTTCGGTGCCGGCGAACATGCTGCCCATCATGACGGTGCTGGCGCCGGCCGCGATGGCCTTGGCGATGTCGCCCGAGTAACGCACGCCGCCGTCGGAAATCAGCGGAACGCCCGTGCCCTGCAGCGCGGTGGCGACGCTGTCGACCGCCATGATCTGCGGCACGCCCACGCCAGCCACGATGCGGGTGGTGCAGATGGAGCCAGGGCCGATACCGACCTTGACCGCGTCGGCGCCGGCGTCGGCCAGTGCGCGCGCCGCGTCGCCGGTGGCGATGTTGCCGCCGATCACGTCGACCTGCGGATAGTTCTTCTTGACCCAGCGCACGCGCTCGATCACGCCGGCGCTGTGGCCGTGGGCGGTGTCGACCACGATGGCGTCGACGCCGGCCTTCACCAGCGCCTCGACGCGCTCCTCGGTGCCGTCACCCACGCCGACGGCGGCGCCCACGCGCAGGCGGCCGTTGGCGTCGCGTGCGGCGTTGGGGAAGCTGGTCTGCTTGGTGATGTCCTTGACGGTGATGAGGCCCTTGAGCTCCCAGTCGCCGTTGATGACGAGCAGGCGTTCGAGCTTGTGCTTGTTCAGCAGCGCCTTGGCCTCGGCCAGCGTGGTGCCGTCGGGCACGGTGATGAGCTTTTCGCGCCGCGTCATGATTTCGCTCACTGGCACGTCGTAGCGGTTCTCGAAGCGCAGGTCGCGCCCCGTGACGATGCCGACCACCTTGCCGGCGTCGACCACCGGGAAGCCCGAGATGCCGAGCTGGTCCGACAGGGCCATCACCTGCCGCACCGAGTGCGTCGGCGTGATCACCACCGGATCGCGCAGCACGCCCGACTCGTAGCGCTTCACGCGGGCCACTTCGGCGGCCTGCTGCTGCGCGGTGAGGTTCTTGTGCACGATCCCGATGCCGCCTTCCTGCGCGATGGCGATCGCGAGGCGGGCTTCGGTCACGGTGTCCATGGCCGCAGAGACGAGCGGCAGGTTCAGCGTGATGTTGCGGGAGAATTTGGTGGCGAGGGAGGTGTCCTTGGGCAGGACCTGGGAGAACGCTGGCACCAACAACACGTCGTCGAAGGTGAGCGCTTTGCCGAGAAGGCGCATGGGTGAAGCTCCAAAAGACGGATTGTAACGAGGCCTCCGGCCGGTTTGCCGGCCCAGGGCCATTTCCGGACGTTGCAAAACCACCCAACCCGGATGTTGCAAAAAGTAAGGCCCGGCTAAACTTCGGGGATGAAATTCGTGCACTGGCTGGTAATGGGATGTGTCGTTGCGCTGCCGCTCTCGGCGAGCGCCCAATGGCAATGGCTCGACAAGAACGGCAAGAAGGTCTTCAGCGATCAGGCGCCGCCGCCCGATGTGCCCGAGAAGAACATCCTGCGCCGCGTAGGCCCGCCGCCAGCCGCGCGATCGACCGCGAACCCGAACGTCGACGCACCGCCCGCGGAAGGCACGCCGGCCGAGGCAGCCGCACCGGCCAAGACCGCAGGAGCAGCGCCCAAGCCGACCGGTGTCGACAAGGAACTCGAGGAAAAGACCAAGAAGGCCGAAGCCGAACAGAAGGCCAAGCAGGCTGCGGAAGAGGCCAAAATCGCGAAGGCCAAGGCCGACAACTGCGCCCTCGCCCGTCAGAGCAAGGCCACGGTCGACAGCGGCATCCGCATCGCGAAGGTCAATGCCAAGGGCGAGCGCGAGATCATGGACGACGCTGCCCGTGCCGCCGAGCAGAAGCGCATTCAGGGCGTCATCGACAGCGACTGCAAGTAGCGGTCAGTAGCCGGCCTTGCCGCCTTTGCGGCGGTTCGCGAACAGGCCGGTTCCCTTCGAGCCCTGGCGCTGGAAGCGCTCCCGGCGCGCCACCTTGGGGTCCACCGCGAGGGGGCGGCACAGCTCGATGCGGTCGCCGTCCTTCAGGGCCTGATCCCATTCGACAGCCTTGCCCCAGATGCCCGGCGTCATGGCGTGGCGCCAATCCAGATCCGGAAATCGCTGCGAAAGGTCGCTGGCACGAACCGCATCGACCAGCGTGGAATCGGGCGGGAGGCGCAGCACCTGCTCGAACACCTCGCGCGCCGCGGGCGAGCAGCTCAGCGTGACCTCGATGGTCATCAGGGTGAACCGTAGACCTGCTCGGCGCGCTTGACGAAGGCCTCGACCAGGCTCGAGGCGATGGTGTCGAACACGGGACCCACGAGCGCCTGCAGGGCGAAGTTGGTGAAGCCGTAGCTCAGGTGCAGCTCGACGCGGCAGGCGCGTTCGCCCTCTTCTCCCACGGGCGTGAACTTCCACTTGCCGTCGAGGTTGGAGAAGGGCCCGTCGACCAGCTTCAGCTGCACCTCGCGCCCCGGAACGTGGGTGTTGCGGGTGGTGAAGCTCTGGTGCAGGCCGGCGAATGCCAGGCCGACTTCGGCCGTCATGCCGGCCTCGTCCTCCTCGATGACGCGGGACTTGTCGCACCACGGAAGAAACTGCGGATACTTGGCCACATCGGTGACGAGCGCATACATCTCTTCGGCGCTGTACCAGATGAGGACGGACTTGTTGACTGTTTTCATAGAATCGGCACAGCGTGCGCGACGGATTGTATTGAAGCCATGCAGCCCCCATATCTCCGAGTCATGGCCACCAAGAAACAAGATACCTCCTCCCGCATCGCCGACAACAAGAAGGCCGCGTACAACTATTTCTTCGAAGAGCGCTTCGAGGCCGGCATGGTCCTGGAAGGCTGGGAAGTCAAGTCGCTGCGCGAAGGCAAGGTGCAGCTCACCGACGGCTACGTGGTGATCCGCAACGGTGAACTCTTCGTGCTGGGCTGCCAGATCAACCCGCTCAAGAGCGCGTCCACCCACGTCAACCCCGACTCGATCCGCACCAAGAAGCTGCTGCTGAAGAAGGACGAAATCCGCCGCCTGATCGGCAAAGTCGAGCAGAAGGGCTACACGCTGGTGCCGCTCAACCTGCACTGGAAAGCCGGCAAGGTGAAGTGCGAGATCGCGCTCGCCAAGGGCAAGGCCGAGCACGACAAGCGCGACACCATCAAGGACCGCGAAGGCAAGCGCGAGGTCGAACGCGCGATGAAGAGCCGCAACCGCTGAAGAATCTTTTTTGCGGACGATGGAATAAAAGCCGCGCCGCGGGCGTTTGTGCGGTTGTCACCGGAGCACCGGTGTCGCCACCAACAAGGAGTTTTTCCATGTCGCCTTTCCGCGCATCTTCCGCCGTCCTGCTGAGCGCCGTTCTCGCGCTCCCTGCCTTCGCCCAGCCCAAGCCCGCCGACGGCGCGCTCGTCGGCCCCAACGGCATGACGCTCTACACATTCGACAAGGACACGGCAGGCAACGGCAAGTCGGTCTGCAACGGTGGCTGCGCCACCAACTGGCCGCCCTTCATGGCTGCCGACGGCGACAAGCCGAGCGGCGACTTCAGCATCGTCACCCGCGACGACGGCAAGAAGCAGTGGGCCTCCAAGGGCTGGCCGCTGTACTACTGGGCCAAGGACGCCAAGCCCGGAGACAAGACCGGCGACGGCGTCAACGGCACCTGGAAGACCGCAAAGCCCTGATCGACCGGCCCGCCAAGCCCCATGGACGCCCGCCTGCTGGTCGAGCACATCCCGAGCCTGCGCCGCTACGCGCGGGCACTCACGGGCAATGCCTGGGCGGCAGACGACCTGGTGCAGGACACGCTGGAGCGCGCCTGCAGCAAGTGGCGTCTGTGGGTGGTGGGCAGCGACCTGCGCGCATGGCTCTTCACCGTCATGCACAACATCTTCGCGAGCCAGGTGCGGCGTACGCCGCCGCCGCATGCCGTGGTGCCGATCGACGAGGTGGCGCACGAGGTACAGGGCGTCGCCGACCCCGGCCGCGATCAGGGCACCAGCCTCGACCTGCAGCGCTGCCTGATGCAGTTGCCTGACGAACAGCGTGCCGTGCTGCTGCTCGTGACGCTCGAGGACCTGTCGTACGCGGAAGTCGCCAAGGTGCTCGGTGTTCCCGTCGGCACGGTGATGTCGCGCCTGTCACGCGCCCGCGTCCGGCTGCAGGAGCTGCTGGATGGCGCGTCAGCTCCCGTGCGCCCCGGCCTGCGCCGCCTCAAATGAAATCCGCAGCATCATGAACCGCCCCACCCCGCCCCCCACCGATGACGAGCTGCACGCCTGGATCGATGGCCAGCTGCCCGCGGACCGCCACGGCGCGGTCGAGGAGGCCATCGCCAACGATCCCGCCGTTGCGGCCAGGGTGGCGGCCTGGCATACGCAGCGCGACGCCCTGCGGCGGCTGCACGGCGGGTTGCTCTCCGAACCGGTTCCCGCCGCCCTGATGGGCGCGCTCGATCGCGGCCTGCCGCGAACGGCGCGGCGAGTGTCTTGGCTGCGCTGGGGAGGCATGGCGGCCGGCCTGCTGATCGCCTTCGCCACCGGATGGCTCGGAAATGCGCAATGGACCCGGGGGGCTGCGCCACCCGGTGGCGCGCAGCTGGCTCGTACGCCAGCCGTGCGCGAGTTCGTGCACGACGCGTCGATGGCACACGCCGTCTACGCACCGGAGAAGAGGCATCCCGTCGAAGTGGCCGCATCCGAGCAGCAGCATCTCGTGCAATGGCTCTCCAGGCGTCTCGATCGGCCGCTGAAGGTGCCTGACCTCTCCAGCCAGGGCTACACCCTTGTCGGTGGCCGCCTGCTGCCGGGAGAAACCGGCGCACGCGCCCAGTTCATGTTCGAGGACGCCGCGGGCGAGCGCGTGACGCTCTACATCGGCACCCTCGACGCCCGGACTGCCGGCGCGAATGCACCCGCCGCCAGCGAAACCGCCTTCCGCTTCGCTTCCGAAGGCCCCGTGCCCAGCTTCTACTGGGTGGACCAGGGCTTCGGCTACGCCATAGCCGGCAAGCTGCCGCGCGACCTTTTGCTCAAACTTGCGACGCTGGCCTACCGCGATCTGTCTTGATGACCGCATAAACTGCCGGCTCGCGCAATCATCCTGCCCGGACTCTCGTCGCCCGGCTTGTTTTCGCGATTTTTCAACTGAAGGAGAAACTGCATGAAATTGCTCAGCGCCTCGATCCTCGCGGCGGCTCTGCTTGCCGGCTGCGGCAGCATGTCCAACAAGACCGCCAGCGCGCCCGACACCCCCACCCGCACCGCCGACGGCGTGCTGGTCGGACCGGCCGGGATGACGCTGTACACCTTCAACAAGGACACCGCCGGAGCCGGCACCTCCGCCTGCAACGCCCAGTGCGCCGCCAACTGGCCCGCACTCGGCGTGGCCGATGCCGCCAAGCCCATCGGCGCCTACACCATCATCATTCGCGAAGACGGCAAGCGCCAATGGGCCTACAAGGGCTGGCCGCTGTACTACTGGGCCAAGGACGCCAAGCCCGGCGACAAGACCGGCGACGGCGTGGCGAACGGCGCCTGGAAAGTCGCCCGTCCCTGATCCCTTGCGGACCTGACACCGAAACGCCGGCACCCGCCGGCGTTTTTTCTTGCCGGTTTTCCCGCTGCGGGGCCGGCACCACCCACGGCAGAATCCCCGCATGACCTCTGACGCCAATCCGGACGCGTTCCTCGCGCTGCTGACCCAGGGCCTGATCAGCGAGGCGCAGCACGACGCCGCGCGTGCCCATCCCGAGGCAGCCGCCCTTCCCCCGCTCCCGGGCCCAGCCCACGCACTCGCGTGGATGCGCGTGCGCGGCCTGGTCACGGAAGACGAGCAGAACGCGGCGCTCGACAGGATCGCCGATGACGCGCCTCACGCGGACGACGCGGCCGATACCGCGATCGATGCCGACGATCTGGTCGAGCTGGCCCAACAAGGCATCACGCACGAGGCCATCGAGGCGCTCTTCAACGACGGCCTCATCGACGCCGAAACGCGCGACATGGCCCTGGTCGAAACGCCCGTCGCAGGCACCGTGGCTGCCGCACCGGTGGCCACGCTGGCCTGGCTTGCGACCGAGGGTCCGCTCGAAAGGGAACGCTTCGATGCCCTGCGCGCCCAGGTCGCCGCCGAGCCGGCCTTTGCCATGGCGGCCGAGCGCGCACGCATCGTGGCCGAGGCGCAAGCCCTGATCGAAGCCGACGAGCAGGCCGTCAAGGCATGGCAGGCCAGCGCCCAGCGCAGCCGCCGCATCGGCGCGTGGAAGTTCATCGTCGCCGTGGCCGTGATCGGCGGCGGGCTCGGCTGGTACGCGTTCGCCCCTGCCAGCGTGCCTGCTTGCGACGCCGCTTCCACGCGCAAGACGCTCGACAGCCTCATGCGCCGCGTGGCCATGGACGTGCGAATGCGCCATCTCGACCCGAACGGCGGCGCCGTGATCGAGACGCCCTCCGTCGGCAGCATGCGCGAGGTCGGCTATCGCAAGCCGGAACGCGTGCGCGGCTGCGTGGCAGTGATGACGCGAGGCGACAGCAGGGAATCGATGGCCTACACCATCGGCCCCACCGAGCCGAAGAGCGACGAGATGGTGGTGCGCGGCGCGGACATCGCCATCGTCGAGGCCCGATTCGGGCACCTCGACGCCGACGGCAGACCGCTCTACAACGCCGAGCCCATTGGCCGCGAGGCGATGGAGAAAGCCTTCCGCGAAGGCGCAGCGCCGCTGACTGCCGCCCCTTCCATGCGCACGCGTCCTCGCAACGACTCGGGCCTGGTGCGCAAGGACCCGAACCGTTCGCGCGAGATCGCAGAAATCGAGCCCACGGGCCCCTGCCGCAAGCTGGACGACGGCGCGGGCCATGCCTGCCCGCTGGTCATCGAATACAACGACAACCTGCTGGGCGCCCTCACGGGTGGTGACACCTCGCTGCCGGTGACCGGCGAATTCACCTTCGTGGAAGACAACGGCAGCTGGCGCGTCAGCGACGACTTTCCGAAGACCTTCGTTCGCAGGGTGCTCGAAGCCCGCCTGAGCAGCATGGGCGTCACCGACGCGGCCTTGCCGCAATAGGACACGCGCCGGTCAACCGGTCGAGAGGGGCTTCAGTGTGCGCCCGGCACCGCGGTATCGGCGACCGTGGTGCGTCGCCCGCGCAGTGCCAGCAGTTCGTTGAAGACCAGCGCCCCGATGACCAGCGTCCCGCCGGTGAGCACGCTCGGCGCAGGCTGCTCGCCCGCGCCGATCCAGGCCAGCGCGATGCCGAAGATCACCTCCAGCAAGGCCAGTAGCGCGACTTCAGGCGCCTTCAGCACCTGGGCGCACAGCACCGAGAGAACGCAGGGAATGGCGAGCTGGAACACGCCCAGGAAAGCCAGCAGCCCAAGGTCGCTCGCGCTCGCGCGGAACGGCCAGGCAAAAGGCAGAGTGAAGAGCGCAGTGAGCACCGCGCCGATGAGCACTGCGGGCACCAGGTCCACCTTGTGACCCTTCGCCTGGGCGTGCTGCACGACGGTCCAGTTGGCCGCGCCGGCCAACGGCACGCACAGCGCCAGCAGCGTGCCGGCCAGCGAACCGCCTCCGCCCTGCATCAGCTGCGTGCCGTACATCCAGCCGATGCCCGCACCCGCAACCACGATCGCCAGCCAGGTGCGCGCAGGCAGCCTGTGCCCGATGAAGAAACGCGCCGCGAGCGCCGTGAACAACGGCCCGAGCGACATCGTGACGAGCACGCTGGCCGTCGAAGCCAGCGTGAGCGCGACCATGAAGGCCGTGAACATCACGGCCCAGCAGACGCCCGAGATCCAGAGTTCACGCCCGCCGGTGCGCAATTGGGAAAACACCGCGCGCCCCCGCCAGAGCGGCAAGATCACCAGCAGCGCCAGCGTCGTGAAGAGGCTGCGCCAGAAGGTGATCTCGAAGCTGTGCGCCTGCTCGAGGTGCCGTGTGACGACGCCCGCCGTGCCCCACATCAGGGTCACGACGACCATCAGCCAGACGGCGACGCCGTGCGTCAGGCGCATGGAAAAAGCAGGAAAGCGGAAGCGATCAGCTTTGCTGCATCGGGTCGCGGCTGGCGCGCTTGCGCTCGTGTTCCTTCAGGAAACGCTTGCGCAGGCGCACGCTCTTGGGCGTGATCTCGACCAGTTCGTCGTCCTCGATGAATTCCACGCCGTATTCGAGCGTGAGTTCGATCGGGGGCGTGATCTTGATCGCGTCTTCCTTGCCCGAGACGCGGAAGTTGGTCAGCTGCTTGGTACGCGTGGCGTTCACCACCAGATCGTTGTCGCGGCTGTGGATGCCGACGATCATGCCTTCGTACACCGGATCGTTCGCCTTCACGAACATGCGGCCGCGGTCGTCCAGCTTGCCCAGGGCGTAGGTGAAGATTTCACCGTCGTCCATGGAGATCAGCACGCCGTTCTTGCGGCCGCCGATGTCGCCCTTGTGCGGCTCGTAGCTGTCGAAGATGTTGCTGATGAGGCCCGAGCCGCGCGTCAGGTTCAGGAACTCGTTCGTGAAGCCGATCAGGCCACGCGCCGGAATGCGGTATTCGAGGCGCACGCGGCCACGGCCGTCCGGTTCCATGTTGACGAGTTCGCCCTTGCGCTCGCCCAGTGCCTGCATCACGCCGCCCTGGTGGTTTTCCTCGATGTCGGCCGTCACCAGCTCGATGGGCTCGTTGCGCACGCCGTCGATCTCGCGGAACACCACGCGCGGCTTCGACACGGCCATTTCGTAGCCTTCGCGGCGCATGTTTTCCAGCAGGATGGTCAGGTGCAGTTCACCGCGGCCCATCACTTCGAACACGCCTTCCTCGTCGGTCTCGTTCACGCGCAGCGCGACGTTGTGCTGCAGCTCTTTCTGCAGGCGGTCCCAGATCTGGCGGCTGGTGACGAACTTGCCTTCGCGGCCGGCCAGCGGGCTGGTGTTGACGCAGAAATTCATCGTCAGCGTCGGCTCATCGACCTTCAGCATCGGCAGCGGCGCCGGGTTGGCCGGGTCGGTGATGGTGACGCCGATGCCGACGTCGGCAATGCCGTTGATCAGCACGATCTCGCCCGGGCCGGCTTCGGTGGCCTGCACGCGGTCCAGGCCCTGGAAGGTCAGCACCTGGTTGACGCGGCCCTTGATGGACTTGCCGTCCGGACCTTCCATGACGACCACGTCCATCATGGGCTTCAGCGTGCCCTGGCTGATGCGGCCCACGCCGATTCGACCGACGAAGGTCGAGAAGTCGAGCGCGGAAATCTGCAGCTGCAGCGGCGCGGCGGGGTCACCCTTCTGCGACGGCACGTGCTTCAGGATGGTGTCGAATAGGGCCGACATGTCGGGGCCCCACTGCTCGCCCTGGGCACCTTCTTCCATCGACGACCAGCCGTTGATGCCCGAGGCGTACACCACGGGGAAGTCGAGCTGTTCGTCGGTCGCGCCGAGCTTGTCGAACAGGTCGAAGGCGGCATTGACCACCTTGTCGGGGTTTGCGCCCGGCTTGTCGACCTTGTTCACCACGACGATGGGCTTCAGGCCCAGCGCCAGCGCCTTCTTGGTCACGAAGCGCGTCTGCGGCATCGGGCCTTCCTGCGCGTCGATCAGCAGCAGCACGCCGTCGACCATCGACAGCGCACGCTCCACTTCACCGCCGAAGTCCGCGTGGCCGGGGGTGTCGACGATGTTGATGTGCGTGCCCTTCCAGCTCACGGCGCAGTTCTTGGCCAGGATGGTGATGCCGCGCTCTTTTTCGATCGCGTTGTTGTCCATCACCGTGTCGACCACTTTCTCGTGCTCGGCGAAGGTGCCCGACTGGCGCAGCAATTGGTCGACCATCGTGGTCTTGCCATGGTCAACGTGGGCAATGATGGCGATATTGCGGATTTGCTTGGTACTCATGGTGTCGCTTCGGTCTGTTGTGCGTTCAAAAGAATTTGCTGGATTTCGATGGGGTTCAGCAAGCGCCCCGGAATCAGTTCGCCGGCAGCGACGTGGGCCGTGCCGAGGAAAGCGGGCGGCTCGGCACCGAAGACGGCAACCTCGCCCGCATCGGCCCAGGCTCCGCGGCGGCGCAGGCCGGAAAGAAAGCGTGCTGCATCTTCCGTGCCCAGCGTGACGCGGCTGTGGCCGTCGACCAGGGCTTCGGCCGGCAGGAGCTGCGCCAGGCGCCCTTCCTCGTCCATGGCTTCGAGCGCTTCGAGCGTGATGCACCGGGCTTCGACGAAACCGCCCGTAGCGGTGCGGCGCAGCGAGGTCAGGTGCGCGCCGCAACCCAGCGCCTCGCCGATGTCTTCGCCCAGGGTGCGGATATAGGTGCCCTTGCTCACGGAGGCCAGGATGCGGATGGTATCGGCCCCGACGGCGCGGATTTCGAGCTTGTGGATCACCACGTCGCGCGGCGCCCGTTCGACTTCCACGCCTTCGCGGGCGTACTCGTAGAGCGCCTTGCCGTCCTTCTTGAGCGCGCTGTGCATCGGCGGCACCTGGCGGATCGGGCCGGTGAACTGCGCCTCGACGCGCGCCAGGTCTTCAGGCGTGACATGCACCGGCCGCTCGGCGATCACCTCACCCTCGGCATCGCCGGTGGAGGTCTTCACACCCAGGCGGGCCGTGGCTTCGTAGGTCTTGTCGGCATCCAGGTGCAGCTGGCTGAACTTGGTGGCCGCGCCGAAACACAGGGGCAGGACGCCGGTGGCGAGCGGATCGAGCGTGCCGGTATGGCCCGCCTTCTCGGCACGCAGCAACCACTTGGCCTTCTGCAAGGCCTGGTTGCTGGAGAGCCCCAGCGGTTTGTCGAGCAGCAACACCCCATGCACAGGGCGCCGCTGCACCCGTGTGCGTGGCGCGTTCATGGCTAGTCGTCTTTCGAGCGCGAAGCGACGGCTTGTGCGATGAGCGCGTTCATGTCGGCCGCACGCTCGGTGGTGCGGTCGAACATGAAGTGCAGCGTGGGCACGGTGTGAATGTGCAGGCGCTTGAACAGGCCGTTGCGCAGGAAGCCTGCGGCCTGGTTCAGCGCCTCGGTGGTCTCGGCCACGTCGCCCGTGAGCAGGCTGAAGAAGACCTTCGCGTGCGCATAGTCGGGCGTGACCTCGACGGCCTGGATCGTGACCATGCCCACGCGCGGGTCCTTCAACTCGCGCGCGATCAACTCCGTCAGATCACGCTGGATCTGATCGGCGACCTTGAAGGCGCGGTTGGGAGTAGCTGCTTTTTTCTTGGGCATTTGATCAATCACTAGCGTCGCGAGATCGGGCTCAGTGCAAGGCGCGCCGTCGCAGACAGTACTTCAGTACGGCAAGACGGCTGCAACGCGGCAATGAGTCCGATATCGTGGCGCGCCTTACAGCGTACGCGCGATCTCCTTGATTTCGAAGAACTCGAGCTGATCGCCCTCTTTGATGTCGTTGAAGTTCTTGAGCTTGATACCGCACTCGAAACCTTCGCGAACTTCGCGCACATCGTCCTTCAGACGCTTGAGCGAGTCGATCTCGCCGGTGTAGATCACCACGTTGTCGCGCAGCAGGCGGAAATGCGCGCTGCGGTTGACCGAACCCGAGGTGATGTACGAACCCGCGACCGTACCGATCTTCGAGGCCACGAACACCGTGCGGATCTCGGCCGAGCCGATGACTTCCTCGCGGCGCTCCGGCGCCAGCATGCCCGACATCGCGACCTTGATCTCGTCCACGGCGTCGTAAATGATGCTGTAGTAGTTCAGCTGCACGCCGTTGCCTTCGGCCAGCTTGCGCGCGCCGGCATCGGCACGCACGTTGAAGCCGATCACGACCGCCTTCGAGGCGATGGCGAGGTTGATGTCGCTTTCGCTGATACCACCAACGCCGGCGTACACCACCTGCACCTTGACCTCGTCCGTCGCCAGCTTGAGCAGCGATTGCGCCAGCGCTTCCTGCGAGCCCTGAACGTCGGCCTTGATGATGATGCGCAGCGTCTGCACTTCGCCCGCCGACAGGTCGGTGAACATGTTCTGCAGGTTCGCGGCCTGGGCCTTCGCCAGCTTGGTGTTGCGGAACTTGCCGGCACGGTAGGTCGCGATTTCGCGCGCACGGCGCTCGTCGCCCATGACCATGAACTCGTCGCCCGCCTGCGGCACCTCGGTCAGACCCTGGATTTCCACCGGGATCGACGGACCCGCGGACTTGGTCGGCTTGCCGTCCTCGTCCAGCATGGCGCGCACGCGACCATAGGTCGAGCCGGCCAGCACCACGTCGCCGGTCTTGAGCGTGCCGGACTGCACCAGCACGGTAGCGACCGGGCCGCGGCCCTTGTCAAGCTGGGCTTCGATGACCAGGCCCTTGGCGGCGGCATCCACCGGCGCCTTGAGTTCCAGCACTTCGGCCTGCAGCAGCACCTGCTCGAGCAGGTCGTCGATGCCCTGGCCCGTCTTGGCCGACACGCCGACAAACGGAACGTCGCCGCCGTACTCTTCGGGCACGACTTCCTCGGCCACCAGTTCCTGCTTCACGCGGTCCAGGTTGGCATCGGGCTTGTCGATCTTGTTGATCGCGACCACGATCGGCACACCGGCCGCCTTCGCGTGCTTGATGGCTTCCTTGGTCTGGGGCATGACGCCGTCGTCGGCCGCCACCACCAGGATCACGATGTCGGTGGCCTGCGCACCGCGGGCACGCATGGCCGTGAAGGCCTCGTGACCCGGGGTGTCGAGGAACGACACCATGCCGCGCTCGGTTTCCACGTGATAGGCACCGATGTGCTGCGTGATGCCGCCGGCTTCGCCCGCCGCGACCTTGGCGCGACGGATGTAGTCCAGCAGCGAGGTCTTGCCGTGGTCGACGTGACCCATGACGGTCACGACCGGAGCACGCGGCAGCGCCTCGGCGATCTGCGCCGACACGTCCTCGTCGGTGAAGGCTTCCGGGTCGTCCAGCGCGGCAACCACCGCGTTGTGGCCCATTTCCTCCACCAGGATCATTGCGGTGTCCTGGTCGAGCGACTGGTTGATGGTCGCCATCTGGCCGAGCTTCATCAGTTGCTTGATGACCTCTTGTGCCTTGACGGCCATCTTGTGCGCCAGTTCGGCCACCGTGATGGTCTCGGGCACGTGCACTTCGAGAATGCGCGCCTCGACCGGAGCTGCCGGCACGTGTTGCTCGTCGTGGCCGCCACGATCGTTGCCACGGCGACCGCGCGGGCCTCCGCGCCAGTTGCCGCGACCGACGCCGCCGCTGGCATCGCCGCGGGTCTTGATTTCCTTCTTCTTGGCAGGATCGCCAGCCCAGCTCGACGAGAGCTTCGCGGACTTGACTTCCTTGCCTGCTGCACCGGCGGCGCCGGGTGCTGCTGCGGCGCCCGGCGCGGCAGGTGCGCCTGCACGTGCTGCGGGAGCGGTTGGCTTGTGCAGCGTGCCCTTGACCGCGGCCTTCTCGGGCTGCGGCTTCTCGGGTGCCTTGTGCGGCACCAGCACGCGGGCCGGCGCGTTCATCATGGCGCGGATGGCTTCGGCTTCGGCGAGGGCCTTGCGGCGACGCTCGTCGAGGTCCTTGGCGCGAGCGGCTTCCTCGTCGGCCCGGGCCTTCGATTCGGCGGCGGCCTTGGCCTTCGCGTCTTCCTTGGCCTGCGTCGCGGCGGCTTGGGCAGCGAGCTTGCTGTTGTCGGCAGCCTTCTGTTCAGCGGCCTTCTGTTCGGCAGCGGCGGTCACCGCGGGCGCGGGAGCGGCGGCGACTGCCGGTTTCGCGGCAGCAGCGGCTGCCGCGGCGGCGGCCTTCTTCTCGGCGGCTTCAGCAGCGGCGCGAGCGGCTTCCTGCTCGGCCTTTTCAGCTTTCTCGGCCTGCTCGCGCTCGCGGGCTTCGGTTTCTTCGCGCTGGCGGCGCTTCTCTGCCAGTTCTTCTTCCTGGCGGCGGATCAGTTCGGCCTGGCGACGCGCCTCTTCCTCGCGGCGAGCCAGTTCGGCCTCGTCGATACGGGGCGCGGCGGGAGCTGCCGCGGGGGCTTCGGCAACGTGCTGCGCAGGCTCGGACGCAGCCAGGTGGCCGTCGTCGCGCTGGATGAAGGTGCGCTTCTTGCGCACCTCGACCTGGATGGTGCGGGCACGACCGGTGGCGTCGGCCTGCTTGATCTCGCTGGTCGACTTCTTGGTCAGCGTGATCTTCTTGCGCTCGGGCTCGACGGTGCCATGGCTGGCCTTCAGGTGGCCGAGCAGGCGCTGCTTGTCGGCCTCGGTGAGCGCATCGGTGACGGCCGCCTTGGGCACGCCTGCGCTCTTGAGCTGGTCAAGCAAGGTTTCGGGAGTCTTCTTGAGCTCGTTCGCGAACTCGGCGACAGTGGTACTGGACATATTGGTTTCGTGCCTCCATGACCGTCACTCTTGGCCGGCGAACCAGTGTTCGCGGGCTTTCAAGATGAGGGCTTTGGCGTCATCGGCGCTCTGGCCGGTGATCTCGGTGAGTTCATCGACCGCGAGGTCGGCAAGGTCGTCACGGGTGTTCACGCCCGCTTCGTGCAGCTTGGGAATCAGCTCGGGGTCCAGGCCTTCGAGGTCGCGCAGGTCCTGCGACACCGCCGACTGCGTCTCGACGCCCTCTTCCTTGGCAATTTCCATGGTCAGCAGCGCATCCTTGGCACGGGCGCGCAGCTCGTTGATGGTGTCTTCGTCGAAGGCTTCGATTTCCAGCATTTCGGAGATCGGCACATAGGCCACTTCCTCGAGGCTGTTGAAGCCTTCCGAAATGAGGATGTCGGCGATTTCCTCGTCGACGTCGAGCTTTTCCATGAACAGCTTGCGGCTGGCATCGGTCTCGGTCGCCTGCTTCTGGGCCGACTCGTTGGCGTCCATGATGTTGATCTTCCAGCCGGTGAGGTCGGAAGCCAGGCGCACGTTCTGGCCGCCGCGGCCGATGGCGATGGCGAGGTTCTCCTCGTCGACCACCACGTCCATGGCGTGCTTTTCTTCATCGACCACGATCGACGACACGTTGGCCGGTGCCAGCGCACCGATCACGAACTGGGCGGGGTCTTCGCTCCATAGGACGATGTCCACGCGCTCGCCGGCCAGCTCGTTGGTCACGGCGTTGACGCGGGTGCCGCGCACGCCGACGCAGGTGCCGATCGGATCGACGCGCTTGTCGTGCGACAGCACCGCGATCTTGGCGCGCGACCCGGGGTCGCGGGCGCAGCTCTTGATTTCGAGCAGGCCCTGTTCGATCTCGGGCACTTCCTGGCGGAACAGCTCGATCATGAATTCGGGCGCCGAGCGCGACAGGATGATTGGCGCGCCGCGCAGCGTCAGGTCGACTTCCATGATCATGGCCCGCACGCGGTCGCCGTTGCGCAGGTTTTCCTTGGCGATCATCTCGCTGCGGCGCAGGCGGCCTTCGACGCGGCCGGCCTCGACGATGATGTCGCCCTTGTCAAGGCGCTTGACGGTGCCCACGAAGATCTTGTCGCCGCGCGACATGAAGTCGTTGAGCAGCATCTCGCGCTCGGCGTCGCGGATCTTCTGCAGGATGACCTGCTTGGCAGCCATGGCGCCGATGCGGCCGATGGGCACGGAGTCGACAGCCTCTTCGATGTACTCGCCGACTTCGATGTCCGCCATTTCTTCCTTGGCTTCGAAGAGCAGGATTTCCTGGTCGGGCAGCTGCAGGCCGGCTTCGTCGGGCACGACGTGCCAGCGACGGAAGGTTTCGTAGTCGCCGCTGTCGCGATCGACCGAGACGCGGATGTCCACGTCGCCCTGATGAAGTTTCTTGGTGGCCTGCGCCAGCGCGGACTCGACCGCGCCGAAGACCACGTCGCGCTCGACGTTCTTCTCGCGCGAGATCGCATCCACCAACATCAACATTTCGCGATTCATGCCACCACTCCTCTGGTCAGTCCGGAACCTGCGTTCCGTCGTCAATATCCGAAAAACCCGGTTGGGTTCTGGCCTTGCGGCCCTTGAAATCCACAATTGGCGCGAGCCGCGCCTCGCGCAGCTCGTCCAGCACGAAGCCCAACGCCTGCAGCGTTGCGGGCGCGCGCTTCTTGCTCACTTTTTGGCCCGGCTTGGGCTCCGGCGCATCGCTCCAGACGATTTGCCAGCCCCGGGCGCCATCGGCGGCGCCTTCAACCTGTGCGGCCCGCTCCAGCGTGCCGCGAAATTTCTTGCGGTTGGCCGCCACCTGGCCAGCCGCTGCGGCGCCCATTGGCGCCTTGAGCGTGATGTCGATCACCTCGCCCACGAAACGCTCGAAATCCTGCTCATTGCGCAGCGGACGGTCAATACCCGGCGAGGACACCTCGAGCCGCTTGTAATCGACACCGTCGACCTCGAGCGCAAATTGCAACTGGCGCGTCACCTTCTCGCAGTCTTCGACCGTCACGAAAGGCTCCGGAACGCCGGCAGCCGCAGCTTCCGAGGTGGGGGCCGTCCAATGCAAATCAATCGTCACGCGCAGCAATCCCCCGGCCGAGCGTTCGATCTCGACCAGGTCATAGCCGAGACCGGCCACGGTTTGTTCCACTATTTGCTGCAATGCCACGTGTTCGAAAGTGCCTTTTAAATACTGGGCGCTGCCATCCGCCCGCCACGGATGCCAGATCGCCATGAATGCCTGGAATGCATAGACCAAAAAAAACGGGCGGTTGGTACCCGCCCGTTTGGTCGTGAGCCTCGAATTATATGCTATTTGTGCAATTAATGAAGGGCCTTTGAACGTCCAACCGGCTATTGCACGGCCGCGCTGCGCGATTTGAACCAGACCACCGCGAACAGGACGGCGCCGAGCGCCAATGCCGCGGCGGCGACCAGCAGCGGCAGCTGGAACGACCCGGTCCGCTGGGCCAGCGGCGCGGCAAACAGCGGCCCCACGATCTGCCCCACCCCATAGGAGGCCGTCGCATAGCCGATCAGCCCTGCTGCCGCATTGCCGCGCAGTCGTCGCGCATCCCGCATCGCGAAAAGAGTGATGGCGGTGAACGGCATGCCCAGCAGCAGGCTGCCGAGCGCAAAGCCGGCAATGCTCGGCCATGCCACGGACAGCACGACGCCCAGCGCCTGGAGCGCGTAGGCGCAGGCCAGCAGCAGCCGGTTATCCCAGTGCGTCGGCGCGCGCGCGCCGATCAGCGCTCCCGGAATGATCGCCAGCCCGAACAGCGGCCAGAAGAAATCCGGCCAGGACGACCCTGGCAGCGCCTGACGGGCGATCACCGGCAGGAAAGTAGCGGTGATGATGTAGCCGAAGCCCGCCAGCCCATATAGCGCGACCAGCCAGATCGCGTCGCTGCGGTCGGCCGGCGCGGCCACGCGGGCTGCGGTGGCAGGTGCCGGGGCCCCACCACCAGCGGCGTGAACGCGTTCTCCATCATCGAACACCCGCCAGATCACGGCGATCAGCACCACCGCAAGAATGCCCAGCCCGATCCAGCCCGCCTCCGAACCCCAGCGCCCGAGCGCGCCGCCGAGCAGCCCGGTCATGGCGATGCCGATCCCCGGCCCGGTGTAGATCACTCCAGCCAGCGTCGGCGCGTTGGTCTCGGCCAGCCGCCGCAGTCCCCAGCCCGAGGCGAAAACGAAGACCCAGGCGCTCATCACGCCCGCTGCCGTGCGAAGCACGCCCCAGCTCGTGAAGCTGTTCAGCACGCCCATGCCGACCAGCAAGGCTGCCGTGGCCAGCAGCCCGCCCCGCACCATGCTCGACGCCTTGACGCCGATGGCCGCGCAGCTCACCGCGCCCAGGAAATAGCCCAGATAGTTGAGCGACGCCAGCACCCCGCCCGCGGCAAGCTCCAGCTTCCCCTCGTGCAGCATGATGGGCAGCATGGGCGTGAAGGCAAAACGCCCCAGGCCCATCGCCACCGCAAGGGTGACCATGCAGGCCAGCGCCGCGCGCCAGGCTCCGCGCCGGTCGCGTCCGGTTTCCGACATTTCTTGCAGTCTCCGTTGTCTTATTCCAGCAGCGCGGCAGCCACCAGTTTCTTCGTATAGGGGTGCCCGGGCGCATCGAGCACACGCTCGACCGGCCCGGTTTCGAGAATGGCTCCGTCCTTCATCACGATGACGTGGTGCGCCATCGCGCGAATCACCTCGACGTCGTGCGTGATCAGCAGGTAACTCAGCCCCCGCTCGCGCTGCAGGCGCTGCAGCAAGCCCAGCACCTGCTTCTGGATCGTCACGTCGAGCGCGCTGGTCGGCTCGTCGAGCACCAGCAACCGGGGATCGACGATCAGAGCACGGGCAATCGCCAGGCGCTGCCGTTGCCCGCCCGAGAATTCGTGCGGATAGCGTTCGAGCAGCGACGGGAACTGCGCCTCCGTCAGCCCGACATCCGCCAGCGCGGCAAGCGCGCGCGTCCGGCGCGCTTCGACGCCAAGCTCCGGCGCGTGCACGCGCAGGCCCTCGCCCACGATCTGCTCCACAGTCATGCGCGGCGAAAGCGACGAGAACGGGTCCTGGAACACCACCTGCATCGTGCGGCGCAAGGCAAGATCGGAGGCACGGTCTACCGCCCACCCCTTGCCGGCAACCTGCAGCGCTCCCTGGTGCTTCAGCAGCCCCAGCGCTGCCAGCGCGAGCGTCGACTTGCCCGAGCCCGATTCGCCGACCACGCCCAGCGTTTCACCGGGCGAGATGCGGAAATCCGCACCCTGCACCGCCACGAATTCGCCCTTTCGGAACCAGCCGGCGATGCCCGGCCTCGGCACGGGATAGACCACGCGCAAGGTCTTGGCCTCGATCAGCGGAGCCGTGCCTGAGCCGCTCGCGACGGGCGCCACGTTGCGCTCGGGATGGCTGTCGATCAACTTGCGCGTATAGGGGTGCTGCGGCGCGTCGAATACGGGCGCGACCGCGCCGTGCTCGACGATGTGGCCGTTCTCCATGACCACCACGCGATCGGCGAAACGCCGCACCAGGTTCAGGTCATGCGTGATGAGCAGCACGGCCATGCCGTGCTTGCGCTGCAGGTCGGCCAGCAATTCGAGGATCTGCGCGCGCACCGTCACGTCGAGCGCGGTGGTCGGCTCGTCGGCAAGCAGCAGGCGCGGCTTGCAGGCGAGCGCCATGGCGATCATCGCGCGCTGGCGCTGGCCGCCGGAGAGCTGGTGCGGAAACGCCCTCGCCCGCCGCACCGGCTCCGGAATGCCGGTGTCGGCCAGCAACTGAATAGCAGCCGCCTGCGCAGCGCGGGCCGACAGCCCCTCGTGCAGTTCGAGCACCTCGGCGATCTGGTCGCCCACGGTGTAGAGCGCGTTCAGGGCGGTCATCGGCTCCTGGAAGATCATCGCGATCTCCTTGCCCCTGATGCCGCGCAACTCGCGCTCGGGAATCGACAGCAGGTCGCGCGAGCCCTGCGCACGCTCGCCGCCGAACAGCCGTGCCGTACCGACCAGGTCGGCGTTCTGCACCAGCCGCAGCAGCGACAGTGCGGTGACAGTCTTGCCCGAGCCCGATTCGCCGACGAGCGCGAGCTTTTCGCCGGCGGCCATCTGGAAGTCGATGCCGTGCACGACCTCCTTGCCGCCGAAGGCGATGCGCAGGCCCTTGACGTCGAGCAAGGGTTGATTGGGTTGTGCGTTGCTCGTCACTTGTCGGCCTTCCGCGGATCGAGCGCATCGCGTAGCGCGTCGCCCATGAAGGTCAGCAGCATCAGCGTGACGACCAGCACGCCGAAGGTGGAGATCGAGATCCACCACGCGTCGATGTTCGCCTTGCCCTGGCTCAGCAGTTCGCCGAGCGACGGCGTGCCCGGCGGCACGCCCAGCCCGAGAAAGTCGAGCGAGGTCAGCGCGAGGATGGCCGCACTCATCCGGAACGGAAGGAAGGTGACGACCGGCACCATGCTGTTGGGCAGGATGTGGCGCCACATGATCTGCAGATTGCCCACGCCGAGCGCACGCGCCGCGCGCACGTAGTCCATCTGGCGATTGCGCAGGAACTCGGCGCGCACGTAGTCGGCCAACCCCATCCAGCCGAACAGGCTCAGCAGGATGAGCAGCAGCGCCACGCTGGGCGCGAAGATCGCGCTGAAGATGATGAGCAGGTAGAGCTCGGGCATCGAGCTCCAGATCTCGATGAAGCGCTGGAACGCAAGGTCGACCTTGCCCGCGAAATAGCCCTGCACCGCCCCTGCGGCCACGCCCAGCACCGTGCCGATGGCGGTGAGCGCAAGCCCGAACAGCACGCTCACGCGAAAGCCGTAGATCAGCTGTGCAAGCAGGTCGCGCCCCCGGTCGTCGGTCCCGAGCAGGTTGTCGCTCGTCGGCGCGGCAGGGCTCGGCGATTTGGCGAAGTAGTTCAGCGTCTTGGGCCCGTAGGGATTGAGCGCGTAGATCGCCCAGTTGTCGCCCTGCGTGATGCGCTCGCGAATGAACGGGTCGAGATAGTCCGCTGGCGTCTCGAAGTCGCCACCGAAGGTCTTCTCTGAGTAGTCGCGCAGCACCGGGAAATAGGTCTTTCCCTCGTAGCGGAGCACCAGCGGCTTGTCGGTAGAAAGCACCTCTGCGAAAAGGCTCAGCAGCACCATGCACGAGAAGAGCACCAGGCTCCAGAAACCAAGCCGGTTGCGCTTGAAGCGCTGCCACGCGCGGCGACCAGGCGAATTGTGGACACGAGCACTCACCCTGGATGCACTCTCTCTGTCGGCGCCATTGCGCCCCTGCACTGCATCGTCCACACCGGAAACGGCTACCCCGGGTTCAATCGAATTTGACACGCGGGTCCACCCATACGTAGCAGAGATCGGAAATCAGCTTGGTCACCAGGCCGATCAGCGTGAAGAGGTACAGGGTGCCCAGCACCACCGGGTAGTCGCGGCGAATGACGCTTTCGTAGCCCAGCAGGCCCAGGCCGTCGAGCGAGAACAGCGTCTCGATCAGCAGCGAGCCCGCGAAGAATGCGCCGATGAAGGCCGAGGGCAGTCCCGTGATGATCGGGATCAGTGCATTGCGGAACACATGCTTCCAGAGCACCTGCCCTTCGCCCAAACCCTTGGCGCGCGCCGTCAGCACGTATTGCTTTCGGATCTCCTCGAGAAAAGCGTTCTTGGTCAGCATGGCCGTCATCGCGAAACTGCCAAGCACCATGGCGGTGACCGGCAAGGTGATGTGCCACAGGTAATCGACGATGCGCGCCCCCCAGCTCAGGTCATCCCAATTGGCGGAGGTCAGCCCCCGCAACGGGAACCACTGCAACTGGCCACCGAAGACCACCAGCAACGCGACACCGAGCACGAACCCCGGAATTGCATAGCCGATCAGCACGATCAGCGTACTGATCAGGTCGAAGCGCGTCCCCGCCCTCACTGCCTTTGCAACGCCCAGCGGCACCGCCACGCCGTAGCTGATGAAGAAGGTCCAGAGACCAAGGCTGATCGACACCGGCAGCTTTTCCAGGATCAGCGTCCAGACGTCCTTGTTCTGGAAGAAGCTCTTGCCCAGGTCGAAGCGCGCAAACTGACCGAGCATCTGGAACAGCCGCTCATGCGGCGGCTTGTCGAAGCCGTAGAGCGCCTTGATCTGTTCGAGCCGCTTTGGGTCGACGCCCTGGTTGCCGCGATAGCTGCCGCCACCAGACTCGAAGCCGCCACCGCCCCGCCCCGCCGTCTTGGCTTCGGCGAGGTACTGCTCCACCGGCCCGCCGGGTACGAACTGGATCACCAGGAAAGTCACCAGCAGCACGCCGAGCAGCGTCGGGATGAACAGCAGCAGGCGCTTGAGGACATAGGAGAGCACGACCGGTTACCTTCTTTTTCTGTCTGCGCTAGGGAGCCGACTCCGCCGACTTGCGAGACGGCTTGGCCCACCAGGTACCCATGACCCAGTCTTCGCCATTGGCGTACGGCGGCATCGGCGCCTTGAACACGAGCCGCCAGTCGTCATAGACGATACGGTGCGAGTTCAACGTCCACTGGGGGATGAGGTAGTGGCTGAACATGATCACCCGGTCGAGCGCACGGCAGGCGGGCATCAGCTCGGCCTTGGTGTCGGCGTTGACGATGTCCTTGAGAAGTGCATCGACCGCCGGCGTCGACACGCCCATGTAGTTGCCGGAGCTTTCCGTCTTGGCCGCCTTGCTGCCGAATATCTCGAGCAACTGCTGCCCGGGGTTGTTGGTGCCCTGGAAGTTGATGGTCGTGATGTCGAAATCGAAGCGATCGAGTCGCTCCTGGTAAAGCGCGAAGTCGACGGTTGCAAAGTTCAGCGTGATGCCGAGCTTCTCGAGGTTTCGGATCCAGGGCGACACGGTGCGCACGCCGCCCTCCTTGCTGTCGAGATACTCCAGCCTCATCACCTCGCCCTTGGCGTTGCGAAGCGCGCCATCGCGGTATTCCCAGCCGGCCTGCTTGAGCAGGTCGCGAGCGCGGCGCAGGTTGTTGCGCAACGAATGGCCTTCGCCCTCGGTGGTGGGCGGGGTGTACATCGGGCCGAAGCTCGCATCGGGGATCTTGCCGCGCCAGGGTTCGAGCAATGCCTTTTCCTCGGCCGAAGGCAGGCCCTGCGCCTCACAGTCGGTGTTCCCGAACAGGTCCTTCACGCGCGGATAGCCGTTGTAGAACATCTGCCGGTTCATCCACTCGTAGTCGAGCGCCAGGCCCAGGGCCTCGCGAACACGTGGGTCGCTGAGCCTGTCGCGCCGGGAATTGAGCACGAAGCTCTGGAAGCCCGCAGGCTTCTTGTGCGGGAACTCGTGCTTGACGAGCTCACCCGTGGTGAAGCGTTTGCCGTTCACCCGCCGCGCCCAGTCGCCGGCCGAGTAGAAGCTCATCATGTCGAACTCGCCGGCCTTGAGCGCCTCGAGCCGGGCCGTGTTGTCCTTGTAGATCTTGACGGTGATGCGGTCGAAGTTGTGCGAACCGCGGTTCACCGGCAAGTCACGTCCCCAATAGCTGGGGTCGCGCACATAGGTGATGTCCTTGCCGAAGCGCACCGGGCCGATCTTGTACGCACCGCTGCCGATGGGGATGTCCATCACCACCTGGTCGAAGGGCTTGGCCTTGCCGTTCTCCACGCCCCATGCACGACTGAAAACCGGCAGGCTCCCCACGATCAGCGGCAGCTCGCGATTCACCGTCTTGAAGCGGAAGCGAATGGTGCGCGCATTGATCACGTCGGCCCCGTCGACCTCCTGCAGCAGCGTCTTGTAGCCCGGCGAGGTGAAGGGGCCGATGAGCGTGTCGTAGCTGTGCTTCACGTCGGCCGCCTCGACCGGCATGCCGTTGTGGAATTTCGCCTCGGGCCTAAGACGGAAAGTGACGCTGCGGCGGTCGGGGGCCACGGTGACGTCCTCTGCGAGCAGGCCGTAGCCGGAGCCGGTCTCGTCCATCGCGCCGGTCAACAGCGTGTCGAACATCAGGCTGTCGAGGTAGGCCGGCGCCGTGCCCTTGATGGTGAAGGGGTTGTATTTGTCGAAGGTGGAAACGCGCAGGTTGCTCACCAGCCGCAGCTCGCCGCCCTTGGGCGCATCGGCGTTCACATAGTCGAAGGCCTTGAAGCCGGGGGCGTATTTCAGGTCGTCCCAGAGTGCATATCCATGCGCGGCCCAGGCAGGAACCGCGCACACCATCAACCACCAGACTCCGAGAAGACGCATGCGAGAATTCTGCCCAAGATTTTCACAAGGCAACCTCATGGGCTTTCTTTCGGGCAAGAAACTGCTGATCACCGGTGTACTGAGCAATCGCTCCATTGCTTATGGCATTGCCAAGGCCTGTCACGACCAGGGCGCGGAACTCGCCTTCAGCTACGTCGGCGAGCGATTCAAGGACCGTATCACCGAATATGCCGCAGACTTCGGCTCGAAGCTCATTTTCGATTGCGACGTGAGCGACGATGCGCAGATCGACAAGCTCTTCGCCGATCTCTCGCAGGCCTGGCCCAGGTTCGACGGCTTCGTGCACAGCATCGGCTTCGCGCCGCGCGAGGCCATCGCGGGCGACTTCCTCGACGGACTCTCGCGCGAGGGCTTCAAGGTCGCGCACGACATCAGTGCCTACAGCTTCCCGGCAATGGCCAAGTCGGCCCTGCCCTACCTCAACGACAAGTCGGCCCTGCTCACGCTGACCTACCTGGGCGCCGAGCGCGCGCTGCCCAACTACAACACCATGGGCCTGGCCAAGGCCTCGCTCGAAGCCTCTGTGCGCTACACGGCCGCCTCGCTCGGCCCGAAGGGCATGCGCGTGAACGGCATCAGCGCCGGCCCGATCAAGACGCTGGCGGCCAGCGGCATCAAGGGCTTCGGCAAGATGCTGGCCGCCGTGGCCGACGCATCGCCGATCCGCCGCAACGTGACCATCGAGGAAGTCGGCAACGTCGCCGCCTTCCTTCTGAGCGACCTGGCCAGCGGCGTGACCGCCGAGATCACCTATGTGGACGGCGGCTTCAGCAATGTCGTCGGCGGGATGGCCGAGTAACCCCGCCGACACCCGCTTCGATACGGCCGCAAAGCGGCCTTTTTCCGCTACTTATTTCATAGCATCGTGCTGAATCGCCGCTCCCTGCTGCTCGCCGCCTTCGGCCTAGCCATCGCGCCAGCGGCGCTCGCGCGCGAATCCGCGCCATCGCTGATGCTGGCCGAGACGTACCGCCCAGGCATGTCGCTGGCGGGCTACTGGGTCAGCGAGAAGTACGACGGCGCGCGCGCCTACTGGGATGGCCAGCAGTTCTGGACGCGCGGCGGCGAGCGGATCATTGCCCCGGTGTGGTTCACCGCCCCGCTGCCGAAGCAACCGCTCGATGGCGAACTCTGGGCAGGCCGGGGCCGGTTCTCGCACGCGGTATCGACAGCGCGCAGCCAGACGCCCAACGACATCGCGTGGCACGAGATGCGCTTCATGGTGTTCGACCTGCCCACCCAGCCAGGCGACTTCACCACGCGGCTGACCACCTTGCGCAAGCTGCTTCCCATCACCGACGCGCCGTGGGTGGTACCGGTGCCGCAGGAGCGCGCGACCACGCACGAGGCACTGCAGGCGCTGTTGGACAAGACGGTGAAGATGGGCGGCGAAGGCTTGATGCTCCACCGCGGCGCCTCGCTATACCGCGGCGAGCGCAACAACGACCTGCTGAAGGTCAAGCCCTACGAAGATGCCGAGGCGCGGGTGATCGAGCACGTGACCGGCAAGGGCAGGCACGGCTCCCGGCTGGGAGCGCTGATTGTCGAAACGCCCGACGGCAAGCGCTTCAGGCTCGGCACCGGCTTCACCGACACCGAGCGCGAGAACCCACCCGCCATCGGCAGCTGGGTGACCTACCGCTACAACGGCCTCACCGCCAAGGGCCTGCCGCGCTTCGCGCGCTTCATGCGGATGCGCGAAGGCTAGCCGGCCCTCTCGGCAGGCCAACCTGGCTTACTTCGCTTCCCTGACACAGTCCGCGTAGTAGCGCTTCTTGCCCGTCTCGTCGACGCGCGCAACCAGACCGTGGATGTCGGTCTCGAAGCCGGGGCACTGCGTGTTGAACTCGCGCGAAAACTTGAGGTAGTCGACGATCTTCTTGTTGAACACCTCGCCCGGAATCAGCAGCGGAATGCCCGGCGGGTACGGCGTGATCAGGCTGGTGGTGATGCGGCCCTCGAGGTCGTCGATTTCCACGCGCTCGGTCTTGCGGTGCGCGATGTGGGCGAAGGCGTCGCTGGGCTTCATGGCCGGCGTCAGGTCGCTCAGGTACATCTCGGTCGTGAGGCGGGCCACGTCGTAGCGCGCGTACAGCTGGTGGATGTGCTGGCACAGGTCGCGCAAGCCCAGGCGCTCGTAGCCGGGGTGCTGCTGGCAGAACTCCGGCAGGATGCGCCACATCGGCTGGTTGCGCGCGTAGTCGTCCTTGAACTGCTGCAGCGCCGTGAGCAGCGTGTTCCAGCGGCCCTTGGTGATGCCGATGGTGAACATGATGAAGAAGCTGTACAGGCCCGTCTTCTCCACGATCACGCCGTGCTCCGCGAGGAACTTGGTCACCACGCTGGCCGGAATGCCGGTCTCGGCGAAGTTGCCTTCGAGGTCGAGGCCCGGTGTGACGATGGTCGACTTGATCGGGTCGAGCATGTTGAAGCCATCGGCCAGCTCGCCGAAGCCGTGCCAGTTGCGCGGCGAATTCTTGCCCTTGCTCTTGCCTTTGGGCTGGCCGTTCTTCTCGCCGTGCATGATCCAGTCGTCGGCACGGCCGATGCCTTCGTCGACGAGCTTCTCGGGGCCCCAGACCTTGAACCACCACTCGTCCTTGCCGAACTCTTCCTCTACCTTGCGCATGGCGCGGCGGAAGTCCAGCGCCTCGAGGATGCTCTCCTCCACCAGCGCGGTGCCGCCGGGCGGCTCCATCATGGCGGCGGCCACGTCGCAGCTCGCGATGATCGCGTATTGCGGGCTGGTCGACGAGTGCATCAGGTAGGCCTCGTTGAAGAGGTCGCGGTCGAGCTGGCGGTTCTGCGAATCCTGCACCAGCACGTGGCTGGCCTGACTGATGCCGGCCAGCAGCTTGTGGGTGGATTGCGTGGCGAACACCAGCGACTCCTTCGGCCGCACGCGGCGTTTGCCCATCGCGTGGTAGGCGCCGTAGAACGGGTGGAAGGCCGCGTGCGGCAGCCATGCCTCGTCGAAGTGCAGCGTGTCGACGTAGCCGTCGAGCATGTTCTTGATGGTCTCGGTGTTGTAGATCACGCCGTCGTAGGTCGACTGCGTGAGCGTCATCACGCGCGGCTTGACCTTGTCGGCGTCCACGTCGGCCAGCAGCGGGTTGGCCTTGATCTTGGCCTTGATGGCGCTCTGCTCGAATTCGCTCTTCGGAATGGGGCCGATGATGCCGAAGTGGTTGCGCGTGGGCTTCATGAACACAGGAATGGCGCCGGTCATGATGATCGCGTGCAGGATCGACTTGTGGCAGTTGCGGTCGACCACCACCACGTCGCCCGGCGCCACCGTGTGGTGCCACACCATCTTGTTGCTGGTGCTGGTGCCGTTGGTCACGAAGAAGCAGTGGTCGGCGTTGAAGATGCGCGCCGCATTGCGCTCGCTGGCCGCCACCGGGCCGGTGTGGTCGAGCAGCTGCCCCAGTTCTTCCACCGCGTTGCAGACGTCGGCGCGCAGCATGTTCTCGCCGAAGAACTGGTGGAACATCTGGCCCACGGGGCTCTTCAGGAACGCCACGCCGCCCGAGTGGCCCGGGCAGTGCCACGAGTAGGAGCCGTCTTCCGCATAGTCGATCAGCGCCTTGAAGAACGGCGGCTGCACGCTCTCGAGATAGCTCTTGGCCTCGCGGATGATGTGGCGCGCCACGAATTCGGGCGTGTCCTCGAACATGTGGATGAAGCCGTGCAGCTCGCGCAGGATGTCGTTGGGCAGATGGCGCGAGGTCTTGGTCTCGCCGTAGATGTAGATCGGCACATCGGCGTTCTTGCGTCGCACTTCACCGATGAAGTTGCGCAGGTTCAGCACGGCCGGATCGAGGTCGGGGCCGATGGTGAACTCCTCGTCGTCGATCGACAGGATGAAGGCACTGGCGCGGCTTTGCTGCTGGGCGAACTGGCTCAGGTCGCCGTAGCTGGTGACGCCCAGCACCTCGAACCCCTCCGTCTCGATGGCCTGCGCGAGCGCGCGGATGCCGAGACCCGAAGTGTTTTCGGAGCGGAAGTCCTCGTCGATGATGACGATGGGAAAGCGGAATTTCATGAGCGGGGCTCCGGACAGGCAGACAGACAGCAATGTGGCGAGGCGCGAAGTGTACGGAATTCGGATGACGGGTCCGGTCAGCTTGGCGCAAGCCGTCCGCGGCAGTCCGGCATGCCTCCCTTTTTCTGCCTCGCGCAGTACCCCTACGCACGGCAAGCGCTTGGAGCGGATGCATCAGAATGGCGCGCATCGAACAAGCACAAAAGAGGAGTCGACATGGCGAATTCCACTGTCTGGTGGCTGATTGCGGGGGCGGCCATCGTGGTCGAGCTGCTCTCGGGCACCGTCTACCTTCTGCTGCTGGCAGCCGGTTTCGCGGCCGCGGCGATCGCGGCGCACCTGGGCTTCGGCACCGTCACCCAGCTGATCGTGGCCTCCGTCATCGGCGTGGGCGCCGTACTGGTGTGGTATTCGATCCAGCGCAAGCGCCCTCCTGCTCCCCCCACCGAAGCCAATCGCGACGTGAACCTCGACATCGGCGAAAGCGTGCAGGTCGATGCCTGGAACGCTGACGGCACGGCAACCGTGCGCTACCGGGGAGCGCAATGGACGGTGATCCAGCGCGCGGGCCGCACGCCCTCGACCGGCGAGCACCGCGTGGTCGAGGTGGTCGGCAGCCGGCTGGTGGTCGACAAGGTCTAGTCAGTCACAACTTAGAAATCGCAAAAAGGAAGCGCACCATGGAATTCTCGGTACCTCTCATCATCCTGGTCATCGCGATCATCTTCATCAGCCAGTCGGTCAAGTTCGTGCCGCAACAGAACGCCTGGATCCGCGAGCGTTTGGGCAAGTACCACGGCACGATGACGCCCGGCCCCAATTTCCTGATCCCGTTCATCGACCGGGTGGCCTACAAGCACAGCCTGAAGGAAATCCCGCTCGACGTGCCCAGCCAGATCTGCATCACGCGCGACAACACGCAGCTGCAGGTCGACGGCATCCTGTACTTCCAGGTGACCGACCCGATGCGCGCGAGCTACGGCTCGTCGAACTACATCGTGGCCGTGACGCAACTCGCGCAAACCTCGCTGCGCAGCGTGATCGGCAAGCTGGAACTTGACAAGACCTTCGAGGAGCGCGACGTCATCAATGCCCAGGTGGTGGCGGCGATCGACGAGGCGGCGCTCAACTGGGGCGTGAAGGTGCTGCGCTACGAAATCAAGGACCTGACGCCGCCGAAGGAAATCCTGCAGGCGATGCAGCGCCAGATCACCGCCGAGCGCGAGAAGCGCGCCCTGATCGCCGCTTCCGAAGGCCGCCGCCAGGAACAGATCAACATCGCCACCGGCGAGCGCGAGGCCTTCATCGCCCGCTCAGAGGGCGAGAAGCAGGCGCAGATCAACAATGCCCAGGGTGAAGCCGCCGCCATCACGGCGGTTGCAACGGCAACGGCGGACGCCATCGAGCGGGTGGCGGCGGCCATCCGCCAGCCTGGCGGCGAGCAGGCTGTGCAGCTCAAGGTTGCCGAGCGCGCCGTCGACGCCTACGGCAAGGTCGCGGCAGACTCCAAGACGACGCTGATCGTGCCGAGCAACATGACCGAAACCGCCACCCTCATCGCATCGGCGATGCGGATGGTGCAGGCCGGCAAGTCTTCGGCACAAGGTCAGGGAAATCAGGGCTGAACTGACTGCTACAATCGTGGGCTCAGGAGCGGTGGATGAGCGGTTTAAGTCGCACGCCTGGAAAGCGTGTGAGGGTTAATAGCCCTCCGCGGGTTCGAATCCCGCCTGCTCCGCCAGAGATTGATTGTTCGGAACCGTTCACGAACATTCGAATGACACAGGAAGCCCAGTCGCCACAAGCGCCTGGGCTTTTTTGTCGTTTGATCCGCCCCGCTTGAAAGGCAATGCGTTGCTTTGCAACAACCGGGACATGGGCAACCGGGCTCTTCCGTCTGGCGCTACGATCCAAAGGTCTTACTTTCAAGCCTGCAAAGGAACCCCGATGGCCGGAAAACCGCAAAACCCGTCGCGCGGCACGACGCCGCTGGATCGCACCCTGGAAAAGAGCGAGCAGGTCGCGGCCGACGTGCAGCGGGCATCGGACAACCTCGCCGTGGTGAACACGGTGCTCGAACAGGAGCTGCCCGAAGAGGTTCAGGTCGGCGAGGTGGCACAGGCCATCGAGCACACCAGCCAGCTCGAGGAAAAGCTGGCCAAGTCCGCCGAGAAGCTGGCCGAGGTCAACGCCGCGCTGAGCGAGGAAATCGAGAAGCGCCTCGAGGTGACGGCGGAGCGCGACGAAAGTCAGGCCCTGGCCGAGAAGCTCAAGGCAAAGATCCGCGCCGAAGGCTCGGATTGACCAGGGCCCGTACTCCGTCCGTATCCCTTCTCCTACGCCAGGCCAGCGTCAGGCACGCTACGCTATTCGTTCTCAAAGCGAAACCACGCATGGCCCTCATCACGTTCCTCGTCGAGGACAACAAGACCATCAGGGACAACCTGGTCCCGGCACTCGAGGATCTGGTCAACGGCCGCGTGGTCGGCTACGCCGAAACCGAGACCGATGCTCTTGCATGGCTCGCGGAGCATCCCGACGGCTGGCAACTCCTGATCGTCGACCTGTTCCTGAAGGAAGGCTCCGGCCTTGGTGTACTGGGCGGCTGCAGGAACCGCAAGCCCGGCCAGCGCGTGGTGGTGCTCAGCAACTACGTGACGGCGGACATCCGGACACGCTGCACCGCGCTCGGCGCCGATGCGGTGTTCGACAAGTCGCGCGACCTCGATGCCTTCATCGAGTACTGCAACGCAAACCGCCCCTCGGGCCTTGCGCCGCTCTGACGATCTGCCGCTTCCGCCTCTGAAGCAGACATGAAAAAAGGGCCCGAAGGCCCTTTTCTCCCTTGCGGACAGAATCCGCCGGCTTGCCGAAGCGAATCAGCGCACCACGGCGATCTGCGTACGCGCGCCACCCTTGTAGGTGTAGAGCGTCAGGGCGCCGTTCTTGATGTCGCCCTTTTCGTCGAAGGCGATCGGGCCGGTCACGCCCTTGTACTGCACCTTGCCGACTTCGGGCAGGTACTTGGCGGGGTCGGACGAGCCGGCCTTCACCATGGCTTCGGCCAGCACGTTGACCGCGTCGTACACGTACGGTGCATAGATCTGCACTTCGACGCCGTTCTTGGTCTTGAACTTGGCCTTGAAGTCTTCCAGCGGCTGCTTGAAGTCACCGTCCACGCCGCCGGCTTCAGCGCACACCACCATGTCTTCGCCGATGGCATCGCCAGCCAGCTTCGGCAGTTCGCCGGTGCACAGGCCGTCGCCGCCCATGAACTTGACGTTCAGGCCGAGTTGCTTGACCTGCTTGAGCATCGGGCCGCCGACGGCGTCCATGCCGCCGAAGAACAGCACGTCAGGCTTGGCAGCCTTGAGCTTGGTCAGGATGGCGTTGAAGTCGGTCGACTTGTCGGTGGTGAACTCGTGGCCCACGATGGTGGCGCCAGCGGCCTTGGCCGACTTCTCGAACTCTTCGGCAACGCCCTGGCCGTAGGCGGTACGGTCGTCGATCACGGCGATGTTCTTGCCCTTGAGCGTTTCGACTGCGTACTTGCCCAGCGTGCCGCCGAGTTGCGTGTCGTCAGCCACCACGCGGAAGGTGGTCTTGAAGCCCTGGCGCGTGTACTTCGGGTTGGTAGCCGAAGGCGAGATCTGCGGAATGCCGGCGTCGCTGTACAGCTTCGAGGCGGGGATGGTGGTGCCCGAGTTCAGGTGACCGACCACGCCGTTGACCTTTTCGTCCACGAGCTTCTGCGCCACGGCCGTGCCTTGCTTCGGATCGCCTGCGTCGTCTTCTGCGACCAGCTCGAACTTGGCAACCTTGTCGCCGATCTTGAGGCCCTTTGCATTTAGGTCTTCGATGGCCATCTTGGCGCCGAACTCGTTGTCCTTGCCGAGGTGGGCAATGGGACCGCTGGTAGGTGCCACGTGACCGATCTTGACGACCAGGGTGTCTCCGGCAGGTGCGGGTGCAGGTGCAGCCGGGGCCGCGGCCGTTGGCGCGGGCGCTGCAGCGGGAGCAGCAGCTTCTTCCTTCTTGCCGCAAGCCACGAGCGTGATTGCAGCCAGTGCGACCGCAGTCCATTTCAATTGCATGGGAACCTCCAGAACTTGGATGAAAAGAATAAAAAACACCGGTCGTTTGATCCGGGCGCGCAGACCTCGCAAGTTTCGCGCCGCAGACCAGCGGCACCCTCACGCCCTTCCGACCTGCGGCGCAGTTTAGCCCAGTATTCAGGCCCCGGAAGCTGGCACAGACCCGGTGTTTTCGCTGAGTTCGGCGGCCATTGCCTCGATCACCAACGCACGCAGAACAGCCTCGATTTCATTGCGCAAGCGCGGCACCATCGCATCGAGTTGATGCTGAACAGCAGCTGACACGGTGTCGCTCAAACGCTCTTCCAGAGACAGGTCGACACGCTGCAGGACGCGGTGCAGCAACTGCTCTTCGAGACTGACGATTTCTGCCTGCGAGAGTTGCACGGCAGGCGGCAACGCCATGGAGTTCGCCGGGTCGGGCTGAGCCGCCTGCGCGGTCTGAGGCTCGGGACTCGCGGGCTCCGCAGGAACCTCGAGCACCGTGGTCAACGTTGGAACGAACCGGGGCGGAGTGCGCAACGTACTGGCCATGTCAGGAACTCTTTGCAAAGTCGTGCGGCTGGATGGTGTAGCCGCGATCGGCATAGTGCCGCCAGCGCGAGCGGCCGACCTGACGGTCGTTGGTCTCGTCGCTCACGATATCGATCATGCGTTCGTAGCGCTCGAAGCCCGCGGGCACCTCGAGGCCAAGGTTCACCAGCATCTCGCGATGCGGCAGCGATGCCGCATCGGCGCCCTGCGTCGACAAAACGACGGGCGAACGCGCAACGACGTGAGCCGGCGCGTCGTCCCGGCAGTGCGCGACGAAGTCCACCGGCGACAGTTGCCAGAGCGCGGCGTCCACCGCGTCGAGCGCGCGCGCATCGCCCACCACCACCACGCGCAGGCCGCGCGTGTTCACGGCCTTGCGAACCAGCCGACAGGCGTAGTTCAGCTTGTCGGGCGCGTTGTAGTGAAAGCCGATTTCCGTCACTTCGCGGACTGCGCCTTCTTGCCCTTGGCTTCGGGGGCCTTCGTCTTCCTGGACTTGGCCTTGCCCGATGCCCCACTGCTGCCCGCGCGGGTCGTCAGGTAGGACACCAGCAAGCCCACAGGGCGGCCGGTCGAGCCCTTGGCCGCCCCGCTCTTCCAGGCCGTGCCAGCGATGTCCAGATGCGCCCAGACGAAGTCGCCAGCAAAGCGCTGCAGGAACTTTGCGGCCGTAATGGCCCCGCCCGCGCGGCCGGCGATATTGGCCACGTCGGCGAAGTTGCTCTTCAGGCCTTCGGCGTAGTCGTCGTCGAGCGGCAGGCGCCAGCAGCGATCCTGCGAGGCCTCGCCGGCGGCTTCGAGCGCGGCGGCCAGCGCCTCGTCGCTTGCGAACAGGCCGCTGCGCACGCCGCCCAAGGCGACCACGCAGGCGCCCGTCAGCGTGGCGATGTCGATCACGGCGGCCGGTTCGAATCGCTTGGCGTAGGTCAGCGCATCGCACAGGATGAGCCGGCCTTCGGCGTCGGTGTTGAGCACTTCGATGGTTTGGCCGCTCATGCTGGTCACCACATCGCCCGGCTTCACCGCGCGGCCGTCGTTCATGTTCTCGCACGAGGGAATGAGCCCGACGACGTTGATGGCAGGCTGGATGTCGCCCAGCGCACGGAAGGTTCCGAGCACGCTGGCTGCTCCGCACATGTCGAACTTCATCTCGTCCATTTCGGCCGCGGGCTTGAGCGAGACGCCGCCGGTGTCGAAAGTGATGCCCTTGCCGACCAGCACCACGGGTGCCTGATCCTTGGCCGCGCCCTGGTAGCGCAGCACGATGAAGCGCAGCGGCTCGGCCGAGCCCTGAGCCACCGCGGCGAAGGAGCCCATGCCGAGCTTCTCGACCTCCTTCGGGCCCAGCACCTCGCACTTGATGTTCGGCAGTTTCGCCAGCTCCCTGGCGGCTTCGCCCAGCAGCGTGGGCGTAGCGTGGTTGGCGGGCCTGTTGCCCCACTCCTTGGCCAGTTCGATGCCTCGGACGGTGGCGCGAGCTTCGTCGAAGGCGCCGGCCACTGCCGCGGCATCGGCGACGCCAACTGTCAGCTGGCGGATGCTACGGGGCTCAGCCTTCGACTTGGTGGTGGTGTAGACGTAACTGGCTTCGGCCGCCGCCGTGACGGCGCAAGCCACTGCCGCGCCGTCGGCGGGCTGCGCGAACACCAGGGTCACGCGCTTGGGCGCCTGGGCCTTGGCCGCGTTGATCGCCGCGACGACGCCGCTGCGCACCGAGGCAGGCTTGCCGTCGCCGATGGCGGCGAGCACGACGCGGGCCGCCACGACGTCTTCAGGGCGATAGAGCCCCAGCAGCTTGCCGGCCTTGTCGGGCAGGTCGCCGGCCTTGCGGGCACTGGCGGCAAGCACCGAGAGCGGGTCTTTGGAGGCGGGGGGAGCGCTGCCGACGAGCACGATCAGGACATCGGATTTCTCGGCTGCGGCCTGGGCGACGGTGAGGGTCTTGAGTTGAAAGTCCATAATCCTTTTTTTCCTCGAACGATGTTATTCCATTCTTCCCTACGCAAGGAGCTGTCCCGCAGCTTCGGAGCGACCCTCGTGGTACTGGTCACCATCGTGATGACCATGATGCTCATCCGTACCCTCGGGCTCGCGTCCAAGGGCAGTGTGAACCCGCAGGAGGTGTTCCTGGTGATGACCTACACGGTGCTCGGCTACATGCCGACCATCCTGAGTCTGAGCCTGTTCATCGCCATTGTCGGCACCTTGTCGCGCATGTATCGCGACAGCGAAATGGTCATCTGGTTCTCCAGCGGACGCGGCCTGGCCGACTTCGTCAAGCCGCTGTTCCGCTTCGCCTGGCCGGTGCTGATCCTGATCGCCGTGATGGCGCTGGTGGGCTGGCCATGGGCCAACTCCCAGACCATCGGCATGCGCCAGCAGTACGAGCAGCGCAGCGACATCGAGCGCGTGGCGCCGGGCGAGTTCCGCGAATCCGCCGGACGGGTGCGGGTGTTCTTCATCGACAAGGAGACGCCTGACAACTCCAAGGCCACCAACGTCTTCATCTGGTCGATCGAGCGCAACATGCAGATCACGACCTCGGCGCGCAGCGGCAGCATCGAGAACATCGGCGATTCGCGCTACCTGCTGCTCAGCAGCGGCCAGCGGCTCGAGCAGCCGATGACGGCCACCGGCCTGAAGATCAGCGAGTTCAAGACCTACGGCACGCGTGCCGGCGGCAATTCCGGCCTGGTCAACGACGCGACGCCGCCGCGTGCTCGCACCACGCTGTCCCTGCTGAGCGACGGCAGCGCCGCAAGCCACGGCGAGCTGGCCTGGCGCATCGGCATGCTCCTGGCGGCCATCAACTTCGTGCTGCTGGCGCTCAATGTGTCGAGCGCCAATCCGCGCGTGGGCCGCAGCGGCAACCTGCTGCTCGCGCTGTTCGCGTTCGTCGTCTACTACAACATGCTCAACCTTGGCCAGAGCTGGATCAGCGCAGGCAAGTACGGCATGGGCGGCTTCATGCTGATGCTGCACGGCGGCGTGCTGCTGATCAACCTGGCATGGCTTGGCGCCCGCCAGAACAACTGGGGCCGCAGGATCATGCGCAACCCGTCGGCCGCCGCCGTGCCGCCGTCCACCCCGAAGATCGAACCCACGTGAAAACGATAAGACGCCTGATCTACGTGGAGGTGCTGAAGGCCGTCGCGTTCGTGACGCTCGGCTTTCTTTGCCTCTTCTTCTTCTTCGACTTCGTCGACGAGCTGCAGTCCATCGGCAAGCCCGACAGCCTGAACTACGGGCCCGCACAGGCGCTGCTCTACGTGACACTGCTGGTCCCCAGCCATCTCTACGAGCTGCTGCCGATCACCGTGCTGATCGGCTCGATCTTCGTCATGGCCCGGCTGGCGCAAAGCTCCGAATACACCATCCTGCGAACGAGCGGGCTGGGGCCATGGCGCGCGCTGCGCACCCTGCTGCTGCTGGGCATCGGCTTCGTGGTGCTGACCTTTGCCATCGGCGACTACGTGGCGCCGGCTTCGGAACGCACGGGCCAGTTGCTCAAGGCCAAGTACCAGGGCACCTATTCGCTGGCCGGCAACACGGGCGCCTGGCTCAAGGAGAAGCGGGACAACGCCTCCTACGCAGTGAACGTTCTGGCCATCGACCGCAAGGGTGCGCTGAAGAGCCCACGCATCTTCGAGTTCGACGACAACGGCTACATCAAGACCCAGATCGTCGCCGCCTCGGCCACCATCGGCAGCGACGGCCACTGGCTGCTCAACGACGTCGCCGAGCAGAAGTACGACACCCGCAGTTCGGCCGAGCAGGCGCACATCGTCACCACCAGGATCCCGCAGGTGAACTGGCCGACCTCGCTGACCAGCGAGATGGTGTCGGTCGCGCTGCTGCGCCCCGACCGGATGAGCACGATCGACCTGTTCGACTACATCCGCCACCTGGACGCCAACGGCCAGACCGCGCAGCGCTACGAGATCGAGTTCTGGCGCAAGGTGTTCTATCCGCTGTCGTGCCTGGTGATGGTGGTGCTCGCCCTGCCCTTCGCCTACCTGCACTTCAGGCAGGCAGGCATCACCACCTACGTGTTCGGCGGCGTGATGATCGGCATCAGCTTCTTCCTGCTGAACAACGTGTTCGGCTATCTCGGCAACCTCAGCAACTGGTCGCCATGGCTCACGGCGGCGGCGCCGGGAATGATCTATTCGGTGATGTCGTTGACGGCCTTCAGCTGGTTGGTGCTGCGACGATGACCCAGGGCATCGTCCTGCTGGCGCACGGCTCGCGCGACGAGCGCTGGCGCCAGCCCATCGAAGCCGTTGCCGAACGCGTACGCGGCAACGAGCCCGATGCCCGCGTGGCCTGCGCCTACATGGAACTGGCCGCGCCCGACCTGCCAACGGCGACTGCGACGCTGATCGCCGACGGCGCCACCGCCATCCGCGTCGTCCCGCTCTTCCTCGGCATGGGCAAGCACGCCCGCGAAGACCTGCCGCACCAACTCGAGGCGCTGCGCCAGCGCTGGCCCGCCATCGGCTTCTCGCTCGCCCGCATCGTGGGCGAAGAGCCAGAACTGATCGATCTCCTGGCCAGAATTGCTGTCAAATCCTGAACATCCGGCAATTTCGATAGATTCCGAAGGCATAATGAATTCCGCAATAAGACGGAATTTGATATGAATCTGCATCAGTTCAAGTTTGTTCAGGAAGCCGTGCGGCGCAACCTGAACCTCACCGAGGCGGCCAAGGCGCTGCACACCTCGCAGCCCGGCGTTTCCAAGGCCATCATCGAACTTGAGGAAGAACTGGGCGTCGAGATCTTCGCGCGCCACGGCAAGCGGCTGAAACGCGTTACCGAGCCGGGCCAGCACGTCATCGCCAGCATCGAGCTGATCATGCGCGAGGTGGGCAACCTCAAGCGCATCGGCGAGCAGTTCAGCGCACAGGACAGCGGCACCCTCTCCATCGCCACCACCCACACCCAGGCGCGCTACGTGCTGCCGGTGCCCGTGGCCAACCTGCGCGAGGCCTACCCCAAGGTCAACGTGAGCCTGCACCAGGGCTCGCCCGACCAGGTGGCGCGCATGGTGATCGACGAGATCGCCGAGATCGGCATCGCCACCGAATCGCTCGACGGCTACGCCGAACTCGTGACCCTGCCCTGCTACGAATGGCAGCACGTGCTGGTGCTGCCCAAGGACCATCCGCTGGCCTCCAAGGAGCGCGTTTCGCTCGAGGACCTGGCGAGCGAGCCGATCATCACGTACCACCCGTCGTTCACCGGCCGCACGCGCATCGACCATGCGTTCGCCCAGAAGAAGCTCACGCCGCGCATCGCGCTCGAAGCCATCGATTCGGACGTGATCAAGACCTACGTACGTCTCGGACTGGGCGTGGGCATCGTGGCCGAGATGGCCGTGCGCGACGAGTCGAATGCCGATCTCGTGGTGCGCCCGATGGGCCATGTGTTCGGCCAGAATATCGCGCGGGTCGCGTTCAAGCGCAGCGCCTATCTGCGCAACTTCGTCTTCAAGTTCGCCGAGCTGCTCTCCGACCGCCTCGACCGCAACCTGATCGCCAAGGCCCTGAGCGGCCACCAACAAGACTACGAACTATGAGCACGGCTCGATCCCCCCGCACCCCCGAGGTCGGCACCAAGCTGCCTTCCGTCGGCACCACCATCTTCACGGTCATGTCGACCCTGGCGGCCGAGAAGAACGCGGTCAACCTGGGCCAGGGCTTCCCTGACTTCAACTGCGACCCGAAGCTGCTCGAGGACGTGACGGCCGCCATGGCCGCGGGCCACAACCAGTACCCGCCGATGCCCGGCATTCCGGCGCTGCGCGAGGCGATCGCGGCCAAGATCTCGGCGCAGTACGGCCATGACTACAGCGCGGCCAGCGAGATCACCGTCACCGCCGGCGCCACGCAGGCCATCATCACGGCCATCCTCGCGGTGGTGCGCCCGGGCGACGAAGTGATCGTGCTGGAGCCCTGCTACGACAGTTACGTGCCCAACATCGAGCTGGCCGGCGGCAGCGTGGTGCGCGTGCCGCTCGTGCCGGGCACCTTCCGCCCCGACTTCGACAAGATCGCCGCCGCGCTCACGCCGCGCACGCGCGCCATCATCATCAACACGCCGCACAACCCGAGCGCCACGGTCTGGACCGAGGCCGAGATGCGCCAGCTGGAAGAGTTGCTCGCGCCCACCGACGTGTTCGTGATCAGCGACGAGGTCTACGAGCACATGGTGTTCGACAACGCCCGCCATGAAAGCGTGGCGCGCTTTCCGGGGCTGGCAGCGCGCAGCTTCATCGTCAGCAGCTTCGGCAAGACTTATCACGTCACCGGCTGGAAGGTCGGCTACGTGGCCGCGCCGGCCCCGCTGATGACCGAGTTCCGCAAGGTGCACCAGTTCAACGTGTTCACCGTGAACACGCCGATGCAGCACGCGCTGGCGCAGTACATGGCCGAGCCGAAGCCGTACCTCGAGCTGCCGGCCTTCTACCAGCGCAAGCGCGACCTGTTCGCCGCCGGCCTGGCCGAGAAGACCCGCTTCAGGCTGTTGCGCAGCGAGGGCAGCTACTTCCAGTGCGTGGACATCTCGGCGGTGAGCGACCTGTCGGAAGCCGAGTTCTGCCTGTGGCTCACGCGCGAGATCGGTGTGGCCGCCATTCCGCTTTCGGCCTTCTACGGCAACGGCTTCGACCAGCGCGTAGTGCGCTTCTGCTTCGCCAAGAAGGACGAGACTCTGCTCGCGGCACTGGAGCGCCTCGCGCGCCTCTGACGCCTGCAACGCAAGGCCCCGCCGCCAGATGGCCATGACGATGAACAGGCCGCGGCGGGTGCTCCTTGCGCTGGCGCTCTCGTTCGTCGTGGCCGGCGTGCTCTCGCCCATCGTGCCGCAGATGGCCGGCAAGCCCTACTCCGTCATCGACGTGATCCACAGCCTGCTCATCGGGGCCCTGTGCTACACGTGGTGCAGGGCCGACGGGCTCGTGCGCGGCGTGCTGCCGCCCGGCCGCTCGGCGCTGGTGGCCGGCCTCTTTCCACCGTTGGGCGTGCCGCTTTACTTCTTTCGCACCCGGCCTTTCGCCAAGGCGCTCGTTGCGACCCTTGGCGCGATCGCATTCCTGGTCATGTGCATCGTGCTGTCCAGCCTCGGCGCCATTGCGACAGCGGCACTGCTGGGCAGGCCCCTGCCCGAATGAAGAACCCCATCACGATCCTGAGGCTCGTTTTCGGTGCGGTCGGCATCGTGCTGTGCGCCGTGGCCTGGCTGCTGCACCACAACACGACGTCCTTCATCGAATCGGCCAGCCGCACGCAAGGCGAAGTGGTGCGGCTGCTCCATGTGGAAAGCTCGGAGCGCAACGAATCGGGCACCTGGAAGCCGCTGGTGCGCTTCAACGCGCCGTCCGGCGAAATCATCGAGTTCGCGCCGTCGAGCAGCAGCAGCCCGCCGGCCTACGAAGTGGGCGAGACGGTCGATGTCTTCTTCGATCCGCGAAACCCGCAGGAAGCCAGGCTCGACGGCTTCTTCTCGCTGTGGGGCGGCGCGGCCATCACGGGCGGGCTGGGCGCAGTCTTTCTGCTGGTGACGGCAGCGCTGCTCTTCCTGCCTGCGCAGACAACGGCAAAGCGCCGACGCCCACGGTAGGACGTTGCCTGACCGCCAGAGGGGCCGCCCTCCGGCGATGCGCGCGACATGGTGGGGCGAGCATGAAGGCTCATCACAACAACGCCCTGGAGAGAAACCATGTCGCTCTCGCTCATCCTGCTGATCGTCCTGATCCTGATACTGGTCGGCGCATTGCCCAGCTGGGGCTACAGCCGCGCCTGGGGCTACGGGCCCAGCGGCGGCGTCGGCCTGGTCGTGCTGATCGTCGTGATCCTCGTGCTCATGGGACGCATATAGCCGGGCCTAGGCCTGCAGCTGCGCCCAGGCCTTGTCGAGCCGCTTCACGCTCACCGGCTGCGGCGTGCGCAGCTCCTGCGCGAAGAAACTCACGCGCAGTTCCTCGAGCAGCCAGCGGAATTCGAGCATGCGATCGTCCACCACGCCCTTGCGTTCGGCCACCAGGCGCCAATAGCGCTGATCCTGGGGCTTCAGTTCGGCGAGCTTGGCGGTGTCGCGCGCCGGGTCTGCACGCAGCTTGTCGAGCCGCAGCACGATCGCTTTCAGGTAGCGCGCGAAATGCTGCAGCTGCGTCCACGGCGCGTCGGCAATGAAACGCTTGCCGACAAGGCGCTGAAGCTGCTGCGCAGCGTCCTGCACGGCGTCTGGCTGGATCTTCGTGTCTTTGATCTTGCGCGCGGCCGCGGCGTATTCGACGAGGATGGTCGATGCGAGCCGGGCCACTTCGTTCGCGATCAGCGTGAGGCGGCCGCGCCCCTCTTCGAGCCGACGCTTGAAGGCGAACTCGTCGGTCGGCAGCGGTTCCTGGAGGAATGCGCGGTCGATCGCCACGTCGACGATCTGCGTGCGCAGTTCCTCGGAAGTGCCCAGCGGCATGTAGGCCACGGACATCTTCTGCAGGTCGGGGATGTTCTTCTCGAGGTACTTGAGCGCGTCCTTGAGCTGCAGCGCGAACAGGCGGCGCAAGCCGGCGCGGTGCTTGGCAGCCGCCACGGCGGGCTCGTCGAACACCTCGATGGTCACCGCGTCGCCTTCGTCGCGCAGTGCCGGGAAGCCGATCAGCGATTGCGAGCCACGGCGCACTTCCATCAGCTCGGGCAGCTCGCCGAAGGTCCAGGCCGTGTAGCGTTGGCCCGCGGGCAGTGCTGCGGGCGCGGGCGCATCCGCCGCCTTCGTCGAGGGCGCCTTCGAGCGATCGTCAGGCGTGGCAACCGCCTTCTTCTCGGGCGATGCCTTGACGTTCAAACCCGCCAGCGCCTGGAAGGCCCCGCGCGCCTGCGCGCCCAGCTCGGCCTTCAGCGCACCGAGGTTGCGCCCCATACCCAGCTGCCGGCCGTGCTCGTCGATCACGCGCAGGTTCATGAACAGGTGCGGCGCCAGCATGTCGAGCTTGAAGTCGGCACGCCTGACGTCGATGCTGGTCATGTCGCGCACGCGCTTGAGCAGCACGTCGGTCAGCGAGCCGGTGCCGAAGAGTTCGGGCACGGACAGTTCTTCCGCCAGCTTCGAGGCCGACTCGGGCAGCGGCACCAGCCGCGAGCGCGGGCGCTGCGGCAGGCTCTTGAGCAGCGCCTGGATCTTGTCCTTGAGCATGCCCGTCACCAGCCACTCGCAGCGCTCCTCGCTCACCTGGTTGAGCACGAAGAGCGGCACGCTCACCGTGAGCCCGTCCTTCGCGTCGCCGGGCTCGTGCAGGTAGCCCGCGGCGCAATCGACGCCGCCGAGCCGCAGCGTCGGCGGGAAAGATTGCGTCGTGATGCCCGCCGCCTGGTGGCGCATCAGCTCGTCGCGCGTCAGGTACAGCAGACGCGGCTGCTCCTTCGAGGCCTGGCGATACCAGTTCTCGAAGGTGATGCCGCTGGCGACGTCGGCCGGAAGCTGGGCGTCGTAGAAGGCGAAGATCAGTTCGTCGTCGACCAGCACGTCCTGCCGGCGCGACTTGTGCTCCAGTCCTTCCACCTCGCGCACCAGCTTGCGGTTGGCCTGCAGGAACGGGAACTTGCTTTCCCACTGGCCGCCGACCAGCGCCTCGCGGATGAAGATCTCGCGCGCCGCGACCGGATCGACCCGCGTGAAGTCGACGCGCCGCCCGCTGTAGACCACCAGCCCGTACAAGGTTGCGCGCTCCAGCGCCGAGACCTGCGCGCCCTTCTTCTCCCAGTGCGGATCGAGCAGCTGCTTCTTCAGCAGATGCCCCGCCACCTGTTCGAGCCACTGCGGCTCGATGTTGGCGATGCCGCGTCCGAAAAGCCGGGTCGTCTCGACCAGTTCGGCCGCGACGATCCAGCGTCCGGGCTTCTTCTTCAGGTGCGCGCCAGGATGCCGGTAGAACTTGATGCCGCGCGCGCCGAGATAAGCCTCGTCGTCTTCGAGCTTCCAGCCGATGTTGCCCAGCAGGCCGGACAGCATCGACATGTGCAGAGCCTCGTAGCCGGCCGGCTCGGCGTTGATGCGCCACTTGTGCTCGGTCACCACCGTGAGCAGTTGCGAATGGATGTCGCGCCACTCGCGCACGCGGCGGATGTTGATGAAGTTCTGCCGCAACAGCTGTTCGTACTGGCGGTTGCTGAGCTTGTGGGTGTCGCCGTGGCCGCCGCGCGCGTCGGCGATCCACTTCCACAGCCGCAGGTAGCCGCTGAACTCGCTCTTCTCGTCGTCGAACTTCGAGTGCGCCTGGTCGGCCTGCTGCTGCGCATCCATCGGGCGGTCGCGCACGTCCTGCACGCTGAGGGCCGAGGCGATGATGAGCACTTCTTCCAGCGCGCTGCGCGAGCGGGCTTCGAGAATCATGCGGCCCACGCGCGGGTCCAGCGGCAGCTTCGACAGCTCGGCGCCGGTGTGCGTGAGCTCGTTGGCGTCGTCGACCGCACCCAGCTCGTTGAGCAGCTGGTAGCCGTCGGCAATCGCGCGCGGCGACGGGGCCTCGAGGAACGGGAAGCGCGCCACGTCGCCCAGGCGAAGCGACTTCATCCGCAGGATCACGCCGGCCAGCGACGAACGCAGGATTTCGGGGTCGGTGAAGCGCGGTCGGCCCTCGAAGTCCTTCTCGTCGTAGAGCCGGATGCAGATGCCGTTCGCCACCCGGCCGCAGCGGCCCGCGCGCTGGTTGGCGGCGGCCTGGCTGATCGGCTCGACCAGCAGCTGTTCGACCTTGCTGCGGAAGCTGTAGCGCTTGACGCGCGCCGTGCCGGTGTCGATCACGTAGCGGATGCCCGGCACCGTGAGCGAGGTTTCGGCCACGTTGGTGGCCAGCACGATGCGCCGGCCCGTGTGGCCGTCGAAGATGCGGTCCTGCTCGGGGCCCGAGAGCCGCGCGAACAGCGGCAGCACCTCGGCGCTGCGCAGCAGCGGCTGGTGGCTCAGGTGGCGGCGCAGGTGGTCGGCCGCCTCGCGGATCTCGCGCTCGCCGGGCAGGAAGACGAGGATGTCGCCCGCGTTGTGCGGGTCGCGCCAGAGCTCGTCGACCGCGTCGGCGATGGCGTCGTTCAGGTCGTGCTCGCGCGACTCCTCGAAGGGGCGGTAGCGCTGCTCGACCGGATAGGTGCGGCCCGAGACGAAGATGGTCGGCGCCGGGCCTTTCGCCGAGGCGAAGTGCTGCGCGAAGCGGTCGGCGTCGATGGTTGCCGAGGTGACGATCACCTTCAGGTCGGGCCGGCGCGGCAGGATCTCGCGCAGGTAGCCCAGCAGGAAGTCGATGTTCAGCGAGCGCTCGTGAGCCTCGTCGATGATGAGCGTGTCGTAGGCCTTCAGCAGCGGATCGGTCTGCGTCTCGGCCAGCAGGATGCCGTCGGTCATCAGCTTGACGGAGGCGTCGCGCGAGAGGCGGTCCTGGAAGCGCACCTTGAAGCCGACCACGTCGCCCAGCGGCGTCTTCAGCTCTTCGGCGATGCGCTTGGCCACCGAGCTCGCGGCAATGCGGCGCGGCTGCGTGTGGCCGATGAGCCGGCCCTTGCCAGGCTCGGCGTTGAGCTTGCCGCGGCCCAGCGCGAGCGCGATCTTCGGCAACTGCGTGGTCTTGCCCGAGCCCGTCTCGCCGCAGACGATCACGACCTGGTGCGCCGAGATGGCGGCCATGATCTCGTCGCGCCTCGCCGAGACAGGGAGCGATTCAGGGAATTCGATGCGGAGCGGTGTCGTGGTCGTCAAGGGAAGGCAGTCGTCGGGCCGGCGCGGCAGGCAAACCGCTGATTATCGGCGCGCACCGCGGCTGTTGCACGGCATCCACAGCGCGCGGCTTCGCTGCAACACGATCCGTAAATAGTCTTTACTCAATTGCAAACCACCACTACGATCGCGTCCATGTCCTATCGCCTTGCCCCCATCACCTTGCGCCGTCGCTGCGCAAGCCGTGCGCCCAGTGCGCATGGAAGGGTCAAGTTGCCTCGCCCGGCCTGAAGCCCGCGCCCTCGACCTTGTCGGCGCGCTTCGGACACAGAAGCGCCGCAACCGACACCCACAGCGTCACGCCTGCCGATTCCTTCATGCCGAAGGAACGGCCGCTTCTCCGTACCTGTTCGATTCGAAAAAGAAAAACATGTCCAAAGACATCCGTTCCCAACTGCATGCCGAGCTCGCCGAGCGCACTCGCCACCTGCAGACCGTCGCCGAGGCACTGAAGACCGAGCTCTTCGGCATCGACGAGATCATCGATCGCGTGATCGATTCGCTGCGCGCCTGGTATGTGCTGCCGCAACTCATCAGCCGTCCCGTCATCGTCTGCCTCTGGGGCCTCACCGGCACCGGCAAGACGCAGCTGGTGCGCAGGCTCGCGCAGCACCTGGGCTTCTACGACCGCTTCATCGAAGTGCAGATGGACGGCTTCAGCCATGGCTCGGGTTATCACAGCCGCGGTTCCATCTCCGCCATGCTGGCCGAATCGGGTATCGCCGAGGGCATGCCGGGCATCCTGGTGCTCGACGAATTCCAGCGCTTCCGCACGGTGGAAGGCAACGGCAGCGACGCCAAGGTCGAGCGCTACCGGGACGTGTGGGCGCTGCTGTCCGACGGACGCCTGCCGCCCGCGCTCTCGATGCTCGGCGAGATCGAGTCCTCGCTCGCGTACGCCGAGTACACGCAGGACCGCGACGGCACCGACAAGAACAAGAAGGAAGACAAGAAGCGCAAGCTGCACCTGTCGCCCTGGGAGGCGCGCGAGGTGAAGCGCTGCCTGAAGCTCTCCGAGACCCTGCTGCAGATCATGGCGTGGAAGCCCGCCGAGGTGCACGCGCGCCTGCGCGCTTTCCGCGACACGCAGCAGGGCTGGGAGACCGACTACAGCAAGCTGCTGGTGTTCGTCTCGGGCAACCTCGACGAGATGTATGCCGAGACGGCCCAGCGGGTCGAAGACTGCGACACCGACGCCGACATCTTCCACGCCCTGACGAAGAAGCTCTCCGTCATCGACGTGAAGAAGGCGCTGGCCGAGCGCTTCCGCCCCGAGCAGATCGCGCGCCTGGGCAACAACCACGTGATCTATCCCTCGTTCAACCGCGCGACCTACGTGCGCCTGATCCTGTCGATCTGCGACCGCTACGTGGCCGAGATCCAGGAGAGCTCCGGCGTGCGCTTCGTGCTGGACGCGAGCGTGTACGAGCAGATCTACGCCAACGCCGTGTTTCCGGCGCAGGGCACGCGCCCGCTGTTCTCGTCGATCCACGCGATCCTGAGCGCCACGCTGGTCAACGCCGCGCTGTGGGCGCTGGAGCAAGGCGCCAACGGCAGCGATCCGGTCTGGCTCACGCTGGACGCGGGCGTTTCGGCCATCACCGCGAAGTACCGCAAGGCGCGCCGCCAGTTCCCGGTCGCGCTGGAGCTGAACCGCCTCAAGCAGCGCTCGAGCGAGGACTTCCGCGCCCTGCTCGCCGTGCACGAGGCGGGCCACGGCGTGGCCTACGGCCTGCTGTTCGGCCGCGCGCCGCAGGAGATCAAGATCAACGTGGCCTCGTTCGAAGGCGGCTACAACAGCTACGAGCAGCGCAAGGCCTGGTCGAAGGAGAACCTGCGCGACCGCATCTGCGTGAGCCTCGCGGGCCGCGCGGCCGAGCAGCTGGTGTTCGGCGAGCAGGCCTGCACCTCGGGCGCCACCCAGGACTTCATGCAGGCGACCGCCTATGCGGCGCAGTACGTTCGCCATTTCGCCTTCGGCACGCGCCTGAGCCGCACCGACGTCGCGAACGACCCGAACGACAACGTGAACACCGACATCGCGGTCACCAACCCCGAGATCGAGGCCCTGCTGGCGCAGGAGCACGCACGCGCACTGGCGCTGCTCGACACGCATACGCCGGCGCTGATGGCGGTGGTCGACGCGCTGCTGCGCGAAGGCTCCATCGCGCCCGCCCAGCTGGCCGCGATGCTGGAGCTGCCGGACCCGGCCACGGGTGCCGCCACCGACGCCTACGCGGCGCTGCTGGCGACCTTCCGCGCCGGTCACGCCGGACTGCCGCCGCCCTCGCCCGGCGCGGGCGGCGGCGGGTCTGTTCCGGCAAGCGCGGCCCGCGTGCTGCGTGCGATCGCCTGATTCGCCCGAGTCAGGCAAACGCCCTTTCATGAATGCACAATCACGCCCCATGTCCACCGTCTTCAATTTCACCTTCGTGCCCTGGTTCCGCTCGGTCGCGCCTTACATCCATACGCACCGCGGTAAGACTTTCGTGGTCGGGCTCGCGGGCGAGGCGATCGCGGCGGGCAAGCTGCAGAACATCGCGCAGGACCTGGCACTGATCCAGAGCATGGGCGTGAAGATCGTGCTGGTGCACGGCTTCCGTCCGCAGGTCAACGAGCAGCTCGCGGCCAAGGGGCACGAGGCGAAGTATTCGAACGGCATCCGCATCACCGACGAGGTGGCGCTCGACTCCGCCCAGGAGGCCGCCGGCCAGCTGCGCTACGAGATCGAGGCCGCCTTCAGCCAGGGCCTGCCCAACACCCCGATGGCCGGCTCCACGGTGCGGGTGATTTCGGGCAACTTCATCACCGCGCGCCCGGTGGGCGTGGTCGACGGTGTGGACTTCAAGCATTCGGGCCTGGTGCGCAAGGTGGACGCAGCCGGCATCCGCCGTACGCTGGACTTTGGCGCGATGGTGCTGATGTCGCCCTTCGGCTTCTCTCCCACCGGCGAAGCCTTCAACCTGACGATGGAAGAGGTCGCCACCAGCGTCGCCATTTCGCTGCAGGCCGACAAGCTGATCTTCCTCACGGAAATTCCCGGCATCCGCATCGACAGCGAGCTGCCCGAGAGCGAAGACAACCCGATCGACACCGAACTGCCGCTGGACGCCGCCGAGAAGCTGCTGGCCTCCCTGCCGCCGCCGCAGAAGCCGACGGACACCGCCTTCTACCTGCAGCACTGCGTGAAGGCCTGCAAGGCCGGCGTTGAGCGCAACCACATCCTGCCCTTCGCCCTCGATGGCTCGCTGCTGCTGGAGGTGTACGTGCACGACGGCGTCGGCACGATGGTGATCGACGAGAAGCTCGAGAGCCTGCGCGAGGCATCGGTGGATGACATCGGCGGCATCCTGCAGCTGATCGAGCCCTTCGAGCGCGACGGCACGCTGGTCAAGCGCGACCGGACCGAGATCGAGCGCGACATCCACCAGTACACGGTGGTCGAGCACGACGGCGTGATCTTCGGCTGCGCGGCGCTCTACCCCTACCCCGAGGAGCGCACCGCCGAAATGGCCGCGCTCACCGTGTCGCCGCACACGCAGTCGCAGGGCGACGGCGAGCGCATCCTCAAGCACATCGAGCACCGCGCCAAGGCCATGGGCCTGGAAAGCATCTTCGTGCTCACCACCCGCACCATGCACTGGTTCCTCAAGCGCGGCTTCCAGCAAGTCAACCCCGACTGGCTGCCCGAGGCGCGCAAGCGCAAGTACAACTGGGACCGCAAGAGCCTGGTGCTGGTCAAGAAGATCTAGTTCCAGCCCCCGTCCCCCGCAGCAACATACAAGGAGACTGCCCCGATGACGCTCGCAACCGCCCTGCTTTTCGCCATCGTGGCCTTCGCCGCCATCGCCACGCCCGGCCCCACGGTGCTGCTGGCGCTCAGCAACGGATCGCGCCACGGCGTGCGGCGCGCGCTGCCGGGCATGCTGGGCGCGGTGCTGTCCGACTTCGTGCTGGTCGGTGCCGTGGCGCTGGGCCTGGGCGCGTTGCTGGCGGCGTCGGAATTCTGGTTCTCGATGCTGAAGTGGGTCGGCGCGGTTTACCTCGCCTGGCTGGGGCTGCGGATGCTGCGTTCCAAGGGTGGATTCCACCTGCCGGCTGCCGACGCGGCGCCTTCGGTCACGGCGGGCGAGAGCCGCCGCATCTTCTTCAAGTCCTTCCTCGTGGCGGTAACCAACCCCAAGGGCTACATCTTCTGCTCGGCACTGCTGCCGCAGTTCATCGACCCGTCGGCCGCGCAGGCGCCGCAGTACGTCGTCATCGCACTGATCTTCGCGAGCCTGGACATGGCCGTGATGCTGGCCTACGCCTTCGTGGGCGCCCGGGCGATCCGGCTTTTGACCGTGTCGGCCACGCGCTGGATCGACCGCGCCTGCGGCGGCATGCTGCTGGCGCTGGCCGGCTCGCTGGCCTTCTATCGCCGCAGCGCGACCTGACCGCCTCGCCGGCGGCTTGCGCGAGTAGCCGCTTCGCCGGGAGCGGTAAGACCTGTCACCGATAATCCCGGCCATGAATCCCCTGCTTTCCCGGTTGCAACCCTACCCCTTCGAACGGCTGAAGCAGCTGTTCGCGGGCGTCACGCCCAACCCCGAGTTCCCGGCCATCAGCCTGGGCATCGGCGAACCCAAGCACGCCACGCCGGGTTTCATCAAGGATGCCCTGAGCGCCAGCCTCGGCGCGCTGGCCGCCTACCCCGCCACCGCCGGCGAACTGAAGCTGCGCACCGCCTTCACCAGCTGGCTCAAGACCCGCTACAGCCTCTCCCTCGATCCGGCCACCCAGGTGCTGCCGGTCAATGGTTCGCGCGAGGCGCTGTTCTCGCTGGCCCAGACGGTGGTCGACCCGACCGCTTCGCCGCAGCCGGTGGTGCTGTCGCCCAATCCGTTCTATCAGATCTACGAGGGCGCGGCCCTGCTCTCGGGCGCCGAGCCGTACTACGTGCCCAGCGTGCCCGCGCGCAACTTCGCGGTCGACTGGGACAGCGTGCCCGAGGCCATCTGGGCGCGCACGCAGCTGGTGTTCGTCTGCTCGCCGGGCAACCCGACGGGCGCGGTGATGTCGCTGGACGAGTGGAAGAAGCTCTTCGCCCTCTCGGACCGCCACGGCTTCGTGATCGCCGCCGACGAGTGCTACAGCGAGATCTACTTCCGCGACGAGCCCCCGCTCAGCGGACTCGAAGCCTCGGTGAAGCTCGGCCGGCCCGACTTCCGCAACCTGATCGCGCTGACCTCGCTGTCCAAGCGCAGCAACGTGCCCGGCCTGCGCAGCGGGTTCGTGGCGGGCGATGCGGCCATCATCAGGAAATTCCTGCTCTACCGCACCTACCACGGCAGCGCCATGAGCGGTGCCGTGGCTGCGGCCAGCATCGCGGCCTGGGGCGACGAGTCGCACGTGGTCGACAACCGCGCCCAGTACCGCGCCAAGTTCGCGGCCGTCACGCCGCTGCTGGAGCCGGTGCTCGACGTGCGGCTGCCCGACGCCAGCTTCTACCTCTGGGCCGGCGTGCCCGAAGTGTGGGCTGGCGACGACGAAGCCTTCGCCCGGGCGCTCTACGCTCAATACAATGTGACGGTTCTGCCGGGGAGCTATCTGGCGCGAGACACAGCGCACAGCGCCAACCCCGGCCGGGGCCGCATCCGCATGGCGCTTGTTGCCGAAACGGCCGAATGCGTGGAGGCCGCCGGGCGCATCGTCCGTTTCTGCAAGGACGCCCGGCGCTGACCTGCTTCGCTTTCCTGCTCCAATTTTTCATCCGAGACCCTTCATGACCCAGCAACTGCAACAAATCATCGACGCCGCGTGGGAAGACCGCGCCAACATCTCGGTCGCCGCCTCGCCGGCCGAAGTGCGCGACGCCGTCGAGCACGTCATCACCGAACTCAACAACGGCAAGCTGCGCGTGGCCACCCGCGAAGGCGTGGGCAAGTGGACCGTGCACCAGTGGATCAAGAAGGCCGTGCTGCTGTCGTTCCGCCTGAAGGACAACGAGCAGATGCAGGCCGGCTCGCTCGGCTTCTACGACAAGGTGCCGACCAAGTTCTCGCACCTGTCGGCCAACGAACTGAAGGACTCGGGCGTGCGCATCGTGCCGCCGGCCGTGGCCCGCCGCGGCAGCTTCATCGCCAAGGGCGCGATCCTGATGCCCTCGTACGTGAACATCGGCGCCTACGTAGGCGAAGGCTCCATGGTCGACACCTGGGCCACCGTGGGTTCGTGCGCGCAGGTCGGCGCCAACGTGCACCTGTCGGGCGGCGTGGGCCTTGGCGGCGTGCTGGAGCCGCTGCAGGCCAACCCGACCATCATCGAGGACAACTGCTTCATCGGCGCACGCTCCGAAGTCGTCGAAGGCGTGATCGTCGAAGAGAACTCCGTGCTCGGCATGGGCGTGTACATCGGCCAGAGCACCCCGATCTTCAATCGCGACACCGGCGAGATCTCGTACGGCCGCGTGCCGAGCGGCAGCGTGGTGATCAGCGGCAACCTGCCCAAGAAGACCAAGTCTGGCCAAGACTACAGCACCTACGCCGCGATCATCGTGAAGACGGTCGACGCGCAGACGCGCTCCAAGACCAGCCTCAACGACCTGCTGCGCGACTGAACCTGGCACACCCCCATGCTGCGCGCACTTCGTGTCGCTTCGCACACCCCCTTGCAGGGGGCAACGCCTGCGGCCCGGCAAAGCCGGTTCCGCGGCGTTCCCCGCGAAGCACACGGTTTGCACGCGGCTCACGAATGATTCAAAAAGCACCCGAGGAGAGAGACCGATGAACATGATGGAACGGCTTCTTCGTCTGATGGCCGAGCGCAAGGCATCCGACATCTATCTCTCGGCCCACTCCCCGGTGCAGATCCGGATCAACGGCATCTGCCTGCCCGTCAACGCGCAGGTGCTGCCGCCCACCGCACCGCTGGCGCTGCTGTCCGAGGTGGTGCCGGCCGCGCGCATCCAGGAGCTGGAAAGCACGGGCGAGCTCAACATGGCCGTGCACCTCGAAGACGCCGGCAACTACCGCATAAGCGCCATGCGCCAGCGCGGCACCTACGCGGTGGTGGTGCGGCACATCGCCTCGAGGATTCCCAGCTTCGAAGAGCTGAATCTCCCCGACATCCTGAAGACGCTCATCATGGAGCGTCGCGGGCTGATCCTCATGGTCGGCGCCACCGGCGCGGGCAAGACCACCACGCTGGCCTCGATGCTCGACTACCGCAACGAGCACGCCAGCGGCCACATCCTCACGGTCGAGGAGCCGATCGAGTTCACCTACACAAACAAGAAGTCGGTGGTGAACCAGCGCGACGTGGGCAGCGACACCACCTCGCTGCAGACGGCCCTGAAGAACGCCCTGCGCCAGGCGCCCGACGTGATCCAGATCGGCGAAATCCGCGACCGCGACACCATGACCGCCGCCATCGCCTACGCTCAGTCGGGCCATCTTTGCGTGGCCACGCTGCACGCCAACAACAGCTACCGCGCGCTGAACCGCATCCTGAGCTTCTACCCCGTCGAGGTGCGCCCCACGCTGCTGGGCGACCTGGGCGGCGCGCTGCGCGCCATCGTGTCGCAGCGCCTGCTGCGCACGCCGGCCGGCGCCCGCGTGCCGGCAATGGAAGTCCTGCTCAACACCGCGCTGGTGGCCGAGCTGATCGAGAAGGGCGACTTCTCCGGCGTGAAAGAGGCCATGGAAAAGTCCATGGCCGAAGGCTCGCAGACCTTCGAGGAAGACATCGCCCGCCTCGTGATCGAGGAGCGCGTCACCCGCGAAGAAGGCCTGTCGCAAGCCGACTCCCCCACCAACCTCATGTGGCGCCTGCAGAACCGTGCAGCACCCAAGCAGCAGGTCGACGACCGCAACCTCACCGATCAGGTCGACGAACCCACCTTTACCGACATCACGCTAGACGTGAAGTTCTGAACCCAGCCCCTTTCCGATGTCCCGTACGCTCCAGCTCGCCGAACAACTCATCTCGCGCCCCTCCGTCACACCCGACGATGCGGGCTGCCAGCAGATCCTCGGCGAGCGGCTGGCGAAGCTGGGCTTCACGCTGGAAACAATCGAGAGCGGCCCTGCCGACTTCCAGGTGACCAACCTGTGGGCGGTGCGCCGCCCCACGGCAGCCAAGGCCACGAAGACGCTCGTGTTCGCCGGCCACACCGACGTGGTGCCCACCGGGCCCGTCGAGCAGTGGACCAGCCACCCCTTCACCCCCACGCACCGCGACGGCAAGCTCTACGGCCGCGGCGCCTGCGACATGAAGACCTCGGTCGCGGCTTTCGTCACCTCGATCGAGGAGTTCCTGCAGGCGCAACCGGAGCCGAAGCTCACGCTGGCCCTGCTGCTCACCAGCGACGAGGAAGGCCCCGGTGTCGACGGCACCGTCGTCGTCTGCAACACGCTGGCCGCACGCGGCGAGGTCATCGACTACTGCATCGTCGGCGAACCCACGGCCGTGGAGCGCTGCGGCGACATGATCAAGAACGGCCGCCGCGGCACCATGAGCGGCAAGCTCACGGTCAAGGGGGTGCAGGGCCACATCGCCTATCCGCACCTGGCGAAGAACCCGGTACACGCGGTCGCGCCCGCGCTGGCCGAGCTGGTGGCCATCAACACCGCCGGCGGCTGGGACGGGGCGAGCAACCCTTACTTTCAGCCAACCAGCTGGCAGATCAGCAATTTCCATTCGGGCACCGGCGCGAGCAACGTGATCCCGGGCAGCGCGGTGATCGACTTCAACTTCCGCTTCTCGACCGAATCCACGCCCGAGTCGCTGCAGCAGCGCGTGCATGCGGTGCTCGACACGCACAAGGTCGACTACACGCTGGCCTGGACCATCGGCGGCCTGCCCTTCCTGACCACACCGGGCGAGCTGGTCACTGCCGTGCAGGACGCCATCCGCGACGAGACCGGCATCGAGACCGAGCTGTCGACCAGCGGCGGCACCAGCGACGCGCGCTTCATCGCCAAGATCTGCAGGCAGGTGGTCGAACTCGGCCCGGTGAACGCCAGCATCCACAAGATCGACGAGCACATCGACGTGGCCGAGATCGAGACGCTGAAGAACCTCTACCTGCGCACCATCAAGCGGCTGGACGCTGCGCTCGCAGGATGAGCACCGTCATCGAACTCATCGAGTCGGGCGCCAAGCGGCTCGACGACGCCGGCGTGGCCTTCGGCCATGGCACCGCCAACGCCTTCGACGAAGCCGCCTGGCTGGTGCTGTGGCGCCTGAAGCTGCCGCTGGACGACCTCGACGGCGTAGCCGACAGGCCCGTGTCGCCTGCCGACGCAGCCAAGGTCGCCACACTTATCGACGAACGCATCGCCACGCGCAAGCCCGCCGCCTACCTCACGAAGGAAGCCTGGCTGCAAGGCGTGCCGTTCTACGTGGACGAGCGCGCCATCGTGCCGCGCAGCTTCATCGCCGAGCTGATCGCCGACGGCAGCATCGACTACTGGCTGGGCGAACATACGCAGCGCGTGCTCGACCTGTGCACCGGCAACGGCAGCCTCGCGGTGCTCGCGGCGCTCACCTACCCGGAAGTGACGGTGGATGCAGCCGACCTGTCGGTGGACGCACTCGAAGTGGCGGCCATCAATGTCACGCGCCACGAGCTGGACACCCGCGTCACGCTGATCGAATCGGACGGCCTGAAGAACCTGCCCGGCCCGTACGACCTCGTGCTGTGCAACCCGCCCTACGTGAACAGCGCCAGCATGGCCGCCCTGCCCGCCGAGTACCGCGCCGAGCCCGAACTGGCGCTGGCCGGCGGCACCGACGGCATGGATTTCGTGCGCCAGCTGTTCGCCGACGCGCCCTCGCGCATGAGCGAGCGGGCGGTGCTGGTGCTGGAGATCGGCAACGAGCGCGAGTATTTCGAAGCGGCCTTCCCGCAGCTCGAGGTCGTCTGGCTCGAAACCTCGGCGGGCGAGGACCAGGTCTTGCTTGTCACCCGCGACGCGCTGGTGGCCGGCGCCGGTGCGCGTTAGCTGCGCCCACCCAAGCCCCCTTCAGCCGCTTTCTCGCAGCCATTGGCCGCGAAACCCCATTCACCGGGCGATTTTCCCGCGCAATCCCCGCGCATTCCCCCGCGCCTTTGCCCCTTTTCCGGGGGGCCGAAGGCACGGGCGGGATAATCGCCCCTACGGTTCCTCTTTCATGATCACTCTCAAGAACGTCATTCTTCGCCGCAGCGCCAAGGTCCTGCTCGACGGCGCCACCGTCACCCTCAACCCCGGCGAGAAGGTCGGGCTGGTGGGCCGCAACGGCGCCGGCAAGTCGACCCTCTTCGCACTGCTCAACGGCACGCTGCACGAAGACGGCGGCGATTTCTCCGTGCCCAAGCAGTGGCGCATGGCCCAGGTGGCGCAGAACATGCCCGAGACCGAGGAGTCGGCCACCGACTTCGTGGTGGGCGGCGACACCCGCCTGACCGAGCTGCGCGAGTCGCTGGCCGCCATCGAGGCCGCCTACGCCGAGAACCCCGACGATGCCGACATCGGCATGGAGCTGGCCCACGCCTACACCGACCTGGCCGACGCCGGCGAGCACGACGCCGTGCCGCGTGCGCAGGCGCTGATCCTGGGGCTGGGCTTCAAGTCGCACGAACTCGACCAGCCCGTCAACAGCTTCTCGGGCGGCTGGCGCATGCGCCTGCAGCTCGCCCGCGCGCTGATGTGCCCGAGCGACCTGCTGCTGCTCGACGAACCCACCAACCACCTGGACCTGGACGCGCTGGTGTGGCTCGAGGCCTGGCTGCAGAAGTACCCGGGCACCATGATCGTCATCAGCCACGACCGCGAGTTCCTCGATGCCGTGACCGACGTCACCCTGCACATCGCCAACGCCCAGCTCACGCGCTACGGCGGCAACTACAGCAAGTTCGAGGACATGCGCGCGCTGCAGATGGAACAGCAGCAGCAGGCCTTCGCCAAGCAGCAGGACAAGATCGCCCACCTGCAGAAGTTCATCGACCGCTTCAAGGCCAAGGCCAGCAAGGCCAAGCAGGCGCAAAGCCGGGTCAAGGCGCTGGAGCGCATGGAACGGGTGGCGCCGCTGCTGGCCGAGGCCGACTTCAGCTTCGAATTCAAGGAGCCGGGCAACATCCCGAACCCGATGCTGTCGATCAGCAATGCGAGCTTCGGCTACGTGGTTGAAGACGAAGAACCCAAGACCATCCTGCGCGGCGTGAACCGCTCGGTGCTGGCGGGCCAGCGCATCGGCATCCTGGGCGCCAACGGCCAGGGCAAGTCGACGCTGGTGAAGACCATCGCGCGCGAAATGGGCGCGCTGGCCGGGCAGGTCACCGAGGGCAAGGGCCTGAACATCGGCTACTTCGCGCAGCAGGAACTCGACGTGCTGCACCCCGGGAGCAACCCGCTCGAGCACATGGTGCGCCTGGCGCGCGAGCTGGGCAGCAACGCCAAGGAGCCCACAGGCGAACAGGCGTTGCGCGGCTACCTGGGCAGCTTCAACTTCAGCGGCGACATGGTCAAGCAGCCCGTGGGCACCATGAGCGGCGGCGAGAAGGCCCGCCTCGTGCTCGCGATGATGGTGTGGCAGCGCCCCAACCTGCTGCTGCTCGACGAACCGACCAACCACCTGGACCTGGCCACCCGCGAGGCGCTGGCCGTGGCGCTCAACGAGTTCGAAGGCACGCTGATGCTGGTGAGCCACGACCGCGCGCTGCTGCGCTCGGTGTGCGACGAGTTCTGGCTGGTGGGCCGCGGCGTGGTCGGCGACTTCGACGGCGACCTCGACGACTACCAGCGCTACCTGCTCGACGAGGCCAAGCGCCTGCGCGAAGAGGCGAAGGTCGCGGTGCGCGAGGCGGAAACCGCCGCCGCTGCCGCCGCGGCGGCAGCCGCTCCAGTCGCCCCGCAACAGCGCAAGCAGGACGCCCAGGAGCGCCAGCAGCGCAGCGACCAGGCCAAGCCGATCAAGCGCGAGATCGCCCAGATCGACGAGCGCCTGGCCAAGGCCGGCACCGAGCGCGCCGAACTCGAGGCACGCCTGGCCCAGCCGCTGCCTTCCGCGGAGATTGCCGAGGCCGGCAAGCGGCTGAAGGCGCTCAACGATGAAATCGGCCGTCTGGAGGAGCGCTGGCTGGCCCTGTCGGATCAGCTGGAAGCCCTCGCGGCCTGAAGCTGAAACCCAGCAACAGCAAGGGAGTCGCCGGATGCCGTCTGCCATCGAACTGGCCCGGGGTGATGAAAAGCTCATTGCCGCCATCCACCGCAGCCGCCGCCTCATCGGTCGAAAGGCGCTGATGGCGGCCGCGGCCAGCGCGGTGCCCCTGCCCGGCCTCGACTGGATGGCCGACGCGGCGCTGCTGTCGCGGCTGGTGCCGCAGATCAGCGCGGAATTCGGTCTTTCGGTCACCCAGGTCGAAAAGCTCGCGCCGCACCAGCGGGAGCGCATCCAGAAGGCCGCAACCACGGTGGGCGCCCTGCTGGTGGGGCGGCTCGTCACGCGCGACCTGCTGATCCGGCTCGCCAAACATGCGGGCGTGCGCCTCACGGCCAAGCAGGCGACCAAGTACGTGCCCATCGCCGGGCAGGTCGTGTCGGCCGCGCTCGGCTACGCGGCGCTGCGCGCCCTTGGCGAGCAGCACATCAAGGACTGCGTTCGCGTCAGCGCCACCCTCGCTCTCGCGCCGCCCGAACCGCACGCGAGCGCCTGAGCGCCTCGCGGTCGAACAGCACCTGCGCCGCCCACGCCGCGCAGACCAGCCCGAAGCAGCCGGCGCCGGCGACGGCCGGGCGCCCCAGCATCAACCCGGCGACCAGCCCCGCGAGGGACAGCAGCGCAAGCAGCACGCACAACACGCGGTCGAGCCACAAGCCCGACGGCAATCGTTCGCGCACCGCCCGCTCATCGCCTCGACGACCGGCGTCCGACCTCCGGCGCGGCCCTCAGCGCCTCTTCCTTCACCCGTTGCTCGTAGGCGGCCACCAGCGCGACATAGTGGCGCGACATCACGTCGGCGACCCGTCCCAGCCCGATCTTGCTGACCGTCGGCTGCGGAATGCCGGTTCTCTGTTCGATCTGCTTCTGCGTGAGGCCCATGGCCCTCAGCGCCAGAACCAACTCCCGTGGCTTCATCTATTCCTCCCTTTTTTAACTATTCTAGAGTTTGCGATGAATATTCGTTTGGGCTTAAATCCCCATCCGATGGACAGCATTGCCAAACGCGCATTGGCCGCGCGCAAATTCGCCAAGATGACCCAGAAACAGGCTGAAGCGGTTTCGGGCGTCAAACAGTCCAGCATTTCCAAGATCGAGCGCGGGGACGTCAGCCGTTCCATGAGCGTGCTCGCGCTGGCGCGCGCCTACCGGGCCGATCCGAACTGGCTCGACACCGGCGACGGCCCCGCCCCCTGGGACGAAGACCAGATCCGCCAGGCCCGCGACAGGGCCAACGAACCACCGGGCCCGTACCGGGTGGCGCACACGCCGCCTTCGATCCCGTCGTTCAACCCCCGCACGCCCGGCACCGTGCCGCTCATTTCCTGGGCCGACGCCGCCAACTGGGACAGCCACGAGATCGCGCAGCAGCCGCGCGCCGAGCGCTGGATTCCCTGCATCGCCCATCACAGCCTCCAGAGCTATGCGCTGCGCGTGCGCGGCGACAGCATGACCTCGCCCAGCGGCCACCTGAAGAGCTATCCGGCCGACTCCATCGTTTTCATCGACACCTCGCTGCGCAAGCCCGACGACGGCGAACGCATCATCGCGAAGCTGGAAGACAGCGGCGAGATCACCTTCAAGGTGTTCAAGGAGGACGACGGCCGCCGCTGGCTGCTGCCGCTGAACCCGAACCACGAGCCGGTGCGCACGCCCTTCTCCATCCTGGGCACGGTGGTGGGCAAGTGGGAAGACGAGGACTGATCGCCCGATAGATCAAACGCTCGATTGATCGGGCGTGAGACGCGAGAAGAATGAGCCAGGAATTAGCCTGGAACAGGATTTCAGCGAGGTCAGGTTGCGTGCAGGTTCAGAGGCGATATTCATGTCTCTCCCTGTGGCCTGCATCCTCTGATCCTCCCTCCTCCAGCAGGTCACCTTCAAGCCCGCCTCGTGCGGGCTTTTTTTTGAAAAAAATTGCTCGCCCCCAGGCTTCGCGCACTTCGTGTCGCTTCGCCTTCCCCCTACCGGGGACAACACCTGAGGCCCGGCAAAGCCGGTTCCTCGGTGTTTCTGGAAGGGGGCGGTGTGCTTTGCTTATTTGGGCAGCAGCACCTTGTTGACCACGTGGATCACGCCGTTCGACTGGTAGACGTTGGGGATCGTCACCGTCGCGGTGCCGCCCTTCTCGTCGGTGATCATGATCTTTCCGCCTTTTTCCTTGGCGACGAGCATGCCGCCGGCCACGGTCTTCAGTTCGGCGGAGCCCTTGCCGGCCTTGATCTCCTTCTTCAGCGCGGCGGCGTCGAGCTTGCCGGCCACCACGTGGTAGGTCAGCACGCCGGTCAGGGCATCCTTGCTTTCGGGCTTGAGCAGGGTGTCGACGGTGCCGGCCGGCAGCGCGGCAAAGGCCTCGTTGGTCGGTGCGAACACGGTGAACGGGCCCGGGCCCTTGAGGGTGTCGACGAGGCCGGCGGCCTTGACGGCGGCGACCAGGGTGGTGTGGTCCTTCGAGTTGACGGCGTTGTCGATGATGTCCTTGGTCGGCAGCATCGGCGCACCGCCCACCATGACCGAAGCCGCAAGGGCCGAGACCGCGCCGGCGGACAGTGCGATGGCGAGAGAGACGGCGGCGAAGCGATGAAGTCTGCGTTGCATTTGGATGCTCCTGATTGATTGAATGAACGACCGCCGCGAAATGGCGGCGGCTGTCTTCAATACGGGTACCTGCACTGAACAGATTCGGCGGCGGCGAAAGAAAAGATGACGCGCCAAAGGCCGCTGCGTTTCGCGCCGCTCCCATGCATTTCGCACTGTGTAGTACCAATTTCGTCGCAGCCCCCTCGCGGCGTGGGGCGGCGGCCACGAGACTTCAGGAAAGTCAGGCAGCCCGGGCGTTCCGGGTGTACAACCGCTGCCCCATGCCAAATCAAGAAAACAACGCGTTGGAGGATCACCCTGGTTCGTCGTTGCGCGCTGCGCCTGCGCGCGCGCGACCGGGGTGGCCCGTTCAGGGCGCCGTGCTCGGCGCCGTTCTGCTGCTGTTGAGCGCCTGTGCGGTCGGCCCCGACTTCAAGACGCCCGACCTGCCGGCCGCCGCCAGCGGCGCCGACTACACGCCCGCACCGATGCCCGCGCGCACCGTGCGGGCCGACGTGCCTGCAGGGCAGGCCCAGGAGCTGCTGCCGGGCCGCGACATTCCCGCTCAATGGTGGGAAGTGTTCCGCTCCGAACCGCTCGACCGGCTGATCCGCGCCTCGCTCGCCCAGAGCCCCACGCTGGCATCCGCGCAGGCAGCGCTGCGGCAGGCCGAGGCCACGTACGACGCGAAGTCGGGCAACCTGCTGTGGCCGCAGGTCACGGCGCAGCTGGGCGCGCAGCGCGAGCGCGCTTCGCAGGTCAGCACGCAGGTGCCGGGCGGCCAGCTGCTCACGCTCTACAACGCATCGGTCAACGTCAGCTACAACCTCGACGTGTTCGGCGGCTCGCGACGCCAGATCGAAGGCGCGCAAGCCGCCGTGGAGGCGCAGCGCTACCAGGTAGAGGCGACATACCTCACGCTGACTTCGAACCTCGTCACCACCGCCATCCGCGAAGCTGCGCTGCGCGCGCAGTTGCAGGCCACGCGCGAAGTGCTGCAGGCGCAGCGCGAACAGCTGGGCGTGATCGAAAAGCAGTTCGACACCGGCGCGATACCGAAGTCCATCGTCCTGCAGCAGCGCACGCAGGTCGCGCAGACGCAGGCCACGCTGCCGCCCATCGAGAAGTCGCTGGCGCAGACGCGCCACCAGCTCGCGGTGTTCGCGGGCCGCCTGCCGTCGGAAGAAGGCCTGCCCGAGTTCGACCTTGCCAGCCTCTCGCTGCCGGATGCCCTGCCGCTGTCGTTGCCCTCCGAGCTCGCGCGCCAGCGGCCGGACGTGCGCGCCAGCGAGGCACAGCTGCACCAGGCCAGCGCGGCGGTCGGCGTGGCCACGGCCAATCTCTATCCGCAGATCCAGCTGAGCGGCAGCTACGGCAACACCTCCTTGCGCGCACGCGACCTGTTCACCGGGCCGACCACGCTGTGGAGCATCGGCGCCGGGCTCACGCAGCCGATCTTCAACGGCGGTGCCCTGCGTGCGCAGCAGCGGGCGGCGGTCGCGGCCTACGACTCGGCTGCGGCGCAGTACCGCAATACCGTGCTCGGCGCCTTCCAGAACGTCGCCGATGCCTTGCGCGCATTGGAACTCGACGCCACCACGCTGCAGGCACAGGCCACGGCCGAGTCGCTCGCCAAACAGTCGCTCGACCTGTCGACCGCGCAGTTCCGCGCCGGCGCGGTGAGCTACGTCACGCTGCTGACCGCGCAACAGGCCTGGCTGCAGACGCACACCGCGCTGGTGCAGGCACAGGCCGCGCGCTATGCCGACACGGCCGCCCTCTTCCAGGCGCTCGGCGGCGGCTGGTGGAACCGCGGCGAGCTGGCCAACGCCGCGATCGCACCGGGGCAGCCTGCGCAGCCCCGACCTGCAACGCAGGCCGCCGCGCAGAACTGACCGACCGCAACCTCCAACGACAACACGAAGAAAAGCCTACCTATGACCCGGAGAATGATCATCATGATCGGCTGCGTGCTGCTGCTGGTCGCCGCGCTCGCGCTCGGCAAAGTCCTGCAGATCCGCGCGCTGATCGCCGCCGTTCCCAAGCCGGCGCCGCAGACCGTGTCGACGACCGAGGTGCAGAAGCTGCAGTGGCAGTCGCAGTTCACCGCGGTCGGCACGCTGAACCCGGTGCGCGGCGCCGACCTTAGCACCGAAGTGGCGGGGCTGGTGCGCACGGTGCACTTCAAGTCGGGACAGGACGTGAAGGCCGGCGCGCTGCTGGTCGAGCTCAACGCCGACTCCGACATCGCCCTGCTTCACTCTGCCGAAGCTGCAGCCGCGCAGGCCGCCATCGTGCTCAAGCGCGACCAGGCGCAGCTCGCGGTGCAGGCCGTGAGCCAGGCGCAGATCGACGCCGACACCAACGACCTGAAGGCCAAGCGCGCTCAGGTCGAGCAGCAGGCCGCCGTGGTGGCGAAGAAGTCGATCCGCGCGCCCTTCTCGGGCCGCCTCGGCATCACCGCGCTGAACCCCGGCCAGTACGTGAACGCAGGCGACAAGCTCGTCACGCTGCAGACGCTGGACCCGATCTACGTCGACTTCGCCCTGCCGCAGCAGCAGCTCGCGGGGCTGGCGGTGGGCCAGATGGTGAACCTGAGCGTCGACACCTTCCCGGGTCAGGCCTTCAGCGGCAAGATCAACGCGATCAGCCCGAAGGTGGACGCCGCCACGCGCAACGTGCAGGTCGAGGCCACCATCTCGAACCCCAAGCAGATCCTGCTGCCCGGCATGTTCGCGAACGTGAAGATCGACGTCGGCGGCGTGCAGGAGCAGCTCACGCTGCCGTCCACCGCCGTCACCTACAACCCGTACGGCTCGACCGTGTACGTGGTGAAGGAAGCCGAGCCGCCCAAGGAGGGTGCCGCAGGTGCGCCCGCCCAGCCGGCCAGTCCCTCGGGTGCCAAGCAGCTCGTCGCGCAACAGGTCTTCGTCGAGACCGGGGCGACGCGCGGAGACCAGATCGCCATCGTCAAGGGCCTCACTGCCGGCCAGGTGGTGGTGAGCAGCGGGCAGAACAAGCTGAAGAACGGCACGCCGGTGGTGGTGGACAACAGCGTCCAGCCCGCCAACAACCCGGCGCCGACGCCGCAGGAAAAGTGAGGTCGCCCGCATGAACTTCACCGACATCTTCATCCGCCGGCCGGTGCTGGCGATGGTGGTGAGCATGCTGATCGTGGTGCTGGGGCTGCGCGCCCTGGCCGGCTTGCCGGTCAACCAGTACCCGAAGACCGAGAACGGCGTGGTCACCATCAGCACCGCCTATTACGGCGCCGACGCTGCCACGGTCGCGGGCTTCATCACGCAGCCGCTGGAGGCCGCCGTGTCGCAGGCGCAGGGCATCGACTACCTGTCGTCCTCGAGCAGCCTGGGCGTATCGACCATCACCGCGACGCTGCGGCTGAACTACGACTCGAACCGCGCGCTGACCGAGATCAACACGCAGGTGAACTCGGTGCGCAACCAGCTGCCGCCGCAGGCGCAGCAGCCGGTGCTCACCGTAGCCACGGGCCAGACCACCGATGCGATGTACATCGGCTTCTACAGCGACACGCTGCCCAACAACAACGTGACCGACTTCCTGGTGCGCGTGGTGCAGCCCAAGCTCAACGCCATTCCGGGCGTGCAGACCGCCGAAATCCTCGGCGCGCGCACCTTCGCGCTGCGGGCCTGGCTCGACGCGCAGAAGATGGCCGCCTACGGCGTGACCGCCACCGACGTGAGCGCGGCGCTTTCCGCCAACAACTACCTCGCCGCCGTCGGCCAGAGCAAGGGCCAGATGGTGAGCGTGCCGCTCACGGCCGGCACCTCGCTGCACAGCGTGGACGAGTTCAAGCAGCTGTCCATCAAGAGCAGCAACGGCGCCATCGTGCGGCTGCAGGACGTGGCCAACGTGACGCTGGGGTCGGAGAACTACGACTTCAACGTGGCCTTCAACGGCGTGCGCTCGGTGTTCATCGGCATCAAGGTCGCGCCCGAGGCCAACATCCTCGAGGTGGCCAAGCAGGTGCGTACCGTGTTCCCCGACCTGCAGGCCCAGCTGCCCACCGGGCTGACGGGCAAGATCGTCTACGACTCGACCGACTTCATCAACACATCGATCAGCGAAGTGATCAAGACGCTGGTGGAGGCGCTGATCATCGTGACGGTGGTGATCTACCTCTTCCTGGGCAGCCTGCGCGCGGTGGTGGTGCCGGTGATCGCCATGCCGCTGTCGCTGATCGGCACCTTCTTCATCATGCTGGTGCTGGGCTATTCCATCAACCTGCTCACGCTGCTGGCGCTGGTGCTGGCGATCGGGCTGGTGGTGGACGACGCGATCATCGTGGTGGAAAACGTCGACCGGCACATGCGCGAGGGCAAGTCTCCGATGCAGGCTTCGCTGCTCGCGGCGCGCGAGCTGGGCGGACCCATCCTGGCCATGACGGTGGTGCTGGTGGCGGTGTACGTGCCCATCGGCTTCCAGGGCGGGCTCACCGGCTCGCTCTTCACCGAATTCGCGTTCACGCTCGCGGGCTCGGTGGTGGTGTCGGGCATCGTGGCGCTCACGCTGTCGCCGATGATGTGCTCGCGCTTCTTCAAGCCCGAGCAGGACACCGGCAAGTTCGCGATGAAGATCGAGCACGTCTTCGAGCGCGTGCACCACCGCTACCAGCTCATACTGCGCGGCGTGCTGAAGACCTGGCCGGTGATGATCGTCATGGGCGCGATCCTGGTGGCGCTGCTGTTCGTGATGTTCAAGATGTCGAAATCGGAGCTGGCGCCCGAGGAAGACCAGGGCATCGTGCTGTCGCAGGTGGTGGGCGCGCCCACGGCCACCATCAACCAGATGCAGACCTACGCGGACCAGATCTTCAAGATCGCGCACGACACGCCCGAGTACGCGCAGCTGTTCCAGCTGACCGGCGTACCCAGCACCAACGCCGGCATCGCGGGCGTGCTGCTCAAGCCCTGGGACCAGCGCACGCGCAGCGCGCACGACATCCAGACCGACCTGCAGAAGCGCTGGAACGGCATTGCCGGCGCGAAGGTGGTGGCCTTCCAGTTCCCGGCGCTGCCGGGCGCCTCGGGCCTGCCGGTGCAGTTCGTCATCAAGACGACCGAGCCCTTCGAGAACCTGAACACGCTGGCCCAGCAGATCATGGACAAGGCGCGCGCCGACGGAAAGTTCTACTACGTCGACGCCGACCTGAAGATCGACCTGCCGCAGGCCACCGTGGTGGTCGACCGCGACAAGATCGCCACGCTGGGCATCACCCAGCAGGACGTGGGCAACGCCATGGGCGCGGCGCTGGGTGGCGGCTACGTCAACTACTTCTCTATCTCGGGCCGCTCGTACAAGGTGATCCCGCAGGTGCAGCAGGTCGACCGGCTGAATCCGTCCGACGTGCTGAACTTCTACATCAAGACCCCCAACGGCGTGGTGCCGGCAAGCACGGTCGCGAGCCTGAAGTACAGCGTGCAGCCCGAGACGGTGAATCACTTCCAGCAGCTGAATTCCGTGACCATCCAGGGCGTGCCCAGCGGCACGCAGGGCGAAACGCTGGAATACCTGCGCGGCGTGGTGCAGCAGCTCGCGCCCAGCGGCTACACGGTCGACTACTCGGGCCAGTCGCGCCAGTTCGTGCAGGAGTCGGGCAACTTCGCCATCACCTTCGTGTTCGCACTGATCATCGTGTTCCTGGCGCTCGCGGCGCAGTTCGAGAGCTTCCGCGACCCGGTGGTGATCCTGGTGTCGGTGCCGCTCGCGCTCTTCGGCGCCATGATCTTCATCTTCTGGGGCTTCGCCTCGATGAACATCTACACGCAGGTGGGCCTGGTGACGCTGATGGGCCTCATCAGCAAACACGGCATCCTGATCGTCGAGGTGGCCAACCGCCTGCAGAAGCAGGGCCTGAGCAAGCTCGACGCCATCGTGGAGGCCGCCGGCACGCGTCTTCGCCCCATCCTGATGACGACCGCTGCCATGGTCTTCGGCGTGCTGCCGCTGGTGATCGCCTCGGGCGCGGGCGCTGCCGGCCGCAAGGCGATGGGCATCGTGATCTTCAGCGGGCTGTCCATCGGCACGCTGTTCACGCTGTTCGTGGTGCCGGCGATGTACCTGTTCATCGCGGCGCGGCATGAGAAGGAGGAAGCGCTCCCGGCTGCCGAACCGGCAGCGCTTCCGGGGCAAGGCCCGGGGCCCGTGGCCCCCGAAGCCTGAGCGCTTCGCCCATCCGGCAAAAAAGCCCGCAGTCTCTTCGACTGCGGGCTTTTTTTCTGGTCTCTCTTCGCGGCTTTTTCAGTCGCAGCGGTAGACGACTTCTCCAGCGGGAACGCCCTGCGCCTGGTCTTCCGCTCCCCGGTTGGCCAGGTAGCGCATCGGCGCACCGAAGTTGCGGCAGTAGTTCTCGGCATCCTGCGCGGTCGGCGACTTGTAGACGCCGTCGCCGAGCGAGGTATAGCGGGGAGCCGTTCGCGTGACACACCCGGCGGCCAATGCGGCCAGGACAAGAACTGAAAGAGCACTGAAGGGGCGCATCGGAAAGAGCAGTTGCGGCAAGCAGGGCTGGAAATGGGAAACGACGACTGTAGCCGCTTCGCGCCCGGATGACTTCACCTACAAGGCCACGGCGCGCATGACCGCGCCGGTGACCGCCCGATTCACCGGGGCGCGGCCAGCAGTTCGAATTCCGACAGGCTGACCGCCCCGCTCCCGCCGATCTCCAGCCGGTAGTTCGAATAGGCTGCCGGTGTCTTCACGACGAAGGGCCGCACCTGGCGGCGCCAGGCGAACACTTCGCCCTGGCGCGTATCGAGCGTGGTCCAGTTGATGCCGTCGTTGGAGCCTTTCAGTGTCCAGCCGGCCGGATCCTGCCCGGTCTTGTTGCTCGAGGTGAGCGTGTAGATCGCCACCGTGCGGGCTGCCCCCGTGGTGCTGCCCTGCACCCATGCAGCACCGGAAGCGCCGCTGCTCCACTCCGTCAACGAAGTCCGGTCGGTCAGGTTCTCCAGCCCCGTCGGGTTGCTCGCACTGGTAGCGAAGGCCGTGGTCGGCAGCAGCGACTGCAGCGGCGCCGGCTTCGCCGTACCCTGCGTGATCGAGGACGGTGCGTCGGCTTCTCCCGTGCCCCATGACGACGGATTCGGCCCCATCTGGAACTCCAGCGTCGCGCCCTCGACCAGCTCCGCGTGCGTCAGGTAGGTGCGCGTGATGCTGGCTCCGTTGAGCTTCAGGCCCTGTACGTAGCGATTCGTGCTGCTCACGCCGGGCGCGGTAATGGTGATGGCCTTGGCCTCGCCTTTCGCGTTGCGCACCAGCACGCTCATCTTCGGGAAGTAAGGCGCGCCTATCGTGTACTCCGGCCGCCCGGTGGACGCGGGGTAGAAGCCCATCGCGCTGAGCACGTACCAGGCCGACATCTCGCCGTTGTCCTCGTCGCCCATGTAGCCGTCGCCCGTCGAGTTGCCGTCCTTGTCGAAGCCCGAGAAGTAGAGCTTGTCCATCACGTCGCGCAGGTACTTCTGCCCCGAGGCGGGACTGCCCGCGTGGCTGTACATGTAGATCGTGTGGTGTACCGGCTGGTTGGAGTGCTGGTACTGCCCGACGCCCGCGAGCGCGTCCACGTCGTAAGCCGACTTGATCTCGGGCTTGATGCCGGTGTGCGATCCGTTCGGGTCGGTGCCGTCGTAGCCGAGACCAGGCTTCGTTGTGAAGAAGGCATCCAGCTTCGCCTTGAGCCCGGCGCGCCCGCCATGCAGGTTCGCCAGGCCCCGGCCGTCCTGCGGCGTCGCGAAGGCGTAGGTCCAGGCGTTGCCCTCGGTGTAGCCGTAGTACCAGGCCATCGGGTTCGGCGCGCCGCCGCCGAAGCTGCCGTCTGTGTCTTTCTCGCGGAACCAGCCGCCGGCCCAGGTTCCGGTTGACGTGCCGTCGAAGATGTTGGCGTAGCCGGTCGCGCTGTTGGCGAAGTAGGCGGCGTCGTCGGCCTTGCTCAGCGCCTTCGCCATCTGGCTCACGCCGAAGTCATTCACGTAGCCTTCCAGCGACCACGACACGGACTCGTCGTAGACCGTCGAGTAGCCATAGAAAGGCGTCTTCTCCATGCCCTTGCGGCCGCGGTCGCTGTTCGGGCTGTAGACAGAGGCGTTCTTCAGCATCGAGTCGTAGGCCGCGTTCACGTCGAAGTTGCGCACGCCCTTCAGGTACGCGTCGGCAAGGATGATGTCGGAATTGGTCCCCACCATCATGTCGGCATAGCCCGGGCTGGCCCAGCGAGTGGTCCAGCCGCCGTCCTTGTAGCCGTTGACGAAGCCGTCGAGCATCTCGCCGGTCTGCTGCGGCAGCAGCAGCGTGTAGAGCGGCCAGGTGGTGCGGTAGGTGTCCCAGAAGCCGTTGTTGACCCACAGCTTTCCTGGGCGCACCGTCATCGGGCTCACGTAGGGGTTCAGGTACGACGGCGTGCCGTTCACGTTCTCCCAGGCCGAGTTGGGGTACAGGAAGGCCCGGTACATGTTGGAGTACAGGATGGTCTTCTGGTCTTCCGTCGCGCCCTCGACCTGGATGGTGTTGAGCTTCTCGTTCCACGCGTCCTTCGCCGCGGCCAGCACGTCGTCGAACGACTTCGCGCCGATCTCCTGCGCGAGATTGGCCTTGGCCTGCTCCACGCTGATGAAGGAGGTTCCGACCTTCAGGCCTACCGCTTGCCTGCCGGCGGATGCAGTGTCGAAGCGCAGCCACGTCGGGAAGGAGTCTGCGCCTGAAGCCTTCACCGGCGCATCGGCCACTGCGTAGAAGTACATGCGCGGCGAGCCCTGGTCCGTGTAGCCCGACACCACGCCGTTGGCGGTGTCTACTGTCAGCGAGCCCGACACGCCCTTGAACACATCGAACACCACCGCCAGCGAAGGCTGGTTCGCGGCCGCGGTGAAGCGGAAGTACGCGGCATGGTCGGTGGGCGTGATCTCGGTTCGGGTGCCGTTGTCGAAACTCACGCTGTAGTAGTGCGCGCGGGCGACCTCGTTCCTGTGGCTGAACTTCTCGCCGCGCGATGCCTTGTCCAGCACAGGCTTGCCCGCCTTGTCGACCTGGGTGACAGGCATGAACTGCACCGACTGTCGGTTGCCCATCCACGGGCTTGCCTCGTGGACGGCCGCGAACGCGAAGATGCGGTCCAGCGGCTTGGTGCTGTTCTCGTCCTCGAAGAATGTGTAGAAGAAGTCGTTGCCCATGTAGCCGTCATAGGGCTTGGTGTTGCTCCAGCCGGCGCTCTCGTCGTCGGGGTCGATGCGATTGACGGGCGACCACATCGTGAAGCCGAAGGGCACCGCCGTGGCGGGGAAGGTGTTGCCACGCGAGTAGCCGTCGTAGATGTAGGCGTTGGAGTGGGCGCCGCGCAGGGTGTTGACGTAGTTCGCCAGGTCCTGCTTTGCACGGCTTGCGACGTCCCCTGCGCTCGTGTTGCTCGTGACGGATGACGCCGGCGCGTCCGTGTTCGCGACCGGCTGCTGGTCACCGGACGGCGAGCCGCTCTGGCCTTGCGGCAGCGGCATCGAGAGACCGCTGCTGGAGCCGCCTCCGCACCCCCACAGCGACGCCGCGACGAGCAATGCGGCAGCCCGGGCAGCTTTGCCCGCGAACCCAATCCGGCCGCTCACATCGCACCCGCGGCGGTTGTCTTGGTGTAGTCCGCGGCCGGCCCGGAAGGCGGCGCCAGCGCGGGGTCAGAGGCCCAGTCTGTAGGCGTGGTCGACAGCTTGAAGGAAAGCGTTCCGCCGTCCTTGATCTTGTCGAGCGGCAGCCACGAGCCCGCATAGGCCGCGCCGTTGAACTTCATGTCGCCGATGTAGCGCACATCGTCGATCAGCGCCTGCCTGTCGGCCTCGATCCGCAGCTTCTTCCCGTTGCCCAGCCAGAGCGTCATGCCAGAGAACTGCGGCGTGGACACGGCCAGCCCCGGCGCCGAAGGAATCACCGGATACAGGCCCATGGCGGCCCACACGTACCAACCCGAGGTCGCGCCCATGTCGTCGTTGCCCGGCAGGCCGGCCGGATCGATGCTGAAGTTCTTCCGCAGGATGACCGGGATGATGTACTGCGCGTACTTGGCGGAACCGATCCAGTTGTAGGCCCACGGTGTCTGGAACGCCGGCTCGTTGCCGATGTAGTAGCCGTCGGAGTTTTCGCCGCCGTTCAGGTCCTGCCCGCTGGGCTCGGTCCCTTTGAACGGGTCCGCCGCGTCGAGCGAGAACAGCTTTGCGAGCCGGTCGAGCGTGCCCTGCCTGCCGCCCAGCTTCCGGGCCAGAAGGGTCCAGTCGTACGCGAAGGTCCAGAGGTAGTTGGCCTCGGTCGATTCGTGGAAGACGCCGTCGCTCCAGTCGCCCGCCGCGGTCTTCGACTTCAGCGTCTTGCTGGTGTCGTCGAAGATGTTCTGCCAGTTGCCCGCCCGCTTGAACACCGTGTCGATCACGCTCTTGTCCGTGGCCCTGGTGGCGGGCAGCGCGTCGAGGAAGGCGCCCACGGAGCGGTCGGTGGTGATGGCCTCCAGCGTTGTCGACGAGGGGTTGTCGTAGCCCCTGTCGGAAGGAATCCAGCCGATCTTCATGTAGTCGGCCAGGCTGTCGCCGGGCTTGCCGATGGAGAACTTGTCGTTGCACTGGCCCTTGGGATTCATGACGGCCTGGAGCATGTACTTCCTGGCGGTGTCGAGGTCGAACTTGCGCGCGCCGAACATGTAGGAGCCTGCGACGACAGTGGGCGCGTGGTCGCCGTTCATCGGCGTGGTGTCCTCGCTGCCGTCCACCCAGTGGGGAAAGGCGCCGCACTGCTGCGCGTCGGCCACCAGCGACTGCATCATCTCGCTCGCCTCGTCGGGCGCGATCAGGGCGAGCAGCTGGGCCTGGCTGCGGTAGGTGTCCCACATCGAGAAGCCGCTGTAGTGCGTCTTGTAGCCGGCGTCCTTGCCATCGAGCTTGAACTTGTAGCTGGCGACGTTCTCCGTCGCCCTGGCCGGGAGCACGTCGTTCGACTGCGAAAGATCGGCCTGCTTCATGCTGCGGTAGTCGCCGTTGACGTCGCTGTAGACGGTCGGGCCGCTGTAGACGCGGTAGAGGGCGGTGTAGAACTTCTTCAGCTGGGTCGTGGCGTCGTCCTGCTTCTTCGCGTCGAGCTTGCCGATCTCGCCCTCCTTCGCAAGATCGAGTTGCACGACGTTGAGGCGGCTGTTCCAGTTGTTCGCTGCCGCGGTCCTTACCGTGTCGAAGGAGGCGTCGAGGTTCTCCGTCTCGAGGTTCTTCTTCGCGTTGGTGGTGCTGACCGAGGAAATGCCCACCCTCACCTGCACGGTGAGATCGGCATCGGCCAGGTCGAACTGCAGGATCGCCGCCTTGCCCGAGATGGCGGAACTCGCCTTCAGCGGCTTGTCGAAGGTCGCGTAGTAATACACGGGCTGCTTCCATGTGCCGCCGCAGAACTCGTTGGCGACGGCGGTTCCCGATACGGACTTGCGGTCGGCGCTCAGCGCGACGTCCGTCAGGCCTGTGTAGGAAACGCCGTCCTGGTTCGGGTTGTTGCGGGCGGAGTCGATGGCGAGAAAGGCCTTGTCCTTGTCCGCGTAGCTGATCCTGGCCATGCCGGTGCGCGTCATCGCGGTCAGCTCGCTCGTGATGCCGTTGTTGAACTTGACCTTGTAGTAGCCGGGGCTGGCCGACTGGTTCGCCTTGGTGTACGCAAGGCCACCCGAGGGAATGCCGGTGCCGGCGTTGTTCGGCAGGATGGCCACTGCGCCCTGCCCCCTGCAGCCGGGTCCGTTGAGGTGGGTCATGCTGAAGTAGCGGATGGCCGCGTCGTCGTAGTAGTAGCCGCCCGAGCCGTAGCCCCAGGGCGATCCACTGCCCCTGGTGTCGGGGCCGAAGCTCACCATGCCGAACGGTGTCTGCGCACCGGGATTGACGTTGCCTGAATGGCCGCTTCCCGTGTTGGAGATCTTCGTTCCGACGAAGAGATCGACGTAGCCCGTGAGGGCGATATCGACGCGTTTCTCCTGCTGCGGTGTCGTCGTGCCTGCGTCGGGGACCGGGTTCGTATCGGTGCCGACAGTGGACGCCGGGTCGGAGCCGTTCGTTGTCGTCGTCGGGGTCAGGGGCACCGAGAAGCCACCCGAACCGCCGCCGCCGCAACCCCACAGCACCGACGCGGCGATCACGCTCGCGGCCATGGTTCTGCTGTACGCGATCTTCTTTTCCATGCTGCATGTCTCCCTGTTGCCTGTACATCGCTCACGGTCGCCGGAGCGCCAAACGGGCGCAGTGTATGTACGGCCCCGGTGAAGGCGGTCTTGTGATTTCCCGGACGAAACACGGCGCTGGCAGGGAAACAAATCAGCGCGCTACCCCTCCCGCGCGCAAGCCATCCGCAAGCCGCGTGCGTGCAGCAGTGCCTCGACAACGCTGCTCCGTCGCCATGAGAATGACGCCCTCCCAGCGACAACATCACCAAGGACAAGGAGACTCATGCCCGTAACCATCCGCGATGTGGCCGAGGCTTCCGGCGTCTCGATCAGCACCGTATCGCGTGCCTTGAAAAACCAGCGCGGCCTGTCGGACGACACGCGCCGCATGATCCGCCAGGTGGCGCGCGACATCGGCTACAACGCCGCGCGGCTGCGCGGCGCCAAGGCCAAGCAGCTGGCCTTCATGGTGCACAGGCAGCACAGCCACTTCTCGACCAACCCCTTCTTCTCCGACGTGCTGCATGGCGTCGAGGAGGCGTGCCGCAAGTTCGGCATCGTGCCCACGCTGCTGACCTGCGGGCCGACGGACCCGATCCGTGAGCAGCTGCGCATGCACGAGCCCGACATGATCCTCGCGGCCGGCTACTTCGAGAGCGAGGTGCTCGACATGGTGGCGGGACTCGAGCTGCCGATTGCGCTGATCGACTTCTCGCAGGGCGACCTGCCCTCGGTGAACCCCGAGAACGCGATGGGCGGCTACATGGCCACGCGGCACCTGCTGGACATCGGGCGCAAGCGCGTCGCCTACATCGCGGGCTCGCTGGCGCACGTGAGCATCCTGGAGCGCGCACAAGGCTATCGCCGCGCGCTGTTCGAGGCGGGCATCCTGGCCGACCCCGAGCTGGAAGTGGTGGCGCCCACCGGGCAGCTGCACGACCTGGGCGCATCGGCCGCAATGCAGCAGCTGCTGCGGCTGCGCAAGCCGCCCGACGCGGTGTTCGCGTACAACGACGCCGCGGCGCTGGCGGCGCTGCGGACCTGCCAGCAGGCGGGCCTGTCGGTGCCGGAGGACATCGCCATCGTCGGCTTCGACGACACACTCGCCGCCGCACAGGCCAACCCGCCGCTCACGACCTTGCGCGTGGACCGGCAGGAGCTCGGCCGCTTCGGCGTCGAGCTGGTGATGCAGGGCTCTTCCATGCCCAGGCTCAACACCCTGCCGGTCGAGCTGATCGTGCGGGCCAGCACCGGCGGCTGAAGCCTCGCCTCACATGGCCTGAAGGCCCCGCACCCCGGCGCTTTTTGCGTTGGCAACGCTGTGTTTCGTCCGGGAAATCACAAGATGTCGTACTAAATCGCGCTCCTACACTGCGTGCCGTCACACGTCAGGCCCCCTCGGAAGGCCGGCCTTCTGACAACGAGACGCAGCACAACAAGAGGAGACAGCACATGGCAGCGACCTGCATGCACAACCGGCGGATGCCTGAGTACAGGCCCCGTTCCGCCATGGTGCGTACTCCTCATGTTCCCTTCCCTTGCCTTGACGACCGCCCAGCCTTTCGCTCGATGAAGCGATAGCGCCGCCCCCTCCCCGCCTTCCCCCTTTCTTTCGTCTGGACACGACACCGCCGGTTTCGGCCGGTGCGGGAGAGCTTTTGCCCGCAGCAACCAGACGCCCACCTTTCACGCATTCACAACAACCGACCTGACCAAGGAGACACCCGTGAAACTCAAGCTGAACCGAATCGCCGCCGCGGCCGTCGTGCTGCTGGGCAGCCTGCATGGCCTGGCGCAGGCCCAGACCGCCGACACGCCGACGGACGCCCCGCCCGAGGCCACCGTGAAGTCCGACCCCACCAAGGACTTCGTCAAGAAGGTCAACGACGCCACCGGCCTGGAGTTCTGGGGCTACGGCCGCGGCGGCTTCTACAGTTCCCCCAAGGGTGCGCCCAAGGGCGGCTACTCCCTGGGCGGCGACCTGCAGAAGTACCGCCTGGGCAACGAGGGCGACAACTACCTCGAGTTCGGCATCGGCAAGCGCTTCGACCTGGGCGACGGCATCAAGTGGGGCGTGTTCTACATGCCCACGATCTACAACGGCAAGAGCGGCACCGCCCAAGCCTACTTCTCTCTCAGCGGCATCTTCGGCAACAGCGCCACGCTGTGGGCCGGCCAGCGCTACCACCGCATCCAGGACGTGCACATCGTGGACAAGTGGGTGGTGGAGGACGGCGACAACTACGGCGCCGGCATCGACGACATCCCGCTGGGCGGCCTCGGGCGCCTGAACGTGGCGGTGCACACGGCCGACTCGGTGGACAACAAGAGCGGCAACCCCAACAACGCCAAGCGCATCAACGTGCAGTGGCGCGACATTCCCACCAATCCGGACGGCAAGCTCACCATCACGGGCGGGCTGATCTCGGGCAACTTCGCCAAGGGCAAGGACGGCGGCGCGCTGGGGCTGATGCACATCCAGAAGAACTTCCTGGTGCCGGGGCTGAACAACATCTTCATCGCGCAGGCATCCAACGGCCACGCATCCCTGAGCGGCAAGTTCTACAACCTGGACAACAGCACGACGACCACCGGGCTGCTGCTGCCGCCGGGCTTCGGCAGCTCGAACACCTTCCTGTTCGCACCGCTGGTGGAGCGCACGGTGGTGACGCCGCAGGCGGGCGCGAAGCAGCGCCGCATCCTGGACTCGATGGACTTCCAGATCGGGCGCTTCGGCGGCCAGACGCTGATCGGCTACCAGACCACGCGCCCGGACGACGGGCCCGAGACGCGCGACTTCACGCTCGGCGGGCGTGTGTCGTACGGGATCGCCAAGTACACGAAGCTGCTGGCCGAGCTGGGCACGACGCGGCGCAGCAGCGACGGGCAGGCCCGCCAGACGCTGAACAAGGGCACGATCGCGGTGGCTTTCTCGCCGAACACCGATTTCTGGACCCGCCCCGAATTCCGCCTCTATGCCACGCGGGCGAGCTGGAACAAGGCCGCCGCCGATGCCAACGCCGGCACCTTCGGCGCCAACGGCCGGCGCAGCGCCACCATCTTCGGCATCCAGATGGAAGCCTGGTGGGAGTGAGCGGATGGCGATTCCGCACACCCTCCTGGCAGCGCTCTTGTTGCGCTCGCAACGCCGTCTTTCGTCCGGGAAATCACAGCGCGCAGCCCCGAGGGGGCTGCCTAAACTGCCGCCGGCCCCGGATTCCAGCAATCAAGACAACAGAAGAGACATGCAGATGAACACATCCCGATTCACCATTGCCGCCCTCTGCCTCGCCATGGGAAGCGGCGCCGCCATGGCCCAGCAGCAAAGCGTGGAAGTCCTGCACTGGTGGACCTCCGGCGGCGAGGCCGGCGCGCTCAACGTGCTCAAGGGCAACCTCGAGAAGCAAGGCGTGAAGTGGAACGACATGCCCGTGGCCGGCGGCAGCGGCGAAGCCGCCATGACGGCCCTGCGGGCGCGCGTGACCTCGGGCAACCCGCCCACCGCCTCGCAGATGCTGGGCTTCGACATCCTCGACTGGGGCAAGCAGGGCGTGGTGGCCGACCTGAACACGCTTGCCCAGAAAGGCGGCTGGGACAAGGTGGTGCCACCCGCGCTGCAGAAGTTCTCGAAGTACAACGGCAAGTGGATCGCCGCGCCGGTCAACATCCACTCGACCAACTGGGTCTGGGCCAACCAGGCGGTGCTGGCCAAGGCCGGCGTGACGGCCGAGCCGAAGACCTGGGACGAATTCATCGCCGCCGCCGAGAAGGTGCAGAAGGCCGGCTTCGTCGCCATCGCGCACGGCGGCCAGCCCTGGCAGGACGCGACGCTGTTCGAGAGCGTGGCGCTCTCGACCGGCGGCATCGACTACTACCGCAAGGTCTTCATCGAGCTCGACGGCAAGACCATCGCCTCGCCGACCACGGAGAAGGTCTTCCAGCGCATGAGCCAGCTTCGCAAGCTGGTGGACAAGGACTTCTCGGGCCGCGACTGGAACGTCGCCTCGGGCATGGTGATCGGCGGCAAGGCCGGCTTTCAGGTGATGGGCGACTGGGCCAAGGGCGAGTTCGTCAACGCCAAGCAGGTGCCGGGCAAGGACTTCGCCTGCTTCCGCTTTCCGGGCACGCAGGGCGTGGTCACCTTCAACACCGACCAGTTCGTGATGTTCAAGATGAAGGACGCCGACAAGGAGGCCGCGCAGCAGAAGCTGGCCGCCGCGATCATGGAGCCGGGCTTCCAGTCGGCCTTCAACGTGGTGAAGGGCTCGGCGCCCGCGCGCACCGACGTGCCCGACACCGCCTTCGACGCCTGCGGCAAGAAGGCCATCAAGGACGTTGCCGATGCCAGCCAGGGCAACACGCTGGTGGGCTCGATGGCGCACGGGCACGCGGTGCCGGCGTCGATCAAGAACGCGTTCTACGACGTGATCACGAGGCACTTCAACGGGCAGCTCGACGACAAGAAGGCCGTTGCGGCACTGGCATCGGCGGCGAAGAACTGATCCTTGCCGCACTTGAAAGCCAACAACCTGCTTCCCCGGCTCCTGCTGAGCCCCAGCGCCGTGCTGGTGCTGGTCTGCGTGTACGGGTACATCATGTTCACGGTGTACCTGTCGTTCACGGCGTCGACCATGCTGCCCACCGCCGAGTGGGCAGGCACGGCCAACTACGAGCGGTTGCTCGGCCTGGAGAACTGGGAGGTGTCGCTGCGCAACCTCGCGATCTTCGCGAGCCTCTACATCGTCATCGCGATGGCACTGGGCCTCGGGCTGGCGATCCTGATCGACCAGAAGATCCGTGCCGAGGGCGTGCTGCGTTCGATCTTCCTCTACCCGATGGCGCTTTCGCTGATCGTCACCGGCACGGCCTGGAAATGGCTGCTCGACCCCGGCGTGGGCCTGGAGCACACGCTGCAGAGCCTGGGCTGGAGCAGCTTCTCCTTCGACTGGATCAAGGACGGCGAGATGGCCATCTACTGCGTGGTCATCGCCGCCGTGTGGCAGACCTCGGGCTTCGTGATGGCGATGTTCCTCGCCGGCCTGCGCGGCGTGGACAGCGAGCAGATCAGCGCCGCGCGCGTCGACGGCGCGCGCACCTGGCAGATCTACCTGCGCATCGTGATCCCGCAGCTGGGGCCGGTGTTCGTCTCGGCCTTCGTGATCCTGGCGCACATGGCGATCAAGTCCTATGACCTCGTGATCGCGCTGACCAACGGCGGGCCGGGCCGCTCGACCTGGCTGCCTTCGGTCTTCATGTACCAGTACACCTTCGCGCGCAACGAGATGGCCGTGGGCGCCGCGAGTTCGGTGCTGATGCTGGTCGCGATCAGCATCGTCGTCGTGCCCTACCTGCTGCGCGAGATGCAGGGAGCCCGGAATGGCTGAGCGCTCGTTGCGTTTCGCGCTCTATGCGCTGCTGGCCGTGATGGCGTTGGTGTTCCTGATGCCGGTGTACGTGATGGTCGTCAACTCGCTGAAGCCGCTCGACGAGATCCGCAGCGGCAACCTGATGGCGCTGCCGGTCGATTGGACCCTCGCGCCCTGGCGCGCCGCATGGAGCACCGCGCAGATCGGCGTGCAGCCCACAGGGCTGAAGCCCTACTTCATCAACTCGTTCCTGCTGGTGGTGCCGGGCGTGGTGCTGTCGACGCTGATCGGCGCGGTGAACGGCTACATCCTCACGCAGTTCAGGGTGCGTGGCGCGCACCTGCTGTTTGCAGCCATGCTGTTCTCGGTGTTCATCCCGTTCCAGATCGTGCTGATCCCGATGGCCAAGACGCTGGGCCTGCTGGGCATCGCGGGCACGGTGACGGGACTGGTGTTCGTCAACACGGTGTACGGCATCGGCTTCACCACCCTCTTCTTCCGCAACTACTACGCCGCGTTTCCGCAGGAGCTGGTGCGCTCGGCACGCATGGACGGCGCGGGCTTCTTCGGCGTGCTGTGGCGCATCCTTCTGCCCAACAGCACGCCGATCATCGTGGTGACGGTGATCTGGCAGTTCACCAACATCTGGAACGAGTTCCTGTTCGGGGCCTCGTTCAGCGACTACAGCTCCTTCCCCATCACCGTGGCGCTGAACAACCTCGTCAACAGCTCCACGGGGGTGAAGGAATACAACGTGCATTTCGCGGGCGCCTTCATCGCGGCGCTGCCGACGCTCATCGTGTATCTGGTTTCCGGCAAGTACTTCGTGCGCGGCCTCATGGCCGGCTCGGTCAAAGGTTAGGTTGGTTAATGGCTTCTCTGGACTTGATTGGCATCCGCAAGAGCTTCGGCCCCGTGCACATCCTGCACGACATCTCCATCGCGCTGGAAGACGGCGAGTTCCTCGTGCTCGTCGGCCCCTCGGGCTGCGGCAAGAGCACGCTGATGAACATCATTGCGGGCCTCGAGGAGCCCACCGAAGGCCGGCTGCAGCTCAACGGCGGCGACATCACGCATGCCGCGCCGGCCGAGCGCAACATCTCGATGGTGTTCCAGTCGTACGCGCTCTACCCGAACATGACGGTGGCGAAGAACATCGAGTTTCCGCTGGAGATGCGCAAGGTCGACAAGGCTGCGCGTGCCGAGCGCGTGAAGAAGGTCGGCGAGCTGCTGCAGATCGGCCACTTGATGGACCGCAAGCCACGCCAGCTCTCGGGCGGCCAGCGCCAGCGCGTGGCCATCGGACGCGCACTGGCGCGCGAGCCGCAGCTCTACCTCTTCGACGAACCGCTGTCGAATCTCGACGCCCAGCTGCGGCTGGACATGCGCACCGAGATCAAGAAACTGCACCAGCGGCTGAACGCCACCATCGTCTACGTTACGCACGACCAGATCGAGGCCATGACGCTGGCCACACGCATCGCCGTGATGAAGGGCGGCGTGCTGCAGCAGCTTGGTACGCCGCACGAGGTCTACAACCGGCCGGCGAACACCTTCGTGGCGGGGTTCATGGGCTCGCCGCGGATGAATCTGCTGAAGATGCGGATGGCGAACGAGCGGCATGGGGAGCTGCGCATCGTTGCCGGAGACGGTAGCGTCGGAGCGACAGCGATCAATCTGCCGCTGGAAATGATGTCGGCTGTACCGGAGGCGGTCAGAGCCGGAAAAGATGTCATCGTCGGACTGCGCGCCGAGGCCGTGGATCTGGCAGCTCCAGGCACGGCACCCGGGCCCTCGCATTGCCATCTGGAAGCGCGCGTGCAAGTGGTCGAGCCGACCGGCGCCGATACGCTGGTGCTGCTCGACATCGATGGCCATGACTTCACGGCTCGCCTGCCGCCGGACGTGGCGCTGTCGGCCGGTGTGCGAACGCGCTTCGCCATCGATCTCTCGAAGGTCGTTTTCTTCGACGTCGACAGCGAGAAGCTGATTTCGTAAGTCGGAACCGGATCACGCGCCTCTTCGGGCGACGCCGTCGACGTGCTTGAGCACGTCCGGCAGCCTGTACTTTCCCGCCATGGAAAGCACTCGGCGCTTCGCTTCGTCGCTTGTCATCCCGGCTGCCGTGACGAACAGCGGCCGACTGCTGCCTCCGCGGAAAAGAAAAGCCTCCTGCGGGACACCAAGGTACTTCGTCTTCGCCACGCCGACGACCGGCACCCTGCGCTCGAGTTTGTGCCAGAGCGCGGCACCAAGCCCGTCCCGCGGCGGATCGCCGAGGGTGACGTAGCCGTCGATCACGATGCATTCGAGGGGTTCGTCGATCTCCTTCAGCACTGCCTCGATGCACGGCAGTTCGCGCCGGAAGAACTCGCCTGGGACGTACTCGTCTACGGAAGGAACGCGCACGACGATCTCTCGCGACGGGGCGGCATCGCTCCAGCACCGAAGCAGCACGCCGGCAGCCACGCCGCCGGTTCCCCGGTAGTCGACATCAACCCGACATCAACCGCAAGAATCACTGCCGTGTCCTGAGATGGGTTGCCTTGGATTTCGCACCGGCCATAAAAAAATCCTCAAGCGCCTGAGGCACTTGAGGATCTCGAAGAGGGTCTGGTAGGACGTACTGGATTCGAACCAGTGACCAACGGATTAAAAGTCCGCTGCTCTACCAACTGAGCTAACGTCCCGGAACCATTTTTCGCTCTTTACCGAAGTGATATCCGGCAAAGCCAAAGATTATAGCGCGAGGTTGGAGGCGATTTTGTCCAGAACCCAACCCGCCGCGCATTGACCGAACGTCGCGGTCACGCTGACCACCGATCCGTAGCCGTGGCAGTTGAGCGAACCGTCGCCGCTTTCAATGGCGCACGAGGCGTCCGGCGGCGCCACGCTTTCGCGGCTGAAGACACAGGCAACGCCGATCTTGCGGCCCTCGCGCGGAGCACCGTGTTCCTTGCGCAGGCGCTGGCGAAGCTGGGCCAGCAGCGGGTCGTGCGTGACGAGCGACAGGTCTTCGATGTCGACCTTGTGCGCCTGCCGCTTGCCGCCCGCCGCGCCGACCGTGACGAACGCGTTGCGCGAGGCACGCGCCCATGCCGCCATGGCCACCTTGGCCTTCACCTGGTCGCAGGCGTCGATGACGGCAGTTGCCGGTCCGTTCGCGGCCTGTGCCGCCTCCAGCAGCGAAAGCCAGTTGCCGGGCTCGACGAAATCGTCGATGGCCTGCACCTTGCACTCAGGGTTGATCTGCGCAATGCGATCGCGCATGGCTTCGACCTTGGCCTGACCCACCGTCGCGTCGAGCGCGTGGATCTGGCGGTTGATGTTCGACTCGGACACGTGGTCGAGGTCGATCATGGTCAAGCGCCCCACTCCGCTGCGCGCCAGCGCTTCGACCGCCCACGATCCCACACCGCCGATGCCGACGACCAGCACGTGCGCGTTGCGGATGCGCGCGGCACCGGCCACGCCGTAGAGCCGCTCGAGCCCGCCGAAGCGGCGCGCAAAGTCAGGCGCCGCGGTGTCGGTGACGACATCCGCGGCGGCTGGAGGAGTGAAAGCGGCAGTGATGATGGCGCTCAAGCGGAATGCTCCGCCCGCATCAGCGCAGGCGCGAGAGACGCTCGCGGCCGGCCTGTGCGGCTTCGGACTGCGGGTAGGCCTTGGTCAGGTCTTCCAGCGTGCGGCGCGCGGCACGTGTGTCCTTCAGCTCGATCTGGCAGTTCGCGATCGACAGCACGGCCTCGGGAGCCTTGGCGTGATCGGGCGCGAGCGAGAGCATGGAGCGGAAGTTCGCGATGGCCTCGTTGTAGTTGCGCGTGGCGTACTGCGCATTGCCCAGCCAGAACAGCGCCGAGGCGTTGTAGCCGCTTTGCGGGTAGCGCTTGACGAACTCGGCGAACGCGGTCTGCGCCTGCGCGAACTGGCCCGAGCGGAACACGCCGAGGGCGGCCTCGAAGTCGGCCTTTTCCTTCGGGTCGGCATTGAACTCGCGGCCGTCCACCGACACCTTCGATGGCTCGCTCTGCTTGAGCTTGTCGTCGATGGTGGTCTGGCGCGACTGCATTTCGCTCAACGTGCGCGTGAGCTGCTCGTTCTGGCCGGTCATGCGCGCGAGGTCGCCACGCATCTGCTCGATCTGGTTCTGCAGATCGAGCAGGCTGCGGCGCAGCTGGCCGTTTTCGTCGGTCAGCCGCTGGTCGGTCTGCTGGCGCATGGCCTCGACGCGCTGGCGCAGGTCGAGGATGGCGCGGCGAGCCTCGTCATCCTCGAACAGCGCGGCATGCGACGCCGCCGAGACGCAAAGCAGGGCCGCGGCCAGCGCCGAGCCTCGCAGTAGAGCGCGTGGCATCACCGGGTGTAGCGGACTTCGGCGCGACGGTTCTGCGCCCACACTTCTTCACCCGAGCCCGTGACGGCAGGCTTTTCCTTGCCGAAGCTCACGGCCTCGATCTGGTTGTCGTTCACGCCCAGCAGGGTCAGTGCGCGACGCACGGCTTCGGAACGCTTCTGGCCCAGCGCAAGGTTGTACTCGCGGCCGCCACGCTCGTCGGTGTGACCTTCGATCGAGATGCGACGCTGCGGATTGGCCTTCAGGAACTTGGCGTGGCCGTCGATCAGCGACTGGAACTCGGGCTTGACCGTGTAGCTGTCGTAGTCGAAATAGACGATGCGCGCCACGCCCACCGGACCTTGCGCGGTGCCCGCGTTGGGATCGATGGTGACAGGCGTCACGGTGCTCGCGCCTTGCTGGCCGCCGGCCGTGCCGGTGCGGTCGGTCACCGGCGTTTCGTTGAGCTTGGTGCCCGACGAGCAACCGGCGATGAGAGCCACGATGGCCAGCGAATAGATCGTACGTTTCAACATTTTTGAAAACTCCTCAAATAAACCTTAGTCATTGCTTTTGAAACGGACCCCAGTCCGGTTCCCTGATGTCTCCCGCCTGTCCCGCCAGTCGTGCCTTTATTTTTCCATCGAGCGTGGTCGTCATCAGGGCTTCGCGGCCCTGCAGCTGCGTTGCGTAGACGATCAGCTTGCTGTTCGGAGCAAAACTCGGACTTTCGTCCGCGGAGGTGTCGGTGATCGCGCTGACATTGCCGGTGGCCAACTCCATCACATGGAGTTTGAAGGCGCCGCCCACACGGGAGATGTAGGCCAACCACCGGCCGTCGCCGCTGACAGACGGAGAGATGTTGTAGGTGCCGCTGAAGGTCACCCGGGTCGGACTGCCGCCGCCGGCGCTCATCTTGTAGATCTGGGGAGCGCCGCCGCGGTCGCTCACGAAATAGATGGTGCCGCCGTCGGCCGAGTACACCGGTTCGGTGTCGATGCTGGAGCTTTGCGTCAGGCGGCGCGGTTCGCCGCCGCTGGCCGGAATGGAGAACAGCTGCGAGCCGCCGTCGCGGCTGAGCGTGACGGCCAGCGAGTTGCCGTCGGGCGCCCAGGCCGGGGCGCTGTTGGAGCCCTTGAAGTTGGCGAGCAGGCGGCGCTGGCCAGTGGCCACGTTGTGCACGTACACCACGGGCTTGCGCGACTCGAACGACACGTACGCCAGCTGCTGGCCGTTGGACGACCAGCAGGGCGAGATGATGGGTTCGGGGCTGGCGAGCGCGGCCTGGGCGTTCTCGCCGTCGGCATCGGCCACCCACAGCGAATAGCGGCTGCCGGCCTTCGTGACGTACGCGATGCGGGTCGAGAAGATGCCCTTCTCGCCGGTCAGCTTCTCGTAGACGTAGTCGGCGATGCGGTGCGAGGCAAGGCGCAGGTCGCCTTGGGGCACGGTGTAGCTCTGGCCGCCCAGGTCTTGTTCCTTCACCACGTCCCACAGGCGGAAACGCACGTCGAAGCGGCCATCGGCCAGCCTGTTGACGCTGCCCACCACGAGCGAATCGGCCTTGCGCTGGCGCCACGGCGACATGTCGGGGCGCGAGGCCTCGTCGAGCACCTGGCCGGAGGCATCGACACCGCGGAACTGGCCGCTGCGTTCCAGGTCGGCCTGGACGATGTCCGAGATCTTCTGGGGAGACGATTCCTGGCCCTTGAAGGGGGCGAGCGCGATCGGCAGCTGCGTGAGCCCGACGCCCGAGACCTCGACCCGGAACTGGGCCAGTGCAGGAATCATGGGGGTGGCAGCGAGGGCCGCGATGACTGTGCGGCGTGCAAATAACGATGAAGAAGGAGTTGGAATTGGAGTTGGCAACGGCTTGTTCATGCGGTTCGGAGAGGTTTCCGGGTGAAAAGTTCTCCCCGGCTTCAACGGGCCACATGTTACACACTGGCTCGGGGCCGCCGTCACAAAACGTTTATGCGTCGGCATGGTCCTACAGGCACGCCACGGCGAGCCTCGCACAGGGGGCCCCGTAGAATCCGCCGCCATGCAAGCATCCCCCGGCGGCGATACCGCGCGCCCTCCCCTGATGCGCCGTCTGGCGCGACTCATGACCTGGTTTGGCGGCTCCCGCCAATGGTGGGCACTCGGATTGAGCGGGGCGCTGCTGGCGGCCATCACAGAACCGCTGATGGCGGCCCTGCTGAAGCCCCTGCTCGACCGGGGCTTCACGCGCGGCGAGATGCCGCTGTGGTTCGTGCCCGCCGCCGTGCTGCTGCTTTTCGCAGTGCGTGGCATCGCCCAGTTCATCTCCCAGTACGCGCTTTCGCGCATCGCCAACGAAGGCATGCAGAAGCTGCGCCGGGTGCTGTTCGAGCGGCTGCTCGGCGCCGAGCTCGCGCTGTTCGCCCGGCAGTCGGCCAGCGCCCTGTCGAATACGGTGGTCTACGAAGTGCAGACCGGCGCGATGCTGCTGGTGCAAGCCCTGCTCGGGCTCTCGCGCGACGGCTTCACGCTGGTCGCGCTGCTCGGCTATCTGGTCTACCTGAACTGGAAGCTCACCCTGATCGTCGCCTTCCTGGTGCCCAGCATCTCCTGGATCATGAAGGTGTTCTCCAAGCGGCTCTATCGCCTGACCCAGCAGGGCCAGCAGGCCACCGACGAACTGGCCTACGTGGTCGAGGAAAACGTGCTCGCGCATCGCATGGTGCGGCTGCATGGCGCTGAAGGCGCGCAGGGCCGCCGCTTCGAGCAGCTGAGCCAGCGCCTGAACCGGCTGGCCGTGAAGTCGACCATCGCGCAGGCGGCCACCACGCCGCTCACGCAGATGATGGCATCACTGGCGCTCTCGGTGGTGGTGATGATCGCGCTCTGGCAGAGCGGCAAGCAGGGTTTCACCGTGGGCGGCTTCGTCGCCTACATCACGGCCATGCTGATGCTGATCGCCCCCATCCGCCGTCTTGCCGAAGTGGCTGGCCCGATCACGCGCGGCCTTGCCGCGCTGGAGCGCGGGCTGATCCTCGTCGACGAGGTGGCGCCCGAATCGCAGGGCACGTTCAGCATCGAGCATGCCCAGGGCCGCATCGAGCTGCGCGACGTGCGGGTCAGCTACCGCGGCGACGACGAGCAGCGCGCGCTCGACGGCGTGAGCCTGGTCATCGAGCCGGGCCAGGTGGTGGCCTTCGTCGGCCCCTCGGGTTCGGGCAAGACCACGCTGGTCAACCTGCTGCCGCGTTTCGTGCAGCCCAGCGGCGGCCAGGTGCTGCTGGACGGGCACGACACCAGCGAATGGCAACTCAAGAGCCTGCGATCCCAGTTCGCGATGGTGAGCCAGGACGTGGTGATGCTCAACGAGACCCTGGCGGCCAACGTGGCGCTGGGCGCCGAGATCGACCGCGAGCGCGTTCTGCAATGCATAGAGGCGGCCAACCTGAGCTCGCACGTCGAGAACCTGCCGCAAGGCATCGACACGGTGCTGGGCCACAACGCCACGCAGCTCTCGGGCGGCCAGCGCCAGCGCCTCGCCATTGCCCGCGCGCTCTACAAGAATGCGCCCGTGCTGCTACTCGACGAAGCCACCTCGGCCCTCGACACCGAATCCGAGCGGCTGGTGCAGGACGCCCTGCAGCGCCTGATGCAGAACCGCACCACGCTGATCGTGGCGCACCGCCTCTCGACCATCCAGCATGCCGACCGGATCATCGTGATGGAGCAAGGCCGCATTGCCGAGCAAGGCAGCCACGAACAGCTCATGGCGCTCGACGGGCTCTATGCGCGGCTGCAGACGCTGGCGGTACGCAGCGCCCCGCCGGGGCAGGATCCGACGCTCTGACCGGCCGGTGCTGCCTCAGAGCAGCACGATGTCGTACTGCCCCTGCCCGATCGCCGGCTCGGCCTGCAGCGAGATCGGCTTGCCGATGAAGTCGCTCAGCCCCGCCAGATGCTGGCTTTCCTCGTCGAGGAAGAGTTCGATCACCTGCGGCGAAGAGACGATGCGGAACTCGCGCGGCGTGAACTGCCGCGCCTCGCGAAGGATCTCGCGCATCACGTCGTAGGCCACGCTGCGCGCGGTCTTCACAATGCCTTGCCCGCCGCAGGCCACGCAGGGCTCGCAGAGCATGTGCGCCAGCGATTCGCGGGTGCGCTTGCGCGTCATCTCCACCAGCCCCAGCTGCGAGAAGCCGCCCGCGGTGGTTTTCACGCGGTCACGCGCGAGCTGCTTGCGAAACTCCGCCAGCACCTGCTCGCGGTGGTCGTCGCGCCCCATGTCGATGAAGTCGACGATGATGATCCCGCCCAGGTTGCGCAGCCGCAGTTGGCGCGCAATGGCCTGCGCCGCCTCGAGGTTGGTCTTGAAGATGGTGTCGTCGAAGTTGCGCGCGCCGACGAAACCGCCGGTGTTCACGTCCACCGTGGTCAGCGCCTCGGTCTGGTCGACCACGAGGTAGCCGCCCGACTTGAGATCGACGCGCCGGCCCAGCGCCTTCGCGATTTCCTCGTCCACCGAATACAGGTCGAAGATCGGCCGCTCGCCCTTGTAGTGCTGCAGCTTGCCGGCCGCCTTGGGCATGAACTCGAGCCCGAACTTCAGCAGCACGTCGAACTGCTCGCGCGAATCGATGCGGATGGTCTGCGTTTCCTCGCCGGTCATGTCGCGCAGCACGCGTTGCAATAGGCTCAGGTCCTGGTGCAGCAGCGACATCGGCGGCATGCGCATCGAGGCCTCGCGGATGCGCGACCAGGTCTTGCGCAGGTAGGCGATGTCTTCGGCCAGTTCGGCGTCGCTCGAGTCCTCGCCGTTCGTGCGCAGGATGAAGCCGCCCGTGTTGGCCGGCACCACGCCGCCGCTATCGGCGGCCGCGGCGGCCTCTATCAGCGCCAGCATGCGGTTGCGCAGCGACTCGCGCTGGTCCGACGGAATCTTCTGCGACACGCCGATGTGGTTGTCCTGCGGCAGGAACACCAGCAGCCGCCCGGCGATGCTGATCTGCGTCGAGAGCCGCGCACCCTTGGTGCCGATGGGGTCCTTGATGACCTGCACCAGCAGCGACTGGCCCTCGAACACCTGCTTCTCGATGGGCACCATCGGCCCGCCGTTGCGATGGTCGCGCTCGGGCGCCGGCGCGCTGGGCCGCGAGCCCGGCGTGAACGGCGCCACGATGTCGGCCACGTGCAGGAAGGCTGTGCGCTCCAGGCCGATGTCGATGAAGGCCGACTGCATGCCCGGCAGCACGCGCGACACCTTGCCGAGGTAGATGTTGCCGACCAGCCCGCGCTCCAGCGTGCGCTCGACGTGCAGCTCCTGCACCGCGCCGTGCTCGATCAGCGCCACGCGGGTCTCCTGCGGAGACCAGTTGATCAGGATGTCTTGCATGGAAGTCTTAAGTATTGAAACCGGCGTTTCGAAGCAGCCCAGCCGTCTCGAACATGGGGAGGCCCATGATGCCCGAATAGGACCCGCTGATGTGCTCGACGAATGAGGCTGCGGCGCCCTGTATGGCGTACGCGCCGGCCTTGCCCAGCGGCTCGCCACTTTCGGCATAACGGGCGATCTGCGCCTTGGTGATGTCGGCGAAACGCACACGAGACACGCTGAGCGCCGCATGGCTCTTCTTGCCGTGATGCAGCGCCACGGCGGTCAGCACGCGATGCGTGGCGCCCGAGAGCATTCGCAGCATGCGCGCGGCGTCCTTTTCGTCCTCGGGCTTGCCGAGGATGGTGCGACCGATGGCAACCGTGGTGTCGGCGCAGAGCACCGGAGCATTCGCCAGGCCGCGCCTGCGCATCCGGGCCACGGCGGCATCGAGCTTCAGGCCGGTGACGCGCTGCACGTAGGTAGCCGGGGCCTCGTTGGGCAGCACGGCTTCGAGCGACTCGGCGTCTTCGTCGGCATCGGCCAGCAGCAGTTCATGGCGGACGCCGAGCTGGCCGAGCAACTGGGCGCGGCGCGGGCTCTGCGAGGCGAGGTAGATGAAATCCGGCAAGGCTCAAGTCTCCTGTGGCGATGGCGGTTCGCCGGCCACGATGTGGTTCCAGACCAGCCCCTGCGGCAGGCGCGCGGGGCCGAACAGAAAGTGAAGGACGCGCCGGCGCACCGGCGACTTCGCGCGTGACGACGCATGCAGCAGCAAGGGGCGCATCAGCAAGGCGTCGCCGCGCGCCGCAGTGCAGACCGTCTCACCATGGGCTGCCCGCAACGCCTGCGCTTCGTCGCCGTCCAGCCGACCCGCGCGGTGACTGCCCGGCACGACGCGCAACGGCCCCGCATCAACACCGCAGTCGTCCAGGTGCACCCGTACGGCAAGCAACGACTGCAGCACGTCGATCGGGGGCTGCACATACGGCTCGCCCTCCTTGATGACACAGGGCATGCCGGCGACCGAGGCGGGGATCGACGTGTCCTGGTGCAGCGCGACCAGCCAGTTCCTGTCGGGTGTCTTGTCGAAGAGCGTGCATTGCACGGCCACCGACGATGCATCGAGCAGGCCCATGCCGGACAACCGCGCCTTGACCTCGACGGCCATCTCACTGCACGGCGGATGGGCCAGGAGATTGCGGCTACCCGCCGCCTGCCCCAACCAGTGATCGAGCGACTGCGCCGCCGCATCCAGCAGCCCGTTCGGCAACAGCGCCGGCACCAGCGCATGGCCGCTTTCCCCGAGCAACGCAACCTGCCCGCCGGCGTTCGTCATTCGCGGTGGTAAGGATGGCCCGCATTGACCGACCACGCCCGGTACAGCTGCTCGACCAGCAGCACCCGCGCCATCGCGTGCGGCAGCGTCAGGTCGGACAGACGGATGCGCTCATGGGCCGCGGCCTTGAAGGCCGGATCGAGCCCGTCGGGCCCGCCGATGACCAGGGCGACGTCATCGCCCTCGCCTTGCCAGGTCTGCAGGCGCGCGGCCAGCGCCTTGGTGGTCAGCGCAGTGCCGCGCTCGTCGAGCACGACGATGCGCATGCCGCGCGCGATCGCCCCCTCGATGCGCTCGCGCTCGGCGGCGTAGAGCGTTTCAAGCGTCTTGGAGCCGCGCGGCTCGGTCTTGACAGCCCGCAGCTCGAGCTTGAGTTCGGGCGGGAAGCGCTTGGCGTAGTCGTCCCAGGCAGTCTGTGCCCAATCGGGCATGCGCTGCCCGACGGCGACCACCAGCAGCTTCATGCGCGGCGGGCTGGCGCCTTCCTGGCGGCCGTCGTCTTCTTTGCCGCCGGTTTCTTGGCAGCGGGCTTGCCCACGACCTTGACCGGCACGCGCGCGTTGGTGGTCTTCTTGGCAGGGGCTTTCTTTGCAGCCGTTTTCTTGGCCGGGGCCTTCCCGGCCTTGGCTTCCTGCTCGGCTGCGCGAATCGCGGTCTTGGCGGCGCTCGAACGGCGCAGCGTCGGGGCCTTGGCGGCGGCCTTCTTCTCTTCGGCGCCAGCCTTCGAAGCGGTGGCGACAGCAGGCTTTACACCGCCGAGCTTGGCTCGCACCGGCTTGTCGCCCCAGATCTCTTCGAGGTGGTAGTACTGGCGGATGGCGGGCTGCATGATGTGCGCCACGGCCGCGCCGCAGTCCACGATGATCCACTCGCCGTTGTCCTCGCCCTCGATGCGCGGCTTGCCGAAACCGGCTTCGCGTACCGCGTCGCGCACGCTGGCAGCCAGCGCCTTGGTCTGGCGATTGGAGGTGCCCGAGGCAACGATCACGCGCTCGAACAGCGGCGAAAGATGTTCTGTGTCGAATACCTGGATGTCCTGCGCCTTGACGTCTTCGAGACCATCGATGATGGCTCGCTGGAGTTTCTGGGTGTCTTTCTTTGCGGCGGCTTCAGTGGTCATCAGGCAGAGCGGTAGAGGTGGTGTTGGTCAATATAGCGTGCAACCGTGGGCGGAACCAGCGAGGAAATGTCCACGCCGAGCGCCGCGCGCCGCCGGATTTCGGTGGCGCTGATGTCCATGGGAGGCAGTTCTAGCGCCTCGAAACGCGCGCCGGCAGGGAGGCCGAGAAGCGTTTTCGGATCAAAACGGGCAGTGCCGCCCGTCGATAGTGCGCGATACGCTACAGAAACAATAGCAATGCCGAGTATATCCTGCCAGCCGTGCCAGGTCGGCAGCGCGCTCGCCTGGTCGGCGCCCATGATCAGCACCAGCTGTGCGCCGGGCTGCTCGCGCTGCAGTTCATGCAGGGTGTCGAGGGTGTAGGTGGGGCCGTCTCGCAACACTTCGCGGCTGTCGACGACGACGGTGCCTTTCAGGCCGGAAAAGGCCAGGCGGGTCATCGCCAGGCGATCTTCCTTCGGCGTGAGCGCCCTGCTCTTGTGCCAGGCCTGTCCCGTGGGAATGACGTGCAGCTCGGCAAGATCGAGTTGCGCGAGCGCTGCCTCGGCAAGTGCCACATGGGCGTTGTGCGGCGGATCGAACGCGCCGCCGAAAACGCCTATGCGCTGCGCCTTGCCGGGAGAAGAGTTCACAGCCAGTCGCGTCGCACGATGAAGTCGCTGTACAGCGCGGCTTCGGGGCTGCCCGGCTCGGGCTGCTGCTGGTAGGCCCAGCTCGCCAGCGGCGGCATCGACAGCAGGATCGATTCGGTGCGCCCGCCCGACTGAAGGCCGAAGTGCGTGCCGCGGTCCCACACGAGATTGAACTCCACGTACCGGCCACGCCGGTAAAGCTGGAAGTTGCGCTCGCGCTCGGTGTACGGCGTGGCGCGGCGGCGCTCGACGATCGGCAGGTATGCGGGCAGGAAGCCGTCACCCACCGAACGGATCATGGCAAAGCCGTTCTCGAAGCCGCCTTCGGAGAAATCGTCGAAGAAGATGCCGCCGACGCCGCGCTGCTCGTTGCGGTGCTTCAGGAAGAAATACTCGTCGCACCAGGTCTTGAAGCGCGGGTACTTGTCGTCGCCGTGTGCCGCGAGTGCATCGCGGCACACGGCGTGGAAATGCACCGCATCTTCCTCGAAGCCGTAGCACGGCGTGAGGTCCATGCCGCCGCCGAACCAGCAGACGGGCTCGCCGCCTTCGGGCAACGCCGCCAGCATGCGCACGTTCATGTGGACGATGGGCACGTAGGGATTGCGCGGGTGGAACACCAGCGACACGCCCATGGCCTCGAAAGGCGCGCCCGCCAGCTCGGGCCGGTTCTGCGTGGCCGAGGGCGGCAGCTTGGGCCCGCGCACCTGCGAGAAGCCGCAGCCCGCGCGCTCGAAAAGTTCACCCCCCTCGAGGATGCAGGTGAGCCCCTCGCCCTGCAGCGGCTCGCCGGGCGCCTTCTGCCAGGCATCGCGCACGCAGGTGCCGCCGTCGGCCTTCTCGACCGCCGCGATGATCGAATGCTGCAGTCCGCGCAGGTACTCGCCGACCGCCGCCGGATTGGTCTGCTGCATCAGGCGCCGTGGGGGTTGCGCGCGTGCACCGCGCGGAATCCGATGTCCTTGCGGTACTGCGCGCCATCGAACTTGACGCGTGCAGCAACCTCGTAGGCCCGCTGCTGCGCCTGCTTCACGCTGTCGGCCAGCACGGTCACGCAGAGCACGCGGCCACCGCTGGTCTTGAGCTCGCCGTTTTCTAGCGTGGTGCCCGCATGGAACACCACGGCATCGGGCGCCTCGGCCGGGATGCCGGTGATGCGGTCGCCCTTGCGCGGCGAGAGCGGGTAGCCGTGCGCGGCCATGACCACACCCAGCGCCACGCGGCGATCCCACTGCAGCTCGACCTGGTCGAGCGTGCCATCGGTGGCATGCCAGAACACCTCGAACAGGTCGGACTTGAGCCGCATCATGATCGGCTGCGTCTCGGGGTCGCCCATGCGGCAGTTGAATTCGAGCGTCTTGGGGTGGCCCGTGGCGTCGATCATCAGGCCGGCGTACAGGAAGCCGGTGAACGGAATGCCGTCCTTTTCCATGCCGCGGATGGTCGGCAGGATGATCTCGCGCATGGCTCGCGCATGCACTTCGGCCGTGACCACGGGCGCGGGCGAATACGCGCCCATGCCACCGGTGTTGGGGCCTTCGTCGTTGTCAAGCAGGCGCTTGTGATCCTGGCTGGTGGCCAGCGCGGTCACGTTCTTGCCGTCGCACAGCACGATGAAGCTGGCTTCCTCGCCCTGCAGGAATTCTTCGATGACGACGCGCGCGCCGCCTTCGTTGTGCGACACGCCGAACTTGTTGTCGACCAGCATGAAGTCGACGGCTTCGTGCGCTTCCTGCGCGGTCATGGCGACCACCACGCCCTTGCCAGCCGCCAGGCCGTCGGCCTTGACGACGATGGGCGCGCCCTTGGCGTCGATGTAGGCGTGCGCGGCAGCGGCGTCGGTGAACGCCTCGTACTCGGCCGTCGGGATCTTGTGGCGCTTCATGAAGGCCTTGGAGAAAGCCTTCGAACTCTCGAGCTGCGCGGCCGCTTGCGTCGGGCCGAAAATGCGCAGGCCGTGCGCGCGGAACTCGTCGACCACGCCGGCGGCCAGCGGCGCCTCGGGGCCGACCACGGTCAGCGCGATCTTTTCCTTGATGGCCCACTCGCGCAGCGCGGCGGGCTCGGTGATGTCGATGCAGTCGTAGCGCTCGTCGCTCGCGGTGCCGCCGTTGCCCGGCGCCACGTACACGCGGCTCACCCGGGCAGCCTGCGCCAGTCGCCATGCCAGAGCGTGTTCACGGCCCCCTCCCCCAATTACCAGTACCTTCATTCGCGGGCCTTCATTTCTCGCTGTGATTCAACAAACATTCATTCGGCAGGAACTCACTCGCTCACTCTGACAGCGAGGCGTTGTGATAAACGTCCTGCACGTCGTCCAGGTCCTCGAGCACGTCGAGAAGCTTCTGCATTCTTGCGGCGTCTTCGCCGGTCACGTCCACGGTGTTCTCGGCGCGCATGGTGACTTCGGCTGCGTCGGGCTTCAGGCCGGCGGCTTCGAGCGCGTTCTTCACGGCCTCGAAGTCGGTCACGGCGGTGATCACCTCGATGGCGCCGTCGTCGTCGGTGACGACGTCTTCCGCGCCCGCCTCGAGCGCCACTTCCATCACCTTGTCTTCACTGGTGCCGGGCGCAAAGATGATCTGGCCGCAGTGCTTGAACTGGAAGGCCACCGAGCCCTCGGTGCCCATGTTGCCGCCGTGCTTGGAAAAGGCGTGGCGCACTTCGGCCACGGTACGCACGCGGTTGTCGGTCATGGTGTCGACGATGATCGCCGCGCCGCCGATGCCGTACCCTTCGTAACGAATCTCTTCGTAATTGACGCCTTCGAGGTTGCCCGTGGCCTTGTCGATGTTGCGCTTGATGGTGTCGATGGGCAGGTTGACCGCCTTGGCCTTTTCCACCGCCAGCCGCAGCCGGGGGTTGGCGCCCAGATCGGCGCCGCCGGCGCGGGCAGCCACCGTGATCTCGCGAATGGCGCGGGTCCAGAGCTTGCCCCGCTTTTCGTCCTGGCGGCCCTTCCGGTGCTGAATATTCGCCCACTTGCTATGTCCGGCCATGGCTTTCTATCTCGCTGTCCTGTGTTTCTGTGTCAATCCGAGCAGGCTCCGAGTTTACTGTCCGGCGCACACAACGCCCGCCCGGGGCCGGGAATTCGGGCGTGGGCTTTTGGTGATAATTGTTCGATGACGCCATCGCCTTCCGTCGGGCCCGGGAATCCCGACACCCTGCCGCCGCACGCACCCTTGCCGCTGTACTACAGCACCGAGGCGGAGCACCAGGCGTTCCTGCGGCGCATCTTCGACAGCACGGCTGCCGACTACGACCGCATCGAGAGCGTGCTGGCCTTCGGCACCGGCCCTTCGTACCGCCGTGCTGCGCTGCGGGAAGCCGGCCTCGCAGCGGGCATGCGGGTTCTGGACGTGGGCATCGGCACCGGGCTCGTGGCCCGCGAGGCGCTGAAACTCATCGGTTCCACCGGCCAGCTCGTAGGCGTCGATCCCAGCCCCGGCATGATGAGCCAGGTCAGGCTGCCCGGCGTCCAGCTGGTGCGCGGCGTGGCCGAGGCCCTGCCCCGGCCCGACGCCAGCTGCGACTTCGTGAGCATGGGCTACGCCATGCGCCACATCAGCGACGTGGCGGCCGCCTTCAGCGAGTTCCACCGCGTGCTGCGCCCCGGCGGGCGCGTGGCGGTGCTCGAAATCACCAAGCCCGAGGGCCGTGTCGCAACCGCGCTGCTCAAGGGCTACATGCGCGCCGTGGTGCCGCTGATCGCCCGCGTGGTCGGCCGCCAGCGCAACACATCCGAACTGTGGCGCTACTACTGGGACACGATCGAGGCCTGCATTCCCCCCGAGCGGGTGATGCAGGCGCTGGCCGACGCGGGCTTGCGCGACGTTCGCCGGCACGCGAGCCTCGGTGTCTTCTCCGCCTACACCGCCATCAAACCAGAACACGCCGTCGAGGCCAGCTGACAGTGCGAGCTCAGGACGAAACCTCCATTTCCCATCTGCGCGTCGAGCGCCTTTCGATGCCGGCCAGCCTGGCGCTGGCCGCCGACGGCAAGGCGCCCTTCGCGGCGCTCGGCTACGGCACGCCGCACGGCGTGGCCTGGATGCCGACGGTCAACGCGCGCGTTCTGTCGTCCAACGGCGCCATGGCCGACGTCTGGCACGTGAGCAGCGGCCCGCACGTCAGGTCGGGCACCACCGGCATCGCGCGCTGGCGCACCGACGGCCATTGGCTGCTCGGCGCCATCGACCTCGACGAGGCCACCGAAAAGCAGGGCCTCGCCGAGCTCGCGCACCGAGCCTACCGCGACCTGTTCAAGACGCTCGACCAGGCCGGCACGCCGCACCTGCAGCGCATCTGGAACTACCTGCCGCAGATCAACGCCGACGGCGGCGGGCTGGAGCGCTACCGCCAGTTCAACCTGGGCCGGCAGGAAGCCTTCCTCGAAGCCGGCCGGGCCGCCTTCGAAGGGGCGCCGGCGGCCTGCGCCCTGGGCATCCACCAGGGCGCGCTGTCGATCCGCTTCCTGGCCGGCCAGCAGGCGCCGCTGCCGGTCGAGAACCCGCGGCAGGTCTCGGCCTACCGCTATCCCGAAACCTATGGCCCGCGCTCGCCGACCTTTTCCCGCGCCGCGCTGGCGGACATCGGCGACGGCAACATCGCCCTCTTCATCTCCGGCACCGCGAGCATCGTCGGCCACGAGACCGTGCACCACGGCGACGTGCAGGAACAGACGCGCGAAACCCTGCGCAACCTGCAGGCGGTGATCGATGCTGCCAACGAACGCTGCAGCGCGAAGTTCTCGCTGGCCGAGCTCGACTGCGTGGTCTACGTGCGGCATCCGTCGGACACCGAGACGGTGCGCGACATTCTCGAAGGCGCGCTCGGCGCCGATGCGCCGATGGCGCGCCACGCCGTGTACCTCGAGGCCGACATCTGCCGCAGCGACCTGCTGGTCGAGATCGAGGCCCACACGGTCGCGGCCGGCCGGCTGCGGGCCTGAGCGGTCGTTGTCCGATCGCGCCTCGTCCGATTTACCGATCCAATGACTCGCGTGCTGCGATTTCTCACGTCGATTCCGCTCGCGTTGATGCTCTACGCGCTGCTGCTGTTCCTGGGCCTGATCTCGCTGGTCTGGAACGTCTTCGCCATGCTCATCCACCCGGTGATGCCGGCGGCTCCCGCCCGCACGCTGGGCCGCATGACCATCGCCTTCGCCTACCGCATGTTCTGGTGGCTTGCCTCGGTGACCGGCATGATGCGCATCGACGCCACCTGCCTCGACCCGATGCGCAAGGAGCCCGGCGTGATCTTCGTGGCCAACCACCCGACCATGCTCGACGCGCTGCTGCTGGTGTCGCGGCTGCCGCGCAGCGCCTGCATCATGAAGGCCGACCTGATGGGCAACATCTTCCTGGGTGCGGGCGCCCGGCTGGCGCGCTACATCAGCAACAAGTCGGCGCGCACGATGGTGCGGCTGGCGGTGAACGACCTGCGCAACGGCGGCCAGCTGGTGATCTTCCCCGAGGGCACGCGCACGGTGACGCCGCCGCTCAACCCCTTCCGCCCCGGCACCACGCTGATCGCCAAGCTGGCGCAGGCGCCCATTCAAACGGTGTTCATCGACACCGACTCGCCCTATCTCGCCAAGGGCTGGCCGCTGTGGCGCGTGCCGCCGCTGCCGATCGTCTTCACGCTGCGGCTGGGCAAGCGCTTTTCGCCCACGCAGGACAGCGACGTGCTGCAGGCCGAACTCGAACAATATTTCCGACAAAACATGGAGCAGCGCGCCACCGACGCGTCCCCCGAATGCCAGACGCCTCGCGCACACACCTTGTCCTGATCCCCAGCTACAACACCGGCGAGCGGCTGTTCTCGACGGTCGCGGCCGCCCGCGCGCAGTGGAGCCCGGTGTGGGTGGTGATCGACGGCAGCGACGACGGCACGGGCGAGCGCCTGCAGCAGATGGCCGCAGGCGATCCGGGCCTGCGCGTGTGGGTGCTGCCGCAGAACCAGGGCAAGGGCTCGGCGGTGCTGCACGGCCTGCGCGCCGCGAAGGACGCGGGTTTCACGCACGCGCTGACGATGGACTCCGATGGCCAGCATCCGGCCGACCTCATTCCCGCATTCATGCAGGCATCGCTGGCACGGCCCGAGACGATGGTGCTGGGGCGCCCGGTGTTCGACGCCAGCGCGCCCTTGCTGCGTGTGCGCGGACGGCGCGTGTCGAACGGATGGACACAGCTCGAAACGTTGTTCGCAGGCGTCGGCGATTCGCTCTACGGCTTTCGCGTGTACCCGGTGACCGACCTGATCGCGGTGATGGAACGCCAGCCGTGGATGCGCCGCTTCGACTTCGACACCGAAGCCGTCGTGCGGCTGGCCTGGCGCGGCGTCAAGCCGGTGAACATCGACGCGCCGGTGAAATACCTGACGGCCGAGGAAGGCGGGGTTTCGCACTTCCGCTACGGCCGCGACAACGTGCTGCTCACCTGGATGCATGCACGGCTGATGGTCGAGTTCGTCCTGCGGCTGCCCTTGCTGCTGTTCCGCAAGCTGGCGAAGAAGCCGCCGTTCCAGGACTGAACAAGCCGACACGGCCGGCTACAGCGCAATCGCCGCGCCGCCCAGCGCCTTGTAGAGCGTCATCGTGGCGTTGAGCTGGTTCAGCCGGTTCTGGGCCAGCGACACCTCGGCCGTGCGGCGCCGGTCCTTTGCGTCGAGCACCGGCTGCAGCGCGGTCGCACCGGCGCGGTAACGCACCTCCGACAGGCGTTCGGCGCGCTGCGCCTCCTGCAGCGCCAGCACGAGTTTTTCGCTCTCGTCGCGCAGTTGCGTGCGCGACGACAAGGCGTTCTCGACTTCCGACAGCGCCGTGTAGAGCGACTGCCTGAAGCCCACAACCGCTTCTTCGTACTGCGTCTGCGACACGGCCACGGTCAGCCGCGCGGTGTTCCATTGCAGGAACGGCAAGGTCAGCCCCGCGCCCAGCGTGCCCACGGGGTTCTTCAGCAGTTCGCCCAGCGCGGTGCTCGAGGTGCCGAGCGAACCCGTCAGGCTCAGCGCCGGATAGAAGCCGGTGCGCGTGGCGTCGACGTTCGCCAGCGCGCTGCGCAGCCGCTGTTCGGCGGCGCGCAGGTCCGGCCGGCGGCCCAGCAGGCTGGCGGGCACGCCGGCGTCGATGGCCGGCAGCGCGATGTCGGGCAGTTGCGCAGGCTCGGCGGCCATCTGCTCGGGCGGCTGGTCGAACACGATCGCCAGCGCATTGCGCGCCTCCACGCGCTGCTGCAGCAGCTGGGTGTGCGCCGCTTCCTGCGTGGCGAGGTTCTGGCCGGCCTGCGCCACGTCCAGTCCCGACACGGCGCCCGCGGCGTACTTCACGCGCGCCAGCGCGAGGATGCGGCGGCCATCTTCCATGCCGGCCTCACTCAGCGCGATGCGCTGGTTCAGATAGCCGGTCTGCCAATAGAGCCCGGCCGTGGTTCCGACCAGCGCAAGCGCCGTGGCCTGGCGGTCGGATTCGGTGGCCTTCAGTTCCCAGTCGGCGGCGCTGCGCAGCGCCGAGAGCCGGCCCCACAGGTCGAGCTCGTAGCTCAGCGTCACCAGCGTGCTCGACGTGGAGCCGGTCACTCCGCCGCGCTTGAGGTCGTAGCTGCGATTGGTGGCGGCCTGCCCGACCACGCCGGGTGTGAGGTTGGTGTTCGCGAGGCCGGCCTGCAGCTGCGCGCGCTGCACGCGGATGCCCGCGGCGGCCAGGTTGTTGTTGGTGCGTAGCGCGTTGTCGATCAGGCCGTCGAGCTGAGGGTCGTTGAAGGCCGTCCACCATCTCGCGGAGATCGTCGCCGCCGCGCTGCCTGCACCGGGCGACTGCTGCCAGCCCTGCGGAACTTCCAGCGGTCGCTGCTCGCGCGGCTGCGGCTTGAACAGGGTGCACCCGCCGAGCGCCAGCACGGCTGCGGCCACCGCGGACAGAAGACGCGCCCTACTCACGAGCCAGCGCCTCGATGGGGTCCAGCCGCGCCGCGTTGCGCGCCGGCAGGTAGCCGAACAGCACGCCGATCAGCGACGCGCAGAGAAATGCCGAAACCACGGCGCCGATGGAGAAGATCATTTGCCATTGCTTGACGAGAAGCGAGAACAGGAAACTGATGCCGTACGAGAGCGTCACGCCGATCAGGCCGCCCACCAGGCACACCAGCACCGCCTCGGTCAGGAACTGCTGCAGCACGTCGCTCTGGCGCGCGCCCACCGCCATGCGGATGCCGATCTCGCGCGTGCGCTCGGTCACCGACACCAGCATGATGTTCATCACGCCGATGCCGCCCACCACCAGAGAGATCACCGCGATGAGCGACAGCAGCAGCGTGAGCGACTGGCTGGTGCGCTCCGCCGTCTTGACGATGCTGTCCATGTTGAAGGTGAAGAAATCCTTGGTGCCATGGCGCAGCGTGAGCAGCTTGACGATGCTGTCCTCGGCCGCCTTGGTGGGCTGGTCGTCGCGGATGCGCACCGTGATGTTGTCGAAGTGCTGCTGCCCGAAGAGGCGGCTCGCGCCGGTGCTGTAGGGCAGCCAGATGTTGAGCGACTTGTTGCCGTCGCCGAACACCGTCTTCTTCTCCTGCGCCACGCCGATCACCGTGCACGGCAGGCTTCCCACCAGGATGATCTTGCCCACCGGCTCGGTGCCGTCGGGAAACAGCTTGCGCTTCGTGTTCTGGTCGATCACGACCACCTGCGACTGATGGCGCACGTCGGAGGTGGTGAAGGCCGCGCCGCTGGCCATCTGCATGTCGCGCACGCGGAAGAAACTGTCGCTCACGCCGTTCACCGTGCCGTTGATGTCCACGCTGCGGTAGCGCAGCCGCAGGCTGCGCGAGGTCGTGGGCGTCACGCTGTGCACGTAGGGCTGCGCCGCGATGGCATCGAGGTCGGAGGGTATGAGCGTGCGGATGCTCGTGGCCTTGTCGTCGCCGAAATCGCGGCCCGGGTACACGTCGAGCGTGTTGGTGCCGATGGCGCGGATGTCCGACAGCACGTAGCGCTTGGCGCCCTCCCCGATGGCCACGATCGACACCACCGAGGTGATGCCGATGATGATGCCCAGCATGGTGAGCGCCGTGCGCATGCGGTGCGCCATCATCGAGCGCCATGCCATGCGGAAGGCTTCGGCAAAACGGGACCAGCCGGTGCTGAAGTGCGCGATGCCCAGCCTGGGCCTGGTCATCGCTGCAGGCGGCGCCGCGCTCGCCCGCACTTCGTGCGTCGGCTCCATCACGGTCGGCACGTTGGGCCGGTCGCCCACGATCACGCCGTCGGCAATCTCGATGATGCGTTCGGTGCAGCTTGCCACCTGCATGTCGTGCGTCACGATGATGATCGTGTGGCCCTGCGCATGCAGCTCGCGCAGGATGCCGATCACCTCCTGGCCGCTGCGGCTGTCGAGCGCGCCGGTGGGCTCGTCGGCCAGGATCACCTGCCCGCCGTTCATGAGCGCGCGCGCAATGCTCACGCGCTGCTGCTGGCCGCCCGACAACTGGCTGGGCCGGTGCTCGGTGCGGTCGCCCAGCCCCAGCCGCTCGAGCAGCTGGCGTGCACGCGAGTCGCGTGCCTGGCCGTCGGTGCCCGCGTACACGGCGGGCACCTCGACGTTGCCGGTCGCCGTCAGGTGCTGCATCAGGTGGTAGCGCTGGAAGATGAAGCCGAAGTGCTCGCGGCGCAGCTCGGCCAGCGCATCGCTGTCGAGCGCGCCCACGTCCTGGCCCGAGACGGTGTAGGTGCCCGTGCTCGGCCGGTCGAGGCAGCCGAGGATGTTCATCAGCGTCGACTTGCCGGAGCCCGAGGCGCCGACGATGGCCAGCATTTCCCCGTTGCCGATGTCGAGGTTCACGTCCTTCAACACCTGCACTTCCTGCTCGCCCGAGGGAAAGCTGCGGCCGATGCCGCGCAGGGCCAGCAGTGGCGTCTTCGGCTCCTGCGTCATCAGCGCTTGCCCCGTCCGCCGCCGTTGCCGTTGTCGCCGGTCTCGCCACGCTCCAGCACCGCCGAAGCATCGCCAGTGATGACGTTGTCGCCTTCCTTCAGACCTTCGAGCACCTGCGCCTGGAAGTTGTTGGCGATGCCGACGCGCACCTTCCGCGTTTCCACGGTCTGGTCGGCCTTGAGCACGCGCACTTCCTGGCGGCCGTCCTTGTCGCGCGTGCCCAGCGCCGTGAGCGGCACGGTCAGAGCCTGCTTCGCCTCGCCCAGCAGGATGGCGACCTGGGCCGTCATGTCCACGCGCAGCGTGCGGTCGGGGTTGGGCACGTCGAACAATGCGTTGAAGAACACGGCGTTGTTGATCTTCTCGGGCGAGGGCTGCACCGAGCGCAACGTGCCGTGGTAGCGCTTGTCGGGGTCGCCGAGGATGGTGAAGTACACCGGCTGCCCCGGCTTCACGCGCACCACGTCGGCCTCGGACACCTGCGCCTTGACGGTCATGGTCGAGAGGTCGGCCAGCTTCATCAGCGTGGGCACCTGGAAGGCGGCGACCACTGTCTGCCCTTCGAGCGTGTTGATGGAAACCACGTCGCCGTCGATGGGCGCGACGATGCGCGTGTACGAGAGGTTCTGCTGCGCCGAGGCCACGGCCAGCTTCTGCTGGCGGATCTGCGCCTCCAGCGACACCGCGTCGGCACGCAGCGCGCGCAGCTCGGCGTCGGCGCTTTCCATGTCCTGCTTCGCGGCCGCGTCCTGCGCGAGCATTTCCTGCTGGCGCGTCCAGGTGAGCTGCGCCTGCTTGACACGTACTTCCTTCGCGAGCCTCTGCGCCTGCAGGTTGTCGAGCTTGGCCTGTTCCTGCGCGAAGGTGTTCTGCGAGATGACGGGGTCGATCTCGGCCAGCCAGTCGCCCTTCTTCACCGTCTGCCCGAGCACCACCTTCAGCGACTTGAGCTGGCCGCTCACCTGCGCCCCCACCTCCACCTGCTTGAGCGCCTGCAGCACGCCGGTGGCCAGCACGGCGTTCTCGAGGTCGGTGCGCTGCACGGTGGCAGTGAGGTATTCGACCTTTCTGGCCGGGCTCAGCCAGAAGGAGGCGATGACCGCCAGCACGACGAGAACGGCAATGCCGATGACAAGTTTGCGTGATCGCCGGGGTTGGATAGTGGGCATGCGGGGGGAACCGGAGTGACGTTGCGTGGCGGACAGGCTGCGCAAAAGTGGCAAGGAACCAGGGGGTCCGATGTCATCCTAGCCGCGTTTACTGAAGATTCTTTAAAGCCCCGTGGCCTGGCGACAAACCGATTCGCAGCGTTACGAGAGCGTGACTTTCTGCACTGTCACGGCGCTTTCCGGTGGCCTAAATTTTTCGATTGCACGGCCTGTTGCCGTGCATAAACCGAAAGTTCAAGGAAGGGAAACGACCATGAAATTCAAACAGTCGAACACGCTGCTGCGCAACGCAGCACTGGCAGGCGCGGTTGCAACGCTGCTGGCATTCAGCGGCACCGCGGGAGCGGCCCATACGCCGCAGGACAGCGACGCGCTGCAGACGACGGGCATCATCGCCAGCGTCGGCGCGCCTGCATCGAAGATCAAGATGGAAGAGGCATCGGCCCGGCAAGACCTGCTGAGCCTGGTTGCACCGGCCAAGCCGGAAATGGATCAGCCGGTGAACACCGCAATCGCCGACAGTTGCGCGAGCCGCTGGTATTGGCGCAGCCTGATCCAGGAATTGACCTGCGGCTTCTCTGGCCAGGGTTGGTACAACTGAACCCGGCGATGTGAAAAAGCCGCCCTCGGCCGGGGGCGGCTTCAGAACGGCGGGCGGGAATGCTCAGCGCGCGCGTCGCGAACGAAGCAGCAGCGTGATCAGCAGCAGCGACAACACCACGAACGCGATGAACGACCAGTTCGCCAGCGTCAGGCCGAACAGCGACCAGTCGATCTTCGAGCAGTCGCCGCCGCCGCGGAAGATCATCGGCAGCGCGCGCTTCAGCGGGAAGGTCTCGATCATTCCGTAGAGGTCGCGCCCGCAGGACACGACTTCGGGCGGATACCACTGCAGCCAGCTCTGCGAGGCTGCCGTGTAGGCACCGCCCACCGCCGCCACCAACGCGAGCACTCCGCTCAGGGCTCGAAGGCCCACGTTGCGGAACACGCCAGCCAGCCCGGTGAACAGCGCCACCAGCACCAGCGCATAACGCTGGACGATGCACATGGGACAGGGTTCGAGCCCGACCACGTGCTGCAGGTAGAGCCCGAAAGCCAGCATCAGGACGCAGGCAAGGCAGATCAGACCAAACGCGCGGCGCGGCGCGCCGAAGTACCAAGCGATCAAGGAGATACCCAATCTTCTTCTACGAACACCCTGGCCTTGCGTGGATTAGCGACGACGGTGTCGCCTTCCTTCAAGCCCAGGTCGCGGAACTGTTGCGCAGGGAGTTGCGCTTCGATGATGGTTCCGGAGCCCGGATTATCTGGATTCGATTCCGTGGGCTCAAGTTCCAGCCGCGCGATGGGTCCGACGACGATCGCGCGCGACAGCGTGGCGACGATGCCCGAGGCACCGGTCACGTAGCGTGTCACGTCGATGTCATGCGGGCGAACGTAGGCGCGCGCCTTGGCATCGCGCGCCTCGCTGTGCTCGGGCGACTCGAGGCGCATGCCGTCGAGCTGCACCGCGCCGTTGTCGGCACGGCCGTGGAAGAGATTCACGTCGCCCAGGAAGCCGTAGACGAACGGGCTGGCCGGCTGGTCCCACACCTCCTGCGGCGAGCCGACCTGCTCGATCTGCCCCTTGTTGATGACCACCACGCGGTCGGCCACTTCGAGCGCTTCTTCCTGGTCGTGCGTGACGAAGATCGATGTGACGTGCAATTCGTCGTGCAGCCGGCGCAACCAGCGGCGCAGTTCCTTGCGCACCTTGGCGTCGAGCGCGCCGAAGGGTTCGTCGAGCAGCAGCACCTTGGGCTCCACCGCCAGCGCGCGGGCCAGCGCAATGCGCTGGCGCTGGCCGCCCGAGAGCTGCGACGGGTAGCGGTCGGCCAGCCAGTCGAGCTGTACGAGCTTAAGCAGGTCGGTCACCTTGGCCTTGATCTGCGCGTCGCTCGGGCGCTCCTTGCGCGGCTTCACGCGCAGGCCGAAGGCCACGTTCTCGAACACGGTCATGTGGCGGAACAGCGCGTAGTGCTGGAACACGAAGCCCACCTGCCGCTCGCGCACGTGCACGTCGGTGGTGTCCTCGCCCGAGAACAGGATGCTGCCGGTGTCGGCCGTCTCCAGCCCCGCGATGATGCGCAGCAGCGTGGTCTTGCCGCAGCCCGAGGGGCCGAGCAGAGCGACCAGTTCGCCCGAATCGACGTCGAGGCTCACGTCGCGCAGCGCGCGGAAATCGCCGAACTGCTTGCTGATGTTGCGGATTTCGATGCTCATGATTTCTTCTCTCTCAGGCTCAGGCCGCCGTGGTTTCAGGGGGCCGTTCCGGGGGCAGCTCGGCAATGGCTTTCATCTCGCGCTCGTGGCGCCACTCGATGACCGACTTGATCACCAGCGTGACCAGCGCCAGGATCGCCAGCAGCGAGGCCACGGCGAACGCGGCCACCGACTGGTATTCGTTGTAGAGCACTTCCACGTGCAGCGGCATGGTGTTGGTCTGGCCGCGGATGTGGCCAGACACCACCGACACCGCGCCGAACTCGCCCATGGCGCGCGCGTTGCACAGGATCACGCCGTACAGCAGGCCCCACTTGATGTTGGGCAGCGTCACGCGCCAGAAGGTCTGCCAGCCGGTCGCGCCGAGCACGATGGCGGCCTGTTCCTCGTCGGTGCCCTGTGCCTGCATCAGCGGAATGAGTTCGCGCGCGATGAACGGAAAGGTCACGAACACGGTGGCCAGCACGATGCCGGGCACGGCGAAGATGATCTTGATGTCGTGCTCGGCCAGCCACGGACCGAGCCAGCCCTGCGCGCCGAACACCAGCACGTAGATCAGGCCCGCCACCACCGGCGACACCGCGAACGGCAGGTCGATCAGCGTGGTGAGAAAGGCCTTGCCGCGGAACTCGAACTTGGCGACGGCCCATGCCGCGGCCACACCGAACACGAGGTTCATCGGCACCGCGATGGCGGCCGTGATCAACGTGAGGCGGATGGCGCTCCAGGCGTCGGGCTCCTTCAGCGCGTCGAGGTAGGCGTTGAGGCCCTTGCGCAGCGCCTCGGTTGCCACGGCGGCCAGCGGCAGCACGAGGAACAGGAACATGAACCCGAGCGCAAGGCCGATCAGCGTCCAGCGCACCCAGGCGGATTCGGTGGTGCCGGCCTGCGCGCGGCGAATGACTTTGGATGGTGCGCTCATGTCAGGCTCCCGCGCGGCGACGCTGCCATGCCTGCAGGCCGTTGATGACCAGCAGCAGGATGAACGAAATGACCAGCATCACCAGCGCAACGGCAGTGGCGCCCGCGTAGTCGTATTGCTCCAGCTTGCCGATGATGATGAGCGGCGTGATCTCCGAGATCATCGGCATGTTGCCCGCGATGAATATCACCGAGCCGTACTCGCCGATGGCGCGCGCGAACGCCATGGCAAAACCGGTGAACAGCGCAGGCCCGATCGACGGGAAGATCACCTTGGTGAAGGTCTGCAGGCGCGTCGCGCCCAGCGAGGTGGCGGCTTCTTCCAGCTCTTTCTCGGCGTCTTCGAGCACCGGCTGCACCGTGCGCACCACGAAGGGCAGCCCGATGAAGATCAGCGCGATGACCACGCCCGCCGGCGTGAATGCCAGCTTGATGCCGTGCGGCTCGAGCAGCTGCCCGACCCATCCGTTGCCCGCGAGCAGCGCGGTCAGCGAAATGCCGGCCACGGCAGTCGGCAGCGCGAAAGGCAGGTCGACCAGCGCATCGACGATGCGCTTGCCCGGAAACTTGTAGCGCACCAGCACCCAGGCCACCAGCAGGCCGAACACCGCATTCACGATGGCCGCGAACAGCGATGCGCCGAAGGTCAGGCGGTACGAGGCCATCACGCGAGGTGCGGTCACGGCCACCCAGAATTGCTCCCAGCTCAGCGTGAAGGTCTTGAAGACCAGCGCCGACAGCGGGATCAGCACGATCAGGCTCAGGTAAAGAATCGAGAAGCCGAGCGTGATGTGGAAACCGGGCAGCACGCGCTTGGCGCCCCCTGCCCGGTTGGCACGCGAAAAAGGCGCTCCCGCGGACGGGAGCGCCGAAGTAACAGCGCCGCTCATTTACTTGCCGCCGGGCGTATACAGCTTGTCGAACTGGCCGCCGTCATTGAAGTGCACCTTCTGCGCTTCGCCGAGGCTGCCGAACAGTTCCTGCACCGTGAAGAGTTGCAGCGGCTTGAAGGTCGAGGCGTACTTCTTGAGTACGGCTTGCGAGCGCGGACGCAGCGCGTGCTTGGCGGCGATTTCCTGCGCTTCTTCGGAATACAGCCAGTCGAGGTAAGCCTTGGCGAGTTCGCCGGTGCCCTTCTTGGCGACGGTGCGCTCGACCACGGCCACCGGGTTCTCGGCCACGATGCTGATCGACGGGTAGACAGAGTCGACCTTGCCGGTGCCGAATTCGCGGTCGATGGACACCACTTCCGATTCGAAGGTGATCAGCGCATCGCCGATGTTGCGTTGCAGGAAGGCGGTGGTCGCGTCGCGGCCGCCGCGCGCCAGCACAGGCACGTTCTTGAACAGCTTGCCGACGAACTCGGCGGCCTGGGCGTCGGTGCCGCCCTTCTTCTTGATGTAGCCCCAGGCGGCCAGGTAGGCGTAGCGGCCGTTGCCGCCGGTCTTGGGGTTGACGATCACGACCTGCACGCCGGGCTTGACCAGGTCGTCCCAGTCCTTGATGCCCTTGGGGTTGCCGTTGCGCACCAGGAACAGCATGGTCGACGTGGTCGGCGCTGCGTTCTCGGGGAATTTCTTGTTCCAGTCCTTGGCGACCACGCCGGCGTTGGCGAGGAAGTCGATGTCGGTGGAGGTGTTCATCGTGACCACATCGGCGTCGAGGCCGTCGGCCACCGCGCGGGCCTGCGCGCTGGAGCCGCCATGCGACTGGTCGATCTTCACGTCCTTGCCGGTCGCCTTCTTGTAGTGCGCCACGAAGGCCGCGTTGTAGTCCTTGTAGAACTCGCGGGCCACGTCGTAGGAGGCGTTCAGCAGCCCGGTGCCTTGCGCGAAGGCGGTGCTGCCGGCGAGTGCGGAGGACGCCAGCGCGAGCACGGCGACGAAGGTCTTGATTCTGGAAGTCATGTGGTTGCCAGGTTTTCTGAAAATTCACGGCCCGCCGACCATGCGGCGGGCTCGTCGGTCAAAGACTGGAGCAAGGCTAAGCCCAGCGGCCAGTCTCCGTGCCCCGAATCGATGTTGATGTGGCCCGCATTCTGCATCCGCACGAACTCGCTGCCCCAGGCGCGCGAATACGCGCCGGCAAGACGGATCGGGCAGTACGGATCGTTGCTGCTGGCCACCACGATGCTGCGGTACGGCAGCGCGGCGTACGGCACGGGCGCGAAGTCGGAGAGCACGGCGCGGCGCTCGGGGTCGGCGGGTGCGACCAGCAACGCGCCCTGGATGCGGGCCGCGGCCTCGGGAGGCAGGTGGGCCGTGGCGATGCAACCCAGGCTGTGCGCCGCGATCACCACCGGGCCGGGGCTGTCGAGGATCAGCTTCGCCAGCGTCGAGACCCATGCTTCGCGCTTGGGCGAGGCCCAGTCGTCCTGCACCACGCGCGCGGCGCCCGGAATGCGCTCCTCCCACAGGCTCTGCCAGTGGCCGGGCCCGGAGTCGCGCCAACCGGGCACGATGACGACGCGGGTCTGCATGACGACGCTGTCCTGCCCGCTTACTTGTTCGGCTGCGGCGTGATGCGCAGGTACGGGCGCACGGCCTTGAAGCCCTTGGGGAAGCGTTCCGCCAGCTCGGCCGGGTCCTGGATGGCCGGGATGATGACCACGTCGTCGCCGTCCTTCCAGTTCACGGGGGTGGCGACCTTGTGGCTGTCGGTGAGCTGCAGCGAGTCGATCACGCGCAGGATCTCGTCGAAGTTGCGACCGGTCGACGCCGGGTAGGTGATGGTGGTGCGGATGACCTTCTTCGGGTCGATGATGAACACGCTGCGAACGGTGGCCGTGGCCGAGGCGTTCGGGTGGATCAGGTCGTACAGGTCGGAAACCTTGCGGTCGGCGTCCGCGATGATGGGAAAGTTGACCGTGGTGTTCTGCGTGTCGTTGATGTCGCCGATCCATTCCTTGTGCTTGGTGGCCGGGTCGACGCTCAGCGCGATGGGCTTCACGCCGCGCTTGGCGAATTCGCCCGACAGTGCCGCGGTCTTGCCAAGCTCGGTGGTGCACACGGGCGTGAAGTCGGCCGGATGCGAGAAGAACACGACCCACGAATCGCCGGCCCACTGGTAGAAGTCGATGGGGCCTTCGCTGGAATCCTGAGTGAAATTGGGGGCGGTGTCGCCGAGTCGCAGAGTAGCCATGGTCGCTCCTGGATTGGATGGGAGCCCCGGATTGTGCGAACCCTTGCTTCAATGCCAAACGAATATCTGCTTGTTTGGATATGACGTTTTCCGCATAACGACTCCTCCCGAGCCCTAGAACATCTGCATGTCGGCGCTCTGCAGGTGCTCCATCAGGAAGTCGATCAGCTTGCGCACCGCCGGCACCAGCGCCCGCCGTGCCGGAAACACCATGTGCGCCACCACCGGCGGCGGCCCCCAGCCGGGCAGCAGCCGCACCAGCCGGCCGGCCTCCACGTCGGCACGGCACATGTAGTCGGGCAGCATGGTTGCGCCGATGCCGCCTATTGCGCCGAGCTGCAGCGTGGCCAGGTCGTCCGCCACGTAATGCGGGGTGTGCGAATGAACAAGGCTCTCGCCGTCGGGGCCTTCCAGCCGCCAGTCGCTGCGCCCTTCCCCGTTGACCGACATGGCCGCCGTGGGCAGCTTTGCCAGGTCGGCCACCGTCTGCACCGGGCCGTGCCGCGCCAGCAGCACCGGGCTAGCCACCAGCACGCCGCGGCTGTAGCCGAAGGTCTTGGCCACCAGCACCGTGCTGTCTTCTATGACGGGGCGCACGCGCAGTGCGATGTCGATGCCCTCCTCGATCAGGTCGACCGGCCGGTTGATCACCCGTATGTCGATGCGCACCGCCGGATAGCGCTCCATGAAGACCGGCATCAGCTGCGCCAGCCCGCTGTGCGCAATGGTGACCGGGCAGCTCAGCCGCACCAGCCCGCTGGGCTCGGTCTGGACCTGCGCAACTGCCTCGGCCGCCGCCTGCGCCGCGTCGCGCATGGCGGACGAGTGCCGCAGATAGATCTCGCCGGCCGGCGTGAGCGACAGGCGGCGGGTGCTGCGCTGCATCAGTTGCACGCCCAGTCGCTCTTCCAGGTCGGCCACGCGGCGCGAGAGGCGCGACTTGGGAATGCCGAGTGCCCGGCTGGCGGCCGCGAAGCCGCCGCGCTCGGCCACTTCGGCGAAGAAAACCATGTCGTTGAGGTCTTGCATGGCAGTCATTGTCCTGCAGATGGAACGATCTAGGCAATTTTTGGCTACTTATCACCCACTCGGTCGAAAAATAGAATTCTCACATCCGCCGGCCACATTGAGCGCCGACAGCCAACACAGAAAGTGATTGATTGAAATGAAGCTGCTCCACATCGACTCCAGCATCCTCGGCACCAACTCGACCTCGCGCCTGCTCTCGGCCGAAGTCGTGACCGCATGGCGCGCCGCCCATCCCGACACCGCCGTCGAATACCTCGACCTGGCCGTCGACGCTCCCTCGCACTTCGGTGCCGACGCGCTGGGCATCAAGATCGGCGTGCAGGCCCAGCCCACCGAAGCCCAGGTGCGCGAGAACGCTCTGTCCGAAAAGCTGGTGAGCCAGTTCCTGGCCTCGGACGTGGTCGTCATCGGCACGCCGTTCTACAACTTCTCGATCCCGACGCAGCTGAAGGCCTGGATCGACCGCCTCGGCCAGGTCGGCCGCACCTTCAAGTACACCGACAAGGGCCCCGTGGGCCTGGCCGGCGGCAAGACCATCATCGTCGCCTCCAGCCGCGGTGGCGTCTATTCGACCAGCGAAGGCGGCCAGGCCATGGAACACCAGGAGAGCTACCTCAAGGCAGTCTTCGGCTTCTTCGGCATCACCGACGTGCGCATCGTGCGCGCCGAGGGCGTGGCGATGGGCGACGAAGCCCGCAACAGCGCCCTGGCATCGGCCCGTGCCGACATCCTGGTGGCGACGGCCGAAGCCGCGAACCAGCGCGACGCCGCGATCGCAGCCTGAGCGTCTTCCGCGCAAACAAAAAAGCCGCCCGGCAAGGGCGGCTTTTTTGCTTTGTGGGGCGTGTGGCTCAGGCCGAGTGGCTCTTGACCCACGCGACGTACTTGTCCATCCAGCCCTGCAGGAACTTCTTCGAGCCTTCATTGCCGATGTGGCCCTTGTCGTCGAACAGGTCTTCCTTGGCCTGCAGGAACACTTCGGGCGCGCCCAGCGTGGGCACGTCGAGGTACGCCAGGATGTTGCGCAGGTGCTGCTGCGCCAGCGCGGTACCGATGGCGCCCACCGAGATGCCGACCACGCCGGCCGGCTTGCCCGCCCAGGCGCTCTGGCCGTAGGGGCGCGAGGCATGGTCGATGGCGTTCTTCAGCACGCCGGGAATCGAGCGGTTGTATTCGGGGGTGACGAACAGCAGGCCGTCGGCCGCCGCGATCTCGGTCTTCAGGCGCTTCACTGCGGGCGCCTGGTTGCCATCGTCGTCCTGGTTGTACAGCGGCAGGTCGTCGATGCGCAGGGTTTCGAAGGTGAAGTCCGAGGGCGCGAGGTGCGCGAGCGCGAGGGCCAGCTTGTGGTTGTACGAATCCTTGCGCAGGCTGCCGACGATGACAGCGATCCGGGTCTGGGCCATGGGTGAAGCTCCTTTGATGAGGGGGTCGGAAATGACGAACGCGATTATGCGAAGCGCTCAAGACCTTTTCTGGAAAAGTTCATGCGGCCCTGCGCGAACGGCGGCAAGATGTTGCGCACCTCCAACCTCATCGAAGCGCAGGACGCATCAGTGACCCAGTCATCCTCCCACTACGACGTCATCGTCGTCGGTCTCGGCGCACTCGGCGCCGCCACGCTCTACCAGCTCTCGCAGCGCGGCGCACGCGTGCTGGGCATCGACCAGTTCTCCCCGCCGCACGACCTCGGCTCCTCGCATGGCGACTCGCGCATCACGCGGCTGGCCATCGGCGAAGGCGATGAGTACGTGCCCTTCGTGCAGCGCTCGCACGCCATCTGGCGCGAGCTCGAGGCGCGCACCGGCAAGCCGCTCATGACCACCACCGGCGGCCTGATCCTCGCGCCGCGCGACCGTGTCGCCGAGCACCACGGCAAGTCCGACTTCGTGCGCCGCACCATCGCCTGCGCCGAGCGCTTCGGCATCGCGCACGAAGTGCTCGATGCGGCCGGCATCCGCGCACGCTTTCCGCAGTTCAACCTGCAGGGCGACGAGATCGGCTACTTCGAGCCCGAGGCCGGCTTCGTGCGGCCCGAGGACGCCATCGGCGCCCAGCTGGCCGTGGCCCGCGCCTCCGGTGCGCAGATTCGCACCAACGAACGCGTGGAAGCCGTCGAGCCTGTAGGCAACGGCGACGTTCTGCGCGTGCGCACGGCCACCGCGAGCTTCACAGCCGACCGCGTCGTGGTGTCGGCCGGTGCATGGCTGCCGGCCTTCCTGGGCACGCAGGCCCGGGCCGACTGGCAGGCCGATTTCTCCGTGCACCGCCAGGTGATGCACTGGTTCGACACCGGCAGCGCCACCGAAGACTTCGCGCCCGGGCGCTTTCCCATCTTCATCTGGATGTTCGGCGACGGCCCGGAAGACTACATGTACGGCTTCCCGGCCTCCGACCCGTCGCAGCCGGCGCTCAAGGTGGCGACCGAACAGTACGTGGCCGCCACCACGCCGGACACCATCGACCGTAACGTGAGCGCGGAAGAAACCGCCGCCATGTACCGCGACCGCGTGGCCGGCCGCTTCCCGCAGATCGGCGGCCGCGCCCTCAAGGCCCGCGCCTGCATGTACACCGTGACACCCGACCGCCGCTTCGTGATCGACGCGCTCGACGGCCTGCCCGGCGTGCTCGTCGTCTCGGCCTGCTCCGGCCATGGCTTCAAGCACTCGGCCGGGCTTGGCGACGCCATCGCCGACCACGTGCTGGGGCGCAAGAGCGCGCTCGACCTCTCGCCGTTTGCCCGCCGACGGCTGCTGGAGAAGGCGCCGGCCTGAAGCACGCGCCGGCGATCCCGGGCATCATCGCCTCCGATCTTTTTTTGTGTCTGTCTGACTCAGGAGCGAAGCGCGATGAGATTTCTGGTGGTGGGTGCCGGCGCACTCGGTGGTTATTTCGGCGGCCGTCTGCTGGAGGCGGGACGCGACGTCACCTTCCTGCTGCGCCCGCGCCGCGCGGCGCAGCTCGCGAAGACCGGGCTGGTGGTGCAGAGCCCCTTCGGCAACTTGAACCTGCCCACTCCCAGGCACGTACTCGCCGACAACATCGACGGCCCCTACGACGTGATCGTGGTCGGCAGCAAGGCCTACGACCTCGATTCGACGATGGACTCGTTCGCGCCCGCCGTCGGCCCCGACACCGTGATCCTCCCGCTGCTCAACGGCATGAGCCACATCGACCGGCTGGCCGGGCGCTTCGGCGGCGAGCGCGTGCTGGGCGGCCTGTGCATGATCTCCGCGACGCTCGACGACGAAGGCCGCGTGCAGCACCTCAACGACATGCACGGCCTGAGCTTCGGCGAACGCGCGGGCGGCCGCTCGGCCCGTGTCGATGCCATCGCGGCGCAGTTCGCCGGCGCGAAGTTCGACGCCACCGCCAGCGAGAACATCTCGCAGGACATGTGGGAGAAGTGGGTCTTCATCGCCTCGGCGGCCGGCCTCACCAGCCTGATGCACGCCTCCATCGGCGACATCGTGGCCGCCGGCGGACAGGACGTGGCACTGTCGATCTTCGACGAGTGCTGCGCCATCGCCGCCCACAACGGCTTCGCGCCTCGCCCCGCCGCCGTGCAGCGCGGCCGCGCCATCATCACGGCCGCCGGCTCCCCGATGACGGCGTCGATGTACAAGGACATGGCGCGCGGCGCTGCCGTGGAGGCCGATCACATCGTCGGCGACCTGCTGGGCCGGGCCGCTCCCGGCAACTCGCCGGTGCCGACGGTGCTGCGCACGGCGTACGTGCACCTCAAGGCCTACGAGGCACGGCGCGCCCGCACCGCGGCGAACGCCTGAGGCCATGCGCGGCGCGCTGGCCTTCCTGCATACGGCACAGGTGCATGTGCCGACCTTCGAGCGGTTGGTGAACGAAATCGCGCCCGGCCTGCATGCACGCCACGTGGTGCGCGAAGACCTGCTGGCCGATGCGCGCGCCCTCGGGGTGGCGCACGCGGGCCTGATCGCCCGCGTCCACAACGCCATGCGCGAAGCGGCCTCTGGCGGCGAGAAGGTAGTCGTGTGCACCTGCTCGACCATCGGCGCCATCGCCGAGCGGACACCGACGGGCGATGCGTTCCAGGCCCTGCGCATCGACCGCGCCATGGCCGAGCTCGCGGTACGCTCAGGCCCGCGCGTGCTGATCGTGGCGGCGCTCGAAAGCACGCTCGCGCCGACAAGGGAGCTGGTTTTTTCCGCTGCGAAAGACGCGGGCGTCGAGGTGCAGCCCTCGACCCTGCTGGTCGAGGATGCGTGGCCGCATTTCGAAGCCGGCGACAGCGCGCGCTACATCGAGACCCTGGCCCGCTCGATCCGCGCCGCAGCGGACAAGGCCGATGTCGTGGTTCTGGCGCAGGCTTCGATGACTCCCGTGGCCGATGCGTTGTCCGACCTCGGCATCGACGTGCTCAGCAGCCCCGGGCCGGGCACCGCGCACGCCGTCGCGCTGGCACTCAGTCCGACTTGAGGATGGTTTCGCCCTTCAGCATCCCCATGTCGCGGATGTTGAAGCGGTGCCGCTTCCACCCCTCCCACGTTCGCCGCAGGTGCGAAACCGAGATGAGGTAGTACAGCACCTTGAACATGCCGATCGGCCCGCGCGACGGCGTGCCACGGTAGATGTCGCCGGCCAGCAGCGTCATCAGTCCTTCCTTCACGCGGAACGGATTGCCCGGGTACATGAACATCTCGCGGATGGTCGGGTTGGTCACGCGGTAGATGAACCACGAGTACTCGCGCGGCCCCTTGCGCATCATGGCCTCGAAGCCCTTGCGCGCGGCCGCCAACCCGGCCGGCCGGTCAAGCGCCGTTGCAACCAGCTCTGCACCGTCGAAGGCGCTGTGCATCGCGAGGTACACGCCTGAGGAGAACATCGGGTCGATGAAGGTGAAGGCGTCGCCCAGCATCAGGTAGCGGTCGCCGGTGGCATGGGTGCTCGAGTACGAGAAGTTGCCGGTGGCATGCACCGCGTCGTCGACCAGCGTGGCGTTCTTCAGGCGGTCGACCAGCACCGGGCAGGTGGCGATGGTGTCGTAGAAGAATTCCTTGAGCGGCTTGTCGCGCGTCTTCAGGTAGTACGGCCAGCACACGGCGCCCACGCTGGTGGTGCCGTCGGCCAGCGGAATGAACCAGAACCAGCCGTGCGGGAACCAGCAGATGCTGATGTTGCCTTCCTTCTTGCCTTCGAGCCGCTCGGCATTGGTGAAGTGGCCGAAGAGCGCGGTGCTGTTGTGGTCGGGGTTCTTTTCCTTGCAGCGGAATTTGTTGGCCAGCAGCGTGTCGCGGCCGGTGGCGTCGACCACGAAGCGGGCGCGCCAGTTGCGGCGCGCGCCGTCATCCATCTCGGCCTTGACCGTGGCGCCGTCGGCATCGAAGGCCACGTCGCGCACCTTGCAGCCCTCGATGGCCTGCGCGCCGCAGGTGGCCGCGTTGCGGAACAGCAGCTCGTCGAGCTCCGAGCGGCGCACCTGCCAGGCGGAGTCGAGCGACTTGTCCAGGCCCTCGGCGAAGTCCACGTAGCTGCGGTGCTCGTGCTCGGGCGAGACGAATTCGATGCCGAACTTGGGCATGCCGATCTTCTCGACCTGGTCGCGCACGCCGAGCTTCTCGAACAGCTCCACGTTCGCCGGCAGCAGCGATTCGCCGATGTGAAAGCGCGGGTGGTGCGCCTTCTCGAGCAACACCACCTTGCGGCCCTGCCGCGCCAGCAGCGCGGCGATGGTCGAGCCGGCGGGGCCTCCGCCGACGACCAGCACGTCGCAGGATTCGTCGGCAGCCTGAGGCACGGAGGAAGAAGCTTGGGACAAGGACATTCGAAGGCGAGCAACAATGTTTTGACAGTCATGGAGCATAGCGCGCTGCTTCCCGGGCCCCGCGAACACAGCAAAGTCTGCTAAGCGGCCCACGGCGAAGAGCAGCACACTGCCGCGCATGAGCCTCCTTCGCACTCTCTGCCTCGCCGCCGCCTGCCTCACGGCCACGCTCGCCCATGCCGCCGGCTTCAGCACCATCGAGATTCCCGCCGACCGCGAGGGCCCGGCGATGCAGGGTGCCGTGTGGACGCCCTGCGCTGCGCCCGCTGGCGAGATCAGGCTCGGCCGCACCACGATCCAGGGAGTGCGGGACTGCCCGCTCCCGCCGGGCGCGCATCTGCCGCTGATCGTGATCTCGCACGGCTACGGCGGCTCCTTCCTCGGCCACCACGACACGGCACAGGCGCTGGCCGACGCGGGCTTCATCGTCGCGGCCATCAGCCATTCGGAAGACAACTTCCAGATCCGCGGCGGCCCCAACGACAGGATCTCCGCACTCGCGACGCGCACCACCGACATCAAGCGCCTGATCGACCACATGCTCCAGCAGTGGCCCGCGCACGACAGGATCGCCGCCGACCAGATCGGTTTCCATGGTTTCTCCCGGGGCGGCTACACGGGCCTCGTGCTCGCAGGAGCGCGCCCGGACTTCGAACGGCTGCCGCCCCTGCCCTCATCCCCCTGCGCAAGGGCGCCGGAAAGCGCGGAGTGCGGATGGATGAAGCAGAGATTCCGGGACCTTCTGGCCACGCCGCTCACGCACGACACCCGCATCAAGGCCGCCGTGATCGCCGATCCGCTCAGCATGCTCTTCGACGCCCAGGGCCTGAAGAACGTGACGATTCCGATCGAACTGTGGGCTTCCGCCTATGGCGGCGACGGCGTCACGCCGGAAAACGTGGCGGCCGTCCGCCGCAACCTTCCCGTGGCGCCCGAATGGCATGTGGCCGAGAAGTCCGAGCATTTCGGCTTCCTCGCCCCGTGCTCGCAGGCACAGATCGAAGCCAAGGTCGAGATCTGCCGCGACGCGCCCGGCTTCGACCGCACGGCCTTCCACAAGGCATTCAACACCGAGGTGGCGGCCTTCTTCAACCGCCACCTCGCGCCGAAGCCCTGACGATCTATCCCGCGCGACGCTGCGACGACAGCCGGCGCACCACGGCCACCAGCCGGTCGATCTCGTCGAAGGTGTTGTAGAAGGCCAGCGAAGGCCGCACCGTCGTCTCCACACCAAAACGCCGGAGGATCGGCTGCGCGCAATGGTGGCCCGTGCGCACCGCAATGCCCTCCTCGTTCAGCGCCTGCCCCACTTCCTCAGTGGTGTAGCCGTCGAGCACGAATGACATCACGCTGGCCTTGTCGGCCGCCGTGCCGATCAGCCGCACGCCCGGAATCGCGCCGAGCTGCGCCATACCGTACACCAGCAAGTCATGCTCGTAGCGCGCGATGTTCTCGATGCCGATCTTGTTGACGTAATCGATGGCGGCGCCCAGCCCCACGGCGTCGGCGATGTTGCCGGTGCCGGCCTCGAACTTGTTCGGGATCGGCTGGAACACCGTCTTCTCGAAGGTCACGTCGGCGATCATGTTGCCGCCGCCCTGCCACGGGGGCATGTCTTCCAGCACCTCGCGCTTGCCCCACACCACGCCGATGCCGGTCGGGCCGAACACCTTGTGGCCGGAGAACACGAAAAAGTCGGCGCCAATGTCCTGCACGTCCACGCGCATGTGCGAGACCGACTGCGCTCCGTCGACCAGCGCCTTCGCGCCCGCACGGTGCGCCAGCTCGACGATCTCCTTCACCGGTACCACCGTGCCCAGCGCGTTCGAGACCTGCGTGACGGCGACGATCTTCGTGCGGTCGTTCAGCAGCCTGCGGTATTCGTCGAGCAGCACCTGGCCCGAGTCGTCCACCGGAATCACGCGCAGCTTTGCGCCCTTGGCGGCGGCGAGCTGCTGCCAAGGCACGATGTTGGCGTGGTGCTCGAGATTCGACACGATGATCTCGTCGCCCTCGCCCACGTGCTGCCCGCCCCAGCTTCTGGCCACCAGGTTGATGGCCTCGGTGGTGCCGCGCACGAAGATCACTTCCTCAACCTCGGGCGCATTGATGAACTTGCGCACGCGTTCCCGCGCGCCTTCGTAGGCGTCGGTGGCGCGCGCGGCCAGCTCGTGCGCAGCGCGGTGGATGTTCGAGTTCTCGTGCTCGTAGAAGTACGCGATGCGGTCAATGACCGATTGCGGCTTGTGCGTGGTGGCGGCGTTGTCGAACCACACGAGCTGCCTGCCGTTCACGCGTTCCTGCAGGATCGGGAAGTCGCGCCGCACGGCGTGCACGTCGAACGGCGGATGCTGGCCGCTGCCGGCCAGCGGCACGGCGTCGGGTCCGCGCGGATCCGGCTTCGCCGGGGTGACGAAGCCGTTGGGCAGGCGCACCGCGTCGACGAAGTAGAACTGCGCGTCGCGGCCGGCGGGTGCCATGGCAGGGCTCTGCGGCGAGACGCCCGCGGTCGTCGAGGGCAACGCGAGACCCGCGAACGGATCGTGGATCGCGATGTCATCGCTCGCCCCCGCCGACGGATGCCCGTAGCTGCTGCCCACGAAGTAGAACGGAGAGGCCGCGGCCTGCGGCGCCACAGGCGCATTCACCTGCGGCACGCCCTGCACCGAGCCACCGGAGCGCGGCTCGAAAGCCGGCGCCACAGATAGCACCGTGTCCGGCACGCCATTGCCCGCCACCGCATGCGGCAGCAAAGCCGGCGCACGGTTCGCAAGCGAAGGCAGCTGGGTCGGCGACGCGGGCAGCAGGTTGGTGCCCGGAATCTGCCCCTGTGGAATCGGCGTGCCCGGCACGCTCGGCCCGAAGCCCGCCGGGCTGGCCAGTGGAGAGCCCGGCGGCGCGATGTTGGCGGGAAACTGTGCGCCCGGAACCAGCCCGCTGGCCGCGCCCGGCAGCGAGGCCGGTGGCGTGCCCGGCAGTGCGGAGAACATGGCGCTGGCCATGCGCGCGAGGATGGCCGGATCGAACGGCGCCTCGCCCGGAATCGATGGAGTGCTGCTGCTCACCGCGGCTTACTTGTAGGTGTCGGGATAGTCGTGGTACTTGCCGATCTCGACGTCGTCGAGCACCGCCAGCGCGTCGGTGGTCAGCACCGCGAGCGAGCAGTACAGCGAGATCAGGTAAGACGCGATCGCATGGTTGTTGATGCCCATGAAGCGCACCGACAGCCCCGGGCCCTGCTCGCCCGACAGTCCGGGCTGGAAGAGGCCCACCACGCCCTGGCGCTTGTCGCCCACGCGCAGCAGCAGCATCTTGCTCTTGCCGTCGGCCACCGGCACCTTGTTCGACGGAATCAGCGGAATGCCGCGCCAGGTGATGAACTGCGAGCCGAAGAGGCTCACCGTCGGCGGCGGCGTGCCGCGGCGCGTGGCCTCGCGGCCGAACGCGGCAATGGCCAGCGGGTGCGTGAGGAAGAAGGCGGGCTCCTTCCAGACCTTGGTCAGCAGCTCGTCGAGGTCGTCGGGCGTGGGCGCGCCAGTCAGCGGGAAGATGCGCTGCTCTTCCGACACCTGGGCCAGCAGGCCGTAGTCGGGGTTGTTGATGAGCTCGCTCTCCTGGTTCTCCTTGATCGTCTCGATCGTCAGGCGCAGCTGTTCTTTGATCTGATCGTGCGGGCTGCTGTAGAGGTCGGAGATGCGGGTGTGCACGTCGAGCACGGTGCTCACGGCATTGAGGTAGTGCTCGCGCGGGTTCTCCTCGTAGTCGACGAAGGTGCGCGGCAGCTGGTTTTCTTCTTCGCGCGAGGTGCAGGTGACCTTGATCGACTCCGGGTTCTTGACCTTGTTGACGCGGTAGATGCCCGCCTCCACCGGCACCCACTGCAGCAGGTGCGTCAGCCAGCGCGGGCTGATGGTCTCGAGTTGGGGAACTGTCTTGGTGGCATTGGCCAGCTGTCTTGCGGCGTTGTCGCCAAGGGCGGTCGTACCACCAACTGTTGCGCTCATGAATCAGGGCTCCGTGGTTGAGAAAAAAAGTGGCCGCCAGTGTCCGGCGGCCACGGGTTTTCCCTCAACAGGCTATAGCCGCCAAGTTGATCCTTCGCGCAAGGCGCGACTGCTCCAGCTGCTCGCAGCGCATGAGCAGGCCGACCATGTTGATGCCGAGCGCGGTGGCGAGCTTCTGCGCCGTGACGATCGACGGAATGACGCGGCCGCGCTCGATCTCGCCCACGTAGGAGCGGTTCAGATCGGAACGCTCGGCCAGCTCCTCCTGCGACCAGCCCCTGTCCTCGCGCAGCTGGCGGATGGTCACGCCAAAGTCTTCGACAAACGCTTTCATGCCGCTCCCCCTGCCTTCGGTGCGTTCTGCAAACTGGCCTGCGTGACGCTCGCGCCCGGAGGCACGTCGTCGGTGATCCACACATTGCCGCCGATGACGGCGCCCTTGCCGAGCGTCACGCGCCCGAGGATGGTCGCGCCGGCGTAGATCACCACGTCGTCCTCCACCACAGGATGCCGCGGAAGGCCCTTCTGCAGGTTGCCTTCGGTATCGGTCGGAAAGCGCTTGGCACCCAGCGTGACGGCCTGGTACAGCCGCACGCGCTTGCCGATGACGGCCGTCTCGCCGATCACGACACCCGTGCCATGGTCGATGAAGAAGCCCGCGTCGATCTGCGCGCCCGGGTGGATGTCGATGCCGGTCTGCGCATGCGACAGCTCGGCCACGATGCGTGCCAGCAGCGGCAACCCGAGCTTGTAGAGCTCGTGCGCAAGACGGTGATGGATCATCGCGAGCACGCCGGGATAGCACAGCAGCACTTCGTCGACGCTGCGCGCGGCCGGGTCGCCCTGGTAGGCGGCGAGCACGTCGCTGTCGAGCAGGCGGCGCAGACCCGGCAGTGCATTGGCGAAGCGGCGCACGGCCTCGGTGGCGGTGTCGTCGATCTCGCTCGCGGGGCGTGGCTCGTGGCGCGCGTTGAAGTTCAGTTCCAGCCGCGCCTGCGCCAGCAGCGCCTGCAGGGCTGCGTCGAGCGTGTGGCCGACGTAGAAATCTTCGCTCTCGTGGCGCAAGTCCGGCGGGCCGAGCCGCATCGGAAACAGCGCGCCTTTAAGCGACTCGACGATCTGCGCGAGCGCATCGCGCGACGGAAACTCGCGGGCGCCGGGCTCGCGCGAGCGGCGCTGCGAGTCGCGCCATTCGTCGCGCACGCCATGTAGCGCGCGCACGATGTCGCTTACCTCGAAATGGGCCATGTGTGTTTTCTCCCGGGAACGTCTTGTGTGGGGTGGGCTCAGTCCTGCACCCAGGGCAGCTTGTGGAAGCGCCAGCCGTCCGCGATGCCGCGGTGCTGGTGCTCGTCGATCTCGCCCTCGAAACCTTCGAGGACATTGAAGACGTTCGTGAAGCCGGCCTTTGCAGCCGCCTCTGCAGCCAGTGCGGAGCGCTTGCCGCTGCGGCAAAGCAGCAGCGCCACGGCATCCTTGCCGCCCTCCTTCGCCAGCTTGGCCTCGAGTTCGCGCACGAAGCGCGGATTGCGCGTGAGCGCCGTGCCCGTGGCCCAGGCCACATGCAGGCTCTCGGGCACGTGGCCGACGAACTTGCGCTCCTCGCCGGAACGCACATCGACCAGCATGGCCTGGCCTTTTTGCACCAGCTCCCATGCCACCGGCGGCGTCACGCCGCCCGCATAAGGCCAATTTCCTTCGGCGGCCCTGGCGCGCGCCTGTTCCAGTGCTTCGGGCAAGACCACGAGTTCTTCTTCAACTTCCACTGACATGCTGTGAGGCTCCTGTTGTGCGTTGGATACGCCTTGATGGCGATAACCACCACTGTAGGAGCCGGGTGCCGAAGCTCAAACAACTGAAAAGTCGATTCCTAACAACCATCCGATCTATAGAAGATGGGCTCAGGCAGCCGTTCCGGCAGCCTCCGCGGCGCGCACGGCCGGGGCGGTCAGGTCCACGCTCCTGGTGCCATCCACACCGTACGGCACGTCGCCGGCGATGGTCACGCGACGCACCACGCGGTGCTGGTCGCCGTAGTCGTTGATTGCGTAGTGCTGCGTGGCCCGGTTGTCCCAGATCGCCACGTCGCCCTGGGTCCAGCGCCAGCGCACCGTGTTCTCGAGGCGATGCACGTGGCTTTGCAGCACGCTCAGCAGATGGCCGGAGTCCTGCGTGGAATGGCCGGCCAGCCGCTTCACGAAATGGCCCAGCACCAGGCTGCGCTCACCGGTTTCGGGGTGCACGCGCACCACCGGGTGCTCGGCCTCGAGCAGGCGGCGCGTGAACACGCTCCTGTAGCGCCTGGTGCCCTTCTCGTCGAGATCGGAGGGCGAGCGCGAGGCGGCGTAGTCGTAGTCGTTGCCATGGATGGCGCGCAGCCGGTCCGCCAACGCCTTGAGATCGTCCGGCAGGCTCTCGTAGGCCGCCACCGTGTTGGCCCAGACCGTGTCGCCGCCATAGGCCGGGATCACCACCGCGCGCAGGATCGAAACCTGCGGATAGGCAACCTCGAAGGTCACGTCGGTGTGCCACGAATTGGCGCGGCCGCCATGGCGCGAGTCGAGCTCCAGCAGCCGCGTGCCGTCTTTCGAAGGCACGGTCGGATGCGGCACCAGCTCGCCCCACAGGCGGCCGAAGGCCTCCTGCTGGGCATCGTCCAGATGCTGCTGGCTGCGGAAGAAGAGCACCTTGTGCCTGAGCAGCGCGGCCTTGATGGCACCGAATACCTCGGGCTGCAGCGCACCCGAGAGGCGCACGCCGCGCACCTCGGCGCCGATGTGGCCGGCCTGGCGGACGATGTCGAGTTCGTGGCCCTGCGCGTCCTGCGCAGGGGCTGCGGAAGAAAGAATGGCGCTCATCGGAGGTCCTGTTTCGGGGGATCCGGAAGATTCTGCGAGGCGCGTCGTGGGGGGGAAGGAAGCTGTTTGCAGTTTCAAATGCGTGGGCCGACTAAGCGGACCTTCCATGGAGAACCGACAAAAGAAAACCCGCCGTGGCGGGTTCTCGGGGCAGGCGACGCATTGGTCGAAATGTCAGGGCTTGTCGCGCTCGTCTCGAGTCCTCTTCAACCGAAGCTCCGCTTCGCTGGCGGAGAGTTGACCCTCTGCAACCAGCTTCTTGAGTCTTCGCTCATCCGCGCGGTATAGCGCATCTTTCAGAAGCGCCATCTTGCGCTTCCTGCAAGGGTCACACTCGTAGAAATTCGGTGGACTCGCCGTCGGCTTCATTCCTGCGTAGAACTCTCCAGTGCTGATTCGTCCGTTTGGCTCAATCCCCATGGCAAGGATTTTTCCGTTCTTGAAAGTAACGATCGCCTCTCCTTCACACCCTGTGGTATCCGTATTTTCGGGATCGTAGGCCCCCCAGGAAACCCTTCGCATATGCCGCAACGCATAGCGGACATCCTCATCCGTCAGCACTACGTCGTCGCAGTTCAGAAAGTCCTTGTTCTCCCAGGCAGTCCTGCCTGAAGGGACGGTGATCTTCACCATTTGCACGTAAGCGATGGGGTATCTCGGATCAGCGGCCTGTGCTGAAGACATTCCCGCCGCCCCGACTAGAGCACTGGCCACGAGATTTTTGATCCTGCGCATCAAGGTCCCTTACGCGCCGAGCGCGCCTTCTGCAGCAGGAGTTCCGCTTCGGCAGAAGAGACTCGTCCCTGCCCCACCAGTTTCTTTAGCCTGCGCTCATCAGCACGATCGAAAGCGTCCTGCAGAAGGATCATCTTGCGCGTCCTGCACGGATCGCATTCGTAGTAGCTTTCAGGAGCACCGGTAGGTTCGAGCTTCGCGTCCGCTTCGAAGATGTTGATCCTCCCCGTGGGCTCGACCCCGATGACGATGATCTTTCCATTGCTGAAGGTGACGGAAGCACCGCCTGAACACCCTGTCCTCTCCGTCTTCTCGCTGAAAAACGCCTTCTCCGTGACCCTGCGTATGTGACGCAGCGCATATCGCACATCATCTTCAGTCAGGACAACATCGGAGCAATCCAGGAGATCCTTGTTCTCCCACACAGACCCGTTGGAGGGTTCGATGACCTCGATGCTTTTTACTGAATCAATCCGGTATCGCTTGTCGGCGGCATTTGCCGGATATCCCACGGCGAAGAGCAGCGCCGCGACGGCCATCAAATCGATTGTCTTTTTCATAGTGTTGTTACGATCAGCCCACCGTAGTGGGCCTCCAGAAGACGAACTGACAGGACCTCAGGGCTTGTCCCTATCAGCCCGCATCCTCTTCAACCGGAACTCTGCTTCGCTGGCAGAGAGCTGGCCTTCCTCGACCAGCTTCCTGAGCCTTCGCTCGTCCGCGCGGTTCAGCGCGTCTTTCAAAAGGGCCATCTTGCGATCCCGGCAAGGGCCGCATTCGTAGAAGCTCGTGGAGCCGGCAACAACCCTCATCTTTGCATCGTATTCCGCAGTGCCAATTCGTCCATCGGGCTCGATGCCCATGACAAGAACCCTCCCGTTCTTGAACGTAACGAGCGCCTCTCCTTCACATCCTGTGGCGCCCACTTTTTCAGGGTCGTATCCTTTCCACGAAACTCTCCGCATATACCGCAAGGCGTAGCGCACATCTTCTTCAGTCAATACAACGTCGTCGCAATTGAGAAAATCCTTGTTCTCCCAAGCAATGTTTCGCTGTGAAGGCCTTGTGACCTCAATTTCCTGCACATATGCGGTCGGATATCTCTTGTCAGCGGCCTGCGCCGGAAGCGCCGCGGCCACCGCACCCAGTACAGCTGTGATTGTGAGAATGTTGGTCTTTTTCATGGTGTCTGTACGGGCAGCTTCCAATTCGCGCCCCGCGCCTCCGTTATGTTCTTGCTGCTGACCACGGGATGACGAAATACTTCGGCCGATCCAATCTTTATCGAGTCTGCGAGTACGCTGACTAGCCAAGAAAGAGCTTGATTCTGGGCTGCGGTAGGCTCGTCGAATATGCCGTGTTCGCCTCGAATTTTTTCGAGCGACCATTCGATCTGCTTGCCAATTGGTTGGAACCCCGCAGGCAACCTAGCCCTGCCAACTATCTCGATTCCGATGGCCTCCATGTTGTTCGGATAGCGTTCGCCTGGCGGCTTGCGCATCTCGATGCGATGCATACCCTCCGCCCCGATGTTCTTGAAATCGCTCGGGCTACATTTCCCCGCAGTCAAGCATCGCGCCTTCAACGGCCCCACGTGATTCGTCCTCTGATAGATCGCCGCCGTCTGATAAATCGTCCCATCCTTGTCGATGAGAAAGTGCGCCCCGTTCGCCTTGGTCCGCTTGTAGCTGTTCAATGAAGACGCCGAAGTATCGGCATCCGTCTGGTGCACCACGATGCCAGTGATCGCCCCAGCCCTCTTCCCTCGCTCGATCTGCGGACTGCGGGCGTGCCTCACTCGCGCGTGGCTGATCATTCCATGTTCGTCAATTTCAACGAGCATGCGGTTCCTCCCTGAAGTGTTTGATTGAATGCATTCGCGAAGTCACGACCCGCATCGATGTGCGGAACACGACTTCGCGGCGCATGCTATTGCGACACCTTCAAAGAAGATTCAGGCCTCTAAAAGATTCGGACGATTTCCAAAATTCAGCACAGTCGATGAGTTGACACCCTGTAAACCGCTGAAAACACGGGCGCCAGAAACGAAAAAACCCGGCGCCATGACAGCGCCGGGTCGTCGCAGATGCCCGAGGGTCCGTCAGAGCTTCGCGATCGAAACCTCGGTGGACTTCACGAGCGCAACCACGTCGGAGCCCACCTTCAACTGCAGCTCGTCGACCGAGCGCGTGGTGATGACCGAGGTGACGATGCCCCAGGCGGTTTCGACGTCGACTTCGGAGACGACGTCGCCGCGGATGATTTCGCGGACCTTGCCCTTGAACTGGTTGCGCACGTTGATGGCTTGGATGGACATGATGGGTTCTCTTTCAGGTTGAGGGAATTCGTTGAGGAAAAGCACGAGATCAGACGATCTCCGCCACGTCGTCGAACGCGAGCCTCGGGCCGCGCTCGAAAGTGCCAGCGTGGTCGGCCACGCCGAGGTTGACGAGGAAGTTCGCTCGATAGCGCCCGTCGGGGAAGAAGGCCTTGTCGACCAGGTCCGCGTTGAAGCCCGACTGCGGGCCGGCGTCGAGGCCAAGCGCCCGCGCCGCGAGGATCAGGTAGGCGCCCTGCAGGCTGCTGTTGCGAAAGGCCGTGGCCTGCGCCGCTTCGGCGCTTTTTTCGAAGAAGGGCTTGGCGTCGTAGGCCGGGAAGAGGCTCGGCAGGTGCTCGTAGAAGCGCGTGTCGTGCGCCACGATCACCGTGACGCCGGCCGCCAGCGTCTGCGCGGTGTTGCCCGCGGACACGGCCGGCTTCAGCTTCGCCTTGGCCTCCTCGCTGCGCACGAACACGTAGCGCGCCGGCTGGGCGTTATAGGCGGTCGGCCCCCACTTGAGCAGGTCATAGAGCTTGTGGATGACCTCGTCGGTCACGGGCACGGGCTTGAAGGCGTGCACGGTGCGGGCCTTGCGGAACAGCTGGTCCAGCGCGGCTTCGGGAATGGCTTGCAGTGTGTTCATGGTTCTTGCAAAAAGTCTCTCTTCAATTCGACGCGGCGGCCAATGCCTGGTCGAGGTCGGCGATCAGGTCGTCGATGTGCTCGATGCCGACGGACAGGCGCACCGTGTCCTCGGTGACGCCGGCGCGGGCCAGCTCCTCGGGCGACAGCTGCCTGTGCGTGGTCGATGCCGGGTGCGTGGCCAGCGAGCGCACATCGCCGATGTTCACGAGGCGGGTGAAGAGCTTCAGCCCATCGAGGAACTTCGCCCCACCCTCGCGACCCGAGCCGATGCCGAAGGTCAGCACGCCGCTGGCCTTGCCGCCGAGGTACTTCTTGGCGAGCGCGTGGTCCGGGTGGTCTTCGAGCGCCGCGTAGTTGACCCACTTCACCGCCTTGTGCGTCTTCAGGTGCTGCGCCACCCGCAATGCGTTGTCGCTGATGCGGTCCACGCGCAGCGCCAGGGTCTCGATGCCCTGCAGGATCAGGAAGGCGTTGAACGGCGAGATGGCCGCGCCCGTGTTGCGCAGCGGCACCACGCGCGCGCGGCCGATGTAGGCGGCCGGGCCCAGCGCGTCGGTGTAGACCACGCCGTGGTAGCTCACGTCGGGCTCGTTCAGACGCTTGAAGCGCTGCTTGTGCTCCGCCCAGGGGAACTTGCCCGAATCGACGATCGCGCCACCGATGCTGGTGCCGTGGCCGCCGAGGTACTTGGTGAGCGAGTGCACCACGATGTCGGCACCATGCTCGATGGGTCGGCTCAGGTACGGCGAAGGCACGGTGTTGTCGACGATCAACGGCACGCCGTTGCGATGCGCGATCTCGGCGATGGCCGCGATGTCGGTCACGTTGCCCGCCGGGTTGCCCAGCGACTCGACGAACACCGCCTTGGTCCGTTCGTCGAACAGCTTCTCGAAGCTGGCCGGATCGCGGTGGTCCGCGAAGCGCGTGGTGATGCCGAACTGCGGCAGCGTGTGGGCGAACAGGTTGTAGGTGCCCCCATAGAGTGCCGTGCTGCTGACGATGTTGTCGCCGGCCTCGGCGATGGTCTGGATCGCGTAGGTCACGGCAGCCTGGCCCGAGGCCAGCGCCAGCGCTGCGATGCCGCCTTCGAGCGCGGCCACGCGCTGCTCCAGCACGTCCTGCGTCGGGTTGTTGATGCGGGTGTAGATGTTGCCCGGCACCTTCAGGTCGAACAGGTCGGCGCCGTGCTGGGCGCTGTCGAAGGCGTAGGCGACCGTCTGGTAGATCGGCGGCGCCACGGCGCGGGTGGTCGGGTCGGGCGAATAGCCGGCGTGGACCGACAGGGTTTCGAATTTCCAGTTCTGCGACATGCGACTGCCTTTCAAATGGGCTGATGGATGAAGAGGCTCGTCAGATCGCCCAGCGCAATGCATGCGCCGGGGTTGCGAGCCAGCTGGCGTCGGTGCTCTCGGGTTCGGTCTCTTCGGACTTCTGCAGCACCCTGTCGAGGATTCGTTTTTCGATCGCGGCGAATGCCGGGTCGCCCTGCGAGCGCGGACGGGCCAGCGCGATGTTCTCGTCGAGGGCGATGCGTCCGTCCTCGATCAGGATCACGCGGTCGGCCAGCGCCACGGCCTCCTGCACGTCGTGCGTCACCAGCAGCGCAGTGAAGCGGTGGCGCTGCCACAGGTTCTCGATGAGGCGGTGCATCTCGATGCGCGTGAGCGCGTCGAGCGCGCCCAGCGGTTCGTCGAGCAGCAGCAGGCGCGGGTGGTGCACCAGCGCACGGGCCAGTGCCACGCGCTGGCGCTGGCCACCCGAAAGTCGCGCCGGCCACTCGTTCTCGCGGTCGGCCAAGCCCACCTGCGCGAGCACTTCCTTGCCGCGCGCCTTGGCGTCGTTCGGCAGGCCCAGCGTCACGTTGTCGAGCACGCGCCGCCACGGCAGGAGGCGTGCCTCCTGGAACATGATGCGGGTGTCGTCGTGCAGGCCGTGCACGGCCTTGCCGTCGGTGTAGAGGGCGCCGGAACTCGGCTCCTCGAGGCCCGCGATGAGCCGCAGCAGCGTGCTCTTGCCGCAGCCGCTGCGCCCGACGATGGCGATGAACTGGCCCGGCTCGATGGCCAGGCGCGTGTTGCGCAGCACCTCGCGCACGCCGTAGCGCTTGTGCAGGTTGCGCGCCTCGAGGCGCACGCCGCCAGCGATGGCTTGCGGTTGAGCCTGAGGTTGGATGTCTTTCAGTACGGCACTCATGATTTTCTTCAGGCTCCCGGCTTGAACAGCGCCACGTTCAGCGCATCGATTTTTCTTGGCAGCAGCTTCTCGGCGAGGAAGGCGTCGGCGATGCGCTGCTGCTCGCCCAGCCCCTCGGGCACTACCGGCCGCACCGCGTAGCTGCGGCGGGCGTTGGCCTGCTCGATGGTCGCGGCGTCCAGGCCCCACACGGGCGACAGCAGCGTGGCCGCCTCCTTCGGGTTCTGCTTGACCCACTTGCCCGTCTTCTCCAGCTCGGCGTAGACCACGCGCAGCACGTCGGGCCGCGCCTTCGCGAACTTGCTGCTCGCAAGGTAGTAACGCTGGTACGACGCGATGCCAGCACCATCGGCCAGCACACGCACCTTCGACTGGCGCTGGGCGGCGGCGAGGAACGGGTCCCACACCACCCAGGCGTCGATGGCACCCTTCTCGAATGCGGCACGGCCGTCGGCCGGCGTGAGGTAGGCGGGCTCGATGTCCCTGAACGACAGGCCGGCCTTGTCGAGCACGGCGATCAGCAGGTAGTGCGCGCCGGCCGCCTTCGCGAAGCCGACCTTCTTGCCCTTGAGATCGGCCACGGTCCTGATGGGCGAGTCCTCGCGCACCACGACGGCCTGCGCCGATGGCGAAGGCGCCTCCTGCGCGAGAAAGGTCAGGTCGGCACCGGCCGCCTGGGCGAACACGGGCACCGTGTCGGCCACGTCGGCGCTGATGTCGAGGTTGTCGAGGTTCAGCGCCTCCAGCAGCGGCAAGCCGCTGGTGAACTCGTGCCAGCTGAGCGTGACGTTCAGCGGCGCGAGCTGTTTCTCGAGCACGCCCTGCGTCTTCAGCACGGCGATGAGCGTCGACGACTTCTGGTAGCCGAGCCGCACGGTGGCGGGCCGGCTGGCCACGCCCTGCGCGAGCACTGCGCCCGAGCCGAGCGCGGCGAGCGTCGCGATGGCCGCGCGGCGGGAGATCGTTGAATGCGTCATTCCCCTGCCCTCACTTCGCCTTCTTCTGATAGCCGGGGTGCCAGCGAAGCCACCACTGCTCCAGCCCGCGCGCGAACAGGTCGGCCAGCTTGCCGAGCAGCGCGTACAGCAGGATGCCCACCAGCACGATGTCGGTCTGCAGGAACTCACGGGCGTTCATCGTGAGGTAGCCGATGCCGGCCTGCGCCGAGATGGTCTCCGCCACGATCAAAATCACCCACATCAGGCCCAGCGAGAAGCGCAGCCCCACCAAAATCGACGACAGCGCCCCCGGCAGGATCACCTCGCGATACAGCTGCCAGCGCGAGAGTCCGTAGGTGCGGCCCATCTCGATGAGCTGCGGATCCACGTTGCGGATGCCATGGAAGGTGTTCAGGTAGATCGGGAAGAACACCGACACCGAGATCAAAAACAGCTTGGCCGACTCGTCGATGCCGAACCACAAGATCACCAGCGGGATCAGCGCCAGCGCCGGAATGTTGCGCACCATCTGGATGGTGGAGTCGAGCAGCGTCTCGGCGAACTTCACCGAGCCGGTCAGCAGGCCCAGCAACAACCCCGCCCCGCCGCCGATGGCCAGCCCCAGGAGCGCGCGGCCCGCGCTGACCTTCACGTGCGTCCACAGCTCGCCGGACACCGTGAGGTTCCATGCAGCCTTGACCACGTCGATGGGCGCCGGCAGCACCCGCGTGCTGAGCCAGCCCAGCGACGACGCGATCTGCCAGAAGACGATGAGCCCCACCGGCACCAGCCACGGCACGAGCCGCTTCGCCACGTTGATGGCGAAACTCCTGAGCGCGTTCCCCGTGTTTTCCACGGGCGCCACCGCCGGCAGTTCCTGAACTTGTTCGGTCATGGCGTTCCTTCAGCTTTGGGAAACGAGGCGCGAAGGCGCGTCGAGATTCGCGACGACCTCGCCGAAAGGCCCGCTCAGCGAGCCGCCGGCCAGCTGCGTCTTCGCCTTGCGCGAGAGCAGCGGGAACACCAGCTCGGCGAAGCGATAGGCCTCTTCGAGGTGCGGGTAGCCAGAGAGGATGAACTTGTCGAGCCCGAGCGCCGCGTATTCCTCGATGCGAGCCGCGACGGTCTTCGGGTCGCCGACCAGTGCCGTGCCCGCGCCGCCGCGAACCAGGCCCACACCGGCCCAGAGGTTCGGCGCGATCTCCAGCTCGGCGCGCGAGCGCTTCGCGCCGCCCGCATGCAATGCGGCCATGCGGCGCTGTCCTTCCGAATCCATGCGCGCGAAGGCGGCCTGCGCGCGGATCACGGTCTCGTCGTCCACGCGGCTGATGAGTTCCTCGGCGGCCTTCCAGGCGGCATCTTCGGTCTCGCGCACGATCACGTGCAGGCGAATGCCGAACTCGACCTTGCGGCCCTGGCGCTGCGCGCGGGCCCGCACGTCGGCGATCTTCTTCGCGACCTCGGCGGGCGGCTCGCCCCAGGTGAGGTACGCGTCGACCTGCTCGGCAGCGAGGTCGTGCGCGGCGGCCGAGGAGCCACCGAACCACACCGGCGGATACGGCTTCTGCACCGGCGGGTACAGCAGCTTCGCGCCCTTCACGCTCAGGTGCTTGCCCTCGTAGTCGAAGGCCTGTCCTTCGTGGCTGCGCGCGATGATCTCGCGCCAGATGCGGATGAACTCTGCCGACTGCTCGTAGCGCGCCGCGTGGTCGAGGTACACGCCGTCGCCCTCGAGTTCGGCCTGGTCGCCGCCGGTCACGAGATTCACGAGCAGGCGTCCGCCCGAGAGCCGGTCGAAGGTCGCGGCCATGCGCGCGGCCAGGCTGGGCTGGTGCAGCCCGGGGCGCACCGCCACCAGGAACTTGAGCTTCTTCGTCGCGCCGATCAGGCTGGAGGCGATCACCCAGGGGTCTTCGCACGAGCGGCCCGTCGGGATCAGCACGCCTTCGTAGCCGAGGTTGTCGGCCGCGCCGGCGATCTGCTGCAGGTAGGCCAGGTCGATGGGGCGCGCGCCCTCGGTGGTGCCGAGGTAGCGGCTGTCGCCGTGCGTGGGGAGGAACCAGAAGATCTGCATCACGCGACTCCAGCGCCGGCGGCTTCGAGCACGTTGATGTTCTTCGGGATCAGCTTGAGCTCGAAGAAGGTGTCGGCGATCTTCTGCTGCTCGGCCAGGATGGCCTTGGTGATCGGCGCGGTGCCGTAGGCCGAGCGGTTCACCGACAGTTCCGCCACCGGCTTCGGCAGGCCCCAGAGCGTGGCCAGCTCGCCGGCCAGGTCGCCCTTGTTGGCGGCGCCCCAGACGTCGACCTTGTTGAGCTCCTCGATCGCGATGGCCAGCACGTCGGCGTTCTTCGCCACGTAGTCGAGCGAGGAGAAGTAGTAGGCACGGTTGCCGACCACGCCCGTCGCGTCGGCCAGCACGCGCGCCTCGAGCGACTTCTCGGCCGCGGCGAGGAACGGATCCCAGATCACCCATGCGTCGACCGAGCCTTTCTCGAAGGCGGCACGCGCATCGGCGGGCGGCAGGTAGACCAGGTTCAGGTCGGCGTACGAAAGGCCGTGCTTTTCAGCCAGCTTGACGATGAAGTAGTGGACGTTCGAGCCCTTGTTGAGCGCGATCTTCTTGCCCTTGAGCTCAGCCACCGTCTTGATGGAGGAACCCTTGGGCACCAGCACCGCCTCCGACTGCGGACGCGGCACGGTTGCGCCCACGTAGGCCAGCGGCGCGCCGGCGGCCTGCGCGAAGATCGGCGGTGCCTCGCCCACGTCGCCGAAGTCGATGGAGCCGACGTTCAGCGCCTCGAGCTGTACGGGGCCTGCGGTGAACTCGGTCCACTTCACGCTCACGCCGAGCGGCGCCAGACGCTTTTCGAGCGTGCCTCGGCCCTTGAGCAGCGTGAGATAGCCCTTCTGGTGGCCAATGCGGAACTGGCGCGCGGGTGCCTGCGCCAGCGCGGCGAACGAGGAAGGCAGCGCGATGGCGGCGGCCGCGCCCTGGATCAGGCGGCGGCGGGGAATGGAGATGCGTGTCATGGGTTCAGGGGATCCGATCCGGTGAATGCCTCAGGGCTGCGCCGTGACCACGGCGTCGCTGACCTTGATGGGCTTGGGAATGAGCTTCAGCGCGAAGAAGGTGTCTGCGATCTTTTGCTGGTCGGCAGCGACGGCCGGCGTGATCGGCTTCACGTTGAACTCGTAGCGGCGCAGCGCCAGCTCGACCACGTCGACCGGCAGGCCCTGCAGCGGAGCGATGAGCTCGGCCGCCTGGCGCAGGTTCTTCTTGAGCCAGATGCCCTGCTCGACCGAGTCGGCGAACAGCGCGTCGATGATCTTCGGGTTGTTCTTCACGAAGCCGCGCTCGCCCAGGTAGTACTGGTAGTTGTTGACCACCTCGGGCGTGCCGTCGGCCAGCACGCGTGCGCCGGTGGCTTTCTCGGCGGCGGCCTGGAACGGATCCCAGATCACCCATGCATCGACGTTCCTGCTCTCGAAGGCGGCGCGGCCGTCGGCGGGCGCGAGGTAGACGGGCTGGATGTCGGAGAGCTTCAGGCCGTTCTTCTCGAGCTGCTTCACGAGCAGGTAATGCACGTTGCTGCCCTTGTTGAGCGCGACCTTCCTGCCCTTGAGGTCGGCGACGGACTTGATGGGCGAATCCTTCGTGACGAGGATGGCTTCGGCGCGCGGCGCGGCCGGGTCGTAGCCGAAGTAGACGAACTTGGCTCCTGCAGCCTGCGCGAAGATGGGCGGCGCCTCGCCGACGTAGCCGACGTCGACCGCGCCAACATTCAGGCCTTCGAGCAACTGAGGGCCGGCCGGGAACTCGACCCACTTCACGCCGAAGCCCAGCGGGGCGAGCTTCTTCTCGAGCGTGCCCTGCGCCTTCTGCAGCACGAACAGGCTGGCCGACTTCTGGTAGCCGATGCGCAGCTCGCCCTTGCCCTGGTTGCCCTGGTTGCCCTGGGCATGGGCCGATGCGGCGGAGATGAAACTGACGATCAGCGCGGTGGCGCTGACCACGACGGCACTGATCAGCAGATCGCGCAGGCCGCGCCAGAAGGAGCGCGGCGGCACCTCGAGCACGGAGTCTTCGGTTGCAACGGGGTTCATGCGTGGATTCCTTGGTCTGCAAAAACTTCAGGCAAAGCCGCCCCCTTGCCGCGCACAGGCGGTTTCGAAAAAGAGGACGGGGATGGGTCTGGCGGGAGAGCCGGGTTCGTTGAAGAACCCGCTCGTCAGACGCTACATCGCACGCGGGAAAACGGCACCGGCTCGAAGCCGTGGGTTGCGGGCAGCTTGAGGCCCTCGGTGGCCAGCACTTCTACGGCCTCGTTGAGCCGTTCGGCCAGGTCGTTGTGCACCTGGTAGGCGTTCTCGGGCGTCAGCGCGATTTGCGATTCGCTGGCGTACACGCCCGGCAGGATGTGGCGTGCCGACAGTGACTGCAGCACAGGGCGCAGCGCGTAGTCGAGCGCGAGCATGTGGTGCGGGCTGCCGCCGGTGGCCAGCGGCAGCACCGTCTTGCCCTTCAGCGCGTTCTGCGAGAGCAGGTCGAGAAAAACCTTGAGCAGACCGCTGTAGGCCGCCTTGTAGACCGGCGTGGCCACAACGATCACGCGCGCTGCCGCCACCTGGGCGATGGCGCGCTCGATGGCCGGGTGGTTCCACTCCGCGAGCAGCAGCGCCTGCGCGGGCAACTCGCGCACGGCGAGCCGCTCGATTCGCGCATGCCGCTGGGCCAGCCGCTCACCCACCGCATCGAGCAGGGCTGTGGAGCGGGACGGGGCCGTGGGGCTGCCGGCAATCAGGAGAACGGACACGGGAGGCTTTCTGTTTTCTTCAGGAATTCAGGGTGAGCCGGGCCACGGCGCCCGCTGGACGGGCGCCGTGCACTGCCGGCTCGGCAGCGGATCGGCTTACTTCTGCTTTGCCGTGTAGATCTGGTCGAAGGAGCCGCCGTCGGCGAAGTGCTCCTTGTCGGCCTTCGCCCAGCCGCCGAAGGCCTGGTCGATGGTCACCAGTGTCAGCTTGGGGAACTGCTTGTCGTACTTGGCCTTGGCCTTGTCGGAGGTCGGGCGGTAGAAGTTGCGGCCGGCGATGTCCTGGCCTTCATCCGAGTACAGGTACTTCAGGTACTCCTCGGCCACGGCGCGCGTGCCCTTCTTGTCGACGACCTTGTCGACCACCGACACGCTGGGCTCGGCCAGGATGGAGATGGAAGGCACCACGATCTCGAACTTCTCGGGGCCGAATTCCTTCAGCGCCAGGAAGGCTTCGTTCTCCCAGGCCAGCAGCACGTCGCCCACGCCGCGCTGCACGAAGGTGATCGTCGCGCCACGCGCGCCGGTGTCGAGCACGGGCACGTTCTTGAACAGGTTGCCGATGTATTCCTTGGCCTTTGCATCGCCACCGTACTTGCGCTTGGCGAATTCCCACGCGGCCAGGTAGTTCCAGCGGGCGCCGCCCGAGGTCTTGGGGTTGGGGGTGATCACCTGCACACCGGGCTTGACCAGGTCGTCCCAGTCCTTCAGGCCCTTGGGGTTGCCCTTCTTCACCAGGAACACGATGGTCGAGGTGTAGGGGGCGGAGTTGTGCGGCAGGCGCTTCTGCCAGTCGGCCTTGACCAGGCCGCCGTGCGAAACGAGCGCATCGATGTCGCCGCCCAGCGCCAGCGTGGCCACGTCGGCGTCGATGCCGTCGATGATCGAGCGGGCCTGCTTGCCCGAGCCGCCGTGCGACTGCTTGACCGTCACGTCCTGGCCGGTCTTGGCCTTCCAGTACTTGGCGAAGGCCTGGTTGTAGTCCACGTAGAGCTCGCGCGTCGGGTCGTAGGACACGTTCAGCAGCGTCACGGGGCCCTGGGCGAACGTCGGCAACGCCGACAGGGCCATGGCACCGGCCACGCCGGCACCCAGGGAAAGCTTGATAAAGTCGCGGCGGAGGCTCATGGTGTCTTGCTCTTAAAAGGCATATCGATGAAGCTGCGTATTCTCAATACGACATATAGAAACTGGAACGACCAAGTTTTCAGTTCTAAATAGCCAAATCAACTAAGCAGCCGCTCCCCGCTTTTTTCTCCCGTCTCCCCACATTTCCCGTTCAAAGGCAATCGATATGGCACGCATGGTTCAGTGCATCAAGCTCGGCAAAGAGGCCGAAGGGCTCGACTTTCCCCCCTACCCAGGCGAACTGGGCAAGCGCCTCTGGGAGAACGTCAGCAAGGAAGCATGGGCCGCCTGGCTCAAGCAGCAGACCATGCTGGTCAACGAAAACCGGCTGAACCTGGCCGATCTGCGCGCCCGCCAGTACCTGGCGCGGCAGATGGAAAAGCATTTCTTCGGCGAAGGCGCCGACGTGGCGCAAGGCTACGTCCCCCCCACGAACTGAGCCTGTCTTGGCCGCCGAGCCCGTCGCCTGGCGCGCCGACGGCGTTCCCCGCAGCGAGCGCTTCGACGACATCTATCACACCGAAACCGGGGCACTGGCGCAGTCGCGCCGTGTGTTCCTGGGCGGCTGCGGCCTGCCCCAAGCCTGGCCCGGGCAGCCGCAATGGCGGATTCTCGAAACCGGATTCGGTCTTGGCCTCAATTTCCTGACAACCTGGCAGGCCTGGCGCGCCGACCCGGCGCGGCCACGCTTGCTGCATTTCGTCTCGGTCGAGGCGCACCCGGTTTCGGCCGACGACTTGCTGCGCGGCGCCGAGGCCTATCCCGAGCTGGTTTCACTTGCCCGCGAACTGGCCGCGCAATGGCACGGGCTGCTGCCAGGCTTCCACCGGCTGGCCTTCGACGAAGGGCGCGTGCTGCTCACGCTGTGCATCGGTGACGTGCAGGCGATGCTGCGCGCCCAGCGCTTCGAGGCCGACAGCATCTTCCTGGACGGCTTCAGCCCGCAGCAGAACCCGGCCATGTGGTCCGAAGACACGCTCAAGGCCGTGTCGCGCTTCGCCCGGCAAGGCACGCGCATCGCCACCTGGACCATCGCACGGGCGATCCGCGACGCGCTGAAGCAATACGGTTTCACGGTGGAGAAGCATCCGGGCCTGCCGCCGAAACGCGACTGCCTGCGCGGCGTGTTCGCGCCCGCCTGGACCGTCCGCCGCCGCGGCCCCGCGCCGGAGCGCGTCGAAACGCCGGGACGCTGTGCCGTCATCGGCGCAGGCCTCGCTGGCGCTGCCGTGGCGGCGAGCCTCGCGCGGCGCGGCTGGCAGGTGACGGTGCTCGACGCGGCCGACTGGCCCGCCTCCGGCGCTTCGGGATTGCCGGTGGGCATGCTGGCGCCGCATGTGTCGCCCGACGACGCCCTGCTCTCGCGGCTCACGCGTGCCGGCATCCGCGCTACCTGGGCTGAGCTGGTGCGGCTGCTTGAAGAAGACCGCGACTGGCGCGCCAGCGGCGTGCTCGAGCGCCGGCCCGATGGCGATACCCGCGTGCCCGCCGGCTGGAGCAGCAGTGGACCCAACGAATCGTGGCCCGCTGATGCCGACCGGCTGGCCGCGAGCGGCCTGCCCGGCGACACGCCCGCGCTCTGGCATGCACGCGCGGCCTGGGTGCGGCCGCAGCGCCTGATCGCCGCCTGGCTGCGCCAGCCGGGCGTCGAGTTTCGTGGCGGTTGCCGGGTGGCGCGGCTGGAACGTCATGCAGGCGGCTGGCAATTGTTCGACCCGGCCGGAGATTTGCTGACCGTCGCGGACCGCGTGGTCGTCTGTGCCGGCTTCGAATCGGCCCGCTTCGCCCCCGGGCTCCCCTTGCAGCCCGTGCGCGGACAGGTCGCCTGGGGCCCGATGCCCGACGATGCCTCCGCCCTGCCCGTCACGCCGATCAACGGCGACGGCCACCTGGTCGCCCATGTGCCCGGCGAACGCGATGAGGCCCCGATCTGGCTGGCCGGCGCCACCTTCGACCGCGACAGCACCAGCCTCGACCCCACCGAAGCGGATGGCACGGCGAACCACGAGCGCCTCGCCCGGCTGCATCCAGCGGCTGCCGAGGCGCTGGCCGATGAATTCAAGCGTGACGAGATCAATGCATGGGTCGGCGTTCGCTGCGCTTCCGGCGACCGTCGCCCGCTGGTCGGCCCGCTCGACGCGCAGGCTCAGGGCCTCTGGGCCTGCACCGCGCTGGGCTCGCGCGGCCTGAGCTTCGCCGCGTTGTGCGCCGAACTGCTGGCCGCGCAGTGGCACGCAGAGCCGTTGCCGCTGCCGGCCACGCTGGCCAGGGCGCTCGGCACCCAACGGCTCTGAAATCAGCCCGCGCCTGCCGCGCGATACGCCATCAGCAGCGCCATGCAGATCACCAGCACGAAGAAGTACCTGCGCAGAGTCCGCTCGTCGAGCCGGGTCGCAAGCCGCGCCCCGGCCGCCGTGCCGACCCACAGTCCGATCACGACGCAGACCAGCAGGCCCCAGGGCAGCCCGTTCGCCACGCTCGCATAGACGAGCACGGCCGGCAGCGCGAGCGGCAAGGCATTCACCGCAAGGCTCACGGCCTGCGCCCGATGCTGTGAGTAGTGCAGCGCGACTGTCAGCAACGCCGTGATGGCCAGCCCGCCGCCGATGCCGAGCAGGCCCGACGACGCACCAGCCACCACACCTACGACCACCAGCGCCACGGCCGCGCCGCGAGGCTCCCCGGGCGCCTCGGCGCTACCTTCGGCCTTCGCGGGGGACTTCAGCACGACCAGCGTCGCCAGCACCAGCAGGTAGCCGACGAACATCCACCGCAGCGTCGCGTCGGCCAGATGGTTCGCACCGCGCGCGCCCAGCCAGGCCCCGGCCAGGAACCCGAGCGAGATCCAGGCCACCGTGCGCCACGACGCCCCGTGCCCCGACACCCGGTAGCGCAGGAACCCGGCAAGGCTGGTCGGCAGCAGCTGCGCGGCGAGCGAGACGGCCTGCGCGTCGTGCTGGCCGAGTCCGGGCATCAGCGCCAGCGCCGGCACGAGCGCCCCGCCGGGGCTCACGCCGAGCAGGCCGCCCATCGCGCCCGCGAAGACGCCGATCGCCAGCCCGCCGAGTACCTGCACGAGGCCGAGGGATTCGAACATGCCGGCTATGCGGCGCCTTGCTCCACGGGCGCCAGCATGTGGTCGATGCGGCTGTCCCCGTAGGTGCGCAGCACCTCGGAGATCACCACCTTGTACCCGTCGAGCCAGTTCGCCTGCGCGGCCTTGGCCTGCTGGTGCACGGGATGGCGGATCAGCGCCTGCAGGCTGTCGAGCGAATCCCAGTAGTAGACGTTCGACACCAGCCCGTTGCCCGGGTTTTCCCACGTTTCCTCGCCCAGGTAGCCGGGCAGTGATTTCGCGGCCGCGGCGATGGTCTGGTCGAGACGGTGGAATTCGTCGTCGAACTGCTTCTTGGCGAAGATGAAAGTGGCGCAGTACATGGCGGGCCGGAATCTCCTGGATGAACCCGAATGAACCCGGGCAAGGCACGGACGGGCGCCGATTCTGCGGCATGTGCCCTCGCCGATCCACCCTTTTGCCACGCGAAGGCATGAGAATGCGGCGCATGGCCACCCAGTACGACATCAAGCACACCACCGTCTATCGCTACAACAAGCCGGTCACCTTCGGCTTGCACCGCGTGATGTTCCGTCCGCGCGACAGCCACGATCTGCGCGTGCTGGCCACCGACCTGCAGGTGAGCCCGCAGGCCTTCACCCGGCTCATTCAAGACCCGCACTCCAATTCCGTCGCGCTGGTACAGCCCATGGGCGAAGCGACTGAGCTGCGCATCGTCTGCTCGTTCACCATCGAGCATGTGCCGGCGCAGCAGGATCAACTGGCGCTCGACCCGGCCGCCGAATTCCTGCCCTTCGCTTATTCCGTGCAAGAGCGCCTCGACCTCGAACACTACCTGCGCCCGCACCACGACGACGACAACCAGGGCACGCTGATCCGCTGGGCCCACCAGTTCCTGCACACCGACCAGCCCAACAGCACTCGCGAGGTGCTCACGCGCATGAACGCGCACATCGGCCAGAGCCTCGAATACAAGGCGCGCGACGAGGAAGGCACGCAAACGCCGCTCGTCACGCTGGCGCTGGGCAGCGGCAGTTGCCGCGACTACGCCCTGCTGATGATGGAGGCCGCGCGGCGCCTGGGCATTGCCACCCGCTTCGTCTCCGGCTACCTCTACGACGCCGCGCTCGACAACGCCGCCCAGACCAAGGGCGAGTCGATGACCGGCGCCGGCACCACGCATGCCTGGCTGCAGGCCTACCTGCCGGGCATCGGCTGGCTGGCCTTCGACCCGACCAACAACCTGATGGGCAGCGGCCAGCTGATTCGTGTCGGCGTCACGCGCGACCCGGCGCAGGCGGCACCGATCTCGGGCAGCTGGTACGGCGACGCCGAGGCCTACGAAGGCCTCGAAGCGACGGTGATCGTCACGCGCCGCAAGAACTGAGCGCCGCCGGCCTTTCAGCCCTCTTTCTATTTGGGCCGTGCCGCGCGATATGCCTTGACCGCCGGCACCGCCGTTGCGGGGCTGTCGGCGAAGAGGCCGTCGATGCCCGCATCGAGGAATGCCTTGATTTCCCCGGCCGTGTCGCCGTACGCAATCGGGTCGGTCTTCGGGTCCTTCTTCAGGCTGTCGGGCAAGAAGTTGTTCTCGGGCCGGAAGGTCCAGACGTGGACCTGCAGCTTCCTGTCGTGCGCGTCCTTCACGAGCGTGGTCGGCGTGCCCAGCTTGCCGCTGACCACCGGGATCACACTGGTCTTGTCGGCACCGATGCCCTGCGCATACGTCGCGATCTCGGCCAGGCCCTCGGGCTTCTTGAGGTCGGCATAGGTCCGCTTGTCGCCCAGAACCTGGAGGTCGTAGGGCGCGCCCGCCGAGTAGACGAGCTGGATGATCCTCACCGTGCTCTTCAGGCGGATGTCCTTCAGGTTGCCCGTCTCGAAGGACTGCACGAACACTGGCGCGTCGGCCTTGTTCATGTCGTGCTTCTGCAGCGTGTCGAGCAGCTTGTTCTCGAGCGGCAGGCCGATGGAACGGAAGTAGGTCGGGTGCTTGGTCTCGGGGTAGATGCCGATCACGCGGCCCTTGGCCACCGACTGCGACTTGGCGAGCTGGATCACCTCGTCGAGCGTGGGCACCTGGAACTGGTCGTTGTACGACACGTTGGCCGGGCGCAGCTTCGGGATGCGTTCGCGGGCTTTCAGCTCCCTGAGTTCGGCCAACGTGAAGTCTTCGGTGAACCAGCCGGTGATCGAGGTGCCGTCGATGACCTTGGTGGCCTTGCGGCTGGCGAATTTCGGCACATCTGCCACGTTGGTGGTGGCCTCGGTCACGTTGCCCGAGCCATCCACGATGGCGATGGCGTTCTCGTGGCGGGCGACCAGTTCGCCGTCCTTGGTGGGTACGAGGTCCGGCTCGATGAAATCGGCGCCGTCGTCGATGGCCTGCTGGTACGCGGCCAGCGTGTGCTCGGGCCGCGATGCCGAAGCGCCGCGGTGGCCGATGACGAGCACGGGTGCTGCTTCCGCTGGTGCGGGTGCCGGCGCCGGGGCCGGCGCGGGAGCCGGTGCCGGCGGTGATGCCGGTGCGATGGGCAGCAGCGGTGTGCCTCCACCGCCGCTGCCGCCGCCACAGGCCGCGATGAACGCGCAGGCGCAAGCCGCCAGCGTCGTCCTGGAAAAGATGAACGATTGCATTGAGATTCCTCCCTCTTGTATGTCGATGCGAATGCACCCCGCCTCACGCTTCTTAGTGTTGTGGTCGGCTGGCGGTGGGCGCGCCGGATCATCGAGGGGAGGTATGTCGGTCGCGTGACATGCGACCGCACCGTGGCGCTCAGTCGTGCTCAGCCACGCGCGGCCAGCTTCGCCTCGAGCTCCGCGATGCGCGCGCGGGCTTCGTCGCCTTCCGGAATCGGCCGGCCGCTATCGCGCCACTGCACCGCGCTCTTGAAGCCCTCGGCCTCCGCCTGCCGCCTGAACCACATGCCCTCGGGGTTGTGGCGCGTGATGCCGTCGAACACGGTGGCGAACATCTGGCTCTGCTCCAGCCCCATCGAATGCCAGACCTGGTTGACGACCAGCTTGTGCATCATCAGGTGCGAACGCGGCACGCCCGCGATGCGCAGCGCGAGCTTCAGCGTGGCCTCGTCGAGCTGGTCGGCCGGCACCGAGAAATTGGCGAGGCCCCATTCGGCCGCCTGCGTGCCGGCAATGGTGTCGCCCGTGAACATGAGCTGCTTGGCGCGCATGGCGCCGAGGCGGTAGGTCCACATCGCGGTGGTCGGGCAGCCCCACACCCGCGTGGGCATGTAGCCGATGCGCGCGTCGTCGGCCATGGTGAGCAGGTCGCAGCACAGCGCGATGTCGCTGCCGCCCGCCACCGCGTAACCGTGCACCTTGGCGATGGTCGGCTTGCGGCTGCGCCACAGGGCCATGAAGTCGTCGGTGTTGCGCTTCATGGCGGCGTAGTCGAGCATCGGGTCCCAGGGGGTCTTCTCCTGGCGGCAGGGGTGGTCGCCCTGCCCTTCATGTCCGTGGCCCTCGGCGTAGTCTCCGAGGTCGTAGCCGGCGCAGAAGGCACGGCCCGCGCCTTCGACCACGATCACGTGCACCTCGTCGTCGGCCTCGGCCCATTCGACTGCCCTGCGTATCTCCGAAGGCGTGGTCTCGCCGATGGCGTTGAGCTTGTCGGGCCGGTTGAGCACGAGGCGCGCGATGCGCGGGTGCTGCGGGTCCTTGTCGATCAGGACGGTTTCGAAGGCGGGCATGGTCCTTTGTCTCCTGGAGTTGGGTCGCGTCGCTCTTGTAGCATCCACGCTCACTTGCAGGCAAACCCCGGGCGCCCCCCATGATCGCGACATTCAGGATCTCCGAAGACGACTACGCCTACGCGATGAAGCTGTTCGCCCGGCCGACGCCGCTGCGTTGGGCCCTGCTGGCGGCAATCGGCGTGCTGCTTCTGCTGGGCGTCCTGATCGGTGGCCGCAATGTCTGGCTCGCCGCCGTGGGAGGAATGGTAGGCATGGCCATCGTGCTGCTGGCCACGCGCCTGCTCACGCCCGCCATGGCGCGCCGGCACTACCGCAAGTACAAGGCGATGCACGCGGAGTTCCAGGCGGAACTGCTGGACAACGGCCTGCGCCTCATGTCGCCGCACGGCGATGGCATCGTGGTGTGGGAGAACGTGCTCAAGTGGCGCCAGAACGACCGCTTCGTGCTGATCTACCCGATGCCGAGGCTCTATCACATCGTGCCGAAGTCGATCGCGTCGCAGGGCTTCGACCTGCAAGGCCTGCTGGAGCGCCTGGAGCAGCGCGTGGGGCCGGCGTTCTGACCCGCCCCTGTCAGGCGCCAGCCGCGCCGCCCAGCTGGAACCGGAACACCGCGCCCTTGTCCGCCTGCTGCACCAGCCGGATGTCGCTGTCGTGCAGCTGCAGGATGCGCTTCACGATCACCAGGCCCAGGCCGCCGCTGCTCGCGCCGTTGGTGCGCGAACCGCTCATGAACACGGGGCGCATGAACAGCGCCTTCTGCAGCTCGCCCGGAATGCCCGGCCCCGTGTCGCTCACCTGAACCGCCACACCGGCGTTCGCGGCGCGCAACTGAACCACGATCTCGCCACCCTCGGGTGTGTGGCGGATGGCGTTGTCGAGCAGGTTGGTCAGCACGCGCTCGATCATGCCGAGGTCGGCCGACACCACCGGCAGGCCGGGCGCGATGTCGGGCTTCAGGCGCTGGTGCCGCGCCTCGGCGGCCAGTTCGAACTTCTGGAACACGTCCTGCACGAGATCGGCGAGCGCGAAATTCTCTTTCTCGGGCTTGACCACGCCGTATTCGAGCCGGGCCAGCTCGAACACTTCCTGCGCGAGGCGACCGACCTTGCGGCTCTGGCCCAGCGCGATCTCGAGATAGCGCCGGCGCTCCTCATCGCCGAGCGTGCCGGCCTTGAGCAGCAGCGTTTCGAGATAGCCGTGCAGCGACGTGAGCGGCGTGCGCAGGTCGTGCGAGATGTTCGCGAAGAGCTCGCGGCGCTGCTGGTCCTGCAGGGTCAGTTCGCGCCATTGCTCGGCGATGCGCCGCGTCATCTGCGTGAAGGCCTGGCCCAATTGGGCGATTTCGTCGCTGCCCTGCGAAAGGCGTTCCAGCGTGGGCGCCTCGCCTTCGAGCGAGGCGATGCCTTCGGTCTCGAAGCGCTTCACCGCCGCGGTCAGCTCGCGCAACGGCCGGGTGATGAGGCGGAACGCCGCAAGGCCCGCCAGCAGCCCGAGCAAAGCCACGAGTCCCATCGACCACAGCGTGGTGCGCAGCACGTTGTCGGTCGCCACGTTGGCGACCAACGCGTCGTGGTCCTCGCCCTGCAGCACCACGTAGACATAGCCCGCGTCGCGACCGTCCATGCGCAACGGCGCGACGCTGAACACCTTGGACGCCGTGATGCTGCGCGGATCGTCGCCCGCGATGGGCAGCGGCGCGCCCGCCAGCAGCTTGCGCACCGGCTCCAGCCCGACCCGGTCTCGCTTCAGGTGCCCCGGCGGCGCGGCCTGCGCCTTGATGCTTCCGTCCAGCCCCAGCAGGTAGACCTCCACGCTCGGGTTGACGGCCATCAGCTTGTCGAACAGGTCTTTCACTGCTTCCTGGTTGAGCCCGCCGGGCTTCATGAGCTCGGAGTTTTCGGCGATATGTGCCGCGAGCCCGAGCGACAGCCGCTGGATGACTTCCTGCTCGTGGATGCCGTTGGAGCGCATCTGCAGCCACACCGACGCGCCACTGCACACCAGCAGCAGCACCGCGAACACGGCGGAAAGCCGCCGCGACAGCGTGGCCCATGCCATCACGGCGAATCCTCCCCGTTGGCGGTGGCCGACAGCTTGTAGCCGCGCCCCCATACCGTGAGGATGCGCCGCGGCTCCGCCGGATCGGCCTCGACCTTGGTGCGCAGCCGGTTGATGTGGGTGTTGACGGTGTGCTCGTAGCCGTCGTGCTGGTAGCCCCAGACCTGGTTGAGCAGGTCCAGCCGCGAGAACACCTTGCCGGGGTTGCGCGCGAAGAAGTACAGCAGGTCGAACTCGCGCGGGGTTAGCTCGACGGGCTTGCCGTCCACCCGCACCTCGCGCGCGAGCGGTTCGATGTCGAGGTTGCCCAGCGTGAGGCTGCCCGACTCCATGCGCGCGTTGCGCGCCAGCGCGTCGGTGCGCCGCAGCAGCGCCTTCACGCGCGCCACCAGCTCCAGTACCGAAAAGGGCTTGGCCAGGTAGTCGTCGGCGCCCAACTCCAGGCCCAGGATGCGGTGAACCTCGCTGGATCGCGCGCTGATGATGATGATCGGCGTGTAGCGCGTCATGGCGCGGGCGCGGCGGCAGATCTCGAGGCCATCGATGCCGGGCAGCATCAGGTCGAGCACCAGAGCGTCCCAGCTGCCGCGCTCCAGTTCGCGCAGGCCGGCGTTGCCGTCGGCGGCGTGCTCGACGGCATAGCCCTCGTCGCGCAGGTGCATGCGCAGGAGTTCGGCAATGTGGGCGTCGTCCTCGACGATCAGCACGCGCTTGGCAGTGTCCATGGTGGCGCCATTGTCCCGCGATACGGCTTCCGGAGTTATCACGATTAATTGAAGTTTGCGTGATGAATCGGCCATGGGGTGCGCCCAACAATCCGCCCCATGAACAGCACAGCCATCGCCCCACCAGCCGAGTCGGCCCCGCCGGCCGATGCCCGCCGCCCGATCCATCCGCTGTGGATGCGCATCACGCACTGGCTCAACGCGCTGGCGGTGGTGATCCTGGTGACCAGCGGCTGGCGCATCTACGACGCCGCGCCCTTCTTCCCCTTCACCATTCCCACCGTGATCACGCTCGGCGGCTGGCTGGGCGGCGCGCTGCAGTGGCACTTTGCCGCGATGTGGCTGCTGGTGTTCAACGGCCTCGTGTACCTGACCCTGAACATCGCCAGCGGCCGGCTCTTCAGCAAGTTCTTCCCGGTGACGCCGCGCGGCGTGCTGCAGGACGCGCTGGCCGCGCTCAAGGGAAAGCTCTCGCACGCCGACCCGCGCCGCTACAACAGCGTGCAGAAGCTGGCCTACCTGTTCGTGATGCTCGACCTGATCCTGATCGTGCTGTCGGGCCTGGTGCTGTGGAAGTCGGTGCAGTTCCCGGTGCTGCGCGAGCTGCTGGGCGGCTACGAGTTCGCCCGCCGCATCCATTTCTTCTGCATGGCCACCATCGTCGCCTTCGTCGTCGTTCACCTCGTGATGGTGGCGCTGGTGCCGCGAACCCTCCTCACCATGCTCCGCGGCCGCGCGCCGAAGGACTGAGTCGTCCCATCATGAAAATCTTCAAGGCCCCCACCCTGAGCGGCATCGACGGCGAAGCCGTGCTGCACGAAGCCCGCACGCTGATCGCGAAGAAGCTCGACCAGCCATCGCGCCGCATCTTCCTGCAGCGCTCGCTCACGCTCGGCGGACTCTCGCTGCTCACGGGCTGCAGCATCAGCGACAACGCGCAGGTGGAAGCCGCGCTCACGAAGATCTCGCGCTTCAACGACAAGGTGCAGGGCCTGATCTTCAGCCCGACCCAGCTCGCGCCGACCTACACCGAGGCCGAGATCACGCGCCCCTTTCCGTTCAACGCCTACTACGGCGAAGACGAGGTGCGCGAGGTGGACGAGGCCAGCTACAAGCTGGAAGTGACCGGCATGGTGGCCGACAAGCACGCCTGGACGCTGGCCGAGCTGCGCGCCATGCCGCAGCACGACCAGATCACGCGGCACATCTGCGTGGAAGGCTGGAGCGCCATCGGCAAATGGGGCGGCGTGCGCTTTGCCGACTTCCTGCGCCACATCGGCGCCGACCTCACGGCGAAGTACGTCGGCTTCAAGTGCGCGGACGACTACTACACCAGCATCGACATGCCCACCGCGCTGCACCCGCAGACGCTGCTGACGCTGACCTACGACGGCCAGCCGCTGCCGCCGAAGTACGGCTTTCCGATGAAGCTGCGCATGCCGACCAAGCTTGGCTACAAGAACCCGAAGCACATCAAGGCGATGTTCGTCACCAACACCTATTCCGGTGGCTACTGGGAAGACCAGGGCTACAACTGGTTCGGAGGGAGCTGAGGGGCCGCCAAAGCCGCTCGACTGCCGAAGAAAGCGAAAGGCGGAGTTCCCCGGGGACCGAGCCGACATTGAAAACTCAACCTCAACTCACTCAGGAAAACTTCAAATGAACAAGCTCACCGCAACCCTGCTCGCAACCTGCATGGCTTTCGCCGGCGCCTCGGCTTTCGCCGCGGACGAAATGGCGAAGGACGGCATGGCCAAGGACTCGATGTCCAAGGACGCCATGAAGAAGGACTCGATGGCCAAGGATTCCATGTCGAAGGACGGCATGAAGAAGGATTCGATGGCGAAAGACTCCATGTCCAAGGACGCCATGAAGAAGGACGCCATGGGCAAGGACGAGATGAAGAAGTAAGCCGGCAAGGCACCTCGCAAGCGCCATTGACGTCCGGAAGATTCGGCGTCAATGTCGCGTTGGCCGATCAGCCGGCCGACGCAAATCCCGTTCCCCAAGGAATCCCCATGAAATCCCTCGCACTCACCGCAGGCACGCTGGCTGCCGCCGCCCTGGTCTGGCACGCGGTGCCGTCGTTTGCCGAAACCGCTCGCCGCGTGCCCGCGCCCACCGCAGACCTGGTGGCCCCGCCCGCCGCGAAGACCGAAACCGCCGTGTTCGCCGGCGGCTGCTTCTGGGGCGTGCAGGGCGTGTTCCAGCGCGTCAAGGGCGTGAGCAACGCCGTGTCGGGCTACGCCGGTGGCGAGGCGAAGACGGCGCGCTACGACGAAGTCGGCTCGGGCCGCACGGGCCATGCCGAATCGGTGCGCATCACCTACGACCCGCAGCAGATCAGCTACGGCAAGCTGCTGCAGATCTACTTCTCGGTGGCGCACGACCCCACCGAACTCAACCGCCAGGGCCCCGACACCGGCACGCAATACCGCTCCACCGTGTTCGCCGAGAACGCGGAGCAGGCGCGCATCGCCAATGCCTACATCGCGCAGCTCAACCAGGCGAAGACCTTCGGCAAGCCGCTGGCCACCACGGTCGAGATGTCCAAGCCCTTCTACGCGGCCGAGGACTACCACCAGGACTACCTGACGCTGCATCCGAGCCAGCCCTACATCGCGATCAACGACATGCCGAAGATCGACGACCTGAAGAAGCTGTTCCCGGAGAGCTACAAGGCCACGCCTTCGCTGGTGAAGGCGGCCAAGTCGGGCTGAGCCGGGGCACTCAAAGCAGCTTCAGCCGCTTCGCCTGCTCGGTCAGCTCCGCCCTGAAGGCCGGGTGCGCGACGCCGATGAGTTCGCGCGCCCGCTGCTTCGCCGACTTGCCGCGCAACTGCGCGACGCCGTATTCGGTGACGACGTAGTTGATGTCGTTCTTGCTCGTGCTCACGTGCGTGCCCGGCGACAGCGAGGGCACGATGCGCGAGATGGTGTCGCCCTTGGCGGTCGAGGGCAGCACGATGAAGGCCTTGCCGCCGCGCGAGCGGTTGGCGGCGCGCACGAAGTCCGACTGCCCGCCCGTGCCCGAATACGGCGCATGGCCCAGGCTCTCGGAACCGCACTGGCCCAGCAGGTCGATCTGCATGGTCGCGTTGATGGCGATGAGGTTGTCGTTCAGCCCCGCCAGCGCCGGATCGTTGGTGAAGTTCACCGGATGCATCTCGAGCGCCGGGTTGCGGTCCATGAAGCGGTAGAGCCTCTCCGACCCCAGCGCGAAGGTCGCGATCGACTTGCCCGGCAGGTAGTTCTTGCGGCGATTGGTGACCGCGCCGCTCTCCACCAGCTTGAGGATGCCGTCGCCGATCATCTCGGTGTGGATGCCCAGGTCGCGCTTGTGCGTGAGCTGCATCACCACCGCATCGGGAATGCCGCCGTAGCCGATCTGCAGGGTCGAGCCGTCGTCGATCAGGTCTGCCACGTACTTGCCGATGGCCTCCTGCACCACGCCGATCTTCGGCAGGCCGACCTCCATCACCGGCGCCTCGTTCTCCACCAGCGCGGCCACCTGCGAGACGTGCACGTGGCAGGCGCCGTACGCGAAGGGCACGTTCGGGTTCACCTCCAGCACCACGGCGCGGGCCTTCGCGACGGCGGCCATCGTGTAGTCAGCCCCCAGGCTCAACGAAAAGTAGCCGTGCGCATCCATCGGCGACGCCATGCTGAAGACCACCTCGGCCGGGACCTGCCCGCGCTCGATCTGCGCCGGGATCTCCGAGAAGTAGTTCGGCAGGAAGTCGATCCAGCCCTCCTGCCCGCCCGCGCGGGTGGCGCCGCCGAAGAACAGCGCGACATGGCGCACGTTCTCGACCGTCTCCGGGTCGATGTAGGCGTACTTGCGCATCGCGAGGATCTGCGCGACCTTCACGTCCCGGAAATCGCGCCGCTGCTCCGACAGCGCGGTGAGCAGCGCAGGCGGCTCGCCCACGCCGGTCGGCACGATGATCATGTCGCCGTCGCGCACCTGGCGCACGGCATCGGCGGGAGATGCCAGTTTCTGGCGGTACAGGTCCTGGGGAGTCGTCATGCTCGGTTCTATGCCTCTTCCTTGTATTCGCCGCGGCGCGCGGCCCGGTTGGCACCGGTGCGCAGCACCAGCGCTTTCTGTGCGACCGCCACATTGGCGGCGTCGCCCTTCCATGCATCGAGCGCGGGCTGCTGCACCGCGCGGGAGAACGAGAAGGTCAGCGCCCATGGCAGGCGCGACCCGAAGCGGATGTTCATTTCGTTGAGGCGGGCCGAGGCCAGCGGCGCCGGCTGGCCGCCCGAGAGAAAGGCAACGCCCGGCACGGCGGCGGGTACGGTGCGCAGCAGGCATCCGACCGTGGCTTCGGCCACTGCGTCGACGGAGTCCTGCGTGGGCGCCTTCAGTCCCGGCAGCACCATGTTCGGCTTCAGCAGCATGCCTTCGAGCAGCACGCCCTGCGCTCGCAGTTCGGAGAAGGTCCGGTGCAGCACCTCTTCGGTGACCTCTGCGCAGCGCGCGAGCGAATGGCCGCCGTCCATCAGAACCTCCGGCTCGACGATGGGCACCAGCCCGGCTTCCTGGCACAGCGCGGCGTAGCGCGCGAGTGCATGGGCGTTGACGCGGATGCATGCGCGCGTCGGCAGGCCGTCGCCGATGGCGATCACGCCGCGCCATTTGGCAAAGCGCGCTCCCATCGCGGCGTACTCGGCAAGACGTTCGCGCAAACCATCCAGCCCTTCGGTGACGGTTTCGCCGGGATGCCCGGCCAGCGGCTTGGCGCCCGTGTCGACCTTGATGCCGGGGATGATCCCGACGTCGACCAGCGCCTTCGCAAAGGGCTGGCCCGCATTCGTCTTCTGCCGGATCGTCTCGTCGAACAGGATCGCGCCGCTGATGCTGTCGGCCAACCCGGGCGCAGTGACGATCAGCTCGCGCCAGTCGCGCCGCGACGCCTCGGTCTGCGGAATGCCCAGCGCGGCGAAGCGCTTGTTGCAGGTGGCGTTGCTCTCGTCCATCGCGAGCAGGCCCTTGTCGCCGGCGACGAGTGCGCGGGCTGTGTCGATCAGTGTCTGTGCGGTCATGGGGCACCTCTCTGGCGGCCATCCTACGCCCTCCCCGCCGGCTCGTTAACACCGCGAACCTGATCGCTGGCCGACTTGGTGTTTCAGCCAATGCGGCGCCGTGGGTCTTTATCTCGCCGAAGCCAACGGACAGTAACCTTCGCGCGTCGGGACGGAAAGGAAGTCTGAATGGAACACGGTTCACGAAAGCGTCATGCGCATCGCTTCGAGCGGCCCGCCTTGCTGGCCGGCCTCGCGGTCGCCACCGCCGTGTTCGCCGCGCCGTCCGCCTTCGCGGAACTGGGTGGTGCTCCCACCATGGGTGCCGGCCAGCGCGTAAGCATCGAATCGCGCAAGGCCGCCAATCAGGCGGCCGGCAGCTCGATGGCTGAAGCAGCCGCCAGCTGGAGCACGCGTGAAGTCACGCTGCCCGACGGATTGGTCCAGCGCGAATACCTGACGGCCAATGGCACCGTGTTCGCGGTGGCATGGCGCGGCTCGCACCGGCCGGAACTCTCGGTGCTGCTGGGCACGCGCTACGCCACGCAGATGTCGCGCAATGCACGCGAGCTGCGCCGGCAGGGCATGGGCTCCCACGGCACGACCTCGCAGGCGGACGAGACCTTCGCCGTGCACGCGTCCGCGCACCAGCGTTCCTCGACGGGCGTTGCCTGGCTGCCCCGGATGCTGCCTGCGGGCCTCGATCCGAACACGCTGTCCATCCCGGACCAAGGCTCCTGATCCTTTCAACCCGCTTGCAACCACCCACCGTGCCCATGGAACAACGACACGCAGGCAGCCGGCGCATCGCAGGCGCCAGGGCCTTGATCCGCCGAGCGGCTACCGCGGCTGCCTGCACCGCAAGCCTGCTGGGACTCGTCGCCTGCGGCGGCGGTGGAGGTGGCGGAGGCGGCGGTGCCCTGCCGGTCGGGCTGCTTCCCGCCAGCAGCTCCGCATCGACTTCGGCACCGGCCGCCACGCAGGCCCCCGCGACAAGCTCGCAGAACTCGATGTCGCTCACCGTGTCGCACGGAACCGATTCGAGCGGCGTCAACCTTCCGCAGGTCAGCGTGAAGCTCTGCGCGCCGGGGACCGGCACATGCCAGACCATCGACAACGTGCTGGTCGACACCGGTTCGACCGGCGTGCGCATCGCCGCCGCGGCGCTCAACTCGTCGATGCTGGCAGCCCTGCCGCAGGAAGCGGTGAACAGCTCGCCGCTGAATGCATGCGAACAGTTCCTCGACGGCTACACATGGGGAACGATGCGGCTCGCCGACATCACGCTGGGGCCGAAGTCCGCAAGCTCGCAGCCGCTGCAGATCGTGGGAGACCCTGCGTCGGGCACCGTGCCCAACGCATGCTCGGACAACGGCACGCTCCAGGCCGAGAACACCCCCGCCGAACTGGGAACGAACGGCATCATCGGCGTGGCCGCCTTTCTGCAGGACTGCGGCTCCGCATGCGCGCAGAAGGCCATTGCCGCCACCTACTACACCTGCCCGTCCGGAGGCCAGTGCCAGAACACGGCGGTGCCGGTCGCGATGCAGTCTCAGAACGTCGTCGCCAACTTCGCGCAGGACAACAACGGGGTCGTGCTGAGCCTGCCGGCGATTTCCTCGGCGGGCCAGGGCGTCACCGTGGGCACGCTCTACTTCGGCGTGGCCACGCAATCGAACAACGCCATGAGCGGCGCGACGGTGCTGCAGACCAATCCGCGCACGCTCAACGTCTCGGCCACCTACAAGAACGCGAGTTTTCCCGACAGCTTTCTCGACAGCGGATCGAACTTCTTCTTCCTGAACGATTCCACGATCGCCCAGTGCGCGAAGAGCGGCAACTTCGCCGGCTTCTACTGCCCCGCGAGCACGCTGGACCTGAGCGCCAGTTTCACCGCCGCGGCGGGAGCACCTTTGAGCCAGAGCTTCGCGGTTGCAAGCGCGCAGTCGCTCTTCACGAGCAACCCGGGCGTGGTGGCGGTCAGCAACATCGCCGCCACGAGCTCCGGCAGCGGCGCCATCGACTTCGGCCTTCCGTTCTTCTACGGCAGGCTGGTGGCCGTGCTCAACGAGGGGCAGTCCGCGCTGGGCCAGCAAGGGCCATTCACCGCGCTCGCACCCCCTTGAACAAGCCCTAGATTACGTTCTTCTCGAGCAACGGCCGGTTCTCGAGAATGCGCGCGAACGACACCGGAGAGAGATCGAGGCTGCGGTACTCGCCGAAGCGGATCAGCTCCGCCACGCCGCGCCCCGCCGCCGGGCATTGCTGCAGGCCGTGGCCCGAGAAGCCGTTGGCGAAATAGAGGTTGTCGCAGTCCGGGTGCAGGCCGAGGATGGCGTTGTGGTCGAACACGTTCATCTCGTAGTAGCCGGCCCAGGCGCCGGTCATGCGGATGGCTTCGAAGGCCGGCACGCGCTCGGCCAATGACGGCCAGATGAAGCTGTCGAAGGCCTCGTACTCGACTTCGAGCGGCGCGTCGTCCTGATCCTGGTCTTCGAGCGGCGCGAAGCCGCAGATGAATTGGCGGCCTTCCGGGCGCAGCCAGATGCCGGAGGTGTCGATCACCAGCGGGCAGCCGGGCAGCGTCTCGGGGCACGAGAAGCTGAACACGCTGCGGCGCCGGCCGTGCACGGGCAGGTCGATGCCGGCCCACTCCGCCACCTTCGCGGCCCATGCGCCCGCAGCGTTGACGATCACGTCAGCCTCGAGCGTCTCGCCGCTGTCGAGCTGCACGCCCGTCACCGTGCGCCCCTTGCACCTCAGACCCGTGGCATGCGCCTGCACATAGCGCGTGCCTTGTGACGCGGCTTTCTTGCGGAAGGCCTGCAGCAGGCTGTAGCCGTCGTACCAGCCCTCTCCCGAAAGACCCAGCGAGGCAAGCTCGACGCCCTCCGTCGAAATCCAAGGAAAGCGCGATTTCAGTTCACCGGGCGTCAGCAACGCCACGTCCACCTCGTGCGCCTTCTGCATCGCGTGGTTCTCGCGCAGCACGTCCACGCCGGCCGGCGAAGCGAGATACAGGTAGCCGGGCTCGACAAGGCCGATGTCGGGCACGTCGTCGCCCACGCGCAGCGTTTCGCCGAGCGTGCGAAAGAAGTCGATGCCGTAGAGCGACATCCGGATGTTGATGGCGGTGGAGAACTGCTGGCGGATCGAGCTTGCCGACAGCGCCGACGAAGCCTGCCTGTACGAGAAGTCGCGCTCCACCACCGTGACCTCGAAGGGCCCCTCCTCGGGGCTGCGGGTCAGGAAGTAGGCGATGGCGGAACCGATGGCCCCGCCGCCGATGATCACCACACGACGCATGAAATGCCCTTCTTCTCGCTGTTCGTCATTGCCACTAATGCTGTCGATTCGCGTAGGCCAGCTGCGCCGCCGCAAGGTCCCACAGTGCGTGGCCCACGGTCTTGACCAATACCGGCCGGCCTTCCCGTGCCGGCGACGCGTTGCAGAAAGCCTGCACGGCGGACCAGTCGACGCCCGCCCGGATCAGGTCTCCCGCCTCGCCGCGCGCTCCCTCCAGCGTATCCACAAACACGGCGCTGCGGCGCACCAGTTCGGGCGGCACCTCGGCCGTGTCGGCACGGTAGGCGCCGACGGCGATCACGGTGGCGTCCGGCCGCACCTGCGGCGGGACCACGGGATCCTGCGAGCTGGTTGCGGCGACGATCAGGTCGGCCTCCTTCGCCGCAACAGCCGGGTCCGCGACCGCGGCGCTGGCATCGACGTCCAACGAACGCATGTGCCGCGCCAGTTCCTCGGCATGGGCCTGCGTCCGTGCATGAATCTCCAGACGCCGGATGCCCCACACCTGGGCAAAGGCTTCGGCATGCGCGCGAGCCTGCACGCCCGCGCCGATCAGCAGCATGCGCGCCGCGCCCGTGCGTCCTGCCCTGATCGCTCCGGCCAGCGAAAGCGCCGCCGTGCGCCGCGCGGTCAGCACATTGCCGTCCATCGCGAGCAGGCGCGTGCCGGTGGTCGCGTCCATCAGCGTCACGTTGCACTGCACGACCGGCAGGCCCCGCGCGGCATTGGCGGCATGCACCGTCACCGTCTTCAGCGCGGCAAATTGCAGGTCGGCCGCCGGCATCAGCAGCATGACTCCGCCCGCCGCGAGCGCGACGGAGGTGCGCGGCGAGGCATGCGCTTCGCCCCGGCGTTCGCGCTCGAACATCTGCAGCAGCGCCTCGACCAGCGCGCCCCAGGGCAAGGCGGCTGCGGTTTCCTCCGCGTCCAGCATCCGCATGCGGGCGGCCGCCTCAGGAGCCGGCCACGCGCACGCGCTTGCCGTCCTTGTAGGTGAAGACGGTGAAGTCGGGCTTCTGCAGGTTGCCCTTGGCGTCGAAGCTGATGGTGCCGGTGACGCCGTCGAACTTCACCTTGCGCATCGCCGGCAGGTAGGCCTCGGGCTCGACCGAGTTGGCCGCGCGCATGCCGGCGGCCAGCGCCATCATGGCGTCGTACAGGTACGGCGCGTAGGTCAGCACCTCGGTGCCGTAGCGGGCCTTGTAGCGCTGCTCGAACTCGGCGCCCTTCGATGTCTTCTCGATTTCCTTGCCGCCGCGCGTGCAGTACAGCAGGCCGTCGACCGCTCCGCCGCTGATCTTCGCGACCTCGTCGGTGCACAGGCCATCGGTGCCGAGCAGCTTGGCCGTGATGCCCAGCTGCTTCATCTGCCGCGCGATGAGACCGCCCTGCGCGTCCATGCCGCCGTAGAACACGACGTCTGGCTGCTTGCTCTTGATCGTGGTGAGGATGGCCATGAAGTCGGTCGCCTTGTCGCTGCCGTACTCCTGCGCCACGATGTTGCCGCCCAGCGCCTTCACGCCGCGCGCGAACACCTCGGCGGCGCCCTGGCCGTAGGCGGTGCGGTCGTCGATCACCGCGATGCTCTTCGCCTTCAGATCCTTCACCGTGTAGTTGGCGATGGCCATGCCCACGTCCTCGTCGCTGGCCAGGATGCGGAAGACGTTGCCGTAGCCCTGCTTGGTGAAGGCCGGGTTGGTGGCGGTCGACACGTCCGGCACGCCCGCACGGCTGTAGACCGCCGAGGCCGGAATGGCCGCGCCCGAGTTGAAGTGGCCCAGGATGCCCTTCACGCCCATGTCGGCCAGCTTGTTGGCGACCACCATGGCCTGCTTCGGGTCGGCCTGGTCGTCCTCGGACTGCAGAACGAACCTGATCTTCTTTCCGCCGATGACGAGGCCCTGCCTGTTCAGGTCTTCGACCGCGAGCCGCGCGCCGTTGTCGTTGTCCTTCCCCCAGTGGGCGGCGCCCCCGGTGAGCGGGCCGGCGTGGCCGATGGTGACGGTCTGCTCGGCCTGCGCGAACGCGGCGGCGGGCAAGCCCAGGACGGAAGCCAGTGCGATGCCCATGGATGCGGAACGGGCGGTGCGCGAAACAATCATCGGAAGTCTCCTCGAATCGTTGGCAGGGGTCGGCACGCAGAATAGAGTCGTGGGCGGAGGCGAAACAAACGCTAAAAACTCACAACGTTGTGCACACCGGGAAGGACACCGCCCCGGGCACGACCGGCACAACCTCTGGCAATCGATGAGAAAAGACATTCCCAACCTGGGCGCGCTGCAGGCCTTCGAGGCCTCGGCGCGGCTGGGCAGCTTCACCCGCGCGGCGAGCGAACTGGCGCTCACGCAAAGCGCCGTCGGCCGGCAGGTGGCCATGCTCGAGCAGCGGCTCGGCGTGCCGCTGTTCTCGCGCGTGCGGCGCCGGCTCACGCTCACCGACGTGGGCCGCGAATACGCGGCGCGCATCCGCCGCCACCTCGACCAGATCCGCCGCGACACGCTGGAGATCAGCGCCGGCCACGAGATGGGCTTCGTGCTGGAACTGGCGGTGGTGCCGACTTTCGCCACGCAGTGGCTGATACCGCGCCTGCCCGAGTTCAGCCGGCAGCACCCGAACATCACCGTGAACCTGTCGGCGCGCTCGCAGCCCTTCTCCTTCCAGGAGAACGCCTACGACGCGGCCATCTACTTCGGCGACCAGTTCTGGCCCAACACGCGCGGCGGGCTGATCTTTTCCGAAGGCGAGATGGTGCCCATCTGCAGCCCGGCCTTCCGCGATGCGCACGGCCCCTGGGACGAAGCCGGCTTCGAGCGCTGCCGCCACGTGCACCTGAGCACGCGCGCCCATGCCTGGCGCGACTGGTACGCGCAGCAGGGCTGGGAATACACGGTGCACGCATCGCGCGGACCGCGCTACGAGCTTTTCACGATGGTGGTGGCCGCCACGGCGGCCGGCATGGGCGTGGGCCTGGCGCCGCGCATCCTGATCGAGCACGAACTGCGCACCGGCGAGCTCGTGATTCCGGTCGACCGGCACCTGGACGTGCGCCAGGGCTACTACTTCGCCTATCCCGAAGGCCGGCCGGCCTCCGGGGCGCTGGAGGACTTCAAGCGATGGGTGCTCGGGTTGACGCCAGCCTGATGCCCTGCTCCGTCCTGTCTATACCGGCTGCCCGTGGCCCGGCGTCGGGCCTGGCCCTTTCCGGGGGCGCCACCGGCTCCTCTTCCCCGATGCAAGGACGTGGCTCGCCCGAATTGATGCTTAAATATTCGGACTCGAGGCAAATCGCCACCGGCGTACTCTGAAATCTCTGTAACAAGTTGCGTGACGACCACGCATCGGCCATATATATTGCGCCAACGAAGCAACTGCTGCGTTCTCTGCCGTGCCGCACTGCAGCACACGGAGCCACCCGGTCTGTGCCAGCGGCAGGATCAAGTCCAATGTCATTGTCTGTCTGGGTCAGGATTCGCTTGCCGCTGGCCATTTTCCTGGCCGGCATGGTGCTGTCGGTCGCCCTCGGCGTGTCGGCCCACCAGGAAATCGGGCGCAGCGCCCAGGCCCGTTTCGACTCGACCGCCCTCGACCTGGCGCGCAAGGTGGAAGCCCGCTTCGACGACTACATCGCCGTGCTGACCGGCCTGCGCGCTCGGTTCAACACCGCCGGCGCCGTGACGCGAAGCGACTTCAGGGATTACGTCGCGGGCCTGAACCTGGAGAGCAACTACCCCGGCTTCCAAGCCGTCAACTACGCACCCGGCGTTGCGGCCAAGGACAGGCAGGCCTTCGAGGAAAAGGTACGCGGCGATGCCAGCCTCGACGCCGGCGTGGCCTCCGGCTTCGCCATCAAGCCGCCCGGCAAGCGGGACATCTACTACCCGCTGGTCTACATCGAACCCCAAGCCGGCAACGAAAGGCTGCTCGGCAATGACCTGGGCGCGATGCCCGACCGGGGCGACGCGCTCGAACAGGGCCGCGACACCGGCGGGCTGGTCACATCGGGCCGCAAGGTCCGCATCCCGGGCCGCGAGTCCGACATCGGACTGGCGATGCGGCTGCCGGTCTACAGGCCGGGCCAGCCGCTCGACACGCTCGAACAGCGGCGCAGCGCCTACATCGGCTCGGTCGGCGCGGGCTTCAGCATCGCGGGAATGCTTCGCGACATGGTCGCCCCCGACGCCACGAGGACGCTGCGCCTGCGCGTGATCGATGCCGGGCCCGGCAAGGGCGCGATCGGCACACGCATCGAGACCCGGTTCGTCCTGCCGGCCGCGTTCAGCGAGCAGCAGCTGCTGTTCGACAGCTCGGCCCCGGCAAAGCCCTCCCCCGCGCTCGCGCACAGTCTCCAGCGCATGCTGGGCTTCGAGCTGGGCGGCCACTCCTGGCTCGTGGAGGTCGGCCAGGCCGAAAGCCAGGTCTTCGGCCCGCTCGACAAGGCCATCCCGTGGTTCATCGTGTTCGGCGGCCTTGCCACCAGCATGCTGCTGGCCGGCATCGTCTTCTCGTTGACCACCTCGCGCAGCCGGGCCCAGGTGCTGGCTCTGGAGATGACCAGCCACTTGCGCGCCAGCGAGCGCCAGTGGAAGGACGCCCAGCAGATGGCCAGCCTGGGCAGCTGGACCCTCGACCTCGAGACCGGAACGCTGCAATGCTCCGAGGAAGCCCGGCGCATCCTCGGCTTCGATTCGGACCCCGTCCAGCCGGACCTGACCGCCCTGCTCTCGCGTGTTCCGACGCTTGAACGCTCCACGGTGCATCGGCAGATCACGCTGGCCTCGCAGTCCTCGGAGCGCCGCGAATTCGAGCACCGCCTGTGCCTGCACGACGGAACCGAGCGCTGGCTTCACGTCATCGCCCAGTCGGCCGAGGAAGACGGAAGGATGGTGGTGCGCGGCACCGTGCGCGACGCCACGCGGCCGCGCAAGGATGCGCTGCGCCAGAAGCTCGAATACAAGATCGCCCGGCTGCTGGCCGGCGACGGCAGGGCCGAGACGGTGATCGGGCTGGCGCTGGAAGCGATATGCACCGACCTGCACTGGGACTGCGGCGCGCTGTGGAGCGTCGGCGACGATGGCATGGCCCGCTGCACGGCTGCCTGGAATGCCGACAACGACCCGACGGTGCGGCAATTCGTCGAGGCCAGCCAGTCGCTCGCCTACCGGCCCGGCGAAGGTTCGCTCGGCCGCGCCTGGGGCATCGGCAGCGTCGTGCGGATCGACACGCAGACGGCCCCGAGCCATTTCGCTCGAGACGCGATGGCCCGCGAGGCCGGGCTGACCTCCGGCCTGATCGTGCCGATGGTCGCCAGCGATACGACCGCGGCGCTGGAGCTTTTCGGAGCAGCCCCTTACGCCGCCGATGCCGAAACGCTCGAGTCGCTGCGCGTGATCGCACTGCAGATCGCCCAGTACAGGCAGCGCAAGCAGGCCGAGCGCAGCCTGCGCTTCATGGCCAGCCACGACGAGCTGACCGGGCTGCTCAACCGCTCCGCGCTGCAGAGCGAGCTCGACCGCGCCATCAAGCGCAGCAACCGCAGCCAGAAGCAGTTCGCGGTGCTGTTCGTCGACCTGGATCGCTTCAAGCACATCAACGACACCCTGGGCCACGGCGCGGGCGACGAGATGATCAGGATCTGCGGCGAGCGCCTAGCGGCGCTGCTGGGCGACACCGAGGTCGTGGCGCGTTTCGGCGGCGACGAGTTCGTGCTGCTGCTGGAAAACCTGTGCAGCGCCAACGATGCCGCGGAGCTTGCCGAAAAGGTGCTGTCCACCTGCGCCGAGCCCTTCCTCATCAATGCGCGCGAACTGCATGTCAGCGCCAGCGTCGGCGTGAGCATCTATCCGGAGAACGGGGGCGATGCCGAGACGCTCCTGAAGAACGCCGACACCGCGATGTACCGGGCCAAGAAGAAGGGCCGCAACACCTATCGCTTCTACGCGGCCAAGATGAATGCGCAGAGCACCGAGCAGCTGATGCTGGAAAGCGCGCTGCGCCATGCCCTCGAGCGCGGCGAGCTGGAGATGCACTACCAGCCGAAGATGAACCTGCAGACGCAGCGCATCGTCGGCGTCGAGGCGCTGATGCGCTGGCACCATCCGACCCTGGGCATGATTCCGCCGGTGCAGTTCATCCCGATCGCGGAGGAGCTCGGCCTGATCCTCTCCATGGGCAAGTGGGCACTCGAACAGGCCTGCGCCGACGCGCTTGCATGGCAGAAGTTCGGCCTGCCTGCAGTTCTGACCAGCGTCAACCTCTCGCCGCGCCAGTTCGAAAGCCGCACGCTCATCACCGACATAAAGGCGGTCCTCGAGTCCTCGGGCCTCGATCCGTCGCTGCTGGAGCTGGAAGTCACCGAGGGCGCGGTGATGGCGAACCCCGAGCACGCGGCGGAACTGCTTCGCACGATCCGGAACATGGGCGTCGGCCTCGCCATCGACGATTTCGGCACGGGCTATTCCTCGCTTTCCTACCTGAAGCACTTTCCGCTCTCGACGGTCAAGATCGACCGCTCCTTCATCAACGACCTTTCGCAGGACGCCGATGCGCGAGCACTCATCGACGGCATCATCACCCTGTCCCACGGGCTGCGGATGAAGGTGGTGGCCGAAGGCATCGAGACCGCCGCCCAGCTCGAATACCTGCGCAGCCACGGGTGCGACGAGGCCCAGGGCTACTGGCTTTGCAAGCCCGTGCCCGCGGACGAGGCACGAGATTTCATGGCGCGTCACCTGCGCAACCAATTTGCTCCATCGGTGGTGGCCTGACGGCCCGACCGTCGGCGCAATCGTCACCGGGCACGCTCGCCCGGGCCTTCCCACCACCTCACAGGAGCATTCATGACCCACCCCACCCAGCGCAAGACACTGGAGCAGACGATCGCCGCCATCGAGGCGCTAGACCTCACGCTGATCAAGTTCAAGGCCTGCCGCAATGAAGACGGCTACGGCTGGCCGGCCGGCTACGCGGACAGGATGGAGGCGGCCTACAAGCGCTTCCTGGTGCTGCACGCCAGGCACCCCGACCTGACGCTCGCCCCCGAGCAGGACGTCGACCGCTTCTGGCACATGCACATCCTCGACACGCGGAAGTACGCGGCGGATTGCGAAGCCACCTTCGGCTATTTCCTGCACCACTTTCCGTACCTCGGCCTGCGCGGTGAAGATGACGCGAAGGCGCTGGAGGCGGCATTCCAGGAGATGCAGCGCCTGTCCGCCGAGGAGTTCGGCGAGCCGGCCAAGGATGGAGCGGCATGGTGTTCGCTTGAAGCGGGCAAGCCTTCCGCCGCATGGTGCTCGGCGGAAGCAGCCAAGCCTGCAGCGGCATGGTGTTCGCTCGAAGCAGGCAAGCCTTCGGCCGCATGGTGCTCGGCGGAAGTGGCCAAGCCCGCGGCGGCATGGTGCTCGCTCGAAGCGGGAAAGCCTTCGGCTGCGTGGTGCTCGGCGGAAGTGGCCAAGCCTGCGGCGGCATGGTGCTCGCTCGAAGCGGGCAAGCCTTCGGCCGCATGGTGCTCGGCGGAAGCGGCCAAGCCTGCAACGGCATGGTGCTCGCTCGAAGCAGGCAAGCCTGAGCCGGCGGGCTCGCGCGCAGGCTCCAGCCTGTCGTGAATGGATGATGGATCGGTGCGGGTGCGGAGCAGCCGGGCCGCCCTGTCCTTCCGACGCTAGACCGGATTGGGATTGCGCTCGAGAAATCCCTGCTGATGCCAGTAGGGATAGGCCCGCGTCGTCGCGCTGGCCGCATCGAGCTCCGCGACCTGCGCGGACGTGAGGTTCCAACCCACCGCGCCGAGGTTCTGGCGCAGCTGCGCCTCGTCCCGTGCGCCGATCACCACGCTCGACACCGTCGGGCGCTGCAGAAGCCAGTTGAGCGCGACCTGCGGCACCGTCTTGCCGACTTCGGCACCGACCTTCTCCAGCGCATCGACCACGCGGAACAGCAGCTCGTCGGGCACCGGCGGGCCCATGTCCGCGGTCACGTGCAGGCGGCTGTTCGCCGGCAGCGGCTGGCCGCGGCGGATCTTGCCCGTGAGCCGGCCCCAGCCCAGCGGGCTCCACACCACCGCGCCCACGCCCTGGTCCTGCGCCAGCGGCATCAGCTCCCATTCGTAGTCGCGGCCGACCAGCGAGTAATAAGCCTGGTGCGCCACATAGCGTGCAAGACCATGGCGCTCGGACACGGCCAGCGACTTCATCAGGTGCCAGCCCGAGAAGTTCGACACGCCGATGTAGCGCAGCTTGCCCGCGCGCACGAGATCGTCGAGCGTGCCCAGCGTTTCCTCCACCGGCGTGCTCGCATCGAAGCCGTGCAGCTGGAACAGGTCGATGTAGTCGGTGCCCAGGCGCTTGAGCGCGCCGTCGACGGCCTGCACGAGGTGATGGCGCGACGAGCCCACGTCGTTCGGCCCTTCGCCGCTGCGGAAGGTGGCCTTGGTGGAGATCAGCAGTCCGTCACGCGACCGCCCCTTGATCGCCTCGCCGAGCACTGATTCGGCTGCGCCGGACGAGTAGATGTCGGCGCTGTCGAACATGTTCACGCCGGCCTCGAGGCAGATGTCGATGAGCTTGCGCGCCTCGGCGACGTCAGTGCTGCCCCACGCGCTGAAGAACTCGCCCTTGCCGCCGAAGGTGCCGGTGCCGAAACTCAATACGGGAACCTTGAGGCCCGATTTGCCCAGATGACGGTATTCCAAAGTGGTACTCCTTCAAGTGAAGAAATCCATTGTTGAAAAAAGCCCCGGACCCTGCGGTTTGGCGGGCTTTTTATCTGACGGCGCTCACGGGCAGGGTCTTGTTCTTCTCGTCCTTTGTCGCGTCGCGGCGGGTCAGCCCGGAAAACAGCACGGCGAACTCCACGATGGCTTGGAGGAAGGCATCGATGTTCTGGGCAAGATAGACCACCAGTGGCGGCTCGCCAGGACGCCCCTCCCAACTCCCTTGCGCACGACGAGTCCCGGCAAGGACGCCGATGGCCTCCAGTTCGCCCTTGATCGTAGGGCCGTCGGAAATCGCATGACCCGACCAGCGCACTTCGAGGCTTGCCTTGAGCGAGTGGTGCTCGACCCATTGCCTGGATTGCCTGGACACGCGTTCGACCCATTTGTGGGCCTCGAGCGAAGTGATGCCGACCCAGGTCGAGGTCGAGCGGGCCTGAACCTGTTGAAGCATCTGAGGAAGCACCTGGTTCCTGAAGACCCCCTGCACCGCAAGGCGCGCGTTGGTAATACGCTCCCGCTCGAGAAGCGCATCGCCTGCATTGACCGGACGCAATGCCGCGCCTAGTGCCTTCTGCCTTTCGCTCCACTTCGACGGCTTGGCCGCGGCGCCGACGATAGGCGTCTCCTTGGGTTGTTTGTTCAACCACAACTGAAGGCTCGCGATGATCTGCCGCTCCATCGCGCCCGCCACGCGCCTGGCGACGTTGTAGGTGACACGAATCATTTCATCGCGCTCGCCGACGCCTGAAGGTTCGGCGATGAACTGCTCGCCGACGAATGTGCGAATCGCGGGCTCGAGCGGCTTGTTCGCTGACCAGATCAGCCAGCGCCTTGCCCGCTCATGACGCTGCAGCAGGCTGAAATCGGCCTGGCGGCTTTCGCAATCGCTGCACATGCTGATCGCCTGCGCATCCGCGCCCGGCTTTTGATACGTGCCGGTTGCCTCGTTGCCTGCGTTGACCATGGACTTCACCAGCACATCGTTGTCGCCGGAGAGAGCGCTCGTCTTGACTCCCACGGCAGCGAGCGCCGAAGGCACGATCGCGATCCAGAACGAAGCGGGAATCACGCTGTGGGACTTCACGTTCTCGTCCATCTTCAAACGCTTCTTGGGTTGTCCGCAGTTGATGCAGACAGCGTTCTTCACCGAATCCGCGGAGATGCCCACCACGAGCGCCTCGCGCGAATCTCCCTTGGGGTCGACGATCAGCAGCTTGATTGCATAGCTGCCAACGACGTCGTCGGTCGGTAGAACGATCCCACCGGGCGCGTTCTTCGGCACGAGGTCTGCTGCTGTAATGAGCTTTCGCATCGACTCCTCCAGGATGCCCCTGTCCGCGTGGCCCCTGAACTGAGCCATGAGCTTGGCGAACTCGGTGGCCATCGCCAACAGCAAACGCTGGAGTCGGAAACTGGAGAACGAAAGCATCTGTTTCGCCAGAACACCGCCGGGGCGGATCTTGTAGATGCCGTCGCCCGAGCGAGTCCAGGCGTTGGGCGTGTCCGTGGCTTCCCTGTAGCGATAACAGTTGATCAGCGCCATGCATGAGTCCTGGTTGGTGTGCCGCCTTAGTGCGACACGCGTTGCTGCGTCGAGAGATGCAACAACATTCTGATACAGACAACATCTTCGAGACAAGGATCCATCGCAACGACTCGGGACGGTTTGCCGCGGCTTGGCAACGAGGCTCCGTCAGTAATATCGCGCCATGCAGATCTCCCTCGAAAGCCCCGCCCAGCCCGACGTCACCCGGCTCATCGACGACCTCGACGCCTACCAGAAGCCGCTGTATCCGCCCGAGTGCCACTACGGCATCGACATCGCGGCGCTCTCCGCCGCAAACGTGCTGTTCGCGGTTGCTCGCGACAACGAAGGCACGGCGATCGGCTGCGGAGCCATCGTGATGGAACCGGAATTCGGCGAACTGAAGCGCATGTATGTGCGGCCCGAGAACCGGGGACAAGGCGTCGCGGCGAAAGTGCTGGGTTTCCTCGAGAACGAAGCGATGGGGCGCGGTTGTGCGATGTTCAGGCTGGAGACCGGCGTGAGCCAGCTCGAGGCGCTGTCGTTCTACACGCGCTCAGGCTACGCGCGGCGTGGTCCGTTCGGGAAGTATCCGGACGATCCGCTGAGCGTGTTCATGCAAAAGCATTCAGATCAGGCTTTATAGGCTCGCAGGGCCCGGTAAATCACCTTCGTTCAGGCCGCCCACTCACCCGAACAGGGGAGTCGCGCAAGGAATGTGCGAGATAGCATCCCCGAGGTCCGATTCTCTGCAAGCCTTCGATCGACTCCAGGCTGCGCAGACTCGATGCCGAAGGGAGCAATCGCGTGGCCTACATCAACAAGTTCCAGTTTGGTCTGCTCAACGTGTTCGCGATCCAGGCGGCACAGCCAGGGTTCGACTACGCCCTGCTGATGCTTCGGGGAGCCCAGCAGAACACTGCGCCGACGATCGTCGGCCTCGGGCGCCAGCCGGCCGTCATGCCCCCGCAAGACTCGCACACGGCCGTGGTCAATGCGATCCAGGACCGCGCAAGGGGTGGCGGCAATCTCGGCAATCTCGTCGTCTTCACCACCTACATTCCGACAGTCGCGTGCCTGGGCATCATGAAGACCCACGGCATTCATTCGGTGACCTACTGGAATGGGCACCAACTGCGCTACATCGCCATTGGAGCGACCCCGAACGTCAACAACATGCTGGCGGCGGCAGCCGCAGCACCAGCCACGAACAACGATCGCTTCTACGTGCCGAACGGCCTGGAACCTGTCGCAGGCGACTGGGCCAATCTCCCGAACAGTGCGCAGGCCTATCTGACCAACCTGTCGCAGGCGGGCAACCTCCCGGCCCATGCGCATGCATGGCGCGCCAACTGGAATGCACTGCCGGTCGCGGCGGGCCGGCGCCACATGGCGCCCCTGCAGCAGTTCCCCGGCGCAGGAGCGAACGCCACGCAGGCCTACGCCGACATCCTCTACATGCTGTTGGTCTATGCCATTGCCGGGCGAATCAACTGGGGCGGCATCCGTCCCAGCGCGCGCATCGTCGGGCTGCTGGCCGAGCCCAACGGCCGCATCTGGGGCTGGCAGGTCAATGCGCGGGCCTACAACACGACCTATCACGCCGAAACCAACCTGGTGCAGGGCCTGCGCCGTGCGGTGCCCGCGGGAGCCACGCTGTACTCGACGCTGGAACCCTGCCATCAGTGCGCCGGCATCTTCGTCCATGCAGGAGGACAACGCTGCGTCTTCGGACAGTTCGACCCCAACATGACCGGCAACACCGCCCTCGCGGCGAACGCGATGAATCCGCTGGGACTCAGCCAGCGTTTCAACCAGGCGACCTATTTCGCCCAGGGGCGCGCGCCGGCGGTCATTGCGGGCGACCATCTTGAATTCATCCGCCAGCGCACGGCCATTGGCGCACGTGCGGCGGCGGTGGGCCAGGCTTTCCAAGGCAACGCGCATGTCGCGCTCCTACCCGGCCAGACGCGAGTGCGGCTGGCTGTCCAGAGCATCAACGAGGCCGCCATTCAGCGGCGGGTGCTCGACATATTGGAAACGGCCCCGGCGCGCGAGTTGTTCTCGCAATCCGAACGAATGCTCGGCCATTTCATCACCGTAGGGCGGGCGCTCTGGGGGCCTCTCGCTCCGGCGGTGTCGAGCGTCGAGCAGGTTCTGGCGCAGTTGTCGCCCGCCAGGCACTGACCGGCGTCGCACGGGCGGGGTGCGCAACAAGCCCGGTCAACGCCTGATAGGTACCGAATCCGCGCTGCGTTCGGCCTCGCCGTGGAACACGGCTTCGATGTTGTTGCCATCGGGGTCCAGCACAAACGCCGCGTAGTAGCCAGGGTGGTACGAGCGCTCGCCCGGAGCGCCGTTGTCCCGCCCGCCATGCGCCAGCGCGGCCTTGTGGAACGCATCCACCATCGTCCGGTCCTTCGCCTGAAATGCAAGGTGATGGCGTCCGGTCAGTTCGCCCTGCACTTCCTCGCTGTCGCGCGTCGAGACGAACAACTCGTCCGCCCAGTGCCGAACCTCGATCCGGTTGCTTCCCCTCGTTCATCGTGGCTCCCTCATGTGCCGGAGATTTTGCCGACCCGGCCGTCCGGCAGGCGCAAATCAACGACATCAGGGGAAATCCCTAGACGCCCGCTTCGAAGCGAGCTCGGGCGTCCCCTCCACGAGGGAAACAGGTACTTCCCTCGCCCCATCAATGCCCCTTCACCCCTGGCCCGCTACTTGCGATCATGATCAAAAATGACAGAAAATTTTCTTATCTGACTTATATTTGTAAACTGGTTTTCAAAAAACGCACACTTTCGGGCGCATCGCACCCTCCATGAGCACCACTCTCGACACCCCAGGCACCACCGTGGCCCAGCGCATCGCGCAGGCATTGCCACGGCTGTCGCGATCGCATCGGCAGGTGGCCGATTACGTGCTGGAGCACCCACTGCAGGTCGCCACGCTGCCGATCGACGAGCTGGCTGCGGTGGTGGGCGTGTCGGTCGCCACGGCCAATCGCTTCGCGCGGGCGCTGGATTTCGATGGCTACGCCACATTCCGCGCCGAGCTCGTGCGCGGCTTCGAGCCGCTGGTGGCGCCGGTGGAGCGGCTGCGCGGCAACCTGGAGCGTCCGACCACGGTGGCCGAGGTGTTCGCCACCGCGCTCGACGAGAGCCGCCGCAACATCGACGCCACGCGCCAGACGCTGGACTACGCCGCCTGCGAAGCCGCGGTGGAGCGCATCGGCAAGGCGCGCTCGGTCTACATCGGCGGCTTCGGCGCAAGTGCGTGGCTCGCGGGCCTGCTGCAGCACGGGCTGGACGGCAGCTGCAACGACGTGCGGCTGCTCGCGGGCGTCAGCGGCGTCACGCATGCCGCACGCACGCTGATGCACGCGGGCCCTCAGGACGTCTTCATCGGCCTGACCTTTCCGCGCTACCTGACGGACACCATCGCGCTCGCGCAGATCGCGCGCAGCCAGGGTTGCGCGGTGATCGCACTCACCGACCGCCCCAGCTCGCCGCTGGCGCCGCTGGCCGACGTGGCGCTCTTCTGCCAGACCGAAACCAGCTACCGACCCAACTGCGAGACCAGCGTGCTCGCACTGATCGAGGCGCTGACCAGCGCGGTGGCGCTGCGCGCGCCCGACCCGGTGCATTCCGCTGGCCGCATCCTGCAGGCGGTGCGGCCGTGGCTGCACGGTGCCAACGGACTGCCGCGCATCAACGGGCTCGACACCAGCGCCCGTCAGCAAGACACGACTACAGATGCCTCCGCCCTGAACGGCGCCGGCAAGAGAAAGAAGAAAGCTTCCCGATGACCCAGACCCATGTGCCCGTGATCGCCATCCACGGCGGCGCCGGCACCATCAGCGCCGCCACGACCAGCGCCGAGCAGGCACAGGCCTATCACGACGCGCTGAAAGCCATCGTGGCCGCCGCGCAGGCGATGCTGCTCAAGGGCGCATCCGCGCTCGACGCCGCTTGCCTCGCGGTCGAGATGCTCGAAGACTGCCCGCTCTTCAACGCAGGCCACGGCGCGGTGTTCACGCACGACGAAACCCATGAGCTCGATGCCGCCGTGATGGACGGCACCACGCTCGCCGCCGGCGCGGTTGCCGGCGTGTGCCACATACGCCGCCCGGTGCGCGCCGCGCGCGCCGTGCTGGAAGACGGCGCGCATGTGCTGCTGGCCGGTGCCGGCGCCGAGGTGTTCGCGCGCGAACGCGGGCTGGAGATGGTCGAGCCTTCGTTCTTCTCCACCGAAGCGCGGCGCCAGCAGCTCTACCGCGTGCGCGACACCGGCCGCGTGGTGGTCGATCATGAAGGCGCCTCGATGGCCGCTGCCTCCCCGCTCGACGAGGACAAGAAGTTCGGCACCGTCGGCGCGGTCGCGTTCGACATGCACGGCCACCTGGCCGCAGCCACCTCCACCGGTGGCATGACCAACAAGCGTGTCGGCCGCATCGGCGATTCGCCGCTCATCGGCGCCGGCACCTACGCCGACGACCGCACGGCCGCCGTGTCGTGCACCGGCAGCGGCGAGATGTTCATCCGCGTCGCCGCAGCCTACGACGTGTGCGCGCGCATGGCCTATGGCGGCGCGACGCTCGAAGCCGCCACGCATGCCGTGGTGCAGAAGTCGCTGCCGGCCATCGGCGGCTCCGGCGGGCTGATCGCCGTCGACCGCCACGGCAACCTGAGCCTGGCCTTCAACTCCGAAGGCATGTATCGCGGCCACGCACGCGGCAACGACGCGCCCATCACGGCCATCTTCGCCTGAGACCGCACGCACTCCTTTTTCTCGCACTCCCATGTCCACCCCTGCCCTCGCCCTGCCGGACGGCCGCGTTCTCGCCGTCGACGACCTCACCGTTCGCTTCTCGACTTCCGAGCGCACGGTCGATGCCGTGAAGAAGCTGTCCTTCCACGTCGACCATGGCGAAACGCTCGCAGTGGTGGGCGAATCGGGTTCGGGCAAGTCGGTCACCTCGCTCGCGCTGATGCGGCTGGTGGAGCATGGCGGCGGCCGCATCCTCAACGGCAGCATGATGTTCCGCCGCCGCAACGGTGAAGTGCTCGACCTGGCGCAGGCGCGCGACAGTGCGATGCGCAGCATCCGCGGCGCGGACATCGCGATGATCTTCCAGGAGCCGATGACGTCGCTGAACCCGGTGTTCACGGCCGGCGACCAGATCGCCGAGGCCATCCGCATCCACCAGGGCAAGAGCGACGCGGCAGCGCGTGCCGAAGCCCTGCGCATGCTGGAGCTGGTGCGCATTCCCGAGGCGCGCAACGTGCTCGACCGCTACCCGCACCAGCTCTCGGGCGGCATGCGCCAGCGCGTGATGATCGCGATGGCGCTGTCGTGCAAGCCGCAGCTGCTGATTGCCGACGAGCCGACCACCGCGCTGGACGTGACCATCCAGGCGCAGATCCTCCAGCTCATCCGCGAGCTGCAGAAAGAGATGCGCATGGGCGTGCTCTTCATCACGCACGACATGGGCGTGGTGGCCGAGATCGCCGACCGCGTGCTCGTGATGTACCGCGGCGACAAGGTGGAAGCCGGCAGCTCCGACACCGTGTTCGCGGCGCCGCAGCACCCCTACACCCGGGCACTGCTGTCGGCCGTGCCGAAGCTCGGCGCGATGCAGGGCACCGACCTGCCGGCCAAGTTCGAACTGCTGCGCACGGAAGCCAGCGCCGAAATGGCGCCGTGCGATCACACGACGCCGCAGGACACCGTGCGCGAAGACTCCGGCCCCATTCTTCGCGTGCGCGACCTCGTCACGCGCTTCGACGTGCGCAGCGGCCTCTTCGGCCGCGTGAAGCGCCGCGTGCATGCGGTGGAAAAGATCAGTTTCGACCTGTACCCCGGCGAAACGCTGGCGCTGGTCGGCGAATCGGGCTGCGGCAAGTCGACCACCGGCCGCTCGCTGCTGCGCCTGGTCGAGAGCCAGAGCGGCTCCATCGAATTCGGCGGCCAGAACATCCGCGAGCTGCCCACGCGCGAGCTGCAGGCGTTGCGCCGCAACATCCAGTTCATCTTCCAGGACCCGTTCGCCTCGCTCGATCCGCGCGTGACGGTGGGCTTCTCGATCATGGAGCCGCTGCTCATCCACGGCATCGCCAAGGGTGCAGAGGCCCAGCAGCGCGTCGACTGGCTGCTGCAGAAGGTCGGCCTGCCGCCGGAGGTGGCGCAGCGCTATCCGCACGAGTTCTCGGGCGGCCAGCGGCAGCGCATCGCCATTGCGCGCGCGCTGGCGTTGAACCCGAAGGTGGTGGTGGCCGACGAATCGGTGTCGGCGCTGGACGTGTCCATTCAGGCGCAGATCGTCAACCTGATGCTCGACCTGCAGCGCGAGCTGGGCGTGGCCTTCCTCTTCATCTCGCACGACATGGCGGTGGTGGAGCGCATCAGCCACCGCGTGGCCGTGATGTACCTGGGCCAGATCGTCGAGATCGGCCCGCGCCGCGCGGTGTTCGAAGCCCCGCAGCACGCCTACACCCGCAAGCTGATGGCCGCGGTGCCGGTGGCAGACCCGTCACGCCGCCACAAGCCGCGCGCGCTGCTCGAAGGCGAGATTCCCAGCCCCATCCGCGCGGTGGGCGACGAGCCCGAGGTGCCGCCGCTGGTGCAGGTCGCGCCGGGGCACTTCGTGGCGCGGCACGCCATCGGCGGCGCCTTCTGACTCTCTTCAACTCATTTTTCTCAACCCGCAGGCCCTCCTGCTTTTTCCTCGAACCGACTGGAGTTCTTCCATGAAGCAATCTTCTTCCTCCCTGCGCTGGGCATCCGCGCTGCTGGGCCTGGCCGCGCTGGCCGCTTCGGGCACGGCACTGGCCGCGAAAGACGTGGTGCTGTCGATCGGCTACCAGCCGGAAACGCTGGACCCGTACAACACCAACACCACCATCACCACCGCGGTGACGAAGACCTTCTATGAAGGCCTCTTCCAGTTCGACAAGGACCTGAAGGTGCAGAACGTGCTCGCCGAGAGCTTCGACGTGTCGAAGGACGGCCTGGTCTACACCATCAAGCTGCGCACCGGCGTGAAGTTCCACGACGGCACCGACTTCAATGCCGACGCCGTGAAGTTCACGCTCGACCGCGTGCTGAACCAGGACAACAAGCTGCTGCGCTACAACCAGTTCAACCGCGTGAGCAAGGTCGACGTGGTGAACCCGACGACCGTGCGCATCACGCTGAAGGAGCCCTTCGGCCCCTTCATCAACTCGCTGGCCCACGCCTCGGCCGCGATGATCTCGCCCACCGCGCTGAAGAAGTGGGGCAACAAGGACATCGCCTTCCACCCCGTGGGCACGGGCCCCTTCGAATTCGTCGAGTGGAAGCAGACCGAAGCCGTCAAGGCCAAGAAGTTCGACGGCTACTGGAAGAAGGGCTACCCGAAGGTCGACACCGTGTCGTGGAAGCCGGTGCTCGAGAACAACACGCGCGCCGCGATGCTGCAGACCGGCGAAGCCGACTTCGCGTTCCCCATTCCCTACGAGCAGGCCGAGCTGCTGAAGAAGAGCGACAAGCTCGAAGTGGTGGCCACTCCCTCGATCATCACGCGCTTCCTGGCATTCAACATGCTGCAGAAGCCCTACGACAACCCGAAGGTGCGCGAGGCCATCGGCTACGCCATCAACAAGGAAGCGCTGGCCAAGGTCGCCTTCGGCGGCTATGCCTTCCCCGCGCAGGGCGTGCTGCCCCAGGGCGTGAAGTACGCCGAGAAGATGGCTCCCATCCCCTATGACCTGAAGAAGGCCAAGGAGCTGATGAAGGAAGCCGGCTACCCCGACGGTTTCGAGTCGGTGCTGTGGAGCGCCTACAACAACACGACCAGCCAGAAGACGATCCAGTTCGTGCAGCAGCAGCTCGCGCAGATCGGCATCAAGCTGCAGGTGCAGGCGCTCGAAGTGGGCCAGCGCACCGAGCAGGTGGATGCATGGCCCGATCCGAAGACGGCCAAGGTCCGCATGTACTACACCGGCTGGTCGTCGTCGACCGGTGAAGCCGACTGGGGCCTGCGCCCGCTGTTCGCCTCGGAAGCCTGGGCTCCCAAGCTGAACAACATGTCGTTCTACAAGAGCGAGGTGGTCGACAGCTCGCTGGCCAAGGCGCTGGTGACCACGGACGAGAAGGAGCGCGCAGCGCTCTACAAGACCGCGCAGGAAGAGATCCGCAAGGACCTGCCGCGCGTGCCGATGATCACCGAGCAGAACCTGTCGGCGCACGCCAAGCGTCTCTCGGGCGTGTTCGTGATGCCCGACGGCAACATCAACATCGACGCCATCTCGACGTCGAACTGATCCCCGGTTTCTCGTTTCCTGACTGACTGCCCGACGGGCGATGGCATGCCGCCATCGCCCGTTCGCGGCAACCGCACCCCATGCTGAATTACTTCCTCAAACGACTGTTGGGCCTGATCCCCACGCTGCTCATCGTGGCGGTGCTGGTGTTCCTGTTCGTCCACATGCTGCCCGGCGATCCGGCGCGACTTGCCGCCGGCCAGGATGCCGACGAGCAGACCGTGGCCATGGTCCGCGCGGAGCTCGGGCTCGACAAGCCGCTGCCGCAGCAGTTCGTGAACTTCTTCACCCACATGCTGCAGGGCGACTTCGGCACCTCCATCCGCACGCGGCGGCCGGTGGCGACCGAGATCGGCGAGCGCTTCTTCCCGACGGTGATGCTGACCATCACCAGCATGGTGTGGGCGGTGATCTTCGGCATGGGCATCGGCATCGTCTCTGCCGTGTACCGCAACAAATGGCCCGACCGGCTGGGCATGACGCTCGCGGTGTCCGGCATCTCTTTCCCCGCATTTGCACTCGGCATGCTGCTGATGCAGATCTTCTCGGTCCAGCTCGGATGGCTTCCCACGGTGGGCGCCAGCAGCTGGAAGCACTACATCCTGCCCTCGATCACGCTGGGCGCGGCCGTGGCGGCCGTGATGGCGCGCTTCACGCGGGCCTCTTTCGTCGAGGTGATCCAGGAAGACTTCGTGCGCACCGCGCGCGCCAAGGGCGTGCGCGAATCCGGCGTGGTGTTCAAGCACACGCTGCGCAACGCGCTGATCCCGGTGGTCACCATGATGGGCCTGCAGTTCGGCTTCCTGCTGGGCGGCTCGATTCTTGTGGAAGCGGTGTTCAACTGGCCGGGCCTCGGCCGCCTGCTGGTCGACGCCGTGCAGATGCGCGACTACCCAGTCATCCAGACGCTGGTGCTGCTGTTCTCGCTCGAATTCATTCTGATCAACCTGGTGGTGGATGTGCTGTACGGCTACATCAACCCCACCATCCGCTACAAGTGAGCAAGCAGCCATGACGCAAGCTTCCGGCGTGCCTGCCGAAACCCTCATTCCGACCGCACCGGTCGTCGCCGTTCAAACCGCCGGCAAGGTCCGCACGCCCTGGGGCGAATGCTGGCGCCGCTTCAAGAAGCAGCCCGTGGGCATCGTCGCGGCGCTCTTCGTGCTGCTGCTGGTGTTCATCGCGGTGTTCGCGCCGTGGATCGTGCCCTTCGATCCGGAGAACTTCTTCGACTACGACATGCTGAACACCGGCCCCTCGGCCACGCACTGGTTCGGCGTCGACCCGCTGGGCCGCGACATCTTCAGCCGCATCCTGATGGGCGCGCGCATCTCGCTGATGGCCGGCTTCCTGTCGGTGGTGCTGGGCGGCATCGTCGGCACGGCATTCGGCCTTCTGGCGGGCTACTACGAGGGCTGGTGGGACCGCATCGTGATGCGCATCTCGGACGTGCTCTTCGCCTTCCCCGGCATCCTGCTGGCGCTGGGCGTGGTGGCCATCCTGGGCAGCAGCATGACCAACGTGGTGGTGGCCGTGTCGGTGTTCAGCGTGCCCGCCTTCGCGCGGCTCGTGCGGGGCAACACGCTAGTGCTGAAGCAGCAGACCTACATCGAGGCCGAGCGCAGCATCGGCGCCTCGGACTGGACCATCATCGTGCGGCACATCCTGCCGGGCACCATCTCCTCGATCGTGGTGTATTTCTCGATGCGCGTGGGCACCTCGATCATCACGGCGGCCAGTCTTTCGTTCCTGGGCATGGGTGCGCAGCCGCCGACGCCCGAATGGGGCGCGATGCTCAGCGAAGCCCGCGCCGACATGGTGACCTCGCCGCACGTGGCGCTGTTCCCCAGCCTGGCCATCTTCTTCACCGTGCTCGCCTTCAACCTGCTGGGCGATGCACTCCGCGACGCGCTCGACCCGAAAATCGACCGCCAGTAATTCCGGTTCTCCTTCTTCATGTCTTCCAGCAAGCAGCAAGCCCAGTTCCCCTTCATCGGCAGCCTGCTCCAGGGCGAACGCAACGCCATCACCGACGTCGAGGGCGTCACAGTGGGCCACTGCACGCTGGCCGACGGGCCCGTGCAGACCGGCGTGACCGTCGTCCGACCCCATGCGGGCGACCTCTTTCGCGACAAGGTGCCCGCCGCCGCCGTGGTGCTCAACGGCTTCGGCAAGAGCGTCGGCCTGCTGCAGGTCGAAGAGCTCGGCGTGCTCGAGACGCCCATCGCGCTGACCAACACCTTCTCGGTCGGTACGGTGGCGGCGGCGCAGATCCGCCGCTGCGTGGCCGACAACCCCGAGACCGGACGCACGCTGCCTACGGTGAACCCGCTGGTGTTCGAGTGCAACGACGGTTTCCTCAACGACATCCAGCGCATGGCCGTGAGCGAGGCCGACTACCTGCAGGCGCTGGCCGATGCCGGAGTCGACTTCGCGCAGGGCTCGGTCGGCGCGGGACGCGGCATGTCGAGCTTCCAGCTCAAGGGCGGCATCGGCAGTGCCTCGCGGCGGGTGTCAGCGCGCAACGACGGCACCAGCGGCGGCCTGGGCGGCAGCAAGAACACCGGCACGGGCGGCCTGCACACGGTGGGCGCGCTGGTGCTGGCGAACTACGGGCGCCAGCCGCAGCTGCTGCTGGCCGGGCATGCGGTGGGCGAACGGCTCGGCGCTCTGCAGGCCGAGCGCAGCCTCCCGGCGGTGAACGAGGCCGAGAAGGGCTCGATCATCATCGTGGTGGCCACCGACGCCCCGCTCGACGCGCGCCAGCTGCGCCGCCTCGCGCTGCGCGCCGGAGCCGGACTGGCCCGCACGGGCTCGGTCTTCGGACACGGCAGCGGCGACATCGTTCTGGCCTTCTCCACCGCCTACACCGTGCCCGGCGACGTGGCCCGGCCGATGCCCGCGGTGGCGATGCTGCACGACGGGCTGCTCGATGGCCTGTTCCAGGCCGCGGCCGACAGCACCGAGCAGGCGATCATCCATGCGCTTTGGCGCGCGACGCCCGTCACCGGGCGCGACGGCAACCACCGTGCCGCGCTGGGCGAGCTGCTGCCCGCCTCCACCCTTTTCTCTTCTTCCAACCGCCACGCCTGAGGCCTCGCATGAAAGTCCTGATCTCCACCGACATCGAAGGCGTCGCCGGCGTCTATCAATCCGAGCAGGTGCGCGCGGGCAACCCCGAATACGAGCGCGCGCGGCTGCTGATGACGCACGAAGCCAACGCAGCCATCGCGGGCGCCTTCGACGCGGGCGCCACCGAGGTGCTGGTGAACGACTCGCACGGCGGCTTCCGCAACATGCTCGCCGACGTGCTCGACGCCCGCGCCCGCGTGATACAGGGCAAGCCGCGCTACCTGAGCATGGTGGCGGGCGTGGAGGAAGGCGTGGACGCCGTCTGCATGGTCGGCTACCACTCGCGCGCGCAGGGGCGCGGCATCCTGGCGCACACGATCAACAGCTTCGCCTTCGCAGGCATCTCGCTCGGCGGGCAGGAGCTGGGCGAGGCCGGGCTCTACGGCGCACTGGCCGGCGAGTACGGCGTGCCCGTGGTAATGGCCAGCGGCGACGACGTGTTCATCGCCGAGAACCGGGCGCTCTTCCCGCACGCGACCTTCGTCGAGACCAAGAAGGCCACGGGCTGCACCAGCGGCATTTCGCTGTCGCCCGAGCAGTCGCGCCGGGCCATCCGCGCCGGCGTGGAAGAAGCGCTGGCGGCGCGCGCGAAGGCCAGGCCGCTCGTCTTCGAAGGCCCGCAGACCGTGACGCTGCGCGCCCAGACCTCCGCCCTGGCCGACCTGTTCTGCCAGTGGCCCGACTTCGAGCGCGTGGACGGCGTCACCCTGCGCTTCACCGCCCGCACGGTGGAAGCGGCCGTGCGCATGCTCAACTGCTGCTCGGCGATGTCCACCATGCTGCGCTGAGGCGCGGCCGGCCCCGGGGAACTCAGGCCGGCGCGGCCTTCAGGGCCAGAAGCTTGTCGCGCAGCGCCTCCATCAGCGGCGACCAGCCGGAGCCCGGGCGCGACAGCAGCACCACGGCGCGGGGCACGCGCAATGCCGGCACCGGCAGCACGGCGAAGCGGCTGTCATCGGCATGCCGCATGAAGGAGCGCGGCACCAGCGTGACCAGATCGGTCGCCGCCAGCACCGAGAGATTGAGCTCGGACGCGAACGGCACCTCCATCACCACCCGCGGCGCGGGCAGGTTGTGGCGGGCGAAGATGTCGGTGAGCGCCTTGAAGGCGGCCGAGCTTGCCGGGCCCGAGATCCATCCGTACGCGGTGACATCGGCCAGAGCCACGCGGGCGCGCTGCGTCAGCGGATGGCCGAAGCGAACCAGGGGCAGCATCGGGTCGTTGTCGACCTTGGTTCGCTCGGCATCGAGCGGCTGGCCTTCGTAGGCGGGCACCAGCGCAAGATCCAGTTCGCCCTGGCGCACCAGGGTGGCAAGGGTGTCCGAACGGTCCACGCTCAGGCGCACCCGCAGCCCCGGTCGCCTGGAAAGCAGGGAGCCCAGCGCTGCCGCGACGCGGTTGCCGGACGTGGTGTCGGTCACGCCCACGCGCAGCAGCCCCGACTGCTGCGCCCGCATCTCGTTGGCCAGCTGCACCGTGTCCGCGTAGTCGGCCTGCAGCCGGCGCGCCTGCTCGGCAACCCTCAGCCCGGCCGACGTCAGCACCATGCCGCGCGCGCTGCGCTCGAACAGCTGCAAGCCGAACTCGGCCTCCACCCGGCGCACGGCCTTGGTCAGCGCGGGCTGGGTCACGCCCTGCTCGTCGGCAGCGGCCGAGAGCAGGCCCGACTTGGCGACCGCAAGGAAGTACTGGATATCGCGCATCGACAGGGACATTCCTGCAGTTTATGACTTCGGCAATGTTCAGGAATGGGATCCGGCGGCACCGGCACTTAGATTCCCCACACGCCAACCCCTCGATCGAACGCCATGCCGACGCCCTCCTCCACACCCAACATCGTCCTCATCGTTGCCGACAACCTCGGCTGGGGTGAGCTGGGCTGCTACGGCGGAGGCGCGCTGCGAGGCGCGCCCACGCCGAACATCGACAAGCTCGCGAAGCAGGGCCTGCTGCTGCAGAACTTCAATGTGGAGAGCGACTGCGTGCCGACCCGCTCGGCACTGATGAGCGGACGCCATCCGATTCGCACCGGCTGCCTGCAATCGGTGCCGCCGGGCCTTCCGCAGGGGCTGACGCGAAACGAGATCACCCTGGCCCAGCTGCTGTCGGCGCAGGGCTATGCCACCGCGCACTACGGCAAGTGGCACCTGGGCGACGTGCCCGGGCGCTTTCCTTCCGACCGGGGCTTCGACGAGTGGTACGGCATTCCGCGCACCACGGACGAGAGCCAGTTCACCTCGACGGTCGGCTTCGATCCCTCCGTGGTGGACCTGCCCTGGATCATGCGTGGCCGCAGCGGCGAGCCCTCGGAAGGCGTGAAGGTGTACGACCTCGAGGCACGGCGGCACATCGATGCCGACCTGGTGGACATGTCCATCGACTTCATGCGGCGCCACACCACGGCCGGCAAGCCCTTCTTCCTCTACCTGCCGCTGGTGCACCTGCACTTCCCCACGCTGCCGCACCCCGAATTCGCCGGACGCACGGGCGCGGGCGACTTCGCGGATTCGATGGTGGAGATGGACCACCGCGTCGGCCAGGTGGTGCGCGCACTGGACGAGCTGGGCGCGGCCGACGACACGCTGCTGATCTTCTGCAGCGACAACGGGCCCGAGTTCCGTGCCCCCTACCGCGGCACCGCCGGCCCCTGGAGCGGCACCTATCACACGGCGATGGAAGGCAGCCTGCGCGTGCCGTTCATCGCCCGCTGGCCGGGCCGCATCGAGGCGGGCCGTGCGAGCAACGAGATCGTCCACGTGACCGACCTGTTCACGACCCTGGCCGGCGTGGCCGGCGCCATCGTGCCGCAGGACCGGCCCATCGATGGCATCGACCAGTTGCCCTTCTTCCTGGGAGAACGCGAGAAGTCGGCCCGCGAGGGCTTTCCGTTCTACATCAAGAGCGATCTGCGGGCAGTGAAGTGGCGCGACTGGAAATTGCACTTCTACTGGGAGCCCGAGGTCAACGAAGGAAAGGGCAAGCTGGAGTCGCCCTATCTCTTCAACACCACCCGCGACCCCAAGGAAACGACGGACGTGCTGGTCTACAACACCTGGGTGCTGGGGCCTGTGCTCAAGCTGGTCAAGGCGTTCCAGGACAGCTTCGTGCAGCACCCCAACACGCCGCCCGGCCAGCTCGACGGTTAAGGAGCCCTCGATGAACACTCCCTCTGCTTCCCGTCGCCACGCATTGGCCGCCCTGGGCGGCGCCATGGCACTCGCGGTTTCGCCCCGGCTCCTTGCCCAAGGTACCGGCCGGCCCGTCACATGGCTGGTCGGCCAGCCGCCCGGCGGCAGCGTGGACATCCTCACGCGCCTTGTCGCGCGGCATGTCGAGCAGACGCTCGGCCAGAGCGTGGTCGTGGACAACCGGCCGGGCGCGGCCGGCGCCATCGCGCTGCAGGCGGCCGCGAGGGCGCCTCAGGACGGATTGACGGTGATCACCATTCCCGGGCCGATCCTGACCAACGTGCCCGTGCCCCGAATCGGCAAGGAGCTGACCGGCGTGGCGACGCTGGCCAAGGGACCTATGGTGCTCGTGGGCACCACGGCGACGCCCCTGCCGCCCACGCTGGCAGGGCTGCTCGCCGCCGCCGGCAAGGACCCGAAGGCGTTCAGCTTCGCCTCGTCCGGCAACGGGACCAGCCAGCACCTGGCCGGCGAGCTGATGAACCAGATCGCACGCACGCAGATCGTGCATGTTCCCTACAAGGGAGGCAGCCAGGCCGTCACGGACGTGGTGGGCGGGCAGGTGCCGCTGGGCATGCTGGGCATCACGCCGGTCCTGCCGCACATCAAGGCGGGCAAGCTGCATGCCTACGGCGTGACGACCGCCGCGCGCTCGGCCGTGCTGCCCGACGTGCCCACGCTGCACGAGGCCGGTTTGCCCGGCTTCGACGCGGACCAATGGTTCGTGGTGGCCGCGCCTGCGGGCGTGCCCGTCGAGCGCGTGCGCGCCTTCAACGCGGCCATCGCCCAGGCATTGCAGAAGCCCGAGGTGCAGGCGGGCTACGCGGCCGCGGGAGTCACGCCCGCCCCCGCCACGGCGGAGCAGACAACGGCTTTCGTGACGCAGGAACTGCAGCGCTGGCAGGCGCTGGCCGCAAAGGCCAACCTCACGCTGGATTGATCGGCCGGGGCGCACGCCCCCGACCGCACAGCATCCGCCGGACCGCCCGCCGGCTACCGGATCTCCACGGGATTTGCCGCCTCGGAGGCGGCTTTCCGCTTTATCCGGAATAAGCATCCAACCGTCCCGCAACCCGCATGGATGCTGGCGAATAAGCTTATCCGCATAAAGCGCGAACCAAAAAATAGTTTGGTTCCATAAGGCGCGCGACCAGAATCGCCGCTTCTTGCTGGGGTGCCCCGTTCCACGCGCGGCACCGCACTTCCTCAAGACACACGCACGATGTATCAATACACAGAATTCGACAAACAGTTCGTCCACCAGCGGGCTGCCCAGTTCCGCGACCAGCTCGAACGCTGGCAGAAGGGCAAGCTCGCAGAAGACGAGTTCCGCCCCCTGCGCCTGCAAAACGGCTGGTATGTACAACGCTACGCACCGATGCTGCGCGTGGCCGTGCCTTACGGAGAACTGTCGAGCCGCCAGCTGCGCGTGCTGGCGCGCATCGCGCGTGAATACGACGAGCCCGAAGCCGAGGTCTACAAGAAGGCCATCGAGACGCAGGGCCTGCTCGGCAGCCACAAGCTGCCCACCCACTACGCCCATTTTTCGACGCGCCAGAACGTCCAGTACAACTGGATTCCGCTGGCCAAGTCGGCCGACGTGATGGACCTGCTGGCCTCGGTCGACATGCACGGCATCCAGACCAGCGGCAACTGCATCCGCAACATCACGAGCGACGAGCGCGCGGGCATCGCCATCGACGAAGTCGCCGATCCGCGCCCCTTCGCGGAAATCATGCGCCAGTGGAGCACGCTGCACCCCGAGTTCGCGTTCCTGCCGCGCAAGTTCAAGATCGCCATCACCGGCGCCACCGAAGACCGCGCAGCCACCGGCTGGCACGACGTGGGCCTGCACGTGGTGAAGAACGAAGCCGGCGAGATCGGCTTCCGCGTGCAGGTGGGCGGCGGCATGGGCCGTACGCCCATCGTGGGCACGGTGCTGCGCGAGTTCCTGCCGTGGCAGCAGATCATGAATTACCTCGAGGCGGTGATCCGGGTCTACAACCGCTATGGCCGCCGCGACAACATCTACAAGGCGCGCATCAAGATCCTGGTGAAGGCCGAAGGCCAGCGCTACATCGACGACGTCGAGGCCGAGTACAAGCAGATCCTCGAGCACGACGGCGGGCCGCACACCATCACGCAGGAAGAGTACGACCGCGTGGCCGCCTCCTTCGTGCCGCCGACGCTCGCCACCCGCGTGCTGCAGAGCGCCGAGAAGACCGACGCAGAGCTGCGCGCCCACGCCGCCGACGACGTGCAGTTCGCCCGCTGGCTCGCGCGCAACGTGGCCCCGCACAAGAACCCCGCGCTGCGTGCCGTGACGCTGTCGTTCAAGCGCCTGAAGCAGGCGCCCGGCGACGCATCGGCCGACCAGCTCGACACGCTCGCCGAACTGGCCGACCGCTTCTCGGCCGGCGAAGCCCGCGTGACGCACGACCAGAACGTGGTGCTGCCCTGGGTGCATGCCGAAGACCTGCACGCGCTGTGGCTCGCCGCCCGCGCCGCCGGCTTCGCCAGCGCCAACGTGCACCTGCTGACGGACATGATCGCCTGCCCCGGCGGCGACTTCTGCGCGCTGGCCAATGCGCGCTCCATTCCCATCGCCGAAGCCATCACCGAGCGTTATCAAGACCTCGACGAACTCGACGACCTGGGCGAGATCGACCTGCACATCAGCGGCTGCATCAATTCGTGCGGCCACCATCACAGCGGCCACATCGGCATCCTGGGCGTCGACAAGGACGGCAAGGAGTGGTACCAGGTCACGCTCGGCGGCTCCGACGGCTCCGCGCTCAGCGGCGCGCCGCAAGCCGGCAAGGTGGTCGGCCCCTCGTTCTCGGCGGCAGAAGTGCCCGGCGTGATCGAGGCCGTGCTGACCGCCTACCGCGACACCCGCGAAAGCGGCGAGAACTTCATCGACACGCTGCGCCGCGTGGGCCCCGATCCGTTCAAGGCCGCCGCCAACGGTGCGCGTTTCAAGGTGGAGGAAGCAGCATGAAAAAGACTTTGAACATTCTTGCCGCCGAAGATCACATCGACGACGGCGACCCGAAGGTGCTGCAGCTGGCCAACGATGCCGACCCGCTCGCCATCGAGGTGTGCCTGGAAGACATCGAGCGCATCGACCTGAACTTTCCGAAGTTCACCGATGGCCGCGCCTACAGCCAGGCCTTCCTGCTGCGCCGCCGCCTCGGCTTCACCGGTGACATCCGCGCCACGGGCGACGTGCTGATCGACCAGCTGGTGCAGATGGAACGCACCGGCTTCTCCAGCGCCGTGCTCAAGGAGGGCGTGGACGCCTCCGACGCGCAGCGCCAGTTCGACCGCTTCGCCGCCTTCTACCAGGGCGATGCGGTGAAGACCGCTCCGCACTTCGCGGCCGGCAACTGAGACGCGTGGAAGCACCGGACATGAGCATCGACCTCGAACGCATCAACGCCGAACTCGGCCGCAACTCGGAAGGCCTGGTGGACTGGGCGCTCGGCCTGGGCCAGCCTGCGATCGTCACCACCAACTTCCGGCCCTTCGAGGCCGTCATCCTGCACATGGTCACCCGCGTGAAGCGCGACGTGCCGGTGGTGTGGATGGACAACGGCTACAACACCGAAGCCACCTACCGCTTCGCCGATGAGGTAACGAAGCAGCTGGGCCTGGACCTGCACATCTACCTGCCGCGCCGCTCGCGCGCGCATCGTGAAGCCGTCGATGGCCCGACGCCGGCGCTCGACGATCCGCGCCACGCAGCCTTCACGGAAGAAGTAAAGCTGGAGCCCTTCGCCCGCGCACTGCGCGAGACGGCGCCCAAGGTCTGGTTCACCGCACTGCGGGCCACCGACACGGCCGTGCGCGCGCAGATGGACCCGGTCAGCGTGAACCCCGACGGCCTCATCAAGGTCGCACCGCTGCTGCACTGGTCGTCCAAGGACCTCTACGAGTACTGCGAGAAGCACGGCCTGCCCAACAACTTCGACTACGTGGACCCGACCAAGGGCGAAGACAACCGCGAGTGCGGACTGCACCTGTCGCACTGAGACCCGACGCCCCACCGATCCTCCGCATCCAGCACACACCCGATGAACGCCCGTACCGAAACCGAACTGCTGCTGCCGCCGGCGCACCTGTCCAACACGCACCTCGATGCGCTGGAAGAAGAAACCATCTTCATCCTGCGCGAAGTCGCGGCCGCCTTCGAGCGCCCCACCCTGCTGTTCTCGGGCGGCAAAGACTCGCTGGTGCTGCTGAAGTGCGCGGAGAAGGCTTTCGGCGTCGGCCGCATTCCCTATCCGCTGCTGATGATCGACACGGGCCACAACTTCCCCGAAGTGACCGCCTACCGTGACCAGCGCGCGAAGGAACTGGGCGCGGAGCTGATCGTTCGCAGCGTCGAAGACTCGATGAAGCGCGGCACCGTGCGCCTGGCCCACCCGGGCGAATCGCGCAACGCGCACCAGTCGGTGACGCTGCTCGAAGCAATCGAGGAATTCCGCTTCGACGCGCTGATCGGCGGCGCCCGCCGCGACGAGGAAAAGGCGCGCGCCAAGGAGCGCATCTTTTCGCACCGCGACAGCTTCGGCCAGTGGCAGCCCAAGGACCAGCGCCCCGAGCTGTGGACGCTGTTCAACACCCGCCTCGCCCCGGGCGAACACTTCCGCGTGTTCCCCATTTCGAACTGGACCGAGCTCGACGTGTGGCAATACATCGCCCGCGAGGAAGTCGGCCTGCCCTCGATCTACTACACGCACAAGCGCGAAGTGGTGGAGCGCCGCGGCCTGCTCGTGCCGGTGACCGAACTCACCCCGCCGCGCGACGGCGAGACCGTGCAGGTGCGCGACGTGCGCTTCCGCACCGTGGGCGACATCACGACCACATGCCCGGTGGAAAGCCTGGCAGCCGACGCGAGCGACGTGGTGCTCGAGACGCTGTCGGTCGACGTGAGCGAGCGCGGAGCGACCCGCATGGACGACATGACGTCCGAAGCTTCGATGGAAAAGCGAAAGAAAGACGGGTATTTCTGACCCACCCCCAGGCTTCGCGCACTTCGTGTCGCTACGCCCACCCCCTCGAAGGGGGCAACACCAGCGGCCCGGCAAGGCCGGTTCCGCGGTGTTCCACGAATTGGAGAACCACTCAATGAACGCTGCCGTAATTTCCAACGCCTCGCCCGCCGACGTCCACGGCGACACCGGCACCGCCCTGCGCTTCATCACCTGCGGCTCGGTCGACGACGGCAAGAGCACGCTCATCGGCCGTTTGCTGGTCGACAGCAAGACCGTGCTGCAGGACCAGCTGGCCGGCGTGCAGCGCGGCGGCGAGACCGACCTCGCGCTGCTGACCGATGGCCTTTCGGCCGAGCGCGAGCAAGGCATCACCATCGACGTGGCCTACCGCTACTTCTCGACCGCCAAGCGCAAGTTCATCATCGGCGACGCGCCGGGCCATGAGCAGTACACGCGCAACATGGTCACCGCCGCCTCGGCCGCCGACGCCGCCGTGGTGCTGGTCGACGCGACCAAGCTGGCCTGGGCCGCCGAAGTGGAAGACGGCACCGTGGTCAAGCGCGAGCTGCTGCCGCAGACGCGCCGCCATTCGCTGCTGTGCCATCTGCTGCGCGTGCAGTCGATCGTGTTCGCGGTGAACAAGCTCGATGCCATCAGCGATGCCGGACTGGCCTTCGAACGCATCTCGGCCGCGCTGAACGCCTTTGCCGAAGCGGCCGGCGTGAAGGTCGCGGGCATCGTGCCGATTTCCGCTCTCAAGGGCTGGAACGTGGCCACGCGCCATGCCGATTGGGTCGGCTACGAGGGCCCGAGCCTGCTCGAATTGCTCGAAGACCTGCCCGTGACTGCGCAGGACGAGGCCGTGCCCTTCGCCTTCCCGGTGCAATGGGTCGAGAAGTTCTCGTCTTCCGCCGACACCTCGCAGGGCCGCCGCGTGTTCTGGGGCCGTGTCGCCTCGGGCCACGTGGAACCCGGCCAGCGCGTGACCGTGCTGCCGAGCAACCAGACCGCCACGGTCGCCCAGGTGCTGAGCCACACGCGCCAGCCGAAGGCGGTGCACGCAGGCCACAGCGCCGGCATCGTGCTCGACCGCGAGGTCGACGTGTCGCGCGGCGACTGGCTGCTGGCGCCCGGCGCCTTCGAGCCGGTGCGCGAGATCACCGCCACCGTGGCCTGGCTCGACGACGAGCCTCTGGTCGCGGACCGCGTGTACTGGGCGCTGCAAGGCCACCGCTGGGTGAAGGCCAAGGTGGCGCGCATCGTCGATCGCGTGAACATCACGACGCTCGAATCGGAGCCGGCGACGCAGTTGGAAGCCAATGCCATCGGCGACGTGGTGCTGGCGCTGCAGCAGCCGCTGGCCGTGCTGCCCTTCACGCAATCGCGTGCGCTGGGCTCCCTTGTGCTGGTCGATACGGCCTCCCACAAGACCGCCGCAGCCGTGCTCGTGCAACCCTCCGCCGCAAAGGCCTAAAATCTGGGGTTTCCCCCGACATCACTGACGTTAAAAGACAAATGACCCACGTCGTCTCCGAAGCCTGCATCCGCTGCAAATACACCGACTGCGTGGACGTTTGCCCCGTCGACTGCTTCCGCGAAGGTCCCAACATGCTGGTGATCGACCCGGACGAATGCATCGACTGCGCGGTCTGCATTCCCGAGTGCCCGGTCAACGCGATCTACGCCGAGGAAGACCTTCCCGCGAACCAGATCGCCTTCATCAAGATCAACGCCGAGCTGGCCCTGGCCGACGGCTGGAAGAGCATCACCAAGCGCAAGCCCGCCCTGCCCGACGCCGAGGAGTGGAAGGACAAGACGGACAAGATCGGGGAGCTGGTGCGCTGAACCAGCCGGCCGCCATCGCCGCTCCCATCGAGACCGATGCGCTGATCGTCGGTGCCGGCCCCGTGGGGCTGTTCCAGGCCTTCCAGCTGGGCCTGCTCGAAATCTCCTGCCAGATCGTCGATGCGCTGCCCGCCGCCGGCGGCCAGTGCGTGGCGCTGTATGGCGACAAGCCGATCTACGACATTCCCGGCACGCCGGTGACCAGCGGGCGCGACCTGGCGCAATCGCTGCTGCAGCAGGTGGCGCCGTTCAAGCCGCAGTTCCATTTCGGCGAGCAGGTTGCGACGCTGGCGCGCGAGGCCGATGGGCGGCTGCTGCTGACCACGTCGGCAGGCAAGGCGTTCCTCGCGAAGACGGTGTTCATCGCGGCCGGCGTCGGGGCCTTCGTGCCCAAGCGCATCGCCGTCGAGGGCATCGCGCAATTCGAGGGCAGCTCGCTCTTCTATCACCCCGATTCGCTGGACCGCTTTGCGGGCCAGACGGTGGTGGTCAACGGCGGCGATGACATCGCGCTGGAAACCTCCATCGCGCTCACGGCCGCCGCGAAGCAGGTCACGCTGGTGCACCGGCGCGACGGCTTCCAGGCCGATGAAGCCACGGTCGCCGCCATGCGGGCGCTCGTGACAGAGGGCAAGCTGGCATTCAGGGTCGGCCAGCCCACCGCCTTCGATGGCAAGCAATTGCAGATAACCACGCCCGACGCGACCACCGTCGACCTGCCGCTCGACGCGCTGGTCGCCTGCCTCGGCATCTCCCCGCGCCTGGGCCCCATCGCCGACTGGGGCCTGGAGCTGGAGCGCAAGCAGGTGCCGGTCGACACCGAGAAGTACGAAACCCGCGAACGCGGTGTGTTCGCGGTGGGCGACATCAACACCTATCCGGGCAAGAAGAAGCTCATCGTCTGCGGCTTCCACGAGGCCACGCTGGCCGCATGGGGCGCCACGGCCATCGTGTTCCCGGGCAAGGCCGTGCCGCTGCAGTACACGACCACCAGCACGCGCCTGCACGAGCTGCTGGGCGTTGCCGGCTCCCGCTAGTTCGCGCAGGGCAGCAATGCCCGGTATTCGCCGATGAAGCTGCCGACGGCGGCAACGTAGCGGTCGATGTCCGCATCCGTCAGCGGCAGCGACAGCACGACGAAGCCACGCGGCGAGGTGTAGATGCCCTCGCTCAGCAGATGGAAGAACAGCAGCTGGCGCAGGCGGGCGTCGACCGGCGCCAGGTCATCGGTGCTGCGCACCTCTCCGGCCACGAAGTGCGCGTTCATCAAGGAGCCCACGCCGGTGAACTGCATCGCAACGCCCTCCCCGGCGCACAGCGCGTTCAGCCGCTGCCGCATCGCATCGCCCCGTGCGGCCAGCGCACCGGCCGCCTCTGGCGTGAAGAGCTTCGTGAGCCCGGCATGGCCGGCCGCCATCGTCAGTACGTTGTTGTTGAAGGTGCCCGAGTGGGCCAGCGGCCCGGTGCGCGGGTCGAACAACGCCATCACGTCGGCGCGCCCGCCGAAGGCGCCGAAGGACATGCCGCCGCCGATGTACTTGCCGAGCGTGGTCAGGTCCGAGCGAATGCCCAGCTTGTTCGCCAGCCCTTGCGGCGCCAGGCGCGAGGTCATCACCTCGTCGAAGACCAGCAACGCGCCGACGCGCGTGGCCGATTCGCGCAATGCCTGCAGAAAGTCGAGGCGCCCCGGAATGCAACCGCTCGCGCCCTGCATCGGCTCGGCCAGCACGGCGGCGATCTCGGGGCCGTGCTTTTCGATCTGCTCGCGCGCCGTTTGCGCGTCGTTGTAGGGCAGCACGAGGAAATCGAAGGGCACGGTCGTCGGAAGCGGTTTCGCGCCGAAGCCCAGCACGCCGCCGTGGTAGCCGCCCGAGAACACGACGAGCTTGCGACGTCCCGTGAAGTGCAGCGCCGCCGTCAGCGCCATCAGGTTCGCCTCGGTGCCCGAATTGGTGAAGCGCAGCTGCTCGATCTGCGGAAAGCGCTCGCAGATGAGCCTGGCAAGCCGGCCTTCGAGCAGGTTGTGCCCGGTGAGGTTGATGCCGCCCTGCATCGCGCCGATGACGGCCTCGCGGATCTCCGGCGCCGAATGACCGTAGACGCCGGCCGTGTACTCGGCGATGAAGTCGGCATAGCGGTGGCCGTCGGCGTCCCACAGCGCGGCCCCCTCTCCCTTGGCGATGGTCAGCGGAAACGGCGCATAGAACAGCACCGAGCGGCTGTTCGCGCCGGGCATGTAGCGCGCCTGTTCCTCGAACTGTCGAAGGCTGGCCGGATTGTTCTCGGTGAAGCGCTGATGCGCTCCGGCAAGGGCCTGGTCGATGGCGGCATGGGTCATGGCGGATGTCCTTCGGGTGGTTGCGCGCCCGTCGCTTGCAGCGCATTTAATTGATCAATGCTCAATTAATATTGTTTATACCGTCAACCCGACTGCAGCACAATGGCTGCAACCATGACGAAGAAATCGCCTCCCAAGCCACGTACGGCCGGCCGCCCCGCCGGCGGCGGCGCCCTGACGAAGCAGCGCATCGCCGAGGAGGCGCTGGCGCAGATCGACGAATTCGGCCTCGGCGCCTTCAGCATGCGCGAGGTGGCGGCCCGGCTCGACGTGTATCCGGCCACGGTGCACTGGCACATGAGCACGCGCGAGGCGCTGCTGGCGGAGGTGGCCGCCACCGTCATGGCCGAAGTCGCTCCACCGCCCGGCAAGCTCACCTGGCAAGCCTGGATCGCCGAGCTGTTCCGCCGTTGCCGAGCCGCGGTGCGGCGCCACCCGAACGTGGCACAGCTGCTGGGCGCGCAGCTCGTGTCGAACGGCAGCCTGCCGATCGAACTGGTCGAGGGCGTACTGGCGGCGCTGACCGAAGCCGGCTTCGAGGGCGAACCGCTGCTGGAGGCCTACAACTGCGTGGTCGCCGCGATGCTGGGCTTCCTGACGATGGAGTTCTCCCCTCTGCCCGCCGACAACACCCGGGCCTGGGCCGAGGAGCTTCGCGAGCGCGTGCACACCATTCGCCCGCTCGACCACCCGGTGCTCACGCGCAACCTGGCACAGCTGGCCAACAAGGCCTTCATCCTGCGCTGGGACAACGGCACGACGGTGCCGCTCGACAGCAGCTTCGAGCGGCACATCCAGATCACCATCGACGGGCTGGAAGCCTTCGCGCGCAGGGTCAGGGCGGCGTAGGCCCCAGCAGCTCGTACAGCGCCATGCGCGTCTGCCGGCCGCGCAGTTCCGCGAGCTCCTCGATGCGGCGCGTGGCAAGCCGCCCGCCCAACCCTTCGAAGGTGGCCTCCGAGATCAGCGTGCGCGTGCCCAGCTCCTTGTTGGCACCCTCGATGCGGCTCGCCGCGTTGATCGCGTCGCCGATGGCGGTGTAGGAGAGCCGGTCGCTCGACCCGAGCACACCGGCGATCACATGACCGGTGTGGATGCCGACGCGCGTGCGGAACTCGGGCAGGCCCTCGCTGCGCCACTTGTCGTTGAGCGCATTCATCCCGGCGTGCAGTTCGAGTGCAGCCGTGCAGGCCCGGTATTCCGGGTCTTCCAGGTCGGTGGGAGCACCCCACAGCACCATGATGCCGTCGCCCATGAACTTGTCGATCACGCCGCCATGCCGCGCGAAGATGCTCGCAGCGAGGTTGAAGTATTCGGTCAGCTGCCTCACCAGCAAGTCGGCCGGCATCGATTCGGAAATGCTGGTGAAGCCCTCCACGTCGGTGAACATCGCGGTGATGCGGCGCGGCGAGCCGCTTGGCCCCAGCGCATGCCCTTCGGCGATGAGCTGCCGGATGATGTCCACCGGCACGAACTTGCTGAAGGCCTTGAGGCTGCGCGCGGACTCGTCCAGCGCCTGGTTGAGGTGCTGGACCTCCAGTACCCGGCTCGGCACCAGCGGCAGGTTGTCGAGCTCCAGCCGCCCGATGCGGCGCGCAACGAGCGAGAGGTTCTCGATCGGCCCGGTCACCAGCTTCGACAGCCGCAGCGAGATGAACAGCGCCAGCCCGAGAAAGCTGACCGTCAGCAGCAATGACCACAGCACCGAGCGCTGCAGGCCGCCGAGCAGCATTTCTTCGGGCTCCCAGCTCACGAGTTGCCACCGGGTGTGTGGAATGTGCGAGGTCTGCACCAGGTAGCGGAGCCCTTCGTGCTCGATGGAGAAAGCCAGGTCGTCGACCCCACCCGCCGTGCTGGCCGCAAGCATGTGCGCGTGAATGGCACCGAGCACGCCGGTGTCGGGCGATTCCAGTTCGCGCACCGGCTCGGGGTGGTCGCTGCGTGCGATCACGTGGTGGTCGGAACTCAGCAAGGCGCTCTCGCCGCTGCCCAGCTCTCCGAAGATGTGCACGAGCTTCGACAGGTGTCCCAGCGACACGTTGCCGTCGACCACGAGCCCGCGCCTGTGGCCTTCGTCGTCGACGCGCCCGGAAGGCCGTGCATGGCCGATGGCGAGTTCCTTCGCGTCGCTCATCAGGAAGGGTTCGGTCCACACCGGTCCCTTCGCTTCCACGGCCTCGCGGTACCAGGTGCGCTTCTCGGGATCGAAGTCGCTGCGGTAGGCCGAGATGGCCGTCGTCGCGAAGCGCTGCCTCGCGTCGCCGCCGTCGAGGTCGGGCGAGCTCTTGTATTGCCAGGTCTCGGTGCTGAAATCCGGTCCGCGCAGCACCTGCCGGATGGCCGGGACCGGGTAGCGCACGGCCATCAGCACATGGCCGTCGTCGGTGGCCACGTTGATGCTGTCGAGCTCGGGCGTTTGCTCGAGCATGGTCCAGAGCATCTCGGCGGTCTGCTCGCCGTCCTCGCCGGTCGCATGCACGCTGGGCGAATCGGCTATCGCGCGAATGACGCCCTCGGTCTTCGCCAGGAATGCGAGCACGTTGTCCTCGACCCTGTCGTGATTGATCTTGTGCGCTGTCGTCCCCACCCTGGACACCAGCTTCTCGGCCGCCCAGTAGCCGAAGGCCACCAGCAACAGCGACTGCACCAGCGCGACGGCGCAGATGATGGTGCCTACGTCGACCCTGAAACGGCGCAGCCGGGGGCCCTTGAAATCTTCATCTCCCATGCAAGTTCCTCTCCACTTTCCTGTCCTCTTCGCGCATCCTCCGCGCGCTCCCTGTTCTTCTGTTGGTCGTTCTTCTTGCTTCGCCGATTCTCTCCCGGCTTGAGTTCGACCCCGGGTTTTCCCTGCCTCACAAAGGCACGCCTGCCGTCGCGGCTTCCCGGCAGCGGATAAACTTGCGCCCGCGCCACGGGTTCCCCGGGCGCACTTGCTAGGGGTGCTGGGCGGCTTGCCGTCCGGCTGAGAAAGTCCCTTTGAACCTGATTGAGGTAATCCTCGCGCAGGGAAGCTGGTCCGGTGGCCGCTCACGTTCTCTCGCGTGACGGCTGTGTCGCTCGGGCCCCGCCCACCTGCCAAACCTTTTGCACTGGAGCAAACGGATGGCACACGACAACTACAACGACGGCAGCAACGCCGCGACCGTCTCGAACGAGGCGCTGACGCCGCTGCCCGCCTCCCAACGCGTTTTCGGCTGGCACGACCATGCCTCGCTCTGGTTCAGCCTTGGCGTGGGCCTGCTGGTGATGCAGATCGGCGCCTACCTGGCGCCGGCGGTGGGCACGCGCGATGCGGCGATTGCCATCGTGCTCGGCTCGTGCATCGGCGCCGGCCTGCTGGCCTGGACCGCGCGGCTGGGCTGCCAGAGCGGCCTGGCGAGCGCCGGGCTCATGCACGCAACCTACGGCAGCGCTTTCGCGCGGCTGCCAGTGCTGCTCAACATCGTGCAGCTGGTGGGCTGGACCACATTCGAACTCGTCGTGATGCGCGAAGGCACGCAAGCCATCGGCCAGTCGGTCGTGGGCTCGGCACTGGGCTCCTTCTGGGGCGGTGTGCTGACCACGCTGCTGTGGGGCGCCGTGCTGCTGGCGCTGCTCGCAGGCTCCATGGTCAAGCTGGTGCGGCGCTTCGTCAGCCGCTTCGGCCTGCCGCTGGTGGTGCTGTCGCTGCTCTGGCTCACGTGGCAGTTCGCGACACAGCTGCAGGTCAAGGGGCTGGATGCCTTCTGGGCCCGTCCTGGCGATGGTTCGATGGGCATGTTCGGCGCGCTCGACCTGGTGATCGCGATGCCTGTGTCATGGCTGCCGCTGGTGGCCGACTACGCGCGGCACGGCAAGCGCAGCGCGGGTGGCCTCGGCGGTGCGTTCGGCGGCACCTGGATCGGCTATGCGCTGGCGAACATCTGGTGCTATGCGCTGGGCGTGATGGTGGTGAGCGTGGCCGAGCCGGGCACGGGCCTCGTCACCGCGTTGCTGCTGGCCCAGGGCGGGTTGGTGGCACTTGGCCTGATCCTGATCGACGAACTCGACAACGCATACGGCGACGTCTACTCGGGCTCGGTCTCCACGCACAGCCTGCTGCCGCGCTGGAGCGTGAAGCGCTGGGGTCTGCTGCTGGCCGCGCTGTGCATCGCTCTGGCGCTGGTGCTGCCGATGCACACGCTTGAGCCCTTCCTGCTGTTGCTGAGTTCGGTGTTCGTGCCGCTTTACGGCGTGATCATCGGCCGGTTAGGCAGCGGCGAAGCGGTGTCGCCGGCAGGCTCGCGCCGAAAGATCGACTTCGGCGCGGCGCTGATCTGGATCGCGGGCATCGCGGCCTACCACGCGCTGGCGAAGTGGGCACCGCAGTTCGGCTCCGCGCTGCCGACGCTGGCCGCGACCTTCGTGCTCGCGTGGCTCAGCCGGCCTTCAGCGGAACACGGTGCGTCGGCACTGGCGCAAAGCCGTGGTTGAGGGGGCCATGACCCGCGCCGATCTTCACGTCCGCACCGGCGGCCATCGCGCCAAGGATGTAGGCACGCGCCCGTTCGACTGCTTCGGGCAGCGTCGTACCCAGCGCAAGGTGCGCGGCAATGGCGGACGACAGCGTGCAGCCGGTGCCGTGCAAGTTGCGGCTTTCGATACGCGCGGAAGCCAGGCGCCTGCGCTCGCCACCGGATTGCAGCAGCACATCGACCACATCGTTCCCAGGCAGATGACCGCCCTTGAGCAGCACGGCCTTCGCGCCGAGCGCAAGCAGCTCGTCGGCAGCGCCATCGAGCGCTTCGATGCCTTCGATGCCATGGCCGACCAGCAACGCAGCCTCGTCGAGATTCGGCGTGACGACCACGGCGCGCGGAAACAGTTCGCGCACCAGCACCTGCACCGTCTCGGCCGCGATCAGGCGGTCGCCGCTGGTGGCGACCATCACCGGGTCGAGCACCACGTTCTTCAGCTGGTAGCGGTCGATGGCCCAGGCCACCACCTCGACCACCTCGGGTGCATGCAGCATGCCGAGCTTGACGGCGTCGACGCCGATGTCTTCCACCACGGCCTGGATCTGGGCCTTGAGGAAGTCCGGAGGCACGCCGTGGATGCCCGAGACGCCGAGCGTGTTCTGCGCGGTGAGCGCGGTGATGGCCGTCATGCCGAAGCAGCCGAGGGCCGCGAAGGTCTTGAGATCGGCCTGGATGCCGGCGCCGCCGCCGCTGTCGGAACCTGCGATGGAAAGCACGCGTGCGTAGCGCTGGGTGGGCTCTTGGGTCATGCCGAAAATTATCGGCGACGCGAAGGAGCCGTGGCATGAGGCTTCCTTTCGACTCGGTCGCCATCCTTGGCGCGGGCCTCATGGGCCGGCTGATGGCGGTGACGCTCGCGCAGGCCGGCTGCAAGGTCGACGTGTTCGAGGCCGGGGGCCCCGAGGCCGAGGGCGCAGCGGCGCGCGTGGCCGCGGCCATGCTTGCGCCGCTGGCCGAATCGGCCGTGGCGCCGGTGTCGGTCGTGCGCATGGGCCAGCATGCGTTGTCGCGCTGGCCCGAGCTGCTGGCCTCGCTGGCGCAGCCGGTGTTCTTCCAGCGCGAAGGCACGCTGGTGCTCTGGCATCGGCAGGACAGCACCGAAGCCGCGCGCCTGGCGCGCGTGCTCGCCCGCACGGGCGAACAGGTGCCGGAGCTGCCGCCGATGCGGGCCATCGACGGTGCCGCCATCGCTGCGCTGGAGCCGTCGCTCGGCACGCGCTTCGCTCAGGGCTTGTTCCTGCCGGGCGAAGGCCAGCTCGACAACCGTGCACTGCTTGCATCGCTTCTTGCAACTCTGCAGGCGGATGCTCGCGTCACGCTGCACTGGCAGTCGCCACGGGCCATTCCGGACTTCGCGCCCGGCACGGCCGGCCAGCCCGACCGGGTGATCGACTGCCGCGGCCTCGGCGCCAGGCCCCAGTGGAACTCGCTGCGCGGCGTGCGCGGCGAGGTGATCCGCGTGCACGCGCCCGAGGTCACGCTGCAGCGCCCCACCCGCCTCGTGCATCCGCGCTATCCGCTCTACATCGCCCCCAAGCCCGGCAACCTGTTCGTGATCGGCGCGACCGAGATCGAGTCGGACGACATGTCGCCGGCCAGCGTGCGCTCCACTCTGGAGCTGCTGAGCGCCGCCTACGCGGTGCACAGCGGCTTCGCCGAGGCGCGCATCGTCGAGATCGCGACGCAATGCCGGCCCACGCTGCCCGACAACCTTCCCTCCATTCGCCAACCGCAGCCGCGCGTGATGCAGGTCAACGGCCTGTACCGCCACGGCTTCATGATCGCGCCCGCCATGCTCGACGCCGCGATGGAGCTGCTCGCGCATGGCCATTCGGCGCTCGCCGAGAGCTTCGGCCTGGAGGCGGCCCACACATGACGATGAACATCCTGATCAACGACAAGCCCTTCGCGCTGCCCGACCACGCCACGCTCACCGACGCGCTGGCCGCGCTGGAAGCGACGCCGCCGTTTGCAGTGGCCGTGAACCGCGAGTTCGTGCCGCGTTCGGCATACGCCTCGCACGCGCTGCAGCCCGACGACCGCATCGAAGTGATCCGCCCCGTGACGGGCGGCTGAATGAAGGAGACAAGACAAATGACGACCACGAACGACCCGCTGGTGCTCTACGGCGAAACCTTCCAGAGCCGCCTGCTGCTGGGCACCGCACGCTACCCTTCGCCCGACCTGCTCGAAGCCGCCGTCAAGCGCGCAAAGCCCGCGATGCTGACCGCCTCGCTGCGCCGCCAGACGGCCAGCCAGGGCTCGGGCAACAGCGATCTCGGCAACGGCTTCTGGGAGCTGCTTCGCAAACTCGGCGTGCCAGTGCTGCCCAACACCGCCGGCTGCCACAGCGTGCAGGAGGTGGTCGCTACCGCGCAGATGGCGCGCGAGCTGTTCGACACGCCGTGGATCAAGCTCGAGCTGATCGGCGACGACTACACGCTGCAGCCCGATACGCTGAACCTGGTCGATGCAGCATCGCAGCTGATCCGCGAGGGCTTCAAGGTGCTGCCCTACTGCACCGAGGACCTCGTGTTGTGCCAGCGGCTGGTCGACGTCGGCTGCCAGGCGGTGATGCCCTGGGCCGCGCCCATCGGCACAGGCCGTGGCCCGGTCAACCCTTACGCGCTGCAGGTGCTGCGCGACCGGCTGAAGGTACCGATGCTGGTGGATGCGGGCCTGGGACTGCCGTCGCACGCCTGCCAGGTGATGGAATGGGGCTACGACGGCGTGCTGCTCAACACGGCCGTCGCGCTGGCGCAAGACCCTGTCGCGATGGCCGGCGCATTCGCCGACGCGGTGCAGGCAGGCCGCACCGCGCACCGCGCCGGAGCCATGGCCGCGCAGGACGCCGCGCAGCCCAGCACTCCCGTGCTTGGCACGCCCTTCTGGCACCACGAATCATGAGCACGGCACTCGACGCAGGCGCCATTGCGCAGGCCATCGTCGCGGTGCACGGGCTGCGCTTCGGCGCCATCACGTCCGCGCCTCCGAGCGCGCCGAACTTCTCTTCGGACGAGCCGGTGTACCGAGGTGCCAAGCGTGCGTGCTCCGCGCTCGGCTTCATCGAGATCGACGCCGAATGCCTCGCCCATGCATGGCACGCACAGACATTGCGTCTGAGCGGCTTCGACGCGGCGCTGTGGCCCGACGCGCCCGAAGACTTCGGCATGCGGCCCTTTCCTCCGGCCGCGCGCGACGACGCTTTTCCGCCCTGCCCCGGGCGGCTTGGCCTGTACGCCGTGCTGCCTGATGCGCAATGGGTCGGCCGCATGGCGCGTGCCGGCGTGCCGACGGTGCAACTGCGCTTCAAGTCGGCCGATGCGGCGGCCATCGAGCGCGAAGTGCAGGCGGCAGTCGAAGCGGTGCAAGGCACCGGCGCGCTGCTCTTCATCAATGACCACTGGCGGGTTGCCATCGCGGCAGGTGCCTACGGCATCCACCTCGGCCAGGAAGACCTAGACGCGCTCTCGCCCGACGAACTGGCGCAACTGCGCGCCTCGGGCCTGCGCCTGGGCGTCAGCACGCACGGCTATGCGGAGATGGTCCGCGCCGACAAGGTGAGTCCGAGCTACATCGCCATGGGCGCGGTGTATCCGACCACACTCAAGAAGATGGCGACCGCGCCGCAGGGCGTGGCCCGGCTCGGCGCCTACGCACGCCTGCTGCGTGGCTATCCGCAGGTCGGCATCGGCGGCATCGATGCCGTGCGGCTGCCCGAGGTGCTGGCCACCGGCGTCGGATCCGTCGCCGTGGTGCGCGCACTGGTCGCGGCCGAAGACCCCGAGGCCACGGCCGCTCAATGGATGGCGGCCATCGATGCCGCCGGCAACTGAACAGAATGAAAAAGCCCGAGTTCTCCTTTCCCTCTTCCCACTGGCCGCTTTCGCCCGTCTCGCGCGCACTGGCCGTCGTTCTCTTCGCCGCCGCATGCGGCGCGCATGCACAGCAAGCGGCGTTGCCCGAGATCACCGTCAGCGAAGGCAACGCCGCGCCACAGGCCGACGTGAGCGGCTTCGGCGACGTGCCGCTGCGCGAGCTGCCGATCTCGGCCACGGTGATCGACAGCAAGCAGCTGCAGGCCAGCGGCGCGCGCCGGCTCGCCGACCTCACGCAGTTCGACTCGTCGGTGACCGACGCCTACAACTCCGCGGGCTACTGGGACTACCTCACGGTACGCGGCTTCGTGCTCGACAACCGCTTCAACTACCGGCGCGAGGGCCTGCCGATCAGCGCCGAGACCTCGATTCCGCTCGACAACAAGGAGCGTGTCGAGATCCTGCGCGGCACCAGTGGCATCCAGGCCGGTACCAGCGCGCCGGGCGGGCTGGTCAACTACGTCGTGAAGCGGCCCACCGAGCAGGACCTGCGCACGGTGCGCATCGAGACCACCAGCCGCGGCAGCGTGCTCGGCGCCGTCGACCTCGGCGGGCGCTTCGGCGAGAACCGCCAGTTCGGCTACCGCATCAACGTGGCGAGCGAAAACCTCAAGCCGCTGACGCACAACCTCGACGGCAACCGCAATCTCTTCTCGCTCGCGGCCGACTGGCGCATCACGCGCGACTCGGTGCTGGAGTTCGAGATCGAGCAAAGCCGCAAGACGCAACCCAGCCAGAACGGCTACAGCCTGCTGGGCAGCGTGCTGCCGGCCCCGGTCGATCCGCGTATCAACCTGAACAACCAGCCGTGGTCGCAACCCTCGGTGTTCAAGGCGCTGACGGGCACGCTGCGCTTCAGCCAGGCACTGAACGCCGATTGGCGCTGGAGCGCGCAGATCGGCCAGCAACGCCTGAAGAGCGACGACCGGCTGGCCTACGCCTTCGGCTGCGGCGCCGAGGGCAACTACGACCGCTACTGCTCCGACGGCACCTTCGACATCTACGACTTCCGCAGCGAGAACGAGCGCCGCACGCAGACCGCGGGCAGCCTCAACCTCAAGGGCAACGTGATGACGGGCAGCGTGCGGCACGAGCTCGGCTTCGGGCTGATGCAAAGCCGCGTGCGCAACCGCTTCGACAACCAGGCCTACAACTACGCGGGCACCGGCAATATCTGGGGCACGGCTGTCGTGCCGCCGGCCCCCGACGCCACCACGCCGCAGACCAACCGCGACGAAAAGTCGACCGAGTTCTCGGTGCAGGATGCGATCCGCTGGAACGACCGCTTCACCACATGGCTCGGCGCGCGCCACACGCGGCTGGACCGCAGCAGCATCGGCAACGACGGATCGAACCCGACCGGCTACAAGCAGGACGTGACCACGCCGTGGATCGCGGCCAGCTACGCCATCCAGCCGGGGCTCATGGCCTACGCGAGCTGGGGACGCGGTGTCGAATCGCAGGTGGTGCCGAACAGGATCTCGCAATACAGCAACGCCGGCCAGGCATTGCCCGCGCTGCGCTCCCGCCAGTGGGAGCTGGGCATCAAGGGCGGCAGCGATGCCTTCAACTGGCAGCTCGCATGGTTCGACATCTCGCGGCCGATGACCAACATCGACCAGTGCGGCGGCTTCTGCGAAGTGCGCAACGACGGCAAGGCCGTGCACCGGGGTCTCGAAGCCGGCGCGCAATGGAACCAGGGGCCGTGGCGCATCGGCGGCAGCCTGACGCTGATCGATGCCAAGCGGCGCGGCAGCACGGCCAACCCGGCCCTCAACGGCGAGTCGCCCACCAATGTGCCCAAGCAGGTGCTGCGCGCGCAGACCGCCTACCGCTTCGCCTCGGTGCCGGGCCTCGAAGTGGCGGGACAGCTTTCGTACGAAGGCCGCCGCAACGTACTGCCCGATGGCTCGATCACCCTGCCCTCGTGGACGCGCGTGGACGCGGTGCTGCGCTACGACACGAAGCTGCGCGGCGCGAATGCGAGCTGGACGCTGTCGGTCGACAACCTGTTCGATCGCCGGTACTGGAAGGAATCGCCCTACCAGTTCAGCCACGTGTACCTGTTCCCGGGAGCACCGCGAACGCTGCGCCTTGGGCTGAGCGTTGCACTTTGAACGCACTATTGAGAAGCCGCCAAAAAGCACGCTATAATCTAAGGCTTGTTCCTCGATAGCTCAGTCGGTAGAGCGCCGGACTGTTAATCCGTAGGTCCCTGGTTCGAGCCCAGGTCGAGGAGCCACTACAAAGCCGCAAGGCCTCTGGAAGCCCCACTACTCACAAGGTAGCGGGGCTTTTCATTTGCGGCGGTATTCGGCGTCTGTTGCAGACAATCACGCAAGTCATGGCATCGGTGCAAAAAATGCTGCCGGCCGGCCAGAATCGGCAAATCCATTGCATATAATTTAAGGCTTGTTCCTCGATAGCTCAGTCGGTAGAGCGCCGGACTGTTAATCCGTAGGTCCCTGGTTCGAGCCCAGGTCGAGGAGCCACCATCAAGCCGCAAGGCCTCTGAAGAGCCCGCTGTCTTATCCGGACAGCGGGCTTTTTCTTTTGTCCGACCGGTCCGCCGCGAAAAGCGAACTGCGCAAAGTCGGCTAAGTGCCGGCCGCATGAAAGGCGCACACTCGCGCGCATGGAAAGCAGCCGTCGCATCGAGCAGGACTACCGCGCCCGCGTGGCGCGCGCCGTCGCGGCCATCGTCGCCGATCCGATGGCCGAGCACCGGCTCGAAGACCTCGCGCGGCTCGCGCATTTCTCGCCCTTTCACTTCCACCGCGTCTACGCGAGCGTGGCCGGGGAAACGGTGGCCGCCACGGTCCGCCGCGTGCGGCTGGCGCTCGCCACCCGGTTGCTGGAAGCCGGCGACCAGAGCATCACGCAGGTCGCGCTGGCCGTGGGCTACGAAAGCCCGCAAGCCTTCACGCGCGCCTTCGGCCAGTTCACCGGGCAGTCGCCGCGCGCCTTCCAACAGAAGATGGTGCGGGCGATCCTCGATGTCGACGAGTTGCCGCAACCCGATGACGGCATCGCCGCGCCAGCCGTGCGGATCGTCGAGTACCCAACGCGGCGCTTGCGAGCGCTGCGGCATCAGGGGCCGTTCTCGACCATTCCGCATACCCATCGGCGGCTGCGGCAGCACGCAGGCGTTGCACGCATTTCAGACCGGTGGGGAGCTTCCTTCGGCGAGCCCGAGGGCAGCACCGGCTTCAGGTACTACGCCGCCGTCGACTCCCCCGATCCCTGGCCGGACGTCGCCGAGGTCGAGATGCTCGACATTCCGGGCGGCTGTTACGCGGCACATCGCCTCGCCGGTCCGTACTCGCAGATCAATGCCGCCGTGCGCGCCCTCTACATCCGCTGGCTGCCCGCCAGCGGCTACGAGCCCGACGACCGGCCCACGCTGGAGCACTACCTGAATTCGCCGCGGCAAGTCTCGCAGGCCGAGCTGCGCACCGACCTGCTGATTCCCGTCCGCCGCACGAGCACGCTCTGAGCGAAGCTACCGCGGCTGGAACGCGATGAGCCCCATGCCCGCAAGGCACACCGCCACGCCGGCCACGTCCCATGCCGTCGGCCAGATGCCGTCCACCGCCCATAGCCAGGCGATCGCCACGCCGATGTACACGCCGCCATACGCTGCATAGACACGCCCCGCCGCCGTTTCGTGCAGCGTGAGCAGCCATGCGAACAGGGCAAGGCTGACGGCGGCGGGCAGCAGCAGCCAGGCGGAGCGATCCTGCTTGAGCCAGAGGTACGGCAGATAGCAGCCGACGATTTCCGCGAGGGCCGTCGCGACGTAGAGAAGAAAGGTCCGCATCGACGGATTGTGCGAGCAGCCCGCATCGCGCTTACCGGCAGGACACGTGAGGCCATTGCTTGATGGCCCCGCGGTGCGTCCCTACACTCGCGCGCATGGCCCTTTCGTCCCCTTCCCGCAAACACGCTGCACGAGAAGCAGCGCGTGCCGGCGTTGCGGCGACCACGATGGCCTACCGACGCACCTCCGCACTTTCCTGAGCCCGGCGGTCCGCTACCCTTCTTCTTGTTGCGCGAACCATTGACCGCCGGGCACCCGCCGCGCAGCAGCGACGCCGTTCGTTCCTCCATTCATCCATCCGCAGGGAACGGCGCCGCATTCAACTGGAGTGCTTCATTCATGCCCGCAACCATTCACGGGGAGCGCACGCTCACCGAACTCGACTTCGTCCGTCTCGGCAAACTGGCCGATCGCCAGCTCCCGCCCGCGCTCTCCGAACTGCTCGACGCAGCGGACGTGCTGCCCTCGCGCGAGATCCCGTCGGACCTCGTGACGATGAATTCCCAGGTCGAGATCGAAGACCCGGCAACGCGCCGGCGGCAGAAGATCACCCTCTGCTACCCCGGCGACGCCCAGCCGGGTGCGGGCTTCGTCTCGGTGATGTCGCCCATCGGCATCGGCCTGCTGGGCGTGAAGACCGGCACGACCGCCTGCTGGCGGATGCCCAACGGCACCGAGGGTTCGGCGCACGTGGTCGCGGTGCTTTTCCAGCCGGAGGCCAGCGGCGACTACACGCGCTGATGCACCGCAGGATCAGCGCCGACGCATCAGTGCTTCACGATGGCGCCGGTGCGGTCCTTGGCGCTGTCGATGGTCGCGCTCACGGAGTTCGTGTTGACCGCCAGGGCAACCAGAATGGCGCCGACGAAGGCTGGGTCGGCAGGGCTATTGAAGTTCGAGGCGCCGGCAATGGCCAGGGCCTGCTGCACCTGCTGGCGGGTCAGTTCCGCGGCTGCTTCTCCAACGATGTTCTTCTTGGTTGCCATCTGAAATCTCCTGTTGCTGAGAAGCCCACTCTAACTTTCGGGACGGCATCTGCGCCGTCTTTGCCCTCGGAAGCCGCAGGCAAGCGGCCAGGCCGCGCGCACACGCACATGACTTTCGGCACTGTTCCGCCGGACTCCCGGGCCGTATCGTCGCGCGGTCGCCGGCGGCGCGTCGAATCGGGAGGTCGTACAGGCCGGGGCAACTCCATCTTCGATCTTGACAAGTGACGTCCGCCAAGGGCGCGCATTCTTTTCACCTGACAGATCCGGACATGGCTTTTTCCAAACTCACTCTCGCAAGCGCACTCGCAGGCGTTCTGGCCCTTTCGGGTTGCCAGACCATGGACATGCAAATGGGCAGCCAGTCGGCCAAGACCGTGGCCACCGGCAGCGCCGCAGGCGGCACAACCTCCGGCGAAAGCAGCCAGCTCGAACGCTGCGACTCGCCGCTCGGCACGGTCTCGCTGATCGAGAACGTCGAAGCGGGCTGGTACACCGTTCTCACCGGCGAATACAAACTGCCTCCCACCGCCAACCTGCTGCGCCTGCTGGTACAGCAGTCGAACTGCTTCGTGGTGGTCGAGCGCGGCGCGGCCGGCATGAACGCGATGACGCGCGAACGCGCCCTGATGCAGTCGGGCGAGATGCGCGGCGGCAGCAACTTCGGCCGTGGCCAGATGGTGGCGTCCGACTACGGCCTGTCGCCCGAAATCGTCTTCAGCAACAGCGATGCCGGCGGCCTGGGCGGCGCGCTCGGCGGCCTGGTGGGCGGCGGCCGCGGCCGTGCCATCGCCAACCTCGGCGCGAGCCTGCAGACGCGCGAGGCCAGCGCACTGCTGACCCTGATCGACAACCGCTCGGGCGTGCAGGTCGCTGCCGCCGAAGGCAGCGCCTCCAAGACCGACTTCGCGGGCTTCGCCGGCCTGGGCGGCCTTTCGGCGGCCGGTGGCGTCGGTGCCTACACGCGCACGCCCCAGGGCAAGGTGATCGCGGCGGCCTTCATGGACGCGTTCAACCAGATGGTCCGTTCGCTGCGCAACTACAAGGCGCAGACGGTGCGCGGCCAGGGTCTCGGCGGCGGCGGCCGACTGGGCGTGGACGGCGGCGCAGCGCCCTCGCAGACCTCGGCGCCCGGCGCCGCGCCGGCAACCCGCCGCCGCAAGTAAGGCAGCAACAGGCGCGCGACTCCGCGCGCCTCGCCGGCTCAGAGGTAGCGCGTCTCGGCCGGCGACTCGAACCAGTTGTTGTCGCGCCCGTCCATGTACCGGACGGGCGCCGTCGACAGTTCCTCCAGCGTCACGTCGTCCAGACAGTTCACGGCGACGCTCACATAGGCGCCACCGATCTCGGGCACGTTGCCACGCCCGAACGAACGCACACCGCAACTCCTGCAGAAAAGCCATTCGGTGCTGTGCGAGTTGAACTGGTACAGCGACAAGTCTCCCTCCCCCGACAGCAGCGTGAAGGCCTCCGGCTTCACGATCGCGCCCCACGCACGGGTCTTGGTGCAGATCGAGCAATTGCATTTGCCCGTGCCCTCGGCAAGATCGATCAGGGCCTGGAAGCGAACCTTGCCGCAATGGCAGCTGCCGTTGTACGTTTTCTTCATGGGTCTGTGTCCTGGTGGTGAGAGAAGAGCCAAGGCTACGACCTATTGCGGACAGATTCTGTCCTCGATTGCAGGCATCATGCGCACATGCTTTCAGCCTCCGCACGCCTGATCCGGCTTCTCTCGCTCTTCCAGGCCCAGCGCTCCTGGACCGGTGCCGATCTGTCCGCCCGGCTCGAGATCACCGAGCGCACTCTGCGCCGCGACGTCGACCGACTGCGCAGCCTCGGCTACACGGTCGACTCCACCTCGGGCGTGGCCGGCGGCTACCGGCTGGGCGCGGGCACCGCGTTGCCGCCGTTGCTGCTGGAGGACGAGGAAGCCATCGCCGTCGCGCTCGGCCTGGGCAACCCCGCAGGGACCTCGGACGACATCGAAAACGCCTCGCTGCGCGCGCTGGCCAAGCTCGAGCAGCTGATGCCGCCGCGCCTGCGCCGCCGGCTCGACAGCGTGCGCTCGTCGGTGGTGCCGGTGATGGGCGAGAAGTCGCCCGTGCGCCTGAAGGCCGTGTCATTTCTTGCCGAAGCCTGCACCGAGCGGCTCGAGCTGCGCTTCGGCTACCGCGACCACCACGACGCCGTCACCGAACGCACGGCGCAGCCGCACCGCGTGGTGCAGACAGGGCGGCGCTGGTACCTGCTGGCCTGGGACACTGCGCGCGAAGACTGGCGCACCTTCCGCCTCGACCGCATCGTCGAGCCCGTGCCCACCGGCGCGCGCTTCACGCCGCGGCGGCTGCCTCACGGCGACGTCGCGAGCTACATGGAGCACGCGCTGAAGGTGTCGCCCTTCCTGCATCACGCGCAAGTCGTGGTGCACGCGCCCGCCAGCGCGCTGGAGCCCTATCTCGGCTGGGTCAGCGGCACGCCGCAAGACACTGGCGACGGCGCCACGCGCATCGCCACCGGCGCCAATTCGCTCGACGCGCTCTCGGTCTGGCTCGGTTGCCTGCCTTACGATTTCGAGGTCGAATCGCCCCCGGAACTGGTCGAGCACCTCGCCCTGGTGGCCTCGCGGCTCGGCAAGGCGGCGCGCAAGCCACCGGGCAGCCACCGAAAGCGGTAGGCCGCCTCCCTTGTATATAGGATGGGCAGCCCGCAAGCCGCCCCCTACCCTTTGTGCCATCCCGCAGCAATCCAAGGCCTTCTTCCCCATGCGCCTCGTCATCACGTCATGCATGAGCGCATGCAGCTTTTCCAGCCCGGCAGACCAAGCATGACCGCGGAAACACAGGTTGCCCTCGTCGAAGACGACACCGGCATGCGCGAGCGCATCTCGCGCGTGGTCGACGCGGACCCGTCGCTGAGCCTGGCCTACAGCGCCTCCAACGCGAGCGACATCCTGCGGTGGCTGGTCGACAACCCCGTCGACGTTTTACTGGTCGACCTCGGCCTGCCCGACCGCCCCGGCCTCCAGGTGATCAGCCAGTGCCGCAACATGCAGCCGGCCTGCGCGGTGATGGTGCTGTCGATCTTCGGCGACGAGGCCAACATGGTCCAGGCCTTCGAGGCCGGCGCCAGCGGCTACCTGCTGAAGGATGGCACCGAGGCCGACCTCGCCACCCACATCCGCCACCTGCGCGCCGGCGGCTCGCCGATGTCGCCAGTCATCGCGCGCAAGCTGCTGCGCCGCTGGCAGGCCCATTCGGGCGGTGCCCCCAAGGAGCAGGCCGCGGCCAAGGCCGGCGGCGCGACGGTGGCGCCGGAGCGCCTGTCCCCGCGCGAGTTCGAGGTGCTCGACCTCGTCTCTCGTGGTTTCACCTATGTCGAAGTCGGAGTGCAAATGGGAGTCTCGGCCTCGACTGTCCAAACCCATATCCGCAATATCTACGGCAAGCTGGATGTGCACAACAAATCGGAAGCGGTTTTCGAGGCACGCAACCTCGGCTGGCTTCCCTAGCGTGACCGGCGGCGACCTTCGGCGCCTGGTGCTCGCGGCGCTTTGCCTCTGGCTCGTCCTGGCGCTGGTGGGCCCCCGCGTCGACGCGGCGGAACCGCCGGACACCATCGACGTGGTCATGGCCGAGGCCACGCTCGAACCCGACGGCCAGCCGGTGCAGCAGCGCCGGGTGCAGCTTCCCTTCCGCTGGGACCACGAGTTCCCCGGCCTCGGCGGCAAGGCGACCTACCGCATCGAACTGCCCTCCTCCGCGGTGCCAGCCGGCCAGCCGGTGGCGCTGCTGCTGTCGGGCGCGGGCAACCAGGTGGCGATCTCCTTCAACGACGCACTGGTGGCCAGCTACGGCACGCTCGGCGTGCCGACCTACGACGCGGCCAAGGGCAACCTTCTTGTCCCGGTGCCGGCGGTGCTCCACCGCGACGATCGGCCGCAGTCGCTGCTGGTGCGCACCACCATCCAGCGCCAGCGCGGCGCGGGTCTGGCCAGCATCCAGTACGGCTCCGAGGCGTCACTGGCGGCGGTCTACCGCGAGCGGCAGGGCTGGCGCAACACCTCCGCCATCGTCTACGCCGTCAGCCTGCTGCTGATGGGCGGCATCGCCGGCGGCCTGTGGCTGCGCCAGCGCGACGCGCTCTACGGCTGCTTCGCGCTGGCCGCGCTTTCGGGCGTGGCGCGCAACCTCGACCGCGTGTGGCCCGACGTGGCCATTCCGTGGCCGCTGTGGGGCGCGGTGGTGGCGGTCTGCTATGCCTGCCACATCGGGCTGATCGCGCGCTTCGTGCTGCTGGTGCTGGAGCGCAATCCGCCGTGGCTGGTGCGCTCGATCTACGCCGCGCTCGCACTGTCGGTCACCCTGGCCTGTGCCTCCTTCGCGTTCGCGCGGCCGCTGTTGTGGACCAGCGGCCTGGTCGTCCTGCAGCTCACCAGCATCATCTGCCTGCCCTACGTGGTGTACGGGGCGCTGGTGGACCGCCGGCGCATCGCCGGCGTGCTGATGGCGGCGGGCACGCTGGCCATCCTGGCCGGCGCGCACGACCTGCTGCTGGTGCGCATGGGTCTCTTCGGCGGCGCCTACTACACGCTGACGGCGCACGCGATGTTCTTCTTCGTGATGATCCTGGCCGGCCTCGTGGTCGAACGCTACAGCCGCACCGTGGCCGACTACCGCTCGCTGAATGCCAATCTCGCGGCCCGCGTGGCGGAGCGCGAAGACCAGTTGCGCGGCGCCTTCGAGACAGTGCGCCAGCAGCAGCAGGAACAGGCGGTGCTGCTGGAGCGCCAGCGCATCATGCGGGAGATCCACGACGGCGTGGGCTCGCAGCTGGTGGGCCTGCTCAACGTCGTGACGCAGGCCAGGCCCGACCGCGCGGTGATCGAGGAACACGTGAAGCTCGCGCTCGACGAGATGCGCATGGCCGTCGATTCGCTGCAGCCCACGCACGACGACCTCGCGACCGTGCTGGCCACCCTGCGCTATCGCCTGCAGCCCCGGCTCGACGCGGCGGGCATCGAGCTGGTATGGGACGTGGAAGTGATCCCGCAGCTGGAGCCCTTCGCCGCGCAGGCGGCCCTGCAGCTGCAGCGCATCTTGCTGGAGGCCTTCACCAACGTGCTCAAGCATGCAGGAGCCACGCGCATCGTGATGCATGCGAGCTGGCACGGCGAGGAGTCGCCGTCGCTGGTGCGCATCATGCTCACGGACAACGGGCGTGGACTGCCTTCGGCGCCCGCCAGCGGCGGACGCACGGGGCACGGCATCGCCAACATGCGCGCCCGCGCGCAATCCATCGGCGCGCGGCTGCAGATCGAAACCGTGGACCACGCGGCCGGCGGCACGCGCATGCTGCTCGACTGGCCCTGCGCACCCGCCTGAGCGCCTTCCGAACAGCGCCTTCAGCGCAGCGCGAACGCCAGCGTCACCGCGCCCAGCGCCAGCAGGCCAAGGCCGGCGATGAAGACCATCTCGCCCCAGGCCTCCAGCCGCGCACCCGACCTGCGTGTGCGCATCGAGATGAAAGACAGCAACGCGCTGGCCAAGAAGACCAGCGCGTCCACCGCGAGAAGCCGGTCGATCAGCAGCCGCATGTCGTCGCGCGGCCCGAGGTGCCCGATGGACATCACCGTCATGCACACGCCGATCATGGTGGCCGACGTGGGCAGGATGTGCGCCGAGAGGCTCTGAGCGGGCGACGTCATGCCTTGAGGCGGGATCAGCCGATTCGGACGGGCACGAAGATCTTGTCTTCGCCGCGCTGGATCAGGAGCGCCACCGACTTGTTGCTGGCCTTGGCCACGACTTCGCGCACCTGCTCCACGCTCTGCGCGGGCGTGCCGTTGATGGCCAGCAGCACGTCGCCCGCCTGAACGCCAGCCTGCGCCGAGGGGCCGGCCGCGTCCTCGATCAGCAGCCCGTTGTCGACGGAGGCTTCGCGCTTCTCCTGGGGCTGCAGCGGACGCAGCGCCAGGCCCAGCTTGCCCTGCCCCACGTCGGCATCGGCCTTCGCGACCTTGGCCGGCTTGTCGCTCGCGTCGCCGAGCCTGGCCTGCAGCTCCTGGCGTTCGCCCTGGCGCCAGACTTCGAGCGTGACCTTCTTGCCCGGCGCCTGCTGGCCGATCACCGCGGGCAGGTCGCCCGAGGAAACGATGGGCTGGCCGTCGACCTTGCGGATCACGTCGCCCGCCTTCAGGCCTGCCTTGTCGCCGGGGCCGCCCTTCTCGATGTTCGAGACCAGCGCGCCTTCGGGTTTGTCGAGCTTGAACGAGTCGGCAAAGGCCTGGTTCACTTCCTGCACCGCCACGCCGAGGCGGCCGTGCGTGGCCTTGCCGGTAGCGACGATCTGGTCCTTCACCTGGATCGCCACGTCGATCGGAATCGCGAACGACACGCCCTGGTAGCCGCCGCTGCGACTGTAGATCTGCGAGTTGATGCCGACCACCTCGCCGCGCGTGTTGAGCAGCGGGCCGCCCGAGTTGCCGGGGTTCACCGCCACGTCGGTCTGGATGAAGGGCACGTAGCTGTCGTCGGGCAGCGAGCGACCCTTGGCGCTCACCACGCCGGCCGTCACGGTGTTCTCGAAACCGAAGGGCGAGCCGATGGCCAGCACCCATTCGCCGACCTTCAGGTCCTTGGTGTTGCCCAGCGCGAGCACGGGCAGGTTCTTCGCGTCGATCTTGAGCACCGCGATGTCGGTCTTGGCGTCGGCGCCCAGCACCTTCGCGCGGTATTCGCGGCGGTCGGTCAGCTTGACGGTGACTTCCTTCGCGTCCTTCACGACGTGGGCGTTGGTGATGATGATGCCGCTCGGGTCGACGATGAAGCCCGAGCCCTGTGCGCGCACCGGCACGTCGCGCTGCTGTTGCTGGCCGCGCGGGTTCATCTGGCCCTGGAAGCGGCGGAAGAACTGGAACATCGGGTCTTCGGGATCGATGCCCTGGATCTCGGCGGCAGCCTCGTCGTCGGATGCCTTCATGGTGCCCGTCACGCTGATGTTGACCACGGCGGGGCCGTCGCGCGAGGTGATGGTGGAGAAGTCGGGCAGCGTGACCATCGCCGCCGGCGCGGTGGCGACGGCGTTGGTGGTTGGCGCGCCCACGGCGCGGGCGCTGGTGTAGGCGCCGGCACCGACGGCACCGATCACGCCCGCGCTTGCCAGGGCGATCACCAGGGCGCGGGGCGAAGTCAGACGGGAGTTCATTGGTCGGTTCCTTTCAAGGCGTATGGACGCAAAACGATGAAAGGAATGTCGTCGCCCTGACTTAAGCGCCGCTTAAACGGCTCGGCGCCACCGCAAGGGGCTCAGGCGCGCGCTGGAAAGCGCACCTGCACGCGCAGGCCGCCGAGGGCTGGCGACTGGTCGAGCGCCACCGTGGCCCCGTGCAGGTCGGCGATCGACTTGACGATGGCGAGGCCCAGCCCGCTGCCGGGCGCCTGGGTCTCGCCCGAGCGATAGAAGCGGTCGAGCACCCGTTCGCGCTCCTCGGGCGGCAGGCCCGGTCCGCTGTCCTCCACGGTGAGCTCGGCGGAGTCGCTCTGTCGGGTGATGCCGACGTCGACACGGCCTTCGACCGGCGTGTACTTGATGGCGTTTTCGAGCAGGTTGCGCAGCAGCATGCGAAGGGCTTCGGACTGGCCGTCGACCACCGCCTCGTCGGCGTGTGCGATGCCGATGTCGATGCCCCTCGCCTGCGCGGCCGCCACGGCGTCGGACACCGCGAGCCGCGCGACCTCGGCCAGGTCGACCGGTTCCGGCTTCGCGCCGGCGGCCATGCTGGCCTCGTGCCGGGCCAGCGCGAGCATCTGCTCGACCAGCCGCGTCGCGCGATCGATGCCCGCCACCAACCGGCTCACAGCCAGCTCGCGCGAGGCATCGTCGGGTGCGCGCTGCAGGCCCTGCACCTGCAGCTTCAGCGCCGCCAGCGGCGAACGCAGCTCGTGCGCGGCATCGGCGACGAAGTGCTTCTGCGCGTCGAAGGCGTGGCGCACGCGATCGAACAGCAGGTTCAGCTCCTGAACCAGCGGGCGCACTTCCTCGGGCAGGTTCTCCTCGCTCACCGGCGACAGGTCGTCGGCCTGGCGCGACGCGACCTGCTTGCGCACCCGCGCGACCGGCGCGAGCGACTGGCTCACGACCCACCACACGACCAGCATCAGCAATGGCGCCATCAACGCGACCGGCGCGATGGTGCGCAGTGCGAGCGTGCCGGCCATGTGGCGCCGCGCCGCCATGTCCTGCGCCACCTGGATCACCAGCCCGCGCGTCTGCATCGAGAACACGCGATACGTGGTGCCGCGCGCGTTCACGTCGGCGAAGCCCAGCACCGCGAGCTGCGGCAGCGCGGCCTGCTCGGCGGACTCGAAGATGCGCACGCCGTCGGCCGTCCACACCTGCACGACGAAATCGAAGTTCTGCTCGGCCACCCCGAGCCCGCCCACCGCTGCGCTGGGCGGCAGGCCCGCGCGCAGCGACAGCGCCATCTGCTGCATGTGGTAGTCGAAGATGTCGTCGGCCTCGGCGAGCACCGTGCGATAGGCCACCAGCGCCTGCGCACCCGCGGCGAGCACGATGGCCGCGAGCAGGAACCACAGCAGGCGCGCGCGCAGCGATCCGGTCAGCCGCCTCATATCTTCGGCACCATGTAGCCGACGCCCCGCACATTGCGAATGAGTTCGGCACCGAGCTTCTTGCGCAGGCCGTGCACGTACACCTCGACCGCGTTGCTGCTGATCTCATCCTTCCAGCTGTAGAGCTTTTCCTCGAGCTGGGCGCGCGACAGCACCATGCCGGGCCGGGCCAGCAGAGGCTCCAGCACGGCCCATTCGCGCGCCGACAGCACCACCGGCTGGCCAGCCACCGTCACCTCGCGCGTGGCCGGGTTGATGCTCACGCCCATGTGCTCGTACACCGGTTCGGCGCGCCCCGCCGCACGGCGCAGCAAGGCGCGAATGCGGGCCAGCAGTTCGTCGAGGTCGTAGGGCTTGAGCACGTAGTCGTCGGCGCCGGCATCGAGGCCTTCGATGCGCTGCTGCACCGAATCGCGCGCGGTGGCGATCAGCACCGGCATGCGCTGCTTTCGCGCGCGCAGGTTGCGCAGCACCTCAAGCCCGTCGCGCCGGGGCACGCCGAGGTCGAGCATCACGAGGTCGTACTGCTGGGTGCGCAGGGCCGATTCGGCGGCATCGCCGTCTTTCACCCAGTCCACCGCGTACTGTTCGGCGCGCAGCAGGTCGAGCACCGCTTCGCCGATCATCACGTCGTCTTCGAGGAGGAGGAGTCGCATGGTTGTGTCCGTTTCGGGGATTCGAGGCGCGGGCTGCGGCCAAAGTTCAGATCAGAGAAGCGATCGGACTTCTCGTGCAGCTTCGAAGAGCAGCGGCAGCATCTCGCGCTGCAGGGTCTCTTCCTGGTAGCGCGTGCCCGAGAGCACCACGTTGAGCGCGGCCACCGTGTGGCCTTGCATGTCGCGCAGCGGCACCGCGAGCGCCTGCACGCCCAGCTCGTGCTCTTCGCTGGCGAAGCAGTAGTCATCCTTGCGCGCGCGGGCAATCAGCTGCCGCAGGCCTCGCGCCTGTGTCACCGTGCGGGGCGTAAGCCGCGCCAGATGGCGGCCCTTGAGCCATTGCGTGAACTGGGTCGGCGCCATCGCCGCCAGCAGCACGCGGCCGGTGGAAGTGGCATGCGCCGGCAGCCGTGCACCGAGGTGCAGGCCGTAGGCCAGTACGCGCGTCGGCGTGCCGTAGCTGCCGCTGCGTGCGACGATGACCACCTCTTCCCCGTCGAGCACCACCGCCGAGAACGACTCGCCGGTCTGCGCCGCGAGCCGGTTCAGCGTGGGCTGCAGCGCGCGCGGCAGGCGCGAGGACGCGAGATAGCTGCCCGAGAAGCGCAGCACCTTGGGCGCCATCCAGAAATAGCTGCCATCAGTCTCCAGGTAGCCAAGGTGGGCCAGCGTCAGCAGATGCCGGCGGGCGGCGGCACGCGTGAGGCCGGCGCGCTCGGCAGCCAGCGTGGCGTTCAGGCGCTGGCGCTCGGTGTCGAAGCTTTCGAGCACAGCCATTCCCTTGGCGATGCCCTCGATGAAGTCGGCCTTGGCGATGCTCATGAGGCGGGGTGGTTCGTCGTCTGTGGAAGTGTTGCGCGATGATCGCGCACGCATTCGCATGATCGCACACAGCCGCGCAAGCGGCCTCCACGGAAGGCCGCATGCGCCCTACGCTCCATGAAACCCTCTCGGAGACATGAACATGCGCACCCAGGTCGCCATCATCGGAGCCGGTCCCGCCGGCCTGCTGCTCGGGCAGCTTCTGTACAAGGCCGGCATCGACAACGTCATCGTCGAGCGCCAAAGCGGTGACTACGTGCTCGGCCGCATCCGCGCCGGCGTGCTGGAACAAGTCACGATGGACCTGCTGGCGCGTGCCGGCGTCGACACCCGTGCCAGGGCCGAGGGCCTGCCGCACGAGGGCATCGAGTTGCTGTTCAAGGGCGCGCGCCACCGCATCGACATGCACGGCCTCACGGGCGGCAAGCAGGTGACGGTGTACGGCCAGACCGAAGTGACGCGCGACCTGATGGAAGCACGCGCGGCCGAAGGTCTCACCACCATCTACAGCGCGGCGAACGTGAGCCTGCACGACTTCCAGTCGGGCAAGCCGCGCGTGCGCTACGAGAGGGATGGCCAGACGCACGAGATCGAGTGCGACTTCATCGCCGGCTGCGACGGCTACCACGGCGTGAGCCGGGCCAGCGTGCCGGCCGATGCGATCCAGACCTACGAGAAGATCTACCCCTTCGGCTGGCTCGGCGTGCTGGCCGACGTGCCGCCGGTGTCGCACGAGCTGATCTACGCCAACACCGAGCGCGGCTTCGCGCTGTGCAGCATGCGCAGCGCCACGCGCAGCCGCTACTACGTGCAGGTGCCGACCGAAGAGCGCGTGGAGAACTGGAGCGACGAGGCTTTCTGGAACGAGCTTCGCGCCCGCCTCGACCCCGAGGCTCGCGAGCGGCTGGTGACCGGCCCCTCGCTCGAGAAGAGCATCGCGCCGCTGCGCAGCTTCGTCGCCGAGCCGATGCGCTTCGGCTCGCTGTTCCTGGCGGGCGACGCGGCCCACATCGTGCCGCCGACCGGTGCCAAGGGCCTGAACCTCGCCACCGCCGACGTGGGGTATCTTTCGCGCGCCTTCGAGATCTTCTACGGCGAGAAGTCGGCCTCGGCACTCGACCGCTACTCCGACCTGTGCCTGCGCCGCGTCTGGAAAGCCGAGCGCTTCTCGTGGTGGTTCACTTCGCTGATGCACCGCTTTCCGGAAACGGGCGCCTTCGGCCAGAAGATCCAGGAAGCCGAGCTCGACTACCTCGTGCACTCGGCCGCAGCCTCCACCGCGCTGGCGGAGAACTACGTCGGTCTGCCGCTCGAAGACTTCTGAGCCGGCGGCGCTTCAGCCGCCCAGCACCTCGTCGACGAAGCGCTGGTCTTCGTCGTAGATCCAGCATTCCGCGAGCTTGCCGTCCCTCACGGCGTAGCGCAGTTGGCGCTCCAGTTCGACTGCACGGCCCTGGTGCTCGAATTGCTCGACGGCGACGATCAGGCCGTAGTGTTCACCCGCCAGCACGTCACGGATCGAGACAAGCCGGCGATTCGTTCTTTCCTTCACCTTCTTGAGCACGGCGAGGCACGCCGCCTTGCCGCGATGCGTGCCGGCAAGCGGGCTGCGGCCGAAGTAGTGGAAGACGACATCGTCGTGGTAGCTGTCGACGATGCGCCGAACGTCGTTGGCAGCCCAGGCGTCGGCGTAGCCCCGGATCACGGCGTGGATGTCGTCCGGGGCCTTGCTGCTCATCCGTGCTGCTCCAGTGCCTTCTTCATGGCGATACCGCCCTGCTCCATCATCGGCCCGATGTAGGCAGCCATGGCGTCGGGCAGCACGTCGGTGATCCAGACGAAGCGCGAACGACCTTCGCCCTCCTCGAACACCTGCGCCGTCGCGTGATGATGCGCGGCCTGTCCGCCGGTGACGGTGTAGGCCAGCCGCCGATGGGTGTCGTCGATGCCGACCAGCATCTCGCGCGCAACGAGGCCGTTGGCGAACGTGAGGATGCGGGCGCCCTCGGCATCGATGGTGCACGCGGTGAGAAAGCCCGGTGCGAGCCGCGTGTGCACAGCGTTGAAGTCGCGCAGCGCGTCCCAGACCTGCGCCGCATCCGCCTCGACGATGAATTCCTTGTAGACGGTGGCCATGGCGAGCCTCGCTTCAGGGGCAGACCGCCTCGACGTTGTTGCCGTCGGGGTCGATGAGGAATGCCGCGTAGTAGGTCGGGCTGTAGTCCGGCCTCGGGCCAGCACCGCCGTTGTCGGTACCGCCCGCCTTCAGGCCGGCCTTGTGGAACGCAGCGACGGCTTCGTGGTTCGACGCGCGAAATGCGATGTGCGTACCCGGCCCTTTCGCGCCCTTGGCCGCGTAGAGCCACAGCGCCGGCTCGTTGGCCGGGCCGATGCCGGCGTAGCTGTCGTCGTGAGGGCCCGGCACATGGCCGAGCGGCGCGAGCGCGGCTTCGTAGAAGCGGCGGCTCGCCGCGAGGTCTTTGACTTTCAGTCCGATGTGGTCGTACATGATGGTTTCCTGCTCGATGGATTGGTCAGGAGCTCATCATCGAAGAGCGCGGCGATGCGTTCTTGGAAAATCTTGCGGTCGCCCTGCGCCGCCTTGCGGAAACCGCCCGGCGACACGCCGGCGGCACGATGGAAGGTGCGCACGAAGTTGCTGAGGTCGGCAAAGCCGACGTCGAGCGCCACTTCGGTCACCGGCCTGCTGTCGTCGTCGGCCAGCAGGCGCGCGGCATGCCTCAAGCGTGAGCGCACAAGGTACTGGTGTGGCGTGACGCCCAGCACCTGCGAGAACAGCCTCAGGAAATGGAAGGAGCTCAGGCCGGCTTCGGCGGCTGCGCCATCGAGGCCGATGTCGTGCTGTGCATTGGCGTCGATCCACATCGCCGCATCGACTGCGCGGCGACGGTCACGCGACGCGGCGGCGGACAGCGCCATGGGCTTCGTGCGGCCGGACACGACCTCGACAAAGCGACTCGCGAACCACATGCCCAGTTCGTCCAGGCCCACGTCGTTCTGCCCGTCGGCGGCGGCCTGCGCCAGTTCGCCGATGACCACGAGCTCGGCCAGGGGCGGCACACCGCCGGTGCGCCAGGTCTTTCGGTCACCGCCGATCAGGTCGACGAAGCCCGGCGACAGGTGGAAGGCCAGGCATTCGTCGCCGCAGACATGGTAGTCGTGCGTGCAGACGTATTCATCGCCCGGGCAGCCGACCAGCACAGAGCCTGCGACCAGCTCGTAGGCATGCCCCCGCGTGCGGTAGCCGAAGCTGCCCTTGCGCACGTACGAGACCGAGTAGCCCTCGTGAAGTTCGGTGAAGGGCCGGGCGTCGGGCCCCGCGTCGCAGCGGTAGCTGGCAACGCGGATCGCATGGGTCTGTGCTTCGGTGGTGACGAGCATGGCGAGCGCCTTTCTGCCCCACGAAAACGATTGCTCAATCGACGGTTTGCATGGCCTGCCAGACACGCGCAGGGCTCAGCGGCATATGCAGGCGCGGCGCGCGCGTGGCGAGGCCATTGCGTGCGAAGGCGTCGGCCACCGCATTCACGATGGCCGGCGTGGCGCCGATGGTGCCGAGCTCGCCCACGCCCTTCACACCCAGCGGGTTGTTCTTGCACGGCGTCGATTCGTCCATTTCCATGTGGAACATGGTGTCGACGATGTCGGCGCGCGGGGCCGCGTAGTCCATCAGGCTGCCGGTGACGGGCTGGCCGGTTTCGTGGTCGTACACCACCTGCTCGTACAGCGCCTGCCCGATGCCCTGCACCGCGCCGCCTTCGAGCTGGCCGCGCACGATCATCGGGTTGATGACGCGGCCCACATCGTTGACCGAGCTGTAGGCCACCACGCTGATCTCGCCGGTGGGCGGATCGATCTCGATCTCGCAGATGTGGCAGCCGTTGGGCCAGGTGGGGCCGGCCACGGTGCTGGTGGAGTCGACGAAGATCTCGCGCCCCGGCTGCTTGGCCGCGAGCGTGAAGAGGTCGAGCTCGAGGTCGGTGCCGGCCACGTTGAAGACGCCCCGGCTGTAGACGATGTCGTCGATGGAGGCCTCGAACTCCTGCGCGGCCAGTTCGCGCGCCTTGTCGATGGTGCGCTCGGCGCCGATGCGCACGGCCGAGCCGCCGGTGAAGAGCGAGCGCGAGCCGGCGCTGCCGAAGCCATCGCCGCGGTCGGTGTCACCGAGCACCACGCGCACCTTCTCGATGGGCACGCCGAAGGCATCGACCGCGAGCTGAGCCAGCGAGGTGGCGATGCCCTGCCCCATGGCGTTGACGGCGGAGAAAACCTCGATCACGCCGTCGGCCTGCACCGAAACCGTGACGCGCTCCTCGAACACGTTGCCGCCGGTCCATTCGAGGAAGGTGGCGATGCCGAGGCCGCGCTGCTTGCCTCTGCCGGCCGATTCGGCCGCGCGCGTCTCGAAGCCCTGCCAGTCGGCCAGTGTGAGCGCCTGGTCCATCACCGACTCGAAGTTGCCGGTGTCGTAGGTCTGCGCCATCGGGTTCTTGTACGGCATCTGCTCGGGGCGGATGAAGTTGCGGCGGCGCAGCACGATGCGGTCGATGCCGGTCTGGCGCGCGGCCTCGTCCATGAGCCGTTCGATGGTGAAGATGGCCTCGGGACGGCCCGCGCCGCGGTAGGCCCCGGTGGGCGCCGTGTTGGTGAGCACCGCCTTGAAGTGGAAGTCGATGGTCTGGATGTCGTAGACGCTGGTCTGCACCCAGGGGCCGATCAGCAGCTGGATCGCGACGCCGGTGCCGGTGGCGTAGGCGCCGACGTTGGCCAGGGTCTTGATGCGCAGGGCCAGGATCTTGCCTTGGGCGTCGAGCGCCATTTCGGCGCGCGCCTCGATGTCGCGGCCGTGCGCGCTCGAGAGGAATTCCTCGCTGCGGTCAGCCACCCACTTCACGGGCCGGTTCACCTGCAGCGCCGCGAAGGCGACGGCAATGTCCTCGGGATAGGCGCCGGTCTTCATGCCGAAGCCGCCGCCGACATCGCCCACCACCACGCGCACCTTGTCCTTCGGCAGGCCGATGGCGGCACAGATGGAGTCGCGCACGCCGGAGGGCATCTGCGTGCTCATGCGGATCGTGAGGCGGCCGGTTTCGGCGTCGCGCGCGGCGAGCACCGAGCGCGGCTCGATCGTCAGCGCCACCACGCGCTGGTTGTTCACGTCGAGCGCAACCACGTGGCTGGCCTTGGCGAAGGCGGCGGTGGCGGCCTCGCTGCTGCCGTGGCGCATTTCGGCGGCGACGTTGCCCGAAGCTTCCTCGCACAGCAGCGGCGCGCCGACGGCGGTCGCGCTTGCGAGGTCGACCACCAAGGGCAGGTCTTCGTAGTCGACCATGATGGCCTCGGCGGCATCGCGTGCCTGCTGCACGGAGTCGGCCACCACGGCGGCGACCACTTCGCCGACGAAACGCGTGCGCTCGGGTGCGATGGCGTGGCGTGGCGGACTGGCGCTGTCGCTGCCATCCGCGCGCTTGAACCCGGCCGCGCCCGGCATGGGCTTGACGCCGGCTTCGACCATCTCGGCACCTGTGATCACGCGCAGCACGCCGGGCATGGCGGCCGCGGCACTGGTGTCTATCGAGACAATGCGCGCATGGGGATAAGAGGACCGAAGGAAGACGAGATGAGCCTGTTCGGGAAGCGTGACGTCATCGGTGTAGCGTCCGGCGCCTGATAGGAGGCTTTCGTCCTCGAGACGGCGCACCGCCTGGCCGCTGCCGAAGCGTGTGGGATTGGGTTCAGTTGTCAACGTGGTCCTCTTGTGCTGATCCCCGGCTTGTGCTCGGGCCTGCCTGATCTGTCGTGGGTGCGCGAAAACAAGCTGTGCACTATAGGGTTTCCGGCTGGTTTTGTGGCGCCGCGGCATGTCGGCCGAACCCTTGTGGCGGTGTCGGCAGTACGCGATTTTCGCCCACCGGATCGGAATTTGCGAAGCCGTGTATACCTATGCCCATGCGACAACTGCCTTGGCTCGAACCCGGAGATGCCCTTCCCGACCCCGCCTCCGCCTGGGGCGTGGCCGACCCGGTACCCGGTCTCCTGGCAGCAGGCGGCGCGCTCGACGTCGATACTTTGATGCAGGCCTATGGCAGCTGCGTCTTCCCGTGGTTCAGCGAAGACCAGCCGATCCTCTGGTGGAGCCCTGACCCGCGCATGGTGCTTCAGGTGGCCGATTTCAAGCTGCACCGATCGTTGCGCAAGACCCTGGCTCGCTTCGTCGAGACGCCCGGCTGCGAGGTACGCGTCGACCACGATTTCGCGGCGGTCATCAAGGCCTGCTCGGGCTCGCCGCGGGTGGGACAGTCGGGCACCTGGATCGTGCCGGACATGGTGAAGGCCTATACGGATTTGCACCGCGCCGGGTACGCCCACAGCGTCGAGACATGGATCGACGGCGAACTGGCGGGCGGCCTCTATTGCGTTGCGCTGGGCCGCGCGGTGTTCGGCGAGTCGATGTTCACCCGACGGCCGGACGCCTCGAAGATCGCACTGGCCGCGCTGGTGTCGCTGTGCCGCCACTTCGGCGTGCGGATGATCGACTGCCAGCAGAACACCGCCCACCTCGCGAGCCTCGGTGCCCGCGAAATGGCGCGCAAACGCTTCGTCGCGCACGTCGCCGGGGCGCGGCAACAAGAGGGCCCACGGTGGCGATTCGACCCCGTATACTGGTCCGAACTCCTTTCCGCGCGACCTCCTTCACTGACGTGACGCACCTCAAGGATCTCCCGCTTCACACGCTGCAGTTCTACGCAACTGCGCCTTATCCCTGCAGCTATCTGCCGGACCGGCAGGCCCGCTCGCAAGTGGCCACGCCCAGCCACCTGATCCACAACGACGCCTATTCCGACCTGGTGCTCAGCGGCTTCCGGCGCAGCGGCATGTTCACCTACCGGCCCTACTGCGACGGTTGCCGTGCCTGCATTCCACTGCGCGTGCTGGCCAACACCTTCCGCCCCAACCGCAGCCAGCGCCGGGCGCTGAAGCAGCATGCAGACCTTCAGGCGCGCGTGCTCAAGCTGTGCTTCATGCCGGAGCACTACCAGCTCTACCTGCGCTACCAGAACGGCCGCCACGCGGGCGGCGGCATGGATCACGACAGCATCGACCAGTACACCCAGTTCCTGCTGCAGAGCCGGGTCAATTCGCGCCTGGTGGAGTTTCGCGAGACGCTGCCCGACGGCAGCGCGGGCGCGCTCAGGATGGTGTCGATCCTCGACGTGCTGAACGACGGCATCTCGGCCGTCTATACCTTCTACGAGCCCGATACCCGCGTAGCGCCGGGCCGCCCCAAGCAAGCGGACGCCCCCTCGGAGGGGCAGCGAGAGCACGCAGTGCCGAGCGTGGGGGCCTCATCCACCGGCTACGGCACCTACAGCGTGCTCTGGCAGATCGAACAGGCCCGCAAGCTGGGGTTGCCGCATGTCTACCTCGGGTACTGGATCGAGCACAGCCCGAAGATGAACTACAAGGCGCGGTTTTCCCCTCATGAAGTGTTGCTGGATGGCCGTTGGCAAGCGCCGGGTGATTTCACAAGGTAAAATGGCGCCCGGTCATCACCGCAGAGCGCCATGAGAAAAAACCAATCCGACATTCCCGCCGTTCCCGTGATCCAGGTGATCGAGCGCATGTTCGCGCTGATCGACGTCCTGGCATCGCGCGAGGACGCCATTTCGCTGAAGGAGATCAGCGAAAAGACGGGGCTTCATCCGTCCACCACGCACCGCATCCTCAACGACCTGGCGGTCGGCCGTTTCGTCGACCGCCCTGAAGCCGGCAGCTACCGGCTGGGCATGCGCCTGCTGGAGCTGGGCAACCTGGTCAAGGGCCGGCTCAACGTGCGCGACGCGGCCCTGGGCCCGATGCGTGAACTGCACAAGCTGACGCAGCAGCCCGTCAACCTCAGCATGCGCCAGGGCGACGAGATCGTGTACATCGAGCGCTCCTACAGCGAACGCTCGGGCATGCAGGTGGTGCGCGCCATCGGTGGCCGTGCCGCCCTGCACCTGACCTCGACCGGCAAGCTGTTCCTGGCCGCGGACGATCCGCAGCGGGTGCGCAGCTACGCCACGCGCACCGGCCTCGCCGGCCACACGCGCAACAGCATCACCCAACTGCCGGCGCTGGAGCGCGAGCTCTCGAAGGCACGCCAGTACGGCATTGCCCGCGACAACGAAGAGCTGGAACTGGGCGTGCGCTGCATGGCTGCCGGCATCTACGACGACCAGGGCAAGCTGGTGGCAGGGCTGTCGATCTCCGCGCCGGCCGACCGGCTGGACGAGGGCTGGCTGCCCAAGCTGCAAGCCACGGCCAATGAAATCTCGGGCGCGCTGGGGTTCAAGGAGGGCACGACCGCTACGCAGTCACCCTCTGGAAGCAGCAACCTTCCATCGCCCGGCGCCTGACACCGGCCGGAAGCACCCCACAAAAGCAAACAGGCCCTTTGAAGGGCCTGTTTTCGTTGGAGCTGGCGAGTAGTGACTGCCGATCAGCCCGCGATCTGATACGCGGTATTGCGCGACGAAGCTGCCGGAGAGCCGGCTGCATGCGTCGCCTCCACCCAGCGGCGAACCCGCTCGGCGTCGGCAATACGGCTGAACTTGCCGGCCGAATCCAGGAACACCATGATCAGCTTGCGGCCGGCCACCCGGGCCTGCATCACGAGGCACTGCCCGGCTTCGGAGATGTAGCCGGTCTTCTGCACGCCGATTTCCCAATCGGGACTCTTCACGAGGCGGTTGGTGGTGTTGAACTGCAGCACGCGGTTGCCGACTTCGACCTGGTATTCAGGCGAGGTGGACAGCGAGCGAACGGTGGCATCGGCATATGCGGCGTTGACCAGCAGCGCCAGGTCTTGCGCGCTCGACTGGTTGCGGCTCGACAGGCCCGTGGGTTCCACGTAGCGCGTGTCCTTCATGCCCAGCATCTTGGCCTTGGCGTTCATGATGCTCACGAAGGTCGTCAGGCCACCCGGGTAGGTACGGCCCAGCGCGTGCGCGGCGCGGTTTTCGCTCGACATCAGTGCCAGGTGCAGCAGTTCGCCGCGCGAGAGCGTGGTGCCGACCGTCAGGCGCGAACTGCTGCGCTTCTCGGTGTCGACGTCGTCCTGCGTGATGGTGATGAGCTCGTCGTTCGGCAGATGGGCCTCGCTGATGAGCAGGCCCGTCATGAGCTTTGTGAGCGACGCGATCGGCAGCACGGCATGGTCGTTCTTGCTGAACAGGACCTCGTGCGTGTCCTGGTCGATGACCAGCGCGACGCTCGACTTCAGGTCGAGCGCGTCTTCGGTTCCATGCAGACCGGCCATCTGGCCGAAGGATTGGCGCGGAGGCGCCTCGGCGACACGGACCACCGAGCGGCGCTGCACGGCCACCACGGTCTTTCCGTTCTTCTTGTGAATGGTGGCCACGACATTGCGGCCGCCGCGAACCACCTTCTCGGCACGTTCGCCGCGCTTGGCGACGACTACAGGGGCTGCACCGCGAGCAGTCTTGGAAGACGCTGCGTTGCGCTTGACTTCCACAGGCACCGGCCCCTTCGCCTTCTTGGCGACGGCGGTCTTGGCGGCTGCGGGCTTTTCTTTCTTGGCGGCCTGGGCACCAGGCAGCAAAAACGCCGTGGCGCACAGCGCGACGGCGAGGGCTTTGAACGCGGGTAGGAACCGCTGGCTGGAAACTCGGCTAGGGCGGGCTTCAGGCATTAAAAAATCTCCAGCGGCGACAAACGAGGACCGCAGTGTATCGAAATCAAAAAAGACACGCAATATCAGTTACTTGCATCCCCTTCTTCATTCGAATACCAAGGATCGCCCGAAAACCTAACCTTGTGCCGCAACTCTCTCAGCTTGGCTCTGTAACTTGTTGAGCGCACTCAAATAAGCCTTTGCCGAAGCGACCACGATGTCCGGGTCTGCACCCACACCGTTGACCACCCGCCCTGCGTTTTGTAACCGGACTGTAACTTCTCCCTGGCTTTCCGTCGAGCCGCTGATGGCATTTACAGAGTAAAGAACCATCTCGGCGCCGCTCTTGACGTGCGACTCGATGGCCTTCAGGGAAGCATCAACCGGGCCATTACCGTCGGATTCGCCGGTGACTTCCTTGCCCTGGACGGTGAAAACGACCTTCGCCTGGGGGCGTTCGCCGGTTTCACTGTGCTGGGAGAGAGAGACGAAAGCAAACTGCTCACCAACGTTCGACACCTCTTCCGCGCTGACCAGCGCGAGGATGTCCTCGTCGAAAATCTCGGACTTCCGGTCGGCCAGCTCCTTGAAGCGCAGGAACGCGGCGTTGATGTCGCCTTCGCTGTCCATGGATACGCCCAACTCCTGCAGGCGCTGCTTGAAGGCATTGCGGCCGCTGAGCTTGCCCAGCACGATCTTGTTGGCCGTCCAGCCCACGTCTTCCGCACGCATGATCTCGTAGGTGTCGCGCGCCTTGAGCACGCCATCCTGGTGGATGCCCGAGGCGTGCGCGAAGGCGTTGGCTCCCACCACCGCCTTGTTGGGCTGCACCACGAAGCCGGTGGTCTGGCTGACCATGCGGCTGGCGGCCACGATGTGCTGTGTATCGATGCGCAGGTCGAGCCCGAAGTAGTCCTTGCGGGTCTTCACCGCCATGACGACTTCCTCGAGAGAGCAGTTGCCCGCGCGCTCGCCCAGGCCGTTGATGGTGCATTCCACTTGCCGCGCGCCGCCGATCTTCACGCCGGCCAGCGAGTTGGCCACGGCCATGCCGAGGTCGTTGTGGCAATGCACCGACCAGATCGCCTTGTCGCTGTTGGGGATGCGCTCGCGCAGCGTCTTGATGAAGTTGCCGTAGAGCTCGGGAATGGCGTAGCCGACGGTGTCGGGCACGTTGATGGTGGTGGCGCCCTCGTTGATCACGGTTTCGAGCACCCGGCACAGGAAGTCCGGGTCGCTGCGGTAGCCGTCTTCCGGGCTGAACTCCACGTCGCCGATCTGGTTGCGCGCGAAGCGCACGGCCAGTCTGGCTTGCTCATGCACCTCGTCGGGCGACATCCGCAGCTTCTTTTCCATGTGAAGCGGCGAGGTGGCAATGAAGGTGTGGATCCGCCCGCGGGCCGCGCCCTTGAGGGCTTCGGCCGCACGTCCGATGTCACGGTCGTTGGCGCGCGAGAGGCCGCACACCGTCGAATCCTTGATCGCGTTGGCGATCGCCTTCACGGCCTCGAAGTCGCCGTTCGAGCTGGCAGGAAAGCCCGCCTCGATGACGTCGACCTTCAGCCGCTCCAGCAGCTTGGCGATGCGCAGTTTCTCGTCGCGCGTCATCGAGGCGCCCGGCGATTGCTCGCCGTCGCGCAAGGTGGTGTCGAAAATAATGAGTTGGTCGGTCATCGTGGGTCTCCGTTGTGCGTCACCCACGCGCACCCGACCAAGGGTCGGTGCAGCAGAGTCAGGCGACTTCAACCGCCGATTGTGCCCCGTGTGCGCCCCGGGCCCGCGCACGCTGCACGCCCGAAACAATCGCTTTCAGCGATGCCGTGATCACGTTGGCGTCGATGCCCACGCCGAACAGCGTCTGGCTCTCGTCCACGCGCAGCTCCAGGTAGGCCACCGCCTTCGCGTCGGCGCCCGCGCCGATGGCGTGCTGGTGGTAGTCCATCACGCGCACCGTGTGGCCGGTGGCCTTGCTCAGTGCCTGCGTGAAGGCGTCGATAGGACCGTTGCCGCGGCCTTCGATGGCGTGGACTTCACCGTCCCAGGCCAGGTCGCCGCGCAGCACCACGGAGGCGTTGGCGCCCTCGCCGCCCTCCTCGATCACGCGGTTCTGCAGGGACTGCGCCGTCTCGATGCCGTATTCGCGCACGAACAGCTGCCAGAGGTCGGCGGCCGTGAGTTCCTTGCCGGCCACGTCCATCACCCGCTGCACGGACTGCATGAATTCCATCTGCAGGCGGCGCGGCATCTCGATGCCGTATTCGCTCTCGAGCAGGTAAGCCATGCCGCCCTTGCCGGACTGGCTGTTCACGCGGATCACGGCCTCGTAGCTGCGGCCCACGTCCTTCGGATCGATGGGGAGATACGGCATCTCCCAGATGTCGCCTTCCTTGCGTGCAGCGAAGGCTTTCTTGATCGCGTCCTGGTGCGAGCCCGAGAACGAGGTATAGACGAGGTCGCCCACGTACGGATGGCGCGGATGTACCGGAATCTGGTTGCAGTGCTCGACCGTGGCACGGATCTCGTCGATGTTCGAGAAGTCGAGTCCCGGCGAAACGCCCTGGGTGTAGAGATTGAGCGCGACGTTCACGAGGTCGAGGTTGCCGGTGCGCTCGCCGTTGCCGAACAGGCAACCTTCGATGCGCTCGGCGCCGGCCATCAGGGCCAGTTCACCAGCGGCGGTGCCGGTGCCGCGGTCGTTGTGCGGGTGCACGCAAAGCACGATGGAGTCGCGGCGCGCGAGGTTGCGGTGCATCCACTCGATCATGTCGGCAAAGATGTTCGGCGTGGAGTGCTCGACCGTCGTGGGCAGGTTGACGATGCACTTGCGCTGGGGCGTCGGCGCCCAGACTTCGGTCACCGCGTCGACCACGCGCTTCGAGAAGTTCACGTCGGTGCCCGAGAACATTTCGGGCGAGTACTGGAAGGTCCACTGCGTGTTCGGCTGCTTGGCGGCGAACTCGTTGAACATGCGCGCATGGCTGCTGGCGAGTTCGACGATCTGGTCTTCGTTCATGTTGAGCACCACGCGGCGCATCACGGGTGCGACGGCGTTGTAGAGGTGCACGATGGCGCGCGGAGCGCCCTGCAGCGATTCAAAAGTACGCGCAATGAGGTGGTCGCGCGCCTGCGTCAGCACCTGGATCGTCACGTCGTCGGGAATGCGGTCTTCCTCGATGAGCTTGCGCACGAAGTCGAATTCGATCTGCGATGCCGAGGGAAAGCCAACTTCGATTTCCTTGAAGCCGATGGCCACGAGGGTTTCGAACATGCGCATCTTGCGCGCGATGTCCATGGGCTCGACCAGCGCCTGGTTGCCATCGCGCAGGTCGGTCGACAGCCAGATCGGCGCCTTGGTCAGCACGGCATCGGGCCAGGTACGGTCCTTGAGGCCGATCGGGGCGAATGCGCGGTATTTGCTTTGAGGTTGCTTGAGCATGTCGATTTCTCTGTGATGGTTGGTAATCGACCAGCAACCCTAAAAGACAAACGGCCCGTTGCTGGTGCGAACGGGCCGTGGTGAGGGATTTGCGCGTGCGCTACCGTCTCCGCCCGTGAGGGAGGGCTAGTAGGGCCAGCAGCGAAATCTTGGTCATGAGGCTTTCGAATGTAGCACAAGCCGCAGTCAGTTATGCAAACCCCGTTCGTCGGGCTCTTCCGTCGAGGTGCTGATCACGCTGGCCGGCTGGCCCTTTGCCTTGCGCCATGCGTAGACCACGTAGCCACTCAGGCCATAGATAACGAACAGGCTGAACAGCACGGTCGGCGGATGGATGTTGATGACGGCAATGCCCAGCGCGATCAGCACGATCACCGCGAAGGGCACGCTCTTCTTCATCTGGATGTCCTTGAAGCTGTAGAACGGCGCATTGGTGACCATCGTGAGGCCCGCGTACAGCGTGAAAGCGAAGGTGACCCAGGTGATCTGCGTCCACGAGAGATACAGCACCTCGCCGCCGCGCTTGCCCCATTCGTTCACGAGCCAGATGAAGCCCGCCACGAGCGCCGCGGCCGCGGGCGACGGCAGCCCCTGGAACCAGCGCTTGTCGACCACGCCGGTGTTGACGTTGAAGCGCGCAAGCCGCAGTGCCGCGCAAGCGCAGTACACGAAGGCCGCGATCCAGCCCCAGCGGCCAAGTCCCTTGAGCGACCATTCGTAGGCGATGAGCGCAGGCGCCGCGCCGAACGACACCATGTCGGACAGCGAATCCATCTGCTCGCCGAACGCGCTCTGCGTGTTGGTCATGCGAGCGACACGGCCATCGAGGCTGTCGAGGATCATCGCGGCAAACACGCCGAGCGCCGCGAGGTCGAAGCGCGCGTTCATGGCCATTACGACCGAATAGAAGCCGCCGAACAGCGCCGCCAGCGTGAACAGGTTCGGCAGGATGTAGATGCCCTTGCGGCGTTTGCGCGGCTGCACATCGTCAGGGAGCGTGTCGTCATGCATTGGATTTGCCTCCGTCCCTCATGGGCACTGCGCTGGTAGCTATCCATTTGATAGCATCTTGATCTTTGAATCGCATGGTTCGCAGTGTAGTTCAGGGGCCGTGCCGCCCCTCGTCAAGCAAAAGGGCCACCGCAACGGGTGGCCCTTGGGAAACGGGCGCTAAAAGCGCCCTTCTGGCTTGCAGATCAGTTACGGGTCTGGTCGACCAGCTTGTTCTTCTTGATCCAGGGCATCATCGCGCGCAGCTTTTCGCCGACGACTTCGATCTGGTGCTCGGCGTTCAGGCGGCGGCGGCTGATCAGCGTGGGAGCGCCGGCAGCGTTTTCCAGCACGAAGCTCTTGGCGTATTCGCCGGTCTGGATGTCCTTCAGCACCTGCTTCATGACCTTCTTGGTCTCTTCCGTCACGACGCGCGGGCCGGTGACGTACTCGCCGTATTCGGCGTTGTTCGAGATCGAGTAGTTCATGTTGGCGATGCCGCCTTCATAGATCAGGTCGACGATCAGCTTCAGCTCGTGCAGGCACTCGAAGTACGCCATTTCGGGCGCGTAGCCGGCTTCCACCAGCGTTTCGAAGCCGGCCTTGATCAGCTCGACCGTACCGCCGCACAGAACCGCTTGTTCACCGAACAGGTCGGTTTCGGTTTCTTCGCGGAAGTTGGTCTCGATGATGCCGGCCTTGCCGCCGCCGTTGGCGGTGGCGTAGCTCAGCGCGAGGTCACGCGCCTTGCCGGTCTTGTCCTGATGCACGGCCACGAGATGGGGCACGCCGCCACCTTGGGTGTACGTGCTGCGCACGGTGTGGCCCGGGGCCTTGGGAGCGACCATCCACACGTCGAGGTCGGCGCGCGGCTGAACGAAACCGTAGTGCACGTTGAAGCCGTGCGCGAACACCAGCGAAGCGCCTTCCTTGATGTTCGGAGCGACGTCGTTCTTGTAGACGTTGGCGATCTGCTCGTCGGGCAACAGAATCATCACGACGTCGGCGGCCTTCACGGCGTCGGCGACTTCGGCGACCTTAAGGCCGGCCTTCTCGACCTTGGGCCACGAGGCACCACCCTTGCGCAGGCCGACCACGACCTTGACGCCGCTGTCGTTCAGGTTCTGCGCGTGCGCATGGCCTTGCGAGCCGTAGCCGATGATTGCAACCGTCTTGCCCTTGATGAGGCTCAGGTCAGCGTCCTTGTCGTAGTAAACCTTCATTTGAATCTCTCCTAAAAAATCTCGAGCACCCGCACAGGGATGCACTTCACTCAAAGGCCGGAGGAATTCCGGTCCTTCATTTGCTGGTTGATGGACACGAGGCTGTCGTGGATACGGAACAGCACGATGAACAGTTCGCTGAAGATGCGAACGGCGATGGTGCCGAAGATCAGGGCCACGAAGGCCGGCAGGTACTGCCCCTGGTAGAGCGCAGCCCCGGCCAGAGCAATCACGCCCAGCAGCCCCAGAAGGTAGAGCCCCCGGACGATCGCCGGAGTCACCATCCTGTCGAAACCGAGCAGACCTCGCATCACTTTTGCCTCATGTATGGATGAACGTATGAACTGAGGGCGCCTTCACCCTCCTACACGCGCAGGATGCGCTCGCCGCGCCCGATGCCGCTGGCACCGGTGCGGACAGTCTCGAGGATAGCGCTACGCTCGATCGCTTCCAGGAAAGCGTCGTTCTTGCCGTGGTCGCCGGTAAGTTCGATGGTGTAGCTCTTGTCGGTCACGTCGATGATCCGGCCGCGGAAGATTTCCGCCATGCGCATCATCTCCTCGCGCTCCTTGCCGACCGCGCGCACCTTCACCATCATGAGCTCGCGCTCGGTGTAGGCGCCTTCGGTGAGGTCGACGACCTTCACCACTTCGATCAGGCGGTTCAGGTGCTTCGTGATCTGCTCGATCACGTCGTCCGAACCTGCGGTGACGATGGTCATGCGCGAAAGACTCGCGTCCTCCGTGGGTGCCACCGTGAGCGATTCGATGTTGTAGCCGCGGGCCGAGAACAGGCCCACCACGCGGGAAAGAGCACCCGGCTCGTTTTCCAGCAGCACTGCAATGATGTGTTTCATGTTTGCGTGACTCCTCTTTTCGCCGCCCTCCCCCGTGCACGGTAATGCGCGGGCTTGGCGGGCAATAGATTCGTCAGTAAAGAGTTGAGCGAATGTACGTTCCGTCGACCGGTCAGAGGTCTTCGGAACCCAGCAGCATTTCGGTGATGCCCATGCCGGCCTTCACCATCGGGAACACGTTTTCCGTCGGGTCGGTGCGGAAGTCCATGAACACCGTGCGGTCCTTGAGCTTGCGTGCCTCGCGCAGCGCCGGCTCCACGTCTTGTGGACGCTCGATCAGCATGCCGACGTGGCCATAGGCCTCGGCGAGCTTCACGAAGTTGGGCAGCGCATCCATGTAGCTGTGGCTGTAGCGGCCGGAGTATTCGATCTCCTGCCACTGGCGCACCATGCCCAGGTAGCGGTTGTTGAGCGAGCAGATCTTGATCGGCGTGTTGTACTGCAGGCAGGTGGAGAGTTCCTGGATGCACATCTGCACCGAGCCTTCGCCGGTGATGGTGAACACTTCCGAATCGGGCTTCGCGAGCTTGATGCCCATGGCGTAGGGAATGCCCACGCCCATGGTGCCCAGGCCGCCCGAGTTGATCCAGCGGCGCGGCTCGTCGAAGCGGTAGTACTGTGCAGCCCACATCTGGTGCTGACCCACGTCCGACGTGATGTACGTGTCGGTGTCCTTGGTCATGTTCCAGAGGGTCTCGACCACGTACTGCGGCTTGATCACATCCTTGTTGCCACGGTCGTACTTCAGGCAGTCGCGCGAGCGCCAGGCCTCGATGGTCTTCCACCAGTCGGCCAACGCACCGGCGTCGGGCTTGGCGGTGCTCTCGCGGATCATCGAGATCAGTTCGGTGAGCACGTCCTTCACGTCGCCGACGATCGGGATGTCGACCTTCACGCGCTTGGAAATGCTCGACGGGTCGATGTCGACGTGGATGATCTTGCGTTCGTTCTGCGCGAAGTGCTTGGGATTGCCGATCACGCGGTCGTCGAAGCGGGCGCCCACGGCCAGCAGCACGTCGCAGTTCTGCATCGCGTTGTTGGCTTCGATCGTGCCGTGCATGCCCAGCATGCCCAGAAACTTGCGGTCGCTCGCCGGATAGGCGCCCAGGCCCATCAGCGTGTTGGTGACCGGGTAGCCGAGCATGTCGACCAGCGTGCGCAGTTCGTTGCAGGCGTTGCCCAGCAGCACGCCACCACCGGTGTAGATATAGGGGCGCTTGGCGGCCAGCAGCAACTGCAGCGCCTTGCGGATCTGGCCACCATGACCCTTACGCACCGGGTTGTACGATCGCATCTCGACCTTGTCGGGATAGCCTGCGTACGGAATCTTCTTGAAGGAGACGTCCTTGGGCACGTCCACCACCACGGGGCCCGGACGGCCGCTGCGTGCGATGTGGAAGGCCTTCTTCATCGTCATGGCCAGATCCTTCGGATCCTTGACGAGGAAGTTGTGCTTGACGATGGGTCGGGTGATGCCGACCGTGTCGCATTCCTGGAAGGCATCGAGGCCGATGGCCGCCGTCGGCACCTGACCCGAGATGATCACCATCGGGATCGAGTCCATGTACGCCGTCGCGATGCCGGTGACCGCATTGGTCAGGCCGGGACCGGAAGTGACCAGCGCCACGCCGACTTCGCCGGTAGCGCGCGCATAACCGTCGGCCGCGTGGACGGCCGCCTGCTCATGGCGCACCAGCACATGCTGGATGGTGTCCTGCTTGTAGAACGCGTCGTAGATATAGAGAACCGCTCCGCCCGGGTAGCCCCAGACGTACTGGACGCCTTCGGCCTGCAGTGCCTTGACCAGCACTTCGGCGCCCATGAGTTCTTGCGTTGAATTGCCAGCGCCTGCGGACGCGGCGGCTGCGGAGATGATTTCCGCCTTGGAGATTTCCATGATCAACCTTTGTTTATTTCGGGAACGAAATACCTTGGGTGCCCCTTGCCAACCCTTGTGAGGTCGCGCCAGGACTTGAGGCCAAAGCCATGGGCGGACTGATGTTCCGCCGGACCGTGACCCGTTTGCCTTTTGACTTGCAGGGCGGATTATGACATTTCCGGGCGTTCAGATTCGCTTCAGCTGCTTTGTAAAGCCACAAAGGCATAATCCGCGGCGTTGAACATACGCGATCGCTAGACCCATTCCCCACGCGGCGCGCCCTGCGCGCCCCCTCTCGCTTGGCTACTGAACAAGAACTCTCCGACTTCCTGAAAAGCGTCGAACGGCGCGCTTTCAAGCGCTCGGTCTACCACGTGCGGGATGAAGAAGCGGCCCTCGATATCGTGCAGGACAGCATGATGAAGCTGGCCCAGCACTACGGCGACAAGCCGGCGGCCGAGTTGCCGATGCTGTTCCAGCGCATCCTGTCGAACTGCACGCTCGACTGGTTCCGCCGCCAGAAAACCCGTCGTGCACTGTTCTCGAACCTCAGCGACTTCGAATCTGTCGACGACGACGGAGATTTCGACCTGCTGGAGAACTTCGTCTCGCCAACCGACTCCAGAGAGTCGGAGAGCGCCGAAGACACGACCCGCCGCGCCCAGATCTTCCAGGAAATCGAGGAGCAGATCGCAGCATTGCCGGGTCGTCAACGCGAGGCTTTCCTGATGCGTTACTGGGAGGAAATGGACGTCGCAGAGACGGCCGCCGCGATGGGCTGCTCCGAGGGCAGCGTTAAAACCCATTGCTCGCGAGCCGTTCACGCTCTGAGCAAGGCGCTCAAGGCCAAGGGAATATCGCTATGAACACTAAGGTTCCAACCTCAATCACCACCGTCGCCGAGGATCAGTTCGGTCAGCGTCTGGCCGCCCGCCTTTCGGCCGGCAACCGGGAACTGCCGCACGACATCGGCGAGCGACTGCGCGTGGCACGCGCGCAGGCAGTGGCCGCACGCAAGCAGCCACCGCAATTGCGGGCCGCGCCCGTGGTGGTGCAGTCGGGTCATGCGCTCGTGATGGGTGGCAGTTGGTGGACTCGCATCGGTTCCGTCGTACCCCTGATCGCGCTGGTCGCCGGGCTGATCACCATCAGCGTGATGCAGGACGACGACCGTGCCAGCGAGCTGGCAGAAGTGGACTCCGCGCTGCTCACGGGCGATCTGCCGCCCGCCGCTTATACCGATCCTGGTTTTGCCCAATTCCTCAAGGCCGACAACGCCTCCGACTGAACCTTCATCGATCGAATGCGACGCCGTTCCACTATCAGCGCGAACAGCCCCCGCCCGTTGCGCCCGCTTCCGGCGGGCGCAGTCATTTGGGCGGGTGCATTTGCTGTCGCGGCCTTCAGTCTGACGCTTGCTTGCGCCCAGCCTCACACCGAGGCCGCGTCGAAAGCCGCGGGGAGCCCTGCCTCGACCAGCTCCGCGCCTGCTTCCAGCCCCAAGGCCGTCTCGACGACCAAGCCGCTCTGGAGCGAGCTCACGGCCGAGCAACAGCAGGCGCTGAAGCCGCTGAATGCTCACTGGAACACACTGAATGTCGGGCAAAAGCGGAAATGGCTGGCGCTGTCGCGCAACTTCGAAAGCATGTCGGCGGAAGACCAGTCCACTTTGCACAGCCGCATGATCGAATGGGCAGCCCTGAGCAACCAGCAGCGCGCACAGGCCCGCCTGAACTTCGCCGAGGTGAAGCGCATTCCGCCCGACGAGCGCAAGGTCAAGTGGGAGCAGTACCAAGCCCTGAGCGAGGAAGAAAAGCGCAAGCTTGCCGAGCGCGCTCCGCCCAAGCCGCGCGGCGCCGCCATTCCCGTGCGACCGGTTTCGTCGCAGAAGCTCGTGCCGGTACCCGCCGTCACCCCCGGCGGACAACACACGCCAAGGATTCTGCTGACCCCGCCACCCGCCCCCACCGCCACGCCTCCAGCGACGATCATGGTGGCATCGCCGCCGGAACGCGCCCCTGCCGCCGCCACTGCAACACCAGCTGTTTCCGTCGTCCCGGCCGCCCCTGCCCCGTCCAGCGTCGCGGCTCCCCCGGTTCCCGCTGAAGCCCAGGTGCCCGCGCCGTCGTCGGCAGCCGAATCGCCCTCAACCACTCCCTGACCGCTAGGCTTCGATGGCATCCAGCTCCCCCGAGGCTTCGGGCTCCGATCAGCCTGCCTCGCCGGCTCCCTCTGCAACCAGTGCTCCTGTTTCGATAGTTCCGGGCCTGTGGCGCCGGATGGCATGCTGGCTCTATGAGGGCATGCTGCTGTTCGCGGTGGTGTTCGTCTCGGGCTGGCTCTTCAGCACGCTGGGCCAGATGCGCGACGCCATGGATTCGCGACGCCATCTGCTCCAGGCTTTCCTTTTCGTGGTATTCGGCGTGTACTTCGTCTGGTTCTGGACCAAGGGCCAGACCCTCGCCATGAAAACCTGGAACATCCGTATCGTCGACGTGCACAACCAACCCATCAGCCAGCGCCGCGCATTGGCGCGCTACCTGCTGAGCTGGATCTGGTTCCTGCCGCCATTGGCCGCCATTGCGCCATTCAAGCTGTCGGGCGGCGAATCGACCGTGCTGATCTTCGGCTGGGTCGCCATCTGGGCCCTGCTGGCGCGCTTTCACCCCGACCGCCAGTTCTGGCACGACGCCTGGGCCGGTACGCGGCTCATCACCTCCAAACCGATGAGTCGCCGATGAGTGCCTTGCCGAATCTTCCCGATCCCGCCGTCAACCCGCAGAAGGCCCGCAAGGGCTTCGAGCGCGTCTGGCATGCCACGCTGATTTCGCTGCACGGCCTGCGTGCCGGCTGGAGCGAGCCCGCTTTCAGGCAGGAAGCAATCCTGTCGATCGTGATGATCCCCGCCTCCTTCTGGCTCGGGCGCAGCTGGGTCGAAGTCGCGCTGCTCGCGGGCAGCGCCATCCTCGTGATGATCGTCGAGCTGCTCAACACTGCGGTGGAAGCCGCCATCGACCGCATCGGCCCCGAGTGGCACGACCTCTCCAAGCGCGCCAAGGACATGGGCAGCGCCGCGGTGCTGCTATCGCTCACGCTGTGCGGCGGTATATGGGCGGCGGCGCTGTGGCAACGCTTCATGTCATGAGCAGGCCCATCGGCTGCGGCATGATGGCGGGATGACTCCTGAATTTTCGATCTGTGTGTATTGCGGCTCGCGCCCCGGCGAGCGCCCCGAGTTTTCTCAAGCCGCGCAAGCGGTCGGCCAATGGATCGGCCAGCATCGCGGCCAGTTGGTCTACGGCGGCGGCCGCACCGGCCTGATGGGCACGGTGGCCGAGGCCACCCGTCAGGCCGGCGGACGCGTCGTCGGCATCATCCCCAAGGCGCTGGTCGACAAGGAACTGGCCAACCCCCTGTGCGATGAGCTGCACGTGGTCGACACGATGCACGAGCGCAAGGCCATGATGGGCGAGCGCGCCGACGCCTTTGTCGCATTGGCGGGGGGCATCGGCACCTTCGAGGAATTGTTCGAGATCTGGACCTGGCGCCAGCTCGGCTATCACGACAAGCCCACCGGCATCCTGAACACCGCCGGCTACTACGACGGCCTGCTCGGCTTCCTTGCGCACAGCGTGCGCGAAGGTTTCATGGGTGACTGGCAGATGAGCCTGATCCGCACCGGCACCGATGTGCCCGAGCTGCTCACGGCGCTGCGCGCCGAAGTACCGCTGCATCCGCGCGAAGACAGGCTGTCGGAAAACCTCTGATCGACCGCACCGAAAGCCCCGGCAGCGGGGCTTTCTTTCTTGTACTCAGACGGCGTTCTCGTTCTCTTCCCCAGTGCGGATGCGCACGATGCGCTCCACCCCGGTAACGAAGATCTTCCCGTCACCGATCTTTCCGGTGCGCGCGGAACTGACGATGGCCTCGATGCAACGCTCCACATCGGCCTCGTTGACGACCACTTCGACCTTCATCTTGGGCAGGAAGTCGACCACGTACTCGGCCCCGCGATAGAGCTCGGTATGCCCCTTCTGGCGGCCGAAGCCCTTGACTTCGGTCACGGTCAGGCCGGTGACACCCACTTCGGCCAAGGCCTCGCGCACGTCCTCGAGCTTGAAGGGTTTGACGATGGCGGTGATCTGCTTCATGGTTTTCGTGCTCCGGCGGTTTCGTTGAATTTGCTGGTGATAGGGTAACGCCAATCCTTGCCGAAGCTTCGATGGGTGACCCGGATTCCTACCGGCGCCTGGCGCCGCTTGTATTCATTGATCTTGATCAGCCGCGCGACCCGCTCGACCACAGCGCGTTCGTAGCCGGCTGAAATGATCTCGTCGATGCCCTCGTCGTCCTGCATGTAGCGTGCCAGGATGCCGTCGAGGATGTCGTAGGGCGGGAGGCTGTCCTGGTCGGTCTGGTCCGGCCGCAGTTCGGCGCTAGGTGGCCGCGTGATGATCCGCTCGGGGATCGGCTCGGAGCCCGTGCCGTACGGATCGTGGGCATTGCGCCAGCGCGCCAACGCGAAAACAGTGGTCTTGAGCAGGTCCTTGATGACCGCGAAGCCGCCCGCCATGTCGCCGTAGAGCGTGCAGTAACCCGTGGCCATTTCGCTCTTGTTGCCGGTGGTGAGCACGATGGAGCCGAACTTGTTCGACAGCCCCATCAGCAGCGTGCCACGGATGCGGGCCTGGATGTTTTCCTCCGCCGTGTCCTCGGGCCGGCCCTTGAACTCCTCGGCCAGCGCGCTCTTGAAGGACTCGAAGGTGTGCTTGATGGAAATCTCGTCGTAGCGCACGCCCAAACGGCCGGCCATGTCGCGTGCATCGATCCAGCTGATGTCGGCTGTGTAAGGCGAAGGCATCATCACTGCGCGAACCTTGTCCTTGCCCAGTGCATCGACCGCGATGGCAAGCACCAATGCGGAATCGATACCGCCCGAAAGCCCCAGGATGGCGCCCGGAAAACCGTTCTTGCCGATGTAGTCGCGCACGCCCAGCACAAGGGCGTCCCAGAGCTGCGCCTCCGCGTCGCGCGGCGGCACGATGGCACCCGGCTCGGTCACGAAGCCCACGCCGCCCTGCGGCGTGCGCTCCAGCTGCGCGAAAACCAGCTTCTCCCTGAAGCTCTCTGCCTGCACGGCAGCGGAGCCATCGGCCTGCAGCGCGAACGACGCGCCGTCGAACACCACTTCGTCCTGCCCGCCCACCAGATGCGCATAGACCAGCGGCAGCCCCACCGCACGCGCCCGGTCGGCCATGCGCGCAACGCGCTCGCCTTCCTTGCCCACGTGGTAGGGCGACGCATTGATCACTGCCAGCACCTCGGCGCCGCTTTCGCGCGCCAGTTCGGCCGGCTGGTCGAACCAGGCGTCCTCGCAGATCAGCAGGCCGACCGAGATGCCGCCCACCTCGAACACGCAGGTGCCCTGCCCCGGCGTGAAGTAACGGCGCTCGTCGAACACCTGGTAGTTGGGCAGTTCGCGCTTGGCATACGTTTCGAGGATGCGGCCTTCCTTGATGACGCTGGCCGCGTTGTGCCGCATCTGCACGGCCACCGATCGGCTGCGCAGGCTGCCGCCGGTCGGATGCCCCACCACCACGACCATGTCTTTGAGGTCGGCCAGAGCGGCAGCGATGCCTTTCACGGCATCATCACAGGCTTCGGTGAAGGCAGGTCGGAGAAACAGGTCCTCCGCCGCATAGCCGGCAATCGAGAGTTCAGGCGTCAGCAAGAGGCGCGCGCCCTGTGCATGGGCATTGCGCGCGGCATCGACGATCTTTTTCGCGTTGCCGGCGAGGTCGCCCACCACAAAATTGAGTTGCGCGATGGCGAGCTTGAGCGTCATACAGAAGGAAGAAAAAGGCTTGAACGATTATGTCATTCGGGTTCTGCCGTCTCCGTCGGACGTGAGCCCGGAAGCGTGGAACGCGCTGCTCGCCGCCGAGGCCGAGCCCTCGCCGTTCATGCGCCACGAGTACCTCGCCGCGCTGAACGCCAGCCGCAGCGCCACGCCGGAGAGCGGATGGATGCCGCAGTTCGTCACGCTCTGGCAAGGCGACGAGTTGCAGGCCGCATGCCCGCTCTACGTCAAGGACCATTCCTACGGCGAGTACGTCTTCGACTGGGCCTGGGCCAACGCCTACGAGCAGCACGGGCTGGCCTATTACCCGAAGGCCACGGTGGCGGTGCCTTTCACGCCCGTGCCCGGGGCACGGCTACTTGCGCGCGATGCCGAAAGCCGCACATTGCTGGTGCAAGGGCTCATTGCCCTGTGCAAGCAGCTGGAGCTGTCGTCGCTGCACCTGCTGTTCGGTGCCGATGCGGACATTGCCGCCTGCACCGAAGCGGGCCTGATGCTGCGCAACACAGTCCAGTTCCACTGGACCAACGCACAGTACGCAGACTTCGACGCCTTCCTCGCCAGCCTCTCCCACGACAAGCGCAAGAAGATCCGCCAGGAGCGCCGCAAGGTGGCCGATGCCGGCGTGAGCTTCCGCTGGTCGCGCGGTGCCGACATATCGAAGGCCGATTGGGACTTCTTCTACCGCTGCTACGAGCGCACCTACCGCGAGCACGGCAACCCGCCCTACCTCACGCGCGACTTCTTCCGGCGCATGGCCGACACGATGCCCGAGGCCTGGCTGCTGTTCGTCGCCGAGCGCAACGGCAAGCCCATGGCAAGCAGCCTGATCGCGCTCTCGACGCAGCCTGACAGGCCACTCGTCGCCTATGGCCGCTACTGGGGAGCACTGGAGCGTGTCGACTGCCTGCACTTCGAGGCCTGCTACTACCAGCCGCTGGCCTGGTGCATCGAGCACGGCGCCCAGCGCTTCGAGGGCGGTGCGCAGGGCGAGCACAAGATGGCGCGCGCGCTGATGCCGGTGAAGACCACCAGCGCCCACTGGCTGGCACATCCGTCGTTCGCCGACGCGGTCGAGCGCTTTCTCGAACGCGAGGGCGCAGGCATCGAGAACTACATGGATCATCTCGGCGAGCGCAGCCCCTTCAAGTCAGGTTGAGCTGCAATTCGGCGCTGCTATAAAAGCGCCCGACATCCACAACAACTCAGAGAGAGAGAGAACTCGATGCCATTCGTCGGACTGGGGCTGCACGTCCTCATTGCGCTGTTCTTCGCCGTGCATGCGATGCGCCACGGCAAGCAGATGTACTGGCTGCTCATCCTCTTCAGCTTTCCGCTGCTCGGCAGCATCGTGTACTTCGTGGTCGAGTACCTGCCCGCCTCGCGCATGCAGCGCACCGCCGGCAAGGTGGCGAACGCAGCCATCGGCTTCATCGACCCCGAGCGCGAGTACCGTGCGGCTACCGAGGCCTACGATCTCGCGCCCACCGCGCAGAACAAGCTGCGCCTCGCCAAGGCCGCGCTCGACAAGGGCCAGGCCGCCGATGCCGTCGGCCACTACCGCGATGCGCTGAAGGGCCCGCTGGCCTCCGATCCGGAACTGCAGTTCGGCCTCGCCAGCGCCTTGCTGGCAGCGGGCGGAGCGACTGCCGGCCGCGAGGCATTGCAGGCGCTGCAAGCCCTGCGCAGCACGCGCGACGACTACCGCAAGGACGAAGTCGCCGTGCTCACCGCACGCGCACTCGCCTCCGACGGCCGGCAGCCGGAAGCACGCGCAGCCTTCGAGGACGCACTGAGCCGCTACAACACCGTCGAGGCCCGCGCCCACTACATCGCGTGGCTCGCGCAGCAAGGCGACGCCGCCGGCGCCCAGCGCCAGTGGGACGAACTCCAGCAGGCCGCGCGCCACTGGAACTCGCATGCACGTTCGGTCAATCGCGAGTGGATGCGGCTGGCCAGCGACGCCGTCCGCAGCTGAGTCACCTCTGCCCAAGGGCATAGCGCCCTTGACCGTTTGGCACATCGACGGCGTACCGGCACTCTCCTAGCATCGGCTTCGAGGAGAACCCCGCATGCAGACATTCATACGCCGATCCGTCACGGCACTCTGCTTCATTGCCGCCGGCCCGCTGGCCATTGCCGCCAGCTTCGATTGCTCAAAGGCCGGCAATGCCACCGAGAAGGCGATCTGCGCCGACCCCGGCCTCTCGCGGCAGGACGAAGCCATGGCCGCGCTCTACAAGCGGCAGGTCGAGATGCCCGGCACTGGCCAGTGGGCCACCTTCCTGAAGCGCGACCAGCGCGACTGGCTCGTCGTGCGCAACCGCGAATGCCGGGGCGACACCGAATGCCTGAAACGGGACTACGAGCGGCGCATCACCTACCTGAGCCACCCGCTGCTGCAATGGATGGGCCGCTATGTGGAGGGCCGGTGCCCGAAGGACGACCGCTTCCTCGATGTGACGCCCGAGGTGGGCGGCACGCTGGACATCCAGCTCTACGTCTGCCCCGATCCGCGCGGCAACATGCTGCTGCAGGGCAAGAACGTGCTCGACGGGCAGCGGCGCCTCGTGGTGCAGGAGGGCGGGCGTTGCACCCGCACCCTCCAGTTCGACACCGACCGCATCACGGTCTCGGACACGCCGGGCTGCGCACCATCGCTGGCCGGCAGCTTCGCGCGCGACCCGCGCCGCTCGCCCTTCGAGAACGAATAAGTTACTTCTTGTAGTTGGCGATGCCGTCCAGGATTTCCTTCCTGGCGGCGTCGATGCCTTCCCAGCCCAGCACCTTGACCCACTTGCCCTCTTCCAGGTCCTTGTAGTGCTCGAAGAAGTGGCTGATGGCCTTCAGACGCATCGGGTTCACGTCGTCGACCGACTTCCAGTGGCTGTAGATGGGCAGCACCTTGTCGGTGGGCACGGCCAGCACCTTGCCGTCGACGCCTGCTTCGTCTTCCATCATCAGGATGCCCAGGGGACGGCACGGCACCACCACGCCCGGCAGCAGCGGATAGGGCGCGATCACCAGCACGTCGACCGGGTCGCCGTCGCCCGACAGGGTCTGCGGCACGTAGCCGTAGTTGGCCGGGTAGTACATGGCCGTCGTCATGAAGCGGTCGACGAAGATCGCGCCGGATTCCTTGTCCACTTCGTACTTGATCGGGTCGGCATTCATCGGGATTTCGATCACGACGTTGAAGGATTCGGGCACGTTCTTGCCGGGGGAAACTTTGTCGAAGGACATGACGTTTTTCGAGTAGTTGAAAAGTATGAGACGGATGGGGACAAACCCGGAGTTTACTTTCCGTGTCACCGGCCGGTCGCACACGCATCTGTTTTTGCCTGTAAATTGCAACCGTTGGCCAATCGGCTCCGCACCCCCGGTGCAGTGAGCTTCGAGGAAGCAACGCGGCGGAAAACATGGTCCCGTACGCGTTGCACGCAGGGCCCATGCTGTCCGTCTCCACAAGTCACAACGAACGAATGGAGAAGCAAAGCATGATCGGCAACACCCCCCTGATACTGGCCATCGTCTGCGGTCTCGTGGCCGTGGCCTACGGTTTCTGGGCCCGAAGTTGGATTCTCGCGAAGGATGCCGGCAACGCCCGCATGCAGGAGATCGCGGCGGCCATCCAGGCCGGCGCCTCCGCCTACCTCGCCAAGCAGTACAGCACCATTGCCATCGTCGGCGTGGTGCTCGCCATCCTCATCGCCATCTTTCTCGATCTGACCACCGCTGTCGGCTTCATCGTGGGCGCGGTGCTCTCGGGCGCCTGCGGCTTCATCGGCATGAATGTGTCGGTGCGCGCCAATGTGCGCACCGCGCAGGCGGCAACACAAGGCATCGGCCCGGCGCTCGACGTCGCGTTCCGCGGCGGCGCCATCACCGGCATGTTGGTGGTGGGCTTGGGCCTGTTGGGCGTGTCGGTCTTCTACTGGGTACTGGCAAGCAGCGGCACGCCGACGGCGGGCCACGGCCTGGCGGCCATCCTCAACCCGCTGATCGGCTTTGCCTTCGGCTCGTCGCTGATCTCCATCTTTGCGCGGCTGGGCGGCGGCATCTTCACCAAGGGCGCCGACGTCGGCGCCGACCTGGTGGGCAAGGTGGAAGCCGGCATCCCCGAGGACGACCCGCGCAACCCCGCCGTGATCGCCGACAACGTGGGCGACAACGTTGGCGACTGCGCCGGCATGGCGGCCGACCTGTTCGAGACCTACGCCGTGACGCTCATCGCCACCATGGTGCTGGGCGCGCTGATGGTCACCGCGGCGCCGACCAACGCCGTGCTGTATCCGCTGGCGCTGGGCGGTGTGTCGATCATCGCGTCGATCATCGGCTGCTTCTTCGTCAAGGCCTCGCCGGGCATGGTCAACGTGATGCCGGCGCTCTACAAGGGCCTGGCGGTGGCGGGCATCCTGTCGCTGATCGCCTTCTGGTTCGTCACCAGCTGGCTGATTCCGGACAACGCGGTCGCGGCGAGCGGCAGCCAGCTCAAGCTGTTCGGCGCCTGCTTCGTCGGCCTCGCGCTGACGGCCGCACTGGTGTGGATCACCGAGTACTACACCGGCACACAGTACAAGCCCGTGCAGCACATCGCGCAGGCCTCGACCACCGGCCACGGCACCAACATCATCGCGGGCCTCGGCGTGTCGATGCGCTCCACCGCCTGGCCGGTGATCTTCGTCTGCATCGCGATCCTGGCTTCGTATTCGCTGGCGGGCCTCTACGGAATCGCGGTGGCCGCCACGTCGATGCTGAGCATGGCCGGCATCGTGGTTGCGCTCGACGCCTACGGCCCCATCACCGACAACGCCGGCGGCATCGCCGAGATGAGCGAGTTGCCCGACAGCGTGCGCGCCGTGACCGACCCGCTCGACGCGGTCGGCAACACCACCAAGGCCGTCACCAAGGGCTACGCCATCGGCTCGGCCGGCCTGGCCTCGCTGGTGCTCTTCGCCGACTACACGCACAAGCTGGAGAGCTTCGGCCAGGCGATCAGCTTCAACCTGAGCGACCCGATGGTGATCGTCGGCCTCTTCATCGGCGGCTTGATCCCCTACCTGTTCGGCGCAATGGCCATGGAAGCCGTGGGCCGTGCGGCCGGCGCGGTGGTGGAGGAAGTGCGCCGCCAGTTCCGGGACATCCCCGGCATCATGGAAGGCACCGGCAAGCCCGAGTACGGCAAGGCCGTGGGCATGCTGACCGGCGCGGCCATCAAGGAAATGATGATTCCCTCGCTGCTGCCGGTGCTGGTGCCGATCATCGTCGGCCTGGTGCTCGGGCCGAAGGCGCTGGGCGGGCTGCTGATGGGCACCATCGTCACGGGCCTGTTCGTCGCCATCAGCATGTGTACCGGCGGCGGCGCCTGGGACAACGCCAAGAAGTACATCGAGGACGGCCACTTCGGCGGCAAGGGCAGCGAGACGCACAAGGCCGCCGTCACCGGCGACACCGTGGGCGACCCGTACAAGGACACGGCCGGCCCCGCCGTGAACCCGCTGATCAAGATCATCAACATCGTGGCGCTGCTCATCGTGCCGCTGGTGGTGAAGTTCCACGCTGGCGATGCGGCGGCTGCGGCACCGGCGAAGGTCGAGACGCCGCCGGCCGCCACGGCACCTGCGGCCATGGCGCCGTCGACGCCTGCGGCGGTGGTCGCCTCGGGCGCGGTATCGGCCGCCGAGGCCACCGCGGTGAAGGTCGAGAACGGCGTCGTGAAGTTCTACTTCGCGAGTGCCAGCTCCGACGTGGCGCCCAACGCCAAGGAGGCGCTGGCCGACGTCATCAAGGCCGTGCAGAGCGGCAGCACCGTGCTCGTGAGCGGCTACCACGACGCCAGCGGCGACCCGGCGAAGAACGCCGAACTCGCCAAGCAGCGTGCGATGGCCGTGAGCGATGCGCTCAAGGCTGCCGGCGCGCCCGCCGACAAGATCGAGCTGGCCAAGCCGGAGCAGTCGCAGGCCGACGGACCGCCCGCCGAGGCGCGCCGCGTCGAAGTCAAAGTAAAGTCATGACATGACACTCCCCCAGGCTTCGCGCACTTCGTGTCGCTTCGCCACCCCCCTCGCCGGGGGCGACACCTGCGGACCGGCAGAGCCGGCTCCGCGGTGTCTCGCGCACGATCTGCTCGAACCTCATTTGCCGCAGGAGGCGCGTTGCGCCATGGATCACTGAAAGATGCCCACACCCGAACGACTCGAATCATTCATCGCCGCCGTCGAAGGCGGCGCGCATGCCAAGGCCATCGAGGACTACTACACCGAAGATGCCACCATGCGCGAGAACCAGGCCGAGCCGCGGCGCGGCCGCAGCACGCTGGTGGCACAGGAGAGCGCAGTGCTGGAGCGCACCGAATCGGTGGTCTCCACCTGCGTGCGGCCGGTGCTGGTGAACGGCGACCACGTGGCCATCCACTGGATCTTCGAGTTCACGTTCAAGGGCGGCGGCAAGATGCGCATGGAGGAGATCGCCTGGCAACGCTGGGAAGGCGACCGCATCGCCGAAGAGCAGTTCTTCTACGACCCCGCGCAGCGAAAGCCGGGCTGATCGACGCGTCCTCTGCCGTTTCAACGCCATGGCGCTTCTGCAGACCTCCTAGCCCCATGCGATACCTCCACGCCCTGTTCGCCGGCACCTGGGCCATCGCCCGGGCCGAGCTGGCCATCGTGCGGCGCTTTCCGCGCATCCTGCTGGCCGTGGTGGCGGTCGGCGTGGTGCCGGCGATCTATGCGCTGATCTACCTCACGAGCGTGTGGGACCCGGCCGGCCACACGGCCGACCTGCCCGCCGCCATCGTGAACCTGGACCAGGGCGTGACGTACATGTCGCGCACGGTCAACGTCGGCGAAGAGCTCACGCGCTCCCTTCTCGAGAAGCGCGCCTTCGGTTTCCGCGCGATGACCGACACCGAGGCCGCGCGCGCCGAGGTGCGGCGCGGCACGCTGGCTTTCGCGCTGCTGATTCCCGCCGACTTCAGCGCCAACGCGGTGCCCGGCACGCAGCGCGGCGCGGGGCAGCTGGTGGTCTACACCTCCGAGGGCAACAACTACAGTTCGGCCGGCCTGGCGCGGCGTTTCGCGGGCGAGCTGGGACACCAGGTCAACGAGATGCTCAACGAGCAGCGCTGGGGGCTGGTGCTGAGCGCGGCCTCCGGCTCGCAGGCACGGCTCGACAAGCTCAAGCAGGCCCTGCTGGAGCTGCGCGACGGCAGCCAGACGCTGGCCAGCGGCGCCGCCCAGTACAGCGCAGCGGCACAGCAGGTGGGCAGCGGGTTCAAGCAGGTCAACGGCGGGATCCGCACCATCGAATCGAAGCTGCCGGCCGACGCGGACCTGCGAGCGCTGAAGGCCGGCTCGCAGCAGCTCGCCTCGGGCCAGCGCGAACTCGGCAGCGGGCTCGCGCAGATCGGCGACGGGCTCGCCCAGCTCGAAGGCGGCGCCGGCCAGCTCGGTGATGGCGCTCGCAGGATGCAGAAGGACACCGCCGACATCCCCTTCGTGGGCGACCGGATCTCCAAGGGAGCGGCCGAACTCGCCGCCGGTGCGGACAAGCTGCGCGGCGGCATCGACCAGGCACAGGCCGCCATGACCAAGGCGCAGGACGGCAACCACAAGCTCGCGGCCGGCGCCACCGCGCTAGACGGCGGCGTCGGCAAGCTCACCGACGGCATGGGCGCGCTGTCGGCGGGCATCCACACCATGTCCGGCAAGCTGCCGCCCGACAGGAAACTCGACGAATTCGTGCAAGGCGGCGCGCAGCTAGCCCAGGGTGCGGAGCGCCTGTCGACCGGCGTGCGCACCATCGAGGCCGCCCTGCCCGCCTCGATCACCCGCATCCAGGGCAGCGCCTCGGGGCTGGCCGACTCGGTGGAGCCCAAGGTCGAGGTGGTGGCGCCGGTGGCCAACAACGGCAGCGCCTTCGTGCCCAACATGGTGTCGGTGGCGCTGTGGATCGGCGCCGTGATGGCGGGCTACCTGTTCAACATCCGCATCGTGCTGTCGGACCACAGCCACTATCCGAAGCTCGCGAAGACGCTGGGCAAGATCACCATGCCGGCGCTGATCGTGCTGCTGCAGGTGGCGCTGGTGCTGGCCACGCTGGTGGGCGTGCTGCGGGTGCAGGCGCCGGACGTGCCGGCGCTGGCGCTCACGATGGCGCTGGCCTCGCTGGTGTTCCTGGTGGTGCTGTTCGCGATCCTGCACGTGTTCGGCGACTTCGGCCGCATCCTCACCGTGCTGCTGCTGACGCTGCAGCTGTCGGCCGGCGGCGGCGTGCTGCCGGTGGAGCTCTCGGCCGGCTTCTTCCGCGACGTGCACGGCTGGCTGCCTTTCAGCTGGGTGGTGCAGGCCTTCCGCGCCGTGATGTTCGGCGCCTTCGACAACGGCTGGGCGCATGCCTGCGGTGTGGTTTTGCTGTCGGGCACGGTGGCCGTCGGGCTGATGGCGCTCTTCGGCAAGTGGAACGAAGTGCTGCCGGCGGACTACAAGCCGACGATCCAGGTCTGAACCAGCGGCTTCTTCCATGTGACATTGGTGATGTAACATTCGGCCCGTCACATGAACACCGCTACCGTCACCGAAGCCGTCCAGGAACTCTCCATCGAGGGACTCGCCGCGCACACCGGCGTGACGGTGCGCAACATCCGCGCCTACACCACCGCCGGGCTGCTGCCGCCGCCCAGGCTGCGCGGGCGCCTCGGCCTGTACGGCGACGAGCACGCGCAGCGCCTGGCGCTGATCCGCGAACTGCGCGACCAGGGCTTCGGCATCGACGCCATCCGCCGCATCTTCGGGCGCGCGCCGGCCTCGGCGTGGCGCGACCTGGTGGCCGTGGCGCGCTCCGTCTCAGGCAGCCTCTTCGCCGAAGAAGAGCCGGTGGTGGTGCCCGCCAGCGCCCTCGCCGCCAAGTGGAAAGGCCAGATGACGCCCGCCCTGCTCGCGCGGGCCACCAAGGCCGGCCTCATGCGCGAGCTGCCGGACGGCCAGGTGCAGATGCTCAGCCCCGCGCTCGGGCAGATCGCCGAGCAGCTCGCGGCGCTCGGCCTGCCGCTGGAAGAAGTGATCGGCATGCAGGAGACCATGGCCCGCACGCTGCGCACGGTGGCGCGCCACTGGCTGCGCACGCTGGCCGACAGCCTGCTGAGCGGCGACACCATCGACGCCCAGCGCACGGCCCAGCTGCTCGAGCAGGCGCGAGGACTCGCCACCGGCGCGGTGCAGGCCGCGTTCCCCGTGATCCTGCAGCAGGAGCTCGATGCCCTGCTGCGCAAGACCGCCTGAAACGATGACACGAGACCGCGCCACCAGCCCTTTCCTGTTGCGCCTCCTCCCAGCCCTGCTCGCCCTGGGCAGCGCGGCCGCCGTGCAGGCCCAGACCGCCGGCGACAACGCACTTTCGCTGAGTTTCGACGCGGCCCGTGCCCGCATGATCGACCGTTCCGACAAGCTGGCCGCAGCCCGCGCAGCCGTCGAATCGAAGGAACTGCAGAGCCAGGGCCTCAAGGGCCTGGGCGGTCCGTCGGTCAGCGTCTCGGGTCTGGCCTATGCCTACAACGCGAACCTGAATCTCGACCTCGACCCGCTCAACCAGAAGCTCGGGCAGCTCGGCTCGGCGCTGCCGTCGTCCATCCAGAGCGTGATCTCGCGCGTGCCGATTCCGCAGTTGCCCAACAGCTACACGCTGAACCGCCACGACACCGGCGCCAACGCCTCGATCTCGGCCGTGTGGCCGCTCTACGTCGGCGGCGCGACCGACGCGGTGCGCGGCTTCGTGTCGGCCCAGACGCGCGAAGCGCAGGCCGACGCCGAACAGGCCGGCCACGAGGTCGACACCCTGCTCGTGCAGCGTTACTTCGGCGCCCAGCTCGCCCGGCGCGCGGCAACACTGCGCCTGCAGGCAGAGCGCACGATCGCGCAGCACGATTCGGCGGCGCAAAAGATGCTCGCTGCCGGCGTGATCTCGCGCGTGGAACGGCTGCAAGCCAGCGCAGCGTATGAAGAGGCGCGCCGCAACGCGCGCAAGGCCGAGAACGACGCGGCGCTCGCCTCCGTGGCATTGGCCCGCACGGTGCGCGCCGACGGCAGCGTGGCGCCGCAGACGCCGCTCTTCCTCATCAGCACGCCGATCGAACCGCTGGGCTACTTCATCGACTCGGCGCTCACGCGGCACCCGGGCCTGGGCAAGGTCGCGGCCAAGAAGTCGCAGGCCGAGCAGCTGCACGAAGGCGAAGAGGCGCTGCGCCGCCCGCAGGTGATCGCCTTCGGCACGCGCGAGCTCAAGAGCGGCAATGCCGACTGGGTGGCCGGCGTGGGCGTGCGCTGGACGCTGTACGACTCGGTCGACCGCAATGCGCTGTCGGCCGCCTCGCTCAAGCAGGTCGAGCAGGCCGAACGCACCGATGCTCAGGCGCGCAGCGACATCTCGCTGCTGGTCGAGCGCAACTGGCGCGCGCTGGAGAACGCGCGCCGCCAGTACCTCGAGATGAAAGCCTCTGTCGAACTGGCCCAGGAGGTGGTAAAGCTGAGGACCTCCGGCCTGCGCGAAGGCACGAGCACCACGCTCGACCTGATCGATGCCGAGACCAACCAGGCCAAGGTGCTGACCGAACGCGCGCAAGCCGCCAACGACTACGTGCAGGCGCTCGCGCAGCTGCTCGAGAGTGCGGGGCTTTCCGACAGGTTTTCCGACTACATCGCGCGTGCCGACGTGAAGGTGAATTGATGATGAGTGCCAAGACCCGAAAACTGATCGCGATATTTGCCGCCCTGCTCGTGCTGGCGGTGCTTGTCTGGGGCTTCTGGCGCGCGTCGCAGCCGGCGCCCGAGGTGTTCCAGGGCCAGATGGAGGCACGCGAGACCGACGTTGCCGGCAAGGTGACGGCGCGCATTGCCGAGGTGCCGGTGAAGGAAGGCGACCGCATCCAGGCCGGCGCGGTGCTGGTGCGCATGGACAGCCCCGAGGTGCGCGCCAAGCTGGCGCAGGCCACCGCCGCCGAGCAGGCCGCTCAGGCAGTTTCCGAGAAGGCGCAGAACGGCGCGCGTCCGCAGGAAGTCGAGATGGCGCGCATGCAATGGCAACGTGCCGAGACCGCGGCGCAGCTCGCGCAGACCTCGTTCCGTCGCGTCGACGGACTGGCGCGCGAAGGCCTTGTGGCCGACCAGAAGCGCGACGAGGCCGAAGCCAATTGGAAAGCCTCGCGCGACGCGGCCATCGCGGCGAAGGCGCAGTACGACATGGCCCGCACCGGTGCCCGCCCCGAGGACAAGGCCGCCGCCAGCGCGCAGGCGCGCCAGGTCGCGGGCGTGGTGGCCGAGGCCGAAGCCGCCAAGGCCGAGACCGAGCTGCGCAGCCCGGTGGGCGGCGAAGTGGCCAAGGTGCTGGCCAAGGTCGGCGAGCTGTCGCCGCAGGGCGTGGCGGTGGTCACGGTGGTCGACCTGAGCGACCAGTGGGTGGTGCTGAACGTGCGCGAGGACCGGCTCGCCCGCTTCGCGCTCGGCAACGAATTCGATGCGCACCTGCCCGCGCTGCCCGAGGGCAAGCGCACGGCCCGCTTCAAGGTCTACTACAGCGCCGTGCTGCCCGACTTCGCAACATGGCGCGCCACGCGCGGCGGCACCGGCTTCGACGTGCGCACCTTCGAGGTCCGCGCCCGCCCGCTCAAGCCCATCGAGGGCGCGCGGCCCGGCATGAGCGTGCTGGTGGACTGAGCCCGTTCGCAATGAGCCTGCGCGGCTTCTCCACCGCCAGCGCACGGCGCGAGTTCGCGCTGCTGCGCACGCGCCCGTGGGACCTGGCCATGATCTCGTGGGTGCCGCTGCTCGCGGTGTTCCTGATCTGGTGGATCTTCTCGGCGGGCCTGCCAGAGCGGCTGCCGATCGGCGTGCTCGACCAGGACCATTCCTCCCTCTCGCGGCAGCTGGTGCGCTTCCTGGACGCCACGCCCGGCCTGCGCGTGGCGCAGCGCTACAGCGACGAAGGCGAGATGGCGCGCGCGCTGACCAGCGGCGCGGTCGATGCGGCGGTACAGCTGCCGCGCGAGCTGAGCCGCGACGTGAAGCAGGGCCGCGTCGGCCAGGTCGTGCTGCTGCACAACGCGCAGCTCGGCACGCATTCGAGCCTGATCCAGCGCGATGTGCGCACCGCCGTGGCCACCGTTTCCGGCGGGGTCGAGCTCGCGGTGCGCAACAAGCGCGGCGAGTCGATGAAGGCGGCGCGCGTGAGCATGGAGCCGATCAAGGCCAGCATGGTGGCACTGTTCAACACCTCGACCGACTACGAGCAGTTCCTGGGTGCGGCGCTGATTCCGGCGCTGCTGCACATCCTTGCGATGACGGCCGGCGCATGGGCCGTGGGCCGCGAGCTGCGCGACCGCAGCATCGGCGGATGGCTCGGCGCCACGCCGCAATGGCATGAAGCGCTGGCCGCGCTGGCGGGCAAGCTGGTGCTGCCGTTCGCGAGCCTCTCGACGGTGGCTCTTGCGGCGATGCTGTGGATCACCGCGGGCCGTGGGTGGCATCCGGTCGGCTCACTCGGGTGGACGCTGTTCGCGCTGTGGGTTTTCCTGGCGCTATCGATCGCGCTGGGGGGCTTCGTGGCGGCGCTGACGCGTTCGCTGCGCACTGCCCTGTCGGCCACGGGCTTCATCACGGCGCCAGCCTTCGCGTTCGGCGGCGTGGGTTTTCCGCTGGTCGCAATGCCCGTGCTGGCGCAGGTCTGGGCCAACCTGCTGCCCTACACGCACTACATCCGCGTGCAGATGGAGCAGCTGCAGATGGGCGCGCCGGTGGCTTATTCGGCGGCCACGCCGCTCTGGATGGTGCTGGGCACGGGCACGCTGCTCGCAGCCACCGCCGCAGCGCTGGTGCGCGCCGCCGGGGCACCCGACAGCTGGGGTGGGCGATGACCGGCAGCGAACCGCTCCGCTTCGGCAGCGCATGGCGCGAAACCGCGCTCGCCGTGCTGCGCGACAAGGGCGTGCTGTTGATCATGCTGCTCGCGCCGATCATCTATGGCTTCTTCTATCCGTGGCCCTATGGCACGCAGGCCGTGACGCGCGTGCCGGTGGCGGTGGTCGACCAGGACCACACGGCGCTGTCCCGGCAGATCACGCGCTTCGCATTGGCCAATCCACGGATCGACGTGCGCATGGTCACGGGCGACGTGGGCGAAGCGCAGCGGGCGCTGTGGCGCGGCGAGATCGAAGGCTATGCGCTGCTGCCGGCCGACCTGAAGCGCAACGTGCTGCGTGGCACTTCGGCCGTTGTCACCATCGAAGGCAACGGCGCCTATGCGCTGCTGAACAAGGCGGTGCTGTACGGCTTCTCGGAGGCCGTGGGCACGGTGTCGGCGGGCGTCGAGATCCGCAAGCTGCAGGCCGGCGGTCAAAGCGCGATACAGGCCGCGCGCAGCCGTAGCCCGCTGAACACGCAGCTCGTCGCACTGTTCAATCCGACCGAGGGCTATGGCAGCTACGTGGTGCCAGCCGTGGCCCTGCTGATCCTGCAGCAGACGCTGCTGATGGGCGTGGCGATGCTGGCCGGCACTTGGGCCGAAGCGGGGCGGCTGCGGGCTTCGATGGGGGCGTGGCTGGGCCGGCTTGGGGCGCTCTCGGGCTTCGGCTTCCTGAGCGGCGTCTTCTACTTCGGCTGGGTGTTCTTCCTGCAGGACTATCCGCGCGGCGGCAATCCGTGGGGGGCGCTGGTGCTGCTGGCGTTCTGCGTGCCGGCGATCTGCACGCTGGGCCTCTTGCTGGGCTGCTGGTTCCGCGACCGCGAGCGGGCCCTGCAGGTGCTGCTGTTCACTGCCCTGCCCATGGCCTTTCTCTCGGGCTTCTCGTGGCCTGTGGAGGCCTTGCCGGAGCCGTTGCAGGCGCTGCGCTGGCTCTTCCCGAGCACAGCAGGCATCCAGGCCTCGCTGCGCCTCAATCAGATGGGAGCGCCGCTGCATGACGTGCTGCCCCATCTCGGCGTGTTGCTGTCGCTGACTCTCGCAGGGCTGCTGACGTTGCGGCTCGTGGCCACGACGCCGAAGCGCGCCTAGCGCCGGCTCTCCGCCGCCACGGCGCGCACCAGCCGCGTGGCGGGCGCTACCAGCTCGCGCAGATCGCCAGCGCGGTCCTGCTCGATGGCCTGCAGCACCAGTTCGTTGATGCCGCCCACCACCGTCATCGCCATCTCGCTCGTGAGATGCACCGCCGGCCCATCCGTGCTGCCGTTGCTGCTGGTGTTGATGGCGACCTGGATGAAATTGGCGATCTCGTCGTTCACCCGGCGCCGCACCACGAGGCCCGGCATGCCGAGCCCGAGGATCTCGACGAACAGCGTGCGCAACAGCACCGGGTCTTGCGCGAGGTAATCGAAATACGCAGTCATCGCCTGCTCCACCTGCGCATGCCACGGCTGTGCCGGATCGAAGGCCTCGCTCACCGCCTGCAGGCCGAGGCGGCTGGCGGTTTCATAGAGCGCGATCAGGCATTCGGTCTTGGTGCTGAAGTGCTCGTAGAAAGTGCGGCGCGACACGGCCGCTTCGCGCACGATGTCGGCAATGGTCGTTTCCGCGTAGCCTTTGGCCGCCACGGCATGCGCCATGCCCTGCAGCAGGCGTGCATAGTGCTCGCTCCCGGGGCCCTCGGCAGACTTGGAGGGAGCTGCTTTTTCGATGGTTTCGCTCATGGCCGACACATTTTCCTACGCCCAGGTACTTGACAGTACCAACTCACAATTGCAACATGGCGGCTCGCGGTACTGATATGTACCAGTCATTTCGCCCCCCACGAACCGTGCTTTTCCAAGGCTTGTTTTCATGACCGATCTCGTTGTCCGCCGCCTGCTGATCGACCTGCAACCGCCCTTCGCCCGCAACTGGTGTGGCGGCGACGCATTCTCGACTGCTTTCTTCAACGCCCTGTCGATGAGCTTTCCCTTCGGTGAGCAGTTCTTCATCGATGCGGTGCGCGACGCCGTGGCCACGCTGCCGCCGGAAGTGCAGGAGCAGCACAAGGCCGACGTGCGCGGCTTCATCGGGCAGGAAGCCACGCACCGGCGCATTCATTCGCTCTTCAACAACCACCTCGAGAGCCAGGGCCTGGTCGACGGATGGACGGCCCGCGCCGGCAAGCGCATGGGACTGATGGTCGATGCCGATCCGCGCCACGCGCTGGCGGTGACGGCGGCCACCGAGCACTTCACGGCGATGTTTGCCGAATGGCTGCTGGCCCACCCCGAGATCCTTGATGGCGCCGAGCCGCGGCTGCGCACCATGTGGCTGTGGCACAGCGCCGAGGAACTGGAGCACAAGAGCGTGGCCTTCGACATCTACCGGGCCGCAGGCGGCTCAGACGAATGGCGCACGCGCTGGTTCCGCCGCGTCACGGTGATGTTCCTGGGCGACCTGATGCGCCAGACCATCGACAACCTGCGCCACGAGAAGCAGTTGTGGAAATGGTCGACCTGGAAGAGCGCCGCGCGCATCCTGCTGAGCCGCAACGGCCTGCTGCGCGGCAACCTGGCCGGCTGGCGCAGCTATCTGCGTGCGGACTTCCATCCGATGCAGCAGGACAGCAGCCTGTCGGAGCGCTGGCTGGCGGACAACCGCGCGCAATACACGCCGGTGGGCGTGGCGCCCGAGGCAGCCACCGCCAGCTGAAAAAGGAAAAGCCCCGGCTCAGCTCAGTAGAAATTGGCGCGGTTCGGCGCACCGCCGCCGGCCTGCTGATGCTCGGGGCGCATCGTCAGGTCGTGCAGGGTGTCGAAGTCGGACGGAGCATCCGGCACCCGCATCACCACTTCCAGCTCGTGCATCGACGCAACCCAGCGGCCGGCCGGCGATTCGGCAGGCTCGTCGTTGGCGAACACGCCGTCGCGGATGTAGAGGGTTTCGCCTTCCGGGCGCTCGGCATGCAGCTCGATCAGGCGGGCGATCGAGAAGTTGTACGTCACGAGCTTCTCGCGCGTCTTGCGGTCCTTGCCGCCGCAATTGAACGAGCCTTCCGCGGCGATGACGATGCAGGAGCCGTCAACGCCGCCATCCATCTCGATCTCGTTGCCCGAGCGCCAGATGGCGTTGGGCAGGCGGACACGCACCTTGTCGATGACCAGGTCGCGCTGCTTGTTGAGGCTGCCCAGCGGCGGCACCAGCGAACGCAGCTGGCGCAGGCGTTCGGCGAAGTTGTCGTCCATCAGGAATTCGACATGGTGCGTGGCGCTGCCGGAGGATCGCTTGACCACCTGCATGACCACGTGACGCGATTTAGCCATGACGGAACCCCTTTACGACCCTCGGGAAGGTTGGATTCCATGCCCTGCATGGAGTGTGAACGGCGTGGCAGCAATTCATTGGAAATCAGCTACTAGTAGGACTTTTGATTACATGCAATTACATGCATCATTTGTGTCCAACTGTATAGCGATTGCCTCCGACGTGGAAGCCCATTCCGTGATTTATGCACGAGGAAATGTCGCCAAAATGCCTCCTCGATGTGGTAGCAGGGTACCCCATCGAGGGCCGCGAAAACCCTTATTCGAGGGCTTCGTCCAGCGCCTTGCACGAAGGCGCGCACACGGTCTGCGACTTGCCCAGCACCTGGCGGGTGCGCAGCTGCGAGCGCACGCGGTGCTTGCCGCACATGAAGCACGACATGGTCGCGCCGCTGAACGACGCCGAAGCGCGGAACGGCGAACCCGGCGTCTTCGACTTGTAACGCAGGCCGTCCGCCACCACCGCCGTCTTCACTTCACCCTTCGCCATGCGTTTTGTCCTTGCTGTTCGGTTCGGCACGGCGCATCGCGCGTGCAATGGCTTCCCGGGCGCTGACTTCGGCCGCCAGGGAAGCGTCCAATGCCGAGCGGCAAAGCCCGGCGTGCTTGTAATTGAGGTTCTCGTACACCTCGGCCGCGGCCGGATACGCATCGAGCAGGCGGCCGAGTTCGGCGCCCTGCCCGACGTCCTCGAACTCATGTACGAGGTGTTCGACCACGGAACGGTACTGCTCCGCCCCAACGGGTACGGCGCTGTGCTCAAGCTTTTCCAGCAGTTGCGCCAACACGTGGGTCACTGCCAGATCGGTCCTGGGAGACGGATTATCGGTCGTGTTCATGGCCAGCATCTGGGGGCAGCATACGCCTATGCAAGTGGCTGCTCGTAGAGGGATGCCTCCGGTTGCCCCGCCTTTTGCTGCGCCACCTGCATCCGCTGGAGCAGGCTGTGAAGCATTTCGGTCGACAGCCCGTGGATCACCAGCCGGTGCCCCGCCCGCAGGGTCGACAGCGGTACCAGCGGGTGCTTGTTGTTGACCAGGATCAGGTGTTCGGGCGCATTCAGGATCGTCGCCGCGTAGATGCCGATGGTTTCGTCCAGCTGCAGGGAATTGGCCGCGCGCCAGAAATCGTTGTCCGTGAGCATCAGCTGGTACAGCGGCGTGAAAAGCTCGATGGCGCTCTGCAGGTCGAGAAAATTGAGCTTGCCCCGGGGCATGTCTTCCAGACGCAGCCCCGGGTCCCGGATCATCGAGAAATCGACCTTCCCGGCCTTGCACAGCGCCAGCCCCTTATCGCGCAGCGCGGTGTTCAGCCTGATCACGAAGTTGAAGAGGTTCAGGTCGTGCTTCAGGAACATCTCGTCCTTCAGCGCGTCGATGTCGGCCGGCTCCAGGGGGTTGGTGGCCACGGGCACCGGCGAATTCCGCCCGATGAAGGCCAGCACCTGCGAACCCAGGTGAAAGTGCCGCAGGATCAGCCAGTTGGCCTCCGGTGACACGAATCGCTTCAGCCCCCAGGCCAGCAGCCGGTGCAGCAGCATCGAGTGCGACCAGTTGCGCGGCACGAACACCTTCACGATCTGGATCAGGATGATCGTCAGCCGTGCGATCGGCCTCAGGAACGGCAGCAGGTACTGCCGCGAGCCCGAGCTCGAGTCGGCCAGCCACGCAGCCTTGACGTCGTCGGGCAGCGGCGTGCTCTGGTCGAGGTAGAGCGCCAGCCAGGGGCTGGGGTCGCGCTCGTCGTGGGCTTGCTTCAGGAATTCAGGCGTTCGATCCATGGGGCATTCGCTGCGTGATGTGTTGGAACTGCATCAGGTATAGCGCGGCCGTGTGGCGCGCCGTCTCGACGATCTGGCCGGCGGCGCGCGCCTGCCCTTCCACGGCCATCACCATCTCCACGGCGGTAAGCCAGCGGCTCAGATGGTTTTCGTCGTTGTGGCCGTGGTATTCGAGGAAGCGGAAGGCATCCGGCGGCAGCTTCAGGCTGGCCTTGAGCAGCGGCAGCAGCGCCGGCACGATGCGCTGGCCCGTGCCTTCGATGATGTAGATCGCGCCCAGCAGGCCGATCGGGTCGCGCGTGGCGGCCAGGCCGTGCAGGTAGGCGTTGAGCGCCTCGCCGCCGGGGTTGCGGCGCAGCTCCTCGATGTTCTCGACCGTGCCGCCGGCCTTTCGGTAGTCGCTGAAAAGAATGTTGAAGTCGTTCTGCTCCTCGCCCGCGTGCACGCCGATCAGCGAAGCCAGCATCTGGTACGGCTCGCTCAGCGAGGCTGCGCCTTCGCGCATCCACAGGCTGCCCTCGCGCACCTGCGGCACCCATTGCTCCATCCAGTTCAGGTAGTCGGGCACGGCGAATCGGCGTTCGCGGATCTGGCGGATGAGCGGCGTGCGCCAGACGCGCGAGCGGTAGTCGTGCCAGATGGCTGCCAGCTCGGTGAGCAAGGCGCCCAGGCCTTCGGGCGCGGCGTTGGGATCGTGCGGCGGCGCGATCACCAGGTCGTCGTCGAGCACCGCCGCCGCACGAGGAGCCACCACCGCGGGCGCAGCATCGACCGCCTCCACCTCGAGCAGCATGTACGCCGCCATGAAGCGCCCCGACTCCGGCACGTAGCAGAAGATCTGCTCGCCCGGCTTCAGCGCCTTGGTGTGCAGGAACTCGGCCAGCATCACGAGGATCGACGCTGCCCCGGTGTTGCCGCGCCATGCGAGGTTGCTCCACCAGCGCTCGCGCGGAATCGACAGGTCGGCCTTGGCCATCAGGTCCTCGACCACCGGGATGAATTTCTCCGACGAGTAATGGCACAGGAAGTGGTCGACCCGCTTCGGATCGACCCAGCCGTCGCGCACCAGCCCCGCGTATTCATGGATGCCAATGTCGAACAGGTGCGGCAGCAGGCGGATGTCCTGCCGCAGCGACAAGGCGCCCGCCGCCTCGGCCTCGGCCCAGGAGCCGAAATCGAGATGGCCGCGCGCGCGGTCTTCGGTCAGGCCGAGCTGCATGCAGACCGGGTAGTCACCCGAAAACGCGCGCTGGTGCACCCACTTCAACTTCAGACGCAAGCCCGGCGCGCCGGCCAATGCGGGCGTGCCATCGGACAACAGCAAGGCTCCCGCGCCATCCGACAGCATCCAGCGCAGGAAGTGCGAGTCGAAGTCGGTTTCATAGCCGCGTGCCGCGAAGCGCGAACGCTTGAAGAGCCGCGACGGCATTTCGCTGGCAACCGCCATCGCCGAGCGATGCGCCCCCAGCTCGATGCCCTGCGCGGCCGTCTGGATCGCCGACACGCCCGCCGCGCAGATGCCGTGCACCGAATGCGTTTCCATCGGCTGCGCCGCCAGCTCGCCCTGGATCATGTTGGCGAAGCCCGGCATCAGCGTGTCGCCGCCCGACGAGCCGCTGGCCAGCAGCGACACCCGCGACAGCTCCGCCCCGCCCCGCTGCAGGCAGTCGCGGATCGCACCGGCCGCCAGCTGCGCATTGGTGTGCTGCGTCATGCCTTCCGCGTCGATGGCGTAGTGCCGCGTGAGGATGCCGTTCTCCGCCAGGATGCGCCGCTTGATGCGCTCCGACATGCGGTTGAGCGGCGCGATGTACGCGTCCATGCGGTCGTTGGGAATGGGTTCGCCCGGCATGAAGTAGCCGGCGCTTTCTAGGTACACGCGTTGGAATGAGACAGGCATGGTTCAGTGAGTTGATGAATCGCGGGGCATCAGCGGGCGGCTGCGAAAACGCGGCCACACGGCCCCCAGCACGAAGACGCGCACCATGTACGGCACCAGCCCGCCCTCGTTGAGCACGGGGTCCACCTGCGCGCGGTAGCGCGTGCGATGCAGGCGGGTGAGCTCGGACCAGTGGGCATGCGGGTTCTCGTGGTGTGCGGTGTGCAGGCCGATGTTGAACAGCAAGGGGTTCACCAGCCCCTCGAAATTGCGTGCGTAGTTCAACCGGCTACCCGTGGTATCGCCCGGCGCCTCCTTCGGTACGGGCTTCCGGCCGTCCGCGTGGGCGTGCTGCAGGTAGTTGGTGGCAAGCAGCCAGTGCAGGCCGTGCAGCTGCGGCACGATCACGAACAGCAGGGCCTTGCGCCAGTCGATCACCAGCAGCACCGCCCAGCTCGCCAGCCACACCGCGTACTGCGCCATGCAATAGCGCCACGCGCCGCGTCGATGCCGCCGCAGTCGCCCGAGCCACGCGAAGAAAACCGGCATCAGCACCCACACGGCCTGGAACGGATGCAGCAGGTAGCCCGTCAGGTGGTTGGTGTCACCGCCGAAGCGGTAGGTGCGCGCCACGTCCTTCGGTCCGTGCCTGTGGCGGTGGTGGTTGGCGACGTGCGCCGGCCAGAACACGAAAGTGGGATGGCCCTGCAGCAGCGTGATCCAGAAATCGGTGAACCTGTTCAAGCGCCGGCTGCGCCACATGCGCAGGTGCACGTGGTTGTGGTGGATCACGCCGACGCCGAGCGTCAGGAACAGCACCAGCCCGTACAGCAGCACGTCGAAGCCGTGGAACCACTGCCACGCCGCCAGCGCAGGCAGCGCGGCAAGGTAGGCAAGGCTCTGCCAGTCGCGCCGGTGACGCAGCTGCGGCCGGCGGCGGATCGCGTCAGGCCGTGCTCGCGCCATGCTTTTCGCGGAAGGCCCGAAGCACCGGCTCGGCCGCATCGGCCGCGATGCGCGTGCCGAACAGCCGATCCATGAAGGTGAACTGGAAGCCGTAGTTGCCGTTGTGCACGGCATGGTGCAGGTGGTGCCGGCGGCTCGCCGCGAACCAGTGGCTGTACGACACGCCCGTGAAGAAGTCGTAGTTCGAGTGCCCGACGCAGTTGAAGAACAGGCTGAACACCGGCACCGCCGCCAGCGACCAGAAGCTGAAGTCGTGCACGATCATCGGCAGCAGGATCACGTTGCCGAGCATCAGCGCCTCGATGGGATGGAAGCTGTAGGTCGACCACGGCGTGGTCACGAACGAGCGGTGGTGCGGACCGTGAAAGCGCCTCAGCCAGCGCGTGTGCAGCAGCCGGTGGTTGATCCAGAAATGCACGTCGTTCCAGACCGCGAGCACGAGGATTTCCACCACGATCTGCCGCCATCCCGCATCGGGATCGAGCCGCGCCCAGCCCAGCTGCAGCAGCCCCCAGGGAAACACCATCCCCAGCCCGAAGATCAGCACCGACACGCCCGACTGCGTGAGCTCGCGCCGCAGCTGCTCCGGCTGCAGCGGCCGCGGATCGAGAGCGCGCCCGACGCCCAGCGCGGGCAGCACGCGCTTCGTCAGCAGCCAGGTGATCGCGCCGAAGCCAAGATAGATTCCGCCGAAAAAAAGCAAGCCCCACAGCATGACCTGCAGGGCGGACAACGAGGTGAAGGTCTGCGCCATCCCCCGAGGCTACAACAGCATCTCGGGAACGATCGGCGCGATGAGCATGTTGTAGAAGCGCTTGAAGAAACCCGACTCCGGCTCCGTGGTCAGGATCACCTCCTTCTCGCCGTCGTTGGTGAGCCATTCCAGCGTGCCGGTGTCCTTCGCCAGCCGCAGCCGGTAGGAGTTCTGCAGCTTGCTGATGCTGATGATGCGAAGCATCTCGCGCGCCAGCTGCGGGCTGTCGACCACGACCCCCATCTCGGTGTTCTGGCTGGCCGAGCGCGGATCCAGGTTCATCGAGCCAATGAAGATGCGCCGCTTGTCGATGGCGGCCGTCTTGGCATGCAGCCGCCCGAGCGACTTGCCGAACATGCCGAAGCGCTCGCCCGCAGTGGTGCGCTGCGGGCTCAGTTCGTACACGTCCGCGCCGCTTTGCAGCAGCCTCTCGCGATAGCGCGCATAGCCGGTGTGCACCAGCGGCTCGTCGTTGGCGGCCAGCGAGTTGGTCAGCAGCGTGAGCTTGACCTTGCGCCTGGCCAGGTCCTGGAAGGCCTCCATGCCGCGCTCGCCCGGCACCAGGTAGGGCGAAGTCAGGTCGACCTCGCTCCTAGCGTCGAGCAGCAGCGCCCAGACCTTCATCGTGACGCTGGTGGAGATGGCTTCCTCCGCCGTCATGGTCGCGGGCTTGGTGGGCGGATCGGCGATGGCCCTCGCCTCTCCCCACAGCAGGCCCATGCGCCCGCCGTCGAGTTCCTCGGCAATGGGGCCGTAGCCGAGGATGTCGGACGGCGGCAGCACGATCTTCGGTGCCGGCGCGGCCATGCCCACCCAGCTGTCGAAGTCGGCGCCGCTCGGCTTGCGGCCGCCCTCGCCCGTCACGATGTCGGCGATGGGCCAGACCTGCTCGCTGTTCCAGTAGGCGTCGAAGATCGATTCGAGCTGCGGCACCACCTTGCCGACCACCAGCGCGTCCATGTCGATGAAGTTCTGCGCTTCGCTCAGCACGAAATACTCCTCGGCGATGTTGCGCCCGCCCACCACCGCCATCACGCCGTCGGCGATGAAGAGCTTGTTGTGCATGCGGTGGTTGAGCCGCGGAATCTCCCATGGCGACGCCGCGAAGCGCGACAGGAAACCGTTGCGCCCGCAGCAGAACGGGTTGAAGAGGCGCACGTCGACATTGGGCGTCTCCGACAGCGCCAGCAGCAGTTGCTGGCTCTTGACTGTGTAAAGGTCGTCAACCAGCACCCGCACCTTCACGCCACGGCCCGCAGCCTCGCGCAAGGTGCGCAGCAGCAGGCGGCCGACCGGATCGTTCTCGAGCTGGTAGTACTGCACCACCAGCGAGCGCTGGGCCCGCTGGGCCAGCTGGATGCGGGCGTCCAGCGAATACACACCCAGCGGCATCAGCCGGAAGCCCGAATGCTCCTCGGGCGGCGTGGAGGCGGCAACGACCTTCGCCAGCGTGGTCGAGGGGTCGGCGGAGGCCGCGAACTCGGCGGGCCGCTCCCTCGCCGGCGGCAGCGAACCGCAGGCACCGAGCAAGGCCATCAGGGCGCCCGCGAGCGCGATGCGCAGAAAGGATGAGAGCCAGGCGTTCATGATGGTGCTTTCATTGCGTAGTTCTCTTCTTGTCATCGTTTGCTGCCGTCTTGTCCGTTCGTTCTGTACGCCGGGCGGCCAGCGCCGGTTTCAGGGCTTTTCTTGTGAAGGCTCCGGCCTAGAATTCGATTCACACCGCCGCGGAGTTACATCATGGCCCGTTCGCATCTCCATCGCATCGCCTGGATGGCGTTTTTTACGGCTCTTGCACACCCTGCCTGGGCTGCCCTGGACATCGGCGATCCCGTTCCCAAGTTCACCGCCAACGCCGCCCTCGGCGGCAAGACCTTCCGCTACTCGCTGGCCGATGCGCTCGCCAAAGGCCCGGTGGTGGTGTATTTCTTTCCGGCCGCCGACTCCAACGACTGCTCCATAGAAGCCCACGCCTTCGCCGAAGCCGTCGACCAGTTCGCGGCACTGGGCGCCAGCGTGATCGGCGTCTCGGCGGACGACATAGGTACCCTGTCCAAGTTCTCGGTCAAGTCATGCCAGAGCCGCTTTCCGGTGGCGTCCGACGAGGGCAAGACCGTGATCCAGGGCTTCGACGCGCTGATGCAGACACGGCCCGACTTCGCCAACCGCCTGTCGTACGTGATCGCGCCAGACGGCAAGGTCGCCTACTACTACCAGAACCTGAATCCGGACAAGCATGTGGAGCGCATGCTGAATGCGGTGAAGGCGCTGCCGAAGACCGCCGCCAAGTAGCTGCGGGGTTACGCCGCGCGGCGGCCGCGGATTCAGCGTGCATCGCGCAAAATCCTGCCCCATGCAGCTCAACTACATCGCCAACGCGGACGTTCCGTCCTCCTCCGGCCGCACCCTGCCGGTCATCGACCCCTCCGACGGCCAGCCTTTCGACGAAATCCAGCGCAGCAACGCCGCCGACATCGACTCCGCCGTGCGCGCCGCGCGCGACTGCTTCGAGGGCGTGTGGCACAAGGTCAGTGCCGCCGATCGCGGCCGCCTGCTTTTCAAGCTCTCGCAGAAGATCGCCGAGCACGTCGACGAGCTCGCGCTGATCGAACAGCGCGACTGCGGCAAGCCCGTGAAACAGGCCCGCGCCGACGCGGTGGCACTGGTGCGCTACTTCGAGTTCTACGCCGGCGCCTGCGACAAGCTGCACGGCGAAACCATCCCCTACCAGGACGGCTACAGCGTCTTCACCTGGCGCGAGCCGCACGGCGTGACCGGCCACATCATTCCCTGGAACTACCCGATGCAGATCTTCGGGCGCAGCGTGGGCGGCGCCCTGGCGGCGGGCAATGTGTGCGTGGTGAAGCCGGCGGAAGACGCCTGCCTTTCGCTGATCCGCGTGGCGCAGCTGGCGGCCGAGGTCGGCTTTCCGGCCGGCGCGCTCAACATCGTGACGGGCTACGGCCATGAAGTGGGCGACGCGCTCGCGCGGCACGAGGGTATCGACCACATCAGTTTCACCGGCAGCCCGAAGATCGGCACGCTGATCCAGCAGGTGGCGGCCGAGCGGCACTGCCCCGTCACGCTGGAGCTGGGTGGCAAGAGCCCGCAGATCATCTTCGCCGATGCCGACCTGGACGCAGCCATTCCGGTGGTCATCAACGCCATCGTGCAGAACGCCGGCCAGACCTGCTCGGCCGGCTCGCGGGTGCTGATCCAGCGCGACATCTACGAGCCGCTGCTCGAGCGCCTGGGCCATGCCTTCGAGGCGCTGCGCGTGGGCCCTGCGGCCATGGACCTCGACGTGGGCCCGCTGATCCGCCAGACGCAGCAGCAGCGCGTGTGGGACTTCCTGAGTGACGCGCAGCACGCCGGCATCCCGATGGTGGCGCAAGGCATCGTGGTCGAAGAAGCGCCCGAGACCGGCTTCTATCAAGCGCCGACGCTGCTGCGCGACGTGCCGGTCAACCACCGGCTCGCGCAGGAAGAAGTGTTCGGCCCGGTGCTGGCCGCGATGCAGTTCGCCGACGAGGACGAGGCGGTCGCGCTGGCCAACGCAACGCAGTTCGGCCTCGTGGCCGGCGTGTGGACGACCGATGGTTCACGCCAGTTCCGCATGGCCAGGCGCGTGAAGAGCGGCCAGGTGTTCATCAACAACTACGGCGCCGGCGGCGGCGTCGAGCTGCCCTTCGGTGGCGTGAAATCTTCCGGCTACGGCCGCGAGAAGGGCTTCGAGGCGCTGTACGGCTTCACAACACTCAAGACCGTCGCCGTGAAGCACGGCTGATGCCGATGCGCCGCGCGGGGAGCGTCAGCCCAGCGCGGTGTCGAGCAGCATCATCAGCACGAAGCCGACCATCAGCCCGCTGGTGGCGAAGGCTTCGTGCCCCTTTCGGTGCGATTCGGGAATGATCTCGTGGCTGATCACGAAGAGCATCGCGCCCGCCGCGAAGCCCAGCCCCCAGGGCAGCAGCATCGCCGAATGGCCGACCACCGCCGCGCCCAGCACGGCGCCCAGCGGCTCCACCAGCCCCGAGAGCATGCCGATCAGCACCGCGAACCCGCGGCTGTAGCCGGCGGCCAGCAGCGCCACCGCGACCACCAGGCCCTCGGGCACGTCCTGGATCGCGATGCCGGTGGCCAGTGCGTCGGCGCGCAGCCCGTTGTTGGCCGCATAGCCCACGCCGATGGCCAGGCCCTCGGGCACGTTGTGCAGCGCGATCGCGAACACGAAGAGCCAGGTGCGGCGCAGTTGCTTGGCAACGTTGCCTTCGCGGCCCTTGATGAAGTGCTCGTGCGGCAGCACGCGGTCCAGCAGCATCAGGGCGATGCCGCCGAGCAGGATGGCCGAGCCGATCACCCCGCCCGCCGCCCAGGTGCCACCGCCGAAGGTGCCCGCATTCTTCGCCGCCTCCAGGCCCGGGATGATCAGCGAGAAGGCGCTGGCCGCCAGCATCACGCCGGCGCCGAAGCCGAACAGCGTGTCCTGCAGCCGCTCCGGAAGCTTCTGCGAGAACAGCACGGGCAGCGTGCCGAGCGCGGTCGCCAGCGCGGCGACCGAACCGCCGAGCAAGGCGTTCCACACCAGCGGATCGGATCGCACGAACTGCCAGAACTGCAGGGCGCCCACCAGCACGCCGGCCGCAACGATGGCAAAGCCGATCCATTCGCGCATCGGGCGGGCGGGCCTGGGCTGCTGGCTGGCCACCGTGACCTGCTGCGGCTCGTTCATGGGATTGCTCCTCAGCCGCCCGTGGCGGCAGCGTGGCGCCGGGCCACCTCGACCCAGTTCACGACGTTGTAGAAAGCCGCGATGTATTCGGGGCGACGGTTCTGGTACTTGAGGTAGTACGCGTGCTCCCACACGTCGAGCCCGAGGATCGGCGTGTTGCCCGAGCCGATGCCGCGCATCAGCGGGCTGTCCTGGTTGCCACTGCTTTCCACGGCGAGCTTGCCGCCGGGAGCGACCGACAGCCACGCCCAGCCGCTGCCGAAGCGCGTGAGGGCGGCCTTCGTGAAAGCTTCCTTGAAGGCGTCGAAGCCGCCCAGGTCGGCATCGATCGCCTTGGCGAGCACTCCCGTGGGCGCACCGCCGCCGCCCTGCCCGACAGGCGCCATCACGGTCCAGAACAGGGTGTGGTTCGCATGGCCGCCGCCGTTGTTGCGCACCGGCGCGCGCAACGCCTCGGGCAGCTGCTCGACACCGACGATCAGCTCTTCGACCGGCATTCCCTCGTGCGGCGTGTCTTTCAGCGCCGCATTGAGGTTGTTCACATAGGTCTGGTGGTGCTTGCCGTGGTGGATTTCCATCGTCTGCGCGTCGATGTGGGGTTCGAGCGCATCGAAGGCATAGGGCAAGGCTGGCAAGGTGTACGGCACGGTCGGGAAGCTCCTTGGTTGGAAGAGCCCTTTGCGTCGTCGACGTGCTGCGTACTCAGGCGCCCAAATGATAGGAATTCTCATTGTCTATGTCAAGACATCCAAGACCCGGATGACGCAAACCCGCCATCTCCGGAAGCTTCCGGCAACGATCGATACACTGCCCTGCAGCACGTTTCCGGGAGAAATCAAACGATGAAGCTCGCACGTATCCTTCCCTTCGTACTGCTCCTTTGCGCCGGTCTCGCCTCCGCAGAGACCTCCACGCCACCGGCCGGCGACTACATCTACGAAGGCGGTAGCGGCTCGCTGCGCGTCAAGCCGAACGGGCATTTCGACATCACCACCATCGGCGCCAACGCCCACACCTGCGCGCTCGACGGCACCATCGCGCGCGGCAAGGCCAAGCTCGACGACACGGGATGCGTGGTGAACTTCGCGGTGAATGCCGACAAGGTGCAGGTCACGACCAACGGATCGGACCAATGCCGCGGCTACTGCGGCATGCGCGCCGGCTTCGAGGGCGCCTATATCCGCCCCGCCCCCGCCTGCACCGACAAGGCCGTGGCCGGCTCGCGCAAGAGCTTCAAGCGCCAGTACGACGCGAAGGACTACGCCACGGCACAGGCCACCCTCGCACCGGTGCTGTCGGACTGCGACAAGACCCTCGACTGGATCACCAAGGGCTGGCTGCGCAACGACCTCGCGCTCACCCAGTACAAGCTCAACGACCGCGCCGCCTGCCTCAAGACGCTGCAGCCGCTGGCCGAGGATGCCGCGCGCACCGACGACGGCATCAAGGAAAACTACCCGCCGGCCGACGCCGAGATCTTCCTGCCGGTGGTCCGCGCCACGCGCACGAACCTGAAGCTCTGCCGTGGATAGTTCCCAGGGGAGTCGAATTCGATGCAGGCGGCACCAAAGACCGCCGGACGGTTTTTCCATCCACTACAAGAAGACGGAGACGACACCATGAGATTCCTGAAGCGCAGCCTGCGCGCGGCCGTGCTCGGCCTGGGCCTGGCCCTTCCCCTGTTTCTTCCCCAGTTTGCGGCAGCGCAGCAACTGCCCACGGCGAAGCCCGAGCAGGTCGGCCTCTCGACCGAGCGACTGCAGATGCTCACCGACGTGCTCAAGGCCGACGTCGCCGCCGGCAAGATCCCCGGCGCGGTGCTGCTGGTGGCGCGACAGGGCAAGGTGGCGTGGTTCGAGCCGGTCGGCAAGCTCGACAGCGCAACCGGCACATCCATGCCGCGCGATGGCATCTTCCGCATCTACTCGATGAACAAGCCCATCACCACGGTGGCCGCGATGATGCTGGTCGAAGACGGCCGCCTCAAGCTCGACGACCCCATCGCGACCTACCTGCCCGAGTTCGCCAACATGACGGTGGGCGTCGAGAAGCCAGGCGCCGACGGAAAGCCGGTGCTCGAGACCGTGCCCGCACGCCGCCCGATCACCGTGCAGGACCTGATGCGCCACACCTCGGGCCTGACCTATGGCTTCTTCGGCCCCGGCCTCGTGAAGCAGGCCTACAACGCCGCCGGCCTGGACGCCGGAGACCCGACGCTGGCCGAATTCTCCCAGCGCCTGGCCAAGCTGCCGCTGGCCTACCAGCCCGGCACGACCTGGGACTACAGCCAGTCGACCGACATCCTCGGCCGCGTGATCGAGGTGGCGTCGGGCCAGTCTCTCTACCAGTTCGAGAAGGCGCGCCTGTTCGACCCGCTGGGCATGAAGGACACCACCTACTACGTGCCCGAGCCGGCGCGCCAGCCGCGCATTGCCGAGCCGCTGCCCAACGACCGCAGCTTCGGGGTGGGCGCCGAATTCAACGACCCGCGCATCGTGCGCAGGTACGAGTCGGGCGGCGGCGGGCTGGTGTCGACCGCGAGCGACTACGCGCGCTTCCTGCAGATGCTGATCAACGGCGGCTCGCTCGACGGCAGGCGCTACCTCGGCCCGCGCACCATCGCGCTGATGACCGCCGACCACTCCAACGCGGGCGCCGGCATCGTGCCCGGCCCGCTCTACCTGCCGGGCCCGGGCTACGGCTTCGGCCTGGGCTTCGCGGTGCGCCGCAATGACGGCGAGGCGCCCTACCCCTCGGCCGGAGGCGAATACAACTGGGGTGGCGCGGGCGGCACCTACATGTGGGTCGACCCGAAGAACGAGATGTTCGTGGTGCTGATGATGCAGTCGCCGAAATTCAGGACACATTACAGAACATTGACCCGGGACATGATTTATGCGGCCGTGATCAAGTAGCCTGCATTCCGCAGGGCCCTTGGGGCCTGGCGCAAAATCGGAGCCCCTCTCCACGAAGCCATGAAGAACAGCAGCAGCACCGTCATCCCGATCTCCAGCATCGGCCGCGCGCGTCCCGCGGTGGCCGTGCCGGAGGTCGCCGTGCCCGCCACGGGGATGCTGCTCGACCGCCTGGGCCGGCCCATGACCGACCTGCGCATCAGCGTGACGGACCGCTGCAACTTCCGCTGCAGCTACTGCATGCCCAAGGACGTGTTCGACAAGGACTACAAGTACCTGCCGCACAGCGCGCTGTTGAGCTTCGAGGAAATCACGCGGCTGGCCCGCCTCTTCGCCGCGCACGGCGTGCGCAAGATCCGGCTGACCGGCGGCGAGCCGCTGCTGCGCAAGAACATCGAGGGGCTGATCGAACAGCTTGCCGAGATCCGCACGCCGGACGGCGAGCCGCTGGCCCTCACGCTGACCACCAACGGCTCCCTGCTCGCGCGCAAGGCCGCCCAGCTGCGCGCCGCCGGTCTGCAGCGCGTGACCGTCAGCCTGGACAGCCTCGACGACGCGGTGTTCCGGCAGATGAACGACGTCGACTTCCCGGTGGCCGACGTGCTGGCCGGCATCGATGCGGCGCTGGCCGCGGGCCTCGGCCCCGTCAAGGTCAACATGGTGGTCAAGCGCGGCACCAACGAGCAGGAAATACTGCCGATGGCGCGCTACTTCCGCACGCACCACGGCGGCAAGGTGGTGCTGCGCTTCATCGAGTACATGGACGTGGGCGCCACCAACGGCTGGCGCATGGACGAGGTGCTGCCCTCGGCCGACGTCATCACGCGCATCCACTCCGAATTCCCTCTGGTACCGCTCGGAGCCACCACGCCCGGCGAGACCGCCCGACGCTGGGCCTACGCGGACGGCAGCGGCGAGATCGGCGTCATCAGCAGCGTCACCCAGGCCTTCTGCCACGACTGCAGCCGCGCGCGGCTCTCGACCGAGGGCAAGCTGTACCTGTGCCTCTTCGCCAGCGCCGGCCACGACCTGCGGCCCCTGCTGCGCGGCAGCGCCAGCGACGAAGACATCTCCTCGGCCATCGGCCACATCTGGCAGGGCCGCGCCGATCGCTACTCCGAATTGCGCGCCCTGCACGGCCCCGACGGCGGCAGCAGCGACCACGACAAGGCGCCGCGCCGCGTCGAGATGAGCTACATCGGCGGATGAGGCAGGCGGCCGCCATGCCCGCGCATGCCTTCATCGCACCCGCCGACATCACGGGGCTGCTGCTGGCCGGCGGACGGGGCTCGCGCATGGGCGGCGTCGACAAGGGGCTCCAGCCCTTCAACGGAGAGCCGCTGGCGCTGCATGCGATACGCCGGCTGGCGCCGCAGGTCGGCCCGCTCATGGTCAATGCCAACCGCAATCTCGCGGAATACGAGGCTTTCGGCGTGCCGGTGTGGCCCGACAGCCTCGCGGACTATCCGGGGCCCCTGGCGGGCTTTCTGGCCGGACTGGAGCACTGCACGACGCCCTGGCTGCTGACCGTGCCCTGCGACACGCCCCTGTTCCCGCCCGACCTCGCCGCGCGGCTCGCCGAAGCCGCGGTGACCGGACAAGCCGACATCGCCATGGCCGTCGCGCCCGAATCCGTCGAGGACGGCACGGCGCTGCGCCCCCAGCCCGTCTTCTGCCTGTTGCGCGCCAGCCTGCGCGACAGCCTGATCGCCTACACCACGGCCGGCGGCCGCAAGGTCCACGCGTGGATCTCGCAGCACCGCACGGTGCAGGTGCCCTTCGACCGCCCCGGCGACGCGCCCGACGCCTTTTTCAACGCCAACACCTTGACCGAACTGCACGCACTCGAGAACAGATGAGCCGCATCGCAGAACTCGCTTCCGCCCTCGCGGGCCATGACGACGCCGACCTGAGCGTCGAGGCCGTCCACGCCTTTCTTTCGCAACTGACGGCCTCGGCTGTCGTCACCCGGCACGAGAGCGTTTCGCTGTTCGACGCCCTCAGCCGCGTGCTGTCCGAGGACATCGTCTCGCCGGTCAGCGTGCCGCCGCACGACAACTCCGCCATGGACGGCTACGCCTTCGACGGCGCGGTGCTGCCGCAGGATGCGCCCATCGACGCCTCCATCAAGCTGCGCGTGGCGGGCACGGCGCTGGCGGGTGCCGCCTGGCGCGGCGCGCTCGGGCCGGGCGACGCGGTGCGCATCATGACCGGCGCGATGATGCCGGCGGGCCTCGACACCGTCATTCCGCAGGAGTTCTGCAAGGTCGACGGCGACCGCGTGTGCTTCCCCGCCAAGGTGCTGCGCCGCGGGGACAACCGCCGCTTTGCCGGCGAGGACCTCATGAAGGGCCAGCCCGCGCTGCGCAGGGGCGAGCGCCTGTCGCCCGCCGCGCTCGGCATGATCGCGAGCCTCGGTCTCTCCGGCGTGCCGGTGCTGCGGCGGCTGCGGGTGGCCTGCTTTTCTACCGGCGACGAGATCCTGAGCCTGGGCGAGGCGCCGCGCGAAGGCGCCGTGTACGACAGCAACCGCTACACGGTGTTCGGCCTGCTCGCGCGGCTTGGCTGCGAGGTGATCGACCTCGGCCTCGTGCGCGACGACCCGGCCACGCTTGCAGCCACCCTTCAGCGCGCAGCGCGCGAGGCCGATGCCGTCATCACCAGCGGCGGCGTGAGCGCCGGCGCGGCCGACCACACGCGCGACGTGATGCAGCAGCTGGGCGACATGGCGTTCTGGCGCGTGGCCATGCGTCCGGGCCGTCCACTGGCCGTCGGACTGATCCCGCGCGAAGCCTCGCCGCAGCCGGCCGTGCTGTTCGGCCTGCCGGGCAATCCGGTGGCCGTGATGGTCACCTTCCTGGCCTTCGTGAGGCCGGCGCTGCTGCGCATGATGGGCTGCCATGAAGCAGCGGCTGCGCCACCGCCGCTGCTGCGCGCGCGCAGCGCAGGGCCGATCCGCAAGAAGCCGGGGCGCACCGAATATCAACGCGGTTTCGTGAAGACCGTGGCCGGTGGCTTGCCCGAGGTGTGCGTTGCCGCCAACCAGGGTTCGGGCGTGCTGAGTTCGATGCTGGAGGCCAATGGGCTTGTTGTGCTGCACCATGACCAAGGCAGCGTCGCCGCAGGGGATGAGGTCGACGTGATGATGTTCGACGGCGTCATCTGACCCGTCGAAGCTGATTCAGCGGCTCAAAGGCGGCCGAGCGCCTTGTCCACGCCCTTGTTGGCCAGCATGTCGGCCCGCTCGTTGCCAGGGTCGCCCGAGTGGCCCTTGACCCAGCGCCATTCGATCTGGTGGCCGCCCTCGCTCACCAGCTTGTCGAGCCGCTGCCAGAGCTCGACGTTCTTCACGGGCTGCTTGCTCGCGGTGACCCAGCCCTTGGCCTTCCAGCCGCGGATCCATTCGGTGATGCCCTTGCGCACGTACTGGCTGTCGAGGTAGAGCAGCACCTTGCAGGGCCGCTTGAGGGCGGCGAGGCCCTCGATGACGGCGGTCAGCTCCATGCGGTTGTTGGTGGTGTTGAGTTCACCGCCGAACAGGTCCTTCTCGGTGGCGCCCGACTTGAGCCAGGCGCCCCAGCCGCCGGGGCCGGGATTGCCCTTGCAGGCGCCATCGGTATAGATCACGACTTCATTCAAACCAGCTTTTCCTTTTTCTTCATCTCGATCGATTTCAATTTCAATTTCTGTCGGGCCCGCTGCTGCGATGCACCTTGCCGGCAATCGGCACGGGCGCCGTGGCACGCGCTCCGGCGCGCCGCCAGTCGGCGCTGAGCATCCGCATGCCGCGCACCCGCTTCACCGCGACCAGGAAGTAGGCCGCGCCAAAGATGGGCCACCAGCGCTCGCCGGCGGCGTCCATCCAGCGCGAACGCTCCAGCCAGGCCTCGCTGCGCACCGCCGGCCGGTAGATTCCGAAGCGGCCCGACTCCACCTCGAAGCTCAGCAGACGCAGCCAGTCGCGCATGCGCCAGTAGCCGATGAACTCCCCGCCTTCGGGCAGGTAGAGATCGCCGATGCCGAGCCTGCGATAGATGTGCGCACGACGCTGCCGCATGCCCCAGAGGCTGGTCGGGTTGAGCCCGCAGATCACAACGCGGCCGTCGGGCACCAGCACCCGCTCGACTTCGCGCAGCGTGGCGTGCGGATCGGGGCTCAGTTCGAGCGCATGCGGCATCACCACCAGATCGAGGCTGTTGGCCGCGAACGGCAGCGCCGCGAAGTCGGCCAGCAGCGTCGCCTTGCCGCCGCGGGCGGGGTCGTCCAGCGCCAGCCAGCGGTGCGGCATGCGGTTGGCGCGCAGGCCGTCGACCTCGGCGGCGCCCAGCTGCAGCGCGTGATAGCCGAAGACATCGGCCACCGCCTGATCGAACTGGGCCTGCTCCCAAGCCAGCAGGTACCGCCCCGGGGGGGTCGCGAACCAATCCTGCAAACCTATAATTTGACCGCTCATGACCCTTGTTCCGCTGCCCGCCTTCGCTGACAACTACATCTGGATGCTGCACGACGGGTCCCACGCCATCGTGGTGGATCCGGGCGATGCCCAACCGGTGTTCGACGCGCTGGCGCGCCACAAGCTGCAACTGGCCGCGATTCTAGTCACGCACCATCACCCCGATCACACGGGTGGCGTGGCTGCGCTGCATGCGGCCACCGGCGCGCCAGTATGGGGCCCCGCCCGCGAGCGCATTCCGGAGCCCTTCACGCCGCTGGCGCAGGGCGAGGTCGCGGAAGTGCTTGGCCTGCGCTTCGAAGTCATCGACGTGCCGGGCCATACCGCCGGGCACATCGCGTACTTCCTGCCGGCGGCGCAGACCGCACCTCAAGACGCACCGCTGCTCTTCTGCGGCGACACGCTGTTCTCCGGCGGCTGCGGCCGCCTCTTTGAGGGCACGCCCGCTCAGATGCTGGCCTCGCTCGACGCGCTCGCCGCCTTGCCCGGCGATACGCGCGTCTGCTGCGCGCACGAATACACACTTTCTAACCTGCGTTTCGCCCAGGCCGTGGAACCGGCCAACGCCGAGCTGACTCACTACAACGCACGCTGCGAAAGCCTGCGCGCACAGGGGCAGCCCACGCTGCCGTCCCAACTGGCGATCGAACGCCAGGTCAACCCCTTTCTTCGCAGCCGCGAAGCCACTGTCCTTCGAGCGGTGCGAGCCCACGCCGAGCTGGCTGCCGATGCAGCCGAGGCCGACGTATTCGCCGCACTGCGCCAATGGAAAAACGACTTCCGATGAAACTGATCGCTGCCACCTGCATTGCAGGTTCACTGGTGCTCGCGGGCTGCGCGGGCACGAACAACAACAGCTCTTCGCCCTCTTCTTCTCCCCCCTCCTCGTCGCAGGCCGGCGGCACCGGCTCCAAGGTCGCCGGCAGCGCGACACCGATCTATCCGCGCGACGCACTCTCCCCACTCACCAGCGGCCAGGCCCGTTCGCAGAGCGTGGTCACGCTCGCACCGCCGGTCGACATGTGGGACCGCATCCGCCGCGGCTTCAAGATGCCGAACCTCGAGAGCGACCTGGTGCGCGACCGCGAGCAGTGGTACGCCAGCAGGCCCGACTACATCCAGCGCATGACGGAGCGCTCGAACAAGTACATCTTCCACATCGTCGAGGAACTCGAGCGGCGCAACATGCCGACCGAACTGGCGCTGCTGCCTTACATCGAGAGCGCGTTCAATCCGCAGGCCATCTCCAGCGCGCGTGCCGCGGGCATGTGGCAGTTCATGCCGGCCACCGGCACCGACTTCGACCTCAAGCAGAACATCTTCCGCGACGACCGCCGCGACGTGGTGGCCTCCACCCGCGCCGCGCTCGACTACCTGCAGAAGCTCTACGGCATGTTCGGCGACTGGCAACTGGCCCTGGCCGCCTACAACTGGGGTGAAGGCAGCGTGAGCCGCGCCATCGCCAAGAATCAGCGCCTGGGCCTGCCCACCACCTACAGCGACCTCACGATGCCCGCCGAGACGCGCATGTATGTGCCCAAGCTGCAGGCCGTGAAGAACATCGTTGCCAATCCGCAGGCCTTCAACACCGAACTGCCGCTGATCGCCAACCACCCGTACTTCCAGACCGTCACGCTCACGCGCGACCTCGACGTGGAGCTGGCCGCCAAGCTGGCCGACGTGCGCCTCGAAGACTTCCGCGCGCTGAACCCGGCCGCCCACAAGCCGGTGCTCATCGCGGCCGGCACGCCGCAGATCCTGCTGCCCTGGGACAACGCGGCCGTGTTCCAGCGCAACTTCGACGCCTACTCGCAGGGCCAGTACGCCAGCTGGACCGCCTGGGTCGTGCCAGGCACCATGACGGTGGCCGATGCCGCCCAGCGCTCCGGCATGAGCGAAAGCGACCTGCGCTCCATCAACAACATCCCGCCGCGCATGCTCATCAAGGCCGGCTCGACGCTGATCGTGCCGCGCGGCGCCCGCGTGAAGGAAGACGTTGCGGCGGTGGTGGCCGATGGCGGCCACCTGAGCTTCCAGCCTGAGATCGTCACGCGCCGCACGACCGTCAAGGCCGGCCGCGCCGACAGCGTCGCGAGCATCGCGCACCGCTACAACCTCAAGCCCGCCAACGTGGCCGAGTGGAACGACGTGAAGCCCAACCACGCGTTCAAGCGCGGCTACAGCGTGGTGGTGTACCTGCCCGTCCGCGCGACGGTGGCGGCCCGCGCGGGCACCGGCATCCGGTCGACATCGCATGTCGCGGCCGCTCCAGCGCGCCGTGGCGGCGTGCCCTCGAAGGCGGCGGCTCCGCGGGGCTCCGGCAGCGTGGTCAAGGTGCCGGCCAGCAGCAAGCAGCAGGTGGTGCGCGAGAAGCGCGGCGGCACGCCCGTGAAGAAGAAGCGCTGAAGGCTCAGTGAGCCTTCGCGGCCTGGTGGACCCTGCGGCGCACCACGGCCTCCAGCGCGGCCACGGCGATCATGATGGCTGTCGTGAGCGTTCCCACCACCAGCACCGTCATGTGCGGCGCGAAGAACGCGAGCACCGCCAGCAGGCCCAGTCCGTACAGATGCGACTGCGGCAGGAAGCCTCGCACCACCCGCTTGAACAGCGCATTGCCGAACAGATAGAGCGCAGGGCCACCGATCAGCGCCCCCAGGTACTTGAGCTCGGCATGGTGCGAGCCCTCGCCGATCGTCAGCTCGTCCGCCACGGCACAGACGATGATGCCCGCCACCAGGATCACGTGCGTGTAGTGGAACCTGGCGCCGACGCCGCCCGGGTCCGCCGCATGCTCGATGACATGGGTCGCCTCCTTGGCGCTGGTGTCGAAGTACATCCACCACATCGCCAGGCTGCCCGCGAAGCCCACGAGCAGCGCGAACAGGTCGATCCCGTGCCATTCGGCGTGGTGCCCGAAGGCAATGCCGGTGGCCAGCACCGACTCGCCCAGCGCGACGATCACGAACAGCTGGCAGCGCTCCGCGAGATGGCCGCCGTCGATGGTCCAGTCGCTGGTCAGCGAGCGGCCCAGGCCCGGAAAGCGCAGGCCGATCATCGGTGCGATGTACTCGCACAGCACGCCGCCGAACCACAGCGCGAGGCGCGTCTGCCCTTCGGCAAGGCCGCCGGCGATCCAGAACACGCCGGCCACGCAGTTCCACGCAAACAGACGGCGGAAATTCGGTGTGAGCGGATCGTTCGGGCCGATGGCGATCAGCATGCAAAGCGTGCGCCCCGCCTGGATGCCCACGAAGCACAGCGCGAACACCAGCCCGCGCTCGGCGAACGCCCCGGGCAGCGCCGAGGCCATCACCATCGCCAGCAGCATGATCGCGAACAGCACGCCGCGGATACGCAGCGTGCCGGGGTTGAACCAGTTGGTGGTCCAGGCCGTGTACTGCCAGCCCAGCCAGACCGCGAACCACATGACCAGCGTCTGCAGCGCCCCGAGGAGCGTGAGGTGGTCCAGCAGGTAGTGGGAAAGCTGCGTGACGGAGAAGGCGTAGACCAGGTCGAAGAACAGCTCTTCGTTAGAGACCCGTGCCGCCTCGCTGCGCGAGCGCAGGGTCGTGGCCCGCCTGTTGTTGTCGTGGCTCATTGTTCGGTTACCCCCATGAATCGTTGCGGCGCTCTGCGGCGCCGCGCGGGATCATCGCACGGGCGCTTCTAGAGCTTTTCGGTCTCGCCGGTCTTCGGCTGCCACTTCATCAGGCGCCTCTCGATGACCCCGACGATCCCGTCCAGCGCCAGCGCAAAGGCCGTGAGCACCACGATGCCGGCGAACACCGTGTTGACGTCGAAGGTGCCTTCTGCCTGCAGGATCAGGTAGCCCACGCCGCGCGCCGAACCCAGGTACTCGCCCACCACCGCGCCCACGAAGGCCAGCCCCACCGATGTGTGCAGGCTGGAGAACACCCAGCTGGTCGCGCTCGGCAGGTATACCGTGCGCAGCAGCTGCCTCTGGTTGGCGCCCAGCATCTTCGCGTTGGCCAGCACCACCGGGCTCACCTCGCGCACGCCCTGGTAGACGTTGAAGAACACGATGAAGAACACCAACGTGACCGCCAGCGCCACCTTGCTCCAGATGCCCAGGCCGAACCACAGCGCGAAGATGGGCGCGAGGATCACGCGCGGCATCGAGTTGGCCGCCTTGATGTAGGGGTCGAGGATCAGGCTCGCCGTGGGCGCGAGCGCCAGCCACAGCCCGCAGGCCAGCCCCATCACGGTGCCGATGCCGAAGGCCAGCACCGTCTCGAGCAGCGTGGTGCCCAGGTGCTGGTAGATGTCGGCGTTGCCCTTCAGCCCCTCGGGAAAGAGCGCGTTCGCCGGTATCTCGAAGGGCAGGAACCAGCTCCAGATGCGCCCCGCCACCTGGATCGGCTCGCCGAGGAAGAAGGCGAACTGCTGGTTGCGTGAAGCCAGATGCCATGCCACGAGGATCACCGCCAGCAGCGCCAGTTGCCAGAAGCGCGCGTTGCGTTCGTTCAAGCCGAAGCGCGACATCACGCGGCCTTCCTGAGTTGCTGCGCGTAGCCTTTGAGCACCTCGTCGCGCAGCACCTCCCAGATCTGGGTGTGCAGCTCGACGAAGCGCGGCTGCGTGCGCACCTCGGCCACGTCGCGCGGGCGCGGAAGGTCGATGGCGAACTCGCCGATGGGATGCGTGGCCGGCCCGGCCGACAGCACCACCACGCGGTCGCTCATCGCGATTGCCTCGTCGAGGTCGTGCGTGATGAACAGTACCGCCTTCTTCCTGGCGCTCCAGAGCTCAAGCACCTCGTTCTCCATCAGCTGGCGCGTCTGGATGTCGAGCGCGCTGAAGGGCTCGTCCATGAGGATGATGTCGGGGTCGAGCACCAGCGTCTGCGCCAGCGCCACGCGCTTGCGCATGCCGCCGGAGAGCTGGTGCGGATAGCGGTCGCCGAAGCCCGAGAGGCCCACGCGCGAGAGCCATGCCTCGGCCTGGGCACGCGCCTCGGCGTCGGGCACGCCACGGTACTGCAGGCCGACCATCACGTTGTCGATGGCGCTGCGCCAGGGCATCAGCGCCTCGGTCTGGAACATGTAGCCGGCGCGCGCATTGATGCCCGAGAGCGTCTGCCCGAACACCTTCACCGTGCCCGACGAAGGCTCCAGCAGGCCCGCGCCCACGTTCAGCAGTGTCGACTTGCCGCAGCCGGTGGGCCCGACCACGGAAACGAACTCGCCCTCCTTCACCCGCAGCGTGGTGTCGGCCACCGCCGTGTAGCGCTGGCCCGGATCGTCCTTCGAGAGAAAGGTGCAGCTGATGGAGAGGAGTTCGAGTGCGTGGTCGGACATGGCATAAAAAACCCGGCCTGAGCCGGGTCGCGGGACGTTCGGAATCAGGCTTTGAACCTGTCTTTCGCGCGCCTTGCAAAATCGTTGGTGTAGGTCTTGGCGAGGTCGATCTTGTCGGCCTTCACGGTGGTGTCGAAGCTCGCGATCGCGTTCAGCGCGGTCTTGGGACCGTCGGTAGGCACGAGGCCGTCGGTGGCGATCGATTCGCGCACCTTGTCGAACGACGCGAGATACAGCGCGCGGTCGCCGAGCAGGTAGGTCTCCGGCACCGTCTTGATGATGTCGCCAGGCCCCGCCGTCTGCAGCCACTTCAGGCCGTGCACGATGGCATTCGCCAGCGCCTGGCAGGTGTTGGGATTCTTCTGGATGAACTCGCTCGACGCATAGAGGCATGCCGCCGGCATCGTGCCGCCGAACACCTGCTGCGTGCCCTTGAGCGTGCGCGTGTCGCTGATGATCTTCACGTCGCCCTTCTGCTCCAGCATCGTCATCACCGGGTCGGTGTTGCTGATGGCGTCGATCTGGCCCGAGCGCAGCGCGGTGAGAGCGCCGGCAGCCACGCCCACGCCGATGTAGCTCACGTCGCTGGCCTTGAGCCCGCCGCGCGACAGCACGAGGTTGGCCACCATGTTGGTCGACGAGCCCGGCGCGGAGACGCCGATCTTCTTCCCCTTGAGATCCTGGATGCCGGTGTAGCCGGCCATGTTCTTGGTCGACACGCCCACCGCGATCTGCGGCGCCCGGCCCTGCAGCACGAAGGCCTGGAAGAACTGGTTCTTGGCCTGCAGGTTGATGGTGTGCTCGTAGGCGCCCGAGCACACGTCGGCCGACCCGCCGACCACCGCCTGCAACGCGCGCGCGCCACCGGCGAAATCGGAAATCTCCACGTCGAGACCTTCGGCCTTGAAGTAGCCGAGCTGCTCGGAGATGGTGAGCGGCAGGTAGTAGAAAGCCGCCTTGCCACCGACCGCGATGGAGACCTTGGTCTTCTCCAGCTTCGCCTGCTGCGCAAAGACACGCGGCAACGCAATGGTTGCTGCGGCAATGGCGGCTGAAGCTGAAACGAAAGTGCGGCGATGAAGCATGAAACCTTGCCCGTTGGCTCTGTGATTCGTAAGAACGGAATCGAGCTTAGGGGCCGCAACACGCGACTGCATCGGGGTGTTCCCGTGCGGGTTTTCACGTAAGCATGAAGGCCTCGCCGAGAAGCCTTCGCCAAGGCTTCATCGAGCCAGAAAAAGTATCGCGATATTGACCAGGAACGCGAGCGTCCAGACGGCGCTGCGCGCACTGCCGACACCCTTGATGTAAAGCGCAAGATAGATCGCGCGCAGCACCACATAAGCCACTGCGAGCATGTCGAGGCGCGCCTGTGCCGCGCCGAGTTGGTGCGCGATGATCACCGCGCCGATGAAGAACGGCAGCCCCTCGAAGCTGTTCGCCTGCGCGCTGTTGGCGCGTGCGCGCCAGCCGCTCTGCTTGGCGGCCCATTCGCGCGGATGCTGGTTGTCACGCGGACCGAAGCTGCCCGCCTTGGCGATCCATGCTGCCAGATACGGCAGTACGCAGGCAACGAGCACGCACCAGTAGGCGATGGTGAGCAGCGAGAGAGTCATGGTTCTATCTACGGTCCACAAGGGCGTGCGCGATGGTGCCGAGATCGACGTATTCGAGTTCGCTGCCGGCCGGCACGCCGCGCGCGAGTCTCGTCACGGTGAGGCCGTGCTGCTTCAGCGCTTCGCCGATCACGTGCGCCGTGGCCTCGCCCTCGGCCGTGAAGTTGGTGGCAAGGATGACCTCGCTCACCGTGCCGTCGCGCGCGCGGTCGAAGAGCTTCTGCAGGCCGATGTCCTTCGGTCCGATGCCGTCGAGCGGGCTGAGCTTACCCATCAGCACGAAGTAGTAGCCGCGGAACGCGCCGGTGCGCTCGAGCGCGGCCTGGTCGGCCGGCGTCTCGACCACGCAGAGCTTGCTGGCGTCGCGCCGCGTGTCGAGGCAGACGTAGCAGATCGGCGCTTCGGTGAAGGTGTTGCAGCGCTCGCAATGCCGCACCTGCCCTGCCGCCTGCTGCAACGCGCGCGCAAGCAGTTGCGCGCCCTCGCGGTCGTGCTGCAGCAGATGGAACGCCATGCGCGAAGCCGACTTGACACCGACGCCGGGCAGGCGGCGCAGCGCATCGACCAATGCGTCGAGCGAACTGGCGTCTGCCATGTCAAGCGGCTCCTTCGCGGGAACACCGCGGAACCGGCTTCGCCGGGCCGCTGGTGTTGCCTCCGGCGAGGGGGTTGGCGGCCACGCGAAGTGGGCAAGCCTGGGGGAGAGTCATTCAGAACGGCAGCTTCATGCCGGGCGGCAGGCCGGGCATGCCGGCCGTGAGCTTGCCCATCTTCTGCTCGCTGGTTTCCTCGGCCTTGCGCACGGCGGCGTTGAAGGCGGCGGCCACCAGGTCTTCGAGCATGTCCTTGTCGTCCGCCAGCAGGCTGGGGTCGATGGTGATGCGCTTGACGTCGTGCTTGCAGGTCATGACGACCTTGACCAGGCCGGCGCCGGATTCGCCTTCGACCTCGATGGTCGCCAGCTCTTCCTGGGCCTTCTTGAGGTTGTCCTGCATTGCCTGCGCCTGCTTCATGAGGCCGGCCAGTTGTCCTTTGTTGAACATCGTTGGTCCTGTGTCTGGTTGGAAAGTGGGTGAAGGATACGGGAGACGCGAGCTCAGGCCGGCTTGAGCGTGCCGGGGACGATCTTCGCGTCGAAGTCGCGCATCAGCGCCTGGACTTCGGGGTCGCTCATGATGGCCTCCTCGGCGACGCGCTGGCGCTCGTCGGCCGCCTGCTTGTTGCGGCGAGCGGGGCTGTCGACCACGGCGCCGACCTCGATGGCGAGCTTGATGTCGTGGCCCAGGCCACCCAGCGCGGCAGTGAGCTTCTCGCGGCTGGACGGCTGGCTCAGTGTCTCGCGCTCGATGCGCAGCAGCCACTGGTCGGTGTCGCGGCCCACCAGCTGCGACTGCAGCGCGAGTTCGCGCGTCAGGGCGCTGATGGCCTCGGCCGCGATCAACTGAGTGACCGTGGCGTACCAGAAATCGCCGTCCTCGCTGGTCGGGATGGGCGTGAAGGTGCTTCGCGGTTCGTCGGGGCGCGGGATGTCGCGGGCACTCGGCGGAGGCTGGACACGGATGGGCACGCCGACGACCTTGGCGGGAGCCTCGGCTGCGTCGGGACGGAAATCGGCCTGCCGGGGTTCGTCGACCACGGCGAGGCGATGGCCGGCGGGAGCAGGAGCGGCAGCCTGGACGGCAGGCGCCGGAACCGGGGCCTGAACAGCCGCTGCAGGCGCGTCGACCGGCGGACGAGCTACCGGCGCGGGAGCCGGAGCAGGCGGCACCGTACGCGCAGGAGACTGCGGCGCGGCGGCCGCAGTCTCATTCAGAGTTTTTTTTTCCGGGGAGACCGTCGAAGCGGCCGCGCTGGAGGGCTTGAAGGCCAGCAGCCGCAGCAGCACCATGGTCAGCGCTGCGTACTCGTCGGGAGCCAGGCCCAGTTCGCCGCGGCCGTGCAGGCACAGGCTGTAGAGCAGTTGTGTTTCGTCGGCCGGCATCAGCGCGGCGAGGCGCGCCGTATCGGCCGCATCTGGGTCGGTGGCAGCATCGGCCGACTCCGCCCGCGAGGGCACGGCCTGCAGCACCGCCATGGCCTGCAGCACGGCTGTCATTTCCTCGAGCGTGGAGGCGGCGGACATGCCGTCGACGCGCAACGCCTCGGAGGTCTCGACCACCGTCTTGCCGTCGCCCTGGGCCAGTGCCTCGATCAGCCGGAACACATGGCCGCGATCGACGCTGCCGAGCATCTGCCGCACGCCGGACTCGACCAGTTCGCCGTTGCCGAATGCGATGGCCTGGTCGGTGAGCGACAGCGCATCGCGCATCGAGCCACGCGCAGCACGCGCCAGCAGGCGCAGCGCCTGCGGATCGGCCGGCACGTTCTCGGTCTGCAGCACGGAGGTGAGGTGCTCCAGCACCGTCTCGGGCGCCATCGGCCGCAGGTTGAACTGCAGGCAACGCGAGAGCACCGTCACCGGCACCTTCTGCGGATCGGTCGTGGCCAGCACGAACTTGAGGTACTCGGGCGGCTCCTCGAGCGTCTTCAGCATCGCGTTGAACGCGGTGTTCGTGAGCATGTGCACTTCGTCGATCATGAAGACCTTGAAGCGCCCCTGCACCGGCTTGTAGACCGCCTGTTCGAGCAGCGACTGCACTTCGTCGACACCGCGATTCGAGGCCGCGTCGAGCTCGGTGTAGTCGACGAAGCGGCCCGAATCGATGTCGCGGCAGGCCTGGCACACGCCGCAGGGGGTGGCGGTGATGCCGCCCTGCCCGTCCGGCCCCTGGCAGTTGAGCGACTTCGCAAGAATGCGCGAGACCGTGGTCTTGCCGACGCCCCGTGTGCCGGTGAAGAGGTAGGCGTGATGCAGGCGCTGCGTGGTCAGCGCGTTCTCGAGCGCCTGAACCACATGCCCCTGACCGACCATCTCACCGAAGGTTTTCGGGCGGAACTTGCGAGCGAGCACGAGATAAGACATTGCGGGCATTCTAAAAGGCGCAGAGCCACTCATCCCGATACTCGGGCGGGGCTTTTCGCGGGACACCGAGGAACCGGCTTTGCCGGGCCTCAGGTATCGCCCCCAGCAGGGGGCGGGCGAAGCGACACGAAGTGCGCGCAGCCTGGGGGGTTACAATACGGTTTGACGGGCCTCCCTGCATGGTGAAGTGGCCAACCGGGTCAGGTGGGGAACCAAGCAGCCCTAACTGCGTAGTCAGTGCCAGGGGTAAGGCTCGTCAACTTCTTCAGCGGTTTCGTTTCATTCCACGCGAAATGAAACGGGACCCGCAAAAACAAATCTCCAGCGAAAAATCTCCGGCGCAAGGCCCTCAAAGGCCCAGCCGCCGGATCGCACCGCGCGCCGCCGAGGCGCCACTTGCCATCGATGCCGTCAACAGGTAGCCGCCGGTCGGCGCCTCCCAGTCGAGCATCTCCCCCGCCACGAACACACCCGGCAGCGCCTGCGACATGAGCTGCGCGTCCAGCGCTTCGAAGCGCACGCCGCCTGCCGTGCTGATGGCTTCGTCGATCGGCCGCGCCGCGACGAGCTTCAGCGGCACGGCCTTGATGGTCGCCGCGAGTTGCGCCTCGTCGTGCATCGCTTCGCGGCTCAATGCCTCGTGCAACACGCCAGCCTTGATGCCTTCGAGGCCGAGCCGGCTCTTGAGATGGCTGCTGAGCGACCGCGCGCCGCGTGGATGCTTCACCGCGGCCAGCACCTGCTCGGCGCTGCGGTCGGGCAGCAGGTCCAGCAGCAGGGTCGCGCTTCCCCTGGCGGCGATCTCGTCGCGCAGCAAAGCCGACGCCGCGTAGATCAGGCTGCCTTCGATACCGCTGGCGGTCGCGACGAACTCGCCCTTCCGCGCGAAATGCCGACCGTGGCTGTCCGTGAATGAAATGGCGACCGACTTGAAGGGCTGCCCCGCGAAACGGCTGGAGAAATGCTCGCTCCAGCCTGTGCTGTCGAAGCCGCAATTGGCCGGCAGCAACGGCGCAACCTCCATGCCCTTCGCCTGTAGCCAAGGCGCCCACGCGCCGTCCGAGCCCAGGCGCGCCCAACTGGCGCCGCCGAGCGCCAGCACGACTGCATCGGCCCTGGTCGTGACTTCGCCGGCCGGCGTCGCGAATCGCAGCGAAGCGGCATCGAAGGCCCCGTCGCCCACCCACCGATGCCGCATATGGAACTGCACGCCCGCCGCACGCAGCCGATGCAGCCACGCGCGCAGCAGTGGCGCTGCCTTCATGTCGGTCGGAAAAACGCGCCCCGAGGTACCCACGAAAGTCTCGATGCCCAAGCCGCTTGCCCATTCGCGCACTTGCTGCGGCCCGAACTGCGCGAGCATCGGCTCCAGCTGCGCGCGGCGCTCGCCGAAACGGCTCGCGAACGCATCGAAAGGCTCGGAGTGCGTGAGGTTCAGCCCGCCGCGACCGGCCAGCAGGAACTTGCGGCCCACGGAGGGCATGGCGTCGTAGACGTGCACTTGCGCGCCCGAAGCGCTCAGGACTTCAGCCGCCATCAGGCCGGCAGGTCCGCCGCCGATGACGGCAACGGTAGGGGAAACATTCATTCGAGATTTACCAGTTCGCCCTGCCCGGTGAGGAACGCGACGCGCACCGTGGCACCGGGATAGGCATGTTGCACCGCCGCGCGATAGCGCTGCATCTGTGCGATCAGCGCGGCGTCCCGTTCGGGGCGCGCCGCGGATTTGTAGTCGAGCACCCACCAGGCGCCGCTGTCGCGCTCGCGCACCAGCCGGTCGATGCGCAGGGTTTCGCCTTCGTGTACCAGCGTGACTTCGTTGCCATGCCAGTCGACCCTGCGATCGTCCCACACCCAGGCGCCCTCGCCCGAACGGATTCGCTGGGCGATCGCGGCGGCGCCACGCGCCTGCTGCGCATCGAGCAGGAACTCACGGGCCGCGGCGCGTACGTGAGCAGCAGGCAGCGGCTCGCCCGGCACCGCCCATTCGAGCAGCCGGTGCATGGCCTGGCCGAAGGCGGCGGCGCGTGCATCGACCGTGGTGCTGGCGGCCTTCTTTGTCGCAAGCTGCTGCTCCACGGGTTCGGGGGCCTCCGGCATGCGCTGCATCGGGAAGCTGGCCGCACCAGCCTGAGCCGACAACGTAACCAGAGGCTCGTCGGTTTCCGTAGGCTCGCACAAGGGCTCCAGGCGAGCCCACCAGCTGCCTTCGTTGGCACGCGCCGGCCGCACAGACGACAACACCAGCCGCTCGCGTGCCCGCGTGACGGCGACGTAGAGACCGTTGAGTTCTTCGCGATGGCGCGCGTGCTGCTCTTCCTCGAGAAGGGTTGCCGCACAGGCCGGCGGCGTCCTCTCGCTCGCCAGAAAGATGAAACGCGTCGGCGCGCTGTCGCTGCCCTTCCATTCGACCAGCACGCCCATGGTCTGCGCGCGCGGCGGTGCAGCGTCGCAATCGAGCATGAGCACGGTGTCGGCCTCCAGCCCCTTGGCGCCGTGCACGGTCAGCAGTTGCACGGCATCGGGCGCGACCACGGTCGGAGCACGCACGCCGCCCGCGCGCAGGGCGCGCACCAGCGCGTACGGCGTGGCGAAGCGCGCGCCGTCGATGTCGAGCGACGCGGAGAGCACGCCGCGCAGATTGGCCAGCGCGCTCTGGCGCATCGCGGCCGGCACGGCTGCGCCGAATTTCGCGAGCAGGTCGCCATCGTGAAAGATCGCGTCGAGCGCATCGTGCGGCGGCAGCGTCATCAACCAGCGCTGCCACCTCTTGAGCCGAACGCCTGCCTCGACCAGCACAGGCGGCAGGCTCTCGTCCTTCTGGATCAGCGAGAACCAGCTCACGGGGCCGCGTTCGCGCTGTCGCAGCGCGAGCTGCACCAACGCCTCGTCGTCGACGCCGAACACCGGCGACTTCAGCGCCCGCGCCAGCGACAGGTCGTGCGCGGGCGACACCAGCGCGTCGATCAGCGCGACCACGTCCTGCACCTCGGGGGCGTCGTGCAGGTCGTTCTTCTCGGGCTGCTGCACGGGAATGTGGCGCAGGCGCAGCGCGTCCTGCATGGCCGAGAGCCGGCTGCGCCTGCGCGCCAGCACCATGATGCGGCTCGGCTGCGTGCCGTCGGCGATGCGCTGCGCCACCCATCGCGCGGCCTGCTCGCACTCCTTCTGCAACAGCTGCTCTTCAGGCAGCACGCGTGGCGTGACGAGGCTGTCGCGCCAGTGCAGCATGCCGTCGTCGGCCGGCGCCGCTTCGGCCGCGCCGCCGATCGCGTCTCGATCGATGGCGGGCAGCCTGAGCAGTTCGCCGTCGTCGCCGCGCTCGGTGGTGTGGGCGCGGTAGCCATCGAACTCACCGGCCTCCTGCGCGGCCAGCATGGCCGAGTTGACCAGCCCGACCACGGAGCGCGCGTTGCGATGCGTGTGGTCGCAGTTCAGCAGCTCGCCGTCGAGCCCTTCGCGCACGAACTTCTTCGCGGCGATGAACACCTGCGGCTCGGCGCGGCGGAAGCGATAGATGCTCTGCTTCGGGTCGCCCACGATGAACACGCGCGGCGCGCGGCCCTGCGCACCCGTGTACGAGCTGAGCCAGCCATAGAGCGCCTGCCACTGCAGCGGATTGGTGTCCTGGAACTCGTCGATCAGCAGGTGCGCGATGCGCGCGTCGAGGCGCTCCTGCACCCAGCCCGACAGGTCCGACTGGCCGAGCAACAGCTGGGCGGCCTGCTCGACGTCGTTCATGTCGACCCAGCCATGGGCGCGCTTCACGTCCGCGAAGGCCGCGATCAGCAGGCGCGTGAGGCGCGTCATGCGCTGCTGGTAGAGCCATGCGGCATGCTGGGCCTGGGCGGCGCAGAGCACCTGCAGCTCGGCTTCGGCTTCCTGCGCGGCGGGAAACTTCTGCAGGTTCTTGTTGAGGCGGTCCTCGGTCGCCACGAAGAAGCTCTTGCGCAACAGGGCCAACGCGGCCGCGAGCGAATCGCCGGCCGGCTCGCCCGTGCCGAACACGTCGATGATGGCCTCGGCGGCTTTCTGCGGCGTCTTGTTGCTCTCGCGGCCCAGCGCGGCGGCCCGGTCGAGCCAGCGGCGGCGGATCTGCTCGCCGCGCAAGGCCTCGATCGGCTCGTCCAGCCCCTCGAGCGCCGGATAGAGCGCGCTGAAATGCCGCACGGCGTTTTCCGCGTCGGCCAGCGAGAACTCGACGCGCTTCGACAGCGCCTCGCTCAGCGCCTTGGCCGTCTGCGAGCGGCCGTGCGTGGCGACGACGGCGTAGTAGTCGGCCAGCGCCTCCTTGCTGGAAGTGACCGCCTCGAAGAAAGGCCGCCATGTGTAGCCGCGCGCCTCCGCGTCGTCCTCGAGCAGCTCGTAGTTCGAAGGCAGGCCCAACTCGCGCAGCACCGCGAGCGGCGCGTTGCGCAGCAGGCCGGCGAACCAGGCGTGGAAAGTGCGGAACTGCACCGGCCTGCCGCCTTCGAGCAAACGCCGGTAGAGGCCCTTCAGGCGCGGCACGGCAGCCGATGCAGCCGCAGGTTCCATGCCGCGCATCACGAGCTGGGCGACCAGCTCTTCCGGTGTGCGCTGCGCGAAATCTTCCAGCCATTGGTCGAGCCGCTCGCGCATTTCGCCGGCCGCCTTCTTCGTGAAGGTGATGGCCAGGATCTCGTGCGGCTCGCAGGCGGTATCGCCCTCCTCGAGCAGCGCGCGCAGGATGCGCGAAACCAGCATCCAGGTCTTGCCAGCGCCGGCGCAGGCCTCGACGGCGACCGAGCGGCGCGGATCGCAGGCAACGGTGTAGAAGGCCTCGCGCGTGACGTGCCGGCCGTTGTGTTCGTAGGCGGCGCCGTTCATTGCACATCGCCTCCTGTCGTCGGGCCGCCCACGACGGCGGGCAGCGGGGACTCGTCGCCCCAGAAGTCCTTGCGGCACAGGCCGCGCGCCGCGCAGTAGTCGCACACGGCGCCCTCCCCCAACGGCGGCAGCGCCGCGCCCTGCGCGATGCGCCGGAAGTCGTCGATGATGCCGGCCACCAGCGCATCGCGCGCCTCGACCACGGCAGGCTGCTCGACGGTCTGCGTGCCGGCGGATTTCTCCCCCACGTTCACATACGCGGCGCGCAGGGTGTCGTCGGCCACCAGCGCGGCGTAGAAGGCCAGCTGGGTGTCCTCGGTCGGGTCTTTCACGCGCTCCTTGCTGACCGTGGCGGACTCGGTCTTGTAGTCGATCACGAAGGCCTGGCCGTCGGGCATGCGGTCGATGCGGTCGAGCCGGCCGATCAGGCGCAGCCCGCCGAACGACTGCTCCTTCCACGGCTCGGACTCGGCGAAGACGGCACCGGCCGCCTCGTGCCCGGTCAGCCAGCCCAGATAGCCGTCGCGCACCGCCGGCCACGCAGCGGCGAAAGGCAGGAACTCGGCGTCGGACAGCCCGAGCTCCTGCGTCGAGCGCACGGCAGCGGCCTCGATGAGGGCGACGCGCTCCTGCGCGTCCTGCGTCGGGGCTTCGGCCAGCGCTTCGTGGAAATGGCCGAGCACTGCATGCAGCCAGTTGCCGAAGTCGCGCTTGTCGACTTCGGCATCGAGCTCGTCGGCACTGCGCAGGCCCAGTTGCCGCAGTGCGAAGAAGCGATAGGGGCAGCGGCGCAGGTCTTCGTAGACGCTGGTGGAGATGTTCTCCAGCGGCAGGAGTGCACCAGAGGGAGTCGGGTACCCGGTCGGCTGGACGGCCACATCGCGCGGCAGGCGCGGATCGGCCGAGGGCTGCAGGGCGTGGTCGAGCTGCAGCGCCTGCACGAGCGGGCTCGGCCGCACGGGTTCGCCGCTGGCGTCGGAGTGGCGCCAGATCAGCTCGCACGACGGGTTGTGCAGCGCCGCGGCCCAGGCTGCGCGCTGGGCTGCCTCGAGCGCCTCGCGCGACGGCAGGCCGAGGTCGAGGCGCTGGGCTGCGCTCCAGTTGCCAGGCGGCTCGGGCGATGCCGGCAGGCGGCGGTCGTCGCAGCCCGGGACCACGACGGCGCCGAAGGCCCGGCCCAGCAGTTGATAGAGCGGCAGCACCACGACCCTCGGCGCCTGGTCGCCCGCGGGGGGCACGAAGCTCGCGTCTTCCAGTACGTCGCGCACCCAGGCGGTGAATTCGGCCAGGGTGTGGCGCCCGCCTGGGAATTCGTCTTCATCCTCGCCGTGAGCGCCGGCGTCGAGCCACAGCGCACCGATCACCTTGCCGCCGGCCAGGTCCTCCTCGAGCAAGGTCCACTGGCCACTGGCTTCGAGCAGTTCACGCAACGCGTGAAGCCATTCGGCGAGCGGGCGTGAGCGGGCCACGGGCGCGCGGCGCGCCTCGATGGCCTCGGTGAAGTCCTGCAGCGCGGTGCCTTTCGACTTCTCGCTGCGGGTCATCAAGGCGCTCCACGCCGACCAGTCGCGCATGCCCTCGTGGCGCAGGCGGGCTTCGAGCGACTGGACGAGCGCCGAATCGCCGTCGGCGCCGCTCTTGAGCCATTCGAGCACCTGGTCGCTGGTGGCGTCGTGGGCGCAGGCGCGCAGCGCGCTCATCAGCGAGGCGGCGGCGCGCGTGGTCGAGAGCTTCCAGCCCGTCTCGTCGTGCGTGACGACACCCTGCGCGCTCAACTGGGCGCTGATGCGGCGGGTGAGCGCGCGATCGGTCGCGACCAGCGCGACCGGCGCGCGGTCTTCCGCGAGGTGCCGCAACACGCAGGCAGCAGCGAGCCCGGCTTCGTCTTCGGGGTCGAGGGCAACGTGCGAGGCGCACACCTGCGTCGGGGCGCCGGAAGGGACCAGCGAGAGATGAAGGGCGCGGTCGCCCCACAGCCTGCAGAGCGATTGGGTGAGCGGGTCGGACTGGAAGCCTTCGAGCACGATCAGCGCGTCGACCTGCGCACGCGTGGACTCGCGCTGCAGCACGTCGGTGGCGTAGCCCGAGGTGGAAGTCCACGCGACGGCGATGCGGATCAGCGCGCTTTCGGTACGGAACCACTCGGACTCGCTGCCTGCGTCGGCCACGCCTGCCGCACGTTGTGCCCATTCACCGCCACGCTCTTCGGGCGTCACGGCGGCCGCGAGGGGCGCCAACTGATACGCCAGCTCGACGACGCGGCCAGCCAGGGCGAAGCGCTCGGCATGGAAGCCGGACTGCGACAGCAACGCCTGCGCCGTGACCAGGTCGCGCGCCATGTCGTGGGCGATGTCGTAGCCCGTCGGCACGAAGCCGCCCGCGCTGCGGGCCCAGTTGTGGGTGGTTTCGAAGCGCGGCACGAAGCCGGGACTGCCGCAGCGCGCCCACATGGCGCGCGCAACGCCCATAAGCTGCGCATAGGGCACCAGCACCACGGTGCGGGCGGCATGCAGCTGGCGCTCGGCGAGCACGCGGACGATCCGCGCGACGACGCCGTCGGCGGGATCGCACCACAGGGCCTGCACAGGGTGGCCTTCGTTCATGTTCTATCGAGGGGTTGGAGAGCGCGTGGACGTGACGCGCAAGGGCTTTGGCTATCGCCGCCATAGCGTCCCCGCCCGGCACGTCACCCCTTGGTTTCTGTCACAATGACCAGCACTTTAGCTGCACCGAAACTCTCTGCGCACAAGGATCCATCACATGGCCAGCGAACTCATCAAACACATCTCCGACTCCTCCTTCGAGGCCGACGTGCTCAAGTCCAGCCAGCCGGTGCTGGTCGACTACTGGGCCGAATGGTGCGGCCCCTGCAAGATGATCGCCCCGATCCTGGACGAAGTGTCTGCCACCTACGAAGGCAAGCTGCAGATCGCCAAGCTCAACGTCGACGAAAACCGCGACATCCCCGCCAAGTTCGGCATCCGCGGCATCCCCACGCTGATGCTGTTCAAGGACGGCCAGCTGGCCGCAACCAAGGTCGGCGCGATGAGCAAGGCTCAGCTCACGGCCTTCATCGACCAGCAACTCGCCTAAGCGACATTTCAACCGGCCAGCGCGCAATGCGTTGGCCGGCGCGTTTTTCCTGTCATAATCTCCCACAGATCACCGGCCCTTTCACTCAGGCAGTCGGTTCGAGTTCCCCGGTTGGTGAGGCAGTTCTCGCTTCACGTTCAACCTCCCCCCGTTTTCCGTTCGATTACCCCGCGAGGGGTCATTCCATGCACTTAAACGAACTCAAGGCACTCCACGTGTCTGAAGTCCTCAAGCAGGCTGAAGCGCTTGAGATCGAAAACGTCGGCCGCATGCGCAAGCAGGAGCTGATGTTCGCGATCATCAAGAAGCGCGCAAAGGCCGGCGAGCAGGTCTTCGCCGACGGCGTGCTCGAAATACTGCCCGACGGCTTCGGCTTCCTGCGCAGCCCCGACACCAGCTTCACGGCCAGCACGGACGACATCTACATCTCGCCCAGCCAGGTGCGCCGTTTCAACCTGCACACCGGCGACATGATCGAAGGCGAAGTGCGCACGCCCAAGGACGGCGAGCGCTACTTCGCGCTGACCAAGCTCGACAAGGTCAACGACGGTCCGCCGGAGCAGAACAAGCACAAGGTGATGTTCGAAAACCTGACGCCGCTGTTCCCCAAGGAGCAGATGAAGCTCGAGCGCGACGGCATCAAGGGCGACGAGAACATCACCGGCCGCATCATCGACATCATCGCCCCCATCGGCAAAGGCCAGCGCGCCCTGCTCGTGGCACCGCCCAAGAGCGGCAAGACGGTGATGATGCAGCACATCGCCCACGCGATCAGCGCCAACTACCCTGACGTCCACATGATGGTGCTGCTCGTCGACGAGCGCCCTGAAGAAGTGACCGAAATGCAGCGCACGGTGAAGGGCGAGGTCATTGCCTCGACCTTCGACGAACCCGCCGCACGCCACGTGCACGTGGCCGAAATGGTCATCGAGCGCGCCAAGCGCCTGGTCGAGCTCAAGAAGGACGTGGTGATCCTGCTCGACTCGATCACCCGCCTCGCCCGCGCCTACAACAACGTCGTGCCCTCTTCGGGCAAGGTGCTGACCGGTGGTGTCGACTCCAACGCGCTGCAGCGTCCCAAGCGCTTCCTGGGCGCGGCGCGCAACGTGGAAGAAGGCGGCTCGCTGACCATCATCGGCACCGCGCTGATCGACACCGGCAGCCGCATGGACGAAGTGATCTTCGAAGAGTTCAAGGGCACCGGCAACTCCGAAATCCACCTCGACCGCCGCCTGTACGAAAAGCGCGTGTTCCCGTCGATCCAGCTCAATCGCAGCGGCACGCGTCGCGAAGAACTGCTGCTGGCACCCGAGATCCTGCAGAAGACCCGCATCCTGCGCCAGCTCATGTACAACATGGACGAGATCGAGTCGATGGAGCTGATGCTCAAGAACATGAAGGCGACGAAGACGAATGTCGAGTTCTTCGACATGATGCGTCGCGGCGGGTAACTGTTGCTCGCCACCAGGCTACGCGCACTTCGTGTCGCTACGCCAATCCCCTAACGGGGGCGGTGCCCGCCGACCGGCAAAGCCGGATCAGTGGCACCCCACGAATGAATGCCCGCCTTGCGCGGGCATTTTTCATGCGCGAACGGCGCGCCCCTCGAGAGCGCTCTGGCGGCCGAGGTCCAGCAGCTCCATCAGCGCAACCGCCTGCTCCGGTGGTACCGGGTTCGGGCCGTGGCCGAGGATGGCATCGCGCACCGCGACGTAGTAGTCAACGTAGTTGCCGGGGCGCGTAGGAATACTGCGTTTGGCAAACGTCCCATCGGGACCTGCGAGCGTGAGCTCCCCGTCCAGCGGATCGGCGCCCCACCCTTCAGCGGGCGGCCGCCGCCCGGCACGCAGCGCATCTTCCTGCGTATCGACGCCGTGCTTGACGTAACTGCCGAGCGTGCCATGGACGATGTAGCGCGGTGCGGCATGGGCCGCCAGCGTCGTCGAATGCAGCACCACACGCAGAGGTGCGTGCGGCCCCTCCTCGTATCGCAGCACGGCATGGAAGTAGTCCTCCACCACGGCGCCATCCCGCAGGACCGCAGTGTCGAGCTGAATCGTGTCGGGGCGACCGAAAAGCTGCACCGCCTGGTCGACCAGATGGGAGCCCAGGTCCACCCAGAGGCCCGAGCCCGGCACGGCCTGCTCGCGCCAGCGCTCCTTCACTTCGGGCCGGAAGCGGTCGAAGTGTGACTCCAGGTACACCGGCCGGCCCAACTCGCCGGACGCCAGCACGTCCTTGAGGGCCAGGAAGTCGGCGTCAAAGCGCCGGTTCTGATAGACCGCCAGGATGCGATTGTTGCGTTTCGACAACAATTCAAGCTCCTTTGCCTCGTCCACGTCGAGCGTGAAGGGCTTGTCCACCACCACGTGCTTTCCGGCCTCCAGCGCGGCCTTGGCGACCGGATGGTGCTGGGCATTGGGCGTGGCCACCACGACCAGGTCGATATCGGAACGGGCCACGAGCGCGGCCACATCGGGCACAACCGCGACATCAGGCCAGTCGGCGTGCACCTTGTGCGGCTGCGAACTGGCCACCGCCGCCAGCTCCAGCCCCGGAACAGCCGAAAGGACGGGAGCGTGGAAGGTCTGACCGGCAAAACCGTAGCCAACGAGGCCTGCGCGCAGGGGGACAGAAGTCATGGTGGGCCTTGTTTGCTCGAAAATGGGGCAGTATGCGATAATCGTGGGCTCCGCGAAAAGTGCGGTCAGGCACCGTCGCCTGGCTCCTCGGTCTTCTTCCGAGGCAGCGTGCCAGACTGCTGGCACGTTGGTGGCTCTCGCATCGACCGCGCATTGATTCCAAAAGCGCAGAAGGAAACACCATGGCAAAAGAAGGCATTCACCCGAATTACCGCGAAGTCCTGTTCGTCGACATGTCGAACGGCTTCAAGTTCGTGACCCGTTCGTGCGCGAACACCAAGGAAATGGGCAAGACCGACGACGGTCGTGAACTGCCGCTGTTCAAGCTCGATACCACCAGCGAATCGCACCCGTTCTACACCGGCACGCAGAAGTCGGTCGACAACATGGGCGGCCGCGTCGAGAAGTTCCGCAACCGCTTCGGCAAGACCACCGGCGCCGCCTCGAAGTAAGGTACGCGCTTTTGCGTCGAGGGCAGCCCGGTTTACCGCGCTGCCCTTTTTCTTTCCGAATCCTGCCCTTTCCCGCCACTTGAACCAGCCCACCCCCGCGATCGTTGCCCAGAGCGCCGTGCGTCGGCTGCCGCGCATTGCACTGCTTCTGCTGTGCGCGGCCTACCTGCTGCCGGGCCTGGTCGGCCGGGGCCCCTGGAAAAGCGCCGACATCACGGCCTTCGGCTACATGGCCGAGCTGGCCCGCAGCACCGAGGGCATCGCGCGCTGGTTCGATCCCATGCTGTTGGGCCTGCGTCCGGAAACGCCCGCCCTGATTCCCTACTGGATCGGCGCCCTGGCCATCAAGATCGCTCCTTCGTGGCTGAACCCCGATCTGGCCGTGCGCATCGCGTTCGCGTTCCTGCTCTGGGGCACCTTCACCGCCACCTGGTACGCCGTCTATTACCTGGCCCGCACTGCACGCGCCCAGCCCGTAGCTTTTGCCTTCGGCGGTGAAGCACGGCCAACCGACTACGCACGCGCCATTGCGGACGGCGGCCTGCTGGCGCTGATCGCTTGTCTCGGCCTCGCCCAGCTCGGCCACGAGACCACTCCCGCGCTGGCCCAGCTCTTCTTCGCCTCGCACCTTTTCTATGGCGTGGCCGCGCTGCCCTACCGCCGCACCGGCCCCGTGATCGCGCTGGTCGTGGGCACCATCGGCATCACACTTAGCGGTGCCCCAACCGTCGGACTCGCACTCGCCATCGGCAGCGTGCTGTACGTCGCTTACGAACGCCGGCTCGCCGCGCGGGCTGAAAGCGAGAACATCGACCACGAAGACAGCGGCCCCGGCTACACACGAGGTGCCCTGTACACGATGATCGGCGTCACGGCGCTGGCGGCGGTACTCGTGTTCGGCCTGAAGCTGCCGACATGGAAGATCACCGTCATCGGCGGCACGTTGCTGGGTGATGTGCGGGGCCAGGCCAAGCTGCTGCTCTGGTTCACCTGGCCGGTCTGGCCTCTTGCGATCTGGACGCTGTGGCGCTGGCGACGACAGCTCACTGCGCGCCACGTGGCGCTGCCTTTCTGGTTCGCGCTGATGCCACTGGCCGCCACCTGGACCACCGACTACTCCGACCGCTCGCTGCTGCTGGCTCTGCCCGCCTTCGCCACGCTCGCAGCATTTGCCCTGCCCACCTTCCGGCGCAGCGCCGCCGCGTTGATCGACTGGTTCAACGTGCTGTTCTTCAGCGGCCTCGCCGTGCTGGGCTGGATCTACTGGATCGCCATGCAGACCGGCGCACCGCCCAAGCCCGCCGCCAGCGTCGCGCGGCTCGTGCCCGGCTTCGTGCCCGAGCTCTCGCCCATTGCCGTGGCGCTCGCCGTGGCCGCAACCATCGCCTGGTGCTGGCTGGTGCGCTGGCGCACGGGGCGCCACCGCGCCGCGCTCTGGAAAACGCTGGTTCTGCCTGCCGGCGGCACGGCCCTGTGCTGGATGCTGCTGATGACGCTGTGGCTGCCGCCCATCGACTACGCGCGCAGCTACATGCCGCAGATACACGCCGTGGCGGAACGTGTCGGTCAGCCGCGCTGCATTGCCGAACTGGCGTTGAGCCGCGCGCACATTGCCGCGCTGCGCCATCACGGCAACTTCAACGTGCAGCCGCTGCTTCTGGGCACCGACTGCCCATGGCTGCTGGTCAGCCCCGACACGATCGAACGCCTGCACACCATCATTCCCTTCGACCAGTGGCGCTTTGCCGGTACGCTGCGACGCCCCAGCAGCGCGGCCGACGACCTCCTGCTCTACCAGAAGATCACGCCGCAGTGAGGGGCGAACGGGCTCTGATCGCGCGGCATGCGGGCACGGTGCTCGTCGGCCAGCTGGCCGTGATGGCCTTCGGCGTGGCCGACACCATCATCGCGGGCCGCTACTCCGAGCAGGCCCTGGCAGCCCTGTCGGTCGGCGCTGCAGTCTTCGTCAGCGTGTACGTGTCTCTGATGGGCGTGCTGCAGGCGCTGCTGCCGGTCTGGGCCGAATTGCACGGCGGCGGGCGCAGCGGCGAGGTGGGCCGCTCGGTGCGGCAATCGCTGTATCTCGCGGCCATCGCCATCGTGGTCGGCATGGCGATCCTTCTGTTGCCGGGCGCGGTCCTTCGTTGGACCCAGGTGCCTCCGCAAATGCGCGGCGAAGTCGAGGCCTATCTGGCCGTACTGGCCTTTGCCCTGGCACCCGCCCTGCTCTTTCGCCTGTTCAGCACGCTCAATCAAAGCCTGGGCAAGCCCCAGCTCGTGACCTGGTTGCAACTCGGATCGCTCGTTGTGAAGCTGCCGCTGTCGATCTGGTTCACCTTCGGCGGCGCGGGCCTGCCGGCCATGGGCCTCGTGGGCTGCGGCTGGGCCACGCTGTGCGTGAACTGGACCATGCTCGGCTGCGCGATCTGGCTGCTGCGCAACCGGCCGTTCTATCGGGACTACGGGCTCTGGAAGCGCATCGAGGCCCCTGACTGGCGCCAGATCCGCAGGTTCGCGCGGCTCGGCGTGCCCGGCGGCCTTGCCGTGCTGGTCGAAGTGACGTCGTTCACGCTGATGGCCCTGTTCATCGCCCGGCTCGGCACAGCGGCGGCGGCAGCGCACCAGATCGCCTCGAACCTGCTGGCCGTGGCCTACATGACGCCACTGTCTCTGGCCATTGCAACCAGCGCTCGCGTGAGCTTCTGGCTCGGCGCCGGCGATGCCGTACGGGCCCGGCACGCTTGCCGGCTGGGCTTCGAGCTGACGGCGCTGTGCGCGCTGTTCTACGCCGCCGCCATGGCGATGCTGCGCCACGAGCTCGCCAACGTGTACTCCGACAACCCGGCCGTCATCGCGATGGCGGGCGCGCTGTTGCTTGCGGTGGCGCTGTATCACTTCGCGGACGCGGTCCAGACCTTCTGCGTATTCGTGCTGCGGTGCTACCGGGTCACACTGGCACCGCTGGTGATCTACTGCGCGATGCTGTGGGGAGTCGGCCTCGGTGGCAGCTACCTGCTCGCATACCGTGGCCTTGGCCCCTGGGCGGCGATGCAGTCACCGCTGGCATTCTGGATCATGAGTGCCGCCGCACTGGCCCTGACGGCCCTGCTGTTCGGCGTACTGCTGCGCTGGACGATGCGCCAGCGCGCAAGGTAAGACTCGCGCCCGGCCTGAGCCGCTACTTGACCAGCACTCGCGCCTCGCGCACGCGTGCTGCCGGAAAAACCAGCGCAAAGCGCGATCCCTTGCCCACCGTGCTTTCGATGCGCAATTCCGCGCCGTGACGCTGCGCGATGTGCTTGACGATCGCTAGCCCAAGACCCGTGCCGCCGGTTTCGCGCGAGCGACTGCGGTCGATGCGATAGAAGCGTTCGGTCAGCCGCGGAATGTGCTCGGCGGCAATGCCGGGGCCGGTGTCCTTCACTGCGTACTCGCCACGCCCGTCAGGAAGCACCTTCCAGCTCACCGCCACTTCTCCGCCGCCAGGCGTGTAGCGGATGGCATTGCTCAGCAGGTTCGACATCGCGCTTTGCAGCTCGGTCGGCGCACCCGATATCTCGGACTCTGCATCGATGGTGAACGACAGCCGATGGCCTTGCGGTGTCAGGCGGCCCGACAGGCCTCGCCCTTCGTCTTCGCATTGCGCAAGCAGCGCCCGGGTGCGAATCCACTGATTGCCCGAAGGCGGCGCACTGCCCTCGAGCCGCGACAGCGTCAGCAGGTCGTTCACCAGCGTCTCCATGCGGTGCGATTGCTGCCCCATCAGGGAGAGATAGCGCGTGCGCTCGTCCGCATCGAGCGGCAGGTTCTGCAGGGTCTCGACGAAGCCCGCCAGCACCGTCAGCGGCGTGCGGATCTCATGCGACACATTCGCCACGAAATCGCGCCGCATCGCCTCGGCCTGTTCCAGCGCTGTGATGTCACGCGTGAGCAGCATGCGGCGGTTGCCCGCATAGGGATGCACCTGCACCGACAGCCGCACCGGATGGCCACGCTGATGACCGTGGCCGAGCCCGGAGGCGTCAATGACCACGTCGCGGCTGTAGTTCCAGGACGCCAGATAGGCCACGAAGGCTGGATCGCGCACGAGGTTTGCCAGGTGCTGCGCCAGGTCGCGCTCGGCGTCGATGCCGAACTGGCTGGCCGCCGTCTGGTTGCACCATTCGATGCGCCCCTGCTCGTCGAGCAGCACCACGCCATTGGGAGACGCCTGGATTGCCGCAAGGAATTCCTGGAGGCGATCTTCGGCCTGTCGGGTCTGCTGTTCACGGTCGCGCAGCAGCTTGCGGATGCGCTCCGACAATTCGCCCCAGACACCCGAACCGCGCGACGGCAGGCCATTGGCATCGTTGCGCAAGACTCGCATCAGCCGCTCGGCGCGCCAGGCATCCAGCCCCAGCCAGAGTACAGCGCCCAGCCATGCACCCAGCCACCCGAACTTCCAGCCGAAAGTGGCGACAGCACCCGCTCCTACGACGAGGGATGCTATTAAAAATGTAGCGATTCGGAAAGGCATGGCGGGCGATTATCCGCGCCCGCGGCCAACGGGAGCCACGGCGGTCAAACCGTGACTTGGGCGGTCAGGCGATAGCCCGCTCCGCGGACGGTTTCGACCATGGGCGCCGCCACGCCCAGCGATTCGCGCAGGCGCTTGACGTGCACGTCGACCGTGCGCTCTTCGATGTAGACGTGGTCGCCCCACACCTTGTCGAGCAGTTGTGCCCGGCTGTGCACGCGCTCGGCGTGCTGCATCAGGTAGGCCAGCAGCTTGAACTCGGTCGGGCCAACCTTCAGCGCACCGCCCTGCCAGGTCACACGGTGCGTGGAAGTGTCGAGCGCCAGTTCGCCGATCTCGACGCGCTCCGTGACCACTTCCGGCGCCCGGCGACGCAGCACCGCACGGATGCGGGCCAGCATTTCCTGGGTGGAGAAAGGTTTGGTGATGTAGTCGTCGGCACCGGCGTCGAGGCCGGCGACCTTGTCGGGTTCGTCGCCGCGCGCGGTCAGCATCAGGATCGGGATGGCCTTGGTGCGCGGGTCCTTGCGCCACTGGCGCGCGAGCTGCAGGCCGCTCTGGCCCGGCAGCATCCAGTCGAGCAGGATCAGATCCGGCAGGAAGGCGTCGATCTCGCGCTGGGCCGCTGCGCCATCTTCCGACCAGATCGGCTCGAAGCCGTTGTGGCGCAGGTTGACGGCGATCAGCTCGGCGATCGAGGATTCGTCTTCGACGATCAGGACTCGGGGTTTCTTCATGCTTTCTTGGGAGTCTTGCTGCCGTTGTTACTGCAGCGCCGACTCGATTTCCTGCATCGAAGTGTGCCGCACATCGGCACCCTTGACGATGTAGATGATGAACTCGGCGATGTTCTTGGCATGGTCGCCGATACGTTCGATGGCCTTGGCCAGGAACAGCAGATCCAGGCTGGCGGAGATCGTGCGCGGGTCTTCCATCATGTAGGTGACCAGCTTGCGGACGAAACCGTCGAACTCCTTGTCGATCAGGTCGTCGTCCTTCAGGATCGACAGCGCGGCGGCGGTGTCGAGCCGCGCGAAGGCGTCGAGCGCCTTGCGAAGCAGGCCCGCCGCCAGGTCGGCGGCAATGCGCAGCTCGGTTGTCGGCAGTTGGCGGGACGCCCCGCTCTCGATGATCGACTTGACCATGCGCGCGATCTTGTTGGCCTCGTCGCCCACGCGCTCGAGGTTGGCGGTGGTCTTGCTGATGGCGATCAGCAGGCGCAGGTCGCGTGCGGTCGGCTGGCGGCGCGCGATGATCGAAGACAGCTCGCGGTCGATGTCGATTTCCATCGCGTTGACGCGGTGCTCGGTTTCCATCACGCGGTTGGCCGCTTCGGGATCAAACTGCAGCAGCGCATACACGGCCTGGTTGATCTGCGACTCGACCATGCCGCCGAGTTCCATCACGCGCGACGAAACGCCGTTGAGTTCGCTGTCGAACTGGCTGGAGAGGTGCTTCTCGGTCATGTTGTCTCCTTTGGCTTCAACCGAAACGGCCGGTGATGTAGTCCTCGGTCTCCTTGCGCTGCGGCTTGAAGAACATCTGTTCGGTGGCACCGAACTCGATCAGGTCACCGAGGTACATGTAGGCGGTGTAGTCGCTGCAGCGGGCGGCCTGCTGCATGTTATGCGTCACGATGACCACCGTGTATTCGTTCTTGAGCTCGGCGATCAGTTCCTCGATCTTCGCGGTCGAGATCGGGTCGAGTGCCGAGCAGGGTTCGTCGAGCAGCAGCACTTCGGGCTTGATCGCAATGCCGCGTGCGATGCACAGGCGCTGCTGCTGGCCGCCGGAGAGGCCCGAGCCGCTTTGCTGCAGCTTGTCGCGCACTTCGGTCCACAGGGCTGCCTTCTTCAGCGCCCACTCGACGCGGTCGTCCATTTCGCTGGCCGAGAGGTTCTCGAACAGCTTCACGCCGAAGGCGATGTTGTCGTAGATCGACATCGGGAACGGCGTGGGCTTCTGGAACACCATGCCGACCTTGGCGCGGATCAGGGCCACGTCCTGCTTCGACGTGAGCAGGTTCTCGCCGTCGAGTGCGATGGTGCCTTCGGCGCGCTGCTCCGGATAGAGCTCGAACATGCGGTTGAAGGTACGCAGCAGCGTCGACTTGCCGCAGCCCGAAGGGCCGATGAACGCGGTGACCTTGTTCTCGGGGATCTCGAGATTGATGCCCTTGAGCGCGTGGAACTTGCCGTAGTAGAAGTTCAGGTCCTTGACCGAGATCTTCGAGCGCGACGGTTGTTGTGCAACGGTGTTTGGCATGTTGTCTTCTTCTGGGTTCAGTGTTTGTTGCGCGTCAGTACCCGCGCAAGGATGTTGAGGGCAAGCACGGCAATCGTGATCAGGAACACGCCAGCCCATGCCAGCTGTTGCCAGTTCTCGTACGGGCTCATCGCGAACTTGAAGATCGTGACCGGCAGGCTGGCCATCGGCTGGCTCACGTCGGCGGTCCAGAACTGGTTGTTCAGCGCGGTGAAGAGCAGCGGTGCAGTTTCACCGGCGATGCGGGCCACGGCCAGCAGCACACCGGTGACCACGCCGGCGCGGGCTGCGCGCAGGGTGATGCTGATGATGACTTTCCACTTCGGCGTGCCGAGTGCATAGGCAGCTTCGCGCAGACCTGGCGGCACCAGTTGCAGCATGTTCTCGGTGGTGCGGATCACGACCGGAATCACGATCAGCGCGAGCGCGAGCGCGCCTGCAAGGCCCGAGAAGGTCTTGAAGTAGGCCACCACCACGGCATAGACGAACAGGCCGATCACGATCGACGGCGCCGACAGCAGGATGTCGTTGACGAAGCGCGTGACCGAGGCCAGCCAGCCCTTGGGGTTGTACTCGGCCAGGTAGATGCCGGCCATGATGCCGATGGGAGTGCCAACGAAGGTGGCCAGCATCACCATCACGAACGAGCCGAAGATCGCATTCGCGATACCGCCCACTTCGTTCGGAGGCGGCGTCATCTGGGTGAACGTGGCAATGGCAAGGCCACCCACGCCTTGGCGCAGCGTTTCCCAAAGGATCCAGATCAGCCAGAACACGCCGAAGGCCATTGCGGCGAGCGACAGCGTGAGAGCGATCTTGTTGACACGATTGCGCGCGGCAAACTTCGCCTGGCGCGTTTCGGCCAATGCCTTGGCCACGAGAAGGTTCTGAGCGGTGCTCACGACTTGGTTCCTTCGCTCTTCTTCATCTTGGCCAGCAGCATCTTGGAGAGCGACAGCACGACGAAAGTAATGAAGAACAGCACGAGGCCGAGATACATCAGCGCAGCCTGGTGCAGGCCCGCGCCGGCTTCGGCGAATTCGTTGGCGAGTGCCGAGGTGATGCTGTTGGCAGCCTCGAACACGGAAAGGGAGTTGAGCTGGTTCATGTTGCCGATCACGAATGTGACCGCCATCGTTTCACCCAGCGCACGGCCGAGACCGAGCATGATGCCGCCGATCACGCCGGCCTTTGTGTACGGCAGCACCACCTTGGAAACGACTTCCCAGGTGGTGGAGCCGAGGCCGTAGGCCGACTCCTTCAGCAACGGCGGCGTCACTTCGAACACGTCGCGCATCACCGAGGCGATGAACGGAATGATCATGATCGCGAGGATGATGCCGGCCGACAGAATGCCGATGCCCACCGGCGGACCGGACACCAGTGCTCCAAGGTACGGCACACCGGTCAGCAGCTTCTGCAGCGGCTGCTGCACCCAGGTCGACAGGATCGGTCCGAACACAAGCAGGCCCCACATGCCGTAGACGATGGAAGGCACCGCCGCCAGCAATTCAATGGCCGTACCAAGCGGGCGCTTCAGCCAGCTGGGCGAGAGTTCGGTGAGGAAGAGCGCAATGCCGAAGCTCACCGGCACCGCGATCACCAGCGCGATGAACGAGGTGGCCAGCGTGCCGTAGATCATGACCAGGCCGCCGTACTCGTCCTTGACCGGATCCCACACGCTGCTCGTGAGAAAGCCGAGGCCGTACTTCGAGATGGCGGGCCAGGCGCCGGCCACCAGCGACAGCAGGATGCCGATGAGCATCGCGAGCGTCAGCAGGGCTGCGCCCTTGGCAGCCCAGCCGAAGAGCCTGTCGGCCAACGGGCCGGAACGCGGAGCCTTCACGGGCGGCGGAGGTGCGGTGGCACGACCGCGCTCGGCCGCGAGGTCGAGGGAGGTGGTGGCGGCGGGAAAGGTGGATGACACGGGTCGCTCCGGCAAAGACGAAAGCGGCGCGTCCTCGAGCGAAGAGTTGCTCATGGGCGCGCCGTCCTGGACTGATGGGTAGGTTTACTTGAACGCGACGGCCTTGCCCGACGAGTCCTTCACCTCACCCCATGCCTTTGCGATGGCGGTCTTCACGGCTTCGGGCATCGGCACGTAGTCGAGCTCGTCGGCCGTCTTGTCGCCGCTCTTGTAGGCCCAGTCGAAGAACTTGAGCACGGTGGTCGCGTTGGCAGGCTTGTCCTGCACCTTGTGCATCAGGATGAAGGTGGCGCCGGTGATGGGCCACGAATCCTTGCCGGCCTGGTTGGTCAGCACCTGGTAGAAGCTCTTGCTCCATTCGGCACCGGCTGCTGCGGCCTTGAATGCCGAATCGTCGGGCGACACGAAGGTACCGGCGGCGTTCTGCATCTGGGCGTACGTCATCTTGTTTTGCTTGACGTAGGCGTATTCGACGTAGCCGATCGAGTTGGGCAGGCGATTCACGAAGGCGGCGACGCCTTCATTGCCCTTGCCACCCGCGCCGGTGGGCCAGTTCACGGCCGTGCCTTCGCCGACCTTCGTCTTCCACTCGGCATTGACCTTGCTCAGGTAGTTGGTAAACAGGAAGCTGGTGCCTGAACCGTCGGCGCGGCGAACCGGGGCGATGGCGGCGTCGGGCAGGTTCAGCGAACCGTTCAGCGCCTTGATGGCGGGGTCGTTCCACTTGGTGATCTTGCCGAGGTAGATGTCGCCCAGAACCTGGCCGTTGAGCTTCAGCTCGCCGGGCTTGATGCCCTGGATGTTGACCACGGGGATCACGCCACCGATGACGGTGGGGAACTGCAGCAGGCCCTTGGCTTGCAGTTCGTCGTCCTTCAGGGGGGCGTCGGAAGCGCCGAAGTCGACGGTCTTGGCTTCGATCTGCTTGATGCCGGCACCCGAGCCGACCGACTGGTAGTTGATCTTGACGCCGGTGGCCTTGTTGAAATCGGAAGCCCACTTGGCGTACAGCGGTGCCGGGAAGCTGGCGCCGGCGCCGGTCACGTCTTGTGCGAAGGCGGGAATGGAGAACACCGCGGCCACGAGACCGGCTGTTGCAAATTTGAACGTCGTTTTCATGAAGCTTCCTTTAGAAGTAAGAAGTAGTCCCTTTTTGGGCTTGGGACGGACTCTAGAAAGCTTCTGTGACATCGGTGTGACACCCCTCTGTCGAGGGAAAATGCCTTTCTTCCATCGGTGATTCGTGTGACGCTGTCACATAAACGTCATGCGACGCGCCTAGCCTCTCGAACCTCGCCATCGGGCGATCCAGAAGGCGGGGCGCCCTGTCACGGCGCTACGATCAAACACAAAGACTCCCCGCCTTCTCCCTTCAGAATCACATGCAAAACGGCACCCGCCTCGCAGCAGTCGACCTGGGCTCGAACAGTTTCCGGCTCGAAATCGGACAGGTCGACCACGGCCAGATCCACCGCACCGAATACCTCAAGGAGACGGTGCGCCAAGGCAACGGCCTGGACAGCGCGCGCAACCTCACCACCGAGGCCATGCAGCGCGGCTGGGATGCGCTCGCGCGTTTCGGCGAGCGCCTGGCCGGCTTCAAGCGCTCGCAAGTGCGAGCCGTGGCCACGCAAACCCTGCGCGAAGCACGCAACCGCGAAGAGTTCCTTTTGCGTGCACGCACCATTCTGGGTTTCGGCATCGACGTGATCCCGGGGCGCGAAGAAGCCCGCCTTATCTATCAGGGTGTGGCACACATGCTGCCGCACAACGACGCCTCCGACCGCGAGCGCCGACTGGTGGTCGACATCGGGGGACGTTCCACCGAAATGATCATCGGCCATGCCCTGGAAGCCGACCGCATGGAGTCGTACCGGGTCGGAAGCGTCGCCTGGTCGATGAAGCACTTCGGCGAGGGCCTTTTCACCCAGACCGCCTTCCGTGCCGCCGAAGTCGCGGCCAAGGCCGTGCTCGACGACGCGCTGGCCAGCTACACGCGCGACCAGTGGGACGTGGCCTATGGCGCTTCCGGCACCATCGGTGCGGTCGGCGATGTGCTGGCCGCGGCGGGCGGCGAACCGGGCCTGGTCACGCGCGAGGGCCTCGACTGGCTGCTCGATCGCCTGCTCAAGGCCGGCAGCGCCGACAAGCTGCGCGTCGACGGCATGCGCGAAGACCGCAAGGCCGTGATCGGTGGCGGCCTGAGCGTGCTGCGCGCGGTGTTCGACCTGCTCGGCATCGACGAAATGAAGGTCGCCCAGGGCGCATTGCGTCACGGCGTGCTCTACGAATTGCTGGAACGCGACGAGAGCGTTGCCGACATGCGCACCACCACCGTGGCGCGGCTGGCCAACCGCTTCGCGGTCGATCCGGCGCAGGCCCGGCGTGTCGGCGACACCGCCGCAGCCCTCTTCGTGCAGCTCTCGCCAGCCGCGCGCGGCGGCAGCACCACCAACCGTGCGGGCCGTGCACTGCGCAAGCTCGGGTGGGCAGCGCAACTGCACGAGATCGGCACGCTGGTGTCGCACAGCGACTATCACAAGCATGGCGCCTACATCCTCGACAACACCGATGCCCCGGGCTTTGCGGTCAACGAACTGCATGCGCTCGGCCAGCTGGTGCTGGGTCAGCGCGGCAAGTTGCGTAAGCTCGAGGTAGCGCTGGACGACGAAACTTTCGTGATGCAGCTGCTGTCGCTGCGGCTCGCGGTAATCCTGTGCCACGCAAGGCGCGATCCTGATCCGCAGGCGCTGCACCTCGCGGCGCTCGGTGCACGGGCTTTTGCCGTCGCCTGTGCGCCGGACTGGGCCGATGCGTATCCGCAATCGGCGCACCTGCTGCGCGAGGAAGTGCTGGCCTGGCAAAAGACAAGCAACTGGCGCGTGGAACTCAGCGGCTGCTGAGCCTGCTTCGCCTGCGTGTATCGCTATCTATCAAGTTAGAGCAGTTCGGGCGACTGCACCGTCACCACGACGGTCTGCACGTCGCCATCGCGCTCGCGCGTGCGGATCCACCACAACGCGCCCTTGCGTACGGGGCAGCTGTCCTGCTTCAGGCCCAGCAGCAAGGAGATCGCCTGCCCCACCGACGGCTGGTGACCGATCATCAGCACCACCGACTTGCCATTGGGCCAGCCAGCCGCGCCTAGCAGCGCCTCGGCCGTGGTGTCGGGGGCGAGTTCCGAGCGGAGCTTGTATTTGCGGCCCAGCGCCAGCGCAGTCTGCTCGCAACGCCGCGCGGGGCTGCAGATGATGCGCGTGCCATCCGGCAGTTGACGATCCAGCCATGCGGCCATCCGCTTGGCCTGCTTTTCGCCGCGCGCGGTGAGCGAGCGCTGCATGTCGTCGCACCCCTCGGTCCAGTCCTCGGCTTCGGCGTGACGCCAGAAGATCAAGTCCATGGTCATCGTCTTTCGATCTTCAGTTGCTGGATGCATCTCTGAGATGCCCTCGCGATGCGTATCGATTCATGAGCGCCGCCTGCGCACCATGGGCCTCGACGACGGGCGACGCGCCCGCCTCACCCGAGTGCGTATCGTGATCGACGCGCGCATAGGTGCCGTCCGCACCCAGATCCCAGGCGTCGCGCCCGTCGTGCAGATAGGCCACGAGGCATTCGTCGATCAGCCGCTGGCGCAGTCCGGGGTCCGTCACGGGCCATGCGAGCTCGACGCGCCGCATCATGTTGCGGTTCATCCAGTCGGCGCTCGACAGGTAGAGCGACTCGTCCTCGCCGTTGCGGAAATAGAAGACCCGCGAATGCTCGAGGAAACGGCCGATCACCGAGCGCACCCGGATGTTGTCGGTGACACCCGGCACCTGAGCGGGCAGCGTACAGGCGCCGCGCACGATCAGGTCGATCTTCACGCCCTTCTGCCCGGCGCGGACCAGCGAAGCAATGATCTCGTCGTCGGTCAGCGCATTCATCTTGGCGACGATGCGCGTCGGCTGGCCCGCCGCGGCAGCCAGGCCCAGCGCATCGATCTGAGCCACGATATTCTTGTGCAGGTCGAACGGCGCCAGCCACATGCGGTTGAGTTTCGGCAGGCGGCTCTGGCTGGCCAGATGCACGAACACCACCTCCATGTCGGCCGTCAGCAACGGATCGGCCGTGAGGTGGCTGATGTCGGTATAGAGTCTGGCGGTGCGGGGGTTGTAGTTGCCGGTGGAAAGATGGCCGTAGCGGCGCAACTGCTTTCCCTCACGACGCGTCACCAACAGCATCTTGGCGTGGGTCTTCAGGCCGACCACGCCGTACACCACCTGCGCGCCGATCGATTCGAGCATTTCGGCCCAGTTGATGTTGGCCTCTTCGTCGAAACGCGCCTTCAGCTCCACGACCACCGTGACTTCCTTGCCTCGGCGGACTGCTTCGCGCAGCAGATCCATCATTTCCGAATCGGCACCCGTGCGGTAGATGGTTTGCTTGATCGCCAGCACCTGCGGGTCTTGCACCGCTTCGCGCAGGAAGGCCAGCACGCCTTCGAAACTCTCGAAGGGCTGGTGAATGAGCACGTCACCACGCTGCAGTTGCTCAAAGAACGACTGCCCCGACGACAGCGTGACGGGATAGGACGCCCGATACGGCGGAAAACGCAGCTGCGGCTCGTCGAGCAGGTCGGCCAACTGCGTAAGGCGGGCCAGATTGACAGGACCATGCACGCGATACAGCGCCTCGGCCGGCAGGTTGAACTGCGCCAGCAGAAAGCTCGCGAGCGATTCTGCGCAACTCGCCGAGACCTCGAGCCGCACCGCCTGGCCATAGTGCCTGTGCTGCAACCCCTGGCGCAACGCGGTGCGCAGGTTCTTGACGTCTTCCTCGTCCACCGCGAGGTCGGAGTGCCGGGTAACCCGGAACTGCGAGAAATCGCCCACCTCGCGCCCCGGGAACATGCTGCTCAGGTGCGCCCGCACGACGCTCGACAGCGCCACGAAAAGCGTCTTGCCCTCCGAAACCTTCGCCGGCATCTTGATCAGACGCGGCAGCACGCGCGGCAGCTTGACAATCTGGATCGGGTTTTCGCGCCCGAATGCGTCCTTACCACCCAGCCTCACGATGAAGTTGAGCGACTTGTTCGCCACTTGCGGAAACGGATGCGCCGGATCGAGGCCGACCGGAATCAGCAAGGGGCGCACTTCACGCTCGAAATACTCGCTGACCCACTTGCGCTGCGCCGGATTGCGCTCGCCATGCGAAACGATGCGGATGCCGTGCGTCGCGAAAGTCGGCATCAGCTCGTCGTTGTACAGCGCGTACTGGCGCGCCACCAGCTTGTGGGCCGCCTCGGCAAGCCGTTCGAACGACTCGACCGTGTAGGTGCCCTTATGGTCGCCGGCGCTTCCCGCGATCAGATGGGGCGCGGCACGAACTTCGAAGAACTCGTCGAGGTTCGACGAAACGATGCACAGGTAGCGCAAGCGCTCGATCAGAGGCACCTCTTTACGGTGCGCCCAATCGAGCACGCGCTCGTTGAACGAAAGAATGCTGTGGTCGCGGTCCAACAATGTGAACGCGGGCGCCGCTACGTCAAGGGACGATTCTGCGGGGGCTGATGACATGGACACTGATTCTGCAGCAGGCGACACAGGAGGAAACGTAGGCTGAAATATGACAGTGTCAGCCCCTCTTGTGACAGTTCTGTGACCACTCTGTGACGCAGTTGCGCCTGCTGATTGCTGGCGGCCCTCTCCAGATGAAGAAGCGAGCGGCCCGGTTTCGAGCCGGTCGGCCGCTGGCTTCATGCGCCCAGGAAGTGCTTGCGGTAACGCGCCGGCAGATCGTCGATGCGCATCAGCATCGGCAGGTCGGCTGCGTTGAAATCCGGGTCCCATGCGGGCGCGCCGAGCACTTTGGCGCCCAGGCGCAGGTAGCCCTTGATGAGCGCTGGGGGCTCCACGTCGAGCGTGCTGTCGAGCCGTTCGACTGGCAGCGGCAGGCGCGGTTGCACCTGATATTGGATTGGAGCCATGTGCTTGGCCGAGACCTGGCGCCAGATGCTGGCCGCGGCGTCGCCGTTCGTGACACCGTTGTGTGACATCGGGATGCTCGCGCAGCCGATCATCGTGTCCAGCTTGTTGCGGTGCATGAAACCGGCCAGCGCGCCCCAGAGAGCGAGGATCACGCCGCCCTGGCGGTGATCGGGGTGCACGCAGCTGCGGCCCAGTTCCACCATGCGCTCGCGCAGGTCGCGCAGGCGGGTGAGGTCGAATTCAGTATCGCTGTAGGTGCTGCCAACGCGGCGGGCCTGCGCCGGCGTGAGCACGCGGTAGGTGCCGATGACCTGCTGGGTCAGTTCGTCACGCACCAGAAGGTGCTCGCAGAAGTCGTCGAACAGGTCGATGTCGTGGCCGGCCAGCGGTGAGGAGACCCGGGCACCCATTTCGCCGACGAACACGTCGTAGCGAAGGCGCTGGGCGGCACGCACGTCGTCGAGATGGCGGGCCCAGCCCACGGTGATGCCTTGCCTGGACTCGACGGCCTGCGGCAGGATGACGGCGGGCGCCTGGGGCACCGACGTGCGGGCGGCAACGGTGGAAGCACCGGTTGCGGGAGCGGGCCACAAGGCCGCGCGCAGCCCGATCTGCGAAAGCGGAAACGTCGGGTTGGGCAGTTCTTTCATGGGGGAACCCTTTCTGCCGAGGGAGTCTCCGCACCTGCGATGAAGCGGGCATGTCAGGAACATTGCAGGTGCGTGACGCTGTTACAGCCCAGCCAAACGCCTTTGAGCCGCCCGGGCCGGCTTCGTCGTTTAATGCGGTGGATTCTCGAAACGGAGCTTCCCCCATGGCCACCACCAACGCCAACGGCACAGACAACAGCCGTCTCCACCAGACTTTCCCTGTCCTCAGTGACACCGAGATTGCGCGCATCGCGCGTTTCGGCACCGTGCAGCAGTTCGCGCGCGGATCCAGGTTGTTCACCGCCGGCGAAATCGGCCCGGGCATGTTCGTGTTGCTGAAAGGCGTTGTCGCTGTCACGCAACGCGACGGCCTCGGTCACGTGGTGCCCATCGTGCGGCAAGGGCCGGGCGAGTTCCTGGCCGAGGTCGGCCAGCTGAGCGGCCGCCCCGCCCTGGTTGATGGCCACGCCGACGAAGATGTCGAGGCACTGCTCGTCTCCCCCGCGCAACTGCGTGCGCTGCTGGTGGCCGAAGCCGACCTGGGCGAGCGCATCACCCGCGCGCTGATTCTGCGGCGGGTGGCGCTGATCGAATCCGGCGCCAGCGGCCCGGTGCTGATCGGCCAGCCGCAGTCGCCCGACATGGCCCGGCTGGAGAACTTCCTGCGCCGCAATGGCTATCCATATCACCTGGTCGACGCAGCAGAAGACCCGGATGCCGCCGCGCTGCTCACGCAGTACGGTGCCTGCAAGCTGCTGGCGGTATGCCCCGACGGCTCGGTACTGGTCAACCCGAGCGACGAAGCATTGGCGCGCTGCCTCGGCATGGTGGACACCGCCGAGCGCAACGAGCTCTTCGACGTGGCGGTCGTCGGAGCCGGTCCCGCTGGCCTGGCGACCGCGGTGTACGCGGCCTCCGAAGGATTGCGCGTGATCGTGCTCGATTGCCGTGCTTTCGGCGGCCAGGCCGGCGCCAGCGCGCGCATCGAGAACTACCTGGGTTTCCCGACCGGCATCTCCGGACAGGCACTGGCGGGGCGTGCCTTCGTGCAGGCGCAGAAATTCGGCGTCGAGATGCTGATCCCGGCCAAGGTCGTCTCGCTCGACTGCTCTCGCGACAACCCGCTCGAGAGCCTGGCCATTGCACTGGCCGATGGCCGCACGATCCACGCGCGCACGGTGGTCATCGCCAGCGGTGCGCGCTACCGGCGCCCCGATGTTCCGCGTCTTGCCGAATTCGAGGGCCGCGGCGTCTGGTACTGGGCTTCCGCGATCGAGGCGAAGATCTGCTCGCAGCAAGAGGTGGCGCTGGTCGGTGGCGGCAATTCGGCCGGCCAGGCGGCGGTATTCCTGTCGCGTCATGCAGCCAAGGTCAACGTGCTGGTGCGCGGGCCATCGCTCGCGGCCAGCATGTCGCGCTACCTGATCGACCGCATCGAAGCCACGCCGAACATCTCGCTGCAGCCACACACCGAACTCGTTCGCCTGCACGGCGGCTCCGACGAAGGGCTCACCGGCGCAACATGGCGCTGTCACACCTCCGGCAACGAGCATGACTGCGCGGCGCGCAACATCTTTCTCTTCGTCGGCGCGGAACCGGAAACCTCGTGGCTCGAAGGCTGCGGGGTGACGGTCGACAAGCATGGCTTCGTACTGACCGGCGCTGCTGCCAGCCCCGGCTTTCCGGCCCGGCCATCGACGGCGCTCGAATCGAGCGTGCCGGGCGTGTTCGCCGTCGGCGATGTGCGTTCAGGTTCGGTCAAACGCGTGGGCGGCGCAATCGGCGAAGGCGCGGCAGCGGTTGCACTGATCCACCAGCATCTGTCGCAATCCTCGGCCGTGGCCTGAAGCAGGCATCCATTCATCCGCGAATCCGAGACCACCCAAGAAGAAAGAAGGAGTCCGAAGTTGCCAATCAAGCCCTGCGACCACGTACCCACCGAGATCGCGCAGCCCCATGCGCAACAGCAGCGCGGTTGCGAAGACTGCCTGAAGACCGGTGACACCTGGGTCCACCTTCGCCTGTGCGTGCACTGCGGCCACGTCGGCTGCTGCGATTCGTCGAAGAACCGTCATGCGACAAGGCATTCGCATGCCGAAGGCCACCCCGTCATCCGCTCGCTCGAGCCCGGCGAGAGCTGGATGTGGTGCAACGCGCACGAAAAGCAGGTCGGCTGAGATTCCGCTGAGCAGATTGCGAATTCCCGCGCCTGCGCGCGTTTGAAATCGCACGTATATGCTGCCGGGCTCGCATCACACACGTCCCATCACCGGAGTGCCAGACAACATGTCCGCATCGCCCATCGAGGTCTATTCGTGGCCCACGCCGAACGGCCACAAGATTCACATCATGCTGGAGGAGTGCGAGCTGCCGTATCGCGCGCACCCCGTGAACATCGGCAAGGGCGACCAGTTCGCGCCCGACTTCCTGCGGATCAGCCCCAACAACAAGATCCCCGCCATTACCGACCCCGACGGTCCGGACGGCAAGCCGATTTCTCTCTTCGAATCGGGCGCCATCCTCGTCTACCTGGCAGGCAAGACCGGCAAGTTCCTCCCCACCGGCGACCGCGAGCGCTACGACGTGCTGCAGTGGCTGATGTTCCAGATGGGCGGCGTCGGCCCCATGCTCGGACAGGCACATCACTTCCGCATCTACGCGCCCGAGAAGATCGCCTATGCGATCGACCGCTACAGCAACGAAGCCAAGCGCATCTACGGCGTGATCGACAAGCAGCTGTCGAAGAACAAGTTCATCGCAGGCAAGAGCTATTCGATTGCCGACATCGCCATCTTCCCGTGGCTGCGGAGCTGGGAAAACCAGGGCATCACCCTCACCGACTTCCCCTACCTGAAGGAATGGTTCGACGGCATCGCCGCGCGGCCGGCCGTGCAACGAGGCGTGAAAGTGCTTGCCGACCTGCGCCAGCCGATCACCGGCGACAAGGAGCGAGAGATTCTTTTCGGCAAGACGCAGTACCAGAAGCGATAGGGCCCATATCCGGGCTAGAATAGAAGGCTTGTCGGGGTGTAGCGCAGCCTGGTAGCGCATCTGGTTTGGGACCAGAGGGTCGAAGGTTCGAATCCTTTCGCCCCGACCAAAAAATCGAAATGCACACAGTCACATGGCGGGCTGTGTGCATTTTTCGTTCTGGCTCCATAGCGGAGTCGACCAAGCGCCTCACTGCGCAAGGCGAGGTGCGGAACTGGGTAGAATCCGCGGCGGCCGGCCCGGAAGCAAAGACGCCTAAGTCGTTGATTTTCCTGGCTTCTCTCCGGCCTCAAATCTGCCCGTAGCTCAGTTGGATAGAGCACCTGCCTTCTAAGCAGGTTGTCGGGGGTTCGATCCCCTCCGGGCAGGCCAATCCAGTGCCCACGAAGCCCCTGCGGCATCGTCTTCGCCGCCCAGCCCTTCGCGCTGCTTTCGGGCCATCGACAAGGAATGTTCATGCCCTCGCACGAAAAGCCGCCCCAAGAACAGTCCTCCCCCATCGGAACCGACGCGGCCGCTACCGTTCGGCACGCTCATGAGGAGTTCTACATCGACCTCCCCCTGCACTGGAAGGCACTCGGTAACGACGATCCCGACACCTTAAATTTCCAATCGGAGGCGGAAGACGCCTCGATCATCCTGAGTCTGCGGACTTTCGAAACGCTGGAAGAAAGTGATCTGGATGCGGCCGAACGCAACGTGAATGCCCAGATCGAGTTCTACAGCCAGACATATCCCGGTCGCGTGGAAACCCTGTGGCGAATGGCGCGGCCACATTCCGGAGGGGTTGGAGCCGAGATGAGCTATGCCGTGGATGCCGACGCTCAGCGCATCTTTCTGTATCTCGGGTATGTGACGCAACGGAAGCTGGTCAACTTGCTGGTGATCGGCGGCCCCGACCGCGAAAAATCGAAGCGCCTGTTTTTCGATGCAGTGAGCAAGTTTCGCGCGAAAAGTCCCTAGACCTGATCGCGCCCCGAACGCACAGCTGCCCGTATCAATCCCCTACCCCTCCACGCCCTCCAAATTTCAACCCAAGTAGCGCCATAGGCTGAGCCTCCCTTTTGCCCAGAGGAGCTCAACCCAGATGCGATACATCACCCGGAAACTCACCACCGTCGCCACGACTGTCGTCGTTGCCATGTCGACCACACTCAGCGGCTGCGTGGTCGCACCGCCGCCGGCCACCGCCAACGTGACGCTGGTGCCTGGTTCACCGCTGCCGCCCGGGTATCAGGGCGAGGCTTACGGCGTGAACGACTGGCAATCCAGAGGTCTCTACGAGCCCCCGCAGGGCTATGCTTGGCGCTATGTCGACGGGCAATATGTTCTTGTGGCCGTGGCCACCGGGATCATTGCCGCGGCTTTCCTGGGCGCATTCTTCGGTCACGGCGGTCATGGCGGGCCGGGGCCGGGTTTCGGCCCTCGCTAGCTTCGGCCGAGCCGTCGCGGGACGCTTGATTTGCTCGACGCACTTCGCGCCCTCTGGGCCGCACTGGTTGCCATCGGCCATTTCCTGGGCTGGCTGCTGAACCTGCTGTCGTGAAGCAGGTCAGCCCCTCGCCGGCGCCTGCGGCTCTCCCAGCGACAGCATCAGCCGATTTGAGCAGCCGTTGCACATCGTCCGTGCGCTGCGAGAAATGCGAGGCGAAGCGCGCGTGCACCAACACGCAGTAGATGCAGCCGTTGTAGCGCGAGGCCGTGGCGGCCGAGAGCTCGCGCTCGGCACGTGGCAGGCCGGCTTCGGGGTTGTAGAAGATGTCCTTGTCGGTGCGCGTGCGGGCGCCCAGGGTGTCCGGGTCGCGTGCCAGCAGGCGGAAGTACGGAGACTTGGCGAGGCATGCGGCGCGTGCTCCGGGCGAGGCTGCGTGCGCGAGAGCATGAGGCCATCGCCCGCCTCTCCTGCGCACGTGCCACCGCTCACGGAAAACGTGGCCTGCCAGATGCGGCCCGGCAACTGCGAGCCCGAGGGATACAGCGTGTCGCCGCCAGCCAGCTGCCGTCCGGCCCACGCCGAGCGCACCACAGCGAGTTGCCTGGCGAAGATGGCCGAACGATCGTTGCCATCCAGCCCGAAGGCCGCGAAAGACTCGGGCGTGCCGCCCGTTCCCACACCCACTTCGAGCCGGCCACCCGAGAGCAGGTCCAGCACGATCGCGTCCTCGGCCACGCGCACGGCGTTTTCCAGCGGCAGCGTGACGATGCCGGTGCCCAGCCTGATGCGCCGGATGCGCGAAGCCACGTAGGCCAGGAAGACGAAAGGCGACGGCAGCCTGCCCCCATGCTCGTGAAAGTGATGCTGCGCCACCCAGGCCGAATCGAAGCCGAGGGCCTCGGCATGGACGATCTGCGCGGCGACCAGGCGGTAGCGCTCCGCGGCGGGAGCATCGTCGAGCAGGCGGCTGAAGAATCCGAGGCGAAGCGGGCGTGGAGATTTGGACATGCCGGACACCCGGAGAAGAAGGCTGTGCTGTGAATAGTCTTCGAGTCTTGCCCGTGATGCGGTCCGGAGGGAAATCCGCTTATCGCGCTTGCTTATGCGCTTTGCGCGTATCGCCTGTGCCCGGCACCGGAACGACCTGGCCCCCGCTCATGTCTCCGTCGAACGCATCGCAGTGCAGACGCGATTGCGGCCTCCCATCTTGGCCGCGTAGAGCGCCCTGTCGGCTGAAAGGATCAGCTCCTTCGGAGGACTTGGGGTGTCCGCCGGACTGAAGGCATCCACGCCGGCACTCAGGGTCACGAACCCGCCGGGCATGCCGGCATGCACGATCTCCAGGTTCCGAACCGCGCTGCGGATCTTCTCCGCGAGGACGGCGGCAGCAGCCACGTCGGTATTCGGCAGCAGCACGGCCAGCTCTTCCCCGCCATACCGCGCGGCAAGGTCGCCCGGACGCCGGGCCGCGAGGTCTGCGATCGTGCGGCCGATCGTCTGCAGGCACTCGTCCCCGGCCGCGTGGCCGTAGATGTCGTTGTACTGCTTGAAGCAGTCGACATCGATCAATATGAGCGCCAGCGTGCTCGCGTCCCGCATGGCGCGGCTGAATTCGCTGTCGAGCGTCACGTCGAACTGCCGGCGGTTCGCCAGCCCCGTGAGGCCGTCTTCCATGGCGAGGGTGTTCAGGGTCTTGTTGAGCTTTTCCAGCGCGTCGCGCGCCCGCCGCAGTTCGGCCTCCGTCTTGTTCTGCAGCTCCATCTGCCTGACCAGCCGCCAGCCGACAAAAGCGACGATCGAAGTCAGGAGAATCACGCCCCCGGTATGCCAGAGCGTTTCGCGCCACCACGCGGAGAGGATCTCGTCCTTGGAAAGAGCTGCCGTTGCGAACAACGGATAGTTGGCAAGGCGCTGGAAGCTGTTCAGGCGCGTGACGCCGTCCTGCGCCGACAGGATCTCGGCCGTGCCGACCGGCCTCTGGTCCGTGTATGCCCGGAAGAGCCCGGTTTCGCGCATGTTCCGCCCGACCATCTCGACGCTGAAGGGCCGGCGGGTCATCATCGTCCCGTTCTCGAGGATCAGCGCCACCGCACCGGCTTCGCCTATGTCGAGGCTGTCGTAGAACTTGGCGAAGAAGTCGACGTCGATCGTCGCGAGCGCCACCCCGGCGAAGCTGCCGTCCGGGTTGTCGATGCGCCGCGAGACGGGAATGAGCAGCTTGCCGTTGACCCGGCTCTTCACCGGCACGCCAATATGCGGGCCGCGCTCCGTGTGCTCGCGATGGAAGACGAAGTACTCGCGCTGCGCGTTGTTCAGGTTCTGCGGTGGTTCCTGCCGGGAGTTGACGACCCAGTTTCCGTCCTTGTCGTAGACGTGAAGCGCGTCAAGCTGGGGGAGTTCCTCCACCCGCACCGCCATCAGCTTGTGAAGCCGCCCAAGAGCCGCCGGCCCCGTACCGTCGTGCTGGATGCGCTCGACGATGCCGATCAGCGCGGTATCGGCCTGCTTGATCGTGTCGTCCGCCTGCTGCGACATCGCGCGCGCGAGATTCGACGTGGCAACGCTCATCTGCTTGAGCTGGACACCGCGGGAATGCCAGCTGTTCAGGAAGTCGAGCGCCACGAGGGCGAGGCAGACGACGGCGACGAAGGCCGTTGTCCGGAAGGTGATGGATGGTCGACGAAACACTGTCTGCTTTCGGAGCATTGATGTCTGGAGTGCCTTGCGGACTTTGACACATCTCAGGCCGGATTCGCAGCAACCCGGCGCGGCCGTCAGCTACACGGCTCAGACAGGCCGCACGTCGAAGAAAGCCTCGTCGGTTTCACCCAGGTCGCGAAAACCCGCGGTGCGCGCCGCGTCGTAGGCCTTGGCCCACCGCCTGGCCATTGCGATCTCCGCCTTCGACAGATCGCTTTCGCTCGACTCGCTCGCGTTCTGGAATGCGCGCAACGCCTCGACGACGTCGTCGCCCAGTTGCCGGTCGATCTCTCGCCGGAAGCGCTGCTCGGCGACTTTCACCGCGTCGGCGGCTGGGTGCGAATAGTCCGCGAGCCGGACGGTGTAGGAGACGCGCGCTTCGACTTCGACGTCTTCGAACAGGAACGGTTCGTCGCGCTCCGCCTCTGGAAATGACGACTCCGGCGGCGGCGCCGGCAGATCCTGCTGAGGCAGCAACGTTGCCACCGCCACTCGCGGGAAGAAAAGCTCAAATTGGTTCATGGTTCATCGCCCCGGCGCGTGCGGCGCCGATCCGGGCTTGCGGCCAAAGACTGTACGAATA
>NZ_RXFS01000007.1 GCF_003952185.1 Variovorax sp. 679 | reverse complement strand
GAATTTCGCTCCTTACTCGATGAATCGACGCAGCCCTTCGAGGTCGATCACGGTGATTCCCCCGTACTCGATCCGAAGAAAGCCCGCTTCCTTCAGCCGGTTCAGCGCCGCGTTGCACCGCTGCCGCGACACGCCGGAAAGATTGGCGATCTCTTCCTGCGAAGTCTGCAGATGCGGCTCGCTCCCCGGATGCAGCCACGGGTGGAACAGCCCCGCCAGCGCGCGCGCCACCTGGCTGTCGGCGTCCAGCAGGCGATGCGCCGCGTAGTTGCCCATGAACCAGTGCAGCCGCTCGTTGATCTGCTGCAGCAGGAAGTGGTCGAAGCCGCGCTGCGTGCGGTGCAGCCACTCGAAGGTTTCCAGCGGCAGCTGCGCCACGCGGCTGGGCCGCAGCGCGATGATGTCGGCCGAACGCGGCAGCGCGCGCAGCAGCGTGCCCTCGCCGAACCAGCTGCCCACCGAAAGACCGCCGAAGGTCACGGAGCGTCCGTCGCTCGAGGTGATCGACCACTTGAGCAGCCCTTCGAGCGTGCCGTACCAATGCAGCGGCGTGTCCCCGCGCCGGCACAGCGCGGCGCCGGCCGCCACCTCGACCTCGCGCATCTCGTCGAGCACGCGCTCGCCCGCGCTCACGTCGAGCAGAGGGAACCAGGCCGAACCTTGCAGCAGTTGGGGGATCGTCAGCGATGCCGAACGGGGGGTCGGCCTGGTCGTGGGCATGGGATGGAAAACGGATGGCTCTGCGAGCCCCTGTCGTGTTCGGTTCTTCTTGCTTTCTTGCCTACTGCGCGCCCTTGAGCTGCCGCAGTTCCGCCTGCGCCTCGCGCAGCTTGTCCTCGCGCTTGGCCACCTTGTCGGCGCCGCCGTTGCGCCGGGCGTCGCGCAGGTCGCGTTCGCGTTTCGCCACTTCGCGCTCCTGGGCGCGGATGCGCTTCTGATGCTCCGCCGCCAGTTTCGCCTCAGTGCAGTTGTGGCGCACCTCGCTCAACGCCTTTTCCAGCCCGCGCAAGCGTTGCTTCTGGCCCCTGGCCTTGGCCTCCTCGATGTCGCGGCCGATGGCCTCGCGCTTGGCCTCGCAGGTGGTGGGCGCCGCCGCCGCCGGTTGCGCAGCGGTCCAGGTCGAGGCCAGCGCCGCCGAGGCGGCCAGGAGGAGGGGCAGCAGTTTCACGGGTTCTCCTTGAAGCGCGCGATGGCGCAGGGGCAACTTTAGCCGGTGGCGCAGGTAAACCCTGCCCCCAAATGTCGTCGCGATGACTGAGTGAATCGGCACCCAAAAAAATAATTGCACGCCCCCATGAAAGACACCAGGAGCCCCCGAGCATGTCGAAGCGCAAAGTGATCGTGACCATCGCCCCGACCGGCGGCATGGCGCACAAGTCGCAGAACCCCCACCTCCCCACCCAGCCCGCCGAGATCGCCGCCGACGTGCTGCGCTGCTGGAACGCCGGTGCCAGCGTGGTCGCGATCCACGCGCGCCGCCCGGACGACGGCGCCACCTGCAACGCCGAGGTGTACCGCGACATCAACAGCCGCATCCGCGCTGGCGGCAGCGACATCGTCATCAACAACTCCACCGGCGGCGGCGTGCACGGCGACATGGTGAAGCCGCTGGCCGGCGACCGCTGGGAGATCGCGTGGGAAGAGCGCATCAAGGGCATGGACGCAGGCGCCGAGATGTGCACGCTCGACGCCACCACGCTCAACCTGAGCTTCGAGGGCAGGCAGATCCTGATGGACACGCCCATCACCCGCGGCCGCGAGCTGGCCGCCGGCATGAAGGCGCGCGGCATCAAGCCCGAGTGGGAGGTGTTCAGCCCCACGCACATCCTGCAGGACACGACCACGCTGATCGGCGAAGGCCACGACGACGAGCCCTACTTCATCAACCTGGTGATGAACGTGCACCGCAACTTCCAGAACGCGATGCCGTATTCGCCGCGCAACCTGCAGATGATGGTCGACACGCTGCCCAAGGGCGCCATCTTCGGCGTGAGCGGCATCGGCATGTCGCAGCTCGAAGCCAACGTGGCGGCGCTGCTGCTGGGCGGCCATGCGCGCGTGGGCCTGGAAGACAACCTCTACTTCCGCCAGGGCGAGCTGGCCACCAACGTGCAGCTCACCGAGCGCATCGTGCGGGTGATCCGCGAGCTCGACATGGAAGTGGCCACGCCCGCCGAGGCGCGGCAGATGATGGGCCTGCCGCGCGTGGGCACGCCGAGGCCCGAGTTCGCGCTGGGCTGAGGGCACGGACGACAAGAACGATCAACGGAGACAAGCACATGAACACTCTTTCCCGCACCGCCCTCGCCACTGCCATCGGCATGGCATTCGCCGCCGGCGCATCGGCCCAGGTGTCCGACGACACGATCCGCATCGGCTTCATCAGCGACATGTCGGGCATCTACCGCGACTACGACGGCCCGGCCGGCGCCGAAGCCATCCGCATGGCGATCGCCGACATGGGCGGAGCCATCGACGGCAAGAAGATCGAGCTGGTCACGGCCGACCACCAGAACAAGCCCGACATCGCCGCCGCCAAGGCGCGCGAGTGGTTCGACGTGCAGAAGGTCGACATGCTTATCGGCGGCGTCAACTCGGGCGCGGCCATTGCCATGGCGGGCGTGGCGGCCGACAAGAAGAAGCCCTACTTCGTGGTGGGCTCGGGCGCGTCCAGCCTCACCAACGAGTATTGCTCGCCCTACACGGTGCACTACGCCTACGACACGGTGGCCATGGCGCGCGGCACCGCGAGCGCGGTGGTCAAGGCCGGCGGCAGGAGCTGGTACTTCGTGGCAGCCGACTATGCCTTCGGCGCAGCGCTGCAGAACGACGCGACCAAGACCGTGCTGGCGAGCGGCGGTACGGTGGCCGGCTCGGTCAAGCACCCGCTGGGCGCGAGCGACTTCTCTTCCTTCATGCTGCAGGCGCAGAACTCGAAGGCACAGGTGCTGGCGCTGGCCAACGCGGGCGGCGACACGGTCAACGCCATCAAATCGGCGGCGGAATTCGGCCTCGGCAAGAACATGAAGCTGGCCGGCATGATCATCACCATCAACGACGTGCATGCGCTGGGCCTGAAGACGTCGCAGGGCATGTACCTCACCGACAGCTGGTACTGGAACCAGAGCCCCGAGGCGCGCGAGTGGTCGCGCCGCTTCTTCGACAGGCACAAGCGCATGCCCTCCTCCTTCCACGCCGGCGACTACTCGGCCGCGCTGCAGTACCTGCAGGCGGTGAAAGCCGCGGGCAGCGACGATGCCGACAAGGTGATGGCGCAGTTGCGCAAGACGAAGTTCAATGACATGTTCGTCAAGGGCGGCTGGCTGCGCGACGACGGGCTGATGGTGCACGACATGCACCTGATGCAGGTGAAGGCGCCGGCCGAGTCGAAGGAACCCTGGGACTACTACAAGGTGGTCGAGCCGATCCGGGGCGAGGCCGCATGGACAACGAAGGCTGAGAGCCGCTGCGCGCGGTGGAAATCGACATGAGCGACATGAGCGACATGAGCACATCCTTGCTGGAAATCAGACGCGTGGCGGTGGTCGGCACCGGCGTGATCGGCGCGAGCTGGGCCGCGTACTTCCTCGCGCACGGGCTCGACGTGAACGCGACCGACCCCTCTCCCGGCGCGGAAGAGAGGCTGCGCGAAGCCGTGGCGCGGCACTGGCCGACGCTGGAGCGCTTCGGCCTCGCGCCGGGCGCCTCGGTAGACCGCCTGCGCTTCCACGACAGCCTGGAAGACGCCGTCTCGGTGGCCGACTTCGTGCAGGAGAACGGCCCCGAGCGCATGGATTTCAAGATCGACCTGTTCCGCCGCATGGACGCGGCCGCGCCGCCCGAGACCATCCTCGCCTCGAGTTCCTCGGGCCTGGCGATCAGCGGCGTGCAGTCGGGCTGCGCGCATCCGCAGCGCGTGGTGCTGGGGCATCCGTTCAACCCGCCGCATCTGATCCCGCTGGTGGAAGTGATTGGCGGCGAGCAGACCTCCGCCGAGGTCATCGAACGCACGATGGCGTTCTACGCAGCCATCGGCAAGCGGCCGATCCATGTGAAGCGCGAGGTGAAAGGCCACATCGCCAACCGGCTGCAGGCCGCGCTGTGGCGCGAGGCCTTCCATCTGGTCGACCAGGGCGTGGCGAGCGTGGCCGACATCGACGCAGCCATCGCGCACGGGCCCGGCCTGCGCTGGGCGGTGATGGGGCCGTTCATGAATCTGCATCTCTCGGGCGGCGCAGGGGGCATCGAGCATGTGCTCGCGCACCTGGGCGGGCCGATCGAGGACTGGTGGAAGGACCTGGGCGCGCCGTCGATGACGGCCGGTCTCAAGCAGAAGGTGGCGCAGGGCGTGGCCGAGGAGCTTGGTCTCCGCCTTGCGGCAGATCTCGAATCCGCCCGCGACACCCTGCTGTTAAACCTGATTCGCGCCAAGAGCGACACCGGCAGACTCGATTGAAATGACCGACTTCCTCCAAGACGAAAGCCTGATCGCCCCGCCCCGCACGGTGCGCATCGACTTCGACGACGGCTCCTTCGCGCTGCGTTCGCCGATGGCGCTGAAGCCCTATGCGCGCTGCATCGGCGAATGGATCGAGCGCTGGGCAAGCGAAACGCCCGACGCGCTGGCCTTCGCGGAGCGCGACGAGAGCGGCGAAGGCTGGCGCAAGCTCGACTACCGCGCGCTGCGCCAAGCGGTAGGCGCAGTGGCGCAGGGCCTGCTCGACCTGAACCTGCCGGCCGGCCAGCCGTTGGTGATCCTTTCGGACAACGCCATCGACCACGCGGTGCTGATGCTCGCGGCCATGCACGTCGGCCGCACCGCCTGCTCGCTTTCCAGCGCCTACTCGCGCATGGCGAAAGACCCGTCGCGGCTGCACGGCATGCTGCAGGCGCTGAAGCCGGGGCTGATCTACGCATCCGACGCCAGGGTGTACGGCGGCTCGCTCGCGGGCTGCGGCGTCGAGGCGGTCACAGTGTTCAGCCGCAACGCCGATGCGCATCCCGGCGCGTTGTCGTTCGACAGCCTGCTCGCGGCGAAGGAAACGCCCGCCGTCATGCAGGCCTTCGCCAGCGTGCTGCCCGACACGCACGCCAAGTACCTGCTGACCTCCGGCTCCACCGGCAAGCCCAAGGTGGTCATCAACACGCACCGCATGCTGTGCGCCAACCAGCAGATGATGGCGCAGACCTGGCGCTTCCTCGCGCAGGAAAAGCCGGTGCTGGTCGACTGGCTGCCCTGGAGCCACACCTTCGGCGCCAACCACAACCTGCACATGGTGCTGTGCCACGGCGGCGCGCTCTACATCGACGAGGGCCGGCCCGCGCCGGGCCTGATCGAGAAGACGGTGCGCAACCTGCGCGAAGTGAAGCCCACGCTGCTGTTCAACGTGCCTCGCGGCTTCGACATGCTGCTGCCGTTCCTGGAGGCCGACGACGCGCTGGCCGCCGAGGTGTTCTCGCGGTTGCGCCTTGCCTTCTACGCGGCGGCGGCGCTCGCGCCCTCCACATGGCAACGGCTCGAGGCGGTGGCCCGGAGGGTGCGACCGGCGCGGCCACTGTGGCTCACCACCTCGTGGGGCGCGACCGAGACGTCGCCCGCCATCACCTCGGCGCACTGGAAGCTCGACGGCGCCGGCTGCATCGGCGCACCGCTGCCGGGGCTGGAGCTGAAGTTCGTGCCCAACGGCGAGAAGCTGGAGATGCGCGTCAAGGGCGTGTCGGTGTTTCCGGGCTACCGCGACGCCCCGCGCGAGACTGCGCAAGCCTTCGACGAAGAAGGCTACTACCGCATCGGCGACGCAGGCTTCCTGACCGACCCGGCGCAACCCGCGCGGGGCGTGATCTTCAACGGCCGCGTGGCGGAAGACTTCAAGCTCTCGACCGGCACCTGGGTCTCGGTGGGCACGCTGCGCGTGAAGCTGGTGTCGATGCTCGCGCCACATGTGCAGGACGTGGTGCTCACGGGCCACGACCGCGACGAGATCGGCATGCTGGTGTTCGCGAGCCCACAGGGCGCCGCGCTTGCACCACAGGCACTGGGCGAGCGCATCGCCGGCGTGCTGCGATCTCTGCGCGACGAAGGCGCGGGCTCCTCGCAATGCCCGGCCTGCGCGCTGGTGCTGGCAGAGCCGCCGAACCTCGATGCGGGCGAGATCACCGACAAAGGCTACCTCAACCAGCGCGCGGTGCTGACGCGGCGTGCGGCCGAGGTCGAGCGGCTGCATGCACGCACGGCCGCTGGCGGCAACGCGCAGGTGGTGCGGCTGGACGGCTGAACGGGGCCGGACTCAGGCGTCGGTCTGCGCCAGCCATTTGCGCCACAGGACCAGCGCCTTGTCCTGGTAGCGGCGGGTGGCGGCGAGCAGCGCCGTGCGCGGCTTCGGCGACATCAGCTCGGACGGCAGCAGCGGATCGCGGATGAGATGCCCGATCACGGCGCGCCCCAGCAGCAGCGACTCGCGCGTAGCGGTTTCGAGCTTCTGGTTGCGCAGCCGCTTCTCGCTGCGTTCCAGGCCCGTTTGCAGGCGGCGGTAGTCGGCCTCCAGCGCGCGCACGTTCCACAGCTTGCGCGCCGCCGCCTGCGCCGCATCGTCGAGGTCGGCCAGCCGGAACACCAGCGCGCTGGGCTCGAGCCCCAACGCCGCCAGCTGCTCGCGTTCGGCCTCCAGCCCGCCCGCGAGGTTGTCGGGCCGCACGTGCAGGCCCGGGCGCAGCGCCGCGAATCCGCGCAGCGACAGCGCGAGCCCGTGATGGCGCCATGCCGTCTTGTCGGTGCGCGGCACGCCGGCGTCGTGCACCGCGAGCCAGTCGCCGCGCCATGCGACGGCCTGCGCCTGCTTGTGCCGCCAGTCGTCGACCGCGCGGGAGAGCGCCGCGCCGCGCCGGTCGAGCGAATAGTTGCCGCGCTCGCCGCGGGCGATCTTGCCCTCGGCCGCCAGCCGCGTCAGGCCCACGCGCAGGGTCGACTCGCCGATGCCCATGAGCGCACCCGCGCGGCACAGCGACTGCGCGCTGAGCGTGCCGCCGTCGGCCACGAGCAGGTCGAGGATCAGGTCGGGGGCGCTGGGGAACGCCACCGGCACATTACATACTTTGTCCATCGTTGCGAAATGAAGAAATATTTTTTAGGATGGGATTTTGCCCCGGAAGGACGCGCGCATGGCCATGCAATACGTGAGCTGCGACACAGATGGCGCCGTCTGCACCATCACCTTGAACCGGCCTGACAAGCGCAATGCGGTCGACGGCCTGGTGGCGGCCGAACTGCGCGAAGCCTTCGGCCGGTTCGAGGCCGAAGATGCCCTGCGCGTCGCGGTGCTGACCGGCGCGGGCGGCAATTTCTGCGCGGGCGCCGACCTCTCCGCCGTGGGCGACCCGGCCCGCCGCAACGAGCTCGACCCCCAAGGCGGTGGCAGCGGCCCGATGGGGCCGACGCGCATGGCACTGTCGAAGCCGCTGATCGCCGCGGTGAACGGCTTCGCGGTGGCGGGCGGCCTCGAACTAGCGCTGCTGGCCGATCTGCGCGTGGCCGACGAGGACGCGGTGTTCGGCGTGTTCTGCCGCCGCTGGGGCGTGCCGCTGATCGACGGCGGCACCGTGCGGCTGCCGCGCATCGTGGGCATGGGGCGCGCACTCGACATGATTCTTTCGGGCCGCCCGGTGGGCGCCCCCGAGGCGCTGGCGATGGGCTTGGTCAACCGCATGACGCCGCCCGGCGGCGCGCTGGCCGCCGCGCAGGAACTGGCCCATCAGCTTTCCGCCTTCCCGCAGCAATGCATGCTGGCCGACCGCCGCTCCGCCTACGAGCAATGGAACATGCCGCTCGCAGAGGCGCTGCGCCACGAGGGCGCGCAGGGCGTGCCGGTGGTCTTCGCCGAGGGCGCCGCCGGTGCCGCGCGCTTTGCCGGCGGCGCGGGCCGGCACGGCGAGTTCAGGCACTGAAACGCACGCGCCTAGGCACCCAGCCGGCGCAGCGTGGTGCGCAACGCCTTGGCGAAACGCGGATCCGCCATGGCGCCCACGTTGAAGCGCGACCAGCGCGACACCTGCGTCGAGTCGACGCTGAAGATGCGCCCCGGCGCCATCACGATCTTGCGGGGCAACAGCTCCTTCGCGAAGGCCAGCGAGTCGGCCACGCCGGGCAGCGCGGCCCACACGTAGAGCGACTGCGGAGTGCGCGCGAACACCTCCGCATCGACCGACTCGAAGAGCCTGATCGCATTGCGCGTGGCCTCGCCCAGCCTTGCCTGCAGGCGGTTCAAGTGCCGCTGGTAGTGGCCCTCGCTCAGGATCACGTCGACCGTGCGCTCGCAATACTCCGAGCTGCTCACGTGGATCAGCGCCTTCAGGTCCGCGAGGTCGCTCGCCAGGTCCGCGCCGCAGGCGATGAAGCCCACGCGCAGCGCCGCCGAGAACGACTTGGAGAAGCTGCCGATGTAGATCGTGCGCTCCAGCTGGTCGAGCGCGGCCAGGCGCGGCAGCGAGGTGGGCTTGAAGTCGGCCAGCGGATCGTTCTCGACGATCAGCAGGTCGTGCTTCTGCGCGAGCTGCAGCACGCGGAATGCCTTGGCGGGCGAGATGTCGGAGCCGGTGGGGTTGTGCGCGATCGACTGCGTGAAGAACAGGCGCGGCCGCTCGGCGACGAGCAGGCGCTCCAGCGCCTCGAGGTCGGGCCCGTCGGCCAGGCGCGGCACACCCAGCACCTGCGCGCCCGCAAGCTTGAGCTTGCCGAACAGCGGGTAGTAGCCCGGGTCGTCCACCAGCACCTTGCCGCCCGGCGGCACGAAGTAGCGGATGACGATGTCCATCGCCTCGTTGGCGCCGTGCGTGAGCACGATCTGCCGCGGCTCGGCGCCGATGCCGAAGTCGGCGAGCTTGCGCACGAGGTGGTCGCGCAGCGGCGCGTAGCCGAAGCGGCTGCCGTAGCGAAACAGCGCGCCGAGCCCCGTGCGGACCACCTTGGGGTGGTACTTGTCGAGCCGCACGTCGGCCAGCCATTCGACCGGCGGAAAACCGTCGCCCACGGCGATCGCATCGGGCTGCGTCTTGAGCTGCTCGCGCATGAGCCACACGATGTCCATGGCGCGGCCGAGGCTGCCTGCGTCTTCTTCCACCGGCTTGACCGCCTGCTGCGGCAGCACGAAGTAGCCCGAACCGCGACGCGGCTCGACCAGCCCGCGCGACACCAGCAGCTCGAAGGCGGCCACGACGGTGTTCTTGGCGTAGCTGTGCAGTTGCGCAAGTTCGCGCAGAGAAGGGAGCTTGTCGCCGGCCTTGTAGGCGCCGCTGGCGATCTGGCGCGCGAGAGTCTCGGCGAGCGAGTCGGCAATGGTGGTCATGGGCGCCGACTGTGACACAGCGGTCCGCTTTCGCGCACCACTGTCCGCACTGTCCCGCCAAACTGTGCCTTCCGCCGGCGGTACAGCCGACCTAAATTGCCTGCTCCCGAATTCATCCTCCGAAGAGACACGCAACGATGGTCGCCGATTCCCGCATTCCCAATTTCCGCGCACTCACGCCCGCGCAGCGCTTTGCCCACGTAGCGCAGGCCGCCTCCCTGAGCGACGAAGAGGTGGCGCTGCTCACCCGACCCGGCGCCCTGGGTGTGGAGCGCGCCAACGGCATGGTCGAGAACGTGATCGGCACCTTCGAGCTGCCGCTGGGCGTGGCCGGCAACTTCATCGTGAACGGCCGCGAGTACCTCGTGCCGATGGCTGTGGAAGAACCCTCGGTGGTGGCCGCGGCCTCCTTCATGGCCAAGCTGGCGCGCGAAGGCGGCGGCTTCGAGGCCTCGAGCACCGGGCCGCTGATGCGCGCGCAGGTGCAGCTGATCGGCGTTGCCGACCCGTACGGCGCGCGGCTCGCGCTGCTGAGGGCGCGCGACGAAATCCTTGCCGTGGCCAACAGCCGCGACAAGGTGCTCATCGGCCTGGGCGGCGGTTGCCGCGACATCGAGGTGCACGTGTTCGACAGCACGCCGCGCGGCCCGATGGTGGTGATGCACCTGGTCGTCGACGTGCGCGACGCGATGGGCGCGAACACGGTCAACACGATGGCCGAGGCGGTGTCGCCGCTGGTCGAGAAGCTCACGGGCGGCACGGTGCGCCTGCGCATCCTCTCGAACCTGGCCGACCTGCGGCTCGCCCGTGCACGCGTGCGGCTCGAACCCGCCGTGCTCGCCACGCGCGAGCGCAGCGGCGAGGAAGTGGTGGAAGGCGTGATCGACGCCTACACCTTCGCAGCCGTCGACCCCTACCGCGCAGCCACGCACAACAAGGGAATCATGAACGGCATCGACCCGGTGATCGTCGCCACCGGCAACGACTGGCGAGCGGTGGAGGCAGGCGCGCATGCCTACGCCTGCCGCAACGGCCGCTACACCTCGCTCACGACCTGGGAGAAGGACAACGGCGGCGCGCTCGTCGGCACCATCGAGATGCCGATGCCCGTCGGCCTGGTGGGCGGCGCGACGAAGACGCATCCGCTGGCGCGGCTGGCGCTGAAGGTTCTCGGCGTGCAGTCGGCGCAGGAGCTCGGCGAGGTGGCCGTGGCGGTCGGCCTCGCGCAGAACCTCGGCGCGCTGCGCGCGCTGGCCACCGAAGGCATCCAGCGCGGCCACATGGCGCTGCACGCTCGCAACATCGCACTGGTGGCGGGCGCCACGGGCGACGAGATCGACGCGGTGGCGAAGCAGATGGCCGCCGAGCACGACGTGCGCACCGACCGCGCGGTGGCGCTGCTCGAGGCGCTGCGCAGGAAGTAGGCAGGCAGACAGGCAACGCGGAAGACCGCGGCGGCCACGCAAGGTGGTCGCCGGAACAACCACAGACGGAGACAACGAGAAATGAACGCAGAAGAAGCAACGCCCGCCCGCTGGCGGCTGGTGGAGATATGGGGCGACACGGCCGACCTGGGCCACCTCGCGTGGTCGATCGCGATCGGCGTCGCGGTGAGCCTCACGGGCTACCTCGTCGCCAGTCGCGTGCTCGCAAGCACCGTGGGCACGCCCGAGCTGGCGCGGGCCTACGCGATGCTCGCCGGCCTTGGCGGCTGCGTGGTGTCGGGCCTGATCTGCGCGAAGCTCTTCACGCCGAAGCGCGAAGTCGTCGAAGGTACTGACGCCGATCCGCGCTGGCGCGAGGAGGTGCTGGCCGAGCTGGCCGCCGAACACGGCGGCCTCGGCTCGATGGACGACCTGCCGCCCGTGGTGGTGCGCGAGATGAAGGAGCTCGAGATCCACGAGCTGTTCGCGTCGTACGAGCCCCGCGCCCGGCGCGTCGAAGGAGCCGCGCAATGATCGACGCCGCGCTCCTGAACCAGATCCTCGTGGCCACCGGCATGGGCCTCGTGGGCGCCGTGGTGTTCGCGGCCATCGGCCTCGTGTCGGGCACCGACGAGACCACCACGCTCGCGCCGCTCACACTGCTGGTGGTGCTGCTCGGCGTGCCGCCGGTGGGCGTGTTCACCTTCTTCCTGGCGGCGGCCGTCGCCAAGCACATGACGCACGCGGTGCCAACGGCCCTGCTCGGCATTCCGGGCGACACCATGGCCACGCCGCTGCTGCAGGATGCCAACGTGCTGCGCAACCTGGGCGTGCCGCACATCGCGCTGCGCAAGATGGTGTCGGGCGCGATCATCGCGGCCTTCATCGCGGTGCCGCTGGCCGTGCTGTTCGCGGTGCTGCTGGCGCCCTACGGCGCGGCCATCACCAAGGCGGCGCCGTGGATCTTCGTGGCGGCTGCGGTGGCCATCGCGTATTTCTCCAGCGGGCGCTGGGCCTCGGTGGCGACGCTGGTGCCCTTCGTGATGGTGATCGTGGCGCTGCAGGCCCTTACCGGCAAATACGGCGTGAAGCTCAGCATCAGCTACTTCCTGGGCATCGCCATCGGGCCGCTGGTGGCCGACCTGTTCTCGGTGATCTCGCCCGCCGCGCGTGCCCGCATGAAGCGCGACAAGGTCCGCACCTTCTCTCTGGCGCCCGACGTGAAAGGCTGGTCGGGCTACTTTCCCAACCCGTTCAAGGTGCTCGACCGCGGACAGGTGAAGTGGACCTTCGCGACGGCGGCGATCTCCAGCGCCACCTTCGTGTTCAGCCCGGTGGCGATGACGGTGGTGCTGGGCGAGCTGGTCGGCTCGCGCATCAGGCATGCGTACCACCGGCTCACCACCACGCTGGCCGCGCGCAACGGCGTGACCGAGGCCACCTACATCGCCGAGGCGCTGATCCCGCTGATCGCCATCGGCCTGCCGCTGAGCCCGGTGGCCGCCGGGCCGGCCGCGCCGCTCTTCAACGCACCGCCGGTGTTCACCATCGATGCGGCCAGCGGCCAGACGCACAACCTGCACAACCTGCTGAACCACTGGGAATTCCTGGGCTACGGCATGCTGGCGGTTGTCCTGGCCGCGCTGGTGGCCTATCCGTTCACCATGAACTTCGCGCGCCGCGCGGCGCTGTTCGTGTCGCGCAAGGTGAGCCACGAGGCGATCATCGCGACCTTCGTCGGACTGATCGTGGTCATCAGCGTGTGGGAGGGCCAGCTGCTCGGGCTGCTGGTGATCCTGACGATGGGACTGCTGGGCGGCCTGTTGTCGCGTGCGATCGGGTTCAACACCGGCGTGCAGTTCATGGGCTACTACACGGCGGTGCTGACGGTGCCGGCGGCCATCAAGGCCTTTGCCTAGGGCCTGGCCCGGGCCTTGGGTTTGGGCACCGGCTTCTTCGGCTTGCCCCCGCCGAAGATCTTCTCCACCTGCTGCCCCACGCGCGCCCCGATGGCGGTGCCCACGCCCGGCAGCACCGCGCTGCCGATGGCCGCGCCGGTCAGCGCGGCGCCGGTCAGCGAGAGTTCGGGGTCGCTCATGGTGCCGCTCACCTTCAACGGCACGCCGACCACGCCATCAACGAGGTCCACCGCGATCTCGCCGTCGAGCTTGCGGTTGAACAGCTTCAGGTTGCCGCTGGCCTTGAGCACGCCCGAGCGGGCCTTGAGGTTGCTGTACTGCAGCACCACGCCGTCCTCGGTGCCCTGGGTGTCGAGCGTGCCGCTGAGTTCTTCCAGCGTGGTGGTGCCGCCGCGGCTGATGCCCGCGGTGGTGACGGCCTTGGCCACGTCCAGCCTGGTGAGCGTGGCGGGCTGCACCGAGAAGGTGGTGCGGGTGTGCAGGCTGCGGATCAGCGCGCCCAGTTCGTCGGCGCTGCCCGCCTCGGCCACCAGCGTGGTGTTGCCCGAGAACTTGCCGGCCACCGAGGTGCTGCGGCCGAAGGCCTGCGCCAGGCTCTCGATGTCGATCTGGCGCGGCTCCAGGTCGGCCGAGAGCTGGAGCTTGCCGTCGGGCTGGGTCTCGAGGCGGGAGACGCCGTTCCAGGTGCCGCCGCCCGCGTCGATGCGGGTGCGCCAGCGGTCCTGCCCGGCCTGGCGGTCGAGGCGCAGGCGCGCGGGCGGTGTCAGGCCGGAGCGCTCGACCCGGGCCTGGCGCGGGCGCCAGCCGGGGTCGAAGCGGATGTCGCCGTCGTAGGCCAGCGCGATGTCGCGCCGGTCGATCCATGTCACGTCACGCCAGCGCAGCTGTTCCACGGGCACGGGCGCGAGCGTCCATGGCGCGGGCAGCGCGACGACGCCCCCGCCCCCCTCCTGCGGTTTCGGCCCCTTGCCGCGGAACGCCTGCACCGAGGCACGCGGCAGCACCAGGCCCTCGATCTCGATGTCGTCCACGGCAATGACGCGCTGCAGCAGCGGCACGGGCTGCAGCTGCAGGGTGAGGCGGCGCAGGGTGATGGGTCGCGGCTGGTCGGTGGCGATGTCGGACAGCACCAGCACGGGCATCGGCAGCAGCGTCCAGTGGGCGCCACCGATCTTCAGGGCGACGCCGAAGCGCTTCTCGAAGCCTTCGGCGATCTTCGCGGCCACCTCGTCGTCGGTGGGCAGGCGCGTGGCCACCACCCACACCAGCGCGCCGATGCTCAGCAGCAACGCGATGGCGATGCCGGCGAGCCAGCGGCGGAGGGGGCGCTTCATCGGCGCAAGGTAGCACGCAAAGGCGACTCGGTTTGTCAGTCGCCATCGCTATAGTTTTGGCCACTCTGTTACAGGCAAGAAAGAAGCACCGAATGCGTATCTGGAAAAAAGAGATCTCCGTCGAGGCGCTGACGCGCAACCACGTGGGCACCGCCGTCTCGACGCTGGGCATGGAGTTCCTGGAGGTGGGCGACGACTTCATCCGCGCCCGCTGCCCGGTGGACGAGCGCACCCGCCAGCCCTACGGCATCCTGCACGGCGGCGTGTCGGTGGTGCTGGCCGAGACGCTGGGCTCCTGCGGCGCCCACTACTCGGCCCCCGAGGGCGACCGGGCCGTGGGCCTGGACATCAACGCCAACCACATCCGCTCGGTCACCAGCGGCTGGGTGATCGGCACGGCGCGGCCGGTGCACCGGGGGCGCACCACGCAGGTCTGGCAGATCGACCTGACGAACGAGGCGGGCGAGCTGACCTGCGTGTCGCGCATCACGATGGCGGTGCTGCAGCCGCGCTGAGCGGCGCCTCTCCCCTGTTCTTTTTCTTTCTCCGGCACAGGGTGGCGCCGGTGTTCAGGGCGGTGTTCCTCGCCCACAATCACGCCCCGGGAAAGCCGGAGCGTTCCGGGCCCCACCGCGCACAACACCCCAACAAGAGGAGAAAGAAGAATGTTCAACTGGACTGAACGGCCCGCGTCCGCGCTGGCCAACGGCGCGGTCATCGCGCCCGACGAGCGGCTGCCCTGGCTGCAGACCGGCGCCATGGGCGTGCAGCACGTCATCGCGATGTTCGGAGCCACGGTGCTCGCGCCGATCCTGATGGGCTTCAACCCCAACATCGCGATCCTGATGAGCGGCATCGGCACGCTGATCTTCTACTTCGTCACCGGCGGCAAGGTGCCCAGCTACCTGGGCTCGAGCTTCGCCTTCATCGGCGTGGTGATCGCGGCCAGCGGCTACGCGGGCAAGGGCCCCAACGCCAACATCGCGGTGGCGCTGGGCGGCATCGTGGCCTGCGGGGTGGTGTACATCCTGATCGGGGCCATCGTGCAGGCCGTCGGCACGGGCTGGATCGAACGCTTCATGCCGCCGGTGGTCACGGGCGCGGTGGTGGCGGTGATCGGGCTCAACCTGGCGAGCGTGCCGGTCAAGAACATGGCGGCCGGCAACTTCGACGCCTGGATGCAGGCCGTGACCTTCCTCTGCGTGGGCCTGGTGGCGGTGTTCACGCGCGGCATGCTGCAGCGCCTGCTGATCCTGGTGGGGCTGATCCTGGCCACGCTGGTCTACGCCGCGCTGACCAACGGACTGGGCATGGGCAAGCCGGTGGACCTGAGCGGCATCGCCAACGCGGCCTGGTTCGGCATGCCGACCTTCACGGCGCCGGTGTTCACGGCCAACGCGATGCTGCTGATCGCGCCCGTGGCGATCATCCTGGTGGCCGAGAACCTCGGTCACCTGAAGGCGGTGACGGCCATGACGGGCCGCAACCTCGACCCGTACATGGGCCGCGCCTTCATCGGCGACGGCATCGCCACGGTGGTGAGCGGCGCCGCAGGCGGCACGGGCGTGACCACCTACGCCGAGAACATCGGCGTGATGGCGGCCACGCGCATCTACTCCACCGCCGTGTTCGTGGTGGCGGCCGTCATCGCGCTGGTGCTGGGCTTCAGCCCGAAGTTCGGCGCGCTGATCCAGGCCATTCCGCTGCCGGTGATGGGCGGCGTGAGCATCGTGGTGTTCGGGCTGATCGCGATCGCGGGCGCCAAGATCTGGGTCGACAACAAGGTCGATTTCTCGCAAAACAAGAACCTGATCGTGGCGGCCATCACGCTGATCGTCGGCACGGGCGACTTCACGCTGAAGTTCGGCGATTTCGCGCTCGGCGGCATCGGCTGCGCGACCTTCGGGGCGATCATTCTCTACGCGCTGCTGGGCCGCTCGAAGAACTGAGCCGAAGGCGAACCTTCCAGGGATACCGTGGAACCGGCTTTGCCGGGCCACCGGTATCGCCCCCTGCAAGGGGGTTGGCGAAGCGCTACGAAGTACCGCGAAGCCTGGGGGTTAGCTTGGTAACCTCATGAAAGAAGTGTTTGCCGGAGGGCCTGAGGAAGGGCCCCTTCACCGGCGTTTGGCCCGCGCCCGTTAGACTCCAACGCTTTTCGCACCGACGTTTTCCCAATGGCCGATGTCTCCGCCGCGCGCACCAAGGCGGTTTTCGAATTCAAGAGCGCCACGCTGCCGCTGATCGCAGTGATCCTCAAGACGTCCGACCTGGACGTGCTGGCCGAGGCACTCGACGCCCAGCTGGCGGATTCGCCCGACTTCTTCGAGCAGGAGCCGGTGGTGATCGACCTCTCGCTGCTGCAGGAAGCGGAGGGAGGCGACGGCGACATCGACTTCGCCGCCCTGCGCGGCCTGCTGGCGCGCCACCAGACGCAGCCCATCGCGGTGCGCGGCGGCAACGACGCCCAGAACGCCGCGGCGCGCGCCGCCGGCCTCTCGGTGGCGGCCATGCCCGCGGCCCCTGCGCCCCGTGCACCGGCCCCGCCGGCCGAGCCCCCCGCTTCCGAAGCCCCGCAGATCGTGCGCGAGGTGCCGGTGCCGGCCAACGGCACGCTGCTGATCGACAAGCCGCTGCGCTCGGGCCAGCAGGTCTACGCCCGCGGCGGCGACGTGGTGGTGACCGCCGTGGTGAGCTTCGGTGCCGAAGTCATCGCCGACGGCAACGTGCACGTGTACGCACCGCTGCGCGGCAAGGCCATTGCCGGCGCGCGCGGCAACACCGAGGCGCGGATCTTCTCGACCTGCATGGAAGCGCAGCTGGTGGCCATCGCCGGCACCTACCGGACCAACGAGGTGCCGCTGCCCGACTCGGTGCTGGGAAAATCGGCCCAGGTTCGCCTGGACGGCAAAAAAATAGTGATCGACCCGATTCCCTGATCGAACCCGATCACGGAACGCGGCGACCCTGACAACCAACAACTGAATCGAAACAAGAAGGAATGGCCATGGCCAAAATTGTGGTGGTGACTTCGGGCAAGGGCGGCGTCGGCAAGACGACGACGAGCGCCAGCTTCGCGTCGGGCCTCGCGCTCGCGGGCAAGAAGACGGCCGTGATCGACTTCGACGTGGGCCTGCGCAACCTGGACCTGATCATGGGCTGCGAACGCCGCGTGGTGTACGACCTGATCAACGTCATCCAGGGCGAAGCCAACCTGAGCCAGGCGCTCATCAAGGACAAGCAGTGCGACAACCTGTTCGTGCTGGCCGCCTCGCAGACGCGCGACAAGGAAGCGCTCACGCAGGAAGGCGTCGAGAAGGTGCTGACCGACCTCGCCGCGATGGACTTCGAATACATCGTCTGCGACTCGCCCGCGGGCATCGAGACCGGCGCCATGATGGCGATGCACTTCGCCGACGAGGCGCTGGTGGTCACCAACCCCGAGGTCTCCTCGGTGCGCGACTCGGACCGCATCCTGGGCATGCTCAGCAGCAAGACCAAGCGCGCCAAGGAAGGCGGCGATCCCATCAAGGAGCATCTGCTCATCACCCGCTACAACCCGAACCGGGTGGCGGGCGGGCAGATGCTCTCGCTCGAAGACATCCAGGACATCCTGCGCATCAAGCTGATCGGCGTGATCCCCGAGTCGGAAAGCGTGCTGCATGCCTCCAACCAGGGCGTGCCCGCGATCCACGACAAGGACACCGACGTGGCGCAGGCCTACAGCGACGTGGTGGCGCGCTTCCTGGGCGAAGAGAAGCCGATGCGCTTCGTCGACGCCGAGAAGCCGGGCTTCTTCAAGCGCATTTTCGGGAGCAAGTAGCCCATGTCCTTTCTCTCGTTCCTGCTGGGCGAAAAGAAGAAGACTGCGAGCGTCGCGAAGGAGCGGCTGCAGATCATCCTCGCCCACGAGCGCTCGAGCCTCAGCGGCAAGAAGCGGCCCGACTACCTGCCCGAACTCCAGCGCGAGCTGGTGGCGGTGATTTCGAAGTACGTGTCGATCAACGCGGACGACATCAAGGTCAACCTGGAGACCCAGGACAACCTCGAGGTGCTCGACATCAAGATCGAGCTGCCCGACCCGGTTCCGGCGCCGGGGCGCTGAGCGGAAAGAAGTTGAAGCGAACGGACGGGTCCTGCAGGACCCGTCCGGACAATGCGCGCTCCCACGCGAGGTAGTCGGCCCAGGCCGCATCGCGGCGCGGACCGAAGACGCGCATCACCGAGCCCCAGTCGTCGTCGAAGGGGGTGAGTTGCTGGGCCGGCACGAAGGCCTCCGTCAGCGGCCTTCCCGAAGCCTTCCAGCCCTGCGTTCCGCCCTGGAGCCAGGTGAACACCGCGCCCGAATCCGGCCAACGCCGGTGCGCATCGCGCGCCACGCGGGCGGCGGCCGTGCCGTCGGGCGAGGCGAAGACCAGCGTGCGGCCGGCCATCGCGTGCGCGGCCAGCGGCGCGAGCGATGCCGGCAGCATGTAGAGCGCGCCCGGCAGGTGGCCGCGCTCGTAGTCGAGGCTGGGGCCGACGTCGATCACGGTGACGGCGCCGTTCCTGCGCAGCTGGGCCAATGCCTCGGGGGCGAGCGGCGGCGGGGCGCCATCGATGGTTGCGGAAAAGTCCGGCGGGGCCTGCAGAGGCGTGAGTTCGCCGTCGTACACATACACCTCGGCCTGGCCCAACTGCGTGAGCCAGAAGGCGGTGATGGCCGCGCGCAGGCGGTGGACGGGGTCGTCGACCAGCACGATGCGCGCGCCGCGCGTGCCCACGAGGTTCTCGAAGTGCATGAGCAATTGGCCGCCGGGCACCTGGCGCAGGCCGGTGCCCGCGAAGGCGGGATCGGGTTCGGGCCGCACGTCGAAGACGTAGAGGGTGCGCTCGCCGTCCTCGCGCCAACTAGCGAGCTGTGCGGCGTCGGCCACGGGCAGCGCGAAGCGCGCGAGCAGTTCGTCGGCGAGACCGCGCAGCACCTCGGAAGATTCGGGCGGCAGCTCGTCGTCAGGCGCCGCGTTCTGCACGGTGGGCGCGCCCCGCAGGCCCCAGTCCATGACGCCGTCCTCGACGAACACCGCTTCGCTCGCGCGACCGAGCAGCCGAAGCGTGGTCGCGCCGACGATGCCGCGCGTGCGGCTGAAGCAGTTGATGGCCCAGAGATGGCCTGCATCAGTCTTGGGCGGCTCGAAGCGGCGCAGCGCCAGCTCGGTGCCAGGATGGTTGCGCGCGCCGGGCAGCGAGAGGAATTCGAACTCCGCGCGCGGCCTCGCATCGACCAGCGTGGTCGGACGGCCTTCGCGCAGGCGCGCACGCAACGCCTCCACCGGCAAGCCCGGCGTGCCGTAGTGCATCCGTGCGCGGTCGCCGAAAGCCTTCACCAGCGTGCCGTAGCCGTCGATGGCGGGCAGTCCCTCGGTCACCCAGCGCTGCAGGCCGCCGTCGAGCGTGCGCACGTCGGTGTAGCCCAGGCGCGCGAGCACGGCCGATGCCGCCTGCGCGGCACCGTCGGGCGCGTCGTAGTCGTCGTAGAGCACCACCGGCGTGGAACGGCGCGGCACCAGTGCACCGACCTGCAATTCGAGGCCGCTGAAAGGTACGTTGCGCGCGAGGTTCAGGTGGCGCTGCACGAACCAGCGCGTCTCGCGCACGTCGAGCAGCGCGAGCTCGGTCGCGGGCTCTGCCAGCAGCAGGGCCCACAGCTCGCCGGGCGCGACGGCATTCTTCGGGGGCGTGCTCATGCGCGCATTCTCCGGGGCCTGCCGCTCAATTGGGCTGGATGCCGGCCTGCTTCACCACCGCGGTCCACTTGACGGTCTCGGTCTGGATGAAGCGCGCGAAGTCTTCCGGCGAGCTGCCCACGGTGAAGGCGCCGATGTCGTCGTAGCGCTTCCTGAAGTCGGCCGTCTGCACGATGTCGCGCAGCTCGCGCGACAGGCGCTGCACCAGCGGCGCGGGTGTGCCGCTGCGCACCACCACGCCGTACCAGGACGTGACCTCGAAGTCGGGCAGGCCGGCCTCGGCGGTGGTGGGCACGTCGGGCAGCCAGGGCGCGCGCGTGCGATAGGCCACCGCCAACGGCTTGAGCGTGCCGGCCTTCACGAAGGGAATGGCCGTGACCACCTCGTTGAAGATGAACTGGGTCTGGCCCGCGAGCAGGTCGTTGATGGCCGGAGCGCTGCCCTGGTAGGGAATGGCGGTGAAGTCGGCGCCGGTCTGAGTCTTCAGCAGCTCGCCCGCGAGGTGCGAATAGGCACCCACGCTGATGCCGTAGTTGACCTTGCCGGGGTTCTTCTTCGAGTAGTCGATCAGCTCGCGCGGGCTGACCACGGGCAGCTTCGGGTTCACCAGCAGCACCTGCGGCGTCTGCACGAGCAGCGACACGGGCGTGAAGTCGCGCGAGAGGTCGTAGCTCAGCTGCTTGAAGAGCGCCGGCTGCACCGTGAGGTTGGAGGCCGGCGCGAGCAGCAGCGTGTAGCCGTCGGCCGGCTGGCGTGCCACGTAGTCGAAGCCGATGTTGCCCGCCGCGCCGCTGCGGTTCTCGACCACCACCGGCTGCCTGAGCCGCTGCTGGAGCTGCTCGGAGACCTCGCGGGCGATCTTGTCGGCGATGCCTCCGGCCGGGTATGGCACGACAAGGCGGATGGTCCTGGTCGGGTAGTCGTCCAGCGTGGCGGCGTGGATCTGCACGTCGACGGACAGCGCTACGAGCAATGCCAGCGCGAGGCGGGTGAGGAAGTTCTTCATGGGGAGCGGAGCGGCCGGCAGGAATGCGGCAAAGCCAAGGAGCGTAGGCCGCACCTCTACGGGGCAGAACGAAGTTTCACGCCCATGCTTATGCGAAAAGCGCGCATGCAAACGGTCGCTTGCTACCTAGCATCGCAGTCCCATTCCTCGCCATGACATCGACTGCCGCATCCCTTCCCGAGAAAGCGCCTGCCCGCCGGCACTGGTGGTGGCACTACGAAGTGCCCACGCTGCTGCTGGCCGCAGCACTCTATGCGGCTTGGGCGGCGCTGGTGTGGTGGCACGCGGCGCTTCCGGGCTGGGCGCTGTTCATCGTCGGCGGCTTTCTCGCGCAGCTGCATTTCTCGCTGCAGCACGAGAGCATCCACGCGATGCGCCACCTGCCGAAATGGCTGCGCCACGCGGTGGTGTGGCCGCCGCTGAACCTGTGGCTGCCGTATCCGTTCTACAACCGCGGCCACAGTTCGCACCACGTCAACTACCACCTCACGCACCCGGAGCGCGACACCGAGAGCGCCTATCACTCCGCGCCGGCGTGGCAGGGCTATGGCCCGGTATGGCGCTGGATCTACATGGCCAACCAGACGATCGCGTTCCGCGTGGTGCTGGGGCCGTTCCTGCGGCTGTGGAAGCTGGTGCGCTTCGAAACCGGACGGGTGCTCGCGGGCGACTTCTCGCGCCTGCCGACGTGGTTCTGGCATGCGCTGAGCGTGGCGCCGGTGCTGTACTACGTGATCGCCGTCTGCGGCATGAGCCTGGGCGAGTACCTGCTGTACTTCGTGTACCCCGGGATGATGCTGGGCTCGCTGCGCACCTTCACCGAACACCGCTGGGCCGACACGCCGCACGAGCGCGTGGCCATCGTGGAATCGAACCTCGTGTTCGGGCTGCTGTACCTCTTCAACAACCTGCACCACGTGCACCATCGCGCGCCGACCATGCCGTGGTACGAGATACCGGTGTACTTCCGCAGGCACCGCGCGGCGGTGCTGGAGGCGAACGGCAACTTCTACTACCGGGGATATGGGGAGATCGTGCGGCGGCACCTGTTCAAGCCGGTGTTCACGCCGATCCACCCCACCTGGTAGCCCCTCCGGTTCAGTCCGCCGCCACGAAGCGCGACACCTGCTCCAGCACCTCGGCTTCCTTGAGGATGCGGCGATGCCCCCAGCCCTGCGTGGCGACGAGCCGTGCGCCTGCAATCGCGTCGCGGTAAGCCTCCGCGTCGGCGAAGCGATTCACGCGGTCGTCGCGGTCGTGCACGATCAGCGTGGGCTGCGCGATGCGCGGGCCCACGGCCGCAGGTTCGAGCTGCTGCATCAGCACGCCTTCGCGCGATTTGAACAACCGCTGCATCGCCAGCCGGGTGGCTTCATTGAGGCCGAAGGTGTGCGCGAAGTAGCGCGTGTAGTCGCGCGGCGAGGCCGGCGGCGCGAGCAGCACGATGCGCTCTGCCGACAGGCCGCGCGCGGCGGCCAGGGCCAGTCCGTTCGCACCAAGCGAATGGGCGACGGCTGCACGCAGTGCATGACCGTCCGCCGCGAGCCGGGCCGCGACATAGGCGATGGCGCGCGCGAACTGTGGCGAGTTGCTCATCATCCCGGCGCTGCGGCCGTGCGCCGGCAGTTCGAGCAGCACAGGCCGAAGTCCTGCCGCCGCCACGGCCTGCGCAAGCGGCAGCATCTGCCCCGCATGCCCGCCCCAGCCGTGCACCAGCAGCACCACGGGTGCCGACTCGGCGCCCGAGTCCTGCTCGGCGAGGTGATAGATACCGACGCTCGCGTCCTCGAAGGCCCACCCTTCGCGCCGCCATTCGGCACCGGGGCCCTGGCCGCGATAGAGCCACTTGGGCGGCAGCGGCGTGCCGAACAGGCGGTAGGCGGCCCGCACGCCCAGCGCAGGCCAGAGGCGCTGCGAGGCGGTCAGGCCGAAGCGCAGCGCGCGCATCGTGCGACTGGGCCGGTAGTAGTTCGACTGCGCGGCGTGGCCGGCAGCCGGGGTGGAAGTGCTCGTCATGGCGTGGCGTTCCTCGCGGGCGTTCAGTACCAGACCCAGTCCCCGTTGCTGCGGGGCAGGCTGCTCAGGGTGTCGCGAAGGCTCCTGACGCCAAGGACGGCCGCATAGGCGGCAAGCAAGAGGGCAATGATCAGCATGGTGCTTCTCCTTTTTATCGCACGACTGTGCGAAATTCTGGCAAATGAAAGCGCGGGAAATCCGCCTGCTTCGTGAATACGCCGGCCGCTCAGGCGAGGTAGCTGGAAAGAAGCCGCTGCCACGTTTGCGTGGCGCGGTCGGCGGCCTGCGGGTCGCGCAGGAAGCGCGCGTCGTGCAGCTGGGTCATGGTCAGGCCATTGATCTCGCTCACGAGCTGGGCAGGGTCGGTGTCGGGCTTGAGCTCGCCGGTTTCGATGGCCTGCAGCACGGTGCGGCGAAGCGCGGCGCGCCAGCGGGTGATTTCGCCGAGCAGCATCTCGCGCAGCTCGCCCTCGCGGTCGTCGAACTCGAAGGCGCCTGCCGTGTAGAGGCAGCCGGTGTACATCTCGACGTCGCGCATGCGGGCGATCCAGCGCCCCACGATGTCGTTGAGCCGGGGCAGGCCCTTGGGCTTCTGCATGGCGGGCACGAACACGTCGGCCAGGAAGCCACGGCCGTATTCCTCGATGACGGCCTTCTGCAGCGCCTCGCGCGAACCCACGCGGGAGAACACACCGCTCTTGGACAGGCCCAGCTTGCTGGCCACGGCCTGCAGCGTGATCGCTTCCAGGCCCTCGGCCAGCGCGAGGTTCATTGCCGCGCCGACGATGGCGGCACGGGTGAGTTCGCTTTTCTGGGTCTTGGCGTCCATGCGGCGGACTTTAGCACAATCGTGCGAAACTTCAAGCAAGCGATGGAAACCCACAGCCGAAGGGCCTTAAAGATGTTTTGCTCATGTGGAACCAACAAACGCATCGTTCCCCGAATAAGCGCTTCTGCCGAGAATCGCCGGTCGGCCCCAGCCGGGGCTTCGATGACTCTTCCGCGCCAGATGAACTTCCAACAACTGCGCTCGGTACGCGAGGCCGTTCGTTGCGGCTTCAACCTGACCGAAGTCGCCCACACCCTTCACACCTCCCAGCCCGGCGTGAGCCGGCAGATCCGCGAGCTCGAGGAAGAGCTCGGCATAGAGCTCTTCGTGCGCGCCGGCAAGCGGCTCACGGGGCTCACCGAGCCCGGCGGGCACGTGCTGCCGATCATCGAGCGCATGCTGATGGAGAGCAGCAACCTCAGGCATGCGGGCCAGGAATTCGTCGCGCAGCAAAGCGGCCTGCTCTCGGTGGCGGCCACGCACTCGCAGGCGCGCTACGCGATGCCGGTGGCGGTGCAGGAATTCCGCGCGCAATTCCCGAACGTGAAGCTGCACCTGCACCAGGGTTCGCCCAAGCAGATCGCGCAGATGCTGCTCGACGGCGAGGCCGACGTTGGCATCGCCACCGAGGCGCTGGGCGACTATCCGCAGCTGGTGGCCCTGCCCTGCTACCGCTGGACGCATTCGGTGATCGTGCCGCCGGGGCACCCGCTGCTCGACGCGCCGCTGACGCTGGAGGCACTCACGCGCTATCCGCTGATCACCTACGACACGGGCTTCACAGGCCGTTCGCGCATCGACGAGGCCTTCGAGCAGCGCGGACTGCAGCCCAACATCGTGCTGGCCGCGATGGACGCCGACGTGATCAAGACCTACGTGCAACTGGGCCTGGGCATAGGCATCGTGGCCGGCGTGGCCTACGAGGCCGAGCGCGACACGCAGCTGCGCGCGCTCGATGCGGGGCGGCTGTTCGGCATCAACCTCACCAAGCTGGCGGTGCGGCGGGGCACCTACCTGCGCAAGTACGTCTATGCCTTCATCGAATCGTTCGCGCCCACGCTGACGCGCGCGGTCGTCGAAAAGGCTCTGGGAGACGAAGCAAGGGCCTCGCACTACGAAATCTAGGGCTTGTCCAGAGCCTGTTGCGCGGTGTGTACTGGGGACGACAGAAAGGTTAAAAAAGAAGACTGCAGCTTCACACAGGCGGCGTACATTCGGGTTAATTCCCTGGCTTCCTGGAAATGGATCAGCAATGGCATCGTCGACCTCGCAACAGCAGCAACAGCAAACAAGGGCCGCCCTCAAGGCAGCCGATGCGGCGGAGCGGCGAGAACGGCTCAGACGGGGCCTGCCCGGCGTGGTGGAGCTGCTGCAGAGCCGACAGGCCGACCGCATCGACGACGCCGACATCGATGCGTACGTGAGCCTCAACTGGCTCGAGTGGCACGGCGGTGGTCTTCGCCTGACCATCACGGGGCGCAACGTCTGCGCCCAGTCCGTGCCCACCGCGCTGGTCTGAAGACCGGCTCCGGCGTTCCCTCCAAAAGAAAAACCGCCGCGGTTGCCCGTGGCGGTTTTGTCGTGGTGCGAGCCTTTGCTTACTGGCCAGCGATGATGTTCGCGATCACGCCGGTGGCAATGGCCGCCAGCACGAAGTCGCCGCCCACGCCCACCCACTGATAGCCACGGGGCGGCTGCTGCAGCCGGTAGGCGCGCCAGTCCTGCACCACGTAGTTGCGGCCACGGTACTCCTGCGGCACGCGGCCACCACGGCGCCATTCGGTGTGCGGCTGCGGGAAGCCACGGCGATCGAACTGGCGACCGTCGCGGAAGTCCTGGTTGCCGCGGTAGTAGTCGCCATGCGGCCCCCTGCGGTCGAAATTGCGGTCGCGCTGCTCGTAGCGGCCGCCGCCGGGGCGGCCGTTGTCGAAGCGGCGGTCTTGCGCGAAGGCGCTTCCCGCGGCCATGCTCATCGCGAGTGCAGCGGCGGCCACGGCCATGATCTTCGAGTTGGTGTTGTTCATCCGGAACTCCTTCATGCGTTGATGACGAGTCCATTGTGTGGACCGCATGTGTCCGTTTCCACCACTTCAGGTCGCGGTCAGGTGAAATCAGGTAAGCGCTGGTATCTGTGCGGCACCTTGTCCTGCATCAGGCCGGCACGTAGCGGTTGACCACCATCCCGCTCTCGTAGGCCGTGGAGCGCAGCAGCCGCAGCCTGTTGCCCTTGCGCTGGTCGTGGAACACCGAGCGCCCCGCACCCACGGCCGTGGGGTTCACGAAGAACTGGAACTCGTCGACCAGCCCCGCCTCGACCAGCGCCGATGCGAAGCCCACGCCCCCGATGGTGATGATGTCCTTGCCCGGCTCGCGCTTGAGCGCGTTCACCTCCTCGGCCATGCCGCCGCGCGCGATGACAGTGCGCTCCCAGCGCGAGGAAGCGAGCTTGTCGGTGAGCACGACCTTGCGCGCGTCGACGATCTTCCGCGCGAAGGCGTAGTGCGGATTCGCGGGAAAGTTCTTTGCCGCACGGCCCCAGTGGTCGAGATAGCCCTCTTGCGCGATGAGCCGGCTCAGCAGGATGGTGTCGATGCCTTCGAAGACGGCGTTGAAGTCGCGCTTCAGTGCGTCGTCCCAGGCCCAGCGCTCGCCCCAGCCCCACAACTGCCAGTCGAGGCTGCCATTGGCCGGCGACACATAGCCGTCGACCGACATCTGCATTTGCAGGATGAGTTTTCTCATGCCGGTTCTCCTTCGGATACTGCTTGCCAAATGCAAGCGGTTGAAGTGTTCGGCAACTGATGCAAAAATGCAAGCAGTTTTTCAAAGAGATCGGAAACACCATGGCCTCCAGCGAAAAGTCGGCATGTCCGATCAACCTCGCGCTCGAAGTCTTCGGCGACCGGTGGAGCCTGCTGATCGTTCGCGACATGATGTTCGCGGGCAAGCGCCACTTCCGCGAGTTCCTGCAGTCCGAGGAAGGCATCTCCTCGAACATCCTCACCGAGCGTCTCGGCAAGCTGGTCGAGTACGGCGTTCTCTCCAAGGCCGACGACCCGACCCACAAGCAGAAGGCCATCTACAGCCTCACGCCGATGGGCATCGACCTGCTGCCGGTGGTGGCGCAGATCGGCATCTGGGGTCGTAAATACCGGCCAGTGACCGAAGAGAGCGGCGCTCCCGCCGAAGCGCTGGAAAAAGGCGGGGCCGCTCTGCAGAAGAAGATGCAGGCCGGGCTGCGCAAGGCGCATCTCGGCGGGCACTGAGGTCGCAGCGTCAGTAGAGGCCACCTGCGAGCGCGGCAATGGCCAGACCATGCGCCAGCGTGGCCGCAAGCAACCCCGCACGCCGGTACACGAGGCCCGCGACCAGCCCTTCGATCAGCGTGAAGACCAGCACCGGCAGCCCCACGCGCGTGACGATCAGCGCCAGCCATGCGTGGCACAGGCTGAACAGCACGGCCGCCACGACCGCCGCGCGCATCGGCGCCATGTGCTGCGCCAGGCGCTGCTGCAGCATGCCGCGGAACAGCAGCTCTTCATACGCGTTGCCGAGCAGCGCGAAGACCAGGATCGGCAGGAGCATGACCGCGTCGGGCTTCGGAAGCGACGGCAGCCCCAGTGCCGTCTTCAGCGTAGCAGCCACCGCGGTGATGACTGCTGCGCCAAGCAAGCCCCAGAGCACGGAAGGCACGAGCCGCCCTCCTCGCCGCCACTCCACGCGCTCGAGCCACGCCACGCCGGCGAACAGTGCGGCCGACACGCCCGCCAGCGCGAGCAGCACGGGCGCCGGGGCCGTCAGTCGCATCGATCCCGCGCCCAGCTGCCAGAAGCCCGCGGGGCTCATCGCATCGCGCGCGAAGATGAAGAACAGGATGTGGACCGCCAGCCGCGCGCCGACCAATCCACGCGGAATGGCCAGCAGGAGCACCAGCGCGAGCACGCCGGCAGGCAGAATCGAAACCAGGTAGCCGTACAGTGAAGAAACCATCGGGAGGAACGTATGCCTGAACAAGCCGCACCGGCAGCCGCAGTGATCTATGCCAAGGACGTCGCGCGCCTCGGCGCCTTCTATGCGGATGTCGCGGGCCTCTCGATCATGCACGCGGAGGCCGACCACACGAGCCTCGAGTCGGCATCGCTGCAGCTTTTCATTGTCGCGATCAACCCGACGATCGCAGCAAAGGTCCAGATCGCGCAGCCGCCGGTGCCGAGGGAGAACACCGCGTTGAAGTTCATCTTCCCGGTGGCGAGCCTTGCGGCGGCGCGCAAGCTCGCGGTCGAGGCCGGCGGCTCATTGAAGCCGGCCGGGGCCGAATGGGCGTTCAACGGCTTCCGCCATTGCGACGGCGTCGACCCCGAGGGCAACGTGTTCCAGCTGCGCGAGCGCGCAGGCTGACGAACGCTGTCGCGCCCTCGTCAGCTCATCCGCCGACCACGCTGTTGACCTGGTAGCTGCGCGCGCTGCCGCTGCCGTGCCTGGCATGCCGGTCCAGCGGCGGCAGGTCGAGCTCGATCAGCGCGCCGTGCGCGCGGGCCAGGTCGAAGGTACCGGTCGACTGCGGCCTGTCGGTGTGCAGCACGAGCGCATACGGCCCCTCGCCGCGCGCCGCGATGCGTTGCGCAAGGGTGCCGCCTCCCTCCCCTGCATGCGTACCGTTCTCGCGCGGCGACGACAGCACGAGCACGCTGCCGCCCAGCACGATCACCGCCACGCGCACATTGCTGCCGGGCACGGCCACCGGCTCGCCGATGTGCGTGTCGGCATCGTCGCCGGACACCGTGCCGAACAGCGCCCGGTAACGCGCCAGCGTGGCGTCGAGATCGCGCACCGCGATCGCCAGGCTCGCCACGCCGAGCGCGCCGTTGGCATGCACGCGCACCTCGCCCTCGGGCACGCGCAATGCGCGCGGCGTGAGGTCGCCGCACAGGAAAGGCAGGTCGGCCGAAGGCGCTCGCGCCGTCTGCCAGCGCAGGCGTTCGCCATCGGGCCGCACGCGACCGCCGTCTAGCGGGCCGTCGAGCACGAGGCCCCGAGCCTTCGCATCGGCGACCGTGGTGGCGGTGTCGCGCGGCAGCAGCGCGAAGTCGACGATGCCTTCGCCGTGCTTCTGCAGCAGTTGCCACCAGCGCTCGGTGGGCGAAGGCTCGCGCCATGCGATGAGCTCGAAGTAGCTGCCGTCGCCGAACACCACCAGCGCGTTGTGCGTGGCGCGGCCCGGATGGTCGCCGCCGCGCAGCACGTGGAAGCCCAGTGCGCCATAGTCGGCGATGGCGCGTTCGAGGTCGTGCACCGCGATGACGATGTGGTCGAGTTTCAAGGCCATGTGCATGTTCTCCCGTGGATGTTTTTCGGATCTTGCGGATCAGGAGGCGGTACGCGCCGCGCCGTCGCCGCCGAGGTAGGCGTCGCGGATGCGCGCATCGGCCAGCAGCTCGCGCGCCGGGCCCGAGAGCACGATGCGCCCCGTCTGCAGCACGTAGCCGTGGTGCGCGATCTGCAGCGCGAGGCTCGCGTTCTGCTCGACCATGAACACCGACACACCCTGCGCGTTGATGCGCGCGATGAGCTCCAGCACCTTGTCGACGTACAGCGGCGACAGGCCCATGGTCGGCTCGTCCATGCAGATGAGCTGGGGGCGACCCATGAGCGCGCGCGCCATGGCCACCATCTGCTGCTCGCCGCCCGAGAGCGTGCCGGCCTGGAACTCGATGCGCTCGGCCACGCGCGGGAACAGCTCCAGCATGCGTTCGAGGTCTTCGGCCACGGCCTTGCGGTCGCTGCGCGCATAGGCACCCATCAGCAGGTTCTCGCGCACCGTCATCGCGGGGAACAGGCGGCGCGCCTCGGGCACCGAGCCGATGCCGCGGCGGATGATCTGCGGCGTGCTCAGCCCGAGCGTCGATTCGCCGTTGAACTCGACCTGGCCCGAACGCGGCTTGAGCAGGCCGAGCACGATCTTCATCGTGGTCGACTTGCCGCTGGCATTGCCGCCGAGCAGGCTGACGATCTGGCCCCTGCGCACTTCGATGTCCAGGTCGAAGTGGGCCTGCACGGGGCCGTAGAAGCTGTTGACCTTGCCGAGCTTCAGCAGCGATCCATTGGCCGCGGGAGCCGCGGCGGTGCGTTCGGGCAGATCCTCGTCGCGGCCCTCGCCCCAAAGGGACGAGGGAGGAAGTCCCGTGCGAGCGACGGTGGCGATCATGCGGCCACCGCCTCTCCGACGTGCCGGTGGCCGAGGTACGCCTCGATCACCGCCGGGTCGTTGCGCACTTCGTCGGGCAGGCCTTCGGCGATCTTGCGGCCGTCGTCGAGCACGGCCACGCGGTCCGACAGCTGCATCACGAGGTCGAGCTTGTGCTCGATCAGCAGGATGGCCTGGCCGCGCGCCTTGAGGCCGCGAATGATCTCCAGCATCTCGGCCGTCTCGCTCTCGTTCATGCCGGCGGTGGGCTCGTCGAGCAGCAGCAGGCGCGGCTTGAGGGCGAGCGCACGCGCAATCTCCACGCGGCGGCGGTTGGCGTACGAGAGGCTGTAGGCCGGATGATCGATGCGCGGCGCGAGGCGTTCGCCGAAGAGCGCGATGATCTCGCGCGCCTCTTCGCGCAGCGCCTCTTCCTCGCGCCGCACGGCACCTGGCTGGACCAGCGCGAGTGCGAGTTCGGCCAATGCCCCCAGACCCGGCACGCCGCCGGCGCGTGGTTTCACGGCGCGCAGCCGCGTGTGCGCGCCGACCAGCACGTTGTCGAGCACCGAAAGATTCGCGAACACGCGCCCGTGCTGGAAGGTGCGCGCCAATCCGCGCTGCGCGAGCTGCTGCGCCGGCAGGCCGGTGATGTCCCGCCCCTCGAACAGCACCTGCCCTTCGTCAGGCCGGTCGAGGCCTGTGACGAGATTGAACAACGTCGTCTTGCCCGCGCCGTTCGGCCCGATCACGCTCAGCAGCTCGCCCTCGCCCACATGCAGGTCGACGGCGTTGACGGCGGTGAGCCCGCCGAAGCGGCGCACGAGGCCCCGTATCTCAAGCAGCGATGGCATCGCCCTCTTTCCGCGATGCGTTGGCGGCCTCTGCCTTTGAGTTGACCAGCTTCACCTCTGCGCGGATGGTCTGCGGATTGCGCAGCAGGTTCAGGATGGGGCAGTTGCGTTCCACCGCCTCGAACAGCGCATCGATCTCCTCGCGGCTCGCGGGCGAATCGATGTGCACCGTGTAGCCGATCTCGTGCGGCCAGATGGGCGTCTTCTCGTGGCCCGGCTTGCCGCCGCGCGGATCGATGATGCCCGTCACCTCCACCTCGAGGCTTTCGAGCGGCACCTGCCGTTCCGCCGCCTGGATCAGGAAGATGTGCGTGACGCAGGTGCCGAGCACGCCCAGCTGCAGCTCGGGCGAGCTGGGGCCGAGGTCGTAGCCCGCGAAGTCCGGCGGGCTGTCGCTGATGACCTGGTGCTCGCGGATGCGCAGGCGGCGCACGCCGCTGCGGCCTTCGGCGCGCACGCTGGCCTTCAGCTGCACAGGTTGTGCGGTGCCGCCCGAGACGGCGGCATTGCGCGCCAGCACGGCGGCACGTTTCTCGGCGAGATAGTCGTTGAGGTGGCTCATGTGATGTGTTCTTTCAGACAGTGCCCAACAGGCCTTGGGGGCGGAAGCGGATCAGCAGGAGAAGCGCAACGCCGTAGATCAGCATCCGGTACTCGGCAGTCACGCGAAACAGTTCAGGCAGGCTCACGAGCGCGACCGCGCCCAGCAGCGCGCCGCTGATGTTCCCGAGCCCGCCGAGGATGACCATCGTCAGCGCGAGGATCGAGATCTGCGAGCCGAAGGTCTCGTGGTTGATATACGAATACATGTGCGCGGTGAAGGCGCCGCTGACGCCCGCCGCGAAGCCGCCGAAGCCGAAGGCCAGCGCCTTGTAGCGGTCGGGGCTCACGCCGTAGGCCCGCGCGGCCACTTCGTCCTCGCGCACCGCGCGGAAGGTGCGGCCCAGGTGCGAGCGCAGGAGACGCCACTGCAGCAGGGCAAGAAACACCATCGCACCGAGAGAGGCCCAGTAGATGGCCTCGTTCGACGAGGCGTCTCGCCCGAGCAGCGAAAGCGGCGGGATGCCCGACACGCCGATGGGCCCGTGCGTGAGGCTTTCCCAGTTGAGGATGGTGAGCGCCACGATCTCGCCGATGCCCAGCGTGGCGATCGACACGTAGTGGCCGCGCAGCCTGAAGGCCGGGAAGATCAGCGCCGTGCCGATCAGCGAAGTGAGGATGCCCGCGAGCACGATGCCGGTGCCCACCGGCAGGCGCAGGTCGAGCACCAGCAGCGACGAGGCATACGCGCCGATGGCCAGCAACCCGGCATGGCCCAGCGAGATCTGCCCAATGGTGCCGGCCACCAGCGTGAGGCTCAGCGCGAGCGCGCCGTAGAGCCACGCGTTGGTGAGCGTCTGCAGCAGGTAGGGCGACGGATCGAAGAGCGGCAGCGCCACCGCCGCGGCGAACAGCGCGAGCAGCAGGCTTCGCGGCGCGTGCCACGGCTTGCTCGGCGCGATGAAGGTGCCCGTGAGCGGCTCGGGCGGCAATGCGCGCTTGCGCCCGAACAGCCCGTTGGGCTTCCACACCAGGATGACCAGCAGCAGCGCGAACGCGAAGAGGTTCCGGTACGGCGTGCCGAGGATCGCCACGCCGTAGCTCTCGATCAGCCCCAGCAGCAGGCTGCCGGCGATGGCGCCCGGCACGTTGCCCACGCCGCCCACCACGGTGGCCACCACGCCCTTGAGCGTGGCCTGGAAGCTCATCGCGGGGCTGATGTTGTTGTAGTACATGCCCACCAGCAGGCCCGAGAGGCCGCCCAGCGCGGCGGCGATGGCGAACACGGCCTGGTTCACGCGGTCGACGTCCACGCCCATCTGCTGCGCCGCGTCGCGGTCCTGCGCGGTGGCGCGCACGGCCCAGCCCAGTTTCGTGAAACGCAGGAAGCCGAACAGCACGGCCGCGCTCGCGATGCCGATGCCCGCAATGAGGATGTCGAGCGCACCGATGGTGCCGGTGCCGATCTGCAGGCGCCAGTCGGGCAGCTGCGTGGGCAGTGAGCGCGGGTCGGGGCTGAACACCAGCTGCACGAGGATGTCGAGCACGAAGCTGATGCCGATGGTGGCCAGCAGCGGCGCGATGCGTGCCGCGCCCTGCAGCGGCCGCAGGCCCACGCGCTCGATCAGCATGCCGAGCGCGCCCGAGCCGAGCACCACCAGCGCGATGGTCACGGGCAGCGGCGTGTGCAGGTAGGTGATCGACGCCCAGCCGATGTACGCACCCACCGTGTACACCGAGCCGTGCGCGAAGTTGATGAGGTGCGAGACGCCGAAGATCAATGCGAGGCCGACCGCCAGCAACGCATAGATGTTGCCGATGATCAGGCCGTTGACGGTGTAGTCGAAGAAAGACGTGAAGCTCATCGACTGACTACTTGGCCGCTGCCACGGCCGCCTTCTCGTCGAGCTGCGCCCACTTGCCGTCCTTCACGACGAGGTTGACGCTCTTCACGCCGATCACGCGGCGCGTCTGCGCATCGAAGTTCGCCTTGCCGAAGATCACGCTGGGCACGTCCCGGATCTTGTAGAACGCGTCGCGCACGGCCTTGCGGTCGGCGTTCGGGCCAGCCTGGCGCAGTGCGGCCGCCGCGTACACCACTGCGTCGTAGGCGTAGGCGTTGAAGGCGTCGGGCTCCTTGTCGTACTTGGCGCGGAAGCTCTTCACGAAGTCGCGCACCTCGGCGCGCGGCTCGTCGGGATAGAAGGCGGTGTTGGTGTAGATGCCGTTCACGGCAGCGCCACCGAGTTCGATGAACTTCGGCGAATACACCGAGCCCACGGCGGCGATTGGCTGCTTCAGGCCCACGCTGCGCACCTGGCCCGCGATGAGCGCACCGTCGGGGTAGTAGGAGATGAGCACCAGCCCGTCGGGGTTGGCGTCGCGCACGCGCACCAGGGTCGAGCGGAAGTCCTTCTCGTCGGGCTGGTAGCCCTCGGCAATCGCGAGCTGCGCACCACGCTCCTGCGCGGCCTTCACGAGCACGTCCTTGCTGGTGCGGCCCCAGTCGGTGTTGAGGTACAGCACGGCGATGCGCTTGAAGCCCAGCGTCTTCACCGCGAGTTCGGCGAGCAGCGGCTGCGCGTCGGCCTGGCTGATCGAGGGGCTCCAGATGTAGTCGCCGCCCTTGGTGAAGTCGGGATGCGAGTTGGTGAAGCCCAGTTGCACCAGGCCCGCGCGCTGGTAGATGGGCGATGCGGCCATCGAGGCCGGGCTGGAGAAGTCGCCGAGCTCGATGAGCACGCGCTTGTCGTTCACCAGCTTCTGCGCAATGGCCACCGACTGGCGCGGATCGCTCTGGCTGTCCTCGAAGTTGTAGGCCAGCGGGCGGCCGTGGATGCCGCCCTGCGCGTTGATGTGCTCGAGCGCGAGGTCGAAGCCTGCCTTCCATTGCGCGCCGTACTGCGCGTTCTGCCCGGTGAGCGGACCGCTGACGCCGAACCACACGGGCTCGCCGGCAGCAGGTGCGGCCCATGCGGCGACGGGCGCGATCAGCAAGGCGGTGGAGAGTACAACCACATGACGCAGGAAGCGGTGGCGGGTGAGCAGCGGCATGGTGTCGGGTCCGGGGATGAATGAAGATGCAGGGGAACGATTCTTCGCCCGCACCCGACGCCGGTGAACTAACAAAAACGGGGAGGCTTATGCGCTTTCCGAGCAAAGGGACAAGCGCCCTCGCCCCTTCGGGCTGCGTTAGGTTGCGCGCCACATGAAGCGACGACATCTCCTCCATCTGCTGGCCGGCGTGCCCGCCGCGGCCCTCCTGGCGGCCTGCGGCAAGCGCAAGCCCTCGGCCACGGCGCTGAAATCCGATGCCCGCGTGCTGGCCCTCGGCGACAGCCTGACCTTCGGCTACGGCGCGCCGCCCGAGGCGTCATGGCCCGTGAAACTGGGGCAGCTCACGGGCTGGCAGGTCGAGAACGCGGGCGTCAACGGCGACACCTCCGAAGGCGCGCTGCAGCGCCTGCCGGGGCTGCTGAATGGCGCGAGCTACGACGCGATCCTGATCGGCATCGGCGGCAACGACATGCTGCGCGGCGTGTCGGCAACGGCCACGCGCGACAACCTCGTGGAGCTGATCAGGCAGGCGCGTGCGCACACGCCACATGTTGCCGTGCTGGCAACGCCTTCGCCCGACGCGATGCGTGCGGTGGTGGGTTCGCTCAGCGATGCGCCGTTCTATGAAGAGGTGGCGAAGGCGCAGCAGGCGCTGCTGGTGGCCAATGTGTATTCGAGCGTGCTGTCGGACTCGTCGCTGCGCTCCGACCGCATTCATGCCAATGCACGAGGCTACGAGAAGGTCGCGCAGCTGCTCGCGGAACAGCTCAAGGCTGCGGGCTGGCGTTGATCAGGTCGACGTAGGCGCCCTGCACCAGCTGTTCGGTACTCACGCCCAGTTGCGCCATGAGCGCATGCGCCTCGGCGACGCCGGCTTCGGCCGACTCGCCCTCCTCCAGCACCACTTCGAGTTCGAGGAACTCGCCGAGGCCTTCGACGCGATCCAGGTGCACGCGCGTGCGGCCGACGAGAAACAGCCGGCGCTGCTTGCGCACACGGCCAGCCTGGCCCCACGCGAGCGTGAGCGATTCGCGCAGCACGTCGGGCGTGCTGCAGGGCGTGATCAGGTAGAACGACTCCTTCGGACCGGCGCTGTTCGCGCGGCGGTAGAAGATGAGTTCCGCGCGGTCGGGCGTGAAGGTGCGCAGCTTGAGGCGGTCAGCGCTGTCGCTGCAGTGGAAGAAGGTGTCGTCTTGCGCGATCTCGATGGGGCCCTTGTCGGCCAGTGTTGCGGCGATGGCTGCAACGCGTTCCACGCCGTCGATGCGGGCCTTGATTTCTATGTTTCTTGCCATATCAGGTTCTCCCCCAGGCTTCGCGCACTTCGTGTCGCTTCGCCAACCCCCTTCCGGGGGCAACACCGGTAGCCCGGCGAAGCCGGTTCCACGGTGTTCCTGGATTGATGATCAGGGCGCACTGCCCTGCGGACCCACGGACGGCGGCGCGGCTCGGCCGCTGGACCCCGGCGAGAGCTTGCGCCCGAAGGCCTCGCCCACGTTGCGCACCGGCCGGCTGGCTTTCTCCGACACGTTGTTGATGCCGCGCCGCGTGGCGGCATCCGCACGATTGACGCCACGGCCTGCGGCATTGGTGCCGCGCTGCACGCTGCCCACGACCTTGCCGCCGTGCGATGGCGACTTGATGGTGTGGGCGCGCTGCGCCTGCGGCGGGTTGTCCGCGCTCTGGGCCTGTGCGCCGGCTGGCAGCCACAGCGCGGCGGCCATGGTCATTGCGAGCGATGCACGAAAGGTGTTCGGGAATTTCATGGAGCCTCCTTGGTATCTGTTTGGTCTGCTGCTGCGGCGCGCGCCATGCGCTCGCTCTTCCAGTAGACGTCGTCGCCGCCATTCATGCGGTTGAGCACGCGCGCGAGCACGAAGAGCAGGTCGCTGAGGCGGTTGAGGTATTGCCGCAGCGCATCGTTGAGTTGTTCGGTGGCGCCCAGCGCCACCACGGCTCGCTCCGCCCTGCGCGCCACGGTACGGCACACATGCGCAAGCGAAGCCGCGCGCGTGCCCGCCGGCAGGATGAATTCGGCCAGGCGCGGCAATGCGGCGTTGTGCTCGGCCAGCGCGTTGTCGAGCTGCAGCAGCGCATCGGCCTTCAGCAGCGTGAAACCCGGCATCGACAGTTCGCCGCCGAGGTTGAAGAGCTGGTGCTGCACGTCGACCAGCAGCTCGCGAACGGGCTCCGGCATGGGCTCGCACAGCAGCAGGCCGATGTTCGAGTTGAGCTCGTCCACGTCGCCCATCGCATGCACGCGCAGGTGGTCTTTCGGCACGCGCGTGTTGTCGCCGAGGCCGGTGGTGCCGTCGTCGCCGGTGCGGGTGGCGATCTGGGAAAGTCGGTTGCCCATGGAGGCTCCTGTTCTTTCGTTTCCTAGCGATCGACGGTCGATGCGTCGATCTTGCCCGCCAGCCACTGCAGGCCTGCAAGATGCTGCTGGTCGTGACTGCACAGGTAGTGGATGAGGCTTCGCATCGTGAGCGGTCCGTAGCCTTCGAACACAGCCGTGCGCGCGAGCTGCGCGTCGCTCAGGCTGGAGATGATCTCCATCGTCTGCACGCGTGCCAGGCGGAAGTCGGCCAGCACCTTCGCCGCGTCGGCCGCGCCGTAGTTGCGCTCGATGGCCAGTGGTTCGCTGTCGATGGAGGCGAGCGTCGGATGCGTCTCGGCCAGCGTGCGCCGGAAGCGCACGTGGTAGCCCTCGATCTCGATGTCGCGCACATGGCAGAGCTGCTCGATGGCGGTGAAGGCCTCGCTGGGCACGCCTTCCCACGAAGGAGGGGCCCAATGCCGGAAGGCGGTGGGAATGGCCGCGTAGTGGGCCTCCAGTTGCGACGGGAAGGCCGCAAGGGCGCTGAGTGTGGTGGGGTTCATGTTTTTTCCGAAGCGCATTATGGTGCTCGCTCCGTAAAATGGCCGATCCCCCTCACCCGCCAGGAGCCTCCCGATGAACGCCCCGACCCAAACCTCGCACCTGATGCCGGAGCTTCATCTGCGCGACGTGCCCGCCAGCTTGATCGACGGGCTGAAGGCGCGCTTCGGCGCCAATTGCTCCACCGCCATGGCGGTGCGCACGCAGCACGGGCGCGACGAGTCTTCCTTCGATGCGCCACCGCCCTCCGCCGTGGTGTTCGCCGAGAGCACGCAGGACGTGGCCGACGCGGTGAAGCTCGCGAGCGAGCACAGCGTGCCGGTCATCCCCTTCGGCGTGGGCTCCTCGCTCGAAGGCCACCTGCTGGCGGTGCAGGGCGGCATCAGCATCGACGTGTCGCGCATGAACAAGGTGCTGTCGATCAACGCCGACGACCTCACGGTGACGGTGCAGCCCGGCGTCACGCGCAAGCAGCTCAATGAAGAGATCAAGAGCACGGGCCTGTTCTTCCCCATCGACCCGGGCGCCGACGCCTCCATCGGCGGCATGACGGCCACGCGCGCCAGCGGCACGAACGCGGTGCGCTACGGCACGATGCGCGAGAACGTGCTGGCGCTCGAAGTGGTGACTGCGGCGGGCGACGTCATCCGCACCGGCACGCGTGCGAAGAAATCGTCGGCCGGCTATGACCTCACGCGCCTCATGGTGGGCAGCGAAGGCACGCTGGGCGTGGTCACCGAGATCACGCTGCGCATCTATCCGCTGCCTGAGGCAGTGTCAGCGGCGATCTGCTCGTTCCCGAGCATCGAGGCCGCGGTGCGCACGACCATCGAGACCATCCAGCTCGGCGTGCCGATCGCGCGCGTGGAGCTGATCGACGTGAACACGGTGCGCATGGTGAACGCGTACGCCAAGCTCAACCTGCGCGAAGAACCAATGCTGCTGATGGAATTCCACGGCTCGCCCGCCGGCGTGAAGGAACAGGCAGAGACGGTGCAGGAACTCGCAAGCGGCCACGGCGGCAATGCCTTCGAATGGGCCAGCACGCCGGAAGAACGCACGCGTCTGTGGACGGCACGGCACAACAGCTACTTCGCGGCGGTGCAGTCGCGCCCGGGCTGCCGCGTGATCTCGACCGACACCTGCGTGCCGATCTCGCGGCTGGCCGATTGCCTGCTCGACTCGGTGGCCGAGGCCGATGCCAGCGGCATCCCCTACTTCCTCGTCGGCCATGTGGGCGACGGCAACTTCCACTTCGGTTATCTGCTCGATCCGAACATCCCCGAGGAGCGCGTGAAGGCCGAGGAGCTGAACCATGCGCTGGTGAGCCGCGCGCTGGCGCTCGAAGGCACCTGCACCGGCGAGCACGGCGTAGGTCTGCACAAGATGGATTTCCTGGTCACCGAGGCCGGCGTGGGCGCAATCGACATGATGCGCACGATCAAGCGCGCGCTCGACCCGAAGAACATCATGAATCCGGGCAAGATCTTCAGCCTCTGATTCCGCGCTCAGGCGGCCAATGAAAAAGCCCGGGGCTCTTGCGAGCCGCCGGGCTTTGTCTTGTCCTGGCGCTGCCGTGATCAGTTGGTGCGGCGACGTGCCGGCGGGGCCTTCTCCGCGGGCACGTAGGTCTGCGACGGCGCTGCGCCACCATCCACGCCAAGTCGGCCGCCGCCGCCGAGGCCCTGGCCACGCACCGTCTGCGCCTTGTAGTTGCGCAGCGAACGGACCATCTGGTTGAAGGCGTCCATGAAGGCCGCGGCAATCACCTTGCCCTGCGCCGTGTTGGTGTAGCCGCCGAGGCCGCCGCCCGCGCTGCGGCCGGCCAGCGCACCGAAGGCGCCGAAGTCGGTCTTGGAGGCGCTGCCTTCCGAAGCCGCGACCTGCACACCCGAACGGTTGTCGATCAGCGTCAACAGTGCGCTGGCTTCCTTGGTCTGCATGCTGCCGCCGACAGCCGCCAGCGCACGGCCACGGCCGCCGCCCACCAGGCCGCCGAGCGCGCCGCCGATGCCACCGGCGTCGCTGTTGCTGAAGACGATCTCGGGCGACAGGCCGTAGTCGGACGCCACCATCTGGCCGCGGCCGAAGTTGCTGCCGCCGCGCATTTCACCCGACTGCTGCAGTGCGCGTTCGCGCGTCATGGCGTTCATGCCGGCAGCGCCGCGCTCGACCACGATGAAGCAGTTCGATTGCTGCACCAGCAGGCGCAGCAGGTTGGCGGTGGGGGGCAGGCGGTATTCGCCGGTGAGGATGGTGTACCAGCCGGCGCTCTGGTTCTCGATCAGCGAGACCGTGCCGAGCGGCGATTCGCAGCGCTCGAGCTGGCTGCTCGCGTTGTCGGTGGCGCCGCCTGCCGCGCTGCCCGTGGCCATGGTCTTGGCCGACTGGCTGCCCATTTGCATGTCGGTCGCGGCGCAACCGGTAAGAAGAAGTGCGCCGACGGCGATGGCCGCTAGCGGGAACCTGGTGAGCTGCATGGTGGAGACTCCCTCTGTTCGTTAAGAGATCTGGGGTTGGAAAAACCAGCGGTCGAGGATACGCGCAAAGGATTGCAGGAATCAATCAAACGAACGCCAGCCCCCGGGTTCACAAAACTAGGCCGTTCGGCGGATGCGTTCGATCAATCCGTTGAGCGCCTCGATGGAGCCGAAGTGGATCGCGAGCTCGCCGCTTTCCTCGATGCGCCCACCGCGCTTGCTGCGCTTCTTGATGCGCACCTCGACCTCGGCCGTGAGCAGGTCGGCCAGTTCTTCTTCAACGCGCTGCAGGTCGCGCGATTTCTCGCCGGAATTGCTGCGGCGCGAAGGCGTGAGCGTGAACTCGGCCGCGAGCTTCTTCACCAGCGCCTCGGCCTCGCGCACCGACATCTTCTTGGCGGCGATCTGGTTGGCTGCCGTGATCTGCGTGCCTCGGTCGAGCGACAGCAGCGCGCGGGCATGGCCCATGTCGATATCGCCGGCCATCAGCATCTGCTGCGCGGGTTCGGCCAGGTTCAGCAGGCGCAGCAGGTTGCTGGCCGCGCTGCGCGAACGGCCGACGGCCTGCGCGGCTAGCTCGTGAGTGAGCCCAAACTCGGTCACCAGGCGTTGCAGGCCTTGGGCCTCTTCCAGCGGATTGAGGTCTTCGCGCTGAATGTTCTCGATGAGGGACATCGCCGCAGCGGCCTCGTTGGGCACGTCGCGCACGAGCACCGGCACGCTGTCGAGGCCGGCGAGCTTCGCGGCACGAAAGCGGCGCTCGCCCGCGATGATTTCGTACTCGGCGTTCTTGGCCGCGGCCGATTCGGCATCGAGCCGCCGCACCAGGATCGGCTGCATGATGCCCTGCACCTTGATGCTCTCGGCCAGCTCGTAGAGCGCGCCCTCGTCCATGCGCGTGCGCGGCTGGTAGACGCCGGCGACCATCTGGTCGAGCATCAGTGTGCTCGGGTTCCTTGGCGCACCGCCCTCTTCCGTGTCCCCGGCACCGCCGCTGCCGTTGTCGGCGGCGGAAGGAGCGGCCGTCGGGCCCAGCAGCGCTTCGAGGCCGCGTCCCAGTCCCTTGGGTTTCTTGGTCGCCATCAGTTCTTTTCTTTCGAGATTTCGTTCAGGAGTTTGCGGCCCTCGGGCCAGTCGCCCAGGCCCGATTCGGCATTCAGGTGGCCGCCCGGACCCGCGTCGATGAAGCGCGCACCCCAGTCGCCGGCCAGCTGCCGCGAGCGCGAGATTTCGCAGTAGGGGTCGTCGTTGGCGGCAATCAGCACCGCCGGGAAAGGCAGCGGCTTGCGCACGATCGGTGCCCAGCCGGGAATCAGCTGGCGCAGGTTGTCGCTTTCCACATCGCCGGGCGCGACCAGCAGCGCGCCGCGCACCTTGTGCGTGTTGCGCGAGTGCGCGGCCCAGGCAGCGACGAGGATGCAGCCGAGGCTGTGCGCCGCAAAAACCACCGGACCGGCCGAAGCCAGCACTTCTTCTTCAAGCCTCGCGGACCAGTCGCCGCGCAGCGGGCGCATCCACTCGTGCTGCTCGACGCGATGGTCGCCATGGACCGACTCCCAGCGGGTTTGCCAATGGCCGGGGCCGCTGTTCTGCCAGCCAGGCAGCAGCAGGATACGAGGCTCTGTCATTTGCTACTGATTCGATAGCAGCCTGCAGCGCGCAAGCTGGCGTCAGGCGTTGTTTTCACTGGCGGAGTCGGCGGCCGGCGCGGCGGCGGGAGCCATGACGTCATCGGGAATGGGCAGGTCCGGCGTGATGCGCGCGACCGGTGCGATGGGCGGTGCCACCGCACCCGAGGCGAAGGCGCTCGCGGGCGGCATCTTGTCGACCAGCTCCTGGGCGAAGGCGATGAAGGCCTGGCTGCCACGGGCGGCCGGATCGAACACCACGCCCGGCAGGCCGTAGCTCGGCGCCTCGGCCAGCCGCACGTTGCGCGGGATCACGGTGTCGAACACCTTGTCGCCGAAGTGGGACTTGAGTTGCTCGCTCACCTGCTGCTGCAGCGTGATGCGCGGATCGAACATCACGCGCAGCAGGCCGATGATCTGCAGGTTCTTGTTGAGGTTGGCGTGCACCTGCTTGATGGTGTTGACCAGGTCGGTCAGCCCTTCGAGCGCGAAGTACTCGCACTGCATCGGCACGATCACGCCGTGGGCAGCGCACAGGCCATTGAGAGTCAGCAGGCTCAGGCTCGGCGGGCAGTCGATCAGCACGAAGTCGTACTCGGCACCGACCGCGGCCAGCGCGGTGCGCAGGCGCTTTTCGCGGCGGTCGAGTGCGACCATCTCGACTTCGGCACCGGCCAGTTCGCGATTGGCGCCCAGCACGTCGTAGCCGCAACCGCCCTCCACCAGCTTGTCGGCCTTGACCCGCGCCTCGGCCACCGAGGCCGATTCGAGCAGCACGTCGTACACCGTGAGTTCCAGCTCGCGCTTGTCGATGCCCGAACCCATGGTGGCATTGCCCTGCGGATCGAGGTCGATCATCAGCACGCGCTGGCCGACCTTGGCCAGGCCGGCCGCGAGGTTGACGGTGGTGGTGGTCTTGCCGACTCCGCCCTTCTGGTTGGCGATGCAGAAAATCTTGGCCATGTGAGTACCGGGATCGATCGATCAGCGCGAGATTGCGAGCTTGACGCCGAAGGCGATCAGGAAGGTGCCGGCAAGCTTTTCGAGCGTGGTGGAAATGCGGGGATTGGCGCGGATGCGCTCGGCCAGGAAGTGCGTGAGCAGCGTCGAGGTCAGGCCGTACAGGAAGGTCAGCGCGGCAATCGTCACCGCCATCGCGCCGAAGGTGATCAGGCCCTGGTGCCGGGCCGGGTCCACGAACAGCGGGAAGAAGGCCATGTAGAACACGATGGCCTTGGGGTTCAGCAGCGTGATGGTGAAAGCCTGGCGCATGAAATGGCTGGGTTTGATGTTGAAGATCGGCGCCGAGCCGGGCTTGGCCAACAGCATCTTGATGCCCATCCACGCCAGGTAGGCGGCGCCCAACCACTGCACTGCCTTGAAGGCAGCCGGGTAGGCGGCCATCACGGCCGATACGCCCGCCACTGCCGCCCACAGCAGGAACTGGTCGCCGATGATCACGCCGGCCGTCGCAGCCAATCCACCGCGAATGCCGCCTTTGCTCGTCGAGGTAATCAGTGCCAGATTGCCCGGACCGGGAATCAGAAGGAACAGGACGATGGCGGCGACGAATGCGCCGTAGTCAGCGATGCCGAACATGGGATTTGCCTCGAAAAAGCGAGCCGGGAATGGGACCAGAGGGAGGCATCGAGTCTAAGCGAGCACACCGCCGCCAGGACTGTTCCGACACCGGCTTTTACCGGTGTCGCCGCTTCTTTTGCGGATTCAGGCGCTGATTTCGGCCGCTTCCTTGCGCGCCCAGACGATGCAGCGCTCGGCATCCAGGCCCGGAACCATCAGTTGTTCCACGTGAAACACAGACACGCCCTTCGGCAAGGCGGCGAGTTCATCGGTCGGCACCTTGCCCTTCATGGCCAGCCAGACGCCACCCTGTGCGAGCAGGTTCATCGAGCCGTTGAAGAAATCGGGCAACGAGGCGAAGGCGCGAGAGCTGATGACTTCGTAGCTGCCGACCAGGGATTCGACCCGGGCGTGCAGTCCGCGAAGGTTTCGCAGCTCCAATTCGGCAGCCACTTGCTGCACGAAGGCGGCCTTCTTGGCGACCGCATCGAGGCAGCTCACCTCGAGATCGGGCCGCATGATGGCAATCACCACGCCGGGCAAACCGCCGCCTGAGCCCACGTCCAGCAGCTTGCCCTTCCCTGCCCACTCGCGCTGCAGGGGTGCGACGGCCGCCAGGCTATCGAGCAAATGGTGCGTCAGCACGCTGGCCGGATCGCGCAGCGCCGTGAGGTTGTAGACCTTGTTCCACTTGAGCATCAGCGTGCCGTAGGCCAACAACTGTTCGGCCTGGAGATCGGTCAGCGCCACGCCCATGGCGGCTGCGCCGGCGCGCAGCGTATCGATCGGCGCCGTCATTCGGCGGACTGCGGCTCGGTGGCTGCTTCCGTGGAGTTGGCGGCGTCGCGGGCGAAGGCTTTGTGACCGCCCTTGCGCAGGTGGATCATCAGCAAGGAGATGGCGGCCGGCGTCACCCCGGAGATGCGCGAGGCCAAGCCCAGCGTTTCCGGCCGGTGCTTGTCCAGCTTCTGGCGCACCTCGAAACTCAGCGCCTTGACCTGGCCGTAGTCGAAATCAGCCGGCAGCTTCAGGTTCTCGAAGTGCGCGGCGCGCTCGACTTCATCGTGCTGGCGTTCGATATAGCCGGAGTACTTGGCCGAGATCTCGATCTGCTCGATCTCGGTTCCGCTCAGCGCCGCCGGGGCACCGTACTTGCCGCCGTCCAGCGTCATCAGAGTTTCGTAGCTCACGTCGGGCCGGCGCAGCAGGTCGGCCAGGTTGTATTCGTGGTCGATGGCCTTGCCCAGCACCCGCTCCGACTCCGAAGCCGGCAGGTTGCGCGGGTTCACCCAGATCGACTTGAGGCGCTCTGTTTCACGTGAAACAGCATCGCGCTTGCGGCTGAAAGCGTCCCAGCGCGCATCGTCCACCAGGCCCAGCTTGCGGCCGGTTTCGGTGAGGCGCATGTCGGCGTTGTCTTCGCGCAGCTGCAGACGGAACTCCGCGCGGCTGGTGAACATGCGGTACGGCTCGGTCACACCCTTGGTGATCAGGTCGTCGACCAGCACGCCCAGATAGGCTTCGTCACGGCGCGGCAGCCAGGCATCTTCGCCACGGCATTGCAGCGCGGCATTGATGCCGGCGAACAGCCCCTGGGCCGCCGCCTCTTCATAGCCGGTCGTGCCGTTGATCTGCCCGGCGAAGAACAGGCCCTTCACCGAACGCGTCTCGAAGCTGCTCTTGAGCTCGCGCGGATCGAAGTAGTCGTACTCGATGGCGTAGCCCGGCCGCAGGATGTGGGCGTTCTCCAGCCCTGGCATCGAACGCACCAGCTGGTACTGGATGTCGAACGGCAAGCTGGTCGAGATCCCGTTCGGGTAGTATTCGTTGGTCGTCAGGCCTTCGGGCTCCAGGAAGATCTGGTGGCTTTCCTTGTCGGCAAAGCGATTGATCTTGTCTTCCACGCTCGGGCAGTAGCGCGGCCCCACGCCGTCGATCTTGCCGGTGAACATCGGGCTGCGGTCGAAGCCCGAGCGGATGATCTCGTGCGTGCGCGCGTTGGTGTGCGTGATCCAGCAGGGCATCTGCTGCGGATGCATGTCCACGCGGCCCATGAAGCTGAACACCGGCATCGGCCCTGCCCCACCGGGCATGCCGTCGCCGGGTTGTTCCGTGCACTTCGAGAAATCGATGCTGCGGCCGTCGAGCCGCGGCGGCGTACCCGTCTTGAGCCGACCCTGCGGCAGCTTCAGTTCCTTGAGCCGCGCCGACAGGCTGACGGCCGGCGGGTCGCCCGCGCGGCCGGCCTGGTAGTTGTCGAGCCCGACGTGGATGCGGCCGTCGAGAAAAGTACCCGCCGTCAGCACCACGGTGCGCGCGCGGAAAGCAATGCCCACCTGCGTGACGGCGCCGACAACGCGATCGCCCTCCACCATCAGGTCGTCGACGGCTTGCTGGAACAGGCTCAGATTCGGCTGGTTCTCCAGCCGGTGGCGGATGGCCGCCTTGTACAGAACGCGGTCGGCCTGGGCGCGGGTCGCGCGCACGGCCGGTCCCTTGCTCGAATTGAGGATACGGAACTGGATGCCGGCTTCATCGGTGGCAATCGCCATCGCACCGCCGAGCGCATCGACCTCCTTCACCAGGTGGCCCTTGCCGATGCCGCCGATCGACGGATTGCAGCTCATCTGCCCCAGCGTCTCGATGTTGTGGGAGAGCAGCAGCGTCTTGGCGCCCATGCGCGCGGCGGCGAGCGCGGCCTCGGTGCCGGCATGGCCACCGCCGACGACGATCACGTCGAATTCTTCGGGGTACAGCATTTGGAAATGGGGGCGCACAACTGACGCGTGCGCGGCGCAAAAGGGGCACTGATTTTAATCGGCCGGACCGATCTGCGCCCCTTGTGTGGACAAGCTAGAGGGGCATGCCAAATCGCCTTCAGAGACCCATGCATTCTTGATAGTTTGCTATGTTTTTAATAGCAAACTATCCGCTTCAGTCCGTCGCTTCGGCCGCCTGCGCCAAAGGCATCGGCTTCTCGATGCCGATCAGCTCGCCGCTGGGCGCCGGCGCCACCGACGGCTGCAGGCTCTCGTCCTGCAACTCGCGAACGACGAGCTTCTTGTCCGTCATGCGCACGTTGCCGAAGATCGTGCAGAAGGCCACGTCCTTCGCGTCGCGCCCCGTGCCCACGCGCACCAGCCGATCGACCGGCGCCATGCGCGTCGGATCGAACAGCACCCATCGCCCGCCGAGCCAGGCCTCGAGCACCGCGTGGAAATCCTGCGGCGGCTCGTCGAACCACACGTAGCCGACCACCAGCCGCGCCGGAATGTTGAGCGCGCGGCAGAAGGTGATGCCCAGGTGCGCGAAGTCGCGGCACACGCCTGCGCGTGCCACGAACACTTCGCGCGCGGTCGTGGTCGAGTCGCTGCTGCCCGGCTCATAGGAAATGCTCTCGTGGATCCAGTCGACGATGGCCTGCACCCGGCCGATGCCGGCCGGCAGGTCGCCGAAGAGTTGCTGCGCGCAGCGCGACATCAGGTCCGACTCGCAGTAGCGCGTGGGCATCGTGTAGTGCAGCACCTCGTCGGGTACCTCGCTGACCGGCATCTCGCCCAGATCGGTCGGCACCACCGCGTGCGCGCGCTGCACGCTGGCCCGGTAGCGGATCTTCAGCGGCCCCGGCTTCGCGTCGAAGCGAATGAAGCGGTTGCCGCTGCCCTCGTCGCAGAACAACCGCATCGGGGTCGCCGGCTCGATCGCCAGCTTCTCCTTGATGACGGTCTGCATGTCCGAGCGCGCCGCCTCGATGTTGAGCAGCATGTGGGCTGGCGCGACCACCTCGTAGTCGAGCTGCGCCTCGATGTGCGAGAGGTGCATCAGTCGAGCGCCTTCTTCACCGCACCCACGCCCAGCGCGGCCAGAACAACGAACAGCACCGCCAGCACCAGGAACAGGCCGAACAGCAGCTTCGCGATGCCGGCGGCGCCCGCCGCGACGCCGCCGAAGCCGAGCAGGCCGGCCACGAGGGAGATGACCGCAAAGATGATCGCGTACTTCAACATCCTGGTACTCCTTGCAGCAGGCCTTGCCCGCCGTGCGAGGCAGCTTAGAAAGCGCGGTGAGTGCGCCCGATAGTCGCCCCGCGCATGCGGTCGTAGGACAAAAACGCGAGGCCGCCAAACCCGCTAGCATCCGCTGCGGTTCCTCATAACAATCAGTCAACCAACCTCGTCATCACTGGAGTTTTCGAATGAAGCTGTACTACTCGCCCGGCGCCTGCTCGCTCTCCCCTCACATCGCGCTGCATGAAGCGGGCATCGCCGCCGAACCCGTGCTGGCCAGCACCAAGAGCCACAAGCTGCAGGACGGCACCGACTACTACGGCATCAACCCGCTGGGCTACGTGCCGATGCTCGAGCTCGACGACGGCACCCGCCTGCGCGAAGGCCCCGCCATCCTCCAGTACATCGCCGACCTGGCACCCACCAAGAACCTCGCACCGGCCGCCGGGACCATGCAGCGCTATCGCCTGCAGGAATGGCTGACCTTCATCGGCACCGAGGTGCACAAGGGCTTCAGCCCGCTGTTCAACCCGAACATGCCCGAGGAAGCCAAGAGCATCTTCAAGGACAAGCTCAAGTCGCGCTTCCAGTGGCTCGACAAGGAGCTGGCCGGCAAGGAGTACCTGATGGGCGAGCACTTCAGCGTGGCCGACGGCTACCTGTTCACCGTCACCAACTGGACCAAGCCCACCGGCGTGGACATCTCCGACTTTCCCAACCTGCTCGCCTGGCATGCACGCGTGGGCGCCCGCCCCGCCGTTCAGGATGCGATGAAGGCTGAAGGCCTTCTGAAGTAATACGAAGCTCGCAAAAGCGAGCAGAAGCATTGAAGCGGCCCGAGACCCTCCTAGGGAAAACCCGGGCCGCTTCAGCCACAAGCCGCACGATGCGGCTTTTTTTTCGCGCGACGCTACGGGCAGAACTCCAGCCGACCGAAGAAGGAATCCGCGCCATGCCCGAAACCCCTCCACCCGCCGAACTGCGCGAAGAGATGCGCGGGCCCGTCATGTGGCTCACCATCGAGCGCGAAGAGCGCCGCAACGCCATCAACGCCGCCGTGCTCACCGGCCTGGGCGACGCCATTGCCCGCGCCAACAACGACAGCGCCGTGCGCGCCGTGGTCATCACCGGCGCCGGCACTCGCGCCTTCTGCGCGGGCGCCGACCTGCAGAGCGGCACCTCCTTCAAGTTCGACTACGCCGCGCCCTACCAGGGCTTCGCCAATCTCTTCCGACAGGCCCGGCAATCGACCGTGCCGCTGATCGCGCGCGTCAACGGCGCCTGCATGGCCGGCGGCATGGGCCTCATGGCGATGTGCGACATGGCAGTGGCGAGCAGCCAGGCCGTGTTCGGCCTGCCCGAGGTGAAGGTCGGCCTCTTCCCTGCACAGGTGCTCAGCGTGCTCGGCGGCCTGCTGCCGCGCCGCGTGCTGGCCGAGATGTGCATCACCGGCGAACCCATGGACGCTACACAGGCGCTCGAACTGAATCTCGTCAACCGCGTGAGCGACGACGTCGACGAAAGCGTCGACTGGCTGCTCGGCCGCATGCTCGACAAGTCGCCCGCCGCCATCCGCCGCGGCCTCTACACCATGAAGAAGATCGAGGCGATGGCCTTCGAGGAATCGATGGCCTTCACCGAGAGCCAGATCGGCCTGTTCGCTCTCACCGAGGACGCAGCCGAAGGACAGCTAGCCTTCCGCGAGAAGCGCAAACCGCAATGGAGCGGCCGATGAGCAGCAATCAGAACAACGAGCGCATCGTCCGCATCGGCGGCGCCTCCGGCTTCTGGGGCGACAGCAGCGTGGGCGCGCCGCAGCTCGTGGGCAGCGGCCAGATCGACTACCTCGTGTTCGACTACCTTGCCGAACTCACCATGTCGATCCTCGCGGGCGCGCGGCTCAAGAAGCCCGAGCTCGGCTATGCGACCGACTTCGTCTCGGTGGCGATGAAGTCCGTGTTGAAGGACGTCGTGAAACAAGGCATCCGCGTGGTGAGCAACGCGGGCGGCGTCAATCCGCAAGGCTGTGCCGACGCGCTGGCGGCGCTGGCCGCCGAGCAGGGCATATCGCTGAAGATCGCCGTGGTGAGCGGCGACGACGTGTCTCCCCTGCTGCCGCAACTGCGCCAGTCGCAACCACCCGTGCGCGAACTGCAGAACGGCGCCGCGCTGCCCGAACGCGTGCTCACCGCCAACGCGTACCTCGGCGCACGTCCGATCCAGGCAGCGCTCGATGCGGGCGCGCAGGTCGTCATCACCGGCCGCTGCGTCGACTCGGCCGTCACGCTCGGCGTGCTCATGCACGAGTTCAAGTGGCAGCCGAGCGACCTCGACCTTCTCGCCGCAGGCAGCCTCGCGGGCCACATCATCGAATGCGGCTGCCAGGCCACCGGCGGCCTGCACACCGACTGGGACACCGTGCCCGACTGGCCGAACATCGGCTATCCCATCGTCGAATGCAGCGCCGACGGCAGCTTCGTCGTCACCAAGCCCGCGAGCACCGGCGGCAAGATCACGCCCGCAGTGGTGGGCGAGCAGATGCTCTACGAGATCGGCGACCCCGCCGCCTACCTGCTGCCCGACGTGGTGGCCGACTTCACGCAGGTGCGCATCGAGCAGGCCGGCGAGCACCGTGTGCGCGTGCACGGCGCGCGCGGCCGTGCGCCCACCGCGAGCTACAAGGTCAGCGCCACCTACGTCGACGGCTTCAAGACAGCGGCGCAACTCACCATCGTCGGCTTCGATGCAGTGGCCAAGGCGAGGCGCACGGGCGAAGCGATCCTCGCGCGCACGAGCGCACTGTTCTCGCAATACGGCTTCGGCCCCTACAGCGGCACGCAGATCGAGGTGCTGGGCGCGGAGTCCTGCTACGGCCCGCATGCACAGGCATTGCAGACGCGCGAGGCTGTGCTGCGGCTCGCGGTGACGCATCCGCGCAAGGAGGCGCTGGAGCTGTTCGCGCGGGAGGTCGCGCCTGCAGGCACGTCGTGGGCACCGGGCACCACCGGCGCGGGTGGTGGACGGGCTTCCGCGTCGCCGTCGATCCGGCAGTACGCGTTCCTGCTCGACAAGTCGCAGGTCGACGCAGCAGTGACCATCGATGGAGAGCGCATCGATGTTCCACGCACAGACGGTGCGCCCGCCAACAAAGCGGCCAACGCCATCTCTTCGCCTGCCAGAGCCACCCAGACGACGATCGACACCCCCGCCGCGGACAGCATCGAAGTGCCATTGCTGCGCCTTGCATGGGCTCGCAGCGGCGACAAGGGCGACACATCGAACATCGGCGTCATCGCACGCCACCCCGACCTGCTTCCGCTGCTGCGCGAGCAGCTCACCGAGACGCGCGTGGCCGAATGGCTCGCGCACCTGGTCAAGGGCCGCGTCACGCGCTACGAGGTGCCCGGCATCGACGCCTTCAACTTCGTCTGCGAACAGGCACTCGGCGGCGGCGGCATGGCCTCGCTGCGCAACGATCCGCTCGGCAAAGGCATGGGGCAGATCCTGCTGGCCGTGCCCATGCGCGTGAGCCCCGCATTGCTGGCGCTGCTTCCTTAGCACCAATCCGTCAACCGTGCGACAGCAGGGTTGAGGCTGCGCGCTTAGCCTTGCGCCTGTTTCAACTCTGCTTTCGATCGCACGATGTCCACCCTCTTCGACCCCGTACAGGCCGGCGACCTGAAGCTCGCCAACCGCGTCGTCATGGCGCCGCTCACGCGCAACCGCTCGCCGAACGCCATCCCACCCGACATCGCCGCCACCTACTACGCCCAGCGCGCCAGTGCCGGCCTTCTCATCACCGAGGCCACCGCCATCAGCCACCAGGGCCAGGGCTATTCCGACGTGCCCGGCCTCTACGGCACCGAGCAGCTCGACAGCTGGAAGCGCGTGACCGACGCCGTGCACGCAAAGGGCGGAAAGATCGTGGTGCAGCTGTGGCACGTGGGCCGTGTCTCGCACAACGAACTGCAACCCGGTGGCGGAAAGCCCGTCGCGCCCTCGGCCATCACCGCCAAGACCAAGACCGTGCTCATCAAGGACGGTGTGCCGACCTTCGTCGACACCTCCGAGCCGCGCGCGCTCGACGCGGGCGAGCTGCCCGGCATCGTGCACGCCTACGCGGTGGCCGCTCGCAGCGCGGTCGAGACCGCCGGCTTCGACGGCGTGGAAGTCCATGGCGCCAACGGCTACCTGCTCGACCAGTTCCTGAAGGACGGCAGCAACAAGCGCACCGACGACTACGGCGGCAGCATCGAGAACCGCGCCCGCCTGCTGCTCGAAGCCACGCGCGCGGTAGTCGACGCCGTCGGCGGCGGCAAGACCGGCATCCGCCTGTCGCCCGTGACGCCGGCCAACGATGCGCACGACAGCAACCCGCAGCCCCTCTTCACCTACGTGGTGAAGCAGCTCGCATCGCTCGACCTCGCCTACATCCACATCATCGAAGGCGCCACCGGCGGCCCGCGCGAGATCGAGGACCGCCCCTTCGACTACGAAGCCCTCAAGGCCGCGTACCGCCAGGCCGGCGGCAAGGGCGCATGGATGGTGAACAACGGCTACGACAAGCCACTGGCTGAAGAAGCCCTGAAGGAAGGCGACGACCTCGTGGCCTTCGGCAAGCCCTTCATCTCCAACCCCGACCTCGTTCGCCGCCTGCGCGAGAACGCGCCGCTGAACCCGCTCGACAAGGCCACGATGTACGGCGGCGGCGCCAAGGGCTACACGGACTATCCGGCGCTGGCCTGAGCCCGCAGGGGCCATGGCAAGATGCGGCGGACGCTTCGTGTCCGCCGCCCCAAGGAGAGAAATGCCATGGCCCGCATCGAGCAACGACTGGCCGCGCTCGGCCTCGTTCTTCCGCCTGCAGTGACGCCGCCGCCCGGTGTCGTGCTGCCCTTTCAATTCGTGCGCATCGTCGGCCGGCGCGCCTTGATCTCGGGCCACGGCCCGCTCAACGCAGACGGCACCATCGCCGCGCCGCTCGGCAAGCTGGGCCGCGAACTGAGCGTCGAACAGGGCTACGCCGCCGCGCGCCTCACCGGGCTCGCGATGCTCGGCAGCCTGCAACGCGCTCTCGGCGATCTCGACCGCATCGCCGCGTGGACGCGCGTGTTCGGCATGGTCGCCTGCGCTCCCGGTTTCGACCGGCAGCCGGCCGTCATCAATGGCTTCTCCGACCTCATCCTCGAAGTCTTCGGCCCCGACATCGGCGCGCATTCGCGCAGCGCCGTGGGCATGGCCGAGCTGCCGTTCGGCATCCCCGTCGAGATCGAGGGCGAAGTGGAATTCGACGCATGACGGCGTGGACCATCCGGCGCGCGACGGAGAGCGACGCTGCATCCATCGCCGACTGCGCCGTCGAGGCCTTCCGCCACTACATCCCGCGCCTGGGCCTCACGCCGATTCCGATGACCAAGGACTACGGCGCGGCGATCGCGAATGCGCAGGTGTGGATTGCCACGCAAGAGGACCGGACCATCGCCGCGCTGGTGCTCGACGTCACCGACGAAGGCTTCCTCATCGACGTGATTGCGGTGCGTCCCGGCCAGCAGGGCACGGGCCTGGGCCGCGCGCTGCTCGAACTGGCCGAGCGCGAGGCACTGCGGCAAGGGCATGACTCGATCTACCTCTTCACCAACGAGAAGATGACCGAGAACCGCGCGCTCTACGAGCGCATCGGCTACGTCGAATACAAGCGCCTCGCCTTCGCGGAACGCACCCGCGTCTTCCTGCGCAAGCAACTGAAGCAATGAGCACGATGCAGCTCGCCCGCATTCACCACGTCGCCATCATCTGCTCCGACTACGCGGTGTCGAAGCGCTTCTACACGGAGGTGCTGGGCCTGCGCGTGGTCGCCGAAAACTACCGCGCCGCGCGCGACTCGTACAAGCTCGACCTGGCGCTGCCCGACGGCTCGCAGATCGAACTCTTCTCCTTTCCCGATGCACCCGCGCGCCTCACTCGGCCCGAGGCCCAGGGGCTGCGGCACCTCTCCTTCGAGGTGCCCGACGTGCAGGCCGCGGCCGACGAACTCGCGGCGCAGGGCATCGCCGTCGAACCGCTGCGCACCGACGAATTCACGGGGCGGCGCTTCACCTTCTTCGCCGATCCCGACGGCCTTCCGCTCGAACTCTACGAGGCCGTGCCAGACGACGATCTCGATGCGCTGCTGCTGAAACTCGAAGGCGCACTGCATCTTCGCGAGGTGCGCGCGAGCGCCGCGCGACTCGAGGAACTGCTGGACGACGACTTCCATGAACTCGGCGTCTCGGGCACCGTGTGGACACGCGACGCCATCATCGAAGCGCTGCGCGACGAGGCCTTTTCGGAACGGACGATGTCGGACTTTCGCGTGCTGCGCATGGCGCCCGACGTGGCGCTGGTCACCTATCGCGCACACCGTGAAGCCACTTCACAGCGCCCCGCCGCGGACTCGCTGCGCAGCTCACTGTGGCAACGCCGCGCCGGTCGCTGGCGCATGGCGTTCCACCAGGGTACGCCGCTGCAGACGCCCTAGATCGCCTCGCCGAACGCCACGCTCACGCGCAGGCCCGTGGGCTCGGCCGCTTCGAGCCGCAGCTCCGCGCCCAGCAGCTCCGCATAGCGCGAGACGATCGACAGCCCCAGCCCCGAGCCCTGCCCCAGCTTCTCCCCCGCGGGCCCTTGTGACCAGCGCTGCATCAGGTCGCGCTGCGCTTCGAGCGGAATGCCCGGCCCGTCGTCGATCACGCTCAGCGTGTGGCCCGCCAGCTCGACGGTGATGGTGCGCCCGCCATAGCGCAGCGCGTTGTCGATCAGGTTGTCGAGGATGCCTTCGACCAGCGCCTCGTTGGCACTCACGACAACGCCGTCATCGAGGCCGCGCGCACCCAGGTCGACACCCCGCGCGTCGGCACGCGCAAGGTGCCGCAGCACCGTCTGCTCGGCCAGCACGTCGAGCCGCACCGGCACGCGCTTGAGCTCGGTGCGCGCCTCCTCGGCCAGCGCAAGCGCAAGCAGCTGGTCGATCAGGTGGCTGGCGCGCGCCTGCCGTTCCGACACGCGCTCCAGCTGCTCGCGCCACACCTTGGAGTCGTGCTGCGCCAGTCCGTATTCGGCCAGCGCGCGAATGCCCGCCAGCGGCGTGCGCAGCTCGTGCGCCACGTTGCCCACGAACTCGCGTTGCGCCTGCACGCTGTTGCTGAGCCTCTCGAAGAGCGAGTTCACCGCGTTGCCGAGGCGCTGGAGTTCGCGCGATGTGTGCGCCACAGCCACCGGGGACAGGTCGCGCACGTCGCGACGGTCGAGCGCGCGCTGCAGGTCGCCGAGCGGGCGCAGGTCGCTGCGAATGCCGTACCAGAGCCAGATCGCGAGCAGCACGAGCAGCAGGATCTGCGGCGCCAGCGCGTAGCCCAGCAGCTGCCGCACCAGCGCCGTCCGGCTCAGCGTGGTCTGCGCGATGATCACGCGATAGGGCATGCTGATGTCGGGCTCGGCATCGTGTTCGAGCACCACCGCGCGCAGCGTGCTGCCCTCGTAGTCCACGTCGGCAAAGCGGTAGCGCGAGCCGTCCACCGGCAGCGGTGCCTTCAGGCCGGGCTGCCCCGAGATCAGCGTGCCATCGAGCCGCTGCACCGCGAAGTACACCTTGTCGACCTGGTCGAAGAGCACGGTGGCCACCTCGCGCGGCGTGAGCATCAGCTCGATGCCGCGTTCGCCGGCCTGCACGTTGGCCGACAGCGCATAGGCGTCGTCGAGCATGCCGCGGTCGAAGGCCTGTTCGGAGAAGTAGTTGGCAATGACCAGCGCGATGACCGCGCCGACCATCCACGTGAGCGCCAGCGGCACCAGCACGTTGCGCAGCACGCGGCGCGTGAGCGACGGCGCGCGCACTGCCGGCGCCGGTGGCGATTCGGTGGTCTGCTCCTGGCCGGTCACGCGCGGATCACACCTCGGCTTCGAGCAGGTAGCCGATGCCGCGCAGCGTGCGGATGCTTGCGCCAGTGCCTTGCAGCTTCTTGCGCAGGCGGGAGATGAAGGCCTCGAGCGCGTTGTCGCCGAGCGATTCGTCGAAGCTCGAGAGCTTGTCGGACAGCGCACGCTTGCTCACGGTGCGGCCCGGCGGGCTCATGAGTTCCCACAGCACCTCGAACTCGCGCGCCGGCAGGTCGAGCGGGCCGCTCGCGGTGGAGAAGCGGCGTGCCTTGCGGTCGAGCTTCAGCTGGCCCAGCAGCACGACGTCTTCGGTGCCCTTCGCGCGGCGCACCAGTGCGCGCAGGCGGGCTTCGACCTCGGCCAGGTCGAAGGGCTTGCCGAGGTAGTCGTCGGCACCCGCGTCGAGGCCCGCAATGCGCTCCTCGGTGCGTCCGCGCGCGGTGAGCACGAGCACCGGTGTCCGGTCGCCCCGCGCGCGTGCCTGTCGCAGCGCGGTGAGGCCGCTTGCGAGGCCGCTGGTGGGGCTTGCGGTGGCCGGCAGGTTGAGGTCGAGCAGCACTGCATCGAAGGGCTGCACGCGCCACAGGTGGTCGGCATCCTCGACGTTGGTCGACACATCCACGCGATGGCCGGCATCGGCGAGGCTGCGCACCATCACATCGCGCAGGACGGTGTCGTCTTCAACGAGCAGAATTCGCATGGTCTTTGAATGGTTTGGGGGTAATCTGCCTAGCGAACGACGGGTCAGCGGCCGGTCAGTCGCTCCAAGCGATAAACGCAACATGAGCATACGACAGCACGATGAAACACGGGCCACTTTCGTGGCCTGCGCCACACGATGAGCGCGCGTGAACCCTCCGATCTCCTGAGCCTTGTGCCTCCGGAAGTGCAGGGCACCGCCGTGGTCCTGCTCCATGGTTTATGCAGCACGCCTGACGAGTTGCTGACCGTGCAGTCCGCACTGCGCAGCCGCGGCTATCCGGTGCACCCGCTGGCGATCGAGGGTTACTCGTTCGACGCCAATGCGCCGATGCAGCGGGCAGCGCCGTACGAACGCTGGCTCGATGCGATCCAGGCCCAGGTGAAGGCGCTGCGCAAACAGCACGATCGCGTGATGCTGGTCGGCATCTCCGCCGGCTCCTCGCTCGCGCTCGGCGCGGCCATCCGCTGCGGCAGCGAGGTCGATGCGCTGGTGCTCATGTCGACCACGCTGCGCTTCGACGGCTGGGCCATTCCGCGCACGCAGTTCCTGCTGCCGCTGGCCTTCTACACGCCGCTCGGCAGGCTCTGGCAATACCGCGAGCGTCCGCCCTACGGCGTGAAGAACGAGCGCGTGCGTGCCTGGATCGAGCGCGAGCTGCGTCATCGCAAGGTCTCGCGCGCCGGCAGCTCCGTCATCGGCGTGGGTCATCTGCGCGAGCACGACAGGCTCATCCGTCACGTGCGCCGCAACCTCCACAACGTGCAGTGCAACGACGTGCTCGCGCTGCATGCCCAGCAGGACGAGGTGGCCAGCGTGGCCAATCTCGGCATCCTCGCGCGCGGTCTTCGCTGCCGCGCATTCCGTGCCGTGGTGGTCGCCAACAGCTACCACATGATCACAATCGACAACGATCGTCAACAGGTCGTGAGCGAAACAGTGTCGTTCGCCGACGCGGTGGCGCATGGCACGATGCCCGAGCATCCGCTGTACGCCTGACATCTTCGAACTTGTTCGACCACGCCTGAAAGGAAAGCATTCCAATGTCTTCTTCCGACGCTTCCACCCCCACCTTCAACAGCATCGCGGCGATCCTCGAGACCGACTTCCGCGTCGAACGCTCGGCCATCACGCCGGCCACCGCGCTGACCGATCTCGGCCTCGACTCCCTCGCGCTGATGGAGTTCGTCTTCGCCGTCGAGGACGCCTTCCACCTGCGCATTCCCGAAGACCGCCTCGACCCGCGCGAAGCCGGCATCACGCTGCAGCGCCTGTGCGAAGTGATCGACGCGGAAAGCACCGGCGCCACCGCGGGCCAGCCCGCAGAAGCGACAGCATGAGCAGCGGTGCCGCCCACGCCGTGCTGGCCGCCTCGGCCGCGCGCGCCGCATCCGCGCCGGTGCGCGTGAGCGGCATCGGCTTCGTCACGCCCATCGGCCGCACCGTCGAGGCCTTCGACGAAGCGCTGTTCGCGGGCCGCTCGGCCGTGCGCGCGCAGACGCTGGAGATCAAGGGCATGGACCCGATGGCGCTCGCCGTCGCCGCATGCGACTTCGATTCGAACGGCGTGCGCAGCACCTCCCGCCTGCCGCTGGACCGCGGCACCGCCATGGCGCTGGCCGCCGCGCAGGACGCGGCCGGCGAAGCGAAGCTCGACCTCGAAACCATCGACCGCGATCGCCTCGGCATCTTCTGGGGCTGCGGCCTCGCGGGCGCCGGCACCTTCGACAACACCACCAGCGCGCTCTACGGCGAGCAGCGCCGCATGCGCCCGACGACCGTGCTCACGGTGATGCCCAACGCCGCCGTGGCCGAACTGGCGCTGCACTTCGGCGCACGCGGCTCGGCCATTGCCTACGCCTGTGCCTGCGCCTCCTCGGCCGTGGCCATCGGCGAGGCGATGCGCGCGATTCGCGGCGGCTGGATCGACGTTGCCATCGTCGGCGGCCACGACGCCATGCTCACGCCCGGCGTGATGGCCAGCTGGCACGCCATGCGCGTGATGGCGCCGCCACCGGCCGATGCGCCCTCCTCCGCATGCCGCCCGTTCTCGGGCGACCGCGCGGGCTTTGCCATCGGCGAAGGCGCGGCCGCGCTGGTGCTCGAATCCGAAGCACATGCCGCCGCGCGCGGCGCCGAAGCCGCGCCCTTCGTGCTCGCGGGCTACGCCACCAACTGCGACGGCACGCACATCACCAACCCCGACTCCGCGGGCCAGGTGCGCGTGATGCGCGCCGCACTGCGCGACGCGGGCATCGAGGCCTCCGAAGTCGGCCACATCAATGCCCACGGCACAGCCACTTCCGCCGGCGATGCAGCCGAAGCCGCATCGATCCGAGAAGTGTTCGGCAACACCGTGCCCGTAAGCGCGACCAAGGCCATCCATGGCCACGTGCTCGGCGGCGGCGGTGCGATCGAACTCGTCGCGGCGCTGCGTGCACTCGCGCGCGAGACGCTGCCGCCCATCGCCAACCTGCAGACGCCCGATGCCGCATTCGACCTCGACTTCGTGCAGGGCGAGGCTCGCGAGGCCAAGGGCATCCGCTATGCGCTGTCCAATTCCTTCGCTTTTGGCGGCACCAACGCTGTCATCGTGGCCGGCCGCGCGTCCGATCGCTGAAGATTCGCTGAATACTTCCTGAAAAAACGCGCGGTGCATCGGCTGGTCGTTTTCGTCGTGCCGGTGTTCGCGCTGCTCATGGCGTGCGAGTTCGCCTGGGGCTGGTTGAAGCGGCGCAACACCTACCGCTTCAACGACACGCTCGGCAGCCTGAGCCAGGGCCTGCTGAGCCAGGCGCTCGCGGTCTGCACACAGCTCTTCCAGATCGGCCTCTACGCGATGGTCTATCCGCTGGTCGCGATATGGACGCGGCCGAGCTTCTGGGACAGCGCCATGGGCTGGATCGTCGCCGTGCTGCTGTTCGACTTCTTCGACTACTGGCTGCATCGCGCAGGGCACGAGTCGGCCGTGTTCTGGGCCGCGCACTCGGTGCACCACCAGAGCCAGCACTTCAACTTCTCCACCGCGCTGCGGCAGGAGAGCACGGTGGCCTTCCTGGGCTGGGCCTTCTACCTGCCGATGGCGGTGGTGGGCGTGCCGCCCGAGCAGTTCGGCCTCGCGGGGCTGATCGTGCTGGTCTACCAGTTCTGGATCCACACGGAGCACATCGGCAAGCTCGGCTGGTTCGACCGCGTGTTCTCTTCGCCGTCGAACCATCGCGTGCATCACGCCGTGAACGACGGCTACGTCGACCGCAACTACGGCGGCATGCTCGTGGTGTGGGACCGGATGTTCGGCACCTTCGCGGAAGAAACCGAGCGCTGCGTCTACGGCACGCGCAAGGCGCTTTCGAGCTTCGATCCGATGCGCGCCATCCTCGGCCCCTACGCGCCGCTGCTGCGCGACGCCTGGCACACGAAGCGCTGGCGAGACAAGATCGCCGTGTGGTTCAAGTCGCCGGGCTGGCGGCCGGCCGACGTGGCGGCGCGTTTCCCCGAGCCCGCGTTCTCGCTGGAAGAAGCCATGCACATCCATGACCCCGCGCTCACGCGCCCGCAGGTCGCCTCAGCCGCACTTCACTTCGCATGCTGGGTCGGCGTGACGCTGGCCTTTCTCTGGCGCGCCGACGATCTCGCGTTCCAGATCGGGCTGATGCTTCTCGTGCTCGCGGTCGGCGGCTTCTGGTCCATCGGCGCCGTGCTCGATTCACGGCTTCGACTGCGATGGGCCTGGTGCGCGCAGGCGGCGTTGCTGGCGATCTCGGCGGTACTGCTCTTCACCTGAACGCCCGATCACCTGAGCCTGGCCCGCTATGCTCTGCGCCTTCATCGTTGCGGGGCATCCATCATGCGCAGGCTGGCCACACCCGAAGACATCGACACCGTCTTCGCCCTCTACATGCACGAGAAGGTCGTGCCCTACCTGGGCTACGACCCGATGCCGCTCGAGGACTTCAAGCCGATCTACCGGCAACTGCTGGACGGCCGCGACTTCTTCATCTACGAACGCGAAGGCCACGTCGCCGGCTTCTATCGCGCCTCGCGCTACCCCGGTCGCGTGCGGCACGTGGCCAGCCTCGGCACGCTCGCGGTGAACCCCTCACTGCACGGCCAGGGCATTGCGCTGGCGATGGTGACCGAGGCGATCGAGCGGCTCAGGTCGGACGGCGTCAAGCGCATCGAGCTCATCGTCGAGAGCGACAACGCACCGGCGCTGCGCTTCTACGAAAAGCTCGGCTTCGAGCGCGAAGGCACCCTGCGCAAGTTCTACAAGCGTGCAGGCGATGCGCAGGCCATCGACGACCACATCATGGCGCTGCTGTTCGACTGAGCGGACGACCGGCGCAGCAAACTCAGGGCTTCCAGCGCCGCAGCAGCAGCGCATTGGCCATCACGCTCACGCTCGACAACGCCATGGCCGCGCCGGCCACCACCGGACTGAGCAGGCCGAAGGCCGCGAGCGGAATGCCGGCCACGTTGTAGGCAAAGGCCCAGAACAGGTTCTGCCGGATCTTCGCTACCGTGCGTGCCGAAAGCTCGAAGGCCTGCTCCACCAGTGCGAGATCTCCGCGCATCAGCGTGATGCCGGCCGCTTCCATCGCCACGTCGGTGCCGCCGCCCGAAGGCGCCATCGCGATGCCCACGTCGGCCGCAGCCAGTGCGGGTGCATCGTTGGCACCATCGCCGACCATCGCGACGACGTGGCCGTTCTTCCTCAGCGCCGAAACCTGCGCCGCCTTGTCGGCCGGCAGCACGTCGGCGCGCACATCTTCTGCCGCGATACCGAGCCGCGCTGCCATGGCCTGCGCCGCACGCAGGTTGTCGCCGGAGATCATCACCACGCGCAGGCCGCGTGCACGCAGCGTGCGAATGGCTTCAGCGGCCTGAGGCTTGGGCTCGTCGGCGAAAGCGAGCAATGCCTGCACATGCGCGGCACCGGCTTCGTCGAAGCGCAGCAGCGCAGAGACGGTTGCGCCCTGCGATTGCAGGCGGTCGACTTCCGAGTCGTCGGGCATCGCGTCGAGCTCGCGGCACCAGCGCAGGCTGGCGATGGCCCATTGAACGCCTTCGACCTCGCCGCGCACGCCACGACCGGGCCAGGCCTGCATCGTGCCCAGTGCGGGAACCTGCAGGTTGCGCTGGGCAGCCGCCGACAGCACGGCCTTGGCCAGCGGGTGCTCGCTGCCGCCTTGCAGGCTGGCGGCTGTGGCCAGCAGCTGGTCTTGTGAAGCGCCTGCACCGGCCACGGGCACCAGCGCCGTGAGCACCGGATGGCCGATCGTCAGCGTGCCGGTCTTGTCGAACGCAACGGTGTCGACGCGGTGCGCGATTTCCAGCGAACGCGCATCCTTGATCAGCACGCCATGCCGTGCCGCCACGCCCGTGCCCGCCATCACGGCGACCGGCGTCGCGAGGCCCAGCGCACACGGACATGCGATGACCAGCACCGCCACGGCATGGATCAGCGCCGTCTCGATGCCGGCACCCGCCACCATCCAGCCCGCGAACGTGGCCAGCGCGATGAGCAGCACCACCGGCACGAACACGGCCGCCACCTTGTCCACCAGCCGCTGGATCGGCGCCTTCGCGGCCTGCGCGTCCTCCACAAGGCGGATGATGCGAGCGAGCACGCTTTCGGCGCCGATCGCGCTCACCTCGACGACCATGCGGCCGTCGCCGTTGACTGCGCCACCGGTCAGCGCATCGCCCGGCCCCTTGGCCACGGGCAGCGGCTCGCCGGTGAGCATCGATTCATCGACTTCGGACTGCCCCTCGATCACCCGCGCATCGGCCGGCACCCGCTCGCCGGGCCGCACCGCGAGGCGGTCGCCCACCATCACCTCGGCCAGGGGCACGTCGCTTTCCTTGCCGCGTGCACCGATCAGGTGGGCCACCTCGGGCCGCAACTGCTGCAATGCACGGATCGCCGAAGTGGCCTGGCGCTTGGCACGCGCCTCCAGCCACTTGCCGAGCAGCACCAGCGTGATCACCACCGCCGAAGCCTCGAAGTACAGGTGCGGCACCATGCCGTGGCCGGCATGCTCGCCGGTGGACGCACGCCACCAGAGCCAGAGCGAAAGGCCGAAGGCCGCGCTGGTGCCCAGCGCCACCAGCAGGTCCATGTTGCCTGCGCGCGCCTTCACCGCATGCCAGCCGGCGCGATAGAAGCGCGCGCCCAGCCAGAACTGCACCGGCGTCGCGAGCAGCAGCTGCACCCAGGGCGGCAGCATCCAGTCGAGCCCGAAGAGATCGCCCAGCATCGGCGCCATCAGCGGAATCGACAGCGCGAGGCCGATCGCGACCGGACCGAAGCCGGCCCATGGAGACAGCGCGGCTTCATCCGCGGCGCTGTCCGCCGTGCGAGGTTCGTAGCCGGCAGCGCGCACGGCGCGGCGCAGGCGGGCGTCCATGTCTTCATTGCCGCCCGTCACCACGCGGGCCGATTCGGTCGCGAGGTTCACGCTCACGTCCTGCACGCCCGGAACGTTCTTCAGGGCACGCTCGACGCGCATCACGCAGGAGGCACAGGTCATGCCGCCCACCGAGAGGTCGAAGGTGGAGATGGCGGGGTTCTGCTGAAGTTTTTCCATGTGCGAAGGCTAAAGGCTCACACCGTGTCAAGGTCAAGCAGCTGGTTCCAGAACCCCTGCGCTGGACATTGACATCGTGAGAGGGTTCAAACTGCGGCCTATCGATCCCCTCATTTTCAAGGAGCTACACGATGAGCCAGAAATTCCAGGTCACAGGCATGAGCTGCGGCCACTGCGTGAATGCAGTGCAGAACGCGGTGCAGACGGTGGATCCCGAGGCGCAGGTCACGGTCGATCTGGAAACGGGTCATGTCGACGTGCTGAGCGAACAGCCGCGCAAGGACATCGTGGCCGCCATCGAAAACGCGGGGTACGCGGTTCAATGACAGTGGGCAACGTCACCATCGGCGAGGCGGCGCAACGCTCGGGCGTATCGGCCCGCATGGTCCGCCACTACGAGGGACTGGGCCTGCTGCCGGCGGTGGCTCGCACCGAGAGCGGCTACCGCCAGTACGGCGAAGCCGACATCCACACGCTGCGCTTCATCAAGCGCTCGCGCGACCTGGGATTCTCGATGGAGGAAATCGCCGAGCTGGTCGGGCTGTGGAACAACCGGCGGCGCACGAGTTCGAGCGTGAAGCGCATCGCCGAGAAGCATCTCGGCGAACTGGAACAGCGCATTGCCGACATGCAGTCCATGCGCAACACGCTGGCGCACCTGGTTCACTGCTGCCACGGCGACGCGCGCCCCGACTGCCCGATCCTCGACGATCTCGCGAACTAGGTACTCCCCCAGGCTTCGCGCACTTCGTGTCGCTTCGCCTTCCCCCTCGCCGGGGGCAACACCTGAGGCCCGGCAAAGCCGGTTCCTCGGTGTTCCTGGAACTGACGGCTCAGGCGCCGCGGACGAGCGAGAGCACTTTGCCTGCATCCAGGGTTCGGGCCTTTTCCTGGATGGCGGGCAGGTACTGCGTCTGCAGGCTCTGGCCTTCCTTCACCACGCCGGAGAACGCGTCCTTCAGCATCTGCGTCGACAGCGTGCGGCCGCCGGCGTAGTAGCGCTTGGCGACGTGGCCGAGCGCGTAGGTCGATGCGAAGCTCATTCCCGAACTCACGGCCTGGTTGCCCAGTCCGCGCAGCAGGCCGCCGCCGACCTTGCCGAGCAGGCCCCCGAGCAGCTTGCGTCCGGCCTGTTCCAGGTACTGCGAAGTCAGGCCCACGCCGACCGTGGCCAGGAAATCCTTGATGTGGCCGCTGTCGAGCTCGTAGCCGTACGACTTGCCGATGCGGTAGACCAGCTTCATCTGCAACGGAATGATCGCCATGGTCGACAGCGTCTCGGGCAGCAGCTCGAGCGCACCGTTGAGGATGGAGGCGTTGAGGATCGACTTGTCGAGCTCGGCGGTGTCGGGGGTTTTCGGCGCCGAAGTGGCCGCTGCAACCGCGGTACCGGCGGCAGTCGCGGCGGCAGCCACCGGCACCGCGGCAATGTCTTCCGCCTGCTGCGAGAACGCCGCCGCGGATGCATCCAGCCCCAGCGACGTGCGCACATCCGCCAGGAACATGCGCTCCGCCTGCGACTGCGTGCCGTCCGCGTCGCAGACGCACACCGCCATTTCATAGGCGAGCTGCCTCGACTCGGGGCTCTTCAGTTCGCCCGCCACCGAGGCCAGCGACACGCGCTTCATCAGCACGTCCTGGTACAGCGTCGGCAGGTTCAGGCCGTCGGCCTGCGACAGGCCTTCCGCAATGCGCTTGATCTCGGCGCGTTCGCGCTCGTGCTTCTCGCCGTCGACGAAGGCCGCCAGCAGGCTCAGGGTCACGATCGACTTTGTTTCTGAAGGTGTCATGTTCGGTATTTCCGCAATTTCAACGACCCGTTGAGGTCGCGACCCGCGCCAGAAGGTTCCACCGCCCGTTCTCCCCACAAACCTTGGGCAACTCTGTGGATAACGTCGGCACTTCTGTGTAGGGGTCTTGCAAGCTGTTGATTTAAAAGGGGAATCCTTGCATTGCCCATTTTTTCAGCAATGAATTTCTCCGGGCAAAAACCGCCTTTCGCAGATTTTCGAAGGGCCGTCAAAGGACAAGTCTGGGGACATTTCTTGAACAAGGCATGGTTTATCCACAGGCCCGAAGGGTTACCCAATGTTGTCCATGTCGCGGGTACAAACCGGAAGCACGGCTGCGCACAGTGACAGCTGCATGACAAGTGCTTGTCGCATAACGAAAAAAGCGGCATGTCCACAGAAGGGTGCGACCCTTATCTACTACTACTAATTTGAATAAGAAGAATAAGAAGATGGGGAAAGGGAAAGCTGCGCCCGAAAAAAAAGCCGCGAACGGCCGCGGCGGTCCCGGAAGCCGCCGGACAAAACCGGTCCTCCCGGTTCCCTCCCCTCGCTAACATTCGCGGATGAGCTTCAAACCCCGGATCCTGATCGCCGAAGACGAATCGGGCATCGCCGACACGCTTCAATACGTCCTGAAGAGCGACGGATTCATCCCGGTCTGGTGCGCCACGGCCGAAGAGGCCATCGCCCAGTTCGCGCAGGAACCGCCTGCGCTGGCCATCCTGGACATCGGATTGCCCGATCTCAACGGTTTCGAGCTCTTCAAACGCCTGCAGGCGCTGAACCAGTCAATGGGCGGACCGGAGGTACCCATGGTGTTCCTGACGGCCCGCAGCGACGAAATAGACCGCGTGGTGGGCCTCGAGCTGGGAGCGGACGACTACATTGCCAAGCCGTTTTCACCGCGCGAACTGGTCGCGCGCGTACGGACCATCCTGCGGCGCAGCGCCAGAAACGGCTCAGGAGCCCCTGCAGCAGCCTCGGGCGCAAACCAAGGGGCCCCCCATCAAATTCCGGCCCACGCGTCCCCTGCGGGCTCTCAGGCGCCCGCAATGCCATTCGCGCTCGACAACGAACGCATGCAGATCCGTTATTACGGACGCCTGCTGGAGCTCTCCCGTTACGAATACGGCCTGCTGAGACTGCTGGTGCAGCGCCCCGGCCGCGTCTTCACGCGCGACGAACTGCTCGAGCTGGTCTGGGACGACTCGAGCGACAGCTTCGACCGCACGGTCGACGCGCACATCAAGACCTTGCGCGCCAAGCTCAAGGCGATCGCGCCGGAAGTGGAGCCGATCCGCACGCTGCGCGGTACCGGCTACGCACTGAACGAAGAGCTTCCGTCAAAGGCATGACACCGGCTCCGGCATGCCTTTTCGCGGAATACCGCGGAACCGGCCTTGCCGGGCCGCAGGTATTGCCCCCGGCGAGGGGGTTGGCGGCCACACGAAGTGGGCAAGCCTGGGGGAGAGCCAGGCCTTGACACGGCGCACGCGCATCTTCATCGGCATCCTGCTGATCTACACGGCGGGCATCGCCTTCCTGCTGTACCGGGTCGTTTCCGACATCGATCCGCGCTACCGCGAATCGGCGGAAGAATCACTGGTCGAGACCTCGCAGCTCGTGGCCAGCCTGGTCGAGCAGGACGTGATCGCCGGCGCCATCAACACCGCGCGGCTCGAACCGCTTTTCCGCACCGTCTACGCGCGCGAGTTCTCGGCGCAGATCTACAACCTGCACAAGAGCCGCGTCGAGCTGCGCGTGTACGTCACCGACCGCAACGGTCGCGTGATGTTCGATTCGCTCGGCAGGCACCTCGGCGCCGACTATTCGAAGTGGAGCGACGTGAGCCGCACGCTCGCCGGCCTGTACGGCGCGCGCACCTCGCGCGACGTCGACGGTGACCCACGTACCTCGGTGATGTACGTGGGCGCGCCGATCCGCTGGAACAACGAGATCGTCGGCATGGTCAGCGTCGGAAAGCCTGTGCAGAGCTTCGGCCAGTTCGTGGAAGACGCGCGCGGGCGAACCATCTGGGTCGGCGTGGGCTCGGCGTTGGCGCTGCTGCTGCTCACGTTGATCGTTTCGGTCTGGCTGGTGCGACCCTTCGGCCTGATCCGCGACTACTGGACCTGGGTGCGCGCCCAGCGCAGCCTGAGCCTTTCGCGCATGGCGCGGCGCGCGGTCGATGGCGTGCGCACCGGCTTCAGCGAAATGCGCGACGCACTCACTGGCCGCAACTACGTGGCCGACTATGTCCAGACCTTCACGCACGAAGTGAAGAGCCCGCTCTCCGCCATTCGCGGTGCCGCCGAACTGCTGCAGGAGCCGTCGATGCCGCATGCGGAGCGCGAACGTTTCCTGAAGAACATCGAACGCGAGACGCAACGCATCCAGGAAATCGTCGACCGCATGATGGAGCTCACCGCGCTCGAGACGCGGCGCGCACTGGACCGCACCGAGCCGGTGGCGCTGGCCACGCTGATCGACGACATCGCCATCAGTGCGCAGCCTGCCGCGGCCAAGCGCAACATCAGGCTGCTCGTGAACATCCGCAACGAGGCCAGCACCGAAGGCGACCCGTTCCTGCTGCGCCGCGCGATCAGCAACCTGCTCGACAACGCCATCGACTTCTCGCCGCGCGACAGCGAAGTGCTGCTCACGCTGGAAACGACATCGAAGCTCGCCCGCCTGAGCGTGCGCGACCACGGACCCGGCATTCCGGAATACGCGCAGGAAAAAGTCTTCGAGAAGTTCTATTCGCTCGCCAGACCGCACAGCCAGAAGAAGAGCACGGGGCTGGGCCTGGCATTCGTGAAGGAGATCGCGGCTTTGCATCACGGCCGCATCGATCTCGGCAACGCATCGCGCGGCGGCGCGGTGGCCACGCTCACCTTGCCGCTGCTGTCACATCACTGAAGAACGGATCTCGACGAGTTCGGGACGCGGCGGCAGCGATTCAGGCAGACGCAGGTCCCACACCAGGCCGACGCGCTCGAGCAGCCTGAGCATCCACCAGCCCGGATCCCATTCACCGGGCGCGAGTCCAAGCCGGGCCGAGCCTGGGAAAGCATGGTGGTTGTTGTGCCAGCTTTCGCCCATGGTCAGCAGCGAGGTCCACGGAATGTTGCGCCCTTGCACGGCGGCGCCGCGCACTTCGTAGTTCATCGCACCGTGGTTGTGAGCGAACCAGCCGATCAGCCAATGGCCCAGGACGCCTGCGGTGACGCGTGCGCATACACCCCAGAAAACGAAGGCCCAGCCGCCCCAGAGGTAGAAGATTGCGGCGACAGGCAACTGCTGCAGCATCCAGGTTCTTTCGAGCCAGTACAGGAAGCGATCGTTGGCAACGAGAGGTTCGATCCGGATACTGGGGGAGCGCGAGAGGTGCAGCTCGCAGTGAAGTTGCCACCAGGCATCGGTCCAGAAACCACGGCCATGCCGCAGGTAGTCGTGGCAGACAGGCAGGCGTTGCGCGTAGTCGCGCAACTCGTGCTGTCGAAGAATGCCCAACGGCCCCGCCAGGCCCACAAGAACGCCGCAATAGATCAATGCACGGCGCAACCATCGAGGGCACCGGAAGCTGTGATGAATCAGTTGGCGATGGCTGCCCAGCGAGTGACCGAAGAGCAGCACGAATGCTGTGCTGAAGACGAAAAGTGCAAAGGCGTCCCACCGAGGGAAGAAACAGCCGCCGACCAGCGCCGCGACGGCCATGCCGGAAAACCAGAGCGACTTGATGGGTGCATATCGAACTTCGCCTTCAGAAGAGAAGTCCCCTTGCCCTGCATGAACCCGATGGTGATCGAGACCTGTGGGCTGCATGGAAAGAAGCCTCAGCGACCGATCAGCGCGCAATAGGCTTCGCGCGTCTCCGGACTCACCGCACCGAGCGCCTGCAGGTACTGCGTCTGGTGCTGCCCGATCATGCGCGCCGATGCCACCGTCTTCGAGCGGCAATACCAGTGGCAGGTGTGCTGCATCAGGAACAGTTCCGCGGACATGGTGTATGCCTTGGACTTGGGCGTGCGGCTCGACTCGTTGCGCATCACGCCGGCAATGCCGCGCGCATGGATGAGCAGTGCCTGGCGCATGTCGAAGGTCGCGGCCGGAAAGAGTTGCGCGAACAGCGGGATGGCCACCGGCAGCTTGCTCACGCGCGTGATGGCTTCGGGCATGCGCGAGAACTCGGCAGCGAAGCTGTCGAGCTGGCCGGACAGTTTTTCCTCGGTGGTGTCGAGCAACAGCCAGATCTGGCGGCGGCGCTCGGCGTCGTCCTCGCCGAGGCAGCGCATATAGCCGGAGGTCAGGCTCTCCATCAGCTTCTCGATCTGGTAGCGGCCGAGATGGCTGGCCAGCACCGCGATGCGCATGCGCTGTTCCCTGGACTTGAGGATGTAGAAGCCGGCGGCGAAAAGTGCCACCAGGGTGAGAATTTCCATGGATGCGAGAAGAAGAAAAAAAGAGAAGGCGGGAGGCAGTACCGAGTGTAGGCACCGCGACCCGCCTTCTCTTTTCAACTTCGTGAAGAGAGCCTGGCTACCGGAAGAAATCGAGGATCCGGTTGCGCTCTTCAGGTGGAGGCGGCGCACCGACCGGTGCGCCGGTGAGTTCCTCGGCCGGCGGCGGTAGCGCGTCGCTGTTCTCCAGGCCCAGGCTCGCCACGTTGTGGCCCGGCGTGAAGTCGTCGAAGTACCACTCGCCGTCCATGTTCACCACGCCGGCGGGCTGCGCCGGCAGCGTCACGGGCACGCCCTGCAGCGCGGTCTGCATGTAGCCGGTCCAGATCGGCAGGCTCAGGCTGCCGCCGGTCTCGCCGCGCACGCCGAGCTGGCGCGGCGTGTCGTAGCCGACCCACGCAATGCCGACCATGGTCGGCTGGAAGCCGGCGAACCAGGTGTCGAAGGAGTCGTTGGTGGTGCCGGTCTTGCCGTAGAGGTCGTCGCGCTTGAGCGCCTGGTAGGCCTTGAAGCCGGTGCCGTTTCTCACCACGCTCTGCAGCAGCGAATCCATGATGAAGGCGTTGCGCTGCGGAATGGCGCGGCGGCTTTCGTCGAGCACCGGCGGCTCGGTCTCCATGATGACCTTGTCCTTCATGTCGGTGACGCGCGTGACGAGGTAAGGATTGACGCGGTAGCCGCCGTTGGCGAACACCGAGTAGCCCACCGCCATCTGCATCGGCGTAACCGAGCCGGCGCCCAGGCCCATCGGCAGGTTGGCCGGGTGCTTGTCCTTGTCGAAGCCGAACTTCGTGACCCAGTCCTGCGCATAAGGCGCGCCGATCGACTGCAGCACGCGCAGCGTGACGAGGTTCTTCGATTTCATCAGCGCGGTGCGCAGTGGCATCGGGCCTTCGTAGGTGCCTTCGAAGTTCTTCGGCTCCCAGGGCTGGCCGCCGTTGGCGCTGGCGTCGAAATACAGCGGCGCGTCGTTCACCACGGTGGCGGGCGTGAAGCCTTTTTCGAGCGCGGCGGAGTAGATGAAGGGCTTGAAGCTCGAACCCGGCTGGCGCCAGGCCTGCGTGACGTGGTTGAACTTGTTCTTGCCGTAGTCGAATCCGCCCACCAGCGCCTTGATGGCGCCGCTGCGCGGGTCCATGCCGATGAAGGCGCCTTCCACCTCGGGCAGCTGCGTGATCTCCCAGGTGTTCTTCGGCGTCTTCGCCACGCGGATCACCGCGCCACGGCGGATCTTGATGTTGGGCGGAGCCTTCGCGGCAAGGCCCGACTGGGCGGGCTTCAGGCCGTCGCCCGTGATCTGGATGGTTTCGCCGTTCGCGCGCACGGCGCTGATTTCCTTCGGGCTGACGTCGAGCACCACGGCCGCGATCACGTCGCCGTTGTCGGGGTGCTCGGCCAGTGCATCGTCCACCGCCTCGTCGACTTCCTTTTGCTCGGTCGGCAGGTCGACGAACTTCTCGGGGCCGCGATAGGGCTGGCGGCGTTCGTAGTCCATGATGCCCCTGCGCAGCGACTTGTAGGCAGCGACCTGGTCGGCCGCCACGAGCGAGGTGTAGACCTTCATGCCGCTGGTGTAGATGCTGTCGCCGTACTGCGCGTACATCATCTGGCGCACCGTCTCGGCCACGTATTCGGCATGCAGCCGGTTCGGATCGGCGGCGTCGCGCAGGTGCAGTTCTTCCTTCTTCGCGGCGGCCGCCTGCTCGGCTGTGATGAAGCCGGTTTCCTGCATGCGGTCGATCACATAGAGCTGGCGCGCACGCGCGCGTCGAGGGTTGGCCACCGGATTGTTGGCGCCGGGCGCCTTCGGCAGTCCGGCCAGCATCGCCGCCTCGGCGACAGTGACGTTCTGCAGCGGCTTGCCGAAGTAGATCTCGGAGGCGGCGGCAAAACCGTAGGCGCGGTTGCCGAGGAAGATCTGGTTCAGGTAGATCTCGAGGATCTGGTCCTTGGTGAGCTGCTGCTCGAGCCGCATCGCCAGCAGGATCTCGTAGGTCTTGCGGCTCACCGTCCGTTCGGAGGTCAGGTACACGTTGCGCGCGACCTGCATCGTGATGGTCGATGCGCCCTGCTTGCGGCCGCCCTTCAGGCTGGCGACCGCCGCCCGCAGGAAGCCTTTGTAGTCGACCCCGCCGTGGTCGTAGAAGCGCGCGTCTTCCACGGCAAGCACTGCGTCCTTCATGACCTTCGGAATGTTGGCGAAGGGCGTGAGGTTGCGGCGCTCTTCGCCGAACTCGCCGATCAGCTGGCCCTCGGTCGAATACACGCGCAGCGGCAGCTTGGGCCGGTAGTCGGAAAGCGCCGAGACGTCGGGCAGTTTCGGATAGATGGTGACCACCGCGACGATGGCCGCGACCAGCACCACCAGCGCGCCGGAGCCGACGGCGATGGCGCCCCAGCCGGCGATGCGCTTCCACGGGAGGCGGGGACCATTCGGCGCCGCGCCGTCGCCGGAAGGTTTGGAGTTTGAGCGTTTGAACATCGGAAATGCCTGTTGGCTAGCGAAAGGATTGGAGCCGCCGCGCGTTGCCGCGTTCCAGCATCCGGAAGTCGAGCGTGCCTTGCCGCGCAGCCTGCTGTGCGCAGTGCATGGCATCGAAATACTTGTCGTGGTCGAAGGCGATCAGCAAAAGATCCACGCCGGCATTCAGGGCGTGGACGGTGGCGTCGCAAAGACCGCGGTTGTAGGCCGCGCCCATCGTGAGATCGTCGGTGACGAGCAGGCCCTGGTAGCCCCATTCGCCTCGAATCACCCGCTGCACGATTTTGCGCGAGAAAGAGACCGGATATCCGGCATCGAGTTCCGCGAGGATGACATGGCCCAGCATGATCGCGGCATCCGAATGTTTCGACACGTCTTGAAACGGCTTCCAGTCGTGCGCGGCGAGCCGGGCGACCGGCGTGCGCAGTTCGGCGGCGAAATGGTGGGTGTCCTCGGTCACGCCGGCAAGGCCGGGAAAGTGCTTGAGCGTGCCGCGCACGCCCGCCGATTCGAGGCCCAGCTCGTAAGCGAGCGCCACCTGCGCGGTGACCGCCGGGTCGGTCGAGATGGCCCGTTCGTCGATGCGGGTGTGCAGGTCCCAGCGGCCCGGCGCGCGGCCGGTGCGCAGGTCGACCACCGGGCTGAAATTGAGCGTGATGCCCAGGGCGGCGAGCGCCCTGCCCTGCTGTGCGCCGTAGGCGCGGGCGCGTTGCGCGAGCTCGTCGTCGGGCAGGTCGGCATCGAGCAGCGAGGCGAGCGTGGGCTGGCGTTCGACCAGGGGAGACAGGCGCGAGACCGCGCCGCCTTCCTGGTCGGTCGCGACGATCAGCGGCGGCAGGCCGGCGGAGCGGCGCAATGCCTGCAGGCCCGCGATTTCGTCGCGGAGTTCGTCGGCCGTGCGGCCCCTGACATTGCGACCGGTTACGAAGATTCCGCCGATCAGTCCTTTCCTGGCCAGTTCGCGCAGGTTTCCCGCGTCGTCGTAGCCGACGATGAAGTGCGCGCCCAGCGCCTGTGCGAGCGGGCCTTCCGACGAATTCACCTCCGCGCGGTGCCAGTGCGAGGCAGCCTCGTTGCACAGCGTCGTGAGCAGGGCCGCGAACGCAAGTCCCAGCGCCACGGGGCGTAGCCTGCCGCGTGCAAGCCGCCACGCGACCATGACGGCGGCCACCAGCATTGCCAGCAGCAGCGGCACCTCCCATGCACGCATGAAGAGCAGGTGCGGGTCCTTCAGGTGCCAGGCCCAGAACCACAGCGTGGCCAGGGCCAGCCAGCCCGATGCACTCGCGATGACCCGCAACAGCCTCATGCTGCCTGAGCTTCCGGTGCCGTGACCGGCGTCGTTTCGGTGCGCCGCGAGAGCGCGTACCAATCGACCTTGCGCGTGACGAGCATCAGCGTGGCCAGCATGCCGAAGATCAGCAGCGCACCGAGCAGCAGCGCATTGCTTTCCGAAGCCAGCAAGCCATAGAGCGCCCCATACAGCAACGCCACGAAGGCGCCGAACGAAAGGCCGCGCCGCCAGCCGCCAAGCACCGCGCTGAAGTACACGGCCAGCAGCGCGACGCTCGCCGAGGCGGCACCCGTGTAGGCCATCCAGAAGGCGAACTTCTCCGACAACGCGAGCAGCAGCAGGAAGAAGAGCGCGATCGACAGGCCGACCAGTCCGTACTGGATCGGATGCAGGCGCAGCTTGCGGAACAGCTCGAACATGAACGCGGCCATCAGCACCAGTCCGATGAACAGCGCTCCGTACTTGCCGGCGCGGGTGCTCATCGAATAGACGTTGATAGGCTGGGCCAGCGATACGTCGAAGGTCTGCAGCGGGCCCATGTTGCGGTGCGTTGCAGGAGCGACGGTTGCCGCTTCGGCGCTGCCGGCCACGTCGGCCGGGCCGCCACGGCCCGAGAGGCCGGCGCGCACCTGTTCGCGTGCCGAGGTCACGAGAGACGACACGCGCCAGTGCGCGTCGAAACCCTGCGGCGTCACGCTGCGTTCGGCCGCGAGAAAGCGGCCGCCGAAGCTGGGATGCGCCCACGGCGAACGCAGATGCGCAGTCGTTTCCTCCGCGATGGGTGCGATGGCGAGCGTGTCCTGCCCGACCAGGCCCAGCTTCATCTCGAAGGGAACCGGCTTGCCGGCCTGCCAGGCTGCGAGCGCCGCGCCCGTGACGGGTGCGTGGATTCCGTTGGCGAAAGAGGCGTCGTCCGCCAGGCCCGGCACGCGCTGCTTGAAGCGCAGTGCCTCGCCGTCCATCGCGATCGTGGGCGAGCCGTCGAGGCCGCGCAGGTCGCTCACGTTGAAGGCGATGAGCGGAGCCTTGAATTCGATTTTCGAATCGGCTTCGCTGTGCGAAACGGCCTTGGGGTCGAAGGCCGCGAAGCCGCCGGTGAGCGTGGCGTCGAGCGTGTAGAAGGGAATCCTGAAGATGCCGCGGTAGCGCTCCTGCGGCGCCATCGAGCCTTCGACGTGCAGCTTGTCGGGGAACACCACGTGGGCCATCTCCTTGCTGCGCGGCTCCTGGCCGATCACCTTGCCCTGCGCGTTGCGCAGCGGTTCCATCCACTTCTCCACGTAGGGCACCAGCAGCAGCGGGCCGACCATCGTCTGGCGGCCTGCATAGGTGGCGGCGAGTTCGGAGGCTGCCTCGCGCTGGCTTTCGCCGCGGGCGCGGTTGATCGAATCGATCTCCCCCAGTGGAATGCACAGGAGCAGCAGCAGGAAGAACAGGCCGGCAACCTTGGCCAGCATGGAACTCTGGAGCGCCTTGAGCAGCTGAAGCATTTTTTCTCTCCTCGTCTGTAGCGAAGCCGCGATGCTCGTTGCGGCGCCAGAAGGCCGTGTGAAGCGCCTGCGCCGCCTCGCTTCACACAGACTTCACACAGCGGGCGCGGGCCACAGGCGACTTCAAGACGCCTTCCAACTGCCTTCTCGCGCGGTGACGAAAGTTGCGGCCGTGCAAGTTCGCACGGACAAGGACCCCGCCATGGATGCCCAAACCACCCCACGCCCCGGCCGCTGGCTCTGGCTCGCCACCGTGAGCCTGGCGACCGCGGGCTTCATCGCCATGGGCGTGCGCCCGGCGCACGCGCAGGAAGCGCCCGCCGGGCCGCGCCTGAAGACCGAAAGCCCCTACTTCTTCGTGAAGAGCGACGACCCTTCGGTCGACCGCCTGCCCCTGAAGGGCACCGAGGTCTCGGTGAAGATCTCGGGCGTGATCGCCGACGTGACGGTCGTGCAGACCTACCGCAACGAAGGCCAGCGCGCCATCGAAGCAAAGTACGTGTTCCCCGGTTCGACCAAGGCGGCGGTGAGCGGCCTTAACGTGCGCCTGGCTGACCGGCTCATCACCGCGCAGATCCGCGAGAAGCAGCAGGCGCAGATCGAGTACGACACCGCCAAGAAGGAAGGCAAGACCGCCGCGCTGCTCGAGCAGCACCTGCCCAACGTGTTCCAGATGAACGTCGCCAACATCCTGCCGGGCGATGACGTGAAGGTGGAGCTGCGCTACACCGAGCTGCTGGTGCCGCAGTCGGGCAACTACGAGTTCGTGTTCCCGACCGTGGTCGGGCCGCGCTACAACTCGTCGCAATCGGAGAACGCGCAGGCCAAGTGGGTTGCCCAGCCTACGTTGCGTGCAGGCGCGGACGCCGGCACCAGCTTCAGGCTCAAGGCCAGCATCGACACGCCGATGGGCATCAAGGAGATCCGCTCCGCCACGCACGCCATCGACGTGAAGAAGAGCGACGAGGACCAGCACGCCGACATCGTGCTCACCGCCGACGGCCGCCCCGCCGACAACCGCGACTTCGTGCTCGACTACCGTCTCGCGGGCGAGAAGATCGAATCGGGCCTGATGCTCTACAAGGGCCAGGGCAACAACGCGGAGAACTTCTTCCTCGCGATGGTCGAGCCGCCCAAGGCCGTGGCCGCCAGCGCGATCTCTCCGCGCGACTACATCTTCGTGGTCGACATCTCGGGCTCGATGCACGGCTTTCCGCTCGACACCGCGAAGACGGTGCTCGAACGCCTGATCGGCGGCCTGCGCCCGAGCGACACCTTCAACGTGCTGCTGTTCTCGGGCAGCAACAAGATGCTGTCGCCGAAGTCGGTGCCGGCCACGCGCGCCAACATCGAGCAGGCGCTCTCCACCATCAAGAACTACAGCGGCAGCGGAAGCACCGAGCTCATCCCGGCGCTCAAGCGCGTGTACGCCGAGCCGAAGGAAGAGAACGTGTCGCGCACGGTGGTGGTCGTGACCGACGGCTACGTGACGGTCGAGCGCGAGGCCTTCGAACTGGTGCGCAACAACCTCTCGAAGGCCAACGTGTTCGCCTTCGGCATCGGTTCGTCGGTCAATCGCAGCCTGATGGAGGGCATCGCGCGCGCCGGCATGGGCGAGCCCTTCATCATTACCGACCCGATCCAGGCGCCCGAACAAGCCGCGCGCTTCCGCCGCATGGTCGAGTCGCCGGTGCTCACGAACGTGAAGGCCACCTTCGGCGGCCTCGACGTTTACGACGTGGAGCCGCAGGCGCTGCCCGACGTGCTCGGCGAGCGCCCGGTGATCGTGTTCGGCAAGTGGCGCGGTGAAGCCAAGGGCCGCGTGATCATCGAAGGCCAGAGCGCGAGCGGCCCCTATCGCCAGGAAGTGCGCATCGACGACCGCACCCGCCAGGACACGGCCGCGCTGCGCACGCTGTGGGCCCGCCACCGCATCCAGAGCCTGAGCGACCAGGAAACGCTGGAAGGCGGCACGGCCTTCAAGGAACGCATCACCGAGCTGGGCCTGAAGTACAGCCTGCTCACCCAGTACACGAGCTTCATCGCCGTCGACAAGGTGGTGCGCAACGTGGCGCCGCAGGACAGCGTGGGCGTGAACCAGCCGCTGCCCCTGCCGCAAGGCGTGAGCGAGCTGGCGCTCGGCGCCGAGGTGCCGAGCACGCCGGAGCCCGAATCGCTGGGTGCCATCGCCGTCGTGCTGTCGATGCTCGCCATGCTGCGCCGCCGCGCGCGCCGCAACGACGCGCGCCGCTTCACCGCCTGATCCATAAATACAGAGAGAAGAAGAATGTCATTGGCAATGCTCGCCCACCGTCATCCGCGCATCGTGGACTGGGGCATCCACATCGACCGCACGCCTGCCGCCGGCTGGATCGGGCTGCAGTTCGTCGCGCTGATGCCCACCTGGGTCTGGATGGCCCAGCGCATGCGCGACGGCTCCGACGATCCGCTGGGCCTGCTGGCGCTGGTCGCCCTCGCCGCGTTGGCCTGGAGCCGCCGGCGCGAGCTGCGCGCATCGCCCCGCCTGGGCTGGCTCGCGCTGGCCGGCGCGGGCACCGTGCTCGCGACGCTGCTGCGCACGGGGCTCGGTTTCTTGCCCGCGCTGCCGCCGCTCGCGGCCGGGCTGGTGGCGGTGCTGTCGCTGGCGTGCGGGCTGCTGGCTTTCCTGCCGCGCCGCGTCGCGGCACTGCCGGTAGCTGGTCTCGCGGTGCTCGCGCTGCCGCTGCTCTCGTCGCTGCAGTTCTATGCCGGCTATCCGTTGCGCGTGGTGACGGCCGAGGTCAGCCGCTGGCTGCTGGCGCCGGGCTCCGACGTGGCGCGCGAAGGCGCGAGCCTGGTCGTCGACGGCAGGCTGGTGATCGTCGATGCGCCCTGCTCGGGCGTGCAGATGGTGTGGCTCGGCTACTTCACGGCCTGCGCGGTCGCGCTTTGGGCTTCCCGCAGCGGCCGGACCTTCATGCAGCGGCTGCCGCTGGTCGGGCTCTTCGTGCTGGCCGGGAACATCGTGCGCAACAGCGTGCTGATCGCCTTCGAAGGCGCCGGCCACCCGCTCGCGTCCTGGGCGCACAACGCGCTGGGCCTGCTGGTGCTGGCCGTGGTGTGCGGTGCCATCGCCCGGCTGATGGTGCCGGCCCGTCCCGCGCCCGAACCCGCCGAATTGCCCATTCCGGGCCTGATCACCACCCAGGGAGGCCGCCATGTCGACACCGTTCTTTGAGCGCTGGTTTGCGAACCATTTCATCAATCGCATCGGCCACAAGACGGCTTTCGCACTGGCGATGCTGCTGTGCATGCTGTGGTCGGCCACTGCCGCCCTGCGCGTGCCGGCTGAAGCGATGCCACCCGCCGTGGCGTCGCACGAGTGGCCCAGCCAATGGGACGGCGTCGCGCTGCGCCCGCTGGCCCTGAGCGACGTCGAGCAGCGCTTCGCCGACCGCTTTCCCGGCGCCATCGGCCGCATGACCGACGGCACCCAGACCCTGGTGATGCGCGAGGTGAGCCAGCCAACGCGCATGCTGCATCCGGCGACGGACTGCTATCGCGCGCTGGGTTATCGCATCGAGCAGGCGCGGCTGGAACGCGACGCACAGGAGCGCATGTGGCGCTGTTTTGTTGCTCAACGGCACGGAGCGCAAAAAATCCGCGTCTGCGAGCGCATCGTCGATGCCCAGGGCACGGCTTTCACAGACACTTCAAGCTGGTACTGGGCAGCGGCCAGCGGCCAATCGCATGGGCCGTGGCAAGCTGTCACCCTGGCGAGACCGATCTGAGAAACGTGCCTGTGAAGAAGACCCTGCGATTCGTGTTTTTCGGGCTGCTGGCCCTGGTCATTACGGCCTGCGTGGCTATCTTTTTGATAGTCAAGCTGGCGCTCGCGCCGACCGCGGGCGAGTGGAGCACCACGGGGAAGGCGGGACCGCTGAACTTCGAGATCGGCGTGCCGACGGCGGTGCGCGTCGCCACCTCGACGTGGTTCGCGCCCTACCTCGACGGGCGCTCGCTCGATACCCGCTTCGGCACCGTGCGCTTCGCCTGGAAGCCGGCCGGCGAACTGCTGGAGATGCAATGCGCGCCCTGCAGCGCCGAGGTGCCGGCGCTCGGCACCCAGCCGATCCGCGTCGAGCGCCTTGTCGCCACCGCGAAGCGCGACGGCAACACGCTCAACGGCACCTTCGAGGCCACGCCGCAGGGCACCGACGCCACGAAGCTGCAGGGCAACTGGGACGGCAGGCTCACGCCGAAGAACATCCACCTGAACGCCAGCGTGCAGGACGCGCCCATCGCGCGCTGGTACGCGGTGCTGGTGCCGGCCCTGCCCGAACTGCCGCGCGCGCGCATCGGCGGCACGCTGGCGCTGCGCGGCCAGCTCGTGCTGCCCGAGGCCACCTTCGCGGTGCAGCCGGCCATCAGCCAGTTCACCGTCGAGGGGCTGGGCACCGAGGCCATGCTCAACGCGCGCACCAGCTGCGGCCCGTCGGCGAAGCTGGCCAACGACAGCTGGCTGGCGCGCGCCGTCATTGCCGCCGAAGACCAGCGCTTCTTCACCCACGGCGGCTACGACCTGACGGAAATCCTCGCCTCGATCGACAACAACCAGAAGCCCGGCCAGGCACGCCGCGGCGGCAGCACGCTCACGCAGCAGCTGGCCAAGCTGCTCGTGACGGGCAGCGACCGCACCGCCGAGCGCAAGCTGCGCGAACTGCTCTACGCGGTCGAGATGGAGCAGACGCTGGGCAAGGCCCGCATCCTGCAGCTGTACCTGGACAACGCACCCTGGGGCGGCAACCTCTGCGGCGCCGAGGCCGCGGCGCGGCGCTACTTCAAGCGCAGCGCGCGCACGCTGGAGCCGGCGCAGGCCGTGTGGCTCGCCGCCATGCTGCACAAGCCGCAGGCCGTGCTCGAACAATGGCGCCGCGACGGCCAGATCGACGCAGACCGCATCAAGTGGATTGCCGAGGGCATCCGCGGAATCAGCCGCAACCAGCGGGAAGTGCTGCTCAAGGGAGTGGCGGCGGCGAAATTCACGGCGCCGGAGGCCGTCTCGCAATGATGAAAACTGTTGCCCTGACCGTTCCCGACATCGAGGCCATCGAGCGCGCCACCATCGCGGCGGTGTCGCCCGACCTGACCGAGGAACTCGACGGCTGGCTGCTGCCCTTCGCCGGAGGCACCGTGAAGCGTGCCAAGTCGGCCGTGCCGCTGCACCGCAGCTCGGTCGATCAAGCCACGCTGGACCGCATCGAGGACCGCTACGACAGCCGGCAGGCGGCACCCGCTCTGCGGCTGGCCGATGCGGCCTGCTTCGACGGGCTGCGCACCGAACTCGAGCGACGGCACTACATCGGCGACAGCCCGACCTGCGTGCAGGTGACTTCGGTGCGGCGCATGCGGGAGGTGGTCGCCCAAGGCGGCGCGCTGGCAGACGTCGACCGCGCGCCCGATGCCGCCTGGTCGGCGCTGTTCCTCGGCGAAGGCTTCGACCCGGTGGATGGCGCCCATCGCGTGCGGATGCTCTCGCGCGCCAAGGGCACGCTCTATGCCAGCGTTCGCGAAGGCGGCCGCACCGTGGCGGCAGGCGCGATGGCCTTCGGCCACGGTTGGGCCAGCGTGCACGGCATGCGCACCGATCAGGCGCAGCGCGGCCGGGGGCTGGCGGGGCGCGTGCTCGCCGGGCTGGCGCAGGCGGCGGCGGAACGCGGCTTCGAGCGGGTGTTCCTGCAGGTCGATGCCAGCAACCACGCGGCGCTTGCGCTCTACCGCCGGGCCGGCTTCGAGACGCGGTGGAAATACAGCTACTGGCAGCGCCAGCAGTGGCCCTGACGCTGAAATCTGCCTGGATATCTCGGGCTGCCGGCTGACAGCGCGCAGGTGGCGCGGCGAGCGCGTTAGTGCCACCATGGACGCATGACGAACGCCAACCACCACGCCAACCACCCCACCGATCCCGTCGCCACGCCGCGCGGCATCGACCACATCGTGGCCGGTGTTTCCACCAGCGACGGCGACGGCGTGAAGCTCACCCGCGTGCTGCAGCAGCCCCTGCAGAAGCGGCTCGATCCCTACCTCATGCTCGACGCCTTCGGCAGCGACAACCCGGGCGACTACATCGGCGGCTTTCCCAACCATCCGCACCGCGGCTTCGAGACCGTCACGTACATGATCGCGGGCCGCATGCGCCACCGCGACAGCGCGGGCCACGAGGGGCTGCTCGAAAACGGCGGCGTGCAGTGGATGACCGCCGGCCGCGGCCTCGTGCACAGCGAGCTGCCCGAGCAGGAAGAAGGCCTGATGGAAGGCTTTCAGCTTTGGCTCAACCTGCCCGCAAAGGACAAGATGCGCGAGCCCTGGTATCGCGACATCCAGAGCGAGGAGATTCCCGAGTTCACCACCACCGGCGGCGCGCGTGTGCGCGTGATCGCGGGCGCGAGCCACGGCATCGAGGGCGCCGTGCGGCGTGCCCACACCGAGCCGCTCTACCTGGACATCGAACTGCCGCCGGGTGCGGAATTCGCGCAGCCCCTGCCGGACGACCACAACGCGCTGGTCTACGTGTTCCGCGAATCGCTGTGGATCGCGGGCAGCGAGATCCCGACGCGGCGCATGGCGATCCTGGCCAACGACGCGGGCAGCGACGGCGTGGTGCTGCGCGCCGGCGCGACCAACCACAGCCCGGCGCGCGCGCTGCTCATCGCCGGCAAGCCGCTGCACGAGCCGATCGCGCAGTACGGCCCCTTCGTGATGAACACGCCCGAGCAGGTCCGGCAGGCGGTGCACGACTTCCAGAACGGCAAGCTGGGCTGAGGGAACGGCGCAGGCCAGGGCTGCAATGGTGAATAAGTCACGCGAAGGCCCGTTCCCAAGGCCCGCAGTTCATCATTCTTTACGCAAGCTCACGCCGGGCTAACCGACGCGATACAGACCTCTTCCACACTTCGTCTCACCTGCTGCCCATCGGCGGCGGGCTTCTTCGAAAGGAAGCACTTCTCATGATTTCTCTTCGCCAACGCATCGTCTGGGCCAGCCTGCTCGGTTCGGCCGCCCTCGCCTCTTCGGGCGCCTTCGCTCAAGCGCCGGCAGCCGCTCCCTCCGCAGCCGCGCCCACCGCCGCGGTGGCCCAGGCCGACGGCGCTGCCGCCGCTCCCAAGGCGCAGCACAAGCGCATGGATCCCGCCAAGCGCATGGAGCGCATGCAGGAGCACCGTGCCAAGCGCCTCGCCGCCCTGAAGGACAAGCTCAAGCTCACCTCGGCGCAGGAAGGCGCATGGAGCACCTTCACCACGGCGACGCAGCCGCCCGCCGGTCCGCGTCCGCACATGGACCGCGCCGAGTTCGCCAAGCTGACCACGCCGGAGCGCCTGGAACGCATGCAGGCTCGCCAGGCCGAGCGCAGCGCGATGTTCGCCAAGCGCGCCGATGCCACGAAGACCTTCTATGCCACGCTCTCGCCCGAGCAGCAGAAGACCTTCGATGCCGAGACCGCGCACTTCGGCGGCCCGCGTGGCCACGACGGTCACCGCGGCCATGACGGCCAGCGCGGCGCGCCGGCACCCGCCAAGAGCTGATCTCCGCCATCGATGCGCCGGCGACGGCGCCATCGACGACAAAGCCCGCAACGCTTTCGCGCTGCGGGCTTTTTTCTTTGGGGCTCGTCGCTACTTCGGCGTGCCCGTCCTGTCCGTCGGGTTGGTCACCACGTCGGGGCGTTCGCCCTTCTGGCCGAACTGGGGCTTCACCTTGCGCCCGGTCTGGCTGACCTCGGCGCGCGACATCTCGCCGGTCGGCTGCGGCATGGCGTTGGGCTGGTGGTTGACGGTGGTGGTCGCCTCGCCCTTGGGCACCATGCTGTTGGCGTTGTTGCGGTTCTGCGCGCGGGCCTCGGCCTTCACCGACTCGCGCGACAGCGGCATCGAGTTGTCGGGGCGCTGCGGCGGATTGGCGACGCCGGCCGGCGTCATGGTGCTGGCCTCGCCGCCCACCGACGGATCGGGCTGGGCTGGAATGGAGGTGGTCTGCGCGCTGGCGATGCCTGCTGCGCCCAGCAGCGCGGCGAGAACGGTGGCGTGGAAAGCGGCTTGTTTCATGGGTGTGCTCCTTGTCTGTCGGATTCACCGTAGGAGCTCCGCAATTCCGCCCGTGTGGGGTCGCGGCAGGCCTGCCTGTAGGAGCCGGCCGCCCGGGCGTGAAAGTGGCGTTGGATAGGCGCGAGAAGGTGGCGCGTTCCTACAGTCAGGACGGGCGCGGCAACGTACAACCCGCATGACGATGTCTTCCTCGCCCATCATTCCCGACGCCGAGCCGGCGACGCCGCTCGTGCCGGCCTCGCTCAAGGTCATGACGGTGAACACCCACAAGGGTTTCACCGCGCTCAACCGCAGGTTCATCCTTCCCGAGCTGCGCGATGCCGTGCGCACGGTGGGGGCCGACGTGGTGTTCCTGCAGGAGGTGCTGGGCACGCACTCGCGCCATTCGCGCAGGGTGAACAACTGGCCCGAGGCGCCGCACTACGAATTCCTGGCTGACACGATGTGGCCGCAGTTCGCCTACGGGCGCAACGCGGTGTACCCGAAAGGCCACCACGGCAACGCGGTGCTCTCGAAGTTCCCGATCGTGCATTTCCGCAACCACGACGTGTCGGTGAGCGGCCCCGAGAAGCGCGGCCTGCTGCACTGCGTGCTGCGGCTGCCGGGCCGCGTCGTCGACGTGCATGTGATCTGCACCCACCTCGGGCTGGCCGAGGGGCACCGGCAGCAGCAGCTGGAGCTGCTGTGCCACATCGTGCGCGACGAGGTGCCCTCCGATGCGCCGCTGATCGTGGCGGGCGACTTCAACGACTGGCGCGGCCGCGCGCACGACATCCTGGAAAAAGGCGCCTCGTTGCGCGAGGTGTTCGTGCACGCCACCGGCCGCGCGGCCAGGACTTTTCCGGCGCGCTTCCCGGTGCTGTCGCTGGACCGCATCTACGTGCGCAACGCCGGTGCGCACGCGCCGGTGGTGCTGCCGCGCCGGCCGTGGTCGCACCTGTCGGACCATGCCCCGCTGGTGGCGGACATCGACCTGTGAGCGGGCACCGCATGAACCGCGACAACCACTGGATCGGCGGCAACCGCATCGGACTGCTGGAAAACGGCGAGGAGTTCTTCCCGCGCGTGTTCGACGCCATCCGGCAGGCGCGGCGCGAGGCGATCGTCGAGACCTTCATCCTGTTCGAGGACAAGGTCGGCCTGCAGCTCCATGCCGCCATGTGCGAAGCGGCGCGGCGCGGCGTGAAGGTCGACCTGATGGTCGACGGCTTCGGCTCGCCCGACCTCTCGCGCGAATTCATCGAGGGCCTGACCTCGGCCGGCGTGAAGGTGCGGGTGTTCGACCCGGGCCGCCGCTTCATGGGGCAGCGGCTCAACGTTTTTCGCCGCATGCACCGCAAGATCGTGGTGATCGACGGCGAGCGTGCCTTCGTCGGCGGCATCAACTATTCGGCGGACCACGTGCTCGACTTCGGGCCCATGGCCAAGCAGGACTACGCGGTTGAGCTTGCCGGGCCGATCGTCGGCGAGATCCACCAGTTCGTGCTGCGATCCATCGCAATGGGGGGCCTGGGCGGCAAGGGCGCGGGCTGGTTCCGGCGCAGGCTGCGGCAGGCGCCGCAGGCCGATGAAAAGGCACAACCCGCCGGCACGGCCGATGCCATGTTCGTCACGCGCGACAACCGGCGCCACACCAACGACATAGAGCAGCAGTACCGCGCCGCGATCCGTGCCGCGCGCGAGCGCATCGTGATCGCCAACGCGTATTTCTTTCCGGGCTACCGGCTCATCAAGGAGCTGAGGCGCGCCGCGCGACGCGGCGTGGACGTGCGGCTCATCCTGCAGGGCGAGCCCGACATGCCGATCGTGAAGACCGCCGCGAGCATGCTGTATCACCACCTGCTGCACGCGGGCGTGCGCATCTACGAGTACTGCGAGCGTCCGCTGCACGGCAAGGTCGCGCTCATGGACGACCGGTGGAGCACCGTGGGCTCGAGCAACCTCGATCCGCTGAGCCTGTCGCTCAACCTCGAGGCCAACGTGGTGGTGCGCGACACGGCCTTCAACAACCTGCTGTGGGAGCGCATGGACCGGCTGATGCAGCACAGCTGCAAGCAGGTGGAGGCGGCCGACCTCGCCAGCGAATGGAGCGGCTGGCGGCTGGTGCGCAGCTTCTTCGTCTTCCACATCCTGCGCTGGTATCCGGCGTTGCTGGGCCGCCTGCCGCGCCACGTGCCGCGCCTGGCACCGGCCGAGGCCACCGATCTCGCGAGCCGGCGCGACAGGCCGCATGGAGACCCGGCCGGCGGCGCCACGCAGACGGAAGCCGCCTGAGCCGGAGGGCGCATCGCGATGAGCACCATGGCCCTTTCGCGCCACAGCTGGTGGCCCTGGGCGCGCCGCGCGGCGGTGTGGGGCTTCTTCGCGCTCATCGCGTGGCTGCTCGTGCGGCAGGCGCGCACCATCGAATGGGAAGATGTGTTCGACGCGGTCCGTGCGCTGCCCCTGATCTTCCTGCTCGCGGCGGGCGCGCTGGCGGCCTGCAGCTTCGCGCTCTACAGCACCTACGACCTGCTGGGCCGGCACCTCACGCGACACAGGCTCGGCACGGGCACGGTGATGGGCGTGACCTTCATCAGCTATGCCTTCAACCTCAACCTCGGTTCGCTGGTGGGCGGCGTGGCGTTCCGCTACCGGCTCTATTCGCGGCTGGGCCTTGCGAACGACACCATCACGCGCGTGCTCGGCTTCAGCATGCTGACCAACTGGCTCGGCTACCTGGTGGTTGCCGGCGCGGCCTTCTGCTTCTGGCCGATGACGCTGCCGCCCGACTGGAAGATCGGCAGCGAGGGCCTGCGCGTCCTCGGTGCGGTGCTGCTGATGGCGGCGCTGGCTTACCTGGTGCTGTGCGCCGTGTTGCAGGGGCGTGTGTGGCGGGTGCGGGGCCACGCGTTCAAGGTGCCGGGGCTGGCGATGGCGCTGCTGCAGCTGGCCATGTCGTGCACCAACTGGTCGCTGATGGGCGGCGTGATCTGGTTCCTGCTGCAGGGCCAGGTCGCCTATGCGCAGGTGCTCGCGGTGCTGCTGGTGGCGGCGGTGGCCGGCGTCGTCACGCACGTGCCGGCGGGGCTCGGTGTGCTCGAGGCGGTGTTCGTGGCGTTGCTCTCGCACGAAGTGCCGCAGGCGCAACTGCTCGGCGCGCTGCTGGCGTATCGCGGCCTGTACTACCTGCTGCCGCTGGCGGTGGCCGCGCTGGGCTATCTGGTGACGGAGGCGCGGGCCAGGCGGTTGCGTGTGGCGCCGCGCAAACGCTAGAAAGGTGCAGCGCAGCCGGACGAAGCCCTCGCCCGAGGCGGAAATAAGACGGCATCATTAATTTCCGCCGCATCCAACATCCGTTTCGCACGTAATTTCCACATCGGAAAACGGAACTTGATCAACAAAAATGCAGAGCCAAATTTGTTGCACCGCAACATTCGCGGCCTCCGAAGCCTATAGTGGTCTGACCTCCTTCAAGCCCAATCGCGCCTTCCCACATGTCATCTCTTACATCCGCCGCCCGTCTGACCCATCCGCTCATGCAGTGGTTCGACCTGGCGCTCAAGACCCACGAGATGCTGCTGTCGTCCGGCCTCGTGATCGGCATGCGCACCGGGCGCATGGCCCGCGCAGGGCTCGCGCCCAGCGAGGACGATCTTGCCGAGTTCCAGCTCATGGGACAGGAGAAGCTCGCGGCCGCGAGCGAATCGGGCATGGCAATGGCGAAGCAATGGCACAGCAGCCATTTCTCGCTCGCCAACCGGGTGGTGCAGCAATGGTTTCAGAGCACGACGGCTTTCTTCTCGCTCGCGGGCAGCGTCACGCCGGCGCAGGCGGCCGCGCATGGCGATGCCTTCGTGCAATCGGCCGCCGACACGGTCGATGCGGCGAGCGAACTGCCGGCAATAGCGGCGCGCATTGCGCGCCAGGGCCTGAAGCCGATCCACGCCGCGGCAACCTCCAATGCGCGCCGGCTGTCGGGGCTGGATTCCTGACCGAGATTCTTCAGTTCTTCGCGGTCACCAGCGTCAGCAGCGTGATCTCGGAAGGCGCGCCGAAGCGCTTCGGCGGGCCCCAGTAGCCGGTGCCCCGGCTCACATACACCCACATGTCGTGCAGGCGGTGCAGGCCGGCCGTGAAGGGCTGCTGCATCGGCACGAACAGGTTCCACGGGAAGAACTGGCCGCCGTGCGTGTGGCCCGACAGCTGCAGCTGATAGCCGGCCGCGGCCGCCAGCGGCGCGCTGCGCGGCTGGTGCGCGAGCAGCACGCGCGTGTGCACCAGCGGCGGTGCGTCGTGCAGCGCCAGGTGCGGATCGCTCGCGTGGGCCGCGTCGAAATGCCCGGCGGTGAAGTCGGTCACGCCGGCCAGCACCAGTGCGCTTTCGAACAGCTCTTCGTCGGTCTGCGCGCCGCGCACGTTGCGCGTCTGCAGCACCACGTGCTCGTTGAGCAGCACCTTCAGGCCCAGCCGGCGCAGTTCGTCGATCCAGGCATGCGCGCCCGCGTAGTACTCGTGGTTGCCCGTGACCACGAAGGTGCCGTGGCGCGCGCGCAGCCCGGCCAGCGGTGCGATGTGCTCGCGCAGTTCGGGCACGCTGCCGTCGACCAGGTCGCCGGTGATCGCGATGGCGTCGGCGCCGAGGCGGTTCACCGCGTCGACGATGCGCTGGATGTAGGCGCTGCGGATCGTCGGCCCCACGTGGATGTCGCTGAGTTGCGCGATGCTGAAGCCCTCGAGCGCCTGCGGCAGGCCGCGGATCGGCACGTCCACCCGCTTCACGCCCGCCGTGCGGCGCGCGTTGAGGAAACCGATCGCCGACGTGGCCGTGGCCATCGCCAGCACCGCCAGCGCGCTCCACGGGCGCAGGGCGTTCCATTGCACCTGCACGCCGCCCAGCGCGCCCGCGAGCCAGGCCAGCAGCAGGCTGGCATCACGCACCAGCGTCAGCACGAACATCGACGAGAACCAGCCCATGCTGATCAGGCCGATCCACTTCAGCACATCGCTTCGCGGGGAGCTGCGCCCGCCACGGCGCGACGAGACGAAAGGCAGCGGAATCGTGGCCGCCGACACCACCAGCGCGAGCAGCGCCAGCGGCCATGCGGGCGTGAGCACCGCCAGCGCGGGCAGCAGGCGCAGCGCGATATAGACGTGCAACAGCGCGGTCAGGGCGCTCAGGGGACGGATCGGCATCGGGGCAACGGGGTCGGGCACTGCCCGGGACATGCCATCTGCAAGGCGCATGCCGCGCATTCAAGATACCGCGAGGCGCCTCGGTCGCTATTTTTTCTATAGCGCAAGGCACCCGGATAGCAGGCCTTGTGGCTTCACCCGGCCTGCGGTTTGCGCGCCGGCCGGATGCGGTGCCGGCGCCCACTTTCGCTGTGTTACTGCACCGGGCGCGTGCCCGCCGAAGCCATGTCGGTGCCGGCGGGCCAGACGAAGGTCGCCTTGGCCGGCGCGCCCTGCGGCACGCGCAGCTCCTGCTTCAGCACCTGGCTGCCGATTCGTGCCTCGACCTGATAGTTGCCCGGGTCCAGGCGCGCGACCATGAAGGGGCCGCCCGAGACCACGTTGTCGAGCAACGCCACGCCGCTGCTGTCGCGCACCGTCACGTGCACGTTGGCCGCGAAATCGGCACCCTTGTGGTCCTTGATCGCGAATTCGAACGTCGCGGGCCAGCGCGGCGATACCGTCTCCATCAGCTGGGCCTCGTCGCTGCCGATGCCGCCGCTCATGTACTCGACACCGTGCGTCATGTAGATCGGCGGGTTCACCGCCGCCTGGGCCGACGACAGCGCGCCAAGCAGGACGGCACCGCAGAACATCGCGGCCGCCAGCGCCCGCATCGGACGCAGTGATGGAAGACGGGGGGTCATGGTCTGAATCCTTTCTTTCCTGGCGTGGCGGGAAGCCACGGTGCCACTGTGCGGGGCGCGGCTTAGGAAAAGCTGACCTGGAAAAAGAGCGGGCACGCGGTGGAGCGTGCCCGTCGCTGCCTGCTCAGCGGGCGGCGGAAGAGGTCTGCGCCAGCGTCTGTGTTTGCGGCGGCGTCACCGAGGCCATGTCGAAATTCGACGGCCACACGAACGAGGCTCGCGCCGGCACACCGGCAATCACCACCAGTGATTGCGTCAGCGTGAGACCGCCGAGCGTCACGTTCACGTCATAGGCGCCTGGATTGAGGCGCGCGAGCATGTAGGGGCCTTGCGACTGCACGTCCATCACCACCTGGCCGGTGTATTTCTGGCGCACCTCGATGGCGGCCTTGGCCGGGAAGCCGGGCTGCTGCGTGCCCTTGCCGTCGCTCACGCCGAATTCGATGGTCGCGGCCCAGCGCGGCGCCACCATTTCCATGAACGCGGCCTCGTCCTTCGCGGCGCCACCGCACATGTATTCGATGCCCTGCGCCACTTGGATGGGCGGGTTCGAGAACGCGTGGGCCGAAGTCACGGCCCCGAGGAATGCTGCGGTACCGCCCAATACCAGCGCGGCCAGCGGCCGGCGGAGACGCATAGGTTTCATTGCTGTGTGGTCCTCGATCTTGCGTGACGTGAAATCCGTTGGGGATTTTGCTTAGCAAGAGTCGGGCTAGATATAGCGTTTACGAGGAACGATCTTCGGATTGGAACTGAATGCTATTGTTTTCATAGCTGATGACGACCGTGTGACGCGGCTGCCGGCTACTTTTATTAACAAACCTCAGGGAAACCCTGATTCGGTGGGTCTGGGCACGGACTCGGCGAGGGTGGATGGCCAGGGTGCACAACGCAGATACTGCGGCTCCATGAGCACCGACGACGAACACGACGCGATGCGCGAACGCCGCGAGGCGATGACCGCGTGGGAGCGAGGCTTGCGGCCCAGGCCGGAGCGCCACCTGGCGCTGTGGCTGGCGTTGGCGGTACTCGTGGTGTTCCTGTTCTATCTGGCGGCCGAATGGTTGCTGACGCAACGCCCCGCGCACCGCCCGATCGCCACACCTCCTGTGGCAACACAGCCCTCGACAACCGCCCGCCCCTCGCCTCCTGTGGCGCCTTCGCCCTCCCAGGGAGGCGCGACCACGCCCGACACCTTCGAGGTGACGAAGTGCCTCGCGCCGTCAGGCAAGGCTGCGTATTCCGACGGGCCTTGCCCCGAAGGTTCGCGTGCCACCACCGTCCGCCTGCGGCGCGACGTGAACATCGCGGACGGAATGAGTCCGCAGGACCGCGAGGCATCGATCCGGAACAACGCGGTCATCGCTGCGCAACAGCAGCAGTACGAGCGGCAAGTGGCGCAGAACGTCGATCGCGGCATGGCCGAGTGCAGCGAACTCGCCGAGCGCATCAAGTGGCTCGATGCGCTCGGACGGCAGCCGCAGGGAACCTACTCGCAGGATTGGCTGCGCGAAGAGCGGCGGCGCACGCGGGACAGGCAGTTCAGGCTGGGGTGTCCCTAGCCACTCTGAAGTTCAGCCGGAGCCAAGCCTGGACTTTGCCGCGACAGGGTGATCAAGCCTGGGCAACGATCGAGATCACCTTTCGCCGAGCTGGGCGTCGGATGTCTCCTTCAATGCTTTCCAGCTTCAATCCCAAAGCCCGGCGCAACGTTCCGTCGAGGACGCCAAGGCCAAACTGGTATTCGTTCTCGCATGACTGGGCGAACTGCTCGCCTTCAAGATACATGCATGACCCCCCGCACAATTGAAGTACCGGGCAGTGGCTGCAGCATTCGCGATACGCCCAATGGGTGGATGTGTCGAGACGGATGTCATCCATTGCCAGGGCGGACCCGAGCCCGTGCTGCGCGTTGGCTCCGGTGTTGTGGCATGTGAGCACGTTGGAGTGCAGATCGACGGCGACGTGGTCGCTACGGTCCATCCCGCACTTCTGGCCCATCGAACTCGAGGGGGTCCCCATCAGGAGGGATTCCATGAAGCTCCTGGCTTTGTCTCTGAGGGCCGGGATCAGAAGTGCCTCGCCGGTCTCGAATGACGAGGCCACGGCGTTCTTCAGCGATCCGTATTGCTCGGGGCTCCAGACACCAGGCCCTGCAAGGGACTGGTCGTCGTGCGTGGCAACCACTCCCTCCAGCGAAGTAACGACCGACTCGTCGTTCAGTTTTTCGACAAACCAGCGGCGCAATGCGGCCGGATCGCTGTTGCCGGGAGTCAGCACCGAACTGAACCACATCCGCTCACCTGTTTTCCGCTCATTCCACAATGCTTTCAGCAGGCTGGCCCGGGGAGGGTTGTCGAAAGGATCCTCCCCGCGCAAATGCTGACCGGGGCCGTCATGGGACACGGTAATGCAGATGTCGTAGCGAGCGATGAAGTCAAGGATCTCCTGGGTCAGCAAACTCCCGTTGGTGACCATGCAGAACTCGGCGTCTGGAAATCTCCTGTCCAGCTCGGGAACAAGAATGGCGAGCTTTCTGAAGTACAGCAGGGGTTCTCCACCCCAGAACTCGATGCGCGAGGGAGGCTCCTTGAGCCATTTCTCCAGGTCCTGCAGGAACGAATGCGCGTCTGCCGTCTTGGTCATGGCCATCGAGTCGACCTGACTGGATTGATTGCAGTACGAGCAGGTGTAGTTGCATCCCAAGCCCAACTGGATCTTGAGAACGGATGGATTCGCGAGCTTTCGTCCAGGATGTCCTGGGCTGACGCGCACGGCATCTTCCCAGGCGGGATGCTCCCTGGCCTTCCGGTTCGCGAGAACCGGCGTTCCATCCATGTTGGTCAGTGAGCTCGCGTGAGGCGCGTAGCGCAGGCTCACGGACTTTCCGTCTGCATCCGAGCAGTGGAGGGTAAACATGCGAAAAGTCCGTTATCCGCTCAACGCTCGTCGGTGGTTTGGCTGCGGCGTTTGCTCTTCTTCTGCTCCGGCAGTGGGGAGAATGTTGATTTCCATCCAGAAGTGACCCAGTTGACGGTGTGATTTCCATCTAAAACTGACCCACGTAGTAACCCTAACCTGCTGCTTTTAGCGGCAGGAGCACAGGAGTGATTGACGTGGCGACACTGAGTGTCATCAGACGTTGGGCATTGCGTGAGCAACTGTCCATCCGAGATCGGGCAAGGAAGAGATTCGTTGTCTTTCGGGGACACCGCGTGTGTCGCGGCTACGCTAGCGCGTGGGGGGTCAAATGACGCGCTTCTGTACCCAGGGACTATGCGAAGAACCATGTACGACATGGCAGTCTCTGGGCCGGTCGCGCGGGTCCAGCGAGATGGACTGTGGTGATCAGAGGACCCGCCTCGACGGCAAGACCGTCAACTGCCAGAAGAAGACGACGACTTCGTGGCGGGGGAGCAACTGGAAAGCCAGGCTCTCCCGTCTGGCGCTCGACAGTCACTGCGAATCGCCGGGGTTCTTCGAGAAGCTCTAACCCATGTCGGCGGAAAGAGATGGGAGGAGCCGAAATTTGTTGCTAGCGGCAATTCCAGCATTAACCCGTAAGTCCGCAGGACTATTTGCCGGGTGACATGACAGATGAAAGGCGATGCGTTGATTTCAAAGGGATTTTCGCTTTTGAAGTCACGGGCGCGCTCGCGATGCCTTGCACAGGATCGCCTGTCCATCATCTCTTCATCCTTGAACGCAAAGTAAATCGGCCCGTCCACGCAATGCGAACTTCTCGAATCTCGATGCACACTTTTCATTGGCTTGGCCGCATTGGCCCATCACGCCAACGCACCGGCAAAACCCCGTCCTGCCTGAAACCGCTGAGAAAGCGAAAGCGCACAGCCTGCGGATTGACACCAGCCTCGACCGTCGAGCCGAAGATCTGCACGACGTCTTCCTCGCCATACGCTGGCCACGGCGGCAGTCCGGGGCCGTTGGGATCCCCGTACGTAGCGAAATTCACCCAATAGCTCATCATCGTCCGCGCCAGCGCGCGATCCGCGTCGGCCGGTGGCGTGGTGCTGCCGACCACCTGTTGCGGTGTCAGCGTGCCGAAGACGAACGGGATCTCGGTGACGTGCGAGGCGACCGGCGTATAGGGCGACGTGTAGCTGAACAGGTAGCCGTACACGGGCGCGCGGCTGCTTGCTCGATGCAGTCGAAGCCACTGCCAGCACTGCTCGCCGACCACTTGGTCGCCCGTAAGCGCGGCGGCGGAAGTCTTTGCCTGCGCGTCGGTGTCGGCCGGGTAGGCCTTCAGGAAATCCGCCATGCGCTCGCTGCCGAACATTTCCTCGGCCGCGGCACGAAAGGCTCGGACCGATCGATCGGGGAGCGACTGCGAAAGGAAAGGGAATTCCTCCGTGGCGTTCCAACCGGCCAGCAAGGGGATGTGCATCTGCTGCCCGCGCAGGAAACGCGCAGCAGGCGCGTCGGGCACCACGTGACGGTCGATGCCGGGCGAGAACGCCGCCACGACGGGGCTGGACTGGAAGCTCCAGGGCGCGGCCGCGTTCAACTGCTCGGCCGGCATGGCGCGCAAGGCCGTGATGGACGCGTTGCCCTGTTGACGGGCAAAGGCGAGGCCTCGTGCCCGGGCTTCTTCGAAACCCTGGAGCGGCCCGTGTCTGCCGTCCCAGAAGGCGCCGCTTTCGCCGATGGCCTTGTGGAACAGCCCGTGGCTGAGCGGCGAAGCCATCAGGATGCCGACGGCCATGGCGCCGGCGGATTCGCCGAACAAGGTGACGTTGTCGGGATCGCCGCCGAAGCCGGCGATGTTGGCCTTGACCCAGCACAGCGCCGCCAGCTGGTCCTGCAGGCCGTGGTTGCCCGACGGGGCTTCCAGGTCGAGATCGGGATGGGCGAGAAATCCGAAGATGCCGAGTCGGTAGTTGAAGCTGACAACCACGACACCCTTGGCCGCCAGCAGGCCTCCGTCGGTGGCGGGATTGGCCGATGAGCCGAATTGAAAGCCGCCGCCGTGGATCCACACCATCACCGGCCTCTTCTCGTCAGCCTGCTTCGCGGCGGTCCAGACATTGAGATAGAGGCAATCCTCGCTGCGTGGCCCCGGCCGATGATCGTTCTCGAGGGCCGAAAGGCACCCTGCGCCAAATTCCAGTGCATCGCGCACGCCGCTCCAGGGCGTCGGCGGCTGGGGCGCGCGCCAGCGCAGCGCCCCGACTGGTGGAGCGGCGTACGGCATGCCCTTGAACGCCAGCACACCGTTCGCATCCCGCTGGCGGCCGCGGACGTGACCGGACCGGGTGCGAACTTGCGGCCCCAGTTCGGCGGCTTTCGAGGTCATGAAGGCGTGCATGGCCGTACTCCTTGTCTTGCGGGCACCCGACCGGTACCCGCAATGGGCGCGAGCGACATGCTCCGGTCTGCCCGTTCGTCGATCGGAAATTTATCGACTCCCCTCTCGAATTAATTTGGATATCCCGTCAATCGATCGCTAAAAATAGGCAGTCATGCGGCAGTCTCTTCGCTACCCGTGGCCGGACCTCGACGTGGACGATGTCTCCGCGCCGGTGATTGCCGTGCGCGTCGATGTCGTCGGGACCAGGTCGGAGGTGCCCGATCATTCGCATCGCAAGGGGCAACTCGTCTTCGCGCTGGGAGGGGGCGTCACGTGTCGCGTCCCCAGCGGCCTTTGGATGGTGCCGCCTCATTGCGGGGTCTGGGTTCCGGGAGGCATGCCGCACAGCAACCTCGCCACAGCGAATGCCCGGCTCTTCTTCGTCTACATCGAGCCGGAGGTCGTCAGCCTGCCGGATCGATGCTGCACGCTTGCGATCTCACCGTTGCTGCGCGAGCTGATCGTCGAGTTGTCCGATCAGGCCGCTGATGATGACGGCGACGAAGGGAGAGAGGACCTCCTGACGAAGGTCCTGCTGCGCGAACTGCCCCGGATGGCCGTGCAGCACCTGCACCTGCCGCTCTCGACCGAGCCACGGCTGAAGCGGATCGCGTCAGCGCTGGCGGAAGACCCATCCGATCGCAGCACGCTGGCCGAATGGGCCAGCCGCGTCGCCCTCAGCGAGAGCAGCCTGGCACGTCTGGTCGTGAAGGAAACAGGGCTGACCTTCGGCCGCTGGCGTCAGCAATTGCACTTGGTCGTCGCAATACGGGAACTGGCCTCCGGCGCAAGCGTGCAGCAGGTTTCGGGCGATCTCGGCTATGAGTCGGTGACGGCCTTCATCACGATGTTCAAGAAGGCGCTGGGAAAGCCGCCGGCCAAGTATCTCGACAGCATCACGCAGGATGCCAGGTCCTGACCGATCGAAGGGACCTGGCCCTGGAGTCGCAAGCTGACTTCAGGATTTCCTGGCGTGCCGCTTGGCGTGGTGGTGACGAGCCTTGTGCTTGTTCACCTTGGCAGAGGTGCTGGGCGCCATCATTGCCGTCTTGTCCGCGGGCTGCGCCTGCAGCTGCTGCGCGTGATTCAGTACCGCCGCTGCACGAGCCGGGTCGGTGCTTACGCGGATGCCGCTGTCGGGTTGCGCAAATGCGCTGCCCATGCCCAGTGAAACGGTCAGAGCAAGAAGAAGGCTTTTCATGTGAGCTCCATTCGGAGTGAGTGAGGGGAGGGTTCCGACTCCCGCAACGGATGGCGTGCGGGCCGTGTTGACAGGAGCGCATTGCCGAATGCGCTCCCTCGGTCTGGGGACTACTGCGAAACCGGCTTCAGATAGATCTCGACCCGGCGATTCTGTGTGCGCCCATCTTCCGTGGCGTTGCTTGCCACCGGCTGCGTCTGGCCTCGTCCTTCGGTCGTGAGACGCGCACTCTTCACGCCATGGTCGACCAGATAGGTCCCCACGCTTTGTGCGCGTCGCTGCGACAGCGTCATGTTGTGCTCCGGATTGCCGGTGCCGTCGGTGTGGCCGACCACCCGTGCATTGATGTTGGGCTCTTGCGAGATCGTCTGGGCCACACCGTCGAGCACGGTGCGAAACGACGGCTTGATGGTGGCGCTGTCGGTGTCGAAGGTCACTTGGCTCGGGATGTTGAGCTTCAGCGAGCCGTCGGGCTGATCGACGATCTGCGTGCCGGTGTCCGCGGTCTGGCTGCTGAGCTTGTTGCGGATGTTGGTCCAGTTGTAGCCGACACCCGCGCCTACTGCCGCACCGACCGCGGCGCCGATGGCGGTGCTCTTCTTGTCGCGACCGATGAGGTTGCCCACACCGGCACCGACCGCTGCGCCGGCACCGGTGCCGACGGCCGTATGGGTTGCCTGCTCGGATGCGCAGCCGGCAGCAAGTGCTGCGACGATGGCGAGTGAGATCAGCTTGGCTTTCATGGTCTTTCCCTTTTTCAATCAATGGCCTGGATTGCGATTGACGACTCCGGCGGGTTGCCGGGCCTGAGTGCAATCTGAGGGAGACAACTCATGCATGCGAGCTCCCGCCGACAGCCGGGACCGCGTGGAGGCCATCGAAGCGAACTTGCTCTTTGCGAATGTGAAATAGGTCTCGCGCGGTACGGCTCGTCACACATCGAGCGACTGTTTGGTCAACCGGGCTACGGAGTTGACGTTGGCGACAACATGCACGTGTTTCCGTGCGGTTTCCTGAGGTGCAATCTTGAAAAAAACACTGTTCCTGCTGGCCGCCAGTTCCGCATTTGCGATTTCTGCCTTTGCACAGCAGCCGCCTGCTGCAGCAGCAGCAAGCAGTCCGGCCGCCGCGGCCCCGGCTGCTCCAGCGACTACGCCCGCACCCAAGCCTGCTCCTGCAGCCCCCGCAGCCAAGCCCGCCGCGGCGCCTGCTGCATCCGCCCCGGCTTCATCGGTCCCTGCAGCAGGGCAAGTGTGGGTGAATGGAAAGGTCTATCACTGCGCCAACGACAAGTACTTCGGCAAGACGAAGCGCGGCTCGTACATGTCCGAAGCCGATGCGAAGGCCAAGGGCGCGCACGCCGCACACGGCAAGGCGTGCTGAGTGCTGGCGACGATCTAGAAATGATCGTCTGAAGCGAGCGGTAAGTGCGGATCGGAACGCGCGAGGTTTCGAGCGTTCCGATCGGATGAAGATCGTCGCCCACGATCTTCATCCTGCGCGGCTGACGGGTGCCAACATATGTGAAATCAGACCCGTTGATTTATAAGGGGGTTTTCATTTTCTGTGGCACAGCGGAGGCTTGTTTGTGCCACGGAAAATGAAAGGATCGGATTTTTGTGACACAGAAAATGAAATGAATTTTTCGCATTCTTTTGTGCTCAATTTCTGAGCATCGACGCCTGCAAATGCGGCGTCGATGCGCACCCTCTAAAAGCGCGGAAAAGCGAAGAGCGTGATGGCACCCACGATGACGATGGCTGACCCCATCAGTCGCCTGAGTCGACGGGTGGTCACCCCTTCCCATCTAAAGGCACCACTCCCCTTTGTGAAGTCGGCCTCCAAAAAGATTTTCATGACTCGACTCCTTCGCGATGCAGAAGCTCTCTGAAGTACTGGAAGGTCTTTGAATACTCTTGCGTTGCAACAATGCGGGCCCATTCCTTGGTCTCCTTAGCAACGGCAGACTCCGGAATCACATAGTCGTCCGGGTGCCACGAGATGTGGCGCGGATTGCGCCCAATGACTGTGGCGGGCAAGGCCTCACCGTTGATCAGAAGGTCATAGTCTGCGGGCGCAAGGTGCCTGCCGTTGACGTAGATGCCGAGGTGGTACGCAAAATAGACTACGAGCTTGATGTGCTCTCGGCACGGCTGGTATGACCAGCGCCCCTCGTCCCAGGCTTCGAATGTCTGGAGGGTTTCTCCACCTGGCAGCGCCTTGCTGCGAGTCAGCATCGGTAGAAAGTGCGGTTGCCGGCTCCAGTCGTGACTGTCGTCGACCATTTCAAGATCGGCGCCTTGCTTGATGAACAACGTCAACTCTGTCTCGGTGCAGGAATGCTTGGCCTCGACCAGCTTCTCTGCTGCAACCTCCATCGACTTGTACCAACAATGCGGCGTGGGTCGGAAGACCTGATCTCCCTTGCCAGCCAGCCAGTCATATTCGACATAGAAGCGCTCTGCAACGCTGCGCAGCACAGGAGACGATAGCTTGAGCTGCAGCGACTCCACCGAAGCCAGATCCGCGAGCGTAATGCCGAGATCGGATAGCGCTTCCACCGCCGCAGGGAAAGACAGGTCGTGCTCTTTGATCAGGATGCCGAAGCGCTCTGCGACCCCTCGCAGCGCCGCGGCCCCGCTGTCGCGCCCCTGCGTGGCCATGGCAACGCCATCAAGAATGGCCCCAGCCACCCCGGCAATGGAGCCACCCAGGTATGCGGCTTGCGCCTCTAGGAACGCCCGCGTCTCCGGACGAACGACGACAGGAAAACGACCAGGGTTTGCGGATGCCGGCTGCTTCAGCGAAGCGTCCGTCGCCGCGCCTACCAACCGGTAGAGAATTTCTTGCAGGGAGGGAACAAAGCGGGTTGCCATATGAGCGATTCATTTTGATTCATGCGAATCTAGGTGAATCAAATTGAATCGTCAAGCGTTTTTCGCCTTGCCGCACGACTTCGCATTCGGTCGTCTGCGTGCCGGTGACACACTTCATTGGGTACACGCCCGACATATGCAAGCAGCAAATAGCACGCCCGACATAGCCTCCGATCTGACTTTGGCCAAGGTCTTGATCAAGGGCTCAGAGGAACAGCACGCGCACTACGCCTCCTGGGATGCGCCATACCTGGGTACACCGGCCATCGTCGTCTTGGCAGTCAGCGCCAGAGCGCCTTCCACGGATGCGCCCGGTCCGACACCGCCCGCGCAGCGAGAACCCTTGCATTTCATCCTGGTCGAGCGGCGCCTCAGCTTCACGCGGGCGGAAAACGGCGAGGTTGAACAAGCCCGTATCGAGCTGCGGTATGCCCGCATCGGGGGATGGGAGGCGGACTCTCGCAGTGAAGCCAAGGGCTCGATGAGTGCCGGATACTCCCGTCGCCTGAACACCGTTAGTCTGGCCAAGGACAAAGTCGACGGCACGACCGGGGCCGTCTTTCTGACCATGCAGGGCGGCATCCCCCGAGGGGTGCGCATCGGCACCTACCTGATGAACGAAATTGTTGTCTGGGCCAAACATTGGCCCGACGCCAAAGTGCAGCATATTGCGCTCGTGCCGGGTCAGGCTGTGGACGACGATGACCGGCAAACCCGCAATGCGTTCTGGAGGAAGTTCGGACTGACGCTTCATTTTGACGACGCCGACGAGCGTGGCGGCCACTCCCTCCCGATGAAGGCAAGCGAACTCACCCCGTGCAGAACCTGGACGGCCAACATTGCAGTCATCCCGCTGCTGAAGTTTGCGGCGCAACAGCAAGCGGCATGGAACATTGAGCGGCAGCGCAACGACCGGCTGAACAACCATGCGCAAGCTTCTGAAGCTGAACGTCAGGCGCAACGCCGCCACCCGTTTCTCTGGGCCTGGAAGGTCTTCTATCAAACGCGGATCGAGCCTTTCCTGGGGAGATTCTTCGCACTGGCGTTGCTGGCAGGTCTGACGTACGGACTCGGAAGATCGCTCTCGTGGTGGGGTTGATTTCAAGGCGAAGCCAACGGCGCGGCATCGATCAAGCAGGTGCGCGACACCACGCTCGCTGCGCGCCAGGCATCGATCTCGCAGCGCCTGTAAAAGTATTGCCGGACCCCGTTCAGGGTCGGTCCGCAAACGGGCACAAGCGTGCAGTCCCGCATCCAGGCGCGTGGGCCTTGCTTGCAGCCGCGGGCGATCTCGGCCAGCGCGACGTACGTGCTGCGAAACCGCGCGATGTCATCCGCGTGGACGCGCCGGGCGCTGCGCGTTTTTCTAGAACCTTCTTTCGCTGCTTTGCACCGGCGATCTACAGAATCAACGTGTGATTGCAGGAGGCCTGTGCGCACCAGCCCATAGACCACCTGTTGCTTGAGCCCGAGCATGCGTGCCGCTTCGTCCACCGACATCGTCTGCAGAGCGGGCCGCCTCATGGCCGTGACGAACGCCCTTACGGCGTTCACATCGAGCATCAGGACCCCCAGCGCCGAAGCGCCGGCTTCAATATGACTTGCGACAAGTTCACCCCGGCAAACGGCCTGCACCAGCGTGCAGAACTCGAACGCGCTCAGGTGCCAGTCGCGCGCGGCCTTGCGCAAAGACGCCGCCTGTGTCGGGTCCGGGATGCCTGCGTGCATTTGTTGGTGCGCAGGCCGCCACGCCGCCAGCGTGGCTCGCGTAATTTTCCACCGCATGCCCGCCTGATGGGAAGGCGCAGCGCCCGCTCGCCCTCGTGCTGAGTCTTGGTGAGGCGTTCCGTGCGCACGTCGATCGTGTTCAGAGGGTGCATGACGGTGCTGCTCGTCCTCGAGAAGCTGTCGTACCCGCTCGGCTGGCAATGCGAGTATCCGCGTCGCCTCGTCCAAGCAGACTAGGGCTGCCGCGTGAGATGCGAGTGGCCCGATCATCTCGATATGAATGGTGCGGAATCGCCGACCTTTCGGGGACAGGGTTTCATGCGCGACGACCAGGCCCTGCTGCACGAAGTGCTTCGTCGTCGCCACGTCGGTTTGCGACAGCACAGCGGCTTTGCCCACGCTCGTGCGCGGGTGAGACTGGATCGTGGATTGCTGGAGCGAGCGATTTCGTTTGCACAGCAGTCCCCGCCAGTGGTCGTGGAGGTATGTCTCGAACGCATCACGCAGGAACTGGAAACACGGCGATGGCAGCCGACGGTACAGCACCGCGTAGATCGGACCGAATGCACGTGAAAGACTGGCGGTGTTGTCTTGCATGGCCGCGGCGTCGCGCAGCAGCGCGTACAGCCCGAGGGGCCAGTCATCCAGGATCCGTGCTGCTGCTTGCGCGTATTTCGTCGCCACGGCCAGGTCATCCAGGCGCGCTGCCTGGCCCGCCCTGGCCGGTCGCGCCGAGCTGGCGAACGCGCCGAGGTAACGCACGAGCTTGAACCATTGCGCCGCCGTCCCGAAGGACGGGCGCGATGCATTGCCTGTCGGACCACCCGCGCCACCATCGGATGCAAGGTCCAGCTCAAAAACCGACGCCATCATGAATGCTGTTAGGTCGACCAGGCCGGCAGCTGCGACCGGTTGCTCGCCCGCATCCAGTTGCGCACCGCAGCGGCAGCGCAGGATGTCCTCACGCTCCATGCGCTGTGGAGCACCGCAGGCTTGGCAGCGGTCTCTCAAGAAGCAGGAATGCTGGGGACAGACACAGCACAGCTTGAGCCGCCATTCACCCCGGATGTAGCCCTGCTCCCTCAGGCACGCGGGGCACCAGCGCATCCTGACTTGCAAGAAATCTTCTCGACTCAGCCCGTAGAGCCGGTTCTTCGCAAGCCAGCAGGCTGGCACGTCGCTGGAGCCCAGAGTATTCGAGAGAGTCGAACTGCTGTTGTGGGAGGCCGAGGCTTGATCGACGTCCAATCGCATTTGCAACGCATGCACGTCTGTGCCCGAGCCGTCGCCGGCCGCGCGCAGCGCGCGCCAGAGGCGCCGTGGAGGCGCTAGCGCGTTGGCTGCCGATACACGTACGAGGTAGGCGTATTCTGATTCGCCTCGGTGACGTAGTGGTCGAACCAGCAATAGGCCGCGCTGCAGTCCGGACGCTGGCACGTTGTCTCGAAGGTGGAGGAAGTCCAACGCGGTACCCCGTGATAGTCGAGAAGTTCGCACATATGTTTAGGTCGTAGCCCGTCTGGCAAAGGAAGCTCCCTGACCAGCCTGCGAAAAGTCCCGCGGTGCAGATGCGGCGCATGGAGCATGCGCATGAATTCGACCAGGCTGCTTGGCTGCGACACGGGGAGCGACTGGGCAACTTCCTCAGCTATCGCCGACCACGCGCGGCTCAGGTTTTCGCGCGCATGCGCGCCGTCGGCGTGCATCAATCGGGGATTGAAGTAAAGCGCCTGGCCGGGGCGCACCGGTGATTCGCATGCGAGCAGCGTGCGCGCGATGCTCTCGCGCAAGAGGTTCAGGCATGCTGACATCGGCGCCGCTGCCAGCGCGTCTTGCACACGTGCAAGACCCTCGTCCTTCAAGCCGAAGACCAGCCAACCTGCGCGGTAGCGGAAGTTCCACAGCAGTAGTCGCCTGGTCAAGCGGTCGCGCTGCTCGTCGTCGTACGTCAGCCACCGTGCCTCCCACCAGCCCGGCGCTTCCCGCGCCGCCTTGCCGCGCTCGACCCGCCAACGGCTCTTGAAGAAATTGCCGATGCGCGGTTTCGGGGTAAGGCGGCGCAGTTCTTCGCGCATCGCATGGCCGAACACCAGCGCATCCATGATGTCTTCGACAAGATACGACGCATCGCTTGACGGCTTGCCGTGCATGACTGGCTTTGAACGACGCAGCTGCACCGCAGCTGCGCAAACCTGCGCAATGCGCAGCTGCGCCGGGCTCCGAGAACCTGCGTCAACCTCGAGGTCCTGAAGCGGCTGGCCACCGCAGCGGCCGCGGCACTGGGCGGCCTGCGGTGTGTTTGGGGATCGAACGCCTTGTGCTGCAGTGCCAGGCTGTAAATCCCCTTCAACGTGGAGAGCCGAGGCTCCAGACGCACAACCTCGTCCGTCAGCACGGAAAATCCAATGCCTGAGCGACGCAGGTGCGATTCGATGTGGTCGAGGCGCTCACGCCTTGGTGCCTCCTTGAGGCCATCGGCGTGCATGACCTCCACCAGAATCTTTTCTCCGCTGCGCAAAAGCAGCTCGAAGGCCGGCGTGTAGCGCCGCAGGCGCGCGCCGTGCGGGTAATTCAGGGTGCGGGGTTGTTCCTGGTAACTGGCAATGAGCGGCGATGTTTCGAACAGGTAGATCGCATCGAGCTCGAGCAGGCCTCTGTGATGGACCATCCGTGCGTTCTTGCGGCTTGGAAACTTGCCGCGCACGATGCCGCCGGACGGGCTGATCCGCCCGCTTCGGGTGGGCATGCTGACTGAGAAAGCGTGGGCCGCGTGCTGGCCGCTCGCTGGGGTACCGGGCATGGGTGCTCCTGGGTGCGCAGGGCCTGCAAAGCCCTGCGTACCAATGGCGTTGTCGATAGGTCTGTTTTTGGGCATGGCTGCGCCCAAGCCGGTCAGGGACCGGTCAAAAACAGGTAGTCAGAGGGGATGTCTTCGACTTGACGCTGGAAGGGGCACTGCCAGATACTGCGGGTGCGAACCGGTGCGTGTCTCTGTGCGATGCGTTCCCTAGAAAGCGGATCAGGCCGAAAGGCTTGGTCCGTTTTTTATTGCATGGTCGCCTCCTCGGATTGGCGGCGGCGCAGCCGCCGGGCGGGCCTGTCGGATTTCTCGGGCAGCTGATCGCTCTTGTTCAGCGCGATGAGGAGCGCCTGCACGGCAGCAGGGCCAAGGCGGGGGAGCTTGTCGCGTAGCGTGTCGACCAGAATGAACAGGTCCTGCGGCGCGTCTGCCGCGATCTCCAGCTTTCGGCCTGAGGCCTTGAAGGCCCAATGAAGCTGCGCTTGTTCCGCCTGTGACAACCGGAGCGTGCTCACCAGTCGTTCGATGAAGATGGACGGTGGCGGGCCCTTGTGTCCGTTTTCCAGGGCCGAGATGTAGCTCTGGTCGCAGCCGATCAGGCCGGCCAACTCGCTCTGTTTCATCTGGCGGCGCGTTCTCAGCGCTTGGAGGTGAGAGGAAAACGGACTCATGACTGTGCGAGGTTGAGCTCAAGTTATGCACGCGCAGAGTAATCTGTCAGACCGTGATCCGCAACAAAAAAATCGCAAAAAGTCATTTGTTTTCAATGACTTAGGAAGCGTTATGCCTCATTTTGAATCGACAAAATTGGGCATTTTGAGACTTCAAAACTGCAAGTATGTTTTCTGAATCTGATCGATGCCGCGCGGGGTGCTGACTTCATTTCTCGAATGCGACGAGCGGCCGTTGCAATGCGGACTGGGAAGAGGCCTGGCGCGAGGCTTCCAAGCTTGATCGACGGCTCTACCCTGGTGGTCTGTTCCGGCTCCTCGGCGCGACATATCCACTTCAGGAGGTCAGCGTGCGCCAGACCCCGCATTCCCCTGTCATTTCGAGTATCTCGCCATTCCCAATCGGGTTGCGCGCATTGAAGGACCAGAAGTTTTCCATGATCTGCTTGGCCGTCCATTGCGGATACGACAACAACATACGCGCCGCCTGCATGAACTGGCCGTGGCTGAAGGCGTACACCAGCGACTGGGGCGCCGATGCCCGGAGCAATTTCATCGTCTGATCGACACGGCCGAGCAAGCTCTCAAAGCTCTCGGCCCCAGGCCCGTCGCGATACGTCGGATCGGCCGTCTTCCAAAAGGCCTCGATCTGCGGCACGCGCTCGCTGCGCAGCGTGCCATTCCATCGCGAGGGTTCCAGATAAGTGAACTCTTCCATGGGCAGGACGTGCACCGGCACGTCCGCAAAGCGCGCGATCGTCGGTTCGGCCGTCAAGCGTGTGCGCAGGAAGCTCGAAGTCACGATCAGGTCTGGGCGAGCGTGCCAGCGGGCCGCGATGCCGGCGGCTTGCGCGCGCCCCAGCGCTGTCAGCGCCATCGTCGAATGGTCCTCGGCCGCAACGCCGGCGTTTCCCGTGCTCTCGCCATGGCGAACGAAGATGACTTTCAACCGGTTTCCCCCTGCCCCTTGGGCTTGGCCGCAGGCAAATGCGGTGGCCTAGATTCCTGCGTCAGCGATCAGGTCAGCAAGGGGCAGGCCCAGCGCATTGGCAACCTGCACAAGCTTCATCACGCTGGGGTTCTGAAGGCCGCGCTCAATGGAGCTCATGTACGCACGCTCGACGCTGCTGTCTTCCGCCAATCCTTCCTGAGACAGTCCGCGGGCCTTGCGAGCCCTGCGGATGGCTGCCCCCAGTGCGACGAGCACGGGGTCGCCAGCGTAGGAAGGGGATGGGGTCGGCATACCCCCAAATCGTTTCGCAAAGTATACGATCGGACTACGTCAGATAGGACACAAACAGGTTTGGAGATTGCGACAATGCTTCGTGTCGAAGACAGCTTCGAATTGAGGGATTCTGTGTTGCGCGCCCGCGCGCCGCAATTTCGGCAGTACCACGTGGTCGAACAGGTGTTCGAGCGCCCGCTGTGGATCGCCCGGGTGCTCCCCATGCGCGAACTCAAGCCCGGGGGCGACGCACCCCGATGGAGCCGCTACATATCGTCCAGCACGCGCGGCTTGCTCGGCATCGCGACCAATCCAGACTGGGAGCGCGTGCAGGTGCATGTGGTGCTGCCGGACTTCATGTGTTCGCACGGTGCCATGAAGCTGGCGCGTTGCATCACAATCTGGGAGGCTATGTCCACGGCAGCTCCTGTGCGAAGCACTTGGGTTTTTGATACCGACTGCGGTGCATTCACGGACCCGGAGTTCGGTCTGGATCTGCGCGCCGTGCGCCGGGACGCGCTTTGCTGGAGAGATTGCGAAGACGACTGGGACGAAAACGGCGGCCTCAAATTGTGACTCCAATTGCAAGCTCACACGACACGATGGCTGCTGCGCGACTTTGCGCCGGAGAGTGCGAGGTCTGTTTGCCTCAGTCAAGCCTATGGCGCCTCATCCTCGGCAAGTGACGCAATGCCTATCGATGCGCTCACCCGTTCGATTGATACCGAACTGGCGTCGCTGGCGGGCGCCTGTCGTCTCCGCGAGCGGCTGCCGCGGCCCTTGTGAAGGCCACCTATTGATGCAACTATCTAGGAATAGTTGCGACTTGTTGGCAGGCGCTGGCCAAACGACAAAGAGAACCCAAATTGAAACTCGCGTGAAAGAGAAAGATGCTCATACTTCAGCTTCGCAACGAAGAAGTGATCCAAGTGCAACTAGCTACTGGAGTGACTTTTTATGGAGGTGTCGTGATGGAAGGGAACGAGCGCTTCTTTGAAGGTCTTGTATCGGAGGAAACTTGGCGCGATGTAAAGCCGGTTCTGATTGAAAACAACTTCTGGCACGAGATTAGGACCGTAGACTCGATTTAAGCCCTCGACGATTCCATCCTGAAGACAGGGATCTGCCACTGAAGCTCGGGATGGATGTGACGCTTGGATGCAGAAGGCCCATCGGTTCTATGCGCTCGCAGGATCGGAAAATGGCTCAAGCCCTCAATCTCAATAACCTTTGTCAGTCATCACTGCGATGCCTTGCCTGACGCCGTAGGACAACGTTACGTTACATTCGGGTTTTGGGCATCAGAGGCCATCAACGTAGGTACTCCACACGCCCTGCGGTAGCTATCCATCGTGAGCGCAACTTACCCGACCAAAATCATTCTTGCCTTCCGCAGCGGCGGCGTCTGCGCGTTTCCGGGATGCGGCAAGCACCTGACGTACGAGTCAAAGCTGGGAGCGGATACCTACGTTGGTGAAGCAGCTCACATCCGAGGCGAGAAGCCAACCGCTGCGCGGTATGACGCAACGATGACCGATGAGGAGCGCGACAGCGTGGACAACCTCATCTACCTGTGCACCGATCACCATACGGTCATCGATAAGGTTCCCGCCGACTGGTCTACTCCCACATTGCAAGCCCTAAAACAAGAACACGAAGGCAAGGTACGTCAAGCGATGGAGGATGCCTTCACAGATCTCGCCTTCCCGGAGCTGGAGAGAGCGATCTCGTGGGTGAACACTGAAATCCCCGCGGCACACGGATCTTTCGACATCATTTCGCCGGACGAAAAAATCAAGAAGAATGCGCTTTCCAATGGTGCCCGCCACATCATCGCCGCTGGCCTGATGTCGAGAGCGACGGTGTCCGCCTATGTTGAAGCCGAGGCGCAGTTGGATGCAGATTTTCCGGAGCGATTGAAGGCCGGTTTTCTCGCAGAATACTATTCACTTCGCCAGAGAGGCCACAAGGGGGACGAGCTGTTTGAGTTGATGTGCTCGTTCGCGCAACGCGGTGTCAAGAGTCAAGCAGATCGCACCGCGGGGCTGGCTGTATTGGTCTACCTGTTCGAGATCTGCGACGTGTTCGAAAAATGATCCTGCCGACAAAGCATATTCCACAGAATGAAGCGCTGATCGGCGTAGGTGCAACCGTCCTCGGGCATCTTGATACGCCGCGGACGGTATCTAGCCTGTGGGACCGCTTGAAGTCTGAGCCAAACGTAGGCACATTCGAACGATTCGTACTTGCCACCAATCTGTTGTTTGTGATCGGTGCGATCGACTTGCGAGACGGGCTGTTGACCCGGAATCCATCATGATTCGCGCGATAACAGCCAACCATGCTGGTTTTCGCCGAATCAGTTTCACTCCTGGCGTTAACCTGGTGCTCGCTGATCGCTCTACATCTGCTGGCGACAAAGACACGACGAACGCATTGGGGAAGTCGACACTGATAGACATCATCGACTTCTGCCTCGGCAGCAACACCGCCCCCGGAAAAGGGCTAAGGGTCGCGCCTTTGCAGGGCTGGGCATTCACACTGGAGTTGGACGTTGCGGGTCAATCCGTTTCAGTCACTCGCACTACAGATGCACCAGGTTTCGTTGCCATCCAGGGAGCGCCAGACGGATGGGTCATATCGCCAGTCCAGAGCAAGGATGGCCCGCCGACGCTTGACATCAAGCGTTGGCGAACCGTTCTCGGCTGGGCCATGTTCGGCCTCAGCGAATCTGGACTGGAACGGGGCTACCGGCCTTCGGCGCGATCGCTGCTCTCCTATTTCACCCGAAACCAACCGGCCGCCTACAACTCACCGTTCAAGCATTTCGACAACCAGAAGACCTGGGACGTTCAAGTCCACAATGCGTACCTTCTCGGCTTGGACTGGGAAAAGGCCGCGACTTGGCAGAAGCTCAAAGATCAAAAAAAAGCGCTTGATGCGCTTACTCAAGCAATCAAGACCGGAGCCATCGACGGAGAACTAGCGTCCCTTGGCGAACTTGAGGCTGAACGCCTGCGCCTTTCAACCCAGTTGGAACGGGAAGCCGCCTCACTGTCAAACTTTCAAGTCCTGCCTCAGTACCGCGAGATCGAGGTTCGGGCCAACTCGCTCACTGCAGATATCCACCGCTTGATCAATGCCAACATCGTCGACAAACGGCGATTGGAACGCTACCGCGAGGCCATTACACAAGAGGGATGGCCAACGGATGGGCGACTCGAGTCTCTATATAAGGAAGCCGGAATCGCACTGCCTGGGCTTGTCGTTAGGACTCTGCATGAGGCTCGCGCCTTCAACGAGACGATTGTTCTCAACCGCCGCGATTTCATAGCTGGTGAGGTAACTGCGCTTGAGTCGCTGGTAGAAGAGCGAAATTCCGATATTGCTGTTCTCACTCTTCTAAGGGGTGATCTTCTGAGCGCATTGGCCGGGCAAGGGGCGCTCGAGGAGTTGATGCATTTGCAAGCGCTTCATGCCGCCACGCGACTCAAGGTCGACGAGCTTGCGAACCGCATTGTCCAGTTGAAGCAGATGACATCTCGCGCCGATACCATCAAGGTTGAGGCGGTGGAGCTGAAGCGAGCGGCAGCGATTGATTACGAGGAGCGGCGCGCCCTTTGGTCACGGCCGCTTAGTCTCTTCTCAGACTTCTCGGAGCAGCTGTACAAGGCGCCGGGGCGCCTGGTTATCGACATCGGCGATACCGGCTACAAATTTGATGTCGAGATTGCAGGAAGTCCGAGCGAAGGTATCGGCAAGATGAAAATCTTCTGCTACGACCTGATGCTCATTTCGTTCGCGCGAGATCGAGGCCTTGGCATCGACTTCCTTATTCACGACAGCACCATCTTTGATGGCGTGGATCCTCGGCAGCGCGCTCACGCACTGGAGCTTGCGGCGAAGATGGCAGAACGCTACGGATTTCAGTACATATGCGCGCTGAACACGGACATGGTTCCCCAGAATGACTTTACGCCGGGATTCGACGTCGAGGAGCTAGTGCGACTCAGACTGACCGACACCGATCCCAGTGGCAGCTTGCTCGGGTTCCGCTACTGAACGGCGAAATCACACCCGCGGAGCCCACGACAAGCTGCACACCAGCTCACGATGTTGGACTCGCCAACATCTATCGATGGTGGCAGCATCCAAAGCCGAGCTTCAATTTCCCCTCCCCGGCCAACCCGGCCAATCTGTACCACCGGGATCAAGACCCAACGCCTTCCGCACATCAAGTCGCATGTCCTCAGGCATCCGCTCAGGGCGGTGAAGCCATACATCAGGTAGTTTCCAAGGCCTCGGCCCCATGAATTTTTCGAGCAGCGCGATGAATCCTGTGCGAGCCAGCCACAAGGTCTTCAGGTCTTCGACATCTACTTCGAGGTCAGAGGGATGCTTCGGGTGCATCACACGATCTCGAACGTGGACGGAGCCCGCTAAGCAGCGGAACCAGATCGAATTTCTGTCCAGTTGCTTTTCTAGCCCGTGTAATCGCTCCTGCAGCCTGACCATAAACAACAGGTTCTGCATGAATGTGATGTTCGCTGGCTTGTACTCCACGACACCGTTGTCCCTCATACGCCATGTGCACTCAAGCACTGCATCGACCTCGCAAGGTTCAAGCGGCTGATCTAGTAGTCCAAGCTGGATCATCGCGTACTGCTTCAGACTGAACACTGTGCCCTCTACATACGCGAAGAATGCACGGAAGATTTCGCGACTCAAAGATTCGCGCTCACCGTCGTACTCTTGGTACTGCTCACGTGTCACACCATTCGCGAACATCGTTTCCAAGAGCTTGTCGTACCTAGCAATGATGCGTTCGACGTCGGCATCAAGCATCTGGATCAGCGCGGCGGCGATTTCCTGAGGATTCTCGTCCTCCTCATCATCGTCACGCGCTGAGACATTCGTGTCTGTCATGGATGCATCGTAACCATGGTTAGTCCCCGAGATCTCCGTCCGCTCGAGTCGCTGCCAAGTTCTCAAGAACCTCGAATCGAGTGAAGGCAATCCGTGCCTTCGTGACATTGATTGGCTTTTCGGAGACTCTTGCGGCCAGCGCACGAAGGTCTTCGATCTTGTATACGCAACGTGGCCCAAGCACGATCTCTCGCAGTTTCAGCTCATCCGAAAACGGAACGAAGTGCATTCCACCCTCTGCTGCGTCGAGATCTAGCGCGACAAACATCCGCACCTCTTTCTCGTACCCCCAGTCGTAGAACTTCGTGCTGATCAGCCTCTCGACGGTGCCTGGTCCAGGTTTTTTGGTCATCGGATCAAGCTTCAAGTCGAACAGTTTCTTGGCGTACGTCACTTCCGTGAGCATGTCGGAAGGCACGTCGAACCCCAGAGCCATCCCCGCATGCTTCTCAGCATAGTGCCCCCACATCAGCGGGTTCTTCCAGTTCGTAGTGAAGCAGATCATTCCCCGTTCTTCATTGAGCTTGTCGCGTGTAGCTTTAAACGCCTTCCTCACAGCTTTGTCACCAACGTTCACGCCCATCAACTCGAATGGATCGTTCAGATCGCTAAACCTTGAAACTTTCAGGCGGCCGAGAGCGATGCTGGCGATTGCCGGCATGCAACCTGTGAGGTAGAAGACGCGCTTGATCTTGGTGTTCTGCATCGGATTGCACACGGAAAAGGATGTTGAAGTCTAGGTCGCCACGTCGTGGTCTCAAGGGAGGGTTGAGCCACAGTTTCTATCGCGGGGATCCGGGACCAAAAGTCCTAGGTTGGCTGGCCGCGGGTCGCACCGATCTCAGTCATAAAAGCCACCGCACCATCTACTAGGTTTGACTCTCCTGGACCAGGTGGGTTGTTTCCTACGATGTTTTCGATTGAAGGCAGCATGCCGTCGATTTCCAAACTCGCAAGCCGCGTTGATTGCATCTGTTTGTGATAGTCGTTTGCAGGTCGCTTGTTTGACCAAGCCAGTAGGCAATCGACCACAGCGCCAGCCACGATGTCTGCAAGCTGCAGTTGCGGGTGATCTTTCGAATCGGCAAACTCAAATTTTGAAACCCGCAACGGCAATTCCGCCTTCCGCTTGCCGTAGCCGATCATTCGCGCGGACACCGGTTGCATCATGGACCGCAGAAATCGCTCGTTTCGCTTCAAGGGTTTTGACTGGTCATGAACAACCTCCAATTGGCCAGGGTGCAACGCCATCCACTTGTTGATCAGGTTGATGAACATGTCGTTCGCTGGGTCAAAAGCATCTGCGTCTAGGACACCGATGAATTCGGGCAACCGTCCGCGTGCGAGCAGCAAGCCTGTCACAAAATCTCGATTCTCCGGCGCAGAGTCCACCGCCGCGCGACCTAGAACATCATCGAACGCCCCAAACGCCGAAGGATTTCGCTCACGCAGAGCCCTTACAAACGCTGCTTTTACTTTTCTCCAATCTCCGTTGCGGAAGATAGTGTGGCCCGTGAAGTACCACAGGTTGACCAGCCCAACGTGGGCATCATCTTTGTATAGGTCGTGTCCGGCTTCGTGGAGCGGTGGCTCGATCAACTTATCAACCAGATGGGTAATGACGTAGTAGTCTTTGTCCGCTGCTAGAAATTTGACTGTGTCCGAGGTCAGCTCCGGAGCTGAAAAGAATTCCACCAGTGCCCTCTGACCCGACGCGGAGCCCTTCAACTTCGAGTATTTCGCTTCAGTCTGGCCCTGTCGCAGAAGGCGGCGCACAAGTCGCGAACAGGTGTCCGCATCAAGATTTGTTGAAGCGATGGAAAAAATAGGTTGCGCCTCGTTCAGAAGATCAAGACCAGTATTGCCAGATTCGTCGCAATAAATTCGCAAAGATCGCTCCCAGGTTCCCGCGGCCAGGCTGGCATAGCCTTATGTGCAGGAGTCTCCAGCTACATCATGATGCGAGCATATCCTCGAGATTGATGCCTTGGCTAGCAGGCGGGTCGCTCTACGGCAGACGCTGAACTACAGGCGGCGCCAAGTTATTTTGCTGCTATTACGATAACTCTTCTTATCGCAATATTCATCTCATTTGAATAAACTGCCAAAATGAAAAGTAGCCAGGCCCTCAGCGCAGCGCAAAAGAAGGCGCAGCCAGAGGTCTTCTCGGGTGCCGATGCGTTCGCCGTATTGCGTGCCTGGTACGCAGGCATGAGCACTACCGAGGCGGTCGCGCAATACCTGCCGGAGGTCAAGGCGTCGGGCCGATCGTCGCGCGCGGTGCTCGGCGACATCCGTCGCCGGCTGGCGGACCATGCCGGCAGATGCCGTCGCGATGACCTGGCGCAATTGATCATGCACCCCACATCCGAGCGGCAGAAACGCGCCCGCGCGGTGATGGACGCGATCGAGATGCTGCGTGGGATGGCTGTGCCGCAGCCGCTGGTGACGGATGCTGTCGAGCGCTGGCTGCCAGCGCGCATCATCAATCCCTTGCTGGCCCGTGGCCTGCGCACTCTTGCGGACCTCACGGTGCGCGTGCCGCGTCGGCGGCGCTGGTGGTCGACCATTCCCGGCCTGGGCGCTACCGGCGCCCGCCAGGTCGAAGCCTTTTTCGCGGCGCACCCCGAATTGACCGCGAGCGCTCGCGCCCTGGTGCCCGTCGGCGCACCGCAAGACGTGGTTCCCTGGGAGCGCTTGTACATACCTCATGAGGTCGACGGCTCGCGCGGCTCCTTTCGCGCGCCGCGAGAGACTTGCATCCTGGGCGCAGGCAACGACTACGAGGCGGTGCAAGCCTGGCTATCGCTGCACGAGTCGGTGGCTACCCAGCGAGCCTACCGCAAGGAAGCCGAACGGCTGATCCTCTGGGCGATTGTCGAGCGCGGTAAGGCGCTGTCTTCGTTGACGACAGAAGATGCAGTGGCGTATCGAGCCTTCCTGCGCCACCCGGCACCGCGTGGGCGCTGGGTTGGGGCGGCCGCGCCGCGGTCCTCGCCCGAATGGCGGCCTTTCACGGGTGCGCTGTCGGCGCGTTCGGTGGCCTACGCGCTGTCGGTGGTGGGGGCGCTTTTTCGTTGGCTGATCCAGCAACGCTATGCGTTGGCCAATCCCTTTGCCGGCATCAAGGTGCGAGGCGCGTCTCGTTCGGAGCCGCTGGCGCTTACGCGGGTCTTCGGCGAAGGGGAGTGGGCGATCGTCCAGGCGGTGGCCGAAGGTCTGGAATGGGTGCACGACTGGGAGCCCGCAGCGGCCCAGCGGCTGCGCTTCGTGCTGGACTTCGCGTACGCGACCGGCTTGCGCATCGGCGAATTGGTGAGCGCGATGCTCGACCAGATCGACACGGACGTCTACGGCGATCACTGGTTGCGCCTGATGGGCAAAGGCGGCAAGCCTGGCAAGGTGGCGCTGCCGCCGCTGGCCCGAACTGCGCTGGATCGATACCTCATGCAGCGCCAGTTGCCGATCACGCCGGCCCGGTGGGATCCGAGAACGCCGCTGGTCGGCAGCCTGGAGCTTGACAGTGCCGCCGGCATCACGGCCACCCGCCTGTGGAGCGTCATGCGGCGCTTCTTCCAGAAGGTGGCCAAGGTCATTGAGGTGGACAGCCCGGCGCTCGCGGAAAAGCTGCGCCGTGCAAGCCCGCACTGGATGCGCCACACCCATGCCACACATGCGCTGGCGCGTGGCGCAGAGCTCACCACCGTGCGCGACAACCTGCGCCATGCCTCGATCACGACCACCTCAATCTACCTGCACGGCGACGAGGTCAAGCGGGCGCGTCAGATGGATGCCGCGTTCGCGGCACGTGGCTCGAACTCATGAGCCGGCGTTGCGCAGGGCGCGCAACTCTCGGCGCACGGACTCGCGGATTTCTGGCTATCTGCGGCGATGAGCAAAGCGTACCAATTTGCACGGAAAGGATGATTGATCGGGAAAAGACGAAATCCTAAGTGCTCGTCAACATTGAAGATTATTTGGTGAAGCGCACCAATTTGCACGAAAAGAACGATTGCCCCTCATAGAGCTACGGGAGTCATAGCGAAATGACTCCGCGAGTGCCCCATCTTGAACATCGAAATTCCCTTATTGCTGCAGATTTCTTTGAGCGTCGCTTCATCCGCAGGAAGGATGTGAGAACCCAAATATACAGCGGTGGGAATAGGCATTTTCCACGGTTGTGGTTTATCAAGCAGCCCATTTGCGAAAACCAGCCGCCACTCTTCCTCGTAGCTCCAATCTTTCCCTTTTATAAGTGCCGCACGATTCAGATGAATGTTATTGAATTTCGGTGTATTAACTAGAATCATGCATTCCGTGGCATCGAAGACCTCATCTCGATATACCACAGGAAACATAAAACGGGACCGAAGGTCACTCGGTGGAAGTTCTTTGATGTTGTATTGAACACAGAATCCTTGGTGATTGCGTGCGTAGTGAGACCACATAAGGGTCGAATCGACCCGCGCTGAGAATGAGCAAAGTCGGAAGCCGGCTTTAATCTCGTCGCCAGCCTTGGCTATTTTTTCAAATAGAGCATTTCGTCCTGCGAGCAACCCGGCCTTCAAAGCCGCGCGTTTAATTGGCTCTTCTTCTCCGAGCAGCGCGTCTATAAGCACACCCGTCGGATCCTCTGCCGTGGCCAAAATTTCTTCAAGTCCCGAAACTTTATCCACCGGAAGCATTTTACGAATTTCTGGAGAGAGGGTTCGCAACGAACGATCCATGAGGCCCTGATGGTTAATAAAATGATGGCAATCATAGGGATCATTAAATGAATTTGGATCGGCCAGCCAAATCGTGTCCTCTTGAAGGTTTTTTATAGAATTGGGGTTGCAATCGCGATATTTGAAAAGACGCTCCGGAATATGGGTAAATTTAAGTACGAAACCTGCCTCGATTTGCAGATTCGTGGCATCTACCGGGAAAACGCGTTCAACAAAATCATCAATCCATGTCATCTGCAACTCTCGTTCTCTAAGCAACTATGCTGGACAGCGACTACCGCCAGATTGCGCCGACTTCGGCGCAGCCCACCGACTATCCGCGATTTCGAACCGATCGCCGGCTGGCGACCATGCGAGTTTGGGCAAACCCCCGCAGGCAGAGCGATGATGCTCGTGATGCGAGGGCCTCGCCGCGCGTGCGGTTGCGCGGTCTCGGCCGCGATGCGCCGCTCGGTGCCTGCAGCACCTGCGCCATGGTTGCAACGTCACCACCGCCGAGCTTCCGCGGCTACGATCTCGGCAAAACCGAGGAGAGAGACAATGCCGATTGATTGGCTGCAAGCAGTGGAGACGAGTGGCCGTTACTTGGTCGACAACCCCACCATCATCGCCGCAGCAATTGCAGGCATCGTGGCAATTGTGGCAACCCGCACCACGCTCCATGGAGTGAAGCTCTCACTTGCTGCAAGCGAGGCAAAGACCAAAGCCGAACTCGCTCACTCTGTCGAGCAAGAGAACCGTAACCGCGAACATACTAGGCAGCAGGCAGAGCAAGAGCGCGCTTTGGACGCCCAAAAGGACCGGCACGGCCGTCTGATCGACATGCGACGAGAGGTCTACCTGCAGGCGGTTAGCGAGATGGTGAAGTTCCAAGGCGCGATTGGTGCACTTGCGAATAAGGACGTTGCCTCATGGGATGTTTTAGGCACCATTACAGGACTTTCGCTGGCCATACAGCGCGTGACCCTTGTCGCCGAGCAGGCCACAGCCGTTTTGGCCCGTGAGACCTTCAATGTTTATATGCGGATCTTCATTTCGGCGATGACGAAGGTTATTCCGATCGGCGGAATCAACGCGTCTATCAAGGCCATCGAGATGATGCGCGCGCAGTCGCTACAAAGAGGTGAATCCTATGTCGAGGCTATGCGTCAGTTCAACTTGGCCCAACGCAAGGACTTCGAAGCGCTTGGCGCGATTCAAGCGCAGCACAGAATGTCTCTCGAGGAGTTCAACAATTTTGGAGGGCAGCTACAGCCACTCTATCAACAGCGAACTGCGGCCGAGCTTGCCTATAGCGAATTTGTGAGACAAAGCCTCCGAAACGATGTGTCAGATCGCTTGGACCGCCTTGCTGTAGCAATACGAACGGAGCTTGAGCTTTCGAGCGATCTCGACGTGTTTCGCGCACAGTCCCAACAGACACACGTTGAAATCGAAGCGGCCATGCAGGAACTTAAAGCTGTGCTCGCAAAGATCATGGGCAAGCCGGATGACTCAATTAAGGCGCCCAACTCCTTCGATTCCTAGCCCTCTCGGCGCGGTGGTTGAGCCGGTCATAGAGCCTGCCCCTATTCTTTTTGATAGCGGCGCGGCGGGCAACCGTGATGTACTCCGGCCCCACTTCCTACAGGCGCCGAGCGTGAAGCGGGTGAAAGGCTGGCTCATCGCACGCAGACCGAAAAGACGACGGCCGCCCAGTTTAAGGGGCGGCCGTCGCATGCGAGGCTCTCTTCGCGCTTCCGCGCTATTTCCACTCCAGGTGGAACCCGTTGCCGGGTGGCGCCATCTCCCTATCTCTCGCCGGAAGACAGCCTTAGAAAAACGTTTGAAACAAAGGATGGCACCGTTGATTGCCACCGAAGATTGACTCGATTATGGAGTGAATCCATCGACTGGACCAAGTCGGCCTTATCAGGCCGATTCTTTTCACTTTCTGTGTCTGCGCCTTTTCATTTACCTGGCACGCTTTTCACTTTCCGTGTCACCCGACAGCGGCGAGACTAGACGTCGATGTTCGCCGCCCGCAGCGCGTTCTGCTCGATGAACTCCCGACGCGGTTCCACTTCGTCGCCCATCAGCATCGTGAACACGCGGTCCGCTTCGATCGCGTCGTCGATCTGCACCCTGAGCAGGCGGCGCACATTCGGGTCCATCGTGGTTTCCCACAGCTGCTCGGGGTTCATCTCGCCCAGTCCCTTGTAGCGCTGGCGCGAGGTGGCGCGTTCGGCTTCGCCGATGAGCCACTTCATGGCCTGGCGGAAGTCGTCGACCTTTTCTTCCTTGGCGCGTTCGCCTTCGCCGCGCTTCACCAGCGCGCCTTCGGAGCTCAGCAGGCCGCGGAAGGTGTTGGCGGCCTCGGCGAGCGCGGCGTAGTCGGCGCCGTGCACGAAATCCTGCGTGAGCACGCTGCTCTTGATGTTGCCGTGGTGGCGGCGGCTGATGCGCAGCAGCGGCTTGTCGGTGCGGGTGTCGAACTCGCTGCTCACCTCGGCCGGCACGCCGGTCGTGTTGAGCTCGCGCAGCTTGGCCTGCAGCGCCACGGCCGAGGCCTCGGCGGCGGGCGTGGTGTCGAGGTCGAGCGCCACGCCGTCGGCAATGGCGCGCAGCGCTTCTGCGTCCATGAAGTTGCGCAGGCGTGCGATGACGGCCTCGGCCACCTGGTGCTTGCGCGCCAGTTCGGCCAGGGTGTCGCCGCTCAGCGTGGTCGAGCCGGCGCCGCCGGTCTCGATGCGTGCATCTTTCAGCGCCACCTTCAGCAGGAAGGCGTCGAGCGCGGGGCCGTCCTTCAGGTACTGCTCTTCCTTGCCGACCTTGACCTTGTACAGCGGCGGCTGCGCGATGTAGATGTGACCGCGCTCCACCAGCTCGGGCATCTGCCGGTAGAAGAACGTAAGCAGCAGCGTGCGGATGTGGGCGCCGTCGACGTCGGCGTCGGTCATGATGATGATGCGGTGGTAGCGCAGCTTGGCGACGTTGAAGTCGTCGGCGCCGCCGCCCGGCGTGCTTGCGCCCGCACGGCCGATGCCGGTGCCCAGCGCGGTGATCATCGTCAGGATTTCGTTGCTGGTCAGCAGCTTCTCGTAGCGTGCCTTCTCTACGTTCAGGATCTTGCCGCGCAGCGGCAGGATGGCCTGGAACTTCCGGTCGCGGCCCTGCTTGGCGGAGCCGCCGGCGGAGTCGCCCTCCACCAGGTAGACCTCGCACAGCGCGGGGTCCTTTTCCTGGCAATCGGCCAGCTTGCCGGGCAGGCCCATGCCGTCGAGCACGCCCTTGCGGCGAGTCATTTCGCGGGCCTTGCGAGCGGCCTCGCGGGCCTTGGCGGCCTCGACGATCTTGCCGCAGATGATCTTGGCGTCGTTCGGGCGCTCCTGCAGGTAGTCGGTGAGCAGCTTGCCGACGATGTCTTCCACCGGCGCGCGCACTTCGCTGGACACCAGCTTGTCCTTGGTCTGGCTCGAGAACTTGGGCTCGGGCACCTTCACGCTCAGCACGCAGCACAGGCCTTCGCGCATGTCGTCGCCGGTGACTTCGACCTTCGCCTTCTTCGCGAACTCGTTCTCTTCGATGTACTTGTTGATGACGCGGGTCATCGCCGCGCGCAGGCCCGTGAGGTGGGTGCCGCCGTCACGCTGCGGGATGTTGTTGGTGAAGCAGAGAACCTGCTCGTTGTAGCCGCTGTTCCACTGCATCGCGACTTCCACGCCGATGTGCGTGCCGGGAATGCCGCCGTAGGTGTCGGCCGGGCGCTCGCCTTCGGCGTAGAACGAGTTCGGGTGCAGGACGGTCTTGCCCTTGTTGATGAACTCCACGAAGCCGCGCACGCCGCCGGCGCCGGAGAAGTCGTCTTCCTTGCCGCTGCGCTCGTCCTTCAGGCGGATGCGCACGCCGTTGTTCAGGAAGCTCAGTTCGCGCAGGCGCTTGCTGAGGATCTCGTAGTGGAAGTCCGAGTTCTCCTTGAAGATCTCGGTGTCGGGCAGGAAGTGCACCTCGGTGCCGCGCTTGTCGGTGTCGCCGATGATCTTCATGGGCGAGACCTCGACGCCGTTCACCGTCTCGAGCAGGCGGTTCTGCACGAAGCCGCGGCTGAATTCGAGCTCGTGGATCTTGCCTTCACGGCGCACCACCAGGCGCAGCCTCACGCTCAGCGCGTTCACGCAGCTCACGCCCACGCCGTGCAGGCCGCCCGACACCTTGTAGCTGTTCTGGTTGAACTTGCCGCCCGCGTGCAGCTCGGTCAGCGCGATCTCGGCGGCCGAGCGCTTGGGCTCGTGCTTGTCGTCCATCTTCACGCCGGTGGGAATGCCGCGGCCGTTGTCGGTGACGGAGATCGAGTTGTCGGAGTGGATGGTCACGACGATGTCGTCGCAGTGGCCGGCCAGCGCCTCGTCGATGGAGTTGTCCACGACTTCGAAGACCAGGTGGTGCAGGCCGGTGCCGTCGGAGGTGTCGCCGATGTACATGCCGGGGCGCTTGCGCACGGCTTCAAGCCCTTCGAGGATCGTGATGGAGCCTTCGCCGTAGCTGGTGTCGGCTGGCACGGTGTCGATCTCGGGGATGTAGACGGGCTCGGTGTGGGGCACGTCGGGCTTGTTCTCTTCTGCACTCATTCGGGTATTCCTCTGTCTCTCACGGCATTCGCGCGTGATTTTTCGGGCTCTCAAAAGCTCAATTCGCCGCCTCTTGAAAGCGCAAACCCGCGGAGGGCCGCGGGTCGTGTGCGCAAGGCGCCGTGTGGTGTGTCTTCTAGATACGCATCGGCATCACGACGTACTTGAAGGATGCGTTCTCGGGGATGGTCAGCAGCGCCGAGCTGTTGGAGTCGGCCAGGTCGAGCTTGACCATGTCCTGGTCCATGTTCGACAGCGCGTCGATCAGGTAGGTCACGTTGAAGCCGATCTCGATGGTGTCGCCGCCGTAGTCGATGTCGAGCTCGTCCTGGGCTTCTTCCTGCTCGGCGTTGTTCGACGCGATGCGCAGCGTGCCCGGCTCGATGTTCAGGCGCACGCCCTTGAACTTCTCGCTGGTCAGGATGGCGGTGCGCTGCAGGCTGGCCAGCAGCGGCGCGCGGCCCAGCGTGACGGTGTTCTTGTGGTTCTTCGGGATGACGCGGTTGTAGTCGGGGAACTTGCCCTCGACCAGCTTGGTGACGAACTCCATGCCGCCGAAGCTGAACTTGGCCTGGTTGTTCGCGAACTGCATCTCGATGGCGCCTTCGGCGTCGGACAGCAGGCGCTGCATTTCGAGCACGGTCTTGCGCGGCAGGATCACTTCCTGGCGCGGCACTTCGACGTCGAGCGTGGCGGAAGAGAAGGCCAGGCGGTGGCCGTCGGTGGCGACCAGGCTCAGCTGCTTGCCTTCGGCCACGAACAGGATGCCGTTCAGGTAGTAGCGGATGTCGTGCACGGCCATCGCGAACGAGACCTGCGAGAGCAGGTCCTTCAGCGTCTTCTGCGGCACGCTGAACACGGGGCCGAAGTTGGCGGCTTCCTGCACCAGCGGGAAGTCTTCGGCGGGCAGTGACTGCAGCGTGAAGCGGCTCTTGCCGCCCTTGAGCACCAGCTTGCTCGCGCTCGACTCGAGGCTCACGGTCTGGTCGGCCGGCATGGTGCGCAGGATGTCGATCAGCTTGCGCGCGCCGATGGTGGTGGTGAAGTTGCCTTCGTCGCCGCCGAGCTCGGCGGTGGTGCGGATCTGGATTTCGAGGTCGCTGGTGGTCAGCTGCAGCTGGCCTCCGGTCTTGCGGATCAGCACGTTCGCCAGGATCGGCAAGGTGTGGCGTCGCTCCACGATGCCCGCGACCGACTGCAGCGCGGCGAGGACCTTGTCTTGGGTTGCCTTCAAAACGATCATGTCTTCTTCCTCTTCCTATCTCTTTGAATCAGCTTGTAAGACGCCATTCTCCGCTGTCGCGAGGGGCACCCTTGATGACATTCGGCTTCTTTACGGTCATCCCTTGAGGGTCTGTTCGAGCACGTGGAGCTGCTGGTTGAGTTCGGTGAGCTGCTGGCGCTCGCCCGAGATCTTGCGCACCGCGTGCAGCACCGTCGTGTGGTCGCGCCCGCCGAACAGCTCGCCGATTTCCGGCAGGCTCTTCTGCGTGAGTTCCTTGGCCAGGTACATCGCGATCTGCCGCGGCCGCGCGATGCTGGCCGGGCGTTTCTTGCTGTACATGTCGGCGACCTTGATCTTGTAGTAGTCGGCCACCGTCTTCTGGATATTCTCGACCGAGATCTGCCGGTTCTGGATCGACAGCAGGTCGCGCAGCGCCTCGCGCGCCAGGGCGATCGAGATTTCCTTCTGGTTGAAGCGCGAGTACGCCAGGATCTTGCGCAGCGCGCCCTCGAGCTCGCGCACGTTGGAGCGCACGTTCTTGGCGACGAAGAAGGCCACTTCCTCCGGCATTTCGGCGGATTCGGTGCGCGCCTTGTTGATCAGGATGGCCACGCGCATCTCGAGTTCGGGCGGCTCGATGGCGACCGTCAGGCCGGAGTCGAAACGCGACACCAGCCGTTCGTGGATGTCCGCGAGGCCCTTCGGGTAGGTGTCGCTGGTCATCACGATGTGCGACTTCTTGGCGAGCAGGGCTTCGAACGCGTTGAAGAATTCTTCCTGCGTCCGGTCCTTGTTGGCGAAGAACTGCACATCGTCGATCAGCAGCAGGTCGAGCGAGTGGTAGCGCTCCTTGAACTCATCGAAAGTCTTGCGCTGATAGGCTTTGACCACATCCGACACAAATTGCTCGGCGTGGATGTAGAGAACTTTGGAATCCGGCTTGTCGGCCAGCAGCCGGTTACCCACAGCATGCATCAGGTGGGTCTTGCCCAGGCCGACGCCGCCGTAGATGAAAAGCGGGTTGTAAAGATGCCCCGGCATGCCGGCCACGTGCATCGCCGCGGCGCGCGCCATGCGGTTGGCCGTACCTTCGACCAGGGTGTCGAAGGTGAGGCCGGAATTCAGGCGGTTCTTGAAGCCGGCGGCGGCCGGCTCCTCGCCCGGGCCGGCCACGTCGCGCGGCACGTCCGTTTCGGTCATGACGGCCACGGGTGCAGCACGCACGGGGATTTCGCGAGGAGCAAGCGCTAACTCGATGGCGACCGGCTGGCCGTACATCTTCTCGGCCATGGCCGCGATCTTGCCGGCGTACTGGGCACGGATCCAGTCGAGCTTGAACCGGTTGGCGACGAACACCGTCATGCGCGACAGGTCGTCTGCGACCTGTGCCGTCAGGGGTTTGATCCAGGTGTTGAACTGCTGCTCGGACAGCTCCTGCGCGAGCTGGTCGACGCAGGCTTGCCAGAGGCTTTCGCCGATGCCGTCAGTCGACATGAGCGTATGAAAAAGTGATGAAACCCTCGGGCATTTTTTGGTATAGGTATTGTGGATATTCTCTGCTGGAAGGCGACCGGCATTCTAACTTGTCAAAACCTTATCCACACGCTGCCCGGCGCATCGAAAGGCCCGCAAATCCGCTCGAAGATTGTTCCGGCGGCCAATGTTTGCGATAATTGCGGGTTTCCCTGAAAACCTCTTTGCGTCTTTCGGGGGTCATCCGAAACACGCTCCCCCGGCGCCCCGCAGGTACTTCATGCTTTTTGTGCGAAGAGCCAGCGTGAACAGGGAAACAGGAAATCACCATGAAACGCACCTACCAAGCATCCAAAGTCCGCCGCGCCCGTACCCACGGCTTCCTGGTCCGCATGAAGACCCGCGGCGGCCGTGCCGTCATCAACGCACGCCGCGCCAAGGGCCGCAAGCGCCTGGCCGTCTGACGGCAGCCCACCTGCCGTTGCCAGCAGCCGGCTCGTCAGCGCCAACTCCAGCAGCCAGCGCGCCTGGCCAGAACAGGCGCGACGCAAGCGGCCCGGCTCCCATGCAGCGGCTCAAGACCCGCGCGCAATTCCAGGCCGTCCTCGCAGGTGCCACCGTGGCGCGCACTGCTCATTTCGCATTGCACCGCTGTGCGCTCGATCTCGCATCGAGCGCACAGCCGTTGTTCGCGTCCGACGATGTCTGGCTGGGTGCCATGGTGCCCAAGCGCTGGGCGCGTCGCGCCGTCACGCGCAACGCCATCAAGCGCCAGATCTATTCGGTGAGCGCCGCCCCCGGCGTCGCACTGCCCCGTGCCGCGCACGTGGTGCGGCTGCGCGCGGGTTTCGATCGCAAGGAATTCGTGAGCGCCACCTCTGACAAGCTCAAGGCCGCCGTGCGCGCCGAGCTCCAGCAGCTGCTCGCGCGGGCAACGCGCGCCCCGGCGGTGCCCGCGGCCCCTTCCTCTTCGCCATGAAACGCCTGCTGATCGGCCTCGTGAAGGCCTACCGCCTGCTGCTGAGCCCCTGGCTCGGCCAGTCGTGCCGCTTCACGCCGACCTGCTCCGTGTATTCGATCGAGGCGCTGGAAGTGCATGGCGCGCTCAAGGGCAGCTACCTGACCCTGCATCGCATCGCGCGCTGCCAGCCCTGGTGCCAGGGCGGCCACGATCCGGTTCCACCGAAATCACAGCGTCGCACTGACAGGTCAGGATCGCTGTTTTCGTCTCTTCTCTCCTCCGACAAGAAGTCTTCGTCATGAACGATATCCGCCGCACGATACTGTGGGTGATTTTTGGTTTCTCGCTGGTGCTGCTGTGGGACCAATGGCAGGTCTTCAACGGCAACAAGCCGACTTTCCTGCCGTCGACCAAGCCCGCCGCCACGGCCGCGGCCCCGGCCAACACTCCCGCGGCCAGCAACGGCGTGCCGGCCGCGTCCGGCGCCGGCGGCAATGCGGGCGCGGTACCCACGCAGGCCGTTGCGGCCACGCCGCGCGAGCAGGTCAACGTGACCACCGACCTGTTCAAGGCCACGATCGACAGCGAAGGCGCCACGGTCAATTACCTCGAGCTGCGCAAGTACGACGAGGCCGACCGCACCAAGCACGTCGTGCTGTTCGAGAACGGCTCGCCCGCCACGCGCTACGTCGCGCAGACCGGCCTGCTGAACCCGGTGGCCGGCGACTCCTTCCCCAACCACCTGACGCAGATGACGCCGAAGGCTGGCCCGCGCGAGATGGCCGATGGCCAGAACACGCTGGAAGTGGGCTTTGAAAGCGCCCCCGTCGGTGGCCTGAAGTACGTCAAGACCTACGTGTTCCACCGCGGCGACTACGTCATCGGCGTGCGCCACGAAGTGGTCAATGTGAGCGACCAGCCGCGCGACGCGCAGCTGTACCTGCAGCTGCTGCGTCACGGCACGGTGGCCGCCGGCACCATGTTCGGCACCAACACCTTCACAGGCCCCGCTGCGTACACCAACGAGAAGAAGTTCCACAAGCTCGACTTCAAGGACATTGCCAAGGGCAAGATCGAACCGCCGCCGCCGGCCAACGACGGCTGGATCGCGATGGTGCAGCACTACTTTGCATCGGCGTGGCTGCTCAAGGGTGACCCGGCCAGCGAACAGCTGCGCCGCGAGTTCCGCGTGAAGGACCTGGGCGACAACCTCTTCACCGTCGCCATGGTGGCTACGCTGCCGAAGATCGCTCCGGGTGCCACGCAGGTCGTGAACAGCGCCTTGTTCGCCGGCCCCGAAGAAGAAAAGAAGCTCGAAGCCATCGCCCCCGGCCTGGACCTGGTGAAGGACTACGGCATCTTCGCGATCATCTCCAAGCCGCTGTACTGGCTGCTCACCCAGCTGCACGGCATCCTGGGCAACTGGGGCTGGTCGATCGTGGCGCTGGTGGTGCTGCTGAAGGCGGCCTTCTACTGGCTCAACGCCAAGGCCTACGCCAGCATGGCCAAGATGAAGGCCATCAACCCGAAGATCATGGAAATGCGCGAGCGGCTGAAGGACAAGCCGCAGGAAATGCAGCAGGAAATGATGCGGATCTACAAGACCGAAAAGGTCAATCCGATGGGCGGCTGCTTCCCCATCGTGATCCAGATCCCCGTGTTCATCGCGCTCTACTGGGTGCTGCTGTCGTCGGTCGAGATGCGCCACGCACCGTGGATCGGCTGGATCACCGACCTGTCGGCACCCGACCCCTGGTACATCCTGCCGATCGTCATGACGGCCACCTCGCTGTTCCAGACCTGGCTCAACCCGACGCCGCCCGATCCGATGCAGGCCAAGCTGATGTGGATCATGCCGCTCGCGTTCAGCGTGATGTTCATCTTCTTCCCGGCCGGCCTGGTGCTGTACTGGATCACGAACAACGTGCTGTCGATCGCGCAGCAGTGGTTCATCAACAAGCGCCTGGGCGTGCTCGGCACCAAGTAGCCGCACTGCACTCCAGCCATCCTTCAAAGGGCCGCGTCAGCGGCCCTTTTTGCTGAAAGAATCCGCACCACCATGCTCGCCCGCACCTCCGATCCCATCGTCGCCATCGCCACCGCCTCGGGGCGCGGCGCGGTCGGCATCGTGCGCGTATCGGGCGCAAGGCTGGCGCCGCTGGTCGACGCGATCTGCGGCCGCGCGCTCAAGCCGCGCGAAGCCACCTACCTGCCGTTTCGCGATGCGGACGGGGAGCCGGTCGACCACGGCCTGGCCATCCACTTCCCCTCGCCGAACTCCTTCACCGGAGAAGACGTGCTCGAACTGCAGGCGCATGGCGGCGCCGTCGTGCTGCAGCTGCTGCTGGCGCGCTGCCTCGAGGCCGCGGCCGAGCCCGACCCGGTCACCGGCCGCCCCCGCCTGCCCGGCCTGCGCGTGGCCGAGCCCGGCGAATTCAGCCAGCGGGCATTTCTCAACGGCAAGATCGACCTGGCGCAGGCCGAGGCGATCGCCGACCTGATCGACGCCAGCACCGAGGCGGCCGCGCGCAGCGCCGGGCGCTCGCTGTCGGGGGCCTTCTCGCGCGAGATCCACACGCTGCGCGACGCGCTGATCCACCTGCGCATGCTGGTGGAGGCTACGCTGGATTTTCCCGAAGAGGAAATCGACTTCCTGCAGAAGGCCGACGCGGCCGGGCAGCTCGGCAAGCTGCAATCGCAACTCGCCGCCGTGCAGCAGCGCGCACGCCAGGGCGCCTTGCTGCGCGAGGGCATCAAGGTCGTGATCGCGGGACAACCCAACGCGGGCAAGAGCTCGCTGCTCAACGCGCTGGCCGGCGCCGAGCTGGCCATCGTGAGCGCGGTGGCGGGCACCACGCGCGACGTGGTCTCGCAGACCATCCAGATCCACGGCGTGCCACTGCACGTGGCCGACACCGCCGGCCTGCGCGAGAGCAGCGACGAAGTCGAGCAGATCGGCGTGGCGCGCGCCTGGGGCCAGATCGAGAGCGCCGACGCGGTGCTGTTCCTGCACGACCTGACGCGCGCGCACCTGCCTGACTACGCCGCCGCCGATGCCGAGATCCTGGCCGGCCTGCGGCAGAAGCTGCCCGCGAGCGTGCCGGTGCTCGACGTCTGGAACAAGCAGGACGCGGCGCCCGCGGCCCACGCCGAACAGGGCATTGCCCTCTCCGCCAAGACCGGCCTGGGCATCGAGGCCCTGCGTGAGCAGCTGCTGGCCATGGCCGGCTGGCAGGCCGTGCCCGAGGGCGTGTACCTCGCACGGGCGCGCCACGTGCAGGCGCTGGCGCGGGTCGAGACGCACCTGGCGCTGGCGGCCGACCACCTCGCGGCACAGGCGCAACTGCTCGACCTGCTGGCCGAGGAGCTGCGGCTGGCGCAGAACGCCCTGAACGAGATCACCGGCGAGTTCGGTGCGGACGACCTGCTCGGGGTCATCTTTTCGCGCTTCTGCATTGGCAAATAGCGACAAATAACGACAGGTGTTTTCAAATTCGTAAACACTTGTAGCCGAACGGTGCGGCCATCGCGGATACTTCGGCTCACATGCGGGGGCCGAGAAACACATGTCAATCCAGAACTTGAGCCGCGCCATCGCGGAGAACATAAGCACCGACACGTTCGCGCTGACGTTCAACGTCCAGCAGTGGGAAACGCTGGCGGGCTATCTGCAGCCGATCGAAACCGGCGTCGGCGACGTGCTCATCGAACAGGGCACGCCGGACCGCTCGGTGTTCTTCGTCGAGAGCGGCGCCATCAGCGTGCACCGCGTCAGCAGCAAGGAGCAGATGAAGCTCGCCGTGCTCACGGCCGGTTCGGTGGTCGGCGAGGGTTCGTTCTTCTCGCGGCTGCCGCATTCGGCCAACGTGGTGGTTACCGGCGCGGGCCGCGTGTGGCGGCTCACCGCGATTCGCTTTGCGGAAATGAGCAACCGCCAGCCCAACATGGCGCTGGAGATCGCGATGGCGCTCGGTGCCGTGATGGCCAAGCGCATGGCGCATCGCTCCAAGCGTGTCGCGGTGACCTGACGAGGCCCTACCAATATCGCAGCGCCCGTCGCCGGATCGGTCTTCCGGATGCGGGCCGGCAAGCCAACCAGCCAGTTTTCGTTCGGGACCCCGAGAGTAGTCAGTAAGTAAGCCATGGCCTTGATCTGTCCGGTCTGCAGCACGGAGAACCGTGACGGTGCAAATTTCTGCAGAAGCTGCGGCATCAGCCTGTCCGCCGCGGGAGACCGGATCCCGCCGCCGCCGAGCCCCGAACGCGAATGGGCCACCACGGCGCCTGCCCAGTTGCGCGCGCCGACCATTCCGGCACCACTGGACGAGCTTCCCGCAGCGCCACCACCCGCACGCCAGTCGTTCTTCAGCAGGTCGCCGGCCTCCGCACCTCGGCACGACGACGAGGAGCAGACGGTTTTCATGCTGCACGACGACGGCTCGCCGCGTTCGCCTGCGTCATCCACTTCACCCGATGCATCTGCCTCGCCGCCTGGACTGGAATCGAGCTGGGCCGCGGCGCGAGAAAGAACGAAGCGGCCCCGTCGGGTCAAGATCAGGCGGCCCGCGCCGGCCGAACGCTCGCCGCGCTGGCGCGCGATCCTGCTGTGGCTGGGCCTGCTGCTGGTGGCGGTAGCGATGATCGTCGCCGGCTGGTACGGCTACGGAACGCGCAAGGCGCCCGCCGCCGTCGAAGAGGCCACGCCGGCCAGCGAGCCGGCTGCTCCCGCGGTGGCGCCACCGCCGGCGGCCGAACCGCCACCTCCCCCGCCCGAGGCTCCCGCCGCCGCGGCGGATGCCCAGGCGGTCGATCAGGCGACCACGCCTTCGCCCGCCGCGGAGGCTGCGCCAGCGCCCAAGCCCGCCGCCAAGCCGCGCAAGCAGGCGACTCCCGCCACGCCGTCGCCGGCCGTGCCAGAAGCCGCGCCCCAGGCCGTCGCGCCGGCACCGCCGCCGGCGCCGGCCGCCCCGGCCGAACCCGCGGCGATGTGCGGCGACCGCAACTTCATCGCCAGGGCGCAATGCATGGCGGCGCAGTGCCTGAAGCCCGAATACAAGGCCCACGCGCAGTGCGAAGCCGTGCGCCGCCAGCAGCGGCTTGAAGAAGAAAAGCGCAATCCGACGCTGATCAACTGAGAGTGGCGAAAGAGCGGCTGGAAAGCCGCCCGCTCAGCCCTTCTGCAGCCGCTCGACCGCCATCGCCAGCGCGGCAGGCTTGCCCGACAGCACCAGCGTGTCGCCGTCCGACAGCACCGTGTCGTCGGCCAGCGTGCGCGGCTGGCCGTCCTGTCGGCGCAGGCTGGCGACACGAACCCCCAGCGTGTGCAGCGCGAGCCGCTCGAGCGTCTGGCCGACCGCCCGCGCGCGGGCATCGAGCGTGAAGCTGTTGAGCCGCTCGTGGTCGATCTCGTCGGCGTTGTCGTCGTCGGCGCCGTGGAAGTAGCCGCGCAGCAGGTTGTAGCGGGCGTCGCGCTGGTCCTGCACCACGCGGATCACGCGCCGCATCGGCACGCCGACCAGCGCCAGCGCATGGCTCGCGAGCATCAGCGAGCCTTCGATGGCTTCGGGCACCACCTCGGTCGCGCCGGCGGCCTGCAGCTTCTCGAGATCGTGGTCGTCCTGCGTGCGCACGATCACCGGCACGTGCGCCGCATGCGCGCGCGTGTTGGCCAGCACCTTCATCGCGCCGGGCACGTCGAGGTAGGTGACCACCACCGCACTGGCACGCGCCAGGCCCGCGGCCATCAGCGCCTGCAGCCGCGCCGCATCGCCGAACACCACCGAGTCGCCGGCGGCGGCCGCTTGCCTAACGCGGTCGGGGTCGAGGTCGAGCGCCATGTACGGAATGCCCTCGCGCTCGAGGATGCGCGCCAGGTTCTGGCCGCAGCGGCCGTAGCCGCAGATGATCACGTGCTGGGCGGTGTTGATGGTCTTGCGCGCGATGGTCGTCATCTGCAGCGACTGCTGCAGCCAGTCGCTGGCCACCAGCTTCCGCACGATGGCGTTGCTGTACATGATGATGAAGGGCGTCGCCAGCATCGACAGCACCATCGACGCCAGCACCGGGTTGGCCAGCCAGGGCGGCAGCAGGCTGCGCTCCTGCGCCAGCGTCAGCAGCACGAAGCCGAACTCGCCGGCCTGCGCAAGATAAAGGCCGGTGCGCAGCGATACGCCCGAGGTGGCGCCCAGCACCCGGGCCAGCACCGTCACCAGCCCCAGCTTGAAGGCCAGCGGCACCAGCAGCAGCACGGCCACCAGCAGCCAGCGCTCGACCACGATGTGCCAGTCGAGCGACATGCCCACCGTGATGAAGAACAGCCCCAGCAGCACGTCGTGGAAGGGGCGGATGTCGGTCTCGACCTGGTGCTTGTATTCGGTTTCCGACACCAGCATGCCGGCGATGAAGGCGCCCAGCGCCAGGCTCAGGCCCGCAAGCTCGGTGAGCCAGGCCAGGCCCAGGGTGATCAGCAGCACGTTCAGGATGAAGAGCTCCTCGCTGCGGCGCCGCGCCACCAGCGTGAGCCACCAGCGCATCACGCGCGGACCGCCGTAGAGCAGCACGCCGATCAGGAAGCTCGCCTTCAGCAGCGCCAGGCCCAGCGCCTTGGCCAGCGCCTCGGGCGGCGCGCCCAACGCGGGGATAAGCACCAGCAGCGGCACCACCGCCAGGTCTTGAAACAGCAGCACGCCCATCACGCGCTTGCCGTGTTCGCTCTCCAGTTCGAGGCGCTCCGCCATCAGCTTCACCACGATGGCCGTGCTGCTCATGGTGAGCGCGCCCGACAGCGCCAGCGCGGTCTGCCAGCCCAGGTGCCAGGCGGGCGGCAGCAGCCGGGCCATCAGCAGCGCGCCGATCGTGGCGAGGGCCATCGTCAGCAGCACCTGCAGCAGGCCGAGGCCGAACACGTGCTTTCGCATCGCGCGCAGCTTGGGCAGGCTGAATTCCAGCCCGATCACGAACATGAGGAACACCACGCCGAATTCGCCCAGGTGCTGGATGCCTTCCGTGTTCTGGGCCAGCGCGAAGGCGTGCGGCCCGATCAGCACGCCGGCCGAGAGGTAGCCAAGCATCGGCGGCAGCTTGAGGGAGCGGCACGCCACCACGCCGATCACCGCGGCCAGCAAGTACAACAGCGTGAGATCGAACGAAGACATAGGCGCCGATGCTAGAGCAATGTCCGTGCCCCGGGGCTTCCCCGGTACATGGGGGGGCGGGCGCGGCCCGGCCCGTAAAATCCGGCAATGAGCTCCCGTCCCGCCCCGGCCCCCGTGGTCGACCCCGAAGCCATCCTCGCTCGGGCACGTCTCACCTTCGACATCGAAGCCGAAGCCGTCGCCGGCCTGAAAGACCGCGTCGGTCCGAGCTTCGTCGAGGCCGTGCGCAAGATCCTCGAGGTGCGCGGCCGCGTGGTCGTGATGGGCATGGGCAAGAGCGGCCACGTCGGCCGCAAGATCGCCGCCACCCTCGCCTCCACCGGCACTCCCGCGATGTTCGTGCATCCGGCCGAGGCCAGCCACGGCGACCTCGGCATGATCAAGGCGGTCGACCTGGTGCTCGCCATCTCCAACAGCGGCGAGGTCGACGAACTCACCGTCATCCTGCCGGTCGTCAAGCGCCAGGGCGTGCCCCTGATCGCCATGACCGGCCGCCCCGAATCCACCCTCGCCCGCCACGCCGACATCGTGATCGACGCGGGCGTGTCCAAGGAAGCCTGCCCGCTCAACCTTGCTCCCACCGCGAGCACCACCGCCCAGATGGCGATGGGCGACGCACTGGCCGTGGCGCTGCTCGACGCGCGCGGTTTCGGCTCGGAAGACTTCGCGCGCTCGCACCCGGGCGGCGCGCTCGGGCGCAAGCTGCTCACCCATGTGAGCGACGTCATGCGCTCGGGCGACGACGTTCCGCGCGTGACGCCCGACGCCAACATCGGCGAACTGATGCGCGCCATGAGCAACAAGGGCTTCGGCGCCGCGGCGGTGGTCGCGCCCGACGGCCGTGCGCTCGGCATCTTCACCGACGGCGACCTGCGCCGCCTGATCGAGGCTGGCGCCGACCTGCGCAGCCCGAAGGCGGCCGAGGTGATGCACCACAACCCGCGCACCATCCGCGTCGACGCACTGGCGGTGGAAGCCGCCGAGCTCATGGAGCAGTGCGGCATCACCCGCCTGTTCGTGATCGACGGCGCGGGACTGGTCGTCGGCGCGATCAACACCAACGACCTGATGCGCGCGAAGGTCATCTGATGCCGCTCGAGTTCCAGGCCGAGACCCTGCTCGCCGCACAGGACGTGCGCATCGTTTTCTTCGACATCGACGGCGTCCTGACCGACGGCGGCGTGTACTTCACCGAGCACGGCGAGACGCTCAAGCGCTTCAGCATCCTCGACGGCTACGGCCTGAAGCTGCTGCGCAAGGCGGGCATCGTGCCGGCCGTGATCACCGGGCGCGACTCCAAGCCGCTGCGCGTGCGGCTCGAGGCGCTGGGCATCGAGCACGTGCGCTATGGCACCGAAGACAAGCTGCCCGCTGCGCAGGCCATGCTCGATGAACTCGGCTTCACCTGGGCGCAGGCCGCGGCCATCGGCGACGACTGGCCCGACCTGCCGGTGCTCCTGCGCGTGGGTTTCGCTGCGGCGCCGGCCAATGCCCACGCCGAGGTGCGCGGCATCGCGCGCTACGTTACCCAGGCGCGCGGCGGCGAAGGCGCGGCGCGCGAGTTCTGCGACCTGCTGCTCACGGCCTGCGGCCAATACCGCGTCATGCTCGACGCAGCCCGGGGCCCGAATACATGAACAACGTGAAACGCGCATGGGGCATGGTGCGCGACGTCCTCGACCGCGCCACGATCTACCTGCCGATCATCCTGACGGCCGCCGTCGCGCTCGGCACCTACTGGCTGGTGCGCAACGCGCCCAAGCTGCTGGAGCCCACAGCCAAGGTCGCGCCCACGCATGAGCCCGACTACTTCATGCGCGACTTCGTCATCAAGAACTTCCTGCCCAATGGCGACCTGCGCAGCGAACTGCACGGCGTCGAGGGCCGGCACTACCCCGACACCGACACCATCGAGATCGACAAGGTGCGCATGCGCAGCGTGTCGCCCGAGGGGCTCGTGACGCGCGGCAGCGCCAACCGTGGGCTGTCGAATTCGGACGGCAGCGAAATCCAGCTGTTCGGCAATGCGATCGTCATTCGCGATCCTTCCGTGGGTCCCGGTGGCAAGCCGACACCGCAGCTCGAGTTCCGCGGCGAGTTCCTGCACGCCTATGTCGATACCGAACGCGTCACGTCGAACAAGCCGGTCACGCTCATTCGCGGCACCGACCAGTTCACCGGCGACACGCTCGACTACGACAACCTGAGTGGCGTGGCGAACCTGAACGGCCGCGTGCGCGGCGTGCTGATTCCGTCGGCGGCTGCGGCCGCTCCCGCCAAGAAGCGCTGAAGAAGGCATCTGCCACATGACGACGTCCCCGCTTGTCTTCATCACCGGCGCATCGAGCGGCATCGGCCAGGCGCTGGCCGCCAGCTTTCATGACGCGGGCTACCGGCTGGCGCTGGTTGCGCGGCGCACGGGGGAAATCGAGTCGTGGGCGAGCGCGCGCCAGCTCGGCGCGGATCGTTGCCGCGTCTACGGCGCCGACGTGGCGCAGACCGACAGCATCGTCGCCGCCGGCAAGGCCTGCATCGAGCAGCAGGGACTGCCCGACGTGGTGATCGCCAATGCCGGCATCAGCGTGGGCATCGATACGGCGGAACGCGAAGACATCGACGTGATGGCGCGCACCTTCGCGACCAACAACGTGGGGCTGATGGCCACTTTTCATCCCTTCGTGCAGGCGATGGTCCAGCGCGGCAGCGGGCGGTTGGTGGGCATCGGCAGCGTCGCTTCCATCCGCGGACTGCCGGGACACGGCGCCTACTGCGCCAGCAAGGCCGGTGTGGTCGCGTATTGCGAGAGCCTGCGCGGCGAACTGTACGGGAGCGGCGTCAAGGTCGTCACCCTTTGTCCGGGCTACATCGACACGCCGCTCACGCAGGGCAACCGATACGGCATGCCCTTTCTCATGAAGGCGGAAGATTTCGCCGCCCAGGCGCTGCGCGCCATCGAGGCCGGCACCAGCTACCGCGTGATTCCCTGGCAGATGGGCGTGGTCGCCAAGATCATGCGCATGCTGCCCAACGCAGTGCTCGACAGGGCGGTGCAAGGGCGCGAGCGCAAGAAGAGAAGCGGCGAAGCCTGAGCGGGCGATCGGCCATTGAAAAAGGCTCCCGAGGGAGCCTTTTCTCTATGTGTGCTTTTCTGGAGTGCCGTAAGGTTCAGTAGCCGCTGTTGCCGCCGCCGCCGTAACCACCGCCGCCACCGCCCGAGCGGCCACCGCCGCCGCCACGGGGGCCTGCGCCGTAGGGGCTGCGGAAACCGCCATCGCCACCACCGCCGCCGCCGCCACTGCGGCCACCGCCGCCGTAGCCGCCACCACCACCGCCGGAGCGACCGCCACCACCGTAGCCGCCACCACCGCCGCCGTAGCCACCGCCACCACCGCCGCCATAACCACCACCGCCGCCGCCGTAGCCGCCACCACCGCTGCGCGGGGGACGTGCTTCCATCGGACGTGCTTCGTTGACGACGACGCTGCGGCCACCCAGGGGCTGGCCGTTCATGCCGTTGATTGCGGCCTGTGCTTCCGCGTCACTGCCCATCTCGACGAAGCCGAAGCCCTTCGAGCGGCCGGTGTCACGTTCCATCATGACCTTGGCGCTGGTCACTGCGCCGAACTGCCCGAAGGCTTGTTCGAGATCTCCGTCGCGCACCGAGTAAGGCAGGTTGCCGACGTACAGTTTGTTGCCCATCAAGGGACTCCTATAAACACATCAAGAAAAGCGATGGAGTCCCGAAAGCATCACTCAAACGAGAGCGTCGAGTCGCGCGAAACTGACCGATCACCGAACTGCCCCCCGACCAAAATGAAGAGGGAGGCTCGTGCATTATGGGTGAAATATCCGAATTGCAAGCGGGAATTTGCTTCCTGAGGTAGCAGCTGTCAAAACTATTGGAAAGTTAGCGCATGCTTTCGTGATTGGGCGAGGTCCTTGGCGCTACACGTCACGCATGTACAATCCACCCCGTCATTGGGGAGTAGCCGCCTTCCGATCTGCGAGAAGGGCCCGCGTCAACAGACTTGTCCTGTCCCACCAGGATATGGCGCGTGCAGTGAACACACCTGGCGAGACCTTTGACCGTGCAACTTCGGGAATATGGCCGAAGGTGTTGCACGGTCAATTGCGTCCTTCGGCCCAAGGAACCCCACGTCATCATGGAAGCTTTTCTCGTAGCAACGGGCGTCGTCGCGCTCGCCGAAATGGGCGACAAGACCCAACTCCTAGCCCTCCTGCTCGCCGCCCGCTTCAGGAAACCCTGGCCCATCGTCCTCGGCATCTTCGCCGCAACCATCATCAACCACGCCCTGGCGGGCGCCGTAGGCAACTACCTCACGCGCTGGCTCGGCCCCGAGGTTTTGCGCTGGATACTGGGCGGCTCGTTCATCGCGATGGCCATCTGGATGCTGATTCCCGACAAGCTGGACGACGACGATGCCCCCGGCGCGTCGAAGTTCGGCGTCTTCGGCACCACGGTGATCGCGTTCTTCCTCGCCGAGATGGGCGACAAGACCCAGATCGCCACAGTCATGCTCGCCGCCCGCTTCACGCACGACTATTTCTGGGTGGTCGTGGGCACCACGCTGGGCATGATGCTGGCCAATGCGCCGGTGGTGTGGCTCGGCGAGAAGATCGTGCGGCGCGTGCCGATCAAGCTCGTGCACGGCGTCTCGGCCGCGATCTTCCTGGTGCTCGGCATCCTCATGATCGTCGGCATATAGAGAGAGACCCGCCCCCATCCCAGAACACCGCGGAACCGGCTCCGCCGGGCCGCAGGTGTTGCCCCCTTTCCAAGGGGGTTGGCGAAGCGACACGCAGTGCGCGCAGCCTGGGGGATATACTCCTCCAGCGCCGATTTGCTTCAGCTTGCGGGCGCTTTATAAATCCAGCTAAAGACAGGCGCGGCAGACCCGGCTCGTTTTTGGCGAGGCCGGGTTTTTTATTCATGTCGTCGTCACCACCTCTGGTCGTCACTCCGCAGTCGATGCAGTTCGCAGGCCCGCTGGCCCTGCGCAGCGGCGCATCGATCAGCGACTACACGCTCGCCTACGAAACCTACGGCACTCTCAATGCCGACCGCAGCAATGCGGTGCTGGTATGCCATGCGCTCAACGCCTCGCACCATGTGGCGGGCGTCTACCAGGGCCAGGCCCGCTCCGAGGGCTGGTGGGACAACATGGTGGGCCCGGGCAAGCCGGTCGACACCGACCGCTTCTTCGTGATCGGCGTGAACAACCTCGGCTCCTGCTTCGGCTCGACCGGCCCGATGCACGTCAACCCCGCCACCGGCCGTGTCTACGGCGCCGACTTCCCGGTGGTCACGGTCGAAGACTGGGTCGACGCGCAGGCCGCCCTGCTCGATTCGCTCGGCATCCAGACGCTCGCCGCCGTCATGGGCGGCAGCCTCGGCGGCATGCAGGCGCTGTCGTGGACGCTGCAGTACCCCGACCGCGTACGACATGCCGTGGTGGTGGCCAGCGCGCCCAACCTCACGGCCGAGAACATCGCCTTCAACGAGGTGGCGCGACGCGCCATCGTGACCGACCCCGACTTCCATGGCGGCCACTTCTACGAACACGGAGTGATCCCGAAGCGCGGCCTGCGCATCGCTCGAATGATCGGCCACATCACCTACCTCAGCGACGACGTGATGAACGCCAAGTTCGGCCGCATCCTGCGCAGCGCCGTCGAGGGTGAGGTGGCGGGGCTCGACTATCGCTACTCCACGCAGGACGTCGAGTTCCAGATCGAAAGCTACCTGCGCTACCAGGGCGACAAGTTCAGCGAGTACTTCGACGCCAACACCTACCTGCTGATCACCCGCGCTCTCGACTACTTCGACCCCGCGCGCAACCATGGCGGCAAGCTCAGCACCGCGCTGGCCCAGGCCACGGCCAAGTTCCTGCTCGTGAGCTTCAAGACCGACTGGCGCTTCTCCCCCGCGCGCAGCCGCGAACTCGTGAAGGCGCTGCTCGACAACCGCCGCAACGTGAGCTACGCCGAAATCGACGCGCCCCACGGCCACGACGCCTTCCTGCTCGACGACGTGCGCTACATGGGCGTGGTGCGCTCCTACTTCGATCGCGTCGCCAAGGAGTTCCAGCAATGAGCGACCTCGAACACCAAAGATTGATCGCCGAACTGGTGCCGCAGGGCGCGCGCGTGCTCGACCTCGGCTGCGGCGACGGCGCCCTGCTCGACCTGCTGCAGCGCGAGCGCGGCTGCACCGGCTACGGCGTGGAAATTGCCGACGGCAACGTGCTGCAGTGCATCCGCCGCGGCGTCGACGTGATCCAGCTCAACCTCGACGAAGGCCTCGCGATGTTCGACGACGCCTCCTTCGACGTGGTGCTTCAGATCGACACGCTGCAGCATCTTCGCAATGCCGAAGTCATGCTGCGCGAGACCGCGCGCGTCGGCCGCATCGGCATCGTCGCCTTTCCGAACTTCGCGCACTGGCCCAACCGCATGAGCGTGGCGCGCGGCCGCATGCCGGTGACGCGCCGCCTGCCCTACCAGTGGTACGACACGCCCAACATCCGCGTTGGCACCTTCAAGGACTTCGAGGTGCTGGCCGGCAAGAACAACCTGCGCATCCTCGACGCCTTCGGCCTGCAGGACGGCCGCGACGTGCGCTGGCTGCCCAACGCGCGCGCCAGCACGGCGGTCTTCAAGTTCGAGCGCGGCGGCGGCTGAGCACCTCGAAGCGCACCACCGGATGAGCTTCACGCTCGCGCAGCCGGTTCATAGCGAACTGGTGATAAAGAAGAGCCGCTTCATCGGCTGCGTGCAGCCCGTGGCCGACCGCACCGCGGCACTCGCCGTGGTCGCCTCGCTTCGCGCCGAGCATCCGGCGGCAGCGCATGTGTGCTGGGCTCTCATGGCCGGCGGCCAGTCAGCTGCAAACGACGACGGCGAGCCCGGCGGCACGGCCGGCCGCCCGATGCTGGAAGTGCTGCGCCACCAGCAGGTCGAGGGCGCGCTTGCGACAGTGGTGCGCTACTTCGGAGGCGTGAAGCTCGGAGCAGGCGGCCTCGTGCGGGCTTATACCGACGCGGTCGCGCAGGCCCTGCTCGGCGCCACGCTCGTGCCGCTGCTGCGCCAGCGCAGCCTCCGGTGCTCGGTGCCCTATGCCCTCGAGGGACTGGTGCGGCGCGAACTTGCAGCCGCCGGCGCGGTGCTCGAGGGCGTGCAGCACGGCGACGACGTCGCCTTCGCCTTCTCGCTGCCCGAGCCCGACGCCGATGCCTTCATCGTCCGCCTCGGCGATGCTGCGCAAGGGCGCGTCGTCTGGCCGCAGGAGTGATGCGCTTCGCGGGCACCGAGGCAGACACGGGCGCCGTCATCGCGAGAATGCCGCGCGGCGCCACCGGCACCGCTTCGTCGTCGGGCCCGCGCCGCGCCATCTCCGCGGTCACGATGCCCGTCGGCACCGCGAGCACGCCCCAGCCCAGCAGCATCATCACCGAGGCGATCGCGCGGCCCAGGTCGGTCTTGGGCACGAGGTCGCCGAAGCCCACCGTGGCCATCGTCGAGATGGCCCAGTAGATCGCCACCGGAATGCTCGTGAAGCCGTGCACCGGGCCCTCGACCACGTACATCAGCGTGCCCATCACCAGCACCACCAGCATCACGAAGCCGACGAACACTGTGATCTTGCGCCGGCTCGATGCCACCGCCAGCACCAGCGCGCGGTACTCCACCGAGTAACGCGATAGTTTGAAGATGCGGAATACGCGCAGCAGGCGCAGTACGCGCACGTCGATGAGATACCCCAGCCCCATCTCCGGCGCGAAGACCACGAGGAAGGTCGGCAGCAGCGCGAGCAGGTCGATCACGCCGTAGAAGCTCAGCGCGTAGCGCAGCGGCTTGTTCACGCAGCACAGCCGCGCGATGTACTCCAGCGTGAAGAGAATGGTGAACACCCATTCGAGCACGTTGAACACCGATCGCCACTGCTCGCGGATGGGCTGCACGCTGTCGAGGATCACCACCAGCACGCTGGCCACGATCACCGCGATCAGTGCCAGGTCGAACCACAGGCCCGCGCGCGTGTCGGCCTCGAAGATCACCGTGAACATCGTGCGCCGCCAGCCGTGCGCGGGCTTGTCGAAGCGCGAGTCGGTGGTGGACGACATGGCGCGCGAGGCCTGCGTGGCGGAAGAAGATGCGGCGTTTTGAGGGCTCATGGCGCCACATTGTCATGTGCATGACCGACTTATTCAGTTACGCTTATTGCGCAATGAAGTGCCGCAGGCCGTGAGTGCGTTCTTACGATAGTCCCCTTTCTTGAGGAGCTCCCCTTTGGCTACACAGTCCCCCTTCTTCGGCAAGCGTGATCGTGACACCGACTCGTTGACATCCCGCCCCGCACCGCTCGTCGGTTCGGGCACCAACCTCTCCGGAACCCCCGTCAATCCCTCGTCGCTGACCGCACAGCAAGGCGGCCTGAACACCGCAGCGGCATCGCCCGCCGCCAAGGAAGGCGGCAGCAAGCTCACCGTCGGCCCGAACATCAAGCTCAAGGGCGTGGAGATCACCGATTGCGACACGCTCGTGGTCGAAGGCCTCGTCGAGGCCACGATGGATTCGCGCCTGATGCAGATCGCCGAACAGGGCGAGTTCAAGGGCTCCGCCGAGATCGACATCGCCGAGATCCGCGGCGTGTTCGACGGCAGCCTCACAGTGCGCGAAAAGCTCGTCATCCACTCGACCGGCAAGGTCACCGGCAAGATCCGCTACGGCAAGATCGTGATCGAGGAAGGCGGCCAGCTTTCCGGCGAGATCAGCTTCGGCGCCAAGCCGTCGTTGCACGCCGCGGCCTGACACCGGCCCCCCGGCTTTTCACTTCGCTTCGCTGCGTGTAACTCCACCCCCCGAGGGGGAGGCGCGGGCCGCCTTGGGAGCGGCCCGGCGGCGCCCGCAGGCGCCTCTCACGCAGCAGGCGGAATCCATCCAAAGCGCTCCAGCAAGGCACCGGCCGCGGCCGGTGCCTTTTCTTTGGCGCCGTTGATGAAGTAGACGAACACGTCGCGCTTCTTCGGCGACACGGCCCAGCCCTGCGCGCGCTCGGCCCATGTGTCGAGCGCCTTCGGCGCATAGCCCGTCTTCAGCTTGGCGTCGGCCATCATGAGCCGCGCATAGGCGAAATCGCCTTCGGGTTCCTCGAAGGACGGAAACTTGTCGGCGTCGGTGAACACCGTCGACACCTTGTGCTTCTTCGCGAGCGCCTTGTACGCGGGCACCATGAAGCTCTCGTGCCGCACGTCCATCACGTGCCGCAGCACCCGGCTGCCTTCCTTCTTCGGCAGCAACGCAAGAAAAGCCTCGAAGTCCTCCGCATCGAACTGCTTGGTCGGCATGAACTGCCACACGATCGGCCCGAGCTTGTCGCCGAGTTCGGCCACGCCGCTGTCGATGAAGCGCTTGATCGAATCTCCCGCGCCCGAAAGCAGCTTGCGGTTGGTGGCGAAGCGCGAGGCCTTGAGCGAGAACATGAAGTCGGCCGGCGTGTCGTCGTGCCACTTCCTGAAGGTCTCGGGCTTGAAGGTGCTGTAGTAGGTGCCGTTGATCTCGATGGCGCTGACCTTGCGGCTCGCGTAGTTCAGCTCCTTCGCATGCGCGAGCCCCTTCGGGTAGAAGTTGTCGCGCCAGGGCTCGTAGGTCCAGCCGCCGATGCCCACCTTGATGTTTGCCTTGCTCACATGGCCCTCCGGGTTGAGATCGCCCGCACTCTACGCGCGGACGCCTCAAGGCGCAAAATGCGTGCTTTCTTTCGTCACCCGCGGAGAACCCACCGATGAACGCCCCCCTGCACCGCGAAATGCCCGCCGGCACGCTCGACGCCGAGCGCGCCCTGTCCGACGTCACCGCCCGATGGGACGGCGACATCGTCAAGCAACTCACCGACTACATCGCCATTCCCGCCAAGTCGCCCGGCTTCGACAAGGACTGGTCGGCCAACGGCTACCTCGAGACCGTGCTGCGCAACGCCGCCGCCTGGGTCGAGGCGCAGAAGGTCGAGGGCCTGAAGCTGGAGATCGTGCGCCTCGAGGGCCGCACCCCGGTGCTGTTCTTCGAAGTGCCCGCCACCGGCACCGACATGGGCGAAACCGTGCTGATGTACGGCCACCTCGACAAGCAACCCGAATTCACCGGCTGGCGCAACGACCTCGGTCCCTGGACGCCCAAGTACGAGAACGGACTGCTCTACGGCCGCGGCGGCGCCGACGACGGCTACGCGGTGTACGCCAGCATCGCCGCGCTGCAGGCGCTCAAGAGCCAGGGCGCGGCGCATCCGCGCATCGTGGGCCTGATCGAGACCTGCGAGGAAAGCGGCTCCTACGACCTGCTGCCCTACGTCGACGCGCTGCGCCCGCGCCTGGGCAACGTCGAACTCGTGATCTGCCTCGACTCCGGCGCCGGCAACTACGACCAGCTCTGGCTCACCACCTCGCTGCGCGGCATGGCCAGCGGCACGCTCAAGGTCGAGGTGCTGACCGAAGGCATCCACTCGGGCGACGCCTCGGGCCTCGTGCCCTCGAGCTTCCGAATCATGCGTCAGGTGCTCGACCGCCTCGAAGACAGCGCCACCGGCCGCCTGCTGCCCGCGAGCTTCCATTGCGAAGTGCCGGCCGACCGGCTGGCGCAGGCCAAGGCCACCGCCGCCATCCTCGGCGAGGAGGTCTACAAGCGCTTCCCGTGGGCGCACTACGACTGCGGCGGCTCGACCATGTTCGCGCTGCCCACCACCACCGACCCGGTCGAGGCCCTGCTCAACCGCACCTGGAAGCCCACGCTGTCGGTGACCGGTGCCGAAGGCTTCCCGGCACTGAAGGACGCGGGCAACGTGCTGCGCCCCTACACCGCATTCAAGCTGTCGCTGCGCCTGCCCCCGCTGGTCGATGCGGCCGAGACGGTGCAGACGCTCAAGGCCCTGCTCGAGGACAACGCGCCCTACCAGGCCCGCGTGACCTTCGAGAGCAACGGCGGCGCCACCGGCTGGAACGCGCCCACCATCACGCCCTGGTTCGAGGACGCGCTCAACAAGGCCTCGCGCGCGCACTTCGGCGCCTCCTGTGGCTACATCGGCCAGGGCGGCACCATTCCGCTGATGAACATGCTCAGCGCCGGCTTCCCGAAGGCGCAGATGATGGTCTGCGGCGTGCTGGGTCCGAAGAGCAACGCGCATGGCCCGAACGAGTTCCTGCACGTGCCCTATGCCAAGAAGCTCACCGCGGCCGTGGCCGAAGTGATCGCCGCATTGCCGGCTGCGCACCGCGCGGCAGCATCGGAGCCGGTGGCCGCTTGAGCGAGGCGCTGCCTCTGCCGCAGCGCGTTTCGCTGTCGACCCCGGACGGCGAAACGCTCGCGTTGCGCCGGCTGCCGGCGCCCGGTCCGGCGCGCGCCGTGATCGTCGTGGTCCACGGGCTCGGCGAGCATGCGGGCCGCTATCACGCACTTGCCGAATGCCTGCACGAATGGAACTTCGCAGTGTGGGCGCACGACCACTACGGGCACGGCGAATCGACCGGCGCGCGCGGCGGCCTGCCGAGCGAGCTGCGGCTGGTCGACGACCTTGCCCTCGTGATCGACGACGCTCGCCGCGAGAACCCCGGCCTGCCGCTGGTGCTGCTGGGGCACAGCCTCGGCGGGCTGGTCGCAGCCAGCCTGGTGGCGCGCGGGGTGCGGCAGGTCGACGGGCTGGTGCTGTCCTCGCCGGGGCTCGATCCGGGCCTGAACGGCTTCCAGAAGATGCTGCTCGCGGTGCTGCCGCGCATCGCGCCCGATCTTCGCGTGGGCAACGGGCTCGACGACAACTACCTCTCGCACGACCCGGCCGTGGTGCAGGCCTACCGCGACGATCCGCTCACGCACGACCGCATCGGCGGCCGCCTTGCGCGCTTCCTGGCGTACGAAGGCGAGACCGTGCAGCAGCGCGCAGCGAGCTGGCCCGTGCCGACGCTGCTGCTCTACGCGGGCGACGACCGCCTCGTGCGGCCCGCCGCCAGCCGCGCCTTCGCTTCAGCGGCGGCGCCCAGCGGCAAGGTCGAGGCGCACTGCTTCGACGCGCTGTACCACGAACTCTTCAACGAGCTCGAGGCCGACTCGGTCTTCGCGGCCCTGCAAAGCTGGCTCAACCGGCGCTTTCCGCCGCCAGCCTGACGGCGCGCATGCGGCGCGCCAGCCAGAGCAGCGCCGCGCCCGTCAGCACCACCGGCACCAGCGAGCCGAAGTTCAGCAGCCGCCAGCCCTGCGTCGTTACCAGCACGCCCGAGGCGAACGAAGTCACCGCCAGCGTGGCGAACACGCAGAAGTTGAGCGCGCCCTGCGCGCGGTCGCGCTCCTCGGCGGTGTAGGCCGTGAGCGAGAGCGTGGTGCTGCCGGTGAACAGGAAATTCCAGCCCACGCCCAGCAGGAACAGCGCCGCGATGAAGTGATGCAGCTCCACGCCCGAGAGCGCGATGGCAATGCAGCCGAGGTTGAGCACCAGCCCCACGCCCATCACCGGCAACGCGCCGAAGCGCCGGATCAGGTGTCCGGTGAAGAAGCCCGGCGCGAACATGCCGATCACGTGCCATTCGAGCACCAGCGCGGCGTCGGAGAACGGCAGGCTGCAGATCTGCATCGCGATGGGCGTCGCGGCCATCAGCAGGTTCATCACGCCGTAGCCCAGCGCGCCCGCGACAGCAGCCACGATGAACACCGGCTGCCGCGCGATCTCCGCCAGCGAGCGCCCGCCGCCTGACTCCTTGCGCACGGGCGCGGGCGGGAACTCGATGAAGTGCATCACCGCCATCGACAGCAGCGCCACCGCGGCCAGCGCGATGTAGGCACCGGCGAAGGGCACGGCGAAGGCTTCGCGCGTGGCTTTCGCGAGATTGGGCCCGGCGACCGCGCCGATCAGCCCGCCCGCCATCACCATCGACACCGCCTTCTCGCGCCAGGCCGGTGCCGCCAGCTCGGCCGCCGCAAAACGGTAGAGCCCCGCGTTGGCGTTGTAGTAGCCCGCGACCAGCGTGGCGAAGCACAGCAGCCAGAAATTCTTCGTGACCGCCGCGAAGCAGCACAGCAGCGCCGATGCCACCGCCACCGCGAGCCCGATCTGGAACGAGCCGCGCCGGCCGAAGCGCTGCTGCGTGTAGGCCACCAGCCCGGTGCTGAGTGCGCCGCCGATCACGTAGCCCATCACCGGCAGCGTCGCCATCCAGCCGCTCGGCGCGATGGCCAGGCCCACCAGCCCGTTGATGGCGATGAAGGTCACGTTGTTCGTCAGCAGCAGGCCCTGGCAGATGGCGAGCAGCCACAGGTTGCGGTTCATGGCGATGTCTCCCGGATTGCGCGCTGCAGGTCGCGCTCGATTTCGCTGAAGGCGATGGCCGGCAGCTCGCCCAGCGTGCGCCTGGTGCCGGTGAGCGATACGCCGCGCACGGTCTGCAGCACCTTGCCGTCGGGGCTGTCCTGCACGAACCAGCCTTCCTCCAGCCGCAGGCAGACCTGGCCTTCGCCCGGCACCCCCCTGTTGAAGCTGTCGACCATGCCGCCGTCGCCCACTTCGCGCACCCAGCCGCGCGTTTCGAGGCCCATGAGCGCGGCGTTCGACACGGCGCGGCCGGCCCAGTGCGGCAGCTCCTGTTTCGAGCGCAGCGCCTCGTCGAGCACGAAGGTCTGGCGCGCCAGTTGCTCGAAGGGCTGCAGGATCTCGTAGTCGGCCAGCACGGCGGCCCATGCGGCCGCGAGCGACGCATCGAGCGCGGCGAAGTCCAGCGCATGCGGCAGGCCGATGCGCGCGTCGTCGGGCAGCTTCAGCGGGTCGTCGTGAAGGTCCGTCAGCTCGCCTTCGGCGGTGATGCGGAAGGTGCCCTGGAGCCTGCCGGATACATCGAACAGGCCCCAGACCAGCGGCCGGCTGAAGACGCGCAGCACCGGGTGGTTGGCGAAAAAGGGCATGAACTCGTCGGGGGCCCAGCGCCGCTGTGTGCACATCGCGGCCTCCAGCCGCCTGATCTGCGTGGCGGCGACGGTCTTTGCGAGCTTGCGCAGTTCCTTGAGCTGCGTGGCCGCGGCGGCGGCCTTGCCGGCGTCGTCGTTCGCGCCTGCCTTGGGCAGCGTCTTCAGCGCCTTGCCCCTGGCATCGTGCACCACGGGCTGGAAGCCGTCGTCCATGCGCACCTCGAAGCTGCGCGGGCCGAAGTCCAGCGTGAGGCGCGCGCGCGTGTCGAGCCCGAGGTCGGGCACGGTGCGGTCGGCGAGCTGGTCGAGGTCGAGGCCGCGCTGCTCGGCCACTTCGCCGAGCATGCGGTCGGCGCGGGTGCGCAGGTCGTCGTAGCGGGTCTGGCGCGAAAGTTCGGCCAGGTGCATCAGCGCGGCGTCGCTGCCGATCTCGCCGAGCATCGCCATCGCGTCGTAGGCGCGCACGCGGTCGAGCCCGGCGCGCCACTGGCGCAGCAGGCTGTAGAGCTGGCGCGCGGTCTCGCCGTCGCCGAGCCGGCCCTGCAGCGCGAACATCCAGCGCTCCCTGGCCGGGCGGCCGTTGCCGATCCACCAGGCCAGCAGCGCGCGGCCGAAGCGCGCGAGCGAATCGGGCGCGAGCGCTTCCAGCAGCGGGGCGAGCCCCGGATAGGGCGCGTCGGGCTTGCCGAGCATCATCGCCATCAGCACGTCGGGCACCACGGCCTGCGGCAGCGCGAGGCCACCTTCCTTGAGGATCAGCCGGGGCAGCGACGGCAGAGGCAGCGTCTTCGGCACCACGGGCAGGCTGTCGGGCAGCATGTCCTCGGGTGCGACGGCGAGCAGTTGCGCCACCGCGTCGGCGGCTTCGGCGCCGTAGGCCAGGGCCTGGTTGCGCACCGCATCGGCGTGGCCCGCGCCATGGAGCCAGCGCAGCGCGGCCTGCGCCGATTCGCGTGCGGCGCCGGGCTCGCCCAGTGCGATGGGAACGAGGCCGCGCGCGGCCGCGTCCGGATAGCGCTCCAGCCAGCCCGCCGCCTCGCGCCGGACCCAGCGGTTGGTGTGGAAGCCCTTGGCGACCCAGCCGGCGAGCGGATCCCACTCGATGATCGACGCCAGCTCGAACATCGCGCGCGAGCCCTGCTTGAGGAAGCGCGGCAGTCCGGGCAGCGCAGCCGCGCCGAGGGCATGGAGGATCGGCCGCACACGCGCCACGTCGCCCATGAAGTGCTCGACGGCGGGCCCGTGTTCGAACATCGCGGCCGCCAGCGGCGGCGGCAGCTGCCAGATGTATTCGGCGACACCCCAGCGCGTACCCGGCAGCGGGCCGAAGTCCTCGGGGCCGGTGATCTCGTGGCGGTTCGCGATCGCGTCGTCGATGAGCTCGGGGCGCAGGCCCAGCATCCACAGCGCCTTGTGCGCGTTGCTTCCCTCGCGGATGGCGTCCGGCGCATCGGGCTGATGGCGCGCGAACTCGTTCATCCACTGGTCCGAGCGTTCGCGCGAGACGCGCACCTCGCGCGCCAGCCAGTCCGACGACTCGCCGGTGGCCTGCAGGTACTGCGGCGGCTTCAGGTCGGCCCAGTGCAGTCGCGCCACGGGCGGCAGCGGCTGCAGCGCCAGCACCGGAATGACGGGCAGCGCCTGCCGGTTCTTCCACGGCGGACGGCGCAGCAGCGCGGGCCAGGTATCGGCGGCTGCATCGGCCACGCCGCCGGAGCTGTCTTCCTGCAGGCGCGCAAGCGTCTTGCGCTGGGCCTCGTCGCAGGACGCCTCCAGCGGCTGCTGCCAGTCGGGGTTCGCGGCCAGCAGCTCCAGGATCAGCGCGGCGCCGGCCTGGTGCCGTGCCGGGTTGGCCGACAGCAGCTCGCGCAGCACGAATAGCGGCCAGCGCGCCGCCTGCTTGACGAGCGCGTTCTTGCAGTCGATCTGCTTGACCTGGGCCACGAAGAAGCGCACCACCTCCGCGTCATGGATGGCCAGGAGGTCGGTGACGGCTTCCTTGTGCGGCGAGGGCTCGAAGAGCAGTTCGGCCGCCGCGGCGCCGTGCATCTCGAGCATGCGCAGCCGCGCGGCGCGCGGCGGATAGAAGCTGGAGCGATGGCGGCGGAAGAAGTCGAGGCTGTCGGCGAGGCTGCGTTCGTCGGAGAGCGAGCCGCCGCACTGGCCGCAGGGCCGGTCGTTGAATCGCGCGAGCGCCTCGCGCATGGTCTTGGACCACCGCACCTTGCCGTCGGGGCGCGCGTCCAGGCCGCCCTCTTTCTTCTCTTTCTTGTCTTCCTCGCCCTTCGACTTGCCGCGACTGACCGCCATGCCATTGCTCTCCATTGATGCCGCAGGGATTGTCGGCCAACACGCGCGGGGCAAAAAAAAGCGCCCTTTCGGGCGCCTGAACTCTGGAGAAGGCAGTCCGGGTCAGGACTGCTTGCCTTGCAGCAGACCGCTGAGCGAGCCCAGCAGGTCGTCATGGTTGCCCAGGCCCTGGTCGGGGACCTTGCCGTGCGGCGTGAGCTGGTCGATGAGCGCCGGCAGCATGGTGGCCAGCATCGGCAGCAGCGTCTGCGCGTTGATGCCGAGCTTGGACGCGATGGCTGCGATGGTGTCGCTGCCCAGCGCGTTCTGCAGCTGGTCGCCCGAGACGGGCTGGTTTTCTCCCTTGCCGATCCACGAGCCGATGACATCGCCCATGCCGGCCTGCTCGAATTTCGTGACCAGACCGCCCAGGCCACCCTGGCTGCCGTTGTTGGCGAGCAGGCCGCCCAGCGCGCCGGCCAGGCCTCCCAGATCGCCCAATCCGCCGAGGCCTCCGCCTTGCGGTTGCTGCTGTTGCGCAGCGCCTCCGAGCACTTGACCGAGTACCGAATCGAGCAATCCCATGGCTTTTTCCTTGGTGTGTGACAGAACCGTCAGCATTGTTAAATGCCGCGGACCGTAAGTCGAAAGTGGCACGCCACTTTCGAACTGGCAACGTGACAAATTACTTGGTACGCGCCGTCCGTTTGGGGAGCAACGCGGGAGTGACCCCCTGCACGCCCACCAGGCCGAGCACGGTGACCAGCGAATTCTGCGCGCCTTTCCATGCATCTGTCATGTCAATGGACTCGTTCAGCGAATGGAATCCAGAAGCCTTGCCGCCGCCGCCGACGATGATGGCCGGGATGCCCAGCGAGATCGGCACGTTGGCGTCGGTGCTGCCGCCGCGCAGCAGCGTCTTCTGGCCGAAGGCGGCGTTCGAGCGGATCGCGGCCTCGACGATCACCGAATCGGTCGGCGTGCGGCCGCCGGGGCGCTCGCCGATGAGCCTGGTGCTCGCGCTCAGCGTGCTCACGTTCCAGCGCTTGTTTTCCTCGACCACCGCTTCGTCGATGGCGGCCAGGATCTTCTTCTCGGTCTCGAGCAGCGAGGCCATGTCGTCCGATCGGATGTCGATGGCCATGCGCGCGTCGGGCGCGATGGTGTTCACCGAGGTGCCGCCGCCGACCGTACCGACGGTGAACGTCGTCTTCGGGAAGCTCGGCGTGCGGATGTCGGCGATCTTCGCGATGGCGCGGCCCATGCCGTGGATCGCGCTGGGCACCAGCCCGAAGGCGCCGAAGCTGTGGCCGCCCGGCCCCTGGAAAGTGACCTCATGGCGATGGCTCGCGGTGCCCAGCACCAGCACCGAGCCCGGGGCCGAGGGCTCGAGCCCCACCATGCCGTCGATGTCGAGGTGGTCGCGGAAGATCGCCTTCATGCCGCGCAGGTTGCCGAGCTCTTCCTCGCCGACGTTGCCGACGATCATCAGGTCGCCCACGGTCTGGATCCTGTTGTCGTTCAGCACCTTGAGCCACGACAGCAGCACGGCGAGCCCGCGCGTGTCGTCCGCGATGCCCGGTGCATGGAGCCGGCCATCGCGCTCCTTCACCTTCACGTCGGTGCCGGCGGGAAACACGGTGTCGAGGTGGGCCGAGATCAGCAGCTTCGGACCGTTGCCCGTGCCCTTGCGCAGGCCGACCACGTTGCCCTCGGCGTCGATCTTCGCGTGCGTCAGGCCGAACGCCTTCATGCGCGCGAGAAAGGCTTCGGCGCGCTTCTGTTCCTTGAAGGGGGGCGCCTCGATCTCGGTCAGCATCTTCAGATCTTCGACCGAGCGATCGTGGTCGGCCTTTACCGCATCCAGCAGCTTCTGGATCGCGGGCGAGGCCATCAGCTGGGTGTAGGCCTTGTCCACTTCGGGACTGACCTGCGTCGGCGTGGGGGCGACCGGCGGGCTTTGGGCGAACGCGCCCTGCGTGGCGCACAGCAACGCCGCGGCAAGAACCAGAGGAGCGAGGCGCAACGGACCGGTCAGCTTGGACATGGGCTCGAAAGTCCTTCTTTTGTTTTAAAGAAGTAAGGATTGTTTCCCAGGCTTTCCGCATGCGCGTCGCGGAAAACACTCACCGGAACAGCGTTCCGGTCTTTCCGGCCGGAGCCTAGAGCCCGGCCAGGGACACCAGTGCGGCCAGCGCTGCCGTCTCGGCGCGCAGCACGCGCGAGCCCAGCGTGACCGGAGCGAAGCCCCGGGCGATGGCCTGCTGCTCTTCGCTGCCGCTCAGGCCGCCTTCGGGGCCGCTCAGCACGGTCACGCCCTGTGCGGCCGCATCCAGGCCGGCGAGGCTTCGCGTGCCCTCGGCAAGGCTCAGCACGAGGCGCGCGGCGGGGCCGCCCTGCGCCTCGAGCCAGCCCGAAAGGGACTGCACCGGATGGATCACCGGCACGCGGTTGCGCCCGCACTGCTCGCAGGCCGCGATCGCGATGGCTTCCCAGTGCGCCCGCTTCTTCTCGGCGCGCTCGCCCGCGAGGCGCAGCACGCCATGGGCGGTAGCCAGCGGCTGGATGCTCGCCACGCCGAGTTCGGTGGCTTTCTCGACCAGCCAGTCCATGCGCTCGTTGGCCGGCATGCCGACCGCGAGGTGAACGGCGCGCGGCGCCTCGCGCTCCACCGCGAGGTGCGTGCCGACCGTCACCGATACGTCGCTGCGGCCCATGCGCTCGACCGTGGCCGCGTACTCGCCGCCCGCCCCGTCGAACAGCGTGAGCGCGTCGCCGGGCTGCATCCGCAGCACCTGCACATGGCGCGCGGCGTCGGCCGGCAGCGCGAGGCTGGCACCGGCGCTCAGCGGCACGGAACAGTGAAAACGCGGCATGCTATGGAATCGATAGCTGCAAACGACCGTTGCGCGGGCGTCACAGGGTGGTGCTTTTTCAGTTTTCCTTCAGACACGGCCGTAGGCGAAGCCCGTGATGGCCGAAGTGCCCTCGATCTCGTCGATCACGCGCAGCAGCGGCGTCAGCTCCATGTAGCGGCTGGCGGTGGCGCGGATGTAGGCGATGAAGCGCGGCGTGTCGGCCAGGTACTTGGGCTTGCCGTCGCGCAGCGTGAGGCGCGCGAAGATGCCGGCCACCTTCAGGTGGCGCTGCAGGCCCATCCATTCGACCGCGCGGTAGAAGGCGCCGAAGTCCTCGTCGACCGGCAGCCCGGCCTTGCGCGCGGCCTGCCAGTAGCGCACGGTGATGTCGAGCACGAATTCCTCGTCCCAGCTCAGGAAGGCATCGCGCATCAGGCTGGCGATGTCGTAGGTGATGGGGCCGTGGACCGCGTCCTGGAAGTCGAGCACGCCGAGATCCGGGCCGTTGCCGATCATCAGGTTGCGGGGCATGAAGTCGCGGTGGACGTACACGGAGGGCGACGCCAGGTTGCTCTCGACGATCAGGTTGAAGCTGCGGTCGAGCCGCTCCTTCAGCTTGCCTTCGACGGCGATGCCGCGGTGGCGGCCGATGTACCACTCGGGGAACAGCCCCAGCTCGCGCTCGAGCAGCGCCCGGTCGTAGGGCGGCAGCACGCCGGGCTTCGAGGCCAGCTGCCAGCGGATCAGCGCGTCGATGGCCTGGTCGTAGAGCGGGCGGGCGGCGTCGGGGCTGGCCGGGTCGATCACGTCCAGCATGGTCTGGCGGCCCAGGTCGTCAAGGAGGAGGAAGCCGTTGGGCCTGTCCCATTCGAGCACCGTGGGGGCGAGCACGCCGGCACCGGCCATCAGCTGCGCCACCTGGACGAAGGGAGCGCTGTTTTCCTTCTCGGGAGGAGCGTCCATCACGATGCGCGTGGGCGCGGCCGGGTCGGTGGTGTCGAGGCGGAAATAGCGGCGGAAGCTGGCGTCGACCGAGGCGAGCCGCACCGTGTCGGGCAGCAGCCGATGGGCGGGCGCGATGGCTGCCAGCCAGCCCCGGAACACTTCGGCTCGCTGCGGATCGGTCCAGGAAATGGGTTCGGCGAGGCTTGGGGCCAATGCGGCCGGGGGCGGGGGTGCTGTCATGGATAATCGATTCTACAAATCCGCCTGGCGCGGCAATCCCCCTTGGCCGGCTTCCGGCCGATGCGGATCGTCGCCGGCCCCTGCAACCCGCCGGCCTGCCGCGCCGTCCCCGACGACCTTTCGTTCCGAACCGATGCCTACGACCCAAAGCCCCCACGCTGGGCACCTTGTGCGCTCGCTGCTCTCCACGGGGGAGTCGCCAGTTTTCCTCGGAACGGCCGGGCGGGAGTCCTGATGAACCGACGACGTGTCGCCCTGCGGCGTTCCGGCCCGCCGCCGCTGCCGCTGGCCGTCCTGTCGCTGGCGCTGATGCACGCGCACGGCGCCTCCGCGCAGACGACCGGCAACTTCGACGCCCCGCTCACGCTGAAGCGCACGCCGCTGCTGACCGAAACCCTGACGCCTGCCGACCGCAGCCAGATGCCCAGCTTGGTCACTGGCGACCGCATCTCCGGCCGGCCCGACCTCGAGACCGTGGTCGAAGGCAATGCCACGCTGCGACGCGGCGCGGTGTCCATCACTGCCGACCGGCTCGAGTACTACCAGCCGGACGACCGCGCCAAGGCTACGGGCAACGTGCGGGTCAACCAGGCCGGCAACGTGTACGAAGGCCCCGAGCTGCAGCTCAAGCTCGAGACCTTCGAGGGCTTCTTCAACAACGTGCGCTACAAGTTCCTTGCGAACGAGGCGCACGGCGAGGCCAAGCGCATCGACTTCGTCGACGCCAACGTGTCGATCGCCCGCGAGGCCACCTACACCACCTGCCGCCGCGAGGACTTTCCCGGCTGGATGCCGGCCTGGCTGCTGACCGCGGCCTCGATCACCACCGACACCGAGGAAAACGAGGGCGTGGCCAAGAACGCGCGCCTGAGCTTCATGGGCATCACCACGCCGCCCATTCCGAGTGTGAGCTTTCCGCTGTCGAACGATCGCAAGAGCGGCCTGCTGCCGCCTACCGTCGGCCTGGACAACACCAACGGCATCGAGATCGCGCAGCCGTACTACTGGAACATCGCGCCGAACCGCGACGCCACGTTCACGCCGACGATCATGAGCAAGCGCGGCATCAACTTCGGCAACGAGTTCCGCTACCTCGAGAAAGAGTACAAGGGCACGATCCGCTTCGACCTGATGGGCAGCGACCGCCTCGTGGGCGACCGCTACAACGAACTGCGCGCCAGCCAGCTCCAGCAGCTGGCCAACGGCCAGATCGCGGCCAGCAGCCTGACGCCCGCGCCCAAGAACACGAGGCGCTGGGGCCTCTGGCTCACCCATCACCAGGATTTCGACGCCAAGGCGCTGGGCCTCGACTCGCTGTCGGCCAACATCAACATCAACCGCGTCAGCGACAACGACTACTGGCGCGACTTCACCCGCACGCCGTCGCTCGCGCAGCGCCAGCTGCCCAACGACGCATCGCTCAACTGGAGCAAGGGCGACTGGAGCGGCATGGTCCGCACGCTGAAGTACCAGAACCTGCAGTACAACCTGTCGCCGATCGTGCCCGCGTACGACCGGATGCCGCAGATCACGGCCAACTACAACAAGTACGACTGGCACGGCTTCGACGTTTCGCTGAACCTGGACTACACACGCTTCCGCGTCAACAGGCTCTCGTCGACCCAGCTCGGCTACGACCTCACCCAGCAGTCGCAGCCCGACGGCGACCGCGCCATGGCCGTCGCGACCATCAGCCGGCCGTTCATCACGCCGAGCACGTACGTCATTCCCAAGCTGATCCTGAACGGGGCTTCGTACAACTACTACCTGCCGCAGGCGGACATCCCGAAGCTCACGATCAACGGCGTCCAGTACGTCAACGGGCAGGTCTACAACCCGAGTTCGCTGTATTTCTTCCCGACCTCCAGCAACCGGACGGTGCCGACCTTCAGCCTCGACAGCGGCCTGACCTTCGAGCGGGACGCCAGCTACTTCGGGCGCGCCTTCCGCCAGACGCTGGAGCCGCGTGCGTACTACGTCTACACGCCGTATCGCAACCAGAGCATGCTGCCGAACTACGACTCGGCGGCCAACGACTTCAGCTTCGCGACCATCTACACCGAGAACGCGTTCTCGGGCGGCGACCGCATCTCGGACACCAATGCGCTCACGCTCGGCGTGACCTCCCGCCTGATCGATCCGGACACCGGCGCCGAGGCCGCACGCTTCGGCATCGCGCAGCGGCTGCGCTTCAGCGACCAGAAGGTCACGCTGCCGGGCGGTACGGCGGTGACCGACCGCGCGAGCGACCTGCTGCTGGGCGCCACGATCAACTGGACGCCCAAGTGGAGCCTGGACACCCTCGTCCAGTACAACCCCGACACCCGCAAATCGGAGCGCTCGGCCGTCAGCGCGCGCTACAACCCCGAGCCGTATCACAACCTGAGCGCGGCTTTCCGCTACCAGGCGCCCACCACCCCGACCGCGACCGACGGCAGCAAGTCGATCGACGTGGGCTGGCAGTGGCCCCTCAACGACCTGTGGGGTGACAAGGGCAAGAACCTCGGCCCCGGCAAGGGCCAGGGCGGCGGGCGCTGGTATGCCGTCGGCCGGCTCAACTACAGCCTGCAGGACAAGAAGCTCACCGACGGCGTGCTCGGGTTCGAGTACGACGGCTGCTGCTGGATCGGGCGCGTGGTGCTGCAGCGCACCACCACGGGCCTGGTGACGGCGAACACCCGCATCATGTTCCAGCTCGAATTCGTCGGCTTCTCCAGCATCGGCTCGAGCCCCATGCAGACCCTGCGGCAGAACATCCAGCGCTACGAACCCCTGCGCCAACCGGGCGAAGCGCCGAGCCGCTTCACCAATTACGACTGAGACGACTGACTGAGCGACGCCATGAAACACATCCGTTCCATCATCACCCTGGGCTGTCTCGCGGCCATTGCCGCCACTGCGGGTGCGCAGGGCTATCGTTCCGGTACCGGCATCACCGACATCATGCGCGCCGGGCCGCGCCTGGGGCCGCCGGCGGCGCGTCCGTCCACCGCGCCCTCGGCGGCGCCCGTGCAGCGTTCGGCCGAGTTCATCGTCGCGCTGGTCAACTCCGAGCCGATCACCAATACCGACGTGCAGACGCGCGTGTCGCGGTTGATCAAGGAGAACCCCGACGCCGAGCGCGTCCCCCGCGGCGAACTCACGCGGCTCGTGCTGGAGCGGCTGATCACCGAGCGCGCGCAGCTCCAGCTCGCTAAGGAAAACGGCATCAAGGTCGACGAGGTTGCCATCGACCAGGCCGAGCAGACCGTCGCGCGCCAGAACGAGATCAGCCTGGTCGAATTGCGTCGCCGCGTGGCTGCCGAAGGCATTGCGCAGCAGGATTTCCGCAACGACCTGCGCGACCAGCTGCTGCTCACGCGCCTGCGTGACCGCGAGGTCGAATCGAAGGTCAAGATCAGCGACGCCGAGGCTGACGAATACCTGCGCGACCAGCGCAACACCTCCGTCAAGAACGCCGCGCTCGAGAACCTCAACCTCGCGCAGGTGCTGGTGGCCGTTCCCGAGAACGCCACCGACGCCCAGGTGGCCGCCGCCCAGAAGAAGGCGCAGGACCTTGCCCAGCGCGCCCGCTCCGGCGAAGACTTCGCCAAGCTGGTGCGCGAGAACTCCGATTCGCCCGACCGCGCCAATGGCGGCGCCATCGGCATGCGCAGCGCCGACCGCTATCCGCCGCTGTTCGTCGAGGCCACGCAATCGACCGCCGTGAACGGCATCGCCGGGCCGGTGCGTTCCAGCGCTGGCTTCCACGTGCTCAAGGTGCTCGCCAAGGCCCAGATCGGCTCCGGCGACGCCACCGTCACGCAGACGCAGGTGCGCCACATCCTGCTGCTCAACGACCCCAAGCGCACCACGGCACAGGCGGTGGCGCAGCTGGCCGAATTCAAGCGCCGCGTGCAGGCCGGCACGGCCGACTTCGCAGGCCTCGCCCGCGACAACTCGCAGGACGGCAGCGCCAAGGACGGCGGCGACCTCGGCTGGTCGCGCCCGGGCCAGTTCGTGCCCGAATTCGAGGAGGCCATGGACCGGCTCTCGCCGGGCCAGATCAGCGACCCCGTCGTGTCGCGCTTTGGCGTCCACCTGATCCAGGTGGTCGGCCGCCGCGATTCCAAGCTCAGCCAGTCGGAGCAGCGCGAAGCCGCTCGTGCCGCATTGCGCGAGCAGCGCGTGGACGAAGCCTTCACCACCTGGGTGCAGGAAGTGCGCGCGCGCGCCTACGTCGAATACCGCGATCCTCCCCAGTCCTGATGGCACACCCCCAGGCTGCGCGCACTTCGTGTCGCTTCGCCAACCCCCTTGCAGGGGGCAACACCTGCGGCCCGGCAAAGCCGGTTCCGCGGTGTTCCTGGCACAAAGCCCCATTTTTCTTCGCATTGATGGTGGCTTGACGGTATGGCGCAGCACATCGCCAGGAAGCGGTTCGGGCAGCACTTCCTCTCCGACGGCGGGATCATCGATGCGATCGTGCGCGAGATCGCGCCGCAGCCCGGCGATGCGATGGTCGAGATCGGGCCGGGGCTCGCGGCGCTGACGCAGCCGCTGGTGGAGCGGCTGGGCCGCCTCACCGTGATCGAGCTCGACCGGGATCTGGCCAAGCGCCTGCGCGAGCATCCGCAGCTCGATGTGGTCGAGTCCGACGTGCTCAAGGTCGATTTCGCGGACTTGGCCGCAAGGTTCCCGGGCAAGCCGCTGCGCGTGGTGGGCAACCTGCCCTACAACATCTCCACGCCCATCCTGTTTCACTTGCTGGGTTGCGCCCATCTGGTCGCCGACCAGCATTTCATGCTCCAGAAGGAAGTGATCGACCGCATGGTGGCGAAGCCGGCCACCTCCGACTACAGCCGCCTGAGCGTGATGCTGCAGTGGCGCTACGAGATGGAGAACGTGCTGTTCGTGCCGCCCGAGAGCTTCGACCCGCCTCCGCGCGTGGACAGCGCGGTGGTGCGGATGGTGCCGCTGGCGACGCCGCCGGCGGTCGACGCCGCGCGGCTGGGCGAGATCGTGCAGGTGGCTTTCAGCCAGCGCCGCAAGCTGCTGCGCCATACGCTCGGCAAATGGTTGCAGGAGCACGGCTTCGGGGGCGAATTCGATGTCCAGAGGCGGGCCGAGGAAGTGCCTGTCGACGAATACGTCGCTCTGGCCCAGGCCGTTGCCCCATGAAAAAAGCCCGTCATCGACGGGCTTTTTCGTGGCGGCTGATGCCGCAACTGCGCTTGCCGGTTACGCGGCGGCGAGCCAGTAACCCGCATTGAAGGGGCTGCTCATGCGCAGCGCGAGGGGCGAAACGTCGACCAGTTTGTCGGTCGGCATTTTTTCGCCGGCCGGCTCGGTGCTGGCGGCGGCCGCTGCGGTTGCGGTGGTGTTGTTGACGTCGATGCCATCGAGGGTTTCAGCGTTCGGCTGAGCCTCGTTCGCCCGTTCTGCTTGGCTGGTGGATGCAGAACGGGCTACAGAAAAGAATAGAAGCAGCGGAACGGGACCTTGCGGTCGCCCCAGTAGTCCGAGGCGTCGCGGAAGATGTCGAGCAGCTGCTCGCGGGCTTCCTTGTCGAACTTGGCGTTGGCGGGGATCTGTTCCAGCACGATGACGAAACCCGGCTGCGGGCCCGATTTATGCAACGGGTCGGTCATGCAGTCGTACAGCGCGTCGAAGTTCTTCCCGAAGTGGGCCGGGAACGTGAACTGCTGCGCGATCAGGTCAAGCACGTCCTGCTTGGTCTGGGCGTTGCCCAGGTTGGCATACAGGAAGTGCTGGCCGGCCGCGTTGGCTGCGTCCTGCAGGTCGTTCACGCGGAACGCGCGGATCGATTGCACGATGTTCGGGCGTACGGCACGAAGGGATAAGGTCATCTCCGCTGGTCTTTCCATAGTCATCATCATTTCTTCGGGGCGCTTCGGGGCGCCGCTCAGGTCGTTTTCATCGCTCATGGCGCAATCCGTCTGAAGCTCGCATAGTGGTCTGCGGTGTACCAGCAGGCCTCGGGCGCGGTGCGTTGCTCGCCGCCGCAGACGATCCGCCTTGCACCACGGTTGCGCGAACCGGGCGTCGTCACCGTGTATTCACGGTAATGGCCGCGGCGCGCCGGCGGCAGAAGACGCTCGCGATTGCCGAACACCGTGCCGTCCTTGTCGTACCGGAAGGGGCCTCCATCGAGGATGGCCCGGTAGGTCTGCTGGCCTTGCGCCGGCAGTTCGGACAGCGCAATGGTTTCCTCGGCTGACGTTTTTCCGGTGCCGAACCATCCGCGGGCCTCGGCCCCCGTCGTCAACGCGACCAGCATCAGACTGGTGAGCGCAAACTTTGTGACAGAGGACGTGATCGAGGCGTAAGCCGCCATGGGGCACCACAAGAAAAGAGCGGGGGGTCGAATTGGCGATCAACGTCGGGGTTAACCCGCAAATTCAAGCCCGCGAGTGTGCACCACGCTGGCGAAAATAGCAAGCGACTGCCCAAAGTTTGAGCAGTCGCGGGGGTATCGAATGGCCTTTTAAGTTGGCGGCCACTCTCGCCAAATGGCCTATCTCTCGGCGTTTGCGTCGGCCACTGTCAAGGCCGTCATGTTCACGATGCGCCGAACAGTCGCGCTGGCCGTGAGAATATGCACAGGTTTGGCCGCGCCGAGCAGAACCGGCCCGATCGCGATATTGCCGCCCGCTGCCGTCTTGAGCAGGTTGTAGGAAATGTTGGCCGCGTCGATGTTCGGGAAAACCAGCAGGTTGGCGTTGCCCGCCAGCGCGCTGTGCGGCATGACGACCGCGCGCTGCTTGCTGTCCAGCGCCACGTCGCCGTGCATTTCGCCGTCCACCTCGAGCCAGGGCGCCTGCACGCGCAGCAGGTCGAGCGTCCTGCGCATCTTGACGGCGCTGGGCTCGTTGCTGGTGCCGAAGTTGGAGTGCGACAGCAGCGCCGCCTTCGGCTTCAGGCCGAAGCGCATCATTTCCTCGGCCGCCATGGTCGTGATCTCGGCCAGTTCTTCGGGCGAGGGGTCGTAGTTGACGTGCGTGTCGACCAGGAACACCTGGCGGTCGGGCAGCAGCAGGCCGTTCATGCAGGCGTACACCGGCACGTCCTGCGGCGTGCTCTCGCAGCCGCCGGGGCGCTTGCCGATCACCTGGTCGATGTAGTGCAGGTGGTTGGCGGTGGTGCCCCAGGTGCCGCAGATCAGGCCGTCGACCTCGCCCTTGTGCAGCAGCATCGAGCCGATCAGCGTCAGGCGCCGGCGCATCTCGATCTTGGCGACCTGCACCGTCACGCCCTTGCGCTCGGTCATGCGGTGGTAGGTCTGCCAGAACTCGCGGTAGCGGTGGTCCTGCTCGACGTTGACCACGTCGTAGTCCAGCTCTTCCTTCAGGCGCAGGCCGAACTTCTCGATGCGCTGGGCGATGATGGCCGGGCGGCCGATCAGCGTCGGGCGCGCCACGCCTTCGTCCACCACGATCTGGGCGGCGCGCAGCACGCGTTCTTCCTCGCCTTCCGAGTAGGCCACGCGCTTCTTGCCCGCGCGCCTGGCGGCTTCGAAGATGGGCTTCATCGTTGTGCCCGAGGCGTAGACGAAGCTCTGCAGCTTGTCGCGGTAGGCGTCCATGTCCTTGATGGGGCGCTGCGCCACGCCGCTTTCCTCAGCCGCCTTGGCCACGGCCGGCGCGATCTTCATCATCAGGCGCGGGTCGAAGGGCTTCGGAATCAGGTATTCGGGGCCGAAGCTGAGCTTTTCACCGACGTAGGCGGCGGCCACGCGCTCGCTCTGCTCGGCCTGCGCCAGGTCGGCGATGGCGTGCACCGCGGCGATCTCCATCTCGTCGGTGATCGTCGTCGCGCCGCAGTCGAGCGCGCCGCGGAAGATGTACGGGAAGCACAGGACGTTGTTGACCTGGTTCGGGTAGTCGGTACGGCCGGTGGCCATGATCACGTCGTCGCGCACCGCGTGGGCGTCCTCGGGCGCGATCTCGGGGTTCGGGTTCGCCAGCGCGAAGATCACCGGGCGCTTGGCCATCTTCGCCACCATGGCGGGCTTCAGCACGCCGCCGGCCGACAGGCCCAGGAACACGTCGGCGCCCTCGATCACCTCTGCGAGCGTGCGCGCGTCGGTCTTCTGCATGAACTGGCGCTTGTCGTCGTCCATCAGCTCGGTGCGGCCTTCGTAGACCACGCCGGCCAGGTCGGTGACGAACACGTTCTCGCGCTTCAGGCCGACCTTCAGCAGCAGGTTCAGGCAGGCCAGTGCCGCGGCGCCGGCGCCCGAGGCGACCAGCTTGACTTCCTCGATCTTCTTGCCCGCGACCTTCAGGCCGTTGACCATGGCGGCAGCCACGGTGATGGCGGTGCCGTGCTGGTCGTCGTGGAAAACCGGGATCTTCATGCGCTTGCGCAGTTCGCGCTCGACGTAGAAGCAGTCGGGGGCCTTGATGTCTTCCAGGTTGATGGCGCCGAAGGTCGGCTCCAGCGAGGCGATGATGTCGACCAGCTTCGCCGGGTCCTTCTCGTCGATCTCGATGTCGAACACGTCGACGCCCGCGAACTTCTTGAAGAGGACGCCCTTGCCCTCCATCACCGGCTTGGAAGCCAGCGGGCCGATGTCGCCCAGGCCCAGCACGGCGGTGCCGTTGCTGATGACGGCCACCAGGTTGCCGCGGGAGGTGTACTTGAAGGCGTTGGCGGGGTCCTTGACGATTTCTTCGCAGGGAGCGGCCACGCCGGGCGAGTAGGCCAGCGACAGGTCGCGCTGGTTGACCATCTGCTTGGTCGCCGCGATGGCGATCTTGCCGGGGACGGGAAACTCGTGGTACTCGAGGGCGGCACGGCGCAGTTCTGCGCGTTTGTCTTCGGGCGTGGGAGTCGATGAGGTCGAGGGGGTCGAATCTGACATGTGCCGTAGCTCCTGGTGGCGCTTCTTCTGGGGGCGCCGATTGTAGACCTCGTGCATGACGCCATACGCCGCATGGCCAGTGGCGCCCATGACCAATAGCACGGGTGTTTCTTCAGGCCGGTGTGGCAATATGCACAGTTCGGACAAAACCTGAAAAAACCTGACGAGGAGCGACCATGGCCCTGATGGATTTCATCAAGAAGCAGTTCATTGACATCATCCAGTGGACCGAGACCGGCGACGGCACGCTGGCCTGGCGCTTCCCGATGGCGGAGATGGAAATCCAGAACGGCGCCTCGCTCACCGTTCGCGAGTCGCAGGTTGCCGTCTTCGTCAACGAAGGCAAGGTGGCCGACGTGTTCGGCCCCGGCATGTACAAGCTCACGACGCAGACGCTGCCCGTGCTCACGTACCTGAAGAACTGGGACAAGCTCTTCGAGTCCCCCTTCAAGAGCGACGTCTACTTCTTCAGCACCCGCCAGCAGGTCGACCAGAAGTGGGGCACGCCCCAGCCGATCACCATCCGCGACAAGGATTTCGGCGCCGTTCGCCTGCGCGCCTTCGGCAACTACTCCTTCCGCATCGGCGACGCCAAGGCCTTCCACACCGAGATCTCCGGCACGCGCGACATCTATTCCGTGGCCGACCTCGACGGCCAGCTGCGCGGCCTGGTGCTGCAGAACATCAGCAACGCCATCGCTTCCAGCGGCGTGCCTTTCCTGGACCTCGCGGCCAACCAGATCCAGTTCGCCCAGGCGCTCGCCGCGCAGCTCGTGCCCGAGTTCGAGAAGATCGGCATCAAGCTCGAGAACATCACGGTCCAGAACGTCTCGCTGCCCGAAGAGCTGCAGAAGATCCTCGACCAGAAGATCGGCATGGGCATGGTCGGCAACGACATGGGCAAGTTCATGCAGTACCAGACGGCGCAGGCGATTCCCAAGTTCGCCGAAGGCGCTGCCGGCGGCGGTGGCATCGCGGGCGACGCGATGGGCCTGGGTGCCGGCGTGGCGCTGGGCCAGGTGCTGGCGCAGAACCTCGCGCAGGGCCTGAACCCCAACGCTGCAGGAGCCGCCGCGGCACAGCCGCAGCAGCAACCGGCCGTGGCCGTGGTGAGCGCGGCCGACGTGATGACCACGCTCGAGAAGCTCGGCGAACTCAAGACCAAGGGCATCCTCACGCAGGAAGAGTTCGACGCCAAGAAGGCCGAACTGCTGAAAAAGCTCGTCTGATCCGGCGCCATGTCCCGCATAGCGCCTGACGCCCGTCCAACGGGCGTCAGAAGCCTCATTGGCTTGAAAAATTCGTGGCCACCCGCGCCATGGCTGATGCGCCATGGCTGAGGAAACCGGCAACCAACGCTACTACCGAGCGCCCTGCCCCGGCTGCGGCGCGCCGGTCGAATTCCGCTCGGCGCAATCGACGCACGCGGTCTGCCCCTACTGCCAGAGCACCGTCGTGCGCCAGGGCGAGACGCTCGCGCGCACCGGCAAGATGGCCGAGCTGTTCGACGACTTCAGCCCGCTGCAGCTGTTCGCCGCAGGCCGCATCCAGGACAAGCCCTTCACGCTGATCGGCCGGCTGCAGTACACCTACCCCGGCGGGCGCTGGACCGAATGGATCGCCGCGCTCGACGGCGACCGCACCGCGATCCTCAGCGAGGACAACGGCGCCTACGTCTTCGCGCTGCCCTTCGACCTGCAGCGCACCGCGCCGCCGCCGGTCGACCTGCGCGTGGGCGCCACAAGTGCATTCGCCGGCCAGAGCTACACCGTCACCTCGAACGAGCAGGTGGCGCTGACCTCGGCGCAGGGCGAGCTGCCGCACCTGCCCGAGCTCGGCCGGCAGTTCGCCATGGTCGAGCTGCGCAACGACCGGGGCCTGGTGCTCAGCATCGACTACGGCACCGCGAAGCCCAGCGCCTACCTCGGCCGCTCGGTGCAGCTCGACGACCTGCAGCTCACTGGCCTGCGCGCCGAGTCCGCCAAGGACGAGAAGGGCCGCAGCTTCAACTGCCCCAACTGCGGCTCGCCCGTCACCGTCAACTTCGCCGACAGCAAGAGCATCACCTGCGGCTCGTGCAACAGCATCATCGACTTGTCCCAGGGCATCGGTGGCGAGCTGAAGCACGCCGTGCAGGACGAGCCCGTGCGCCCGCTCATCGCGCTCGGCAGCATGGGCCAGCTGCAGGGCGCGCAGTGGCAGGTGGTCGGCTTCCAGCACCGCATGGGCAGCGAGCCCGGCGACGACGAGCAGTTCGGCTGGGACGAGTACCTGCTCTACAACAAGAAGCGGGGCTTCAGCTTCCTGGTCGACGCCGAGGACGGCTGGAGCATGGTCAAGCCGACCACCGGCGCGCCGGTGATGGCCGAGAACGGCAGCACGGCCACCTACCTCGGCAAGCGCTACCAGCAGCAGTACGCCTACAACGCCGAGACCACCTACGTGGCGGGCGAGTTCTACTGGCAGGTCGAGCGCGGCCAGAAAACCTTCAACCGCGACTTCGCCGTCGGCGGCGCGCTGCTGTCGATGGAGCGCTCTACCAACGAGCTGACATGGTCCTCGGGCAGCAAGGTCGACAGCGGCGCGGTGGCCACCGCCTTCAAGCTCGACGCGAAGAAGGACATGTTCAAGCGCTCCGACGCGCTGCCCGTGAGCGCGGCCTCGGGGCTGGGCTGCGGCACGATCATCCTCATCGTCGTCGTGATCATCATCCTGCTGATCATCCTGAGCACCTGCTCCAGCAGCAGCGGCGGATCGTCCGGCGGCTACCGCAGCTCGGGCGGCTCCTACGGCGGCTATTCGAGTGGCGGCGGCCACAAATGACGGCGAAGATGCACGCCGTGTCTCTCATCACTACTACGACTGGAGGTCCCCATGGGATTTGAATGGCTGAAACCGGGCGTGGTCCTCGGATCGCTCGTGTACGCGCTGATCGGCGTCGTGATCTTCTGGCTCTGCTTCCTGATCATCGACAAGATCACGCCCTACGACCTGTGGGGCGAGATCGTCGAGAAGCAGAACGTGGCGCTGGGCCTCGTCGTGGCGGCAATGAGCCTGGGCATCAGCATCATCGTGGCTGCTGCAATCCATTGAGCGACGCGGCCCTGCCCGCGCGCACCCCGGACGCGCGGGGGCCGCAACCCGTGGAGATCGCGCTGCTCGCCAGCGTGTTCGTGGTCGCTGCCTGCGGCCTGGTCTACGAGCTGACGGCGGCTGCGCTCAGCTCCTACCTGCTGGGCGATTCGGTGCTGCAGTTCAGCACCATCATCGGCACCTACCTGTTCGCGATGGGCGTGGGCTCCTGGCTCTCGCGGTACTTCGACCGCCAGCTGCCGGCGCACTTCCTTCGCATCGAGCTGATGGTCGCGCTGATCGGCGGCGCGCTGCCGGCGATCCTGTTCCTTGCCAACGCCTACGCGCCGGGCGCCTTCCGGCTGCTGCTGTACGGCCTCGTGATGGTCGTGGGCACGCTGGTGGGCCTGGAGATCCCGCTGGTGATGCGCATCCTGAAGCGCAACATCGTGCTCAAGAACCTGGTGTCGCAGGTTCTCACCTTCGACTACCTCGGCGCGCTCGCGGTGTCGGTGGCCTTCCCGCTCATCCTCGTGCCGCAGCTCGGCATGATCCGCACCGGCCTGCTGTTCGGCTTCATGAACGCGGCCGTGGCGGTGTGGGCGCTGTGGCTGTTCCGGCATGAGCTGCGCCGCGTAGGTGCGCATGCGTTGGCCTGCTTTCTCGCGCTGGCGGCGCTGGTGGGAGCCTTCGTCGGCGCCGACCACATCACCACGCTGGCCGAGGACAAGTTCTACCAGGACCGCATCGTCTTCAGCGCCACCTCGCCCTACCAGCGCATCGTGGTCACGCGCGGGCTGCTGGGGCACCGGCTGTTCCTGAACGGCAACCTGCAGTTCGCCGAGCGCGACGAATACCGCTATCACGAGGCGCTGGTGCACCCGGTGATGGCCGCGCAGGGCGCGCCGAAGAAGGTCGCGGTGCTCGGCGGCGGCGATGGCATGGCGGTGCGCGAGATCCTCAAGTACCCATCGGTCGAGTCGGTCACGCTGGTGGAGCTCGACCCGAACATGACGAAGCTCTTCACCGAGCACGAGACGCTGGCGGCGCTCAACGGCCATTCGCTCTCCTCGCCGAAGGTGAAGATCGTCAACACCGACGCCTTCCAGTGGCTGCAGCAGCCCGGCGACATGTTCGACGTGATCGTGGTCGACTTTCCTGATCCGACCAACTTCGCCATCGGCAAGCTCTACACCAACAGCTTCTACGCACTGCTCGAGAAGCGCCTGTCGGCCAGCGGTTACGCGGTGATCCAGACGACCTCGCCGCTGGTGGCGCGCAAGAGCTATTGGACTGTGGCGACCACCATCGAATCGGTGGGCCTGCGCGCCACGCCGTACCACGCGCATGTTCCCAGTTTTGGCGAATGGGGCTACATCATCGCGAGCCGCCGGCCGTATCGCATGCCCGATGCGCTGCCCTCGGGGCTGCGCTTCCTGTCGCCCTCCACGCTGCCCTTGATGTTCGACTTCCCGCTCGACATGGCGCGCGTGCCGGCCGAGGTGAACCGGCTGTCGAACCAAACCCTGGTCACCACTTATGAGCAAGAGTGGGGCAAGGTAATGGCGCATTAAATGGTCTCCCCCAGGCTTCGCGCACTTCGTGTCGCTGCGCCAACCCCCTCGCCGGGGGCAACACCAGCGGCCCGGCAAAGCCGGTTCCGCGGTGTTCCTGGAACAGGCAGGTGCGAATGAGGCGGCGTGGATTTCTCGGGGCTGCGGCAGGGGCCGCGGGCGCTCTCGCGCTCGCCGGCTGCGAGGCGCCACAGCCGCCCATCGAGGGCGGCTTCACCGGCATCGACGTCACGCGTGGCCACGCGATGCGCGATGGCGCGCTCAGGAGCGCATCGCCCGCCACGGTGAAGCGCACGCGCGTGGTGATTGCCGGCGGCGGCGTCGCGGGCCTCGCGGCCGCGCGTGCCCTGCGGCTCGCGGGCATCGACGACTTCGCGCTGCTCGAACTCGAAGACACCGCTGGCGGCAACGCGCGCGGCGGCATGGTCAACGGCATCGCCTGCCCGCTCGGCGCGCACTACCTGCCCGTGCCCGGCGACGATGCGCGCGAGGTGCAGGACCTGCTGGAAGAACTCGGCCTGCGCCGCCGCGCGGCGGGCCGCTGGGAATACGACGAGGTCACTCTCTGCCACAGCCCGCAGGAGCGCCTGTTCCTCCACGGTGAATGGCAGGACGGCCTGCTGCCCGTGCACGGCGTGGGCGAGGCCACGCTCGCGCAGTACCGCAAGTTCGCGCAGCGCATCGACGCGCTGCAGCACGCGGCGCACTTCGCCATTCCCACGCTCAAGGTTGCGGTCACACCCGAACTGCTGGCACTCGACGCCATCAGCTTCGTGAGCTGGCTCGACAGCGAAGGCTTCAGCGACGCGCAGCTGCGTTGGTACCTCGACTACTGCTGCCGCGACGACTACGGCGCCGGCATCGCGCAGGTTTCGGCCTGGGCCGGCATCCACTATTTCGCGAGCCGGCACGGCTTCCATGCGCCCGGCGACCCGACGGGCAGCGTCAACGATTCGAGCCCCGAACGCGACGGCATCCTCACCTGGCCCGAAGGCAACGGCTGGCTCACGAAGCAGCTCGCCAAGCCGCTCGGCGAGCGCCTGCGCACCGGCAGCGTCGTCACGCGCATCGCGGAAGTGCGCGGCGGGGTCGAAGTCGATGCGTGGGACGCGGCATCGAAATCCATGGTGCGCTGGCAGGCCGAGCGCTGCATCGTCGCGCTGCCCGTGTTCATCGCCGCGCGCGTGGTCGAGAACCCGCCCGAGGTGCTGAAGAACGCCGCCGCCCACGTGCGCTACGCGCCCTGGCTCGTGGCCAACGTGCACCTGCGCGGCCCGCTGGCCGACCGGCCGGGCGCTGCGCCGAGCTGGGACAACGTGATCTACGGCACCAAGGGCCTGGGCTATGTCGACGCGCGCCACCAGTCGCTCGACCCGACGCCGCGCGGCACGGTGCTCAGCTGGTACCGTCCGCTGGGACCGAGCGGGTACGACACCGCCGACGGCCGCAAGCTGCTGCTCGAGCGCCCGTGGACCGGCTGGCGCGACGACCTGCTCGCCGAGCTGTCGGTGCCACACCCCGATTTGCCTTCGCTCGCCACGCGCATCGACATCACGCGCTATGGGCACGCCATGTCGATCCCCAGGCCTGGCCTGCTGGCGCAGATCGGCTCGCAGCGCACGGCGCCCGACGCGGCGCATCGCGGCAGCGTCATCGCAGGCCGGCTGTCGTTCGCGCATGCGGACTGGTCGGGCTACTCGATCTTCGAAGAGGCTTTCACGCGCGGGCACGTCGCCGGAACGGACGCGGCGGCAGCAGCATGAAGACGCTGGTGCTCGGCGGCTACGGCAACTTCGGTGCGCGCATCAGCCGCGCGCTGGCCGGCAGCCCCGGCATCGAACTTCTGGTGGCAGGGCGCGGCGCGCGGCGCGCGACCGAGTTCGCGGCATCGCTGGGCGGCGGTGCGACCGGCGTGCGCATCGACGTGCAGGCGGCCGACTTCGCGGACACCCTGCGCGGGCTGGGCGTGCAACTGGTGATCCATACCGCCGGCCCCTTCCAGAACCAGGACTACCGAGTACCGCAGGCCGTTGCCGCGGCGGGCGCGCACTACATCGACCTGGCCGACGGCAGGCGCTTCGTGTGCGACTTTCCTGCCGCGCTGGATGCCGTCTTCCGGGAGGCGGGCCGCCTGGCAGTCAGCGGAGCCAGCACCGTGCCCGCCCTGTCGTCCGCCGTGGTCGACCATCTCACGGCCGGCTGGCGGGGCATCCGCAGCATCGACATCTGCATTGCCCCAGCGCAGGGAGCGCCGCGCGGCGAGGCCACGCTGGCCGGCGTGCTGGCCTACTGCGGCGAGCCGATCCGTGTCTGGCAGGACGGTCGCTGGGGCGAGCAGCCCGGCTGGGCCGATCCGGTGAAGGTCGAGTTCGCGCGCATGAAGCCGCGACGCGGGGCGCTCTGCGACATTCCCGACCTCGAACTCTTTCCCGCGCGCCATGCCGGCGTGCAGTCGGTGATGTTCCGCGCCGCGCTCGAAGTCGGGCTGGCGCAGCGAGCCTTCGCCTTCATGGCGTTCATGCACCGCATCGGCTTGCTGCCCGCGCCGCAGAAGCTGGCGCCGCTGCTGCATTTCGCCGGCGGCGTGTTCGACGCGCTGGGCACGGCGCTGGGCGGCATGGTCGTGCGCGTGGAAGGCACCGATTCACAAGGCGCGCCGGCACGCCGCGCCTGGCACATCGCCGCCGACGACAATCACGGCCCGGAGATTCCTTGCATGGCTGCCATCCTGCTGGCCCGGCGTCTTGCGCGCGGCGACGATGCACTGCCTATCGGTGCGAATGCCTGTGCCGGCCTGCTTGACCTTGCCGAGTTCGAGCCCGAGTTCGCGCGCTGGGGCATGGTGACCGACGTGGTCGAAGAAGAAAACCCGGCCACCGCATGAGCAGCAGCCCTGCCAATCAGACCGACCGCCTGCTGCGCCTGAGCCTTGTCGCCGTATGGCTCTTCACCGCCGTCGCCAGCATCGTCGAACTCAACGGACAGAGCCGTCAGGTGTTGGCCGAAGCGGGCATCGCTTCGCCGCAATGGCTGGTGCAGCTGCTGATCGTTGGCGGCGCGGCGGCCGATCTCGCGGTCGGTATTGCGCTGTGGCGGTGGCCCGGCCGCGCCAGCTATGCGGCGGCACTGGCCCTGATGCTCGGCATGACACTGGTGGCGACCGTGCTGCAGCCGAACCTGTGGCTGCATCCGCTCGGCCCGCTGCTCAAGAACCTCCCCATCGCCACCCTGCTTTGGCACCTGTACCGGCGCGCCGCCTCATGACATGAACACCTACCTCGTCCTCAAGTGGCTGCACATCGTCTCCAGCGTGCTGATGGTCGGCACGGGGCTGGGCTCGGCCTTCTACATGTTCTTCGCCAACCGCAGCGGCAGCGTGCCCGCGCAGGCGGTGGTGAGCCGGCTGGTGGTGCGCGCCGACTGGTGGTTCACGACGCCCACCGTCATCCTCCAGCCGGTCACCGGTTTCGCGCTGGCGCACATGGCGGGATGGCCGCTGTCGACGCCGTGGCTGGCGATTTCGCTGGGGTTGTTCGTATTCGCGGGGGCCTGCTGGCTGCCGGTGGTGTGGCTGCAGATCCGCATGGCGGCGCTTGCGGCGCAGGCGCATCGCGACGTGGCCGCGCTGCCGCCGCTCTACGCACGCTACCAACGCTGGTGGGAGCTGCTCGGCTACCCGGCCTTCGCGGCCATGGTGGTCGTGTTCTACCTGATGGTGAACAAGCCCCAGCTATGACCCGTTGAAATGCCGCCGGGCGCGGGCTGTGCAGTTTTCACCAAGACTTCACACACAGCGCCATTGCTTCACAGACGGCTCGCACACTCGCGGGCGCCAACAAAAACACAGTGGGAGCCTCCATGCTTCAAGTCGCCAACAGAAAACTCGCGTCGCTCAGCGACGTGCTCTTCACCGGGCTGGGTCGCGTGCTCGGCTTCCTGCGTCCGCTGGCCCGCGGACTCATCGGTTCCTGGCGACCACCGGGCTGGCTGCGCATCGTGGGCGCCTTCATGCTCTTCGGCCTGCAGTGGCTGCAGCAGCGCCTCGCATGGCTGGTGCTTCTCCTGCTGGTCGTGCTGGCGGGTTGGGCGGCCAGCCCCCATGTGATCAAGTGGTGGCACGGACTCACGCCTGATCGGGTCGAACCTGTGGTTGCTACCGCCAAGAGCGATGCGCCGCAACGCACGCAGATCGAGTTCGACAAGGGACCGAACCCCTTCGTCATCAACTTCTCCGCCTCCGTTGCACCCATCGCGCGTGTCGGCCAGGAGGCCATCGGCGTCACCACCGAGCCCGCCATTGCTGGCCGCTGGACGTGGACCAGGCAGAACCGGCTCGAGTTCCTGCCCGCCCAGGACTGGCCCATCGGCCAGCCCTACAAGGTGCAGCTCGCCGACAGCGCTCTCGCGCCGCACATCGAACTGGCGCAACGCAAGTACGAGTTCACCTCGCCCGAATTCACCGCGCAGATCGCCGGCGCCGAGTTCTATCAGGACCCGGTGCAGGCCAACGTGCGCCGCGCGCTCTTCCAGGTGCGCTTCTCGCACCCCGTCAACACAGCCGAGTTCGAGAAGCGCCTCGTGCTGACCTACGACCAGCCCTGCAGCAGCTCGTTCTTCAGCGTGGGCAAGTGCGCGAGCGAGAAGTTCACCGTCAGCTACGACAAGCTGCGCCTCACCGCCACCCTGCAGTCGGAGCCGCTGCCCATTCCCGAGAAGACGCGTCCGGCGATCCTCAGCCTCACCTCCGGCACGGTCGCGCAGAAGGGCGGCCCGGCGCTTCGCAACGACCAGTCGCGCGCGGTCGACATCCCCGGCCTTTTCAGCCTCTCCATTGCCAGCATCGAGCCCACCATCGTCACGGGCGAGAACGGCGAGCCCGAGCACGTGATGCACGTCACCGCCTCGATGCCGGTGCACGAGCGCGAAATGGCGCGCGTGGTGCAGGCCTGGCTGCTGCCCGTGACGGAAGAAGCCAAGGGCGACCCTGAAGACAAGTTCGACTGGTCAGCCGATCCGGCGAAGGTCACCGACGCCGTGCTGCGCCGCGCGAAGAAGCTCAGCCTGCAGCCCATCGCCAGCGAGCGCGAGGTGACCGAGATGGTCAGCTTCCGCATGCCCCAGGCCGAAGGCGGCCGCTACCTGCTGGTGCGCGTGGCCAAGGGCCTGAAGACGCCCGGTGGCTACCAGCTCGGTGCGGCGCACCAGGACATCCGCCTGCTCAAGACCTTCGCGCCCGAGCTCACCATCATGAGCCAGGGCTCGCTGCTGGCGCTGTCGGGCGAACGCAAGCTGCCGATCCTGGTGCGCGACCTGCCCGGCATTCGCCTCGAGATCGGCCGCCTGCTGCCGCAGCAGCTGCAGCACCTGGTGACGCAGACCAACGGCGACTTCGCGCATCCGCAGTTCTTCGGCAGCCTGCAGCCGGACAACCTCGTCGACCGCTTCCAGAAAGAGATTCCACTCAGCGTTCCCGCCGGCAAGGCGCACTACGAGACCGTCGACTTCGCCGAATACCTGCGCAACGACGTGGCCGACCGCCGCGGCGTGTTCCTGCTCAAGGTGCAGGGCTACGACCCCAAGGCGAAGAAGAAGCCCGAAGGCGACGCGCAACAGGCCCAGCCCGAAGAAGAGCAGCAGGAGCAGTCTTCCGACGAGGAAGGCAACAACGGCGAAGGCGGCAGCCCCGAGCAGCAGCTCGACCAGCGCCTGGTGCTCGTCACCGACCTGGGCATCGTCGCCAAGAAGTCGCTCGACGGCACGCGCGACGTGTTCGTGCAGAGCATCGCCAACGGCCAGCCCGTGGCCGGCGCACTGGTCGAGGTGTGGGGCCGCAACGGCATGATCGTCGCGTCGCAGGCCACCGACGCGACCGGCGCCGCCAGGCTGCCCAACCTCGCTGGCTACCAGCGCGAGAAGGCGCCCGTGGTGCTGGTCGTGCGCAAGGACGGCGACTTGAGCTTCCTGCCCTTCAACCGCAGCGACCGCACGCTCGACATCTCGCGCTTCGACGTCGGCGGCCTGCGCGCGGCCGGCGTGCCGAACCAGATGACCGCGTACGTCTTCAGCGACCGCGGCATCTACCGCCCCGGCGACACCATGCACATCGCGATGATGGTCAAGGCCGGCAACTGGGCCACCTCGCTGCGCGACCTGCCGCTCGAAGCCGAGATCATCGACGCACGCGGCCTCAGCGTGCGCCGCGAAAAGCTCAAGCTCGGCCCCGGCGGCGCGGCGGAAATCGCCCACACCACGCAGGACACCTCGCCCACCGGCAACTACACCGTCAACCTCTACCTGCCGCGCGAGTCCTCGCCCGGCACGCCCGAGGTCGAGGGCCTGCTGATCGGCAGCACCAGCGTGAAGGTGCAGGAGTTCCTGCCCGACCGCACCAAGGTCACTGCCAAGCTCAGCAGCGAGGTGGCGGAAGGCTGGGTCAAGCCCAAGGACCTGAAGGCGCTCGTCGACGTGCAGAACCTCTTCGGCACGCCCGCGCCCGACCGCAAGGTGGAAGGCACGCTCACGCTGAGCCCCGGTTTCCCGGTGTTCCGTGCGTTCACCGACTACGCCTTCTTCGACCCGCAGCGCGCCACCGAGAAGCAGGTGGACGACCTGGGCAGCGTGCAGACGAGTGCCGACGGCAAGGCCGAGTTCGACCTGCGCCTCTCGCGCTTCGACGCCGCCACCTACCAGGTGCACGTGCTTGCCAAGGCCTTCGAGCCCGAGGGCGGGCGCAGCGTGTCGGCCGAGGCCCAGACGCTGGTGAGCGACATGCCCTACCTAGTCGGCGTGAAGGTCGACGGCGACACCAGCTACGTGAGCAAGGGCGCCACGCGCAACGCCACCGTGATCGCCATCGACCCGCAGGCGAAGAAGACGGCCGTGGCCGACCTGAAGATCGAGCGCGTCGAGCGCAAGGTGCTGTCGGTGCTGATCAAGCAGGACAACGGCCTGTACCGCTACGAGTCGCGCCGCAAGGAGATCGTGCTCGACGAGAAGCCCTTCGCCATCGCCGCGGCCGGCAACAACGTGGCGCTGGACACCGGCGCGCCCGGCAACTTTGCCTACGTGGTGCGCAACGCGCAGGGGCTGGAGCTCAACCGCGTGGAATACAGCGTGGCGGGCAACGCCAACGTGTCGCGCTCGCTCGACCGCAACGCCGAGCTGCAGCTCACGCTCGACCGCAAGGACTACGAGCCGGGCCAGGAGATCGCGGTGAGCATCCGCGCGCCTTACGTGGGTGCCGGCCTCATCACCATCGAGCGAGACAAGGTCTACGCGCACGCATGGTTCAAGACCGACAAGACAGCTTCGGTGCAGAAGATCACCCTGCCCAAGGACTTCGAGGGCACCGGCTACATCAACGTGCACTTCGTGCGCGACCCGGCCTCCGACGAGGTCTACATGAGCCCGCTGTCGTACGGCGTCGTGCCCTTCGCCACCGCGCTGACCAAGCGCACCGCCAACCTGCAGCTCACCAGCACCGAGCTGGTGAAGCCGGGGCAGACCGTGAAGATGAAGCTCACCAGCGACAAGCCCACGCGCGCCGTGGTGTTCGCGGTGGACGAAGGCATCCTGCAGGTGGCGCGCTACAAGACGGCCGATCCGCTGAAGCACTTCTTCCAGAAGCGCGCGCTCGAGGTCGGCACGCTGCAGACGCTCGACCTGATCCTGCCGGAGTTCAAGAAGCTCATGCAGGGTGCGGCACCCGGCGGTGACGGCGAGGGCGAACTCGGCAAGCACCTGAACCCGTTCAAGCGCAAGCGCGACAAGCCGGTGACCTACTGGTCGGGCCTGGTCGACGTGAACGGCAGTCGCGAGTTCAGCTACACCGTGCCCGAGAGCTTCAACGGCAGCCTGCGCGTGATGGCCGTGGCCGTGAACGACGAGACCACCGCCGCCAAGAGCACCCGCACCGTGGTGCGCGGCGACATGGTGATATTGCCGAACGCACCGCTCGCGATGGCGCCCGGCGACACCGTCGAGGTGGGCGTGGGCCTGGCCAACAACATCGTGGGCTCGGGCAAGGAAGCGCCCATCGCGCTCACGCTCACCGCCTCGGGCGGGCTCGAAGTGGTGGGCGACGCCACGCAGACGCTCAAGGTCAACGAGCGCGGCGAAGCCAGCACGAAGTTCAACGTGCGCGCCAAGCCGGGCGAGCAGGCGGTGCTGGGTTCGTCGGCGCTGGTGTTCACATCGACGCACAAGAACTACAGCACGCGTCTTTCAACCGAAGTGAGCGTGCGGCCCGCATCGCCCTTCGTCACGCTGGTGCAGGCCGGCAGCTTCCAGCGCGCGGGAGAAATCTCGAGCCAGGCCGACCTGTATCCGAACTTCCGCCAGAGCGACGTGGCCGTGTCGGCCGCGCCGTGGGCCTTCGCGACCGGTCTCATGCAGTACCTGGAGGCGTATCCGCACGGCTGCACCGAGCAGATCACGAGCCAGACCTTCCCGGCCGTGCTGCTCTCGGGCCGCCCCGAGCTGGTGAAGGAGATGGCGCGCGGCCGTACGCCGGAGCAAGGCCCGCTGCCCGAGGCACGCAAGACCTTCGAGCGCTACCTCGTGCAGCTGCGCGCGCGGCAGACGGCCGATGGCGGCTTCTCGCTGTGGCCCGGCGCCGGCACCGACCCCTTCGCCACGCTCTATGCGGTGCAGCTGCTGGTCGAGGCCAAGGACCACAAGCTGCCCGTGCCGCAAGACCTTCTGCAGAAGGCCAACACCTACCTGCAGGGCTGGCTCGGCAGCGGCGACAGCACGCTCGACGGCTGGCGCCAGCGCACGCAGGCGGCCTACCTGCTGACGCGCCAGGGCATCGTCGCGCCGGCCGCACTGGCCAACCTGCGCGAAGCCCGCCGCAAGCAGCTGTCGCGGCAGGGCGCGGGCTGGGGCGACGACCTCGGCGCCGTGTACCTCGCCGCAAGCTACCAGCTCGTGAAGCAGGAGCAGGTGGCCAACGAGCTGCTCGAACCGGTGTGGGCCGATCTGCTCGCGCGCACCGAGAAGAAGCAGCGCCGCAACGTCTGGGGTGCCTACTACGACCCGCTGGTGCACGACAGCATGACGCTGCACCTGGTGGGCCGCCACTTCCCGGCGCGCCTGAAGACGATCAAGCCCGCGGTGTGGGAAGGCATGGCCGCGATGGTGCGCGATGGCTGGTACAACAGCCTGTCGTCGGCCTCGATGCTGCTTGCGGTCGACTCGTACTTCGAGGCCGTCGGGCAGAACGTGGAGGGCAAGCTCTCGGCGAGCGCCGTAAACGCACAGGGTCAGGCAGCAGCGCTCGCGCTGGGCGCGGTGAACCCGATCACGCGCGCCGCGGTGCCGGCAGGTACGGCGAAGCTCAGGCTGTCGAACGACAGCGACTTCAACCTGTACTACAGCTGGGCCGAACAGGGCTTCGAGCGCAACGTGCCCGCCACGCCGGTGAACAAGGGCCTGGAGATCTTCCACGAGGTGCTCGATGCCAAGGGCAACCCGATCGCCAAGGCGAAGCTCGGCGAAGAAGTCACGGTGCGGGTGCGCGTGCGCAGCCTGGAGCGCGAGCAGCTCAACGACGTGGCACTGGTCGACGTGCTGCCCGGCGGCCTGGAACCGGTGCTGCAGGCCGTGGGCGACGACGATGCGGCCAACGCCGACGCGCCGATCTGGAAGAAGCGCCTCGGCGGTGGCGGCTCGTGGAAAGTGCAGTACGCCGACATCCGCGAGGACCGCGTCGTGTTCTACGGCAGCGTCAGCAAGGACCTGCTCGAAGTGACCTACAAGGCGCGTGCCACCAACGTGGGCGACTACGTGGTGCCGGCAGCCTACGGCGAGGCGATGTACGACCGGCGCGTGTTCTCGCGCTCGGCGGGCGCGCGGTTCCAGGTGGTTGCCAACTGAGGCGAGACTGGCCATGCGCATCGGCATCGCGTCTGCAGGAAGGAGGCTGCGCAAGCCCGCGCTGTGGGCGCTGGCGGCTGTCTTCGTGCTCGCGCTGCTGCGCCTCTGGCCGCACGCGGCGTTGAGCGAAACCGTCGGCAGCTCGCGCGCCGTCTATGCGCAGGGCGGCGAGCTGATGCGGCTCACGCTCGCTGCCGACGAGCAATACCGCCTCTGGGTGCCGCTGGAGCGGATCTCGCCCACGCTGGTCGATGCGGTGCTGCTGTACGAAGACCGGCGCTTCTACGGGCACCCCGGCGTCAACCCCGCCGCGCTGGCGCGCAGCGCGTGGCGCATCGCCAGCGGCGAGCGCAGGCAGGGTGGCTCGACGCTCACGATGCAGCTGGCGCGCCGCGTCTACGGCATCGACAGCCGCACGCCCACCGGCAAGGTGGCGCAGATATTCGCGGCGCTGTGGCTGGAGGCTCGTTTCAGCAAGCACGACATCCTGGAGGCGTATCTCAACACCGCGCCCTACGGCGGCAACATCGAGGGCGTGCAGGCCGCGAGCCTCATCTACTTCCGCAAGGACGCCGCGAAGCTGAGCCTGCCCGAAGCGCTGACGCTCGCGGTGATTCCGCAGAACCCCGTCAAGCGCATCGCCGAGCGCGGCCGCAATGCGGAGCTGCAGTCGGCACGCGAACGCTTGTGGGCGCTGTGGGCCGAGCGCGACCCGACCGCGAAGCAGCACGCGCCCGATGCGCAGCTTGCGCTGTCGGCGCAGTCGCGCGGCAGCCTGCCATTTCTGGCGCCGCACGCCACCGACATGCTGCTCGCGCAGGAGCGCGGCGTGCAGGAAGTGCGCACCACCATCGACTTGCGCATGCAGGCCACGCTCGAACGCGTGATGGGCCAGTACCTGCGCGCGCATGCCGACGTCGGCATGAACAACGCGAGCGCGCTGCTGCTCGATGCCTCGACGATGCACGTGCGCGCGATGATCGGCTCGGCCGATTTCCGCAACGACGCCATCTCGGGCCAGGTCAACGGCGTGCTGGCCAAGCGCTCGCCGGGCTCCACGCTCAAGCCCTTCATCTATGCGCTGGCGCTCGACCAGGGGCTGCTGCATCCGAAGACGATGCTGAAGGACGCGCCCACCTCCTTCGGCCCCTACACGCCCGAGAACTTCGACCACCGCTTCGCCGGTCCGCTGCCGGCGCAGGAGGCGCTGATCCGCAGCCGCAACGTGCCCGCCGTGGCCGTGGCCGCGAAACTCTCGAAGCCGGGGCTCTACGACTTCATGCGGCTGGCCGGCGTGCAGAAGCTGCAGAGCGAACAGCACTACGGCCTCGCGCTGGTGCTGGGCGGTGGCGAGGTCACGCCCGAGGAGTTGGCGGGCATGTACGCGACGCTGGCCAACGGCGGCGTCTCGCAGCCCATCCGCTACACGCAGCCCGCACCCGACGGGAAGACAGCGCAGCCGCTGCGCCTGCTGAGCGAGGAAGCGTCGTTCATCACGCTCGACATGCTGCGCCACACGCCGCGCCCCGACACCACGCTGCCGGCGCGCCCTGCCATCGCATGGAAGACGGGCACCTCCTGGGGCTTCCGCGATGCGTGGACGGCCGGCGTCTTCGGCCGCCACGTGCTGGTGGTGTGGGTGGGCAACTTCGATGGCACGAGCAATCCTGCGCTTGTGGGCGTCGACGCGGCCGCGCCGCTCTTCCTGCGCATGATCGATGCCTTGCGCGCCGAGCGGCTCGACCCGGGCGAGGTGGCGTCGCGCCAGCCACCGGACCTGCGCCAGGTCGAGGTCTGCACGGCGACCGGAGGCCTGCCCGACGCGCTGTGCCCGGTACGCACCATGACGTGGTTCATCGCCGGCAAGTCGCCTATCCAGGTGAGCAACCTGCACCGCGCCGTGTGGGTCGACGAGACGACGGGCAAGGTGGTCTGCGGCCCTCAGCCCAACGCGCGCCAGCAGGTGGTGGAGCAGTGGGGCAGCGACATGCGCCGGCTGTTCCGCCAGGCCGGCCTGCCCCGCGCGAGCGCGCCCGCCGATGGCTGCGACAAGACCGAAGGCGACGCGCAGGAAGGTGCACCGCTCATCACTTCGCCCCTGCGCGGCGTGCGCCACACGCTGCGCGCGAAGAAGCCCGAGCCGCTGGTGCTGCGCGCCGAGGCCTCTGCGGGTACGCAGGCGATCTACTGGTTTGCCGACGATGCGCTCATCGGCCGCGCCGCGCCCGGCGAAGGCATCACCTGGATGCCCGACCTGGCGACATCGGGCCGGCGCTACCTGCTGCGCGCGGTCGATGACCAGGGCCGCGCGGAGTCGCGCGAGTTAACAGTTGATATCGCGCCCTGACGCGGAGTGGATGTCACGGTGGCGTCATGCCTTCTCGGCATGGTCACGCGGTTTCAACTTGAACACTTTGTCGCTCATGACGCGTCTTTCCTCCTTGTCTTTCGTCGCTCTCGCCGCCGCCCTCGCGTGCGGCAGTGCGGCCGCCCAGACCGCCTTCCCCGCCACGCTCTCCGGCCACGCCGTGCTGCCCGCGCAAAGCTTCGTTCCCGCGCCGAAGGATGCGCCGGCCGACCTGCAGGTCAGCGGCAAGTTCACGACCGGCAAGCGCGTGGATGCACCGGGCTCGGTCGAAGGGCTGTCGGCCGGTCGCGGCACCGGCGTGTCGCTGCCCTTCAAGGGCCAGCCGCTGCAGGGCCACTCGGGCATCAAGAAGATGGACGACGGCAGCTTCTGGATCCTCACCGACAACGGCGCGGGCGCCAAGGCCAACTCGCCCGACTTCATGCTCTACCTGAACCACTACAAGGTGGACTTCAAGAGCGGCAAGTTCAATCGCATCAACACCATCTTCCTGCACGACCCCGACAAGAAGGTGCCCTTCCGCATCGTCCACGAAGGCACCAAGCAGCGCTACCTGACAGGCTCCGACTTCGACCCCGAGAGCTTCCAGTTCGCAGGCGGCGCGCTGTGGATCGGCGAGGAGTTCGGCCCCTTCCTCATCAAGGCCGACCTCAAGGGCAAGGTGCTCGCGGTGTACGACACGCTGGTCGACGGCAAGGTCGTGCGCTCGCCCGACCATCCGGCCGTGACCACGCCGGGCGCTCCTGGCGGCGCGGTCGACTTCCAGATCAAGCGCTCCAAGGGCTTCGAAGGCATGGCCGCGTCGAAGGACGGCAGCAAGCTGTATGCGCTGCTCGAAGGCCCGGTGTGGAACGCCGAGGCCAAGGACTACGAGAAGGTCGAAGGCAAGGAAGCGCTGCGCGTGCTGGAGTTCGACGTGGCCACCGAGAAGTGGACCGGCCGCCACTGGAAGTACGTGCTCGAGGCCAACGGCAACGCCATCGGCGACTTCAACATGATCGACGGCGCCACGGGCCTCATCATCGAGCGCGACAACGGCGAAGGCACGAGCGACAAGGCCTGCCCCGAAGGCCAGAAGCGTACCGACTGCTTCCACGACATCGCGAAGTTCAAGCGCGTCTACAAGGTCGAGCTCAGCGACGCCAACGTGGGCGGCCCGGTGCGCAAGATCGGCTACATCGACCTGCTGAACATCGCCGACCCGAACAAGCTCGCGCGCAAGCCCCTGAACGACGGCGTGCTGAAGTTCCCGTTCTTCACCATCGAGAACGTCGACGTGGTGGACGCCACGCACATCGTGGTCGGCAACGACAACAACCTGCCCTTCTCGAGCAGCCGCGAGCCGAACAAGGCGGACGACAACGAGCTGGTGCTGCTGGAGGCGGGGGCGCTGCTGCAGGCGAAGTGATTGGTGTGTCCGGGGCGGGAATGCCCCGGATCGCAGGTGGGGCGGGTGGGGGAAATCTTGTCAGATGAGTATCATTCTCATCTTTCTGGGCTTTCTTCTCCCTCTTCATGAATCTCCGAACGACCTCGCACGCCGTCCGGCGCGCGTCGTGAGCGCTGGCGTTCGCCGTCGCCTCGGCGTGGCTTCACGTGCGATTGCCGCCATCGCGGGCGGCTATGGCGTCGCGGCGCTGTCTTCCGTCGTGCTCGCGCTATGCCTGCCCGCCGTCTTCGGCATGACGCGCAGCGAAGCCACGATGACCGGCCTGCTCGCTTCCTTCGCCATCTTCGCGCTCGCGGTGATGTGGGTCTTCGCCGCGCGCACCGCGTTGCGCGCATGGTCCGGCCTTGCCGTTGTCGCGGCGGTGCTGGGGCTGTTCCTGCTGTTGCTCATGCACGCTGCCGGAGGCGCCGCATGAAAGAAGGCTTCCGCCAGTCGATGGCCTGGCTGCACACCTGGTCGGGCTTGCTGGTCGGCTGGGTGCTGTTCATGGTGTTCGCGGCCGGCACGGCTTCGTACTTCAAGGACGAGATCACTTTCTGGATGAAGCCCGAGCTGCATGCGGTCGCGCAGGCCCCGGTGCCGCCGCTTCAGGTGGCCGAGGGCGCGGTGGCCTATCTGCAGAAGCATGGTGCGAGCAGCCCGCGCTGGTTCATCAACATGCCGACCGAGCGCCAGCCGTCGGCCGACGTGCTGTATCTCGCCGCGCCCGCCCCGGGTGCCGCATCCGGCGACAAGCCGCGCCGCCGCTTCGACCGCGTCTCGCTCGACCCCGCCACCGGCGAGGCCCTCTCCGCTGCTCGCGTCACGCGCGGTGGCGAGTTCTTCTACCGCCTGCATTTCGACCTGCACTACATGCCCGCGCAGTGGGCGCGCTGGATCGTCGGCTTCTGCGCGATGTTCATGCTGGTGGCGATCTTCAGCGGCATCGTCACGCACAAGCGCATCTTCAAGGACTTCTTCACCTTCCGCCCGAAGAAGGGCCAGCGCTCGTGGCTCGATGCGCACAACGTGACGGCGGTGCTCGCGCTGCCCTATCACCTGATGATCACGTACACCGGCCTCGTCACGCTGATGTTCATGTACATGCCCTGGGCTCCGCAGGCGGCCTACAGGGATCGCGGCGGCGAGCAGGCCTTCTTCTCCGAGGTGTTTCCAGGCACCGGCCGCGACCAGGTCAAGGCTTCGGGCAGCAAGGCACCGCTCGCGCCCATCGCGCCGATGATGGCGCAGGCTTCCGCGCACTGGAACGGCGCCGCCGTGGGCCGCATCACCGTGCACCAGCCCAACGACGCCAATGCGATCGTCGCGCTTACCCGCGCCGAGGGGCCGCAGCTGTCGTACGAGAAGCCTTCGATGATGTTCAATGGCACCACCGGCGCGCTGATCGGCGCATTCGGCGACGTGCCCAAGCCCGCGGCGGAAACGCGCGGCGTGCTCTACGGCCTGCACATCGGCCGCTTCGGCGATCCGCTGCTGCGCGCGCTGTTCTTCCTCTCGGGGCTCGCGGGCTGCCTGATGGTCGCGACGGGGCTCCTGCTGTGGGCCGTGAAGGAACGCCAGAAATACGCGAAGACGCTCAAGCAGGGCGGGCGCGTCAGCTTCGGCCTGCGGCTCGTCGACGGGCTCAACCTCGGCGCGATTGCCGGCCTGCCCGTCGCGATGGCTGCCTTCTTCTGGGCCAACCGCCTGCTGCCGGTCGGCATCGCGGAGCGCGGCGAGGCAGAGATCCGCTGGTTCTTCATCGTCTGGGGCGCGGCCGCCGTGCTGGGCCTGCTGCGGCCCACCTTGCGCATGTGGCAGGCGCAGCTTTCGGCTGGCGCGCTGCTGTTCATGCTGCTGCCGGTGCTCAATGCCTTCACTGGCCCCGCGCCGCTGACCGTGAGCCTGCGCTCGGGTCCGGCCGCGGTGGCTGGCTTCGATCTCGTGACGATCGCGCTCGGCCTGGGGCTCGCCGGTGCGGTGTGGATCGTGGAGCGCAAGCGGCGCAAGTCCATTGCCGCCAAGCAGCAGCAACATGCGGAGAAGAAGGCGCAGGCGCCGCAGCCGGCATCGACGCTCGCCGCATCGGGCCAGGGCTCGTGATGACGATGGATTCCTCGCTGCTCCTCGGCCTGGTGTTCGCCGCATCGCTCGCGGGCTTCTGCGCACTGAGCCTCGCGATGGACCGCCACAGCGAGGATGTCTTCGGCCGCGGCAGCACGCCGGGCGCGTGGCGACGCTGGCTGCAACTCGGCGGCGCGGCGCTGCTGTGCCTGTCGCTCGGGGCGAGTCTGCAGGCGGCGGGCGGCTCGATCGGCTGGGTGCTCTGGCTGGGCGCGCTCACGGCGGCGGCGCTGTCCACGGTAGCGCTGCTCAGCTACGCACCGCGCCGCTTTCACTGGATCGCGTTCGCGGCGACGGCCGTCGCGCTGAGCAGCCTGTTGCTCGCTTCGTAGTGATGACAAAGCTTGTCGCAGTGGGCCAGCTCGCTACAGCTCCCGCACAGCGCGCGGCAACCGCTCGGCCAGGATCGTGATCAGCGAACGGGCCTCGGCTTCGTCGAGCGAAGGCGCGATCCTGAAGCTGCGCTGTCCGTAGTCGAACGCGATCGGACCCATGCCCGCGCCGAACAGCGGCGGCATCGCGGCGCGTTGATTGCGGAAGAAATCGAACGAGAACTCGACGACCCGCAGCCGCGAAATCGCGTGGATTGCATAGGCGCGCGTGCGCCCCAGGCCCCAGATTTCCACGCGATGAACCAGCGAGCCTTCTTCGACCGAAATCAGCTCGCGGCCGAAGAGCTGCCACAGCACGCAGAAGAATGCCCACGCGCCACCCACGGTCCAGCCCGCGAGCCAGAGCGTGAGGAACCACCGCTCGTCGGTGCCGTGGCGGCGCGGGTGCAGCAGCTGGTTCGCGGCCGTGAACTCGCCGAAGCACCAGCCAGTCAGCCACACGCACATGAAGAGCAGGAACAGCCAGTGCTTGCGCGCGGGTACCACGGCCCGAAGGCCGCCGCCGGGCGTCGTCTCGATGACGTAGCGGGCGGCCAGCGGCTCGACGTTCATGGTTGGCCGGGCGTCAGGCCCGCATCAACGCCTCGATCTCGTCCGCCTTCACCGGCACGCCGCGCGAAATGAGTTCGCAGCCGGTGGCGGTGACGATCGCGTCGTCCTCGATGCGGATGCCGATGTTGTGGAACTGCTCGGGCACGCCGTCGGCGGGCCGCACGTAGATGCCGGGCTCCAGCGTGAGCACCATGCCTGGGTGCAGGATGCGGCTGGGCCGGTTCTTGATGACTTCGTTCGACAGCGGATCCTTCCGCTCGCTCACTTCGCCGACCTGGGTGGGCTCGACGTAGCTGCCGCAGTCGTGCACGTCCATGCCGAGCCAGTGGCCGGTGCGGTGCATGTAGAACTGGAAGTAGGCGCGCGAGTCGATCACGTCCTGCACATTGCCGACCTTGCTGGCGTCGAGCAGGCCGAAGTCGAGCATGCCCTGCGCCAGCACCTTCACCGCCGCGTCGTGCGGGTCGGTGAAGCGGTTGCCGGCCTTGGTGGCGGCGGCCGCGGCGTCCTGGCTGGCGAGCACCAGGTCGTACAGCGCGCGCTGCGGGCCGCTGAACTTGCCGTCGGCCGGGAAGGTGCGCGTGATGTCGCTGGCGTAGCCGTCGAGCTCGCAGCCCGCGTCGATCAGCACCAGCTCGCCCTTGCGCACCGGTGCGGCGTCGGCGCGGTAGTGCAGCACGCAGGCATTGGCGCCGGCCGCGACGATGGAGTAGTAAGCCGGGTACTGCGAGCCGCCGAGGCGGAATTCATGCAGCAGCTCGGCGTCGAGGTGGTATTCGCGGGCGTCCTTGCCCTCGCGCAGCATGCGGGCCGACAGCTGCATCGCGCGGACGTGCGCGCGGGCGCTGATCTGCGCGGCGCGGCGCATGATGTCCTGCTCGTGCGCGTCCTTGACGAGGCGCATCTCGTCGAGCGGGCCGCACAGGTCGCGCTGCTCGTCGGGGCACAGGGCGCCGTAGCGCACGCGAGCACGCACCGACTGCAGCCAGCCGTCGACACGGCTTTCCAGGCCCTTGTGGATGGCGAAGGGGAACCACACGGTCGAGCGGTTCTCGAGCAGCTTGGGCAGCTTCGCGTCCAGGTCGGTGACCGAGAAAGCCTCGTCGACGCCGAGCGCCGCGGGCGCCGCATCGGGGCCGAGGCGGTAGCCGTCCCAGATCTCGCGCTCCAGGTCTTTCGGCGCGCAGAACAGCGTGGCGCGGCCGTCGCCCGCCAGCACCAGCCAGGCATTGGGCTCGGTGAAGCCGGTCAGGTAATAGAAGTAGCTGTCGTGGCGATACAGGAAGTCGGTGTCGCGGTTGCGCGGCCGTTCGGGCGCGGTCGGGATGACGGCGATGCCGTCCTTGCCCAGTTGCGATGCGAGGCGTGCGCGGCGCTCGGCGTAGATCGTCATCGTGGTGGTGGTGGCTGCTGCTGAAGTCATCTTCTTGGCGTGTTCAGTTGGGCGAGTCGTTCGGGGGTGCCGACATCGGTCCAGGGGCCGGTGTAGAGCTCGGCGCTCACGAGTTCATTGTCCATCGCGGCGCGCAGGATCGGCGCCAATGGGGCTTTGCGGCCGGCCGGGTTGCCGTTCGGGATGTCGCAGTACGGCGGCGCGAAGAGCGCGGCGCGGTAGAGGCCGATGGTCGAGAAGGTGAATTTCTCGGCCGCCGTGTTGAGCGCGAGGCCGTCCGCCGCGAGACCGAAATCGCCCTTGGTGTTGTGCGCCGGGTTCGGCACCAGCCAGAGATGCGCCAGCTTGCCGCTGGCGACGAAGCGGTCGACCGACGCCTGCGTGAAGGCGAAATCCGGCGCGAACACGTCGCCGGCCGCGACCCAGAACACGTCGCTGAGCAGCGGCAGCGCGCGCACGATGCCGCCGGCAGTTTCCAGTGCACCGCCGAAGTCGCGGCCCTCGTCGGAATATGAAATCGATAGCGCAGAGTGCCCATCCAGCAAAGGCTTCGGGCCGAAGCGGTCCGAAATCTGCGCGCCCAACCAGTCGGTATTGACCACCAGTTCGGTGAAGCCGCCGACGGCCAGCGCCTCCATCGGCCACTGCATCAGGGGCTTGCCGCGCACCTCCAGCAGGGGCTTGGGGCAGGTGTCGGTCAGCGGCCGCATGCGCTCGCCGCGCCCGGCGGCCAGGATCATCGCCCGCACCGCGTTGCCGCTCACGCTGCGACCCGTCCGCGCTGCAGCTCGTTGCGTTCGCTGTGCAGGGGCTGAAACACCGACACCAGGCACTCCATCAGCGCATGGGCCTTGGCCGAGTGGTCGCCGCTGAAGTTGCAGACGTACACGTCGAGCGTCACGCCGCGCTGCTCGGGCCAGGTGTGGATGCACAGGTGCGACTCGGCCAGCAGCACCGTGGCCGTGACCCCGCCCGGCCCCTGCGGCGTGGCCGGAAAGCCGTGGATCAGCTTGCCCACCGCCTGTAGTCCGGCGGCGCTCACGGCCTTGAGGCAGACCGCGCCCAGGGCGTCGCGGTCGGTGAGCCATTGAAGGCCGCATTGGCAGTCGTGGAGGTCGGCGGTGAGGTGCAGCCCGTGCATGGGTGGCAACTCTAGCAGTCCATCCGCCGGGCAACGCAGGTGGGAACGCACGGAAGCATCGGAAGGGTGTTCAGGCCGTATCGGAGGCGTCCGGGGCTCGCCCGGTAAAATCGCGGGTTCTCCCCACCCCAATCCTCCCTTTTCCCTCCGAAAGCCCACCGCACATGGCAAACCACGCCCTGATGGCCAACGCAATCCGCGCTCTGGCCATGGATGCCGTCCAACAAGCAAATTCCGGACATCCGGGCGCACCGATGGGCATGGCCGACATGGCCGTCGCACTCTGGGGCGATCACCTGCGCTACAACCCCGCCAACCCGCACTGGTTCGACCGCGACCGCTTCGTGCTGTCGAACGGCCACGCCTCGATGCTGCTGTACTCGGTGCTGCACCTCACCGGCTACGACCTGCCGATCGGCGAACTCAAGAACTTCCGCCAGCTGCACAGCAAGACCGCCGGCCACCCCGAAGTCGACGTGACCCCAGGCGTCGAGACCACCACCGGCCCGCTGGGCCAGGGCATCACCAACGCCGTGGGCTTCGCGCTGGCCGAGAAGCTGCTGGCCGCCGAGTTCAACCGCAAGGACCACGACGTGGTCGACCATCACACCTACGCCTTCCTGGGCGACGGCTGCATGATGGAAGGCATCAGCCATGAAGCCTGCGCACTGGCCGGCGCCTGGCACCTGAACAAGCTGATCGCGCTGTATGACGACAACGGCATCAGCATCGACGGCCAGGTCAAGCCCTGGTTCATCGACAACACCGAAGAGCGCTTCAAGGCCTACGGCTGGAACGTCATCGACCCGATCGACGGCAACGACGCCGAGGCGGTGTCCAAGGCCATCGCCAAGGCCAAGAAGGAAGAAACGAAGCCCACGCTGATCGTCTGCAAGACCACCATCGGCAAGGGCAGCCCGAACCGCGCCGGCACCGCCAAGGCGCACGGCGAGGCGCTGGGCGCGGAAGAAATCGTCCTCACCCGCGAAGCCATCGGCTGGCCCTACCCCGCCTTCGAGATCCCGGCCGAGGTGTATGCCGACTGGGACCACAAGGAGGCCGGCGCCAAGACCGAAGCCGCCTGGAACGACAAGTTCGCCGCCTACGCCGCCGCGTTCCCCGAGCTGGCCGCCGAGTTCACCCGCCGCATGAAGGGCGAGCTGCCCAAGGACTTCCACCAGGTCGCGTTCGACACCGTGGTCGCCGCCCACACCAAGGGCGAGACCGTGGCCAGCCGCAAGGCCAGCCAGCTCGCGCTGGAAGCCTTCACGGCCGCGCTGCCCGAGATGCTCGGCGGCAGCGCCGACCTGACCGGCTCGAACCTCACCAACACCAAGAGCACGCCCGCGCTGCGTTTCGACGCCAAGGGCGCCGTGGTTCGCACCGAGGCCACCGAACAGCACCCCGAAGGCCAGATCGGCCGCCACATCAACTACGGCGTGCGCGAGTTCGGCATGGCCGCGATCATGAACGGCGTGGCGCTGCACGGCGGCTACATCCCCTACGGCGGCACCTTCCTCACCTTCAGCGACTACAGCCGCAACGCCATCCGTATGGCCGCGCTGATGAAGCGCCGCGTGATCCACGTGTTCACGCACGACTCCATCGGCCTGGGCGAAGACGGCCCGACGCACCAGTCGATCGAGCACGCCGCCTCGCTGCGCCTCATTCCGAACCTCGACGTCTGGCGTCCGGGCGACACGGCCGAAACCGCCGTGGCCTGGGCCGTGGCGCTGCAGAACCAGTCGCGCCCGACTGCGCTGCTGCTGAGCCGCCAGAACATCGCCTACGCACCGAAGAGCGAACTCGGCGACATCAGCCGCGGCGCCTACGTGCTCGCCGAGCCTGAAGTCGTCGGCCTCAAGAGCAAGAAGACGGCCGCCGTCATCATCGCCACCGGTTCCGAAGTGCCGCTCGCGCTCGCCGCGCAGAAGCTGCTGGCCGAGAAGAAGATCGCCGTGCGCGTGGTGTCGATGCCCTCGACCACCACCTTCGACCGCCAGGACCTCGCCTACAAGAAGAGCGTGCTGCCCAAGAAGCTGCCGCGCATCGCCGTCGAGATGGGCTGCACCGGCGGCTGGTGGAAGTACGGCTGCGCGGCAGTCGTCGGCATCGACACGTACGGCGAGTCGGCACCGGCACCGGCGCTGTTCAAGCACTTCGGATTCACGGCGGAGAACGTCGCCGCCACGGTGGAAGCCGCGCTGCGCGACTGATCGATCGGTCCGATCTCTCGCCGGTTCACGACAAACAAGTTTTTCAACCTTAGGAGCAAGTCAGATGGCTATCAAACTCGGTATCAACGGCTTCGGCCGCATCGGTCGCAACGTGCTGCGCGCAGCGGTGCAGAACTTCAAGAACGACATCGAGATCGTTGCCATCAACGACCTGCTCGAGCCCGACTACCTCGCCTACATGCTCCAGTACGACTCGGTGCATGGCCGCTTCAAGGGCGAAGTCACGGTCGAAGGCAACACGCTGATCGTGAACGGCAAGAAGATCCGCCTCACGCAGGAGCGCGACCCCGCGCAACTGAAGTGGAACGAAGTCGGCGCCGACGTCGTGCTCGAATCGACCGGCCTCTTCCTCACGAAGGAAACGGCGCAGAAGCACATCGACGCGGGCGCGAAGAAGGTCATTTTGTCGGCGCCGTCGAAGGACGACACCCCCATGTTCGTCTACGGCGTGAACGACAAGAAGTACGCCGGCGAAGCCATCGTCAGCAACGCCAGCTGCACCACCAACTGCCTGGCCCCGCTGGCCAAGGTGCTGAACGACAAGTGGGGCATCAAGCGCGGCCTGATGACCACCGTGCACGCAGCCACCGCCACGCAGAAGACCGTGGACGGCCCGAGCAACAAGGACTGGCGCGGCGGCCGCGGCATCCTGGAAAACATCATTCCCTCGAGCACCGGCGCAGCCAAGGCCGTGGGCGTGGTGATCCCCGAGCTCAACAAGAAGCTCACCGGCATGAGTTTCCGCGTGCCGACCTCCGACGTGTCGGTGGTCGACCTGACGGTCGAGCTGGTGAAGGAAGCCACGTACAAGGAAATCTGCGCTGAAATGAAGGCGCAGAGCGAAGGCGCGCTCAAGGGCGTGCTGGGCTACACGGAAGACAAGGTGGTGGCCACCGACTTCCGCGGCGATCCGCGCACCTCGATCTTCGACGCCGAAGCCGGCATCGCGCTCGACGGTACGTTCGTGAAGCTCGTGAGCTGGTACGACAACGAATGGGGCTACTCGAACAAGTGCCTGGAGATGGTGAAGGTCGTGTCGAAGTAAGGCTTCGCGGCTTCAAAGAAAAACGCGCCCGAGGGCGCGTTTTTTCTTGGGGACGGCAGCAGGTGCCGGAGGGTTCAGCGCAGTTTCTCGTTCCTGCGGAGCTCGCTGCTGAGTTCGGTGGCCATCTTGGTTGCCGCGCGCTTGGCGGCAAGACCGAACTCGCCCTTGAATTCGCTGAACTCCGCTTCGCCACGGCCCGATGCCTTGACGCGGGTCACTTCGACCCCGGCAGGATCAGTCACGACACAGGACACCTCGGTCGTGAAGTAGGTCGGCGGCCATGTGAAAGGTGAAGGCGAACCCGAGTCCGTCTTGATTTCCGGCGTGAACACCAGGGCGGCGCCCGATGCCTGCACGGCGTTGGCATCAGCAGCGGACTTGATCACGACCACGTCCTGATAGACCGCGCGCAATGCATCGCGGATCGACTTTTCCAGATCGCGGTAAGGGTAGTAGCTGATGCGGTCGCCGCCGCCGCCCGGCGTGACCGCCTGCATGGCGCGCTGGGCGTCCGTCATGGTGTACGCCACTTTCTTCTGGACCAGGGTGGCTTCGACGCGTTGCGGCGCGGCGTCGGTGCCGACATTGATGGGATGGGCGCAGCCCACGAGCAGTGCTGCGAATGCCAGCGCCATGCCGGCGCGAAGAGTTCTGGAAACGAGGGACATGAAAATTCTTCTCCGAATTGTGTTTTCTGTTCTTCAGGGGGCGAGTGCTGCTGCGAACTGGGGGTCTGAATAGACCTGGCGCAGCAACGTGCGCACGAGATCCGAGTACGCCGCCTGTCCCGCAGGAATGGCCACGATGCCTGCGAAGCTGGACTCGAAGCTGGTGTTCGCCTTGTAGTTCTTCTTGAGGCGCTGCACGCCTTCGCGCGTGACTTCGATCTGCGCTTCCATCACACCGGTGCCCGTGACGATGTTCCCCACGCTGATCTCGTTGCTGAGAATGCGGGCGTCGAGCCGCGTGCGCGATTTCGCGTCGTAGGCCGAAACTTCCTTGAGGTCGCTGACCAGCGCGTCCTCGAGGTACTTGGCAAAGGTCCCGCTGGGCGAGATCAGCCGCGCGCCGCGCAGCGACAGGTTGTTGACCGGATCGTTCGGATCCGTCGGCTGCACTTTCACCACTGCCACCGGTGCCGGTTTGGCTGCCTTGAGCCGGTCAAGGGCTTCGTAGTCCGCCGCGTAGGGCGGGGCCTTCAGTTGCGCGCAGCCCGTTGCTAGAACGGCCAGGGCACAGAAGGCAAGACCATGCATGCGAGCGATCGCCATGCTCTCCTCCTCGTTGGTTGTTGGAGACGCGACAGTAACACGGGGTTACTTCGCATGCGTGGCAATACTTCACACCGCGCCGCGCCGCGCAGGACGCGTGACGAGCCTCAGACCGGCTCGAGCACGTGGATCAGCTTGCTCTCGGTGAACTCCTTCGTCTTCTCGCTGTGTGCCTTCATGTGCGGCGCGACCGCATGCGCCTGCAGGTGCGCCAGCGTTTCCCACTTCTCGATCACGACGAAGATGTCGGGGCCGAAGCTGGCCTTCGACGTGGGGATGCCTTGCGCATCGACCGTGGCGCCGTATTCGATGCAGCCCGCCTCGGCCAGCACGGCCGCGCGGTTGGCGGCGAAGGCTTCGAGCAATCTGGCGCGCTGGCCCGGCTTGGCGGTGATGACGGCGACGACGTGGATCATTGAAAAGGTCTCCAGTTGGATGAGTGATGAATGACGACGGTCGAATCTAAGAGATTCGGCGCGACCGTGCCGGTCAGGTCCGCGACAACGCCACGGCCTTGTCCCTATCATCGCCCGCATGTTCTTCCCGCTGCCCCGCACGGCCACCGCGCCTTTTTGCCCGTCCGAAGTCAAGGGCAGCGTGGCCGTCCCGCAGGACCTGCCGTTCCACAAGAAGCTGATGCGCTACGCGGGCCCAGGCCTGCTGGTGTCGGTCGGCTACATGGACCCGGGCAACTGGGCGACCGATATCGAGGCCGGCTCGCGCTTCGGCTACGGCCTGCTGTTCGTGGTGCTGCTCGCGAGCCTCGCCGCGATGCTGCTGCAGACGCTGTGCGTGCGGCTGGGGCTTGTGGCGCAGAAGGACCTGGCGCGCGCCTGCCGCGAGCACTACTCGCCGCGCGTCAACCGCCTGCTGTGGCTGGGCGCCGAACTGGCCATCGTGGCCTGCGACCTCGCCGAGGTGCTGGGCAGCGCGCTCGCGCTGCACCTGCTGTTCGGCGTGTCGATTCCGGTGGGCATCGCCATCACGGCCTTCGACACGCTGCTGGTGCTGGGCCTGCAGGGCGCGGGCTTCCGGCGCGTCGAGGCCATCGTGCTGGGGCTCGTGGGCACCATCGCGGGCTGCTTCGTCGTCGAGCTGGCGATGGCTCCGCCCAACTGGTTCGGCGTGGCGATGGGCTTCGGGCCCAGCCTGGAGCGGCTGCACCAGCCGGGCGCGCTGTACCTGGCCATCGGCATCGTCGGCGCGACGGTGATGCCGCACAACCTCTACCTGCATTCGTCCATCGTGCAGACGCGTCTCGTCGCCGACACCGAGCCCGCGCGCCGCGAGGCGGTGCGCTTCTGCACGCTCGACGCGGTGGTGTCGCTCTCGCTCGCGCTGCTGGTCAACGCGGCCATCATGGTGCTCGCGGCCAGCGCCTTCCACGCCACCGGCCACCGCGAGGTGACGGAGATCGACGACGCCTACCGGCTGCTGGAGCCCATCGTCGGCAGCGCGGTCGCGGCCACGCTGTTCGGCATCGCGCTGCTGGCCTCGGGGCAGAGCTCGACCTTCACCGGCACCATCGCGGGCCAGATCATCATGGAAGGCTTTCTCGACCTGAAGATCCCGTGCTGGCAGCGCAGGCTCATCACGCGCGCGCTGGCGCTCGGGCCGGCCTGGCTCGGCGTGTGGTGGTTCGGCGATGGCGGCGTGGGCAAGATGCTGGTGCTCAGCCAGGTGGTGCTGAGCTTCCAGCTGCCCTTTGCGATGTGGCCGCTGATCCGCTTCACGAGCAGCCGCGTTCTGATGGGCAGCTTCGCCAACGGCCCGGTGGTGAAGTCGCTGGCCTGGCTGCTGTTCGGCGTGATCGGTGCGGCCAACGTGTGGCTGATCGCGTCGGTGGCCCTGGGCAGCGCCTAGGCTTCAGGGCTTGCCCGCTTCCTTCCAAAGGTGCACCAGCGCCTCCGGTGCCTCGGCCTCGGGCACCTCGAAGCTCACGAAGATGTCCTGCTGCTCGCCGGCGGTGCGCACGAGCACCTCGACGCGGTAGAAGCGCTGGTCGCCGCCGGACACTGTCGCGCTGGCCTGTTGCTCCGCGTGCGGCACGGCGCTTTGCAGCGCGTCGCCGATCTGCTGGCGCAGCTCCGCCGTGCAGTCGCCGAGCCGGAAGCTGCGCGGTTGCGCGAGGCCCGGCATGTAGGCCAGGCCGCCCTCGCGCGTCACGCGCACGGTGGTCGCCTCGTTCATTGGTGGCAGGCGGATCATGGCTCGATCACTCCCACGGCTTGCCAGGCATCGGCCACTGCCTTGTGGACCGCGCTGCCGGCACCGAAGCGCCGCGAGGCGACATCGGCGCTGAGCATCGCGAAGGCCTCGAAGTCGGCGTCCTGGCGCAAGCGCCTGTCGCGCAGCGTGTCGTACCAGACGCGGCCCGCGGTTTCCCACGCCGGCCCGCCGATGGCGACGGCCGCCAGATGGAACGCGCGGTTCGGGATGCCCGAGTTGATGTGCACGCCGCCGTTGTCCTGCGAGGTGACGACGAAGTCTTTCATGTGCGCTGGCTGCGGATCCTTGCCGATCACCGGGTCGTCGTAGGCGGTGCCGGGTTCGGCCATCGAGCGCAGCGCCTTCGCCTTCACGGTGGGCATGAAGAGCCCGGCGCCGACGAGCCAGTCGGCCTGCTGCGCGGTCTGCTTCAGCACATGCTGCTTCACGAGCACGCCGAACACGTCGCAGATCGACTCGTTCAGCGCGCCGGGCTGGCCCTGGTAGACGAGCGCTGCCTCGTGGTCGATCACGCCGTGCGTGAGCTCGTGGCCGATGATGTCCACCGCAATGGTAAAGCGGTTCATGACCTCGCCATCGCCGTCGCCGAACACCATCTGCGTGCCGTTCCAGAAGGCGTTGTCGTAGTCCTTGCCGTAGTGCACGCTGCCGGTCAGCGGCATGCTCGCGCCGTCGATGGAGTCGCGCTCGTACACGTCGTGGTACAGCCGCCAGGTCGCGCCCAGGTGGTCGTACGCCTCGTCGGCCGCGATGTCGCCGGTGGCGGGCCTGCCTTCGGTGCGCACGAGCTTGCCGGGCAGCATGGTCTTGTGGCCTGCGTCGTAGATCGCGCGTTCCGGCGAATTTGGCCGGGCGGTACGCGGAGGTATGGCCGTCGTGCCCTGCACCACTGCCGGTGGAACGAACCCGCGCAGCGCGCGGTGCTCGCGATCGATCGTCAGCGTGTTCACCGCGCGTTCGCTGACGGGCGCGCTGGCGTGTTCGGCGAGCCGGCTCAGCAGGTAGGGCGGCACGAAGGCGGGCGGCAGGGTCTGCGGCGTGCGCGAGGGCATGAACGGGCCTTTCTCCGGGTGTCGATCGGTTCGGAACACCGTAGCAGAAACACAGGCCCGCGCCTGTCGGATCGGGGCTCAAGCCCTGGGCGGCATGTCGTCTTTTCCGAGCGCGGCGGCCATGAAGTCGACGAAAGTTCGCACGCGCGCAGACAGCTGATGGCGCTGCGGATACACGGCGTAGATGTCGGCGTCGGGTGTGCGGTAGTTGGCCAGCACCTGCACCAGCCGGCCGCTGCGCAGGTAGCGCGCGATGTCCCACTCGGCGCGCATCAGGATGCCGTGGCCGTCCAGCGCCCAGTTGACCGCGATCTCGCCGTCGTTGGTGCTGAGCGCGCCGCGCGTCTTCACCGCCTCGGTGCGTTGCGCCGTGCCGCGCCCGCTGCTCAGCCGCCAGATGCCGTAAGCCTCGTAGCCCTGGCGGATGCCGATGCAGCGGTGACGGGTAAGGTCGTTCGGCACCTTGGGCTGCCCTGCGCGCGCGAGGTAGGCGGGCGAGGCGCACAGCAGGCGGCGGTTCGACGCGATGCGCCGCGCGATCACGCGGGCCTCGGGCGGCGCGCCGAAGCGGATGCAGACGTCGAACGCATCGTCGGTCAGCGGCGGCGGGTTCACCGAGAGCTGCAGCTGCACTTCGACCTGCGGATGCTTGCGCGCGAACTTCGAGATCAGCGGCGCCACGTGGCTGCGCCCGAAGCCCAGCGTGGCGTTCACGCGCAGCAGGCCCTGCGCCTCGCCCTTCGCGCCGCCGAGCAGTTGCGCCATGTCGTCGATCTCGCCGAGGATGCGGCGCGCGTGCGCCACGTACAGCTCGCCTTCGGGCGTGAGGCTCATGCGCCGCGTGGTGCGGTTCACCAGCGTGACGCCCAGGCGCGCTTCCATCTGCGCGAGGCGCTTGCTCACCGCCGGCGTGCTGATGCCGAGTTCGCGCGCCCCGGCGCTCAGGCTGCCGCAGGCCGCGAGCGTGGAGAAGAAACCGAGATCGGCGGGCTGGACCGGGGCTGCCATGAGTGATCCGATTGTTGAATTCAGGTTAACGATGGATTCACTTCCGGCGTGAATCGTTCGATGCGGTCGATCCTACAGTGGGTGCCCCGACAGAGCACGTACACACGAACGAGGACATCGACGATGAGCAGCTACAGCATTGCCACCATTCCCGGCGACGGCATCGGCAAGGAAGTGATCCCGGCAGGGCGCCAGGTGATGGAAGCGCTGGCCGCGGCCTCCGGCGGCGCACTGGACTTCAGCTTCGAAGATTTCGGCTGGGGCGGCGACTGGTACCGCGAGCACGGCGAGATGATGCCGGCCGACGGCCTCGACGCGCTGCGCAGCAAGGACGCCATTCTTTTCGGCTCCGCGGGCGATCCGCACATCCCCGACCACATCACGCTGTGGGGCCTGCGCCTGAAGATCTGCCAGGGCTTCGACCAGTACGCCAACGTGCGGCCCACTCGCATCCTGCCCGGCATCGACGCGCCGCTGAAGCGCTGCAAGGCGGAGGACCTGAACTGGGTGATCGTGCGCGAGAACTCCGAAGGCGAATACGCCGGCGTCGGTGGCCGGGTGCACCAGGGCCATCCGATCGAGGCCGCCACCGACGTGAGCATGATGACCCGCGCGGGCGTCGAGCGCATCATGCGCTTCGCCTTTGCCCTGGCCCGCTCGCGGCCGCGCAAGCTGCTCACGGTGGTCACCAAGAGCAATGCGCAGCGCCACGCGATGGTGATGTGGGACGAGATCGCGCTGCAGGTCTCCAAGGAGTTCCCCGACGTGAGCTGGGACAAGGAACTCGTCGACGCCTGCACCGCCCGCATGGTCAACCGCCCGGCCTCGCTGGACACCATCGTCGCCACCAACCTGCACGCCGACATCCTCAGCGACCTCGCGGCCGCGCTCGCGGGCAGCCTGGGCATTGCGCCCACCGGCAACATCGATCCCGAGCGGCGCTATCCGTCGATGTTCGAGCCCATCCACGGTTCGGCCTTCGACATCATGGGCAAGGGGCTCGCCAACCCGGTGGGCACCTTCTGGTCGGTGGTGATGCTGCTGGAGCACCTGGGCGAGGCCGAGGCCGCGCGCCGCGTGATGGCCGCCGTGGAGCACGTCACGGCCAACCCCTCGCTGCACACGCGCGACCTGGGCGGCACCGCGACCACCGAGCAGGTGACGCGCGCGGTGTGCGCGCACATAGCGGCCGAGCCGCTGCGGCTGGCGGCCTGACGGGCCCGGCCCCTCGGGGCGATTTCCACGGTATCCGCGCGCCTCGATGCGCGCACCACTACAACGACCCGGAGACAAACCATGAACGCTTCATCGAATGCGCGCCGTCGGCGCACCGTGCTGCGGGCCGCAGCTCTCGCGCTGGGCCTGGGCGCCAGCGCCACCTTGGCCCTCGCGCAGCAGGCGCCCGCCGGCTGGCCCGCGCGGCCCATCAGCCTCGTCGTGCCCTTCCCGGCCGGCGGCACCACCGACGTGCTGGCCCGCGCGCTGGCCGACAAGCTCTCGCAGTCGCTCGGCCAGCCCGTGGTGGTCGAGAGCAAGCCCGGCGCCGGCGCCACGCTGGGCGCCGACTACGTGGCCAAGGCCAAGCCCGACGGCTACACGCTGCTGATGGGCGCGGTGCATCACACCATCGCCACCAGCGTCTACAGGAAGCTGCCCTATGACTTCCAGAAAGACCTGGCGCCCGTCACCGTCGTGGCCATGGTGCCGAACGTGCTGGTCATCAACGCCGCCAACACGCCCGCGAAGAACGTGGCCGAGCTGGTCGCGCTCGCCAAGGCCGCGCCCGAGAAGCTGGCCTACGGCTCCAACGGCAACGGCACGGCGCAGCACCTGATCGGCACGCAGTTCCAGGCCAGCACCGGAGCGAAGCTGCTGCACGTGCCCTACAAGGGCAGCGGGCCGCTCACCACCGACCTGCTCGGCGGGCAGGTGGCGATGTCCTTCGACACCATCACGCCGGTGCTGCAGCACATCAAGGGCGGCAAGCTGCGCGCACTGGCCGTGACCACTGCGCGGCGCTCGTCGGTGCTGCCTGACGTGCCGACGCTCGAGGAGGCGGGGCTCAAGGGCTTCGACATCGGCACCTGGTTCGGCGTGCTCGCGCCGGCGGCCACGCCGAAGGAAATCGTCGCGCGCCTGAATGCGGAGATGGTGAAGATCATCCATTCGCCCGAATTCGCGCAGCGCATGCAGGCCATCGGCGCCGAGCCGCTGGGCGGCACGCAGGAAGAGATGGCGCGGCAGATCCGCGAGGAGACGGCCAAGTTCGCGAAGCTGGTGAAGGAAGGCGGCGTGGCGATCGAGTAAGAAAGAAATATGCGCCCCGCGTGATACCGGTTACGCCCGCGCACACCTGCGTGCGGCGCGCGCCTTGCCAAGGCCATAGGATCGGGGCTTCCGCATTCACCGCCGCCGCGCACATGTTCATCGTCACTCTCACCTACATCCGCCCGCTCGAGGAAGTCGACGCGCTGATGGACTCGCACATGGTCTGGCTCAAGAAGCACTACGAAAGCGGGCTTTTCGTGGCTTCGGGCCGGCAGGTGCCGCGCACGGGTGGCGTGATCCTGGCGCGCTCGGGCGACCGCGAGGGGCTGGAGGCGGTGCTGGCGCGCGACCCCTTCGTGCAGGGCGGGGTGGCGCGCACCGACGTGATCGAGTTCGTGCCGCGCATGACGGCGCCGAATCTCGAGGTGCTCAAGAACTACTGACAGGCTGCGCCGGCACTTCCTCGCGCCCGCCGGGATGCCGGGCGAAGCGCGGGGTGTCGTGGCCGTGCACCGGCGCCGCGTCGTCCCAGGGCCAGCCGCCGAACTGCGTGCGGCGGTAGTCGGCCATGGTCTGGCTGATCTCGGCCTGCGTGTTCATCACGAAGGGACCGTACTGCGCCACCGGCTCTGCGATCGGGCGGCCCTGCAGTACCAGGAACTCGCCGGTCTCGGCGTCACCGTTGACGATTTCCACGGCAGCGTCCGCGCGAAGCTCGACGGCCGCCGGGCCTTCCACGCGCTCGCCGGCAATCTGCGCAACCGCGCCCTTGAAGAAGTACAGCATGCGCCGCGTGCCCTCGCCGCCGGTGGCGGCGGGCAGCGTCCATTGCGCGCCGGGCGTCATCTTCAGCGTCCAGATCGCCACGTCGGCATCGGCCTGCGCGGCCCACGAATCGGGCGGCGGCGCCAGCGGCTGGATCGGGGCCCTGCCGTTGGCGGGATCGTCGCCGAGCCGGCCGGCGATCACCGCGACCTCGGTGCGGCCGCCCTTCGCGTCGTCGGAAACGAAGCGCGGAATGGCCTCGGACCAGAACATCGTGAAGTGCGGTTCGGCCATCTTGTTCTTCGCCGGCAGGTTGAGCCAGATCTGGAACAGCTCCAGCGGGTTGGCCGAGGCGTTGTCGAGCAGCGGGAACATTTCCGAATGCACGATGCCCTTGCCGGCCGTGAGCCACTGCACGTCGCCGCCGCCGAAGCGCGCGGTGGCGCCCAGCGAGTCGGAATGGTCGACGAGGCCCTTGCGCACGATGGTCACCGTCTCGAAGCCGCGATGCGGGTGCGAGGGAAAGCCCGGCACCGTGTCGCCGTGGTACATGCTCCAGCCGTCCTTGCGGCTGAAGTCCTGGCCGATCTGGCGGCCGGCCAGCGAGGCCTCGGGGCCCATGCGGCCGTTGGCCTTCGGGTAGGCGTCGTCGTGGTAGACGCAGAAGAGGAACGGGTCGATCGTCTGCCACGGGAAACCGAGCGGCTTGACCTGGACGATGGGGCCCTTGTTGTTGTCGGACATGCGGATATTCCTTTCCATGTGGGGCGCGACCGATGGTGCCGTGCCGGTGGATGGAATATCGGGGCGCCGCCGTCTTCCGCCAGGGGCCTTCCGTGCAACAGTGAAGAGCGCATATGGAACGATGGGCATCGCTCTTCTCCCTCGTCGGTGCCGGTCCGGTTCTTCTCTTCTCTTACTGCTTCGGCATTTCGGCGTTCGGGTCCATGTAGACCAGCTCCCACAGGTGGCCGTCGACGTCCTGGAAGCCGTGGCCGTACATGAAGCCGTAGTCCTTCGGCTCGCCCGGGATGGTGCCGCCGGCGGCCTTGGCCTTGGCCACCAGCTCGTCGACCTCGGCGCGGCTCTCGCACGAGAGGCACAGCAGCACCTCGGTGCTCTTGGCGGTGTCGGTGATGCTCTTGGTGGTGAAGGTCTTGAAGAACTCCTCGACCAGCAGCATGACGTGGATGCTGTCCTTCTGGACCACCATGCACGCAGCATTGGCGTCGGTGAACTGCTCGTTGAAGGTGTAGCCCAGCGCGGCGAAGAACGCCTTGGTCTTGTCGAGGTTCTTGACGGGGAGGTTCACGAAGATCTGTTTGGTGGCCATGGTGTCGTCCTGTAGATGAAAAAGAGTGGATGTGGGTTGAGTCCGGTGTCCCGTTTCGCCATGTGTTGTGTACACCGTCCACAAAAGATATCAAAGAAAATGTACGGCGTCCACATATTTTTTCAAACAGGCGGATTCGACCCTCCGCGGCGCAGGTGCCGGCATTGCATGCGGTGAAAAAGAGCGGGCATCATGGCCGCATGGAAATCGAGTTCAAGTTCTGCATTCCCCCGAGCCGCCTGAAGGCGGTGGAAGCCGCCCTGAAGCGCGGCACGGTCGTGCGCACCCGCCTGCAGGCCCGCTACTTCGACACCGCCGACCAGCGGCTGGCCGCCGACGGCATGGTGCTGCGGCTGCGCAAGGAAGGCCGGCGCTGGGTGCAGACCGTGAAGGCCACCGGCGACAACGCCCTGCACCGGCTGGAGCACAACGTCGACCTCGGCACGGCGGGGCCCGCGCCGCAGATCGATCCGCTGCGTCACCAGGGCACGCCCGTGGGCGAGCGGCTTGCGAAGCTGCTGGCTGAAGGTACGCCACTGGTCGAACGGCAATCGACCGACATCGTGCGGCTCACGCGCGATCTGCGCGTCACCGGGCCCGGCGGCGCGGTGGTGGAAATGGCGCTCGACGTCGGCAAGGTCGTCGCGCACGCCGGCACGCCCGAACAGCGCGAATCGCCGGTGTGCGAGCTCGAACTGGAGCTGAAGCGCGGCGACGTGCAGGGCCTCGTCTCGCTCGCGCGGCGCTGGTCGCAGCAGCATGGACTGTGGTTCAGCACTGTGTCGAAGGCCGAGCGCGGCGCGCGCCTGCTGGCGGCGCAGGAAACCGTGGAAGCGGTGAAGGCGGAGACACCGCGTTTCGCCGCGCAGCATCCGGACGGGCAAGCCATCCAGCGGGCCGTGGTGGCGTCGTGCCTGGCGCAGATGCTGCCCAACGCCAGCGAGATCGCGGCGGGCAGCACGGATGAGGAACAGATTCACCAGTTGCGCATCGGCATCCGCAGGCTGCGCACGGCGTTGCGTGAACTCGCCGAACTGGGCCTGCTCGACATCGCCGAATGGGAGCCCCCGCTGGTCGACGCCTTCCGCGCACTCGGCGCACTGCGCGACCGCGAGCAGGTCGTGAAGCTGGCGCAACCCCGTCTGCGCGAGGCTGGCGCTCCCGACTTCGACCCGCTGGCCGGCGACGACACGGCCGCCGACGCGCCATCGCCCGGCGACATCGTGCGCGCCCCGGCGTTCCAGAACGTGCTTGTCTCGCTGATCGGCTTCACCGCTGCTGAGCCCGTGCAAGCTGCGCCGGCAACCACCGATTCCGATGTGCCGACCGACCCGCTGGCACCCACCCCGATCGGCGCCAGCGCCGCCCGTCGCCTGCTGCGCAAGAACCTGCTGCGTCTGCACGAGCAGGTGCTGCGCGACGGCGAACGCTTCGAGTCACTGGACACCGAAAGCCAGCACCGCGTCCGCAAGCGCCTCAAGCGCCTGCGCTACCTCGCCGAATTCGTGGTGCCGCTGTTCGATGAAAAAGAAGAAGGCGGCAGCGCCAGCCGCTACCTGAAGGCCCTGCGTCCCGCGCAGGACGCATTGGGCGACTACAACGACGAGGCCGTCGCGCTCGCTCTGTACCGGGAGGCCACCGCGCGCGACGCACGCGCGTGGTTCGCCGTGGGATGGTTCACCGCGCGACACGCGGCCGGCGCGAAGGCCTGCCGCAAGGCGCTGGAAAAGATCGAAGACGCGCCGAGGTTCTGGAAGAAGAAATAACCGCTAGCCGGGCGCCGGCGGCCGGGCCGGCAACCGCTCAGTGATGGTGCCCGTGCGCCCCATGAACATGCCGGTGCTCGATCTCCACCGGCTGCGCCGCGCGCACGTCCGTCACCTGCAGGCTGAACTTCAGCGCCTTGCCGGCCCACGGATGGTTGCCGTCCAGCAGCACGACCGGGCCCTTGATCTTCATCACCGTGAAGACGTGCTCGCGGCCGTCGTCGAGGCGGCCCTGCAGCTGGCCGCCGACCTTCACGCCGGGCGGGAAGTCGGTCTTGGGGATGCTGCGAACCAGCGACTCGTCGCGCTGGCCGAAGGCGTCTTCGGGCGCGAGGTTCAGCACGGTCTGGTAGCCCTTTTCCTTGCCGTCGAGCGCTTCCTCGATCTTGGGCAGGGTGTTCTCGTATCCACCATGCAGGTAGGCCATCGGCTCGGGGCTTGCCTCGATGAGCTTGCCCTGGGCGTCGGAGACCTTGTACTTGATGGTGACGACGGTGTCTTTTTCGATTTTCATGGGGTCGCATTCTCAGCCGAAACCCGAAAGCACTGGCGGCCGGGCCTTTGCCGGCGGCCCGGCTACCTGAACGCGTCCATCTGGTCGAGCTTGCCCATCACCAGCCCGATGAAGGCCGACACCGCCAGCGGTAGGTGCTTGCGGCTCGGGTAGACCACGTTGAGCCCCCGGCCCCTGTATTCGTATTGCGGCAGCACCCGCACCAGCAGGCCCGCGTGCTCGTCGCGCGTCGCCATCGCGGGCGGCAGCTGCGCGATGCCCAGCCCGGCCAGCGCCGCCTTGCGCAGCGCCTGTGCGGTGTTGCCGGTGAAGCGGCCGGAGACCTGTACCTCCTCATCCACGCCGTCGGGGCCGGTGAGTTGCCAGATGGCGTGGCCGGAGGGGCTCGAGGGCGTCACGCAGTCGTGATGGGCCAGGTCCTGCAGGTTACGGGGCTCGCCGCGCCGTTCGATGTAGGCGGGGCTCGCCAGCAGGCCGCCGCTGCGGGTGATCAGCCGCCGGCCCACGTAGCCCGAGTCGCGCAGCACGCCGCCGCGGAAGGCCACGTCGATCTGCTCCGCGATCAGGTCGGCGGCCGCGTCGCTGAGCACGAAGTCGAGCTTCACCAGCGGATGCGCGGCCAGGAAGTCGGCGACCCATTCCATCGGGAAGAAGTCGAAGAAATCCGCCGGCGCGGCCACGCGCACGAGGCCGCTGGGTTCCTGGCCTCCGGCCGCCAGCGCCTGTCCGGCGGCGGCCAGCCCGTCGACCAGCCCCGCGCACTGGTCGTGAAAGGCCTGCCCGGCGCTCGTCAGCGTGAGCTTGCGCGTCGAGCGCTGCATCAGCCGGGTGCCGAGCTGCGACTCGAGCTGCTGGATGCGCCGGCTCACGTTGTTGGGCGGCAGGCCCAGCCGCCGGGCCGCCTCGGCAAAGCTGCCGTGGCGCACCACCTGCACGAACATGGCGACGTCGTTGAGATCGAGCATGGCGGGTTGATTCCTTCAGTTTATGGACGAGTGCAATCCGACTCTACCGTCTAGTCGACCAATGGGTGCATGCCTAACCTTGTGCCCATGACTACTTCATCCCTTGCTTCCCCCACGCAGCGCCGCATCGTCTGGGGCGTCCGCATCCTCCTGGCACTGGCTTTCGGCGCCGCCGGCACGGCCAAGCTGGCCGGCGCGCAGCAGATGGTCCAGGTGTTCGACGCGATCGGCTTCGGCCAGTGGTTCCGCTACCTGACCGGGCTGGTCGAGGTCGGCGGCGCCTTGCTGCTGCTCGTGCCCGCGACCGGCTTCCTCGGCGGCCTGCTGCTGGCCGCGACCATGGTCTGCGCCGTGGCCACGCACCTCGTGCTGATCGGCGGCAATCCCGCGCCGGCGGTGGTGCTGGCGCTGCTGTCGGGCTTCGTCGCCTGGCGGCTGCGGCCCGTGTCCCGGCCCGTCATCTCGGCGGCCTGATTTCCTTTCTTCCAACTTTTTTCCGGAGTACCCCATGACCCAGCAAAAGCAACCCCGCATCGGCATCATCCTCGGCTCCACCCGTGAAGGCCGCTTCGGCGAGAAGCCCGCGCAGTGGATCCACGAGATCGCCGTGCAGCGCACCGACCTCGCCTTCGAGCTGGTCGACCTGCGCGACCATCCGCTGCCTTTCTTCAACGAGGCGGGCGCGCCGGCCTGGGGACCGGTGAAGAACGAAGCCGCGCAGCGCTGGCAGGCGAAGCTGGCCACTTTCGACGGCCTGATCGTCGTCACGCCCGAATACAACCACGGCCCGAGCGCGGTGCTGAAGAACGCGATCGACTGGGCCTACAAGGAATTCATCCGCAAGCCGATCGGCTTCGTGGGCTATGGCGGCGTGGGCGCGGCCCGCGCGATCGAGCAACTGCGGCTGGTGGCGGTCGAGATGCAGATGGCACCGGTGCGCAACGCCGTGCACATCGGCATGGTCGAGTTCCTGGGCATCTGGCAGCAGGGCAAGAGCTTCGGCGACTTCCCGCACCTCGCGCAGGCCGCTGGTGCCATGCTCGACGACATCGCCTGGTGGACCAAGGCGCTGAAGGGGGCGAGGGAGGCCGCATGATGAGCACCGCTGTCGAAACAACCGCCCGCGCCATCGTCTACCGCACGCGTGGCTCGCGCCACGGCGGCATCACGCGGCTGATGAGCCCCGGCGACCTGGGCGAATTCCTCAAGCCCTTCGTGTTCCTCGACCTCTTCGGCTTCGACGTCACTGGCGGCCACAGAGGCTTCGGCCTGCACCCGCACTCGGGCATCGCCACGCTGACCTGGCTGATGGAGGGCGACACGCTCTACGAGGACACGACCGGCGAGCAGGGCCGGCTGCAAGGTGGCGGCGTCGAGTGGATGCGCGCCGGCAACGGCGTGTGGCACACGGGCGCGCCCGCACCGGGCGTGGAGCGCGTGCGCGGCTTCCAGCTGTGGGTGGCGCTGCCGGCCCCGGAAGAGAACGCACCGGCGCAGAGCATGTACCTCGCGCCCTCGCAGGTGCCGAAGGAAGGCCCGGCGCGCGTGCTGCTCGGGCGCTACGGCTCGGCGCAGAGCCCGATCGCCGCGCCCTCCCCGATGAACTACCTGGCCGTGCAGCTGAAGGACGGCGAGCGCTGGAGCTACGTGCCGCCCGTCGGTCACACGGGGGGCTGGGTCGCGGTCAACGAAGGCGCGCTCGAAACAGGCGACGACAGGGGCGGCCCCATCGGCGCGGGCGAGCTCGCGGTGTTCGAGGAGTCGGGCGCTGCCATCGACTTCGTCGCGCATGGCGACACCTCCTTCGTGCTGGGCTCGGCCGTGAAGCATCCGTACGACCTGGTGTTGGGCCACTACTCGGTGCACACGAGCAAGGCAACCCTCGACCAGGGCGAGGCCGAGATCCGGCGCATCGGCGCGAGGCTGCGGCAGGAAGGCCGGCTCGCGTAATCCAGCGTGCGCCCGGCGGGCGGCTGCGCCAGAATCGTTCGCTTCTTTTCATCGAACGACTCCGCAGCCAGCAGCCCCCGCCATGAACATCGCCGATTCCTTCGTCGCCAACGCCGCCCGTTTCGTCGAGATCCGACGCGACATCCACGCACACCCCGAGCTCGGTTTCGAGGAGCACCGCACCTCCGAGAAGGTGGCGAAGCTGCTCACGGAATGGGGCATCGAGGTGCACCGCGGCATCGCGGGGACGGGGCTCGTCGGCGTGCTGCGCAAGGGCACGGGCAGCCGCACCATCGGCCTGCGCGCCGACATGGACGCGCTGCCGCTGCACGAGGCCAACGAGTTCGCCCACAAGTCGACGAACCCCGGCCGCATGCACGCCTGCGGCCACGACGGCCACACGACCATGCTGCTGGCCGCCGCCTGGCACCTGTCGCAGCAGGGGCCCGACGACTTCGACGGCACCGTGCATTTCATCTTCCAGCCCGCCGAGGAGATGGGCAAGGCCGGTGCGAAGAAGATGATCGACGAGGGCCTGTTCGAGCGCTTCCCGTGCGACGCGGTCTTCGGGCTGCACAACTTCCCGGTGGGCGACGTCGGCCGCTTCGCGCTCAACGAGGGCGCGCTGATGGCCTCGAGCAACACCTACATGATCACCGTGCGCGGGCGCGGCACGCACGCCTCGATGCCGCACACGGGCATCGACCCGGTGGCGGCGGTGGTCACGCTCGCGCAGCAGCTGCAGACCATCGTGGCGCGCACCATTCCGAGCACCGAGCGCGCACTGCTTGCCGTCACCCAACTGCAGGGCTCCGACGCGCCCAACGTGATTCCCGACGTGGCCACGGTGGGCGGCACCATCCGCACCTTCTCCATCGACGCCATCGACAAGCTCGAAGCCCGCCTGCGCGAGGTAGCGGCCGGCGTGGCGGCGGCGCACGGCTGCACGGCCGACGTGTTCTTCAGGCGCTCTTCGCCGCCGACGGTGAACCACCCGGCCGAGGCGCGCTTCGCTGCCGGCGTGATGCGCGAGGTGGTGGGCGACGACATGGTCACCGACGACTTCCCCGCCGTGATGGGCGCCGAGGACTTCGCGCACATGCTGCTCGCGCGGCCCGGCTGCTACGCCTTCCTGGGCAACGGCGACGGCGACCACCGGCTCGACGGCCACGGGCCCGGCCCTTGCATCATCCACAACACCTCGTTCGACTTCAACGACGAGATCATCCCGATCGGTGCCAGCTACTTCGTGAAGCTGGTGCAGCGCTGGCTGCCGTCGGGCGCCTGAAGCCTTCCCTCCTTTTGTTGTTGATGATGAAGAAGAAAGCGGCCACCACGATGCCTTCGACCCTGTTCACCCGACGTTCCCTCGGCGCGCTTGCCGCCGCTGCGGCGCTCTGCGCGTTCGCGCCCGTGCATGCGCAGCAGCGCGTGCTCCACATCGTCGTGCCCTTCGCCACCGGGGCGGTGCAGGACACGGTGGCGCGCGCCTTCAACAACGAGCTGGGCGCGGCGCTGAACGCCAGCGCCATCGTCGAGAACCGCGCGGGCGCGGGCGGCACCGTGGGCGCGGCCCTGGTGGCGCGCGCGCCGGCCGACGGCAACACGCTGATCCTCGCGGCCGCGAGCCACAACATCGCGGGCTTTCTCTACAACAAGCTGAGCTACGACCCGCTGAAGGATTTCGTCGGCGTGGCGAATGTGGGCAACGCGGGCTATGTGCTGGCGGTGGCGAGCGGCATGGGCGTGTCGAACACGGCCGACTTCATCAAGGAGGTCAAGGCCAACCCCGGCAAGTACAACTACGCCTCGGCCGGCAACGGCAGCGCCACGCACCTGGCGATGGCGTCGTTCCTCGCGAAGGCGGGGCTGCAGATGACGCACATCCCCACCAAGTCGACCGGCGAGGCCGTCAACGAGGTGCTCGCGGGCCGCGTGCAGGCGGTGATCTCGTCGAGCATCGGCGTGATCGGCTTCCAGGACGACGCGCGCGTGAAGCTGCTGGCCTCCACGGGCCAGTCGCGCAGCCCCTTCCTGCCGAAGCTGCCGACCGTGGCCGAGAGCGGCCTGCCGGGCTACGCCTTCGATTCGTGGATCGGCCTGCTCGCGCCGGCCGGCACGCCCAGGGCGGAGGTGGAGCGCATCAATGTCGCGGCCAACAAGGTGCTGGCCGATCCGGCGATCCAGGAGCGCTTCAAGCGCCTGGGCGTGGAGCCGCGCAGCCAGAGTGCCGACGAATTCCAGAAGCTGCTGCGTTCGGATTGGGATGCCATGGGCGCCGTGGTGAAGGCTTCGGGGGCGAAGATCGATTGAGAGGGTCCGGGGCTTGCCGCGCCCCGTGTAGGACGCCGGTCAATTGACAACGCGCCGGCCGCGTTCATGCTTCCTCGTGGGTTCCGGGGCATTCCGCCGCGGACCGCGAAAGGAGCTTTTTCATGGACCCGACGTCGCCATTCAACCCGCCTCCGGGCCAGCCGGTGAGCAGATCGCCCAAGGCGCTGTGGGCAGTGATCGGCGCTCTATCAGTGGCCGTGGTGGCGCTGGGCGGGGTGCTGCTGCACCGGCAGCAGGGGCCGGATGCGGCTGCGAGTGCGCCGCCGCCTGTCGCCGCCGCCGCGTCGCCCCAGGCCCCGGACGATTTCAAGCCCGAGGCGATGCCGGCGCCGCCTGTCGCGCCGGCACCTGCGCCTGCCAGTGCGCCGAACGTTGCGCCGGCCCCGTCCCCCATCCAGCCCGCGATGCCTCAGACGCCGGCTCAGGCGATGCCCGCGCCGGCACCTGTCGCCGCCGCGCAACCCGCTCCGCCGCCTTGCGCGGTCTGTGGTCGCGTCGAATCGGTCCGCCCCGTGCAGCGCGCGCAGAAAACCACCGGCGTGGGCGCGGTCGCGGGCGGCGTGGTGGGCGGCCTCGTCGGCAACCAGTTCGGCCATGGCAACGGGCGCGTCGCGACCACGGTGCTGGGCGCGGTCGGTGGCGGCTTTGCCGGCAATGCCATCGAGAAGCACGTGCGCACGGTCACGGTCTACGAGGTTGGCGTGCGCATGGACAACGGCACGCTGCGCACCGTCGAGACGAAGACCGCGCCGCCCATCGGCAAGCCCGTGACGCTGCGGCGCGGCGTGCTGACGCCCGCGGACGGGCACAAGTAAGAAAGGACGCGGCACCCGTCAGGCCCTCGGGCCGGACGGGTGCTTTCCGCCGTCGGTATCACAGAAGAACCCGGCCCGGAAGAGCGCTTGCCCCACGGATATCTTGACGATATATCCTTAATATATTTAAAGTGCGGCGCTTCCACACCGCATATCCAAAGGAGCGATCAAGTGAGCAATCCCCGCTGGCAAGGCATCTTCCCCGCCGTCACCACCAAGTTCCACGCCGACGAGAGCATCGATGCAGAGGGCACGGCCCGGCACATCGACTTCCAGATCCGCAACGGCATCCACGGCCTCGTCACCTGCGGTTCGCTGGGCGAAGCCAGCACGCTGACGCTGGAGGAGAAGCTGCAGGTCGCGAAGATCGCGCTGGAAGCGGCCGACGGCCGCATCCCGGTGCTGGCCAATGTGTCCGAGACCAGCACGCGCGAGGCACTGCGCTACGTCGATGGCGCCAACAAGCTCGGCGTGGCCGGCTTCATGGTGATGCCCTCGGTGATCTACGTGGCCGACGCGCGCGAAGCCATGCTCAACGTGCGCACCATCGCCAACGCGGCGCAGAAACCCATCATGGTCTACAACAACCCGGTCGCCTACCGCGTCGACTTGAAGCCGCAGCACATGGTCGAGCTCGCCGACTGCGAATGGATCGCCGCCATCAAGGAAAGCACCGACGACATCCGCCGCATCACAGACCTGCGCAACACCGTGGGCGACCGCTACCAGCTGTTCCTCGGCGTCGACGACCTCGCCTACGAAGGCCTGGCGCTGGGCTGCGACGGCCTGCTGGCCGGCGTGGGCTGCGCCTTCCCGCGCGAGACCGTGGCGCTCTACGACCTGATGAAGGCCGGCAGGTTCGCCGAGGCGCTCAAGCTCTACCAGTGGATGACGCCGATGCTCCACCTCGACGTGTCGACCAAGCTCGTGCAGAACCTCAAGCTCATCGACGCGCTGGTGGGCGTGGGCACCGAGCACATGCGCCGCCCGCGCCTGCCGCTCATCGGCGCCGAGCGCGAATTCATCGAAGGCATCGTGAAGAAGGCGCTCGCTACACGCCCTGTTCAATATCAGTCGGTCATGTAATAAACCGACGGCGCGCTGGCGCCGACTTACCCGTCGGCCGCCGGCAGCGTGTTTTTCATCGTCCCCAACCCGTTAGGAAGAAGCATGAAGACAAAAGCAAGCATGGTTTCGTTTCTCGGTCTCGCCGCCGTGGCCCTCGCCGGCCAGGCGCATGCGCAGGAGCAGGTGGTCAAGATCGGCCACAGCGGCCCGCTCTCGGGCCCCAATGCCTTCGCGGGCAAGGACAATGAAAACGGCGTGCGCCTCGCCATCGAGGAGCTCAACGCGAAGAAGCTCGTGGTCGGCGGCAAGACGCTGAAGTTTGAGATGGTCTCGGAAGACGACCAGTGCGACGCCAAGACCGGCGTGAGCGTGGCGCAGAAGTTCGTGGACGACGGCGTCAAGTTCGTCATGGGCCCGTACTGCTCGGGCGTGGCCATTCCGGCCTCGCGCATCTACAGCGACGGCGGCACCATGGTCTCGACCGTCGGCACCAACCCGAAGGTCACGCAGGGCGGCTACAAGAACCTCTACCGCATCATCGCTAGCGACAACCAGATCGGCGGCGCCATGGCCGTGTATGCGGCCAAGGAGATGAAGGTGAAGAAGGTCGGCGTCATCGACGACCGCACCGCCTTCGGCCAGGGCCTCGCCGAGGAGTTCACCAAGGAAGCGAAGAAGCAGGGCCTGACCGTGGTCGGCCAGGAGTTCACCACCGACAAGGCCGTGGACTTCACCGCCATCCTGACCAACATGAAGGCCAAGGCGCCCGAGGCGATCTTCTTCGGCGGCTACGCGCCGCAGGCCGCGCCCATGGCGCGCCAGATGAAGCAGCTGGCCGTGCCCGGCAAGCTGCTGGGCGGCGACACCGTCTGCAGCCCCGCCACCGGCAAGCTCGGCGGCGACGCGGTCAACGACCTGGTGTTCTGCGCGCAGGGCGGCTCCATCCTCGAGAAGGCGCAGAGCGGCCCGGCGTTCAAGGAGAAGTTCAAGAAGCGCTTCAACATCGATGCCGACGCCTACGCCGCTTCGTACTACGACCAGGTGCTCTTCATCGGCGAGTCGATGAAGAAGGCGAACTCCATCGATCCCGACAAGGTCGGCGCCGAACTCTACAAGGGCACCTACAAGGGCGTGGCCGCGACCTACGCCTACGACGACAAGGGCAACATGAAGCAGGCGCCGATCACGGTGTTCACCTTCAAGAACGCGGCTCCCGTGCCCATCGCAAGCTACTGATCCGAAGCGAAGAAGAACATGCAGCGCATCCAGGTCATCGACTCACACACGGGCGGCGAGCCCACGCGCCTGGTGATCGGGGGCTTCCCCGACCTGGGCAAGGGCAGCATGGCCGAGCGCCGCGCGCTGCTGGCCGAGCGGCACGACAAGTGGCGCGCCGCAGCCGTGCTGGAGCCGCGCGGCAGCGACGTGGTGGTGGGTGCGCTGCTGTGCGAGCCCGTCTCCGCCGATGCGGCCGCGGGCGTCGTCTTCTTCAACAACGCCGGCTACCTCGGCATGTGCGGCCACGGCACCATCGGGCTGGTCGCGAGTCTTGCGCACATGGGCCGCGTCGGCATCGGCGAGCACCGCATCGAGACGCCCGTTGGCACCGTGACCACCACGCTGCATGAAGACGGCTCGGTGAGCGTGCGCAACGTGCCGGCCTACCGGCACTTGCGGCAGGCGGCGGTCGAGCTGCCGGGCCATGGCACCGTGCGCGGTGACGTGGCCTGGGGCGGCAACTGGTTCTTCCTCGTGAGCGAACACGGCCAGCGCGTGGCGAGCGACAACCTCGCGGCGCTGACCGACTACACGGCCGCATTGCGCAAGGCGCTCGCGGCGCAAGGCATCACCGGCGCGGACGGCGCCGAGATCGACCACATCGAACTCTTCGCCGACGACAGTGAAGGCGCCGACAGCCGCAACTTCGTGCTGTGCCCCGGCAACGCCTACGACCGCTCGCCCTGCGGCACCGGCACCAGCGCCAAGATCGCCTGCCTCGCGGCCGACGGCAAGCTCGCGCCGGGCGAGGTGTGGAAGCAGGCCAGCGTGATCGGCAGCGTCTTCGAGGCGAGCTACGCGCTGGACGGCGAAGGCCGCGTCATTCCCACGCTGCGCGGCCGCGCGCACATCAGCGCCGAGGCCACGCTGCTGATCGACGACGCCGATCCCTTCGGCTGGGGCATCCGGCTCTGACATCGGGCGGAATGGACGCGGACGTCATCGTCATCGGCGCCGGCATCGTCGGCGCCGCGTGCGCGCATGCGCTGGCGCGGGCGGGCGCGAAGGTGCTGGTGCTCGATGCGGGCATCGGTGGTGCGACCGGCGCGGGCATGGGCCACCTCGTGGTGATGGACGACAACGCCGCCGAGCTGGAGTTGAGCCGCCGTTCGATCGCGCAGTGGCGCGAACTCGCGCCGTGCATGAGCGAAGACTGCGCATACAGCGCCTGCGGCACGCTGTGGATCGCCGCGAACGACGAGGAGATGGCCGAGGCCGGGCGCAAGCAGCAGCGGCTTCGCGAGCACGGCATCGAAAGCCGCCTGCTCGATGCGCGCGAACTGGCGCGCGCGGAGCCCGCCTTGCGCAAGGGCCTCGCGGGTGCGCTCGAAGTGCCTGGCGACGGCATCCTCTATGCGCCGAACGCCGCGCGCTGGCTGCTCGCGCAGGCTGCGGATTCGATCCGTGTCGAGCACGCGAAAGTGGATGCCATCGAGGACGACGGCACGCTGCGCCTCGCGGACGGCACTCGCCGCACTGCGCCGCAGATCGTCCTCGCCAACGGCATCCAGGCGACGGCGCTGTGTCCCGAGCTGCCGATACGCCCGAAGAAGGGCCACCTGCTCATCACCGACCGTTATCCGGGCACGGTGCATCACCAGCTCGTCGAGCTCGGCTACGTGACCAGCGCGCACCACAGCGACGGCGACTCGGTCGCCTTCAACGTGCAGCCGCGTCCCACGGGGCAGCTGCTGGTCGGCTCGTCGCGCCAGTTCGACACCACCGACCCGGCGGTCGAGGCGCCGATGCTGGCGCGCATGCTCCAGCGCACGCTGGACTACCTGCCGGGGCTCGCGAACCTCAACGCGCTGCGCTCGTGGACCGGCATGCGCGCGGCCTCGCCCGACGGGCTGCCGCTGCTGGGCAAGCACCCGTGGCGCGAGAAGCTCTGGCTCGCCGTCGGCCACGAGGGCCTTGGCGTGACCACAGCGCCGGGCAGCGCGCACCTGCTCGCCGCGCTGATGACCGGCGCGACGCCCGATTTCGATGCGGCACCCTACGCGCCTCGCGGACTGCGGGAGCTGACATGAACGGCCACACGCTGCTGAACATCGATGGCCATCTGGTCCGCGTGAAGGCGGGCAGCTCGGTTGCCGCCGCGCTGCGCGTGGCCGGCGGCATGGGCGTGGCCCGAACCTCGGTCACGGGCCAGCCGCGCGCGCCCTTCTGCGGCATGGGCGTGTGCCAGGAGTGCCGCGTGCTGATCGACGGCCGGCGCAGGCTCGCATGCCAGACCGTCTGCACCGAAGGCATGCGCGTGGAGACGGCGGAATGACGAGCGACATTGCGCTGGAACATTGCGACGTGCTGGTCATCGGCGCAGGCCCGGCCGGCATGGCCGCTGCCGTGGCGGCCGCGCCGAGCGGCGCATCGATCGTCGTGATCGACGACAACCCCGCGCCCGGCGGACAGATCTGGCGCGACGGCCCCGGCGCGAAGCTGCCGCCCGCCGCGCGCAAGTGGCGCGATGCGCTCGAGCGCCACGCCAACATCCGCGTGCGCAGCGGCACGCGCGTCGTCGCCGTGCCGTCGCCCGGCGAGCTGCTGCTCGAAGACGCGGAGCGCGCCACGCGCATGCGATGGGGCAAGCTCATCCTCTGCACCGGCGCGCGCGAACTGCTGTTGCCCTTTCCCGGCTGGACGCTGCCCGGCGTGACAGGCGCCGGCGGACTGCAGGCGCTGGTCAAGGCCGGCATGCCGGTCGAAGGCGAGCGCATCGTCATCGCGGGCAGCGGCCCCTTGCTGCTCGCCGCCGCAGCAACGGCGCGCGCGGCTGGTGCGAAGGTGCTGCGCATCGCCGAGCAGGCCTCGTTCGCCTCGGTCGCACGCTTCGGCGCCAGCCTTGCGCGCTGGCCGGGCAAGGCCGCGCAGGCTGTGACGCTTGCCGATCCGCAGTACCGCACTTCGTCGTGCATCGTCTCGGCGCAGGGCGCGACGCAGGTCGAGTCGGCGCGCCTTCGTCAAGGCGGCAGCGAGGTCGAGATCGCCTGCGACCGCATCGCCTGCGGGTTCGGCCTCGTGCCCAACACGCAGCTGGGCCGCTTGCTCGGCTGTGCCCTGGTGGCCGCGGGCTTGCGGGTCGATGCGCTCCAGGCCACGAGCATCGCGGGCGTCTACGCAGCGGGCGAGTGCACAGGTTTCGGCGGCAGCGAGCGCGCTTTGGCGCAGGGCACCATCGCCGGGCATGCAGCCGTGGGCAACGAGCATGCGGCGAAAGCGCAAGAAGGCGAGCGCGCCCGCTGGGACGCCTTCGCCGCGCAGCTGCATCGCAGCTTCGCGCTGGCGCCCGGCATCAAGGCCATGCCGCAGCCCGACACGCTCGTGTGCCGCTGCGAGGACGTGCCCTTCTCCGCGCTGCAAGGCTGCACCGGCTGGGCCGATGCCAAGCTGCACCGCCGCTGCGGCATGGGCGCCTGCCAGGGGCGGGTCTGCGGCGACGCCGCGCAGTTCCTCTTCGGGTGGACGCCGCCTGCGCCGCGCCCGCCGCTGTCGCCGGTGCGCATTGCGACGCTTGCCGGTCTTGGCGATGGCGCCGACACCCGACAATGACGCCGCCGCATCCGCAGAACAAGACCATGGCCTCCCCGAAGAACCCCGTCGCTTCCCGTCCACCGCCCAAGCGCCGCGCTGCCGACGAGGCCTACGACGCCATCGAGACGCTGCTGTCGACCATGCAGCTGCAGCCCGGCAGCCAGATCGTCGAGGCCGAGCTCGCCGAGCGCACGGGGCTGGGCCGCACGCCGGTGCGCGAGGCGCTGATGCGCATGGTGTCCATCGGCCTCATCGTGCAGCAGCCGCGGCGCGGGCTTCTGGTGTCGGCCATCGACCTGGCCGACCACCTCGACGTGATCCAGACCCGGCGAGTGCTCGAACGGCTGATCGCCGCCTGCTCGGCGCGACGCGCGACCGCGCAGCAGCGCATCGACATCGTTCGCTGCGCGGAGCAGATGGTCGAGGCGGCGGGCCGTGGCGATCTCACCGGCTACATGCGCGCCGACCACGCGCTGGATCTCGTCAATCACCAGGCGAGCCACAACGACTCCGCGGTGCGCGCGGTGATCCCGCCCATCGTGCAATGCCGGCGTTTCTGGTACGCGTACCAGCATGAGGGCGAGATCGTCGAAGGCGCGAACGCGCACCTCGAACTGGCGCAAGGCATCGCGACGGGCGACGAGGCCGCTGCCGTCGCAGGCGCCGAACGGTTGATGGACTACCTCGAAGTCTTCGCCCGCAAGATCATCGACAAGTAGCGGCGAGTAGCGACGAGTAGGTCGAAGGTCCTCGCCCCGCACCCCGGGGAATTCCGCTGTCCCGCCGGGGCATGCGGGGGCCATACTGGCCCGCATGGCCGTCGCTCCCCGCGCCCAACCCGAAGACTTCTTCACCACCGACGAGTGGCAATCGCTCACCGCGCGCTCGTCGTGGAAGGGCCTGTGGCTGGTGCTGCATTGCTGGGGCGTGATCGGCGCCGCGATGCTCGTCGGCATCGTGTGGCCGTGGACCATTCCGCTCGTGGTGCCCATCGTCGGGGCCCGGCAGCTCGGGCTCTTCATCCTCATGCACGATGCGGCGCACGCGGCCCTGCATCGCAACCGCAAGGTCAACGACTGGGTCGGCTACTGGCTGTGCTCGTCGACGCTGCGCGACTACCGGCCCTATCACCTGCAGCACCACCGCTTCGTGCAGCAGAACGAAGACCCCGACCTCGTGCTCTCGGCGCCCTTCCCGATCACGCGCGCCTCGATGTGGCGCAAGGTGGTGCGCGACCTGAGCGGGCAGACCTTCTACAAGCAGCGCTTCGGGCATGTCGCCGTGGGCATCCGCAGGCGTGCGCCGGGTGAATCGGCGCTGAAGGTGTTCGGCCGCGAACTCGCAAAGGACCGGCGCTTCCTCGTTGCCAACGGCCTCGGCTTCCTGGCCTTCGCGCTCGCCGGCTACTGGTGGGCTTGGCTTTCGATGTGGCTGCTGCCGATGGCGACCTGGCTGCCGCTGGTGAGCCGCGTGCGCAACATCGCGGAGCATGCGCTGGTCGCGCAGAACGAGCCCGATCCGCTGCGGCAGGCACGCACCACGCGCGCGGGCTGGCTCGAACGCACGCTGGTGGCGCCCTACTGGGTCAACTACCACTGCGAGCACCACATGTTCACCAGCCTGCCCTGCTGGGCCCTGCCGAAGGCGCACCGGCTGCTGCAGCGGCAGGAGGCCATCGCGCGCATGGAAGTGCAGCCGGGCTACCTGGGCCTGCTGAAGCGAGCCACCGCGCTGGCTGCTGCCTAGCGCGCGATTGCGGCGGCGGGTCTCGCCGTCGGTTGCCCGCCGCGCTGCGCATGCTGGCTCAGCCAGATGCTCGCGATCACGATGAGGATGCCCAGCACCTGCCACGTCGACAGGCTCTGCCCCAGCAGCGCCCAGCCGAGGATCACGGCCATCACCGGGCTCAGGAAGGCCAGCGGCGCGATGGTCGAAGGCTCCAGCCGGGCCACGCCGCGGAACCACACGATGTAGGTCAGCGCGGCGCCCACGAGGCCCAGCCAGCCGAAGCCGATCCAGTTGTGCAGCGTGAGCGCGGGCAGCGGCGGTTCCAGCAGCAGCGCCACCGGCAGCAGCAGCAGGCCGCCGGCGGTGAGCTGCCATGCGGTGAAGGTCAGCGCCGACACCGGCGGCTGCCAGCGCCGGCTCAGCACCGTGCCGAAGGCCATCGATACGGCTGCGGCAATGGCGGCCGCGATGCCGAGCGCGTCGAGCGCCGCGTTCGGCGTCAGCACCAGCAGCGCGACACCACCAATGCCGACCACCGCCGCCGCCACGGACAGCGCGCGCACCGGCGAGCCCAGGAAGACGCTGGCCAGGAACACCACCAGCAGCGGCTGCACCGAGGTGATGGTGGCTGCCACGCCGCCCGGCAGCCGGTACGCCGCGAGGAACAGCATGGCCCACAGCAGCGAGAAGTTCAGCGCGCCCAGGATGAAGATGCGGCCCCACCACGCGCGCTCCGGCAGCTGTCGCACGATGGCTAGCAGCAGCAGGCCCGCGGGCAGCGCACGCAGCAGCGCGACGGTCAGCGGGTAGTTCGCGGGCAGAAGCTCGGTGGTGACGATGTAGGTGCTGCCCCAGATGGCGGGCGCGGCGGCGGTGAGCAGGATGTCGGTGGTGCGGCTGGTCATGGCTCGAATCTAGTGAGTTGACCGGTGGTTGTGAATGTCCGAATAATGAATTTATTCTTTACCGTCAGTCGTCAATCAGGCATGGACCATCTCACCGCCCTCAAAGTCTTCCGCACCGCCGCCGCCACGGGCAGCTTCGCCGGCGCCGCGCGGCAGATGGGGCTCTCGGCCGCGGCCGTCAGCAAGAACGTCGCGGAGCTGGAGGCGCACCTGAAGGTGCGGCTCATCAACCGCACCACGCGGCAGATGAGCCTGACCGAGGCGGGCGCGGCCTACTTCGAGCGCCTGTCGCGCATCCTCGACGAACTGGGCGAGGCCGACGCGGCGCTGGCGCCCATGGGCAGCAGCCCCGGCGGCGTGCTGCGCGTGAGCGCGCCGCTGACCTTCGCGCTGACCTCGCTGTCGCCGGCCATCCCCGAGTTCATGGGCCGCTATCCGAACCTGCGGCTGGAGCTGAACCTGCAGGACGCCCGCTCGGACATCATCGGCGAGGGCTACGACCTCGCCATCCGCGGCAGCGACCGGCTGGAGGACTCGAGCCTCGTCGCGCGCAAGCTCATGACCATGCATCACGTGCTGTGCGGCGCGCCCGCCTACTTCGCCGCCGCCGGCCGGCCCGCGCAGCCCGAGGACCTGAAGGCCCACGAGTGCGTGCAGTTCACGCTCTCGGGCCATGCCAACAAGTGGACCTTCACGCGCGCCGGCCGCAGTGTGGCGGTGCCCATCGACGGGCGCTACAAGGTCAGCTCCAGCATCGCCGTGCGCGACGCGCTGCTCGCCGGCTTCGGCCTGAGCCTGATCCCGCGCATCTACGTCGAGGCCGAGCTGGCCTCGGGCCGGCTGCAGGCGGTGCTCGAGGACTGGGAGGCGGACGAGACGCCCGTGTATGCCGTCTATCCCTCGCGTCACTTGGCGGCCAAGACCCGCGCCTTCGTCGATTTCCTGGTCGAACGCTTTTCCGCGCGCTGACCGTTCAGCAGCGCACCCACGAAGGTGTGGCGCACCAGCAGCTGGTAGCTGGTGAGCGCCGCCAGCGAGGTGGCCGCGATGTTCAGGCCCATCTTCGCGACCGCGCCGACGGGCGCGTCGAACAGCAGGATGCCGAAGCCGATGGTGCCGAGCATGTGCATTAGGTACACCCAGTACGCGCTTTGCGACAGGTAGGCCAGCACGGCGTTCTGGCGCGGCAGGTAGCGCATGAAGGCGCCGACGAGGGCCAGGCTCCAGAGCCATGCGGTCGCGTTGTAGGTGAGGGCGATCCAGAACTCCGGATGCGGCAGGCGATGCGCACCGGCGCCGCGCGAGGCGCCAAGAAGCATCACCGTCGTAACAAGGAGCACCAGCCCGGCCGCGGCGTAGCCCCAGCAGCGCGCCGCGAAGAGCGCCAGCAACCGCTCCCGCTGGCCGTGCACGTGCCAGCCGGCCGCGAAGAACAGCCCGCTCTGAATCCACTCGCCCAGCGGCGGCATGAACGAACCGCTCACCGTGACCATGCCCGATGGATAGAAGGCGCCGACGACCGCCAGCGGCAGCGCGAGCACCACGAACCCCCAGCGCCGCCCGGCCAGCGTCGTGAAGCCGTGGGCCAGCGCATCGCGCATCCGCGCCGGCACGAAGCGCTGCAGCCGCACGGCGGCCCATGCCAGCACGCAGAGCCAGAGCAGCTGGTAGAGGAACCACAGGTGCATGGTGTTGAAGGGCGATCCGCCGGGCTGCCGCGCTGGCGTCAGCGTGGGGTCGATGCCCGGCACGCCGCGCACCGTGAGATGGATGTAGACCATCGCCAGCACGGTGGTCGCCGCGAACAGCAGCGGCCAGAAGATCGCGAAAGGCAGCGCCAGCCGCAGGCCGCGGTTCTTCAGCATGCCGTTCGCGCCGCGCCGCTCGACCAGCAGCGCGGCGAAGAAGCCGGCCAGCAGGAAGAACACCGGCATGCGGAAGCTGTGGATGAAGAGCACCAGCAGGTCGGCCGCCGGCGATGTCTTCGGATCGCGCCAAGGCAGCGGCGATTCGATCGTGAGATGGTTGACCGCCACGTGCAGCACGATGCCGAGCCACATCATCAGGGCGCGGAGGTTGTCGAGCGCGTGGAGCCTTTGCGAAAGGGGTTGTGCGTTGTTCATGCGGCCCACTGTCGGGCCTCACGCAACGTCAGGGTCAAGCGCTGGCGGCGGTCGGCGGCGGATTTTTCTGCTGCAGCACGGCCATGGCCCGCAGCAGGTAGTCGCGCACTTCGGGCGTGGTCACTGCGGCGGCCTGCAGCACCGGTTCCGCGTTCATCGCCTGCATCAGGCGGGCTGCCAGGCCGGGGTCGTGGCCGGTGAAGGCGTCGAACAGGCGCGCCCATTCGCGCGCGATGGCCTGCACCCGCTCGTCGTCGGGCGGGACGCCGCGCGCCTTCAGCGCGGCGAGTTCGCCCGCCAGGAGCCGCCATTCGTCTTCGGGTGGGCGGCTCAGCTGTGCGAGATCGTCGGTGGTCAGGTGGCGCAGCAGTGCGGCCATGCGCATGCCGATGGCTTCGCCGATGTAATCCAGCAGTTCGGCGGGAGGCCCGTCGTCGCTGCGCGCCACGGGCTCGCGCCGGTACATTTCGCCCCAGCGCGTGATGAGGTCGAAGCTGCCGTCCATCCACTGGCCCATCAGCGTCATCCAGCGGGCGGCCAGCGGCTGCGCCTCGGGGGCGTTGGCCGGCACGCCGCGCGACATCAGCGCGGCCACCTCGGCCACCAGCGGCGGCCACCGGTCGGCCACGGTCTTCCAGTTGGCCATGAACGACCTGATCTCCGCGGGGCTGAAATAGCGCCCGTAGGTGGTCATCTTCTCGAGCGTGTCCAGCCAGTCCTTCATGTCGGGCTGGGCGCCTTCGTCCAGGCGCTGCTGCAGCAGGCCGAGCCGCTCGCGCAGGGCGGTGGCCTGCGCGATCTGCTGGTCGAGCGATTCGATCTGCCGCGCGATGATGGCGGGCATCGAACCGCCCTCCGCGCCCAGCAGCGTGCCTATCTCGGCCAGCGGCAGGCCCAGCAGGCGCAGCGCCTGGATGGCGTGCAGCCGGGCGACGTCGGCCGCGTCGTAGAGCCGGTAGCCGGCCTCGGAGCGCGCGGAGGGCGCCAGCAGGCCGATGGCGTCGTAGTGATGCAGCGTGCGCACCGTGAGGCCGGTGTGCCTGGCGAGTTCCCCGACCTTGAGCAGCATCGCCGGCTCCCGCTGGGGCTCAGTCGGCACCGGACACCGGACCGGGGTCTTCCCAGCCCAGCAGCTCGGCCAGTCGCCGCACGACCCATTCGGCTTCGGTCGCCGACACGCCCGATTCGGGTGTGGCCAGCCCGGCGTGGATGCGCCGCAGGATCTCGCTCTCGACCGGCACCTCGGTGTGGTGCTGGATCTGCGCATGGCCCACGAGATGGCTGGCGAGGTCTTCGCAGATCTCGTAGCGCTCGCGCACCACGCCGATCGGCTCGCTCAGGCGTTGCCGCGCGTCGGTGTAGACGGCGAGGAACGAAGGCGGGATGAGGATCTGGTTGTCGTCGGACATCGATCGCGGGCTCGTCAGCGCGCGGCCCCAATGACAAAACGCGCCCGGGGGCGCGTTCGTCGTGGCTCCTTCGGGAAGCCTGCAGGGGCCGATGCCGGATCAGCCGCCCTTCTTGGCGCGCTTGCCGGGGTTCTTCTTGCTGCGCGTTGCGGTGCCGCGTTCGAGGCTGACCTTCTGGCCGCCACCGGAGCGAGGCACGGTGTAGCCGGGCAGCGGCGTCGGCTTCGGGGTGGCAACGCGTTCGGCTTCGGTACGGAATGTCTTGGGCATGAAAAGCTCGGGTAAAAGTGATGTTCGAACCTGCAATTAGGCCACATTCGAGGATTTCATATGCCAATAACGGGGACAACGGGCGGTGCCGAGCGTCCGCGCTTCGTTTCGGGCTCGCTGTTGCGTCACGTCTGCGTGATGGCGGGCACCGGCGCCATCGGGCTGATCGCCGTGTTCGCGGTCGACCTCATCAACCTGTTCTACATCTCGCTGCTCGGCGAAAAGGAGATCGCCGCGGCGGTCGGCTTCGCGGGCGTGGTGGGCTTCTTCCATGCGTCGCTGTGCATCGGGCTGACCATCGGCATCGCGGCGGTGGTGTCGCGCACGGTGGGTGCGGGGCGCATGGAAGATGCGCGGCGCATCGGCACTTCGAGCCTCGTGCTGATGACGGCGCTGTCGGTGGTGGCGGGCACGGGCACGGCGTTCTTCCTGCATCCGGCGCTGCAGGCGCTCGGCGCCCAGGGCGAGACCGCGCGGCTCGCGCATCGGTATCTCTCGGTGACGGTGCACACGCTGCCGCTGCTGGGCATCGGCATGGCGACATCGGCGCTGCTGCGTTCGATCGGCGATGCGCGCCGCTCGATGACGGTGACGCTCGGAGGCGCCTTCGTGACGGCGGTGCTCGACCCGATCCTGATCTTCGGCTTCGGACTGGGGCTCGACGGTGCGGCCATCAGCGCGGTGGTCTCGCGCATCGTGCTCGCGGCCATCGGGCTGCACGGCGTGGCGGTGAGACACCGCATGCTCGGGCGCTTCGATGCCTCGCGGCTGGCCGGCGATGCGCGCGCGCTCGGCACGGTGGCCGGGCCGGCGGTGCTGACGAATCTCGCGACGCCGGTGGGCGCGGCCTTCGTCACGCATTCGATCGCGCAGTTCGGGCCCTCGGCGGTGGCGGGCGCGGCCACCATCGACCGGCTGACGCCGGTGGCCTTCGGGCTGGTCTACGCGCTCAGCGGTGCGGTCGGGCCGATCCTCGCGCAGAACCTGGGCGCGGGGCAGTTCCGCCGCGTGCAGGAGGGGCTGCGCGGCAGCCTGCTGTTCATGGTGGCCTCGGTGGCCGTGGCGTGGCTGGTGCTGGCGGTCGGGCAGGGCGTGCTGATCCGCGCGTTCTCGGCCGAAGGGCAGGCGGCGGAGCTGATCTCGCTGTTCTGCAGCTGGCTGGCCGCGAGCTTCTTCTTCGCGGGCGGGTTGTTCGTGGCGAACGCCTCTTTCAACAACCTCGGGCATCCGCTGCTGTCGACGGGCTTCAACTGGGGGCGCGCCACGCTGGGCACGATTCCGTTCGCGTGGTGGGGCTCGCACTACGGCGCGGCCGGCGTGCTGATCGGGCAGGCCGTGGGCTCGTCGATCTTCGGGCTGCTGGCGGTGATCGTGGCGTTCCGGCTGGCCGCGAAGCTGGCGCGGCAGGAGGTGCCGGCAGGTGCGGCCCCGGCGCTCGATTCGCCGGTGGCGCCGGCCTCGCCGCAGGCGGCTACTGCTCCAGCAGCCGCACCTTGACCGACTTGCCCTTCACGCGGCCGGCCGACAGCTTGCGCACGGCTTCCGCCGCGATGGCGCGGTCCACCGCCACGTAGGTCGAGAACTCGTTGACGTTGATCTTGCCGACCTGCTCCTTGGCATAGCCGCAGTCGCCGGTCAGCGCGCCCAGCACGTCGCCGGCGCGGATCTTCTCCTTGCGCCCGCCCACGATCTGCAGCGTGGCCATGGGCGGCTGCAGCGGCGCGCCCTTGCCCGGCGTGAGTTCGGCCAGCTCGTGCCATTCCGACTCGCGGCCCTGCAGCTGCTCGATCTTTCCGACGCTGCCCATCTCGTTCATGCTGGCCAGGTTCAGCGCCAGGCCTTCCGAGCTGCCCTGCTGCCCCACGCGGCCGGTACGGCCGACGCGGTGGATGTGCACTTCGGCATCGGGCGTCACGTCGACGTTGATCACCGCCTCCAGCTGCGCAATGTCGAGCCCTCGCGCCGCCACGTCGGTGGCTACCAGCACCGAGCAGCTGCGGTTGGCGAACTGCACCAGCACCTGGTCGCGCTCGCGCTGCTCCAGTTCGCCGAACAGCGCCAGCGCGCTGAAGCCCTGGGCCTGCAGCACCTCGACGAGGTCGCGGCACTGCTGCTTGGTGTTGCAGAAGGCCAGCGTGCTGACGGGGCGGAAATGGTCGAGCAGCAGGCTCACGGTGTGCAGCCGCTCGCTGTCCTTCACCTGGTACCAGCGCTGGCGGATCTTGCTGCCCTCGTGCTGGGCCTGCACCGTGATCTGCTCGGGGCTCTTCATGAACTGCTGCGCGAGCTTCGCGATGCCCTCGGGGTACGTCGCCGAGAACAGCAGCGTCTGGCGTTCCTTGGGGCACTGGCGCGCCACCTTCACGATGTCGTCGAAGAAGCCCATGTCGAGCATGCGGTCGGCTTCGTCGAGCACCAGCGTGTTGAGCGCTTCCAGGTTCAGGTTCTCGCGCTCGAGGTGGTCCATGATGCGCCCCGGCGTGCCCACCACGATGTGCGCGCCGTGCTCCAGGCTGGCGACCTGCCCGCGCAGCGCGACGCCGCCGCAGAGCGTGACCACCTTGATGTTCTCCTCGGCGCGCGCGAGGCGGCGGATCTCGGTCGTGACCTGGTCGGCCAGTTCGCGCGTGGGGCACAGCACCATCGCCTGCACGGCGAAGCGGCGGGGGTTCAGGTTGGAGAGCAGCGCAAGGGCGAAGGCGGCGGTCTTGCCGCTGCCGGTCTTGGCCTGCGCGATCAGGTCCTTGCCGAGCAGCGCCGGCGGCAGCGCTGCCGCCTGGATCGGCGTCATCTGCGTGTAGCCGAGCTGCGTGAGGTTGGCCAGCATCTGGGGCGAGAGCGCCAGAGCGGAGAAGCCGTTGCCGGCGGTGGAATCGGGTGTGGTCATGGTTCAGCGGGAGCCGGCGGGACGCACGAATGACAAAGGCCTTGCGGCGCCCTTGGTGAGCGCAGCAAGGCCTTCGGTCGGTCGGGTATCAGCGGCGGGGTGCGTTGTTGTTGCCGGAGCCGCCGGAACCGGAGTTGGTCGGCGGCGGGCCGCGACGTTCCAGGTGACGGAAGGTGATGCGACCCTTGGTCAGGTCGTAGGGCGAGAGCTCGAGCGACACCTTGTCGCCGGCCAGGATGCGGATGTGATGCTTGCGCATCTTGCCGCCGCTGTAGGCGATCAGCTGATGGCCGTTGTCCAGCGTGACGCGGTAGCGCGAGTCGGGCAGGACTTCGGTCACTGCGCCGTTCATTTCGATCAGTTCTTCCTTGGGCATCTGTGGTTACCTCTGAATCGTTCGATGTGTGTTGGAGATTGAATTGGGTGTGATTGTTTCAGCCCGCGTACGGGAGCGCGAGACGGACGCGCTATTCGCTTCAACAGGAACGAAGGCAGTGGTGGCCATCATGGGCGCCGGTCTGGCACTCCAACACACTGTGAAGCCGGCTTGCGAGCGAGAGGCCTGGAGAATCCGAAGGCAGCGCAGGTTGGCCGGCGGTATTGACGAAATTCTTCGTCGTGGTATCGAAACGAACCCGACATTATAGCTTGCGGGGCATGACAGTTGCCCGCCTTCAAAGCAACACCCCAAAGAAAAAGGCCCCGAAGGGCCTTGGCTGTTGCATTGATTGCTATCAAAAACGCAGTGTCTTGCCTGATATTCATGCGGTGGCGGCTGCAGCCGGCGGCGCACCCGCCACCCGCGCCTTGCGCGCCGCGCGCAGCAACAGCATCAATCCGGTGAACTGGCAGGCCGCGCCCACCCAGCCCACCGAGCCGACACCGAACAGGCCGATCGCCACACCGCCCAGTCCCGAGCCCGCCGCAATGCCGAGGTAGATCGCCGAGGCGTTGAGCGACAGCGTCATCGGTGCGCGTTCCGGCGCCAGGCGGATCAGCCGCACCGCCTGCGCCGGCCCGAAACCCCAGCCCGCGAAGCCCCACAGCGCCGACAGCCCCACGATCGCCGGCAGCGCCAGCCCGTGCGGCAGCATCTGCGCAGAGAGCGAGAGCCCGCCCAGGATCAGAACCAGCATCAGCGCGAAGCCCTGCGCCATGCGGTCGGCGCCGAAGCGGTCGGTGGCCCAGCCGCCGGCTGCGGTGCCGATGGCCGCCGCCACGCCGATGGCGAAGAACACCGCGCCCACGCCCTCGGCGCCGAAGCCCAGCGTGCTCGACAGGAAGAGCGCGATGTAGGTGTAGAAGCTGAAGCCGCCCGTAGCCCACAGCATGGAGATCAGCAGCCCTGGCAGCACGCCCGGTTCGCGGGCCACGGCGAAGGCCGGCGCCTGCTTTTCGGCGGCCGGTGCCTGCGCCAGCCCGCGCGGCAGTCCGAGCGCGAGGCCCCAGGTGGCGAGCGCGGCTACAGCGGCGATCAGCAGGTAGGCCGTGCGCCAGCCACCCCAGCCCGCGATCCACGCGCCCAGCGGCACGCCGAGCGCGACCGCCACCGTGCCGCCGCCGCTCACGATGGCCAGCGCCCGGCCGCGCAGCGCGGGCGACACCATCGCGGCCGCCACCGCGCTCGCGGTCGGCAGGAACACGCCGGCCACCAGCCCCAGCGTGACGCGCGCCAGTGCGAGCTGCATGAAGCCGTGCGCCATCGACGCCGCCAGCGTGAGCCCCGAGAAGGCCGCGAGGCTGGCGATCAGCAGCTGCCGGCGCCCGAAGCGCGCCAGCAGCGCCGCCATCACCGGCGAGCCGATGGCATAGCTCAGTGCGAACAGCAGCACCAGTTGCCCGGCCCGCGCGGCGCTGATCTGCAGGTCGGCCGCCAGCACCGGCAGCAGCCCCGCGACCATGAAGCTTTCGGTGCCGATGGCGAAGGCTCCCAGCGCGAGCCAGCCCAGGCTCAGCGGCAGGCGCTCGGCCGGCCGGGATGTGGAGGAAAGAGCCGTGTTGTTCATGATCGATGACTCCGTGGCAAGTGTGTTCAATGCCTCCAGAATAGATTTGCAATTGGCTCTTCAAAAGAACCACAATCTGCGAAGTTCATGGAGCCACTTTTCGAACTCGCCATCCGCCTGCCGCCCGCCGGCTCGCGCGACCTGCTGCGCGAGCTGCACCGCCAGCTGCGCGGCGCCATCCTCGACGGCCGGCTGCAGCCCGGCGCCCGCCTGCCCGCCACGCGAGCGCTGGCGCTGCGGCTGGGCGTGTCACGCAACACCATGCTGGCGGCCTACGACCTGCTGCTGAGCGAGGGCTACCTGCTGGCCCGCCCCGGTGCCGGCACCTACGTGGCCGACACGCTGCCGGCATCGAGGCGCGGCCGCGCACCCAGGAAATTCCTGGCGCTCCGGCGCGACCCCCGGCTGGTGCCTCCGGGCGTGCCGGGCGCCGACCTCGCGCCCACCCTGCAGCCGCAGCCCGCGCGCGACGACTTCCGCGTCGGCCTGCCCGACGTGAGCCTCTTTCCCTTCGACATCTGGCGCCGCCTGAGCGACCGCGCACTGCGCCGCATCGCGCGCCAGACGGCCGACTACGCCGATCCGCAGGGCCAGGCCGCGTTGCGCGAGGCGATCGCCGGGCATGTGTCGTTCACGCGCGCCGTCGGCTGCACCGCCGACGACATCGTGGTCACGGCCGGCGCGCAGCAGGCCTTCGGGCTGCTCGCGCGCATCCTGGTCGTGCCGGGGCGCACGGTGGTTGTGGTCGAGCAGCTTTTCTATCCCTCGCTGCGCGAGGCCATGCTGGCAGCCGGCGCGAGGGTGGTGACGGTGCCCACCGACGCCGAGGGCCTGTGCGTGGACCGCATCCCGCCCGAGGCACGCGTGGTGTGCGTGACGCCCTCGCACCAGTTCCCGACCGGCGTGGCGATGTCGCCGCAGCGTCGCGCCGCGCTGCTGGCCTTCGCGCGGGAGCGCAATGCCGTCGTCGTCGAGGACGACTACGACAGCGAGTTCCGCTTCGCCGGCCGCCCGCTCGACGCGCTGCAGACGCTGGACCGCGCCGAGTCGGTCTTCTACATCGGCACCTTCTCGAAGAGCCTCTTTCCCGCCCTGCGCCTGGGCTTCGTGGTGGCGCCGCCCTGGGCCCGCGCGGCGCTGGTGCGCGCGCGAGAACTGGCCGACTGGCACGGCCCGGTGCTCGGGCAGGAGGCGCTCGCGGCCTTCATCGCCGAAGGCCACCTGGCGCGCCACATCCGCAAGATGCGCAAGCTCTACGCCGCGCGGCGCACCGTACTGCTCGACGCGCTGGCGCGCCACGGCGCGGGCCGGCTGGAAGTGATTCCTTCGAGCGCGGGCCTGCATCTGTCGACATGGCTGCACGGTGGTGCGCGCGACCACGTCGTGGTGGAACGCGCGGCCGCGGCGGGCATCACGCTGCCGCCGTTGTCGCGCTACGCGCCGGAGTCGAGCGCACCCGATGCGCCCAACGGCCTGGCCTTCGGCTACGGCCTCATCGGCGAGTCGCAGATCGACGGCGCGATCCGTCGACTGGCCCAGCTCCTGTAGCGCTCAGGCCCTGTCCAGCGGCAGCTGCGTGGTGAACTTCGTGGTCGACAGCACCACGTCGCTCGAATAGTTCTCCAGCTCCAGCGCGTCGCCCAACTGTTCCTGCGCGAAGGCCTGGTACTCGGGCAGCGAGCGCGCGCAGATCACGAGCACGAAGTCGGTGTCTCCCGCCACGCAGTGGCACTGCAGCACCTGCGGCAGCGCATGCACCTTGCGCTCGAAGGCCTGGATCGCCTCGCGCGTGGTGCTGCGCAGCGCCACCCGCGAGATCACCAGCACCGGAAAGCCCACGCGCGCCGCGTCGAGGATTGCCACTTCCTCGCGGATCACGCCCGCGCGCCGCAGCCGCTGCACGCGCTTGAGGCAGGCCGAGGGCGAGAGGTTCACGCGTTCGGCCAGCGTCTGGTTCTGCAGGCCTGCGTCGGCCTGCAGCTCGGCCAGGATGCACTGGTCGATGCGATCGAGATCGAGGGTGCCGGTTTTCATGGTGCCGCCAGTGTGGCGCAAGGCGCGGGCAATCGGATTCGCTTTGGGGCCCTCACAACGACACCGGATTCTCCGGCCGCTGGCTACGCTGGCCGCATTCCCCACGACAAGGAGCATCCGATGGCAGAAGGCGCAACCTACGACCCGGTGGCGAGCAGGCACCTCGTGCGCTACGGCATGGGGCTGAGCCCGCACGTGATCGTCAAGGCGCGCGGCGCCACGCTGTGGGACCAGCACGGCCGCGAGATCCTCGACTTCACCTCGGGCCAGATGTGCGCCACCATCGGCCACAACCATCCGCGCATCGTCGCGGCCATCCAGAAGGCCTGCGAGGGCGCGCTGCACCTCTACAGCGGCTTCGTCGGGCCGGCCGTGCCGGCGCTGGCGGGGCGGCTGGCCTCGATGCTGCCGCCATCTCTTTCGAAATCGATCTTCCTCTCCACCGGCGGCGAGGCCAACGAGGCCGCGGTGCGCATGGCGCGCGTGACCACCGGCCGCTACGAGATCGTGGGCCTGAACGGCGGCTGGCACGGCGTGACCGGCGGCATCGCCTCGCTCACCTTCGCCGGCCGGCACCACGTCGACTACGGGCCGCGCAAGCCCGGCACCATGTCGATTCCGGCGCCCAACTGCTACCGCTGCCCGGTGCGGCACTGCCGCGACGCCTGCGACACCACCTGCCTGGACGTGGGCTTCGACATGGTCGACGCGCAATCCAGCGGCTCGCTCGCCGCCTTCATCGCCGAGCCGGTGCTCAGCTCGGGCGGCGTGATCGTGCCGCCCAATGGCTACTTTCCGAAGCTCAAGGAGAAGTGCCGCGAGCGCGGCATGCTGCTGATCCTCGACGAGGCGCAGACCGCCTTCGGCCGCATGGGCGCCAACTTCGCCTTCGAACAGGCCGATGTGGTGCCTGACATCCTCACCGTGTCGAAGACGCTGGGCGGTGGCGTGGCCATCGGCGCGGCCATCACCAGCGAGGCCATCGAGCAGGACTGCCACGACAAGGGCTTCGTGCACGTCACCTCGCACGTCTCCGACCCGCTGCCGGCCGAAGTTGCGATGGCGGTGCTCGACGTGCTGGAGGAAGAAGACCTCGCCCGGCGCGCGGCCGAGATGGGCAAGCGGCTGCGCCAGGGCCTGGAGACGCTGAAGGCGCGGCACGAAGTGATCGGCGACGTGCGCGGCCACGGCCTGCTGCAGGGCGTCGAGCTCGTGAAGGACCGCGAGACCCGCGAGCCCGACGCCGTTCGCGGCCGGGCCATCACCGAAGCCTGCATGGAGCGCGGCCTGAGCATGAACATCGTGTCCGTCGGCGGCATGGCGGCGGTGTGGCGCATCGCGCCGCCGCTGAACGTGAGCGCCGCAGAACTCGACCGGGGGCTCGAGATACTCGACGACGCGATCCGGTCGACGGGCTAGCCGATCCCCAGCATCCGCTTGTTGGCCGCCACGTCCACGCCGCCCGCCGCGAAGTCGTCGAAGGCCCGGTCCGCCGCGCGGATGATGTGGTCGGCGATGAACTTCGCGCCCTCGCGTGCGCCGTCTTCCGGGTGCTTGATGCAGCACTCCCACTCCAGTACCGCCCAGCCGGGGAAGTCGTACTGCGCCATCTTCGAGAAGATGGCCTTGAAGTCCACCTGACCGTCGCCCAGCGAGCGGAAGCGCCCTGCCCGGTTGATCCAGCTCTGGAAGCCGCCGTACACGCCCTGCTTGCCGGTCGGATTGAACTCGGCGTCCTTCACGTGGAAGATCTTGATGCGCTCGTGGTAGTGGTCGATGTAGGCCAGGTAGTCGAGCTGCTGCAGCATGAAGTGGCTCGGGTCGTACAGCAGGCAGGCGCGCGGGTGGTTGTTCACGCGCTCCAGGAACATCTCGTAGCTCACGCCGTCGTGCAGGTCTTCGCCGGGGTGGATCTCGTAGCCGACGTCCACGCCCACGGCGTCGAAGGCGTCCAGGATGGGCCGCCAGCGGCGCGCGAGTTCGTCGAAGGCTTCCTCGATCAGGCCCGGCGGGCGCGGTGGCCACGAGTACAGGTAGGGCCAGGCCAGCGCACCCGAGAAGGTCGCGTGCGCCGTGAGCCCGAGGTTGGCCGAGGCCTTCGCCGCAAGGTGCAGCTGCTCGACGGCCCACTGCTGCCGCCGCACCGGGTCGCCGCGCACCTCGGGCGCCGCGAAGCCGTCGAAGCCCGCGTCATAGGCCGGATGCACCGCCACCAGCTGGCCCTGCAGGTGCGTCGAGAGCTCGGTGATCTGCAGGCCGTGGCTCGCCAGCGTGCCCTTCACCTCGTCGCAGTAGGTCCTGCTCTCGGCCGCCTTCTTCAGGTCGAACAGGCGCGCGTCCCAGCTCGGGATCTGCACGCCCTTGTAGCCCAGGCCGGCGGCCCAGCCGGCGATGCCGTCGAGGGTGTTGAAGGGAGCGGTGTCTCCCGCGAACTGGGCCAGGAAAATGGCGGGGCCCTTGATGGTTTTCATCGGCTTGTCTTCCTTATTCGTTGGGGCGGCGTTGAAAGCATACTTGGCGTGTCGTCCGACCCCGTGCGAGAGGCCAACGAGCCAAAATGGACTTTCCTTTTCGCATCACCCGTCCGGTTCCCACCGACGACAGTCCCGCGATGACACAACCTGTTTCCGCCAGGCTCAAGATCGGCCTGTCCGCCTGCTTCTCGCATGCCGACCCGGCCCGCTCGCTCTTCACCAACAAGACGCTGCAGTACGTCGAGCAGTCGATCGCGCACTGGCTCATGTCCGCCGGCGCCATGGTCGTGATGGTGCCCTGCCCCACCGGCGAGACCGCGCGCGGCGACACCAAGCTGTCGCACTACGCCGAATGGCTCGACGGCGTCGTGATGCACGGCGGCGCCGACGTCTGGCCCGGCAGCTACGGCGAGGTGCCGCTGAAGGACGCCTGGATCGGCGACCGCATCCGCGACCTCTACGACCTGGCGCTGGTCGAAGCCTTCGAGCAGGCCGGCAAGCCCATCTTCGGCGTGTGCCGGGGGCTGCAGCTCATCAATGTGGCCTTCGGCGGCACGCTCTACCAGGACATCGAGGAGCAGCACGGCCACCCCCAGACGCTGAAGCACCGCGACCCGGTGACCTACGACCAGAACTTCCACCAGATCGAGATCGTGGAAGGCACGCGGCTGTCGAAGCTCTACCCCGAGGTGCGCACCGCGCGCGTCAACAGCATCCACCACCAGGGCATCAAGGGCCTCGCGCCGGGCTTCGAGGTCGAGGCATGGAGCCTGCCAGACCGCGTGCCCGAGGCCATCCGCCGCCGCCCCGAGAAGGGCCGCAGCTATATCTCGGCGACCCAGTGGCACCCGGAGTTCCACAAGTACGGCAGCACCGAGACCGTGGACGACACGCCGATCCTGCATGACTTCCTGTGGGCCTGCGCCACCGCCAAGGTCGCGCCCAAGACCACGCCGCGCTCCGGCTCCGGCAAGATCCGCGACCGCGCCGCCCGCGTGCTGCGGCAGGCGCTGCTGCGGCGCTGAAGAAGAAGCCCGCGGGCTAGGCCCGGCTCACGAAGGTGGCGGCCGGCACGTTCGTTTTCCAGAAAGCCTCGTTGCGAACAGGCGCGCCCCAGGCTTCCAGGTAGTCGAGCACCATGTCCCGCGTCAGGCGATCCCTGACCAGCCTCGATGCATAGCGCTCGGTCTGCTCGAACCCGAGCGGGGTGCCTTCCTGGAAGAAGTCCCAGCGATCGTCCTTCATCACACGCACCGTGCGCCTCGGCTTGCCGTCCGCATCGACCTCGAACGAGTTGATCGGGTCTTCCGCCTGCTGCGAGGCGCTTCGCGCCTCGGCGACGTCGAACAGGAACTGGGTGCAGTACGAGCGAAAGAAGTAGTCGCTCGACGCGGCGTGCGGCATGAACGCCGTGAGGTGCGGGGCGGCTTCCGGCACCCATAGCAGCATGGTGGAGCCTTCCCCGCTGTACGACTGGGATGGGAAGACGAACGGCGTGGCCGCCACCTTCACCTTCATGGGGGGATGGTCGTCGAAGGCGCGGGTCACCTCGCTCAAGGGGGCGCGAACGACGACGAGGTTGAAGTACGCCCGGTCAAGGGGCCCGGATTGCGCCGCAATGGTCATGCGCGCGATTTTCGACCACCGGAAGCGGGCGTTTCAGTCAGCGCCAGGCGGCGCGCAACAGAGCCGCCGGATCGGAAGTACCGGCGCTGATGCCGGTCACCGGCCCCCAGTCGGCGTCGAAGCGGCTGGACATGAAGGCGGCCGATTCCTCGGCGCTCGCGTGCTCCAGCATCAGGCAGGCCTGCGCGGCCAGCACCAGCCGTTGCGTGAAGCGGCGAGCCTGCTGTTCCAGCTCCTGGGGCGGCAGCTGCGTCATCCGGCGCACGGCCTGCAGCGCATCGAGCACGCGGGGCTCGCCGGTGGCGATGCCCTGCAACTGGTCGAGCACGAGGTGCACATCGTCGGGGTTGCGCGAGACGGCGCGCAGCACGTCCAGGCACATCACGTTGCCCGAGCCTTCCCAGATCGAGTTGACGGGCGCCTCGCGGAAGAGCCGCCCCATCGGGCCCTCTTCCACATAGCCGTTGCCGCCGAAGACTTCCATCGCCTCGCCGGTGAGCGCCACCGCGCGCTTGCAGTTCCAGAACTTCGCGGCGGGCGTGAGCAGCCGGCGCCAGGCCGTGTCCAGCGGTGCCGTGGAGCCGAAGCGCGAGGCCAGCCCCATCGCCAGCAGCGTGGCGCCCTGCGATTCGAGCGCCATGTCGGCCAGCAACGCGGTCATCACCGGCTGGTCGGCCAGTGCCTTGCCGAAGACGTGGCGGTTGCGCGCGTAGTGCAGCGCCTGCGCGAAGGCCTGGCGCATGAAGCCGGCGCTGGCCAGCGCACAGTCCAGCCGCGTCACGGTCGCCATCTCGATGATGGTCGGGATGCCGCGGCCCTCCTCGCCCACGAGCACGCCCCAGGCGTCCTTGAACTCGACCTCGCTGCTCGAGTTGGAGCGGTTGCCCACCTTGTCCTTCAGCCGCTGGATGTGGATCGCGTTCTTGCCGCCGTCGGGCCGCCAGCGCGGCACGAAGAAGCAGGAGGAGCCGTGCTCGTCGGTCTTGGCCAGCACCAGGTGGCCGTCGCACATCGGCGCCGAGAAGAACCACTTGTGGCCGGTGATGAGGAATTCGTCGCCCCACGGCCCGCTGCCCGCAGGCACAGCGCGCGTGGTGTTCGTGCGCACGTCGCTGCCGCCCTGCTTCTCGGTCATGCCCATGCCGACGGTGATCGAGGTCTTGCCCTCGAGCGGAATGTCGCGCGCATCGTGCTCGTTCGACGCGAGCTTGTCGCGCAGCGCGGCGTACAGCGCTGCGTTGCGGCGCACGACCGGGATGCAGGCCTTGGTCATGGTGGTCGGGCAGGTCGAGCCCGACTCGATCTGGCTGTGCATGTAGAGCGAGGCGCCATAGCCCACCCAGGCCGAGGGCCGCTCGTCGAAGAACGGCAGGTTGGCGATGCCGTTGCGCCGGGCGATGGTCATCATCGTGTGCCACGCGGGATGGAAGCTCACCTGGTCGATGCGCTCGCCGATGCGCGAGTGGGTGTGCAGCTCGGGCTCGTGGTGGTTGGCGTCTTCCGCGGCGCGCAGCGTGGCCTCGGCGCCGTACTCCGCGCCCTGGCGCACCAGTTCGTCGTCGCGCCAGGCGGCGCCGCCGCGTGCCACAGAGGCGCGCAGCGTGGGGTCGCTGGTGTAGACGTTGTAGTCCTTGAGCTCGGGGACCTGGTTGTCGGGGTGGATGCCGGTGGTGGTCATGGTCGTTTCTTCCGGATGAAGGCTCAGGCTTCGGGGCGCCGCTCGCGCAGCACCAGCGTCTGGGTGGCGATGCCGATGGGGCCGCTCTCGTCGTAGAGATGGGACACGACGAGGCCCGCGCCGCCGCCGTGGGCCTCTGTGGCCGAGCTCACGCCGATCCACTCGCCCTGCGGCACGCGGAACAGGTTCATGCTCATGTCCGCGTTGGTGAACAGGTAGCGCTCGGCCGGCAGCACCCAGCTCAGGCCGTTGCCGAAGTCGGCGGCGGCCGCCGCGCGCATCGCGGGCGATGTGGCCGTGCCGTGCAGTAGCGGCACCGCGAGGCGGAACCATGCGCCGCACGGGCCCGGTCGGGTGGGGTCGCCTTCGGCGACGCGCGTCTCCATGGCCGTGCCGTAGAACGACACGCCCCTTGGCAGCCCCGGAATGCGCACGGGCTCCTTGCAGTCGCGCGGCAGCGGCAGCATCTGCCGCCGTGGCCAGCCGGGCAGGTCGGGCGGCAGCGCCAGCGGCTGTTGCGCCAGCAGCAGGGCATTCGCCCGCGCCACCAGCACCTCGCCGGCGAACAGGTCGATGCCCACGCGCACCGTGGAGCGCGAAGCCTGCACCTGCGCGCGCGTGGTCAGCGGCGCCACGGGCACCGGCTTCACCAGTTCGGTGGTGAGGCGCGCCAGCTGCCAGCCGGGACCGGGCGCGGCCCGCTCGGCTACGTACGCGAGCAGTGCGCAGGGCGCACCGCCGTGCTGCGCGCGCGGGTCCCAGGGGCCGCGCGAGAGTTCGCTCGGCAGCCAGGTGTCGTCGCCCTGCACGGTGTAGACAGAGGGGGGGGAAACGTCCGGATCGATGTCGTCTTGAGCCATTGCAGAATGCCGTTCGATGGGTCAAAAAATTCTAGGAACAACCCGCCCCCGAGGTGTTCGGGTTCGGCTGCGCTGATGGCCGCCTCCCGCGCAGCCGCCGCCCCGAGGAGAAAGCCGCGCCAGTCCCGCGCGCGCCACACCTCGCAGGCGCTGCAGGAAGCCTTTGTTCGGCTTTTGGTCGAGAAGGGTTTTGCCGCCATCACCATCCGCGAGATCGTGTCCGTGGCGGGCACGGGGCTCGGCAGCTTCTACGAATACTTCGAGAACAAGGAAGACCTGGCGCGCGTGTGCCTGCACCTGCGCTCCAAGGCTCTGCTGCTGGACATGCGCGAGGCCGTCGCCGCGCACGCGGGCCGGCCGCTCGCGGAGATCGTCGATGCGGTGATCGACGCGCAACTGGAGGCGCACCGCGCGCAGCCGCTGGCCTGGGGCGCGCACTACCTGCTGGAGCGGCATCTCTCGGGCCCCGAGGCCTACCGCAAGATGTACGACCGCTTCGTGGCCGAATGGGTGGGAGTGCTCGACGCGGCCATTGACCTGTCGCCGGACTGCCAGAAGAAGGAAGTCGCCCGCGTGTGCCAGACCATCATCTACGGGCTGTTCGCGCACCTGCACATCGGCACGGGCGGGCGGCCCGACCTGCAGGCGCTGTCACGGCAGCTGCGTGCCGCGTTGCATGGTTACCTGGCGGGCGTGGCCTGATCAGCGCGAGCTGCTGTTCCTGGAACCGCTGACGCTGGCGTCGATGGTGCCGAACACCGTGACGCCGCTGCCGCTGGACGAAGACGCGGCTGAGGGGCCTGCGTTGCCAGCCGAACCCGTGCCGGCGCAACCCGATGCCAGCACCCCCATTGCGATCGCGAACGCGGCGGCGATGAAAGACGACTTCAACGGAATCTCCTGGATGGTTGGACCGGGGCCACTATAGGCCGGCCGCGTAAAGCGGCCTGTAACAGCACACCCGGCGCCGTCAGGGTTGTTGGCGCAGCCTGCCCTTACTCGGGCTTGGCGCCCGAGGCCTTCACCGCCGCACCCCACACGCCGATCTCGCTCGCCACGAAGCGGTCAAGCTCGACCGGCGTCGTCGGTGCGGGCTCGGCGCCGCGCTCGCGGATGAAGCGCGCCATCTGCTCGCTCTTCAGGATGTCCGTCACCTCGCGGTTGAGCTTTTCGACGATCTCGGGCGGCGTGCCGCGCGGCGCCATCAGGCCGAGCCAGCCCACGGCCTCGAAGTTCTTCGTGCCCGCCACGCCGCTTTCGCGTACGGTGGGCACGTCGGGCAGCTGCGAGGAGCGCGTGGCCGAAGTGACGGCCAGCGGCACTGCCCGGCCCGACTTGATGTGCGGCAGCGCGGCCGTCACCGAGTCGATCATCAGCGGTACCTGGTTGCCCAGGAAGTCCGACTGCGCCGGGCCGCTGCCCCGGTACGGAATGTGCGTGACGAACACATGCGCCGCCGCCTTGTACATCTCGCCCGACAGATGCTGCGTGCCGCCGATGCCGGCGCTCGCGTAGCTCAGCCGGCCGGGCTCGGCCTTGGCGCGCGCGGTGAGCTCGGCCAGCGTGCGGATGCCGCTCTCGGGCGTGGCGAGGAACACCAGCGGCACCTTGGCGACCAGCGAGATGCCGACCAGGTCCTTGCGCGGGTCGAAGCCCGGCTTGGCGTAGAGCGTCTGGTTCACCGCCATCGCACTGCCCGCCACCACCAGCGTGTAGCCGTCGGGTTGGGAGCGCACCACGAACTCGGTGCCGATGTTGCTGCCGGCGCCGGCCTTGTTGTCGACCACCACCGGCTGGCCCAGCCGCCTGCCGAGCTGCTCGGCCAGCGCGCGGGCGAAGATGTCGGTGGCCTGCCCCGGCGGGAAGGGCACCACCAGCTTGACCGGCCTGTCGGGCCACGCGGCGGCGTGCGCCAGGCCCGCGCCGCCGAGCACCGCTGCGGCCAGCGTGGCCAGCGCCACACCCGTGGCGAAGTGTCTGCGCAGCATGGATCAGGGAGCCGAGAGGTGCTTGCCCACGATGCCCGCGAGTTCGAACATCGTCACCTGGTCCTTGCCGAACACCGGCTTGAGCTTGGCGTCGGCGTTGATCGCGCGCTTGTTGGCCGCGTCCTGCAGGCCGTTGGCCTTGATGTAGTCCCAGAGCTTCTTCACCACCTCGGTGCGCGCGACCGGCTCGTTGCCGATCACCGCCGCCAGGGCGTCGCTGGGCTTCAGGCCCGCGCCGGGCTTGCGCGGCGCGGCGGCCTTCTTCGCGGCCGGGGCCTTCTTGGCGGCGGGCGTCTTCTTCGCCGCCACCTTCTTTGCAGCGGCCGTCTTGCCCGCGGGCGCGGCCTTGCCGAAGGTCTTGCGCGGCGGGAACTTGCTGCCGCCCTCGCGCGGCGCGAACTCGAAGGTCACCTTGCCCTCCTCGGCGTTCCAGGTCAGGAAGGCCTTGAAGGCACGGCGCGTGCGCATGCTCACGAACTTGTCGAGCAGGTCGGTCTTGCCGGTGGCGAGCAGCTTTTCCATCTGCGCGCGCTCCACCGGCTGCTGCAGGATGATCTTGCCGGTCTTGAAGGTGCAGCTCGGCGTGGGCTGCGAGTTGGTCGGCACCGACTTCTCGCAGACGTAGTTGCTGCCGTGCTCGAACACCGGCGCGCCGCACACCGGGCAGGGGCCCACGGTGTCCTGCTCGCTGAAGTCGACGATCTCGCCGCTGTCCTCGTTCTTGTCGTCGCCGAAGTCGAACTCCAGTTTCCAGTTCTTCGCTTCCTCGTCGTACTTGATGACGATCTCGGAGGTGAAGGGCCAGCCGGCCTTGGAGCGGAAGCCTTCCAGCGGGCCGATGTGCTTGTCGTGCAGCAGCGCCTCGGCCTCGGCCACCTCGAAGGTGCGCCCGGCCGGCGACTTGCCGAACGAGAAGCCGCAGGCGTCCTCGCCCGTGCCGCTCTTGCCGGTGCAGGCGTAGCGGCGGTAGTTCTCGCGCACGATGCCGCCGCAGTTGGGGCACGGCGTGCGCAGGGTGGCGTAGTCGCCCGGCACGGTGTCGCGGTCGTACTCCTTGGCCTTCTTGACGATGTGCTCCGTCATCTCGGCGATCTCGCGCATGAAGGCGTCGCGGCTGAGCGCGCCCTTTTCCATCTGCGCGAGCTTGTATTCCCACTCGCCGGTCAGCTCGGCCTTGGAGAGTTCCTCCACGCCCAGGCCGCGCAGCAGCGTCATGAGCTGGAAGGCCTTGGCTGTCGGAATCAGCTCGCGGCCCTCGCGCAGCATGTATTTCTCGGTGATCAGGCCTTCGATGGTGGCCGCGCGCGTGGCTGGCGTGCCCAGGCCCTTCTCCTGCATGGCTTCGCGCAGCTCGTCGTCGTCGATGGTCTTGCCCGCGCCTTCCATGGCGCCGAGCAGCGTGGCTTCGGAGTAGCGCGCCGGCGGGCGCGTCTTCAGGCCCTTGGTGTCGACCGACTCGGCCTTCACGATCTCGCCCGGCTTCACCGGCACGAGGCGCTTGCCGTCCTTGTCGTCTTCCTTCTCGTCGTCCTGGGCTTCCTTGCCGTAGATGGCGAGCCAGCCCGGCTTCACCAGCACCTTGCCGTCGGTGCGGAAGGGGTACTTCCTGCCGCCCTGCTCCACCGTGCTGATGCGCGTGGTCACCTGGTATTCGGCGCTCGGGAAGAACACCGACATGAAGCGTCGCACCACGAAGTCGTAGAGCTTCTGCTCGGCCTCGCTCAGGCCGCTGGGCGCCTGCAGGGTCGGGATGATGGCGAAGTGGTCCGACACCTTCGCGTTGTCGAAGATGCGCTTGTTGGGCTTCACGTAGTTGCCGTCGACCGCCTGCTGGGCGAAGGGCGCCAGGTGCTTCATGCCGCTGTTGGCGAGCATGCCCATGGTCTGCTTGACCACCGGCAGGTAGTCTTCAGGCAGCGCGCGCGAATCGGTACGCGGGTAGGTCAGCGCCTTGTGGCGTTCGTACAGGCTCTGCGCCAGCGCGAGCGTGGTCTTGGCGCTGAAGCCGAAGCGGCCGTTGGCCTCGCGCTGCAGCGAGGTCAGGTCGAACAGCATCGGCGAAGCCTGCGTGGTGGGCTTGCTCTCTTCCGTGACGGTGGCGGGCTTGCCGCGCGAGGCGTCGGCGATGGCGCGGGCTTCCTGCTCGTTCCACACACGGTCGGCGCGCTGCTCGGGGTCGGGCTCGCCGTTGGCAAGCAGCGGCGCGTTGGCCTTCTTCCAATCGGGGTTGAACCACTTGCCCGGGTACTCGCCGGCTTCGGCCGCGAAGGTGCCGTGGATTTCCCAGTAGTCGCGCGAGACGAACTTGCGGATCTGCTCCTCGCGCTCCACCACCACGGAGAGGGTCGGCGTCTGCACGCGGCCCACGGTCGTGAGGAAGAAGCCGCCGTCGCGCGAATTGAATGCGGTCATGGCGCGCGTGCCGTTGATGCCCACCAGCCAGTCGGCCTCCGAGCGCGAGCGCGCGGCGTCGGCCAGGCCCTGCATCTGCTTCTCGGTGCGCAGCGCGTCGAAGCCGTCGCGGATGGCCTGCGGCGTCATCGACTGCAGCCACAGCCGCTTGACCGGCTTGTTCAGGCCCGACTTGCCGCCGGCGTACTGCTCGATGAGCCGGAAGATCAGCTCGCCCTCGCGCCCCGCGTCGCATGCGTTGATGAGCTGCGTCACGTCCTTGCGCTTGGCCTGCTTGACCACCGCGTTCAGGCGCGTCTTGGTCTTGTCGACCGGCTTGAGGTCGAAGTGCGGCGGGATCACCGGCAGGTTGGCGAAGCTCCACTTGCCTCGCTTGACGTCGAACTCCTCGGGCGCCTGGATCTCGACCAGGTGACCGACAGCGCTGGTCACGACATAGCTGTCGTTCTCGAAATGCTCGTCATGTTTGTCGAATTTCCCTGCCACCGGCGTGAGGGCGCGGACGATGTCCTGCGCCACCGACGGCTTTTCTGCGATTACCAACGTCTTCATCAACAGTTCCTAAAAAATTCAGGCCGGCGCCGGGCCGCCCCAAGGCGGCCTGCGGCCCCCTCGGGGGGCAGCGGCGACACGCAGTGCGGGAGCGTGGGGGCCACATACAATCTGCGGCTTCCCGCGTGCGCACGCGCGCACACGCATGTGTGCATATTCAAACTAACAGACTTCGGCGATGCCTTCCAAATCCCCACTTCCGGCCGGTCGTGATACGCAAGCCACCGCACTCCCCGAGGCTGATGCGAAGCCCGCCGCCAAGGAGCGTTCCGGCCGCCGCCGCATCCAGATGCGGCGCTCCGACGTCCACGGCAACGGCGTGTTCGCCGTGCAGGACCTGGCCGAAGGCGAAACGCTGATCGAATACAAGGGCGAGGTCATCAACTGGAAGGAGGCGCTGCGCCGCCATCCGCACGACCCGAGCCAGCCGAACCACACTTTCTACTTCCACATCGACGACGGCCGCGTGATCGACGGCAACGTCAAGGGCAACGATGCACGCTGGATCAACCACTCGTGCGAGCCGAACTGCGAAGCCGACGAGGTCGATGGGCGCGTTTATATCAAGGCGCTGCGCAACATCGTCGCCGGCGAAGAACTCAACTACGACTACGGCCTGATCATCGACGAGCCGTACACGCCGAAACTCCTTTCCGAATTTCCTTGCTGGTGCGGCTCCGAGCAGTGCCGTGGCACGCTGCTGACACCCAAGGATGAGGACGAAGAGAAGAAGAAAAAGAAGAAGGCGAAGAAAAAGGCCGAAAAGAAGAAGGCCGAGAAGAAGGAAGCCAAGAAGGCGGAAAAAAAGGCTGAGAAGAAGGCCGTAAAAAAAGCGAAGAAGAAATCCGCGAAGAAGGACAAGTCCGCCAAGGACTGACCGATGAACAACAGCAGCACGGCCGACTGGTTCCAGGACCGGATCGCCGCGGCGGTCGCCCCGCTGCTGCCCGGCTTCGCGGTCGAGGCCGTGGCCGAGATCGACTCCACCAACACCGAGCTGATGCGCCGGGCGCGTGCCGGTCGCGTCGAGCCCGTGCTGCTCGTTACCGAGCGCCAGACGGCCGGGCGCGGCCGGATGGGGCGGCCCTGGCAGAGCAGCGACGCGCGGCAGCAGGAATCGGCCTCGCTCATGTTCTCGCTGGGCTTGCCGCTGGCGCCGGCCGACTGGTCGGGGCTCTCGCTGGCCGTGGGTGTCAGCGTTGCAGAAAGCCTCGATCCTTCCGGCGCGCAGAAGGTCGGCCTCAAGTGGCCCAACGACGTGTGGGTCAACGATCGCAAGCTGGTCGGCATCCTCGTCGAGACCGCATTGCCCGCCAATGGCCGGCCCGATGCATCGCGCTACCTCGTGATCGGCATCGGCGTGAACATCGGCGCGCGCGAGGCCGACGGCATGCGCACGCCGCCGGCCTGGGTGCACCAGTGGCGTCCGGACGTCAGCGCGCCCGAGGTGCTGGGCGAAATGGTCTTGCCGCTGGTGCGCACGGTGCTCGACTTCGAAGCCCGCGGCTTCGCGCCCTTCGCCGAGCGTTTTGCCGCACGCGACGTGCTGCGCGGTCGCGAGGTGACGCTCAGCGACGGCACCGCCGGCCTGTGCGAAGGCGTGGCCTGGGGCGGCGAGCTGCAGGTACGCACCGACGCCGGCCTGCAGCTGGTCTCCAGCGACGAAGTGAGCGTGCGCCCTCGTGGCATGAGCTTCTGAGCGTATGAAGCTGCGCCTGCTCCTCGTCGTACTGCTGCTGGCCAATGCCGGCTATTTCCTGTGGGCGCGCGGCGATCTTGCAGGCTTCGGCCTGGCGCCGGCTGCGCTCGGCGAACGCGAGCCGCAGCGCGTGGCGCGCCAGATCCATCCCGAATGGCTGCAGATCCGCAAGGAAGCGAAGACAACGGGCGCGCCCGCGCCCTGATCTCCCGGATCAGGGCTGCGCCGCCTCGCCCTCGAAGCGCACCGTGAAGAGCGCCCCCGGCGGCTGCTTGCCCGGATGCGCGTCCTCCAGCTTCACCTGCGCGCGATGCTGGTTCGCGATCTCGCGCACGATCGGCAGGCCCAGCCCCGAGCCATCGGCCTCGTTGCCGAGCACGCGGTAGAAGGGCTCGAACACCAGTTCGCGGTCGGCTTCGGCGATGCCCGGGCCGTTGTCCTCCACCTGCAGCAGCAGCACCTGGCCGAAGGGGTCGGCCAGCACGCGCACGGTGATCAGGCCGGGGCGCTCCGGCGTCGAGGGCGTGTAGTTGATCGCGTTGTCGACCAGGTTGCGCACCAGCTCCTTCAGCAGCGTCGCATTGCCGTCGAACACCACGCCCGGCGCGCCGGCCTCGGCGCCGTCGTAACCCAGGTCGATGCGTTTCTCGATGGCGCGCGGCACCGCCTCGCGCACCACCTCGATGGTGAGCCTGGCCAGGTCGCAGGGCTGGTGGTGCGCGTTGGCGCTGTTGCCCTCGGCGCGCGCCAGCGACAGCAGCTGGTTCACCGTGTGCGTGGCGCGCTTGCTCGCGCGGCCGATCTGCTTGAGCGACTGCTTCAGCTCGTCGGCGTTGGCGCCCTCGCGCTGCGCCAGGTCGGCCTGCATGCGCAGGCCCGCGAGCGGCGTCTTCAGCTGGTGCGCCGCGTCGGCGAGGAAGCGCTTCTGAGTGCCGATCGAGTCGTTGAGCTTGTCGAGCAGCTCGTTGACCGATGACACCAGCGGCACCACTTCCAGCGGCACCGACGACTCGTCGAGCGGGCTCAGGTCGCCCGGGCGCCGCTCGCGGATGCGTGCCTCCACCACCGACAGCGGCTTGATGCCGCGCACCAGCGCCAGCCAGATCAGCAGCACCGCCAGCGGCAGGATGGCGAACTGCGGCAGCAGCACGCCCTTGATGATCTCGGCCGCCAGCACCGACTGCTTCTCGCGCGTCTCGGCCAGCTGCAGCAGCGTGGGCGGCACGTCGTCGGCGCCGCTGGCGATCCACATCGAGGCCACGCGCACCGGCTGGCCATGCACGTCGCTGTTGTGCAGGAACACCTGGCCGGGCGGCAGCGGCTCGTCGAGGCCGGGCTGAGGGATGTCGCGCTCGCCGCTCAGCAGGTTGTCGTAGCCGTCGAGCAGCTGGTAGTAGACGTGGCCGCTCTCGTCGGCCCGCAGGATCTCGCGCGCCGACTGCGAGAGCACGAACTGCGCGTGCCCTTCCTTCATCGTCACCAGTTCGGCCAGCGCCTTCACGTTGTGCTCGAGCGCGCGGTCGAAGGGCGCGTTGGCGATGCCCTGCGCCACCAGCCAGGTGACGCCGATGCTCACCGGCACCAGCAGCAGCAGCGGCGTGAGCATCCAGTCGAGGATCTCGCCGAACAGGGAGCGCTGCGCGCGCTGGAAAAGCTTCAAGGGATGGATTCCTGAGGGCGTTGAGAAATATCCGCCGGGCGTGATTTTGTGGTGTGGCGCCGGACCGTCTTGCGGGCTTCGGCGCGGTCGCCCGGTTGTAGTCTCTGCGTGCAGTTTCTGCAATTCGAAAAAATCTCAGGGAGTGAATCATGAAGACCCAATCATTGGGCGGCTGCCCACGGCCGTTCCGGATTGCCGCGACCGTGCTGGCAGCGGGAGCGGGCCTCACGGCATGCGGTGGTGGTGGTGGCGGAGGAGGCGGTGGAGGGATGCCGTTGTTGCCGCTGCCATCGACTGCGCCGGCACCCGCGCCATCACCGGCGCCCGCGCCAGCGCCTGCACCAGCCGCGAACCGCGATCCCGTGGCGGGCAGCGAGCCGCTGCCGTCGCTGAGCGCGCCCCAGCCCGGTTCGACCGCAGCGGTGGGCAACGACAGCGAAGGCATCTACGGCTCGCTGGTCAACCTCGGCTTTGTCGGCGCCGACGGCTCCGTGGCCGCGAAGTTCGTTGTCGGCACGCTGTGGGGGTCGATCAAGGTCGCGGGCCTCGACTGGTCCTTCAACCCCGATACGCAGCACTACTTCATCGATGCCTCGCCCGTCACGGGCTCAGGCACCTTCGTGTCGAAGAAGTCAATGAGCGGGACCTATGCCTACGGCTCGCGCGCTCCGTCGAATTTCGGGCCCCTGGGTTATGCCGCGGAGAACGCGCTCGCGGTGACGCAGGGCAGCGTGGTCGGCAAGTGGGCCAACACGGACACGAGCTTCGGTATCAGCGTCACGATCGAGGTCGACGACAAAGGGGCGTTCACCGGCAAGACGGTGGGCGTGCAGATCGGCACCTGCAGCATTTCGGGCACGGTCGCGCAGGCACAGCCCGGCACGAGCAAGAACATGTACGGTTTTGCCCTGAACGCGGTCAACGCCGCTACGGAAGCCAAAGACGCCTGCAAGCTCAGAACCGACCTGCCCTACAAGGGGCCGGCTGCCATCGGCCTCGTGCCCGCGGGGACCTTCGACAGCAATGGCTTCTTCCGCAGCATCATGTTCCTGATCCGGACCAGCGACGGCTCCACGCTGTCGGCCGGCCTGCGGAAGCAGTCGTAGCGAGGCGTGTGCGTGAACTGGGCGCCCGGCTCAGTTCTGGATCTTCTCGAGGCAGTAGCCCAGCCCGCGCACCGTCGCGATGCGCACCGGGCCCTTCTCGATCTTCTTGCGCAGGCGGTGGATGTAGACCTCGATGGCGTTGAGGCTCACTTCCTCGCCCCACTCGCACAGGCGGTCGACGAGCTGGTCCTTGCTCACCAGCCGGCCGGCGCGCTGCAGCAGCACTTCGAGCAGGCCGAGTTCGCGCGCCGACAGTTCGATCATCTTGCCGTCGATGGTGGCGACGCGGCCGGCCTGGTCGTACACCAGCGGGCCGTGGCGGATGGTGTTGCTGGTGGCGCCCATGCCGCGCCGCGTGAGGGCGCGCACGCGCGCTTCCAGCTCCTGCAGGCTGAAGGGCTTGGCCATGTAGTCGTCGGCGCCGTGGTCCAGGCCCTTGACGCGCTCCTCCACGCTGTCGGCCGCGGTGAGCACCAGCACCGGAAGCTGCGAGCCGCGCGCGCGCAGGCGCTTCAGGATCTCGATGCCGTGCAGGCTGGGCAGCCCGAGGTCGAGGATCAGCAGGTCGAACTCGTCGTGGGTCATGAGCGCGGTGTCGGCCTGCGAGCCGTTCGCCACATGGTCGACCGCCGCGCCCGAGGTGCGCAGGCTGCGCAGCAGTGCGTCTGCAAGCACCTGGTCGTCTTCGGCAATCAGAATCCGCATGCGCCACCTCCGGCCTGTTTCGGATGTCGGGCGCCGGGCCGGCGCCGTTCACATTTGTCTCTGAGGCGAGTCTAGCCCGCTGTGTAGGCTTCGAGTCCGATGGTTACCACGGTGGCGATCTCGTCCCCCACGCTGCTTCGGAACTCCTTCTCGGCCTGCGTCACCGCGCTGCGGAAGGCGTCGAGCCAGGCCAGCCCGTCGGCGGTGAAGAGCACCCGCCGCGCCCGCGCGTCGAGCGGATCGGGCCCGCGCGTGACCAGCCCCCAGGCCTCGCACTGGTCGACCAGCGCGCCCATCGCCTGCTTGGTCATGCCGGCGCGTTCGGCCAGTTCCGTGAGGCGCGAGCCCTCGCGCGCCAGGTGCCGCGTGATGTGGATGTGCGCCGCGCTCACCTGCGCGCGCGCGGCGAGGTTCGACAGGGCCAGCGGTACGTCGACGTCGTGCGCCATCAGCTCCAGCACGCGCTCGTCGAAGCGGCGCATGGCGTGGCCCAGCAGGCGGCCCAGGTGGGTCTGGCGCCAGGCATCGGGATCGGTGGGAAAAGTGGCTTCGGCCATGGTGTCAAATGGTAAAGCAAACTGACCAAAAAACAGGTTTACGCCAAGGCATCAGCCTCTACACTACTGTTCAAGCATCCAGCCTGTAGTTAAACGCAGATGGATCAAGTCACACACAAGCCATTGATTTTCAAGGAGATTTCCACATGGACGCAGTCGTCAAGGGTTCGAGCATCGCAGGCGCCAACACCGAAAAGGCCAAGGCCCTGCAAGCCGCGCTGGCCCAGATCGAAAAGCAGTTCGGCAAGGGCACCATCATGCGGCTCGGCGAGGGCGAGGCGCTGGAAGACATCCAGGTGGTCTCCACCGGCTCGCTGGGCCTGGACATCGCCCTGGGCGTCGGCGGCCTGCCGCGTGGCCGCGTGGTCGAAATCTACGGCCCTGAATCGTCGGGCAAGACCACGCTCACGCTGCAGGTCATCGCCGCCATGCAGAAGCAGGCCGGCACCTGCGCCTTCGTCGACGCCGAACACGCCCTCGACGTGCAATACGCCCAGAAGCTCGGCGTGAACCTGTCGGACCTGCTGATCAGCCAGCCCGACACCGGCGAGCAGGCCCTCGAGATCGTCGATTCGCTGGTGCGCTCCGGCGCCGTCGACCTGATCGTGGTCGACTCGGTTGCCGCGCTCACGCCCAAGGCCGAAATCGAAGGCGAAATGGGCGACTCGCTGCCCGGCCTGCAGGCCCGCCTGATGAGCCAGGCGCTGCGCAAGCTCACCGCCACGATCAAGAAGACCAACTGCATGGTCATCTTCATCAACCAGATCCGCATGAAGATCGGCGTGATGTTCGGCTCGCCCGAAACCACCACCGGCGGCAACGCGCTGAAGTTCTACGCCTCGGTGCGCCTGGACATCCGCCGCATCGGCACCATCAAGAAGGGCGACGAGGCCATCGGCAACGAAACCAAGGTGAAGGTGGTGAAGAACAAGGTGTCGCCCCCGTTCAAGACGGCCGAGTTCGACATCCTGTTCGGCGAAGGCATCAGCCGCGAGGGCGAGATCATCGACATGGGCGTGAACGCCAAGATCATCGACAAGTCGGGCGCCTGGTATGCCTACAACGGCGAGAAGATCGGCCAGGGCCGCGACAACGCCCGCGAGTTCCTGCGCGAAAACCCCGCGCTGTCGCGCGAGATCGAGAACAAGGTGCGCGAGTCGCTGGGCATCCCGCTGCTGGCCGCCGACGCCGACGCCACGCCCGAGAAGCCGCAGAAGGCCGCGAAGGCGGACAAGGGCGAGTAAAGACCGAGCGCGGCTCCCCGGGGGGGCCGCGCGAGCGACCCCCGAATGGCATTCGACGCCCCCTCCCTCAAAGGCCGCGCACTGCGCCTGCTGAGCCAGCGCGAGCATTCGCGCGCCGAACTGGAGCGCAAGCTGGCCAGGCACGAGGAAGAGCCCGGCACGCTGGCGAAGGCGCTCGACGAGCTGGCGGCCAAGGACTTCATCAGCGAGCCGCGCGTGGTGGCTTCGGTGCTCAACCAGCGTGCGGCGCGTTCGGGCGCGCTGCGGGTGAAGCAGGAGCTGCAGGCCAAGGGCATCGCGCCCGAGGCCATCGCCGAGGCGGTGGCCGGCCTGCAGGAAACCGAAGTCGAGCGCGCCACGGCCGTGTGGCGCCAGCGCTTCGCCGGGCCGCCCGCCGACGCGAAGGAGCGCGCGAAGCAGATGCGATTCCTGATGGCGCGCGGTTTCCCGGGCGCTGTCGTGTCCAGGGTGCTGAGGAGCGATTTCGATGATGAAGCCGACGAATGAAGACCGCGCCGCGCAGTCCCGCGTCATCACGCAGCGCGTGCAGTGCGAATGGCGCCGTGCCTATGTGCTGGCGGCCGATCCGAAGCGCCTGCCCGACTGGGCCAGTGGCCTTGCGAAGAGCGCGCTGGTGCCGCACGGCGACCACTGGATCGTGCGTACGCCCGAGAGCGGCGAGGCGCGCATGCGCTTCGCGCCGCGCAACGATCTCGGCGTGCTCGACCACTGGGTCGCGCCAGAAGGCGTGCCCGAGGTCTACCTGCCGTTCCGCGTGATCGGCGTGGCCCCCGACGCCTGCGAACTGCAGTTCACGCTGCTGCGCCAGCCGCACATGGACGATGCGGCCTTCGAGCGCGACGCGCAGTGGATTGCGCGCGACCTGCGCTCGCTGCGCAGCCTGCTCGAAGCCGACTGACTCAGCCGCGCAGCACGAGCGGCGCGAACTTGCGCCGCGCCTTCAGCTGGTCGGCATCCCACTCGATGCCCAGCCCCGGCGTCTCAGGCGCCACGGCATGGCCGCCCTCGATGCGCAGCCGGCTCGTCGTCAGGTCGTCGAGCTGCGGGATGTATTCCACCCAGCGCGCATTCGGCACCGCCGCGCACAGGCTCACGTGCAGCTCCATCAGGAAGTGCGGGCACATCGCGATGTTGTGCGCCTCCGCGAGGTGCGCGATCTTGAGCCACGGCGTGATGCCGCCCACGCGCGCCATGTCGGCCTGCACGATCGAGCAGGCGCCCTGCTGGATGTATTCGGCGAACTGCGACGGGTGGTACATCGACTCGCCCACCGCGATCGGCACGCTGGTGCTCGCCAGCAGCTGCGCATGCGCGCGCACGTGTTCGGCCGGCATCGGCTCCTCGAACCAGGCGAGGTCCAGCGGCGCGTACTGGCGCGCGCGGCGGATGGCCTCGGCCACGGTGAAGCTCTGGTTGGCGTCGACCATCAGCTCGAAGTCCGAACCCACGGCCTCACGCACGGCCGACAGGCGTGCGATGTCCTGCGCCACGTGCGGCTTGCCCACCTTGATCTTCGCGCCGAGAAAACCGTCGGCCTTCGCGGCAAGCGTCTGCTCCACCAACTGCGCGGGCTCGATGTGCAGCCAGCCGCCCTCGGTGGTGTAGACCGGCACCCGCTGCTGCGCCCCGCCGGCCAGCCGCCACAGCGGCAGGCCCGCCGCGCGCGCGTTGCGGTCCCACAGCGCGGTGTCGATGGCCGCCAGCGAGAGGCTGGTGATGGCGCCCACGGCGGTGGCGTGCGTGTGGAAGAACAGGTCGCGCCAGATGGCCTCGTACTGCTGCGGGTCGCGCCCGATCAGGCGCGGCGCGAGGTGGTCGTTCAGCAGCGCCACGATGGACGAGCCGCCGGTGCCGATGGTGTACGTGTAGCCCGTGCCCGCCGAACCGTCGTCGCAGCGCACGGTGACCATCACCGTCTCCTGCGTCACGAAGGACTGGATGGCGTCGGTGCGCTTGACCTTCGGCGCGATGTCGATCTGCGCGATCTCGACCTGGTCGATCTTCGCCATCGTGCTCAGCCCGCGTTGCGTGTCACGTCGGCCGGCAGGTCGGCGCCGTGGAACTTCTTGTAGATGTTGTTGAGCTCGCCGCTCTTGAGCTGCGCCTTCACGAACTCGTCGAGCTTCGCCTTCAGGCGCGGCTCGTTCTTGCGCATGCCGATGGCCAGCATGTTGACCTTCATGGTGAACTTCGGCTCCATCTGCTTGGCCGGGTTCTTCTCGTTGATGGTTTTGAGCAGCGGCGGTGCGGTCGCGAAGATGTCGGCCTGCCCGCTCACCACCGCGGTGATGGAGGTGGCGTCGTCGTCGAAGCGCACGATCTGCGTGCCGGCCGGCAGGATCTTCGTCACTTCCTGGTCGTTGGTGGTGCCGCGCGTGGCGATCACTTTCTTGCCCGCGAGATCGGCCGGTCCTGTGATCGTCATGCTCTTCGGCGCACCCACCACGGCCAGGATGGCGGCGTAGGGAACCGAGAAGTCGACCACCTTCTCGCGCTCGGGCGTGACCGACATGCTGGAGATCACGATGTCGGCCTTGTCGGTCTGCAGGAAGGGAATGCGGTTGGCGCCGGTGGTCGGCACGATCTCCAGCTCGAGGCCCAGGCTCTTGGCCAGCAGGCGCGCGGTCTCGACGTCGGAGCCGGTGGCGTTGAGCTTTTCGTCCTTCAGGCCGTAGGGCGGCACGGCGAGGTCGATGGCCACGCGGATCTTCTTGACCGCCGTGATGGTGTCGAGCTGGTCGGCATGCGCCGCGCCGGCGAAGGCCAGGGGCAGGGCCAGCGCGAGGGCCGACAGCAGGGCGCCGCGGCGCTTGAGCGAAAGAGAAGAAGTCATCAAGGTCTCCTGGAGTTGTCTGACGAAGAAAAAATCAAAGCCCGGTGCCGATGAACTGGCGCAGCTCGGGCGTCTGCGGGTTGCTGAGGATGCTGGCGTCGCCCTCCTCCCACACCAGTCCCTGGTGCATGTAGATGACCTTGTCGGCCACGCCGCGCGCGAAGGCCATCTCGTGCGTCACGAGGATCATGGTCATGCCCTCGGAGGCGAGCTTCTCCATCACCTTCAGCACTTCGCCGGTGAGCTGCGGATCGAGCGCGGAGGTGACTTCGTCGAACAGCATGAGCTGCGGCTTCATCGCGAGCGAGCGCGCGATGGCCACGCGCTGCTGCTGGCCGCCCGAGAGCTGCTCGGGGTAGGAGTTGGCCTTCTCCGCCAGGCCCACGCGCTCGAGCACTTCCATGGCGATGGCGGCGGCTTCCGAGGCGCTCATCTTCTTCACCGACTGCGGCGCGAGCGTGATGTTCTGCTTCACCGTGAGGTGCGGGAACAGGTTGTAGCTCTGGAACACGATGCCCACGTCCTTGCGCAGCGAGCGAAGTTCGAGCGCCGGGTCGTGCACCGCGTGGCCGCAGCACTGGATGGTGCCGCTGTCGATGGTCTCCAGCCGGTCGATGCAGCGCAGCGCGGTGCTCTTGCCCGAGCCGCTCTGGCCGATGATGGCGACCACCTGCCCGCGCGTCACCGAGAACGACACGCCCTTGAGCACATGCAGCTTGCCGAAGTGCTTGTGGACGTCGTTGAGTTCAACCACGGGCTGCATTGAGCTTCCTTTCAAGGGCGCGACTCCATCGCGAGAGCGGATAACAAAGAGCGAAATAAAGAAGCGCCGCGCAGCCGAAATACAGGAAGGGCTGGAAGGTCGAGTTGTTCAGAACCTTGGCGTTGTAGGAAAGCTCGGCGTAGCCGACCACCAGCGAGGCGATCGAGGTGTTCTTGATGATCTGCACCAGGAAGCCCACCGTGGGCGGCGTCGCGATGCGCAGCGCCTGCGGCAGGATCACTCGGCGCATGCGCTCGATGCGCGTGAGCGCCAGGCATTCGGCCGCTTCCCACTGGCTGCGCGGCACGGACTGGATGCAGCCGCGCCAGATTTCCGCAAGGAAGGCGCTCGCGTAGATGGTGATGGCCAGCGCCGCCGCCGCCAGCGCCGGCACCGAGCCGATGCCGACGATGTTCGGGCCGAAGAAGCACACGCCCATCAGCACCAGCAGCGGCGTGCCCTGGATGACCTGGATGTAGCTCGCCGAGGCCACGCGCACCGCCTTCACGGGCGACACGCGCGCCAGCGCCAGCGCCAGGCCGATGAGCCCGCCGCCGATGAAGGCCAGCGCCGAGAGCTGCACCGTGCCCCATGCGCCCATCAGGAGAAAGCCGAGGTGTTCGACCGGCATGAATTTCATGTCCGGGCCCTCCTCACAGCGGCGTGCCGAGCTTGCGCCGGCGCGGGAAGATCAGCATGCCCAGCAGCCAGAAGCCCAGGCGCATCGCATACGACAGCGCCAGGTACACCACCCACAGCACGATGAAGATCTCGAAGTTGCGGAAGGTGTCCGACTGGATGCGGTTGGCCACGCCGAAGAGCTCTTCCGCGCCGATCGACGACATGATGCTGGAGGCCAGCATCAGCAGCACGAACTGGCTGGCGAGCGCCGGGTATACGCGTTCCACCGCCGGGCGCAGGATCACGTGCCAGAACACCTGCACCTTCGAGAGGCCGAGGCATTCGGCCGCTTCGAGCTGGCCCTTGTGGATCGACTCGATGCCCGCGCGGATGATCTCGCAGCTGTACGCGCCGATGTTCACCACCAGCGCGAGCACCGCGCCCACCATGATCGGCATCGTCACGCCCGCGCTCGACAGGCCGAAGATCAGGAAGTAGCTCTGGATCAGCAGCGGCGTGTTGCGGATCGCCTCCACGTAGCCGCCCGTCAGGCGCTGCACCCAGCCGTGGCGGCTGTTGCGGCCCAGCGCGCAGACGGTGCCCAGCGCGAAGCCCAGCACGGTGGCGAGGAAGGACAGCTGCACGGTCGTCCACGCGCCTTCGAGCAGCAGCGGCCACTGCTCGAGCACGGGCATGAAGTCGAACTGGTAGTTCAATGCGTTGGGCTCCGGAAGTCCAATGAAAGCAAGGCGGAAAGAAAGGGGCGACTACGCGGCGCGAGCGAGCGGCAGGCACGAAGGCCCGAGCGGCTCGAAGGCCTTGTAGGTCAGGATGAATTCGCGATGCCCCAGCGCTTCGGACTTGGTGGCGGCGCCATCGGCCACGCGGCGCACCGCGTCGAAGATTTCCTTGCCCACTTCCTGCAGCGTGCCGCGCCCTTCGAGGATGCGGCCGGCATCGACGTCCATGTCCTCGTGCAGGCGGCGGTAGGTGTCGGGATTCGCGCACACCTTGATGACCGGTGACACCGCTGATCCCACCACCGAGCCGCGCCCCGTGGTGAACAGGATCACGTGCGCGCCGCAGGCGATGAGCTCGACGATCTCGGCGTTGTCGCTGATGTTCGGGAAGCCGAAGCGCGGCTCGCCGTCGGGCACAACGTCCAGCAGATAGAGGCCGCCCTGCGGCGGCACGTCGCCGGGCTTGACGATGCCGTTGATCGGCGAGGCGCCGCTCTTGGCGTACGCGCCCAGCGACTTCTCCTCGATGGTCGAGAGCCCGCCGTCGGCATTGCCCGGCGCGAAGCTGCCGTGGCCCATGGTGCTGTAGTAGCGCGCGGCCTTGTTCACGCATTCGACGATGGCCTCGCCCAGCTCGGGCGTGGCGGCGCGCCGCTTCATGTGGAACTCGCAGCCGATCAGCTCGCCGGTTTCCTCGAAGATGCAGCGCGCGTCCTGCTCGATCAGCAGGTCGAAGGCGCGGCCCACGGCCGGGTTGGCGGTGATGCCGCTGGTGCCGTCGGAGCCGCCGCAGATGGTGCCCACCACCAGCTCGTTCATGGCCATCGGCACGCGCTGCTGCTGCGCGAGTTCGGCCAGCGCCCAGTGAACCCATTCCGTGCCTTCGCGGATCGTGCTGCGGGTGCCGCCTTCCTGCTGGATGGTGAGCGTGTGCGCCGGCCGGCCCGAGGCGGCGACGGCCTCTTCGAGCTTGCGCTTGTTCATGCTTTCGCAGCCCAGCGAGATCAGCAACGCCGCGCCCACGTTGGGGTGCGTGGCAATCGCCTGCATCATGCGTTCGGCGTATTCGTTCGGGTAGCAGCCGGGGAAGCCGACGAGGTGCACCTCGGATTCGCCGTCCTGCTGGCGGAAGTTGAGCGTGATCTCGCGCGCCACGTGATGCGCGCACTCGACGAGGTAGGCCACGACCACGACGTTGCGGATGCCCTTGCGGCCGTCGGCGCGCGGGAAACCCTGGATCTGGAGGTTGGGAGCGTTCATGCGGAGGAGTGCGCTTCAGGCGTGGCCGACGAAGGTCTTGCCCTCGTCCAGCGTGTAGGTCGGCGTGTAGTCGCTGTCGAGGTTGTGCGTGTGGATGTGCTCGCCCGCCGCGACCGGCGCGTGCAGGCTGCCGATGACGGCGCCGTACTTCAGCACCTGCTCGCCGGCGGCGATGGCGTGGCGGGCGAGCTTGTGGCCCAGGCCGATGTCCTTGGCCAGCGTGACGGCGCCGCTTTCGAGCTGCACGGCCGTGCCGGCGGCAAGGTGCGTGCAGGCGATCAGGCAGTTGTCGCCGGGCGAGAGCAGCACCAGCCGGCTGTCGATGGATTGCGGGTTCGGCATCCGGCGGCGCTCAGAACTTGCGGTACTTCAGGTAGGCCTCCTGCGGGTCGGTGCCCGCGAGGATGGCGGTGCGCACGAGGTTCTCGCGGCCCATCATGTGTTCGGCCTCGGCAATGATGGCCTCGGCCTGCGCGAGCGGCAGGCGGATCACGCCGTCGGTGTCGGCCAGCAGCAGGTCACCGGGGTTCACCGTGACATCGCCGATGCGCACCGGCACGTCCATCGCCTCGGGCAGCCAGTAGCCGACGATGTCGCGCGGCGTGAAGTAGCGGTGCCACACCTGGAAGCCCTGCTGCAGGATGAATTCGGCGTCGCGCACGCCGCCGTCGGCGATCACGCCCAGCACGCCCTTGCGGCCCAGCGTCTCGGCCGAGAGCTCGCCCATGTGCGAGACGGTCGAGTCGTTGGGCTGGATCACGGCGATGTGGCCGGGCTTGGCGCGCGAGAGGAAACCGGTCCACGCCATCAGCGTCTCGTGCGGATCGGCGGTGGGGTCGACGCGGCCGTTCACCGTGAACGCCGGCCCGCAGAGCTTCTGGCCGGCGATCAGCGGGCGCAGCGTGGGCGGCAGCGTGAAGTCGCGCAGCCCCGCGGCGCGCATCACGTCGTGGAGGATGCCCGTGTAGCAGGCCTGCAGGCGGGTGAGCAGCGAAGGTGCGGGGACGTCGGGGGCTTGGGTCATGGGGTGAATCTTGTTTTCTTAGATAAAAACACTTTTCATGAATGAGATTACCAGCGGCGCTGTTACCGGAAGCTGGGGTTTGCGCTGATTCGAGGGTAACTACCGAGCCGATGGCTGGTGAATGCGGGTTCTGGCGGGGGTGACAACGCGCGCGGCTCGCGTATATTTGATTTCATCAGTGAAATATCTATTTCACATGTGCGTCACAACTCTCAACCAAAGGACATCGCAGTGACTTCACGCGTTCAAGGAAAGAACATCCTCGTTACCGCCGCTGGCAAGGGCATCGGACGCGCCAGCGCGCTGGCGCTGGCCCGCGAAGGCGGCACCGTGTGGGCCACCGACGTGGACGAGGCCGCGCTGGCCGAGCTCGCCGCGCTGGCCCGCGAAGAGGGCCTGACAGGCCTGAAGACAGCCACGCTCAATGTGCGCGATAACGCCGCGGTGCAGGCTTTCGCGCAAGTCACGGGGCGCCTGGACGTGCTCTTCAACTGCGCCGGCTTCGTGCACAGCGGCAACATCCTGGCCTGCGAGGAGGCGGACTGGGACTTCAGCATGGACCTCAACGCGAAGTCCATGTACCGCACCATCCGCGCCTTCCTGCCGGCGATGCTGGAGCACGGCGGCTCGATCATCAACATGGCCTCGGCCGCTTCGAGCGTGAAGGGCGTGCCGAACCGCTTCGTGTACGGCGCCTCGAAGGCGGCAGTCATCGGGCTGACCAAGGCGGTGGCGGCCGACTTCATCCAGCAGGGCGTGCGTTGCAACGCCATCTGCCCGGGCACCGTCGAATCGCCCTCGCTGCGCGACCGCATCTCGGCGCAGGCCCAGCAGGCCGGCACCGACGAGGCAGCGGTGCGCGCCGCCTTCGTGGCACGCCAGCCGCTGGGGCGCGTGGGCAAGCCCGAGGAGATCGCCGCGCTGGTGGTCTACCTGGCTTCCGACGAGTCGGCCTTCACCACCGGTGCGATCCATATGATCGACGGTGGATGGTCGAACTGAACAACGGGGAACGATGAAGCAAGCAGCACCAGCGCCGGAAGAACAGCAGGGCCAGGAAGCCGACGAAGGCGCCGCGCCGGAAGGCGAGGGCGCGCTGCGCTATGCCGCGCCGGCCCTGGAGAAGGGGCTGGACATCCTGGAGGCGCTGGCCGACAGCGTCTCCGGCTACACGCTCAACGAACTGGCGCAGAAGGTCGGGCGCAAGGTCAGCGAGATCTTCCGCATGGCTGTGACCCTACAGCGGCGCGGCTTCGTGCAGGTCGACGAGAACGACCGCTACACGCTCACGCTGCGCATGTTCGAGCTGGCGCACCGCCAGCAGCCGCTCAAGAGCCTGGTGAGCGTGGCGCTGCCGCTGCTGCGCGAATTGGCCAACCGCTCGCGCCAGTCATGCCATCTTGCGATGTACCAGGGCGGGCGCGTGGTGGTCATCGCGCAGGTCGAGAGCCCGGAGCGCTGGTCCTTCGGACTGAAGGTGGGCGTGGTGATGGGGCTGACCGATACCTCGTCAGGCCACGTGCTGCTGGCCTTCCGCGACGAAATCGACCGCGCCCGCATGCTGCGCGCCCACATCGGCGTGGAGGGCGAGCTGGAGATGGACCCGGGCGAACTCTTCGCCATCCTGCAGGACGTGCGCGAGCGCGGCTACTCGGCCATGCCGAGCAGGCAGACGCGCGGCATCACCAACATCGCGTTTCCGGTGATGGGGGCGGCCGACCATGTGATCGCGTCGATCAACGTGCCGTACATCGAGCGCATCGACCAGAAGTCGGCGCCCGACGTCGCGCAGGTGCGCGGCATCGTGGGCAACATCGCCGGGCGCCTCTCGGCACTGATGGGGGCCAGCGGCTACAACGACAACGAGTAGCGCCGGCCGCCAGGAGAGGGGCTCGCTCAGTTGGCGTCGGGCGCTTCGTCGAGCTGGGGCGTCTCGTTCTTGTGCGCGGCGATGTCGCGCACGTTCTTCTGTACGGCCACTGCGCCGAACAGGCTCAGCAGGAAGGCCATGGCGTAGAAGCCCTTCTCGCTGGGCGCCAGCGTGGCGTTGAAGAGGCCGACGGCGAGCAGCGCCACCGACAGCAGCAGCGAGATCCAGCACAGGCCGTAGTAGATGCCGGTGACCTGGATGCCCTCGAGGCGGTCGCGCACCGTCTTCTGCAGCGACACGGCGGCGAACAGGCCGTACATCAGCACGGTGAAGTAGTAGCCCTTCTCGTTGAGCTGCATGGCGGCGTTCCACAGCCCGATCAGATAGACGACGGCGCCGATGAACAGCGCGGCCCAGGATGCGGCGACGAACGCGGCGGTCGGTTTCTGGAATCTGACAGTTGCCATGGAGTCCTCCTCGTGTGGTTGGTGCGGGGCGATTATGGTGCCGGGGCCGATGGCATCATGCGCGGCGGTCGTCCAGGGCGGCCATCGAACAACTACGGAGGAGTCTTTCCCATGTCATCCGACCCCGTCGGCCAGCAATCCCTCGTTCGCACCGGCGCCAAGGCCGGCTTGTCCTTCGCCGGTTCGGTGATCAAGGGCGGCCTGCTTGGCGTATTTCTCGGTGGCGGCGTTTTCTTCTTCTACCTGGGCCAGCTGCAGGGGCCGGGCAACACGGCGGCTCGCGCTGGTGGGGCCGGTGCGGTGCTGGCGCTCATCACTTCGCCGCCGCTGCTGGTGGCGATGTTGCTGCTGCTGTTCGTGGTCGTCTACGTGATGCTGGGCGTGCATCAGGGGCGTGCGCGTGCGATGCAGCACCTGGTCGAGGCGCGCGGTGAGGCCGTGTCGCAGCGGCTCGGCGGCGCGATCGCGGGGCGCATCGAGGCCATGCCGCGCACGCACGGCGCGCTGCATCGCGCGGCCGACTGGCTCTCGGTCGACGCGCTGAGCAAGCAGCTCGCGCCGGTGCTGGGCGAAGGCAAGGCGGTGCGCGCGGTCGTGGCCTTCGTGACCGACAGGCTGCCCCTGAGCGAGATGCTGGCCGAATGGCAGCAAAGCCGCGCGGAACATGGCGATCAGCCGGCGGCAGGCGAGGGCGGTGCGACGCAAGACCCGGCGCTGCGCGCCCTGCTCACGCGCCGCATCCATGAGACGCTGCAGGACATGGCGACGCCCTCGCGCAAGCCGCTGTACATCGCGCTGGGCGCGCATGCGGCCCTGCTGGGCGTCGGGCTCTGGCTGGTGAACTGAGGGGCTGGCGAGGCGTGGCGCTCAGAGCGCCAGCATCAGCTTCAGGTTCTGCACCGCGGCACCGCTGGCGCCCTTGCCGAGGTTGTCGAGGCGGGCGATCACCACGGCGTGGCGGTGGTCCTCGTTCGGGAACACGCGGATCTCGAGGTTGTTGGTGTCGTTGAGCGCCAGCGCCTCGAGCTTGCCGTCTTCGGTGGGCGGCAGCACCTTCACGAACTTCTCGGGCGTGTTGCTGCGCGCGTAGTGCGCGGCCAGCGCGTCCTGCAGGTCGCCGGCCTTCGGCTTGCCGGGCAGCAGGTCGAGGTGCAACGGCAGCTGGACCAGCATGCCCTGCTTGAAATTGCCCACCGACGGGATGAAGACCGGCCGGCGGGTGAGGCCGGTGTAGGTCATGATTTCGGGGATGTGCTTGTGCTTCAGGCCCAGCGCGTAGATCTCGAAGGCCGGGGCCTCGTCCTTCTCGTAGGCCTCGATCATCGTGCGGCCTCCGCCCGAATAGCCGCTCACGGAAGGCAGCGAGATGGGGAAGTCGGCCGGCAGGATGCCCGCGTCGACCAGCGGGCGCACCATGGCGATGGCGCCGGTGGCGTAGCAGCCGGGGTTGCCGACGCGCTCGGCCTTGGCCACGGCCTGCCAGTGGCCCTCGGTGAGTTCGGGAAAGCCGAACACCCAGCCGGGAGCGATGCGGTGCGCCGTGGAGGCGTCGATGATCTTGGGCTTCTTGCCGGGCAGCTGGTCGATCAGCGCGACCGATTCGCGCGCCGCATCGTCGTGCAGGCACAGCACCACCAGGTCGACACCGGCCATCAGCTCGCGCTTGGCGCTGGCGTCCTTTCGCAGCTCGGGCGCGATGCTCACGAGTTCGACCTGCGGCATTGCCTGCAGACGTTCGCGAATCTGAAGGCCGGTGGTGCCGGCTTCGCCGTCGATGAAAACCTTGGCCATGATGGAGGTGCCCCAGGGTAACTAGAAGAAAGTACGTATTGCCCGCAACCCCACGTACAGCATTGGTGCGGCGCACCATGATACAGTCCGCGATTGTTCGCCGCCCCCAGCCGTCAGGCTGCCGTCGCCCGCGAACAACAGAGCATAGACCCTCTCAGCCCAGATCTCCCGATTTCTCAACCTCCTCCTTCCGAGAGACATCCCTCATGAAGATTCACGAGTACCAAGGCAAGGAAATCCTTGCCAAGTTCGGCGTGCCGGTGCCGCGCGGCATCCCGGCCTATACGGTCCAGGAGGCGGTGGAAGCCGCCCAGAAGCTTGGAGGCCCGGTGTGGGTCGTCAAGGCCCAGATCCACGCGGGTGGCCGCGGCAAGGGCGGTGGCGTCAAGGTCGCCAAGTCCATCGAGGACGTCAAGAAGCTCGCCGGCGAGATCCTCGGCATGCAGCTCAAGACGCACCAGACCGGCCCCGAAGGCCAGAAGGTCCGCCGCCTCTACATCGAAGACGGCGCCGACATCCAGAAGGAATACTACGTTTCGGCCGTGACCGACCGCGCCACCCAGAAGGTGGCCTTCATCGCTTCGAGCGAAGGCGGCATGGACATCGAGGAAGTGGCCCACTCCTCGCCCGAGAAGATCATCACCGTGTTCGCGGACCCCGCCCTGGGCCTGACCGACGAACAGGCCAAGCAGATCGCCGACGGTATCGGCATGCCGGCCGATTCGACCGCCCAGACGGTCGACATCCTCAAGAAGCTCTACACCTGCTACATGGAGACGGACGCCTCGCTGGTCGAGATCAACCCGCTCAACCGTGACAGCAAGGGCAACGTCATGGCGCTGGACGCCAAGTTCAACTTCGACAGCAACGCGCTGTTCCGCCACCCCGAGATCGTCGCCCTGCGCGACCTCGACGAGGAAGACGCGGCCGAAGTCGAAGCCTCGAAGTTCGACCTCGCCTACATCTCGCTGGACGGCAACATCGGCTGCCTGGTGAACGGTGCCGGCCTGGCCATGGCCACCATGGACACCATCAAGCTGTTCGGCGGCGAGCCGGCCAACTTCCTGGACGTGGGCGGCGGCGCCACCCCCGAGAAGGTCACCGAAGCCTTCAAGATCATGCTGAAGAACAAGAACGTGGAAGCCATCCTCGTGAACATCTTCGGCGGCATCATGAAGTGCGACACCATCGCCACCGGCGTGATCGCAGCCTGCAAGGCCGTGAACCTGCAAGTGCCGCTGGTCGTTCGCATGAAGGGCACCAACGAAGTCGAAGGCAAGAAGCTGCTGGCCGATTCGGGCCTGCCGATCATCAGCGCCGACACCATGGCGGAAGCGGCCCAGAAGGTCGTGGCAGCAGTCAAGAAGGCCTAAGGAACAAGTCATGTCGATCTACATCAACAAAGACACCAAAGTCATCACGCAGGGCATCACCGGCAAGACCGGCCAGTTCCACACCGAGAAGTGCCAGGAATACGCGAACGGCAAGAACGCCTTCGTGGCCGGCGTGAACCCGAAGAAGGCCGGCGAGTCGATCTTCAACATCCCGATCTTCGGCTCCGTCAAGGAAGCCGCCACGCAGACCGGCGCCACCGTGTCGGTGATCTACGTGCCGCCGGCAGGCGCCGCGGCCGCCATCTGGGAAGCCGTCGAGGCCGACCTGGACCTGGCGATCTGCATCACCGAAGGCATTCCGGTCCGCGACATGCTCGAAGTGCGCAACAAGATGAAGGCCAAGGAAGCGGCCGGCGGCAAGAAGACCCTGCTGCTGGGCCCGAACTGCCCCGGCCTGATCACGCCCGACGAAATCAAGATCGGCATCATGCCCGGCCACATCCACCGCAAGGGCCGCATCGGCGTGGTCTCGCGCTCGGGCACGCTGACGTACGAAGCCGTGGCTCAGCTGACGGAAATCGGCCTGGGCCAATCGTCGGCAGTCGGCATCGGCGGCGACCCGATCAACGGCCTGAAGCACATCGATGTGATGAAGGCATTCAACGACGATCCGGACACCGACGCGGTCATCATGATCGGTGAAATCGGCGGCCCGGACGAGGCCGACGCAGCCCGCTGGTGCAAGGACAACATGAAGAAGCCGGTCGTCGGCTTCATCGCCGGTGTCACCGCCCCTCCCGGCAAGCGCATGGGCCACGCCGGCGCGCTGATCTCGGGCGGCGCCGACACGGCCGATGCCAAGCTGTCCATCATGGAAGAATGCGGCTTCACCGTGACGCGCAACTTCTCGGAACTGGCAAAGCTGCTCAAGGCCAAGCTGTAAGAACCGGCCCCGCGACACTGGCCGCAGAGCCGGGTCATGAGAGGACCACGCAGAAATTAAAAAGCGCCCGCACTGGATTGCGGGCGCTTTTTTCAATAAAACACAGTGGGATCAGAGACATGGAATTTCTTCAAAGCACAGATTTCTGGTTAGGTCTGCTCAAGATCATCTGGATCAACATCATCCTGTCGGGAGACAACGCGGTGGTGATTGCCATGGCGGCGCGTTCGCTGCCGCCCGCGCAGCAGAAAAAGGCCGTGCTCTTCGGCTCGGGCGCGGCCGTGGTGCTGCGCATCGTGCTCACGGTGGTGGCGGCCAAGCTGCTCGCCCTGCCTTATCTGCAGATCATCGGCGGCCTGCTGCTGCTGTGGATCGGCTATCAGCTGCTGAGCGAGGAAGACGACGGCGAGGGCGAATCCAAGGAATACGGCAGCATGATGGCGGCAGTGCGCACCATCCTCCTGGCCGACCTGGTGATGAGCCTGGACAACGTGATTGCCGTCGCGGCTGCCGCACAGGGCAGCATGGTCCTGTTGATTCTTGGCCTGGCGATAAGTATTCCCTTGGTGATTTTTGGCAGCACGCTCATGATCAAGCTCATGGAACGCTTCCCGATCATCGTCATGCTGGGCGCTGCGCTCATCGGCTGGGTCGGTGGCGAGACCATCGTGCAGGACGCCGTACTGCGCGACACGCTGGCTGCCAATCCTTGGCTGCACTACGCGGCCGCGGCTGCCGGTGCCGTGTTCGTCGTGGCCGCCGGCCGCCTGATGCAACGGCGCGCGCACGCCGCTGCACACTGAGTACCAGAGAGATCGGCGCTGACAGACCATGGCGAGTGTCGGCGTCTCCCTTTTCTCCACTCGCCCTCCGCTGACCTGGGAATTCGCCTTCCTGACCGATGTCGGGCGGATGCGCGCGCACAACGAGGATGCGGTGCACGTGGATCCCGCCCTCGGGTTGGCCCTGCTGGCCGACGGCATGGGTGGCTACAAGGGGGGCGAGGTGGCGAGCGCCATGGCCGTCTCGCTGCTGCACGCTAGCTTCGGCCGCTGGTTCGCCCAGGCCGGGATGCAGGCGCCAGCCCGCGTGGTCCGGCGGGCGCTCCAGGCGGCCACGGACGAGGCCAACAGTTCGATCCTGCATGCCGGCACGACCAATCCTGAGCTGCAGGGCATGGGAACGACCCTGGTGCTGGCGGCTTTCCGGCCGCAGCGCGTGGTGGTCGGCCACATCGGCGACTCGCGCTGCTACCGCGTGCGCAACAACAAGCTGGAGCTCCTCACCCGCGACCACTCGCTGCGCCAGCAGCAGCTCGACGCGGGCGCCATCACCGCCGAGGAAGCCCTGAATTCGCCTACCCGCAACCTCGTGACGCGCGCCGTCGGCGTGGAGGCCCAAGTCTTGCTGGAAATGCACGAACACAGCGCAAGACCGGGCGATCTCTATATGCTTTGCTCCGACGGGCTCAGCGAGATGGTTTCGGATGAGCAGCTTTTCACGCTTCTAGGACACGATGTCGGGCTTCAGAAAAAAGCATCACTTTTGGTTGCAAATGCCAATGACAATGGCGGACGGGACAACATCTCCGTTGTCCTGGCCAGCGCGAGCGTTGCGGAAACGCCCCGCACGGGCAGGTAGCAGCAGGCTCCGGGGGCGGCTTTCCGGCGTGCCTGCCGTCTTTCAAGCTTTGGATTCGGGGAGTCGGCAATGCCGAAGATGATCATTTCGGTCGATGGCGTTGTCATCGGGCAAGTGGCGCTCGCCAAGGAACGCACGACACTGGGACGCCGTGCCTACAACGACATCGTGATCGACAATCTGGCGGTCAGCGGCGAGCACGCCGTGCTGCACATGAGCGGTGGCGAAGTCGAAATTGAAGATCTCAACAGCACCAACGGCACCTACGTCAATGCGCTCGCGATCCAGAAGCAGGCGCTCAAGGACAACGATGTCATCGAGGTCGGTGGCTGCCGCATCCATTTCCGCGCGCGCAGCAATCTGGATCCGGCCATCGGCGCCGGGTCGGTCCGGGCCACTTCGGGCGAATATCCGTCCGGCGCCATGCCGCTGTCGTCGGCGCCCACGGAGTCGGGAGCGCTGGTCGAGCTCGGCATTCCCGTGCTGCGCGTGCTTTCCGGCGCCAACGAAGGGCAGGACGTCGGGCTGCAGAAGGTCGTCACCACCATCGGGAAACCGGGGGTCGCAGTGGCTGTGGTCACGCGCCGGCGGCAGGGCTACGTGGCCGCGGGCGTCGAAGGAAGCATCACGCTCAATGGCCTGGAGCTGGGAACCGAGGCCGTCGCCCTGCAGGAGCGCGACGTGCTCGAGCTGGGCGGCGCCACGCGCATGCAGTTCGTGCGCATCTGAGCCGCTTTTTCCCCTGGCTTGCCGCGGTAACAACGTCCGCACGGACCGGGCACCGTGAGAGAAGAGTTGCGGCGGCACTGGCCGCGCATCGCCATCACCCTGCTGCCGGTGTTGCTGGCGCTGGCGCATGCCACCGGCGCCTGGCGGCTGGACGCGCTCGAACGCCTTGACCAGCTGATCTACGACGTCCGCCTGCGCGCCACCATGCCGGGCACGCCCGATACGCGCGTGGTGATCGTCGATGTCGATGACGCCAGCCTGGCGCGCCAGGGCCAATGGCCCTGGCCGCGCGACAAGATCGCCGGCCTCGTCACCGAACTGCTGACGCGCCAGCAGGCGGCCGTGCTCGGCTTCGACGTCATGTTCCTCGAGCCGGACCGCAGTTCCGGGCTCGAAAGGCTGCGGAAGATCGCGGATGGCCCGCTGAACGGCGTGCCAGGCCTTGCGGCCGAGGTCGAGCGGCTTGCGCCCTCCCTCGATCACGACGCCACGCTCGCCGCGGCGCTGGGCGGACAACGCGTGGCGCTGGGCTACTACTTCACGCGAACCGGGACGCCGAGCGCCAAGGGGCAGTTGCCCGCTGCCCCCTTGTTGCCGGAGAGCGTGTTCCCCCCCGGCGGCACCTATGCCACGGGCTGGAACGGCTTCGGCGCCAGCCTGCCGGAGCTGGCGAAGGCGGCGCCGGTCGCGGGCTTCCTGAACACGCTCGTCGGTGCGAATGCCGATGGCGTCATCCGCAGCGTGCCACTCATCGCCCGCTACGACGGCGACAAGGCGCAGCCGGGCTACTACGAGTCGCTGGGGCTCGCTGTCTACCGGCTCGCAAGCGGCTCACCGCCCGTGCGGCCCGCCTTCGCACCGGGCAGCGGTGCCACGCCGCAGCTCGAATCGCTGAGGGTGGGCCCGCTGCGCATTCCGGTCGACGGCACGGGCAGCATGCAGGTGCCGTTTCGCGGCCCCGGCGGTTCGGATGGCGGATCGTTCCGCTATGTGCCCGCCGCCGACGTGCTCGAAGGCCGGCTCGGCCCCGGTGAGCTGAAGGGCGCGATCGTGCTCGTGGGTACCACGGCCCCGGGGCTGCAGGACCTGCGCGCCACGCCGGTCGAGGCCGCGTTTCCGGGCGTGGAGGTGCATGCCAACGTCGTCTCCGCCCTGCTCGACAGGCGGCTGCTCGGCGTACCCGACTACGCGCCCGGCTATGAAGTGCTGCTGGTCGCTGCAATGGGGCTCCTGCTGGCCTTCGGTCTCTCACTGCTGTCGGCGCCGCGTGCCGTGCTGCTGGCTGCGGGTGTGACAGTTGCGCTGATCGGCCTCAACGCCTGGCTGTACGTGGGCTACAGCCTCGTGCTGCCGCTGGCTTCCGCGCTGGCGATGACGGCGCTCGCCTTCGCGCTCAACATAAGCTGGGGCTACTTCGTCGAATCGCGCGCGCGGCGCGGGCTGGTGCGGCTCTTCGGCACCTACGTGCCGCCCCAGCTCGTCAACGAGATGATGGCGCACCCCGACCGCTACAGCATGCGCGCCGAGAGCAAGCCCATGACCGTGATCTTCTGCGACATGCGCGACTTCACCCGCCTGTCGGAGCAGATGGCGCCGGCCGAGCTGCAGGCCTTTCTCAACACCGTCTTCAGCCGGCTCACCAACGTCATCAGCGCGCACCGCGGCACCGTCGACAAGTACATGGGCGATTGCGTCATGGCCTTCTGGGGTGCGCCCATCGACACGCCCGACCACGCCACGCTCGCCGTGCGCGCAGCGCTCGACATGGCCGACGCCGTGCGCGACATCAATCGCATCCACCGCGCCAGCGGCCGGCCCGAGATCAGCGTGGGCATCGGCATCAACAGCGGCGTGATGAGCGTGGGCGACATGGGCTCCACGGCGCGACGCAGCTACACGGTGGTGGGCGATGCGGTCAATCTCGCTTCCCGCCTCGAGGGCCTGAGCGGGCACTACGGCGTGGAAGTGGTCGCCAGCGGCGCGACGCGCGAACTCGCGACTGGCTTCATCTGGCAGGAACTCGACAGCGTGCGCGTCAAGGGAAAGGCACAAGCCGTTGCCGTTTTTACGCCTCTCGCAGCGCGCACACCCGAAGCGATGGAGCAGACGCAGCAACTGCTCGAACGCTGGAGCGAAGTGCTCGCCGCGTACCGCCGCCAGGACTGGGCCATGGGCCGAAACTTGCTCGCGCCCCTGCTCGCCGCGGATGCGAAAAAAGTCCTTTACCAGCTCTACGCCCAGCGTTTAGCCTCGATGGCGTTGCGACCGCAAGACCCGAACTGGGATGGCGCGACCCGGTTCGAGACCAAATGACGACAGACACATACAAAGGGGTCTTTCACAATGCAGGTTCGTGTGCTGGGTTGTTCGGGCGCCATCGCCAAAGACTGCCGCACCACCTCGTTTCTGGTCGACACGGATCTGCTCGTGGATGCGGGCACCGGTGTCGGAGACCTCACGCTCGATGAGATGGTCCGCATCGACGACGTGGTGCTCACGCACAGCCATCTCGACCACATCGCCGCACTCCCCCTGATGCTCGATGCCATCGGCAGCCGCCGCAAGCAGCCGCTGCGGGTGCATGCGCTGAGCGCCACCATCGACGCGTTGCGCACGCATGTGTTCAACAACGTCATCTGGCCGGATTTCGAGAGCATTCCGAGCCTCGAGGCACCCTTCGTGAGCTTTCACGACATCGTGGTCGGGCAACAGCTGTTGCTGGGCAGTCGAGAGCCCAAGCTGGTCGAGGTGCTGCCTGCGTTCCACACCGTGCCGGCCTGCGGCTTTGCCGTGCGGCGGGCCGAGGGGCGCGCCCACTGGGTGTTCAGTGGGGATACCGAGCGCAACGCGTCCTTCTGGGAGCGGGTGAACGAACTCGAGGTGGCGATGCTGGTGATCGAAACCGCCTTCAGCAGCCGGGAGCAGGCGCTGGCGGAGCGCAGCTTGCATCTGTCGCCCGCGGTGCTGGCCCAGGAGCTGGCGCACATCAGGCCGGGCAGGCGTTACCCGATCTACATCACCCACACCAAGCCCGCCGAAACCGACGAGATCATGAGCCAGATCGAGGCGCTGGTGGAGGAGCAGGTGGAGGGGCTGGCGCAGCGGGATATCCGTTGGCTGAAGGCGGATGGCATCCTGACCTTCTGACAGCGGGTGACGCATTGGCATGACAAATTTGTCACCGTGTGTAGCATTCTCGGGCGGATTCTGTCACATCGTGTAACGCCAAAGTGGGTAGAGGTGACGTGTTCGGTCGGCGGGAGGCCCTGAGAGTGGGTGGCACAGATGCTGCGGAAGATACCTCGCTCCGGGCAGGTTCCCGGGCGTAACAACCAACCTACCTGGAGTTAGTTCAATGAACCGTCGTACTCTCGCCCGCCGCGCTCAGGCCGGCTTTACCCTTATCGAATTGATGATCGTTGTGGCGATCATTGGTATCTTGGCTGCTATCGCTATTCCGCAGTACCAGACGTATGTGGCGAAATCGCAAGTGACGCGCGCTATTGGTGAATCCGGCGCTCTTAAAACAGCAATCGAAACTTGCATCTTGAACGGTCAACTAACGGTCGGTGCCGCAACCGGGAACTGTGATCCGCAAGCAACGGGCTCGAACATTCTGGGTGGCAACACGAAGAACCAGCTCGGTGTGAACCTCCCCACCGGTACTAGCGTTCCAATGGTGAGCACGCCGCTCGCCGGCGCCGGTGCTGACACGATTACTGCCACGCTTGGCAATAGTGCCGCAGCTGGAATTTCGGGCAAGACGATCATTTGGACGCGGGGCGCGGATGGTTCGTGGACCTGCCAATCCAACGTTTTGATCAAGTACGCTCCGCCTGCTTGCCCCACTAGCTCGGCTAGCTAAAGCAAGGCAAGCTGCAATCTTAAAAACCGCCTGAACAGGCGGTTTTTTTTGTCCCAATGCTGGATTTAATCTGTCCAGAAATTCGGATCATGATTTCAATATGACTCGGCAGCTCAAAGAGTCGCCTTTGATGTCGAGCTAGTGGATCAACGCAAGAAATGGTGACCAGTCGTCGATGCGAACAGAGTACCCAGCGCCAACTATTTTGCGCTGTCGTGTTATCTCAAAATCGCTATCGCTGGCCACCCACCCCAACATTGCAACGACCTGCCATGCCGCTGGCACGGGTGTGCCGTAGGGCACATTTCTGCGACTGATATCTGTCCACCATTGTTGTCACGTTCGGCAACGTCGCAGGAGGGCCTTTGCAAGTGTTAACGGCGAACACAATCACTTGGACACGGCAGACGGACAGAAGCTGGGATTGTCGCGTCGCCAATACCGAGCCCAAAGACGTGGGCATTGCATGCTCGCTGTAAGGAGATGCGTTAGCGAATGCGATTTTTCCCAAAGTCAATGACACCAAGAAGAAGTGGTGAGTGGATCGCGCCTTTGCTTCTTGTTTCGTTGGTGCTGGCGCTGATTGCCCCGAACTTTATGGTCGTTCGCAGCGCTGCCAACATTTTCGAAGCGTCGCACACAGAGAGCATTGCTTACGCGATCTGCTTCTGGGCGCTGGTTTTTGCCGTTATACCTCGCCTCTGGATGGGGCTTGTCGTGGTAGCGGTGTGTTCGCTTTGGTGGTCGCTCGAAGTCTTCTTACGCTTGAACTTCGCGCAGCCGGTGACACCAACTTTCGTTGGCATGGCGCTGGACTCGGATGTACGGGAGATGTCTGAGTTTCTATTGTCAACGGGATGGGAGGTGTTGCTTCCGATCGCGCTGTTTATCAGTGCCACCATCGTGTTGGGGCGCCATTTGTATCGCAGGCGCGCCAGATGGACACACCGTTCGCGCCAATGGGTCTTGCTGGCCGTTCCGGCTACCCTGACCGGATTGATGCTGTCTCATGCAGACAGGGGCGATGCTGCAGCTGCTTCGGAGCCTTTCGTCAATACGGCGGGCAGCATGGGTGCCGTCTTTGCAACGGTCTATCCGCTTGACATGCCGCTATCAGCGATCCGGGTACACCGGGACGCATCGGTCATCCGACGACTCAGAGCAAAACTGAGCGGCTTCGACTTCGAGCCGAAGCTCGCCGACGCGCATCCAGACACGGTCGTGCTGGTGATCGGAGAGTCCTCGCGCTCCGATCGATGGCAGCTTTTTGGCTATGGGCGCAAGACCACGCCAAGGCTGTCTGCGATGAGCGACCTAATTCTTTTCCCCGACGTGGCTACGCAGTCGGTCGCTACGCGATATGCCGTGCCCAACCTTATCTCCCGGCGACCGGTACTGACGAGCGATGGCAAAGTTGCTCTTAGTGCGGAACCGTCTATCCTGGCGGCGCTGAAACAGGTGGGCTATCGGACCTCTTGGTTATCGAATCAAGGGGTAGGAGGCTTCTACGAGAGCCCCATCGCGATGTACGCGGACGATGCGGACGAGGCGGTCTATTTCAACCCGACAAGTTACGACGCACGTGGAACCTACGACGAGGCGTTGCTTGCGCCATTACGCCGAAGGTTGGATATCAAAGGAAGAAAATTCGTCGTGCTGCACACGCTTGGCAGCCATTTCGATTTTTCGCATCGCTACCCGCCGTCCTTCGACATTTACCGCCCTTCGTTGACGACCGTTCCGGCGCAGGATGGCATTAAGCAAAATGCCTCGCTTGCGGTGCAGGTCAGCAACGCCTATGACAACAGCATCCAGTACACGGATTCGCTTCTGTCACAAGTCATCGAAGCCGTCGACGGCAAAGGGGATGCGGCAGTGGTGATGTACATCTCGGATCACGGGCAGGATGTGTTCGACGAACAATGCCAAGCGAAGGGCATCACACGAGCATCGAGTCATTCGTTTACTGTGCCAACGCTGATCTGGGCGAGTGCAAAAGCCAAGATGCAGATCGGCGACCGACTTGATGCAATTTCGAGCTTTCGAACCCAGCCCAAGGTTGCCAATGCCGTGCCCCAGACTTTGCTTGATCTCATTGGTGTGATAACCCCGTCTGCCATGAGAACGCCCAGTTGGTTTGATCGTGAGCATGGACCTCGGCGGGTCTTCTCCGCACAGGGATGGACAGACTTCGACAAGTCTGCTGCACGCGATGCATGTGAGATCAAGCCTTAGTCCGAACTGCATGTAGCGCTCATGCATACGCTGAAAGGGTGTGGGGAGCACGGCTTTGCGCGCTCGGCCTGCGGCAGCCCCACCTCGGTGTATCAGCTATCCGCCCCTATCACGTCCAGCGCGTACTGCTTTGCCCCGATCTGAATCTCAGATGTGCCCGGTGGATAGACCTTGCCTGAGTTCATGCCGTGTAGATCGGCGATTCAACGTATTCCTTGAGTTGCGTCAGCGCAAAGACTGAGCAGCAGCGATTCTCTTGCGGGATTTCGGCCATCTACATATTTACGGCTTTGCAAACTATTTCAAGCAGGCTCTCGATTGGAGAGCCCGAATCTCAATCAATCGTCGGCACTTCCCGCCAATTCAACAGCCGCAACCCTGTCCCCTTGCCGAAGTCGATCGGCGGCTGATTCACTTCACCCTTCACATTGCCAACGATACCCTGCATCCTGCCGTTGTTGTTGATGATCTGCATGTCGGTGATCGCACTGGTGTAGCCGACGTACGCTGCTCCCGTGGTCAGCGCAGTCGTGCCGGATCCATAGTTCACTGCATAGATGCGGCTCTGACCCGAGGGGCTGCAGGCATCGCCGGTGGTCAGCAGGCTGGAAAACACCACGACCCCGTTGAACGATGTCGCACCCAGGGTCACGCGCCAGGTAATTCCCGAAGTCGCATCCTTGCCCAGATCAAGGTACCAGCCCAGTCGCGTTCCGAGGTTGAACGCGGTAGTACCTGTCAGGTTTGCTTCTGTGAGTGCACCCAGATTGCTGCGTGTGATTGGGTAGGTGCCTCCGGTACCGAAGCCCGACGCAGTACCGTCGATGATCGCGTAGAAGGATTGACCCGCCGTCGAATTGATGTCCACGGTGTCGAGCAACTGACCCGTGCCGAACAGCACATAACGTTTCTTGCTCTTTGGATCGATTTCCACCGCTGGTTGTGTCGTGATCGGCTGAGCCGTGCTGCTGGCATCCGCCAGGGTCGCCAGCTTCAGCGGTGCAGGGTAGGAGCCGCTGCTGCCCTTTGCGGCCGTCACATCGAAGCGCCAGAGCTGTCCGTTCAGGTCGCCTGCATAGAGTGCGTCCGCGGTGCCGTCCGTGAAGTCGGTGATATAGGCGGTCAGCTGTGTCAGGCCGGCTGATGAATTACCCGTCTGAACCTTTTCGAGCAATGCACCGGTCTTCGGATTCACGAAGTACACATAGCCGAAACCGTCGCCGTTGTTGTAGCCCGAAGTGAAGACCACGACCCAGCCGTACTTCTTGGTCTTCAACACTACGGGCGTGCCGAAGCTGTAGCCCAGAGTGCTGCCAACACCAGTAGTTGCGCTGGAGAACTCCCAGAGCACCTTGGTCTTGATGTTGTCTTCGCTGGTCATGCTCGCCGGATCGGTGACGTCAATGGCATAGAAACCTTTGCCGCCCTTGCCAAGCCCGCCGATCAGCACGGTTCGCCAGTCCGAATTGCTGCCCGTTGCCGTGGTCGTGAAAACGCCGCCTGCAGTATTGAAGTCGATGTCGAAGGCCTTGGGCGATGCGTCGACGTAGTAGTGGTGTTGGTAATCCGGATTGCCGAGCTGTCCCAGACCGTCGAGTGCCGGGGTCGCCGGGCTGCTGGGGCCCGAGAACAGCATGCTCGGCACGTATGCGAACAGTTCCCGGCCTGCGGTCGTTCCTGTCAAGGCGCCGTTGAACGCGTGCATCATGCCGTCGTTGGCGCCCGCGTAGACGATCGTCGGTCGGGAGGCGTAGTCCGTCTTGAACTTTGCGTAGCCGGGGTTGACGGTGTTCGAGAACTGGCCCGAGGGCGGCCCCACCGGCGTAACCTTCGCGTTCACGATGTCGCCGAGCAGCAAGGCGCGGCGGCGGTAGGGCTTGGTGTCGTCGGTGGTTGTCTTTTCCTTGCTGCGGTCGCCGCGCAGGTAGTTGAGGAAGTCGCCGCTGTCGTCGCCTGTTGCCCAAGGCGTATCGAGCGCGGTGGACTGGGCTGTGGTCAGGTTGGCCTTGCGAAAGGGCACGCCCGCTGTTCCGTTCCAGGTGAGCACCCGACGCGCGGTGTCCCAGCCGGCGCCAGCCAGCTGGTTTTCCAGCGTGGTGGAGGTGTTCCACATCTCCGTGAGAGTTGGCACGCCAGCTGGAAACGTGAGCTGGCTGCCGGAGAGCACACCGGTCCATCCGTTCGAGTCGTACTGCGATGCATAGGACGCCGCGCCGGTAGACGACACCTGCGGGCTCGACAGCGAAAACGATGTGGTGAACGACTTGATTGCGTTGGCGATGCTCGCGAAAGCTTTCGTCAGGCCATCCACCATCGAGTCGGGGCGACCTGCGGTGAAGTAGTTGTCGGGCCGAGGTTGAGTAGTGCCGGCGCCACGCGTGTCAGTGAGCATGTCGCCGCTTGTCGCCCACCAGGTTTGCGGAATGGCGTCGTTGAACGTGTATGGATCGAACGTGCTCTGCATGCTGGTGGGTATCTTGAGACCACCGAACTTCGCGGCCAGGTAGAACTGGTTGTTCGCCTGGAAAGCCTGTTCGAGCACGTCGACCCAGTAGGTTTGAACTGTCTGCTTGCCGATGGTGTTCGATTTGTTTGGATCGTCGGGCCGGATGTCCTTGGTGTTCGCGTCGTACGCAAGCCCAGCCATGAGAGCCGAGTTGTTGCTGCAGCAGTTGTTCGAGATGTTGGTGCGCGTGCCGAGGTCGTCTCCCATGCCTTGCAATTGGCCGACCTTGTTGGTTGCCGTCACTGCGTTGACGGTCGTATCGGCCGTGACCTTTGCAGGCATCGCCGGTTCGTTCGCGTTGTTCGTGTTGCCGGGCACGTTCTTGTCGGCGTGGGTGTAGATGTCGCCGATGCCCAGGACGAAGTTGCGCTGGCACGAGTACTGGATCGGGTCGTCCCAGTTGGTAATGACCGGGAAGCCGTCGAGTCGTTTCGCCGTGGTGTTGGTATCGGTGGTATTGAGGTTGCTCCACTCCGGCACGTTGCCCAGATTGCGGTAGTAGCGCAATGCCGCGTAGTAGAGCTCGCTGACCGGGTCGTTCGACTTGTAGTTGCCGGGAATGATCTGGCCGAACTTGTTGAGGTAGTTGATCACGCCGCTGTCGGCAATGGTCACGCCGTTGGCCGAGGTGGCGGTGGCGTCGGCCGGGTTGGGGTTGCGAACAAACACGCCGGTGTTCTCGTCCCATTCCTTCTGCGCATTGCTGGTGTCGGGCAGTCCGGGCACCGGTTGCAGCGGCCCCACGAACTTCTGGCGTGCGCGCATCACGCCGCCATCGCGGCCGTTGCCATCCTCGTTCAGATAACCGAAGGCGCTGAAGCGCATGCGTCGTGCGTATTGCTGGATCAGGCCCTCGGGCTTCCAGTTGTTTCCATACTGCTTGCAGTTGCTTTCCACGCCGCCGGGGGCGTTGGGGTTGCATACCCTGTTGCGCATGGTGTAGTCGTTGGTGACCGCGGCGCCGATGTCGCTGGTGAAGGTGTTGAAGCCGTTGTCGCCTGGCTTCTTCCACAGGAATTGCATCACCGCGCCGCCGCCGTTCTCGTAGTACTCGATCTTCACGTCGAAGCTCTGCCCCGCAACCAACGCAACTGTGGCGTCATAGCTGGTCGGGCCCTGGTCGATCCACTTGTCGATCAACAGTACCCCGGACACCCACAGGCGCACGCCATCGTCCGCCCGCGCACGGAATGTGTAGGTGCCGGTGGCAGGCGCCACGAAGGTTCCCGTGAAACGGGCGGCGAAGTTGTCCGCGCCAATGCCTGTCACGGGGGCACCGTTGCCCCAATCGTGGTCCACGGTGTCCTGACTCACTGTGACGGTGGGGGAGCCCGTGAGCGTCTTGTTGGCGGCGTTGTAGTACTCGCCCTTCATCGACGCGCCGGACGCGGTGATACGCATCGCGTACTTGCGGCCGTTGACCGAAATGCCGAGGCTGGTTGCGTTGCTGAATGGCGTAGCGCCCGAGATCTCGCTTGTGGGAAGCGTGCGATCAGCGAACAGACCTTGCCCAGCGTGATAGCCCTTCTCCAGGATGGTGTCTGTCGCTGTATCGACCACACGCCTGCCACCCGTCATTGCCCAGCGGAACGGATCGATGGTCGCTGTCGCTGCCCAGTTCAGGAAGTTGCCACTCCACATCGTGCCAAGCGTGCCACCGCACTTGCGGTCGGTGGCCACGCCGGTCGGGTTGAAGAAGCTCTTGTCGCCGGTGTTGGTTTCGTTGGCCGTGGTGTCGGACACATAGGTGTAGCACTTGTTCGGATCGAAGTACCCCAGGAATGTGCTGGCGCTGGAATAGGCCGCGGTATGCGCCGTGCGAGAGGCGGTCGGCCATTCCACAGACAGCGTCAGAGCAAGATTGCCGGGCACGTTGGAGGTGGCGAAGACGGGTTGGTCTGCCAGACTGGCGGCGTTGATCGGCAAGGGCGTGCCGACGAGTGCGCTCGCCAGCGCGGTTGTGCCGGCGAGGCGCGCGGCAAGGATCGAAATCTTGTTCATGGTTCTTCCGCGATGCGTTATTCGGGCTTCGTGAAGGAGGACTGCAGGAAAACCTGCGTGTCGCGAGGACCATCCACGCGCACGCTCAATCGATAGACCAGCGCCTTGGGCGGAGGCGGGCGCCCTGATTCCTGGACGCTGCCGCCGCGCACGTCGGTGGTTGCGGGGGCGTAGACGCAGGTGCTCTTGCTCGAGGCGCCGGAGGTGTTGCACAGGCGATCGATGAGGTAGCGGATCTTCACGAAATCTGCGGGCCGTTCGATGGTGTCTGATGCCTTCGCGTTGTAGAGATCGTCCTTCAGAAGCGCGAGCGGGATGCCACGGTCGTTGGAGTCGAGCCGGACCGCGCTGTAGTTCGATGCCTGCGCGTCGTTGTAGTCGGCGCCCACGGCAGACAGGGCGCCAGTGCTGAACAGCGCCAAAGCCTTGACCGCCGCTTGTTCGCCCTGGTTGACGAGGTCGCGCTTGAAGGCCAGGTTGCCGGCACCGGAAAGTGATGTGTTCATCGACCGCATTACCGCTACGCCGCCCGCGAGCAGGATGACAAGAACGATCAGGCAAATGAGCAGCACGACGCCGCGCTCCCGGCGTGGCCGGTGCAGGGGAGTAATCATGATTTGGGCAGCAACAGGACGTTGCGCAGCGGGATGGTGAATTCGACGACGCGGTAGCGATAGCGGCGGTCGTCGTTCGTCAGGGTGACAGCGGCGCGGGTGAGGCCGGTGTCGGCGAACATGGCGGGAATGGTTTCGGAAACCACGCCGCGCTCAAGTGTCGCGCTGCGCAGAACCAGCCCCACACGTACGGCTACCACCTGTCTGCTCAGCGCTCCGGAGGTCATCATGGTCTTGATGTCGAAGCCCGTGGCGTCAGGTGCTTTCCACGTGTCGATGATGCCGTCCGTGTTGGTGTCGAGGCCATAGAGTGCATGCATTTCCATGACGCCGTCGGCCAGGGTCTGCGGGGCGTCAGTGCCGTCGCTGCGCAGAAGGTCGTAGCTGACCAGTGTGTTGTTCGTTCCGATGCCGAAGAGCTGGAACTGCACGTTGTTGGCTGCGCCATTGCCCAGCGGCGTGAAATAAGCGCTGCCGGTGGCCGCCAGTGAGGCCAGCGTTGTGCCGACGCCTGCCGTGTAGTAGGTGCCGTTAAGCGTCACAAGCTCGTTGTTCGCGCTGTCTGCAAAGGAAGAGTCGACCTGCTCAAGCAGGCAGTCCGTGGTGCCGACCTGGCTGACCAAAGCGATGTCGTTCTTCCGCAGTTGCACTGTGTTGTCAAGTCGAATGATGTTGGCGCTGGCCCCCGCCGAGATGATCGGGCGTGGCACGTCACCGGTCGCGGCGTTGCCGCCCATCACCATCAGCACGTCGGATTTGCCGTCCGACGACTGTCCTTTGCCAATCAACAGCGGTGCGATCCGCAAATCGGCGACACCGGTGGCGTCGCCGAGGAATTTCTCGAACGGCACCGGAAAAACCGTAGTTCGCGGCAGGATCGCCGCGTTGCTGCGCTTGGCCTGCAGCTTGCACCCGAATACGCCCAGGTCCCACGATTGGGTAAAACCGGAGCCTGCGCTGCGCACCGCACGGTCCAGCAGGTAGGCGGCGTAGGACCCCGATTGATTGATGTCGTTGACCGACGTGGTCGTGCGCTTGGTCGATTCGCCGAAGATCACCGCACTTGTGACCGCCAGCGTCACCACCAGTGCGATGACCATGGCAACCAGTAGCTCGATCAGGGTAAGGCCGCGTTCGCGCACTGCGCGCCGGGCTTGCTGAATGCTCATCAGGGCAACTCCACATGGGTAGTGAGCTGGCTACCCGTGCTGCGCGACGGGGCTTGCCAGGTGATGGTCACGTCGGCCGCCTTGCCGGTTCCGGCGACATCCACTTTTCCAACCCCATTCGGCAAGCCGCCGGTCTGCGGCGCGGCGACACGCAGCTTCCAGGCATCCAGCGCTGCAGCTGGGACCGTGGTCGACTGGTTGAGCCACATCAGAGCCACCACTTCGTTTGCGAGCAGTGCTGCGCGATTACGGTCTTCGGCATCCACCGAGAAGCTGACGGCTCGTGCCTGCAGGCCGATCAGGCCCAGCAGGCCCAGGGAAAAGAGCAGCACCGAGACCAGGACTTCAAGCAGTGCGATGCCGGCCTGGCTGCCGCTGTGGCGACTTGTTTTGCTTGGGTGTTTCATCGCTAGGGGCAGCCGTCTGGCTGGGTGGCTGAAAGGGTTCGCGCCGGGTCGCACATGCGGACTTGGCCGCCCAGCGCGACGAGGACGCGCAGCGGTCGGTCGCCCGTCTTGCTATCGCTCATCGTGATGTCGTACTGGACGGCTGCGGCGGTGCACTTGGCGCTGGTGGGGCCGGGCGTGTCGTTTGCCACGAGACGGCCGATAGAGCTGAAGCAGACGGAAAGGGGGCCGGAGATAGCCACGTTGGAGCCGACGTCGCGCAGGATGCCCGCCTCGACAAACGCTGCTGTCGCATCGGAGTCGGTCGGGACCACCGTACTGGTAGCCCAATTGCTGCCGTTGACCTTGGCGGTGTAGCTGGTGGAGGTGGGTTTGTCGTCCGTGAGCGAGAACACCACTTGCCGGCTGCGGCGGGTGGCCTCCGTCTGCGCCTGCCGCAAGCCGTTCTGCAGCGAATCACTGACAGTACGGATCTTGTTGTTGCGCACCCAGCCGAGCATGGATGGTGTGGCAAGCGCAGCGAGCAGCGCCATGATTGCCACCACGACGATCATTTCGACCAGCGTGAACCCCCTGCGGTAACGCTGGGAGAGGCTGGTTTTCAGCATGCCTGGCCCTTCTTGACGATCCAGGCAGTGGTGCAGGGCGTTGTCCAACCCGACCACGCGGTGGGCATGCCTGTCGTGGCGCGAATGTTCTGCTCGCTGATGGTGTAGACGACACCGTTGGCTGGTCCGCTTCCTGTTGCCGTGAGCGTGAACGTCGTATCGGTCGGCACAACGGTTGCACAACTGATCACGAAGTTGCCGAAGGTGCGTTGGCTGGCGGCAATGCCAGCGTCGCAAGGCGGCAGGATGGTGGCGCTGACCTTCTTGTATGTGCGGTTGTCCTGAAAATACCGTTCCATGTCCGCGCGCATGGTGGCCAGCCCATTCGTGCCGTCCACCACGTACCCGCGCCGCACATAGTCCTGATAGCTCGGAATGGCGATCGCGGCGAGCACGCCGATGATCACCACGGTGATCATGATTTCGATCAGGGTGAAGCCGCGAGACTGGTCACCACGGGCGATCCGGCTTCGAGCAGGTTGTTGTTTCATCAAAGGACACCTTTCAGTCCCGACCGGCAGAGCCGGAAACGGGCGGGAAACAATTACACAGAGTTGTTAAAGGATGTCTCTGAATGTTTGTTTTTGCAAAACCTTCCATCTCCCGGCAATGACCATTCGTCGGCAGTTCGGCCCGGCACAATGGGCCGGATGACGTCCTGCGTAGCGCCCGCCAGCTCCGTTCTGCCCGCCTCCAGGGCGCTCGACGTCACTCGCACGGCTCTTGTCGCGCTGCCTTTTCTCTGTCCCTTGGTTGCCGGCCCCTCTGTCAACGTATGGCAGCTGCTGGTTTCCTGGGTTTGCCTCGCGGCGCTGTTGCTGACGGGACCCGTCGGCTCACCAGCCCTCGGTGTTTGGGGCTGGCTGGGCCTGGGGGGCCTTCTTGTCGCACTCTCCGCGTGGGGCGCGCTGTCCGTATGGGGGCCGGCCTGCCTCGCAATCGCAGGAATCGCGGCGGCGACGAGCCTGGGCAGCGGATTGGTGCGCGATGGTCAGGCAGCCGCCTCGTTGTTGGCCAAAGGTGTACTTGTCGCCGGTCTTGTCAGCGCTGTTCTGGGCTTGCTGCAGTACTACGGCCTGGCTGAACCGCTCGTGCCATGGACCACGTCGCCGGCGCTGGGGCAGGCCTACGGCAATCTGCGCCAGCGCAACCAGTTCGCGACGCTGATCAGCCTGGCTTGGTGCGCAGTCCTGTGGCTTTACGCGACGAGTGATGCACAGCGCACACGCCGTGGTCTCGCGGCGGCGGGGGTGCTCTTGTTGATCGCCGCAGCCGCATCGACCTCGCGCACAGGCCTTCTGCAACTGCTGTCGATCACTGGGGTGGCAGCTTTCATCGCAAGGTGCGAGCGACAAGGCTCGACGGCCCTGTATCGCCTCCCGGCCCCAAAATGGCTGCTCACGACGATCCCGTTGTACTTCGCGATCGCCTGGGTGCTTCCGCGGCTGGCTGGAGGTGGCAGTGGTGCAGTCGAAAGCATGATCGAGCGCCTGAAGTCCGGCGCGCCCGACGACCACAGTCGCTTGCTGCTCTGGCGCAACGTGCTGGCTCTGATTTCAGAGCACCCGTGGACTGGATGGGGGTGGGGTGAACTGGCCTTTGCGCATTACAGCGCTTCGTACAGCGGGGGGCGCTTCGTCGAGATCCTCGACAACGCGCACAACCTGCCTATGCATCTAGCGGTCGAACTCGGAATCCCTGCCGCAGTGCTGATTTGTGGCGGCTTTCTCTGGCTGGTTCTTTCCGCCCGACCATGGCGTGAGCGCGACCCGGTTCGGCTCATGGGCTGGGGCATGCTGTGGGCGATCGTCCTGCACAGCCTGCTCGAATACCCACTCTGGTACGGACCATTCCAACTGGTCTTCGGTCTTTGCATCGGACTGCTGTGGCCAGGTCGGAGTGCCCGACCCATGGCAAAGGCGGCTCCGTTCGCCGCCGTGGCGCTGTTGGGTATTGCAGGTTATGCAGGCTGGGACTACATCCGCATCAGCCAGATCTACCTGCCTCGCGAAGAACGGCTCGCGCAATACGAGGACAACACGCTGGCGAAAATCCGCTATTCCCGGATCTTCGTCAATCAAGTGCAATACGCGGAACTGACGCTGACGATGGTCACGCAAGCCAATGCTGGCGCAGTGCATGAACTGGCGCGGCGCATCATGCATTTCTCGCCCGAGCCGCGCGTCATCGTCAAGCTCATCGAGAGCGCCGAATTGCTGGGGCGCAAGGAGGAGGCGCGGGAAGAGGCGGAACGCTTCAGGAACGCGTTCCCATCGGACTTCGCCCGCTGGATGAGAGAGGATGCCGGCGAAGGCATCGCTCCCTAGCAGCGCGATTACGGCGCCATCCAACTCCCCGACTTCCCCCCATGCTTCTCCAACACATGCACATCGGTAATCCGCATCCCCCGATCCACCGCCTTGCACATGTCATAGATTGTCAATAGCGCCACCTGCACCGCAGTCAGCGCCTCCATCTCCACCCCCGTCGGCCCCACGGTCTCGACAGTCGCCGTGCAAACCACCTGCGGTGCGCTTCCCGCATCGGCCAGCGCGAACGCCACAGCCACCCGGGTCAAGGCCAACGGATGGCACAGCGGGATCAGGTCGCTCGTCTTCTTCGCCGCCTGGATGCCCGCGATCCGCGCGATGCCCAGCACATCGCCCTTCTTCGCCGTGCCGGATTCGATCAGCGCCAGCGTTGCCGCCTGCATCTCGATGCGGCCCGTGGCCACGGCCACGCGGTGGGTTGCCGGCTTGGCGGCCACGTCGACCATGTGGGCCTGGCCCTGGGCGTCAAAATGGGTGAGGGTGCTCATGGATGAACGATCGGGTTGACGGTGCATCATACGAGCCCGAGCCACAGACGAGGAATGCCGCGCTTGACTCCCCCACGCCACTCCAGAAGCAAGCTGACGCCCGCCCTGCGATCGTTGTGCGCTAGCGTTTTGATAGCTTCGCAGGCCCTGCTGCCGGTGCCCGCGCTGGCGCAGATCCAGCAGGTGCTTCCCGGCATGGGCGACGGCGGCGAGATGACCGCCAGCGCCGAGCGCCACCTCGGCGACCAGATCGCCCGCGAGCTGTATCGCGACACCGACTACATCGACGACCCGGTGATCGCCGCCTATGTGCAGGAGATCTGGCAGCGCCTGCTGGCCGCCGCCCGTGCGCGCGGCGAACTCACGCCCGAACTCGACGAGCGCTTCGCCTGGACGATCCTTCTGGGCCGCGACCGCAACATCAATGCCTTCGCGCTGCCCGGTGGCTACCTCGGGCTCAACCTCGGCCTGGTGGCCGCGGTCGGCAGCCGCGACGAGCTGGCGACGGTGCTCGGGCACGAGCTCTCGCACGTCACGCAGCGCCACATCTCGCGCATCATGACGAAGCAGGGCAAGCAGATGCCGCTGATGATCGCTGGGCTGATCCTGGGGATGATCGCCGCCAGCAAGAGCCGCAACGGCGATGCGGGCCAGGCCATGATCATGGGCAGCCAGGCGATGTTCGCGCAGAACCAGCTGAACTTCTCGCGCGACATGGAACGCGAGGCCGATCGCGTCGGCTTCGGCGTGATGACGCAGGCCGGCTTCGCGCCGCAGGGCGCTGCCGCGATGTTCGAGAAGCTGCAGTACGCCTCGCGCCTCAACGACAACGGCTCGTACCCCTACCTGCGCAGCCACCCGCTGACGACCGAGCGGATCTCCGACATGCAGGGCCGTTTCCAGTTCCGCATGGACGCCGTGCCGCCGCTGCCGCTGGCCATGGACCACGCGATGATCGCCTCGCGCGCCCGTGTGCTGACGCGCCCGGGTGTCGACGTGCTGCGGCTGTGGATCGACTCGGCCGCCAGCGGCGAGTTCGCGAAGAGCCCCCCGGCCCAGCAGGCCGGCACGCTGTACGCGGCGGCGCTGTCGGCGAAGGAGATGCGCGACTACAAGGCTGCGCGCGCGCTGGTCGAGCGTCTGGTCGCGCGCACGGCGGACGACCCCGCCGCGGCGAAGCAGGCGCGCTGGCTGAACGCGGAGATCGAACTCGCAGCAGGCGCGGCGCCCAAGGCGGCCGCACTGCTCGACGCCAGGTCGAAGGAGCGGCCCGAGATGCTGCTCGCCGCCGAAGCCGCCACCGCGATGCGCCAGCCCGCGCCGATGATCCCGGTGCTGCGCGACTGGGTGGCCGCGAATCCGCGCGACGCGACCGTGTGGCGCGCGCTCGGCAACCTCTACGGCGCGCAGAACGACACGCTGCGTGCGGTGCGTGCCGACGCAGAGGCGAACGTGGCGATCCTCGACTACCCCGCGGCGCGCGACCGCTTCAAGGCGGCGCAGGAACTCGTCCGCCAGTCCAAGGCGGTCGACCACTACGAGGCGTCGATCATCGACACCCGTGCGCGGGCGGTGGACGTATTGGTGAAGGAACAGGCGGCGGAGCCGCCGTTGAAGTAGGCCGCAGCAGTTGCTGCTGATCAGCGCTTCGGGGAAAGCAGCCCGCCCAGCGCGGACTCGATCAGCAGCCCCAGCAGCGAGTACAGCAGCGAGCCGATCAGCGCGGCCAGGAAGCCGTTGACGTGGAAGCCGCCCAGTAGCCCCGACGCGGCCCAGAACAGCAGCGCGTTGATGACGAACAGGAAGAGCCCGAGCGTGACGATGGTGACGGGCAGCGTCAGCACCACCAGCACCGGCCGCACGATCATGTTGAGCAGTCCGATCACCGCGGCCGCGATGAGCGCGGAACCGAAGCTGTTGACCTGGACACCGCTGTAGAGATAGGCAACCGCCAGCAGCGCCACGGCGCTGAGCAGCCATTTGAGGATGATGCGCATATGGCGCTCAGGATACCCCAGGGCCCATAAAACAACGAGCCCCGGTGCGTTGCCGCACCGGGGCTCGTCAGAGGGCGTTTCCCAGCAGTCTTACTCGGCCAGTTCGTTCGCCAGCACCAGCAGCGCACCCATGCCCATCACGGCGCCGGGAAAGGCCCAGCCCGACTGCTGGGGCGGCGTCTGGTCCGGCGTCACCGGCTCCAGGTCGACGCCGACCTTCGGGCGGCGCGCATCGACCACGTGAGTGGCCGAATGCTCGCGCTTGAGCTGTGCCGTGAGGTCGGCCAGCGGGCCCTTGGCCAGCACCGGCGTTACCTGGCCGCCGTTGCGTTCCAGCAGAGGCGTCATCTGCGCCTGCACCTTGCTGAACCATTTGGCGCGCCAGTTCTCGCGCGCGCTGTGGCTTACCCACTTGCTGATGCGATGCGTCATGCGCGGAGCGCAGGCCACGAGCACCCAATGGCGCGCCACGACGCTGTTTGCATCCGGCGCGAGTTCGGCGAACTGCTCGCTGGCGTAGGCGGCGTCGTCGACATAAAGAATGATCTTTTCCATGGCGTGCTCCTTCAGGTAGTTAGAGTGACAGAGACTGGTTCGGACGGGAAGTTCGTGGGAGCAATGACTCTCGGCGCTCAGCCGGTCGTCACCGCCGATTCCTCGGGCTTGTTGCGGGCATGCCGTGCGGCTGTCCACTTGCCGATCGCCAGCACCAGCAGCGCACCGATGACGCCGGCCGCGTACTTGATCGTGTCGGTCTGCGGCACCTTCGGCACCCAGGTCCAGGCAGCGGTGTTCGCCAGCGCGGGGTCGGACACGGCCATCGTGCCGGCGATCCAGCCGAGCAGCATGCCGCCGGCCGTGATGATCATCGGGAAGCGGTCCATCAGCTTGATGACCAGCTGGCTGCCCCAGACGATGATCGGGATGCTCACGAGCAGGCCGAAGATCACGAGCGGCATCTGGTGGCTTTCGCCGGCGCCCTGTGCGGCACCGGCAATGGCGATCACGTTGTCGACGCTCATCACGAGGTCGGCAATGATCACGGTCTTGACCGCGCCCCACAGCTTGTCGCTGCCGGTGATGTTGCCGTGCGCATCGTCATGTTCGGGGGCCAGCAGCTTGACGCCGATCCACAGCAGCAGGATCGCGCCCACCAGCTTCAGGAACGGAATGGCCAGCAGCGTCAGCGCGAAGAAGATCAGGATCACGCGCAGCGCGATGGCGCCCGCGGTACCCCACAGGATGCCCTGGGTGCGCTGGGCCGGCGGGAGCTTGCGGCAGGCCAGCGCGATCACCACGGCGTTGTCGCCGCCCAGCAGGATGTCGATCATGATGATCTGACCGACCGCGACCCAGAACTCCGGGGTCATGAACATTTCCATAGATTTCCTCTTTGTCTTCGCGCCCCTGCCTCTCCCTTCAGGGACGACGACGGAAGGCGCATATCGATGCGTTTCGATTCATCCCGTGCGGGGCGGGTCGAAAGCGAGGAATGAAGTCCGGGTGATACCGGGAGCTTGCGAACGCTTCGACCAAACCTGCGCAGGTTCAAATCGAAGGTCTTGCTCGACAACGCACACGCGAAAAGACGCGCGCTGGTTGCCCGGCAGGCCGGAAGTGTTTTGCTTCGTATTGACGACCTGACGATTCGCGCTGCCGTGGACAGCGGTCGGGAGCTACTCCCCTTCGTGCGGCGGATTAAAGCATCGATGCTCCCGGCGGCGCAATCGAAAGTTTTCAGGAATTTAAAAAGAACCGCTCCGGAACACGCATGGATACGAGATGTGGTGCTCCTGTTTTCGTAGCGAGCATGTCCCTTCGACGCTTCGGGACATTGCCGGTCTATGATCGCCGTCCGCCGATTTTTCACGCTCCATGGCCGCCATACACATCACCGACATCGAGGCCGCCATCAACTACTGGCGCGAGAAGACGCCGTCGCCCGACGGCGTCACGCTGGGCCCCGAATTGCGCGCGCTGGCCGAGGTCTACGCGCTCATGGTCTTCCACCACGAGGACGAGGTCGACGAGGTCGGCTTTCCGCCGAAGGCCTGGGCCGCCTGGATGGCCTGGTACGAGAGCACGCCCGACACGCCCTGCATCGCGATCTGCTCCACCAGCCAGGGCGACGACGAGTGCAAGGGCTGCGGTCGCAGCTTCGACGAGGTTCAGTTCTGGCCCGGCATGTCGCCAGTCGAAAAGCGCGCCACCTGGCGCCGCATCACCATGGAAGACTCCGCCTGGCGCTTCAACCGCTATGCGGAACGTGCGCGCGAGGCGGAACGGACATCGCCCGCCGATGGCGAGCCCGAGTTCGATCCCGACGACGAGAAGAACTGGGCCCCCTGACCATGCGCCGCCTCGCGCAAGCTCCCAACCTCGCGATCGCGACCGTGTGGGCGCACGCGCTGCGCGAGGAGGGCGTGGCCGCCACCGTGCAGCGCGAATTCCTCGGCGCGGTAATGGGCCAGCTGCCGCCCGACCAGTGCCTGCCCGAGATCTGGATCGACGACGAGACCCAGTTCGATCTTGCAAAGCGCCTGCTGCACGAGTTGCAGCATCGTCCGCAGCGAAGCTGGCGCTGCGTGTGCGGTGAGCAGGTCGAAGGTGGTTTCGAGCAGTGCTGGCAGTGCGGCGAGATGATGCCGGCCGCCTAGTCGCGCGCGGGGCTCACTTCCACCGAAGCGGCTCGATATCGATGCTGTTGACGCCGTCGCCCAGCGTCAGCGTGTTTTCCTGAATGGTGGCCTGCAGCTGCATGCTGCGTTGTGCGAGCGCCGCCAGTGCCTGGGAGGCGTTCGTCGGCACGCGATACACCTTCAGGTTCTGCGGCCGCGTGAGCTTGTTCTCGATGCCGCGCCACCAGATCTCGGCCGCGTGGTTGAAGGCATAGACGATCACCTCGTCGGCCTTGCCGCAGGCCTTGATGATGGGCTTGTCTTCCGGCTGGCCGACCTCGATCCACAGCTTGACCTCGCCCGTGAAGTCGCGCAGCCACACGTCGGGCTCGTCGACGTTCGACAGGCCCGCGCCGAAGGCCAGCGTGCCGTCGCCCTGGCAGATGTCCTGCAGCTGGTGCGCGTTGAGCGCGAGCGCGACCAGCCGGATCATCATCCGCTCGTCGGTCTCGCTGGGGTGGCGCGCCAGGGTCAGCGCATGGTCGGCGTAGTAGCCGTGGTCGATGTCGGCCACCGCGAGGGTGGCCTTGAAGATGGTGGATTTGAGGGCCATGGGTGCGCGAGTGTATGCCTGCGCACCTCCGGACTCAGAACGCCACCGAGGCCTGCAGGTAGACCGTGCGCGGCTGGCCCACGTACTTGCCGCCGTTGTTGTCCACCGAGCGGTTGTAGTAGCGGCGGTCGAACAGGTTCTTCACGCCCACGGCCAGCTTCAGGTTGCTAATCGACGGGCCGAAGTCGTAGGCCGCGCGCAGGTTCATCGTCGCGTAGCCGGGGATGTTGCCCAGCCGGCCGGTCGAGTCCTCGACGGTGATGTACCTTGCGCCGTCGTCCGGCGAGCCCGGCGAACGCTGCTTCGACTGCGCATAGATGTCGGCGTTGAAGGTCCACGGCCCGCGCTCGTAGCGCGCGCCCAGCGTTGCCACCTGGCGCGAGTAGAACGGCAGGTCGCGCCCCGCGAAGGCGCCGGCCTTCGAGGTGGCCTGCGTGTACGTGTACGTGCCCGACACCGACAGCCCCTTGAGCGAGTCGCTCAGCGTGCCGAGGTCGTAGCGCAGCGCCGACTCCAGCCCGCGATGGCGCGTCGCACCCAGGTCGGTCCACTGGCCGACGTCGCCGGTGATGGAGCGCGCCAGCTGCAGTTCCTTGTCGAAGTTGATGTTGAACAGCGTCAGCTCGCCGCTCCAGGCATCGCCCTTGTAGTGCGTGCCGATCTCGTAGGTCTTGGCCTTCTCGGGGTGCAGGCCGGTGGTGGACTGCGCGAGCTGCGCGTACTGCTGCGGCCCGAACGACACGCCGGCGTTCGCGAACACCGACCACCGATCGCTCATGCGGTAGAGCACCGACAGCGTGGGCAGCCATTCGTCGGAGTCGATCTTCGGAAAGATCGCGCTGGTGGCCCGGCCGTTCGTGATGGTGTAGACGTCGTTGAACGAGCTGATCGATTCGTGGCGCACGCCCGGCGTGATCGTCCAGTTGCCGAAGTCGATGCGGTCGTCGATGTAGAACGCGTGCGCGGTCGTGCCGCCCTTGCTGGTCTGGTACGCGGGGTTGGCCAGGCCGAAGGCGTTGAAGCCGGGGCGCGGCTGGTAGTAGGCGCTGCGCGTCGCGACTTCGGAGGCCTCTTCCTTCAGGTAGCGGTAGCCGACGCTGATCTCCTGCACCACGCTGCCCGAATCGATCAGGCGCGAGTAGCGGGGCTCGACCGCGAAGGTCTTGTAGTTGCGCGGCGCCGAGGTGAGGCGGCGCCTGCCGTTGTTGGCGCCGGTGCCTTCCTGCTCGAGGTAGCTGCTGCGGTACGAGTCCGTGTAGTAGGTCAGCATCTCGAACTTGTTCACGCCGTCGTTGTGCGTGTACTTGACCGAGCCGTCGGTGCGGCGACCGGTGAACTCGTCGAAGGGCCGGTCCGACTGGAACGGGTTGGCCGCGAACTGCGCGGTCGTCAGGCCGCCGGGCATGCGCCCCTTGCCCTCGAAGTGATGCAGCGTGACGGCGACGTCGTCGGTCTTCGAGATGCGGTAGGCGCCCTTGAGCATCAGGTCGTCGATGCTGGTGTGGTCGTTGCTCTGGCGGAAACCGTCGCCGTGCGTGCCGGAGTACAGCAGCGCGAGGCCCAGGCCGTTCTCGTTCGTGCCGCCGATGAAGAGGCTGGGCGTGGTCTTGGTGCCGCCGCCGTGGCCGGCGCTCTCCACGCCCACGCTCACGTCGCCCGAGAACTGCTTCGGAATCGAGCGCGTCACGAAGTTGATGATGCCGCCCACGTTCTGGGGGCCGTAGCGCACCGAGCCCGCGCCGCGTACCACGTCGACCGCCTCGAGGCTGCCGAGCGACAGCGGCGCCAGCGACAGCTGCGGCTGGCCATAGGGCGCGTAGGCCAGCGGCACTCCGTCGAGCAGCACGGTGGAGCGCGGCGACAGGCGCGAGGTCAGGCCGCGCACGCCGACGTTCAGCGAGATGTCGCTGCCGCCGGTGCCGTTGCTCTCCTGCACCTGCACGCCGGGCACCTGGCGCAGCACGTCGCGCACGCTGGAGGAGCCGCTCTCCTGGATCTGCTTGCGCTCGATGATGCTTCGCGCGCCCGGGTGCTCGAGCACCTTGGTCTCGCTGGGGCTGCCGAGCCAGTCGCCGGTGACGGTGATGGCTTCGAGCGTTTTCGAACCGTCGGCCGCGGCAGGCTCGGCCTCGGCGGCGAAGCTCTGCAGGCTCAGGGGCAGCAGGGCCAGTGCGACGGCGGTGCGCTTGTATGCGCGTCCGGGCGCGCGTTTGTTGTGCGTGAACAAGGGACCCCTCCTAGGGTTTTGTGTTGGTTGTGATGAAACTGCGGGCAGGGCACGACGTCGCTCAGGGCGCCGTCGTGCCGTTGGAAAGCGTGTTGTTGCGGGCCGCCGCGGCCACCGAGCGCCGGCGCCACCAGAGCCAGACGCCGCTCAGGCCCAGGCCGCCGAGCGCCAGGCCCAGCAGCGCCGTGACCGCTTCGTGCAGTGGGCCGCCGAGCTCGCCGGTGTGCAGCGGATAGATCACCGCCACCGCGCCGTTGCCCGCGTCGAGCTCCTGCCACTTGCGCGCGGCCAGCACTTCGCCTGTCACGGGGTTGAGCCACACCGAGCCGATGCCGTTCGGATGCGGATCGTCCGACAGCCGGAAGCGCACGCGCATCGGCCGGCCGGTCTTGGCGGGCACCTGGATGTAGCCGATGGGCTGGCCCGGGTAGGCCTGCTGCGCCCGGGCCACGAGTTCGTCCAGCGGCAGGCGCGGGCCGGTCGCTGCACCCTTGGCGATCACCGGCGGCTTCATCGGCTCCTGCCCCATGACGCCCGAAATGAAATTGCCCAGCGGCCGCCAAGCCATGTACGCGCCCGTGGCCACCGACACCGCGATCAGCAGCCCGAGCACCGCGCCGCCCGTGCGGTGCAGGTCGAAAAGTCCGCGCAGCAGGCCGCGATCCAGCACGATGCGCAGCGACGGCGGCCAGCGCACCGGCCACCAGAGCACGATGCCCGTGACCAGCAGGAACAGGTAGGCGAGCGCGGCGAAGGCGAGCACGCCCTTACCCGTGTCGTCCAGCAGCAGGCTGCTGTGCAGTTCGAACAGGAGGTTGTAGGCGCCCTCGTGCGTGCCGCGGCGTCCCTGTTCCGCGCCGGTGACGGGGTCGAGGTAGAGCGTGCCCTCCCACTTGCCGCGCACCAGCACCCACAGCGTGTCGGTGGGCTTGCGCGGCGGGCGCAGCGTGAAGTTGGTGTCGGGGCCGAACTCGGCCGCCAGGCGCTGGCGCAGCGGCTCCAGAGGCAGCGCGGCCGTGGTGGCATCACCCGCGGAGCGGGCGACGAAGAAGGCGGGGTGGGCGGCCCGGTCGAGCGGCAGCGCCACCACCAGCACGGCGCCGAGCAGTGCCGCGAAGGCGAGGATCGGACCGAGCGTGAGGCCGATCCAGCGATGGACCTTGAGCCAGAGACGTCTCAGAGGGGCGCGCATGACCAACAGAGGGGCGGCGGGCCCCTCGATGAATGTTGTTGGCTGGCGCCCCGCGAGGGCGTTGGCTGGAAAAGATGACCACCGACGCAAAACAGCCGCCTTCAGGCGGCTGGTGCATCGGTACGGGAGGCCTAAATTCTACCGGCGAGCTCCGCCGCCTTGCCCACGTAGCTGGCCGGTGTCATGGCCAGCAGGCGGGCCTTTTCCTCTTCAGGGATCTCCAGCGAGCGGATCAGTCCGTGCAGCGCCTCGGCCGTGACAGTCTTGCCGCGCGTCACTTCCTTGAGCTGCTCGTAGGCGCCCTGCACGCCGAAGCGGCGCATCACGGTCTGGATCGGCTCGGCCAGCACTTCCCACGACGCGTCGAGGTCTTCGGCCAGCGCTTCCTCGTTGAGCTCGAGCTTGCCCAGGCCGGTGGCCAGGCTGGCGTAGGCCAGCGTGGCGTAGCCGAAGGCCACGCCGATGTTGCGCAGCACCGTGCTGTCGGTCAGGTCGCGCTGCCAGCGGCTGATGGGCAGCTTCTCGCTCAGGTGGCGCAGCACCGCATTGGCCAGGCCCAGGTTGCCTTCGGCGTTCTCGAAGTCGATCGGATTGACCTTGTGCGGCATCGTCGAGGAGCCGATCTCGCCCTTCTTCAGGCGCTGCTTGAAGTAGCCCAGGCTCACGTAGCCCCAGATGTCGCGCGAGAAGTCGATGAGGATCGTGTTGGCGCGGGCCACCGCGTCGAACAGCTCGGCCATGTAGTCGTGCGGCTCGATCTGGATGCTGTAGGGCTGGAAGCTCAGGCCCAGGCCCAGCGGCGCGGGCGTCTCGATGACCTTGCGGCTGAAGGCTTCCCAGTCGAAGTCGGGCCAGGCGGCCAGGTGGGCGTTGTAGTTGCCGACCGCGCCGTTCATCTTGCCCAGCAGCTGCACCGCGGCGATCTGCGCGCGGGCCTTCGACAGGCGCACCGTGACGTTGGCGATTTCCTTGCCCACCGTGGTCGGGCTGGCGGTCTGGCCGTGCGTGCGCGAGAGCATCGACACGTTGGCGAACTGGTGCGCCATCTCGCGCAGCTTGGTGATCAGGCCGTCGATGGCCGGCAGCACCACCTTGTCGCGCGCCGCCTGGATCTGCAGGGCGTGGCTGGTGTTGTTGATGTCCTCGCTGGTGCAGGCGAAGTGCACGAACTCGGCGGCGGCGAGCAGCTCGGGCCGGGCCTCGAACTTCGACTTGATCCAGTATTCGACGGCCTTCACGTCATGGTTGGTGGTCTTCTCGATCTCCTTGATGGCCAGCGCGTCGGCCTCGGAGAAGTGCGACACCAGGCCCAGCAGGTACTTGCGGGCGCCGCCGGTGAGCGGCTTGAATTCGGCGAAGCCGCAGTCGGACAGCGCAATGAACCACGCCACCTCGACTTGCACGCGCCGGTGCATATAGCCCTGCTCGCTCATCAGCGGACGCAGCGCCGCGAGTTTGGCCGCGTAGCGGCCATCAAGGGGGGAAAGGGCGGAAACGGTGGAAAAGCTCATGCCCGAATTTTAGGCGGCCGGCGATCCGTGGGGCGGTACCGACACATCGGGGGCGTTTTGGGGCTCCGGTTTCCCCGTTCACCTAAAATGACTATTAACAAACGTCATCAATGTATAGGGAGAGAGCCTTCATGAAACTGATCGGATCCGCCGCCAGCCCCTACGTGCGCAAGGTGCGCGTGGTGCTGGCCGAGAAGCGGCTCGATTACCAGTTCGTGATCGAAGACGTCTGGGCTGCCGACACCACGATCTCCAACTCCAACCCGCTCGGCAAGGTCCCCTGCCTGATCATGGAAGGCGGCGAGGCGATGTTCGACTCCCGCGTGATCGTGGAATACCTGGACACCCTGTCTCCGGTCGGCAAGCTGATTCCGCAGCAGGGCCGCGAGCGCGCCGAGGTCAAGACCTGGGAGGCGCTGGCCGACGGCGTCATGGACGCCGGCGTGCTCTGGCGCCTCGAAGCCACCTGGTCCGGCCGCAGCGACGGCGAACGCAGCGCCGCCTGGATCGAGCGCCAGCGCGCCAAGGTCGAGGACGGCGTTGCCGCCATGGCCAAGGGCCTGGGCGACAAGCCCTTCTGCAGCGGCATCCACCTGAGCCTGTCAGACATCGCGGTGGGCTGCACGCTGGGCTGGCTGGACCTGCGCTTTCCCGAGATCGACTGGCGAGGCGACCACGCCAACCTCGCGAAGCTGTACGACAAGCTGATGCTGCGGCCCAGCTTCATCGACACCAAGCCCTGACGAAGAAAAAGGCGCCTCCGGCGCCTTTTTCTTTTCCCTCAGGCCTGGCGCTTGCGCAGCGTGTACTGCACCACGTCGATGTTCGCCTGCGAGAACGCGGCCTCGCAGTAGGCCAGGTAGAACTCCCAGATGCGCATGAAGCGCTCGTCGAAGCCCAGCTGCAGGATGCGGCCGCGCTGCCCGAGGAAGCTCTCGCGCCAGCGGCGTAGCGTCTCGGCGTAGTCGGCGCCGAAGGCGAATTCGTCCACCACCTCCAGTCCCGCGGCCTCGGCCTCGCGGCGGAACTCGCGCGGGCAGGGCAGGCAGCCGCCCGGGAAGATGTACTGCTGGATGAAATCGGTCGAATCGATGTAGCGGTCGAACAGTTCGTCGTCGATCACGATGCTCTGCACGCAGGCGCGGCCGCCCGGCTTCAGCAGCCGGCTCACGCCCTGGAAGTAGGTCGGCCAGTAGGCGCGGCCCACGGCTTCCACCATCTCGATGGAACACACCGCATCGAAGGGCGCATCGGCGATGTCGCGATAGTCCTGCAGGCGGAGGTCGGCCGCCAGTCCGGTGGTGCGCTCCCGCGCGTAGGCGAGCTGCTCGGTGGACAGCGTCACGCCTGTCACCGAAGCGTCGAAGTCGGTGGTCGCCATCTCGGCGAGCGCGCCCCAGCCGCAGCCGATTTCGAGCACGCGGTCGCCGGGCTGCACGCCTGCCTGTTCGAGTGCACGGCGCACCTTGGCGCGCTGCGCCTCGGGCATCGGCTTCGACAGGTCGCCCTCGAACCAGGCCGACGAGTAGTTCATCGTCTCGTCGAGCCAGAGCCTGTAGAACGCGTTGCCCAGGTCGTAGTGCGCGTGGATGTTGCGCGAACTGCCGGCCTTGCTGTTGCGGTTCATGAGGTGCCGCACGCGGTACAGCAGGCGGCCGAGCCAGCTGCCGTACATCATGTCCTCGATGGCGCGGCGGTTGGCGATGAACACCTTGATCAGCTCGGTGAGGTTGGGCGTGGTCCAGTCGCCGGCGATGTAGCTCTCGGCGAAGCCGATGTCGCCCGACTTGAGTGCGGCCTTGCAGGCGTTCCAGTTGCGAAGCGTGAGCGAGGCCGTGGGGCCGCTGCCGGGCGTGGCGCCGAAGTGCCGCACCGAGTCGTCGGGCAGGCGCACGGTGAGCGAGCCGTAGGCCAGCCGCTGCAGCAGGCCCAGCACGGTGCGTGCTGCGGCGGGCGCGTCCTGGGGCAGCGAGAAGCGGGGCGCGGTGGTGGAGTTCATGGATTCGCCTGCTGCTGGTGGTTGTCGCGTGAAACGAAGTGCGCGGGCGGCGCCGGCTTGGTGACGAAAGGCACGCGCTTGAGCCACAGCTTCGCGGCCTGCCAGTGGATGCGCGCGATCAGCCCGAAGGTCATGGCGGGGTAGCGCCACAGCGCGCGCCGCACGCTGGCCGCGGTCATGGGGCCGAGCTCGCCGCTTACGCTGGTCTGCAGCAGCGGGCCGTCGGCGTCGTCGTGGTCGATGCGCACCACGGTGCGCGCGCGATCGGCGTCGACGTAGAAGCGGAAGCGGTAGCTGCCGTCGATGCGGCAGAAGGGCGAGACGTGGAAGGCCTTCGTCGCCTGCAACTCCGCGCCGTACGCCGGATGTTCGAGCAGGTAGCAGTGACGCTCGCCGAAGGTGTTGTTGACCTCGACCACGATGGCCCGCAACGCGCCTTCGAGCGTGTGGCAGTACCAGAAGCTCACGGGCTTGAAGGTGTAGCCGAACACGCGCGGGTAGCAGTGCAGCCAGGCTTCGCCGTTGGCGTCCTCGATGCCGTGGGCTGCAAGCAGTTCATCGAGCCAGGCCAGCGCGCCGCCGCGTTCGGGCGGGCGGCCGTCGCCGTGGTCGACGTCGTGGAAGGAGATGGCGGCGGCGCGGTTGAGCGCCAGGGCCTGGCTGCCATGCGCGCGCAGGGTGCGCATCGGCAGCATCAGGAAGTAGGTCGGGTAGACGAAGGCATTGCGCGCCGGGCGCAGGCGCGTGTGGCGGACTTCGCCGAAGCCCATCAGCGGCACGGCCTGCGTCGGTGTCATGCCGCCAGCCTCGCCGTCGTTGTCGTTGCGTTCTTGCCGGCGGACAGGCGCGCCCGCAGGCCCTCGGCCACGGCCAGGCCGGCCTTCAGGCCGTCTTCGTGGAAGCCGTAGCCCATCCACGCGCCCGCGAACCAGGTGTTGCGCCGGCCCTGCAGGGCCGGCACTTCGGCCTGCGCGCGGATCGCGGCGAGGTCGAGCACCGGGTGGTCGTAGTCGTATTCAGCCATGACCTGACTACGCTGGATCTCGCGAACCGGATTCAGCGAAACGACGACCGGCTGCTCCCACGGCAGCGGTTGCAGCTTGTTCAGCAGGTAGTGCAGGCAGACGCGGCCCGATTCGCGCTCGCCGGCGGCCGCGCGCTCGTAGTTCCAGGCAGCCCAGGCGGCCCGGTTCTGCGGCAGCGCCGAGGCGTCGGTGTGGAGCACGGCATGGTTGGCCTGATAGCGGATCGAGTCCAGCACCGTGGTCTCGGCGGGGCTCGCGTCGGCCAGCATGGCGAGCGACTGGTCGGAGTGCGTGGCCAGCACGACGTGGTCGAAGCGCTCGGTTCCTGCGTCGGTGGTCAGCAGTACGCCGGCCTCGTCGCGGGCGATGCGGCGCACGCGCGTGTTCAGGCGCTTGTCGGGCAGGCCGGCGACGATCTTCTCCACGTAATGGCGCGAGCCGCCGCGCACGGTGCGCCACTGCGGCCGGTTGGCGATCTGGATCAGGCCGTGGTTGTGGCAGAAGCGGATCATGGTCGCGACCGGGAACCTCAGCATCCGCGTGGTCGAGCAGCTCCAGATGCAGCCCATCATCGGCAGGAAATACCACTCGCGGAACGCCTTGCCGAAGCGGTGGGTGTCGAGGAAATCGCCCAGCTGCTGGGTCAGTTCGCCCTCGGTGCCGGCCTTGGCGATGCGCGTGGTGAGGCGGTTGAAGCGCAGCAGGTCGGCAAGCATCCCCAGGAAGCGGCCGTCGAACAGGTTGCGCCGCTGCGCGAACACGGTGCCGAGGTTGTTGCCGCTCCATTCCAGCCTGCCGCCGCCGTTGTCGCGCGTGGCCTGGACCGAGAACGACATGTCCGACGGGGCAGTCTCGACGCCGAGATCGGAGAAGAGCCGGATCAGGTTCGGGTAGGTGCGGTCGTTGTAGACCAGGAAGCCGGTGTCGACGCCGTGGGCGATCGGGGTGCTGTCGGTGGAGGAGCGCGGAAGCTCGATCGTTGCCGTATGCGCGTGACCACCGAAGTAGTCACTGGCTTCGAGGAGGGTGACGGAGGCCGCGTCGCGCAGCGAGTGCGCTGCGGCCAGTCCCGAGATGCCGGCGCCGACGACGGCGATGCGAGGGGGCCGCGTCATCGCGAAACCCCGCCCCGGCTGGAATACAAAAATGCTGCGAGGCGCCCCGACGCGAAGGAGGGAGGGAGGGAGGAGGAGAAGAATCGCCTCGGGATTTCGACCGGACGGCAGGCGCCCGGAAGACCTCGCAACATGAAAACCGTAGGGCACTTACTGCCCACGCGAATTAGGAGCGCGGCATCCGCGGCACGGTTCCCGTCCGTTTCGTAAACGTTTGTGTCGTCGAGTTCACAATGGGTTAGACGCATCGGTGAATAATATTACCGATGCGTTTTCTTGTGAACTGATTAGTCTCAATTTGGCCCGAGCTGCTTCTCGATGACGTTCACGAAGCCGTTTTCGTCGGGTGCCGTCATGCTCGACCACGCCTGTACGACCTTGCCGTCGCGCCCGATCAGGTACTTGTAGAAATTCCACTTCGGCGTGGTGCCCGAAGCCTGCGCGAGCTGCTTGAACAGCGGATTCGCGTCCGTGCCGCGGACCGAGGACTTGGCGAACATCGGGAATTTCACGCCGAAGGTGCTCTCGCAGAAGTCCGCGATTTCCTTGTTCGAGCCCGATTCCTGGGCGAAATCGTTCGACGGAAAGCCCAGCACCACGAGCCCGCGCGAGCGGTATTTCATGTCCAGCGATTCCAGGCCCTTGTACTGCGGGGTGAAGCCGCAGAAGCTGGCCGTATTCACCACCAGAACGACCTTGCCGGAGTACTGGCACAGGGACTGGGGTTTTTCATCCTGCAGCCGCGGGAAGGTGTGTTGCAGGATCGCCGGGCATCCTGCGGCCTCTGCCGGGGCAGGCGCGGCGGCCGTTGTCTGGGCATGGGCCGGAAGGGGCGAAACGAGGCTCGCCACGAGGGAAACCGCAGGGGCGCAGCGCCACAGCATCGACAATCGGTAGGGGGTTCGCATCGCGGGCTCCTGATTCAAAAAGGGGGTGCGCATCCATGCCGCAAGGGCGCGCGTATCCGCATCATCGCGCGTCTGTCACGGGCGCGCCAAACGGGCCGACTAAAATCGACGGCCTTAGAAAGATATAGATGCTCTATCCGGAACTCTTCAGACAACTCGAATCCGTCCGCTGGGACATGGACAAGGACATTCCCTGGCAGTCGTTCGACGCTTCCTTGCTGTCGGAAGAGCAGGCGCAGACCATCAAGATGAATGCCATCACCGAGTGGGCGGCACTGCCGGCTACCGAGATGTTCCTGCGCGACAACCGCCACGATAGCGACTTTTCCGCTTTCATGTCGATCTGGTTCTTCGAGGAGCAGAAGCATTCGCTGGTGCTCATGGAGTACCTGAAGCGCTTCAGCCCCAAGCACGCCCCCACCGAGGAAGAGCTGCACGAGGTGCGCTTCGACTTCGACCCGGCCCCGCCGCTCGAAACCCTCATGCTGCACTTTTGCGGCGAAATCCGCCTCAACCACTGGTACCGCCGTGCCGCCCAGTGGCACACCGAGCCGGTCATCAAGCACATCTACACCACGCTGAGCCAGGACGAAGCCCGCCACGGCGGCGCCTACCTGCGCTACATGAAGCGCGCCATGGAGAAGTTCGGCGACGAGGCCCGTGCCGCCTTCACCAAGGTCGGCGTCCTGATGGCCAGCGCCCGCCGCACGGCGCAGGCCCTGCATCCGACCAACCTGCACGTCAGCAAGGCGCACTTCCCGCGCGACACCATCCAGAGCCGCATGCCCGATCCGGATTGGCTCGAGCACTGGCTCGACAAGCAGATCAAGTTCGATGCCGTCTGGGAAACCAAGGTCGGCGAGCGCATCCTGCACAACCTGAGCCTGCTGATGAACCGCAGCTTCAAGACGGTTCAGGAGCTGAACCGCTACCGCAAGGAACTGGCGGCCACCCTCGGCCCCAAGCCTGAGTACCAAGGCGCCTGAGCCTGAGAGCACACGAAAAAACGCCCCGCAAGCCGGGGCGTTTTTTTTGCAGAATCCATGTCACAAACCGGGGACGCCAGCCGTCTAGCCCGCATGGACGACGCAACTCTCACCTTCGACCGCCACCGCCCTCGCCTGCAGGGCATCGCCTACCGCATGCTCGGCTCCGTGGCCGAGGCCGAGGAGGTCGTGCAGGACGCCTGGCTGCGCTGGCACGAAGCCGCCAAGGACACCCTCGACAGCGCCGAAGCCTGGCTCGTGACCGTGGTCACGCGCCTGTCGATCGACCGGCTGCGCGCCGCCAAAATCCAGCGTGAGCACTACATCGGCGCCTGGATGCCCGAGCCCACGCTGACCGGGGCCGCCGATTCACCCGCGACGCCCGAGCAGCTGCTCGAGCGCGCCGACAACATCTCCGTCGCCTTCCTTGCCATGCTGGAGCGCCTCGCGCCCGAGGCCCGTGCCGCCTTCCTGCTGCGCGAGGTGTTCGATGCCGACTACGACGAAATCGCCCTCACCCTCGGCAAGTCCGAGGCCGCCTGCCGCCAGCTCGTGCACCGCGCCAAGCTCCAGGTGCAGGAAGGGCGCCCGCGCTTCAGCGTGCCGCGCGAAACCCACGAGCGCCTGCTGCGCGCCTTCGCCGATGCCGCGGCGCGCGGCAGCCTGCAGGACCTGAAGGCGCTGATGGCCGAGGACGTCGAGCTCATCGGCGACGGCGGCGGCAAGGTCCAGACCTTCAGCAAGACCCTGTGCGGCAGCCAGCGCCTTGCGCAGCTGTACTTCTCGCTGTGGCGCCGCATGGGGGCGGGGGTTCGCATGGAGATCGTCGACATCAACGGCGAGCCCGGCATGCTGCGCTTTCTCGACGGCGAGCTCGAATCGGCCCAGACCTTCGAGATCGAGAACGGCCGCATCGTGCGCATCCGCGCGCAGCGCAATCCAGACAAGCTCGCGCGCATCGCGCAGCTCTTTTCCTCGAAATAGTTCGAGCAGCGTGTCACAGGGCGCCCGGCTCGCCCGTCTTCAGCAGGTAGCAAGCAGATTCCGTCGCAACCCACCTACCTACCTACTGGAGAAACCCATGAACACCGCCCCCCGCCTGAACTGGTTCAAGCTCGCCCCGAAGTCCTTCGAGGCCATCCTCGCCGTGAACGCCACCATCGAGTCGAGCACGCTCGGCAAGGTGCTGGTCGACTACGTCTTCGCCCGCGTCTCGCAGATCAACGGCTGCGCCTACTGCCTCGACATGCACGTGCGCGACCTGCGCAAGCAGGGCGAGGAATGGCAGCGCATCAACAGCCTGCCGACGTGGCGCGAAGTGAGCTTCTTCAACGAGCGCGAACGCGCGGCGCTGGCCTGGGCCGAATCGCTTACGCGCCTGGCCGACCGTTATGACGCGCGCGAAGCCGAATTTGCTGCGCTGAAGGCCAACTTCAGCGACCAGGAGATTGCCGAGCTGTCGGTGGCGATCGCGCAGATCAACACCTGGAACCGCCTCAACGTCGCCAGCGGCGTGCCGGTTCCGGTGAAGCCGCTGGTCTGAACGCGCGGGCTCCTGCCCTTTTCCCGGCTACCTGCGTTCCACCACCATCGGCGCGATGCGCAGGCTGTCGCGCAGCTGCGTGACCACCTCGCCGGCCGCATTGCGCGAGGCAAAGGGCCCTGCCTGCAGCCGATGCGTTCCGGCTTCGCTGAACACCCGTAGCTGCGATGCAAGCGAAGGCAGGCCGCGCGCAGCCTGATTCAACAGGCTCTCGGCGCCGTCGCGCTCGCGGAACGCGCCGAGCTGCACCCAGAAGCCGGGTAGCGCCGTGCCGGGTTGCTGCGCGGCGCCCGCGGGTGCCGCCGCTGCTGTTGCTGCCTGCAGCGGCGGAAGCTCGTTGACCAGGATGGCCTGCCGGCCCGGTGGAATGGACGGTGGCGACTGCGCCGATTCCGGCTCCGCCCCCGTCCCCGCCGGTAGCGCCATGGCCATCGGTGTCTGCGGCGCGACTGGCATCGTCGATGCCGGCTGCGGCACATCGTTGTTCGCCGCAGCGACCGGCGCCACCCATTCGGCCGGCACCCGCACCTGTTGCTGCTGCTGCTGCGCGCTCGCCACACGCACCGGCACCGCACGCACCGGCGCGGGCGCTTCGGCGGCGGCGTACGCCGTTCCTGAGTCCCGACGCCATGCACCGGTGCGGATGTCTTCGTTCGTGATCCGCTCGATCTCCACAGGCGCCACGCCGCGCAGCAGGTCGAGCTTGAGCGCGGCCGTGTAGCTCAGGTCGATGACGCGGCCGTCCACGAACGGGCCGCGATCGTTCACGCGCACGATCACCTCGCGCCCGTTGGCCGGGTTGCGCACGCGCACGTAGCTCGGCAGCGGCAGCGTCTTGTGCGCGGCCGTCATGGCGTACATGTCGTAGGGCTCGCCGCTGGAGGTGGACGCCGCATGGAACTTGCGCCCGTACCACGAGGCCAGCCCAGATTCGCGGAACGGCCGGTCGTCGGTGATCGGCGCATAGCCGCGGCCCAGCACCGTGTAGGGCTTGCTGGTGCCGCCGGTGGTGCGGATGGGTTCGACGCGGGGCTCGGCGTCGGGCACGCTGGCAAGGTCCGGCGGGATGTTGGTGCCGGGGCCGTCGCGGCCGCTGGCTACGCCGCCTCCGCTACGCGGTCCGCTTGCACAGCCGGCCAGGAGGACGGCGATGACCACCGCGCACGCAGCCAGCGCGGTGGTGGCGGGGGAGCGGGCGCCGTCAGCCAAATACCGCCTTCCACAGGGCCAGCATGGCGTCGCGTTCGGCCGCCAGCGCGGGCGGCGTGACCTGCGTCGGCTCTTCGTTGAGGCGCGCACGGTGCTGCACGCGACGCAGCTCGCGGTACGCCCGCGCCGCGCTGCGGCCCACGCCTTCGGGCAGCAGCCCCGCGAGCTCGGCCCGCAGCAGCAGCGCGATGTTGCCCACGTTCGGAATCAGCTCGGGATGTTCGCCCGACGACGACAGCACCAGGAACTGCACCGCGAACTCGGCATCGACCATGCCGCCGGGGCTGTGCTTCACGTCGAAGCGGTCGGCCTTCACCGGCCGCGCGCCGCGCAGCTTGTTGCGCATGGCGATGATCTCGGCCTTCAGCGCCTCGCGGTCCCGCGGCGCCACCAGCACCGCCTCGCGCACCTGGTCGAAGCGCGCGCCCAACTCGGCGCCGTGGTCCTCGCTGCCGAGCACGAAGCGCGCGCGCGTCATGGCCTGGTGCTCCCAGGTCCACGCGGTGTTGCTGCCGCGGCCGAGCTGGTATTTCTCGTAGGCCTCGAAGCTGGTGGTCAGCAGGCCCGAGTTGCCGTTGGGGCGCAGGGCGGTGTCGATCTCGAACAGGTCGCCCTCGCGCGTCTTCACCGTGAGCCAGTTGATGAGCTTGCGCACATAGGCCGCGTAGACCTCGCCGGCGCGCTCGTCGTCATCGTCGTAGACGAACACGATGTCGAGGTCGCTGCCGTAGCCCAGCTCCTTTCCGCCCAGCTTGCCGTAGCCGATGATCGCGAACTGCGGCACCTCGCGGTGCCGGTTGCGCACGTGCGGCCAGCACCAGCGGGCGGTCACGCGCAGCGTGGTGTCGGCCAGCGCGCTCAGGTCGTCGGCCACCTGCTCGACGGTGAGACGGCCGTCCACGTCGCGCGCCAGCGTGCGGAACACCTCGGCGTGATGCGCGTGGCGCAGCAGGTTCAGCAGGCGCTCTTCGTCGGCCTCGCCGGTGCGGGTGAGGGATGCGTGGCGCGCGTCGAGCTCGCGCTCGAACTCGGCGGCGACGAAGCGGCCCGAGAGCATCTCGTCGCTTGCCAGTTCGTCGATCACGCCGGGGTGCTGCATCAGGTAGCGCGCGGGCCACCTGGCCGCGCCCAGCAGGCGCAGCAGGCGTTCCTGCACGGCGGGGCGCTCGACCAGCAGCGCCAGATAGCTCTCGCGGCGCATCAGCGGCTCGATCCAGTCGGCCCAGCGCATCGCGGCGTCGACGTGGCGCGGCGTCTGGCCCGCGCCGTCGCCGTCGGGCTCCTTGAGCCACTGGCCGGTGCGCTGCACCAGCTGGCGCAGCCGCGCGCGCGTCTCTTCGCGCAGGGCCAGCACGCGGGGCTGCTCGCACCAGTCGCGGATGCGCTCTGCGAACGCCTGGGGCAGGTCGTCGAGCAGGTCGGCCAGGTCGGCGGGCGCCGCGGCCTTCTTGCCGTTGCACTTGCCGTTGCAGGGCTTCTCGCCGCCGAGCAGCTTGTCGAACTCCTGCGCGACGAACTCGCGATGCGTGTCGAGCTGCTCGAGGAAGGGGCAGCAGCTGGGGTAGCCCATGGTCTGGGCGATCCAGCGCAGGTCGTCGTCGGACACCGGCAGCACGTGAGTCTGCTGGTCGTCGAGGTACTGGATGCGGTGCTCCACGCGGCGCAGGAACTCGTAGGCCGAGGCCAGCGCGTCGGCGGTTTCCTGCGGCATGAGGTTGGCGCGCGCCAGGCGCTGCAGCGCATCGAGCGTGGGCCGGGTGCGCAGCTCCGGAAACTGGCCGCCGCGCACCACCTGAAGCAGCTGCACGGTGAACTCGATCTCGCGGATGCCGCCGCGCGAGAGCTTCACGTCGTTCGCGCGCTCGGGCCGCCCGGCGCTGCGGCGCGCCGACTGCTCCCGGATCTGCCGATGCAGCACGCGCAGCGAGTCGAACACGCTGTAGTCGAGATAGCGGCGGAACACGAAGGGCAGCACGGCGCCGCGCAGGCCCTGGGCCTGGCCCGCGAGCACGATGTCGCGCGGCGCGACCACGCGGCTCTTCATCCAGGCGAAGCGCTCCCACTCGCGGCCCTGCACCTGGAAATACTCCTCGAGCGCATCGAGCGAGACCACGCTGGGGCCCGAGTTGCCGTTGGGCCTCAGGGCCAGGTCGACGCGGAACACGAAGCCGTGCTCGGTGGTGTCGCCCACCAGCGCATAGATGCGCTTCACGGCGCGAGCGAAGTATTCCTGGTTGGCCAGCCGGCCGCGGCCGTCGGCGTCGCCCTGGGTCTCGCCGTCCACGTCGTAGAGGTAGATCAGGTCGATGTCGCTCGACACGTTGAGCTCGCGCGCGCCGAGCTTGCCCATGCCCACGATCCACAGCTGCGCGCGACGGCCATCGGGGCCAAGCGGGGCGCCGTGCGTCGCGTCGAGTTCGCGGCAGGCCTCCTGGCACGCAATATCGAGTGCCAGCTCGGCCAGCTCGGTGACGGCGGTGGTCACCACGGCCAGCGGGGCCTGCTCGTCGCAATCAAGAGTTACAAGCCGCTCCATCACGAGCTGCCGCACAATTCGCAGTGCATCGCCGACGCCATCCCCACGTCGGCGCAATGCCTCGTAAGCCAAGGACATCGATTCGCGCAGCGGCGCGCCGGGGGGAAGCAATGAAAGCTCGCCTGCATACCTGCGGCGCAGGCGCTGCACGAAGCGCGAATAAGAAGAGAACGAAGAACGCGCGTCGTCTCGCGTCGATGTGGTGGCTGGCAACTGGTTCACACTGATGCTGGTTTCCGTGGAACCCCTCTGAATGCTGGCGGTCATAATTCCCGACACAGCGCGATCCTCAATGAACGACACGGCGTCTACCCCTTCACGTCTGCTCAAAATAACCGCTGTGACGGCGCGCTGGCTGCTGGGTCTGTTGATCGCTGCATGGCTTCTGCTGGCGCTGTCAGTCGTTGTCCTACACGCGTGGATTGTGCCGCGAATCGGCGATTTTCGTGATGCGCTGGAGGCTCAGGCTAGCAAGGCCATCGGCGTGCCGGTGCGCATCGGATCGATCACCGCCCGCTCCGAAGGGCTTTTCCCGGCCTTCGAATTGCGCGACGTGGTGCTGCAGGACGCAGGCAGGCGGGAAGCCCTTCGCCTCGCACGCGTGGTGGCCAGCGTGTCTCCGCGCTCGCTCTGGCGGCTCAATTTCGAGCAGCTCTACATCGAGGGGCCGCAGCTCGACGTGCGCCGCGACACTCAGGGAAAACTCCATGTGGCTGGTTTGCACATGGCGACCGACACGACCGGAGAGACCCGCGGCGCCGACTGGTTTTTCGCGCAGCGCGAGCTGGTCATCGAAGGCGGCGTCGTGCGCTGGACCGACGAGCAGCGCCAGGCCGAGCCCCTGCTGCTGACCGACGTGCGATTCGTCGCGCGCAACAGTGCCAGGCGCCACAGCCTGCGGCTCGACGCCACGCCGCCCGCCGGCTGGGGCGAGCGCTTCACGCTGCGCGGCCAGTTCCGCCAGCCGCTGCTTTCCATCCGCAGCGGCCACTGGCAGACCTGGGACGGCCAGCTCTACGCCGACCTGCCCTACATCGACGTCACCCGGCTCGGCCAGTACGTGTCGCTCGACGCCCGCATCCGCGAAGGCAACGGCGCGCTGCGCCTGTGGGCCGACGTGGACGACGGCCAGGTCGTCGGCGGCGCGGTCGACCTGGGGCTCGACAAGGTCGACGTTTCGCTCGACAAGGGCCTGCAGCCGCTGGTGCTGCGCGCCGTCACCGGCCGCATCTCGGGGCAGCTCACCGAGGAGACGCTCGAGTTCGCCACCACCGCGCTGCAGTTCGACACCACCGACGGCCTGCGCTGGCCCGGCGGCAACCTCTGGCTGCAGCACACGCCGGGCAAGGGTCGCACGCCCGAGCACGGCGCGCTGCGCGCCGACCGCCTCGACCTGGCCGCGCTCGCCCTCATCGCCGACCGGCTGCCGCTGGGCGACGCCACCCACCGCGCGCTCGATGCCTATGCGCCGCGCGGCCTCGTCGAGCACGTCGACCTGAACTGGCAAGGCGCACTGGGGGCACCCACCCGCTACCAGGCCAAGGGCCGCGTCAGCGGGCTGCGCATCGCCTCCCAATCGGCCAAGGCAGATACAGCGGCGGCGCCAGCGGCAACCGCCAATGCCACCGGCGCGGCGGCACCCCAGCCCAGGATCCACAGCGGCACCCCGGGCCTGAGCGGCGCCACGATCGACTTCGACGCCACCCACACCGGCGGCACCGCCACGCTCGCCATCGCGCAGGGCACGCTCGAATTCCCGGGCGTGTTCGACGAGCCCGTCATTCCCGTCGACCGGCTCTCGACGCAGCTGCAATGGAAGCTCGACAGCGGCAATGGCAGCGCCCAGCTGCAGATGTCGAAGCTCAGCTTCGCCAACGTCGATGCCGAGGGAGAAGCCCAGGCCAGCTGGCGCACCAGCGATCCGGCCACGTCGAGCAGCAAGTCCCGCTTTCCCGGCGTGCTCGACCTGCAGGGCAAGCTGACCCGCGCCGACGGCACGCGCGTGTTCCGCTACCTGCCGCTCGACATTCCCCAGCACACGCGCGACTACGTGCGAGAGGCCGTCACCAAGGGCACTGCCAGCAACGTCGACTTCCGCGTGCGCGGCGACCTGTACGACATGCCGTTCAAGGACCCGAAGCAGGGCGACTTCCGCATCGTGGCCAAGGTGGCCGACGTCAACTACGCCTATGCGCCGCCCTCGATCACGAACGCCACGCCGTCGCGCAACGGCACGCCCGCACGGGTGTGGCCGGCACTCACCGGCCTCTCGGGCGAACTGGTGTTCGAGCGCGACGGCATGCTGGTGCGCAACGCACGGGGCCGCCTGGCCGGCACCACCGGCGTCGAGGTGACCAAGGGCGAGGCACAGATCCCGGAGCTGTCGCACCATGCGCAGGTTCTGCGCGTCGACGTGCAGGCCAAGGGGCCGCTGGCCGAGGTGCTGCGGGCGGGCGCGCCGCTGGCCGGCATCGAGCCGGGCGGCGTGGGCGAGGTCATGCAGGCCGCGCGCGCCACCGGCTCGGCCGACTACAAGCTGCACCTCGAGCTGCCCCTCGAGGCGATGGACAACGCCAAGGTGCAGGCCAGCGTGGTGCTGGCCGACAACGAGCTGCAGGTGGTGCCCGAGGCGCCATCGTTCGCGCAGGCGAAGGGCACGGTCAACTTCACCGAAACAGGCTTCTCGCTGGCCGGCGTGCAGGCGAAGCTGCTGGGCGGCGACATCCGGGTCGAAGGCCGGGGCCGCTTCTCCGGCCCCAACCGCGAAGTGGCGCTGAAGGCGCAGGGCACCGCCACTGCCGAAGGCCTGCGCGGCGCGCGCGAGGTCGACTGGCTCGCCCGCCTCGCGAAGAAGGCCACCGGCAGCACGCCCTTCGCGGCCACCTTCTCGGTGCGCGAGGGCACCACCGAGTTCTCGCTCAACAGCAGCCTGCAGGGCCTCGCGCTGCAGCTGCCGCCGCCGCTCGTGAAGACGGCCGAGGAGCAGATGCCGCTGCGCATCGAGAAGAAGGTGCTCGCGCGCGACGCCCGGCAGGGCATCGCCACGCAGGACCAGCTCTCGCTCGACCTCGGCCGCGTCGGCGCCGTCCAGTACGTGCGCGATCTCCTGCCCAACGGCGATGCGCGCGTGCTGCGCGGCAGCATCGGCGTCGGCCTCGCGCAGGGCGAGACGGCCAGCCTGCCCGACAAGGGCGTGTTCGCGAACGTCAACGTCGGCAAGCTCGACATGGCCGCGTGGCAGGCGCTGATCGGCGAGGCCGCCGGCACAGGCACCGACGCCGTGGAGCGCGCCGACGATCCGTCGATGGCCTACCTGCCCACGCGCATCGCGGTGCGCGCGCAGCAGCTCGGCATCGCCGGCCGCACGCTGCACAACGTGGTGCTCGGCGGCACGCGCGAGGGCAGCGTCTGGCGCGCCAACATCGACGCCACCGAGCTCAGCGGCTATGCCGAATACCGCCACGCGCAGGCCGGGCGCCTCTACGCACGGCTCGCGCGGCTGAAGATCGCGCCCTCCGAGGCCACGCAGGTCGAGACCTTGCTCGACGAGCAGCCCGGAACCCTGCCGGCGCTGGACATCGTGATCGACGACTTCGAACTGCTCGGCAAGCGCCTCGGCCGCGCGGAGATCGACGCGGTCAACCGCGGCGGCGCGGGGCGCGAATGGGCGCTCAACAAGCTGGTCTTCACCATGCCCGAGGCCAGCTTCGCGGCCAAGGGCACCTGGGCCGCGGTGCCCGGCGCGGCGGCCGGCCAGCGCCGCACCGCCATGACCTTCAGGCTCGACATCGCCGACGCCGGCGAGCTGCTCACGCGCTTCGGCATGCCGGGCGTGCTGCGGCGCGGGCGCGGGAGGATGGAGGGCGACGTCAACTGGCGCGGCTCGCCGTTCTCGCTCGACTACCCGAGTCTGGGCGGGCAATTGCAGGTCGACGTGGAACAGGGCCAGTTCCTCAAGGCCGATCCGGGCCTGGCCAAGCTGCTCGGCGTGCTGAGCCTGCAGGCGCTGCCGCGCCGGCTCACGCTCGACTTCCGCGACGTGTTCAGCGAGGGCTTCGCCTTCGACTTCATCCGCGGCGACGCGAAGATCAACAAGGGCATCGCCAGCACCAACAACCTGCAGATGAAGGGTGTCAACGCCGCCGCGCTGATGGACGGCTCGGCCGACATCGTGCGCGAGACGCAGAACCTGCGCGTGGTGGTGGTGCCCGAGATCAACGCGGGCACGGCGGCGCTGGTGGCCACCGCCATCAATCCGGCGATCGGCCTGGGCACCTTTCTCGCGCAATGGGTGCTGAGCAAGCCGCTCGCCGCCGCCGCCACGCAGGAGTTCCACGTCGAAGGCACCTGGACCGACCCCAAAATAGCGAAGGTGCCGCGTACGCTGCAGCTGCTGCCCCAGAGCATTCCCGGCATTCCCGGGCTGCCGCCAGCCTCCCAGACTGCGGACGACGGCAAGAAAACGGAGACCAAGCAATGAAAGTCGCAGCCATCCAGATGGTGTCGGCCATCGCCCGCGAAGCCAATCTCGCGCGCGCCCACGACCTGCTCGCGCAGGCCGCCGCGGCCGGTGCCGAGCTTGCCGTGCTGCCCGAGTATTTCTGCATGATGGGTGCGCGCGACACCGACAAGCTGGGCCTGCGCGAAACGGCGGGCGCGGGCACGGTGCAGGGCTTCCTGGCCGATGCGGCGCGCGAGTTCGGGCTGTGGATCGTCGGCGGCACGCTGCCCATCGAGAGCACCGACGCCGAGCATGTGTTCAACAGCTCGCTGGCCTTCTCGCCCGACGGCCGCTGCGTGGCGCGCTACGACAAGATCCATCTCTTCTTCTTCGACAACGGCACCGAGCGCTACGACGAGCGCCGCGTCATCGCGCCCGGAGCGAAGCCGGTGGTGTTCGAGCTGCCTTCGCGCGACGGCCACCGCTGGCGCGTTGGCATGAGCGTTTGCTACGACCTGCGCTTTCCCGAGCTGTACCGCGCGCTCGCGAAGCAGGGCGCCGACCTGCTGCTGGTGCCCAGCGCCTTCACGCGCACGACCGGCGCCGCGCACTGGGAGGTGCTGCTGCGCGCCCGCGCCATCGAGAACCTCGCCTGGGTGGTCGCGCCCGCGCAGGGCGGCACGCACGAGAACAGCCGCCAGACCTGGGGCCAGTCGCTGGTCGTCGACCCATGGGGTGAGGTGGTGGCGCAGCAGGCCACCGGCGAAGGCGTGGTGCTGTTCGACATCGATGCGGCAAAAGTCCAGAGCACACGTACGCAACTGCCCGTGCTCTCCCATAGCGTGCTCTAGCGATGTCCGATGCGCTGCTGACCGTCGCACCGCAGCGGTGGGCGCTGCTGGCGTACGGCCGGCTGCGCTCGCTGTGGCAGCGCTGGTTCCTGTGGCTGCTGCTGGCGGTGCTGGTGTCGGTGCTGCTGGTCACGGTGGTGTGGCTCGCTGGCCGGCATGAGGTCGAGCAGGTGCAGGCCGCGCTCGACCGCGATACCGCCGATGCCGTCTCCGACCTGCGCAGCGGCTTCCAGCGCAACGCGCAGAGCCTGCGCGCCACGCAGGCGCCGGGCGCCGACGCCGCGAAGTGGCCGGAGGTGGCCGCGGCGCTGCTGCGCGAGCACCGCGAATGGCTGCGGCTCGAGTGGCGCGATGCCGCGCTGCGTCCGCTGCAGGCCGTCAACACGCCCTACCGCATGCGCGTGCTCGACGAGGACACGCGCGGCCCCGAGCAGTCCGACGTCACGCTGGCCTGCGCAGCCGCGCGCAAGCTCGGCGCGCCGGCCTATTCGCCGAGCCACTACGTGCCCATCGCCGGAGGTGGCGGTATCGAGGTGATGGAGCTGTGCGTGCCCATCGACGCCGGCGGGTACCTCGTGGCCAGCTATTCGCTGCGCGACGCGCTCATCGAGCTGGTCGGCCCCACGCTCACGCGCGGCCAGGAAGTGGCATTCACCGAGGCCGACGGCACGCGGCTCGTGGCGCTGGGCAGTTCGCGGCGCACCGGCACGCGCGTGTTCACCTCGCAGCAGCTCATCGACCTGCCGGGCGCCGCGCTGATGCTGCGCGTGGACGGCTGGCGCGCCGCGCCCGACCTGTTCCCGAACATGCTCACGGCACTGGTCACGGCGATTTCCATCGCGCTGGTGTCGGTGCTGGTACTGCTCGCGCGCGACACGCGCCGGCGGCTGCGCGCCGAGCGCGACCTGGCCGATGCGCTCGCCTTCCGCAAGGCGATGGAAGACTCGGTCATCACCGGCTTGCGCGCGCGCGACCTGCGGGGGCGCATCACCTACGTGAACCCGGCCTTCTGCGAGATGGTCGGCTTCAGCCCCGAGGAGCTCATGGCCGACAGCGTCGAGGCTCCCTACTGGCCCACCGAGCTGGCGCACGAGTACCAGCAGCGGCAGGCGCGCCGGCTGGCCGGCGGCATGCCGCCGCGCGAGGGCTTCGAGTCGGTCTTCATGCGCAAGGACGGCACGCGCTTTCCGGTGCTGATCTTCGAGGCGCCGCTGATCAACGCCCACAAGGTGCAGACCGGCTGGATGAGCGCGTTCATCGACGTGAGCGAGCAGCGCCGCATCGAGGAGCTGTCGCGCGCCAGCCAGGAGCGCCTGCAGGCCAGCGCGCGGCTGGCGACCGTGGGCGAGATGGCCTCGCTGCTGAGCCACGAGCTCACGCAGCCGCTGGCGGCCATCGCCAGCTATGCGAGCGGTTCGCTCAACCTGTTGGGCCCTGACGCCAAGGGCGACCAGGGCGAGGTGGCGATGGCTGTTAAGCGCATCGCCGAGCAGGCCGATCGCGCGGGCCAGGTCATCCGCAGCGTGCACGACTTCGTGCGGCGGCGCGACCGCACGCGCGAGGCCGTGGCGCCGCAGGCGTTGATCGACGCGGTGCTGCCGCTGGTGCGGCTGCAGGCGCGCAAGCTCGGCGTGATCATCGAGGTGGTGCTGGAAGACCGCCTGCCCGCGGCCATGTGCGACCGCACGCTGGTCGAGCAGGTGCTGCTGAACCTTGCGCGCAATGCGATGCAGGCCATGGACAACCCCGACAATGTCGGCAGCCGCGTGCTGCGGCTGCGCGTGGCGCGTGCCGCGGCGATGGGCGCCACCGGACAGGAAGACAGCCGGCGCTGGATAGAGTTCTCGGTGGCCGACCTGGGCAGCGGCATCAGCGAGGAAGTCGAGGAGCGGCTCTTCACGCCCTTCTTCACCACGCGCGCCGACGGCATGGGGCTCGGCCTGAGCCTGTGCCGCACGGTGGTGGAGCAGCACGGCGGGGCGCTCGTGTACGAGCCCAACAAGCCGCGCGGCACGGTCTTCAGGTTCACGCTGCCGGCGGCCGCCTGAGAGCGCTTTTTTCGACGGACAACTTTTTGCTGGACTTCATCGCATGCAACCGCTGATCGATGGTTTGATCTTCATCGTGGACGACGACGCCAGCGTGCGCGAGGCGCTGGCCTGGCTGCTGCGCTCGCGGCGCCTGGCCAGCGAGCACTTCGCGAGCGCCGAGGCGTTCGAGCAGTTCCTCGACCAGGGCCCGTTGCCCCAGCAGCCGCTGTGCCTGCTGCTCGACGTGCGCATGCCCGGCACCAGCGGGCTGGTGCTGTTCGACCGGCTGGTCGAGCGCGGCCTGCTGCCGGCGATGCCGGTGATCTTCCTCACGGGCCATGCCGACGTGCCGACGGCCGTCGACGCGGTCAAGCGCGGCGCCTTCGACTTCTGCGAGAAGCCGTTCTCGGACAACGCGCTGGTCGACCGCATCGAGCATGCGCTGAACGCGTCGCTGCAGGCGCTGGAAGTGCAGCGCGCGCGCCGCGGGCTGGCCGAACGCATCGGCGAGCTGACCGAGCGCGAGCGGGACGTGATGCGGCTGGTGATCGAGGGCCTGCCCAACAAGCTCATCGCCGACCAGCTCGCGATCAGCGTGCGCACGGTGGAGGTCCACCGCGCGCGCGTGTTCGAGAAGATGGAAGTGAAGTCGGCCGTCGAGTTGGCTAACCGTTTAAGAGAGCTCTAGCCTCCCCGATTCCCCAGGGAAACACCGCGGAACCGGCTTTGCCGGGCCGCTGGTGTTGCCCCCTGCAAGGGGGTTGGCGAAGCGACACGAAGTGTCGCGAAGCCTGGGGGTTAGGCCTTCTCCGCCACGAAGATTTCCACGCGGCGGTTTTGCGCGCGGCCAGCTGCGGTGCCGTTGTCCGCCAGCGGTTCGCGAGAGCCGCGGCCGTCGGTCGTGATGACCGTGGTCGAGACGCCGCGGCTCACGAGGTGGTTGCGCACGCTGTCGGCGCGGCTCACCGAGAGGCGCTCGTTGCCTTCCTCGCTGCCGGTGTTGTCGGTGTGGCCGACCACGCGCACGCTGGCGGCGGTGGCGCTCTTCAGGCCTTCGGCCACCTTGTCGAGCACCTGCGCGAGGTTGCGCTTGACGTTGGAGCGGCCGGTGTCGAACGACAGTTCGTTCGGGATCACCACGTGCAGCTGGTTGTCGGTGGTCTGTTCGATCACCACGCCCGTGCCCTTGGTCGAGGTCTCGAGGTCGCTCTTCAGGGCGGCCAGGCGAGCGGTCCAGCTGTTGGCTGGCGCGGCCGGTGCGGCTGCGGGCGCGGGGGCCGGCGGCGGCGCCGACTGCGATGCGCAGCCCGCGATGAACAGCAACGCGGCAGCGGCCGCACCCGAAACAACAAACTTCCTCATGAGATTCCCTCTTAATGGACCAATGGAACGGTGATGGCGGGAACCGGCCTTTCAGCGCGGCCGGTTTCCCTGCGTGCCGAGATCGCTCAGCCTTGCGGCGCGCGCTCGCCCACGTAGATTTCGACGCGGCGGTTCTGCGCCCGGCCGGAGTCGGAGTTGTTGTCGGCGACCGGCTCGTGCGAGCCGCGGCCCTCGATGCGGAAGGCCGCCGCGTTCACGCCGCGCGCCACGAGATAGTCGCGCGTGCTCGTCGCACGCTCGACCGACAGCGGGTTGTTGATGGCGTCCGAGCCGGTGCTGTCGGTGTGGCCGATGATGCGCACCTCGGCGTTCGGGTTGTTGCGCAGGCCGCTGGCGAACTGGTCGAGCACCGGCGCGAAGTTCGGCTTGATGTTGGCGCGGCCCACGTCGAAGGACACGTCGCTCGGGATCTGCAGCTTCAGCTCGTTGTTGGGCGTCTGCGTGACGGCGACGCCGGTGCCCTGCGTGGCGGCTTCCATCTGGCGCTTCTGGTTCTCCATGCGCTGCGACCACAGGTAGCCGCCGAGCGCGCCGGCCGCCGCACCGACGACCAGACCCGTATTGACACCGGTGCGGCCGCCCGTGGCTGCACCGATGGCGGCGCCGCCCAATGCGCCGATGCCGGCACCGATGCCGGTGTTGCGCTGCGTGTCGGTCATGCCACCGGCACAGCCGGAGAGGACGAGGGCGGTGGCGACGGTTGCGAGTACGAACTTTTTCATGGCGATCCCTTTCAAGGTTGAATAGGCGGGCGACAGCTTAGCCTTCGGGGAGTACGCGATGGTACGGGCTCAAAGCCCTACGGAAAATAAGAAAAGTTTCGCCTTCGCGCATGAATGCTGCGATGATTGCTACTAAAGTAATAGCAATCAGGTGCTTGTCCGACAGCGCCGCGCGGCACGGGACTGCACAAGCAGTTCACGCTTCGGGCGGTTGCTTCCGGTCGGTGGCGTCGCGGCTGGCCTCGCGCTCATCGTCGTCATCGTGCAATTCGCCCTTGTTGCGACCGGAGAACATGGTCCACCAGATGATCAGGATGAACACGAGTCCCGCGGCGAGGGCTTCAAGCAGAATCAAACCCATGAGAAATGGACTCCAGTGGCTGGTCGGGCTTGTGATCGTAGCAACGCTCGCCGCCTGTTCCACCGGCCCGCGTGCCCCCGAGGCCCCCATCCGCCCCCCAGTCACCCAGCCGCGCGACCTCGGTCCGCTCACCGGCTCGCTCGCGCATCCCAAGAGCCGATGGGTGCCGGTCGGCTGGGCCGAACTGCCCGGCTTCGGCGAAGACCCGCTGCACGAGGCGTGGATCGCGCTGCTGGCGAACTGCTCGCGTCCCAACGCCGCCTTCGCGCCGCTGTGCCGCGACGTGCGCCAGCTCGCCATCGCTACCCCCGAGGAGCAGCGCCAGTGGATGACCGACCGGCTGCAGCCCTACCGCGTCGAAGCGCTCAACGGCCAGACCGAAGGCAAGCTCACCAGCTACTACGAGCCGGTGTACGAGGCCTCCCGCGTGCCCACCGCCACCTTCAACGTGCCGATCTACCAGGCCCCCGACGGCCTGGTGCCGCGCCGCCCCTGGTACACGCGCCAGGAGATCGAGACCCTGCCCGAGGCGCAGGCCGCCTTGCGCGGCCGCGAGATCGCATGGATGGCCGACCCGATCGACGCGCTGATGCTGCACATCCAGGGCTCCGGCCGCCTGCGCATCACCGAGGCCAACGGTTACCAGCACACGGTGCGCATGGCCTTCGCGGCCACCAACGAGCAGCCCTACCGCAGCGTGCAGCAATGGCTGATGAGCCAGGGCGTGACCAAGGTCGGCAAGTGGCCCGACGACACCAAGGCCTGGGCCGCGCAGAACCCGCAGCGCGTGACGCAGCTGATGTGGAGCAACCCGCGCTACGTGTTCTTCCGCGAGGAGACCATGAGCGAGGTCGACGCCGCCTTCGGCCCGCGCGGCGCGCAGGGCGTGCCGCTCACGGCCGGCCGTTCCATCGCGGTCGACCGCGAGAGCATCCCCTACGGTACGCCGGTGTGGCTTGCGTCGAACGGACCGGCGGCGCAGCTGCAGAAGCTGGTGGTGGCGCAGGACACCGGCAGCGCCATCCTCGGCGCGGTGCGGGCCGACTACTTCGCGGGCACCGGCGCCGACGCGGGCCGCTTCGCGGCGAGCATGAACCAGCCGCTGAGGCTGTGGGCGCTGTGGCCGCGGCAGTTGCCGGCGCCTTGAACTCGCGGGTGCGGCATTTGCCAGAAACACCGCGGAACCGGCTTCGCCGGGCCGCAGGTGTTGCCCCGGCGAGGGGGAGGGCGTAGCGACACGAAGTGCGCGAAGCCTGGGGGTGGATCAAATCAACCTGACCGGAGCCTGATCAATTCACGGAGTCGTCATACGAAGTACCTAACTTCGCGGGCTGGTTACTTTTCCAACCCACGAAGAAAGACATTGCGCATGACCGCAAACACCCGCACCGACGATCCCTCGGTCGATCTCGACGACATCGGCACCAACCCCACGTCGAACCCCTCGTTCACCGACCTGATCGCCTCGCGCCTGAGCCGTCGCCACCTGTTCGGCCTGGGCGTCGGCACCGCCGGCACCGCAATGCTCCAGGCATGCGGTGGCGGCGGCGGCGGTGGCACCGCCTTCCCGGTGCTGCCCCCGGCACCGGCTCCCGCCCCGGCACCTGCGCCGGCTCCCGCGCCCGCCGGTCCGATGAAGCTCGGCTTCAATGCCGTCGCCAAGAGCCTCGCCGACGTGGTCACCGTGCCCGCCGGCTACACCGCCAGCGTGCTGTACCGCCTGGGTGACCCGACCGCCGCTGGCGTTGCCGCCTACAAGAACGACGGCACCGACGACGCCACCACATTCGACCGCCGCGGTGGCGACCACCACGACGGCATGACCTTCTTCGGCGTGAACGCGTCGAACAAGTGGGACGCGACCAACGCTTCGCGCGGCCTGCTCGTGATGAACCATGAATCCATCACGTCGGCGTTCCTGCACCCCAAGGGCCAGAGCATCACCAGCGGCGCACGCACCGTCGCCGACGAAGTGCTGCGCGAGTTCTACGTGTTCGGCGTCAGCGTGATCGAGGTCAACAAGAGCGGCAGCACCTGGAGCTATAAGCAAGACTCGAGCTTCAACCGCCGCATCCACACGCTCACCGAAATGACCTTCTCGGGCCCGGCCGCGAAGACCGAGCATCTGAAGACCAAGTACTCGATCGATGGCAGCAAGACCCGCGGCACGGTCAACAACTGCGCCAACGGCACCACGCCATGGGGCACGTACCTGACCTGCGAAGAGAACTGGGCCGGCTATTTCCGCCGTGTCACCGCCAACGACAACGCCAACCGTACGCCCAAGGAACTCGCGTCCTTCGGCCGCTACGGCGTTTCCGGCAACGGCCGCGAACTCTGGGCGACCGTCACGCCCGATACCGCCGACAACCTGTACGGCCGCTGGAACACCGAAGTCGTTGCCTTGGGCGGCACTGCCGTCGACGACTACCGCAACGGCGCCAACACCTACGGCTGGGTGGTCGAGATCGATCCGTTCAACCCCGCCGGCACGCCGAAGAAGCGTACCGCGCTCGGCCGCTTCGGCCACGAAGGCGCCTGCCTTGGCCCGGTCGTGGTCGGCAAGCCGTTGGTCTGGTACATGGGCGACGACGCGCAGAACGAGTACCTCTACAAGTTCGTGTCGGCCAAGAACTGGGATGCGGCGGACATCGGCGGCGGCATCGCGGCCGGCGACAAGTACATGGACGCCGGCAAGCTCTACGTTGCCAAGTTCAAGGCCGACGGCACGGGCGATTGGCTCGAACTCAAGTTCGGCGTCAACGGCATCACGTCGGCCAACACGACCTACGCGTTCGCCGACGATGCCGACGTCGTGGTCAACACACGCCTTGCCGCCGATTCGGCCGGCGCCACGAAGATGGACCGCCCGGAATGGACCGCCGTCAATCCGAAGAACGGCGAGGTGTACCTCACCCTGACCAACAACGCGAGTCGCACGATCAACGGCGCCAATGGCATCGACGCGGCCAACCCGCGTTTCTACAACGACCCCAAGGGCGCGACCGCGCAGCGAGGCAACCCGAACGGCCACATCGTCCGCTTCGCCGACGCCGGCGGTGACCCGGCGGCCGTCACCTTCAAGTGGGACGTCTACCTGTTCGCCGCGCGCTCGACCGCCTCGGCCGACGTGAACGTGTCCGCCCTCGGCGCCGACAACGACTTCTCCAGCCCCGACGGCATGTGGTTCAGCCAGGCTGCGCCCGGCCTGCTCTGGATCGAGACCGACGACGGCAAGTACACCGACGTGACCAACTGCATGCTGCTCGCGGCACTGCCGGGCAAGGTCGGCGACGGTGGGGCCAGGACCATCACCAACTTCGACGGCGCCACCACCGTGCAGCAGGCGACTTTCGTCGGCAAGGCTCCGGGCACCGACGGCCTGCGCCGCTTCCTGGTCGGCCCGGTGGAGTGCGAAATCACCGGCATCGCCGAATCGGGCGACGGCCGTGCACTGTTCGTGAACATCCAGCACCCGGGCGAGGACACCAAGGTGGCCGACATCCTGGATCCGTCGAAGTTCACGAGCCACTGGCCGCAAGGTGGCACTGCCCGCCCGCGCTCGGCGACTGTTGTGATCACGAAGAACGACGGCGGCCTGATCGGCCTCTGATCGGCTTGGCCGGATCCCCCCGGCCTCTTTTCGGAAGACACCGCGGAACCGGCTTTGCCGGGCCGCAGGTGTCGCCCCCGGCGAGGGGGCAGGCGAAGCGACACGAAGTGCGCGAAGCCTGGGGGAGTGCTACTACCCTGGCGCTGCCGGCAACGGCAGCGCCGTTTTGTATCTGACCTGCTTGAGCGCAAAGCTCGAGCGGATCTTCTCGATCCCCGGAATCGGCGTGAGCTGTTCCAGGATGAATTTCTCCAGCGCCGCCATGTCCGCCACCGCGATGCGGATCAGGTAGTCGCTGTCGCCCGTCATCAGGTAGCACTCCATCACCTCGTCGTGCTCGGCGATGCGTTGCTCGAAGTCGGCGAGCGACTGCTTGCTTTGCGTCGTGAGGCTGATCGAGATGAAGACGTTGAGGCCCAGGCCGAGCGCCTTGGCGCTGGCGAGCGCCACATAGCGGTCGATCACGCCATTGGCCTCCAGCACCTTCACACGCGCCAGGCAGGGCGACGGCGACAGGTGCACGCGGCGCGCCAGCTCCACGTTCGACAGCGCGCCGTCGCGTTGCAGCTCGTCCAGAATGCGCAGGTCGATGGCGTCCAGTTGCATGAAATGCCGCTCAATTTGAATTCGGCGGAATTTTATGCTGCGAAGTAAACGAGGATTTAGCTTTGCCAGTAGCTAATTCTCCGCATTGCGGCCTAAAGTGCCGATATGAACGCCCCGATTTCGCCCGACCAGATGCGCGCCCTGCTGCTGGATGAAACGCAGCTCTCGCACGACCCCGACCCCGCCGAGACCGCCGAATGGCGCGACGCCTTCCTGGCGATGGCGCAGACGCAGGGGCCGCAGCGCGCGCGGCAGATGCTGGTCGAGCTGGCGCGTCTCGCGCGGCAGCAGCGCATCGGCTGGCAGCCCGAACTCGCCACGCCGTACGTCAACACCATCGCGGTGGAAGACCAGCCACCGTTCCCGGGCGACCTCGCCATCGAGGAAAAGCTCGCCTCGCTGATGCGCTGGAACGCGCTCGCGATGGTGGCCAAGGCCAACCAGGCGTATGGCGAACTCGGCGGCCACATCGCCAGCTATGCCAGCGCGGCCGACCTTTTCGAGACCGGCTTCAATCATTTCTTCCACGCGCGCAGCGAGCAGCATCGCGGCGACCTCGTGTTCTTCCAGCCGCACAGCGCGCCGGGCGTCTATGCGCGTGCGTACCTCGAAGGCCGTCTCAGCGAGGAAGACCTGAAGCACTACCGCCAGGAACTCACCGCCCCCGCCTTCGTCGACGGCAGCGGCGCGCGGGGCCTCTGCAGCTATCCGCATCCGTACCTGATGCCGGACTTCTGGCAGTTCCCGACCGGCTCGATGGGCATCGGCCCCATCAGCTCGATCTACCACGCGCGCTTCATGCGCTACCTCACGCACCGCAACCTGCTGAACTGCGAAGGCCGAAAGGTGTGGGGCGTGTTCGGCGACGGCGAGATGGACGAGCCCGAGTCGATGAGCGCCTTGACGCTCGCCGCGCGCGAGAAGCTCGACAACCTCGTGTGGGTCGTCAACTGCAACCTGCAGCGCCTCGACGGACCGGTGCGCGGCAACGGCCGCATCATCGACGAGCTCGAGAAGCTCTTCGCCGGCGCTGGCTGGAACGTCATCAAGCTCGTGTGGGGCAGCGACTGGGACGGCCTCTTCGCGCAGGACTTGAGCGGCGCGCTGGCCCGCGTGTTCGCCAACACCGTCGACGGCCAGATGCAGACTTTCGCGGCCAAGGACGGCCGCTTCAACCGCGACAACTTCTTCGGCCAGAACCCCGAACTCGCGCGCCTGGCCGAAGGCATGACCGACGAGCAGATCGACCGCCTGAAGCGCGGCGGCCACGACCTCGTGAAGATCCACGCCGCCTACGCGGCCGCCGCCCGGCACAAGGGCCAGCCCACCGTGATCCTCGCCCACACCAAGAAGGGCTACGGCATGGGCAGCGCCGCGCAGGGCAAGATGACCACGCACTCGCACAAGAAGATGGGCGACGTGGACCTCATCGAATTCCGCGACCGCTTCAACCTGCCGCTGACCGACGCGCAGGCCACCTCGATGGACTTCTACCGCCCCGCCGAGGACAGCGCCGAGATGCGCTACCTGCGGCAGCACCGCGAGGCGCTCGGCGGCGCCATGCCGCGCCGCGAGACCGCCTGCGAGGTGGTGGCCAAGCCCGACATCGCGAGCTATGCGCAGTTCGCGACCGTCGCCGCCGGCAAGGAGATGAGCACCACCATGGCCTTCGTGCGCATGCTGGGCAACCTCATGAAGGACAAGGCACTGGGCCCGCGCATCGTGCCCATCGTGGCCGACGAGGCGCGCACTTTCGGCATGGCCAACCTCTTCAAGCAGGTCGGCATCTATTCGAGCGTGGGCCAGCGCTACGCGCCGGAAGACATCGGCTCGGTGCTGAGCTACCGCGAGGCCACCGACGGGCAGATCCTCGAAGAGGGCATCAGCGAGGCCGGCGCCATCGCGAGCTGGACCGCTGCCGCCACCAGCTACAGCGTGCACGGGCTGGCGATGCTGCCCTTCTACATCTACTACTCGATGTTCGGCTTCCAGCGCGTGGGCGACGCCATCTGGGCCGCGGCCGACCAGCGTGCGCGCGGCTTTTTGCTGGGCGCCACCTCGGGCCGTACCACGCTCGGCGGCGAAGGCCTGCAGCACCAGGACGGCAGCAGCCACCTCGTGGCCGCGACCATCCCGAACTGCAAGGCCTACGACCCGGCCTTCGCGGGCGAGATGGCGGTGATCGTCGACGCGGGCATCCGCGAGATGATGGTCGAGCAGCAGGACGTGTTCTATTACGTCACGCTCATGAACGAGAACTACGCGCAGCCTGACGTGCCCGAGGGCGCGGAAGGCGACATCCTGCGCGGGTGCTATCGCTTCGGCAGCTACGCGCCGGCATCGGGCAAGGCAAAGAAGAAGGTCACGCTGATGGGCTCGGGTGCGATCCTCACCGAGGTCGTCAAGGCCGCGCAGCTGCTGGCCGACGAGGGCATCGAGGCCGAGGTGTTCAGCGTCACGAGCTGGAGCGAGCTCGCGCGCGACGGGCTGGCCTGCGAGCAGCGGGCGCTGGCGGGTGAAGAAGCCGGTACCGCGTTCATCGCGCAGCAGCTTGGCAAAGGCAAGGCGCCGATCGTCGCCGCCACCGACTATGTGCGCGCCGTGCCCGAGAGCGTGCGCGCCTTCCTGCCCGAGGGCCGCCGCTACATCACGCTCGGCACCGACGGCTTCGGCCGCAGCGACACGCGTGCTGCGCTGCGCGGCTTCTTCGGCGTCGATGCGCGCAGCATCGCCAACGCCGCGCGCCACGCACTGAGCTGAACCCGCGGTGGCCGTGGAAGTGGCGGGCCCTGCGTTAGAGTCGCAGGCCCCACCACCTTCGCGCCATGACTGCCCGCTTCCAATCCATCGCCCCCGCCGTCCGCCTGGCCGATCAGGTGGCCGATGCGCTCGCGGCCGAAGTGCGCAGCGGGCGCCTGTCCGAAGGCGACCGGCTGCCGACCGAGACCGCGCTGGCCGAGCAGTTCGGCGTGAGCCGCACCGTGGTGCGCGAGGCGGTGTCGCGGCTCAAGTCGCTGGGGCTGCTTGATTCGCGCCAGGGCAGCGGCGTGTACGTGCGCGCTGCCGGCGTCGAACCGCTGCGCTTCGAGATGCCGCACGTGGCCTCGCGCGAGGCCGTGATCCAGATGGTCGAGCTGCGCCGCGCGCTCGAGGCCGAGGTGGCTGCGCTGGCCGCCGAGCGCCGCACGGACGAGGACGTGCAGCGCATCCGCGACGCCATCGCCGCATTGCACGCGGCGGTAGCGGCGGGCGGCAACGGTGCCGACGAGGACGTGCTCTTCCACCGCGCCATCGCCGAGGCGGCGCGCAACCCCTTCCTCATCGGCACGCTGCAGTACCTGCGGCAGTTCCTGCACGGCGCCACCCGCGTCACGCGCGCCAACGAGGCGCGCCGCGCCGACTTCGCTCGCGAAGTGGCGCAGGAGCACGCGCGCATCGTCGAAGCCATCGAAGCCGGCGATCCGCTGCGTGCGCGCGAGGCGGCCAAGAACCACATGGACAACGCGATCCGCCGCATCGAGCTGGCCGATCCGGTGTTCTGGCAGCAGGAAGGCGAGCAGCTCGCCCGTCCGCTGGTCGAGGGCTGGCCGGTCGGCGGCTGAGCCGACACACAAAGACACCAGAAAGCCGACGGAAGGCGTTTTTCCGAGGGTTTACCCGGGTCAGTCATCAAAACTCAAATTTGTATGATGACCTGACAAATCATCCGAGACAGACCTCCCTCATGACTTCCTCGACCCTCCAGGCCGGCGCCGTGTCGTCCGCCGCCGCCGATGCCGCGCTCGAAAAGCGCACCTACGCCAAGGTGTTCTGGCGCATCGTGCCTTTCCTCATGCTCTGCTACGTGATCGCGTACCTCGACCGCGTGAACGTCGGCTTCGCCAAGCTGCAGATGGGCCAGGACCTGGGCTTCAGCGAGACCGTGTTCGGCCTGGGCGCCGGCATCTTCTTCCTCGGCTACTTCCTCTTCGAGGTGCCGAGCAACCTGCTGCTGAACCGCGTGGGCGCACGCATCTGGATCGCGCGGATCATGATCACCTGGGGCCTGCTCTCGGCCTGCTTCATGTTCGTGAAGACGCCCACCAGCTTCTACATCCTGCGCTTCCTGCTCGGTCTGGCCGAGGCGGGCTTCTATCCGGGCGTGATCCTCTACCTCACGCACTGGTACCCGGCGCACCGGCGCGCGCGGATCATCGCGGTGTTCATGTCGGCCATTCCGGTGGCGGGCATCTTCGGCAACCCGCTGTCGGGCTGGATCATGGACAGCTTCCACGGCGTCTCGGCCATGAGCGGCTGGCAGTGGATGTTCCTGATCGAGGCCATCCCCGCGGTGCTCATCGGCCTGATGGTGCTCTTCTACCTCGACAACGGCATCGCCCAGGCGCGCTGGCTGAACGCCGAGGAAAAGGCGCTGCTGCAGCGCGAGGTGGCGAAGGACGCCGCCCACGGCGCGAAGGGCCCGCACTCGGTGGCTGGCGTGTTCCGCGATGCGCGCATATGGTGGATGGCGTTCATCTACTTCGCCTTCGTCATGGGTCAATACGCACTCACCTTCTGGCTGCCCACGCTGGTCAAGGCCACGGGCGTGCAGGGCAACCTGAACATCGGGCTGCTCAGCGCCATTCCGTTCCTCTGCGCCATCGTCGCGATGAACCTCTTCGGCCGCAGCGCCGACCGCCGCCAGGAGCGCCGCTGGCACTTGATCGTGCCGGCCATGATGGGCGCGGTGGGCTTCACCGTCGCTGCCTCGTACACGCAGAACACGGCCGTGTCGCTGGCGTTCCTTTCGCTCGCCGCGGCCGGCGTGCTGACCTGCGCGCCGCTCTTCTGGTCGCTGCCCACCGCATTCCTCACGGGCACGGCCGCCGCCGCCGGCATCGCGGCCATCAACTCCGTGGGCAACCTCGCGGGCTTCGTGAGCCCGTATCTCATCGGCTATCTGAAGGACCTGACGGGCAGCACGCAGATCGGCATGTACGTGCTGGCCGGCGCGCTGGTGCTCGGCGCCATCGGCGTGTGGTTCACGCCGAAGCAACTCGTGAATCGTTGACCCGCGAAAGAGAAAGAACTCCTGCATGACTTCCAGCAACAACACCCCCGTCGTCGGCCTCGTGGGCCTGGGCGCCATGGGCGCCGGCATGGCACAGTCGCTGCGCCGCGCAGGCCATGCGCCGCATGTGTTCGACGTGCGCCGCGAAGCCGCTGAAACCTTCGCGCGCGAGGGCGGCACGGCCTGCGACACGCTGGCCGCGCTCGGCGCGCAGTGCGACATCGTGGTCAGCGTGGTGGTGAACGCCGCGCAGACCGAGTCGGTGCTGTTCGGCGACGGCACCGTGCCCGGCTGCGCCGCGTCGATGAAGCCCGGCAGCCTGTTCGTGATGTGCTCCACCGTCGATCCGAACTGGTCTGTGGCGCTCGAAGCGCGCCTCGAGAAGCTGGGCATCCTCTACCTCGACGCCCCCATCTCCGGCGGCGCCGCCAAGGCCGCGAGCGGCCAGATGACGATGATGACCGCCGGCAAGCCCGCCGCCTACGAGAAGGCCGGCGCCGTGCTCGACGCGATGGCAGCCAAGGTCTACCGCCTGGGCGACAGCGCTGGTGCGGGCAGCAAGGTGAAGGTCATCAACCAGTTGCTGGCTGGCGTGCACATCGCCGCCGCCGCCGAGGCCATGGCATTGGGCCTGCGCGAAGGCGTGGACCCGGCGGCGCTGTACGAAGTCATCACGCACAGTGCGGGCAACAGCTGGATGTTCGAGAACCGCATGGCGCACGTGCTCGCAGGCGACTACACGCCGCTGTCGGCCGTGGACATCTTCGTGAAGGACCTGGGGCTGGTGCTCGACGTGGCGCGCGCGAGCAAGTTTCCGCTGCCGCTGTCGTCCACCGCGCACCAGATGTTCATGCAGGCCTCGACCGCGGGCTATGCGCGCGAGGACGACAGCGCCGTCATCAAGATCTTCCCGGGCATCGAAGTGCCGGCACCGAAGGGGAAAGCCTCATGAGCGAACCACAGGTCAAGTTCGTCGACACGCCGCTGCTGCGCATCGGCTACGAGGAATGGAACCCCGCCGGCAAGGCCACGGCGGTGCTGGTGCACGGCTGGCCCGACAGCCCGCGCTGCTGGCACGGCGTGGCCGCGCGGCTCGTCGAAGCCGGCTGGCGCGTGCTGCTGCCCGCCCTGCGCGGCTTCGCACCGACGACCTTCCTGCATGCCGAGACGCCGCGCAGCGGACAGCTCTCGGCGCTGGGCCGCGACCTGCTCGATTTCATCGATGCGCTCGGCCTGCAGCAGCCTGCGCTGGTCGGCCACGACTGGGGCGCGCGTGCGGTGGGCAATGCCTGCGGGCTGCGGCCCGGCGTCGCGAGTTCGCTCACGCTGATGTCGATCGGCTACGGCACCAACGCGCCCGACCAGCCGATGCCGCTCGAACAGGCGCGCAACTACTGGTACCACTGGTACATGGCCACGCCGCGCGGCGAACGCACCGTGCACGACGACCGCATCGCCTTCACGCGGATGATGTGGGACACCTGGGCACCGGCCGGCTGGTACGAGCCCGCCGAGTTCGAGGCCACCGCCGCCGCCTTCGAGGGCAACGACTGGGCGCGGGTGGTGGTGCATTCGTACCGCCATCGCTGGGGCCATGCGCCCGGCGATCTGCACTACGCGGCCGACGACGCCGCGCTCAGTCCCGCGCCCGTGCTGTCGGTGCCCTCGCTGGTGCTGCACGGCGCGGCCGATTCCTGCAATCATCCAGACACCTCGGCAGGCAAGGAGCGCTTCTTCAGCGGTCCCTACCGCCGCGAGCTGCTCGATGGCGTGGGCCATTTCCCGCAGCGCGAGGCGCCGCAGGCGGTGGCCGATGCGCTGCTGCGCTTCCTGCCCGCGCTCTGAACAGAACAAAGACGAAAGACAAGACGACCATGAACATCCTCATCACCGGCGGCTGCGGCTTCCTCGGCGCCCGCCTCGCCCGCACGCTGCTCGCGGGCGGCAATCTCGCGCTGGCCGGCGCCGCCGCGCAGCCCGTCTCGCGCATCACCCTGGCCGACCGCGTGCCGCCGCCCGCCGACCTGGCGGCCGACGCGCGCGTGCAGTTCGTGCAGGGCGACCTGCTGGAGCAACTCGCGAACGGCGCGCTGCCCATCGCCGACACGCAGCTCGTCTTCCACCTCGCCGCCGCAGTCAGCGGCGAATGCGAGGCCGACTTCGACCTCGGCATGCGCAGCAACCTCGACGCCACGCGCGGCCTGCTCGAAGCGGCGCGCCGCGCGGGCCACTCGCCGGTGTTCGTGTTCTCCAGCTCGGTCGCCGTGTTCGGCGACTCGCCCGAGCAGCGCCTGCCCGCGGTGATCGAAGACACCACGCTGCCGACGCCGCAGAACAGCTACGGCATCCAGAAGTTCATCGGCGAGCAGCTGGTGGCCGACTTCACGCGCAAGGGCTTCGTGCAGGGCCGCAACGTGCGGCTCATGACGGTGTCGGTGCGCCCCGGCCGTCCCAACGGCGCGGCTTCGAGCTTCCTCAGCGGCATGCTGCGCGAGCCGTTGGCCGGCGAGCGTGCGCGCTGCCCCGTGTCGCCCGACACGCCGGTCGCGCTGGCCTCGCCCGGCAACACCGTCGCCGGCATCGTGCGCGCGGCCACCGCCGGCGCTGCCGAGTGGGGTGCGCGCACCGCCATCAACCTGCCCGCGCTGACGACCACCGTGCGCGAGATGGCGCAGGCGCTCGAACGCATCGCGGGCAAGGACGCCACCGGCCTGATCGACTGGGAGCCCGATGCCGCCATCGCGAAGATCGTCACCAGCTGGCCCAGCCGCATTCATGCCGCACGCGCCGAGGCTCTGGGCCTGAAAGCCGATGCGAGCTTCGACGCGATCCTGCGCGACTACGTGCGCGAGAACGCGCAGGCAGTGAAGCTACCTATCGCGAAGGACTGAAGAGCCATGGCAAAGCTCGTGCTCGGCTGCATCGCCGACGATTTCACCGGCGCCACCGACCTTGCCAACAACCTCGTGCGTGCCGGCATGCGCGTGGTGCAGGCCATCGGCGTGCCCGAGGGCCCGCTCGACGCCGACGTGGATGCGGTGGTCGTCGCCCTCAAGTCGCGCACTATCGCGCCGGCCGAAGCCATCGCCCATTCTCTCGAGGCGCTGCGCTGGCTGCAGGCACAGGGCGCGCAGCAGATCTACTTCAAGTACTGCTCCACCTTCGACAGCACGCCGCAGGGCAACATCGGCCCGGTCACCGAGGCGCTGATGGACGCGCTGCAATGCGACTTCACCATCGCCACGCCCGCCTTCCCCGACAACAAGCGCACCGTGTTCAAGGGCTACCTGTTCGCGGGCGACGTGCTGCTCAACGAGAGCGGCATGCAGAACCACCCGCTCACGCCGATGACCGACCCGAACCTCGTGCGCGTGCTGCAGGCGCAGTGCAAGCGCAAGGTGGGGCTCGTCGACTACGCGGTGGTGGCGCGCGGCGCGGCTGTCATCGAGGAGCGCATCGCGCAGCTCAAGGCCGAGGGCGTCTCCATCGCCATCGTCGACGCGGTGTCGAACGACGACCTGCTGCGCATGGGCCCGGCGCTCGCGAAGATGCCGCTGCTCACCGCGGGTTCGGGCGTGGCCATCGGCCTGCCGGCCAACTTCGGCCTCGCGCCCTCTTCGCAGGCGAGCGCGCTGCCCAAAGCCGGCGGAAAGACAGCAGTGGTCTCGGGCAGCTGCTCGCTCGCCACCAACCGCCAGGTGCTCGACTTCATCCAGCGCGGCGGTGCGGCGATGGCCATCGATCCGCTGCGCATCGCGGCGGGCGTGGATGTCGCTGCCGAGGCTCTGGCGTGGGCCGCTCCGCTGATCGACAAGGGCTCCGTGCTCGTCTACTCGACCGCCGAGGCCGGCGCCGTGAAGTCGGTGCAGGGCCGCCTGGGTGTGGAAGAAGCCGGCGCGATGGTCGAGCGCACCATCGCCGCCATCGCGCGCGGCCTGGTCGAGCGCGGCGTGCACCAGCTGGTGGTGGCCGGCGGCGAGACCTCGGGCGCCTGCGTGCAGGCGCTGGGCATCGCGCAGATGCAGATCGGCCCGCAGATCGACCCCGGCGTGCCGTGGTGCCATGCGCGCTCCGAAGCCGCGCCCGAGGCCGGCCTGCACATCGCGCTGAAATCCGGCAACTTCGGCAGCGACGATTTCTTCACCAAGGCATTTACAGTGCTCGAATGACCGAGAGCATCACCGAGAACCAGGCCCGCGAGGAAATCTGCCGCGTCGGCCGCAGCCTGTTCGAGCGCGGCTACGTGCATGCAACGGCCGGCAACATCAGCGTGCGGCTGGACGACGGCTTTCTCATCACGCCGACCGACGCCTGCCTTGGCTTTCTCGACCCCGCTCGTCTGGCCAGGCTCGATGCCCAGGGCCAGCAGACCGGCGGCGACCGCGCCAGCAAGACCATCGCGCTGCACACGCGCATCTACGCCGCCGCACGCAGCTTCGACGCGAACACCGCCTGCGTGATCCACACGCACAGCACGCATTGCGTGGCGCTCACGCTGCAGGCTCCGGGCGACGAACTGCTGCCCGCACTCACGCCCTATTTCGTGATGAAGGTCGGCCACGTGCCGGTCATTCCGTACCACCGCCCGGGCGCGCCCGAAGCGGCCGAACAGGTGGCGCAGGCCATCGGGCGCTTCGGCGCGGCAGGTACGCCGATCCGCGCCGTGATGCTCACGCGCCTCGGCCCCAACGTCTGGCACGACACGCCGGCCGCCGCGATGGCCGTGCTCGAAGAGCTTGAAGAAACCGCACGGCTCCAGCAGCTCACGCAGGCCGCAAGGCCCGAGCCGCTGGATGCCGAACAGATCGATGAACTGCGTCGCACTTTCGGTGCGCGCTGGTAGTAAAAACACCCCATGCCTCAATTCGCAGCCAATCTTTCGATGCTCTATCCGGAGCTCGCCTTTCTCGACCGCTTCGATGCCGCCGCGAAGGACGGCTTCAAGGCCGTGGAATACCTCTTCCCCTACGACTTCGCGAAAGAAGAGATCGTTGCGCGACTCAAGCACAACGGCCTGCAGCAGGTGCTGTTCAACGGCCCGCCGGGCGACTGGAACGGCGGCGAGCGCGGCCTGGCCTGCCTGCCGGGGCGCGAAGCCGAGTTCCGCGAAGGCATCGCGAAGGCCATCGACTACGCCGTGGCGCTCGACTGCCCGCGCATCCACGTCATGGCCGGCCTCGTGCCTGCCGGACAGCAGCGCGACGCACTGCAGCCGGTGTACGTCGACAACCTGCGCCGGGCCGCGGCCGAGGCCGCCAAGGCGGGCCGCGACGTGCTGATCGAGCCGATCAACACGCGCGACATCCCGGGCTTCTTCCTCAACCGGCAGGACCACGCGCACGAGATCGTCGAGACCGTCGGCGCGCCCAACCTCAAGGTGCAGATGGACCTCTACCACTGCCAGATCGTCGAGGGCGACGTGGCGATGAAGATCCGCAAGTACCTGCCCACCGGCCGCGTCGGCCACATCCAGATCGCCGGCGTGCCCGACCGCAACGAGCCCGACGTCGGCGAACAGAACTACCCGTACCTGTTCGATGTGCTCGACGAAGTGTCGGCGCAGTGCGGCTGGCAGGGCTGGGTCGGCTGCGAATACCGGCCGAAGCGCGGCGCGGAACCCGGCGGCACTTCGGCAGGGCTCGGCTGGTTGCGCGACTGGCGGCAGCGACACGCATGAAGCTCGAAGCGCTGCGCATACCGGCGCCGCTGCGTGGCTTCGCGGCGGGCGATGCGCAGCTGTTCGACGTCACGCTGGCCGGCGACAAGGTCGCATCCATCACGCCCAGCGCGCAGCAGCAGCACGCGAACGGCACGCTGCTGAGCGCACCGGTCGAGGCCCATGCGCACATCGACAAGAACTACACCGTGCAGGACGTGGGCGCGGCCGAGGGCAACCTCTTCGTGGCCATCGAGCGCATGAACCGGCACCGCGAGAGCTGGACCGGCGAATCGCTGCGCCTGCGCATGGAGCGCGCGCTGCGCGACGCATGGCGATCGGGCACGCGCGCGCTGCGCACGCACCTCGACTGGGTGCAGCCCGAGCCGCCGGCCGCGCTGGCGGTGTTCGAGTCGCTGCGCGAGGAATGGCGCGGCCGCGTCGAGCTGCAGTTCGTCTCGCTCACGCCGCTCGACCTGTTCGCCGACATCGCCGCGGGAGAGCGCATCGCGCGCGAGGTGAAGCGCGCGGGCGGCGTGCTCGGCGCCTTCGTCTATCGCAACGAAGGCGTCGTCCACAAGCTGGGCCGCGTGTTCGACCTCGCGCAGCAGCATGGGCTGGCGCTCGACTTCCACGTCGACGAGGGCCTGGACGTCGAGGCCACCGGCCTGCGCAGCATCGCGCAGCTGGTGCGGGCGCGCGACTTCCGGCGCGGCGTGGTCTGCGGCCATGCATGTTCGCTCTCGGTGCAGGACGACGCCGTCGCCACCGAAACGCTCGCGCTGTGCGCGGGTGCCGACATCCACCTCGTCGCGCTGCCCACCACCAATCTCTACCTGCAGGGCGCGTGGGACCGCACCCCGCTGCAACGCGGCATCACGCGCATCCGCGAGGCGGCGGCACGGGGCTTGCGTGCGAGCCTGGCAACCGACAACGTGCAGGACGCCTTCTATCCCTACGGCAGCTACGACCTGCTGGAGACCTTCGGCCTCGGGGTGCAGATGGCGCATCTCGCGCCGGCCTCCGACTGGCTCGATACCGTCACGGTGAACCCCGCGAAGGCGCTGGGGCTCGCGTGGGACGGGCGCATCGCGCCGGGCTGCCCGGCCGACCTGCTGGTACTGTCGGCCACCGACGAACACGAACTGATCGGCCCGCGCGGACGGCAACGCACCGTCATCCGCGCCGGCCAACGACTGGAGAGCAACGAGCAATGAGCATGGGCAAGCCGATGGCCAACTACGCCGCCGCGAAGCGCGTGGGCGATTTCGTCTTCATGAGCGGCGTGGTCGCCGTCGACCCGGCCACGCGCCGCGCCGTCGCCGGCTACGACGCCATTCCGGAAGAGGCGCGCACCGCGCTGCAGGGCGTGGGCTACGCCACCGGCCAGATGTCGGTCGATGTGTTCGAGGCGCCCATCGTCGCGCAGAGCTGGTTCGTGCTGGAGCGCATCCGCCAGATCGCCGCCGAGCACGGCGGCACGATGCAGGACGTGGTGAAGCTGGTGCAGTACTTCCGCCACCTTCCGCACTACGCCTTCTACAACCGCGTGCGCGGCCTGTTCTATCCGGGCGAGCCGCCGGTGAGCACGGTGGTGGAGGTCTCGCGTTTCCTGCCGGGGGACGAGGTGCTGGTCGAAGTGGAGGCCACGATGTACCTGCCCCTGCACCCCTCCTCGAGCTGATCTACCTGACCCCCGCCCCCTTCAGCAGGAACTCCGTCACCTGCTCGATCAGGTAGCGCCGGTCCTTCTCCTCGCCTTGCTGGGCAGTGTCGCGGTAATAGGCAGCCTGCGTGGCGTGGTCGGCGTAGAACTGCGTCACGGCCCAGATGTGGAACAGCACCAGCATCGGGTCGGCCTTGTCCATCAGGCCCTGGTTCATCCAGTTCTGGATCACGGCGGCGGCCTGGTCGGTGCGCTGCTTGCTCGTCTCCATCATGTTGTTGATGACGGGCGCGCCGCGCATCATCTCGGCCGTGAAGATGCGCGAGCGCAGCGGGTGCTCGAACGAGAACATCATCTTGCGGCGGATCAGGTCGCCCAGCACCTTGCGCGGGCCGAAGGCCTCGTCGCTGAAGCCGAACACCACGATCCAGTCGGTGAGGATGTCCTGCAGCACCTGGCGGTACAGCGCCTCCTTGCTGTCGATGTAGTAGTGCAGCTGCGCCTTCGACAGCCCCGCCTTGTCGGCGATGGCCTGCGTCGATGCGCCGGCCAGCCCTTCGCTCGCGAACACCTCGATCGCGGCCTGGTTGATGAGGCCGAGCACCTGCGTGTACTTGCGCGAACGGCCGCGCGTGGCGGTGGGCGCCTCGGCGTCGCTCTCTTCGTTGATGGAGGCGGGGCGTGCGCTCACAGCTGCAGTTCCAGTTCCTGGCCTTTGGCGCGCGAGCAGCACAGCGCCACCTTGTGGCGGCGCTCGCTGCCCGTGAGGCAGAAGTCGCGGTGCTCGGCGCCCTCGCCGTCGCCCTCGACCACGCAGGTGCCGCACAGGCCCTGCTGGCACGACACGGGAATGTCGATGCCCACCTCGTGCAACGCATCGACGGCCGTCTGGTCCGCGGCCACCGGCACCGTGATGCCGCGCCGCGAGAGCTTCAGCGTGAAGGGCAGGCCGGTGGTGGTGTTGGCGTCGGTCGGTGCGGCGAAGTACTCGGCGTGCAGTGCGTCCTCGGGCCAGTGCGCGGCCGCGTCGCGCACCGCCTGCATGAAGCCGCCGGGGCCGCACACATACAGGTGCGTGCCGCTCGCGCGCTCGGCCAGCAGTGAACGCAGGTCGATGCGCTGCGAGGCATCACCCTGGTCCAGATGCAGCCGCAGGTGCGGCGCCAGCGCCGGCGCATGCAGCGCATCGGCGAATGCCAGGTGCTCCTCGCTGCGCGCGAACACGCACAGCGTGAACGCGGCGCCGCGCGCGGCCAGCGCCTGCGCCATCGCCAGCAGCGGCGTCATGCCGATGCCGCCGGCCAGCAGCAGGTGGTGCGTGGCTTCCTCGCGCAGCGGGAAGGTGTTGCGCGGCGCGCTGATCGGCAGCAGGTCGCCCTCGCGCACGCGCTCGTGCATCGAGGCCGAGCCGCCGCGGCTGGAAAGCTCGCGCTTCACGCCGATCACGTAGCTGCCCGCGCTGGCCGCCGAAGGCGCGCGCGCCAGCGAGTACTGCCGCGAGAAGCCGCCGGGCATGTGCACGTCGATGTGCGCGCCGGCCTCGTAGGAAGGCAGCGGCCGGCCCCACGGGTGGGCCAGCTCGAAGGCCAGGATTTCCGGCGTCTGCCGCGAGATGCGTTCGACGCGGACGGTGAGCGTGCGTTCGAGGCTCATGGTGTTGTCTCTCCCTAAATGCTGCCCAGCTTGCGCGACACGCGCTCTATGAAATGGGTTCGGTCTCTCGCGGTCACGGCGTTCATGTCATGCAGCTGCAGCCACGTCACCTTGCAGCGCCACGCGAAGAGCGCGCGCAGCGCCCGCGTGAACAGCCGCCGCCCAGGGTCGCCGATCACCATCACGAACCAGCGCGGCGAGCCGCCGGTGGTCACCACCGTGAGCCGCCTGATGTGCCGCATGCCCGACTTCGCGAGCTGCCCCTTGCGCTCCGCCGGCAGGAAGGCCACGCCCGGCAGCCACACCCTTTCGAGCCAGCCCTTGAGCATCGACGGCGGCCCGTGGAACCAGGTGGGAAACACGAACACCAGGTGCTCGGCCCACAGCAGCGCTTCGACGTGGGGTCTCACGCGTTCGCGGATCAGGTCGGGGTTGTCGAGGTAGGCGATGCGCTCTTCGCATGTCAGCGTGGGGTCGAAGCCCTCGGCGTACAGGTCGATGGCCTTGACGGGGTGTCGCGGCTCGAGCGCCTCGAGGGCGGTGCGGTAAAGCGCGTGGTTGAAGCTGTCAGGGTTCGGATGGCAATGGACGACTAGCGTTTTCATGTGGAGGGCCGGTTCGCCTGTCGGCGAGACGGGGTCAGAGCCCAAGGAGTGAAAGGCCGCGCGGTGCCTTATGGCAACCCAGGCGCCGGCATCTGACCCCGGCGCAAGCCCCGCGCGACCCACGGGAGAAACTTTCGAAGCGACTTACTTGCCGGTGAGCTTCTTGCGGACGTCGACGCCGACGCCCTTGTTCACGAACTGCGTGGTGACCACCTTCGACAGGTCGACCTCGCCGGCCTTGTACAGCCCGGCCTTGACCATCTTGTCGTAGAAGTCCTTCACGCGGGCCTCGTCCATCGCGCCGATGCCCTTGGTGAGCGATTCACCGCTGTCGACGATGCCCATCTTCTTCATCAGCTCGATGGAGCCCTGCAGCGTGGCGATGGGCGAGTCGGGGTTGGTCTTGGCGATGAGCTCGTTGGCGGCCTTGTTGTCGCCGTAGAGGTAGTTGTTCCAGCCGATGATCGATGCCTCGATGAACTTGCGCACCGTCTCGGGCTTGGTCTTCACCAGGTCGGCGCGCGTCTCGATGGTGGTCGAGTAGGTCGAGAAGCCGTTGTCGGCCAGGAGCTGCACCACCGGGTCGAAGCCGGCCTGCGCCTTGATCGACAGCGGCTCGGAGATGGCGTAGCCCTGTTGAATGGATTTCTTGTCGGCCAGGAACGGGCCCACGTTGAAGGTGTACGGCTTGAGCTGCGAGTCCTTGAAGCCGTGCTCCGACTTCATCCACTGCCAGAAGCTGAACTGGCCGTCCTTGCCGATGAAGGCCACCGGCGCCTTCGTCATGTCCTTGAAGGTGTCGAAGCCCTGGCCCGGGTGGGCGAACATGGCCTGCGGGTCCTTCTGGAAGAAGGCCGCCACCACCACGGTGGGCACGCCGTTCTTCACGTTGTCGAAGGACTGCAGCAGGTTGCCGGTCATCAGGAAGTCGACCTTGCCGGCCGGCAGCATCGGCCGGTTGTTGACCATCGGGCCGCCCTGCTGGATGTCGACGTCGAGGCCGTACTTCTTGTAGGTGCCGTCCACCAGCGCCTGGTAGAAGCCGCCGTGGCCGGCCTGCGCCTTCCAGTTGGTGGCGAACACCACTTTTTCCTGCGCCTGCACGGCGAAGGCGGCGCCCGCGAGGGCCAGGCCGAAGACAAGCGGGCGGAGGGTGAAAGCGGGGATGCGCATGGGGACGGACTCCTGTGGAGGTTTGGGAAAGTACGGTTGGGATGCGGAGACTAAATCGTTTCAGCGTTCGGCGGCCATCTCGGGATGCCATCCGCGCGTCTTGCCGGGGTTCATCAGGCCCATCGGGTCGCTGCGCTTCTTGAACTCGATCTGCTGCGTGTCGATGGTCTTCATGCCGCCGTCCTCGATGGTCACGACGTGCGGGTTGAAGATCTGGCAGCCGCCCTGCGATTCGATCTCGCGGATCAGCTCGTACTGGTGGGCCTCGCCCTTCCAGCGCACCAGCAGGATGCCGAAGGTGCCGCACTCGCCGTTGGCGCGCGCGAAGTCCTGGTGCTGCAGCACGTCGTCGCCGAAGATTCCGAGGTGCCGCTCGACCACGGCCGGGTCGAAGGGCTGCGCGTAGGCCACCTGCAGGTAAGTCCAGCTGCGGTCGGCCTTCAGCGCCTGCAGCGTGGTGTGGTTGAAGGCGCACTCGTAGGCCGGCGGCAGGCCGTCGGCGAGCAGCTCTGCCTCGGTGCCCGCGACGGAGATCGTGCCGCCCTGCGCATCGGCCAGGGCGCGGAAGTCCGCCATCGATTCGGGCGAGACCATTGCGAACACCGCGTGCCGGTCGGCCGGGAAGCGGTCGCGCATGGCCGTGTAGTAGGGCGAGAAGCGAGCCTCCACCGTCGAGAGCAGGAAGATGTCGAGCGAAGGCGCCTGCGCGGCGATGCCGAAGTCGAGCGCGCCGCGATACGAGTCGAACAGCACCGTGCAGTGCACCCATTCGACGGCCGGGCTCAGCGCCACTTCCACGTCGAGGATCACGCCGTTGGTGCCGTAGGCATGGTGCACCTGCTGGATTTCGTCGCCGTGCAGCTCGATGACGCGCGGCTCGCGCTCCACCGTCATCACGCGCGCGCGCAGCAGGTTGCCGGGGTCGCGCAGGATGCCGTGGCGGAACGAGCCGATGCCGCCGAAGCCGCCCGCGATGAAGCCGCCGATGGACGCCACGTGCCAGGTCGATGGCCACATGCGCAGCGCCTGTCCGGTCTCGCGCGCGGCGAGGTCGATGTCGTGCATGCGCGCACCGGCCTCGACGCGGATGCTGCCCGGCTGGATGTCGAGCACGCGGCACATCTGCGTCACGTCGAGCACGATGCCGCCCTCGAGCGGCACGCACTGGCCGTAGTTGCCGGTGCCGCCCGCGCGCACCGTGAGCGGCAGCTTCCACTTCGCTGCGACGGCCGCGGCCTGCCGCACGTCGTCTTCGGTGCTGACCTTGACGACGAGGTCGGCCACGCAGCCCGCGAGCTGCGCCGTGAGGATGGGGCTGTACCAGTAGAAGTCCTTCGACAGCTGCTTGCGCTGCGCCGGCGCGGTGACGAGGTTGAGGCCGCGCAGGTCGGCGCACACGGCATCCCAGTCGACGGCAGACACGATGGTCCTAGCGTTCACGGCGCATCTCGCTTTCATGCCAATGACCGAGAACGAAGCGAGACAAGGCCGCGAACACGATGAAGATCACGATGCCCAGCAACGACACCAGCAGCAGCGCCGCGAACATCATTGGGATCTCGGTGCGGAAGCTCGATTCGAGGATGCGCGAGGCCAGCCCCGTCTCCTTGCCCGCCGTGCCGGCCGTGAACTCGGCCACCACCGCGCCGATCAGGCTCAGGCCGCCCGCGATCTTCAGGCCCGCCATGAAATACGGCAGCGCGCTGGGCGCGAGCAGGTAGCGGAAGGTCTGCCAGGGCGAGGCCTTGTAGAGCTGGAACAGGTCGCGCAGGTTGCTGTCGGCGCTCTTCAGCCCGATGACTGTGTTCGACAGGATCGGGAAGAAGGCCACGATCCACGCGCACAGCAGCAGCGCCGCCGTGGTGCTCGACACGTAGATCAGGATCAGCGGCGCGATCGCGATGATCGGCGTGACCTGCAGGATCACCGCGATCGGGAACAGGCCGATCTCCACCCACTTGAAGAGCGCGAAGGCAATCGCCAGCAGCACGCCGCCCACGATGGCCGCGACGAGCGCGAGCAGCGTGAGCTTCACCGTGAACCACAGCGCGCTCGAGAGCGAATCCCAGTTGTCGAACAGCGTGCGGATGATGAGCGAGGGCGCGGGCAGGATGTAGTGCGGGATGTTGTTGGCCCGTACCGTCCACTCCCACGCCAGCAGCAGCAGCGCGACGATGGCCGCGGGCACCACGATGCGCAGCATCGATTCGCGCCGGCGCAGCCGGTCCTCGTGCGCGCGCAGCGAGGCCTCGGAGGGCGCCGCGTCCGCATCTGCCGTGACGGCGACGGCGGGTTCAGTGATCGATGTCGACGCCATGCAGGGCTCCGTGCAAGGATTGCGACACGGCAGTGCAGTGCGCGTTGTAGCGGGTCGAGGTGCGGAAATCTTCTCCGCGCGGGTAGGGCTCGTCGATGCGGATCTCGTCGATCACGCGGCCGGGCCGCGCCGCCATCACCACGATGCGGTTCGACAGATACACCGACTCGTACACGCTGTGCGTGACGAACACCACCGAGAAGCGGTGCTCGCGCCAGATGGCCAGCAGGTCGTTGTTGAGCTTGATGCGCGTCATCTCGTCGAGCGCGGCGAAGGGTTCGTCCATCAGCAGCAGGCGCGGGTGCGTGACCAGCGCGCGCGCGATCGACACGCGCATCTTCATGCCGCCCGAGAGTTCGCGCGGGTACACGTCGGCGAAGCGCGAGAGGCCGACCATCTCCAGCGCCTGCTGCACCACGGGCGCTGCCGCGTCGCGGCTGGTGCCGGCCAGCTTGAGCGGCAGCCAGACGTTGTCGAACACCTTGGCCCAGGGCATGAGCGTGGGCTCCTGGAACACGAAGCCCAGGTCGCGGTCGGTCTTGCCGTTCTTGCTGGCGGTGCTGGCACCGGACCAGTGCATGTCGCCCGAACTCAGGCGCGTGAGCCCCGCGATGAGGCGCAGCGCGGTGCTCTTGCCGCAGCCCGAGGGGCCGAGGAAGCTGATGAAGTCATGTTCGCCGACGTCGAGCGACATGCCCTGCAGCGCGAGCGTGCCGTTGGCGAAGCGCTTGCTGACGTTGCGCAGGGTGACCAGCGGCGCGCTGGCAGCGGTGGTGGCGTCGGAGCTCATTTCCATGCGGGCTGGTTGGCCAGGCGCGAGAGCGGGAAGCGGTCGACCTCCTGCAGCAGCTCGACGAAGCGGCGGCCCACGTGGTCGAGCACGGCGGCGCCTTTCTCTGCGGTGGCGCGCGTGGCGTCGCCGGCGGCGCCCGCGGGGTTGATGTCGTGCATCTGCCAGCCGAGCTTGCCGCTGGGGGTGATCGAGAGGAACTTGTTCTCCGCGGCCAGCTGCTCGGTCATGGAGCCGAAGTTCTGGAACTGGTCACGGCGCACGTAGTCGGGCGTGAGGTGCAGCATGACCGAGCTTTCGAGGTCGCCGGCGTGGATGCCGTGCTTGCCCTCGTGCGCGGTGAACAGGCCCTCGGGCAGGCCCAGCGTGTACCAGTTGGCGGCCACGACCATCATGTCGTGCTCTTCGCGCAGGTCGCGCGCGACGATGTCCATCACGCTCATCTGGCCGCCGTGGCTGTTGTAGAGCACCAGCTTGCGCACGCCGGCCTTGGCGACGCAGGCGCCGATGTCCTTCCACATCGAGATCAGCGTGTTCGCCGACACGGTGAGCGTGCCGGGGTAGCGCGAGTGCTCGTTGCTCTTGCCGTAGGGCACGGTGGGCAGGAACAGCACCGGCAGGTCGTCGGGCAGGTGCGGCAGCGTGGCGCGCACCATGCCGTCGATGGTGGCGGTGTCGGTCGACATCGGCAGGTGGGGGCCGTGCTGCTCGGTGGCGCCCACCGGCAGCACGGCAATGAGCCGTTCGCGGTCGAGGCGGGAGAACTCTTCGCTGGTCAGGTCGGACCAGAAGCGGCTGCGCAGGGGAGGCGGATTCATCGGGGGTGTACCTCGTGACGCCGGAGTTGGCGGTGGCTTAAATTATCCATACGGTCAAAAAAGAATGGATATCCGTGGATACCCGGCGATTTCCTGCATGCAAGCTGCATGCCGCCAAATTGATCCGAATGGTAAAGAAATGGCTGCCGCCGCGCTCACCAGCGCATACGCAGCCCCATCTGCCCCTGCCAGCCGGTCTGCTGCGTGTTGCCGACGGCGCTGGTGTAGGCCAGGCCGCCGTAGACCGCCAGCGTCCTGTTCAGCTGCCCGACGATGCCGCCGCCGGCTTCGAGCGCGCCCGAGTTGCGGCGGTTGACGACCTGGTCGGTCGGCCCGAGGTAGATCGCGTTGCTGCCGCTGAAGGTGTGCCACAGGTTGAGCTTGAGGTACGGCTTCCAGACGCCGCCGCCGGCCTCGAAGCGGCCTTCGAGCCGCGCGCCCAGCCTGCCGGTGACGGCGTTGTCGCGCTGGAAGCGAACGGACGAGATGCCGTCGTCGAAGCTGTCGAGCGAGCTGCGCTGCCAGATCAGCTGCACCTGCGGCTGCAGCGTCACGCTGTCGCTCAGCGCCAGCGGGTAGCCGGCCTCGATCGACGCGGTCACGCTGGTGCCGTGCGGGCGGCCGCCGCGGCCGAGGAAGGAGCGCGCGTCGGCCTTGTAGCGCGTGGCCATGAGCACTGCGTCGCTGTACCAGCCGCTGCTGGCGACGCGGGTCCAGTACGCGCCCAGGCTGTAGCCCTCGACGGTGACGCGGCCGGCCGCCTCGTTGGTGGCGCCGTCGGCGATGCCGCTCGCGTTGCCGCTGGCGCGCGTGTAGCCGCCGAGCACGCCGACGCGGTTGCGCCCGCCCGAGGCGTCGGTGGCGGCCAGGAAGTCGTGGCCCAGCTGCAGGCCGCTGACGTTGCCGTCGAACTGCGGATTCGCATCGCCGCGCAGGCGCTGCCGGGTGCTCTGGCCGAACACGCGGCCCCACGAGGCCTGTCGGCCTTCGTCGTCGGCAAGCAGCTGCTGGTCGCCCTGCCGGTCGTGGAAGCTGCCGAGCTGCGCCAGCCCGAGGCGGCGCACAGCGATCGGCAAGGCGCTGTAGACCGGGATCTCGGGCCGGTAGAGCTTGACCTGCTCCACCGGCGTCAGCGAGCCCGAAGTCCCGGCCTCCTCGATGGCTTCTTCCAGCGTGCCCACCACGTGGCCGTCGACCAGGTAGCCGTTGTTGCGCAGGTACCAGTTGTCGGCGTTGTTGCCCATCGCGCCGCTGCGGAACAAGCGGTAGTTGTAGGCGCCGGCTTCCACCGGCTGGCTCAGCGAGAAGGCCTTGTCGGCCGTGGTGGCGCCGTTGACGGCCTGCACCACCAGGATGCCGTCGGCCAGCGTCGGCGCGCCCATGCCGCCGCGGTTGACGACGCGGATGGCGGTGCTGCCCGTGGCCGCGCCGCCGTCGATCACCAGCCTGTCGGAAGGCGAGTTGTCGCCCGCCAGCACCGTGTTGACCTGCATCAGCGCGCCGCTGCCGCCGAAGTAGTTGCCGCGCACGGTGAAGGCGCCGAAGTTCGTGCCGTCGTTCGGCCCGGGCAGCAGCGTGCCCTGGCTTGTCACGTTGCCCGCGAAGGTGCCGGTGCCGGCCACGGTGGCGCCGGGCAGCACCGTGATGACGGGGCTGGTCAGCGTGGCGGGCAGGGTGAAGCGGCCGGACTCCACCCGCACCGATTCGGAGAAGTTCGCGTCGGTCAGCCATGACCACGCGGTGCCGCGCATCGTGAGGTTCTGGAAGTTCCTGAACGCGTTGTCGACCGTGCCGTTGCCTTCGAGGAAGGTGCTCGCGGTCTTCCCGATACCGCCGTCCGCGGCGCCGCGTATGACCGAGCCCGTCTGCAGGATCAGCGTGCCGAGGCCCAGCGCGCCCATGTAGATCGCGTCGGTGTTGTTCGCGCCGCCGTTTCCCTCGATGGTGCCGGCGTTGACCAGCGTGTCGTTGCCGTTCTGGCCGCGATAGCCGTAGCCGTTGGCGCTCGAGAGCGTGGCGCCGGCGCGGTTCTCCACGCGCGAGAAGAAGCTCGTGCCCAGCGTGTTCGCGTGTACCGCGTCGGCCCCGCCCGAGGGCGAGTTGGCGCCGGTGGTGGCGATGCTGCCGGTGTTCACCAGCAGGTTGGCCACGAGGTTGCCGCCCTGCAGGTACACGCCCTTGGCCGAGTTGCCGCTGGTCGCGATGCTGCCGTTGTTGATGACCGTGTTGCCCGGCCCCAGCGTGGAGATGCCGTGCGAGCTGCCGCCCGTGGTGGAGATGCTGCCGTTGTTGGTGATGAGCGTGCGCGTGCTGCTGTTCGACGTGACCAGGATGCCCGAGGTGCCGCTGCTGGTGGTGCGGATCGTGCCGTTGTTGGTCAGCGTGTTGTCGTTGCCCGTGGCGACCATCGCCGCGCGCGCCGAGCCCGAGCCGCCCGAGACGGTGATGGTGCCGTTGTTCGTGATGGTGCTGGCGTCGCGCACCAGCAGGGCCTGCGTGGCGTTGGTGCTCAGCGTGGCGCCGTTGTCCACGGTGATGCCGACGCCGGTGCTGCCCGGCACGGCGATCACGCTGGCCGAGCCGGTGGTCGTTCCGCTGCAGACCACGCTGTCGCCGGTGCCCGGCGTGGCGGTGGGGTCGCATGCCGCGTTCGCGGCGCCGCCAGCCAGCCCCGCGAGGGCGGCCACGAACCAGGGGATGGGGTGCGCCGGCGTGCGGCGTGACGATCGGGTCGGGCGCTCGATGTGCATGTCTCTCCTCTTGTTCTTGTTCGCGGCCGTGGGGTCGGGAGCGACCCATTATTCAGGGGAATTGACAATTCAGAAACCGATGAACTTCCGTATTCATCGGTGCCGCCGAGCGGAAGAAGAGGGGTTTGCCGCCGGCTTCCCGCACCTGGAAACAGCGCCGGGCGCCTGCTGATTCCGCTTGGCCGAAATAGGCTCTGTGCGGGCTGCTTGATAGCGGCTCCCCTTGGGCATATAAGTCGTCCATGGATCCTTGTCTCGTCGCAAGACGGAAAGGGGATGCTATGAAAAGACGCATTTACTGGCTGATGCCGGACCTGGCCAGCGCCAGGAGCGTGATGCACGATCTGGTGCGGGCGCGCGTCGACATCGCGCGCATTCATTTCACCGGGCCGGAAGGCATGGACATGACCGGGCTCCATGCGGCCAACGTGTGGCAAACCTCGGATCTCGTCCACGCAGCCAAGACCGGGCTGGTGATCGGCAGCGCCTGCGGCGCAGTCTTCGGCCTCGTGGCCGCGCTGCTCTTCCCGATCGTCGGCGACGACCCCGAATGGGAGGTGGCAGTGCTGCTGGCCATCCTGGGTGGCGTGGTCGGCGCCTGGTCGGCCAGCATGATCGGCATTTCCATCCCGAGTCCCCGCCTGCAGCGTTTCGAGAGTGCCATTGCGCAGGGCCGGATCCTGCTGATGGTGGACTTGCCGCGTTCGCGCGTGCGGGAGATCGAGGCGCTGCTGCAGTCCGCGCATCCCGAAGCCAGGTTCGAGGGCGAGGAGCCGCAAGTCCCGGCGCTGCGCTCGAGCGCATGAGCCCCCGCACCCCTGAACCGATGACGAACCGAGGGGCTGCACATGATCATGGCCGTCGCCCTGTTGCTCATCGTGGCAGCCTCGGTGCTGTTTCACGTCGTCAATCCGTGGTGGACGACACCCCTTGCCTCGAACTGGCGGCAGATGGACGACACCCTGACCATCACGCTGGTGATCACGGGCCTCTTCTTCGTCGTCATCAACGTGTTCATCGCCTACACGCTGGTGCGCTTCCGTCATCGCGAGGGGCACCGCGCGGCGCATGAACCCGAGAGCAGGAAGCTCGAGCGCTGGCTGATCGGCGGCACCACCGTCGGCATCATGGCGCTGCTGGCGCCCGGCCTCGTGGTGTACGCGAACTATGTGAAGGAGCCCCGCGACGCTCTCGTGCTGGAAGTGCTGGCCCAGCAGTGGCAATGGCGTTTCCGCTTCCCGGGTGCGGACGGCAAGCTGGGCGCGACCGATGCGCGCTTCGTCAGCGCCGCCAATCCGTTCGGGATCGATCCCGGCGACCCTGCCGGGCAGGACGATCTCCTGGTCGCCGGCAACGAGGTGCATCTGCCGCTCGGCACGCCGGTGCTGGTGCTGATGCGCTCGAACGATGTGCTGCACGACTTCTTCGTCCCGCCCTTCCGCGCGCGGATGAACATCGTGCCGGGGCAGGTCAGCCGCTTCTGGTTCACGCCGACCGTCGCGGGCAACTACGAAGCGCTCTGCGCGCAGCTGTGCGGCGTGGGCCATCCCAACATGCGCGGCTTCGTGGTGGTTGAGGACCCGGCGAGCTACAGGGCCTGGCAGGCGGCGCTGCCGACCTTCGCCAGTTCGCAGGCCAGGGCTCCCGAACTCCCGCCGGACGCCGCGGCGGCCGGCGGCGGCGCGCGTGTCCAGCAGGGCCGCGCGCTGGCGGATGCCAAGGGCTGCGTGGCCTGCCATACGGTCGACGGCAGCGCGCGCGTGGGACCGACCTGGAAGGGCCTGTACGGCAAGACCGAAACCATGTCGGACGGCTCCACCGCGCTGGTCGACGACGCCTATCTGCGCAGCTTCATCCAGGATCCGCAGGCCCGCCAGGTGAAGGGCTTCCCGCCGGTCATGCCCAGGATCGAGCTGAGCGACGAGGAACTGGCCGCGCTGGTGGCCTATATCCAGAGTCTCGGCAGCCCGCCGGCGCAGGCCGCCCCCGAACAGAAGGCCGCGCGATGAACCATCCCTCGCCCACGGGGCACGCCGTGTCCCACGCCGATGACGCGGGGCACCCCGCGCCGCGCAGTTTCCTGACCCGCTACATCTGGAGCCAGGACCACAAGGTGATCGCGGTCCAGTACGCCTGCACGGCCATCGCGGTGGGCGTGGTGGGTCTGGTGCTGTCCAACCTGATGCGGCTGCAGCTCGGCTTTCCCGGTCAGTTCGAGTTCATCAACGCCGAGCGCTACTACCAGTTCGTGACCATGCACGGGATGATCATGGTGATCTACCTGCTCACGGCGCTGTTCCTCGGCGGCTTCGGCAACTACCTGATTCCGCTGATGGTGGGGGCGCGGGACATGGTCTTCCCCTACCTCAACATGCTGAGCTTCTGGGTCTACCTGCTCTCGGTGGTGGTTCTGATGGCGAGCTTCTTCGTCGAGGGCGGCCCCACCGGCGCGGGCTGGACGCTGTATCCGCCGCAATCGATCCTGCCCGGCACGCCGGGCCATGCGGGCGGCATCGTGCTGATGCTGGTGTCGCTGCTCATCTTCATCGTGGCGACCACGATGGGCGGCCTCAACTACGTGACCACCGTGCTGCAGGCGCGCTGCGAAGGCATGACGCTGCTGCGCATGCCGCTGTCGGTGTGGGGCATCTTCGTTGCCACCATCCTCGCGCTGCTCGGCTTTCCGGCGCTGTTCGTCAGCGGCGTGATGCTGCTGCTCGACCGGACGCTGGGCACCAGCTTCTTCATGCCGGCGCTGGTGTCGATGGGGCAGGTGACGAACTACAAGGGCGGCAGCCCGCTGCTGTTCCAGCACCTGTTCTGGTTCTTCGGCCATCCCGAGGTCTACATCGTGGCGCTGCCGGCCTTCGGCCTCGTGTCCGACCTGATCAGCGTGCACGCGCGCAAGAGCATCTTCGGCTACCGCACGATGGTGTGGGCCATCGTGGCCATCGGCGGACTCAGCGTGGTGGTCTGGGCGCACCACATGTTCGTGAGCGGCATGAACCCGTACTTCGGCTTCTTCTTCGCGACCACCACGCTGGTCATCGCGGTGCCCACCGCGATCAAGGTCTACAACTGGCTCCTGACGCTGTGGCGGGGCGACATCCACCTGTCGGTGCCGATGCTGTTCGCGCTGGCCTTCGTGTGCACCTTCGTCATCGGCGGGCTGACCGGGCTCTTCCTCGGCAACGTGAGCGTGGACATTCCGCTTTCCGGCACCTATTTCGTGGTGGCGCACTTCCACATGGTGATGGGCGTGGCACCGCTGCTGGTGGTGTTCGGCGGCATCTATCACTGGTTCCCCAAGATCACCGGCCGCATGCTCGACGACCGGCTCGGCCGGCTGCACTTCTGGATCACGTTCCTCGGCACCTACGCGATCTATTTCCCGATGCACTACCTCGGCGTGCTGGGCATGCCGCGGCGCTACTACAACTTCGACGGCTACAAGTTCATTCCGCAGTCGGCATTCAGCCTGAACACGTTCATCACCGTGGTCGCGCTGATCGTCGGCATGAGCCAGCTGATCTTCATCGCCAATCTCGCCTGGAGCGCCTGGCGCGGCCGGCGCGCCGACGCCAATCCGTGGCGTGCCGCGTCGCTCGAATGGCAGACACCCGAAACGCCGCCGGCTCACGGCAACTGGGGCCCCCGGCTGCCGGTGGTCTACAGGTGGGCCTACGCCTACGGGGTGCCGGGTGCGGCGGAGGATTTCGTCGCGCAGAACGCACCGCCGCAAGCCGGGGGCGAGGAGCCCGGAGCGCAGCAGGGCGAGGGCGGGGTTCGAGGGGCACCGGCATGAACCCGGGCATCGCCTCCATGGGCGTGCGCGGCGTCGGCCGCGGCGGTGGTCCTCGCGACGCGAGCGCGAGCGCGGCCAGCATCGGCCTGTGGGTTTTCATGGGCGTGGCCACCGCGTTGTTTTCTCTCTTCATCGTGGCCTACGTGATGCGCATGAGCGGCGACGACTCGATGACGATCGCGCTGCCGTGGCAGCTCTGGCTCAGCTCGGCGCTGCTCGTGGGGGGCAGCATGGCGCTGCAATGGGCAGCTGCCGCGTCGCGCGACGCCGGGTCGGCGCGCAGCCGCCGCCTGCTGCTGGCCGGCGGCCTCGGCGCCGCGGCCTTCCTGGGCGTGCAGCTGTGGGCCTGGCAGGTGCTGTGGAGCGCGCAGGTGATGCCGGCCGGCAATCCGGCGGGCAGCTTCTTCTATCTGCTGACCGCCATGCACGGGCTCCACCTGGCGGGTGGGCTGGTCGGGTGGGCATGGACGGCGCGCGTCGCATGGGTCGATCCTGCCGCAGCCGCATGGCGCGTCGCGCTGTGCGCGCGCTACTGGCACTTCATGCTGGCGGTGTGGCTGGTGCTGTTCGGGCTGCTGGGCTGGGTGACGCCGGAAGTGGCGCGCTTCGTCTGCGGCACATCCTGAGGAGGCGTCCCATGAACACCTCGACGATCGCGGCAACGCCATCGAACCCGGCCGTCGCCGCCGCCGCGAGCGGCTGGCGCGGGCTGGTTGCCGACTGGTCTTCCGATCGCCAGGCGTTCCACGTCTCGTGGGGCAAGGCGATGATGTGGATCTTCCTGCTCAGCGACACCTTCATCTTCAGCTGCTTCCTGACCGGCTACATGACGGTGCGCGTCTCGACCACCGTGCCGTGGCCCAACCCGAGCGAGGTGTTCGCGCTCCATGTCGCAGGGGCCGACATACCGCTGCTGCTGATCGCGATCATGACCTTCGTGCTCATCAGCAGCAGCGGCACGATGGCGATGGCCGTCAATTTCGCCTACCGTCGCGACCGCGTGAACGCCGCCACCCTGATGCTCGTGACCGGCACGCTGGGCGAGCTTTTCGTCGGCATGCAGGCCTTCGAGTGGTCCAAGCTGATCCTCGAGGAGGGCGTGCGGCCCTGGGGCAACCCGATGGGCGCGGCGCAGTTCGGCTCGACCTTCTTCATGATCACGGGCTTTCACGGGTTGCATGTGTCGGCCGGCGTGGTCTTCCTGTTCACCGTGGCCTTCAAGCTGATGCGCGGCGACTACGACAGGGCCGGCAACTACCAGATCGTCGAGATCGCCGGCCTGTACTGGCATTTCGTCGATCTGGTGTGGGTGTTCATCTTTGCGCTGTTCTATCTCTGGTGAGGACGACCATGAACCCCGCTACTGGCCAGCAACATCCGATCGGCCTCTATCTCAAGATATGGGGGCTGCTGTTCGTGCTCAGCACGATGTCGTACCTGGTCGACTACTTCCATTTCCAGGGGTATCTGCGCTGGGTCCTGATCATCACCTTCATGCTGTTGAAGGCCGGGCTGATCGTCGCGGTCTTCATGCACATGGCCTGGGAACGGCTGGCGCTGGTCTATGCCATCCTGCTGCCGCCCTTGTGCCTGCTGGTCCTGGTCGGGCTGATGGCGGCGGAGGCCGGCCATACCTTCCTGACGCGGCTGCTGTTCTTCCACTGAAGGTGGTGGTGGCTGCGGGCCCCTCAGCGCCGCACGATGTAGCGCGTGATGACCGGCCCCGCCTCGCCGATGTGGAAGGCGAGCCGGCGCTCGCGCAGCGCCATGTCGCTCGCGGTGGCGCGGTTGAAGCGGCGCAGGTGGTCGGTCCACGATTCGTCGACGATCTGCTCCACGTAGCGCTCCGGCTGCGCGATGTCGTGCAGCAGCTCCCAGCCGATCGCGCCCTGGCTCAGGCGCGCGCGGCGCGTCTGCTGCATCACGAGGTGGAAGGACGCAGCGCGCGCGGGTTCGATGATGTATTCGACGGTGATCACCACGCGGCCGTTTTCCTCCGGCGCCTCCGTCGGCGGCCCGACGGCCCAGCCGGCCTGCGCGGGGCTGGTGTCGTCCTCGCCGCTCACGTCGGTCACCCAGCGCAGCGCCGCGAGCATCAGCAGCGTGCCGCTGATGGCGGCCACTGACAGACTGGAGACCAGCGAGGTGACCGTGGCCACCTGCCCCCAGATGGCCGCGCCGATCGCGCTCGCGCCCATGATCGCCATCTGGTACATCGACATGCCGCGCGCGCGCACCCAGTCGGGCAGCGCGAGCTGGGCCGACACCGAGAGCGAGTTGGCCACCGTGATCCACGCCATGCCGCCGAAGAACATCGCCGGCACCGCGATCCACGCGTTGGGCGCGAAGGCCATGACGGCCGTGGCGCCCGACTGCAGCAGCGTGCCGCGCAGCACCAGCTGGTCGCGCCCCAGCGCCTGGCGCAGCCGCGGCAAAAACAGCACCGCGATGATCGCGCCCGCGCCCATGGCGGCCAGCAGCAGCGTGAAGGTGCCCGCGCCGCCGCCCTGCAGGTTGCGCGCCAGCAGCGGCAGCAGCGCCAGCAGCGCCGTCGAGTGAAAGAAGAAGATCGAGATGCGCGTGAGCACCGCGCGCATGCGCTGCGACTGCCGCACGAACTGCACGCCCACGCGCATCGCGCTGATGAGCTTCTCGCGGCCCAGCGGGTTGGGCGTGTGCTCGCGCCGCCAGCGCAGCACCACGAAGCCCGAGGCCACCGACAGCACTGCGTTCAGCGCAAAGACCCAGATGCTGCCCGCGCTCGCGATCAGCATGCCGGCCGTGAGCGGGCCGACGATGCGCGATGCGTTCATCGCAATGCCGTTCAGGCCCAGCGCGGCCGGCAGCTGCGGCCGGGGCACCAGCTCAGGCACGATGGCCGCGAACACCGGCCAGCGCAGCGCCAGCCCGATGCCGTTGGCAAAGGTGAGCGCCAGCAGCAGCGGCGCGGTCATGAGGTCGAGCGCCAACGCGGCGCACAGCACGATGGCGGTGCCGGCCAGCCAGAACTGCGTGGCCACCAGCCAGCGCCGACGATCGAGGATGTCGGCCAGCGCGCCGCTGGGCAGGCCCAGCAGGAACACCGGCAGCGTGGAGGCCGACTGCACCAGCGCCACCCAGATGGGCGAGGTGGTCAGCGAGGTCATCATCCACGCGGCGGCCACGTCGTTCATCCACATGCAGATGTTGGCGACGAGCCAGGTACTCCACAGCATGCGGAACACGGGGAGCCTGAGGGGCTCGAGGGCCGCGAGCTTCGCTGGCTGCGGCCGGGCCGGGGGGATCGGTGTCTCTTCGGGGGATATGGGCGGCATGTGCCGCTATTGTGGCGCGGCCTGTTGGCGGCCTATCCCCTGTCGCTGCGTGCGAGGCGGTGCTCCAGGCGGCGCAGAAGCGTCGTCAGCACCAGCGTCATCACCCAGTAGATCACCGAGATCGCGAGGTACGGCTCCCAGTAGCGCGCATAGGCGCCCGCCACGGTGCGCGCGGCGTAGGCCAGTTCGGCCAGGCCGATGGCGGAGACCAGCGACGTATCTTTCAGCAGCGCGATGGCGTTGTTGCCCAGCGGCGGCAGCATGCGGCGGAAGGCCTGCGGCAGCACTACGTAGCGCATCACCTGCGCGGGCGAAAAGCCGATCGAGCGGCCGGCGTCGAACTGCCCGCGCGAGATCGACTGGATGCCCGCGCGGAACACTTCGGAGATGTAGGCCGCCGAGTTGAGCGTGAGCGCGACCACGCCCGAGATGAGCGCGCCATGCTCCTGCTTGAGCGTGCGCGCGAGCTCGCCGTCGATCAGGATGCCCGAGGTCGGGTGGATGAACACCGGCATCACCGCGAAGTGGATCAGGAGGATCTGCACGAACAGCGGCGTGCCGCGGAAGAAGCTCACGTACACCGTGGCCGGCCAGCGCAGGAAGAAGCGCGCGACCCAGGTCCACGGTGCGTGGCGCGGGTGCGCCAGCCGCGCGAGCGCGAGGCAAAGCCCCCAGCTCGCGCCCAGCAGCACGCAGACCACCGTCATGCGCAGCGTCATCCATGCGCCCTGCCAGAACAGGTCCTTGTATTCCACGAGGATGTCCCATCGGAACCATCCAAAAAGCAGCACCGGTTGTTCCATGCCTGCGTCCTCAACTCTCTCTTGTCGACCGAAAACGAAACGGCCGCTGGAGGGCGGCCGTATTCAATGAAATGCCGTGCGGCTCAGCGCACGTTCGGGTCCTTGTTGAACCACTTCTTGTAGATCGTCACGTAGCTGCCGTCGGCGCGGATGGCGGCGAGGCCGGCCGTGAGCTTGTCGAGCAGGGGCTTGTCGCCCTTCTTCACAACGATGCCGAAGCCTTCTTCGGGGAAGGACTTGTCGTCCAGCGTCTTCAGATCGGGGTTCTGCGCCACGCGGTAGGCGATCACGCCGTTGTCGCCCATGGCGGCATCGACGCCGCCGCCGGCCAGCTCGGAAATGATGAGCGGCGTGCTCTCGAAGCGGCGGATGTCGGGGCTGGTCTTGCCGAATTCGCGCGAGGCGATGTCGTCGGCGGTGGAGGCGCTGACCACGGCGATCTTCTTGCCGGCCAGGTCCTTCAGCGAGGCGACCTTGCTGTTCTTCGGCAGCGCGATCAGCTGGCGGGCCGCGAAGTAGGGCGGCGTGAAGTCGTAGCTCTGCTTGCGCTTCTCGTTGATGGTCACGCCCGAGATCACGAGGTCGACGTCGCCGTTGTTCAGCGCGCCGAAGATGCCGGTGAAGGGCGTGTTGACGATCTTGATCTTCAGGCCCTGCTGCTTGGCGATGGCATTGATGATGTCGATGTCGAAGCCGACGATCTGCTTGTCCTTGTTCTCGAAGGCGAAGGGCGCGTAGGTGGCGCTGGAGGCCACGATGAGTTCGCGGTTCTGGGCCTGGGCTCCCAGGCCGAAGGCCGCGCTGGTGGCCAGAAGAACGAGCGACAGGGCGCGCCGGATGCGGTTCATGGGGTTATCTCCGGGAAGTGGCGGCCAAGGCCGCCCAAAAAGGGCAAAGGAGCGGGATTTTAGGCTCCCGGCCGCCGGCCCCCTGTTACATCCCGGCGTGCGCGGATGTGGTGCCGAGACCCTGCCTGGTAACAAATGCTGTGGATTTCTTCTCGTTGCCTGCCCCAATTTCAGGGGGTGGCCCGATTTGCAATACACCAATAGTTAACAGGAATAACAATGGCAAACCTTTGAAAACAAGTCATCAGGGAAGAAGAAGGTATGTCTCTCGTTCTGGGCGTCTTGGGGCTCCCTCAGGTTGAGGTCGAGCTCCTGAGAATCATCGTGCGCCTCAGCTCCAATCTCCGTTCGCGCTGGACTGTCAGCGAATCGCGATCCTGCGATCTGCTGCTGATGGACGGCGATGTCCCGGCCTCCGAGTGGCAGGCGCTCAGGGCACGCTTCGTGGTGCCCATGGTGGCCCGCGGCGGTGCCGCCGCCGCGAGCGCCAGCCGCGCGCTCGCGCGGCCCATCTATGCCGAGGAACTGGTGGAGCTCCTCAACCAGGTCGGGCCGGGCACCCCGTCCGGCGACGCACCGCGCGCCGCGCAGCGCTCCGCCAGCATGCGCGCCTCGCTGGTGCGCTGGCCCTCGCAGGCGACCCTGCAGCGCCATCCGGCCTTCGTCCGGCTGGCGGCCGCGCTTTCCAGGAGCACGCAGTCGGCGGAAAGCCTCAGCGTGCTCGGCCGCGTCGACGTCGAGGTGTGCAGCACCTTCCTCGGCCTGCTCGACGGCGAAGGCGCCCTGGCCTGGGCCGAGGAGGCGCCGGTGCCTTCTCGCGCGCCGGCCGGCGGCGATGCCGCGCGGCGCAAGCAGGGCCTGCTCTCGCGCATCCGCCAGCGCCTCGGGCTGGCCTGAGCGGGAGTGGAAATGAGGGAATACAAGCTCGTCTTCACGGGCCCGATGGGCGTGGGCAAGACGACCGCCATCGCCGCCATCAGCGAGACCGCGCCGATCAGCACCGATGTCGCCAATGCCGACACCTCGGTCGCAAAGGCCACCACCACCGTCGGGCTGGACTTCGGCCAGGTCACGCTGGACAACGGCGACCGGCTGCGCCTGTACGGCACGCCGGGGCAGGCCCGCTTCGACTTCGTGTGGAAGATCCTGGTGCGCGACGCGCTGGGCCTGGCGATCCTGATCGACAACAGCCGGCCCGATCCGCTTGCCGACCTGGCGGTCTACCTCGACGGCTTCGCGGACGCGATCCGCAAGATGCCGTGCGCGCTCGGCGTGAGCCGCATGTCCTCGCATCCTTCGCCCACGCTCGACGACTACGCGGGCGCGCTGGCCGCGCGCGGGCTGGTGTTTCCGATGCTGGCGGTGGACCCGCGCCGCAGGGACGACGTGGTCGCGCTGATCGAAACGCTGCTGATGCAGATCGAGGTGCTCGACGAGGAGGTCGCGCCATGAGGATTCCCCACGCCATCAGGGCGCGCGCCGCGGAAGAAGTCCGGCGCCTGCTCGACGAGACGACCGGCGTCGCCTCGGTGGTGGTTGCCACGCCTGACGGCTTCGAGATCGCCAGCGCCAGCATCCGCGACTTCCAGGCCTCGCGCATCGCCGCGATGGCCAGCTCGATTTCCGCCATGGGCGCCGTCGTGTCGCAGGAGGCCCGGCTCGGCCGCTGCACCGGCATCACGGTGACCACCGACAACGGCTTCGCGCTTGTCAGCCCTGTGCGCAACGGCGAAACCGAGCTGGTGGTGAACGTCATCGCCGACGCCGGCGCGGTGCTCGCGCAGGTGATGTACCGGACCGCTGCCTGCGTGCGCGCATTGGAAGCCCCCTGATCTGCCGGCGGTGGCGGTTTGCATGCGACGCCCCTGCTTCATCCCTTCATTCGCATGACCTACAGGACAACCTTCAAATGGCTTCGATCCAGAGCAACCTCGAAAACCTCCTGACCGCCGACGGCGCCCTGTGCGCGGCCGTGGTCGATTCTTCCAGCGGCATGATGCTGGGCTCCATCGGTACCGGCGTCGACCTCGAAGTGGCCGCCGCGGGCAATACCGAAGTGATGCGCGCCAAGCTCAAGACCATGCGCGCCCTCGGCCTGAACGACAGCATCGAGGACATCCTGATCACCCTCGGCAAGCAGTACCACCTGCTGCGCCCGATGGCGCGCCACGAAGGCGTGTTCATCTACTTCGTGCTGGACAAGGCCAAGTCGAACCTGGCGCTGGCCCGCCGCAAGCTGCAGGACGTCGAGAAGGAAATGACCTTCTGAGCGTCCGGGCGCGCGAGCTTTCGGCTGATCGGGGCCGGCCTTCTCGTGGGGCCGGCCCCTTTCTTTTGTCCCTTTGGGTTCCTTCGCGGACGCGGGCTAACTAAGGTTCTCCGGGCGGGATGAAGGACATCGAAGAGCGACCGGTGCCCGCTGGCTAGCATCCGGGGCTTCCCTGTTCAGGAGCCTTGCATGACGACCCTCCGGCTTGCTTCTCTTCTCTGCGGCATCGGCCTTGCATGGAGCGCCACGGGCGCGCGGGCGGCCGATCCGCCGGCGCCGCGCTTCGATCCGCAGCGCCTGTCGCAGATCGTGAAGACAGTTTCGGGCGACGATTTCGAGGGCCGCGCGCCGGCCACCCCGGCGGAGGCGAAGACGGTCGACTACCTCGTGGCCCAGTTCAAGGCCGCCGGCCTCGTGCCCGGCGGGGAACTCGAGGGTGGCCGCCGCACATGGACGCAATCGGTGCCGCTGGTGAAGACCGAGTTCCGCGGCACGCCGCAGATCACGCTGCAGGTGGGCGCGCAGCGCGACGCGCTGGCGCAGGGCGAGCAGATCGCGGTGCGTGCGGCGCTCGACGGCTCCACGGCGGTCTCGATCCAGCAGGCGCCGCTGGTCTTCGTGGGCTACGGCGTCAGCGCGCCCGAGCGGCGCTGGGACGACTACAAAGGCGTCGACCTCAAGGGCAAGATCGCCGTCGTGCTGGTGAACGACCCCGACTTCGAGACCGGCAGCGGCGACTTCGGCGGCAAGGCCATGACCTACTACGGCCGCTGGACCTACAAGTTCGAGGAGGCCGCGCGCCGCGGTGCGCTGGGCGTGCTGATCGTGCACGAGACCGCTCCCGCCGCCTACGGCTGGGCCACGGTCAAGAACTCCAACACCGCGACCATGCTCGACATCGAGCGCGACAAGCCGGCGGCAGTGCATCCGAAGCTGGAGGGCTGGATCCAGCGCGACGTGGCGGTCGACCTGCTGCGCCGCGCCGGGCTGGACTTCGAGGCGCAGAAGAAGCTCGCGCAGACCCGCGAGTTCCAGCCCCAGTTGCTGAAGGACGCGAGCCTGTCGGCCGAGTACGCGATCGACCGGCAGGTGATCGTCTCGAAGAACGTGGTGGGCCGCGTCGAGGGCCGCAGGCACCCGGGCGAGACGGTGATCTACAGCGCCCACTGGGACCACCTGGGCGTGGGCGCGCCCGACGCGAAGGGCGACCGGATCTACAACGGCGCCGTCGACAACGGCACCGGCCTGGCCGCGCTGATCGAGATGGGCCGCGCCTTCGCGAGCGCGCGCAGCAAGCCCGATCGCTCGGTCGTGTTCCTGGCGGTGACGGCCGAGGAGCGCGGCCTGCTCGGCTCCGAGTTCTACGGCGCCAGGCCGCTGTACCCGCTGGAGAAGACGGTGGCCGTCATCAACATGGATGCGCTCAGCCCCGAGGGCACTGCGCGCAACTTCAGCACCTCGGGCAGCGCGGTCTCGCAGCTGCAGGACCTGCTGGTCGAGCAGGCCAGGGGCTTCGGCCTGGCCTACGCGACGGACCCGCACCCCGAGGCCGGCCATTTCTTCCGCTCCGACCATTTCTCGTTCGCCAAGCGCGGCGTGCCTGCGCTGTCCTTCGCCTCGGGCAACGATCTGGTGGAAGGCGGTCTCGCGGCCGGCGAAGCGGCGAGCAAGGCCTACACCGCCGATCGCTACCACCAGCCCGCCGACGAATGGCGCGCCGACTGGTCCTTCGCCGGCATGGCGCACGACCTGCCGCTGCTCTACCGCGTGGGCGAGACGCTGGCGAACAGCCGGCGCTGGCCCGAGTGGGGGCCGGGGTCCGAATTCCGCGCGATCCGCGATGCCAGCCGGAGCGAACGGCGCTGACCTGAGGGCTAGGACGCGCGCTGCCGGGCGGCGCTGCCCAGGTGGCCCAGCGGCAGCGCGCTGCTGGCCTTCACCTCGCCCAGCGAGAAGCTGGTGTGCAGGTCCTTCACGTTCGGCAGGTTCATGAGGTGCTGGCGCGCGAAGGCCGAGAAGCTGTCGAGGTCCTGCGCCACCACCTGCAGTTCGAAGGTGCCGGTGCCGCTGATGTAGTGGCAGGCGATCACGTCGGGCAGCTTGCGGATCGCGTCCTCCAGCTTGCGCGTGGCCTCGTGGGTGACGCGCTCGGTGTCCACGCGCACGAAGGCGAGCACGCCCAGCCCGATCTTGTGGCGGTCGATCTCGGCGTGATAGCCCTTGATGAAGCCCGCCTCCTCCAGCGCGCGCACCCGGCGCCAGCAGGGCGCCGCCGAGAGGCCCACGCGCTGCGCAAGCTCGGCGTTGGTGAGGCGCCCATCGGCCTGCAGTTCTTGCAGGATTGCGAGGTCGAACTTGTCAATGCTTTCCATGGATGGCGATGTTAAGCAAGATTCTTTCTGGATACGCGTTTTTCCCGGCAAAGAACGCAAACACCTGTCGCGGACCCCGGCATACACTTTGCGGGATCATGGGCTCGTGCCCTACCCGGGCACAGACCCAGAAACAGCCAGGCCCACGAGGCCCTGCCAAACGGAGACAGACGACATGAATGCACCGCTACCCGCGCACATTCGCAAGGCCCTAGAAACCGTCACGCTCGACGACAAATACTCCCTCGACTACGGCCGCGCCTTCATGAGCGGCGTCCAGGCCCTCGTGAAGCTGCCCATGCTGCAGCGGCTGCGCGACCAGCAGGCCGGCAAGAACACCGCCGGCTTCATCAGCGGATACCGCGGCTCCCCGCTCGGCGGCTACGACCAGGCGCTGTGGAAGGCCAGCAAGTTCCTCAAGGAACAGAACATCGTCTTCCAGCCCGGCGTGAACGAAGAGCTGGCCGCCACCGCGCTCTGGGGCACCCAGCAACTGGGCTTCTCTCCGCAGGGCACCAACAAGTTCGACGGCGTCTTCGGCATCTGGTACGGCAAGGGCCCGGGCGTGGATCGCTGCTCCGACGTGTTCAAGCACGCCAACATGGCCGGCACCACCCAGTACGGCGGCGTGATCGCGGTGGCGGGCGACGACCACATCTCCAAGAGCAGCACGGCCGCGCACCAGAGCGACCACATCTTCAAGGCCTGCGGCACGCCGGTGTTCTTCCCGGCGAACGTGCAGGAAATCCTCGACCTTGGCATCCACGCCTTCGCGCTGAGCCGCTTCTCGGGCGTGTGGTCGGGCATGAAGACGATCCAGGAGATCGTCGAGTCGAGCGCCACGGCCATGATCGACCCCGAGCGCGTCGAGATCGTCATTCCCACCGACTTCGAGATGCCGCCCGGCGGCCTGCACATCCGCTGGCCCGACCATGCGCTGGAGCAGGAAGCCCGGCTCATGCACTACAAGTGGTACGCCGCGCTGGCCTACATCCGCGCCAACCGGCTCAACCACAACGTGATCGAGGGCCCGAACGACCGCTTCGGCATCATGGCCAGCGGCAAGGCCTACAACGACACCCGCCAGGCACTGATCGACCTGGGCCTGGACGACGCGGCCTGCCGCCAGCTCGGCATCCGCCTGCACAAGGTGGGCGTGGTGTGGCCGCTGGAGGCGCAGCTCACGCGCCAGTTCGCCACAGGCCTGCAGGAGATCCTGGTGGTGGAAGAGAAGCGCCAGGTCATCGAATACCAGCTGAAGGAAGAGCTCTACAACTGGCGCTCCGACGTGCGGCCCAACGTGGTCGGCAAGTTCGACGAGGGCGAGGTGCACGCGGCCGAGGGCTACTCGGGCGGCGAATGGTCGATGCCCAACCCGACCGCGCACACGCTGCTGCGCGCCAACGCCGACCTGAACCCGGCGCTCATCGCCAAGGCCATCGCCACGCGCCTGAAGAAGACCGGCCTGCTGGCGGCAGCCGGCGCCGACATGACCGCGCGCATCGACGCGCAGCTCGCCATCCTCGAGGCCAAGGAGCGCTCGATGGTGGTGCAGCAGGCCTCCACCGGCGTGGCAGACGCCACGCGCCAGCCCTGGTTCTGCTCGGGCTGCCCGCACAACACCAGCACCGTGGTGCCCGAAGGCTCGCGCGCGATGGGCGGCATCGGCTGCCACTTCATGGCGACCTGGATGGACCGCTCCACCATCGGCTTCACGCAGATGGGCGGCGAGGGCGTGCCATGGGTGGGCCAGCAGCCCTTCACGACCGACCAGCACATCTTTGCCAACCTGGGCGACGGCACGTACTTCCACAGCGGCCTGCTCGCCATTCGCCAGAGCATCGCGGCGGGCGTGAACATCACCTACAAGATCCTCTACAACGACGCGGTCGCCATGACCGGCGGCCAGCAGGTCGGCGAGCGGCCCGAGGGCCATTCGGTGCTGCAGATCGCCGAGAGCCTGCATGCCGAGGGCGCCAAGAAGGTCGTCATCGTCACCGACGAGCCCGAGAAGTACGAGGGCGTGAACATCCCCGGCGACCACGTGCAGGTGAAGCACCGCGACCTGCTCGACGACGTGCAGCGCGAGTTCCGCGCCATCGCCGGCACCACGGCCATCATCTACGACCAGACCTGCGCCACCGAGAAGCGCCGCCGCCGCAAGCGCGGCACGGCCGTCGATCCGGCCAAGCGCGTGGTCATCAACGAGCTGGTCTGCGAAGGCTGCGGCGACTGCAGCGTGCAGAGCAACTGCCTGAGCGTGGAGCCGCTGGAGACCGAGTTCGGCCGCAAGCGCACCATCAACCAGAGCAGCTGCAACAAGGACATGAGCTGCCTGAAGGGCTTCTGCCCGAGCTTCGTGACCGTCGAGGGCGGCCAGCTCAGGAAGAAGGGCAAGAACAAGGCAGGCACGCCGGCCGAGTTCGGCCTGCTGCCCGAGCCCGCGATTCCGTCGCTGGCCGGCGGCAAGGTCTGGGGCGTGGTGGTGGCGGGTGTCGGCGGCACCGGCGTGATCACCATCGGCCAGCTGCTGGGCATGGCCGCGCACATCGAGGCCAAGGGCATCGTCACGCAGGATGCGGCCGGCCTCGCGCAGAAGGGCGGCGCCACCTGGAGCCATGTGCTCATCGGCGACACGCAGGACGATATCCGCACCACGCGCGTGGGCACGGCGGCGGCCGACCTGATCCTGGCCTGCGACCCGCTGGTCACGGTGAACGCCGAGACCATGGCGCGCATGCGCGAAGGGCGCACGCACGTGGCGCTCAACAGCCACAGCTCGCCGACGGCCGCCTTCGTGCGCAACGCCAACTGGAAGAACCCGGAAGAAGCCTGCGCCGCCGAGATCGCGCGCGCCGTGGGCATCGACGGCGTGGGCAGCTTCGACGCGGATGCCGCCGCGACCACGCTGATGGGCGACACCATCTACGTCAATCCGATGATCCTGGGCTACGCCTGGCAGAAGGGCTGGATCCCGCTGGCGCACGAGTCGCTGATGCGCGCCATCGAGCTGAACGCGGTGGCCATCGAGAACAACAAGGCGGCCTTCGAATGGGGCCGCCAGGCGGCGGTGCGTCCCGAAGAGTTGCAGAAGCGCGTGCGCCCGGGCCAGGTCATCGAGTTCAAGAAGCGCGAATCGGTCGAGAGCATCGTTGCGCGCCGCGTGGAGTTCCTGACGGGCTACCAGAACGCGGCCTATGCCGAGGAATACAGGCAGTTCGTGGGCAAGGTGCAGCAGGCCGAGTCGGCCGCCGGCAAGAGCATGGCGCTGACCGAGGCTGTCGCGCGCTACCTGTTCAAGCTGATGGCGTACAAGGACGAATACGAAGTCGCCCGCCTGCACACCGACCGCGCCTTCCTCGACCGCGTCGAGGGCATGTTCGAGGGGGACTACAAGCTCAACTACCACCTGGCTCCGCCGATCATCGCGAAGAAGAACTCCAAGGGGCAGCTGCAGAAGCAGAAGTTCGACCCGTGGATGCTGACCGGCTTCAGGTTCCTCGCGAAGCTCAAGGGCCTGCGCGGCACGGCGCTCGACGTCTTCGGCCGCACGGAAGAACGCAGGACCGAGCGCGCGCTGATCGGCGAATACCGCGCCAGCATCGAGGAAGTCATCGGCGCCCTGCGTGCCGACAACCACGCGCTGGCGCTGGAGATCGCCGGCCTGCCCGAGCAGATCCGCGGCTACGGCCACGTGAAGGACCGCAACCTGGCGGCGGCCCGCGCCCGCTGGAGCGAGCTGATGTCCAGGTGGCGCAACCCGCAGGCGCCGCGCGCGGCGGCCTGATCTTCAGGTCCGGTTGATCGTATCGAGGGCGCCCCACGGGCGCTCTTTGCTATTGAAAGCGTAGCAAGGCGCGGTCGATCCCGATTGCAGGAAAGCCCTCCCCACTGCGCCGGATAAGCGCGCAAAGCGGCCATCCGCGCCGAATACAATGCCCGGTGCTGTGCGCGGCCGAGCCCCGCCGCGCTTTGACTCCCGGCCTGCATCCCACGCAGCCGCGAAGCCCAAGGGACTGCGGGTGTCGCCCGCGCTTCCATACGTTTTCTTTCTCTTCCCTCTGCTGGAGACTCTCTTGTTCATTTCCTCTGCTTTCGCCCAGACCGCGCCCGCTGCAGGCGGCGGCGACATGATGTCCTCGCTCGGCAGCATGCTGCCCCTGGTGCTGATGTTCGTGGTGCTGTACTTCGTCATGATCCGGCCCCAGATGAAGCGCCAGAAGGAAGCCCGCGCCATGATCGAGGCCCTGGCGAAGGGCGACGAAGTCGCCACCGCCGGCGGCGTGCTCGGCAAGATCACCTCGCTGGGCGACCAGTACCTCGGCCTCGAGATCGCCAACGGCGTCGAGATCAAGATCCAGCGCAGCGCCGTGGTGCAGGTCCTGCCCAAGGGCGCCGTCAAATAAAAGCGTGAGCTGAACCTTGCGCCTTGCGGCGCAGGCCCCAGATCACGCCGTGTTCCGTTTCAGAAAAAGCGCTTTCTCATGAACCGTTACCCGGTCTGGAAGTACGCGATCATCGTGGTCGTGCTGCTCGTGGGGCTCATCTACGCCCTGCCCAATTTCTTCGGTGAAGCGCCTGCGGTGCAGGTGTCGGCGGCGAAGTCCACCGTCAAGATCGACGCGTCGACCCAGGCCAAGGTGCACGAGCTGCTCAAGACAGCCGGCCTCGAGCCCGACCTGCTGAGCCTCGAGCCGACCGCGGTGCGGGCGCGCTTTGCCACCACCGACGACCAGATCAAGGCGCGCGACACGCTGCAGCAGGCGCTGGTGCCCGACGCGGACGACGCCTCCTACACGGTGGCGCTGAACCTCGTGTCGCGCTCGCCCTCGTGGCTGACGGCGCTGCATGCCTTCCCGATGTACCTGGGCCTCGACCTGCGCGGCGGCGTCGACTTCCTGCTGCAGGTCGACATGCGCGGCGTGCTCGACAAGAAGGCCGAGTCCTTCGCCGGCGACATCCGCTCGAGCCTGCGCGAGAAGAAGGTGCGCGGCAGTGCCGTGAACCGCAACGGCCAGACCGTCGAGGTCACGCTGCGCGACGCCGACAGCGTGGAAATCGCCCGGCGCCTGATCCAGGACCAGATGCCCGACCTCAGCACCGTCGAGACCCAGCAGGGCAACGAATGGCGCATCGTGGCGAGCATCAAGCCCGAAGCCGCCCGCCGCTTCCAGGACGCGGCGCTCAAGCAGAACGTGACCACGCTGCACAACCGGATCAACGAACTCGGCGTAGCCGAGCCGGTAATCCAGCAGCAGGGCATCGACCGCATCGTCGTGCAGCTGCCCGGCATGCAGGACCCGGCCCAGGCCAAGCGGATCATCGGCCGCACCGCCACGCTCGAAATGCGCATGGTGGACGAAAGCGCCGAAGGCCGCGCCGCCGAACTGAGCGGCGGCCCGGTGCCCTTCGGCTCCGAGAAATTCCTCGACCGCTCCGGTCGACCGGTGATAGTGAAGAAGCAGGTGCTCGTCACCGGCGAGAACCTCACCGACGCGCAGCCCGGCTTCGACCAGCAGAGCAACCAGCCCAAGGTTGACCTGACCATGGACTCGAAGGGCGGCAGCATCATGAAGCAGGTCAGCATCGAGAACTACAAGAAGCGCATGGCCATGCTGATCTTCGAGAAGGGCAAGGGCGAAGTGCTCACGGCTCCCTCGATCAACGGCGAACTCGGCAATCGCTTCCAGGTCTCGGGTTCGATGACCGTGGCCGAGGCCAACGACCTCGCGCTGCTGCTACGCGCCGGCTCGCTGGCCGCGCCGATGGAAATCATCCAGGAACGCACCATCGGCCCGACGCAGGGTGCGGAGAACATCAAGAAGGGCTTCGACAGCGTGATGTACGGCTTCGCCGCGATCATGGTGTTCATGTGCATCTACTACGCGCTGTTCGGCCTGTTCTCGTCGATCGCGCTGGCCGTCAACCTCATGCTGCTGGTGGCCATCCTCTCGATCCTGCAGGCCACGCTCACGCTGCCCGGCATCGCGGCCATGGCGCTGGCCATCGGCGTCGCCATCGACTCCAACGTGCTGATCAACGAGCGCGTGCGCGAGGAACTGCGCAACGGGGCGTCGCCGCAGGCGGCCATCCACGCGGGCTACGAACGCGCCTGGGGCACCATCCTGGACTCCAACGTGACCACGCTGATCGCGGGCATCGCGCTGCTGGCCTTCGGGTCGGGCCCGGTGCGCGGCTTCGCGGTGGTGCACTGCATCGGCATCGTCACCTCGATGTTCTCGGCCGTGTTCTTCTCGCGCGGCCTCGTGAACTTCTGGTACGGCCAGAAGAAGAAGCTCAAGACGGTGTCCATCGGCACGGTCTGGCGCCCCGCGGCTGACGGCACGGCCGTGGCCGAGACGAAGTAAGAGGCAAAAGGGACGCACAGCCATGGAATTCTTCCGCATCCACAAGACCATCCCGTTCATGCGCCACGCGGTGGTGCTGAACATCGTTTCCGTCGTCACCTTCGTACTGGCGGTGTTCTTCCTGTTCCACCGCGGCCTGCACCTGTCGGTGGAGTTCACCGGCGGCACGGTGATGGAAGTCGCCTACACGCAGTCGGCCGACGTCGGCAAGGTCCGTGAAATCGTCGGCACGCTGGGCTACACCGAAGTGCAGGTGCAGAGCTTCGGCAAGTCGGTGCAGATCCGCCTGCCGGTGAGGAAGGGTGCAACCTCCGCCCAGCAGAGCGCCGAGGTGATGAACGCGCTGAAGGCGGCCGAGCCCACGGTGGAGCTGCGCAGCAACGAGTTCGTCGGCCCGCAGGTGGGCGACGAGCTCACCACCAACGGCCTGAAGGCCCTCGCCATGGTGGTCGTCGGCATCATGATCTACCTGGCGTTCCGCTTCGAATGGAAGTTTGCGCTGGCTACTGTTCTGGCGAACCTGCACGACGTGGTGATCATCCTGGGCTTCTTCGCCTTCTTCCAGTGGGAGTTCTCGCTGGCGGTGCTGGCGGCGGTGCTGGCGGTACTGGGGTACTCGGTGAACGAATCGGTCGTGATCTTCGACCGCATCCGCGAGAACTTCCGCCGCTACCGCAAGATGTCGACCACCGAGATCATCGACAACGCGATCACCTCGACCATCAGCCGGACCATCATCACCCACGGTTCCACCCAGCTGGTGGTGCTGTCGATGTTCTTCTTCGGCGGCCCTACGCTGCACTACTTCGCCCTGGCGCTGACCATCGGCATCTGCTTCGGCATCTACTCGTCGGCCTTCGTGGCGGCGGCGATCGCCATGTGGCTGGGCGTGAAGCGCGAGGACCTGGTCAAGGGCGGCCCGGCCAAGCGCGACGGCGGCTCCGAGGACGACCCGAACGCCGGCGCCGTCGTCTGACGGATACTTCAGGGTTCAACAACAGGACGGCGGCGGCAACACCGCCACCGCGGTTCGCATGCAACGCCGGGCACTTCCACACTTGTGCGGTAGCCCGTCCCGATGCAAGCTCGCGGTTGTTGCCGACGAACAGACCACCCTGGCCCTTCCGATTTTTCAATGAGCACTGCGCGGTCCGCCTCTTCCCTGCAGCTCGCACGCGAGACGCGTGAGCGTTTCGTATCGGCCACGGAAGGCGCCATCGTGCCGCTGGCCCGCGCGATCCGGGACCGGCTGACGGCATTGGCCACCGAGGCCGGCACCGCCCGCGCCATGCAGGAGAACCGCGACGACTTCGTCGCGTTCCAGGGCCAGGCCACGCAGTGGGTCACGCTTTCCCAGACTGGCTGGCGCAAGGCGCTGGCCGCCTCCGGCGGCGCGTCGAGCATGCCTTCGGCGCTGCGGCTCGAGCTGATCGGCGACGAGGTGGTCGAGAGCAACATCCTCTCCTCGCGCCTCGCCCAGCTGATCCACGACAAGGCCAGCTTCGAGCTCAGCGACCTGCGCCTGCGCATCCAGCACCTCGAAGGCACCACCGAACTCGACGCCAAGGACGTGCTCAAGCCCGAGACGCTGGCCAAGCTGCTGGTCGAGCAATGGCTCGCGGTGGGCCTGAGCCGCGGTCTCTGGACCCGCGTGCAGGACACCGTGCAGCAGGGCCTGGTCGACGTGATCGTCAAGGCCTATGAGAACGCCAACGCCTACCTGATCGCCAACGGCGTGATGCAGGAGATCGACCTCAAGAGCTTTGTCCGGCGCACGGGCAGCGCAGGGGGAAGCGGCGGCGGTGGTGGCGGATCGGGTGCCGCTCCGGTCGACAGCGGGATCTCCGGTGCGCCCCAGAACATGCAGCGGACCGGTTTCAGCTTCGATCCCCAGCAGATGTCCGTGCCGACCACCGCGGCCCCCACGTCGACCATGAGCACCTCGCCGCTGACGATTGCGCGGCAGCGTGCCCAGACCGCGCTGCTGAGCCTCAAGCGCTTCGTGACGGCACGCATCGGCGGTGATGCGGGCGGCGGCGCCGGGCCGTTCCAGACAGCGGGAGCAGGCGGGGACGGCCGTGCCACGGGCCCGGGCGGCCAGCCGGGCCAGGGCGGCGGGGCGCCGCGCGCTTTCTCCAGGACGTTCGCGGGCGCCATTGCCGAAGCCGAGGTCGCCTACCGCATGGCCGCCACGCAGTACATGGAAGGCGCGGGCGAACAGGCCACGCTGATGCAGCAGACGGCCGTCGACCTGCGCCGGCGCACCGCCGAACTCAAAAAGCGCGCGCCCACCACGGCCGACAAGGCCACGGTCGAGATCGTGGCGCTGATGTTCCAGGCGATCCTTGCCGAGGAGCGCATCCCGTTCTCGGCCCGCGTGTGGTTCGCGCGCCTGCAGATGCCGGTTCTGCGCGTGGCCATCGCCGAGCCCGAGTTCTTCGGCACCCTGCAGCATCCCGCGCGCATGCTGATCGACCGCATGGGCTCGTGCGTGATGGGCTTCGACGCGGCCGCCATCACCGGCAGCGCGCTCGAAGGCGAGATCCGCCGCGTGGTGCAGGTGATCGAGCAGTACCCCGAGACCGGCCAGCGCGTATTCAAGCTGGTATTCGACGAATTCGTCGCCTTCCTCAACCGCTACCTGACGCAGAGCGACACCACGCAGCGCGTGATGAGCGTGGCGCAGCAGGTCGAGCAGAAGGAAACGATGGCGATCCAGTACACCATCGAGCTGCGCAAGATGCTGAACGACATGCCGGTGCGCGACGAGATCCGGGAGTTCCTCTTCAAGATCTGGGCCGAGGTGCTCGCCATTGCCGCGCTGCGCTATGGCGCGCAGGGCGAGCAGACCGTGATGCTCAAGCGCGTGGCCTCCGAGCTGGTGTGGGCCGCGAGCGCCAAGCCCAACCGCACCGACCGCGCCCGCGTCATTCAGGACCTGCCGCAGCTGCTGCAGCGCCTGCGCCAGGGCATGGCGCTGCTGGGCATCGTCGACGAGCCGCAGGAAGCGCAGATCAAGATCATCGGCGCCACGCTGTCCGACGCCTTCCTGTCGAAGACCGAGGCGATTCCGCAGGCCAAGATCGAAGCCATGGCCGAGCGCCTGGCGCACCTCGAAGACTTCGTGAGCGACGTGGGCGGCACCGCCGACCTGCCGCTCGACGCCCAGAGCATCGAACTGCTGCTGGGCGTGGACGCTGCGTCGATCGAAGTCATTCCCGACACCGCCGGTGCCAAGGTGCCCGAGGACATGATCAGCTGGGCGCACGAGCTGCAGGTGGGCAACTGGTTCATGCTCGACCACAACGACCGCGTGAGCCAGGTCCAGTTCGTCTGGCGCAGCGAGCGCAAGCAGCTGCATCTTTTCGCGTCGGGGGATGGACGCAGCTTCCTGATCCAGGCCGGGCGCCTGGCGACCTACCTGCAGGCCGGCCTGCTGGTGCCGGCCGAAGAGGAAACGCTCACGGTGCGCGCCACGCGCGAAGCGCTGGCGAAGCTCGACGCGAATCCCGAGCGTCTCCTGAACTAGCTGTGAAGCGTCAAGAGGTTGTTTCTTGACGAGTTGAGTCTGGACATAGGTGCGATGCCGCCAATGCCGCTGTGCGGGCGATGCCAGTTGTAGTGGTGCTGCCAGTCTGCCAAGGCGTCGATTCGTTGGGCTGAGTTCTGGTAGGTCCAGCCATAGGCCCACTCACGCAACGCGGACTGGATGAACCTCTCGGCTTTGCCGTTGGTCTGCGGCCGGTAGGGCCGCGTGAAGCTGTGCTTGATGCCGAGTTCGATGCAAGTCGACCTGAACTCTCGCGAGCGGAACGCCGAACCGTTGTCCGTCAGCAGTCGTTGCACGGCAATGCCCAAGCGGGCGTAATAAGCCACGGCATTGCGCAGGAACAGGGCTGCCTGCGCCTGCTTCTCGTCTGGATGCATGGCGGTGAAGGCCACCCTGGCGTGATCATCGATCGCCACGAACAGCGTCTCCCAGCCTGCCCCATCGACCGAGTCGCGCCGGTTGCCCGTGACGCGATGGCTGGGTCGCACGATGCGTCCAAGCTTCTTGGTGTCGATATGCAGCAGACTGCCCGGAGCTTCGTGCTCATAACGCACGATCGGCTCGGCAGGCTCCAGGTCGCTCAGCTTGGACATGCCTGCTCGCGCCAGCACGCGGCTAACGGTCGAGGCCGAGACGCCCACGCTGCGTGCAATGCGTGCCTGCAACATCCGACGCTTGCGCAGCTCGACGATGAGCAAGGCCTTACCCGAGTCGATGGCCCTGGGCGAGCGTGCTGGCTTGGAAGATGCATCGGCCAAGGCGGCTTCTCCGCCTGCCAAGTACCGCCCAAGCCACTTCCTGGCCGTGGGTGCAGTGACACCGTGCGCAGCTGCAGCGCTCACGGCATCCAAGCCTTCCAAAGTCATCTGCTTGACCATCTCGATTCGGCGGGCAAAGGTAAGTCGGGCATGCTTATGGGTGTTCATCCGGTTGGGCGTCCTGAGTGGATTGGGTGTTTGGCGACTTCCAGTCTCTCAAACCCAATCCGGATGAACACCGGATACAACCTATTGAAGCTTCACAACTAGCCGGCCGGGCTCCCGCTCTTTTCCAGGAACACCGAGGAACCGGCTTTGCCGGGCCTCCGGTGTTGCCCCCGGTAGGGGGTTGGCGTAGCGGACACGAAGTGCCGCGCAGCCTGGGGGCGAACCTAGTGTGCCGTGCGGCCTTCGCGGCTCTCGCAGAGTTCGTCGAGCACCAGCGCATCGGGCTCGATGCCGGTGCTCCAGTGAACCATCAGCACGATGATCTTCAGCTCGTCGAGCGCGACCGGATCGCCGGGGGCGGCCATTGCGCGCTCGATGACGATCTCGCGCAGCCCGCAGGGCAGCACGTCCGAGGATTCGAGAAAACGGATGAAGCCGAGGCACTCGGCACCCAGGTGCTCCTGCTCGGCCTGCGAGTACACGCGCATCGCGTTGCCGGACTGAGGCAGGGCCGCAGGGGGCGCTCCGGACAGCACGACCGTGGCGGTGGCCTCGTCGTCGGCGCTGTGCTCGATCTGCATCCCTTGCGTTGCAAGGCTGAGGCCGTCGAGCCAGTGAAGGGCTTCGCGGATCTCCTCCGCCTCGAAGCCGTGAGCACTGAGCTTGCGGCCCAGTTGTTCGGCTTCGGGGCAGGCATCGCCGCGCCAATAGTTTTCGTACACAAAAACAAGCACTTCGAACATGGACCCAATATAGCCGACGTTCGTGCAATGTCGATTGGTGCAGGCATCTGCTGCGGTCATCGCTGCCGGGCCCTGGCCGGCTCGGCATGCAGGTACGCAGCCACATGCTGCCGGCAGAAGTCCAGGTAGGCCCGCACGATGCTGGACGGGTGGCGGTGCGATGGATAGAGCAGGTGGACGACCTGCTCGGGAAGCTGGTGCCTGGCGAGCAACGGCTCCAGCCGGCCTTTTTCGATTTCCCGCTGCGCGAGGAACGGCGGCAGCTCGGTGATCACTTCACCGTCGGTGGCCCGGGCCCGAAGATGCAGGTAGTCGTTCGTCGTCAACACGGGCGTGGGCTCGAACTCCTGCTCGCCGAGCCGCCACACGCTGCGGCTGCCCGGTTCGGCGGACCACATCGCGCAGGGAAAGCGATGCAGGTCGTCGATCGATCGCGGCTTGCCCAGCCGCTTGAGCAGCGCTGGAGATGCGACCAGCATGTGCCGGTAGGCAGCAACGCGACGCGCCACCATCGATTCATCGGCAACGGCTCCCACCCGCAGCGCCACGTCGATGCCGTCATGCACGAGGTCGACACGGCGCTCGGTCGAATACACGCTCACCCGGATCTCCGGAAACTGATTCTGGAAGTCCTGCAGTAACGCCCACCAGGGCTCGAAGGCCGGGGGCAGCGAAAGCCTGAGCCGTCCCTTCAGCCGCGCCTGGTCGCTGCGGATCGCCTCCTCGCCCTCGGCCAGTGTCTCGAGTCCCCGGCTTGCGTGCTCGTACAGCCGCATCCCGGCATCCGTGAGCTGGATGCCGCGCGCCGAGCGCTCCAGCAGCTGCACGTTGACCTGCTGCTCGAGCTGCCGGATGCGCCGGCTCAGCGTCGGCAGCGGGATGTCCATTCGTGCCGCCGCGGCCGACAGGCTGCCCGACTGGACGGCGTTCACGAACATCAGGGTGGCGTTGAGGTCCATTTTCAGATTCTCAAATATGGAAGGATGGTTGCCGGATTCGTTCATTCCATTCTGGATTCGAGACTCCTAGAGTTCAAGCCACGCAGAGACGCAAGGGGCCCGAACCGATGTTCGAAGAGGCGATGGCCCCGGGTGCCGAGCTGCGTTGCTCATCAACCGTGGTGCGCTTCGGGCGCCATTCACTCCCAAGGAGAATCGAAATGAAGGCTTATGTGATCGAACGTGCGGGCGGCCCCGAGGCTCTGCAGTTGCGCGATATCCCGTCGGTGCCCCCGGGTCCGGACGAAGTGCGCATCCGCGTGCGCGCATTCGGGCTGAACCGCGCGGAGCTCTATCGTCGCGCCGGAAAGATGGGGCCCATCGAAGGCCAGGTCGTGCCGGGCATCGAGGCCGTCGGCGAAGTGCTGCAGGACCCGTCGGGCGTCTTCCGTCCCGGCCAGCGCGTCGCCACCGCGATGGGCGGACTGCAGTTCACCCGCAACGGAAGCTACGCCGAGGAAGTGACCGTGCTGCGCGGCAACGTCGTGGACCTGCAGGCGACCACGCTTTCGTGGGAAGAGCTGGCGGCACTGCCCGAGAGCTACCTGACGGTCTGGGGCGCGCTGGGACGGCTGATCGATCATGACCCCGGCCAGACGCTTCTGGTGCGCGGCGCCACCTCCGGCGTCGGGCAGGCCGGCGTGGCGTATGCCAAGGCTCGCGGACTCAAGGTCGTCGCCACGACGCGATCCGCGCAGAACGCGTCGCGGCTGAAGGCGATCGGCGCCGATGCGGTGGTGGTCGACACGGGCGAGATCGCCGGCAAGCTGCGCGATGCCGCGCCGCAGGGCATCGACGTGGCCCTGGAGGTCGTCGGCGCCGCGACCGTGCGCGACAGCCTAAAGGCCCTCAAGCCCTTCGGCACCGCCGTCGTGATCGGCCTGCTGGGCGGTGCGCCCGTGCTGGAGAACCTGCAGCTGATGAGCGACCTTCCGCAGGCCACGCGCCTGGCGTTCTTCGGCAGCGGCATGCTCGGTACACCGGCCCTGCCGCTGGACGACGCCCCCCTGTCCTGGATCGCCGAGCGGGTGGCGCACGTGGCCATGCCTTCGCTGCGGGTCCAGACCTTCGACTTCGACGATGTCCGGCGCGCGCACAGCCTGATGGAGAGCGACGGCGCGCTCGGCAAGCTGGTGGTGCGCGTCTGAGCGGCAGGCTGCAGCAAACAAGGAGCCGAGCCATGAACCGCTTTTTTCGCAAGATGCTGGTGGCCGCAGCGGCGGCCATGGTGCTGCCGGGCGTTGCCTTTGCTGCCGATGGCGACGACGCGCAGGCCGTCCGCAGGCAATTGCTGCAGTACGAGCAGGCGCTCAACGCGTCGAGCACCGACAAGGTGATGGCGCTCTACGCCGCGGACGCCGTCTTCATGCCGCAGAACAGCATGCCCGCCGTTGGTCGCCAGGCCGTCAGGGAGAGCTACGACCGCGTGTTCGGTGCGATCAGGCTGAACGTCCGGTTCGAGATCGACGAGGTGGGGGTTCTCTCGCCGGGCTGGGCCTATGCCCGCACGCGCTCCAACGGGACCGTGCAGGTGCTCGGCAGCGCAGCGCCGCCCGGACCCGAGTCCAACCAGGAGCTGTTCCTGCTGCACAGGGAGCCGGATGGCCAGTGGCGCTTTGCGCGCTACATCTTCTCGGCCACCACGCCTCCCGCTCAGCGCTAGGTGGCCGCCACCCGCTGGAAGAGCCCGCCGGGAAGCCGCGAGACATGGCCGTCGAGTTCGAGTTCGAGCATCTTCGCCTGGAGTGCCGCGGCACTCCAGCCGGTGCGCGCGCCGAGGGCGTCGAGGCTCACCGGTTCATGGCCGAGGGCCTCCAGCAGCGGGTTGTCCGCCCGAGGCGCCGCGCTCGCACCGTTGGGCGCGGGCGCAGCCGCAATGCGCGGAGCCTGCAGGGGCGGCAGCTCCTCGAGGATGTCGCCCACCGACTCCACCAGCTTCGCGCCCTGGCGGATCAGCGCGTGACAACCGCGCGATTGCGGCGAATGGATCGAACCGGGGATCGCGAACACCTCCTTGCCCTGCTCGGAGGTGAGCCGCGCGGTGATCAGCGAGCCCGACTGCAGCGCCGCCTCGACCACCAGCGTGCCGCGCGCCAGCCCGGCGATGAGCCGGTTGCGCTTCGGAAAATTCTGCGTGAGCGGCGGCGTACCCAGCGGCAGCTCGCTCACGATCAGCCCCTGCAGCGTGATGCGGTGCGCGAGGTCGCGGTGCCGTGCGGGATAGACCCGGTCGAGCCCGGTGCCGACCACGGCCACTGTCGCGAGCCGGTGCACATCGCCCGCCGCGTCGAGTGCGCCCAGGTGCGCCGCGCCATCCACGCCAAGTGCCAGCCCCGAGACCACTGGCAGTCCGGCCTCGCCGAGCGCCCTCGCGAAGCTGCGCGCATTGGTCGCGCCCTGCGGCGTGGGGTTGCGGCTGCCCACCACGGCGATGCTGTGGCCGAGCTGCGTGAGATCGAAGTCGCAGGCGCCGAGCACGTAGAGCATCAGCGGCGGATCGGCCATTTCGAGCAGGGAGGCCGGGTAGCCGGCGTCGCCGAGCGTGACCACGCGGCGCGAGACCTGGTCGTCGCCCGCCTGCAGCCATTGCCAGGTCAGGTCGATCTGGGCCTGCAGGCCGGTGGGCGGCTGCATCAGCGCCTCGGCCTGCGCGTGCGAGACGACCTCGCGCAGCGCGGCATCGGGCTGCGCGAAGATGCGCTCGGGCAAGCCGAAGGCCGCCAGCAGGCGGCGTGCGGCACCGTCGCCGATGCCGGGCGTGAGCGAAAGTCGCAGCCAGCCTGCGAGTTCTGCGCGTTCCAAACGAGTGTGCGAGAAGAAAGGCCGGAGTCGCGGGTCAGGGATTGACGAGGAAGTCGCCGGCGCGCGGAGTGTCGTTGATTTCGAGCACCAGCGCGTACGAAACTTTCTCGAAGGTGCGGAACACCATCAGCAGGCCGATGCGTTCGTTCGGCAGCTTGATGGTTTCCTTGCGGGCACCGGTGCGGTCGAGGATGGTCTCGCCGTTCTTCAGGATGGCCAGCACGTGGCCGTTGTCGATGCCGTCGCGCGTGCCCTTGTTGATGGCCACCACCTGGTTCTGCGCCGCGAACTGCACCGCGTTGCCGTAGACCGAGATGATGCGGCCGTCGACCTGCGTCGACGGGGCACGCGGCACGTAGCTCAGCAGCTGGCGCGGCGGCTCCGGCAGCAGGCGGTCGCCGGCGCGCATTTCCTCGCGCGAGGCAATGATGTCGATGCTGGCGGGCACCACCGTGATGAGGTCCTTGTCCTCGACCGTCTCGACGGTGGTCGACTCGCCGCGCTGCAGGCGGGCCTTGCCCAGGTACTGCGCCTCGTAGCCGAGGATCTCGCCCGTGCCCGGGTCCTTCAGCGGCGTGGCGTTGCGGAAGATGCGGAAGTTCTGCACCGGGCCCGGCACCTCGACCAGCGGCGCCTCGGCGGTGCCGCGGGCATAGGCCCGGTCGCCGCGCGACAGCAGCACGCGGCTGTCGTTGCCTGCAACGATGCGCGGCGCGGCCTCGAGCGTGCCGGCGTCGACCACGATGGGTTCGCTCAGGAAGGGTTCGATGATGCTCGGGTTGAGCGTGGGCAGCGCCATGCCGGCCAGCGAGTCGAAACGGGTGCGAGGTGACAGCTTGATGGTGCCGCCGTCGCCGCTCGTGCCGCCGCGGCGCATGGTCAGGCGGGCGCGGCCGCCGCTCTTGTCGAGATAGAGCACCTGGCCCGGGTAGATCCGGTGCGGGTTGGCGATCTCATTGATGTTCATGCCCCACAGCTCCGGCCAGCGCCAGGGGTGCAGCAGGTAGAGGCGGGAGATGGCCCAGAGCGTGTCGCCGGACTTGACCGTGTACTCGTCGGGCGCCTTGGGCGACAGTTCGCTCAGCGGCACGCCGGCCTGGGCCGTCTGCTGCGCGGTGGCGCGCTGCTGCTGGGTGATGGGGTAGTTCTGAGCCCAGGCCGTCGTGGCGCCGCAACTGCCGATCACCGCCAGGGCTGTCAGCGTGGCAAGGAGGGAGGGGCGCTGGCGTTCGGTGAGTCTGAGCTTTTTCATGTCTGGATGGGTGAGCGCGCGACGTATCGCTGCGCATACGAATCTCACAATTTGCTACGAATTCTGCGCTGAAGCCCTTGGGAGGGCAACGTTTTCGGGCTCCCGTGGCGCGTGTCGTCGCGGAATTGGCGAAAATAGCCACAACTTTCCCCCGATTTCATGGCCAAACGAAACATTCTGAGTTACCCGGACAAGCGCCTGCACACCGTGGCCAAGCCGGTGCAGGGCGTCGACGCGCGCATCAAGACCCTGGTCGCCGACATGCTGGAAACCATGTACGACGCCAACGGCATCGGTCTGGCCGCGACCCAGATCGACGTGCACGAGCGCCTCGTCGTGATCGACGTGTCCGAGGAGCGTAACCAGCCGATCGTGCTGATCAACCCCGAGATCACCTGGGCCAGCGAAGAGAAGGTCGTGAACGAGGAAGGCTGCCTGTCGGTGCCGGGCATCTACGACGGCGTGCTGCGTTCCACCTCGGTGAAGGTGCAGGCGCTCGACGAGAACGGCGAGATGCGCACCATCGAGGCCGAAGGCCTGCTGGCCGTATGCATCCAGCACGAACTCGACCACCTGCTGGGCAAGGTGTTCGTCGAATACCTCTCCCCCCTGAAGCGCAACCGCATCAAGAGCAAGCTGCTGAAGCAGCAGCGCGAAGAACTGCGGGAACGAGCCTGAACGCCATGACCATGCGGCGCTTCGGCTCCCTTGCGGCATTGGCGGTTTGCGCGGTCGCGGCGCTCGGGCTCGCAGGTTGTGCCAGCGAACCCACGCGCGTCCAGCCCGGCGCCACCGCCGCCGACACCCTGCAGCGCCTGGGTGCGCCCACCGGCCGCTACCCGCTCAACGGCGGCGGCGAGCGGCTGCAGTACTCGCGCATGCCGGCCGGCTTCGAGGTCACCGACATCGACGTCGACGCCTCCGGCAAGGTCGTCTCGGTGACGCAGGTGCTCAGCGAGGCGCGCTTCGGCCAGGACATCAAGGTCAACCAGTGGCGCCAGAACGACGTGATGGCCTTCTACGGCCGCCCCTATGAAATCACCCGCGTCAGCTCCTTCGACGGCGCTGTCTGGACCTGGCGCTACAAGGCCGTGAACGAGCGCCGCATGCTGTACATCTACATCGATCCGACCGGCGTGGTCCGGCGCTATCACACGGGGGACGATCTCGAATTCGATCGGATCCGGGATTGAGCCGCCTCAGAGTCGTTTTCGCGGGCACGCCCGAGTTCGCGCGCGTCGCGCTCGAAGCCATCGCCGCCGCCGGCCATGAGGTCGTGCTGGTGATGAGCCAGCCCGACCGCCCCGCCGGCCGCGGCATGAAGCTGCAGGCCTCCCCCGTCAAGCAATGCGCCGTGGCCAACGACTGGCCCGTGGCCCAGCCGCGCAGCCTGCGCCTGGACGGCAAGTACCCCGACGAAGCCTCGGCCGCGCGCGACACCCTGCTGGCCGCGAAGCCCGACGTGATGGTGGTCGCCGCCTACGGCCTGATCCTGCCGCAGTGGGTGCTCGACCTGCCCGTGCACGGCTGCCTCAACATCCACGCGAGCCTGCTGCCGCGCTGGCGCGGCGCCGCGCCGATCCACCGCGCCATCGAGGCGGGCGACGCGCAGACCGGCATCACCATCATGCAGATGGACGCCGGCCTCGACACCGGCGACATGCTGCTGCGCGAGGCCGTCGACATCGCCGCCGGCGACAACACCGCCCGCCTGCACGACCGCCTGGCCGACCTGGGCGGAAAGATGATCGTCGAGGCATTGGCGCGCATCGGCTCGCTCGTCCGCACGCCGCAGCCGGCCGAAGGCGTCACCTACGCCAACAAGGTCGAGAAGCACGAGGCGCTGGTCGACTGGGCCCAGCCCGCCGACGCCATCGTGCGGCGCGTGCTCGCATTCGATCCGTTCCCTGGCGCCAACAGCCCGCTGGACGGCGAAACCGTCAAGCTCTGGGCGGCCCATGCGGCGGCGTCGGCCGAACAGGTGGTGCCGGGCACCATCCTCGCCGTGAACGACGCCGGCGTGACCGTGGCCGCCGGCAACGGCTCGGCTCTCATCGTCACCGAACTCCAGCGACCGGGCGGCAAGCGCCTGGCCGTGGCCGATTTCCTGCGCGGCTTCGATCTGAAGCCCGGGCAGGCGTTCGGCTGATGTTCCTCTCGCAAAGCATCCGCAGCCGCCCCGAATTCCGCATCGGCGTGCGCGACATGACCCCGGTGGCGATGGGCATCGGCGCCTGGGGGCTGATGACCGGCGTGGCCATGGTGAAGTCGAACATGAGCCTGGTCGAGGCGGTGGCGATGACGCTGCTGGTCTACGCGGGCAGTTCGCAGCTCGCGGCCATCCCGCTGCTCTTTGCCGGCGCGCCGGCCTGGGTGATCCTGGCCACGGGCTTTTGCGTGAACCTGCGCTTCGTGGTGTTCAGCCTGCACCTGCGGCCCTACCTCATGCACATGCCGCGCTGGCGCCGCATGCTGCACGGCTACCTCACGGCCGACATGAGCTATGCGCTCTTCACGAAGAAGTACCCGAAGCCGCCGCTGACCGTCGCCGAGCAGGAAGCCCAGGAGGCCTACCTCACCGGCAACTACTTCGTGACTTGGGGCGCCTGGATGGGCATGAGCCTGCTGGGCATCGCGCTGGCCAACTTCATTCCCCAGAGCTGGGGCCTGGGCTTCGCGGGTGTGCTGAGCCTGGTGGCCATCGTCTGCTCGATGGCGACGACGCGCCTGCGCGTGCTGGCCGCGTTGATCGCCGGCGCGACGGCCGTGGCGGCCTATGCGCTGCCGCTGAAGCTCAACATCGTGGTCGCCATCGGCGTGGCGGTGCTGATCTGCTTCTGGCTCGAGAAGCAGTTCGGCCTCGACCCGACGGCGGAGGACGACAAGTGAGCACCGCGAACGCGACCACCGACTGGTGGACCATGGGCGTGATCGTCGGGCTGGCCCTGGTCACCGTGCTCACGCGCTGCTTCTTCTTCATCCTCGACCGGCCCTGGGGCCTGCCCGAGTGGGCGCACCGCGCGCTGCACTACGCGCCGGCCGCCGCGCTCGCGGGCGTGATCGCGCCCGAGATCGTCATGACGCAGGGCCACCTGATCACCACGCTGCACGACGCGCGCCTGTACGCGGCGGTGGTCGGCGCGGCCTACTTCTACTGGCGGCGCGGTGTGCTGGGCACGATGCTCGCGGGCATGGCTGTGTACCTGCCGCTGCACCTCGGTCTGGGCTGGTAGGCGGCCGCCGCCGGGCCGCCCCAAGGCGGGCCGCGCCTCCCCCTCGGGGGGTGGAGTTACACGCAGCGAAGCGAAGTGAAAAGCCGGGGGGCTCCGGTTTCTAGTCGAGCTTCACGCCGGCCGCGGCGATGATCTTGCCCCAGCGATCGCTCTCCGCCCGCGAGAGCTTGTAGAAGTCCTGCGGCGTCCCCGGCAGCGCCTCGAAGCCGAAGTCCGCGAACAGCTTCGTCACCTTCGGTGCCTTCATCGCCTTGTGCAACTCGGCGTTGATTCGCGCCACCGCCTCGGGCGGCATGCCGGCCGGGCCGATCAGGCCGTGGAAGGCGTAGGCGTTGACGTCGCTGAAGCCGGCCTCGACGAAGGTCGGCACGTCCGGCAGGGCGCTCGCGCGCTGCGGCAGCGCAATGGCCAGCACCCGCACCTTGCCCGACTTGATGATCGGCAGGCCCGAGGCCAGGTCCAGCATCATCGTCGGCACCTGGCCGCCCATCACGTCGGTCATGGCCGGCGCCGCGCCCTTGTAGGGTACGTGCGTGATCGTCAGGCCGGCCTTCTGCTTGAAGAGCTCCATCGCCATGTGATGCGGCGAGCCATTGCCGGGCGAGGCGTAGCTCACCTTGTCGGGGTTGGCCTTCACGTAGCGCACGAACTCCGCCACGTTCTTCGCGGGAAAGTCGGGGTGCACCACCAGCGCCACCGGAAAGCGGCCGATGGTGCCGATGTAGGTGAAGTCGCTCGCGGGCTTGTACGGCAGCTTGGCGAACATGTGCTCGTTGAAGAGCAGCGCGGCGTTCTCGGCCTGCATGATCGTGTAGCCGTCGGGCTTGGCCTGCATCATCACGCCCACGCCGATGTTCGTGGACGCGCCCGGCCGGTTGTCGATGATGAGCGGCTGCCCCAGCGACGGCTGCATCGCCTCGGCCAGCGTGCGCGCGAGGTTGTCGGTGCCGCCGCCGGCCACGTAGGGCACGATCCATTTGATCGGCTGGGTGGGGTAGGCCGCCGGTTGCGCCGATGCGAAGGGGGAAGTGGCCAGCGCCAGGGCCGCGGCCAGCAGGGGAAGGAATCGCTTCATCGTCTCTTGTCTCCGTTGCTCGTTTTGAAATCCGTTCAGGTCAACTCACTCGCCGCGCAGCGTCTGCCACAGCTGGCGGTCGCGCTCGGCGGTCCACACCACCGGGTGCTCGATGCCGCGCAGCTCGTCGTACGCGCGCGAGACATCGAAGGGCAGCACGTGCTGGAACACGGGCCAGCTGCCGAAGCGCGGCGTCATCGCCGCCTCGGCGCGCGCGAAGCAGCCCTTGAGCGTGTCGCCGGCCGAGATGCCGGCCTTCACGCTCTCGAGCAGCGTCGAGAGGAATGCCTTGGTGAGTGCGATGGCCTCGGCGCATGCGGTCTCGTCCAGCAGCACCGCGCCGCGACCGGGCACCAGCACGCGCGGCTTCAGGGCAGCCACGGCGTCGAGCGTGCCGGCCCAGTCGCCGATGTAGGCGTCGCCGGCATACACGCCGCAGTGGTTCTCGACCACGTCGCCCGAGAACAGCACGCCGCTGTCGGGCAGCCATGCGACGGTGTCGCCGCTCGAATGGCCCCGGCCCAGCGCCATGAGCCGCAGCTCGCGGCCGCCGCCGAGCGGCAGCGTCATCTCGCGCTCGAAGACCGTCGTCGGGATGGTCAGGCCCGGAATCTCCTCCACGCCGGCGAAGAGTCGCGGAAAGCGGCCCACCTCCGAGTCGAAGTCGGCCTGCCCCCGTGTGCGGATCCAGTAGAGCGTGCCCGCGCTCGCGACGATGTCGCGCACCTCGTCGAACGCGCTCGCGCCCATCACGCGCACCGCGTGGTAGTGCGTGAGAACGATGGTGCGGATGGGCTTGTCGGTCACCGTGCGGATGGCCGCGAGGAAGTCGCGCGCCATGCGCGGCGTGGGGCGCGTGTCGATAAGCACGACATGCTCGTCGCCGACGACGAAGCCGCAGTTGGGATCGAAGTCGCTGATGTAGCCGTACACGCCGGGCGCGAGCTCCTGCAGCCGGGGCTTCTGCTCGCGGGTGTCGGAGGCGGATGCGAAGGAAACGGTCGTGGTCATGGCGAGTCTTTCGTCGTCGTGGTGTCTTCTTCGGCCGCCGCGCGGATGCAGGCGAGCAGCACGTCCTGGTCGCCGCACTGGTTGGCCAGCTGCAGCACGAGGCGCGCATTGAGATCGGCGCTCTGCGCTTCGGTGCGGCCCTCGTGCGCGGCGAGCAGCGCCGCGTAGAAGCCGTCGGGGTCGGGGATGCGGGGCTCGGTGATCATGGGTTGCGTTCGTTGGCGGCCAGTACGGTGCGCACTGCGGATGCGATGGCTTCGGGCGTGGCGTTCGCCAGCGCGGCGGCGCGATAGGCGTCGGGGCGCACGAGGACGAGGCTGCCCGCATCGCCTGCGCAGAGATGGCTCGCGAGCCTGTCGTCGGCCTGCAGCGTGGGCAGGCCGCTGTCGCCGCCCACGGCCAGCAGGCGCAGCGGCAGTGACGCCATCGCATCGAGCGCCGCCTGCGCCTGCTCGCGGGTCGGCGCGAACCACAGGCCGATGCACTCGGTGCCCTCGGACAGCAGCTGCATCAGCGTCGTCTCGCGGCCGTCGGTCCAGCGCAGCGACAGGTTCTGCACCGAGCGCGCGCCCTCGGGCAGCAGCGGCGCGGGTGGATAGTCGTTGGCCGCCGACATGCGGCCGGTGTTCACCAGCGCCCGTGCGAACGGATGGCGCGCCGCCAGCGCAACCACGGCGCGGCGCAGCGTGTGCTCGGCCGGTGAGCGCGGTGCGAGGAAGCGCGCCGAGCGGCTCGTGACCTGCAGGTTCTGCTTCGCGGCGGGTTGCCGCTCGGCGTCGTAGCTGTCGAGCAGTGCGTCGTCCGTCTTGCCCTGCGCGACGAGCGCGAGCTTCCAGCCGAGGTTGGCTGCATCCTGGATGCCGCTGTTGCCTCCACGCGCGCCGAAGGGGCTCACCACGTGCGCCGCGTCGCCGATGAAGAACACGCGGCCGTGGCGAAAGCTGTCGAGCAAGTGGTCGCGGTAGCCGTAGGGGCCGATCCAGACGAACTCGAATTCCACGTCCGGCCCGAGCTGCTCGCGCAGCCGTGCGCCCGCCACTTCGGGCTTGCTGATATGGGCGGTGTCGCAGTCCTCGGGCATCTGGTAGTCGATGCGCCACACGCCGTCGGCCATCAGGTGCTGCCACACGCCGCGGCCTTCGTTGAAGGGCGCGTCGACCCAGGTCCAGCGCTCGGTGGGCAGCGGCTTCTTGAAGCGCACGTCGCTGATGCACCAGCGGTCGGTGCTGCGCGAGGAATGCGCGTCGATGCCCAGTTGCGTGCGGATCGGGCTGTTGGCGCCCGTTGCGTCGATCAGCCGGTCGGCCTCGATGGTGTAGCTGCCGGCGGGCGTCTCCACATCGAGGCGCACGCCGTCGGCCAGTTGCTCCACGCGCGTGACGCGGTTCTTCCAGCGCACGTCGGTCAGCCCCAGTTCGAGGATGCGGTCGACCAGGAACCACTCGACGTAGAACTGCTGCAGGTTGATGAAGGGCGGCTGCCTCGAGACGCTGTTGGCCTGCAGGTTGAAGTTGTAGACCTCCTGCTCGCCCGAGAAGGTGCGCCCGAACGACCAGGTGACGCCCTTGGCAGCGATGCGCTCGTAGATGCCAAGGCGCTCGAAGATCTCCAGGCTCTTCTGCGCGTAGCAGATGCCGCGCGACGAGGCGCCGCGCACGCCGACGGTGTCGTCCTCGTCGAGCAGCACGGCATGCACGCCGCGTTGCGCGAGGTCGCAGGCCAGCGTGAGGCCCGAGGGGCCGGCACCGACGATCACGATGGGGTGGCGCACGGGCTTCGTGCTGCCCAGTTCGGGCGGCGGCGTGAAGGGCCAGACCGGCAGCTCGTAGGCCGGCGCGAAAGCGAAGTTTTCCATGTCTCTTCTACAGCGCGTGCGCGAATTCGGCGATGGCATCCGCCGCCCTCGGAATCAGCTCCGGCTGCCCCGCGAGATAGTGGTTGCCGCCGACGATGTCGACGTTGCGGATACGCGATCCGCCCGCCGCCATCCACGCGTCGCGCGTGCTCGGGAAGGTCGACTGGTCACCGGTGTAGGTCAGCAGCAGCTTGGGCACCGTGGTGCGCGCGAGGTTGGTCGGCCCGTCGGCCTGCGAGCGCGACGACCACTGCGACAGGAACGCCGTGAGCGAGGTGGTGCGACCCATCGCGTTGGCCGAGTAGTTCACCTGCCGCGCATCGCCCCACACGCTGCCGGGCAGGCGGTCGTTGGGGTCGAGCGAAAGATCCACGCAGCGCGGATCGGCGTGCGTTCGGTAGACGACGAAGGTCTGGTCGCGTGGCGCGCCCGGCGTGTCGCGCAGCAGCGCGAGGCGGTCGATGCACCACTGCTCGATGCGATCGAGACGTGCCTTCTGCGCGGCGCCGAAGCGCGCGAGGAAGTCGCCGTCGTAGGGCACGCGATGGCGCGCGTCGTACATGTCGAGCTCGGGGTCGACCGAGAGCGGGTCGTGCTCGTCGGTGACCGAGGGGTCGATCCAGTCGCGCATCAGCCGCGTGCGGCCCAGGTGCGCGGCGCACAGCGCGATGCCGTCGACCGGCGGCAGGTCGTCGGGGTGCAGGTGCGTGGGGTCGCCGTCGGGCAGGTGCGTGGCGGTGAGCTTCTCGGCCTGCGCCTGGTAGAAGGCCGAGAGCGCGGCGCCGCCGGAGTTGCCGACGAGGAATACCTTCTCGTAGCCGGCCGCGCGCAGGTATTGCACGCCGGCGCCCAGGTCCTGGATGGCGCGCTCCATCAGCAGCACCGTGTCGTTGCCGACGAAGCGGGAGTTGAGGCCCATGCAGCAGATGCCGCGCTCGGCCAGCGGGCCGATCAGGTAATGGCCCATGAAATTGCTCGTGGGGTGCATCACGATGGCTGCGATCTTCTTCGAGCCCTGCGGCGCGCGGTATGCGCCGTAGATGCGCGGGCGCAGCAGCTGGAGGCCCGACTGGCTCTCCATGGCTGCGCCGGGCTTCACGTCGATGACGGCGAGTTGCAGCTCAGGCATTCGACGCGCTCCTTGCCGCGCGAAGTTCGGCCTTGCGCGCGGTCCATGCGTCGAGGTCTGCCCGGGCACGCAGTGCGTGTTCGTCCATCTCCGATTGCGGCACGGTCGGCGTGGTCAGCTCCACGCGGATGCCGTTGGGATCGAAGAAGTAGATCGATTCGATGATGTGGTGGTCGGTCACGCCCAGCACCTCGACGCCCGCGCCTTCGAGCCGCGCCTTGGCGGCCAGCAGGTCAGCCACCGAATCCACTCGCAGCGCGATGTGGTTGACCCACGAGGGCGTGTTGGGCGAGGGCAGCGCGGCGACGTCGTCGCCCAGGTCGAAGAAGGCGATGTACGAGCCGTCGCGCATCTGGAAGAAGATGTGCACGTAGGGGCAGTACTCGCCGGTACTCGGCACATGGTCGCTCTTGATGACGTGGGCCAGCGGCAGGCCGAGCAGGTCTTCGTAGAAGCGGCGGGTTTCCTCGCTGTCGCGGCAGCGCCAGGCGAAGTGGTGCAGCCCGCGCACGGGCGGTGGTGGGGTCGGCATGGCTCGTGTGTCTCCGGTGAGCCGGTATTGGGCGATGCCGGGTCTTATGATGCAATCGAAATTAATTCATCGATTGATGAAATAACCGTATATATGAACCTCACCCTGCGCCAGCTGCGCGCCTTCGCCGCCGTGGCGGAAACCGGCAGCTTCACCGCCGCGGCGCAGCAGCTGCACCTCACGCAGTCGGCGCTCAGCGTGCTCGTGCGCGAACTGGAGCGCGAGATGGGCGTGCAGCTGCTCGACCGCAACACGCGCCGCGTGCAGCTTTCGGAGGCGGGGCGCGAGTTCCTGCCGTCGGTGCACCGGCTGCTGGGCGACCTTTCCAGCGCGGTAGCCGGCGTCACGGACTTGCGTGACAAGAAGAAAGGCTTGCTACGGCTTGCCGCGCCGCAGCTCATGGCCTGCACGCTGATGCCGCGCGTGATCGCTCTCTACCGCGAGCAGTACCCCGACGTGGACGTGCGCCTGGCCGATACGCTGCCCGAGCACCTGCTCGCAGGCGTGGCGGCCGGCGACGTGGAACTGGCCGTGGGGCAGGACGTGGCCGTCGACGATGCCATCGAGCGCCGCGCGCTGCTGCGCGACCGGCACTGGCTGATCTGCCCCCCCGGCCACGCCTTCGCCAACCGCCGCAAGGTGCGCTGGCACGAGCTCGAGCCCTACACCTTCATCGCCCCCACGCGCGACTTCCGCCAGCGCGTGCTGCCCGAGCTGGCCCCGGCCGAGCGCGACTACATGCTGCGCCCCGGCACGCAGGAGGTGTCGTACATGACCACCGCGCTGGGCATGGTGGCCTCGGGGCTGGGGCTCACCGTGTGCCCGACCTATTCCGCGCCGCTGGTGCGCGCCCATGGCCTGCAGATGGTGCGGCTGGAATCGCCCGACTTCCATCGCGAGGTGTGCATCTACAGCGCGGCGCGGCGCTCGCTCTCGCCGGCTGCCGCGAGCTTCGTCGGGGTGCTCGAAGGCTTCGCGCGCGAACAGCAGCAAAAGGGCTGAAAAGCATCGAAGCGCGGCAAGAGGCGCATAGAGCGGCGTTGGGGCCAAAACTACAATGCAGGCCGACTCCCGTCTTGTGTTTCATCTTCTCCGGATTCCCCCATGAACGTCATTCGCTTCACCGACCTCTGCGCGCAGGGCAAGGCCGCCGGCCAGCGCGTCTTCATCCGTGCCGACCTCAACGTGCCGCAGGACGACGCCGGCAACATCACCGAAGACACGCGCATCCGCGCTTCCGTGCCCTGCATCAAGCTGGCGCTGGACGCTGGCGCGGCCGTGATGGTCACCTCGCACCTGGGCCGCCCGACCGAGGGCGAGTTCAAGCCCGAAGACTCGCTGGCTCCCGTCGCCAAGCGCCTGGGCGAGCTGCTCGGCCGTGAAGTGCCGCTGGTCTCCAACTGGGTCGACGGCGTCGACGTCAAGCCCGGCCAGGTCGTGCTGCTCGAGAACTGCCGCGTCAACAAGGGCGAGAAGAAGAACGACGAGGGCCTGGCCCGCAAGCTGGCCGCGCTCACCGACATCTACGTGAACGACGCCTTCGGCACCGCCCACCGCGCCGAGGCCACCACCTACGGCATCGCGCAGTTCGCCAAGGTGGCTGCCGCCGGCCCGCTGCTGGCGGCCGAGATCGACGCCATCACCAAGGCGCTGGCGCAGCCCAAGCGGCCGCTGGTGGCCATCGTGGCGGGTTCCAAGGTCAGCACCAAGCTCACCATCCTGAAGAGCCTGTCGGCCAACGTCGACCAGCTGATCGTCGGCGGCGGCATCGCCAACACATTCATGCTGGCCGCCGGCCTGAAGATCGGCAAGTCGCTGGCCGAGCCCGACCTGGTCGACCAGGCCAAGGCGGTGATCGACGCCATGCGCGCGCGCGGCGCCGACGTGCCGATTCCGGTGGACGTGGTCACGGCCAAGACCTTCGCGGCCGACGCGGCCGCCACCGTGAAGGACGCGAGCGACGTGGCCGACGACGACCTGATCCTCGACATCGGCCCGAAGACGGCCGCCCAGCTTGCCGCGCAGCTGCGCGAGGCCGGCACCATCGTCTGGAACGGCCCGGTGGGCGTGTTCGAGTTCGACGCCTTCGCGGGCGGCACCAAGGCCATCGCGCAGGCCATCGCCGAGAGCAGCGCGTTCTCGATCGCCGGCGGCGGCGACACGCTGGCGGCCATCGCCAAGTACGGCATCGAGAAGCAGGTCGGCTACATCTCGACCGGCGGCGGCGCCTTCCTGGAAGTGCTGGAGGGCAAGACCCTGCCGGCCTTCGAGATCCTGTCCAAGCGCGCGGCAGGCTGAGGCCGGGTCCCGGGGCTCATTGCGGAAAAACCCATGGGTGACTTCCGCCGGACACACAAAGTGTATACAGTAGCGAATACAAAACGGAGACTACCTTCATGAGCACGGACCGCATCCCCCGCCACGCCACCAAGATCGTCGCCACCCTCGGCCCGGCGTCCAGCTCGCCCGAACTGCTGGAAAAGATGATCCAGGCCAAGGTCAGCGTGGTTCGGCTGAACTTCAGCCACGGTACCGCGCAGGACCACATCGACCGCGCCACCATGGTGCGCGAAGCCGCCCGCAAGGCCGGCCGCGAGGTGGCCATCATGGCCGACCTGCAGGGCCCGAAGATCCGCGTCGGCAAGTTCGCGCAGGGCAAGGTCTGGCTGGAGCCGGGCGCCAAGTTCGTGCTCGACGCCTCGCGCACAGAGCTCGGCGACACCGATGCCGTGGGCCTCGACTACAAGGACCTGCCGCGCGACGTGAAGCCCGGCGACCGCCTGCTGCTGAACGACGGCCTCATCGTGCTGACCGTCGACGCCGTCAGGGGCGAGGCCGTGCACACCACCGTCAAGCTCGGCGGCGAGCTGTCGAACAACAAGGGCATCAACAAGCAGGGCGGCGGCCTCACGGCGCCCGCGCTGACCGCCAAGGACATGGAAGACATCAAGACCGCGATGAGCTTCCAGGCCGACTACGTGGCCGTGAGCTTCCCCAAGAACGCCACCGACATGGAAATGGCGCGCCAGCTGTGCAACGTGGCCGCGGCCGAGTACGGCCACAAGCCCGGCATGATCGCCAAGATCGAGCGTGCAGAGGCCATTCCGAAGCTGGAAGAGATCCTGCGCGCCAGCGACGGCATCATGGTCGCGCGCGGCGACCTCGCGGTCGAGGTGGGCAACGCGGCCGTGCCGGCGCTGCAGAAAAAAATGATCCGCATGGCGCGCGAGATGGACAAGGTGGTCATCACCGCGACCCAGATGATGGAGTCGATGATCACCAACCCCGTGCCCACCCGCGCCGAGGTGAGCGACGTGGCCAACGCCGTGCTCGACGGCACCGACGCCGTGATGCTCTCCGCCGAGACCGCCTCGGGCCGCTACCCGCTCGAGACCGTGCAGGAGATGAGCCGCATCTGCGAAGCCGCCGAGGCAGCAGAAGACAAGCAGCTCGACGCCGACTTCAGCGGCCAGAACTACAGCCGCATCGACCAGTCGATCGCCATGGGCGCACTCTTCACCGCCCACCACCTGGGCGCCAAGGCCATCGTGGCGCTCACCGAGTCCGGCTCCACCCCGCTGTGGATGAGCCGCCACCGCGCGCACATCCCCATGTACGCGCTGACCTCGCGCCTCGCCACGCAGCGCAAGATGGCGCTCTACCGCAACGTGCGCCCGCTGCTGATGGATTCGGAAAGTGACCGCGACACCGCGCTGCTGCAGGCCGAGAACCACCTGAAGAAGCGCGGCATCGTGCAGAGCGGCGACGTCTACGCCATCACCTGCGGCGAGCCTATGGGTGCCCCGGGGGGCACCAACATGCTGAAGATCTGCCGAGCGAGCTGACGGCACCATTCGGGAAACACCGCGGAACCGGCTTTGCCGGGCCGCAGGTGTTGCCCCCTGCAAGGGGGTTGGCGTAGCGACACGAAGTGCGCGAAGCCTGGGGGTTTGCCTATTTCTAGCCGTTCCTGAAGAGGAAGCTGTAGGCGTTCAGCGCTGGCACCCCGCCCAAGTGGGCGTACAGCACCTTCGAGCCCGCCGGGAATTCACCCAGCCGCACCTTCTCGATCATCCCGTGCATCGACTTGCCCTCGTACACGGGGTCGGTCAGCATGGCCTCGAAGCGCGCGCTCAGGCGGATGGCTTCCAGCGTGCCTTCGTTCGGCAGGCCGTACTCGGGGCCGCCGAAGCGGCGGTCGAGCACGATGTCCTTTTCAGTGATGTCGCGGCCCAGCTCCACCAGCTCGGCCGTGTTCTTCGCGATGCGCAGGATCTGCTCGAAGGTCTGCTGCGGCTTGGCCGACGCGTCGATGCCGATCACGCGGTCGGCCCGGCCGTCGGCCGCGAAGCCCACCACCATGCCGGCCTGCGTGCTGCCCGTCACCGAACAGACCACGATGTAGTCGAACTTGAAGCCCAGTTCGGCCTCCTGCTGGCGCACTTCCTCGGCGAAGCCGACGAAGCCCAGCCCCCCGCGCGGATGCTCCGAGCAGCCCGCCGGGATCGGGAAGGGCTTGCCGCCGGCCTTGCGGACGCTCTCCATGGCGTCTTCCCAGCTCTTGCGGATGCCGATGTCGAAGCCCGCCGCGTCCAGCCGCACGTCGGCGCCCATGATGCGTGACATCTCGATGTTGCCGACCCGGTCGTACACCGCGTCGGAGTAGTTGACCCAGTTCTCCTGCACCAGCACGCACTTCATTCCGAGGTGCGCCGCCACGGCCGCGACCTGGCGCGTCTGGTTCGACTGGATGCCGCCGATGGACACCAGCGTGTCGTAGCCGCCTTCGAGCGCCTCGGGGATCAGGTATTCGAGCTTGCGCGTCTTGTTGCCGCCGAAGGCCAGGCCGCTGTTGCAGTCCTCGCGCTTGGCATAGAGGTCGACCTTGCCGCCGAGGTGCGCGCTCAGGCGCTTGAGCGGCTGGATCGGCGTGGGGCCGAAGGTGAGGGGGTGGCGGGGAAACTTCTTGAGGTTCATGGTGCGGCTCCAGCGTGTTGAAGCCCCTGATCGTAGGAAGAAGCGCACGCAACGTGCTCGCGAAGTTTTCCGGCATTAATCAAGAAAAAAATGCAAGATTGCCGGATTGAATATTTTTGTCTTGAAGATTAGGCAATGAGCACAACAAAGTTGCGTGACCCCCCGGAGCTCGACCGCATCGACCGCGCCATCCTGCGCACCATGCAGCGCGACGCCTCGCTGTCGAACGTGGCGCTGGCCGCCAAGGTCAATCTCAGCGCCGCCGCCTGCCTGAGGCGCGTGGAGCGGCTCAAGGCGGCCGGGCTCATCAAGGGCGTCGTGGCGCTGCTCGAACCCGACGCGCTCGAGCTCGGCATGCTGGTGATGATCGGCGTGGTGCTCGACCGCTCCACGCCCGACTCCTTCTCCGACTTCGAGAAGGCGGCGCAGAAGGTGTCGGGTTGCCTCGAATGCCACGTGGTCACCGGCGAATTCGACTACTTCATGCTCCTGCGCACCCGCGACAACGACAGCTTCAACCGCTTGCACGCCGAACAGCTGCTCTACCTGCCGGGCGTGCGGCAGATCCGCACCTTCGTCGTGCTCAAGCAGGTGCTGTCGACCACGCAACTGCCGATCTGACGAAACCGGCACCCGGCGGCGCGCGTACTGTGGCGATGAGTCTTCCCTCCTTCGCCTCGCTCCGCCGGCGCCGCAGCGCTTTCCTCATCGCTTTCTCCGTCATCGCCGCGGCAGTGCTTTCGGCCTGTTCGCCGGTCAAGGTGCTCAACGGCCTGGTGCCCACCGACACCTACCGCTTCCAGGGCGGCATCGCCTACGGCCGGGCGCCGCACCAGCTGCTCGACGTGTACCAGCCGCTGCCGTCCACGCAGCCGGCTTCGGGCGCGCGGCCGCTGGTGGTGTTCTTCTACGGCGGCACCTGGACGACCGGCGACCGCGCCAGCTACAGGTTCATGGGCGAGGCGCTGGCCGCACGGGGTGCCTTGGTGGTGGTGCCCGACTACGGGCTCTCGCCCGCCTTCACATATCCGGCGTTCGTGCGCGACAGCGCGCTGGCCGTCAAATGGGCGCTCGACAACGCAGTCCGGCTGGGCGCCGATCCGAAGCAGGTGTTCGTCATGGGCCACAGCTCGGGCGGCTACAACGCCGCGATGGTGGCGCTCGACGGGCGCTGGCTCGGGGAGGTGGGCGCCAGCCCGGCACAGCTTGCGGGCTGGATCGGCCTGGCGGGTCCCTACGACTTCCTGCCCATCATCGACCCGCAGGCGCGGGTCGCCTTCAACTGGCCCGACACGCCGCGCGACTCGCAGCCGCTGGCGCATGTCACGTCCGAATCGCCGCGCGCCCTGCTCATGGCGGCGTCGAAGGACGACCTGGTCTATCCCGACCGCAACACGGGCCAGATGGCCGCGGCGCTGCGCGCAGCGGGTGTTCCGGTGCAGGTCCGGCTGTTCGACGACTTGAGCCACGTGACGCTGGTCGGCGCCTTCGCCAGGCCCATCCAGTGGCTGGGCGGGCCGGTGCTGCCGCCCGTCATGGATTTCCTGGGGCTGGCGTCGGTCCTGTCCCACAAGGGGGCTCGGTAGAATTAGGGCAGTTTTTCTCGTCTTTCCGTCTTCTTCTTTTCCTAATTCCCGCGAGGTATTTCCCCATGGCACTCGTCTCGATGCGCGAACTGCTCGACCATGCCGCAGCCAATGGCTACGGCATTCCGGCCTTCAACGTCAACAACCTCGAACAGGTCCAGGCCGTCATGGAGGCCGCCAAGGAAACCGGCGCTCCCGTCATCCTGCAGGCCAGCGCAGGCGCCCGCAAGTACGCCGGCGAAGCCTTCATCAAGCACCTGATCCAGGCCGCCATCGAGCAGTACCCGAACATCCCGCTGGTCATGCACCAGGACCACGGCCAGAGCCCGGCCATCTGCCAGGGTGCCATCGACCTCGGCTTCTCCTCCGTCATGATGGACGGCTCGCTGCATGAGGACGGCAAGACGCCCGCCTCCTTCGACTACAACGTCGACGTGACCCGCAAGGTCGTGCAGCTGGCGCACAAGGTCGGCGTGACCGTCGAAGGCGAGCTGGGCTGCCTGGGCTCGCTCGAGACCGGCATGGCCGGCGAGGAAGACGGCATCGGCGCCGAAGGCGTGCTCGACCACTCCGCGCTGCTGACCGACCCCGAGGAAGCCGCCCAGTTCGTCAAGGCCACGCAGCTCGACGCGCTGGCCATCGCCATCGGCACCAGCCACGGCGCCTACAAGTTCACCCGCAAGCCCACGGGCGACATCCTGTCGATCCAGCGCGTGAAGGAAATCCACGCCCGCCTGCCCAACACCCACCTGGTGATGCACGGCTCGTCGTCGGTGCCGCAGGACCTGCTCGAAATCATCCGCAAGCACGGCGGCAACATGAAGGAAACCTACGGCGTGCCCGTCGAGGAAATCCAGGAAGCCATCAAGTACGGCGTGCGCAAGATCAACATCGACACCGACATCCGCCTGGCCATGACCGGCGCGGTGCGCAAGTTCCTGTTCGAGAACCCCGAGAAGTTCGACGCCCGCGAATGGCTCAAGCCCGCGCGCGAAGCCGCCAAGCAGATCTGCAAGCAGCGCTACATCGAGTTCGGCTGCGAAGGCCAGGGCGCCAAGATCAAGGGCGACACGCTGCAGGTCGTCGCAACCAAGTACGCCAAGGGCGAACTGGCGCAGGAAGTGATCTAACCAGGCTCGCCCCCAGGCTGCGCGCACTTCGTGTCGCTTCGCCAACCCCCTACCGGGGGCGGGCCGGCCGCTTCGGGCGGCCGTGCGCGGCGGCCCCCTCGAATGAGCAGGGCCTTTTCACGATCTGCGGGCCACCTTCGATGGTGGCTTTTTTCTGCGCGCACAATCCGAACTCCGCTATCCCGTTTCACCGCACCAGCCCCATGACCACCGTCCACACCTCCTCCATCCAGAGCCTGCCCCTGCTTGCGCGCGGCAAGGTGCGCGACAACTACGCCGTCGGCGAGGACCGCATCCTGATGGTCGCGAGCGACCGGCTCAGCGCCTTCGACGTGATCATGGGCGAGCCCATCCCCGGCAAGGGCGAGATCCTCACGAAGATGGCGCTGTGGTGGTTCGAGCGGCTCGGCCAGATCTGCCCCAACCACCTGACCGGCGATGCGCCCGAGAGCGCCGTCACGGCCGAAGAGGTGCCGCAGGTCACGGGCCGCTCGATGCTGGTCAAGCGCCTGAAGCCGATCCCGGTCGAAGCCGTGGTGCGCGGCTACCTGGCCGGCAGCGGCTGGAAGGAATACCAGGAAAGCCGCTCGGTCTGCGGCGTGCCCCTGCCCGAGGGCCTGACCAACGCCAGCAAGCTGCCGCGCCCCATCTTCACGCCCGCCGCCAAGGCCGCCGCCGGCGAGCACGACGAGAACATCAGCTACGAGCGCGTGGTCGAGATCGTCGGCCCCAAGCTGGCCCAGCAGATCCGCGAGACCAGCATCGCCATCTACGAGACCGCCGCGCAGATCGCCCTGGCCAAGGGAATGATCATTGCCGACACCAAGTTCGAGTTCGGCCTCGACGAGAACGGCACGCTGGTGCTGATGGACGAGGTGCTCACGCCCGACAGCTCGCGCTACTGGCCGGTCGAGGGCTACCAGGCCGCGCTGGCCGCCGGCGCCAATCCGCCGAGCTACGACAAGCAGTTCGTGCGCGACTGGCTCGAAGCCACGAAGATCAACGGCAAGCCCTGGGACAAGACGCCGCCCGCGCCGCGCCTGCCGGCCGAGGTCATCGAGAAGACGGCCGCCAAGTACCGCGAGGCGCTGGAGCGGCTGACGGGCTGATGCCCTCCGCCGTTTCGCCGCCGCAGCAGCGGTAGTTCATCCCGGGCGCGTTGTCGCCACGGGAACAGGGGATGTCCGAACATCTCCGCCTCGCCATCATGTGTGCTCAAAACATGAGGGGTGGGGATATGAAAACCGGAAGCGTTCTTCGTTGGCAGCGCTGCGTGGCGGCGGCGCTCGCCTTGGTCATCGCAGGCTGCAGCAGCATCGATCCCTACCAGCGCAGCAAGCGCGCCGACCTACCGATCAATCAGCTCGGCTACGAGGAGATCACATTCGCCAATGCCAGGCCGCTGGCCGGCAACCTTCAGGGCGCGCTGGGCGCGCTGAAGGACCAGCGGCGCGAGTGGTACGAATCGCTGTCGGCGCAGGCCCGCGTCCGCACGATGACCCAGCTCAGCTTGCTGGGCGTGACGGCGCTGGCGCTGTACGGTGGCCTGAAGTCCGGCGTAACCAGCGACCGCGAGAAGACCCGGCTGGCTGCGGCCGGGGCGGTGGGCTTCACGGCCTATTCGGCAAGCAACTGGTTCGTCAATCCCCATCAGGAGCAGGCCTACGTCGAAGGCGTTCTCGGGTTGACGTGCGCGATGCTGACCATCGAGCCGCTGCGGTTGGACATTGCGAGCTTCGACCAGATGTGGGCCGAGCAGTACCGGTTGACGCAAGCCATCAACAGGCTCGACGCGGAGCTGTTGCGCGCCCAGGCCGTTCATCGCTATGCCCGCGACATCGAACTGCCGCAAGCCCAGGTGCGCCGCGAGGCCGCCACCGCGCTGGGGCGCGCGCGCAGAACCCTGGCTTCCAGCGAGCAGCTGTATGCCCAACTGGGGAACAGCGGGATCATCCTGATGCGAGAAGGGGACCTTGTCTTTGCCCGCGTGGCTGCGCGCGTCAACGCCGCCAACAAGACGGTGTCCAGCCCGGATGAACTGGCGACACAGGCCACGGGAATCATCAGCAAATTCCGGGCGGTCAAGATCGATCCAGGAGAGGGCGAGTCCGAGGCCGCTGGCCGGACGGGGGCGGATACAGCCGGGAAAAAGCCGAGCGGCGGTGATGCACCCGCGGTCGACAAGGACGACGATGACGCGGCGCCGCCGGCAGCAGCCATGACCAGGCGGAAGGCGCAGGCTCTGCTCGACGCGGTCAAGAAGAAGGACGCCGCCGACGCCGATGCCGCCATGGCGCAGATACACAGGAACCTGAAGGCGTCCGAATTGGCGCTCAAGCAGGCCAAGGCGGCAAACGACGTGGCCGCCACTGCCGCGAACAGGAAAGTGATCGATGCCTGCAAGGCTGCGGGGCGCAGCGATTGCGGCCCGCTGAAGGCGGACGACATCGCGCTCAAGCTCGCTTCCGGGACGGCAGATGTCTATGCCGCTCGCCGGCCATTGAGCAATCGCCTGCTCACCTTCAACGACGCACGCAAGGCAGCCGCGCGAAATGCCGGCTGCGTAGGCGGCGGCAGCGCCATGACCGTGTCGCCGGCCGAGGATGCCAAGGTCAAGCCGGGCCAGCGCTATTCCATTACCGTGAACGGCGTCACCAAACCACCGCTGGCGTCGGTCAAGGGGCCCGCAACCGTGGAAGTTCTCGTCGTCAGCGGCAATTCGACTCAGTACATCGTGCGCGTCATCGTGAAGGCCGATGCCAAGGGCACGGTGGACGTCAGCATCTCCGATCAGGGCCTGGCCGTCGAAGAGATCCAGCTGACGGTCGACGCGCCAGCTGCCAAGTAGGGGCGCCTCAGCGCCCCCCGCCGCTGCTCAGCAGCGCCGCCGTCCGCCCGTTGCCGTCCAGCAGCGCCAGCCGGTTCGGCCCCGCCAGCCGGTAGCTCGCGGTGCTTTGCAGCGCCGAGATGAACTGGGCCTCGTTGGCGCCGCGCGTCGGGTCGGTGCAGGCCATGCGGGTCGATGCCATCTGGCCGATCTTCAGCGTGACGCCGGTGCGCGTGAAGGTGCCCGAGATGCGGTTGCAGCCGCCCGAGCCGCTCACCCGCCCGCTGCTGCGGTCGAACTGCACCTGCGCGCCATTACCCGGCGCGACCGGTTCGTCGCCCAGCTGAACCAGTTGCCACGCCGGGCCTTCGATCGGTTCGTCGAGGCTGATGCCGCTCCCGCAGCCGGTCAGGGCGGTCGTCAGTGCCGCCGCCGCGAGGGCGGAAGGCGCGATGCGGCGGGCGAGGCGGGCGAATGAGCGCATGGCCGGTCTTTCCTTTTCAGATCAGATCTGCAACAAGTTGAATCGGGCGTGATCGTATGCGACGGCGCGGGGCTCGCCAATGTCGCGCTTCTTCGCCGCCGGACCATGAAAAAAGCGACCCCGGGGGTCGCTTGCCTTGGCTCGGGTAGATCAGCTCAGCACGATGCTGCTGAGCCGGCGCCGGTAGGTGGCCACCACCGGGTCGTCCGGCGGAATCTGCCCGTCGGCAACCTTCACCTTCGGCGGCTCGATCAGGTCGAGGACGGCGATGTAGGTCTTGCGGGCCAGGTCCTCGCTCCAGGTCTTGTCGCGCATCAGGATGTCGAGCAGCTCGTCCATGGCGTCGGTCCAGCGCTGCGCGGCCATCAGCAGGCGAGCGCGGCCGAAGCGGGCGTCGAAGTCGCGCTTGTTGGCAGCAATCTTCGCGTCGAAGTCGGCGATCGAGGGTGCGGCGCCTGTTACCGGTGCTGCGAAATCGATAGCGTCCATCCAGCGCTGCAGCGCGTCGAAGCGGCGCACCACCGTGGTCTTGGCGATCACCGGGGCGAAGGCCACCTTGGCATCGTCGATGCGGCCTTCCTGCAGCAGCAGCTTGATGTAGTCGAAGCGGGCGTCGTCGTTGGCCGGATCGGTGGCCACGGCGTGCTGCAGCTTCTCGAGCGCGCCCTCGGTGTCGCCACCGGCCAGCGCCTCCTGGGCGGCGGCTTCCTGCGAGGCGGCCTCGGCCTCGTCGGCGTCGGGCACGTGCTTGTCGAGGAATTCGCGGACCTTGTCGGCCGGGATGGCGCCGACGAAGCCGTCCACCGGCTGGCCGTCCTTGAACATCACGCAGAACGGGATGCTGCGCACTCCGAACATCTCGGACAGCTGCGAGGAAATCTGCGGCACCTTGTCGGCGTCGAGCTTGGCCAGCGTGAAGCGCCCGCCATACTCGACTTCGAGCTTTTCGAGCACCGGGCCCAGCTGCTTGCAGGGGCCGCACCATTCGGCCCAGATGTCCAGCAGCACCGGCGTGGCGACCGAGCCTTCGATCAGTTCGGCCTGGAAATTTTCGAGAGTGATGTCGATCATCGGAACCAGCTGGGGGTGAAACGTAAAATTGAAACCATGAACGAAACCATTCAGGTCGGTGTAGTGATGGGCTCGAACTCCGATTGGGAGACGATGCGCAACGCGGTCGAGATTCTCCAGCAATTCGGAATCGGGCACGAAGCCAGGGTGGTCTCGGCCCACCGGATGCCCGATACGCTCTTCGAATACGCCGAAACGGCAGCCGGGCGCGGCCTCGCCGCGATCATCGCGGGCGCGGGCGGCGCGGCCCACCTGCCGGGCATGCTGGCCTCCAAGACCACGGTGCCGGTGCTGGGCGTGCCGGTGGCGAGCCGCCACCTGCAGGGCGTCGATTCGCTCTACAGCATCGTGCAGATGCCCAAGGGCGTGCCGGTCGCCACCTTCGCCATCGGCAACGCGGGCGCGGCCAACGCGGCGCTGTTCGCGGTGGCCATGCTGGCGGTGAACAACCCGGCGCTGCGCGCGAAGCTCGACGCCTTCCGCGCCGCGCAGACGGCAGCCGCCGAGGCCATGACCCTGCCCCCGGCCCCCGCTGGCGAGGCGCCCCCCGTGTCTCCTTTCTCGCCGCAAGGCGGAGGTGCCCTGTGAGCAGCAAGAACGGCGACCTGCCCATCCTCCCGGGCGCCACGCTCGGCGTGCTCGGCGGCGGACAGCTGGGGCGCATGTTCGCCCACGCCGCCCAGCGCATGGGCTACTTCACGGCGGTGCTCGACCCCGACACCGACAGCCCCGCCGGCCGCGTGAGCCACCACCACATCCACACCGACTACGACGACATCGACGGCCTCGCCCGCCTCGCCGGCCTGGCCGACGCGGTGACCACCGAGTTCGAGAACGTGCCCGCGCCCTCGCTGGAGCACCTCGCGGTGGCGCGACCGGTGTCTCCCGCCGCGCCGGCCATCGCCATCGCGCAGGACCGCATCGCCGAGAAGGCGCACTTCACCCGCTGCGGCGTGCCCTGCGCGCCCTACGCCGTCATCGAAACCGCCGCCCAGCTCGCCGCCGTCGACGACAACCTGCTGCCCGGCATCCTGAAGACCGCGCGCCTGGGCTACGACGGCAAGGGCCAGCAGCGCGTGAAGACGCGCGCCGAACTGGTCGACGCCTGGCAGGCCACGGGCTGCGTGCCTTGCGTGCTCGAGAAGATGCTGCCGCTCGAATTCGAATGCTCGGTCATCCTCGCGCGCGGCCGCGACGGCCAGATCGTGCACTTCCCGCCGCAGCGCAACCTGCACCGCGACGGCATCCTGGCCGTCACCGAGGTGCACCCGCAGAACATGCCCAAGACGGTGGCGCAGGGCGCGGTCAATTCGGCAAAGAGCATCGCCAACGGCCTGGGCTACGTGGGCGTGCTGTGCGTCGAGTTCTTCGCGCTGGCCGACGGCTCGCTGGTCGTCAACGAGATGGCGCCGCGTCCGCACAACAGCGGCCACTACACGATGGAAGCCTGTGACGTGTCGCAGTTCGAGCTGCAGGTGCGCACGCTCGCCGGCCTGCCGCTGGCGGCACCGCGCCAGCACAGCCCCGCGATCATGCTCAACCTGCTGGGCGACCTGTGGTTCACCGCGGGCGGCGACAAGCCCGTGCCGCCGCGCTGGGGCGAAGTGCTCGCGCTGCCGGGCGCGCACCTGCACCTCTACGGAAAGATGGAGCCGCGCCGTGGCCGGAAGATGGGCCACCTCACGCTCACCGGCGCCACGCTCGAAGCGGTGCGCGCCACGGCCTCGCAGGCCGCGCTGCTGCTGGGCCTGCCGGCGGTGACCACCGCCGACCTCGCATGATCCTCGACGGCCGCTCCCCCGAAGCCATCGCCGAGGCGGCGCGCGTGCTGCGCGCGGGCGGGCTGGTGGCCTTCCCGACCGAGACCGTCTACGGCCTGGGGGCGGACGCGAGCAGCGACACGGCCGTGGCCGGCATCTTCGAGGCCAAGGGCCGGCCCTCCGACCATCCGCTGATCGTCCACGTGGCGGCCGGCATCAAGGGCACCGAATCGCTCTCGCGCTTCGCCCAGCCGCTGCCGCCCTTCGCGCAGAAGCTGGTGCAGGCCTTCTGGCCCGGGCCGCTCACGCTGATCGTCACGCGCCAGCCCGGCGTGGGCGCGGCGGCCGCCGGCGGGCAGGACACCATCGGCCTGCGCTGCCCCTCGCATCCGGTGGCGCAGGCGCTGCTGGAAGCCTGCGCCGAGCAGGGCGTGCCCGGCGTTGCGGGGCCCAGCGCCAACCGCTTCGGTCGCGTCAGCCCGACCACGGCTCAGCACGTGCACGACGAATTCGGCGACGACCTGCTGGTGATCGACGGCGGCGCCTGCGACGTCGGCATCGAGTCGACCATCGTCGACTGCAGCCGCGGCGCGCCCGTGCTGCTGCGCCCCGGCCTCATCACGCGTGCCGAGATCGAGGCTGCCTGCGGCGAGAAGCTTGCCGACCGCGAAGTGCTCGAAACGCCCGATCCGCGCGCCTCCGGCACGCTCGAGGCGCACTACGCGCCGAACGCCAAGGTGCGGCTGATGGATGCCAAGGCGATCCAGACCGGCCTCGACGTGCTGGGCGCGAACGCCGCGCACATTGCCGTATGGTCGCGCGCCGCGGTGCGCAGCCGCTCGCAGCGCGTGGTGCTGCGGCGCATGCCCGACGATGCGGCAGCGAGCGCGCAGCTGCTGTTCGCGGTGCTGCGCGAGTTCGACGCGCAGGGCGTCAAGCTGATCTGGGTGGAGACGCCGCCCGACACGCACGAGTGGGAAGGCGTGAAAGACCGCCTTCAAAGGGCGTCGGCCGCTTGATCCAGAAACACCGTGGAACCGGCTTTGCCGGGCCACTGGTGTTGCCCCCGGTAGGGGGTTGGCGAAGCGCACGAAGTGCGCGCAGCCTGGGGGCGAGCCCTATCCTCCGGCGGCCAGTACACCCTGGAAGAAGCCACGGGCCGATGCCAGGCAGAACGGCGGCGCCAGCGTGCCGTGGTACGCCAGCGTGACCGCCTGCGCCTTGTCCGTTGCGCTGCCCGGCGTGCTTTGCGCCAGCAGCGACTTGGCCTGCGCGAAGCCGGCGCGGGCCGTCGAGTAGGCGTCGATCGCGGCCGAATCCTCCAGGTCGACCACCGCCAGTGCGGCGGCCGGCACGCCCCTGGCGCGGAAGTAGCCCGAGGTGGCGCGGGTGCTCGCGAAGTTCACCGTCGGGTCGTTGGCGCCGCCGCACATCAGCATCGGCCGGGTCGGCGCCCAGTTGCGCAGGTCGTTGGCGATCGCGGCCTTGCGGAAGCCGGTCGACGGCTTGCAGTCAAGCGGCGTGGTGGTGCCCCGCGAGGCCGTCGTGTCCGGCAGTGCGTTGCCGGGGCAGGGGTTGGACTGGATGTCGCCCGCCGCCAGCGTCAGGAAGCTCTGCTTGATGAGGTTGTTGGGGCCGTAGAAGATTTTCAGATCCGAGGTCAGCGGCCCCGGCTTGGCGTCCGCCGGGAACAGCGCGAGCTGCGGCAGCTTGCCGCTGGTGAACAGCGTGCCGGGCGAGGTGCTCGGCAGCAGGGTGTCGATGCCGGTGGCGTACTGGGCCTCGTAGACGTCGCTGGTGGAGCTGTAGACGTTGCCGAACTGCTGCTGCCAGCTGGTCGACAGCAGCGGCACGAACAGCGTGGAGCCCAGCGCCGGCCAGCCCAGGTAGGTGTAGTCGGTCAGCAGGCTGATGGCCGATGGCGCCGACAGCGGCGCCGAGGCCGTGACCGTCTTGCCGGTGGCCTGCATCTCGCGGTGCGCCGCCATCGCCACGTAGCCGCCCTGCGAGTAGCCGGTGATGAAGAGCGAGCCGGCATCGTTCGCGTTGATGCCCGAGAAGGTCTTGCGCGCGGCGGTGAGCGCGTCGACCATGTCCTTGCCCTGCTGGTCGCCGTTGAGGTACGGGTGGTAGGGCAGCGTCGACTTGTCGTAGCCCGCGTAGTTGGGCGCCACCACGATGAAGCCCTGCGCCGCGAACATGGCGGCGACCATCAGGCCCTCGCCGGCGGCGGGCTGGGTGCTGTCGGTCCACTTGGCCAGGTTGTAGGCCTTGGCGGCGGTGGTGCCGTGGGCATAGAGCACCACCGGGCGCTGGCCGCTGCAGGCCACGTCGGTGCCCGTGGGCACCATGATCGCGGCGGTGGCGTTGGTGGCCTCGTTCTTTGCGCCGACGGTGCGGTATTCGAGGTAGCGCAGGTCGATGCCGCACTTGGGGGCGCCAGCCACCTGCAGCAGCGCCTTGCCCTGGTCGCTGGCCTGCAGGCTGGTGGCGAACTGGCTGGCCGACAGCGCTGCGGTCAGCGTGGGCGGGTCGGAGACCACCGAGCCGCGGCCGTTGTCGACGGCGGGTGGCGGAACGCCCACTCCGATGCCTATGCCCCCGCCTCCACCACCGCCGCCGCAGGCGGCGAGCAGCAGCAGGGTCGCGCCCGAGAGCGCCGCCAGGGCGGCCGTCTTGCGTGTCGGAACTGACGGGAGAAGGTGTGGCTGGTTCAAGGCATGTCTCCTGCGTTGGTCTTGTACGGAATAGAACGACCGTCCGATTCTGTGCAGGGGCATGCCCGCGCGCAAGCGGGCGTTTGCCCTCAGAAGACTTCAGTACACAGGGCTACGAACCAGCCACCGGCCTTCAGTTGTCCTGCGAGGCCCAGTCGACCAGCGCGTCGAAGGCCGCGCGCGCGGCTCCGGCGTTCTCGCCGTTGGCGATCGCCACCAGCACGTAGCGCCGCCCGCTCGCGCCGTCCACGTAGCCGGCCACGCCCGAGGCGTCGCGCAGCGTGCCCGTCTTCAGGTGCGCCGAGCCGCCCGAGCGCAGCGTGCGCTTCTTCAGCGTGCCGTCCACGCCCATGGCCGGCAGCGAGGACATCAGCTCCGGCATCACCGGCGAGCGCCACGCCACCTGCAGCATCCTGCCGAGCGCGGCGGCGCTGATGCGCTCGTCGCGCGACAGGCCCGAGCCGTTCTCGAACACCGGCTGCGCCTCGCCCGTGCCGATGCGCTCGCGCCACCATTGGCCCAGCGCCGAGCGCGAGGCCTCGAAGGTGCCGCGGTTCTTCTGCGTGAGCCCGATCGTGAGGAACAGCTGCTGCGCCATCACGTTGTTGCTGTACTTGTTGATGTCGCGGATCACCTCGGCCAGCGGCGGCGACTCGAACTCGAAGGCCGGCTTCAGCCCCGCCGGCACGCGCCCCTCGCGCATCTGCCCGCCCACGCGCCCGCCCATCTCGGCCCACATGCCGCCGATGGCGCGCATGGCGTAGGTGCGCGGGTCGCCATACGCCACGGCCCAGCTTTTCTCGCCGCAGCCGGAGGGGAAGCCGCCGTTGAAGCGGATGCGGTTCACGTCGCTGAAGTCGGTGCGCAGCGCGGCACGCCAGTCGCCACATTCGCCGGGCACGATCGCCACGGTCTGCGGCATCACCACGCTCGCGAGCGGGGGCTCGTAGCTCACCCGCGCGATCTGTCCGGCGCGGTCGGGCGAGAAGGTCATGTTGACCGACTTGAAGTTGACGAGCAGCGCGTCGGGCGAGGCGTTGTAGGGGCGCAGCGGCTCGCCGTCGAAGGCGGCGGGGTCGCCCTCGACCGTGGTCTCGAAGGCGCTGCGGTCGATCACGATGTCGCCGCTCACGGTGGTGATGCCCAGTCCCTGCACGTGGCGCAGCAGCAGCCACATGCGCTCCAGCACCAGCTTCGGATCGCCCTGGCCCTTGATGTAGAGATTGCCGTTGAGCACGCCGTTGTTCACCGTGCCTTCGACGTAGACCGGCGTGGTCCAGTTGTAGGCCGCGCCGAGCAGGTCGAGCGCGGCGTAGGTGGTCACCAGCTTCATGATCGACGCGGGGTTCACCGGCGCCTGCGTGCGCCACGCAAGGCGCGGCTGGCGCGTGCCGTCGGCCTCGGCCACCAGCATGGTCACGGACTCGCGCGGAACCTTGGCGCGGGCGAGGGCGGCTTCGACCTGGGTTGGGAGGGCTTGCTGGGCGAACACGCCGGCCGGGGCCAGCGTCGTAAGGATCAGGGCGCAGGCGGCGCGACGGAAGGCAAGAGGCATCCGCCCATTATCCCGGCGGGAAAACGTGCAGCTTCGCGTGATACAGCAGCATCACCGTCTTGGCGTCGGCGATGCGGCCGTCGGCCACCATGGCCAGCGCCTCGTCGATGCCGAGTTCGAGCACCTCGATGTCCTCGCCTTCCTCGGCCAGCCCGCCGCCCGCGCCGATGCGCATCGAGGGCTCGTAGGGCGCGACGAAGAAATGCAGCTTCTCGGTAACCGAGCCCGGGCTCATGAAGCTCTCGAAGATCTTGCGCACCTCGCCGAGCCGGTAGCCGAGTTCTTCCTCCACCTCCGCGCGGATGCGCTCCTCGGGCGCCGCGTTGTCCAGCAGGCCGGCGGCGGCCTCGATCAGCAGGTCGTCGTGACCGTTGACGAAGGCCGGGTAGCGGAACTGGCGCGTGAGCAGCACGGTGCGCTGCGCGAGGTTGTAGGCCAGCAGCGTGGCGCCGTTGCCGCGGTCGTAGGTCTCGCGGTGCATGCGTTGCCACTGGCCGTCGTTGCGCCGCCAGTCGAAGGCGGTGGTGCGCAACGTGTACCAGTTGTCGGAAAGGAGGGTGACTTCGTGCACCCGGACGCGGTCGTGGATGGTCATGGCGGCGAGCATATGCGCACGTTCGTGCAAAAACAAGAAAAAACGTGCAAACGACGGCACAAGTCGATACCATCGGGCGATGCTCACCAGCCAGCGCAAGCAACACATCCTCTCGGTCCTGCAGCGCGACGGCAACGTCGTCGCGAAGTCGCTCAGCGAAGAACTGGGCCTGTCGGAAGACACCATCCGCCGCGACCTGCGCGAGCTGGCGGCCGAGGGCCTGCTGCAGCGCGTGCACGGCGGCGCGCTGCCGGTCGCGGCGGCAGAGGCCGACTTCGCGGGTCGCCAGCAGCTCGTGCCCGACGAAAAGATCGCCATCGGCCGCGCCGCCGCGCGCCTCGTGAAGCCGGGGCAGGTGGTTTTCATCGACGGCGGAACCACGGCAGTGCAGCTCGCGCGCCACCTGCCGGCGAACCTGCAGGCCACGGTGGTCACGCACAGCCCCTCGGTGGCGGTCGAGCTGGCGTCGCATGCGAGCGTGGAAGTGGTGCTGGTCGGCGGGCGGCTCTTCAGGCATTCGATGGTGGCGGTGGGCTCGGCGGCGATGGCGGCCATCGCGCGCATCCACGCCGACACGTATTTCATGGGCGTCACCGGCGTGCACGCCGAGGCCGGGCTGACCACGGGCGACCTGGAAGAGGCCGAGATCAAGCGCGCGCTGATGGCGTCGGCGGCCGAGACGGTGGTGCTGGCCTCGTCGGAAAAGCTCGGCGCGGCGTCGGCATGGGTGGTGAACCCCGTCACCTCGGCCGCCAGCCTGCTGGTATCGCCGGACGCGCCCGCCAGGGCGCTGGCGCCGCTGCGGCAGGCGGGGCTGACCATCTTGCGCAGCGACAACAACGGCGCATGACCCTGGGGATTGCCCGCCCCTCGATAATCGGGGGATGTCCCCCGTCTCGCCCAAGCTGCTCGCCTTCGACACCAGCACCGAACACCTGTCCGTGGCCGTGCTGCACGGCGACAGGCTGCTGGCGCACAACGGCGCTGGCGGCGCGCAGGCATCGAGCACCCTGCTTCCGCTGATCCGCCAGTTGCTGGGCGATGCCGGCCTCGCGCTGGCCGAGCTCGACGCCATCGTCTTCGGCCGCGGCCCCGGCTCCTTCACCGGGCTGCGCACCGCCTGCTCGGTGGCCCAGGGGCTGGCTTTCGGCGCCAAGGTGCCGCTGCTGCCGGTCGATACGCTGCTCGCCGTGGCTGAAGAGGCGCGTCATGCCTCCGGCGCGCAGCAGGTGGTGGCGGTGCTCGACGCCCGCATGGACCAGATCTACGCGGCGCGCTACGACTTCGCGGCCGATGGCCCGATCGGTGGCAACGACGAGCCCCTGCTGCTGTCGCCCGAAGCCCTCGAAGTGCCCGCCGGCTGGGCGCTCGCCGGCAATGCCTTCGCCGCCTACGGCCCGCGCCTGGCCCCGGCCGCCGCCCGCCACGAGGCGCTGCCGACCGCCACCGCCATGCTTCGGCTGGCCCCCGCGCTGCTCGCGGCCGGGCGCACCGTGCCGCCCGCGCAGGCCTGGCCGCTCTACGTTCGCGATAAAGTGGCGCAAACCACCGAGGAGCGCGCCGCCATCAAGGCGGCCGCCGCTCACTGACCCCGCCGCCAGACCCCGCATGAGCGCCGTCCTCCAACCCGTCGAAGCCCGCCTCGAACCGCTCACCGTCGAGCGGATCGATGCCGTCTGCGCGGTCGAGCAGACGGCCTACAGCCATCCCTGGACGCGCGCCAACTTCACCGATTCGATGGCGGTGGGCTATCACTGCCAGTGCCTGCTGGCCCCCGGCACGGCGCCGGGCGTCGATTCGCCGGTCACCACGCTGGGCGAAACGCTGATCGGCTACTTCGTCGCCATGAAGGGCGTCGACGAGGTGCACCTGCTGAACATCACCGTGGCGCCGGCCTTCCAGCGCCAGGGCTGGGCGCCGCTCATGCTCGAGGCGCTGGGCGGCTGGTCGCGCGCCGAGGGCGCGCAGTGGCTCTGGCTCGAAGTACGCCAGAGCAACCAGCGCGCGCTCGACATCTACATGCGCCAGGGCTTTCGCAGCGTCGGCGTGCGCAAGGGCTACTACCCGGCGCACGACGGCAAGCGCGAGGACGCCGTCGTCATGAGCCTGCGTTTGAACGAAACAGGCTCCGCCTGGGGAGCCTTGCGATGAGTGCGGTACAGACATTGAAGCTCGACGCCCGACAGCGCGCGATGCTCGACGAGATGGGCGTGAAGGTCTGGTGGCCGGTGCCCGAGGCGGTCGAAGTGGCTGCTGCTGCGCCGGCCGAGCCCGAAGCGGTGGCGGTTGCCGAAGAAGAAGTGGCTGTGGTCGAAGAGCGCATGCCGGTCGAAGCGCCCGTGGCAGCACCGGCACCCGTCGCACGACCTGCCGCGGCACCCGCACCCTCTGCCCGCCCGGCCGCGGCGCCGCTCTCGCAGGGCGCGGCCGTGCTGGTCGAGGCGCCGTGCCGCCTCTATGCCGAGGCCGGCGCAGCCGGATCCGCGCAGGGCGGCTGGCTGGTCGTGGCCGACATGCCGCCCGAGGCCGATGGCCGCCACGGCGAGCCCTTCGCGGGCGACGCCGGCCGCCTGCTCGACAACATGCTGCGCGCCCTGAAGCTGCACGATGGCGGCACGCCCGTGCACCTCATGCGCACCCACCGCGGCGTGGCCGCCGGCCAGCCCGGCAGCCCCCGCGCCATGGATGAAGCCTTCGGCGAGCACGCCGCGGCGCTCGCCCCGCGCGTCGTGCTGGCGATGGGCCCGCTGGCGGCGCAGAGCCTGATGCGCAGCGGCGACCCGCTGGGCAAGCTGCGCGGCCGCGTCGTGCCGCTGGATTCCGTGGGCGGCGCGTCGGTGGTGGCGACCTATCACCCGGCGTACCTGCTGCGCAATCCGGCCGACAAGGCCCGCGCCTGGGCCGACCTCTGCCTGGCGGCCGAACAGCACACGCCCGCCCCGAACTGAGGGCGGGAGGCGGGCCGCCTAAAATCGGGCCTCATGACTTTTCTCGACAAGCTGGCCGCCGCACAGCAAAAAAACGGCTCCCTGCTCTGCGTGGGGCTCGATCCGGAGCCCGCCAGGTTCCCGGGGCAGTTCAAGGGCGACGCCAGCCGCATCTTCGATTTCTGCGCCCGCATCGTCGACGCGACGGCCGACCTGGTCATCGCATTCAAGCCGCAGATCGCCTACTTCGCGGCCCACCGCGCCGAAGCCCAGCTCGAACAGCTCATGGAGCACATGCGCCGCAACGCGCCCCATGTGCCCACGATCCTCGACGCCAAGCGCGGCGACATCGGCTCCACCGCCGAGCAGTACGCCCTGGAAGCCTTCGACCGCTACGGCGCCGACGCGGTCACGCTGTCGCCCTTCATGGGCTTCGACTCGGTCGCGCCGTACCTCAAGCACGAGGGCAAGGGCGCCTTCCTGCTGTGCCGCACCAGCAACCCGGGCGGCTCCGACCTGCAGGGCCAGCGTCTGGCGGACGTCGAGGGGCAGCCCTTCCTGTACGAGCACGTCGCCAGGCTGGCGCAGGGGCCGTGGAACCTGAACGGCCAGCTCGGGCTGGTGGTGGGCGCGACCTACCCCGCCGAGATCGAGCGCGTGCGCGAGCTCGCGCCGACGGTGCCGCTGCTGATTCCGGGCGTCGGCGCCCAGGGCGGCGATGCGGTTGCCACGGTGCGTGCCGGCTGGCGCGCCGATGCGCCGATCGTCGTGAACTCGTCGCGGGCGATCATCTACGCGTCGTCGGGCGACGATTTCGCCGAGGCGGCCAAAAACGCCGCGCGCGCCATGCGCGACACCCTGGAAGCGGCCAGGCCCTGAGCCTCAGGCTCTACGGAGGCGGGTAAAAGCCTCGAACTCCCAGTTCCGCATCCCCAGCAGCAGCGTGTAGCCCTCGCGGTCCTTGGCGGCCAGTTTCTGGTCGGTCTGGTGTTGCTGGGCGAAGTCCTGCGCCACGCGCTGCAGGCGTTCCAGGAAGGCGGGCGCCAGCGAGCGGCTGATCTGGCCGTGCACCAGCAGCAGGCCCTCGGCCGGGCCGTCGAAGCCGCCCTTGTAGTAGTCGAGCACCACGTTCTCGCGGAAGAACTCCATCACCGGACCGTGCGGCCGCCAGCGGAAGGTCTTGGCGAGCTTCAGGCGATACCGGTTGAGCGGGCGCAGCTCGATGATGCCGATGCGGTCCAGCTGCGCCAGGAAGCCGATGCACTCGGCCTCGCTCACGCGGTAGGCCGCCACGATCTGCTCCAGCGTCCACTGGCTCAGCACGCTGATGGCCACCAGCAGCAGCTTCTTGTCCTTGACCACGGCCTTTTCCTGCTCGTGCGTCAGCTCCTTCAAGAGCGGCTGGGCGTCGGCCACGCGGCGCGCCAGCTCGGCGAAATCGATCTTCAGCGCCCGGCAGATCGCGTCCACGCGCGACAGCGGCATGTCGCTCTTGGCCAGCATCCGCTTGACGCTGGATTCGGCCATGTCGAGCGACCGTGCCAGGTCGGCGTAGGTCATGCGGGCGCTCTTGAGTTCGTTCTTGAGGGCTTGGACGAGATCGACGGTGGTACTCATGGGCCGGAAGCGTACACGGGCGGCGGGGAGTATCAAGTGGAGATACCGTCAGGTGTGAATTAATGCCTCGTATCGATTCTCGATGCCTGCAGAGCGCCGCGCCCCTAAATTCCGCGACTCGTACAGACCACCCACCGAGGACCGCCATGCTTCTGCCCTCTCTCAGCCGCCGCGAACGCGGGTTGCTTTTCACCTTCGCACTGCTCGCGCTGATCGCCTTCTTCGGCCCCGAGCTGCCGGCCGCCGACATCGCCATCGCCTCGGTGTTCGCCGACAACCGCGCCTGGCACGGGCTGCCCAACGCCATGGACGTGCTGAGCAACATCCCCTTCGTGGTGATCGGCCTGTGGGGCCTGTACCGGCTCAACCGCATCGACCGCTCGCACCAGGAGGCGCTGTCGCAGTTCCCGCTGGCCCCGCCCGCGAGCGACCCGCCGGACAACACGCTGGACTGCGCCTGGCTCTTCTTCGCCGGCCTGATCGCCACCGCCGCGGGCTCCGCCTTCTATCACCTCGTGCCCGACGGCCCCCGGCTCGCGGCGGACCGCGCCGGCATGGCGGTGGCCTTCGCCGGGCTGATCGGGGTGGCGGTCTGCGAGCGGGTGAGCCAGCGCGCCGGCTGGCCCGCCGCCTGGTTCGTGCTGACGGCCGGCCTGCTCTCGGCTGAGGTGTTCCAGGAAACCGGCAACGTCATGCCCTGGGCGCTGGTGCAGTTCGGCGGCATGGCGCTGGTGCTGACGCTGGCGCTGGCCTCGCCGATGCGCAAGTCGGTCGGCCTGAAGCTGGGCTGGGTCATCTTCTTCTACGTGCTGGCCAAGGCCTTCGAGATGGCCGACCACCAGATCTACGAGTTCACGCAGCACACGGTTTCGGGCCACACGCTCAAGCACCTGGCGGCCTCGTTCGCCGGGCTGCCCGTGGTGTTCGCGCTGCGCAAGCTGGAGATGCGCTGGGAAGCCGCGCTGCGGCACAATCCGGGCGCCGCCGCCGTGGCCGCATGAGGAGCACTCTTCGAATGACAAATCCCGCCGCTGCCGCAGCCACGCCCGTGGTCCACGAGGAGAACGCCCACGCCAACCAGTTCGCGCTCCTCGGGCAGCGGCGCTTCGCGCCCTTCTTCTGGACCCAGTTCGCCGGCGCGGCGAACGACAACCTCTTCAAGTTCGCCTTCACCGTCATGGTGACCTACCAGCTCCAGCTGAGCTGGATGCCGCCTTCCATGGCGGGCCTGGTGATCGGAGCGCTGTTCATCCTGCCGTTTTTGCTGTTCTCGGCCACCTCCGGCCAGCTCACCGACAAGTTCGACAAGACGAAGATGATCCGCTTCGTCAAGGATCTCGAGATCGTGATCATGCTGATCGCCGCCTGGGGCTTCGTCACGGCCAACGCGGTGGTGCTGCTGGGCTGCGTGTTCCTCATGGGGCTGCACTCCACGCTGTTCGGGCCGGTCAAGTTCGCCTACCTGCCGCAGGTGCTCGACGCGCGCGAGCTCACGGGCGGCAACGGCATGGTCGAGATGGGCACCTTCGTCGCCATCCTGCTCGGGCAGGTGGCGGGCGGTCTTCTGGTGGCGGTGCCGCAGATCGGCCACACCAGCGTGGCCGTGGGCTGCGTGCTGCTGGCGCTGGTCGGCCGCGGCGTGGCGCAGGCCATTCCGACCGCGCCGGCCACCGACCCGGGGCTGGTCATCAACTGGAACCCGGTCAGCGAGACCTGGCGCAACCTCAAGCTCGCGAACGAGAACGTGGTGGTGTTCCGCTCGCTGCTGGGCATTTCGTGGATGTGGTTCTTCGGCGCGGTGTTCCTGAGCCAGTTCCCGAGCTTCGCCAAGGAAGTGCTGCACGGCGACGAGCAGGTGGCCTCGCTGCTGCTGGTGGTGTTCTCGGTGGGCATTGGCGTCGGCTCGCTCCTGTGCGAGACGCTGAGCCGCCGGCAGGTGGAAATCGGCCTGGTGCCGCTGGGCGCTATCGGCATGAGCGTGTTCGCGATCGACCTGTACTTCGCCTCGCGCGGGCTCGCTCCCGCCACGCACGACATGGGCATCGGCACCTTCGTGCACCAGACCGCGCACTGGCGCGTGATGGCCGACCTGGCGCTGCTGTCGCTGTTCGCTGGCCTCTACAGCGTGCCGATGTACGCGCTGATCCAGCTGCGCAGCCAGCCCACGCACCGCGCGCGGATCATCGCGGCGAACAACATCCTCAATGCGCTCTTCATGATCGGCAGCTCGGTCATCGCGGGCGCGCTGCTGGGCGCGGGCTTCACGATTCCGCAGATCTTTTTGTTCACCGGCATCGCGAACGCGGTGGTGGCGTTCTACATCTTCATGCTGGTGCCGGAGTACCTGCTGCGCTTCGTGGCCTGGGTGCTGTCGCGCTTCGTCTACCGCTTCGACATCAAGGGCGAGACGCACATTCCCACCGAGGGCGCGGCCGTGCTGGTGTGCAACCACGTGAGCTTCATCGACGCGGTGCTGCTGATGGCGGCGAGCCCGCGGCCGATCCGCTTCATCATGGACCATCGCATCTTCAAGGTGCCGGTGCTGGGCTGGTTGTTCAAGCTGGCCAAGGCGATCCCCATCGCGCCGCAGAAGGAAGACCCCGCGGCCTACGAGGCGGCCTTCGCCAAGGCGCTGGACGTGCTGCGCGAGGGTGACCTGCTCGCCATCTTCCCCGAGGGTGCGATCACGCGCGACGGCACGCTGCAGCCCTTCAAGGGCGGGGTGATGAAGATCATCGAGGGGGCGCGCGCCGAAGGCATCGAGCCGCCGGTGATCCCGATGGCGCTGACCAACCTCTGGGGCTCGTACTTCAGCCGCATCGAGCTGCGCGGCGGCGAGCAGGTGGCCATGGCCAAGCCTTTCCGCCGCGGCTTCTTCAGCCGCGTGGGCCTGAACGTCGGCGCCCCCGTGCCGTCGGCCGAAGTGCAGCCCGAGTCGCTGCGCCAGCGTGTGAGCGCCCTGCTGGGCGCCTGAGCCCCCGAAAAGTATCTCTTGCGGATACCAGCGGAGCCGAAAACCGCAACTGGTGCAAGCATTCAAGCCTCGCGGTGCGGGAGCGAACCATCATTCGCTCACCTTCACTACGCCGCGAGGCACACATGCAACCCCTCTCATCCTCCACGACCGTCTTCATCCAGCGCGACACGCGGGCCTGGCAGTTCCAGGCCTGGACCTCGTTCGCGATCGCCGTCTTCCTGTGCGCCACCGGCCTGAGCTGGCTGCCGGACGAGGCGCTGGACCGGGCGTTCATGGTGATGGGCTACGTGTTCTGCCTGAGCACCGCCTTCATGCTGTCGAAGTTCGTGCGCGACAACCAGCAGGCGGCCGAGCGCGGCGCTGAAGCCAGCCGCGACGTGCCGATGTGGAAGCTGGTCGTCTGGGGCAGCTTCTTCATCGCGATGGGCCTGACCGGCTGGGGCCTCGTGCGCATGGAGATCAACGAGGCCTACAAGGCCTTCCTGGGCGTGAGCTGGCTGTTCCTCATCAGCTCGGCCTTCACGCTGGCCAAGACGCTGCGCGACCGCCATGAGGCCGACCTGGCCGAAGCCCGGATGCAGGGCCGCCGCATGGCGCGCGCAGAAGCCGCCGCCGCTGCCGCCGCCGAATGATCCACACGACCGAAGAACGGAGACCCATCATGATCAGGAAGTCGATTGCCGCCGCCCTCGTCGCCGCCAGCACTGCCTTCGCCGGTGTCGCGGTTCCCATGCAAGCCAATGCGCAGAGCGACGCCTCGCTCGCCCTCTCGCTGATGCCAGTGGCGTCGGTGGTGGTCGCGGGCTCGGCCGTCGGAGCCTCGGCAACCACGGCGGTCGCGCTGCCTGCCGCGCTGTCGGTGGGCGGCTCGACGCTCGCCGTGGTCGCTGTCGAGGCCTCGGTCGACGGCACGGTGTACGTGCTCGAACGCGCCTCCGACGGCGCGCGCGCCAGCATCAAGGTCTCGGGCCGGGTGGCCGAAGGCACGGCGAAGGCGGTGGGCACCAGCGTCCTCGTCACCGTGATCGGCTCGGGTGTCGTGCTGTCGGCAGCCGGCGAGGTTCTGGCCTTCGTGCCCAACGCCATCGGCCGCGCGCTGCTCCACAACGAGAGGTTGTCGTGAACCGCGCGCTGGCGCCTCTGCTCGCGCTGGCCGTCGTGGCGGCCTTGCTGCCGATGCAGGCGCAGGCCGGCCGCTCCTGCGAGCAGGTCAAGCCCACGCCCGACGTGATCGTCAAGGGCATGCGGATGGCCGAGCGCACCTCGCAGGCGCTCGACGCCAGCGGCGCGCGCGTGGTGATCCTCGCGCGCGCCGGGCAGGACCTGAGCAAGTACGGCCTGCGCTATTCGCACCTGGGCTTTGCCTACAGGACCGAGGCCGGCCCGTGGCGCGTGGTGCACAAGCTCAACCAGTGCGGCACCGCCATCGCCGAGGTCTACCGCCAGGGGCTCGGCGAGTTCTTCCTCGACGACCCGTGGCGCTACGAGGCCGCGTGGGTGGTGCCCACGCCCGAGGTGCAGGCGCAACTGCTGGCCGCGCTCAACGAATCGCCCGCGCGCATCGTGCGGCTGCATGTCGAGCCCTACAGCATCGTGAGCTACGTGTGGGGCCGCAAGTACCAGCAGTCGAACCAGTGGGCCATGGAGACGCTCGCCGCAGCCGTGGAGCCCGCCACCATCGCCAACCGCGCGCAGGCGCAGGCATGGATGCAGTTCAAGGGCTACGAGCCCACCACGCTGAAGCTGGGCCCGCTCACGCGGCTGGGCGGGCGGGTGGGTTCGGCCAACGTGGCTTTCGACGATCATCCGAACGACAAGCGCTTTTCGGACCGCATCGAGACGGTGACGGTCGACTCGGTGTTCGCCTGGATGCCGCGTGCCGGGTTGGGCGCGGCGCCGGTGACACTGAAGCTCCAGTGAGAAAGAACAAGGAGAAAACAACATGAGCAAGTCCCTGAGACTTTCCGAGAAATGGTTCCGCCGCGGCCTCTGGCTGGTGGCGCTGGTGTTCGCGAGCTTCCTCATCGGGCTCGGCAGCACCGTGGTGAGCGACCTGCCGCAGGTCGAGCGGGTGCGCCAGCTCGACGACTTCATCGACAAGCCAAGGGCCGAGCCGCTGCGCGCCACCATCAAGGCCTCGGAAGCCGCCGAGCTGCAGGCCGCGCGCGACCTCGACCAGATCCGCCTGCAGCTCAACGCCGCGCAGCAGGCCAGCGCGAACGCGCGCGAGACCTTCGGCAACTGGCTTTCCACGCGGCGCGCCACCGCGCAGCCCGACCAGGACACCGAGCTCATCGCGCGCACCAAGGCGCTCGACGCCTTCAAGCAGAAGGAAGAGGAGCTGCAGCGCAAGGTCAATGCGCAGCAGCAGATCGCGCTCGACGCGCGCCAGGCCGAGCAGGGCGCGCGCACGGCGCTGTCGGTGCTGGAGTACGAGGCGCAGCGCAAGCTCGACGCCGAATATCGCCGCATCGAGTTGCGCGTGTTCGCCTACCGGCTGGCGCTCACGCTGCCGCTGCTGGTGGTGGCCGGCTGGCTCTTCGCGAAGAAGCGCAAGAGCACCTACTGGCCGTTCGTGTGGGGCTTCATCTTCTTCGCGCTGTTCGCCTTCTTCGTCGAGCTGGTGCCCTACCTGCCGAGCTACGGCGGCTATGTGCGCTACGTGGTGGGCATCGTGCTCACGGTGCTGGTGGGGCGCTACGCCATCGTCGCGCTCAACAGCTATCTCGCGAAGCAGAAGCTGGCCGAGCAGCAGCCCGACCAGGTGCGGCGCGAGGAACTCAGCTACGACACCGCGCTCGCGCGCCTGGCCAAGAGCGTGTGCCCGGGCTGCGAGCGTCCGGTGGACCTGAAGAACAACGAGATCGACTTCTGCCCGCACTGCGGCATCGGCCTGTTCGACCACTGCGGCAAGTGCGACACGCGCAAGAGCGCGTTCTCGAAGTTCTGCCACGCCTGCGGCACCTCGGCCGCGCCGCGCGTGCTGCCGCCGCTGGACACGGCCGAGGCGTAGTCTGCGAATTCGGTCACGGCTGGCGGAACGATCGACACACCGTGTAGCGGGCACGCCGCACGGTCGTGCTACAACCGCCCGCTGCGACACAAATGTTGCCGCAGCCTTCCCAGCCACCTCTTCAACGGAGCATTCGCATGAGCATTTTTGGCAGCATCCTTTCCAAGATCTTCCCGGGCGCCAAAGCCGCTGAGGCCCCCGCGCCTGCCCCCGCCGCCGCGGCGCCAGCCGATGCACCCGCACCCGCCGTGGCAGCGCCGCCGCCCGCCATTCCGCTGGGCGACGTGGCCGCCGTGCTCGACGCCATGCCCGGTGCGAGCAGCCTGAACTGGCGCACCTCCATCGTCGACCTGATGAAGCTGCTGGGCCTGGACAGCAGCCTCGACGCGCGCAAGCAGTTGGCCGCCGAGCTGAGCTACGGTGAAGACACCAGCGACAGCGCCAAGATGAACATCTGGCTGCACCGCCAGGTCATGACCAAGCTGGCTGCCAACGGCGGTACGGTTCCGGCGGAACTTCGCGACTGATCCGCTCGCAGCGCAGACAGGAAAGCCCGGCATGCCGGGCTTTTTTGCTTTATGGAGAGGGCGAAAGGCTTCAGGTCCAGCCGGCATCCACCACGTAGTCTTGCGCGGTGCACATGCGCGAATCGTCCGCCGCCAAGAACAGCGCCATCGCCGCGATGTCCTCGGCCATCACGCGCCCCGGCAGGCATTGCGCCGCATCGATCTCCGCGCCCGACTCGGGCTTGACCCACAGCTTGATCTGCCGCTCGGTCATCACCCAGCCCGGCACGATCGAATTCACTCGGATGTTCTGCTTGCCAAGGTCGCGCGCCAGCGAGCGCGTGAGGCCGCGTGCCGCCGCCTTGCAGGCCTGGTACACCGGGTAGCCCTTGCCCTTGATCATCCAGCTGATGGAACCGAAGTTGACGATCGATCCGCCGCCCAGCGCGCGCATGTCGTCGGCCACCGCCTGCGCGGCGAAGAACTGGTGTTTGAAGTTGACGGCCACGAGGCGGTCGAAGTCCTCGTCGGTCACGTCGGCCATCTCGTGGCGGCGGTCGTTGGCCGCGTTGTTCAGCAGCACCGAGACCGGCCCGAAGCGCTGGCGCACCGCATCGATGGCGGCGGCGAGGGCGGCCGTGTCGGTCACGTCGCAGCGCACGAACAACGCCGGATGCTGCCCCTGCAGCTGCGCCGCGAGCGCGTTGCCGGCAGCCGTGTCGAGGTCGCAGAAGCCGACCTTCGCGCCCTGCACATGAAAGGCCCGTACCAGCGATTCACCGATGCCGCTGGCGCCGCCGGAGATGAACACAGTGCGCCCGGCCAGAGAGGGATAGCGGGCGGTGTAGGGCGAAAGTTGTGATGCGTCGGTCATGTGGATGCAGCAACGGCGTTGGAGACGGACGGCAAGCGTAGCGGATAGCGGCCGGCCGGTGTATGGCTTCCGGTGAATGGCCGGCACGCACGCGCGTGGCTACGCTTGCTCCCATGAAGATCAGGACACTGCCCCGCCGCCGCACCCTCATTGCGTTCGCGATGCTCGTACCCGCCGCGCTGGCGGTGCGCTCCGTGCGGGCCCAGGCAGCCGCGTCCGGTGTCCAGCTCTTCAAGGTGGTCTCGTCGCGCGACGAGGTGATCGTGGGCGCCGATGCCGCACTGCTCGGCGCCGGCTCGGGCCCTGCCGTGGAACGGCTGGCCGCGCAGCTCACGGCCAAGGGTCAGCTCACGCTCTGGCAGTACGCCTCGAGCAAGGACGCGGGCGGCGCGCTGGTGCAGGCGCCGCTCAGGCAGATCGTGGTTTTCAAGAACGATGCGCTGCGCATCGAGCCCTACGCCACGCCGCTGCCGATCCAGCCGCTGAAGTAAGACGAAGCCTCAGACGCCTCGCGCCCGCTCCGACTTGAAGCGCGCGCGGAACTCCGTGAACGTGCCCGCGTCCAGCGCCTCGCGGATCTCGCTCATCAGGTTCAGGTAGTAGTGCAGGTTGTGGATGGTCGTGAGCATCGGCCCGAGCATCTCGCCGCAGCGGTCCAGGTGATGCAGGTAGGCGCGGCTGAAGCCCTCGCGCCCGCCGTCGTTCCAGCTCACGCCCGAGGTGCCCGCGCAGGCGTGGCAGGTGCAGCTCGGGTCGATGGGCTGCGGGTCGCTCTTGTGGCGCGCGTTGCGCATCTTCAGGTCGCCGAAGCGGGTGAAGAGGGTGCCGTTGCGCGCATTGCGCGTGGGCATCACGCAGTCGAACATGTCCACGCCGTCGGCCACGCCCTGCACCAGGTCTTCGGGCGTGCCCACGCCCATCAGGTAGCGCGGCTTGTTCGCGGGCAGCCGGTGCGGCGTGTGGCCCATGATGTGCAGCATCTCTTCCTTGGGCTCGCCCACGCTCACGCCGCCGATGGCGTAGCCGGGAAAGTCCATGTCGACCAGCGCCGCGAGCGATTCTTCGCGCAGGTTCTCGTACATGCCGCCTTGCACGATGCCGAAGAGCGCGTTCGGGTTCTGCAGGCGCGAGAACTCCGCCTGGCAGCGCTTCGCCCAGCGCAGGCTCAGCTCCATCGAGATGCGCGCCTCGGCCTCGGTCGTGATGTGGCCCTTGGTGTCGTAGGGCGTGCACTCGTCGAACTGCATCACGATGTCGCTGTTGAGGATGGTCTGGATCTGCATCGAGACCTCGGGCGTGAGGAACAGCTTGTCGCCGTTGACGGGCGATGCGAACTTCACGCCCTCCTCGCTGATCTTGCGCATCGCGCCGAGCGACCACACCTGGAAGCCGCCCGAGTCGGTGAGGATGGGCTTGTTCCACTTCTCGAACTGGTGCAGTCCGCCGAAGCTTTCCATCACGTCGAGGCCGGGGCGCATCCACAGGTGGAAGGTGTTGCCCAGGATGATCTGCGCGCCCATCTCTTCGAGGCTGCGCGGCATCACGCCCTTGACCGTGCCGTAGGTGCCCACGGGCATGAAGATCGGCGTCTGCACCTTGCCGTGGTTGAGCGTGAGCGTGGCGCGGCGCGCGTGGCTGTCGGGGTCGGTCTTGAGGAGTTCGAAGTTCAGCATGTCGTTCAGTCCTGGGTGCGTGCGAGCAGCATGGAGTCGCCATAGCTGAAGAAGCGATAGCGCTCCGCGATGGCATGGGCATAGAGCGCCATCACCCGCTCGTAGCCCGCGAAGGCCGAGACCAGCATCATCAGCGTGCTCTTCGGCAGATGGAAGTTCGTCACCAGCAGGTCGACGTGCTCGAAGGCGAAGCCCGGCGTGATGAAGATGCGCGTGTCGCCCGTGGCCTCGCCGCTCTTTGCCCACGATTCGAGCGTGCGCACGGTGGTAGTGCCGACCGCGACGATGCGTCCACCGCGTGCCTTGCACTCGGCAATGGCGCGCTGCGTGGCCTCGGGCACCTCGTAGCGCTCGGCGTGCATCGTGTGCTCTGAGATGTTCTCGGTCTTCACCGGCTGGAAGGTGCCGGCGCCCACATGCAGCGTGACGTTGGCGCGTTGCACGCCGTTCGCCTCGAGCTCGGCCAGCAGGCCTTCGTCGAAGTGCAGCGCGGCCGTGGGCGCGGCCACCGCGCCGGGCACGCGCGCGAACACGGTCTGGTAGCGGCTCTCGTCGTCGGCCGAGTCGGTGTGCGTGATGTAAGGCGGCAGCGGCACGTGGCCGCAGCGGGCCATCAGCGCATAGGGGTCTTCGCCTGCGTCGCTTTCGAAGCCGAAGCGGAACAGAGCGCCGTCTTCCTCGGGCCAGCGGCCGAGCAGCGTGGCGCGGAAACCGCCGACCATCTGCAGCGTGGTGCCCACGGGCGGCTTCTTGCTGACCTTCATGTGCGCGACCACCTCGTGGCCCTGCAGCACGCGTTCGACCAGCAGCTCGAGCTTGCCGCCCGTCGGCTTCTCGCCGAACAGGCGGGCCTTGACGACGCGCGTGTCGTTGAAGACCAGCAGGTCGCCCGAGCGCAGCAGCGAGGGCAGGTTCTTGAAGATGCGGTCGACCGGTGCGGGCCCCGTGCCGTCGAGCAGGCGGGAGGAGGTGCGTTCGGTGGCCGGGTGTTGCGCCACCAGTTCGGGTGGCAATGCGAAATCGAAATCGGAGAGCGTGAAAGCGCGCATGTGCTTGAGGGCCGGACGGGCCCGTTCCAAGAAAGACGGGAAGACGGGGGATGCGACCCGGATTGTCCCATGCCGTGAAAGCCGTCCGTTTTCGCGGGGCTGTCGAGGCAGAATCGGCGGATGGTCGATTCACAAGTAGCGCGTGTTCCGTCGGGTTCATCGTCCGGCCCCTCCGAAGGCGAGCTCTTCAAGAAGATTCTCGGAAGCGCATGGCAGGGCCTGCATCCCGACATCCGCCGACGCTTCGACAAGAACCCGTCGCCGGGCAAGGCGCTGCATTACCTGGGCTCGCTCAGCGAACTGCGCTGCTCGCGCTTCGGCAAGCTGTTGGGCCACATCACGCAGCCGATGATCCAGGGCGCGCTGATTCCCTACAGCGATGCCAACTTCCCGGTGGAGATCCAGGTGTATGCGAAGCCGCAAGACCCGGCGATCTACAAGCAGCGCATCTACCGCCTGCATAGTCGCAAGCCGATCCAGTTCACCAGCTTCATGCGCGAGAGCGAGCGTGGCGAGGTGCTGGAATACGTGGGCATGGGCCTGGGCATGAAGCTGGTGCTGAGTGTGGAGAACGGCAGCCTGCATTTCCAGAGCGACGGCTATTTCTGGGACCTGTTCGGCTGGCGCATTCCGCTGCCGGGCGTTTTCACGCCGGGCAAGACTTTCCTCTGGCATCACAACGAGACGCCCGAGCGCTTCAACATCCGCATCGAGATCCGGCACTGCCTGATGGGCACGACCTTCACCCAGGTCGGTGTGTTCGAGGAGATCCCGGAACCGAAGGCGGTGCCCGCGTGATCGACACGCACCTGCTCGCGCTGCAGCTCATGGCCGCGCAAGGCGCGCTGGGCGCGTTCGACACGCTCTACCACCACGAGGGCACCGAGGCACTGCCGCGGCGCGGCACGGCGGGGCGCGAGCTGGCGATCCACGCGACGCGTTCGTCGATCTACTGCGCGCTGTTCATCGGGCTGTCGTCGTGGGCCTGGCACGGCGCATGGGCGTGGGTGCTGCTCGTGGTGTTCGGCGTCGAGATCGTGCTCACGCTGTGGGACTTCGTGGTGGAAGACGGCAGCCGCCTGCTGCCGCCCACCGAGCGCGTGACGCACACGGTGCTGGCCATCAACGCGGGCGCCTTCATCGCGCTGCTGGCGATGAGCGCGACGGGCTGGGCCGCGCAGCCGACCGCGATGGTGTGGCAGCCGCAGGGCTGGCTCGGCGCATTCCTGGCGCTGTGCGGCGTGGGTGTCGGCCTGTCGGGCCTGCGCGATGCCTTCGCGGCGCGGGCCCTGTTCAGGCGCAGCGCGCAGGAACACGTCCGTGCAGTCGAGGCGCCGGTGCGCTTCGGCTCCAGGCCGCAGCGTGTGCTGGTGACGGGCGGCACGGGGTTCATCGGCCAGCTGCTCGTGCGGCATCTGGTGGCTGATGGGCATGCCGTGACGGTCTGGACGCGCGACGCGCGATCGGCCGCCTGGGGCTTCGGCGGCGTGGTGCGTTGCGTGCAGTCGCTCGACCGGATTCCGGCGGCCGACGATGTCGACGTGGTCGTCAATCTCGCGGGCGCGCGCATCCTGGGCATGCGCTGGAGCGAACGACGCAGGGCGCAACTGCTGCAAAGCCGCGAAGGGCTGACGCAGCAGCTGGTCGCATGGATCGCGGCGCGCCCGCGGAAACCTTGGCTGCTGCTTTCCGGCTCCGCCATCGGCTACTACGGCGTGCAGCCGCAAGGCGACGCCAGCGAACTCGCAGAAGACGCGCCACCGCAGGCGGTCTTCATGTCGCAACTCTGTCAGCGCTGGGAGCAGGCGGCGCGATCGGCCGTCGCGCACGGCGTGCACGTGGCCTGCATGCGATTCGGCTTCGTGCTGGGCCATCAGGGCTCGCTGCCGCAGTTGCTGCTGCCGATCTCGCTGGGCATGGGCGGACGTCTGGGCAGCGGGCGACAGTGGCTGTCGTGGGTGCACGTGCACGACTTGATCCGCGCCATGGCGCATGTGTGGACCGAGACGGAGAAGGCTGCCTCGCCGGCGGCAGCGCAGGCGTTCAACTTCACCGCGCCTGGCGCGCTGAGGCAGGAAGACTTCACCCGCATCGCCGCCAGCGTGCTGCACCGGCCCTGCTGGATGCCGACTCCCGCCGCGCCCGTCAGGCTGTTGCTCGGCGAGCAGGCCGACCTGCTGCTCGAAGGCCAGCGCGTGGTGCCGGCGCGCCTGCTGCAATCCGGCTTCCGGTTCATGTTCCCCGATGCCCGCAGCGCCTTGACGGACCTTTGCCGTCCACGCTAGAAGCCTTGTCCGTGCCCGCCAAGAAAGCCCCGACTCCTTCCGAAGCGAACGTCGCCACCGCCGCGCCGTCGCCGCCGGGCGCCGGCCTGAGCCAGGTCCAGCGCGCGCTGCGCAAGCTCGGCCTCGTGCGCGACATCGACTTCGCGCTCTACCTGCCGATGCGCTACGAGGACGAGACGCGCATCGTGCGCATCGCCGACACGCGCGACGGCGACATGGCGCAGGTCGAGGGCGTGGTCACCGAATGCGAGGTGGTGTATCGGCCGCGGCGCCAGCTGCTGGCGACCATCGACGACGGCAGCGACACGTGCCAGCTGCGCTTCTTCAATTTCTACCCTTCGCAGCAGAAGCAGCTCGCGGTCGGCGCGCGGGTGCGCGTGCGGGGCGAGGTGCGAGGCGGCTTCGTGGGGCGGCAGATCATGCATCCGACCGTGAAGGCGGCCGGCACCGCGCTGCCGAATGCGCTCACGCCGGTGTATTCGACCGTGGCCGGGCTCGCGCAGCCGGTGCTGCGGCGCGAGGTGCGCTCCGGCCTTGCGCGCTCGGTGCTCGACGAGACCATTCCCGTGCAGATCGGCTTTCGCGGCGCGTGGGACCTGCGCGCCTCGCTGACTTTCCTTCACTACCCGACGCCCGACGTGGCGATGGCCACGCTCGAGGACCACAGCCATCCGGCATGGCAGCGCATCAAGGCCGAGGAACTGCTCGCGCAGCAGCTCTCGCAGCTGCAGGCCCGGCTGGAGCGCGCGGCGCAGCGCGCACCGGTGCTGCCGCCCGCGCCGCCCGAGCCGGATGCGGCCTCGCTGCATTCGCAGCTGCTCGCCGTGCTGCCCTTCGGGCTCACGGGTGCGCAGCAACGCGTCGGCGAGGAGATCACGCGCGACCTCTGCCGCGAGATCCCGATGCACCGCCTTCTGCAGGGCGACGTGGGTTCTGGCAAGACGGTGGTGGCGGCTCTGGCTGCGGCGCGCTGCATCGATGCGGGCTTCCAGTGCGCGCTGATGGCGCCCACAGAAATCCTCGCGGCACAGCATTTCGGCAAGCTCGTCGGCTGGCTCGATCCACTGCTGGCCGCGCGCGGCCTGCGCGTGGCGTGGCTCACGGGCAGCCAGAAGAAGAAGGAGCGCGACGAGATGTCGGCGGCGGTGGAAAGCGGGCAGGCCGCGCTGGTCATCGGCACGCATGCGGTCATCTCCGAGAAGGTGCGCTTCCACAACCTCGCGCTGGCGATCATCGACGAGCAGCATCGTTTCGGCGTCGCGCAGCGCCTGGCCCTGCGCGGCAAGGCCACAGGGCACCTGGAGCCGCATCTGCTGATGATGAGCGCCACCCCCATTCCGCGCACGCTCGCGATGAGCTACTACGCCGACCTCGACGTGTCCACGCTCGACGAACTGCCGCCGGGCCGAACGCCCATCATCACCAGGCTGATTGCCGATCACCGGCGCGACGAGGTCATCGACCGCATCCATGCGCAGATCGCGCAGGGCCGACAGGTGTACTGGGTGTGTCCGCTGATCGAGGAAAGCGAGGCCGTCGACCTGCGCAACGCCACCGAGACGCGCGACGAGCTCGCCGAAACACTGGGCGAGCCCATCCAGGTCGGCTTGCTGCATTCGCGCATGCCCACGGCCGAGAAGCAGGCGGTGATGGCCGCGTTCACCGCCAACGAGATCCAGGTGCTGGTGAGCACCACCGTGATCGAAGTGGGCGTCGACGTACCGAACGCCTCGCTGATGGTGATCGAGCACGCCGAGCGCTTCGGCCTCTCGCAGCTGCACCAGCTGCGCGGCCGCGTGGGGCGCGGCGCGGCGGCCTCGGCCTGCGTGCTGCTCTATGCGCCGGGCGACAGCGGCCGCGTCGGCGAGGCGGCGCGTGCGCGACTCAAGGCGATGGCCGAGACCGGCGACGGCTTCGAGATCGCGCGCCGAGACCTGGAGATACGCGGGCCCGGCGAGTTCCTCGGCGCGCGCCAGTCGGGCGCGCCGCTGCTGCGCTTCGCCGATCTCGCGACCGATACGCTGCTGCTCGACTGGGCGCGGGAACTCGCGCCGGTGATGCTGCAGAAGCACCCCGAGCTGGCGCAGCGGCACATCGACCGCTGGCTGGGCACCAAGGCCGAGTACCTCAAAGCTTGAGAAGGATCAGGCGGTGGGTCGGCGCGTGAACGCCAGGATCAGTCCGAAGCCGACCATCATGCTGCCGCTGATGCGGTTGAACCATTGCATCGCGCGGCTGCCGTCGGCAAGCCGGCGCATGCGCGCGCCCAGCAGCGCATAGAGCGCGATCGCCACCAGCTCGAACACCAGGAAGGTCAGGCCCAGCAGCACATAGCTGGAGGCGTACGCGCCCGGCACCACGAACTGCGGGAAGAAGGCGGTGAACACCAGGATCGCCTTCGGGTTGCCCGCCGCCACGGTGAACTCCTGCCGCACCAGCGCGCGCATGGAAGGCGGCGCGGACGCGTCGCGTGCCTGCACCTCGGCCGTGGGCGCCGGCGCGCGCAGCAGGCGGATGCCGATCCACACGAGGTAGGCCGCGCCGATGTACTTGATGACGTCGAAGGCCAGCTCCGACGCCACCAGCACCGCGCCCATGCCCAGCCCCGCTATGGCGATCATGACCGCGAAGGCCACGAGGCGGCCGCTCGCCGCGATCACCGCGGGCGACACGCCGTGCTTCGCGCCGTTGGTCACCGACAGCAGGTTGTTGGGGCCGAAGGCCATGTTGATGGCGAAGCAGGCCGGCAGGAAGAGCAGGTAGCTGGAGAGGTTCATGGTGACATCCTGCAACGCAGATAACGAGGGGACGAAGAAGGTTCGCCATTATCCGCAGCGTGCGCCGCGTGTACGACGAAAGCTCATTACTGCAACAATGATGCAATAGAGCAAGAGGATTTACGCCGACGAAAGTTGCGCGCAAGGCGTCTTGTTCTTCAGGGAAAAGACCGGCCGCTTCGAGGGAACTTCCTTCCTAGACTGCCCCGCTTGGCAACGGCACCCTCACTTCCGCATCGCCCACCGGCACCGTCTTCGACGACCGCGTGCCGCCGCGGTTCCATCCCCGGTTCTTCCTTCCACGGCATGTGTCACGCGCATGCCCGTGGGGCCTGGTGCCTGCCATCCAATCCAACAACGCACTTCACGGAGGAAAGTCGCAATGACTTCGAAGAGGATGAAAAAGCTCGCGTTCGCCATGGCCGCCGCAGGCCTGGCAACGCACCAGGCATGGGCTATTCAAAGCTACCCCGGAGACCCGGGAATGATCGGCTCGCCGGCCAGCTGGCGCACCGCCGAGTTCCTGCGCGACTGGGGCCTGCGCGCGATGGGTGCCGAGTACGCGTATGCGGCGGGCGTCAGCGGCATGGGCATCAAGGTCGGCGAGGTCGATTCGGGCTATGACGCGTCGCATCCCGAGTTCGCGGCCTCGCGCTACCAGGGCGTGCTCGTGGGCACCATTCCCGGCGCCTACAACGCGGCCTACAACGACCGCCACGGCACCCACGTCGCGGGCACCATCGCGGCCAATCGCGACGGCGGCAGCGCCGTGGAGAACATGCACGGCGTGGCCTTCAACGCGAACCTCTTCGTCGCCAACACGGCGAAGACCGACAGCGCCAACTTCGGCAGGCCGGTGCCGGGACAATCAGCAACCATCACGGTCGACGACCAGCACATCGCCGATGCCTACCGGCAGGCGAACGCACAGGGTGTGCGCATCATCAGCACCAGCTGGGGCAGCCCGCCGACCGGCGAGCAGTACAACACGCTCGCGCAGCTTCACACGGCCAATGGCTACTACGTGGCCAACAACACCTGGATCCAGGGCGCGTTCGACGCGGCCAAGACCGGCACGCTGATGGTGTTCAGCGCGGGCAACGGCGGCTGGCTCAACCCGAGCCCGCGCGCAGCGGCGCCGTACTTCGACCCGAAGCTCGAATCCAACTGGCTCGCCGTGTCCGCCCTGCGCACCACGGGGCAGACCTTCAACGCCGACGGCTCGGTCAACGTGCCCGGCACCCAGAACTACAACAAGTGCGGCGTGGCGAAGTGGTCGTGCGTCACCGCGCCCGGCGTCGCCATCAACGGCACGGTGCTCGGTGGCGCCTACGCCTCGCTGAACGGAACCTCGATGGCCGCGCCCCACGCCTCCGGCGCGCTCGCGCTGATCATGGAGCGCTTCGGCTACATGACGAACGAGCAGGTGCTCACGGTGCTGAAGACCACCGCGACGCAGAACGCCACCATCGCCGACGCGGCCGGCACCGGCACCGTCGCCAACCCCGAGGCGGGCCAGCAGGTCAAGGTGCCCGACGTGGTCAACGGCTGGGGCACGCCGAGCCTGCGGCGCGCGATGAACGGGCCCGGCCAGTTCATCGGGCCCTTCGCGGTCAACACGCAGGGGCAGAACGACACCTGGTCGAACGACATCTCCGACATCGCGATCCGCGCCCGCCGAGCGGAAGACATCGCCGAGGCCGCCACCTGGGAGACGACCAAGCAGACGCGCGGCTGGACCACGGGCCTGCCGCCCGGCGCCAGCGATGCGGACCGCAGCGAATACGCCACCGGCACGGCCCGCGAGGCCGCGCGCGCCACGCGGGTCTACGCAGGCAGCCTCGAAAAGCTCGGCGTCGGCACGCTCACGCTGAGCGGCCAGAACAGCTACACCGGTAGCACCGCCGTGAACGGCGGCACGCTCAAGGCCGGTGCGACGAACGCCTTCAGCGGTGCGTCGGCCCATACCGTGGGCGCGGGCGGCACGCTCGATCTCGCGGGCTTCAGCCAGAAGCTGCCTTCGCTGGCCAACAGCGGTGTCGTCTCGCTGGTCGGCACCTCACCGGGAACCACGCTCACCATCACCGGCGCCTACGTGGGCAGCAACGGCACGCTGCGGCTGGGCACCGCCCTCGGCGACAGCGGCAGTGCGAGCGACCGGCTGGTGCTCGACGGCGCAGGTGCCAGCGCCAGCGGCCGCACAACGCTGCAGGTCACGAACCTCGGCGGGCTCGGCGCCCTGACCAGTGGCAGCGGCATCGAACTCGTCAGTGCGCTCAACGGCGCAACGACGACGGCACAGAGCAGCAAGGACGCGTTCACGCTCGCGAACGGGCACGTCGATGCGGGCGCCTACGAGTACCGGCTGCACGCGGCCGATGCCAATGGCGCCGGCGAGAACTGGTATCTGCGTTCCGCCATGCAGGTGGGGCCCGGGCCGGTGCTGCAGATCCCGACCTATCGCACCGAAGTCCCGATGCTCGCGGCGCTGCCCGAGCAACTGCGCCAGGGCAGCCTCGCCATGCTGGGCAGTTCGCGCGTGCGCATGGGCGATGACGATGGCATCGGGCGCAACGACGCGGGCGATACGCTCGACGGCCCGCGACGCAGCGCCTGGGGCCGCATCGTGGGCACGAGCCTGAAGACGCGCCAGCAGGGCACCGTGAGCCCGGCCACCGAAGGGCGCCTGACGGGCCTGCAGGCCGGCACCGACCTGTGGGCCGACCGCAACTGGCGCGCCGGTGTGTACGTTGGCCGGCTCGAAGGCGATGCCAGGGTCAGCGGCTTCGCGCGCGGCGTGCCCGGCCTCGCCGTCGGCAGCACCGACCTGCGCAGCGAGTACCTCGGCGCCTACGGCAGCTTCACGAACGACACCGGCTTCTACGCCGACGCCGTGCTGCAGGGCGGCCGGCATCGCTACACGGCGGCTTCCTTCGACGGCTCGGCTTCCGCCTCGGGCAAGGGCAACAGCACGCTGCTCTCGCTGGAAGCGGGCCAGAGCTTCCCGCTGGGGGGCGACTGGAAGATCGAGCCGCAGCTGCAGCTGGTGCATCAGCGCCTGAAGCTGGGCGACGTGAATCTCTTCGGCGCCCGTGTCGCGCAGGATGCCGACAGCGGCTGGACGGTCCGCGCGGGCCTGCGGCTCAAGGGCCGCATCGCGATGGACGCTGGCGTGCTGCAGCCGTATGCGCGGCTCAATGTCTATCGCAGCAGCAGCGGCACCGACGCGGCGCGTTTCATCGGCCCTGCGGGCTCGACCGACATCGGCACGCGCACCGGCGGCACCAGCACCGAGGTGGCGGCGGGCGCCACGCTGTCCATCGGCGAACGGACCAGCCTGTACGCGGAAGCGGGCAAGCTGTTCGCATCGGGCGGCGATTCGCGCGTCAGGAGCGGCATCAACGCCAGCCTTGGCGTGCGCGTGAAGTGGTGAGATAGGTCACGGGCCGGGGCGCGGAAGGAGCGGCCCGTTCCCTGCTCGTTCAGCTGTCGATGCCCCCCTCGGGCATGCTCCGCGCGTACACCGCCAGCACGATGCGCTCGGAGTGCACCAGGTAGTCGTTGAGCGCCGCCGAGCCCTCGGCGAACTTGCCGGCCTCGATGAGTTCGAGCAGCTTCATGTTCATGTCCACGTAGGGCGCGTGCAGGAACTCCGGGTCCTTGAGCAGGCCGAAGGCCAGCCGCAGCTCGACGAGGATGTGCGCGAACAGGTTGTTCAGCCGTTCGCTGTCGGCCAGCTCCACGATGGCCATGTGGAACTCCATGTTGGCGGTGCCCACGCCCAGCCAGTCGCCGGCCTCGCGGCACTTGAGCGCCATCTCCACCGCCTCGCGCATGTGCTTCTTGGCCGGGTGGCGCGGATAGGCCTGCGCCAGCGCCTGGCATTCGATGAGCCGGCGCACGCGGTAGATGTCGATGATCGACGCGATGCTCGGCACCGCCACGAACACGCCGCGGTTCGGCGCGTGCTTGAGCAGCCCTTCCTTGGTCAGCGTGCGGAACACCTCGCGCAGGGTGTTGCGCGAAATCTCGAAGCTGTCGGCCAGCGCGGCCTCGGACAGCCGCTGCCCCGGCAGGAACTCGCCCTTCACGATCTTCTGGCGAATGAGCTCGGCCACCCGGTCGTTGAGCGTCTGCATGCCGGCGGCCGGCGCAGCGGGGGCGGATGAGGGCGTGGAGGCCGGTGGAGTCATGCCGGAAGAGGACCGCAAGGAGGGTGGAAGGGGCGGAAAGCGCATCGGAAGGCGCGCCGCGACCGCGCGTTTTTAGCAGGTTTTCCCCGCCGGACCGTTGCTTGCCGGGCGCCGCCCGATGCACCAAGTGCTGGCGCGCTCAGGGTTTTCATGGAGTCGGATTGGCACCTTTGTTGGGCACACTCGCATAAATTGTTCAACAATTTCCATTAAATGAGTGATTCATAAGAAACGAATTGCTCATTCATTGGCACGCAGTTTGCAAGCAGCGGCCAGCCGGCGCCTCCGCGCAAGGTGTCTCCGAATCACCCGAACGAAAGACCAACATGACTCCTGACATCCCTCACCTGTGGCCGCTGATCGGCGTCGCCGTGATCATTGCGGGCTTCGTCCTGCGCTTCAATCCGATGCTGGTGGTGATCGTCACCGCCATCGCCACGGCGATCGCCGCGGGCTTCGGCCCGATGGCGATCCTCACGGCCATCGGAACCGGGTTCATCAAGACCCGCAACCTGCCGCTGATCATTCTTCTGCCGCTGGCGGTGATCGGGCTGCTGGAGCGCCATGGCCTGCGCCAGCACGCGCAGAACTGGATCAGCCGCATCAAGTCGGCCACCGCGGGGCGCCTGCTGATCGTCTACCTCGCAGCGCGCGAACTCACGGCGGCCATGGGCCTCACCAGCCTGGGCGGCCATCCGCAGATGGTCCGTCCGCTGCTCGCGCCGATGGCCGAGGGCGCCACCGAGACGCGCTACGGCAAGTTGCCCGACCGCATCCGCCACAAGCTGCGCGCCTATGCGGCGGCCACCGACAACGTGGGCCTGTTCTTCGGCGAGGACATCTTCGTGGCCTTCGGCGCCATCGTTCTGATGACCACCTTCCTGCACGAGGCCGGCATCGACGTGGAGCCGCTGCACATCGCGATGTGGGGCATCCCGACGGCCATCGCCGCCTTCATCATCCACGCCTGGCGCCTGCGCCGGCTCGACCAGGCGCTGGCGCGTGAACTCGACGGCGCCCCGGCGTCCGACGTGCCCGCCGTTCCCGCCACGCAAGAAGGACGCTGAGCATCATGATCCTCTCGATCCAGCATCTCTACATCCTGGTCGGCCTGATCCTCGCGATCACGGCGGTCATGACGCTGGCCGACCGCCAGCACCCCAAGCGCTACACCAGCGCGCTCTTCTGGGGCCTCTATTCGCTGGTCTTCCTGGTCGGCGACAAGCTGCCGCCGGCCGTGGTCGGCGTGGGTGCGATCGCCATGGCCGTCATCGCCGGCCTGCGCGGCGTCGGTGCGGGCAAGCACAACGAGCCCACGCCCGCCCAATACGAAGCCAGCGCGAAGCGCCTGGGCAACAAGCTCTTCATGCCGGCGCTGGCGATCCCGCTGGTCACCGTCATCGGCACCGTGCTGATGAGCAAGGTGAAGATCGGCGACGCCTTCCTGCTCGACCCCAAGAACACCACGCTGGTGAGCCTGGGCGTGGGCTGCGTGGCGGCACTGGCGCTGGCCTGCTGGCTGACGCGCGAGACGCCGGTGCAGGGCATGCGCGAGTCGCGCCGCCTCACCGACGCGCTGGGCTGGGCCGTGGTGCTGCCGCAGATGCTGGGCATGCTGGGCCTGGTGTTCTCCGACGCCGGCGTGGGCAAGGCCGTGGCGTACATCACCACGAGCTACATCAACATGGACATCCGCTTCGTCGCGGTCGCGGTATACGTGCTGGGCATGGCGCTCTTCACCATCATCATGGGCAACGGCTTCGCAGCCTTCCCGGTGATGACGGGCGGCGTCGGCGTGCCGGTGCTGGTGGGCGTGTACCACGGCGACCCGGCGGTGATGGCGGCCATCGGCATGTTCTCGGGCTACTGCGGGACGCTGATGACGCCGATGGCGGCCAACTTCAACATCGTGCCGGCGGCGCTGCTGGAGCTGCCCGACAAGAACGCGGTGATCCGCGTGCAGATACCGACGGCGGCCGCACTGCTGGTGGTCAACATCTTCCTGCTGTACTTCCTGATGTTCCGCTGAGGCCCCCGCATGACCACCGATGACAAGGCACCCCGGGTGCTGGTCGCGGGCTTCGAGCCTTTCGAGAACGATCCCGTCAACCCCGCGTGGGAGATCGCCCGCGCGCTCGACGGCTGGGCCTGCGAAGGCGCCGTGGTGCAGGCGCTGCAGCTGCCCTGCGTGTTCGGCCGCGCGATCCATGTGCTCGATGCCGCCATGGCGGGCATCGTGGCCGCGAAGGCGCCCCTGCCGCTGGTGCTGTGCATCGGCGCCGCGGGCGGGCGCACCGAGATCTCGCTGGAGCGCGCGGCGCTGAACGTCGACGACGCGCGCATTCCCGACAACGCCGGCTACCAGCCCATCGACATCGAGGTGGTGGCCGATGGCCCCGCGGCCTATTTCTCGACGCTGCCCATCAAGGCCATGGTGCGCGACATGCGCGCAGCGGGCCTGCCGGCGGCGGTGTCCAACAGCGCCGGCACCTTCGTGTGCAACCACATCTTCTACGCGCTCATGCACCGCATCGCGACCTGGCCCGCGCTCGCGCACACGCGCGGCGGCTTCGTGCACGTGCCCTACCTGCCGGAGCAGGCCGCGTCCAAGCCCGGTGTTGCGAGCATGGCGCTCGCAACGCAGGTGGAAGCCTTCCGCGTGGCGATACGCACCGCGCTCATGGTGCGCCAGGACGTGCGCGAGACGGCGGGCCGCCTGCATTGACGAACCATGGCGCGCACCGCCGCGCGCCGGAGACGAACACGATGAACATCGACTTGAACAGCGACCTCGGCGAGAGCCTGGGCGTATGGCGCATGGGCGACGACGCCGCCATGCTTTCCCTCGTGAGCAGTGCCAACGTGGCCTGCGGCTTCCATGCGGGCGACCCGGCCGGCATCCTGCGCACGCTGCGCCAGGCGAAGGAGCGTGGCGTCGCCATCGGCGCCCACGTGTCCTACCGCGACCTCGTGGGCTTCGGGCGCCGCAACATGGACGTCGAAAGCGCGGACCTGCGCGCCGACGTCATCTACCAGATCGGCGCGCTCAAGGGCCTCGCCGCCGCGGCCGGCACCACCGTGCGCTACGTGAAGCCGCACGGCGCGCTCTACAACACCATCGCCCACGACGAGCGCCAGGCGCGCGACGTGATCGCCGCCATCCGCGAGATCGACGCGAGCCTTGTTCTGGTGGCATTGGCCGGCTCGCCGCTGCTGGGCTGGGCGCGCGACGCGGGCCTGCGCGTGGTGGCCGAGGCCTTCGCCGATCGCGCCTACACGCCCAAGGGCACGCTGGTGTCGCGCCGCGAACCCGGCGCGGTGCTGCACGACGCCGGCGAGGTGGCCGAACGCATGCTGCGGCTGGCCTCCGAAGGCGTGGTCACGGCCATCGACGGCAGCACGGTGCGCATCGAGGCCGAGTCGGTCTGCGTGCACGGCGACAGCCCGGGCGCGGTCGAGATGGCGCGGCAGGTGCGCGCGCGGCTGGAGCAGTCGGGCGTGGCGATCCGGTCTTTCGTGGATTCAGCTGCATGACGATGCGCTTCCTGCCGGTCAACCTGAATGCGGTGCTGGTCGAGCTCGACGACCTGCCGCAGACCCTCGCGCTGCTGGCCTCGCTGCGCGCGGAACCCATCGCGGGTATCGAGGAGCTGGTGCCCGCCGCGCGCACGCTGCTGATCACATTCCGGCCGGCCGCGATCGCGGCCGATGAACTCGCGCGGCAGGTCGGCGCACGCAGCCTCGACGCGTGCGAGACGCGCATCGACAGGCGCATCGAGATCCCCGTGCGCTACGACGGCGAAGACCTCGCCGAGGTGGCCGGCCTGCTCGGCATCACGCCCGGGGAAGTGGTGCGCCGCCACACCGGCAGCGACTACACGGTCGCCTTCACCGGCTTCGCGCCGGGCTTCGCGTACCTCTCGGGCGGGCATCCGAGCCTGAACGTGCCGCGCCGCAAGGTGCCGCGCACGCGCATTCCGGCGGGCGCGGTCGGCCTCGCGGGCAGCTTCAGCGGCGTCTATCCGCAGGCCAGCCCGGGCGGCTGGCAGATCCTCGGCATCACCGATGCGCCGATGTGGGACCTCTCGCGCGAGACGCCCGCGCTGCTGCAGCCGGGCGACACAGTGCGCTTCGTCGACGTCACAGGCCAGCCGGGCGCAGAGCCCAAGGCTGCCGCGCCCGCGCGATCGCAACCAGCGGCAACGAACGGCGGCAGCGCCTTCGAGATCCGCGCCACCGGATTGCAGGCGCTGCTGCAGGACGGCGGCCGCCAGGGCCAGGCGAAGCAGGGCGTCTCCGCTTCCGGCGCGATGGACCGTCGCTCGCTGCAGGCGGCCAACAGGCTCGTCGGCAATGCTTCCGACGCCGCATGCATCGAGATCGCGTACGGCGGCTTCCAGCTGGCATGCCGCGGCGACGCAGTGGTTGCCGTCACCGGTGCCGAGGGCCCCGTCACCCTCACGCGCGCCGACGGCGCGACGTGGCCGCTGCAGCGCTACCAGCCCGTCGCGTTGGCCGACGGCGACCTGCTCGCGCTGGGCGAACCGGCCGCCGGCATCCGCAGCTACATCGCCGTGCGTGGCGGTTTCGACATCGCGCCCGTGCTGGGCAGCCTCTCGACCGACACGCTCGCGCGCGTCGGCCCGAACGCCATCGCAACGGGCGACGTGCTGCCCGTGCGCGCGGTGTCTGCCGGCGCCCTGGTCGGCGAGCCCGAGGCGCCGCCGGCCGATCTGCCAACCGTGCAGGAGGAAGTCGTGCTCGACATTGTGCTCGGCCCGCGCACCGACTGGTTCACGCCCGACGCGGTCGAGCTGCTGTGCAGCCAGTCGTGGACCACCACGCCGCAATCGAACCGCGTCGGCATCCGCCTGGCCGGCGAAGTGGCTCTGGCGCGCGCCAACCACGACGAGCTGCCCAGCGAGGGCACGGCACGCGGCTCGATCCAGGTGCCCGCGAGCGGCCAGCCCGTGCTGTTCCTGGCCGACCATCCGCTGACCGGCGGCTATCCCGTGATCGCCTCCGTCGCCACCCATCACCTGGACCGCGCGGGACAGATCCCCGTGAATGCGCGCGTCCGATTCAGGCCCATGGCCCAGTGAAAGCCTCCACATGAAGAAACTCCTGATCGCCAACCGGGGCGAAATCGCCGTGCGCATCGCGCGCGCCTGCGCCGATCACGGCGTGCAGTCGGTCGCGGTGTACGCCGACGCCGACCTGAATGCACTGCACGTGCGCATGGCCGACGAGGCCTACGGGCTCGAGGGCAACAAGCCCGCCGACACCTACCTGAACATCGCCAAGCTGCTCGCGGTGGCCGAGCGCAGCGGCGCCGATGCGGTGCATCCGGGCTACGGATTTCTTTCCGAGAGCGCGGCATTCGCGCAGGCCGTCATCGATGCCGGCCTCACCTGGGTCGGCCCGTCGCCGGCCGCCATCGCGATGCTGGGCGACAAGGTGCAGGCCCGCAAGCTCGCGATGAAGGTCGGCGCGCCGCTGGTCGCGGGCACGGCCGACCCGGTGAAGAACGCGGGCGAGGTGCTCGCCTTCGCGGAGAAGCACGGGCTGCCGGTCGCGATCAAGGCCGCGTTCGGCGGCGGCGGGCGCGGCATCAAGGTGGCGTGGCGGCTCGACGAAGTCGAAGGCCTCTACGAATCGGCGGTGCGCGAGGCGGTGACGGCCTTCGGGCGCGGCGAGTGCTATGTCGAGCAGTTCCTCGACCGCCCGCGCCACGTCGAGGCGCAGGTGCTGGCCGACACGCACGGCAACGTGGTGGTGCTCGGCACGCGCGACTGCTCGCTGCAGCGCCGCAACCAGAAGCTGGTGGAAGAGGCGCCCGCGCCCTTCCTGAGCGACGCGCAGCGCGAGCGCATCCACCAGGCCGCGCGCGACATCTGCGCGGAAGCGGGCTACACGGGCGCGGGCACGGTCGAGTTCATGCTGAGCACGACCGGCGCGATCTCCTTCCTCGAAGTGAACACGCGGCTGCAGGTGGAGCACCCGGTGACGGAGGAAACCACGGGCATCGACCTCGTCATCGAGCAGTTGCGCGTTGCCGACGGGCTGCCGCTGTCGATCACGCAGACGCCGGTGCCGCGCGGCCACTCTTTCGAGTTCCGCATCAACGCCGAGGACGTGGGGCGCGGCTTCCTGCCGTCGCCGGGGCCGGTCGATGTGTTCGAGGCGCCCTCGGGGCCCGGCGTGCGCGTCGATGCCGGCGTGGATTCGGGCTCGCAGGTGCCGGGCACCTTCGATTCGCTGATGGCCAAGCTCATCGTCACCGGCGCCACGCGCGAGCAGGCCATCGCGCGTGCACGGCGTGCACTGAAGGAATTCCGCATCGAGGGCCTGCCGACCGTGCTGCCCTTCCATCGCGCGGTGATGGCGCATCCCGATTTCGTTTCGGGCGATGTCTTCAAGGTGCATACGCGCTGGATCGAGACCGACTTCGCCAACGGCGAAGCGCCGGCCCTGCGCCCCGATCCGCTGCCTGACGCTGCATTGCTGCGCACGGCGATCGAGGTCGATGGACGGCGCATGGCGCTGGGCCTGCCTGCCGTGCTGCTGAGCGGGCTTTCATCGGCGGCTGGCGGTGCGGTTGCGGCTCCTGCCGCGCAGGCGCCGGCAGCGGATGCCGCAGCAGTGGCTGCGCCCGTCTCCGGCACGGTGCAGGGCTGGAAGGTGGCCGATGGCGACGAGGTTGCCGAAGGCGCGGTCATCGCCGTGATGGAGGCGATGAAGATGGAAATGCAGGTGCTCGCGCATCGCGCGGGGCGCATCGCCTTCGCGGTTGCAGCAGGCGGCTACGTGGCGGCCGGCACCGCCATCGCGACCATCGGCTGAGGGGCCGCGCCATGGACCGTGCCCGCATTTCCCGACGCGACTTCGCGCTGCTGGCGTGCGGCGCGGGCGTCCTGCCAGCGGCACGAGCGGCTGTCGTTTGGCGGCTGGCCACCGGCTATCCGGCGGAGAACTTCCACACCGCCAACCTGCTGGCCATGGCGAAGGACGTCGAGGCCGCGACCGGCGGGCAGCTTCGCATCGAGATCCATCCCGCCAACACGCTGTTCGCGCTGAACGCCATCCGCGCCGCTGTGCAGGAGGGCAAGGTCGAGGCCGGCGAGGCCATCATGAGCAGCCTCGCCGCCGACGTGCCGCTGGCCGGTGCCGACTCCGTTCCCTTCATCACCCGCAGCTATGCCGACGCGCAGATGCTGTGGCGCATCCAGCGCCCGCTGATCGAGCAGGCCTTCGCGCAGCGCGGGATGCGCGTGCTCTGTGCCGTGGCGTGGCCGCCGCAGGGCCTGTACTCGACACGGCCGCTCGGCGGCGTGGGCGACCTGCGCGGCATGCGCATGCGCGCCTACAACGACACGACCGCGCGCATCGCGACGCTGATGGGCGCAGTGCCCGTCGACGTTCCGGCCACCGGGCTCGACAAGGCCCTGGCGGAAGGCCGCATCGACTGCATGCTGACCTCCGCGGTGACCGGCGTGGAAAGCCACGCGTGGCAGTCGATGCGCTACTTCTACGAGATCAACGCGTGGTTTCCGAAGAACCTCGTGTTCGTCAACGGCAAGGCATGGGACGCCCTTGCCCAATCCTCGCGCAACTCCCTGGCTGCCGCATGCGCGGTAGCCGAAGCGCGCGGATGGGCCCGCAGCGCCGAGGTGGCGGCCCGTTCCACCGACGAATTGCGGCGCAACGGCATCAAGGTCGAGCCGGTTTCCTTCCTGCTCGGGCGCGACCTGCAGCGCCTCGGCGAGAACTTTTCGCTGAACTGGGTCAAGCAGGTCGGCGTGGCCGCCAACGACATCTTCATTCCGTATTTCGAGAAGCGCTGAAGCCGCGCTCCGGAGGGAAAACCCTACACCCAGGAGATGAAGTTGTTGCATTGCAACATTCCATTTCCCGCGCTTCCTGTTGCGGTTACGACTAAAGCCATCGGATTTGGCAGCCGCTCATCGGGTGACCACTTCCCGATGAAATCTTTCTTGCTCAACGTCTCACGTGAAATGTTTTCACCCGAGAAGCTGTCTCTGAAATTGTTGAAACAGCTTGTACATTGATTCGGAGTTTGCGAATGTGTCTTCAGGACACATTCACCTCCGATTCATTCAAGACGTGGAGAAGTTCATGAGCACGGTCGAACCTCTGGGTGACGCATCTGTCCTCACTTCGGGCCAGATGGCGATGTGGCTCGGCGCCAGGTTCGCCTCGCCCGACACCAACTTCAATCTCGCCGAAGCCATCGACATCGAAGGCCCGATCGATCCCGACGTCTTCTTGGCCGCGATGCGGCAGGTGACCGGGGAAGCCGAAGCGACGCGCCTGAGCTTCGTCGACACCGCGCAGGGGCCGCGCCAGGTGGTCGCACCCGCCTTCACGCGCGAGATGCCCTACCTGGACTTCAGCGGCGAGGCAGATCCGCTCGCAGCGGCGCAAGCGTGGATGCAGGCCGACTTCAACCGCAAGGACGACCTCGCGCGCGACCAGCTGTGGATGTCCGCGCTGATCCGCATCGCGCCCGAGCGCCACGTCTGGTACCACCGCAGCCATCACATCGTGCTCGACGGCTTCGGCGGCGGGTTGATCGCGCGGCGCTTCGCCGACGTCTACACCGCGCGCATCGAAGGCACCGAAGTACCTGATGCGTCGCGCCTCGCGCCCATCTCGCAGCTGGCCGAGGAAGAGAAGGCGTACCGCGAATCCGGCCGCTTCCCGCGCGACCGCCAGTACTGGACGGAGCGCTTCGCCGACGCGCCCGATCCGCTGAGCCTCGCTTCGCACCGCTCGGTCAACGTCGGCGGCCTGCTGCGCCAGACTGCGCACCTGCCGGCCGCCAGCGTACGGGCGCTGGCCGACATCGCGCAGCAGCTCGGCACCACGCTGCCGCAGATCCTGATCGCCACCACCGCGGCCTACCTGTACCGTGCCACCGGCATCGAGGACATGGTGATCGGCATTCCCGTCACCGCGCGCCACAACGACCGCATGCGCCGCGTGCCGGCGATGGTGGCGAACGCGCTGCCGCTGCGGCTCGCGATGCGCCCGGACCTGCAGGTGCCGGAGCTCATCAACGAAGTGGGCCGGCAGATGCGGCAGATCCTGCGGCACCAGTCGTACCGCTACGAGCACCTGCGCAGCGACCTGAACATGCTGGTGAACAACCGGCAGCTCTTCACCACCGTGGTCAACGTCGAGCCCTTCGACTACGACTTCCGCTTCGCGGGCAGCAGCGCGAAGCCGCGCAACCTGTCGAACGGCACGGCCGAGGACCTGGGCATCTTTTTGTACGAGCGCGGCAACGGGCAGGACCTGCAGATCGACTTCGACGCCAACCCGGCGATCTACACCGCGCGGGAACTGGCTGCTCATCAGCGCCGGCTGCTGGCCTTCATGACGGCGGTGATCCGCCAGCCCGACCAGGCCATCGGCCACATCGACCTGCTGCAGGCGGGCGAGCGCGAACAGCTGCTGGTGACGTGGAACGACACGGCCCACGCGGTGCCCGACACCAACCTCGTCGCGCTGATCGAGGCGCAGCTTGCGGCCAACCCGCAGGGCGTCGCGTTGCGCTTCGACGGCGAGGCGATGAGCAACGAGGAACTGAACCGCCGTGCCAACCGTCTCGCGCACCTGCTGCGTGCGCGCGGCGCGGGGCCGGAGCGCACCGTGGCGCTCGCCATTGCGCGCTCGTTCGACCTGATGGTGGCGCTGCTCGCCACGCTGAAGACCGGCGCGGCCTACCTGCCGGTGGACCCCGACTTCCCGCAGGACCGCATCGCCTTCATGCTCGGCGACGCGCAGCCGGCGTGCCTCGTCACCACCGCCGCGCTTGCGGAGTCGCTGCAGGTGAGCTCCCCGACACTTCTGCTCGATATAGAGCAAACGTTTGCGGACTTGGCGAATAGCGACGACGCCGATCACGGCATCGACATCGATCCCTCGCGCCCGGCCTACGTGATCTACACCTCCGGCTCGACCGGCAGGCCGAAGGGCGCGGTCGTGTCGCACCGCGCCATCGTCAACCGCCTGCGCTGGATGCAGGACCGCTATCGCATCGGGGCCGACGACCGCGTGCTGCAGAAGACGCCGTCGAGCTTCGACGTGTCGGTGTGGGAGTTCTTCTGGCCGCTGATCGACGGCGCCACGCTGGTGCTGGCGAAGCCGGGCGGCCACAAGGACGCGGCTTACCTCGCGGGGCTGATCGCGGATGAAGGCATCACCACGATCCACTTCGTGCCGTCGATGCTGGAAGTGTTCCTGCTCGAACCCACGGCCTCCGCGTGCACTTCGCTGCGGCGCGTGATCTGCAGCGGCGAGGCCCTGTCGCCCGCGCTGCAGTCGCAGTTCCAGCAACTGCTGCCGTGCGAGCTGCACAACCTCTACGGGCCGACCGAGGCCGCCGTCGACGTCACCTCGTGGGAGTGCCCCCGCACGACGGAAGGCGGGACCGCCCTGAAGAGCGTGCCGATCGGCAGTCCGATCTGGAACACGCAGATGCACGTGCTCGACAGCGGCCTGCAGCCCGTGCCGCCCGGCACCACCGGCGAGCTGTACATCGCGGGCATCGGCCTGGCGCGTGGGTATCTCAACCGCCCGCTGCTGAGTGCCGAGCGCTTCGTCGCCAATCCTTACGGCCAGCCCGGCAGCCGCATGTACCGCACCGGCGACCTGGCGAGCTGGCGCAGCGACGGCAGCCTCGACTTCCTCGGCCGTGCCGACCAGCAGGTGAAGATCCGCGGCCTGCGCATCGAGCCCGGCGAGATCGAGTCGGTGCTGCTGCGCCACCCGCAGGTCGCGCAGGCCGCGGTGGTTGCGCGCGAGGACGTGCCGGGCGAGAAGCGGCTCGTGGCCTACGTGGTGGCTGCCGACGCGGCCGATCCGCAGGCGGCCGAGCTGCGCACCCACCTCGCGCAGTCGCTGCCCGAGTACATGGTGCCCTCGGCCTTCGTCAACGTGCTGGCCCTTCCGCTCGGCCCCAGCGGCAAGCTCGACCGCAAGGCGCTGCCGGCGCCCGAGCTGCAGGCGGCCACGCCCTATGCGGCGCCGCGCACGCACACCGAGAAGGTCCTCGCGGGTCTCTGGGCCGAGACGCTGCACCTGCCGCGCGTGGGCATCCACGACAACTTCTTCGAGCTCGGCGGCCACTCGCTGATGATCGTGCAGCTGATCTCGATGATCCGGCAGCAGTTCATGATCGACCTGCCGCTGGACACGCTGTTCCAGGTCTCCACCATCGCCGGCCTCGCCGAGCTGCTGGACCAGGCCTCGCAGTCGCGGCCCAGCATCACGCCGATGCCGCGTCCGGCGCGCATTCCGCTGTCCTTCGCGCAGCGCCGCCTGTGGCTGATGAACCAGCTCGAGAACGCGAACCCCGCCTACAACATGCCGCTGGCGCTGCGCCTGTCGGGCGCGCTCGACCGCGCCGCGCTGCAGTCGGCGCTCGACGACCTGATGCAGCGCCACGAAAGCCTGCGCACCGTCTACCCGAGCGAGGACGGGCTGCCCTATCAGCACATCCTCGAGGGCGAAAAGGCGCGCGCATTGCTGATCGAGGCCGACAGCAGCGAAGAAGAGATCGCCGTGCAGCTGCACGCCGCGGCCCGCACCGGCTTCGACCTCGGCACCACGGTCCCGCTGCGCCCGCACCTGTTCAGGCTGGCTGCCGACGAGCATGTGCTGCTGCTGCTCACCCACCACATCGTCGGCGACGGCGCGTCGCTGCTGCCGCTGGCGCGCGACCTGAGCATTGCCTACGCCGCGCGCAGCGAGGGCCAGGCGCCCGGCTGGGCGCCGCTGCCGCTGCAGTACGCCGACTACGCGCTGTGGCAGCAGGACCTGCTCGGCAGCGAGGACGACCCCGAGAGCATGGCCGGCCGCCAGCGCGAGTTCTGGCGCGAGACCCTGCGGGAGCTGCCCGAGCGCCTGAGCCTGCCGGTCGACCGGCCGCATCCGACGGTGCCCAGCTACCGCGGCGATGTGGTGCCGCTGCAGATTCCGGCGCACGTTCACGAGCGCATGCTGCAGCTGGCGCGCGACGGCCAGGCCAGCGTCTTCATGGTGCTGCAGGCCGCACTCGCGGGCCTGCTGAACCGGCTCGGCGCGGGCGACGACATCGTCATCGGAACGCCGGTGGCAGGACGCAGCGACCATGCGCTGGACGAACTCATCGGCTGCTTCGTCAACGCGCTGGTGCTGCGCACCGACGTCGCGGGGCAGCCCGGCCTGCGCGAGCTGGTCGCGCGGGTGCGCGCCACCAACCTCGCCGCTTATGCGAACCAGGAGTTCCCGTACGACCGCATCGTGGAGCTGCTGCGGCCCCAGCGCGGCGGCGCCAACCTGCCGCTGTTCCAGGTCATGCTGGGCTTCCAGAGCAGCAACAACAACCGCCTGTCCTTCAGCCTGCCGGGCCTGTCGCTCACGCCGCAGCCGGTGGAGGTCGACACGGCGAAGTTCGACCTGTCCTTCATCCTCGACGAGCAGCGCGGCGCCGACGGCCTGCCGGGCGGCATCGCCGGCGGCATCCAGTACAGCACCGACCTGTTCGAGCGCGGCACCGTCGTGGCCATCGGCGAGCGGCTGGTGCGACTGCTGGAACAGGCCTGCGATGCGCCCGACGCGGCGCTGGGCAGCCTGGACATCCTGGGCGAGGAGGAAAGCCGCCGCCTGCTGTCCGACTGGAGCGGCAGCACGCATGACATCGCGCCGCTCTCGCTGGCGGCCATGGTGGAGTCGCATGCCGCCGCGCGCCCCAATGCGCCGGCCGTGGTGCTCGACGACGCCACCGTCGGCTACGCCGCGCTCGACATGCGCGCCAATCGGCTCGCGCACCTGCTGCGCGGCCGTGGCATCGGTGCCGGCGACATCGTCGCGACGGTGCTGCCGCGTTCGCTCGATCTCGTAGTGGCGCACCTGGCCATCGTGAAGGCCGGCGCGGCGTACCTGCCCATCGACCCGAACCACATGGCGGGGCGCAGCGCCTTCGTGTTCGCGGAAGCGGCGCCTGCCGCCGTGCTGACGCACGCATCGCTGCTGCCTGAGCTGGCCGGCATTGCGCATTGCCTGGCGCTCGACAGCGACGAGACCGTCGCCGCGCTGGCGATCCAGTCGGACGGCCCCATGGCGCAGGCGCGCGCGGTCGATCCGCGCGATGCCGCCTACGTCATCTACACCTCGGGCTCCACCGGCTTGCCCAAGGGCGTGGTGGTGCCGCATGCGGGCCTGAGCAGCCTCGGCGCCTCTATGGCGCAGCGCTTCGCCATCGGCCACGACTCGCGCGTGCTGCAGTTCTCCTCCAGCGGCTTCGACGCCTCGGTGATGGACCTGCTCATGGCCTTCCACGCCGGCGCCGCGCTGGTGGTGCCGTCGCCGCAGCCGCTGCTGGGCACGGATCTGGCCGAACTGCTCGGCAGGCAGGCTGTGAGCCATGCGCTGATTCCACCGGCCGCGCTGGCCACGCTGCCGGAGGGTGACTACCCGTACCTGCAGACGGTGGTGGTGGGCGGCGATGCCTGCCCGGCCGAGCTGGCGGCGCGCTGGTCGAAGGGCCGCCGCATGATCAATGCGTACGGGCCGACCGAGATCACCATCTGCGCGAGCATGAGCGCGCCGATGAACGCGAAGGAAGCGCCGTCCATCGGCAAGCCGGTGTGGAACACGCGGCTGTACGTGCTCGACGACGCGCTGCAGCCGGTGCCGCCCGGCGTTGCGGGCGAGCTCTACATCGCGGGCAGCGGCGTCGCGCGCGGCTACCTGAACCGCCCGCTGCTGAGCGCCGAGCGCTTCATCGCCGATCCGTTCGGCGAGCCCGGCAGCCGCATGTACCGCAGCGGCGACCTGGTGCGCTGGCGCAATGACGGCAGCCTCGACTTCCTGGGCCGCGCCGACCAGCAGGTGAAGATCCGCGGCTTCCGCATCGAGCCGGGCGAGATCGAATCGGTGCTGCTGCGGCATCCGCAGGTGACGCAGGCGGCTGTGATCGCCCGCGAGGACGTGCCGGGCGAGAAGCGCCTCGTGGCCTACGTGGTCGCGTCGGCCGATCCGCAGCCGCTGGAGCTGCGCGCCCACATGGCGCAGTCGCTGCCCGACTACATGGTCCCCTCGGCCTTCGTGCACCTGCCGTTCCTGCCGCTGACGCAAAGCGGCAAGCTCGACCGCAGGACGCTGCCGGCGCCGGGGCAGCAGCAGGCGGCCGCGCCGTATGCCGAGCCTCGCACTGCCACAGAAAGGCAGCTGGCCGCGCTCTGGGCCGAGACGCTGCACCTGGAGCGCGTGGGCATCCACGACAACTTCTTCGAACTCGGCGGGCATTCGCTGATGGCCATCCAGCTCGGCATGCGCATCCGCCAGCAGGTGCGCGCCGACTTCCCGCACGCCGAGGTCTACAACCGCCCGACCATCGCAGCCCTGGCCGCGTGGCTCGACGACAGCGCGAACGGCGCCGCCGAGGCGCTCGACCTGTCGCGCGAACTCGACCTGCCCGCGCACATCCAGCCCCATGTGGCCCTGCCGCCGCTGATCGCGAAGCGCGTGTTCCTGACCGGCGCCAGCGGCTTCGTCGGCAGCCACCTGCTGGCCGCGCTGCTGCGCGAATCATCGGCCTGCGTGGTCTGCCATGTGCGCGCCGCCGACGAGGAAGCGGGCAAGCGCCGCCTGCAGCTCACGCTGGCGCAGCGCCAGCTCGGCGCGATCTGGGACGACGAGCGCATCAAGGTCGTGACCGGCGACCTCGGCAAGCCGCTGCTCGGCCTCGACGACAGCGCCGTGCGGCTGGTGCGCGACGGCTGCGACGCCATCTACCACTGCGCCGCGCAAGTCGACTTTTTGCACCCGTACGCCAGCCTGAAGCCGGCCAACGTCGACAGCGTGGTCACGCTGCTGGAGTGGACCGCGCAGGGCCGGCCCAAGAGCATGCACTACGTGTCGACGCTGGCGGTGATCGATCAGAACAACAAGGAGGGCACCGTCACCGAGCAGTCGGCGCTGGCCTCCTGGAGCGGGCTGGTCGACGGCTACAGCCAGAGCAAGTGGGTCGGCGACGCGCTGGCGCGCGAGGCGCAGGTGCGCGGCATGCCGGTGGCGATCTACCGGCTGGGCGCGGTCACCGGCGACCACACGCACGCCATCTGCAACGCCGACGACCTGATCTGGCGCGTGGCGCATCTCTATGCCGACCTGGAAGCGATTCCCGACATGGACCTGCCGCTCAACCTCACGCCTGTGGACGACGTGGCGCGCGCCATCCTCGGACTCGCGGGGCAGCAGGCCTCGTGGGGCCAGGTGTTCCACCTGACGAGCCAGGAAGCGCTGCGGGTGCGCGACATTCCTCCGGTATTCGAGCGGCTCGGCATGCGGCTCGAACCGGTCGGACTCGAGCCCTGGCTGCAGCGCGCGCATGCGCGGCTCGCCGTCGGGCAGGACCGAGACCTCGCGGCGGTGCTGGCCATCCTCGACCGCTACGACACTTCGGCCACGCCGCCGAAGGTCAGCGGCGAGGCCACGCATGCGCAGCTCGAAGCCATCGGCGCGGCGATCCGCCCGGTGGACCGCGACCTGCTGCAGCGCTACTTCGTCGACCTGGGCATCGACACCAAGGCGCGCCGCGCCGTCGTCGAAGCCGGCGCATCGCAGGAGGCCTGACACCATGGCGCGCTACCTCATCGCGGCGACACCGTTGCCGGGACACGTGTTGCCGATGCTGGCCATCGCCCAGCACCTGATGGGCCTCGGGCACGAGGTGCGGGTGCACACCGCGAGCCGCTTCCGGGCGCAGGCCGAGGCCACCGGCGCGAGCTTCACCGCTTTCGAGGCCGCGATCGACTTCGATCACCGCGAGCTCGACCAGCGCTTTCCGCAGCGCCAGCGCCTGCCGTCGGCGCATGCGCAGCTGTGCTTCGGCCTGAAGCACTTCTTCGCCGATGCCATGGCGGCGCAACGCAGCGGCCTGAGCGCGATCCTGAAGGACTTCGCGGCCGATGCCATCGTGGTCGACACGATGTTCTGCGGCACCTTCCCGCTGCTGCTGGGGCCGCGCGAGCAGCGCCCTGCGGTCGTGGCCATCGGCATCTCGGCGCTGCCGCTGTCGAGCTGCGACACGGCCTTCTTCGGCACCGCGCTGCCGCCTTCGTCCACGCCGGAAGGGCGCGTGCGCAACCGCGCGATGAACACCAACCTCAAGCAGGCGATGTTCGGCGAGGTGCAGCGTTATTTCGATGCGCTGCTGACCTGCGCGGGATTGCCCGTGCTGCCGGAGTTCTTCATCGACGCGATGGTCAAGCTGCCGGACCTGTACCTGCAGCTGACTTCCGAATCCTTCGAGTACCCGCGCAGCGACATGCCGGCCTCGGTGCGCTTCGTCGGCCCGCTGCTCGCGCCCGCCAGCCGCGACTTCGTGGAGCCCGACTGGTGGCACGAGCTGGACGACGGCCGCTCGGTGGTGCTGGTCACGCAGGGCACGTTGGCCAACGAGAACCCGGCGCAGCTGATCGGCCCGACGCTGCAGGCGCTGGCCGGGGCGAAGGACATCCAGGTCATCGCCACCACCGGCGGCCCGCTGCCGGCCGCGCTGAACATGGCCGTGCCGGCGAATGCCCGCGTGCTGCCTTTCCTGCCCTACGACCGGCTGCTGCCCAAGGTGCATGCGATGGTGACCAACGGCGGCTATGGCTCCGTCAACCATGCGCTGAGCCTCGGCGTGCCGCTGGTGGTGGCCGGTGCCACCGAGGAAAAGCCCGAGATCGCCGCGCGCGTGGCCTGGTCGGGCGCGGGCATCAACCTCGGCAGCGGCCAGCCGGGCGCGCGCCAGATCGGCGACGCGGTGCGCCGGCTGCTGAACGAGCCCGGCTACCGCCAGCGCGCCGGCGTGCTGCGCGAGGACTTCGCGCGCCATCGCGCGCTGACCGAAATCACCGCGGCTCTCGCGGCGCTGCGCGAGGCGGCGCCCGAGTCCATGGAAATGGCCTGAACGAAGAATCCCCTGCAAGGAAACCGAAGATGAGCAATCCGTTTGACGACAAGAACGCCAGCTTCCTGGTGCTGGTCAATGAAGAGGGGCAGCACTCGCTGTGGCCGGCCTTCATCGCCGTGCCGGCCGGCTGGGAAGTGGCGCTGCCGGCCACCGACAGGGCGGCCTGCGGCGCCTTCATCGAATCGAACTGGACCGACATGCGGCCGCGATCGCTCGCGGCCAGGGACCTCGACGCCGCCGGCGCATGAGGGTGTTCGCGCTGCACCGGCGCGGCGCCGCATGGGCGTATGCGTCGCGCTTCCGGTCGCCGGCTTCCGGTGAGCTGAACAAGGAGCGCGCAGGGCCGGCGGGAGCAGATGCCGGCGTTGTCGCAAAGGCGCCTGAAGCAGGAACGCCGCGAAGCAGGCCGCGCCGGCGATGAGCGTCTTTTCCGCCTGGCCGTACTTCGTGCTCGTGCTGGCCGTGCTTTGCATGCTGGCCCTGCCGGTCTTCCGCGTGGCCGACGAGCCGCACGGGCGCGATCAACGCACCGCGACGCTCGACGGGCTGCGCGGCTTTCTCGCGCTGAGCGTCTTCGTGCACCACCTGATGGTGACGCACGGCTACATCGTGCGCGGCGAATGGAGCTTTCCGCCGCCGGGCTTTCCCACGCTGCTGGGGCAGGTCGGCGTGGGCGTCTTCTTCATGATCACCGGCTTCCTGTTCTGGGGGAAATTGCTCGACGCGAAAGGGCGGCCGGACTGGAAGAGCCTGTACATCGGCCGGCTCTGGCGCATCGGGCCGACGTACCTACTGGCTGTGGGCCTGATGTTCCTTGTCGTTGCGTGGAAAACCGGGTTCGAGCTGAGGGAGCCGGCGGGGTCCGTGCTGGGCACGATGCTGCAGTGGCTGGCGCTGGGCATCTGGCCGCTGCAGCCGGACATCAACGGCCATGTCGGCACAGGGCTGATCCTGGCGGGCGTGACGTGGACGATCTTCTTCGAGTGGCTGTTCTACGGGGCGCTCAGGCCGATGGCGCCGATCGCGCGCAGCGGGCGGACGCCGCGCTTCGTCGCAGGCGGCCTGCTGCTGTGCCTGCTGGCGTTGACCGCCGCGGCGTTTTCGCCGGGTGCCACGCCCAATCGCCCGACGATTGCACTGCTGATCGGCGCCGTGGCCTGGGTGCTGGCGTCGTTCCTGCTGGGCATGCTGTCGGCGTGGCTGGTCCGGCGCGACGGCGCACGGCGACTGCCGGAATGGGCGGCCTCGCTGCTCGCGCTGGCCTGCCTCGTGGCCGTGTTCATCGGCTTCGAGCACATGGTCGGGCCGATCCAGGTCCTGCTGCTGTGGGGCTTCTTCCATCTGGTCTGCCGTGGCAGCACGCTGTTCGGCCTGCTGGACCTGCGCTCGGCCCGGCGCATGAGCACGGTGAGCTACAGCATCTACCTGCTGCAGGGGCTGGCGCTGACCGTGGTCTTCGCCGCGGGGCCGGTGCGGGAGTTCGCGATGGCCGGCGCGCCGCAGTACTGGCTGACCGGCACCCTTTGCGCGCTGCTGCTCGTGGCGGCCTCGGTCGTCAGCTACCGGCTGGTCGAGAGGCCGGGCATTGCGCAGGGCAGGCGGGCAAGATCCGGCCCGCGCCGCCTGCCCGCCGCACAGGCCGCGCCGCCCTGAATGCGGCGGGGCAGGCCCGATCGCCAAGACCCCAGGCCATCCCGGTCACAAACCCTTGCGCATAATTGACGCAAGCTATGACTCTCACCGAACTCAAATACATCGTCGCAGTGGCCCGCGAACGGCACTTCGGCAAGGCGGCCGAGGCCTGCTACGTTTCGCAGCCGACTCTCTCCGTTGCCATCAAGAAGCTCGAGGACGAGCTCGAAGTCAAGCTCTTCGAGCGCAGTGCCGGCGAAGTGACCGTCACGCCGCTCGGCGAGCAGATCGTGCAGCAGGCGCAGAGCGTGCTCGACCAGGCCGCCAGCATCAAGGAGATCGCCAAGCGCGGCAAGGATCCACTGGCCGGCCCGCTGAATCTGGGCGTGATCTACACCATCGGGCCGTACCTGCTGCCCGACCTGGTGCGCCAGGTGATCGCGCGCACGCCGCAGATGCCGCTGGTGCTGCAGGAGAACTTCACCGTGAAGCTGCTGGAAATGCTGCGCGCCGGCGAGATCGACTGCGCCATCATGGCCGAGCCCTTTCCCGACACCGGCCTCGCGATGGCGCCGCTGTACGACGAGCCCTTCATGGCGGCGCTGCCCAACAAGCACAAGTTCGCCGACCGCGATTCCATCACCTCGGAAGAGCTGCAGAGCGAGACCATGCTGCTGCTGGGCACCGGCCACTGCTTCCGCGACCACGTGCTGGAGGTGTGCCCGGAGTTCGCGCGCTTTTCGAGCAATGCGGAAGGCATCCGCAAGAGCTTCGAGGGCTCGTCGCTCGAGACCATCAAGCACATGGTGGCCTCGGGCATGGGCGTGACGCTGGTGCCGCGCCTGTCGGTGCCGGCAGAGGCGATCAAGCCGAAGGTGAAGGGCCGCAAGGAGCCCGAGCAGATGGTGCGCTACCTGCCGGTGCGCGACGCGCAGGACCGCGATCCGCCCACGCGCCGCGTGGTGCTCGCGTGGCGGCGCACCTTCACGCGCTACGAGGCCATCGCCGCGCTGCGCAACGCGATCTACGCGTGCGAGCTTCCCGGCGTCAAGCGCCTTTCGTAGATGGCCGCGATTCGGGGCGCCGGCCTACGCGGCCGCCGTTTTGAATCGTTGATCGCTGAGATAGAGTGGCGCTGTTGCGAAGCCGCATGCCGGCTTTCAGAATTCAGGCGTACACCCGAAACTCGAACCCGATTGAAGAAGGATCTCCCGCCATGGCCAAAGCCCTGAAGAAATCATCGCCCGCCTCTTCCGCCGGCAAGGTGCCCAAGAAGGGCGGCAAGCAGGTCGCGCAGGAGTCGGGCAGCCGCAATGCGCCCATCATCAACATCGGCATCGAGCGCCAGGACCGCGCCGCAATCGCTGAAGGCCTGAGCCGCGTGCTGGCCGACACCTACACGCTCTACCTCACCACGCACAACTTCCACTGGAACGTGACGGGCCCGCACTTCAACTCGCTGCACGCGATGTTCATGGGCCAGTACACCGAGCTGTGGGGCGCCACCGACGTGCTCGCCGAGCGCATCCGCGCGCTGGGCCACTATGCGCCGGGCTCGTACGCCGAGTTCAGCAAGATCGCCACCGTGCCCGACGTGCCGCAGAACCCGCCCAAGGCGATGGAGATGGTGCGCATCCTGGTGAAGGGCCACGAAACCGTCTCGCGCATCGCGCGCGAATTCATTCCTGTCGCCGAAGAAGCCGGCGACGACCCGACGGCCGACATGCTGACCGCGCGCTGCACTGTGCACGATCAGACGGCCTGGATGCTGCGCTCGCTCCTTGAAGACTGATTCCGCTCCCCCCGCCATCGCGCCCGCGCCCCCTCGCGGGCGTTTTGCGTTGTATCTCGACCTGATCCGCTGGAACCGTCCCGCGGGCTGGCTGCTGCTGCTGTGGCCCACGCTCGGCGCGCTCTGGTTTGCGGCGGGCGGCTGGCCCGGCTGGCACCTGCTGGTCGTGTTCACGCTCGGCACTTTCCTCATGCGCAGCGCAGGCTGCTGCGTCAACGACGTGGCCGACCGCGACTTCGACCGTCACGTGAAACGCACGGCGCAACGGCCCGTCACCAGCGGCGCGATGTCGGTCAAGGAAGCGCTGGGGCTGGGCGTGGTGCTCGCGCTGGTGTCCTTCGGGCTGGTGCTCACGACCAATCGCACGACGGTGCTGTGGTCGTTCGCGGCGCTGGCCATCACGCTGATCTATCCGTTCGCCAAGCGCTTCGTCTCGATCCCGCAGGCGGTGCTGGGCATCGCCTTCAGCTTCGGCATTCCGATGGCCTTTGCGGCGGTGCAGTCCGACGTGCCGGTCTTTGCCGCGGTGCTGCTCGCGGGCAACCTGTTCTGGGTGCTGGCCTACGACACCGAGTACGCGATGGTCGATCGCGACGACGACCTCAAGATCGGCATGAAGACTTCAGCCATCACCTTCGGCCGCTTCGACGTGGCGGCGGTGATGGCGAGCTACGCGATCTTCCTTGCGGTCTGGACCTGGGCCGGTGCGAGCCGTTCGCTGGGCGTGCTGTTCTACGCCGGCATCGCGGTGGCCGCGGCGCAGGCGCTGTGGCACTGGCGGTTGATCCGCGAGCGCACGCGCGAAGGCTGCTTCAAGGCATTCCGGCTGAACCACTGGCTGGGGTTCACGGTGTTCGCCGGCGTGGTGGCTGGCTACGCGCTGCGTTGAACGCGATGTCCGACGCGCTGCTGGAGCGGCTGAAGCTGAAGATCGGCCAGGAAGGCCACTCCGGCTGGCACCGCATCACGCAGGAGATGGTCGAGCGCTATTCCGAGCTGTCGGGCGACGGCGAGGGCGAATGGATTCACCTCGACCCCGAGCGCGCGGCGCGCGAGGCGGACTACGGCGGCACCATCGTGCAGGGCTTCTTCCAGGTGTCGCACCTGATCCGTCTGACCGGCGAGGCCATGCGCACGCTGCTGCCCTTCGACTCGAACCACGCGCTCAACTACGGCTTCGACCGCCTGCGCTTCGTGCGCCCGATGCCGGTGGGCGCGCGCTTCCGGGCGCGGGTGCGCATCGCGGACGTGGTGCCGAGGGCGGGCGACAGCTTCCTGCTGAAGGAAGAGGTCTGGCTGGAGCTGGAAGACAGCACCGTCACGCTCGCCGCCGAATGGCTCTTCCTGCTCGGGCCGCGCTCGCTGCCCGAAGCCTGACATTTCTCTTGCCGTTGTCCGGTCAGTCGCGGCCGAATTCCTCGCCCAGTTCGGCGGCGCGCTTCTGTGCCGCGCGGATCGCGGTCTTGAACTGCGACTTCACGTCGGCAGCCTGCAGCGAGGTGATGGCCGCGTAGGTCGTGCCGCCCTTGGAGGTCACGCGTTCGCGCAGCACCGACGGCGGCTCGGTCGCGCTGTGCGCCAGCGCCGAGGCGCCGGTGAAGGTGCCGATGGCCAGCCGCTGAGCCTGGTCGGGCGTGAGGCCCATCTCGACACCGGCTTCGGTCATTGCCTCGATGAAATAGAACACGTAGGCTGGGCCCGAGCCCGACATGGCGGTCACTGCATCGAGTGCCGGCTCGGCATCGACCCAGAGCAGCTCGCCGGTGGGCGCCAGCAGCTGCCCGACCATCGAGCGGTCGGCGCCGTCCACGCCGGGGCGGGCGAACAGGCCGGTCATGCCCTTGCCGACCAGCGCGGGCGTGTTGGGCATGGCGCGCACCACGCGTTCGGTGCCGAGCCAGCGGGCGATGCTGTCGGACGGGATGCCGGCCGCCACGCTCAGGTGCAGGGCGTCCTCCGCAAAGGGGCGCACCGGCCGGGCGGCTTCGGCAAAAGTCTGTGGCTTGACCGCCCAGACCACCACGCCGCAGCGCGAGAGGGCTTCACCCGCCTCGGCCTTCGCGACGATGCCGAAGGAGTGGGCCAGCTTCGTACGCGCCTCGTCGAAAGGCTCGACCACCTCGAACGCGTTGGCCGGGGTGCCTTGCTGGATCAGGCCGCCGATGATGGCGCTGGCCATGTTGCCGCCCCCGATGAAGGCGACGGGGGGCAGCGGCGCGGGGCCGGTGCGGGGCAGGAAGGTCACGGCGATGGTCATGGTCGGTCGGCGTATTCGAAGGCAGCGAACTGGGTGATTTGAAGCGGGTTGAAATTGTCGTCGCTCACGACCACCAGCATGCGCTTGCCGCCTGGCAGGGGCGGGCCCCAGCACATGCCTTCGGTGTTGTCGAGCCGCGAGAGGCCTAGTGCGGCGAAGTCGGCCACCAGCGTCTTGGCCGCCGGCCGGTGGTTGCCGGGCGCCAGCGCGTCGACGGCGAGCACGTCGCTGGCTGCACGGGTGTCTATTTCATACAGGCGCAGCGAATTGCCGCGGCCGGTGGCGTAGGCGCGCTCCAGCACCAGCATGCGGTCGGCATCGAGCATCAGGATCTCGCTCACGCCGTTGTCGGCGTAGCTGCCGGGAACTAGCGGGCGCAACGGGATGGCGTCGGGAACGTAGGCGATCTGGCGGTCGGCCTGGCCGGTCTCGAGGTCGATCCGGGTGAAGCGGCAGGGGCCGCCGGGCGCGCCGATGGTCGGCTCGGGGCCATCCTGGATCAGGGCGTTTTCCATTCCCAGCCAGGCGAATCGGCCGTCGGGCGTGAGGCTGACGCCTTCGAAGGTCAGGTTGTCGCGCGGGCCGCGGCGCTGGGCGGGATCGGGCCGGAACATCGCTGGCATCTGGAATTCGCGCAGAAAGCGGCCGTCGCGGGCCGATTCGTACAGCGCAGGGCCGAAGCCGCGGGCGATGTCGCCCTCGCTGGTCCACAGCAGGGTGTTGGTCTCGGGGCGCAGGCGCAGCGCCTCTGGGTCGGGGACCGGGAGCCCGTCGACCGCGTTGCGTCGGTTCGGCCAGGGGCCGCCACCGGGGCGTTGCAGCTGCACAACGCCTGTCGGTTCGGGCGGCCCGGCCTGCGGGTCGGGCCAGCGGGCGATGTAGTAGCGCACGGGAGCAAGATCTGACCGGTCGTCGCTGATGAGCAGGTACTCACCTCGGATCGGGTCGTAGTCGATGCCGGAGAGACCGCCGACTGTGGTTCCTTCTATATGAAGGCGGTGCGGCCAGCGCGCCTCGGCGATGCGGCGCAGCCGGCCGGGGTCGGGATTCGGCATCGCGCCGCTCTTGCAGCCGGGGAGACCCAGCATCGCCAGGCCGGCACCGCCCGCCAGAATCAGGCGGCGGCGCTGCAGCAACGAGGTCGAAAGGATGGTTTCTTCGGGCTTGCGCACGCCCCGGAGTCTAGTTGCAGCGCTGAAGAGCAGGCAGGGTTGTTGACTTCCGAATTCATGCGTGCAACAATCGCGGGCTTCGCTTTCAAAAGGCGGAGCTTTCAGCCCAAAGCGGAAGTGCCCCGAGTGGTTCGGGGTATGGACGACGGGCCCAAGACTGACTGATTTGCCTCCCTCCTGGTGGCGCATCAGTACAAGTTGGGAATATCAAGAAATGATCCAAACTGAATCCCGGCTCGAAGTGGCCGACAACACGGGCGCGAAATCCGTCCTGTGTATCAAGGTGCTCGGTGGCTCCAAGCGGCGTTACGCCAGCGTGGGCGATGTCATCAAGGTCAGCATCAAGGAAGCCGCTCCGCGTGGTCGCGTCAAGAAGGGCGAGATCTACAGCGCAGTGGTGGTTCGCACCGCCAAGGGCATCCGTCGCGCCGACGGTTCGCTCGTGAAATTCGACGGCAACGCTGCAGTGTTGCTCAACGCCAAGCTGGAGCCCATCGGCACCCGCATCTTCGGACCGGTCACGCGCGAACTGCGCACCGAGAAGTTCATGAAGATCGTGTCGCTGGCACCCGAAGTTCTCTAAGGACACAACGCCATGAACAAGATTCGCAAGGGCGACCAGGTCATCGTGTTGGCCGGCCGCGACAAGGGCAAGCGGGGCACCGTCTCGCTGCGCAAGGATGACTCGCACGTGGTCATCGAAGGCATCAATCTCGTCAAGAAGCACACCAAGCCGAACCCGCTCAAGGGTACGACCGGTGGCATCGTCGAGAAGGCCATGCCGATTCACCAGTCCAACGTGGCGATCTTCAACGCTGCGACCGGCAAGGCCGATCGCGTGGGCGTCAAGGTCACCCAGGATGCTGACGGCAAGCGCGTGGCTGTTCGCGTGTTCAAGTCGAGCGGCGAAGAAATCAAGTTCGCCTAAGAGGTACTCACATGGCACGTCTCCAACAACACTATCGCGAAAAGATCGCGAAAGACCTGACGGAAAAGTTCGGCTACACGTCGCCGATGCAGGTTCCGCGCCTCACCAAGATCACGCTCAACATGGGTGTGGGTGAAGCAGTCGCCGACAAGAAGGTTCTCGACAACGCCGTCGCCGACCTGACCAAGATCGCCGGCCAGAAGCCCGTGGTCACCAAGTCGAAGAAGGCTATCGCCGGCTTCAAGATCCGCGAAAACCAGCCGATCGGCTGCATGGTCACGCTGCGTGGCGTGCACATGTACGAATTCCTGGACCGTTTCGTGACCATCGCGCTGCCGCGCGTTCGCGACTTCCGTGGTATCTCCGGCCGTGCTTTCGATGGCCGTGGCAACTACAACATCGGTGTCAAGGAACAGATCATTTTCCCCGAGATCGAGTACGACAAGGTCGATGCCCTGCGCGGTCTCAATATCAGCATCACGACGACGGCCAAGACCGACGAAGAAGCCAAGGCGCTTCTCGCTGGCTTCCGTTTCCCGTTCAAGAACTGAGGTGACCTGTGGCTAAAGCATCTTTGATCCAGCGCGAACTCAAGCGCGACAAGCTGGTTGCCAAGTTCGCCGCGAAGCACGCGGAACTGAAGGCAGCTTCCAACGACCTGAAGAAGAGCGAAGAAGAGCGCGCTGCTGCACGTCTGGCGCTGCAAAAGCTGCCGCGTAACGCGAACCCCACGCGTCAGCGCAACCGTTGCGAAATCACCGGTCGCCCGCGTGGCACCTTCCGTCAATTCGGTCTGGCCCGCGCCAAGATCCGCGAACTGGCTTTCAACGGCGACATCCCCGGTGTCACCAAGGCCAGCTGGTAAGCCAGGCAGGAGCAAACAACATGAGCATGAGTGATCCCATTGCCGACCTGCTGACGCGTATCCGCAACGCGCAGATGGTGGCGAAGCCCACCGTGTCGGTCCCGTCTTCCAAGGTGAAGATCGCGATCGCACAAGTCCTGAAGGACGAGGGCTACATCGACGGCTTTCAGGTCAAGACCGAAGCCGGCAAGAGCGAACTTGAAATCTCGCTGAAGTACTACGCTGGCCGTCCGGTCATCGAGCGCATCGAGCGCGTGAGCCGCCCTGGCCTGCGCGTCTACAAGGCCAGTGCTTCGATCCCGCAGGTCCAGAACGGCCTCGGCGTTGCGATCGTCACGACCCCCAAGGGCGTGATGACCGACCGCAAGGCTCGCGCTTCCGGTGTCGGCGGCGAAGTTCTGTGCTACGTCGCCTAACCGAGACATCGAGGAGTTACTGAAATGTCCCGAGTAGGAAAAATGCCGATCACCATCCCCGCAGGCGTGGATGTGTCGATCAAGGAAGATCAGATCAGCGTCAAGGGCACGGGCGGCACGCTCGCCCTCGCGCGCAATGCACTGGTCAACGTCGTCAGCAAGGACGGCAAGCTGAGCTTCGAGCCCGCCAACGATTCGCGTGAAGCCAACGCGATGAGCGGCACGGTTCGCCAGCTCGTGAACAACATGGTGGTCGGTGTGACCAAGGGCTTCGAGAAGAAGCTCAACCTGATCGGCGTCGGCTACAAGGCCGCAGCCCAGGGCACGAAGCTGAACCTCCAGGTCGGCTATTCGCATCCAGTCAACATCGACATGCCGCAAGGCATCACGGTGGCCACCGCGACCCCGACTGAAATCGTGATCAAGGGTGCTGACCGTCAGCGCGTTGGTCAAATCGCCGCTGAGATCCGCGCTGTTCGTCCGCCAGAGCCCTACAAGGGCAAGGGCATCCGCTATGCGGACGAGAAGATCGTGATCAAAGAGACCAAGAAGAAGTAAGGGGCAGCAAAATGATGTTGACCAAAAAAGCACAGCGTCTTCGCCGCTCGCGCCAGACCCGCATCCGCATCGCGACGCAGGGTGTGGCCCGTCTGACGGTGAACCGCACCAATCTGCACATCTACGCCACTGTCATCTCCGACGACGGCACCAAGGTGATTGCAACCGCATCGACGGCAGAAGCCGAAGTGCGTACCTCGCTCGGCGGTTCGGGCAAGGGTGGCAATGCCGCCGCCGCCACCGCCGTCGGCAAGCGCATCGCTGAAAAGGCGAAGGCTGCCGGCGTCGAGAAGGTCGCCTTCGACCGCGCAGGTTTCGCATACCACGGCCGCGTCAAGGCGTTGGCCGAGGCCGCCCGCGAAGCCGGCCTGCAGTTCTAACCGGACACGAGATTCAAAATGGCAAAGATTCAGGCAAGAGCTCAGAACGAAGGCCCTGAGGACGGTTTGCGCGAGAAGATGATCGCGATCAACCGCGTCACCAAGGTGGTGAAGGGTGGTCGTATCCTCGGTTTCGCAGCACTCACCGTGGTCGGTGACGGCGATGGCCGCGTCGGCATGGGCAAGGGCAAGTCGAAGGAAGTGCCCGCTGCAGTGCAGAAGGCAATGGAAGAAGCGCGTCGCAACCTGCTGAAGGTTTCGATCAAGAACGGCACGCTGCACCACCAGGTGCAAGGCCACCACGGCGCTTCGACGGTCGTGATGTATCCGGCTCCCAAGGGTACCGGCATCATCGCCGGCGGCCCGATGCGCGCCGTGTTCGAAGTGATGGGTATCACCGACATCGTGGCCAAGAGCCATGGTTCGTCGAACCCCTACAACATGGTTCGCGCCACGCTCGACGGATTGAAGAATTCGACGACCGCCAGCGAAGTGGCTGCCAAGCGTGGCCTGACCGTCGAAGAAATCTTCGCCTGAGCGCAGGCCGTCGCAAGCCTCAAGGAAGCATTCAAATGACGCAACAACAAACCCTCAAGGTGCAGCTGGTCAAGAGCCCGATCGGCACCAAGGAATCGCATCGCGCGACCGTGCGCGGCCTCGGCCTGCGCAAGCTCAACAGCGTGAGCGAGCTGCAAGACACGCCCGCGGTGCGCGGCATGATCAACAAGATCAGTTATCTGGTCAAAGTCCTGTAAGAGAGACTGATATGGAACTCAATGGCATCAAGCCGGCGGATGGCGCCAAGCACGCCAAGCGCCGTGTCGGCCGCGGTATCGGTTCCGGCCTGGGCAAGACCTCGGGTCGCGGCCACAAGGGCCAGAAGTCGCGCGCAGGCGGTTTCCACAAGGTCGGCTTCGAAGGCGGTCAAATGCCGCTGCAGCGTCGTCTGCCGAAGCGTGGCTTCAAGTCGCACCTGCTGAAGTTCAACGCCGAAGTCACGCTGACCGCCCTCGAGCAGCTCGGCCTGGCCGAAGTGGACATCCTGGCGCTGAAGCAAGCCGGCCTCGTCGGCCAGCTGGCCAAGGTCGTCAAGGTCGTGAAGACCGGTGAGCTCACCAAGGCCGTCAAGCTGACGGGCGTGGGCGCAACGGCTGGCGCCAAGGCCGCTATCGAAGCGGCTGGCGGTAGCATCGCCTGATCATCATCGGACTGAAAGAAGTTCTTCGTGGCAACTAACGCGGCAACGATCGCAAAAACAGGCAAGTTCGGCGACCTTCGTCGTCGGCTCGTCTTTTTGCTGCTCGCGCTCGTGGTCTACCGGATTGGCGCGCACATCCCTGTGCCGGGTATCAACCCGGACCAGCTGGCTGCGCTGTTCCAGGGCCAGCAGGGCGGCATTCTGAGCCTGTTCAACATGTTCTCGGGCGGGGCGCTGTCGCGCTTCACCGTGTTCGCGTTGGGGATCATGCCGTACATCTCGGCGTCGATCATCATGCAGCTGATGACCTACGTGCTTCCGACCTTCGAGCAATTGAAGAAGGAAGGCGAGGCCGGCCGCCGCAAGATCACGCAGTACACGCGCTATGGCGCGCTGGGTCTGGCGCTGTTCCAGTCGTTCAGCATCGCGGTGGCTCTCGAGTCGTCGGCCGGCCTGGTGATCTCGCCCGGTTTCGGCTTCCGCATCACCGCCATGGTGAGCCTGACGGCGGGTTCGATGTTCCTGATGTGGCTCGGCGAGCAGATCACCGAGCGTGGCCTGGGCAACGGCATCTCGATCCTGATCTTCGCGGGTATCGCGGCAGGCCTGCCCAACGCCATCGGCGGTCTGCTGGAGCTGGTGCGTACCGGCGCCATGAACGTGATCATCGCGCTCTTCATCGTCGCCGTGGTGGTGCTGGTCACCTACTTCGTGGTGTTCGTGGAGCGAGGTCAGCGCAAGATCCTCGTGAACTATGCGCGGCGCCAGGTCGGCAACAAGGTATATGGCGGTCAATCGTCGCACCTGCCGCTGAAGCTGAACATGGCTGGCGTGATTCCGCCGATCTTCGCCTCGTCGATCATCCTGCTGCCGGCAACGGTGGTTGGCTGGTTCAGCACCGGCGAAGGCGGCTTCCGCTGGATCAAGGACGTTGCCAGCGCACTGCGCCCCGGCGAGCCGATCTACGTGCTGCTGTATGCCGCTGCGATCGTTTTCTTCTGCTTTTTCTACACGGCACTCGTGTTCAACAGCAAGGAAACGGCTGACAACCTGAAGAAGAGTGGCGCATTCATTCCTGGCATTCGCCCGGGTGACCAGACCGCTCGCTACATCGACAAGATTCTGGTTCGCCTGACGCTGGCTGGCGCGGTGTACATCACCTTCGTCTGCCTGCTGCCAGAGTTCCTGATCCTGAAGTACAACGTGCCGTTCTACTTCGGTGGTACCTCCCTGCTGATCATCGTGGTCGTCACGATGGACTTCATGGCCCAGGTGCAAAACTACATGATGTCCCAGCAGTACGAATCGCTGCTGAAGAAGGCGAACTTCAAGACATCGTAGGGCTGTGTTTCAGTATTGAGTCCGGGCGGTAGACCGCCACGTTAAACAGTTTTAGGAGAGTGAAATGAGAGTTTCGGCTTCGGTCAAAACCATTTGCCGTAATTGCAAGGTCATCCGCCGCAAGGGTGTGGTGCGTGTGATCTGCACCGACCCGCGCCATAAGCAGCGCCAGGGTTGATTGAAGAGTATTAGAGGACGCACATGGCACGTATTGCTGGCATCAACATCCCGCCGCACAAGCACGCTGAAATCGGCCTGACCGCCATCTTCGGCATCGGTCGCACCCGCGCCCGTCAGATCTGCGAAGCGAGCGGCATCGAATATTCGAAGAAGATCAAGGATCTGACCGACGCCGATCTCGAGAAGATCCGCGACCAGATCGCTCTGTTCACCATCGAAGGCGATCTGCGTCGCGAAACGACGATGAACATCAAGCGCCTGATGGACATCGGTTGCTATCGCGGCTTCCGTCACCGTCGCGGCCTGCCGATGCGCGGCCAGCGCACGCGCACCAACGCCCGCACTCGCAAGGGTCCGCGCAAGGCTGCGCAGTCCCTGAAGAAATAAGGATAGAACAGCATGGCTAAAGCACCTGCAAACAACGCCGCACAGCGCGTTCGCAAGAAGGTTCGCAAGAACGTTGCGGACGGCATCGCTCACGTGCACGCTTCGTTCAACAACACCATCATCACGATCACCGATCGCCAGGGCAACGCCCTGTCGTGGGCTTCGTCGGGTGGCCAGGGCTTCAAGGGCTCGCGCAAGTCGACCCCGTTCGCTGCGCAGGTCGCTTCCGAAGTGGCCGGCCGTGCTGCTGTCGAACAAGGCATCAAGAACCTCGACGTCGAGATCAAGGGCCCCGGCCCCGGTCGCGAATCGTCGGTGCGCGCACTGGCTGCGCTCGGCATCCGGATCAACTCCATTGCCGACGTGACGCCCGTTCCGCACAACGGCTGCCGTCCCCAGAAGCGTCGCCGCATCTGATCGTCGGTCAGCAAGGCGCAGCCGGCTTTGAAGAGCGGCTGCGCATTTGTTTTTTTACTAAGCCCACCGCCATCCGCGTCCCGCAGATGGCTCCCGCAGGCAACTGCGGCAGATGACACAAAGGAAAAATCGTGGCACGTTACCTCGGCCCCAAGGCCAAACTTTCCCGCCGTGAAGGCACCGACCTGTTCCTGAAGAGCGCCCGCCGTTCGATCCAGGACAAGGCCAAGTTCGACTCCAAGCCCGGCCAGCACGGTCGCACCTCGGGTCAGCGCACCTCCGACTACGGCCTGCAGCTGCGCGAAAAGCAGAAGGTCAAGCGCATGTACGGCGTGCTCGAGAAGCAGTTCCGCCGCTACTTCGAAGAAGCTGATCGCCGTCGTGGCAACACCGGCGCCAACCTGCTGTTCATCCTCGAATCGCGCCTGGACAACGTCGTCTACCGCATGGGCTTCGGCTCGACCCGCGCCGAAGCGCGCCAGCTCGTGTCGCACAAGGCGATCACGGTGAACGGTCAGTCGGTCAACATCCCGTCGTACCTGGTGAAGACCGGCGACGTGATCGCCGTGCGCGACAAGTCGAAGAAGCAGACCCGCATCGTCGAAGCTCTGCAACTCGCCCAGCAAGTCGGTATCCCGGCCTGGGTCGACGTGAATGCCGACAAGGCCGAAGGCACGTTCAAGAAGGTGCCCGATCGCGACGAATTCGCAGCCGACATCAACGAATCGCTGATCGTCGAACTGTATTCGCGTTGATTTTTTCTACCCGCCTGCGCATCCACGCGTCGGCGGGAGATTGTTTTTGTTGTTCACGTTCCTGTTCCGCGCTTCGTCGCGGCTCAGGTGCTTCACCAGCCTTACCGGTGTAACGAGCCGGGGGTATTGAGAGGAAGTCTGCATGCAAACCACCCTGCTGAAACCCAAGACCATCCAGGTCGAGCAACTTGCCGCCAACAAGGCCAAGGTGACGCTCGAGCCTTTCGAGCGCGGCTACGGCCACACGCTCGGCAACGCGCTGCGTCGCGTTCTGCTGTCGTCCATGGTCGGCTACTCGGCCACCGAAGTCACGATCGCTGGCGTTCTGCATGAGTACTCGTCGATCGACGGCGTGCAGGAAGATGTCGTCAACATCCTGCTGAATCTCAAGGGCGTGGTGTTCAAGCTCCACAACCGCGACGAAGTCACGCTGAGCCTGCGCAAGGACGGCGAAGGCCCGGTCCTGGCATCGGACATCCAGACCCCGCACGACGTCGAGATCATCAACCCCGACCACGTGATCGCCCACCTGTCGCAAGGCGGCAAGCTCGACATGCAGATCAAGGTCGAGAAGGGCCGCGGCTACGTGCCCGGCACGATGCGCCGCTATGCGGACGAGCCGACCAAGTCGATCGGCCGCATTGTCCTCGACGCTTCGTTCTCGCCCGTCAAGCGCGTGAGCTACACGGTCGAAAGCGCCCGCGTCGAGCAGCGTACCGACCTGGACAAGCTGCTGGTCGAGATCGAAACCAACGGCGCAATCACCGCGGAAGACGCAGTGCGCGCTTCGGCTAAAATCCTGGTCGAGCAGCTCGCTGTGTTCGCGCAGCTCGAAGGCGGCGAACTCGCTGCATTCGATGCACCCGCACCGCGCAGCGCACAGCAGTTCGATCCGATCCTGCTGCGCCCTGTCGACGAGCTCGAACTCACCGTGCGTTCGGCCAACTGCCTGAAGGCCGAAAACATCTACTACATCGGTGACCTGATCCAGCGCACCGAAAACGAGCTGCTCAAGACCCCGAACCTGGGTCGCAAGTCGCTCAACGAAATCAAGGAAGTGCTTGCCTCCCGCGGCCTGACCTTGGGCATGAAGCTCGAAAGCTGGCCGCCGGCCGGTCTCGACAAGCGTTGATTATTTGAATTTTTGAAAGAGGCCCCCTGAAAAGGGCCAGTGCACCGGGCAGTACCTGACACGGCTGCCTGTTTTTATAAAGTAAAGGAAAGCACCATGCGTCACGGACACGGACTCCGCAAACTCAACCGCACCAGCTCGCACCGCCTCGCGATGCTGCAGAACATGATGAATTCGCTCATCGAGCACGAAGTCATCAAGACCACGGTCCCCAAGGCCAAGGAACTGCGCCGCGTCATCGAGCCGATGATCACGCTCGCCAAGAAGCCCACGCTGGCCAACAAGCGCCTGGCCTTCGACCGCCTGCGCAGCCGCGACAGCGTCGTCAAGCTCTTCGGCGAACTCGGCCCGCGTTTTGCAGCGCGTCCGGGGGGCTACACCCGCATCCTGAAGATGGGTTTCCGCGTGGGCGACAACGCTCCGATGGCGCTCGTCGAACTGGTTGACCGTCCTGAAATTAAAGAAGACGCAGCCGAGCAAAACGCTGCTGAATAAGCTATAATCTAAGTCTGCCGCGCGATGGAGCAGCCTGGTAGCTCGTTGGGCTCATAACCCAAAGGTCGCAAGTTCAAATCTTGCTCGCGCAACCAATTAAAAAGGCCCTTTGAATTTCAAAGGGCCTTTTTCTTTGCCCAATAAATTCGTAAAAAAGAAATGCCCTCGTAATGAGGGCATTTTCATTTGCGGCGCTGAAACGAGCCGCTGCGATCAGTCCGGAATGACCGCCGTCACCTCGATCTCGACCTTGGCGCGGTGCTCCACCAGCGCCGCCACCTGCACGCATGTCATGGCCGGGAAGTTGCGGCCCATTGCATCGCGGTAGACAGGGCCGAGCTCGGCGAGCCGGCGGCTGTATTCATCGCGATCCGTCACGTACCAGGTCATGCGCACCATGTGCTCGGGGCCCGCGCCGCCCGCGCGCAGCACCTCGGCGATGTTGCGCAGAGCCAGGCCGCATTGGTCGATGAAGTCGTCCGACTCGAATTGCTGCTGTGCATTCCAGCCGATCTGGCCGCCGATGAACAGCATCGTTCCACGAGCGGCAACGCCGTTCGCATAGCCCTTGGGAGGCAACCAGCCTTCGGGCTGCAGGAGTTTGTTGATCATGATGTCGTGTTGAGTTGTCTCAGTTTGAATCTCTGGAGCTTGCCGGTTTCGGTGCGCGGCAGTACCGGCACGAACTCGATCTCCCGCGGGTATTTGAATGGCGCGATGGTCGCCTTCACATGGTCCTGCAGTGCCTTCACGAGGGCTGCATCGCCCTCGTTGCCCGGTTTGAGGACGCAGAACGCCTTCACGATCATGCCCCGCTCGGCATCGGGTTTGCCGATCACGCCGCACTCGGCCACGGCCGGGTGCTTGAGCAGTGCATCCTCCACCTCCGGCCCGCCGACGTTGTAGCCGGCCGTGATGATCATGTCGTCGGCACGCGCCTGGTAGAAGAAGTAGCCATCGTCGTCCTGTACGAACGAATCGCCCGGGTAGTTCCAGCCATTCTTCACGTAGTCGGCCTGGCGCGGATCGTCCAGATACCGGCAGCCCACCGGCCCCTGCAGCGCGAGCTTGCCGACCGTGCCGCGCGGCACTTCGTTGCCTTCGCTGTCGACCACCTTCGCGATGAAGCCGGGCACTGCCTTGCCGACCGCACCCCGGCGCACCTCGTCGCCCGCCGCCGAGATGTAGATGTGGAACACCTCGGTGCCGCCGATGCCGTCGAGCATCTCGATGCCGGAAGCCTCCTTCCACAGCTGGCGCGTGGCGTCGGGCAAGGCCTCGCCGGCGCTCACGCTGATGCGCAGACCGGGCATGCCGTGCTGCTTCACGAACGGCGCCATCTGGCGATAGAAGGTGGGTGCCGTGTAGCAGATGGTCGCGCCGACCTCGTTGATGAGCTTCACCAGCCCCTCGGGCGTGAACGGAGCATCGGGAAAATAGACTGACGCCCCCGCCCACATTGGAAACACCAGCAGCCCACCCAGCCCGAAGGTGAAGGCCAGCGGCGGCGATCCCACCACGATGTCGTCGCTGCGCGCGCGCAGCACGTGGCGCGGCCATGTCTCGCACATCGCGAGCACGTCGCGGTGCGTGGTGACGGGCGCCTTCGGCTTGCCAGTGGTGCCCGAGGTGAAGGCCAGCAGCGCGACATCGTCGGAAGCCGTGGGGCAGGCCCTGAACACACCGCTCTTCTTCGCCGCACGCGCGGAGAGTGAGTCTTCCGCGTCGGGCTTGTTGAATGCGATCACCGTGGCAAGCACCGGATGCTCCCGCTGCGCGATCGCCAGTTCGTCGAGCAGGCGCCCGTCGCACAGCGCGGCCACGGGCTGCGCCTTCTCGATGATGTCGCCCAGTTCCTTTGCGCGCAGCAGCGGCATCGTCGCCACCGCGATCAGCCCGGCCTTCACCACCGCGAGCCACGACAGCGCCATGGCCACCGAGTTGCCGCCGCGCAGCAGCACCCGGTTGCCCGGCACCAGCCCGAGGTCCTCCGTCAGCACCTGCGCGATGCGATTGACCTCGACGGCCGCCTGCGCGTACGTCAGCGTGCCCTGCGGCGAGCGCAGCATCGGCTTGTCGCCGAATCCTTTCGCCGCTGCCTTGTCGAGCAGTTCCTCGACCAGGTTCAGCTGGTCGGGCAACCTCAGCTCGGGCAGGTCGTAGCGAAAGACGGGCAGCTGCGCCGCAGGCGGCAGGCGGTCGTGAACGAAGCGGTCGACTTGGGCAGACACGGTGTTTATCCCCGCAGAACGGATTTGCCGATGATCAGTTGTTGAACTTCCGTCGCGCCCTCGTAGATGCGCAGCGAGCGGATGTCGCGGTAGAGGCTTTCAACCTTCGTGCCAACCTTCACGCCGAGGCCGCCGTGCATCTGCAGCGCCATGTCGATCACGCGGCTTGCGTTCTCGGTGGCGCACATCTTGGCCATGGCTGCAGCGGCCGACACATCGCCCACCGCAGGTGCACCGCGCTGTTCGGCGTCGTCGCGCATCCATGCCGCGCGGTAGGTGAGCAGCGCAGCGCTGTCGATCAGCGCGGCCATCTCGCCGAGCTTGGCCTGGGTGAGCTGGAAGTCAGCGAGCGTCTGGCCGAACATGCGGCGCTTCTTCGAATGCGCGATCGCTTCCGTCAGCGCGCGACGCCCCATGCCGAGTGCGGCTGCTGCCACCGAGGCGCGGAAGATGTCGAGCGTGCGCATCGCGAGCTTGAAGCCGCCGTTGAGCTCGCCGAGCTGCGCCGTGCGCGGCACGACGCAGTTCTCGAAGCGCAGCGTGGCGAGAGGATGCGGCGCCATCACGTCGATGTGCGCGGAGGTGTCGAGGCCGGGCGTCGTCGCGTCGACGATGAATGCCGTGATGCCGCGCGTGCCGCCTGCAGGGTCGGTCTTCGCGAACACGCAGTAGAAATCGGCGATGCCGCCGTTGCTGATCCAGGTCTTCTCGCCGTTGAGCTTCCAGCCGTCGGCGGTTTCCTCGGCGCGCATGGCCATCGCGCCAACATCGGAGCCAGCCTCGGGCTCGCTGAGTGCGAACGCCGCGATCTTGCTGCCCTTGGCCACGGCCGTCAGGTAGTTCGCGTGCTGTTCGGGCGTGCCTGCGAGCGTGATCGCCCCGCTGCCCAGGCCCTGCATCGCGAACGCGAAGTCCGCGAGCGGCGAGTGAAATGCCAGCGTCTCGCGCAGCAGCACGAGGGCGCGCGAGTCGAGCCGTTCCAGCGCGCCGCCGGACGTGCCAGGCACGCAATAGCGCAGCCACCCGCCGGCGCCGAGGCGCTGGACCCAGTCGCGGCAGGCGGCGCGGTCGTCGCGCTCATCGACTTCCTGCGCCGCAGCCCAGGGCAGCAGCCCGTCGGCGAGCGCGCGATGCACGTCGTCGAAGAACGGCAGCGCGAGGTGCGCGGTCGATGGCGGTGCGGGAGCCTTGGTCATCATCGCGTCAGTCTCCGCCGAACACGGGCTTGCGCTTGGCCGCGAAGGCCTCGTATGCCCGCTTGAAGTCTTCGGTCTGCATGCAGATGGCCTGCGCCTGCGCTTCGGCCTCGATGGCCTGGTCGATGGTCATCGACCATTCCTGCGACAGCATGGTCTTGGTCATGCCGTGCGCGAAGGTCGGGCCTTCAGCCAGGTCGCGCGCCACCTTGGTGGCGGCTTCGAGCAGTGCATCGCTTTCGTGCAGCGCGTTGAAGAAGCCCCAGGCATGGCCTTCCTGCGCCGTCATGGCGCGGCCCGTGAAGAGCAGTTCCGACGCGCGGCCCTGGCCGATCACGCGCGGCAGCAGCGCGCAGGCGCCCATGTCCGCGCCGGCGAGGCCGACCCGCGTGAAGAGAAAGGCCGTGCGCGTGGCCGGCGAGCCGTAGCGAAGGTCGCAGGCCAGCGCGATCATCGCGCCGGCGCCGGCGCACACGCCGTCGATGGCACCGACTATGGGCTGCGGACACGCGCGCATCGCCTTCACCAGGTCGCCCGTCATGCGCGTGAACTCCAGCAGCTCCGGCATGCGCATGCCGGTCAGCGGGCCGATGATCTCGTGCACGTCGCCGCCAGAGCAGAAGTTGCCGCCCGCGCCGGTCACGACGATCGTCTTCACGTCGGTCGCGTAGGTCAGCGCGCGGAACAGGTCGCGCAGCTCGGCGTACGAGTCGAAGGTCAGCGGGTTCTTGCGCTCCGGCCGGTTCAGCGTGATGGTGCCCACGCCGGCCTCGAAACTCCATGCGAAGTGCTCGGCCTTGTAAGGCGCCTTCGCCTCGAATTGCGCGCGCATGGGATTGCCCGCGCCGATGTAGTGCTTCATTCGGTCTCCGCTATCAGTAGTTGGTTGTGCGAGTGCTGCTTGACCTTGCCGAGCAGCTTGTGGAGCTGTGCGATCTCCTTGGCGCCGAGTCCCGCGAAGGCCTCGACGATCCAGTCTTCGTGCTGTTGCGCCATCTCGTTGAAGAGCTTGCGTCCGCGCGGCGTGAGGCGAACGCGCCAGGCGCGGCGGTCGCCCTCGACGTCGACGCGCTCCACCAGCCCCTCGGTCACGAGCTGGTCGGTGATGCCGGTCACGTTGCCGCCCGTCACCATCATGCGGCGCGAGAGCTCGTTCATCTTGAGTCCCTCGGGCGAGCGCTCGAGCTGCGACATCAGGTCGAAGCGCGGCAGCGTGGTGGCGAACTGCGAGCGCAGTCCGTTGCGCACCTGCTTCTCGATCAGCTGGGTGCAGGTGAGCAGCCGAAGCCACAGCCGCAGTGCTTCGGGGTGTTCGCTGTGCGCGCGTGCTTCGAGATCCATGTCAGTTGCTCCACCGCGCTGCGCGCGACCCACGACCCATGAAACTGCCCCGATTCAGTCGGGAGACACCGCGGAACCGGCTTTGCCGGGCTGCTGGTGTCGCCCCCTGAAAGGGGGTTGGCGAAGCGACACGAAGTGCGCGAAGACTGGGGGTGAGCTTCATCCTAGTGTGTCTCCTCGCTGTTCTGCGCGGCCATCGCGGCATTGGCGGCGGCCGCGAGCTGTTGCTGCTTCGCGATCTCGCGGTACATCTGGTCGCGCCCGCTGAGGTACTGCACGGGCCACTCGACATCACGACTCTGCAGCTTGGCCGCTTCGTGCAGCGTCCATGCCGGGTCTGCCAGGTGCGGACGCGCGATGGCGCAGAGGTCGGCACGGCCGGCCGCGATGATGCTGTTGGCCTGGTCGGCGTCGGTGATGGCGCCCACCGCGATGGTCGAGATGCCGACCTCGTTGCGGATGCGGTCCGAGAACGGCGTCTGGTACATGCGGCCGTACACCGGTTTCGCGGCGCGCGTGGTCTGGCCGGAAGACACGTCGATGAAGTCGGCGCCGGCCTCCTTGAAGAGGCGTGCGACCACGATGGCGTCGTTGTCGGTGTTGCCGCCGGGCGCCCAGTCGTGCGCGGAGATGCGCACGCTCATGGGCTTGTCGGCGGGCCACACGGCGCGCATGGCGCGGAACACTTCGAGCGGATATCGGCAGCGCGCCTCGATGTCGCCGCCGTACTCGTCGGTGCGCTGGTTCGTCAGCGGGCTGATGAAGGCCGACAGCAGGTAGCCGTGCGCGCAGTGCAGCTCGAGCCAGTCGAAGCCGCACTCGGCGGCGCGGCGTGTCGAGTCGACGAACTGGTCGCGCAGCGTGTCCATCTCGGCACGCGAGATGGCGGCGGGCAACTGGTTCTGTTCGCCGTAGGGCAGCGCGCTCGCGGCCAGCAGCGGCCAGTTGCCGCTTTCTAGCGGCTCGTCGGTGCCTTCCCAGCCCACGCGAGTGGAGCCCTTGGGGCCGCTGTGGCCGAGCTGCATCGCGATCTTCGCGCTCGACTGCGTGTGCACGAAATCGACGATGCGCTTGAACGCGGCCTGCTGCGCGTCGTTGTAGAGACCTGTGCAGCCGGGGGTGATGCGGCCTTCAGGCGTCGGGCTCGTCATTTCGACGAACACCATCGCGGCACCGCCGAGCGCGCGCGCACCAAGATGCACCAGCAGAAAATCTTGCGGCACGCCGTCGACCGCGCTGTAGGTGGCCATTGGCGAAACCAGGATGCGGTTCTTCAGCGTGAGCCCGCGCACCTTGTAGGGCATGAGCATCGGCGGGAGCGCCTTGCCGCCGGCCAGCCATTGTTCGTAGCCGCCCAGCCATTGCGTGTCGCGCAGGCGCAGGTTCTCGTGGCTGATGCGCTGCGAGCGCGTGAGCAGCGAGTAGGCGAACTGCTCGATCTGCATGCCGGTGTAGCGCGGCACGTTCTCGAACCACTCGGTGGAGTTGCGCGCGGCGTTCTGGATCTTCAGCACCTCGACGCTGCGGCGCGCCTCGTAGCCTTCGAGCACGTGGTCGATGGTGCCGCCCTGCGCGAATTCGTTGGCCAGGTCGATCGCATCTTCCAGCGCGAGCTTGGTGCCCGAGCCGATCGAGAAGTGCGCCGTGTGCGCCGCGTCGCCCATCAGCACCACGGGCACGGAGCGGCCCTCGACGTCGATGCGGTGCGTCCAGCGCTCGCACACCACGCGCGGAAAGCGGATCCAGTTGGCCGAGCCGCGCAGGTGCGTGGCATTGCTGATCAGCGAATGGCCGCCGAGGTACTTGGCGAACAGCTTCTCGCAGAAGGCGATGGCTTCTGGCTGCTCCATCTGGTCGAGGCCATGGGCCTTCCACACGGCCTCTGGCGTCTCGACGATGAAGGTCGAAGTCTTGTCGTCGAACTGGTAGGCGTGCGCCTGGAACCAGCCGTGCTCGGTCTGCTCGAAGGCGAAGGTGAAGGCGTCGAAGGTCTGGTGCGTGCCCAGCCACACGAAGCGGCAGTTGCGCAGATCGACGTCGGGCTTGAACACGTCGGCATAGCGCTGGCGGATGCGGCTGTTGAGGCCGTCGCTGGCGATCACCAGGTCGGCCTGGTATTTCGCGGCAATGGCCTGGTCGTCGGCGACGTCGGTTTCGAACACCAGCTCGACGCCGAGTTCGAGGCAGCGCTCCTGCAGGATGTTCAGCAGGCGCTTGCGGCCGATGCCGCAGAAGCCATGTCCGCCCGAGCGCACCTGGCCGCCCTTGAAGAAGACCTGGATGTCGTCCCAGTGGTGGAACTCGTCGCCGATGAGCGCCGCGGTTGGCGCATCGGCCGCGCGCAGGTTGGCGAGTGTCTGGTCGCTCAGCACCACGCCCCAGCCGAAGGTGTCGAAGGGGCGGTTGCGCTCCACTACCGTGATCTGCAGCGCAGGGTTGCGTGCCTTCATCAGCAGGGCGAAGTAGAGGCCTGCCGGCCCGCCGCCGATGCACAGGATGCGTTGGAGGTCCGAGGCGGGGGCGGGCTTGGACGGGCTGAAGCTGTTCATGATTCAATAGTTTAGACATAAACAATCTGATGTCAATCCGGGTTCGTGCGGGCCGTCCGACAGGCCGCTCGGGGCCTCCGCCGACACGGGTAGTCATGCAAAAACTTGGAAAAATCAATACCATGGCCCCATGCAACACTTGATACCCAAGATCGAGTCGCAGCTGGCTTCGCTGCCTGTTCCCATCGCGCTTGAACTGCCGGATGGCCGGCGCGTTGCCCAGGCGGGAGCCCGCGTCACGCTGGCCTTCAAGGAATGGGCGGTGCTCGCCAAGCTGGCGGCACGACAGGTGGGAGCCATCGGCGAGGCATACGTCGAGGGCAAGGTGCAGATCGAAGGCGCCATGCGCGACCTGATCGACGCCACGGTCGGCATGCTGCCGGGCAACCCGGCCGAGACCGACACCGGCTGGTGGAGCCGCCTGCAGCGCCGGGCCAAGTCGCACGGCTCGCATTCGCTGCGCAAGGACGCGGCCCAGATCGAGTTCCACTACGACGTCTCCGACGACTTCTATGCGCTGTGGCTCGACCCGCGCCGCGTGTATTCATGCGCGTACTTCCGTACGCCCGAGCTCACGCTGGCGCAGGCGCAGGAAGCCAAGCTCGACCACATCTGCCGCAAGCTCATGCTGCAGCCGGGCGAGCGCTACCTCGACATCGGCTCCGGCTGGGGCGCGCTGCTGCTGTGGGCGGCCGAGCACTACGGGGTGGACGCCACCGGCATCACACTGTCGAAGAACCAGCATGCGCACGTGCAGCGGCTGATCGAGGAAAAGGGCCTGCAGGGCCGCGTGCGCGTCGAGCTGCGCGACTACCGCGAGGTGCCCACCGACCGGCCCTTCGACAAGATCTCGTCGGTCGGCATGTTCGAGCACGTGGGCGCGGCCAACATGCCGACCTACTTCCGCAAGATCCATTCGCTGCTGAAGCCGGGCGGCCTGGTGCTGAACCACGGCATCACCTCGGGCGAGCTCAACTACCGGCAGCTCGGCGCCGGCATGGGCGACTTCATCGAGAAATACATCTTCCCCGGCGGCGAGTTGCTGCACGTGACGCACGTGCTGCGCGAGACGGCCGCGGCCGGCCTGGAGATGGTCGACACCGAGAGCCTGCGCCCGCACTACGCGCGCACGCTGTGGGCCTGGTCCGATGCGCTGGAGGCGCAGCTCGACACCGCGCGCGAGGTGCTCCAGCGCAGCGGCGGCCGCCAGGGCGAGAACGCCGAGCGCGTGCTGCGGGCCTATCGCCTGTACCTCGCGGGCTCGGCCATGAGCTTCGAACAGGGCTGGATCTCGCTGCACCAGATGCTTTCCACCAGGCCCGACGGAAAGGTCGAACACGGCGTTCTGCGCGGCGCGCAATCGGTGTACCCTTTTGCCCGTGACTACATCTACAAGTGAGTGAGAACACCATGCTCTATCGATTCCAGTCCCGGGCCTCTCCCGATTTCGTGATGCTCGAAGTGCATGCCCGCCAGCTGCTCGAGATCGTCGGCAAGTCGATCGCCCCGCAGGGCATCATCACCGTCGAGCAGATTCCGGGAGCCATTGCAGCCATCGAAGCCGCGCTCGCGCGCGAGGCCTCCAACGCCCACAACAACGACGACTACGCCGTCGAAGGCCACGCCAACGAGGCCGAGAAGCAGCACATCGGGCTGCACCAGCGTGCGATCCCCCTGCTGCACATGCTCAAGGACTCGCTGGCCGAGAAAAAAGACGTGACCTGGAAGACCTGATCAACAGGGCCCACCGGCGTCTTTCATGAAACGCCGCGGAACCGGCTCAGCCGGGCCGCAGGCGTTGCCCCCTGCAAGGGGGAAGGCGTAGCGACACGAAGTGCGCGAAGCCTGGGGGTTAGTCCACCTTCGCTCCGGAGTCCTTCACCACCTTCGCCCACTTCACGTGCTCGCTCGCAATGAGCTTCGTGAAGTCCGCCGGCGAATTCCCGCTAGGGATCGCGCCCTGCGCGAGCATCTTCTCCTTGATGGCCGGCGTGCCCAGCGACTTGGCCACTTCCTGCTGGATCCGGTTCACGATCTCGGGCGAGGTGCCGGCCGGCGCCAGCAGCCCGAACCACGAGCTCGCCTCGTAGCCCTTGAGCGACGGGCCACCCACTTCCTCCACCGTCGGAATGTCCGGCAGCGCCGGCGAACGCTGCGCGCTCGTCACGGCCAGCGCGGTGAGCTTGCCGCCCTTGATCTGCGCCATCGACGAAGGCAGGTTGTCGAACATCACGTCGGCGCTGCCGCCCACCATGTCCAGCAGCGCGGGGCCCGAGCCCTTGTACGGGATGTGCGCCATGAACGTGCCCGTCATGCTCTTGAACAGCTCGCCCGCCAGGTGGATCGAGGTGCCGCTGCCGCTGGAGGCCATGTTCAGCTTGCCCGGGTTGGCCTTGGTGTACTTGATGAAGTCCTGCACGTTGCGGATGTTCAGCGACTTCGCCTTGTCGGCGTTCATCTCCATCACGTTCGGCACGGCGGCCACCAGCGTGATCGGCGCGAAGTCCTTGATGGGGTCGAAGGGCAGCTTGGGGTACAGCGCGCGGTTGATGCCGTGCGTGCCCACCGTGCCCATCAGCAGCGTGTAGCCGTCGTTCGGCGCGCGCGCGACGATCTCGGCGCCCAGGTTGCCGCCCGCGCCAGGGCGGTTGTCCACGATGAACTGCTGGCCGAAGGCCTTCGACAGCTCGGGCGCCACGGCGCGCGCCAGGATGTCGGTGGTGCCGCCGGCCGCGAAGGGCACGACGATGCGCACGGGCTTGGTCGGCCAGGTGCTCTGGGCCCACGAGGGGGCGGTCATCAGGGTCAGTGCGGCGGCGATCGACGCGGCCAGCGCGGTGCGGCGATTCGGGGTGAGGGTGAAATTGGTCATGCGCGCGTTTGTACAGGCGCGCGCTGCGGCCGTCGCGGGTGAAAACCCCGTGAGCTTGTGAGGGAGTTGGCAGTCCGCCGGGCGCCCTGCCTCAAGCCACCTGCATCCGCTGCGCAAAGCGCTCGCTGCGCAAACGCTCGAGCACGAAGTCGATGAACACCCGCGTCTTCGGCGGCAGCAGCTTCTTGCTCGGGTAGTAGAGCCACACCGCGCCCGCGTCCTGGTACCACTCGGGCAGCAGCCTCAGCAGCGCGCCGCTGCGCAGCCCGCGTTCCACGAAGGGCAGCGGCAGCATTGCCGCGCCCAGCCCCATCAGCGCGGCATGCGCGATCGCCTCGGGGTCGTTGAAGATCGCGCGCGGCCGTGGCAGCTCGACGCTGATTTCTCCCTCGCCGGCACCTGCGCGCACGCGCCGCAGCGTCCAGCTGCGCACCCGGCCCGTGGGCGAGGAGCGGCGCAGCAGCGTGTCGAGCGCCGCCAGTTCCGACGGGTGCTTGGGCAGCTGCCGTCCCTCCATGTACGCGGGCGACGCCACCGCCACCACGTGGATGCGCGCCAGCTCCCGCGCCACCATCCCGGCCGGCAGCTCGATGCCGCCGCCGATGGCCGCGTCGAAGCCCTCGCCGACCAGGTCGACCTGCTGGTTGTCGAAATGCCAGTCCGGCAGGATGGCCGGATAGCGCGCGAGAAAGTCGCCCATCATCGGCAGCACATGCTCGCGCCCGAAGGCCTGGCCCATGCTCACCTTCAGCGTGCCGGCGGGCTGGCCGTCGTCGGTATCGACGCCGGCCACGGCCTCCTGCAGCGTGGCCAGCGCGGGGGCGACCTGCGCCAGGAAGCGTTCGCCGCCCTCGGTCAGCGTCAGGCGGCGCGTGCTGCGCTGGAACAGCCGCACGCCCAGACGCGCTTCGAGCCGCGCCACGTTCTTGCTGACGGCGGCCGGCGTCAGGCCCAGGCGCCGGGCAGCCTCGGAAAAGCTGCCGCCTTCGGCGCTCTGCACGAAGGATTCGAGGTGATTGAGCGGCTCCATGGCCGCATTGTCGTGCTCATCTTCAACCATTGGTTGAATTTGATTGAGCCAATTGGTGGCTACCGAAGAAGGAATGAAAAACCCAAACTGAGGCCTTCTTCCTCCACCTCATCGGAAAAATCATGGCCTCCAACACTGCTTCTTCTTCGTCTTCTTCCCCCGTCCTGGCCGGCAAGGTCGCCTTCGTCACCGGCGGTTCGCGCGGCATCGGCGCGGCCATCGTGCGCCGGCTGGTGCGCGACGGCGCCGCCGTCGCCTTCAGCTACTCCAGCTCGGCCGCCCCGGCCGACGAGCTGGTGCGCAGCATTCAGTCCGAAGGCGGCCGCGCCCTCGCTCTGAAGATCGACAGCGCCGATGCCGCGGCCCTCACCGCCGGCATCGACGAAGCGGCCCGCGCTTTCGGCAAGATCGACATCCTGGTGAACAACGCCGGCGTGTTCCTCGGCGGCACCCTCGACGACTTCTCGCTCGAGGACTTCGACAAGACGCTGAACGTCAACGTGCGCGCTGTCTTCGTTGCCGCCAAGGCGGCCTCGCGCCACATGGGCCAAGGCGGCCGCATCATCAATATCGGCAGCACCAACGCCGTGCGCATGCCCTGGCCCGGCGGCAGCGCCTATGCCATGAGCAAGTCGGCGCTGGTCGGCCTGGTGCAGGGCCTGTCGCGCGACCTCGGCCCGCGCGGCATCACCGTCAACAACGTGCAGCCCGGCCCGGTCAACACCGACATGAACCCGGTGGACGGCCCCAATGCCGCCGCCATGCACGGCCTGATGGCAGTCGCCCGCCACGCCCTCCCGGAAGAAATCGCCGGCATGGTCGGCTACCTGGCCAGCCCGGAAGCCGCGTTCGTCACAGGCGCCAGCCTGAACATCGACGGCGGCTTCGCGGCCTGAGCCCGGACGCGACGACGATGACGCACCCGACTCCCAAGCCCGCCCTGGCCGGCAAGGCTGCTCTCGTCACCGGTGGCTCGCGCGGCATCGGCGCGGCCATCGTGCGCCGGCTGGCGCGCGACGGCACCGCAGTGGCCTTCACCTTCGTGAGCGCGCAGGCCGAGGCCGACGCGCTGGCCGGCGAGATCCGCGCCGCCGGCGGCCGCGCACTCGCCCTTCGTGCCGATGCGGGCGATGCCGCTGCGCTCACCGCCGCCGTCGAGCAGGCCGCGAAGGCCTTCGGACGGCTCGACATCCTGGTGAACAACGCCGGTGTCTACCTGCGCGGCGATCTCGACAGCTTCACGCTCGAGGACTTCGACCGCACCGTGAACGTCAATGTGCGCGCCGTCTTCGTCGCGACCCAGGCGGCCGCGCGCCGCATGGGCGAGGGCGGGCGGATCGTCAACATCGGCAGCATCAACGCCGAGCGCGTGCCGGCTGCGGGCGCCAGCGTCTATGCAATGAGCAAGGCCGCGATCGTCGGCCTCACGCGCGGCCTGGCACGTGACCTCGGCCCGCGCGGCATCACGGTCAACAACGTGCAGCCGGGCCCGACCGACACCGACATGAACCCCGCCGCCGGACCGCGCGCCGGCTTCATGCACGGCCTCATGGCCCTGCCGCGCCACGGCCGCGCCGACGAGATTGCCGGCATGGTGGCGTATCTCGTCGGGCCCGATGGCGGCTTCGTCACCGGCGCCAGCCTGAGCGTGGACGGCGGCTACACGGCCTGAGCGTCCGGCCCCTGAGCGCCATCGCCACCGCCGTCGCCGCTGTTCGACACGGCGAGGATCAGCTTGTCGAGCGTGGCCTCCATGCGCGCCAGTTCGCCGGCCTCGATGCCCGCGAAGAGCTCGGCCTCGCGCTCGCGGCCGAGCGCGCCGACCGTTTCATGCAGTGCCTTGCCGGCGGCGGTGAGATAGAGCCGGCTGCTGCGCCGGTCGGTCGGATCGTCGTGACGCTGCATGCGCTTGTGCCGCCGCAGGCCGGCGAGCGCGCGGCTCACCGCCATCTTGTCGAGGCCGGTCTGGTCGGCAACCTGCGTGGCGTTGAGCCCCGGCTGCGCGGCGAGCACGGCCATCGTGCGCCACTCGTTCAGCGTGAGCCGGTGCTCGCGGCCTACGCGCTCGTGAAAAGGCCGCGCCGTGAGGTTCACGACCCGCACCAGCTTGAAGAAGAGCGGGTCCATCGCCGGTCGTGTTTCAGTCGGCGAGCCTTTTCGCCGCGGCCACGATGGCTTCCGTGCCGACGCGCGACTGCGCCTCCAGCACTGGCGAGTAGCCGACCGGAATGCGCGGCGCGCCCAGCCGCGCGACGCGGCAGCCCGTGGCTTCCGCCGCGCTCGCTGCAATCTCCGCGCCGAAGCCAGCGGCCTGCACCGCCTCGTGCACCACCAGCAGCCGGCCGGTGCGCGCGCACGACGACAGCACCGTCTCGCGGTCCCAGGGCCACAGCGTGCGCAGGTCGATCAGGTCCACCGCGATGCCTTCTGCGGCCAGCGCATCGCAGGCCGCCGCGCATGCCTGCATTTGCCGGCTCCAGCTCACCAGCGTGAGCGCGTTGCCCTCGCGCACGCGCGCCGCCTTGCCCAGCGGCACGGCAACGTCCTCATCGACTTCGCCCAGCGTGCCCCACAGCGTCTTGTGCTCGATGTAGACCACCGGGTCGCCGCACTGCAGCGCGGCGCGCAGCAGGCCGTGGTTGTCCTGCGGCGTCGAGGGGCACACCACCACCACGCCCGGCAGGTGCGCGAACCAGGCTTCGAGCGACTGCGAATGCTGCGCCGCCGAGGCGTCCCAGATGCCGCCCGGCATGCGCGCCACCAGCGGCACGCGGCCCTGGCCGCCGAACATGAAGCGGTTCTTGGCGGCCTGGTTCACCAGCTCGTCCATGCCGCACAGCGCGAAGTCGACCACGCGCATCTCGACCACCGGCCGCAGGCCCGCGAGCGCCATGCCCACGCCGGCGCCCATGATCGCGGCCTCGCTGATCGGCGTGTCGATCACGCGTCCGTCGCCGAAGTGTTGCTGCAGTCCCTTGTACTGGCCGAAGATGCCGCCGCGCCCCACGTCCTCGCCAAGCACCACCACGCGCGGGTCTGCTTCCATCTCGCGCCGCAGGGCCAGCAGGGCGGCTTCCGAATAGCTGAGTTGCTGTTTCATCGCCATTGGCCCTCCCCGACGGTCTGCACATCGGTGAAGGCGGCGGTGGCCTCGGGCCATGGCGCCGCATCGGCAACGGCGAGCGCGGTGTCGACTTCGTCGCGCGCGGCGTTCTCGATGGCGTCGAGCGTCGCCGCGGCAACGCCGACTGCCAGCAGGTGGCCGCGAGCCCGCGCGATCGGATCGGTTTCGAGCGCTGCGGCCAGCTCGGCTGCGTCGCGGTACGCCGCGACGTCCACCGACACATGCCCCTTCACTCGATAGGTCAGCGCATGCAGCAGGCGCGGCCCGACGCCGGCGCGTACTTCGGCCACCAGCTTCGCTGCGGCCGCGTGCACCGCGAACACGTCGTTGCCGTCGACCTGCGTGGCCCCGATGCCGAGCGCCTCGGCGCGCACCGAAGCGCCTTCGCCCGCCGTCATCGGCCCGCTCGCGGTGGTCGCGCTCCAGCGGTTGTCTTCGCAGACGAACAGCACCGGCAGCTCGTACACGCGCGCCCAGTTCAGCGCTTCGAGAAAGGGCCCGCGGTTGATCGCACCGTCGCCGAAGAAGCAGACCGTGATGTCATCGCGTTTCTTCAGCAGCTTCTGCGCATGCGCCGCGCCCACCGCGATAGGCAGCCCCGCCGCCACCACGCCGTTGGCGCCCAGCATGCCGACAGAGAAATCCGCGATGTGCATCGAGCCGCCCTTGCCGCCGTTGAAGCCGGTGGCCTTGCCGAACAGCTCGCACATCATCCTCGTGAGGTCCGCGCCCTTGGCCAGCGTGTGGCCGTGGCCGCGATGGGTGGAGGTGAGGTAGTCGCTGGCGCGCAGATGGGCGCAGACCCCGGCCGGCACCGCCTCCTGCCCGGTCGACAGGTGCAGCGGGCCGCGCACCTTGGCGGCGCCCGCCGCCTGCTGGCCGTAGGCGCTCACGCCGCCCTGGCTGGCGGTCTCCGCCGCGTTCTCGAAGGCCCGGGTCCGCACCATGGTGCGGTACAGCGCCTCGCCGGCGCCGTGGTTGGCGTGGCTGGAAATGTTCGAGTCCATCTTGTCTCCGACGCCCGTGGGGCGGGCATTTCGACAAAAATCGTATCAAGCGAGATGGAATCGCGGCACCGGGCTTACCCGCCGGCGTTCAAAGTCTGGCGTCGGGCTTTTGCTTCGGACGGGTTGTGGGCATGCGTTTGGAACAGCTTTGGGCCCGAAGCGGCTGTTCAGATTTCTCTGAAGCGGACCTTCAAATCGCGCGATGCAAGTGAACTCCTGGCCACGCTGCGATGACGGCGGCACGTCCTACCAAGAGTCCTTGGCTCCGGGGTCCCCCAACCACCAACGCATGGTGCGCGCGGCAGCAATCTCTGCGTCGCTCAAGCCCTCCGTCGACTGCGCATACGTGAGCGCATCGATTACCGCCTCCTTTCCAAGCACTCGGCCAGCTGCTCGACGCTGAGGTCGTAGTACGGCAGAGAGGCGCGTATGCATTCGACCAAGTCAAACTGATTGGTCGGCTCCGCCGTATCGAGCAATCTGCCGGCCAGTTCCTGCCGCTGAGACAGCAATCCCTTGGGCGCACTCTCTATAAAGACCGCGAACAGGCCCGCAAAAACTTCAGCGGGTGCACTGCGGCTCAGCCGCGACCGAAGAAAGGCAAGTTGTTGAGGGTTATCCGCTCCAAATCTGTCTGCCGACTGAAGCACGGCGGTAAGAATCTCATCACGCTTCATTGGCCGTCATTCAACTTCTGGAGGTAACTGCGGGCGGCACCGCAGCTGGGCCGAGACGAAATTCCGGCGTCGCCGCATTGATTTACATGTTGTAGCATTCTGCCGCAATCGGTTTGCCTGGACCCCTGCACATGTCTCTCTTCCGGATTGATCTAACCGCCATGCTGATGGCACTCTCATTGCTCGGATGCTCCACCGCCCCGCTTGCCGGAACCATGAGTGCCGTGGGTCAGCAGCAAGCCAGCGCAGGCGCGAATTCATCCCGACTCGGAATCGGGCTCTTTGAGGGTGACGCCAAGACTGGCGCACTGGTCGTCGACGTCCTGATGCAAGACTTGCGGCGAGGAGCCGCGGTCTCGGTAGTTGACGCAACGTCGATTCGGTTAGGGGCTGACACCCGTCCAGACTGGGAGAGTTGGCGAGCGGCGGGAGTCGGTACTTTTCTGGCTGGGAGCATCAAGCAAAAGCCCGATGGGACCTTCAACGTTCGGGCCCGCTTGTGGAGCTTGGATGGATTTCGGGACATTGCAGGCATGGAGTGGAACGTGACATCCCAGGACATGCGCTTGGTAGCTCATGCTCTTGCCGATTTTGTTCAAGAGAAGCTGACCGGCACCCCAGGTCAATACAGCGAACGCCGTATCAGCGTCAGTCGCAAAGACTCCCGCTACGTAATGTCCATAACCGATAGCGACGGCGCAGGTGCTCAGGCTGCTCTCGCATCACCGCGACCGATACTGATGCCGACGTGGCTATCTGACAAGCAATTCATTGCCTATGTGTCGCTCGAAACGTCCGTCCCTACAGTTTGGATGCATGACGTGAATACGGGAATGCGTGCGCCGGCTGCGGCTGCTATGTCCCTGGTTGGCGAATGTCCTGCGGCGACTCGATTTCTTTCGATACCGCCGGAAGTGAATCCGCCGACCGAGTTGCTGGATGATGGATGGGCGAGTATGGGTGGGGCGGCCTGCAAGGGCGCGCTATCGGCGCTCGCGAAGCAAGCCGAGGCAAACCTCGCGCGTCAACGCCTTGGAATACGGACATCCATCTCGCCAAAGCCGGACAACGAGATGACGTACGCCGAACGCGTTGCCCGCACCGTTCGCCGCAATGTTGTTTTTGACACTTCCTCGTTGATTGGGAATCCCGAGGTGGTGGTCAGAATGAAAGTGTCGCCCGATGGGTTCATCGCAGACAGCACCGTTGATAAGTCAAGCGGTTTGACTGAATGGGATGATGCCGCGCTCCGCGCTGTTCGCAAGACTGAACGCCTGCCGTTTGATGCCAATGGCAAAGCCCCTTCCGTCCTCATCTTGCATATGCGCCCCTTGCTATGAGGCCACAAGAACGACGCAATGCGCCATTTGTTTGTGTTTCGGCTCCATCAGACTGATTTCGGAACGAGGCATCCGTGATGCGCGAACCTCCCTTCGGAAGGTTTCCGCTAGAGAACCGCAACCATTGCTAAGCGGATGTCCCGGCGATAACTCCTATCAAGGCAGAGAGAGCAAAGCCGACGGCCATGCACTCGGCGCGGCCAACGGTTCGTAGTGGCCTTTTTATTGCCCAGCACCTTCACTCGCAACTGCACGCAACGACTGAATCGTCCCCTCGGTCGTTTCAATACGCCGCCGCAGTTCTTCATTGACCACCCGCACTAGCGCTCCGAGTTCGGAGCGACTCGGATAAGCCTCTTCCGCATCGTTCACGCCCTGCTGAACGACTAGCTTTTCGAGGCCCGCATACGCGCGTTGCACTACCGGCGCGGCATAGCCACGGGCAACGCAGCCAACCTACGCATCAAAGAAGCCAAGAACGGCCTTCGTCTCCAGGTACTCCTCCAGCCCATGGCGCCCGTACTCGCGCCCATTGCCTGAAAGCTTGTAACCGCCGAAAGGCGCAAAGGGGTCCCACGCCGGGTGGTTGATGAGCACCTGGCCGGCGCGGATCTGCCCGGCCACCGCGCGGGCCAGGACCATGTCGGTGCCTTGCACATGCGCACCCAGGCCGTACACCGTGTCGTTGGCGATGGTCACGGCCTCTTCCACCGTGTCGTAGGGAAGGATGCAGAGCACGGGACCGAAGATTTCTTCCTGCGCGATGCGCATGCCGGTGCCCACCGACGAGAAGATGGTCGGCCGTGCGTAGAAGCCTTCGTGCAATCCCTCCGGCCGGCCGGGGCCGCCACACAGCAGTCGCGCGCCGTCCTCTTCCATGCCGACCCGGATCATGTGCTGCACCCGCTCGAACTGGGCCCTGTTGGCAATGGGGCCCAAGATGGTCTGCGGCGACATCGGGTCGCCCACCACCAGCGCCTCGGCGGCCTCGCGCGCCAGCACCTCCACTTGAGCAAGGGCGTTGCGCGGCACGACCATGCGCGTGGGCGCGCTGCAAGACTGGCCGACGTTGCGGAACGCGGCAGCCACGCCCAGCGGAACCGCGCGTGCGAAGTCGGTGTCGGGCAGCATCACGTTGGGCGACTTGCCGCCGAGTTCCTGCGTGACCCGCTTGACGGTGGGTGCAGCGGCCTGTGCCACCAGCACGCCGGCACGGGTCGAGCCGGTGATGGAGATCATGTCGATGCCGGGGTGTTCGGCCATGGCCGCGCCTACCTCGGGACCGGTTCCGTTGACGAGGTTGAACACACCGGCCGGCACCCCGGCGTCGTGCATCAGGCGGGCGAACATGAGGGCGCTGAACGGCGACAGCTCGCTGGGCTTCAGCACCACGCAGCAACCGGCCGCCAGCGCGGGCGCGACCTTGGCAGTGACCTGGTAGAGCGGCCAGTTCCACGGCGTGATGAGGCCGCAGACACCGATGGCCTCGCGTGCGATGGCGGAGGTGCCCTGCTGCTGCAGGAACGGGTAGTCCAGCAGGGTCTCGCGCGCCACCCGCACATGCTCCGCCGCGAACGGGACCTGCGCGGCGCGGGCGTAGCTGATCGCCACGCCCATCTCCAGGCTGAGCACCAGCGCGAGTTCGTCGGCGCGCTCCAGGATCAGGGCGTGGATTCTTTCCAGCAGCGCGGCGCGTTCCTGCACGCTCGAGCGGGAGAACGCGGGGAACGCCCTGCGCGCAGCGGCGACCGCACGGTCCACGTCGCTTGCGTTGCCCATGGCGATGCGGCCCAGCACCTGTTCGTTGGCGGGGTTCACCACCGCGAATGCGTGTGCGCCTTCGCCGGGTTCCTGCCAGGCGCCATCGATGTAGAAGCGATGGCAGTCGGCGCTCTCGGCATTCATGGCGATGAGCAGGCGCACGGCCTCGGGCGATGCAGTGGTCGTCATCTTCGATAGCCTATTTTTTCAGCAGAGGTGCGCGCTCGAGCATGGCAATGCATCTGCTTCAGGCCGTGACCCACACCTTGCGAACCGTCTCGACGGTGCGCCAGGTTCCGAGGTAGCCGGGCTTCATGATGAAGCAGTCGCCGGCCTTGTAGGTCACGGGGGCGTGCCCGTCCTCGGTGATCTCCGCCACGCCGGACAGGATCAGGCAGAACTCCCAGGTCTCGCCCTTGATGGAGCGGTTGACGCCCGGCGTCGACTCGAACACGCCGGCGCGCACCTTGCCGTCCTTGGCGCTGTCGACGTCCCAGCTGCGGCACACGACATCGCCTTCGAGCACGCGGTCGGCCGGCGGCCGGTATTCGCGTGGTTCGCCGAGTTGATCGAAGTCGAAGGAGACGAGCAGATTTGACATGGAAGACGGACGTGCCGCGGCGGGTTGTTCGGTGCATCGATGCTAGGGGTGCTAGCTGCCGTGCCGATGCCGAAGCTGGTTGCCGCAACGGCTGCAAATGCGCGAATCGCCGGCCTGCGCAGCGCAATCTGCCGAGGTCCTTCCAACCTCCCCGTGGCATTTCCGGATGCGTGATCTCCGGCTGGACCTTTGCGACGCGTCGCAGCTTCGCCCTCGTCTTCCTCTTCTCTATTTATTCTTCTTATTGAAGATAGTAGTAGTAGATAAGGGTAAACCCGGGCTGTGGACATCACCCCTTTTCCCTTGGCCGACAACGACTTGGCTTGCCCGTCTTGCTGTGCGCACCTCTGCTTTCGGGTTGCTCCGGAAAAAGAACAACTCGGCACCGGCCGGTCCGTCTGTGGACAACCATGGCGTTGTGCCGGAATTTTCCCCAGGGCTTTCCCACGCTCATGCCGTTCGCGCCATGGAGCCCGGCCCTCACCGACGGCCCCTGCTCCTACGTCGCCGAAAGACGCTTCCCGCATCGCTTGCAGGACAAACGCCCGACCTGCGCCGCGATGCTCCGATCCGCGGATGCGTGTGGCATGGTGTTGCGCTTCTTCCGCGTGCTTGCTCGCGGCCGCCCACCAACCAGGAGGAACACAACCATGATCAAGATCGGCATCGTCGACGACCACGCGGTCGTCCGCACAGGCCTCAAGTCATTCTTCTCCACCTTCGTCGACTTCCGCGTCGCTGGCGAGGCCGGCTCGGGCCGCGAGGCCATCGACCTCGTGCGCACGGCCGACCTCGACGTGCTGGTGATGGATCTCTCGATGCCCGGCCAGAGCGGCATCGACGCGCTCGCCATGGTGCGCGCCAAGGCGCCCGACCTGGGCGTGCTCATCCTCAGCGGCTACCCCGAGGAGCACTACGCGGTGAACCTGATCCGCCAGGGCGCCTCGGGCTACCTCAACAAGGAATGCGAGCCCGAGGAAATCGCCAAGGCGATCCGCACCATCGCGCTGGGCCGCCGCTATATCTCGCCCTCGGTGGCCGAGCTGCTCGCGGGTCAGCTGGAGCGCAAGGACGGCAGCGCGCCGCCGCACGAGCACCTGTCGGAGCGCGAGTTCCAGGTGTTCCTCAAGCTCGCGAAGGGCGAGACCGTGGGCGCCATCGGCGAGGCACTGTCGCTGTCGGTGAAGACCATCAGCACCTACCGCACGCGGCTCATGGAGAAGATGAACCTCTCCACCAACAGCGACCTGACGTACTACGCGATCAAGACGCAGCTCATCGATTGACGATGAGCCTGGAGGACGCGCGGGTCGTCCTTCGCCTACGCCGTGTCGCCCGATGGGACGACGCGGCGCCGCCGCCGGCCTTTCCACCATGGGTCTTCGACCAGCCGCCAGAGCACGCAACCAAAGCAGAGGCATGGCTGGACTTCGCAGACCCGGCCTGCCGCACGGCAGGCAACGAAAGGATCACGACATGGCATACACCGAAGCAACCGCAGACGCCCTGAGCACGGGCCCCACGCTCGGCCACGACGAGGTGGTGGACGTGCTCAACGAACTGCTCGAGAACGCGCGCGACGGCGAGTACGGTTTTCGCGCCTGCGCCGAAGAAGTGGAAGACCCCGCGACCAGGCAATTGTTCGCGAGCCGCGCGGAGCAATGCAGGCAGGCCGGGGTCGAGCTGATCGCCCTGATCGCCACCTACGGCGGCACTCCGGCCTCGGGCGGCACCGCGAGCGGCGCATTGCATCGCGGCTGGGTGCATGTGAAGGGATCGCTGGGCGCGAACAGCGAGCTCTCGATCCTTGAGTCGTGCGAGCGCGGCGAAGACACGGCGGTCGCGCGCTACCGCAAGGCGCTGAAGCAGAACCTGCCGGCCGAGGTGCGCAGGGTGGTCGCAATGCAGGCCGACGGCGCGCAGCGCAACCACGACCAGATCCGCGACCTGCGCAACGCGGTGCGCCCGCGTGAGTGAATGACGTGACGCGCGGACCGCGCCTCAGGAAAGGGCCAGGGCTTCCCGGCCCTTTTTCTCGCGGGCGCCTTCGCCCGGATAGCTCACGCACTGGAGCGCCTCGAAGCCCTTCTGCGTGACCGCCAGCACCTGCACCACGCGCAGGCCCGGCATCTTCGCGATGTCCGCGGCCGAGGGAACCAGCGCGAGCACCAGTCCGGCGGCGCGCAGCTTCAACACTTCATCGATGTCCCTGGGCGAGGACATCACCATGGGCAGCCGCGTGGCGGCAATCTGCCTGAGCATGTCGGTCGGCATCTGCTTGTCTCCTTGTCGGTCGGAGCGCCTGGAGCGCCCCGGGGAATGCGGTCTCCCGCCAGGGGCGGGAGGGATGCGAAAGATACCGGGCCGCGCACGCGCGCGACGTAGGACCGCATCCCGCGGCAGGGAGCGCAATGCGCTCCGGGAATTCCCGGATGCGGCCGGCCACGCCGCAATGGGATAGTTAGTTCGCCCTTCAAACTAACTAATTTCTTACTCGGCTGATCCCCGCGGGGCGCACCAACTCAGGAGAGACATCGATGCAACTGAAACACACCCTGGCCGCGATGGCCTTCGGTCTCACGGCCGTGGGCGCCATGGCGCAGACCGTGGTCGGCGTGAGCTGGTCCAACTTCCAGGAAGAGCGCTGGAAGACCGACGAGGCCGCCATCAAGGCCGAGCTGGAGAAGCTCGGCGCCAAGTACATCAGTGCCGATGCGGGCGGCTCGCCCGAGAAGCAGCTGGGCGACATCGAAGGGCTGATGTCGAAGGGCGCCAAGGCGCTCATCGTGCTGGCGATGGACAAGGACGCCATCCTGCCGGCAGTGACCAAGGCCACGCGCCAGAAGGTGCCCGTGGTGGCGTACGACCGGTTGATCGAGGCGCCCGGCGTCTTCTACATCACCTTCGACAACGTCGAGGTCGGCCGCATGGAGGCGCGCGAGGTCTTCAAGGTCAAGCCCAAGGGCAACTACGTGATCATCAAGGGCTCGCCGAGCGACCCGAACGCCGACTTCCTGCGCGCGGGCCAGCAGGAAGTGCTGGACGCCGCCATCAAGAAGGGCGACATCAAGATCGTCGGCGACGAATACACCGAGGGCTGGAAGCCCGAGGTCGCGCAGAAGAACATGGAGCAGATCCTCACCAAGGCCGGCGGCAAGGTCGACGCGGTGGTCGCGGCCAACGACGGCACGGCCGGCGGCGCGGTGGCCGCGCTCACGGCCAAGGGCATCCGCGGCATTCCGGTGTCGGGCCAGGACGCCGACTTCGCAGCGCTCAACCGCATCGCGCTGGGCACGCAGACCGCCACCATCTGGAAGGACTCGCGCGAACTCGGCCGCGAAGCCGCCATTGCCGCCGTGGCGCTGGCCGCCGGCAAGCCGGTCGACAAGGCTGCGCCGTGGGCCGGCGGCGCGAAGAAGATCTCGCTGTCCTCGCGTCTGCTGACGCCCGTGCCGATCACCCGCGACAACCTCGATGTGGTCGTCAAGGCCGGCTGGATCAAGAAGGACGAGCTCTGCAAGGGCGCTTCGGGTGCGAGCGCACCCGCGGCCTGCAAGTAACGCGACGCAGCGAACGACTGGCAACGCGCCGGCGCCGTCCGTCCCCAGGAAGCGCGCCGGCCTTTCCTCCCTCCCATGCAACGCATCCGTCTGCCGGCCCCACGGGTCCGGCCGGCGGGCGCTTGCGCACCTCTCCGTAGTCCCAAGGGGGTCTGAAACATGAGCAACCCATCATCAACACCGGGCTGGTGGCGCCGCACCGGCATCGACCTGCGACTGATCCTGATGTGCGTGCTGCTGGCCGTGATGGCCGTGGTGTTCAGCGTCATGTCTGGTGGCGTGTTCCTCTCGCCCGAGAACCTCTACAACGTCGCGCAGCAGACGGCCGTGGTCGGCATCGTCTCCACCGTGATGGTGCTCATCATCGTGGCGCGCCACATCGACCTGTCGGTCGGCTCGGTGATGGGCTTCGTCGGCGTGCTCATCGCCTACCTGCAATACACCTCGGGCTGGTCGTGGCCCACGGCCTGCCTCGCGGGGCTCGCGGTGGCGCTGCTGGTGTCCATCTACCAGGGCTGGCTCACGGCGGTGCTGGGCGTGCCGTCCTTCGTGGTCACGCTGGGCGGCCTGATGTCGTTTCGCGGCGCTGCCTTCCTGGTGGCCGACGGCAAGACGCAGCCGGTGAACGACGAGTTCTTCCAGCGCCTGGGCGGCGGCTACGACGGCGGCATCGGCGTCACCGCGAGCTGGGTGCTCGCGGCGCTGGTGGCGCTGGTGCTGTTCGGGCGCATGGTGCAGAAGCGCCGCGCGCGCCAGCGCTACGAGATGCCGACCGAGGCGCTGTGGCTCGACGTGCTCATCACCGCCGTGCCGGTGGCCGTGGTGTTCGGCTTCGCCTGGGTCATGAACAACTACCAGATCTCGTCGAAGAGCGAGCCGCAGGGCATTCCGATCCCGGTGCTGATCTGGGCGGCGGTGGCCATCGTGCTGTCGTTCATCGTGCACCGCACGCGCTTCGGGCGCTATGTGTTCGCGATGGGCGGCAACCCCGACGCGGCGGCGCTGGTGGGTATTCCGGTCAAGCGCGTCACACTGATGCTGTTCGCGCTGCTGGCGGTGCTGGTCACCGTGGCAGCCATCGTGTCGATCGCGCGGCTCAACGCGGGCACCAACTCGCTGGGCACGGGCATGGAGCTGTACGTGATCGCGGCGGCCGTCATCGGCGGCACCGCGCTCGCGGGCGGCAGCGGTTCGATCTTCGGCTCGGTGCTGGGCGCGCTCATCATGCAGTCGCTCGACAGCGGCATGCTGCTGCTCGACGTGCCCATCGGCAAGCGCATGGTCATCATCGGGCAGGTGCTGATCGTGGCCGTGGTGTTCGACGTGCTGTATCGCCGCAAGTTCGGGGAGAACTGAGATGAAGCCCACCCCCAGTCTTCGCGCACTTCGTGTCGCTTCGCCAACCCCCTTCCAGGGGGCGACACCGGCGGCCCGGCAAAGCCGGTTCCGCGGTGTCTCCCGACTGAGCCGCGGTAATTTCATGCGCCATGAACTGCGCCCGGCGAAGTGGAGCAACTGACATGGATACGAACATCAATATGTCCAAACCCCTCGTCGAACTGCGCGAGATCCGCAAGGCCTTCGGCGGCGTCAAGGCCGTGGACGGCGTGAGCGTGAATCTCTATCCCGGCGAAGTGGTCGCGCTGCTGGGCCACAACGGCGCGGGCAAGTCCACGCTGATGAAGATGCTCGCGGGCGCCTACCCCATCGACTCGGGCGACACGCTGATCGCGGGCGAGAAGGTCCACATCCGCACGCCCGCCGAGGCGCAGGCGCAGGGCATCGAGACCATCTACCAGACGCTCGCGCTGGCCGACAACCTCGACTCGGTATCGAACCTCTTCCTCGGCCGCGAGAAGATGACGCGCTGGAACACGCTCGACGACCACTTCATGGAAGTGCAGGCGCGCAAGGTGTTCCATCGCCTCAACAAGAACTTCACCAACATCCGCGTGCCGGTGCGCCGGCTCTCGGGCGGGCAGCGGCAGGTGGTGGCGATTTCGCGTGCGCTGTACTTCAACGCGCGCATCCTCATCATGGACGAACCCTGCGCCGCGCTCGGCCCGGAAGAAACCGCGATGGTCGGCGGCCTCGTGAAGCAGCTCAAGGCCGACGGCGTGGGCATCTTCCTCATCACGCACGACATGCCCGACGTGTTCTCGCTGAGCGACCGCCTCGCGGTGATGAAGAACGGCAAGCTGGTCGGTACCTACCGCACCGCCGACGTCACGGAGGACGAAGTGCTCGGCATGATCATTGCCGGCAAGCGTCCCGAGGGCAAGGAGCAGGCCCATCACGCGGACACGGCAGCGCTCGCCTGACAGGCCGACGTGAAGACCACCGCCGACCAGCAACTGGTGAAGCGCATGAACCGCAGCGTGCTGCTGCGGTTGCTGCGCGCGCAGCCCGGCCTTTCGCGCGCGCGGCTGGCCGGTGAGAGCGGCCTCACCAAGTCGACCGTGAGCCTGCTGGTGCGCGAACTGATCGACGAAGGCTGGCTCAGCGAGGCCGGCGCCACGGTGGCCGACGGGCTGGGCCGGCCTTCGACGCCGCTGCAGATCAACGTCGGCGTGCGCGCGCTGATGGGCGTGGAGATCGCGGTGGAGACCGTGCGCCTCGTGTGCATGTCGCTGCAGGGCGAGGTGCTCCATTCGGACACCCACGCGCTGACCGACGGTTCACCGGCCGGCGTGTGCGCGCTGGTCGCGCGCATGGCCGCGGCCGCGCACGAGAGGCTGAAGCAGCTCGGCCTGCGCCTGTCGAGCATCGGCGTGTGCGTGCCCGGCGCGGTGGACGACTGCACCGGCGTGGTCCGCTTCGCGCCCAACCTCGGCTGGCGCAACGTGAGCCTGCTGCCCGCGCTCGAGAAAGCCTTTGCCGCCGTCGGCCTGCCCGGCGTCACCGTGCAGCTGCAGAACGACGCTGATGCCGCCGTGCTCGGCGAGTACGAATTCGCGGCCGCCGTGGGCCAGGAGGGCGAAGACCCGCTGATCTTCGTCAACTGCGACGTGGGCGTGGGCGCCGGCGTGGTGCTGAACGACCGGCTCTTCACCGGCGGCCAGGGTATGGCCGGCGAGATCGGCCACACCATCCTCGAACTCGACGGGCCCCTGTGCTCCTGCGGCCGGCGCGGCTGCGCCGAGGCCTTCTTCGGCTCGCGCGTGCTGGAGCGCGAAGGCGCCGACACGCGGCGCGCCGCCGCCTTCTTCGGCGTGTTGCTGCAGAACCTGTGGGTCACCTTCAATCCGCGCGCCATCGTGCTCGGCGGCAAGGCCTGCACCGACCATCGCGGCTTCGTGCAGACGGCCTTCGAATGCGTGAAGCGCCATGCCGACGGCGCCGGCATGCCCGCACCCGACCTGCGCACCGCGCGCTACGGAGAGCTTGCGCCCGCCGTCGGCGCCGCCGCGCTCGCGCTGCACGAATACCTGCGGCCGCTGCAGCCCGATGCCACGGCACGCCGCGCCCAGGCCGCGCGGGCCGCGCAGGTTTCCGCATCAGCCTGAGTTTTCTTTCTTTCGGCCTTCAGCGGGCTTCGGCCTCCTCGGCAGCCCATTGCACGGCGTCCGCACCTGCCGGGATGCGCAGGGGCGCCGACGGATCGGTGGCCGCGCGCCACACCGCCTCGGCCACGTCATGCGCGCGCGTGCCCGGGCCGGTGGATGCGAGCATGCGCGCGATGGTCTCCTGCATGAACCCGCCGTAGGCCTCGTCGTCGAGGCCGCGCAGGCGCGTGCGCGCGGTGTCCCGGAAACCCGTCTCGCCCGAGGAGCCGGGCAGCACGATGCGCACGCGCACGCCGAACGGTTCGAGCTCGCCTGCCATCGATTCGGTGAACGCATTCACCGCAGCCTTGGCCGCGCGGTAGATGCCGACCAGCGGCAGCGGCTTCAGCGTGACGCTGGAAGTCACGTTCACGATGACGCCGGACTTGCGCTCGCGCATGTGCGGCAGCACCGCCTGCGTGAGCGCGATCGTCCCGAAGGTGTTGGTCTCGAACAGCGCGCGCACCGTCTCCATGCGCGTGAGCTCGAACGGCGACGGCGCGCCAAAGCCGGCGTTGTTGACGAGCACGTCGATCGGGCCCGCGGCCAGTGCCGCGTCGACGGCCCGGCGGATGCTTTGCGCATCGGTCACGTCGAGCTGCAGCACGCGCAGGCGTTCGGACGGCGGCAGCACGCCGTCGCTCGGCGTGCGCATCGTGGCGATCACGTGCCAGCCTTGCGCCAGGAAGTAGCGCGCGGTCTCGAGGCCGAAGCCGGAAGAGCAGCCGCTGATCAGGACGGTTTTCATGAGGTGTTTCCTTCGTGTGGATGACGATGCCTTCACGATAGGTGCGCACGGCCGTACTTGCTACCATCCTGAGTCCATAACTCATGTTCGAGAGTCCGGTCATGATCGATCCGCTGGCCGAGGTGGTGACGCTGCTGCAGCCGGCCGCACGGTTCTCCAAGCACGTCGTCGGCGCGGGCCGGTGGCGGATCCACCGCTCCGACGCAGGGCAACCCTTCTATTGCGCGGTGCTGGAAGGCGGCTGCCGCCTCGCGCTCGACGGCCACGAGCCGGTCGAGCTCCAGGCGGGCGACTTCGTGCTCGTGCCCGCGGCCTTCGGGGTTGCCATGTCCAGCCTGGAGCCACCGGTCGACGCGGCAGGCGTCGATTCGATGCCGGTCGCGCTGGGCGAGGGGCTGTTCAGGATCGGCGCGCAGCAGGGGCCGACCGACCTGCGCATCCTCGCGGGCCATTGCAGCTTCGGCTCGCCGGATGCGGCCCTGCTGGTTTCGTTGCTGCCGCAGTTCGTTCACGTGCGCGGCGAGCAGCGGCTGGCGACGCTCGTGCAGCTGGTGCGCGAGGAGTCGCACGCGCAGCGGCCCGCGCGCGAGGTCGTGCTCGTGCGACTGCTGGAGGTTCTGCTCATCGAGGCCCTGCGCTCGACGCCCGGCACGGCGGCATCGCCGGGCCTGGCGCGCGGGCTCGCCGATGCGCGCCTCGCGGCGGCGATCCGCGCGATGCACGCGCAGCCGACGCGGGCATGGACGGTCGTCGAACTGGCAAGGGAGGCGGCGCTCTCGCGCTCGTCGTTCTTCGAGCGCTTCAGCCGCGAGGTAGGCATGGCGCCGATGGCGTACCTGCTCGCCTGGCGCATGGCGCTGGCGAAGGACCTGCTGCGCCGCAACGAAGGCGGCGTCGCCGAAGTCGCGGAGCGTGTCGGCTACAGCTCGGCGAGCACGTTCAGCGTGGCCTTCACCCGCCATGTCGGGCTGCGGCCGACGCAATACGCACGCGAGCAGGCGGACGCGGCGCGGGCAGGCGCCTAGCGGAGCAAGCCGGGGCTACAGGCCGGTCGACGGCGCCGCAGTGTCGTCGCGCCAGCCGCGCAACCGCCGGTACAGCGTGCCGCGCGACACGTTCAGCTGCCGCGCCGCCTGCGACACGTTGCCGCCGTGCGCGGCGAGCGTCTCCTCGATCAGCTTGCGGCTGTGCTCGCGCAGTGTCGTCGTGGCCTCCTCCGCATGAGGATCGCCGTGGTCCGCATGCTCGCGTGCTTCGCCGGCGGGCGCATGCGCGTCGCGCTCGATGGCGAACTGCGCCGGCTCGCCCGGCATTGCCACCGCATGCCGGAAGTCGGCGCCGTCCGCGCCCTTCAGCCGCGCCTGGACCCACACGCCCAGCCCGCTCGCCAGCCGCAGCGGCTGCGCGGCCTCGCGCCGGCCCAGCCGCAGCAGGCTCGCGAGATCGTGCCCCAGCAGAAATTCGACATCGCGCTCGTCCGCCGCCTCGGGCAGCCGCCCCAGGAGCCGCGCGCCCGCGTTGTTGAGCCAGGCGATGGTGCCGTCGGGCGCGATGCCGGCCAGCGCTTCGAGCGGCGTGCCCAGCAGCGTCGGGCTGGCCTGGAAGCGCAGGATCAGGTGGTCGCGCGACTGCGCCTGCAGCAGCCTGTTCTCGATGGTGGTGGCGTAGAGCGAGACCATCGAGGCTGCGTCGAAGCCGAAGCGTCGCGCCTCCACCGTCAGGTCGAGCACGCCGGCCAGCCGGCCCGTCACGTCGCGGATCGGCGCGGCCGCGCACTGCATGTGGCACAGCACGTCGAAGTAGTGCTCGGCGCCATCGACCGTGCACGCCTGCCCGGTGCTCGCCACGATGCCCGGCGCGGTGGTGCCGACGATGTGCTCGGCAATGTTCACGCCCACGCGCGCCGTCTTGCGCAGCACCGGCTGGTGCGCGGCGGCGGGCTGATGCGTGACATGCACCACCACGCCCTCGCTGTCGGTGAGGATCACGCGGCAGTCGGTGCCGGCCAGCGCGTGCTCCATCTGCACCAGTTCCTGCCGCGCCACCTCGAGCAGTTGGCGGTTGCGCGCGAGCGTGGCGTGCAGGCGGCTGGGCGTGACCGCGTCGAAGGGCACGATGCGCTGGCGGTCGGCGTGCGTGCGGCTGCAGCGCATCCACGACTGGATCACCGCCTCGCCGACGAGGCCCGAGGGGCGCACGCCTTCCTCGAAGAACTGCTGCCGCGCGAGCGCCACGCGCTGCGCGGGCGTGCTGGCGAAGAGCTGGCGCGGGGCGTCCGGCGTGCCGAGTCTTCTGTCGAGGGCCATGGTGTTCGCTGCCTCCCGGTTCAGGACCAGCGTCGAATGTGTTCCGCAATGGAACAGCGCCGGACTGGGGAAATCCCGAAGATGAACGCCGGGCCCATGAGAACCATCCTTGAGGCACAAAGGAGACCTGCGATGAAAAAAACACACTCCGGGCTGCTCGTGCTCGCCGGCGCATTGCTGTGCCTGGGCGCGACGACGGCGGCCACGGCCCAGAATGCACAGGACCGCGCCGCAGCCGCGACGAAACGAGTCGACGGCAGCTTCATCCGCGCCAACGCCGCGCAGAAGAAGACGCCCGACTGGCCCAGCGTGGGGCTCGACTATTCCGAATCGCGCTTCAGCCAGCTCGACCAGGTGAACGCCGGCAACGTCGGGCAGCTGGGGCTGGTCTGGTCGTACAACCTCGAGTCCACGCGCGGCGTGGAAGCCACGCCGCTGGTGGTGGACGGCATCATGTACATCACCGCCTCGTGGAGCGTGGTGCATGCCATCGACACGCGCACCGGGCAGCGGCTGTGGACCTTCGATCCGCAGGTCGATAAGTCCAAAGGCTTCAAGGGCTGCTGCGACGTGGTGAACCGGGGCGTTGCGATCTACGAAGGCAAGGTCTACGTGGCCGCCTACGACGGTCGCCTCATCGCGCTCGATGCGGCCACCGGCCAGAAGGTGTGGGAGAAGAACACCATCGAGGGCCAGAAGGGCAGCTACACCATCACCGGCGCGCCGCGCGTGTTCAAGGGCAAGGTCATCATCGGCAACGGCGGCGCCGAGTACGGCGTGCGCGGCTTCGTCACCGCCTACGACGCGAAGACGGGCGACCAGAAGTGGCGCTGGTTCGTGGTGCCGGGCGACCCGGGCAAGCCTTTCGAGGACGAGTCGATGGCGCGCGCCGCCAAGACCTGGGACCCGAGCGGCAAGTACTGGGAAGCCGGCGGCGGCGGCACCGCGTGGGACAGCTTCGCCTTCGACCCCGAGCTCAACCTGATGTACGTGGGCACCGGCAACGGCTCGCCCTGGTCGCACAAGGCGCGCAGCCCCAAGGGCGGCGACAACCTCTACCTGGGCTCGGTGGTGGCGCTCAACCCCGACACCGGCAAGTACGTGTGGCACTACCAGGAGACGCCCGGCGACAACTGGGACTACACCTCCACGCAGTCGATGATCCTGGCCAACGTGAAGATCGCGGGCAAGTCGCGCAAGGTGCTGCTGCATGCGCCGAAGAACGGCTTCTTCTTCGTCATCGACCGCACCAGCGGCAAGTTCATCTCGGCGAAGAACTTCACCGAAGTGAACTGGGCCACGGGCTACGACAAGAACGGCCGGCCCATCGAGCTTGCCGCCGCGCGCGACGGCACCAAGCCCTACGACGCCATTCCGGGGCCGTTCGGCGCGCACAACTGGCACCCGATGTCGTTCAACCCGCAGACCGGCTTCGCCTACCTGCCCGCGCAGCACGTGCCGATCAACCTCATGGACGACAAGGACTGGAAGTTCAACGAGGACGTGCCCGGCCGCCCGCATGCGGGCCTGGGCTGGAACCTCGCCAAGTTCGCCAACGCCGAGCCGCCCAAGAGCAAGCCCTTCGGCCGCCTCGTGGCCTGGGACCCGGTGGCGCAGAAGGAAGCCTGGGGCGTGGACTACGCATCGCCGTGGAACGGCGGCACCCTCACAACCGCCGGCAACCTCGTGTTCCAGGGCACGGCCGACGGACGCCTGCTGGCCTACAACGCGAAGACCGGCCAGAAGCTGTGGGAGACGCCCACCGGCACCGGCGTGGTGGCGGCACCGTCGACGTACATGGTCGACGGCAAGCAGTACGTGTCTGTCGCGGTGGGCTGGGGCGGCGTGTACGGCCTCGCGCAGCGTGCCACCGAGCGGCAGGGACCGGGCACGGTCTACACCTTTGCGGTGGGCGGCACGGCCAAGATGCCCGACTTCGTGCAGTACCGCATGGACAAGCTGGTGCAGGGCGTGAAGTACGACCCCGCCAAGGTCCAGGCCGGCACCATGCTCTACGTGAGCAACTGCGTCTTCTGCCACGGCGTGCCGGGCGTGGACCGCGGCGGCAACATCCCCAACCTCGGCTACATGGACGCGGCCTACATCGAGAACCTCGACAAGTTCGTGCTCAAGGGCCCGGCCATGGCGCGCGGCATGCCCGACTTCACGGGCAAGCTCTCCAACGACGACATCGAGAGCATCAAGGCCTTCATCCAGGGGACGGCCGACGCCGTACGCCCGAAGTAAGGACCGCTCCTCCTATCGGCCGCCGTACCAGTACTGGGTGCTGGCGGCCCAGCCCGACTTCGGGTAGTTCGCGTGCAGGGCCTGCAGGCCCTTGCGCGACCAGTCGCCCACCGCCTTGTCCTGGCAGGTGTAGCGCGCCATCTTCACCGCGACCGACAGCGCTTGCGGCACCAGCGGATCGGCGCGGTCGCGCTGCATCAGCGCCAGGCTTTCCTGGGTGAAGTAGACCGAGTCGGGCGGCATCGCGCGCAGCTTCTCGACCAGCGCGGCCTGCTGCGCGCGCTCTTCCTGCGGCAGGAACGCGGGCATCTCGAATTCGGCCGCCGTGGCCGCCTGCGGGCCCGCGGTCACCACGCCGAGCGGACGGCACCACTTGCCGTAGCTGCCGACAGCGACGCCGCTGCGGTCGTCTGTCGCGGGCCCGAGCCTGAGCGGCGTGGGCCGGATGCCTTCGGCACTCGGCCAATGCGGAGGCAGCAGGACCTCGGTGGTGCTCGCCATGCGCTCCAGCAGCAGGCGATGCCAGCCGGCGGTGTCCGTGTCCGCCAGCGCGACGGAGCGCCGGATGCCGGCGATCGGGTCGGCGCCCTTTGCCGCAGGCGCCTGCGATGCGATGCGCATCTGCGCCGCGCGGCGGGCCATGGGGTAGTCCTCGGCCAGCACCGCGCGGGTCCACGCGGTTTCGAGCAGGCTGTCGCGCAGCGCGGGCGACAGGGCGGGGTCGGCGGCCAGGCGCAGCCACATCGGCAGCGGCGCGCGCGTGTTGAGGAAGCGCATCGCGTCGTCGTCGAAGGTGCTGGCCAGCGGCACCGCATTCGGCTTCGCCTCCATCGCCTCGGGATCGCGGCGCGCGACCACGGGACGGATCGCGAGGCGGCGCCACTCTTCTTCCGAAGCGGCCGTCGGCAGCAGCAGGGCCTTCACGAGGTTCTGCCCCGAGGGGCTGCGCGCGATCAGCGGCGAATCGCCCGCATTGGCCACGAGCTCGCGCACCTCCTTGTAGCGGCCTTGCGCGAACAGGCGCTGCGCGCGCAGCTGCGTGGCGGCGAAGCGCGCCGGATGATCCTCGGGCACCGCCGCCAGCGCGGCCTGCAGTTCGGTCTCGCGCTTGTCGTCGTTCGTGGCGGCCACCGGCACCAGGCTCGCGGCAGCCATCAGCCATGCGAGATCGTGCGTGCGCTGGTAGCGGTTCCAGCTCAGCGTCTCGCGCCATTTGCCGTTCGGCTCGGTGCCACTGCCCGGACCGTCGAAGCCGCGCACGGTGCTGAGCCACTGCACGAGGTCGGAAGTCTGTGCCGGGCCGATGTAGTTGCAGCCTCCGAAGAACCCGCAGGCGCGGAACTCGTGGTTCAGCAGCAGCAGCTTCGCGGCGGCCGCGTCGGGCGTGCTGCCCATGGTCTTCAGGCCGTCGGCCAGCCGCTGCATGCGCGTGGCGGGCAGCAGGTAGCGGATGCGCAGCGCCTCTGCCAGCCGGTGCACCGAGGGGTGCAGCGCCTTCAGGCGCGGGTTCTTCAGCAGCGGCAGCGCGATGGCGTCGACCTCCTTCGTGAGCTCGGCCTGCTGCTTGAGGGCCTCGGCGCTTTCCTTCTTGTCCTGCGAGCCGTCCGAAGGCGCATCGCCCGGGTTCTGCCGCGCCAGCACGCGCAGCCGCATGTAGGCAGCGAGGTCGCGCCAGGCGCTGGCCTTGTCCGCCGAGATGGCCGTGAATGCGGTGTCGGCTTCGTCGAAGTCGCCGGCATAGAAGCGCTGTGCGGCCAGCTGGTAGGCGTGGTCGGCCTGCAGCCAGGCGGGTGCGTTCTGCGGCAGCCCGGGGACAGTGCCGGGCGCCTTGTTGCAGGTGTCGAACACGGCGTCCTGCGCCTTCAGCCAATGCAGCACGAAGGGGCCGGCCGACTTGTCGCCGGCCGCGCGCGTCATGCGCTGCGCCAGCGTCTTCGTGGCATTGCGGAAGGCGTCGCCGTAGAAACAGTTCGGGTCCGCCTGCAGGGTTGCGGCGTTCCAGTTCGGCTGTTGCTGCGACGGCGGCGGTATAGAAGGCTTGTCGTGGGACGACTGCGGATCGAGCTTCGCCAGGGCCTCGTCGCGTGCCTTGCGCCATTCGGTCCAGGCGTCGTCCGTCTCGCCCATGCTGTTGTCTTCGCGCGGCAGCTTCTCCAGCAGGCCGGTGAAGGCGCGCACGGCATCGGGAGAGAAGGCCTGGCCGTGCAGGCGCCAGTACCAGAGCACCTGGTAGGGCACGAGGTAGCTGGTGTAGTAGCCCGCGGGCCGTTCGACGAACTCGCGCACCGGCTGGTCGGGCCGGGTGGTGGCGAAGAACAGGTCTTCGGGGTCACCGCCGCCGCTGGCATGTGCCGCAGCAGTGCCGAGCAGCGCTGCCATTGCGAGCAGCCTGGCGCCGGCGCGCATCGTGTTTGCCGTTGAAAGAATCATTTATGCGAATCCCTGTTGCCGAGTTGTTCGAAGTCTTCGTTCTTCCATGCGCCCGCGTGGAATACATAGCGCCGCTTCACGCTGCCGAGAACGGGCCATGTCTCGCCGAACATCAGTCCCGCCGCGTCGCGGCAGGCCGGCACCGTGGCCGCCCCTGTCGCGTCGAGCCGCTGTCGGATGCGCGAGGCTTCCGCGCCCATGCGGAAGTACATCGGAACGATCTCGTCGAGCAGGCCGGAGGGCAACCACGGATCGCTCATGCACCACGAGGCGAGCGCGGTGGCCGAGAGGCGCACGCCGCTTGCGCGCAGCGGCTGCAGGCGCTTGAGCAGCGCGACATACGCCTCGCGTTGGCTGTGCCGCGCCTCGAAGTCGAGCTGCACCCAGCCCGAGCGGTTGCCCTGCTTCGCCGCGTGCTCGACGGCGTCGGCGATGGCCTGCTGCTGCGCGTCGTCGACGGTCGAGGGCGCGAGGTTGTCGAGCGTGACGTGGATCACCGGCATCACCGTGGTGCCGGGCGCGATGCGCAGCGGCCATTGGCGCCACGTGGTGCGGCTGCGCTCGCCGCTCAGCAGCACCGTGGCATGCAGGTAGGCCACGCCCGTGTCTTCGGGCAATGCGGAGAAGAGCTGGGGCCGATCCCACACCCACAGCAGCGTCTGCGGCCGGGCCGCGCCCTCCTGCGCCAGCAGGGCCAGGAAGACGGAAAAGGCCGCGCCGCGAAAACGCATGAAGGAGGGCAGGAGAGTGGAAGAAGAATCCCGGCCAGCATAACGAAAAAGCCGCCTGGCCCAGGGGGCTCAGGCGGCCTTGCGGCTGCGCGTGAAGGCAGTGGTATTTCGATCAGTCGGCGTACACGCCGGCGGCCTTGATGATCGGGCCCCACTTGGCGATTTCAGCCGAGACGAACTTCTTGTGCTCGGCCGGCTCGGTGCGCTTGTCGGTGGTGATCACCGCGCCCAGCGCTTCTTCGCGCTGGATGAAGCCCGGATCCTTCATCGCCGCCTTGATGGCCTCGTTGAGCTTCTTCAGCACCGGTGCGGGCGTGCCCTTGGGCGCGTACACGCCGTGCCAGATCGCCACCTCGAAGCCCTTCAGGCCCGACTCGTCCAGCGTCGGCAGGTCCTTCAGCGCGGGCGTGGTCAGGCGCTTGCTCGTGGTCACCGCATAGGCCTTGACCTTCTTGGCCTCGATCTGCGACGTGGTGTTGGTGGTCTGGTCGCACAGCAGGTCGATCTGGCCGCCCAGCAGGTCGGCGATGGCCGGTGCCGTGCCCTTGTAGGGAACCGGCGTCATCTCGACCTTCAGCGCGCTCTGGAACAACAGGCCGCACAGGTGCGAGGCGGCGCCCAGGCCCGCGTTGCCCAGGTTGATCTTGCCCTTGTTGGCGGCGATCCAGGTCGTCAGTTCCTTGTAGTTGTTGGCGGGCAGGCCGGGCTTGCCGATCATCGTCATCGGCACTTCGTTGACCATGCCCAGGTATTCGAAGTCGGTCTCGACGTTGAAGGGCAGCTTGCGATAGAGCGCCGGCATCGTCGACATGCCGATGTGATTCAGCAGCAGCGTGTAGCCGTCGGGGTTGGCGCGCGCCACCTTGGCGGTGCCGATGGAACTGCCCGCGCCCGCGGTGTTGTCCACCACGATGGTGGTGCCGAGCGTCTTCTGCATGGCTTCCGCCAGGTCGCGCGCCACGCGGTCGGTCGGGCCGCCGGCAGCGAAAGGCACCACCAGGGTCACGGTCTTGCCCGCGGGGAAGTCCTGGGCGTGGGCACCGACGGCCGCGGCGGCAATCGCCGCGAGGGCGAACAGTTTCTTCATGTCGTCTCCGAAAAGGGGGGTGATAAAAACGCCGCGATCTTAAGGGCTGACTGCTACCTGACCTATACCGAATAGCCCTTAGGTTCGCGTCGCCATCGCGGCCCTGCCGGGGCGCCGCGCTCAGAGCCGGCTTCGTCCCGAGCGCGCGGAAGCGGGCTCCAGGAAGAGCTGCCGGAAGTAGTCGCGGAACGCCGTCATGGCCGGCGAGAACTCGATGCCCTGCTTCCACCCCAGCCCGATGTTCATCGTCGGCACCGCGTCGCGCAGGTTGATGGTCTCGATGCGCTTGCCCTCCAGCGACCAGGGGCGGTAGACCATGTCCGACAGCACCGTCACGCCGAGCCCGTTGGCCACCGTGCTGCGCACCGCCTCCACCGAACTGGTGCGCAGCCGCACCTTGGGCTGGTGCGGCGTCTTGCTCCAGTACTTGAGCGCGGTGGCCGCCGCTTCATCCACCGTGAGCATGATGTAAGGTTCGGCCGCCACGTCGGCCAGCGTCACCTCGGCCTTGTCGAGCAGCGGGTGCTTGGCCGGCACCCACAGCCTGCGCTGCGAACCGAAGAAGGTCTCCAGCGAAAGCTCGCGCAGCACCACGTTGGACGTGAGCACCACGCCGATGTCGTAGCGCTGCGTGATCAGGCCCTCCTCGATGGCCTCGCGCGCCACCTCGTGCACCTTGACCGTGACCTGCGGATGCAGCTGCTCGAAGCGCTGCAGGTGGTGCGGCAGGAAGTAGCCCAGCACCGTGTAGCTCGCCGCGATGGTCAGCGAGCCTTCGACGTTCTCTCCCTCGTGCGGCATGCGGATCGCCTCGTCCGCGGCCGAGAGCACCGCGTAGGCATGGCTCAGGAAGCGCCGCCCCGCCTTGGTGAGTTCCACGCCGTGGGGGTGCCGCTCGAACAGCTGCTGCCCCATCAGTTCCTCCAGCTCCCGGATCGCGGTGGTCACGGCCGACTGCGAGATGTTGAGCTGGAGCGCCGCATGCGAGATGCGCCCCACCTCGGCCACGGCCGAGAAGTACTTGAGCTGGCGAAGGGTCAGGGACATGGTGCGGCTTCCTCAGGGTATTTCCGGGTGCGCTGGCAGCGGGCTCCCGAAGGCGCAAACCCGATACCGGAGAAACGATTCCCTCCAGCGTAGCGCTCAATCCGCGCCGTTGCCGAATCTGTTTTTCAGATATCGGGCCACTCGAAAACAATGCTTTTCGGTCTTTCGACCGCTCACTAATCTTCGCCCTGTCCTGCATTGCCGCTTTTCGGCGATGCCACCAAACAAAGGCTGCGAGACGTGAAGAAGACGCTGATCGATCTGAATTCCGACATGGGCGAAGGCTTCGGCCCCTGGACCATCGGCGACGGTGTCGACGAGCAGCTCATGCCGCTGATCAGCTCGGCCAACATCGCCACCGGCTTCCATGCGGGCGATCCGAACATCATGCGCAGGATGGTGGCGCTGGCCCGCGAGCACGGCGTGGGCATCGGGGCGCATCCGGGCTTTCGCGACCTGGTGGGGTTCGGGCGCCGCCACATCAACGCGCCGGCCGACGAGCTGGTCAACGACATGGTCTACCAGCTCGGCGCGCTGCGCGAGTTCGCGCGGCTGGCGGGCATGAAGCTGCAGCACATCAAGCCGCACGGCGCGCTCTACATGCATGCGGCGCGCGACGAGGCGCTGTCGCGCGCGCTGGTCTCCGCGCTGCGGCAGATCGAGCCCACGCTGCGCCTCTTCTGCATGGAGGCATCGGTCACTTTCCAGGTGGCGCGCGAACTCGGCCAGCCGGTGGTGCGCGAGTTCTATGCCGACCGCGACTACGACCTGAGCGGCTCCATCGTCTTCACCCGCCGCGTCGGCGCGCTCGACCCCGACGCCGTGGCTGCGAAGGTGCTGCGCGCCTGCACCGAGGGGCTGGTGCGCACGGTCGAAGGCAAGGATGTTGCTATCGGCTTCGACTCGGTCTGCATCCACAGCGACACGCCCGGTGCGCTCGCGCTGGTGCAGGCCACGCGGCGCGCCCTTGCCGACCACGGCATCCGCATCGCCGGCCCTGCCGCGCCAGCAGGGGCCTGACCGCTCTCGCGTTTCTTCCCGTTCTTGTTCCAGGAGTGCATCGATGTCCGCTACCCACGAAGTCCTGAGCCCGCTGCCGGGCACTTTCTATCGCCGCTCGGCGCCCGACGCGCCGCCTTTCAAGGCCGAAGGCGACATCGTGGCCGTGGGCGACGTGCTGGGCCTGGTCGAGGTGATGAAGCAGTTCAGCGAAGTCACGGCCGATGCGGCCGGCCGCCTGCAGCGCTTCGTGGTCGAGAACGCCGAGCCGGTCGATCCGGGCCAGGTGCTGGCCGTCATCGAGACGGCGTGAGGTCCGGGCAAATGCAAGCCGCATTCGACAAGCTGCTGATCGCCAACCGTGGCGAGATCGCGGTGCGCATCATCCGCGCCGCGAAGGAACTGGGGCTGAAGACGGTCGCCGTCTACAGCGACGCCGACGCGCAGAGCCTCGCGGTCCGCATGGCCGACGAAGCGGTGCGCATCGGACCGGCGCACGCCTCAAAGAGCTATCTGAACGTCGATGCCGTCCTGCAGGCGGCCGCCGGCAGCGGCGCCGGTGCGGTGCATCCGGGCTACGGCTTCCTCTCGGAAAACGCCGATTTCGCCGAGCGCATCGAGGCCGCGGGCCTCGTGTTCGTGGGACCGACGCCGCATGCCATTCGCACCATGGGCGACAAGGCTGCCGCGCGCGCCGCCGCCATGAAGGCGGGCGTGCCCGCGGTGCCCGGCAGCGCAGGCGTGGTGACCGACCCCGATACCGCCGTCGAGGTCGCGAAGGACATCGGCTATCCGATCATGATCAAGGCCTCGGCCGGCGGCGGCGGGCGCGGCATCCGCGTGGCGCACGACGAGGCCGAGCTGCGCCAGCAGTTCGCCACCGCCACGGCCGAAGCGCTGGCCGCCTTCGGCAACGGCGAGGTCTATCTGGAGCGCTTCATCCGCAAGGCGCGCCACATCGAGGTGCAGATCCTCGGCGACGGGCAACGCGTGGTGCACTGCTTCGAGCGCGAATGCTCCCTGCAGCGCCGCCGCCAGAAGGTCTGGGAAGAAGCGCCCTCGGCCGCCATCGGCGAGGCCACGCGCGCCGCGCTGTGCGAATCGGCGCTGCGGCTTGCCAATGCCGTGGCCTACCGCGGCGCCGGCACGCTCGAATACCTGTACGACGACGACACGCGCGAGTTCTTCTTCATCGAGATGAACACGCGCATCCAGGTCGAGCACCCGATCACCGAGATGATCACCGGCGTCGATCTCGTGAAGGAAATGCTGCGCATCGCGCTCGGCCAGCCGCTGCGGCTTGCGCAGGAAGACATCCGGCTGACCGGCGCCGCCATCGAGGTGCGCGTGAATGCCGAGAACGCGGCGAAGAACTTCATGCCCAGCCCCGGCCTGGTGTCGCAGCTCGTGGTGCCGGGCGGGCCGGGCGTTCGCTTCGACACCATGCTGTTCCCGGGCTGCAACGTGCCTGCGTACTACGACTCGCTGCTCGGCAAGCTGATCGTGCACGACACCGACCGCGCCGGCGCGCTGAGCCGCATGCGGCGTGCGCTCGACGAGTTGCGCGTCGAAGGCATCCACACCACGATCCCGCTGCACCGCGCGCTCTGCGAGGACGCCGACGTGGCCAGCGCCGCCTTCCACACCGGCTTTCTCGAGACCTGGCTCGCGGCCAACCCGCTCGCCGATGCCGTCGCCACCACCATTCCTCCACAGAAGGTGCCCGCATGACCGTCACCACGCTCCCGGCCCGGGCCCGCTACAGCTTCGGCGGCGACGAGCACCTGTTCGTCGAGATCAGCGAGGAGATGTCGCTGCCCGCCTTCTTCAAGGGCATGGCCATCTGCAACGAGCTGCGCCGCCGCGCGCTGCCCGGAGTCACCGAGATCTGCCCGGCCAACGCGGCCTACCTGGTGCGCTTCGACCCGGACGTGATCGCGCCCGACGCACTGCTCGCCACGCTCGAGGAGATCGAGGCCGGTCTTGGCGAGGCCGACCTGCAGATGCAGACCCGCATCGTCGAGATACCGGTGCTCTACAACGACCCGTGGACGCACGAGACGCTCATGCGTTTCCGCGAGCGCCACCAGGACCCGTCGAGCACCGACATCGAATACGCGGCGCGCATCAACGGGCATGCCTCGGTCGATGCCTTCATCGAAGCCCACTCCTCGGCGCCGTGGTTCGTGTCGATGGTCGGCTTCGTGGCGGGGCTGCCCTTTCTCTTCCAGATGGTCGAGCGCGAGCGGCAAATCGAGGTGCCCAAGTACCTGAGCCCGCGCACCGACACGCCCAGACTCACGCTGGGCCACGGCGGCTGCTTCAGCTGCATCTACTCGGTGCGCGGCGCGGGCGGCTACCAGATGTTCGGCGTCACGCCGGCGCCGATCTTCGACCCGGCCCAGCGCCTGTCCTACCTGAAGGAGCTGATGGTGTTCTTCCGGCCCGGCGACATCGTCAAGTGGAAGCCCATCGACCGCGCCGAGTACGACCGCCGGATCGCCGAGGTCGAGGCCGGCACCTTCGCGCTGCGCATCGCGCCGGTGTCGTTCTCGCTCAAGGAATTCCTGGCCGACCCCGACGGCTACAACCAACAGCTCCTGAAGGTGCTCCATGGCGATTGAAGTGCTCAAGCCCGGCCTTGCGACCAGCGTGCAGGACGCCGGCCGCCCCGGCTACTACAACCTCGGCATTCCGCTCTCCGGAGCGCTCGACCAGCAGAGCCTGGTGCTCGCGAACCTGCTGGTGGGCAACGACGAAGGCGCGGCCGTCATCGAGAGCACGCTGCTCGGCCCCGAGCTTCAGTTCGACGCGCCCGCGCTGGTGGCAGTGACCGGCGCCGACGCCAAGGTCAAGCTCAACGGCAACGAGATGCCGCGCAACGAATCCTTCGCGGTGCAGGCCGGCGACAAGCTGGGTTTCGACTTCATGAAGCTCGGCGCGCGCATGTGCATCGCGGTGGCCGGCGGCATCGACGTGCCGGTGGTGCTGGGCAGCCGCTCCACCTACGGCCTCGGCGCGTTCGGCGGCTTCAACGGCCGCAAGCTGCTGGCGGGCGACAGGCTGCCGGTCGGCACGCCATCGGCTCGCGCGAAGCCTGGCCGGAGCGTGCCCGCCGAACTGTTGCCGGTGCTGGCGAAGGAGGTGGAGCTGCGCGTGCTGCCCGGCATCTATTTCCACCGCCTGCAGGAGGTGTCGGTGCGCAGCTTCTTTGCCGACACCTGGACCGTGGGATCGGAGGCCGACCGCATCGGCTACCGCTACAAGAACGGCACGCCGCTGCAGTTCCTCGACCGCAAGCCGCCGTTCGGCGCGGGCCACGATCCGTCGAACATCGTCGACGCGGGCTATCCCTACGGCTCGATCCAGGTGCCGGGTGGGCGCGAGCCGATCATCCTGCACCGCGATGCGGTCTCGGGCGGCGGCTACGCCATGGTCGGCACCGTGATCAGCGCCGACATGGACCTGATCGCCCAGATGCAGCCCAACCACAAGGCCCGCTTCGTGGAGGTCGACATGGCCCGGGCGCTGGAAGCCCGCGCCGAACGGCGACGAAGGCTCGATCGCCTGCGCGCCGCGCTCGCGGCCTGAGCCTTCCCTCTCTCTCCCTTTTTCATCGTCGTCATCAAAGGAGTTCTTCATGAACAGCTCGCCCCTGCGCGTTTCCCTGATCGCCGGCTCGCTCGCTGCAGCCCTGCTGTGGCACGGCGCAGCCTCCGCCGCCGACTGGTTCCCCTACAAGGCGGAGGCCACCGAGCCCGCCTTCTCGGCCGAGGGCACGAAGAAGCCCATCGACTACACGCCCCTGGCCAAGGCCTCGAAGAAGTGGGACATCTGCGTGTCGTTCCCGCACATGAAGGACGCCTACTGGCTGGGCGTGGACTACGGCGTCATCGAGGAAGCCAGGCGCCAGGGCGTGAAGCTGCAGGTGGCCGACGCGGGCGGCTACACCAACCTGAGCAAGCAGGTCTCCCAGATCGAGGACTGCGTGGCGCGCGGCGCCAACGCGGTGATCATCGGCGCGATCTCGGGCGACGGGCTCAACAACGTCATCAAGGCCACGGCCGCGAAGAAGGTGCCCGTGATCGACCTGGTCAACGGCATCAGCTCGCCCGACCTGTCGGCCAAGTCGCTGGTGTCGTTCTACACCATGGGGCATTCGACCGGCGAATACCTCGCGAAGAAGCACCCGGCCGGCTCGCCGCCGGTGAAGGTGGGCTGGTTCCCCGGTCCCGCCGGCGCCGGCTGGGTCGAGGCCGCGCACAAGGGCTTCATGGACGCGGTCAAGGGCAGCGCCGTAGCGGTGCTCGATCCCAAGTACGGCGACACCGGCAAGGAGGCGCAGGCCAAGCTCGTCGAGGACGTGCTGCAGGGCAACCCCGATCTCGCCTACGTGGCCGGCACGGCAGTGACGGCCGAGGCGGCCACCGGCATCCTGCGCTCGCGCGGCCTCGACAAGAAAGTGCAGGTGCTGTCCTTCTACATGACGCCGGGCGTGTACGAGGGCATCCAGAAGGGCCGCATCGTCGCGTCGCCTGCCGACTCGATGGTGATCCAGGGCCGCATCGCGGTCGACCAGGCGGTGCGCCTGCTCGAGAACAAGGACGTGGTGAAGCACGTCGGCCCGAAGATCTTCGTGGTCGACAGCGGCAACATCAAGACGGTGAAGCTCGACGACATCCTGCCGCCGCCGGGCTTCAAGCCGGTGTTCGAAGTCAAGTAGGCCGGTCGATGCCTGAACTCCTGCTGCAGACCGCCGGGCTCGGCAAACGCTATCCGGGCGTGCTGGCGCTCGATGCGATGGACTTCGAGCTGCGCGCCGGCGAGGTGCACGTGCTGTTCGGCGAGAACGGGGCCGGCAAGTCCACGCTGATCTCGCTGCTGGCCGGCGCCAACGCACCCTCGGCGGGCGAGATCCGCATGCGGGGCGAGCCCGTGAGGTTCGCGACCGTGCACGACGCAAGGCGCCGCGGCATCAGCGCGGTGTTCCAGGAGTTCTCGCTGATCCCCACGCTCTCCGTCGCGCAGAACCTGAGCCTGGGCGAGGAGCCTCGCAAGGGTGGCCTGCTCGACCGCGTGGCAGTGCGCGAGCGGGCCCGCGCGATGCTGGCCGACCTCGGCTTCGGGATCGATGTCGACGCGCCGGTATCGGGCCTCACGCGTGCCCAGCAGCAGATGGTCGAGATCGCCAAGGGCCTGCGCGGCGACGTATCGGTGCTGATCCTCGACGAGCCCACCGCCTCGCTGACCGACACCGAGGCGCAGCGCCTCTTCGAGCTGGTGGCGCGGCTCAAGGCGAGCGGCGTGGGCATCGTCTACATCTCGCACCGCATGCAGGAGATCGCGCAGATCGCCGACCGCATCACGGTGCTGCGCGACGGCCGCAAGGTCACGACCGTGGAAGCCGGCGCGACCAGCGCCGACAGGCTGATCGAGCTGATGAGCGGCCGTGCGATCGAGCAGATCTACCCCCGCATCGCGGCCGACCCGGGCGAGGTGGTGCTGCAGGTCGAGGGGCTGGTCTCGCCCAACGGCGTGCGCGGCGCGAGTCTCACGGTGCGGCGCGGCGAAGTGGTGGGGCTGGCTGGGCTGGTGGGCTGCGGCAAGTCGGAGCTTTTCCGCGCGATCTGCGGGCTCGACCCGGTGACCGGGGGGCGCGTGCTCTTCAAGGGCCAGTTGCGCACCGGCGCGAAGGTGCGCCAGATGCTCGACGAGGGCCTGTTCTACCTGCCTCCCGACCGCAAGGGCGAGGGGCTGGTGCTCGGCTTCAGCTCGCGCGCCAACATCACGCTGCCGCTGGTGCATGGACCATTGCGCGGGCGCGGCGGCTGGCTGCGCAAGCGCCTGGGCCGCCGGCTCTCCACGGCGGCGGCCGAGCGCGTGGAGCTTGCGCCGCGCAACCTCGAGCGGCCGGTGGCGCTGCTCTCGGGCGGCAACCAGCAGAAGGTGCTCTTCGGCAAGGGCATGACGCGCGATGCCGCGCTCTATGTGTTCGACGAGCCCACGGTCGGCGTCGACATCGGCACCCGCAGCGCGCTCTACGAGGTGATACGCAAGCTCTGCGAAGGCGGCGCGGCGGTGGTCGTGATCTCGTCCGACCTGCCCGAGGTGCTGCACCTGAGCCACCGCGTCTACGTGATGTGCCGCGGCGAGATCGCCGGCGAGCTGCAGGGCGATGCAATCGGCGAGACCCGCGTGCTCAACCTGTTCTTCGGTTCCAGCGAAAGAGAGTCATGACTTCGTCCTCCACCGTGGCCGCCAGCGCGGCACCTGCCATCGGCCCCGGCGGCCGTCTCCTCGGGCTGCTGCGCGGCCTGTTCCTGCGCCTCGGCGTGCTGCCCTTCATGCTGGTGATCGCCTTCGCGGTGTTCAGCATGCTGTCGGACCAGTTCCTCACGGTGCAGAACCTCGTGAACCTGCTGCGCCAGTCGGTCTACCTGATCCTGGTGTCGCTGGGCCAGATGCTGGCGCTGGTGACAGGCGGCTTCGACCTCTCGGTCGGCACCGTGATGGCCATCACCTCGGTGGTCTCGGCGCTGGCCATGCAGTACTTCGGCGCGGCCCTGCCCGACGCGACCTGGGTGGTCGTGATCGCCGGCTGCTTCTGCGGGATGCTCGCGGGGCTGACGGTGGGCTTGATCAACGGCATCGGCGTGGCCTTCATCGGAGTGTCGCCCTTCATCGTCACGCTGGGCGTGCAGTCCATCGGCTTCGGCTTCGCGCTGTTCCTCACGGGCGGCGTGCCGGTGTCGGGCATGCCGGGCGAGTTCAGCGAGCTGTTCGGCTTCGGCACGCTGCTCGGCATTCCGATACCGATCCTGGTCACGGCCGTGTGCGTCGCGGGCATGGGCGTGCTCATGGCCCGCATGCCGGCCGGCACGCACCTGCTGGCGGTCGGCGGCAATGCCAAGGCGGCCGCGCTCTCTGGCATCGACACCCGCCGCGTGCTGCTGATGGCCTACCTGCTGTGCGCCGGCCTCGCGGCCGTGAGCGGCCTGCTGCTGACGGCGCGCGTGGAGACCGGCGAAGCCAACCTCGGCGGTACCGTCGCGCTCGAATCCATCGCGGCCTGCGTGATCGCCGGCGTGAGCCTGCGCGGCGGTATCGGCCGGGTGCCGAACGTGGTGATGGGCGCGATCTTCATCGGCCTCGTGCAGAACGGCATGAACCTGGCCAGCGTCGGCTCGTACCTGCAGATGGTGGTGCTGGGCGCGCTGCTGATCGTGGCCGTGGTCGCCGACCAGATCCGCCACCGCATGGTCGCGCCGGGCGGCCATTGAACACGGACAGAAAACACACAAGGAAGGAAACACGCATGACCCTCATGACCAACGCCGCCATCGACGCGCGCCGCATCGCCGCCACGCCGCGCGGCATAGGCATCGGCTTTCCCATCTACGCGGATCGCGCGCTCAACGCCGAGCTGTGGGACGTGGAAGGCCGCCGCTACATCGACTTCGGCTCGGGCATTGCGGTGCTCAACACCGGCCACCGGCATCCGCGCGTGGTCGAGGCGATCCGCGCGCAGCTCGACCGCTTCACCCACACCGCCTACCAGGTGGTGCCGTACGAAAGCACCGTCGCACTGGCCGAGCGCATCAACAGGCTGACGCCCGGCACCCACGCCAAGAAGACGGCCTTCTTCACCACCGGCGCGGAGGCCGTCGAGAACGCCATCAAGATCGCGCGCGCGGCCACCCGCCGGCCCGGCGTGATCGCATTGGGCGGTGGCTTTCATGGCCGCACCTTCATGGGCATGGCGCTCACCGGCAAGGTCGCGCCCTACAAGACCGGCTTCGGGCCTTTCCCCGGCAGCATCTTCCATGTGCCCGCGCCGGTCGCGCTGCATGGCGTGTCGGTCGAGGAGTCGCTGCATGCCATCGAGCGGCTGTTCAAGGCCGACATCGAGCCCGAGCAGGTGGCCGCGATCATCCTGGAGCCGGTGCAGGGCGAAGGCGGCTTCTACGCGGCGCCGCCCCTGTTCGTGCGCGCGCTGCGCCGGATCTGCGACAGCTACGGCATCCTCCTGATCGCCGACGAGATCCAGACCGGCTTCGCCCGCACGGGCAAGTGGTTCGCGATGGAGCATCACGACGTGGTGCCCGACCTCATGACGATGGCCAAGAGCCTTGCCGGCGGCACGCCCCTGTCGGCGGTGTGCGGCAGCGCCGGGGTGATGGATGCTCCCGCGCCCGGCGGGCTCGGCGGCACCTATGCCGCCAACCCGCTGGCCGTTGCGGCGTCGCATGCGGTGCTGGACGTGATCGAGGAAGAACGGTTGTGCGAGCGCGCGCAGGTGCTGGGCGACCGGCTCAAGGCGCGCCTCGAAGGCCTGCGCGCGAGGGTGCCGCAGATCGCCGACGTGCGTGGCCTGGGTGCCATGGTGGCCGTCGAGTTCGCCGGCGCCGATGGCTCGCCCGACCCCGGGTTCGCGAAGCAGGTGCAGGCCCGTGCGCGCGATGCGGGCCTGCTGCTGCTGACCTGCGGCGTGCATGCCAACGTGATCCGCTTCCTCTTTCCGCTGACCATCGAGGACGCCGTGCTCGAAGAGGGGCTCGGCATCCTTGCTTCCGCCCTGCAGGCCTGAGCAACGACCGATCTCCCTGACGCCCGAAGTCGAGCACGTCTGCCTTGCGGGCGCCGACGGCTGGTGGCCGTGCCGCATTCGCGCATCGGGCCTACAGGGGCAACCCGCGTCATCCGATACCCTCGCTTCTTTTTCGCGTGCCACGGCACGTGCCACGAGAAGCGAAAGTATTTCAATGACGGAGCCCTTTCCTCACGAGAGCGGGATCGCGCAGCGCCTGCCGCGCGATCTCGCGCTCGTCACCGTGGTCATCGACATCGCGATGGTGGCGGTCAACATGGCCATCCAGCTCTGGCCCGATTCGCCCGACAGCGAACAACTGCGCAGCGCCTACGCCCTGCCGGGCGTGTGGATACCGATGGTGTTCAGCATCGGCATGGCCTGGGTGCTGGCTGCGGCGCTGGCCTGGAGCCACGGGCGCAACGCGCTCGAGAAGTGGGGCACGCAGAGCGTGGCGGCGCTGCCCCAACCGCGCATCCGCTACGCCGTGGCGTACATCGTGGTGCTGGTGCTGAACTTCCATGCGCTGAGCCCTCTGCTCTACGACCTGCAGCTGCTCTTCATGCCGGGTGGCCGGCTGCACGAGTTCTTCGGATCGCCGTCCATGCGCGCTGCGATGCCGGTGTTCATGTTCCTGCAGTCGATTGCCCAGCTTGTCGTGCTGGCGCTCGGTGTATGGGTCTCGGCCTGGTTCGCGCTGAGGGCGGGGCGCGCCGCGCTCCCCGAGATGCAGCATGACGAAAGCCTCGGCGCTTCGCCGCGCCGCGCGGTGGCGCTGGTGGGGGCCTCGGTGTTCGCGTCGCTGCAGATGTGGATCGGCGCGGCGGTGAGCCGCTGGACCTCCGTGACGCGCGACCTGGACGGCCCCGAACTGCTGGTCGCCTGGGTGCTGCCGCCTCTGGCGGCGTTCGCGCTGGCGTTCTGGGGCGGCTGGCTGGGCGCCGCGCCGGTGGTCTCGCGCGTGCGGCCTTTCAGGGCCGTGGGTGCCGCCGTGCTGACGTTCGTGCTGGTGCAGGTGGGCTGCGTCGCCTTCATGCTGTTGTGGCTGATGCTGGCGGTGTGGCTGCACGGCTTCAACAGCGCGGGCAGCCTCGTGAGCTTCGTGGCGGCGCTGGTGCTGATCTACTCGATGCTCGTGGTCGTGCTTACACGCGTCACCACGCGCGTGCTGTACCGCCGCTACTTGTAGCTGCGCGCGTCCTCGATCACCTTGCCGTCGTTGGGCAGTTCGCCCGCGCCCGCGACGACGACCTCGCCGCGCAGCTTGGTCACTTCGCGGATCACCGCGCTCACGCGGGCCTCGATGCCTTCGGGCGCCGTGCCGGCGCATTCGAGCCGCAGCGTCATCCTGTCGTCGCCCATCTCGCCCGACACCACGAGCCGCGCGCGTTGCACTTCGGGAAAGCGGCGGACGATCTCCGCCACCTGCGAGGGGTGCACGAACATGCCGCGCACCTTGGTGGTCTGGTCGGCGCGGCCGAGCCAGCCCTTGATGCGCTTGTTGGTGCGGCCCGTGGGGCAGGTGCCCGCGAGCACAGCGGAAAGATCGCCGGTGCCGAAGCGCACCAGCGGGTAGTCGGGGTTGAAGGTGGTGACGACGATCTCGCCGACTTCGCCATCGGGCACCGGGTCGCCGGTGCCGGGCCGCACGATTTCGACCAGCACGCCCTCGTCGAGCACCAGCCCTTCACGCGCGCTGGTCTCGTAGGCGATGAGGCCCAGGTCGGCGGTGGCATAGCACTGCGTGCCCTTCACACCGCGCGCGGCGATCCAGTCGTGCAGGCTCGGCGGAAAGGCTTCGCCGGAGACGAGCGCCTTGGTGAGCGAGGGCAGCTTCAGGCCTTTTTCTTCGGCCTTCTCCAGCAGGATCTTGAGGAAGCTCGGCGTGCCCGCATAGCCTTCGGGCTTCAGGTCGACCATGGCTTCGAGCTGCTGCTCGGTCTGGCCGGTGCCGCCCGCCAGCACAGTGCAGCCCAAGGCTCGCGCGCCGCATTCCATGATCGAGCCGGCGGGAGTCATGTGGTAACTGAAGCTGTTGTGGATGAGCTCGCCGCTGCGAAAGCCAGCCGCATGCAGGGCGCGTGCGGTGCGCCAGTAGTCGCGCGCTTCGCCTTCCGGCTCGTAGATGGTGCCGGGGCTCGCGAACACGCGCGGCATGCGCGGGCCGCGCACGATCGAGGAGAAGCCGCCGAAGGGGTCGTCGGCGCGGCGCGCCTTCTGCAGGTCGAGCAATTCCGATTTGCGCGTGACCGGTAGTTTCGCGAGCGCCTCGCGCGTGGTGACGTCGGCGGGCTTCACGCCGTCGAGGATCTTCGCGAACGCGGGGGCTGCCGTCTGTGCCTGCGCGATCTGCTTCGGCAGCGCGGCCAGCAGGTCGCGTTCGCGTTCGGCGGGGTCTCGGATCTCGAGCTTGTCGTAGTGGTCGGTCATGTCCGTACCCTTCATCTTTCAGTTCTGTTCAAGGCGCTCAACTTGCTCTTTCAGGAATACCGCGGAACCGGCTTTGCCGGGCCGCTGGTATTGCCCCCGGCGAGGGGGAAGGCGCGCGCGACACGAAGTGCGCGAAGACTGGGGGAGGGTCAAGCCAGCCAACGCTTGCGCCGCTTGTAGCTCTTCACGTCGCGGAAGCTCTTGCGGTCCGCGCCGCCCACGCCAAGGTAGAACTCCTTCACGTCCTCGTTCTCGCGCAGGCTCTTCGCCTCGCCGTCCATCACGATGCGGCCGTTCTCCAGGATGTAGCCGTAGTCGGCATAGCGCAGCGCCATGTTGGTGTTCTGCTCGGCCAGCAGGAAGGTCACACGCTCCTTGGCGTTGAGGTCCTTCACGATCTCGAACACTTCTTCCACGATCTGCGGCGCGAGGCCCATCGAGGGCTCGTCGAGCAGCACCATGCTCGGGTTGGCCATCAGCGCGCGGCCGATGGCGCACATCTGCTGCTCGCCGCCCGATGTGTAGGCCGCCTGCGAGGTGCGTCGCGTCTTCAGGCGCGGGAAGTACGCATACACCTTCTCCAGCGTCTGCTGCACAGCGGCCTTGCCGTCGGTGCGCGTGTAGGCGCCGGTCATCAGGTTCTCCTCGATGGTCAGGTGCGCGAAGCAGTGGCGGCCTTCCATCACCTGGATCAGGCCGCGCTTCACCAACTCGGCCGGGGACAGCGCCTCGATGCGCTCGCCGCGCAGCTCGATGGTGCCCTTGGTGACCGCGCCGCGTTCGCCCGCGAGCAGGTTGCTCACCGCGCGCAGCGTGGTCGTCTTGCCCGCGCCGTTGCCGCCGAGCAGCGCCACGATGCCGCCGTCAGGCACGGTCAGCGACACGCCCTTGAGCACCAGGATCACGTGGTTGTAGATGACCTCGATGCCGTTGACGTCGAGGAGGATTTTGGATTCGCTCATGGTGTGGTCCGAAGCATTTGAAAAAACAAAAACATCGTTCTTTCAGATGCCCGCTCGGCCCGCCTCCCTTCGGGGAACACCGCGGAACCGGCTTTGCCGGGCCGCAGGTGTTGCCCCCTGCAAGGGGGTGGGCGAAGCGACACGAAGTGCGTGCAGCCTGGGGGTTAGCTCAAGATTGGCAATCCGCCGCTTCGCGGCGGGTCAGCTTCTTCTCGCCCGCGTACTTGTCGGCGGCGGTCTTCACCATCGGCTTGATGATCTGTTCGTCGGCCTGGTACCAGTCGGACATGTCGCCCCACTTCGCACCGTCCCAGGTATGGACGCGCGCCCAGGTCGAGCCCATGTGGTCCTGGCACGAGGTGCTCACCGGACGCATCACGCCCGAGAAGCCCAGCGCATCGAGCTTCTTCTGGTCGAGCGCGAGGTTCTCCATGCCCCAGCGCACCTGCTCGCCGGTCATGACCTTGCCCTTGCCGAAGCGCTCCTGCGCGCGCTTCACGGCCTCGACGGTCAGCATCTGGATGATCACGCCGCGCGTGTAGAGCACCGAGCCCACTTCGTCCTTCGGACCCGTGCCCTGGCCCTTCTCGTGCACCTGCTTCAGGATGTCCTGGATCACCTTGGGCTGCGTGCCCGAAGTGTTCAGCGCCAGCGCGTGATAGCCCTTGGCGTTGGCGCCCACGTCCTTCACGTCGGGCTCGGCACCGGCCCACCACACGCCGTACATCTTCTCGCGCGGGTAGCCGGTGGCCACGGCTTCCTTCAGGGCGGTGGAGTTCATCACGCCCCAGCCCCACAGCAGGACGAAGTCGGGGCGCTGCTGGCGCACCTGCAGCCAGGCCGACTTCTGCTCCACGCCCGGTGCGGTCACCGGGATCAGCGAGAGCTCGAAGCCGTTCTGCTTCGCACGTTCCTGCAGCAGCGGGATCGGCTCCTTGCCGAACGGCGAGTCGTGGTACACGAGGGCGATCTTCTTGCCCTTGAGCTTGTCCATGCCGCCTTCGGTCTTGCCGATGTGCTGGATCAGGATGTCGGCCGCGGTCCAGTAGGAGCCCATCAGCGGGAAGTTCCACTTGAAGACGCCGCCGTCCTGCGAGGCGGCCAGGCCGTAGCCCAGCGTGATCAGCGGGATCTTGTCGGTCGGCACCTTGTCGGTCAGCGCGAAGGTGATGCCGGTGGCCTGCGGGTCGAAGAGCGCCACGCCCGGGCGGCCCTTCAGGCGCTCGTAGCATTCGACGCCCTTGTCGGTGGCGTAGCCGGTCTCGCACTCCTCGTACGAGATCTTCACGCCGTTGATGCCGCCGGTCGCGTTGACCAGCTTGATGTAGTCCTGCTTGCCGTTGGCCCACGGCGTGCCGTTGGGGGCATAGGGGCCCGTGCGATACACCAGCAGCGGGAAGAACTGCTCCTTGGCCTGTGCCTGCGCGAGCGATGGCGCGAGCAGGGCGCCGAGGGTGCTGGCCACCAGGGCGGCGGTCAGAGCGAGCGATTTCAGTTTCATGCCTGTCTCCTTTGTGGGCACCTCGGTGCCGGGTTTTTTACGAACGGGAACTCGTCAATCAATGAGGGAAGGGCCACAGCCGCAGCTTTTCCTTGGCCGTGGACCACAGCCGCGCGAGGCCGTGCGGCTCGACGATCAGGAAGAACACGATCAGCGCGCCGAAGATCATGGTTTCCAGGTGCGATGCCAGCGCGGTCGAAATCGAGAAGCCCAGCCAGCCCGGCAACTGGTTCAGCAGCAGCGGCAGCAGCACGATGAAGGCGGCGCCGAAGAAGCTGCCCATGATCGAGCCGAGCCCGCCGATGATCACCATGAACAGCAGCTGGAACGAGCGGTCGATGCTGAACGCAGCCGGTTCCCACGCGCCCAGGTGCACGAAGCCCCACAGCGCGCCGGCCACGCCGACGATGAAGCTGCTCACCGCGAAGGCCGTGAGCTTGGCGTACACCGGTCGGATGCCGATCACCGCGGCTGCCACGTCCATGTCGCGCATCGCCATCCACTCGCGGCCGATGGCGCTGCGCACCAGGTTCTTCGCCAGCAGCGCGAACACCGACACGAAGATCAGGCAGAACAGGTACTTCTGTGCCGGCGATTCGATGGGCACGCCGAACACGTTGAGCCCCGCCACACTCACCGAACCGGAAGACGAATTGTTGGTGAACCACTGGATGCGCAGGAAGGCCCAGTCGGTGAAGAACTGCGCCGCCAGCGTGGCCACCGCCAGGTAGAGCCCCTTGATGCGCAGGCTCGGAATGCCGAACAGCACGCCGATCACCGTGGCGCACAGTCCGCCCAGCAGCAGCGAGGCAATCAGCGGCATGCCGTCGATGCGCACCTGGAAGTTGTAGGCTGCGTAGGCGCCCACCGCCATGAAGGCGCCGGTGCCCAGCGAGATCTGGCCGCAGTAGCCCACGAGGATGTTGAGGCCCAGTGCCGCGAGCGACAGGATCAGGAAAGGCGTGAGGATGGCGCGCATCCAGTAGTCGGACACGCCCAGCGGCACCACCACGAAAGCCACGAGCAGCAGCACCAGGATTGCGAGGCGGTCCTGCGCGATCGGGAAGATCTGCTGGTCGGCGCGGTAGCTCGACTTGAATTGGCCGTTTTCTCTGTAGAACATTTTCAGACCCGATCGATGATCTTTTGGCTCCGGCCCGCTTCGCTTGACTTGCTTCGCAAGTTAGCCTGCACCGAAAAATTGTTGATCTCGTATTTCATACGCGATCAATAATTTTTTCGCCGAAGAGGCCTTGCGGACGGACCAGCAGGAACACCAGCGCGAGAACGTAGGCAAACCAGATCTCGATGCCGCCGCCGAACATCGGCCCGAGATAGATTTCGGACAGCTTCTCGCCCACGCCGATCAGCAGGCCGCCGATGATGGCGCCCGGGATCGAGGTGAGACCACCGAGGATCACCACCGGCAGCGCCTTCAGCGCCACCAGCGACAGCGAGAACTGCACGCCCAGCTTCGACCCCCAGATGATCCCGGCCACCAGCGCCGAGAAGCCGGCCACCGACCACACGATCACCCAGATGCGCTTGAGCGGAATGCCGATGGACTGCGCGGCCTGATGGTCGTCGGCCACCGCGCGCAGGGCGCGGCCGGTGGCGGTCTTCTGGAAGAAGATGGCCAGCACCACCACCAGCCCCGCCGCCACCAGCGCGGCGATCAGGTCTTCCTGGCTCAGCAGAAGGCCGCCCTGGAAGGTGTTCTGCAGCACCATCAGCGGCTCCTTGGGCATGCCCACGTCGATCTTGTAGATATCGTTGCCGAAGATGGTCTGGCCCACGCCGTCGAGGAAGTAGGCGATGCCCAGCGTGGCCATCAGCAGCGTGATGCCTTCCTGGTTCACGAGCTTGCTGAGCGCCAGCCGCTCGATGAGCCAGGCCACGACGATCATCACCGCCATGGCGGCGATGAAGGCCAGGATGTTCGCGAGGATCTGGCTCTGGAAGCCGAACCACAGCGGGAACCACTCCGAGAAGCGCGCCATGGCGAGCGCCGCAAAAAGCACCATCGCGCCCTGCGCGAAGTTGAAGACGCCCGAGGCCTTGTAGATCAGCACGAAGCCGATGGCGATCAGCGAATAGAGCATGCCGACCATGAGGCCGCCAAACAGGGTTTCAAGAAAAAAGCCCATGCTCAATGCTCCACGCCGAGGTATGCCCGGATCACGTCTTCGTTGTTCCGGACTTCATCCGGCGTTCCGTCGCCGATCTTCTTGCCGTAGTCCAGCACCACCACGCGGTCGGAGATGTCCATCACCACGCCCATGTCGTGCTCGATCAGCACGATGGTCGCGCCGAACTCGTCGTTCACGTCGAGGATGAAGCGGCTCATGTCCTGCTTCTCTTCCACGTTCATGCCGGCCATGGGTTCGTCCAGCAGCAGCACCTGCGGCTCCATCGCGAGCGCGCGGCCGAGGTCGACGCGCTTCTGCAGGCCGTAGGGCAGGCGGCCCACGGGTGTCTTGCGGTGCGCCTGGATCTCGAGGAAGTCGATGATGTGCTCGACGAACTCGCGGTGCTGCAGTTCCTCGCGCTCGGCGGGGCCCCAGCGGAAGGCCTGGGCCAGCAGCCCGCTCTTCATCTTGAGGTTGCGCCCGGTCATGATGTTGTCGAGCACGCTCATGCCCTTGAAGAGGGCCAGGTTCTGGAATGTGCGCGCCACGCCCATCTCGGCCACCTGGCGCGAATTCATGTGCCTGAAGGTCTGGCCGCGGAAGGTGATGGAGCCCTGCTGCGGCTGGTAGACGCCGTTGATGCAGTTCAGCATCGAGCTCTTGCCCGCGCCGTTCGGCCCGATGATGGCGCGCACTTCATGCTCGCGCACATTGAAGCTGATGTCCGTCAGCGCCTTCACGCCGCCGAAGCTCAAGCTGATGTTCTGCACGTCGAGGATGACCTCGCCGTCTTTGCGGCCGCCTCGAGTCGTTGTTGCAAGCATGGATGCCTCGGTGAGGTTGTGCGCGTTCATGCGGCCGCCCTGATCAACGGAAAGCGCTTCGCATCGACGATCTTCAGCGTGGCGCTCACCGAGCCCGTGCGTCCGTCCTCGAACTTGACCTGGGTCTCGATGAACTGCTCGGCCTTGCCGCCATAGAGCGCATCGACCAACACCGCGTACTTGTCGGCGATGAAGCCGCGGCGCACCTTGCGCGTGCGGGTCAGCTCGTCGTCGTCGGGGTCGAGCTCCTTGTGCAGCACGAGGAAGCGCGAGATCTGCGTCTCGCCCATGCCGTCCTCGGCGGCGAGGTCGGCGTTCACCTTGGCGATGCACTCGGCCACCAGCGCCAGCACGTCGGGCTTGCCTGCCAGGTCGACGTAGCCGCCGTAGGCCAGGCCCCTGCGCTCGGCCCAGTTGCCCACTGCCTCGAAGTCGATGTTGATGGCCGCGCACACTTCGTCGCGGCCGTTGCCGAAGCACACGGCCTCCTTGATCTGCGGGAAGAACTTGAGCTTGTTCTCGATGTAGTTGGGCGCGAAGATCGCGCCGCCCACGAGCCGGCCCACGTCCTTCGCGCGGTCGATGATGCGCAGGTGCCCTTCGCTGTCGAGCACGCCCGCGTCGCCGGTGTGGAAGTAGCCGTTGGCGTCGAGCACCTCGGCGGTGGCGTCGGGGCGCTTGTAGTACTCCTTGAGCACCGACACGCCGCGCACCAGCACCTCGCCGTCGTCGGCGATCTTCAGCTCGATGCCCGGCGCGGCCGTGCCCACGGTCTGCAGCTTGACCTTGCCGTCCTGCTGCAGGCACACGTAGGCGCAGGTCTCCGTCTGGCCGTAGAACTGCTTGAGGTTGACGCCGATGGAGCGGTAGAAGCGGAACAGGTCGGGCCCGATGGCGGCGCCCGCGGTGTAGGCCACGCGGATGCGGCTCATGCCCAGCACGTTGCGCAGCGGGCCGTAGATCAGCAGGTCGCCCAGGCGGTACATGAGGCGGTCGCGCATGCCTACCGGCGCGCCGTTGAGGATGTCCGCGCCCACGCGCTGCGCCAGCGCCATGAATTTCGCGTACAGCCAGCGCTTCGGAGCGGCCGCGTCCTCCATGCGGATCGACACGGCCGTCAGCAGCCCCTCGAAGGTGCGCGGCGGGCCGAAGTAGTAGCTCGGGCCGATCTCGCGCATGTCGTTCATCACCGTCTCGCTCGACTCGGGGCAGTTGAGCGTGAAGCCGCCCACCAGCCACTGCGCCACAGAGAACAGGTGGTCGCCCACCCACGCCATCGGCAGGTAGCTCATGATGTTGTCGCCGGGGCCGAGCCTGTCGGTCTCGACGCCACCGCGGCCCGCCGCGATGAAGCTCGCATGCGTCTGGCACACGCCCTTGGGGCGGCCGGTGGTGCCCGAGGTGTAGAGGATCACGCCCACGTCGGTGGCCTCGCCGCCGGCCACCGCGCGGTCGTAGTAGCCGACGTTGCTCTTGTCGAACTCGCGGCCCAGTGCGCGCAGCTGCTCGTAGCTCATGAGCCCGGGCTGGTCGTAGTGGCGCAGGCCCTTGGGGTCGTCGTAGATGATGTAGCGGATGCCCGGCTGCTTGCCTTGCTGGATCTCGCGGCACTCGAGCAGCTTGTCGACCTGCTCCTGGTCCTCGACGATCACGAATTCGATGCCGGCGTCCTGCAGCATGAAGACCATCTCGCCGGCCACCGCGTCCTGGTACAGCGGCACCGGCACGCCGCGCAGGCTCTGCGCCGCGACCACCGCCATGTACAGGTGCGGCCGGTTGGCGCCGACGATGGCCAGGTTGTCGAAGGGCCTGAAGCCCAGGCTCGCGAGACCGCAGGCCATTTCGCGCACTTCCTGCGCCACGGCGTTCCAGGTCCAGGTTTGCCAGATGCCGAGATCCTTCTCGCGCATGGCGGGCGCCTCGGGTTGGGCCTCGGCATGCGCGAGCAGCAGACGGGGGAAGGTGGGGGCGGTTGTTTGCACAGTGGGCGGATCGTAGGACTCACTTTGACGCCCGGTTGTCGTTCCAACGACAATCCTAGGGACACTACTCCCCGGAGTTTCCCGATGCCTCACGGCAATCCCAACCACAACAGCGCGCTCGGCGGTTCGTCCATCAGGGACCGCGTGCGCCCCGCCAATGCCGCGGAGCTCGAAGGCATTCCCTGGCTGCCCAGGCTCACGCCCGCCGAGCGCCGCCGCGCCGAGGCCGCGCTGGTGGTCGGCGAGGCCGAACCCGGCGACCTGGTGTGCCGCGTGGGCCGCTCGCCCACCTACTGGTTCGGCGTGGTCGAAGGGCTGCTGAAGATGAGCAACGACAACGCCGACGGCGGCTCCGTCACCTACACCGGCGTGCCGCCGGGCGGCTGGTTCGGCGAAGGCACGGTGATGAAGCGCGAGCCCTACCGCTACAACATCCAGGCGCTGCGGCGCAGCCTGATCGCGGGCCTGCCGACCGAGAGCTTCCACTGGCTGCTGGACCACTCCATCGGCTTCAACCGCTTCGTGATGAACCAGCTCAACGAGCGGCTGGGCCAGTTCATCGCGGCGCTGGAGATCGACCGGCTCAACAACCCCGACGCGCGGGTGGCGCGCAACCTGGTGTCGTTGTTCAACCCGGTGCTGTATCCGGGCGTGGGCGAAGTCCTGCGAATCACGCAGCAGGAGCTGGCCTACCTGGTCGGCCTCTCGCGCCAGCGCGTGAACGAAGCGCTGAACGGCCTGTCGGCGCAGGGCCTGATCCGCGTGGAGTACGGCGGGCTGCGCGTGCTCGACCTGCCGGGCCTGCGCGCGACCGCGATGTCGAACAACAAGAAGAGCGCCACGGCGTAAACGGAAAGAACATGACCCTCAAAGACCAGCTCCTGGTGGTGCCCGCGAATGCGGAAGCAGCCTTCGTCCCTCCGCCGGCCGAGGCTCCTCCGAAGGCGAAGGCGGAAGACGCCGGCCCGACGCTCGAAGAAGCCATCGAGCGCAACGAGGCGCTGGCGAAAAAGCTCGATGCACTCAATGAAGTGCTGGCCAGGCCGCTCAACGAGATCCTTGCCGACCGCGAGAAGGCGGAAGAGGCCGCGCTCGCGTGGGACCGCTTCGGCGCGATGTGGATGCTCTCGCAGCGCGCAATGCGGCGCGTGGCGCTCGACCTTGCGGCGCAGCTCGGCGTGAGCGAGGAAGAAGTCGTCGCGCGTGCGATGGCGAACGCCAACGCGGTGCTCAACGGCGCGGACGAGGTCGACCTGGGCGGCAGTGTCGCGCCGGCGCAGATGCAGCACATCGCGCGGCATCGCAACTTCCTGCGCAAGCAGTTCCGCTAGAGGCTGGAGATCTTGTCCGCGAACAACTGACTGGCAGCACCGGCTTCCGGTGTTCGAACAGGCGAGCCCGATGCATCCGGAGATCTACCGCGCCTTGGCGTAGATCACCCCGTCGGCCCACGTGTCTCGCATCTTCTCCAGCAGGTCTTTCGGGATTCGCTGGTCACGGCCCGCCTGGTCCAGCGTCTTGCGCATCCCCTCGGCGATGCGCGCGAGAACGAGCGCGGGCTTTGCGACCCCGCATACCTTGCTGCCGAACAGCAGCAGTTCCTCGGTAGTCGGATAGGCTTTCGTGTGGCCCTTGCCGGCGAAGAGCTTGAGCGCCAGTGTGCGATCTTCCAGCTCGGGCCCGCCTTCATAGCGCGTGTACCTGTAGATCGCGGTGGTCACCACATCGAACATCGGCGCCAGGCGGCAGTCCGCCGTCGAGGTGTAGAGCAAGCCGTAGTTCTTGAGGTGGCCGTCGCCGTTGCGCACCATCACGCTGAATGCCACCTGCTCGAAGAAGCGCTCGAGGTTTTCGCTGGGCAGTTGAAGGTACTGCATCAGCTCGGCGATGCGCTGGTAGCTCCCGTGGTATTTCCGATCGGATTGGATGTCGCGAACCCGAAGGTTCATCAACGCCGCGATGTCCTCGAAACCGATGCGAGATCCGTCCGCCGCGATGTCGAACCGGTCGACCAGCAGCAGTTGCCCATCGTCCGAGAGGTCGAACGTGGGCGTCTCGATGCCGGCGTGGCCGGCGGCCGTCAGGCACATGAACTCGTTGGCCGACAGGCCCGGATAGGACGGTGCGGCGGCCTTCACGATGATCGTGGGCACCGGGAGGGTGACCCGATCCGGCACCATGATCTTCGGCTGCATGCCGGCAATGCCTGCGCCCGTGCTCAGGTACGCCCTTACCAGCTCGTCGAACACCTCGGGCGTGTAGCGGGTCCCTAGCAAGGTCTTGCGGTCGATGATCCGAGGCGCCGCGAGTGGCTGCGCCCCCGGCAGCCGGAAGCCCAGCCGTCCGATGCCGTTGGCCCCGACCACTGCGAGCAGGTGCATCGGCGTGAGCTGCTGCTTGGGAAACATCGCCCGCAGGCGCAGGTACAGGTCGCCTTCGGGCAGGTTCTGATCCATGACTGCGAAGAGGTCACCGTCCTGGTACGTCGGCCGGGTCGGCGGCATGAGCAGCGCGACCGAGGGCTGATCCGCACGGCCGTCGAGATACCGGAACTCGTAGACCGAGTGTCTGAGCAGCTGGCCGGCCGACGCGCCGGCGATCTCGACGTCGAGTTGCTTGATCTTTTCAGGAAGCATCGTCGTCATCCTGTCCGAAGCGCTCCGTGACTTCCTCCAGCGTCGGCATGCCCAGACGCTCCAGACGGATCGTGAGATCCATGGCGCGCAGGATGTCGAAGAGCGAGGCGAGGGTGATGTCTTCCCCTCGTTCCAGGCGGTAGAGAACGTTGCGCGCGCGGCCTGAACGCGAGGCGATGTCGGTCGCCTTCAGGCGGCCTTCTTTTCGCGCGCGCTGGATGGCCTGTCCAAGCTCGATGGGAAGTCGGATTTTGTCCTTCATGCGCCACATTTTGGATATGGAAGAAGAATTTGTCCATTTATAAGGACACTCTTCCGCGTCCTTCAGCTACAGCTACCGGGCTTCATGAGACAGCGGCCGGTTCAACCGCAGCTTCCACCGAGCCTCTGCACATCGCCTAAGCTCACGGTCTTTCTTTCTGTCTCCACCGCAATCTTCATGTCCACCTCCCACCTCACCCTCATCACCGGCGCCTCGCGCGGCCTGGGCCAGGCCATGGCCGAACAGCTGCTGCAGGCCGGCCACACGGTGATCGGCATTTCGCGCAAGCAGTCCCCGGCGCTGGCCGAAGCGGCAAAGGCCGCCGGTGCCGAGCTCACGCAATGGGAGCAGGACCTGTCCGACCCCGTGGCCGCAGCCGAGCGCCTGTCTGCCTGGCTGAAGACCGTCGACGCGCAGCGCTTCGACAGCGTCACGCTCATCAACAACGCCGGCACGGTCGGCAACCCGGCGCCGCTGTCGCGCGCTGTGGAAGCAGAGCTCTCGCTGGCCCTGCGCATCGGCCTCGAAGCCCCGATGCTGCTGACGGCTGCGTTCCTCGGCGCCACGCGCGAATGGCGCGGCGCTCGCAAGGTGCTGAACATCTCCTCGGGCCTGGGCCGCAACGCCATGGGCAGCCAGGCGCCCTACTGCGCGGCGAAGGCCGGCATGGACCACTTCTCGCGCGCCGTGGCGCTCGAGGAGGCGAATGCGCCGAACGGCGCGCGCATCGTCTCGCTCGCGCCGGGCGTGATCGACACCGACATGCAGGTGCAGTTGCGCGGCGCATCGGCCGAGAAGTTTCCGGACCGCACGCGCTTCGAGAAGATGAAGAACGAAGGCATGCTCGACAGCCCCGCCTCGGCGGCGGCCAAGGTGCTGAAGTACCTGGCGCGCGCGGACTTCGGCGCGAAGCCCGTGGCCGACGTGCGCGATCCGGATTGATCGGAAAGCGAGCATTCCCATGGCAACCGCACAGGCCATCGACACCGGCGAGTACAAGCTCTTTCCCTCGCCGCGCAACGTGCACCGCATCGTGTTCGCGCACCAGGTGTTCGTGCCTTACCCCTATGCGCTGATCGTGATGGACGAGTTCGGCTTCGCGGGGCGCTACAGCCTGTTCTCGGCCTGCCGCATGAGCGACGGGAAGATGGGGCAGGTGGTGACGTTCGAGCAGGAGTCGGACGTCGCCGTCTTCAACGCCAAGTTCGTGCCGGACTGAGTCCGGCACCCGCTCAGCTCACTGCATCGCGAACCTGTCGCGCTGAGCCTGCGCGCATTCGCCCATCACGTTCAATGCGCGTTCCACCGTGGGCGTGCCCATCACGAAGGGATTCGGGGCGCCAGCGGGCTGCTGCCGCAGTGCGGCCATCTTGGCCTGCGAGCTGTCGACGTTCGAATGGTTCGACAGCATCACGTCGACGTTCTGCGCCTTCACCCGCGAGTCCATGCGCTTCGTGGACGCGATGTAGCTGTCCAGCCGCGGCACGTCCTTGCCGAAGTTGAAGCCCGTGCCACCCCAGAGCATGGCGCGATGCTTCCTGCCGTTCTCGCTCACGTCGAACACCGGCGAGAGCGTGCCCATGGTGTGGCCCGGCGTGAGGTAGAGCGTGACGGTGGTGTCGCCCAGGGTGACGCGGTCGCCGTCCTTCACCGAGATGTCTCGCTTGGGCGGCGCGCCCCAGATGGGCGTGGCGAACTCCAGCTTCGTCTCGGTCATGGTCCAGTCGAGATCGCTCATCACCACGCGCGCCCGGTACTTCTGCGCGAGGTACGGCGCACCGCCGTAGTGGTCGCCGTGGCCGTGCGTGACGATCACGTACCTGATCTGCGCCGGGTCGAGGCCCAGCTTGCGCATGCCGCCTTCGATCAGCGCGGCGGCTTCCACCTGGTTGTTGAGCGCATCGATGAGGATGATGCCGTCCGATGTCTTGATGGCCCAGGCGCTGACCCAGTCGGCACCCACGAAGTAGAGGTTGTCGAAGGCCCTGGCGGGCGGCGGCGCGGGCTTGTTGATGAGCAGCGGGAGGCCCTTGTCGAGCTCCTCCTGCGGCGGTCGCGTGGCGGGAGCGGGCTTGCACAGCGAGAGCAGCGGCCCGAGGTCGGTGCCCGCGGCCTTCGTGGCTGCCGCGACGTGAGCGGCGACGGTCGTGTCGGAGGGCTTCTGCGCAGGCGTCTGGGCGCAGCCCTGGACGAGGGCGACAGCCGCCGCCAGGGCGGCCGTCTTCAGGGAAAGGGAAGGAACCATCGGTGTCTCCGCGCCGTCGCTGCGGCCTGTTCTGGGGACACCATTCTGCGGCGCGTGGCCTTATTCGATTGTCGCGCCCGAGGCTTGCACGATGCCCTTCCACTTCTCGTAGTCGGTCTTCAGCAGCTTGCCGAACTGCTCGGGCGTCATGCTCTGCGGTTCGGCGCCCTGGGCAATGATGGCCGCCTTCATCTCGGGCGTGGCCAGCAGCTTGTTGACTTCGGCATTCAGTGCCGTCACCACGTCCTTCGGCGTGCCCGCCGGCACGAAGATGCCGTACCAGGTGCTCACGTCGAAGTCCTTGTAGCCCAGCTCGGCCACGGTGGGCGTGTCGGGCAGCGAGGTGCTGCGCTTGGCCGACGTGACCGCCAGCGGCCGAAGCTTGCCGGCCTTGATCTGCGCCATGGCCGAGGGCACCGACGACACCATCAGGTCGACGTTGCCCGCGAGCACGTCCATCATGGCCGCGTTGGAGCCCTTGTAGGGCACGTGGCGCATCTTGATCTTGGCGGCGCCATTGAAGATCTCGCCGGCCAGGTGGATGGTGGTGCCGTTGCCGGGCGAGCCGTAGGTGACGGTGTCAGGCGCGGCGCGCGCGGCCTTCACCACGTCGTCGAGCGTCTTGAACTTCGAGTTGGCCTGCGTGACGATCACCACCGGCGTGTAGGCCACGTGAGCCACGGCCGTCAGGTCCTTCACGGGGTTGTAGCTCAGGCTCTTGTAGAGCCAGGGCGCGACGACCATGTTGTCCTTCTGGCCCATCACGATGTCGTAGCCCGTGGGCGCGGCGCGCGCGGCCTCGGCGATGCCGATGGTGCCGCCGGCGCCGGCGCGGTTGTCGGGCACCACGGTCCAGTGGTTCACCTCGGTGAGCTTCTGGGCCACCAGGCGCGCCAGGATGTCGGTGCCGCCCCCGGGCGGGAAGGGCACGACCATGCGGATGGGCTTGGCGGGGTAGGTCGCGGTCTGCGCGTGGGCGGTGGCCGTGAGGGCCAGGGGGAATGCCAGCGTGAATGCCAGCGAGGTGGCCAGCTTGCCGAGGTGTCTGCGGATCATGGGTTGTCTCTTTGTCGGAGTCGATTCGGGGTTGCAGTCGTTGCCGTCGTCACTGCACCGGGGGTGCAGTGTGCCGGAAGCCGCATAAGAAGGATTTCTTCATTTGCGATGGGGCACGTCTCGACTTGCGGGGTGTCATTTTCCGATGCCTTGACAGGGCCTCGTCCGACGCGAATACTGCACCGCATGGTTGAGTATTTTTGGCAAGCCCGGCGCCGTTCGATGGCACGTCGGGTCTGGAAGGAGACTCGCATGCTCGGAAACATCAACGCGGTGGCCAACCTGGCGGTGAAAGACCTCGCCGCGGCTCGCCGCTTCTACGAAGACACGCTGGGCCTGTCGCAGGTCGATGCGGAGGGAGACGAGGTCATCGTCTACCGCAGCGGCAGCACGCGCATCAACGTGTACCGCTCGGCATTCGCGGGCACCAACCAAGCCACGGCCGTGACGTGGTCGGTCGACGGCGACATCGAGCGCATCGTGGACGCCCTGAAGTCCCGGGGCGTGCGCTTCGAGCACTACGACATGCCCGACACGAAGCTGGTGGGCGACCTCCATGTCATGGGCGACATGAAGGTCGCGTGGTTCAAGGACCCTGACGGGAACATCCTGAACCTGATCAACGACTGAGCGGCAAAAGCCGCTCGAGCGATCAGCCGAAGTTCTTCGCG
>NZ_RXFS01000006.1 GCF_003952185.1 Variovorax sp. 679 | reverse complement strand
CGAATATACAGTCTTTGGCCGTTATTGTTAACCAGTCTGCAGCTGGTCGGCACTGCCGGTTCAGCGACGGTCGTGGATCATCCGCCAGACGTTGCACCCGCTCGGGCATGCCAGGCCTGGGGTCGGCTGTGCAGCCGCAACCTGCGACGTGGAGAGGGAGAGATCGGCAGGGTCGCTGCCAGGCGACGGAGTGCCACCCATGACAAGGGCAGTCATGCTGACCGCCACCACTTTTGTAACCATCAACATGATCGTCTCCAGCAGTTGGTCACAAATTCAAGATAGACCCGCCGAAGACAAAAATCGCGGGGATTTACCCTCAAGCCCTCAAGGTGTAGACGGCCCTCCGGGCTTCTCCGGCAGGTCTCCTTCCCGCAGTTTCCGGCCCACCCACATCAATCCCGTCTCGTAGTTCGCGGCGCCGACCTGGATGCCGCCAACAGTCCGGAGCGCACCGGTGCCATCGTCGGTGGCAGGCCCCTCCCCCGTGTACTCGCCAGGAACCAGCAACCGACCCTCCTTCAGGAAATCGGCGATGCGAAGCTCCCGCATGCCGCGACCCCAGTGCCACTGCTTCTTGATGTCGTACGTACTGGCAACGGTCTTCCTGGTTGGATTGGATTTCTTCATATCATCTCGGCCGAATCAAAAAACAGGCGCCAGCATAGCCCGCGCCAATCAAGGCCGGCATGACCTCGGCCCCGTCACCGCGGTCACGTTTGCCCCTGCCCTATTCGGGCGGCGGCTTCCTGGCTTCTTCTGACACCGTCGGCAACGATCCGTGCTCCGTGGCCTCCCCCGCCTCCACATAGTTGAGCTCGACCGGATGAACGATGGAAGGCCTCGGTTCGCCATCGAAGCGGACCAGCACATGCTCGCCGCTTGCGCCAGTGATGATTCCGAACCTTCCCCCGAGCTCGACCCTGCCGCCGCGCCGCGCGGGTACCCTGAAACGGATTCGGATGTACGGAAGACCTACCCGGAAATACTCCACCATGCGAACTCCCTGACTTGTTGTCGACCTGTCGAGGGTGTTGCAAGGGCCTGTCGGGGCCCGCGCAACATCGACGACCGCTCGTCGCAATTTCGTCAAAGTCCCATGGGATGCGTGTCAGCCAGGGCCGATCCCCGCTGACAGCCGCCGGACATTCCGGCAGGCAGGTACAGGTGCGTCGCCGCTGCTCAGCCAGCGTTGCCGAGGGCGCTTTCTTCCGCGATGACCACCTCGTCGACCTCCTCGCGCGGCCCGACGTTCAGGTCTTCGGAGAGTCCCTTCAGCACGACGTAGCCCGCCTGCAGGGCTTCGGCATAGGTGGCGAATCCGGTGGCCGCCTCCATCAGCGGCTCGAACTCCATCGAGTTGTCGAAGGATTCCAGCAGCACCCAGAAATAGTCGCCTGCGTCGTGTTGGTCGACGGTCAGGGCAATGGAGATAAGTTGACCAGCCATGGCGCGGATGGTGGCGCGCCCAAATGACAGGCCCAAGAAGTAACCGTGAACGTTCGGCTTCCGCCCCAGCTTGCCGAACGCTTTGCCCTTCGCGCAACAGGCCTACACGGCTTGATGCCGGATCGGCGATGCTCGGTGCATGCCCATCGCAAATTCACGTCCGCCCTCGCGCATCGGATGGCGCGTCGCCGCGCTGATCTACACGGTCGCGGGCGTCGTCTGCATCCTGAGCTGCGCCATCGCGCCCGACAGCGACGTGAGCCTGCTCGTCGCCATCGCGGGCGGGCTGCCGTGGTCGCTGAGCCTGCTGACGCTCGGCCTGTCGCCCGGCGTGGCCAACGTGGCGCTGCTGATGCTGGCCGCGAGCTGGTTGGTCAACGCCGCGTTGCTGTGGTGGCTGGCGTTGCGCGGGCGCCGACGCTCCGGGCCTTCGCACCCGGCCTAGCGTCTCCCCGGAGAGCGGGATCGCGTTTCGGTGCGATCATCTCGCCCCGAAACGCCGGGCGCGTCGCGCTCCGATACCTCCAACACAAAGGCTTTTCCCCGATGCCCCAAGACCTGCAGCAAGTCAACGCGCCGCTGATCGGCGTTCCCGGCGGCCGCCATCTGCTCGACACTCCCGCCCTGCTGATCGACCTGCCCGCGATGACGCGCAACATCGAACGCATGGCCGCCTTCGCGAAGGCGCGCGGCGTGAACCTGCGACCGCACGTGAAGACGCACAAATCGGTCGAGATCGCGCGACGCCAGGTGGCGGCCGGCGCCATCGGCGTGAGCTGCGTCACGATGGGCGAGGCGGAGGTGATGGTCCAGGGCGGCATTCCGGGCGTGCTCATCACCTCGCCCGCGGTCACGCCGAGCAAGATCGCAAGGCTCATCAAGCTGGCGCAGCGGGCGCGTCCGGGCGACGTGATGGTGGTGGTGGACAACCCGCAGAACCTGGCCGACCTGGCGCGCGCGGCGAGCGAACTCACGCACCCGCTCGACGTGCTGGTGGACTACGGCGCCGGCTACAACAGAACCGGCTGCGCCACGCAGGCGAAGGTGCTCGAGCTGGCCGCGCTGGTGGCCGCCGAGCCGCGCCTGCGGCTGCGCGGGCTGCAGTCGTATGCGGGCAACCTGCAGCACATCGTGGCGCGCGACGAGCGCAGCGCGGCGGCGGCCGGCCTGCGCGAAACCGTGGCGGGCATCGTGGCGGCCGCAAGGCGGCAGGGCCTGAACTTCGACATCGTGACGGGCGCAGGCACCGGCACGCACGATCTCGATTCGCAGGAAAACGCCTTCACCGAACTGCAGGCGGGCTCGTACGTGTTCATGGACGCCGAATATGCGCGCGTGCTGGCCAACGGCGACCAGCCCTCGCCCTTCGAAACCTCGCTGTTCGTGCAGACGGCGGTGGTCAGCACGAATGCGGCCGACTGGGTGACGGTGGACGGCGGCACCAAGTGCTTCTCGACCGACAGCGGGGTGCCACTGGTGGCCAAAGGCGCCGATGCCGCCAGCCGCTACGCCTTCTTCGGCGACGAGCACGGCAAGCTGATGCCTGCCCTGGCCTCGCAGGCGCCTAAGCCGACGCTGGGAGCCCGGGTGGAATTCGTCACTCCGCACTGCGACCCGACGGTCAACCTGCATGACGCCTACCACGTGGTCGAGGGCGGCACACTGGTCGCCATCTGGCCGGTGGACGCGCGCGGCAGGCGATAGCAGAAAAGGTCGTCATAAGAAAACGCGAAAAGCGTATTTCACAAGCGCCGCGCGGCGGGGGACAGTCGGAAGCCTGTCCCTTTCTTTCCGGGCGCCCTTCCGGGGCCGCCCCGCCTCCATGGAATCCATCCAAGCAACGACGCGGCCCGCATCGCCGGCGCCCGGCGTGCAAGCGCCCTCCTCGCAGCAGCTTGCAGCCCGCTTCCGCCCGATCTTCCAGCGCATCGCCGAAGGTGCGGCGCAGCGCGAGAACCAACGCGAACTCGCCTACGAGCCCGTGGCCTGGCTCAACGCCGAACGCTTCGGCGCACTGCGCGTGCCGCTCGAACACGGCGGCCTGGGCGGCTCGGTGGAGCAGCTCTACGACCTGCTCATAGAACTCGGCGAGGCCGACTCCAACCTGCCGCAGATCCTGCGCGCGCACTTCGGCTTCATCGAACGGCTGTTCGCCGAGATCGACCCTGCCCTGCACGGGCCGTGGATGCGCCTGGCGGCCGAGGGCGTGATCTTCGGCAACGCCACCACCGAGCTCGGCGAGGGCCCGCTCGGGGCGCTGCAGACCACGCTGAAGCGCGACGGCGACACCTGGCGGCTCGACGGCGACAAGTTCTACAGCACCGGCACGCTGTACGCCGACTGGATCTCCGTCTCGGCCCAACGCCTGAACGACGACGGCAGCAGCGACCGCGTGATCGCGCTCGTGCCGGCCGAGGCGCAGGGCGTGGAGCGCGTGGACGACTGGCGCGGTTTCGGCCAGCGGCTGAGCGCCTCGGGCACCACGCGCTTTCGCAATGTGCGCGTGAAACCCGAGAACGTGCTGCTGTACGTGCGCGATCAACCCACGCCGCTGACTGCGCACTTCCAGCTCACGCACCTCGCCACGCTGGCGGGCATCGCGCGCGCCATCGTGCGCGACGCCGTGGCCTTCGTGCAGCCGCGCAAGCGCATCTACAGCCACGGCAGCGGCGACACGCCGCGCGAGGATCCGCTGGTGCAGCAGGTCGTCGGCCAGCTCGCGAGCACGGCTTTCGTGGCGGCCTCGACGGTACAGGCCGTGGCGCGCGGCCTGGGCGAGGTCGACCGCTTCCGCCAGCGCGGCGAAGCGGTGCCCGAGAGCCTGCTGTTCGAAGTGGAGCTGAACACAGCCAAGGCACAGGCCGGCATCATCGACGCGGTGCTGCAGGCGGGCGCGCGGCTCTTCGACGTCGGCGGCGCCTCGGCCCTGCAGGAAGACCGGCGACTCGACCGGCACTGGCGCAATGCGCGCACGCTCGCGTCGCACAACCCGACCATCTACAAGGGTCGCGTGGTGGGCGACTACCTGCTGAACGGATCGAGGCCGACTTTCTATTGGGCGGTGGGAAGCGCCTGAAGTCCCGGCCGCAAGGACGGAAACCCGATCCGGTTTCTGGAGCAGGCCGACGCACCGAACACACCGGGCGCCGGCGTGCTCTTCAGGTGCGACTGAAGGACAGGAGCAGCCGGGGCCGCGTCGTCAGACGCGCGGAAGCGCCGCCAGGAAAGTGGACACGACGATCGCCGCGGCCCGGTCGAGCTGCAGGATGTCCGCCACGTCGAAGGCGTGCGGCGCGGTGCGTCCACTCGAGCCGAGTGGCTTGCGGATCTCGACAAGAACTTCGGCCGCCAGTTCGCGGTCGCTGCGCGGCCGGCCGTCGGGGTGCATCACCCATTCATCGACTTGATCGAATGGAATGCTGCGGAAGACTCCCACGATGGGGATGTACTTGTAGCGATCCTCGCCCACCAGGATGGGCACGCTGAGGTTACAGAAAAACGTGGTCGTCGACATGCAGGATCGCCGTCGCTAGCAAAGCTATCAATTGTTAATGAGTGCGCTGTCTGGAGCCATCCTCCGATGGAGCTATCAGAGGAAGAGACGTGACCTTCTGCACACAAATTGCCTCCATCCTCATCGATTCTCGCGTCAAAACAACCACTTTATTCTTACATAAAGATACACCGAATGGAATTTCTGATGTTTTCGGCTGTTTTGGCCCGGATTGAAGGGCCGGCCGAACGACAGACACAGGCGTAACCACGCCTGCGGAGGGATGGGGATGCGAGGGTGCGCGAAGAACGGCGCCGGCAGACAGGGGAATTACCCGGCCGCCCGTTCACCCGGCAGCGACAAATGGCGCGGGGCCGGCACCTCGGCCGGCCTTCCGGCAGGAATCAGGCTGGCGCGCTGAAACGCGGCGCACGCCGCTCGATGTTGGCCTTCACGGCCTCGGTCTGGTTCGGGCTGCCGATCAGGGCCTTCTGCTCGACCGACTCGGCCATCAGCAGCTCCGCCGCGCCCAGCGAAAGAGAGGCGTTCAGCAGTCGCTTGCCGGCGCGGATCGCGTCGGGGCTCTTGAGCGCGATCTCGTGCGCCATCTGCAAGGCCTCGGCCAACGGGTCGGCCGCGACGCGGGTGGCGAAGCCGATGCGCAGGGCTTCCTCGCCCGAGAAGATGCGGCCCGTGAAGGTGAGCTCGCGCACCACGTCGCTGCGCGCGAGCTCGCGCATCAGCACCATGCCGGCCATGTCGGGCACGAGGCCCCACTTGATCTCCATCACCGAGAGCTTCGTGTCGGGCGCGACGATGCGGATGTCCGCACCCAGCGCCACCTGAAGCCCGCCGCCGAAGGCCACGCCGTGCACCGCGGCGATGACCGGCACCGGCACCTCGCGCCAGACCATCGCCACCTGCTGCGCCGCGTTGGAGATGCCGTGGGTGCGTATCACCAGGTCGGCACCGGCCGCCCCCTCGCCCAGCACGCCGGCACCCGCGTCCTGCTGCTGCATGCGCTCGAAAGAAGCCATGTCGAGCCCCGCGCAGAAAGCCTTGCCGCGCCCCGAGATCACCACGGCGCGCGCCGCCTTGTCGCCGCGCAGCGCCTCGCCGGCCTCGATCAGCGCATCGAACATCGCCGGGTCGAGCGCGTTCATCTTGTCGGCGCGGGCGAGCTGCAGTTCCACCACGCCGTCGGCGTGGCGGGTCCATTCGATGCGGTCGGTCATTCGATGTCTCCTGGGCGGTTGCCGCGCCAGTATCGCCGGGTGCGGCCTCAGGCGATGATGGCGGCTGTCGCCTACACAACACCCCACTCGCCATGACCCTGGACCGCCGCAGCTTTCTTCTTCAATCTGGTTCGGCCGCCGCCGTGGTGGCGCTGTTCGGCCAGGGCTGCGCGGTGCCTTCGCCATCCTCGACCGCGCTTCCCGGCAGCGTGCTGGGCTTCACGGGCGTACCGGCCTCCCTGCGCGACGGCATCGTCGTGCCGCCCGAGTACGAGTGGCAGCTGCTCTACCCCTGGGGCACGCCCACCGGCGTCACGGGCCGCATGCCACCCTTCGCGCCAGATGCCCGCAACAGCGCCGAAGACCAGGCTGTGCAGGCCGGCATGCATCACGACGGCATGCACTTCTTCGCGCTCGACGCGAGCGGCGACCGCGGCCTGCTGGTGATGAACCACGAATACACCGACGAGCAGCTGCTGCACACCGATGGCGTCAAGGAATGGACCGCCGAGAAGGTGCGCAAGTCGCTGCACGCCATGGGCGTCTCGGTGATCGAGGTCCGGCGCAGCGGCCAGGGCTGGCAGCAGGTGCAGCCCTCGCCTTTTGCGCGCCGCGTGCACGGCAACACTGCGATGCGCATCGCCGGCCCCGCCGCCGGCACGCCGCTGATGCGCACCGCGGCCAATCCGGCGGGTGACGCGGTGTTCGGCACCTTCGCCAACTGCGCGATGGGCGTCACGCCGTGGGGCACCTACCTCACCTGCGAGGAGAACTTCCACGGCTACTTCGGCGGCCCGAAGGAAGCGGCCCGCAATGCCACGCCGGCGCAGCGCCGCTACGGTACGGTGGCCGGATCGCAGTGGGTCGAGTACTGGCGCTTCGAGGAGCGCTTCGACCTGAGCCGGCACCCGAACGAGCCGCACCGCTTCGGCTGGGTGGTCGAGATCGACCCCTTCGACCCGACGGCCACGCCCGTCAAGCGCACCGCGCTGGGCCGCAAGCGGCAGGAAAGCGCCACCTGCACCATCGCGAAGGACGGCCGCCTGGTGGTCTACATGGGCGACGACTCGCGCTTCGAGTACATCTACAAGTTCGTCAGCCGCGACAAGGTGCGCCCCGGCACCGATGCGGCCGCGCGCGCCGCCAACCGCCACCTGCTCGACGAAGGCACCCTCCACGCCGCGCGCTACGACACCGGCGGCCGGGGAAAGTGGCTCGAACTCACGCACGGCCGCGACGGCCTCGATGCGGCGCACGGCTTCGCCGACCAGGCCGAGGTGCTGATCCACGCACGACTGGCGGGCGACATCGTCGGCGCCACGAAGATGGATCGCCCCGAGTGGATCGCCATCCACCCGCAAAGCGGCGAGGTCTACGTCACGCTCACCAATAACAGCCAGCGCGGCGACGCCGGCAAGCCCGGCCCCGACGCGGCCAATCCGCGCACCAACAATCTCTTCGGCGGCATCCTGCGCTGGCGCGAGGACGGCGGCGACGCCGCTTCCCCCGGCTTCTCCTGGGACCACTTCGCGCTCGCGGGTGATCCGGCGCAACCCGGCAGCGGCGCACGCTATCCCTCGGGCGATGCCGACATGTTTGGCGCCCCCGACGGCCTGCACTTCGACAAGGGCGGCCTGCTCTGGATACAGACCGACCTCAGCGGCCAGGTGCTCGGCAAGGCTCCCTACACCTCGCTGGGCAACAACCAGATGCTGTGCGCCGACCCGGCCTCGGGCCGCATCAAGCGCTTCCTGACCGGACCCAACGGCTGCGAGATCACCGGCTGCGTGGTCACGCCCGACCGGCGCACGCTGTTCGTCAACATCCAGCATCCGGGCGAGGCGCGCGACGACGGCGACACGAAGCACAACAGCGCCTGGCCCGACGGCGCCGAGCCGGGCAGCGCGCGGCCGCGCTCGGCGACGCTGGCGATACGCCGGCGCGATGGCGGTATCGTCGGCACCTGAGACAAACAGGCAGAGAAAAAAGGGAAAACCATCATGAGCATCCGCATCGTCCGCCTCGGCACTCCACGCGCCCCCGACGAAGGCTTGCGCGTCGGTACCGTGCGCCGTCCGCCGCGCGGCGTTCCGAAGACCGAGTTCGCCTCGCAGGACTGGTACGACGTGTGGTACCCGAACCTGGCGCCCTCCGTCGAGACGATGAAACAGGCTCAGGAAGCCCAGAAGGAGGAATCGCCCGCGCAGTGGAACGCCTTCGTGCGCAAGTTCAAGGCGGAAATGGCCGAACCCGATGCGAGCCGCAGCCTCGACCTGCTGGCCGCGCTGTCGCATGGTGCATCCCTGTCGGTCGGCTGCTACTGCGAGGAGGAATCGAAGTGCCATCGCTCCGTGCTGCGCAGCCTGCTGGCCGAGCGCGGCGCGAAGATCGTCGACTGACGGGCTTGTTCAGACCATCGGCGCGCCGAGGAACACGGGCAGGTTCTCGGCCTGCGCCGAATACGCGGCGAGCGCCGGAAACTCGGCTGCAGAGACGGCATCGGGCGTCACCAGCTGCGTGAAGGCCCAGGCCACGGCCACCGAGACGCCCGCTTGCGTCATCGTCCTTTCCTTCGCGGACAACGGTGCCTCCACCATCTCGCGCTCGAGCGCCGAATACGCGGCGCAGAGCTGGCTCTGCACGCGGTCCATCCACGGCTGGTGCAGCTTCTCGGCCGGGCGCAGCTTGCGCTCGTAGACGATCTGCACGGTCTTCTCGCAGGCCGCCAGCGCGAGCCCCGTAAGGCGCAGCGTGCGCAGCCTCTGCGCCAGGTCGGCCGGCATCAGGCTGCGTCCGCTCAGGGCCTCCGCGTAATCGACGATCAGCGTCGAATCCATCAGCACCGAGCCGTCGTCGCAGACCAGCGTGGGCGCCTTCACCACCGGGTTGATGGCGCCGAACTGCTCGAAGGTGCTGAAGACGGAGATCGAGCGATGCTCGAAGGAAAGGCCGAGCAGGCGCAGCGAAATGGCGGTGCGCCGCACGTAGGGCGAGTCGAGCATGCCGACGAGTTGCATTGTTTCTCCTGAAGAAGGGAGGCTCACGATACCGGCGGCACGGCGCATGCTGAATGGCAATCCATCGAAAATCGCGGGCCCGAACCGATCGATCATCGGCGGCCCCGTGCCTGCCCGCCCTCCGGACTTCACATGACCATCGACAAGAAAGACCGCCTGATCCTCGAAGCGCTGCAGACCGATGCGCGCCAGAGCCTGGCCGCCATCGGCAAGCGCATCGGCCTCTCGCAGCCGGCCATGAGCGAGCGCGTGCGCAAGCTCGAAGAGGCGGGCGTGATCGAGGGCTACGGTGCGCGCGTCAACCTGCGCGCGCTGGGCGTTGGCCTGCAGGCCATCATCCGCGTCGACACCACGCACGCAGGCATTGCCAGGTACCTGAAGCTGTTCGAGGCCATGCCCGAGGTGCTGAGCGCCGACCGCGTGACCGGCGAGGACTGCTTCTTCGTGCGCTGCGCGATCGCCGAACCGGCCGACCTGGAGCGCGTGGTGGACGCGCTGGCGGTCGACGGCTCGGTGACCACATCGCTGGTGCTGTCGAGCCCGGTGAACAAGCACGTCACCGTGCGCGCGGCCAAGCCGCCGAAGAAATGACCGAGCGGGCCGCCGCTCAGCGCTGCGCCTTGTCCTTCTGGTTCTGCGCCTCGATGCGCTCGCGCGCGGCCAGCCAGTCGGCGTCGCTCCACTGGCGCAGCTCGTAGAAGTTGCCGCCGGTGGCCAGCGCGTTGCCGCCGTCCATCATGATGCTCTGGCCCGTGAGCCAGTCGCACTGGCCGGGCGCCATCAGGAAGGAAGCGAGGTTCTGCAGCTCGCTCATGCGGCCGGTGCGCGCCATCGGGTTGTTCTGCTTGCTGCGCGCGCCGGGCTCCTCGCCGGGGTTCAGGCGCTTGCTCATGCCCTCTGTCGGGATCTCGCCGGGGCCGACCGCATTGAGGCGGATGCCGTGGCGCGCCCATTCGACCGCAAGCGACTTGGTCATGACCTCGATGCCGGCCTTGCTCATGGCCGAGGGCACGACGTAGGGGCTGCCGTTGTCGACCCAGGTGACGATGATGCTCATCACGCTGCGGAAGGCGTCGCCCTGTTTCCACTCGCCGGATTTCGCCTGCGCCACCCAGCGCTTGCCCACGGCCTGCGTCACGTAGAAGCTGCCGTGGAACACGATGTTGGCGATGGCGTCGAAGGCGCGCGGCGAGAGAGCCTCCGTGGGCGAGACGAAATTGCCCGCCGCGTTGTTGACCAGCCCCGTGAGGCCGCCGCTCTGGAACAGGCTCTCGACCATCTCGTCGACCTGCTGCGCGATGCGGATGTCGACGCCGAAGGTGTCGATGCGCCGGCCTGGAAACTGCTGCCGCCATTCGGCCGCCGTCTCCTCGCAGACCGACTGGCGCCGGCCGCAGATGGCCACGTCGGCGCCGAGGCTCAGGAAGCGCTCGGCCATCGCGCGGCCAAGGCCGGTGCCGCCGCCGGTCACGAGGATGCGTTGGCCGTTCATGAGGGAAGCTTCAAACATGTTTCGTCTCCTTGGTCGATGGAGCGGCGGCAGGGAAGAAGGAAGCAAGACAGCGCCGCCACTCGCCCATGCTACGCGCGCACCGGCGCGGCGGCTTGCGGGAAGTGGCTTCGGGGCACGGGCGAGAATGCGCGAAACGAATTCCCCGGAGACCAGGACCGATGCCGAGTACCGCCAGCCCAGCCGCCGACCACACCGCCCCGCTCGAAGGCGTTCGCGTCCTCAGCCTCGCATTGAACCTGCCCGGCCCCGCCGCGCTGCTGCGCTGCCGCGGCATGGGTGCCACCTGCCTGAAGCTGGAGCCGCCGGGCGGCGACCCGATGGCGCTCTACAACAAGCCCGCTTACGCGGCGCTGCATGAAGGCATCGCCATCGAGACGGCCGACCTGAAGACCGACGCGGGCCAGCAGCAGCTGCATGCCGAACTCGCGCGCACCGACGTGCTGCTGACCTCGTTCCGCCCCTCCGCGCTGCGCAAGCTCGGTCTCGACTGGCCTGCGCTGCAGGCGCGCCATCCGTCGCTGTCGCAGGTCGCCATCGTCGGCGCGCCGGGCGAACGCGCCGAGGAGCCGGGCCACGACCTGACCTACCTCGCCGAAAGCGGCCTCGTCACCGGCACCGAGCTCCCGCCCACGCTCTACGCCGACATGGGCGGCGCCCTGCTCGCGAGCGAGGCGGTGCTGAAGACCATGCTGCTGCGCTCCCGCAAGCCGGGCGGCGTGTACCTGGAAGTGGCGCTGAACGCCTCGGCCGACTGGCTCGCCCTGCCCCGCACCTGGGGCCTGACGCAGCCTTCGGGCGCGGTCGGCGGCGCGCATGCCGGCTACCGCGTCTACCCCTGCGCCGACGGCCGCGTGGCCGTGGCCGCGCTGGAGCCGCATTTCGCGGCCCGGCTCTGCGAGGCGGCGCAGATCGCTTCGCGCGACATGCTGGCGCCAGCCACGCGCGGACAGCTGGCCGCATGGATCGCGACGCGCACACGCGCCGAGCTCGAAGCCATGGCCCGCGAGCGCGACGTGCCGCTGCTCACGCTGGCCGACTGACTCGGCGGCCTCAGCGACCGGGCCCGTCGCGCTGCCGGTCTTCGCGCTTGAGCGCCAGGTAGGTGTCGAGATCGATCTCGTGCAACTGGCGCGGGTACTGTTCGGCCGCCGCGAACCAGCGGCGCTGGCGGCGCTCTGCCTGGTCCGCCCCCGGTGCCGAGAGGTAGGCGTCCAGCGTCAGGAAGTAGCGCATCGCGTTGCGCTCCACCAGCCCGCGCAGGCCGCGGATGTAGTCGGGCTGGCCTTCCGGCGTCTTGCCGGTCACGGTGAAGCCCACCTTGTCGCTGCCGAAGGTCGCCAGGTAGGCCATGGTGCCGAGCCGAACCACGGTGTTGTGGTCGTAGCTGTAGCTGAAGTGCAGGAAGCTCTTGCGCTCGTCGAGCGCCACGGCCTCCAGCGTGACGCGGTAGTTGCTGGTGCCCAGCGGGCCGGTCTCGGCCGACAGTTCGACCAGCAGGTGCTCGGGCGTGGCGCTGGACACCTTGTAGACGAAGGGCAGCTCGAAGGCCTGGTCGATCGGCTTGTCGTAGCGGCGCACCACATAGAGCGTCAGCATCTCGCGCCCCTGCGGCCCGCTGGCCGTGCGGCAGCGCCGGTTGTTGATGTGCAAGGTCAGCACGTCGCACCAGTGGGCCGACCCTTTGAGCGCTGAGCCGATGTCCGCGAGCGGATGCTCGACCACTGCGTAGACGTCGCCCTGCAGGCCGTCCGCGGTTTCCATGGAGTCGAGCTGCACGGGGCGCCCGAAACTGCTGCGCTCGAGCTTGTCGCTCAGGCGCTGGTGGGTGGCGCGCAGCGCCTGGGCGGAAGCGTTTTCCGGCGCGGCCGCGAGCGATTGCTGCACCGGGGAAACCGCGAGCAGCAGCACCGCGGCCAGAGTGCGTGTCCATGAAGCCGGCGAGTGGGGCGAACTGCTCATGGGGCCACACCATACAACGGACTGCCCCGCCCTCGCCTTCAGTCGGACTGCAAAGGCTTGCTGCGCCGCACCAACAGCAGCATGGCGCCGGCCAGCAGCAAGGCTCCCGCCCACTGGCGCGGTGCCATCGGCTGCGAGAGCAGCGCGGCGGCCAGCAAGGCGGCCACCAGCGGCTCGATCAGGGTGCCGACCACCGCGGCCGTCGGCGACAGGCGCCGCGCACCCCAGGCAAAGGCAAGGTAGGCCACCGATGTGGTCACTACGCCCGTGTAGCCCACGCCCAGCCACTGCGCGCCACCGACCGGCCAGGTGATGCCGCCGGGCCATGCGACGGCAAGCATGCACAGCGCCGCGACCGTCATGCCCCAGGCCGAAGCCGTGACGGCGGGCACCCGCGCCGGCATGCGCGCGTTGCCCAGCACCACCATCGCATAGCAGAAGGCCGAACCGAAGGACCAGGCAAGGCCAAGCGCGTGCCCCGGCGCGAGCGGGCCCCATCCTCCGGCAGGCATCACCAGCAGCAGCACGCCCGCCAACGCAAGCAGCAGGCCCGCGAGCAGCCTCGCACCGAAGCGCTCGTAGCCGCGCAGCACCGACACCAGCGCCACGATCACCGGCGCGCAGCAGATCGAGATCACCGTCGGCAGCGCCGCGCCCAGGTATGCGATGCCGGCGAACCAGCAGCTCACGTTGAGCGCCATGGCGGCGCCCGTGGCCAGCATCTGGAAGCGCTCGCGGCCGGCAAGGTCAGCCCAGCCGGTGCCGGGCACAACGGGCGCCCGCCAATGCAGCCACCACAGCAGCGGCAGCCCGAGCGCGAAGCGCGCCAGCGACAGGCTCCGCGGCGCGACGCCGCCATCGATCAGGAATTGCGCCACCAGCGCCCCGCCGCCCCACAGGGCGCCGGCCAGCAGCACGCCGCCCCAGGCCAGGGCGGCAGACGTTCTTGCGTTCATTGTTGAAAGTTCTCCATGACGCCCGCCACGGCCGATCGATCGGGGATCGGCAACAGAAGGCAGGCGTGACCATCCGAGCCACCGGCCGGCCCTGGGGCACGAACGGCGGCGACCACTTGCGGGCCTGAGCGCGGCGCTGGAAGCGCGCGTCAGCTGCGGGTCGGGGGAGGAGGAGAACGGTACAGGGCCATGTGGCGTATCTTAGGCTTCCACTCTTTTTTCGAGGAAGCGCAGATGCCACTCGTACGGATCGATCTTTCCAGCGACAGCCCCGAGACCTTGGGCCCGGCCATTGGGGATCTCGTCTACCAGGCCATGCGGGACACCATCAACGTGCCGGAAGACGACAAGTTCCAGGTCATCGCACGGCACGAGGCGAAGAACCTGGTGCATCCGGCGAGCTACCTCGGCGTTGCCTACTCGCCGGGCTTCGTGCTGATCCAGATCACGCTGAATCACGGACGGACGACGGAGAAGAAGAAGGCCTTCTACAAACGCGTAGCCGACGACCTGCACAGCCAGCTGGGCATCCGGCGCGAGGACGTGTTCATCAACCTCGTCGAGGTGTCGAAGGAGAACTGGTCCTTCGGCAATGGGGAGATGCAGTACGCCTAGCGGCAGGCGCCGCTGGCGACTCAACCCGCGTCAGCGCGGCTTGCGGATGCTGCCGCGCACCGGGCCGGCAGCCTTGCGCGATGCGGTGCCCGAGCCGTTGTCGCGCGGCGGCAGGCCGGTGTGCTGCGTGAGGATGCGGCCCTTCGAGGGCTTCACCGGCGCGAGCTTCACAGGCGCCGTCTTGCTGGCGGCCGGCACGGCCGTCGAGTTCTTGCGCCGCGCGCTGGTGTAGCCGCCGTCGGTCAGCGGCTGCCACGTCGGGATGAGGTGATGCTTGCCGTTGCCGATCAGGTCGGCACGGCCCATCGACTTCAGCGCCTCGCGCAGCAGCGGCCAGTTGTTGGCGTCGTGATAGCGCAGGAAGGCCTTGTGCAGGCGGCGGCGCTTGTCGCCGCGCACGATGTCCACCGTCTCGCTCTCGCGCGTGATCTTGCGCAGCGGGTTCTTGTTGGTGTGGTACATCGTCGTGGCCGTGGCCATCGGGCTCGGATAGAACGTTTGCACCTGGTCGGCGCGGAAGCCGTTCTTCTTGAGCCAGATCGCGAGGTTCATCATGTCCTCGTCGCTGGTGCCCGGGTGCGCGGCGATGAAGTACGGAATGAGGTACTGCTTCTTGCCCGCTTCGGCCGAGTACTTCTCGAACATCTGCTTGAACTTGTCGTAGCTGCCGATGCCGGGCTTCATCATCTTCGTGAGCGGGCCCTGCTCGGTGTGCTCGGGCGCGATCTTGAGATAGCCGCCGACGTGGTGCTGCACCAGTTCCTTCACGTACTCGGGCGACTGCACGGCGAGGTCGTAGCGCAGGCCGGAGCCGATGAGGATCTTCTTGATGCCCTTCAACGCGCGCGCCCGGCGATAGATCTTGATGAGCGGGTCGTGGCTGGTGCTGAGGTTCTGGCAGATGCCCGGGTAAACGCAGCTGGGCTTGCGGCAGGCGGCCTCGATCTCGGGCGACTTGCAGCCGATGCGGTACATGTTGGCCGTGGGGCCGCCGAGGTCGGAGATGGTGCCGGTGAAGCCCTTCACCGAATCGCGGATGGCCTCGACCTCCTTGATGATCGAATCTTCCGAGCGGCTCTGGATGATGCGGCCCTCGTGCTCGGTGATCGAGCAGAAGGTGCAGCCGCCGAAACAGCCGCGCATGATGTTCACGCTGAAGCGGATCATTTCCCAAGCCGGGATCTTGGTCGCGCCGTCGTGGCTGCCGTTCTCGTCGGCGTAGCGCGGATGCGGGCTGCGCGCGTACGGCAGGTCGAACACGTGGTCCATCTCGGCCGTGGTGAGCGGGATGGGCGGCGGGTTGATCCACACGTCGCGCGCCGTGGTGCCCTCGCCGTGCGCCTGCACCAGCGCACGGGCGTTGCCGGGGTTGGTTTCCAGGTGCAGCACGCGGTTGGCGTGCGCATAGAGCACCGGGTCGCTGCGCACCTGCTCGTAGGCCGGCAGGCGGATCACCGAGCGGTCGCGCGGTGGAACCTTGGTCTTGCCCTTGCCCTGCAACGCCGGGTTGGGTACGAAGTTCAGCGGCTTGATGGCCGGGTTGACCACCGAGCCCGCGGCCGACCCGGCGGCTTCCGCAGCCTTGGCGACGGCTTCGGCCTCATCTTCCTTCGCGCAGGTGGCGCCGTTGGCCTTGGCCTGGTCGGACACCATCAGGTAGGGGTTGACGTGCGCCTCGACGCGGCCGGGTTCGTCGACGCTGGTGGAGTTGATCTCGAACCAGCCCTCCGGCGTCTCGCGCCGCACGAAGGCGGTGCCGCGCACGTCGGTGATCTGCTGCACCGGCTCCTTCGCGGCGAGGCGGTGCGCGATCTCGACGATGGCGCGCTCGGCGTTGCCGTACAGCAGCAGGTCGCACTTCGAGTCGACCACGATGGAGCGGCGGACCTTGTCCGACCAGTAGTCGTAATGAGCGATGCGGCGCAGCGAGCCTTCGATGCCGCCGAGGATGATCGGCACGTCGTTCCAGGCTTCCTTGCAGCGCTGCGAATACACGATGGCCGCGCGGTCGGGGCGTGAGCCGCCGACGTCGCCGGGGGTGTAGGCGTCGTCGCTGCGGATCTTCCGGTCGGCCGTGTAGCGGTTGATCATCGAATCCATGTTGCCGGCGGTCACGCCGAAGAACAGGTTCGGCTTGCCCAGCGCCTTGAAGGGCTCGGCGCTCTGCCAGTCGGGCTGGGCGATGATGCCCACGCGGAAGCCCTGCGCCTCCAGCATGCGGCCGATGACCGACATGCCGAAGCTGGGGTGGTCGACGTAGGCATCGCCCGTGACCACGATGATGTCGCAGCTGTCCCAGCCGAGCGCTTCCATTTCCTTGCGCGAGGTCGGCAGGAACTTGGCCGTGCCGAAACGGGCCGCCCAGTACTTGCGGTAGCTGGTCAGCGGCTTGGCGGCGCGAGCGAAAAAGGAGACGTCGACGGGGGCGTTCATCGGTGGGAGTTGACAGCGCCGTGGAAGCGCCGTTGTGGGCAACCCTCGATTTTAGGGTTTTCCATCATGTCTGTCGCTAAGTGGCATCCCGCGCCGGGCCTTCCTTTCTCATTCAATTGATTGCCAAAGTCAAACATCTGAATGACAATGGCAACCATGTCAGCAGTTTTCCCCTCCGTCGACCCTGCCGCCGTCAAGGCGATCCGCCAGTTCAACCGCTTCTATACCCGCCGTATCGGTGCCCTCGACCCGTATCTCGGCAGCGCCATGTCGCTGACCGACGTGCGCGTGCTCTACGAGCTGGCGCACCGCGAGGTGGCTGTGGCCAGCGAGATCGGCCGGGACCTCGGCCTGGACGCGGGCTACCTGAGCCGCATCCTGCGCCGCTTCGAAAACGAGGGCTGGCTTACGCGCGAACCCCATCCGCGCGATGCCCGCCAGAGCGTGCTGCGCCTGACCGAGGCCGGCCACGCCGCTTTTGCGCCGCTGCAACAGAAATCGCGCGAAGAGGCCACCGCCCTGCTTGCTTCGCTCGCGCCGCCGCAGCGCCAGCAGCTGGTGCGGGCCATGGGCACGGTGCAGTCGCTGCTCGAGCCCGAATCGATGCCTGCGAAGACCCAGGCCGCCGTCCTGCGCGACCCGGCACCCGGCGACATCGGCTGGGTGGTGCAGCAGCACGGCGAGATCTACGCGCGCGAATACGGCTGGAACAGCACCTTCGAAGCGCTGGTGGCCGGCATCGCGGGCGAGTTCCTGCTCAAGTTCCAGCCCGAGTGGGAGCGCTGCTGGGTCGCCGAACTCAACGGCGAGCGGGTGGGCTCGATCTTCGTGGTGCGCAAGTCGGCCACGGTGGCGCAACTGCGCCTGCTGATCCTCACGCCCGCCGCGCGCGGACTGGGCCTGGGCGGCAAGCTGGTGGACGAATGCATCGCCTTCGCGCGCCTCAAGGGCTACAAGAAGATGGTGCTTTGGACCAACAGCTGCCTGCTGGCCGCGCGCGGCATCTACGCCAGCCGCGGCTTCCAGCTCACTGGCTCCGAGCCGCACGAGGGCTACGGCACGCCGCTCGTGGGCGAGACCTGGGAATTGAAACTGTAGTGCCAGGAACACCGCGGAACCGGCTTTGCCGGGCCGCAGGTGTTGCCCCCGGGCAGGGGATTGGCGTAGCGACACGAAGTGCGCGCAGCCTGGGGGCGAGCAACAGCTATTGCATGAACCAGCCGTGGCTCACCACGAGCGACTGGCCGGTGAGCGCATTGGTGGGGAAGCCTGCGAACAGCAGCGCCACACGCGCCACGTCTTCGGTGGTCGTGAACTCGCCGTCGACCGTCTCCTTCAGCATCACGTTCTTGATGACCTCCTGCTCGGTGATGCCCAGCGTCTTCGCCTGCTCGGGAATCTGCTTCTCGACCAGCGGCGTGCGCACGAAGCCCGGGCAGATCACGTTGGCGCGCACGCCGTGCTTCGCGCCTTCCTTCGCGACCGTCTTGGCCAGGCCGATGAGGCCGTGCTTGGCGGTCACGTAGGGTGCCTTCAGCAGCGAGGCTTCCTTGGAGTGCACGGAACCCATGTAGATCACGCTGCCGCCACGGCCTTGCGCGTACATGTGCTTCAGGCAGGCCTTGGTGGTGAGGAAGGCGCCGTCGAGGTGAATGGCGAGCATCTTCTTCCAGTCGGCAAAGCTGAACTCTTCCACCGGGTGCACGATCTGGATGCCGGCATTGCTGATGAGGATGTCGATGCCGCCGAAGGCAGCCGCGCCCTCTTCCACCGAGGCGTTGACCTGGTCTTCGTTCGTCACGTCGACGCCCACGCCGATGGCCTGTGCGCCCGTGGCCTTGAGCTCCGCGGCGGTAGCGTCTGCAGCTTCCTTGTTGAGGTCGGCGATGATGATCTTCGCGCCTTCCTGCGCGAACAGGATGGCGATTTCCTTGCCGATGCCGCTGGCCGAGCCGGTGATGTAGGCGACCTTGTCCTTGAGTTGCATGGTGATGTTCCTTGAGGGTTGGGGTTGGAAGGCTGACGGCGGAAAAAGCCGCCAGCAAGAATCAGGCGAGATAGTCCTGCTCGACGGTACCGAGCGCGAGCGTCATGTCCGCGATGTAGTGCACCGCCGATTCGAACTTGCGCACCGGCAGGTCGGCCACCGGCGCCAGCGCGTGCGGATGCAGTTCGAGCGAACCGGGCCCGCCCCACGCACCGTGCAGCGTCACGTCGACCATGTGATAGCGCACCAGCTCGCAGATGCGCGCCGTGCCGTCGACATGCGGAATGATCTTGAGCAGGAAGTTCGGCTGCGCAATGCCCGCGAGGATGGGCGCGGGGTCGAGCGCGCGATGCTTGAAGCCCATGGTGGCCTTGGCCACGCGCACCTTGCCGTAGTCGAGCGTGCCGACCACCACGTCGGTCTCGTAGTCGAGCACCGGGGAGGCGAGCTTCTTCGGAAAGCCCCAGAGCTCGCGGCCGCCGGCAATGGGCGGATGGTCGTTCAGGTACATGGCATGCACGTACGAGCCCTTCTCCACGCCCTTGTCAGTGCGCAGCTGCACCGGAATGACCTGGCCCGACTCGGTGTAGTCGCCGAAGCCGGTCGAATCGGGCATGCGGATGAACTCGTACTTGACCAGCGGCTCGACCACTTCGAGCGGCTCGGGCACCACGGCGCGCAGCGCGTCCATGTCGGTGCGGTACGTGAGGATGAGGAATTCGCGCCGCACGAAGCGGTACGGGCCGGGCGGAAAGGCGGGGCTGGTCAGCGGCATCGCGAATGCCGTTCGTCGCACGTCTTCAATGTTCATGATGAAAACATTTCCTCCTGTTGAAGCGGTGAAGTGACGGCCCAGTCTGGCGCTGGTTTCTTAGCTGGGGCTGAATCGCCGCCGATCGCCCCGGCGATTCATCGCGAAAGGCCAGGCCGCTTGACGCGCCCCGAGCCGTGCTCGCCGAGGTCGAAGGTGGTCACGCCATTGACGGTTGCGTCGGCACGCAGGGTTTCGGGGTGGGCCAGCGTCACGCGCATGTCGCGCGCGCCCGCCTCCCAGTGCTCTTCGACCGCTGCGCGCGAGAACTCGTAGTCCTTCGACTCCAGCTCGTAGGGCTTGTCGCGGTAGATCAAATGGAAGATGTCGATGGGCTCGTGCGTGAGTTCCGACTGCACCGCAAGCACGCTCGGGTCCTTGCGCAGGTTGGCCGGCAGCTTGGAGATCAGGTCTGCAATCGCCTGCTGCAGGTTCATGTTGGCCGCCATCGCATCGGTATTCATGCGCGTGCGGCTCGAGTAGGTGATGTCTTTCTGTCGCTCCATCACGCCGGCCATGTTGTGCGGCATCTCGCCGCGCGCATTGAACAGGTCGACCTGCAGAACCACCAGCGGCTCGGCGCGCGGATGCGTGTCGAGCACGTACTGCAGCGGCGTGTTCGACACGATGCCGCCGTCCCAGTAGTCGTCGCCGTCGATGCTCACGGGCGCGAAGCCCGGCGGCAGCGCGCCGCTGGCCATGATGTGCTCGGGCCCGATGAGCTGGCGCGTGTTGTCGAAGTACACCGAGTTGCCGGTGCGCACATTGACCGCACCCACGCTGAAGCGGGCCTCGCAGGCATTGATGCGGTCGAAGTCGACGAGGCGCTCCAGCGTGGACTTCAGCGGGGATGTGTCGTAGTAGCTCAGCAGCGGTGCCGCGCCGCCCATCAGGAAGGCAGGCGAATAGCGCGGCTCGAAGAAGCCCGGGATGCCCACCAGCGAGGCCATCGTGGCGCTGTACTGGTTCTGCATGGCCCGGTCGCCCAGCCACGAAGGCAGGCGCTGCGAAGGCCCCGAGGACACCAGGTGCCAGAACTCGCGCAGCCGGTCGACACGCTTTTCAGGAGTGTTGCCCGCGATCAGCGCGGCATTGATGGCGCCGATGGAAACGCCCGCGATCCAGTGCGGCTGCAGCTCGGTTTCGCTGAGCGCCGCATACACGCCGGCCTGGTAGGCGCCGAGCGCGCCCCCGCCCTGCAGCACCAGCGCCTTGCGGGCGGTGCGCATGTCCTCGCGGCGCGAGGCGAAGGGGTCGAGGGGCTTGGAGGCGGCACGGGTTTTCTTCTTCGGTGGTGTCGTCGTCATGCGTTCATTTGACATCAGCCCCGAGACGCCAACCTGACGAGGGACTTATCCAGGGGCTGTGCCCCTGGAACGAAGTCACATCTTCGGCAACATCTGCCCGCGGATCTCGCCGCCGGGGTTGGCGGCCGTGTGGATGTTGGCGTACCACTTGCCCGCCGACAGGTCGGCAGCCTGCGCCGGCGTGAGCGTGGCTTGGCCCTCGATCGGGCTTGCCGGATTGGCGAAAGGCAGCACCACGCCGGCATTGGCGCCCGCGGCGGCCGGGCCGTGGAAGTGCGCCATGGTGGCCGGGCCGCTCAGGCCGGTGTAGGTGATCTTGTACTTGAGCACGTTGGTGTCGCGGTCGAGCCAGGCCTCGGCCATGCCGCTGCCGCGCGTCATGTTGGGCGGGACTTCGCTGGCTGCGTTCATCGCGCCGCTGAAGCTCGCGACGTTCGACTTCGACATCATTCCGCAGCCGACCAGTGCGGCACTGGCCACCCCGGTAACGAGGGCTGCGCGCAAAAAGGTGCCATATTTGGTCATGAGCTTGATCTCCTGAGTAATGAAAGCCTCCACAGCATAGGCAGCGCGGAGGGCCTGTCTTGTCGGCCACCACCCCGACTTTGATGGCTGCCGAAGGGCCCGGAACGGCGGCAAGAGGCTGAAAGAGAATGCAACGATGACTTCCACCTACCTCCCCACCGCCCGCAACGTGGTCGATTTCTGGCGCGAAGCCGGCCCCGACCGCTGGTTCGCCAAGAACGATGCCTTCGACGCCGACTTTGCCCTCCGCTTCTCGCAAGCCCACCAGGCGGCAGCCCGCGGCGAACTCGACCATTGGGCATCCGATGCCGAAGGCGCGCTGGCCCTGCTGGTGCTGCTCGACCAGTTTCCCCGCAACACCTGGCGCGGCAATGCGCACATGCTGGCCACCGACGGCAAGGCGCTGGCCGTGGCGAAGCAGGCGATCGAGGCGGGCTTCGACCGGCAGTGCGAGCCCGTGCTGCAACGTTTCTTCTACCTTCCGTTCATGCACTCCGAGGTGCTGGCCGAGCAGGAGCGATCCGTCGAACTCAACGCCGCGCTCGACGACAACACGCAACGCTATGCCGTGCTGCACCGGGACATCGTCGCGCGCTTCGGCCGCTTTCCGCACCGCAACAGCATGCTCGGGCGAAGCACCACGGAGGAGGAGCAGAAGTTTCTCGACGAAGGCGGCTTCGCCGGCTGAGCCCGGGCTTCGGGCTCAGGCGTCGTTCTGCGGCAGGGGCAGGTCGCGCGTGGGCGACGGGTTCAGGTCGGCGATGCCCTTCGTGTCCTTCATCGAGCCGTAGGTGCGCGCATAGACCCAGGTGAACTCGGCCCCCAGCAGGAAGATCTGCGCCGAGTAGTACACCCACACCAGCACCACCACCAGCGAGCCAGCCGCGCCGTAGCCCGAGGCCACGCTGCTCTTGCCGATGTACAGGCCGATCAGGTGCTTGCCCACGGTGAAGAGCAGCGCCGTCACCGCCGCGCCCACCCACACGTCGCGCCACTGCACCCTGGCGCGCGGCATGATCTTGTAGATCATCGCGAAGATCGCCGTCACCATCGCGAAACTGAAGACGAAGTTGACGGCCTGCGCCGTCGTCTCCCAGGCGCCGAACACCGGCGACCACCACTTGCCCAGCGCCGCGAGCCCGGCGCTCGCCACCAGCGACACCATGAGCAGGAAGCCGATGCCCATGATCATGCTGAACGACAGCAGCCGCACCCGCAGCATGTTGAACAGCCCCTTGTTCTTGGTGCGGGCCGGCGCACGCCAGATGCGGTCGAGCGCGTCCTGCAGCTCGCCGAAGACGGTGGTAGCGCCCACCACCAGCAGCCCGATGCCGATCACCGTGGCGACGATGCCCTCGGCCGGCTTGTTGACCGCCTTCAGCATGCCCTGCACCGCCGCGGCGCCCTGCTCGCCCATCAGGCCCGAGAGCTGCGCGAAGATCTCGCCGCGCGCGGCCTCCTGCCCGAAGACCAGGCCGGCCACCGCGATCACGATCAGCAGCAGCGGCGCGATCGAGAACACCGTGTAGTAGGCCAGCGCCGCGCCCATGCTCGGGGCGTAGTCGTTCGACCAGGAGTTGAAGGCCCGGCGACAGAGATCGAAGAGCGCGCGCAATTGCGTGACCATTTGCGTGACCATGCTGGAATGTCCTCCGTGAAGCCGCCCGGCACCGCGTTGTCGCAGCGGTGCCCGGCATGTTGAAAGCATGCCTACGATAATCGCTCGACATGCAACCGTCTCCCCCCGCAGCTCATCCGCAGTCGCCGCGCGACCTCTTCGTCTCGTTCACATGGCTTGCACTGCAGGGCTTCGGCGGCGTGCTCGCCATCGTCCAGCGCGAGATGGTCGAGAAGAAGAAATGGCTCACGCCCGAGCAATTCCTCGAGGACTGGGCCGTGGCGCAGGTGATGCCGGGGCCCAACGTGATCAACCTCGCCCTGATGATCGGCGACCGCTACTTCGGACTGCGCGGCGCGCTGGCCGCCGTGGCGGGCATGCTGACCATTCCGCTGGTCGTGATCCTCGCGCTGGCCGTGCTGTATGCGCACTACGCCGGCAACCCGCAGGTGGCGGCCGCGCTGCGGGGCATGGGGGCGGTGTCGGGCGGGCTGATCGCCGCCACGGGCATCAAGCTGGTGCCGCAGCTGCGCAAGCACCCGCTGGGCTTCGCGACCTGCCTGGCCTTCATGGCGCTGGTCTTCGTGTCCATCACCGTGCTCAAGATACCGTTGGGCTGGGTGCTGCTGGTGGTCGGTGGCGTGGCGTGCGTATGGACGTGGAAGAGGATTCCGGCATGACCATCGCGATGCAATGGCACGACTGGCTGGCCCTCTTCGGGCAATACATGCTTCTGTCGCTGCTGTCGATCAGCGGCGCCATCACCACGGTGCCCGACATGCACCGCTACCTCGTGGCGCAGCACGGCTGGCTCACCGACGCACAGTTCAGCTCCTCTGTCGCCATCGCGCAGGCAGCGCCCGGACCCAACGTGCTGTTCGTGGCGCTGATGGGCTGGAACGTCGGGCTCAACGCGGGCGGGGGCATCGGCGCCGGGCCGCATGCGTGGCTGCTCGGCTTCTTCGGGCTGATGGTCACCATGCTGGGCATCATGCTGCCGAGCACCACCCTCACCTACTTCGCCACCCGCTGGGGCCACCGCAACCGCACGCGGCGCGAGGTGCGTGCCTTCAAGCAGGGCATGGCGCCCGTGGTGGTGGGCCTGCTGATCGCCACCGGCTGGGTGCTGGCGGCAGGAAACCACGCCGGCGATGCGCCCGCCTGGCACCTGTGGCTGCTGACCGGCGCGGCCGCGCTCATCGTCTGGCGCACGCGCATCCACCTGCTCTGGCTGCTCGGCGCCGGTGCGGTGCTGGGCGCCGTGGGCTTCGTCTGATCCGTCTTCCTCATCCCCTTCAACAGGAACACTCGACATGTCGCAACTCCGCCCGCTCGGCCGATCCGGCCTCCTGGTTTCCCCGCTCGCCTTCGGCGGCAACGTGTTCGGCTGGACCGTCGACGAAACGGCCTCGTTCAAGCTGCTCGATGCGTGGCTGGACGCGGGCTTCAACTTCATCGACACCGCGGACGTGTACTCGGCATGGGTGCCGGGCCACACGGGTGGCGAGTCCGAGACCATCATCGGCAAGTGGCTCAAGCAGAGCGGCAAGCGCAACCGCGTGGTGCTGGCCACCAAGGTCGGCAAGCCGATGGGCGAAGGCAAGGTGGGGCTCGCGCCCAAGTACATCCGCGAGGCCGTCGAAGCCTCGCTCAAGCGCCTGCAGACCGACTACATCGACCTCTACCAGTCGCACGACGACGACGCCGGCACGCCGCTCGAAGAGTCGCTCGGCGCCTTCGACAAGCTGATCAAGGAAGGCAAGGTGCGCGCCATCGGCGCCTCGAACTACAGCGCGCCGCGGCTGGCGGAGGCGCTCGACGTGTCGGAGCGCCTGGGCATCGCCCGCTACGAGAGCCTGCAGCCGCTGTACAACCTGTACGACCGCGCAGTGTTCGAGGACGCGCTGGAGCCGCTGTGCGTCAAGCGCGAGGTGGGCGTGATCAACTTCTACGCGCTGGCCGCCGGCTTCCTCACGGGCAAGTACCGCACCGAAGCCGATGCCGCCAAGAGCCCGCGCGGCGCCAACGCCACGAAGAAGTACCTCAACGAGCGCGGCCTGCGCATCCTCGACGCGCTCGACAAGGTGGCCCAGCAGTACAACGCCAAGCCCGGCCAGGTCGCCATCGCGTGGCAGATCGCGCGCCCGGGCGTGACGGCGCCCATTGCCAGCGCCACTTCCATCGGCCAGCTCGATGAACTCGTGGTCGCGACGCAGCTGAAGCTCGACGCGGGCACCATCGAGATGCTCGACCGCGCCAGCGCCGAGACCGCAAAGCCCGCGGCCTGATGGACGCCTTCGACGCCATCGCGGCGCCCACGCTGGAGCACTTCGTCGACCTGCGCGTCGAAGTGGGCGTGCCGCAGGTGCTGGGCAACGGCCCGCGCGGCCTGCGCCGCGTGGTGCCGATCACGGGCGGCGAGGCCATCGGCCACGGCTGGCGGGCGCGCGTGCTCCCGGGCGGCAGCGACTTCCAGCTGATCGTGAGCGACACGCTCTCCGAACTCGACGCCCGCTACAGCCTCGAGACCGATGCCGGCGACCTGGTCTACGTGCAGAACAGCGCGCTGCGTTCTGCCTCGCCTGAAGCAATGGCCAGGCTGCTGCGCGGCGAGCCGGTCGATCCTTCGCAGGTGTACTTCCGCTGCCATCCGCGCTTCGAGACCGCCTCGCCTTCGCTGAAGTGGATCAACGAGCGCATGTTCACCGGTGCCGGAATGCGCCACCCGGCCGAGGTGGTGATGCGCTTCTATCTGCTGGCCTGACCTTCTCTCCTAGCCGTCGACCGGACTCAGCGGCGTAGAAAGAATGCGCTGGTAGAAGGCCACGTCGAGCCAGCGGCCGAACTTGAAGCCGGCCTGCCGCACCGTCCCCGAATGCTCGAAGCCCAGACGCTCGTGCAGCGCGATGCTGCCGGCGTTGGCGGCATCGATGGCGCCGACCATCACGTGCACGTCGCGCGCCACCGCCTCGGCAATGATCGCCTCCATCAGCGTGCGGCCCAGGCCCGCGCCGCGATGCGCGCTGTCGACGTAGACCGAGTGCTCCACCGTGTACTTGTAGGCGGGAAAGGCGCGGAAGGCGCCGTAGCTCGCGAACCCCAGCAGCTTGCCGCTGTCGTCCACGGCACCGATCACCGGGAAGCCGTTGGCGCGCTTGGCGGCGAACCACGCAACCATGTTCTCGGGCGTGCGCGGCTTGTAGTCGTACAGCGCGGTGGAGGTGACGATGGCCTCGTTGAGGATGGCCAGGATCGCGCCGGAGTGCGCTTCTTCGGTGCAGGGGATGAGACGCATGGTGCTGTTCCTCGTTGGAATTTTGTTCAATATAGGAGAATAATAATCTCATATGAGAAACGATTCACCTCCCGTCGAAGTATCCGGCCAGAACATCGACCTGCTCATCGCCTCCCGGCTGCTGGCGCTGCGGCAGGCGCAGGCACTGAGCCTCGCGGAGCTGGCCGAGCGCTCGGGCGTGAGCAAGGCCATGATTTCCAAGGTGGAGCGCGCCCAGAGCAGCCCTACGGCCGTACTGCTGGGACGGTTGGCCGCCGGCCTCGGCGTGCCGCTGGCGCAGCTCCTGACCGAGGAGAAGGCGCAGCCCCAGCGGCTGCGCACGCGCGCCCAGCAGGAGGTCTGGCGCGATCCGAAGGCCGGCTACCTGCGGCGGCAGGTCGCCGAGCGCCATGCGGGCGGCAGCGGCGTCGAGCTGGTCGAGGTCGAACTGCCGCGCTCGGCGCAGGTCGATTACCCCCGCTGGAGCGGCAAGCCCTATCGGCAGTGCTTGTGGATGCTCGAAGGCTCTCTGCAGGTGGACTACGGCGAGGAGCGCTTCGAACTCGCGCCGGGCGACTGCCTCGACTTCGGCGTGGACCGGCCGCTGGTCTTCAAGGCGCTGGGGCGCAGCGCGTGTCGCTATCTGCTGGTGGCGAGCCCGGAGTAGCCTGGGCGCCTCGCGCGCAAGTTCACACAGGCTTCACGCCGCGCGCACGCTGGCTGGCTAACTTCGCGTCCGCACCGCAGGCCGCGGTGCGCATCGCATCCAGTCGGCAGCCTCATGCACTCCTCTTCCAGCCTCTTTTCTCCTCTCACCCCTTCGTCCTGCGCGACACCCCAGCCGGCCCCGGCGCCCGTGCCGGGCCACGGTCCCGGCAACCTCAAGGTCGATCTTCTCGTCGTCGGCGCCAGCTTCGCGGGCCTTGCCTGCGCCCGGGCCGCAGCCCTCGCGGGCCTCAGCGTGATGGTGCTGGAGAAGAAGACCGCCGCCGGCGCCAAGCTGCACACCACCGGCATCATCGTCAAGGACGCGGTAGACAGCGTGCCCTGGCTGGCCGAAGTGCCACCCGCGCTGGTGCGCCGCATCGAAGGCGTGAGGCTCTATGCCCCCGACATGCGCCATGTCGACCTTCATGCGCCCGGCTACTGGTTCTGGGCCACCGACGCACCTGCTCTGCTCGACTGGATGGTGGACTCTGCCCGTGCCTGCGGCGTGGACGTTCGGCTGGGCACGCTGTTCGAGCAGGCGCTCTGGCTCGACGGCCGGTGGGAGGTGCCCCTTGCGCAAGGGCCCTGCATCACCGCCACCTACCTCGTGGGCGCCGACGGCCCGCACTCGCGTGTTGCCAAGGCCCTCGGCCTTTCGCGCAACACGCGCTTTCTCTACGGCGTCGAGCACGAGTACCAGGGCGCGCGGATGGCGCCCGACCTGCTGCATTGCTTCATTGACCGCAAGCTGGCACCTGGCTACATCGGCTGGGCGCTGCAAGGCGTCGGCGTGAGCCAGATCGGGCTGGCCCGCCGCATGGTGCACAACGACGCCGGAGCGCTCAGGCTCGACCCGCTGCTGCGCAAGATAGCCCCCGTGGTCACGCCCGGCGACGCTCCACCGGTCGCGATACGCGCGGGAATGATCCCCTGCGGCGGCGTGCTTCCGGTGGTGGCGCGCGAACGGGCGCTGCTGGTGGGCGATGCGGCCGGCATGGTGTCGCCGGTGACAGCTGGCGGCATCCACACAGCCCTGCTGCACGGGCAGCGTGCGGGCGAAGCCGTGGCGCGCTTCGTGCGCGGCGAAGTTGGCGATCCGGCCACGTGGTTCGTGCGCGGCTACCCGGGCTTCAGGCTCAAGCGCGTGCTGCGCTGGGCCTTCGACCATTTCCAGAACGACTGGATGTTCAACCGCCTGCTCGGCACGCCGCCGATGCGGCGAATGGCGGAACTCGTCTACTTCCACCGCAAGGGCGGATCGCTGCCCCGCGACTAGGAGGCCAGGACCAGCGCCCGGTCAGGCGCCGCGCTGCCGCATCGCCTCGTAGAGGCACACGCCGCTGGCCACCGAGACGTTCAGGCTCTCGACTGCGCCCGCCATCGGAATGCTCACCAGCTCGTCGCAGGTCTTGCGGGTGAGTTGCCGCATGCCCTCGCCCTCGGCGCCCAGCACCAGCGCGAGCGGGCGCTTGAAGTCGCTCTGGTAGATGGTGCCCGGCGCGTCGTCGCTGGTGCCCACGCACCAGATGTTGCGCTCCTTGAGTTCGTTGAGTGTGCGCGCAAGGTTGGTGACCATGAAGTACGGCACCGTCTCGGCCGCACCGCTCGCCACCTTGGCCACGGTGGCGTTGATGCCGGCCGCGTGATCCTTGGGGGCGATGACCGCGTGCGCGCCAGCACCGTCGGCCACGCGCAAGCAGGCGCCGAGGTTGTGCGGGTCGGTCACGCCGTCGAGCACCAGCAGCAGGGGCACGGTGCCGGCCTCTTCGAGGCCTTCGAGCAGTTCGTCGAGCGAGCGGACCTGGGAGACTGGCTCGACCCGCGCCACCACGCCCTGGTGGCCATGGCTGCCGCTGAGCTTGGACAGCCGAGCACCGTCGGCCTCGATGAGACGCACGCCGGTTTCCTGCGCGCGGGCAAGGAACTGTTTCATGCGCGCGTCGCGCCGGCTGGCGTCGAACAGCACTTCGAGCACCGATTTGGGCGCGGTCTTGAGGCGCACGCCCACGGCATGGAAGCCGAAGATCACTTTGGGGGAAGACATCCTCCGATTATCCCCGCCCCCTCGAAGCCGGCACGGGCCGCGTGCTCAGGCCAGCGGCAGGCCGCTGAGTGCGCGGGTGCGCTCGTCGTGCAGTTCCTGCACCGCCAGTGCGCTCGGATGCACCGTCGCAGCATTGCCCACGCTCTCCAGGTACTGGCAGGCAGCGTGGCTTTCGGCGGCCTTTTCGTAGCGCGCGACCCATGCGTCGCGCGCGGGCAGCCTGTCGGGGGACACCGGCCACACGCCGGGCTGGGGCCGCATGTGGTCGCCGATGCCGACGCGCCAGGGCTTGGCGCTCACCCGGGCGCGAAAGCAGTTCTGGTTACGGCACATGCGCGCGTAGACCTTGTCGACGCCCAGCGCATGGAAGCAATCGGCCACCGCGGTGTCGGCCGGGTCGAAGACATCGTGCATCGCCAGCAAGCGGAAGCCTGCGGGAGTGCGGTAGATGCGCAGATGCCAGTCGGGATGCTGCTGCATGAAGCGCGCGATGCGCTCCGCCGCCCGCTTCTCGGGTGCGGGGTTGCCGCTGTGCTCGCCGCGCTTCTTGCGCTGGCCGATGACCCAGGCCACGACGAAGACCACGATGCCCGCGATGAGCCCGCCCAGCCAGGTCCTGGCGGCCCAGCCGCCGACCACCCCGGCGATCAGCGCTGGCACCAGCGCGAAGCCGAAGACGCTGCCGCGCAGGGGCTCCTCGAAGTCGATGTCGACGAACATCACGTCGGGCGTGTTGAGGCAGCGTGCGCCGTAGGTGTTGCGCGTGATGACGGTGTCGCCCTGGCGCTCGACGATTTCCTCGCGGATCGGCACGCCGTCAGCGCCGTTGTAGGGCATCTTGCGCTCGCGGAGCTCGAGCTTCTCGCCCTTGTGCACGATGCGGTCGAACGCGTCGCGGGCGCGCTGGTCGGCGTGCGCCTGCGCGGCCAGCGGGCTGTCGTCGGACCAGCCGTAGCGGCGCACGGTGACCTGCTTGCCATCCACGCGCTCCTGGACGCGGCCTTCGGCCCAGAACTGGGGAACGATCATCAGCTCAGGCCTTTCCGCCGAACAGCAGCCAGACCATGATCGCCGCCAGCAGGATGATCAAGGTCGGCAGCCATTTGTAACCGGCACCCTGCACACGGCCGGGCTCGACCATCGGACGGCGAGGCATGTGCCGGGCCAGCGGGCCGAAACCGCCCAGGGCGGGGTCGTCATGGTTGTCGACCAGCCGCTTGGCGGCCGACAGGCTCAGGCCGGTGGCTTCGCGCGTGAGGCGGATGGCCTCGATCCTGTTGCCCTGCGCCAGGGCCGCGAGCGCGATGGAGGGCATCGATGCAAAGCCGCGGTCCTGCATGGCCGCGGCGGGCGCGCCTCGCCCGTGGTCGTTGTCGTCCTCCCCGCTTGCGAGCCGATCGGCATAGCGGTCGACGGCTTCCTTGGCCGACTTGAGGTCGAGGCCCGTGCGGTTGCGCACGATCTTGATGGCCTCGATCATCCTGCCTCGCTGCAGCGCCAGAACGGCGTCGGGCGGAAGCTCCTCCATGAACATCTCCTCGAAAGTGGCGGGCGCTTTATTTATATTTCATAGCTTATTGCGCTTGTCAGGCGGGCGCCAGAGCCACTTTTTCATTAAGCGCGACGCGCCCGGCCTCGATGGTGATCCGACGTTCGCAACGGGCGGCGATGCCCCGGTCATGGGTGACGAGCACGAGCGTGGTGCCGAGCTCGCGATTGAGGTCGAACATCAGCTGCATGACCTGCTCGCCGGTGGCGAAGTCGAGGCTGCCGGTGGGCTCGTCGGCCAGCAGCAGCGCCGGCTGGACCACGAAGGCCCTGGCCAGCGCTACGCGCTGCTGTTCGCCGCCGGAGAGCACTTTCGGGTAATGGCCCAGCCGCTGGCCCAGGCCGACGCGGCCGAGCATTTCTGTGGCGGCCTTGCGCGCGTCCTTGCGGTTGGCCAACTCCAGCGGGAGCATCACGTTCTCGAGCGCGCTGAGGTTGCCGAGCAGCTGGAAACTCTGGAACACGAAGCCCACGCGCTGGGCCCGCACCGCGGCGCGCTCGTCTTCGTCGATGGAGAAGATGTCCTGCCCGGCAAGGCGCACGGTGCCGCGAGTGGGCGTATCCAGCCCCGCGATGATCGACAGCAGCGTGCTCTTGCCGGAGCCCGAGGCGCCGACGATGGCCGCGGTTTCCCGCGCGCCGAGGGTGAAATCGATGTCCTGCAGAATGTCCAGCGTGCCGGTCGAATCGGTGACGGACTTGAAGACATGCTCGACGGCGACAATGGCATCAGACGGGGGTTGGGACATGGAAAGGGCTTTGGTTTTGAATCGACGTGACTTTATCTTGACCACCGCCGCGCTCGGCAGCGCGGGGCTATGGGCGACCGCGGCGCAGGCCCAGGCCCAACAGACGGCAGGCAAGCCGGTGATCCTGGTGCTCGGCGATTCGCTGAGCGCAGAGTACGGCCTCAAGCGCGGCGAAGGCTGGGTACCCTTGCTCGAAAAAAGGCTTGCGCAGCAGAAGATCGCGGCCACCGTGGTCAACGCCAGCATCAGCGGCGACACCAGCTCGGGCGGGCGCGCCCGCTTCGCGCCGCTGCTCGCGCAGCACAAGCCCAGCCATGTGGTGCTCGAACTGGGCGCCAACGACGCCCTGCGCGGCCTGCCGCTGTCGGATACGGAAAGCAACCTGATGCAGATCACCAGGGCCGCCCAGGCCGCGGGCGCGAAGGTGCTCATCGTCGGCATCCAGGTGCCACCCAACTACGGCGGCGACTACACGCGGCGCTTCGAGGCGGTGTTCTCCAAGGTAGCGGGCGCGACCAGGTCTGCCCTCGTGCCCTTCCTGCTCAAGGGAGTGGCCGATGCGCCCGACGCGCTCTCGCTGTTTCAGGCCGACCGCATCCACCCGACGGCCGCCGCGCAGCCGCAACTGCTCGACAACGTCTGGGCCGAACTGCGCAAGCTCCTGCCGAAACAATGAAAAAAGCCGCCGCAGGCGCAGGCCTGCAGCGGCTTTCTGATTGGTACGCCAGGAGCGGATCAACCGTTCTTGGTAGGCAACTCGGGAACCGTGGGTGGATCGTGCTCGAGCGAGGCCACGTCGGTTTCCGGGTCTCCGGGAGCCAGGCCGTCGCTGCTCTGATTGAGTTTGCGGTTCGCCTTTTCCCGGAGCTTGTCTTCCTTCTTTTTCTTCTTGGCCAGCTCTTTCTGGCGCTTCTCGTAGCCGTAATTGGGTGTTGCCACTGCTTCTCCTTGGGCGAGGCAGTCAGGGTGACTGCGCGTGGCCTACTGTAAGCGATAACGGTGCAGTCTCAAGACGGTACCCAACCACGGGGTACCCACGGGGCAGGAAGCGGTTTCCTACATCCGCGCCAATGCCTGCTGCAGGTCCGCGCGCAGGTCCTCGACGTCTTCGAGACCGATGGAAAAACGCACGAGCGTGCCCTTGTACGGCCAGCGCGCCACGCTGGCATCGCGCATCAGGCCGATGTCGTAGGGCACCACCAGGCTGATCGGCCCGCCCCACGAGTAGCCGAGGCGGAACAACTGCAGGCTGTCGCAGAAGCGGTCGACCTGTTCGGTGCTGTAGCGCTCGTCGAACACCACCGAGAAAAGACCCGCGGCCAGATTGGTGTCGCCGCAGAGGGCGCGCCAGTGGACATGGCCGGGCGAGTCTTCGAGCGCCGGATGCAGCACCTGCGCGATTTCCTCGCAGCCGTTGAGCCAGCCGGCCAGTTCGCGCGCGGAACGGTCGTGCGCGGCATAGCGCAGCGCAATGCTGGGCAGCGAGCGCAGCAAGGTCTCGACGTCGCCCACGCCGATGCCGAAGCCCATGCGCATGTGGGTGAGCTTGAGCGCGCGGTGAAGGCGCTCGTCGCGCGTGGTCACACTGCCCATGAGCACATCGCCGCCGCCGCTGGGGTACTTGGTGAGCGCATGCACGGAGATGTCGACGCCCTGCCCGCTGCCGTTGAAATCGAAGGGCGCGAAGGCCAGGCCCGCGCCCCAGGTGTTGTCGAGCGCGGTCATCACGCCGCGCGCACGGCAGACGTTGACGAGCGCGGGCAGGTCCGGGAACTCCATCGTCACCGAGCCTGCCGCCTCGACCCACACCAGCCGCGTGCGCTCCGACAGCTTGGCCGCGAGATCGGCCGGGTTCATCGCGTCGTAGAGGCGGTGGGTGATGCCGAAGTTCGCCAGTTCGCCGGTGGCGAGTGCCTTGTTCGGGCCGTAGGCGTTGTCGGGGATCAGCACTTCGTCGCCAGTCTTCAGGAAGGCGAACGAGACCAGCGAGATCGCCGCCAGCCCGCTGGGCACGAGCAGGCATTCGGTGCCGCCTTCGAGCGTGGCCAGGCGCTCCTCCAGCGTGAAGGTGGTGGGCGTGCCATGCAGGCCGTAGGTGTAGCCGGCCTTGGTGCGCCAGTCGCGCGCACGCATGGCGGCCACGTCGGCGAAGAACACGGTCGATGCCTTGAACACGCCGGGCTGCGGCGCGGCGAAGGTGGCGGGCGGAACGTAGGGGTGGTGGATCAGGGTCGTGGAAGGCTTGCTCATGTGCAGATGCTAGTGGATCGAATCAGGCGCCCGCCTGCGGCGGTTTCCCCCAGGGGGCAGAACTCTGATTTGCGCATGGCCCATGCCCTTGCCAGAATCCGGCAACCAAGCTGGAACCTGCGAATGACCCTGACCGGTGGCTGTCTCTGCGGCGCGTTGCGATTCGGGATCGACGGACCGATACGCATGCGCGGGCTTTGCCTGTGCCGGACCTGCCAGAAGGTCTCGGGCGGCGCCGGCAACATGTTCATCGGCCTGGAGGCCGGCGCCTTCCGCTACACCCGGGGCGAGCCGCGCAGATTCGCCCGGGCGGATACAAGCGATGCTCCAGCCCGCGAGTTCTGCGCCGAATGCGGCGTGCACGTCGCCTCGCGTTCGCCCAAGGCACCCGGCGGCTTGATCGTCAAGGTGGGAGCACTGGACGACCCGGCAGCTTTTGAAGGTCCGGACATGGTGTTCTGGGCCCAGGAGAAGCAGCCCTTCCACCTCTTGCCTGAAGACGTCACCATCTTCGAACGGCTGCCGGGCCAATAGATGGAGACCGCATGCAGCTGACACGCCTGCCCTCCCCTCGCCTGCGCCCCTTCGTGCGGCTGATGTGGGCCTCGGCGCCCACGGACAAGCCCATCGAGAGGCCGGGTGCGCGCGAGCATGTGCTGCCCACCGGCGGCATGCACCTGGTGTTCCGGCTCGGTGGACCGCCGTTGCGCCTCTTCCGCAACGATGCGGACGCCGAGGGCTTCACCGTGGGCCACATCATGGTGGGCGGGACCCGCAGCGCCTTCTTCGTGCGCGACGTGTCGGTCGAGACAGCCTCGGTCGGCGCGATGCTGCAACCGGGCGCAGCCAGGGCCCTGCTCGGCGCTCTCGAGGGCGCGCTGGCCGACTGCCACACGCCGCTCGACGCACTCTGGGGCGCAGACGCGGGCTTCGCGCTCGAACAGCTTCAGAACGCCGGTTCCCTGACGCGCCAGCTTGCGATCCTCGATGCCCTGCTGTGCGCTCGCATGGAAGCCCGCGCCATGCACGGCCTGCACCCCGCGGTGGCGCAGGCGCTGGCGAGCCTTTACAGCGCCGGCGACGGCAGACAGGCCGGTGCGATCGGCGAACTGGTGAAGCAGAGCGGCTACAGCCACCGGCGCTTCATCGAGCTGTTCCGCGACATGACCGGCATCGCACCCAAGCAGTACGCGCGCATGCTGCGTTTCGATCGCGTGCTGGGAGAGTTCGCGCTGGATGCCACCCGGCCCTGGGTCGAACTGGCGCTGGAAGCCGGTTACAGCGACCAGGCTCACTTCAATCGTGAATTCCTTGCGATCGCCGGCATGTCGCCGCAGGCGTACCGGCGCGCGGCTCCCGTGTCGTCACGGCACGTGCGGGTCTGACCGGGCAGCACGCCAGCAGGGTCAAATTTGTTCAAGACCCGAAGCGCCGCGAAAGCCAGAATCGCGCCCATCTCAACCCGAAGGGACATCAAGGCCATGGCCATCCACGAACTGTTTCCGTACCTCTGCGTCCACGACGCCAAGGCAGCCATCGAGTTCTATTGCAAGGTCTTCGAAGTGAAGGAGATCTTCCGCCTGACCGAACCGAGCGGGCGCATCGGCCACGCCGAGCTGGACTTTCACAACGGCGCGATCCTGATGATCTCGGAAGAATTCGCCGAGTTCGGCATCCTCAGCGCGAAGACGCTGGGCAACACGTCCGTCTCGCTGCACCTGCACGTGGACGATGCCGACGCGGTGGTGGCGCGCGCCGTCGCGGCGGGCGCCACGCTGGACATGGCACCGCAGGATCAGTTCTATGGGGAACGCTCCGGCGTCTTTCACGACCCCTTCGGCCATCGCTGGAACGTGGGGCACAGCATCGAAAAGCTGACGCCGGAGGAAATGCAGCGGCGCTACACCGCGATGTTCACCGACGCCGGGTAAGGCGGCGCCGGCGGGGTCAGTTCAGACCGACCACTTCTCGATCAGCTTCTCCGCGCCCATGGAGTCGTAGCCTTCGAAGGGCTGGTGAATCCACGGGTTCGTGGCCAGGAATTCCACCTGGTAGTCTGGCGTGAAGGTCGACAGCGCCTTGGTCCAGATCACCGCACTGCGCAGTTCGGTGATGGGCGGGTAGTTGTTGCGCAGCATGTCCATCACCGCATGCAGCGTGTGGCCGGAGTCGGCCAGATCGTCCACCAGCAGCACCTTGCCGGCGATCTCGCCCTTGGGCGTCGTGATGTAGCGGGCGATGTCGAGGTGGCCCTGCACCGTGCCTGCATCGGCGCGGTAGGAGCTGGTCGACATGATCGCCAGCGGCTTGTCGAAGATGCGCGAGAGCACGTCGCCGGGGCGCATGCCGCCGCGCGCCAGGCACAGGATGGTGTCGAACTGCCAGCCCGACTGGTGCACCTTGATCGCGAGCTTCTCGATCAGGTTGTGGTATTCGTCGTAGCTGACGTAGAGATGCTTGCCGTCTTCAGTCAACATAGCGTGGGTTTTCCTTCAATGTCTCTTCTTTGGGGGAACACCGCGGAACCGGCTTTGCCGGGCCGCTGGTGTTGCCCCCTGCAAGGGGGTTGGCGGCCACACGAAGTGGGCAAGCCTGGGGGTGGCCTGATCAATCGGCCAGGTAGGGGTGGCGCATCATGATCGTATGGTCACGGTCGGGGCTGGTCGAGACCATGTGGATCGGCACGCCGGTGACCTGCTCGATGCGCTGCAGATAGAGGCGCGCGTTGATCGGCAACTTGTCGTACTGCGTGACGCCCACGGTGCTTTCGCTCCAGCCTTCGAGGGTTTCGTAGATCGGCGTGCAGCGCTCGATCTCGTCCGCGCCCATCGGCAGGATGTCGGTGGTCTCGCCATCGAGTTCGTAGCCGGTGCACAGCTCGAGCTTCTCGAGGCCGTCCAGCACGTCGAGCTTGGTGATGCACAGGCCCGACAGGCCGTTGACCTGCGCCGAACGCTTGAGCAACGCGGCATCGAACCAGCCGCAACGGCGGCTGCGGCCGGTGGTCACGCCCTTTTCAGCGCCCACGGTGCTCATGTGGTAGCCGGGGGTGCCGGGCGTGGCCCAGTCGAGTTCGGTGGGGAACGGACCGCCGCCCACACGCGTGCAGTAAGCCTTGGTGATGCCCAGGATGTAGTGCAGCATGCCCGGGCCCACGCCCGAGCCCGCGGCGGCATTGCCGGCCACGCAGTTGCTGGAGGTGACGTACGGATAGGTGCCGTGGTCGACGTCGAGCAGCGTGCCCTGCGCGCCTTCGAACAGCAGATTCGCGCCGTTCTTGTTCGCGTCGTTCAGCTCGCGCGAGACGTCGGCCATCATGGGCTTGAGCAGCTCGGCGTGCTTCATGGCTTCGTTGAAGACTTCGTCGAAGTCGATGGCCGGAGCGCCCAGCACCTGGGTCAGCACGTGGTTGTGCAGTTCGAGCAGCACGCGCAGCTTGGCCGCGAAGCGCTCGGGGTGCTTCAGGTCCTGCACGCGCAGCGCGCGGCGGGCGATCTTGTCTTCATAAGCCGGGCCGATGCCGCGGCCAGTGGTGCCGATCTTCTCGATGCCGCCCTTCTCGCGGTAGGCCTCGCGCGCAATGTCCAGCGCGGCGTGGAAGGGCAAAATCAGCGGGCAGGCCTCGCTGATGCGCAGGCGCGAACGCACCTCGACGCCGGCCTTCTCCAGCCCTTCGATTTCCTCGAACAGCTTGGCGGCCGACAGCACCACGCCGTTGCCGATGTAGCACTTGACGCCAGGCCGCATGATGCCGCTCGGGATCAGGTGCAACGCGGTTTTCACACCGTTGATGACCAGCGTGTGGCCCGCGTTGTGGCCGCCCTGGAAGCGGACCACGCCCTGGGCGCTCTCCGTCAGCCAGTCGACCAGCTTGCCTTTGCCTTCGTCGCCCCACTGGGTGCCGACGACGACCACGTTTCTTCCGGTGGTTACGCTCATGCTCGTTCCATTACTTGAAAAATCAGATCGCACGGACACTCCACTGGCCGGCCAGCTCGACGAGCTCGCGGTCGCAGTGGAATTCATCGATTTCGCTGCCATGGCCCGGCAGCACGCAGACTACCGTTTCACCGGACTTGCGCAATTGGGCAATGGCCTGACGCAGGCCGGCGGCGTCGCTCCAGGGCGCGCGGATAGCAGCGCGCAGCGGGCGGGCCGGCAGCACGCCGACCAGTTCGCGCACGTCGAGACTGAAGCCGACGGCCGGACGGTTGCGGCCGAACACCGCCCCCACCTCGTCGTAGCGGCCGCCGCGCACCAGCGAATCGGCCGCGCCGGGCACGTAGATGCCGAAGCGCATGCCGCTGTAGTACGCATAGCCGCGCAGGTCGGCCAGGTCGAAGCTGATCTGGCGGCCGGCCACGCCTTGCAGGCCGGCGGCGAGCAGCTTCAGGTCAGCCAGCGCGGCGCCCACGGCGGGCGTGCCCTTCAGGGCCTTGGCAGCCTCGTCGAGCACCGCCTCGTCGCCGTACAACTGGACCAGCGCGCGCAGTCCGTCGCGCGAGGCGACGGGGAAATTCTTCGTGAGCGATTCGAGCTCGCTCGCATCCTTGGCGGCCAGCGCTGCATGCACCTGGGCCAGGGTTGCGCCGTCGACCGGCACGCCGGCGAACAGGGCACGCACGATGCGGGCATCGGCCAGGTCGACGATCACGCCATCGCGCAGGCCGGCGGCGTCGAGGCAGTCGAGCGCCAGCAGCAGGGTTTCGGTGTCGGCTTCGAGCCCTGCGTGGCCGTAGATCTCGGCGCCGAACTGCAGGGGCTCGCGGGTGGCGTGCGGACGGTCCGGGCGGGTGTGGAGCACCGGGCCGCAGTAGCACAGGCGAGCCACGCCGTCGCGGTTCAGCAGGTGGGCATCGATGCGCGCCACCTGGGGAGTGGTGTCGGCGCGAAGGCCCATGCTGCGACCGGAGAGCTGGTCGACGAGCTTGAAGGTTTGGAGATCCAGCGCCTCGCCGGTGCCCGAGAGCAGCGATTCGAGGTGCTCGAGCAGCGGCGGCATCACCAGCTCGTAGCCGTAGCCACGGGCGGTATCGAGCAGCTGGCGTCGAAGTTCTTCGATGTGGCGCGCCTCGGAGGGCAGCACATCGGCAATGTGATCCGGGAGGACCCAGGCGGACATGGGGATCGGGGGCGTGGTTAAACCGGGATTCTACCGGGACCGAGCCCGGGGTCCCGCGCGGGTGTCAATTGGCGGGCGAGCCTAGCCCAGGAGCCAGAGCAGAAACACCCCGAGCAGGATGCTGCAGAGCCCGAAAAAGCGCAGTTGGCCGTCGCGCAGCTGCATGAGTTGCCCGAAGCCCCGCCGCCACCCACCCGGCGACACGAAAGGCAGGATGCCCTCGATCACTAGGACGAGCGCCAGTGCGCTCCAGAAAGTGTCGGCGCTCACGGCTCCTGAAGGCTGCTTCTGCTGCGGCTGTGGCCGGAAATCAACGACGGGGTGCGTTGGTGGTCGAGCCCGAACCCTGCATGGCGCGGAAGAAGTCCGACGACGGGTCGAGCACCAGCACGTCGCTCTTCTTGTTGAAGCTCTGCTTGTAAGCCTCGAGGCTGCGATAGAACTGCGCGAACTGCGGGTCGCGGCCGAAGGCCTCGCTGTAGGTTGCCGCGGCCTGGGCATCGCCCTCGCCCTTGATCTTCTGGGCGTCGCGGTAGGCGTTCGCCACGATCACTTCGCGCTGGCGGTCGGCGTCGGCGCGGATCTTCTCGCCTTCGGCCGTACCGGTCGAACGCAGCTCGTTGGCCACGCGCTTGCGCTCCGCCTCCATGCGGCGATAGACCGACTCGGTGATGGCCTCCACATAGTCGACACGGGTGATGCGCACGTCGACCACATCCACGCCCCAGGGCTTGGCGCCCTTGACCACCGAAAGCACCTCGCGCTGCACGTCGGCCATCAGGGCCTCGCGGCGCACCGAGATCAGGTCGCGCACCGTACGCTTGTTGATGTTTTCCTGGAACGCATTGCGCACCACGCGGTTCAGCTGCAGGGCGCCGGCGTTCTCGTCGAGGCCGACGTTGCGGATGTAGGCCTGCGGGTCGCTGATGCGCCAGCGCACGTACCAGTCGATCACCACACGCTGCTTCTCGGCGGTGAGCATCGGCTCGGTATCCACGCTAGACAGCGTCAGCAGGCGCTTGTCGATGTACGACACGTTCTGGAACGGCGGCGGCAGCTTGAAGTTCAGGCCGGGCTCGGTAATGACCTGCTTGATCTGGCCGAGTGCGTAGACCACGCCGAACTGGCGCTGATCGACCACGAAGAGGGTCGAGCTTGCCAGCACGAGCAGCACGAGGATCGAGGTGGCGATGAATCCGATTCTGTTCATGTTCTTCTGGGCCTTTCTCAACGCACGTCGCGGTCACGCGAGCGGCCATCGCGGCCGCGTACGTCGGTCGTGGCGGGGGCCACCGGGATCACCGAGGACTGTGTCGGCGCGGTGCCGGCGACGCTGGGGCTGGCCGCATCGACCGGCGTGGCCGACGCGTTGCCGCTGCCGCTGAGCTGCATCAGCTTGTCGAGCGGCAGGTACAGCAGGTTCGAGCCCTGCTTGCTGTCGACCAGCACCTTGGTCGTGCTGGCGTAGATCTGCTGCATGGCGTCGGTGTACATGCGGTCACGCGTCACCTGCGGGGCCTTCTGGTACTCGGCCAGCACCGCGCTGAAGCGGCCCGCATCACCCTGGGCCTGCGCCACGATCCGCGCCTTGTAGGCCTCGGACTCTTCCTTCAGGCGCGAGGCCGTACCGGTGGCAAGCGGCACCACGTTGTTGGCATAGGCCTGGGCATCGTTCTTGGTGCGCTCGCGTTCCTGTCCTGCCTTGAGCACGTCGTCGAACGCGGCCTGTACCTGCTCGGGTGGGCGCACGCCACCCTGCTGCAGGTTGATGCCGACGACTTCGACGCCGATCTTGTAGCGGTCGAGGATGGTCTGCATCAATGCACGAACGCGTGGTGCGATCTGATCGCGCTCTTCAGCGAGGGCGGCGTCCATCTTCATCTTGCCCACTACCTCGCGCACCGAGGTCTCGGCCACCTGCACGACGGTGTCGGCGGGCGCCTTGCTCTCGTAGAGCCAGGCGCGTGGGTCGCTCAGACGGTACTGCACGGCGAACTTGATCTCGACGATGTTCTCGTCTTCAGTCAGCATGGCCGACTCGCGCAGGCCGGTGGAACGCACGATGGCGTCGCGGCCCACGTCGGCGGAGCGGATCTGGGTGGTCACCACCACTTCATGGCGCTGGATGGGGTACGGCAGACGCCAGTTGAAACCAGCACCCACGGTGCTCTTGTAGCTGCCGAACTGGGTGATGACAGCCTGCTGGCCTTCGTTCACGATGAAGAAGCCGGTGCCGAGCCAGATCAGGACGGCCACCGCGGCCACGAGGCCGATGCCGAAGCCCGCGTTCTTCATGTCGGGCTTGTAGCCGTTGCCGCCACCGCCGCTGCTGCCGCCGTTGGGACGGTTGCCGCCGCCCTTGCCGCCGAAGAAACCGCCGAGCTTGCGATTGAGGTCGCGCCAGAGTTCGTCAAGGTCGGGCGGTCCCTGGTTGGGACCTTGTCCGCGAGGGCGGTTGTCGTTGTTGTTGCCCGAAGGCGGAGGCGTCGGGGCGCCGGGGGGATTGGCATCAGGGGGGCGGTTGCCGGCCGGGCGGTCGCCGTTGGAGGACGGCTCGTCGCCGCGACCCCATCGGCCGTCGTTCAGGTTGAACATGCCCAGAAACCCTCTCCGCGCTGGCTTTGAATTCATTCGCTTCGTTCTCTTGTCAGTGGCGGGATTGTGCCCAATCAATCGGTTGCATCGTGCAATTCAGCGTCTGCCGCAGGGGTCATCGTATCGGGTGCGGAGCCCGACTGCCGGGCGAGCTCGGCACGCAAAAGCGGCACGCCCTCGCCACTCCTGGCACTGAGGAAGATGCGGGGAACCTGCACGCCGTCGATTTCCATCTCGTCCTGCAGATGCAGCGGATGCTGCGCGCTTTCAAGGGCATCGAGCTTGTTGAAGACCAGAAGCTGCGGCACGGCGTCCGCGCCGATCTCGCGCAGCACCGACTGCACCTCGGCCATCTGCTCGGGGTAGTGCTGGTTGGACGCGTCGACCACGTGCAGCAGCAGGTCGGCATCGACCGCCTCCTGCAGGGTGGCCTTGAAGGCATCGACCAGCCCGTGCGGCAGGTCGCGGATGAAGCCCACGGTGTCGGAGATGGACACCTGCCGCCGTGCATCGCCCAGATAGAGGTGACGCGTGGTGGTGTCGAGCGTGGCGAACAGCTGGTCGGCCGCATAGGCGCGCGCCTTGACCAGCGCATTGAACAGCGACGACTTGCCCGCATTGGTGTAACCCACCAGCGAGATGTTGAAGGTGTCGCGCCGCTCGCGCTGGCGACGCTGCGTGCCGCGCTGCTTCTGTACCTTGGCGAGGCGTTCGCGCGTGCGCTTGATCGACTCGCTGATCATCCGGCGGTCGAGTTCGATCTGCTTCTCGCCCGGGCCGCCGCGCACGCCCGCGCCACCGGTCTGGCGCTCCAGGTGCGACCAGCGACGGACCAGCCGCGTGCTGAGGTACTGCAGGCGAGCCAGCTCGACCTGCAGCTTGCCTTCATGCGAACGCGCGCGCTGGGCGAAGATTTCGAGAATGAGGAAGGTCCGGTCGTAGACCGCGACATCGAGCTGGCGCTCGAGGTTGCGCTGCTGCGCGGGACTCAAGGCTTGGTCGAAGATGACTTCGCTCGCCCTGTGCAGGGCGGCCAGCTCCTTGATTTCTTCGGCTTTGCCGCTGCCAACGAACAATGCCGCATCGGGCGCCTTGCGCTTGCACGCGAGGCGGGCGACGGGCGTCAGGCCCGCGGTCTGCGCGAGCAGGCCGAGTTCCTCGAGTTCGCTGTCGAAATGGGGCAGCCCGAAATCGACGCCGACGAGAACGGCGGCGCCTTCCTGGCGGGGAATCAGTTCAGACAAACGGGATCGGAAATTTGGAAAAAGCGCGGCAGCGGGGGCTGCCGCGCTCCGCGCGATCAGGCTGCTGCGTCGTCGTTCTCGGTAGCCGAGAAGTTGACGGCACGGCCTGGCACGATGGTGGAAATGGCGTGCTTGTAGACCATCTGCGTCACCGTATTGCGAAGCAACACGACGTATTGGTCAAAAGACTCGATCTGGCCTTGCAGCTTGATGCCGTTCACCAAATAAATGGAAACCGGCACATGCTCGCGACGCAAGGTGTTCAGGAACGGGTCTTGCAGAAGTTGCCCTTTATTGCTCACGATATTCTCCGTGTTCAAGAGTAGTTGTTGGAGGAGAAGACCTTAACACAGGGTTTCCGCGCCGCAGCATACGCGCCCAAAAGCCTTTGAAAAATAACGTCTCTCAAAAGCCGGAACTTCAACCCCAGTCGGGACTCAACGGCGGCCATCCGCCGCCAATACGGTTCAGTCGTCCTTGTCGACGAAGGGATTGTGGGAGCTCTTGAACTCGATGCGCAAGGGGGTACCCACAAGATCGAACTCCTTGCGGAAGCGCCCCTCGAGAAAGCGCTTGTAAGCATCGGTCACATGCTCGAGCGAATTCCCGTGAATCACGATCACCGGTGGATTCATGCCCCCCTGATGCGCATAGCGCAGCTTGGGACGGAACATGCCGCCGCGCTTGGGCGCCTGGAACTGCACCGCCTCCAGCAGCAGCCGGGTCAGCACCGGCGTCGACATCTTGCGCGTGGCCGACTTGTGGGCCTGCGCGATCGCCTGCCACACCGGCCCCAGGCCCTGCCGCTTGATGGCCGAGATGAAATGCAGCGCCGCGAATTTCAGGAACGGCAGCCGGGTCTCGATTTGCCGCTGGATCTGCTCTCGCTGGTAGCTGTCGACCGCGTCCCACTTGTTGATGGCGATCACCACCGCACGGCCGCTTTCGAGGATGTAGCCGGCGATGTGCGCGTCCTGATCGGTCACGCCCTGCGTGGCATCGAGCAGCAGCAGCACGACGTTGGCCGACTCGATGGCCTGCAGCGTCTTGACCACCGAGAACTTCTCGATCGCCTCGAACACCCTGCCCTTGCGGCGCAGGCCGGCCGTATCGATCAGCTCGAAGCGTTGCCCGTTGCGCTCGAAGGGCACCGAGATGGCGTCACGCGTGGTGCCGGGCATGTCGAAGGCCACCAGGCGTTCTTCGCCAAGCCAGGTGTTGATCAGCGTGGATTTGCCCACGTTGGGCCGACCGGCCACAGCCAGCTTGATCGGCTTGTTGACGTCGTCTTCCTCGGCGTCTTCATCTTCATCGGGCAGGTTCAGCGGCGCCAGCGCCAGCTCGACCAGTCCGCGCATGCCCTGCCCGTGCGCCGCAGAGACGCCGTGTACTTCGCCGAAGCCCAGCTCGTAGAAGTCCACCAGCTTGGTGCCGTCGTGCATGCCTTCGGCCTTGTTGGCCACCAGCACACAGGGCTTGCCGATACGGCGCAGCTCGTTGGCGATGTCATGGTCTTGTGCCGAGAGCCCCTCTCGCGCGTCGACCACGAAGATCACGACGTCGGCCTCGGCCACGGCCTGCCGCGTCTGCTTGGCCATCTCCTTGTAGATGCCGCTGCCCGCGTCGGGCTCGAAGCCGCCGGTGTCGATGACGATGAATTCGCGCTTGCCCAGGCGGCCGTTGCCGTAGTGGCGGTCGCGCGTGAGGCCGGCGAAGTCGGCGACGATGGCGTCGCGCGTCTGCGTCAGGCGATTGAAGAGGGTCGACTTGCCGACATTCGGCCGCCCGACCAGGGCCACGACCGGCTTCATGGCCGGCCTTTCGATGGCGCGGTTTTCATGGTCGGGCCTTGGAAAGAGAAGAAAGGAGAAAGAAGAAGATTACTCGGGGCGATAGCCAAACACACCACCCTTGGCGGTCACCACCACGACCGTATTGCCGGCCAGCACCGGAGCAACGGTGATGGCCGAGCCATCGGGGGTGACGCGATTGAGCAGCGCGCCGTCTTCACGCGACACGAAATGCAGCGTGCCGGTGTTCTCGCCGATGATGAGCGAGCGGCCCACGGCCAGCGGAGAGGTCAGCACGCGGTTCTTGAAACGGGACATCTGCCATGCGCGCTCGCCGTCGGCACGGCGCCAGGCCACGATGCTGCCGTCGGACTCGGTGCCATAGACAAAGCTGTCGTTGCCGCTGACGCCGTCCGCGCCCGAAGCGGGCTTGCTCCAGACCAGCGAGCCGCGCACGGTCTCGACGCAGCCGACACTGGCGTAGTAGGCACGCGCGCAGATCGTGTCGCCGAAGCGGCTCACGCTGCCGGTCAGGTCGACCAGACGCTCCACGTCGTTGGTGCCACGCGGGGCCGCAATGGGCGATTCCCAGCGTGAAGTGCCGTTGGCGGGGTTGATACCCACCAGCCGGCCGCCGATGCCGGCGACCAGCGTGTCACCCACGGCAAGCAGCACGCCCGACTTGCGCAGCACGAGATTTTCGCCCGCGCGTTGCTGGATCCAGAGGCGGCGGCCGCTCTGACCGTCCCAGGCGCTGATGCTGCGGTCAGCCGTCTGCACGAACACGCGACGGCCTGCCACCAGCGGCGCGGTGAAGGCCTGCGCCGAGAGCTTCTGCTTCCACAGGACCTTGCCGTTCTCGATGGCGACCAGCTCGTTGCCGGTGGTGACGACCGCGGCCACCGAACCATCGCTGCCGACGCCAGCCGCCAGCGGCGCGCCGACGCTGGCGCGCCAGACTTCACGGCCGGCGCGCGCGTCGATGGCAACCACCGTGCCGTCGCTGCCGGCCACGGTGACCGTATCGCCGCTGATGTCGGAGGTCAGCGGAAATTGCACCTCGGGGATACGCACCGTCCAGGCCTGGCGCACGCCCATCAGGGCGGGGTTGGCGGGGAGTTCGTCCGGCTTCGGCTTGGCCGAGCCCGAGCAGGCGGCGAGGAACGCTACCAAAACGAGAGCTGATCCCGCACGCAGGGCGGTCGATTCAGGCATGAGACGCTTGAAATTCATGATGCGGTCAGGGAGTTTTGGGTGCTGCGGGTGTGACGGTGACGACAGGCGCCAGGCTCTTGGGGTCGACGCCGACCGCATTGAGCTTGATCTCGATCAGGCGGCGATAGTCGGACGTCGCGCCGAGGCCGGTCCACGCCTTGCGGTATTCGGTCTGCGCCTCAGCGCGCTTGCCTTGGGCGAGATAGATGTCGCCCTTGCGATCGGCCACCAGCGGCTCGAATTCCTTGGGCACGCTGCCGTCGAGTTGCTTGAGGGCATCGTCATAGGACTTGCCGTCGAGCAGTTCGGCTGCCAGCCGCAGCCTTGCAACAGCCTTGTAGCCGGGGTCGACGGCGTTCTGCGCGACCCACTCGAGCTCGGTGCGCGAGCCGGCGGCATTGCCCTTCTCGTACAGCGTCTTGGCGACCAGCAGGCCTGCCTGCTGCGCGTAGGTGGTGCCGGCGAAGCGCTTCTTCATGTCGTCCAGCACGAGCGCGATGCGCGCCGGGTCGCCCGCCTGCGCCGTCTTCTCGATTTCGTCGTAGAGCGACGAGGCCTGGGCCGCCTTGTTGCGGCCATACCATTGCCAGCCGTTCCAGGCCACGAAGGCGCCGGCAACGATCAGCACGATCGAGGTGATCAGGGTGCCGTAGGTGTTCCAGAAATGCTTGAGCTGGTCGAGCTGTTCCTGTTCTTCGAGGTCGAGATGGGTTGCCATGCGCTGTCAGGTGTTGGGAGCCGGCGATTGTAGGGTGGCGGCCCAGGCGGCCACTTCAGCAAGCGGCCGGGCGGTCTGCGCGCCGCTTCCGTCGCGCAGCGCCTTGAGAGTCACTTCGCCGCGCGCAAGTTCATCGGCGCCGAAGATCAGGGCGTAGGTGGCGCCGCTGGCATCGGCCTTTTTCATCTGGGCCTTGAAGCCACTGAGGCCTTCGGCAGTAGCGGCATGCATCTGCACGCTGATGCCTGACTCACGCAACTGCTGCAAGGTACGTAGCACTGCAGGCATCGACTCTGCGTCAGGCACCACGGCGTAGGCATCGGGCACGGGCGGGGCAACACCGGCGCCCTGCTCCTTCAACAGGTCGAGCACGCGTTCGACACCCATTGCCCAGCCCACGGCCGGCGCTGGTTTGCCGCCGATTTGCGTAATCAGATCGTCGTACCGACCACCTGCACACACCGTGCCTTGCGAGCCAAGGCGGTCGGTGACGAATTCGAAGACCGTGAGGTTGTAGTAGTCCAGCCCGCGCACCAGACGCGGATTGATCGTGAATGCAATGTCATTGGCCTTGAGGATGGCCTGCAGCCCCTCGAAGTGCGCCAGCGATTCCGCACCAAGGAAGTCGATCAGCTTCGGCGCTGACTCGACCACTTCCTTCATCGCCGGATTCTTCGTATCGAGAATGCGCAGCGGATTGCTGTGCAGGCGGCGCTTGCCATCCTCGTCGAGCTTGTCGGCATGCTTCTCGAAGTGGGCAATCAGCTGAGCGCGGTGCTGCGCACGCTCCGCAGGCTGGCCCAAGCTGTTGAGTTCGAGACGAACGTCGGTCAAGCCTACAGCCTTCCACAACGCGTTGGCCAACAGAATCAATTCGGCATCCACGTCGGGGCCGGCAAAACCCAGCGCCTCGGCGCCAATCTGGTGGAACTGGCGGAAACGCCCACGCTGCACGTTCTCACGGCGGAACATGGGACCGGTGTACCAAAGCCGCTTGGGGCCTTCGTACAGCATGTTGTGTTCGATCACCGCGCGCACCAGTCCTGCGGTGTTTTCTGGCCGCATCGTTAGATGCTCGAACTTGCCATTCTTGTCCGCCCGATCTTCGAAGGAGTACATCTCCTTCTCGACGATGTCGGTCACTTCTCCAATGCCGCGCACGAAGAGCGCAGTGCGCTCCAGGATCGGCGTGCGCACATTGCGGTACGCATAGCGCCCCATCAGGTCGCGCACGGTGGCCTCAAGCCATTCCCAGCGCGCCGATTCGGGCGGCAATATGTCGTTCATGCCTTTGACGGCATTCAGTTTTTCAGCCATGAGTCTGCGGAGATGTCAGGCCGCGACAGCGTGCTCGCCGCCGAAGCGCTTTTCGATGTAGTTTTCGACGAGCTGGTGGAACTCGTTGGCGATATTGTCGCCGCGCAGCGTGAGCGCCTTTTCGCCGTCGATGAAGACCGGCGCCGCGGGCGCCTCGCCGGTGCCGGGCAGGCTGATGCCGATGTCGGCATGCTTGCTCTCGCCGGGGCCGTTGACGATGCAGCCCATGACGGCCACCTTCAGCGTTTCCACGCCCGGATATTTCTTGCGCCAGACCGGCATCTGCATGCGCAGGTAATCGTCGATCTGCTTGGCCAGCTCCTGGAAGGTGGTGCTCGTGGTGCGGCCGCAGCCCGGGCAGGCGGTAACGCTCGGCACGAACACGCGCAGCCCCAGCGCCTGCAGGATCTCGGAGGCGATCACCACCTCCTGCGTGCGCGACTCGCCTGGCTGCGGCGTGAGCGACACGCGAATGGTGTCGCCGATGCCTTCCTGCAGCAGGATGGAAAGCGCAGTGGCCGACGCCACAGTGCCCTTCGTGCCCATGCCGGCCTCGGTGAGCCCGAGGTGCAGCGGATAGTCGCAGCGGCGGGCCAGCTCGCGGTAGACCGAGATCAGGTCCTGCACGCCGCTCACCTTGCACGACAGGATGATCTGGTTGCCGGCCATGCCCATCGACTCGGCAAGCTTCGCGGACTCGATGGCCGAGGTGATCAGCGCCTCGTACATCACCTGCTTGGCGTCCCAGGGCTCGACGCGCTGGCTGTTGACGTCCATCAGGCTGGCGAGCAGCTCCTGGTCGAGGCTGCCCCAGTTGACGCCGATACGCACGGGCTTGTTCCAGCGCATGGCGGCGTCGATCATCTGGCCGAACTGCTTGTCCTTCTTGTCGCCCTTGCCCACGTTGCCGGGGTTGATGCGGTACTTGCTCAGCGCCTCGGCGCAGGCCGGATAGTCGGTCAGCAGGCGATGGCCGTTGTAGTGGAAGTCACCGACCAGCGGCACGTCGACGCCCATGCGGTCGAGCTGCTCGCGGATGTAGGGCACCTGCGCGGCGGCCTCGGGCGTATTGACCGTGATGCGGACCATCTCGGAGCCGGCCTGGGCCAGCTCCTTCACCTGGATCGCCGTGCCGATGGCATCGACGGTGTCGGTGTTGGTCATGGACTGCACGCGCACCGGGGCATCTCCGCCCACCGTGACCACGCGCGGTCCCCAGACCACGCTGGCCTGGCGTGAGCGGCGCGCCTTGGGGGCGGCAGCCTCGATGGGAACAGGAAGACAGTTGCTGGAGGTCACGACTTCACCTCGAAACGCGCCACGCCCCCACCCTTGGTGAAGGGCTTCAGGTCAAAGGGCTGGCCACGCACCTGCACATCGACACTCGAAGCGCGACCGATCACGACGGACAGCGGCAGCGTGCCCGACAGTCCGACCGTTTCGCCAGCCTGCAGGCTGCGACGCAGCAACTGCTTGCCGCCGGCTTCGGTCACGGTGATCCAGCACTCCTCGCGTGCAACGAAAACGAGCTGCTGGCTGCTCGAGGCTGCCGCCACCGGCGTGGCGGCAGGGGCCGTAGCCACCGGGGCGGCGGCGACAGCAGCGAGGGCATTGGGAGCAGGAGCAGCTGTCGGGGTTTCGCCTGCCACTGGACCGGTCGGAGCCACGGCCTGCGTGGGCACGGTCTCGGCCACCGAGCCGCCAGCTGAGGCCGGCCCATTGGTGGGCGCCGATTCCGTGCCGGCATCGCCGCGCGCCGTCAGCCGCGCCACGGAAGCGCTGAGCTGGTCGAACACCGATTGCGGCAGCCAGAACATCGCGCCGGCGCCGATCAGCAGCAGCACCACGACGGTCAGCAATGCGCGCGACGGCAGCCCGCTCGAGCGGCCGTTGCCGTTCCAGCGCGGCGTACCCGATCCGATGTTCGCGCGGAGAGTGCGATCGGTTTCGGCCAGCGACACCTTCTGGGTACTCGGCAGCTTCGCGAGCACGGGAGCCGGATCGATGCGCAGGGCCCGACAGACACTGCTCGCCAGTGCGCGAGCGAAGACCGGATCGGGCAGCGAGGCAATGTCGTCCGCCTCGAGCGCCATCAGCTTCTGCGGCGGCACCTTCAGCGCGGCCGCGACCATCTCGATGTGCAGGCCGTGGGCCTCGCGCGCTTCGCGCAGCAGGTCGCCGGCAGTCTTGTTCGCGTTGTCGCCTGCGTCCAGCGGCAATGCAGCAGAAGTGCCGAACTCCGAAACCCGATCAGTCATTGAAATTCCCGCGCTCGTACGCTGTTGCCTCCCGCGATTGAGGGAAGCGTCGTTGCAGTTGGCCTCCCAACTGCGCGACTGCCTCGCGGTTGTTCAGCTTTCGTTCGATCTTGATGCCGAGCCAGAGCGTCTCGGCACTGGCCGCCGCGCTGTTGTTGACGCGGCGGATGTAGAACTGCGCGCGCGACCATTCCTCGCGCTGCGCCAGCACCGAGGCCAGGTTGAAGCCGACCACCGGGTTGCCGGCATCGATCTCATAGGCCTGCATGAGGCTGCGCTCGGCCTTGTCGCGCTGGCCGGCCTTGAGCTCGCACACGCCCTGCGTCATGAGCGTCTTGGCGCGGTCGGCGTAAGTCGGCACGGCCAGGGCTTCATTGAACTGCGCGGCGGCATCGCCATAGCGGTTCTGCTGGCACAGCAGCCAGCCGTAGTTGTGGCGGGTGTTCGGTTCGCGCGGATTGATCGCGATGGCGCGGCGGAAGCTGTCTTCCGCCAGGCCGGCGTCGTCGAGGCGCATGTAGACCAGGCCGCGCAGGTTGTAGGCGTCGGCGTTGTTGGGGTCGGCGGCCAGCGCCTGCTTGATCTCGTCGAGCGCAACGGTGGTCTGGCCGTGCTCGAAATAACCGGCGGCCAGTTCCATGCGCAGGCGCGCGCGGCGCTGGCGGCTCGACTCGTCGGACTCGGTGACGATCTCGGTGCCCTTGGACGAGTTGCTGTTGTCGGCCAGGCTGGTGGTGGTGGTGCGCGTGTTCACGCAGCCTCCAAGCAGCAACGCAACGGCGACGCCCGCGAAACCCACAGTCAGCATCCGCTGCACGTTCGCGGTCGTCATCGAAATGGCCATGCTCATCGGTTCAATGCTCCTGGGAGGCGGTCTTGCGGACCGGGTGCAAAACAACGGGGCGCTGCTCCGTCGCACGGCGCTGCGCCATGCGTTCGGCCGCGCGGGTGCGATCCTTGACGTCGCCGGCGAGCTGGCCGCAGGCGGCATCGATGTCGTCGCCGCGCGTCTTGCGCACGGTGGTCACGAGTCCGGCTTCGCTCAGCGTTTTGGCGAATGCCAGCACGCGCGGCTGCGGCGAGCGCAGCAGACCCGAGGCCGGAAACGGGTTGAAGGGGATCAGGTTGAACTTGCACGAGATGTCATGCTTGCGCACCAGCTCCACGAGCTGACGCGCATGCTCGGGCTGGTCGTTCACGCCATCGAGCATGCAGTATTCGAAGGTGATGAAGTCGCGCGGCGCATGCGCCAGATAGCGCTTGCAGGCCTCGATCAACTCGGCGATCGGGTACTTGCGATTGAGCGGCACGAGGTCGTCGCGCAGCGCGTCGTTGGGCGCATGCAGCGAGACCGCCAGGGCCACCGGGCAGTCGGCGCCCAGACGGTCGATCATCGGCACCACGCCGGAGGTCGACACTGTCACTCGGCGGCGCGACAGCCCGTAGGCGTTGTCGTCGAGCATGGTGCGCAGCGCGGGCACCAGCGCGGAGTAGTTCTGCAGCGGCTCGCCCATGCCCATCATCACCACGTTGGAGATGATGCGTTCGTCGCGCTTCAGATGCTTGCGCAGGAAGTGTTCGGCAAACCAGAGCTGGGCGACGATTTCGCCCGTGTTCAGGTTGCGGCTGAAGCCCTGATGCCCCGTCGAGCAAAAGCGGCAACCGACCGCACAGCCGGCCTGGGACGACACGCACAGGGTGCCACGGTCGTCCTCGGGAATGAATACGGCTTCGACGGCATTGCCGTCACCGACGTCGAACAGCCACTTGATCGTGCCGTCCTTGGATTCGTGCTGCGTGATGACCGGCAGGGCCTCGACGCGAGCGGTGGTCGCGAGCTTCTCGCGCAACGACTTCGCCAGATCGGTCATCTGGGTGAAGTCGCTGGCGCCACGCTGGTGAATCCAGCGGAACAGCTGCGTGGCGCGGAATTTCTTCTCGCCGAGTTTTTCGCAGAACGCAGCCAACCCTTCGAGATCGAAATCGAGCAGATTGGCCGTGGTCATGGAATCGGGCGAGATACGGCTTCAGCGTGCGTAGACGTTGAGGCCGGCGAAGAAGAAAGCGACTTCGTTCGCTGCGGTTTCGGGAGCGTCCGAACCGTGCACGGCGTTGGCATCGATGCTGTCGGCGAAGTCGGCGCGGATGGTGCCGGCGGCTGCCTTCTTGGGGTCGGTGGCGCCCATCAGGTCACGGTTCTTGGCGATGGCGTTTTCGCCTTCGAGCACTTGCACGAACACGGGACCCGAGATCATGAACTCGACGAGGTCCTTGAAGAAGGGACGCTCCTTGTGCACGGCGTAGAACTGTTCGGCTTCGTTGCGCGACAGGTGCACCAGCTTGGCGGCGACGATCTTGAGGCCGGCAGCTTCAAAACGGGAAACGATCTTGCCGATGACGTTCTTGGCAACTGCGTCGGGCTTGATGATGGAAAGGGTACGTTCGATAGCCATTGAAATGCTTCCTGGAGCTTTGATTTTGAAGTGTTTTGTCACAACTGCAACGAGTTTGTTGCGTCACATGTCGACAAAGCCTCTGATTTTAACCGGCGCGGCCTTGCGGATTGGTGAAAACCCCGCGAAAGGCCGCGCTCCGACGGCTGACTTTCAGCGCCCGCGGCGGCGTCCGCCGCCCTGGCCGCCGAAGTTGCCGCCCCCACCACCGCCGCCACCGCGGCGCGGGCCTCCGCGCTGCTCCTTGCGCTGGCGCGAGAAGCTGTCGGCGCCGATGTAGCCCAGCGAGGTCTTCATCGGATCGGGCTGGTTGGCGCCGTTCGGCTGGCGGTCGTCACCCTGGCGATTGCCGCCACCTTGGCGGCTGCTGTTGTTGTTGCGACGCCCCTGCCCCTGGGGCGGGCCACCGTTGCCGCCACCGCGATTGGAGCGCCCTCCCCGGTCGCCGCGCGGCGGACGGCCGTCGCCCAACGGGTTCGGGATCGGCGCTTCGCGCCCGCCGTCGTCACGCGCATCGCGCATGTCGCGCGGCTGCTGGCCGCCACCACCGCCATTGCGGTTGCCACGGCGCTTCTTGTTGCGACCGCCGCGGCCGTTGCCACCGCCGCCTTCCTGCCCCGGGCCCCGCTGCTGTGGGCCGGGCCGAGCAACCGCGCCACCGGAAGCCTGGAAGAGCGCGCGGATGTCGCGCTCGTCGAGCTCCATCCAGGCACCGCGCTTCAGGCCGCGCGGCAGCACCATGGCGCCATAGCGGATACGGATCAGCCGGCTGACCGCATGCCCCACCGACTCGAACAGGCGGCGCACCTCGCGGTTGCGGCCTTCGGAAATGGTCACGCGATACCAGCAGTTCGAGCCCTCGCCGCCGCCGTCTTCGATGGCGCCGAACTGGGCCATGCCGTCGTCGAGGCGCACGCCGTCGAGCAGCTTCTGCTTTTCCTCGCTGGTGAGTGCACCCAGCACCCGCACGGCGTACTCGCGCTCCAGGCCGAAGCGCGGATGCATGAGCTGGTTGGCCAGATCGCCGGAGCTGCTGAACAGCAGCAGGCCTTCGGTGTTCAGGTCGAGGCGGCCCACCGACTGCCACTTGCCCTGCTGCAGGCGCGGCAGCTTACGGAACACGGTCGGGCGGTTCTGCGGATCGTCGTGCGTGACCACCTCGCCCACGGGCTTGTGGTACGCGATCACGCGGGGCGGCGGAGGCGCGATGCGGTAGCGGATCGGCTTGCCGTTGATCTTGACCTGGTCGCCGTACTGGATGCGCTGGCCGATGTGGGCCGGTTCGTTGTTGACGGAAATGCGGCCCTGGAGAATCAGCTGCTCCATTTCGAGCCGCGAACCGAGGCCGGCCTGCGCCAGCACCTTGTGCAGTTTGGGCGAATCGGCCTCGGGCAGCAGCACGCGCTTGAGCGGAGGGACTTCCGGGCTCTCTTCGTCGGCATCGAACTGGCCGGAGATGACGTCCGCGAAACGGATCGGCTCGGGCGGCGGCGCGTTGCGCTGCTCGCGTTCGGCGGCGCGGCGGGCACGGTCGAGGTCGTCCTCTTCCTCGTCGGGCTCTTCCTCGTCTTCGTCCTGATCTTCTTCGGCGTCATGGTCGCCGATGCGCTCGATCTGTTCGGGCTGAGGTGCCTGATGAGCGGCGGCCTCGACCGGCGCGGGGTCACGGGCCGGCTCTGCGACAACAGCAACCGGAGCCTCCTCGACGACGGCAACAACAGCCTCCGGCGCGACTGCCGCTTCGGCGGCATCCACGACCGGCGCCGCCAACGCTTCGTCCGTCACAGCCTCCACAACCGGCTTCTTCTTGCGCGGCGCGCGCGGCTTCTTCGGCGCTTCAGCCTCCGGCAGCGCTACCGATTCAATAGCATCAACGGCAACCTTCTTGGCTGCAGGCGCCCTTTTCTTCTTCTTGACTTCGGGCTCGACCGGCAGCATCGCTGCGTCTTCGGTGTCGGTTGTGCTCATTGGGTTTTTCCGGGAGAGGGAGCGTGGGGGTCGGCCTCGTCCTCGGACGGGGCATCGGGTTCTGGCGCGGATTCGGGCTCCGGCCCGGCGGGCGCCTCGGCGTCCGCTGCGTTCTCGACAATTTGGGCTTCAGCGGCTTCAACGGATTCCGCCGCCTCGGTGGTTTCCGGCACGATGTCGGCGACGCCGGATTCCAGCGCTGGCGCTTCTGCCACGACTTCTTCGACTTGCTGCAAAGCAGCAGTCTCCGCATCCACCTCGGCTGGCGCCTGCCCGGCCTCGGCCGGGGAAGACTCCAGATCCGCCATTCCGGAGGCATCCGCATCGCCCTCGGCGAGGGCCTCAGCCTCCGGAGCCGCGTCGATCGGCAGCCCCTGCTGCTCGCCCGAAGCCTGCTCGAGCGCATCGACCAGCGCCGCCTGCTGCGCGGGTGTTTCGATCAGCGGCAACTGGTCGAGCGACGCCAGGCCCAGGTCGTCGAGGAACTGGCGCGTGGTTGCATACAGCGCCGGACGGCCGACCGTCTCGCGGTGGCCGATGACCTCGACCCAGCCGCGATCTTCCAGCTGCTTGAGGATCAGCGAGTTGATCGTCACGCCGCGGATGTCTTCCATGTCGCCGCGCGTGGCCGGCTGGCGATAGGCAATGATGGCCAGCGTCTCGAGCGCGGCGCGCGTGTAGCGCGGCGGCTTTTCGGGATGCAGGCGATCGAGGTGGTCGCGCATCTCCGGGCGGCTCTGGAAACGCCAGCCGCTGCCGACGCTCACCAGCTCAAGGCCTCGTTGCGCCCAGTCTTCCTGCAGCTCGAGCAGCAGCGTCTTGATGGTGTCCGCACCGAGTTCGTCGTCGAACAGCACGCGCATATCACGCACCGGCAACGGCTGGCTCGAACAGATCAAGGCGGTTTCGAGAATGCGCTTGGCATCCGCCGTATTCATGGTTCGCGTTATCCGGGAAAAGGCGCCTTGGGGCGCTTTGTTCAGATGTATGGAAGGAGTAGGCGCTGCAGGCACGCGGCAAATGCAACGCAAGGCCGGTCTCGGGCGATCGGCGCGGCCCTCGGGCCGTCAGGCGCGATTGTAATCCAGCCCCCAGGACTGCAAAGCCTGGACGAGGTCCGCCGGCAACGGCGAACGGAACTCCAGCGCCGCCTGCGTGACGGGATGCACGAACGCCAGCCTGAATGCATGCAGCGCCTGCCGCGACAACCCGACGGCCGGCGCCCCGCCGTAGAGCGCATCACCCACCAGCGGATGGCCAATGGAAGCCATGTGCACGCGGATCTGGTGGGTGCGCCCGGTTTCGAGCGTGCAGCGCACGGCGCAGCCCTCGGCGTTGCTGTCGAGTCGCTCGATCAACGTGCGCGCCGTCTTGCCCGCATGCCGTTCGAGATCGACCACGGCCATGCGCAACCGGTTGCGCGGGTCGCGGCCGATGGGGGCATCGACATGGCGTGCCGCGGCGCCCTCCCACTGCCTGTGACCGATGGCCAGGTACTGCCGCTTGACTTCGCGCGCGGCGATCAGCGCCACCATCGCGTCCATGGCGCCTCGCGTGCGCGCCACCACCATCAGCCCGCTGGTGTCGCGGTCGAGCCGGTGCACGATACCGGCGCGCGGCAGAAGCACGGCCTTCGGGTCCAGCGCCAGCAGGCCGTTCAGGAGCGTGCCGCTCCAGTGCCCCGGCGCCGGATGCACCACCAGGCCGGCGGGCTTGTCGACGATACGCAGGTGCTCGTCCTCGTACACGGTGACGATGTCCATCGCCTCGGGCCGGAAGGCCTGGCTCTGGGGCGTGGGGCGCAGCTCGATATGCCCGGCCTGCCCCGCCTTCACTGCCACGGAGGCCTTGGTCAGCGTGCGCCCCTGCAGCTCGACGGCCCCGGCCTCGATCAGCTGCTGCAGATAACTACGGGAAAACTCGGGTACCAGGGCCGCAAGCGCGCGATCGAGCCTCTGGCCGTGCTGGGCGGGGTCGATGACGAAGGGCCGCCGCTCGCTGGGCTCGATGGGATCCGCGCCTTCTTCGTGCTCGGCCACCTCCGTGCTCTCGGGGATATTGCCCAAAGGGTCGGTCGATATAATTGAGGGCAACTGTTTCACGAAAGCCGTATGTGATGTATCGCGCCAAATTATCGGTCCCCGCCTGGATCGCGCTCAGCGCGGCGGCTCTGCTGGCAACAGGCTGCTCGTCGACCTCCACCGCCGACAAGACCGCCACCTGGAGCCCCAACCGCATCTACTCGGAGGCAAAGGACGAGGCCGGATCGGGCGGCTACGACAAGGCCATCCCCCTCTACGAGAAGCTCGAAGGCCGCGCCGCCGGCACGCCGCTGGCCCAGCAGGCGCAGCTGGAAAAGGCCTACGCCCAGTACAAGTCGGGCGAAAAGGCAGCCGCCATCGCCACCATCGACCGCTTCATGAAGCTGCACCCGGCGAGCCCCGCTCTCGACTACGCGCTCTACCTCCGAGGCGTGATCAACTTCAACGACGACCTCGGCATGTTCGCGTTCATGACGCGCCAGGACCTGTCGGAGCGCGACCAGAAGGCAGCCAAGGAATCGTTCGAGTCGTTCAAGGATCTCGTCACGCGCTTTCCCGAGTCGCGCTACGCCCCCGACGCGCGCCAGCGCATGAACTACATCGTGAACTCGCTTGCGCAGTATGAAGTTCACGTGGCCCGCTACTACTACTCGCGCGGCGCCTACCTGGCCGCCATCAACCGGGCCCAGGTCGCGCTGGCCGACTACCGTGAAGTGCCGGCGCTCGAGGAAGCCCTGTACATCATGGTCAAGTCGTACGACGCCCTCGGCATGAAGGACCTGCGCGACGACGCCCAGCGCGTGCTGACCACCAACTATCCGAAGAGCACCTATCTCGCGAACGGCTTCAAGGGCAAGGACGACCCTTGGTGGAAGCTCTGGTAAGCAATCAATAAGGGCGGAACACCCGCCCTTATTGCCTGACCGGCTCCCGGGCTAGGTCTTGAGCGCTTCCAGCGCGGCATCGAAATCCGATTCGCTTTCGAGCCGCCGCATCGGTGGCAGAGCCGCCAGCAACCGGCGGCCATAGCCCATGGCCACCAGCCGTGTATCGCAGATCGCCAGCACGCCGCTGTCGGTTTCCCGGCGAATCAACCGCCCCGCCCCCTGCTTCAGCGCCACCGCCGCCTCCGGCAGCGAATAGTCGGCGAACGAACTCCTGCCCTGCGCTTCCAGACGCTGCGAGCGCGCCTCGACCAGCGGATCGTTGGGCGGCGGAAACGGCAACTTGTCGATCACCACCAGCTGCAGCACGTCTCCCGGCGCATCGAAGCCCTCCCAGAAGGAGGCCGATGCCACAAGCACGCAGCCTGCGCGTCCGGCACTCGCGCCCTCGCGGAAGCGGTCCATCAGCACACGCTTGGGCAGTTCGCCCTGCACGAGCACGTCGGGGCGCACCTGTGCGTCGAGCACTTCGAACTGCTGCCTCATCTCGTCGCCGATGGTGCGCAGCGCACGCAGCGTAGTAGTCAGCACCAGCGTGCGGCCTCCTAGCTCGGCCGCACCGCGCGCAGCCAGTTGCGCGACACGCTGGCTGTGCGACGGATCATTGGGCTTGGGAAACGCACGCGGCACATAGAGCGCGGCCTGCGAGGCGTAGTCGAACGGACTCTGCACGCGCAGCACTTCCGCGTCCTGCAGGCCGCAGGGCTCGGTGAACCAGCGCAGCGTGGGCTCGTCGCCCAGCGTGGCCGAGGTGAAGACCCAGGCGCGGCGGCCGTCCTCGCGCCCGGCGGCATCGCGCGCCGGGCGCTCGCCGTAGGCATCGAGATCCTCGTCGTCACTGTCGGCCGCCTCGGCGTCATCGGCCTCGTCGGCGATCTTCAGCACTCGCTTGCGCATGGCGTCGGCGATGTCCAGCGGGGATTCGACGAGCCGCAACTGCGAACCAACGTCCACCCAGCGCACGGAATCGACCTCGCAAGGCAAGGCGAATCGCGCAGTGCGTTTCGCGAGCTGGCGGGTTCGCTCGTGCAGCCGTACGAAGTCGGGCGATATCTCGCTGACGGTGGCGAGCCCTTCCGCGGCCATCTCGAATGCCTGCAGCAGGTCGTCCAGCGCGCGCTGCCATGCAGCAGGATCGACTCCCTCGGGCGCGGCCCCCAGCCAGCGCAGCTTGGCGCCCGGCCATTGCTTGCCGACCACCAGCCGCAGTTCGCGCGCAGCGCGTTCGAGCCCGGAGACCAGCTGCTGCCAGTCGACGAGGCCGCGTGCATGCTGCAGGCCCGCAGCGAGCATGTCTCGCGCGAAATCGAGCGCCTGGCCGCTGCCGAGTTGCGCCCCGAGAAACTGGACACCGGTTTCATTGAGCTGGTGGGCCTCATCGAACACCACCACGCTCACCGTCGGCAACAGCTCGGCCATGCCCGTCTCCCGCACCGCGAGGTCGGCAAAGAAAAGATGGTGGTTGATGACGACGATGTCGGCCGCCAGTGCCTCGCGCCGCGCCAGGTTCACATGGCAAGGCTTGAATTGCGGGCATTGCGCGCCCAGGCAGTTCTCGCGCGTGGAAGTGATCAGCGGGATCAGCGGCGAGCGCTCGTCGAGCCCCGGCAGCTCGGCCAGATCGCCCGTACGCGTAGCCTTCGACCACTGCTCGATCTTGGCCAGCGTGCGCAGGCTCCCGCGCTCCGGCAGCGAGGCATCGTGGCGTGCCATGTCGAGCCGATGGAGGCACAGGTAGCTGGCGCGCCCTTTGAGCAGCGCAGTGCGCACCGGCAGGCCGAACGCTTCCACGAGACGCGGCAGGTCGCGGCCGAACAGCTGGTCCTGCAGCGTCTTGGTGGCGGTCGACAGCAGCACGCGCTCGCCGCTCAGCAACGCCGGGACGAGGTACGAAAAGGTCTTGCCCACGCCGGTGCCCGCTTCGACCACGAGCACGCCGCCCTGGTCGATGGTCCGGGCCACGGCCATCGCCATCTCGGTTTGCCCCGAGCGCTCGCGGAACTGGTCCGCGGCACGCGACAGCCCGCCGTCCTGCGCGAAGGCGTCGCGCACCTTGTCTTCGAGCGGCCCTGTCACGCCGGTTCTTTCGGATCGAGGATGTTCTCGAGGCGTGCGATCTGGTCGCGCAGTGCGAGGCGGCGCTTTTTCAGGCGCCGCAGCAGAAGCTCGTCTTGCGGCGAGCCTTCGGCCAGCCGGTCGATGGAGGCGTCGAGATCGGCATGCTCGATGCGAAGTTCGATCAGCTGGCGGGAAAGGGAATGAAGATTGGAGTCCAACGGTGGGGAGCGCGCACGGGGTTTTCGCGGCGCATGTTCATTCGATAATACGTCCTGACACGAATTTCCGAGAAGACAGGAACACGCGCTTCAGGCGCATATTGCTTCATGACCCAAGGCTTTCGACTCGCAGCGGCCACCGGACTCCACAAGGGAGACCGCCCGTACCAGCAGGACCAGGTGCTGCTGATGAGCCATCCGCGCGTGCCCGGCTGCGTGCTGGGCATCGTGGCCGACGGCATGGGCGGGCGCAGCGGCGGACGCAAGGCCTCCGACCAGGTGCTCATGACAGCACGCCAGCTCTTCACCCGCTACCAGCCCGGCAAGGACGATCCTGAGGCGGTGCTGAAGCAGATCCTCGAAGACTCGCACACGGTCATCAAGCTCACCGCCGTCTCCAGCGAGCAGGAGCCGCACAGCACGATCGCGGCCTTCCTCATGAACCCCAAGGGCGACTGCGCCTGGATCCATGCCGGCGATTCGCGCATCTATCACTTCCACGACGGGCAGCTCATCAGGCGCACGCGCGACCATTCGTACGTGCAGGTGCTGATCGACCGCGGCCAGATCACCGAGGCCGAGGCCAACATCCACCCGCAGGGCAACATCCTGCTGGGCTGCCTGGGCATGACGACCACGCCACCGCCCATCGATCCCTACTTCATTCCGAAGATGGCCCCGGGCGACCTGCTGATGGCCTGCAGCGACGGACTCTGGCACTACTTCAGCCCCGAGGAGCTGGCGAGCGTGCTGTATGCGCAGCCGCCGCGCGACGCCGTCGAAATCCTGGTGGGCGAAGCGCGCCGCCGGGCCCGGGGAACGGGCGACAACATCTCCATCGCCGTTCTGAAGCTCGATCCGCTGCCGGCAGCCGCTGCCTGAGCGCAGGCGGCGCTCTCAGGGCTTGGCGGGTTCGGCCGGGGGCGGCGGTAGCGGAGCCCCGCGCGGCTTGTCGCGGTCGGCGTTCTGCCGCTCTCGGCTTGCGCGGTGTTCCGCGGCGCGTCTCTGCTTGTCCTCGAAGCGCTTGACGGCCTCGGGCGCCTCGGCCCGACGCTGCGCGGCCTTGGCCTGCTCGTCGGCGTGCGCCTGCTGCTTGGACTGGAACTGACGCTCGCGCTCGGCAGCCTCTGCAGCCGTGGCGGCGCGGCTGGTCGCGTGGTCGGCGGCCCGTTGCTCGCGATCCTTCTGGTTCTGGATCGACTGGTCCTGCTTCTCGCGGGTGTCCTGCGGACGCTGGGTGCCGGCCTTCTGGTCGAGCTTCTGCAGCTCGGCCGCGCCGCTGCGCTGGCGCTGGATGTCATTGATCGCAGTTTCCTGCCGCTTGATGTTGTCGGCTTCCTTGCGACGCCGTTCGCGGCTCTCGCGCAGGCAGTCTTCCACCGCGAACTTCTTGTAGCAGGCGGCCCGCTCCTCGACGAAGCGCTTCTCGAGGGCTTCGCGCTCGGAGGAAAGCCGGCGCTTCTCGGCATCGAGATCGGCATTGCCCGCCGCGGCATTGGACTGCGCCCAAAGCGGGAGGCTGGCCAACGCCATGAGCAAGGCAAGAGCGGTTTTTTTCATGTGAGTCGGGTGTCGACGATGCGGCGTTCCAGGGCAAGGAACTCGCTCGATTGCATTTCGGTGAGCCGGGAAACCGTGCGAGGAAACTCGTGCGACAGCGGCCCCTCGGTGTACAACGCCTCGGGCGGAACCTCTGCCGACATGATGAGCTTGCATCGCCGGTCGTACAAGACGTCGACCAGCCACGTGAAACGGCGTGCTTCCGAAGCCATGCGAACCGGCATGTGCGGCACGTCGGACAACAGCACGGTGTGGAACTGGCTCGCGATCTCGAGATAGTCGTTCTGCGAACGCGGGCCGCCGCACAGCGTCTTGAAATCGAACCAGACCACGCCGCCGGCCTTGCGCAGCGCACGGATCTCGCGCTGCTCGATGTGCAGGATCGGGCTTTCGTCGGCCGTCTCGGCCAGCTTGTCGAAGGCCTTGCGCATTTCCTTCTCGGCCGCCGCGTCGTTGGGCGTGAGGTACATGCGCAACTGCTCCAGCGTGCGGCGCCGGTAGTCGGTGCCGTTGTCCACGCTCAGCACCTCGAGCTTCTCGTTCAGCAGCTCGATGGCGGGCAGGATTCGATCGCGGTGCAGCCCGCCGGGATACAGGTCGTCGGGCTTGAAGTTGGAGGTGGTGACGAAGCCCACGCCGTTGTCGAACAGCGACACGAGCAGCCGATGAAGAATCATCGCGTCGGTGATGTCCGCGACGTGGAACTCGTCGAAGCAGATCAGCTTGTAGCGCTTGGAAATGCGCAAGCCCAGCTCGTCGAGCGGATTGACCGTGCCCTGCAGCTCGCGCAACTCGCGGTGCACTTCGCGCATGAACTCATGGAAGTGCAGGCGTGTCTTGCGCCGCAGCGGCACGGCGTTGAAGAACAGGTCCATCAGGAAGCTCTTGCCCCGCCCGACGCCACCGTACATGTAGACGCCGCGCGGAAGCTCCGGCCGGTTGATGAACTTCTTCAGCGCATTCGAGCGCTGGGCCTTGTACTCGGCCCATTCGTTGGCGCAGCGATCCAGCGCCTCCACGGCGCGCAGCTGCGCGGGATCGCTCTTGAACCCGCGTGCAGCGAGTTCCGCCTCGTAGGCCTGTTTGACGCTGGTCAAAAGATCGGGGAGATCAGAAGTTCAGCGTGCGCTTGTCCACGGCGAGTGCCGCTTCCTTCGTGGCTTCCGACAGCGACGGGTGCGCGTGGCAGATGCGCGCGATGTCTTCGGCGCTGGCCTTGAACTCCATCGCCACGACGGCTTCGGAGATCAGTTCGCTGGCCTGCGGGCCCACGATGTGCACGCCCAGGATCTCGTCGGTTGCCGCGTCGGCCAGGAACTTGACCATGCCGGTCGTGTCGCCCAGCGCGCGAGCGCGGCCGTTCGCGAGGAACGGGAAGGTGCCGGCCTTGTAGGCGCGGCCCGAAGCCTTGAGCTGCTGCTCGGTCTGGCCGACCCACGCGATCTCGGGGCTGGTGTAGATCACCCAGGGGATCGTGTTGAAGTTGACGTGACCATGCTGACCGGCGATGCGCTCGGCAACGGCAACGCCCTCTTCCTCGGCCTTGTGCGCCAGCATCGGGCCACGCACCACGTCGCCGATGGCCCAGACGTTGGGCAGGTTGGTCTTGCACTCGTCGTCCACGGCGATGGCGCCACGCTCGTCGAGCTTCAGGCCGACTGCTTCGGCGTTCAGGCCGATGGTGTTCGCCACGCGGCCGATCGACACGATCAGCTTGTCGACTTCCAGCGTCTGGGCTTCACCCTTGGCGTTGGTCCAGGCAACGCTCACGCCCTTCTTCGACGACTTGATCTCGCCGACCTTCACGCCGAGTTCGATCTTGAGCTTCTGCTTGTCGAAAGCCTTCTTGGCTTCCTTGGCGATCTGTTCGTCCACGGCACCGAGGAAGGTCGGCAGTGCTTCGAGCACCGTGACTTCCGCGCCGAGGCGGCGCCACACCGAGCCCATCTCGAGGCCGATGACGCCCGAGCCGATCAGGCCCAGCTTCTTCGGCACCGCGCCGATGCGCAGGGCACCGTCGTTCGAGAGAATGCTCTCCTCGTCGAACGGCGCGCCCGGCAGCGCGCGGGCGTTGGAACCCGTGGCCACGATGATGTGCTTGCCGCTGATCGATTCTTCCGTGGCGCCAGCCACCTTGATCTCGTAGCCGATTGCGTCGGCCTTCACGAACGAGCCGCGGCCGTGGAAGAAGGCGATCTTGTTCTTCTTGAACAGGTACAGGATGCCGTCGTTGTTCTGCTTCACGACCTGGTCCTTGCGGGCCAGCATCTTGTCGATGTCGAGGCCCAGGCCTTCGACCTTGATGCCGTGGTCGGCAAAGTGGTGGCCGGCCTGCTCGAAGTGCTCCGACGATTGCAGCAGCGCCTTCGAGGGAATGCAGCCGACGTTGGTGCAGGTGCCGCCCGGTGCGGGGCCGCCCTTGCCGTTCTTCCACTCGTCGATGCAGGCGACGTTGAAGCCGAGTTGCGCGGCGCGGATCGCGGCGATGTAGCCGCCGGGGCCGCCGCCGATGACGATGACGTCGAATTGTTTGGACATAGGTTCTTTCGTAATCCTGTGTACCGCCTCCGATCAGGGCCGCGCGAAGCGCAGGCCTGTTCGGGGCACCCGCGGAACCGGCTTTGCCGGGCCGCCGGGTGCGCCCCCTGGAGGGGGGAGGCGGCTACACGAAGTGAGCAAGCAACGGGGGTGGGTCAGATATCAAACAGCAGGCGCGACGGGTCTTCCAGCGCTTCCTTCATTGCGACCAGGCCCAGCACGGCTTCGCGGCCGTCGATGATGCGGTGGTCATAGCTCATGGCCAGGTAGTTCATCGGGCGGATCACGATCTGGCCGTTCTCGACCACGGCGCGGTCCTTGGTGGCGTGCACGCCGAGGATGGCCGACTGGGGCGGGTTGATGATCGGGGTCGAGAGCATCGAGCCGAAGGTGCCGCCATTCGAGATGGAGAACGTACCGCCAGTCATGTCTTCGATGCCCAGCTTGCCGTCTTGCGCCTTCTTGCCGAATTCGGCGATCTTCTTCTCGATGTCGGCGAAGCTCATCTGGTCGGCATTGCGCAGGATCGGCACCACCAGGCCGCGCGGCGAACCGACGGCGATACCGATGTCGAAGTAGCCGTGGTACAGGATGTCGTTGCCGTCGACCGAGGCGTTGATCACCGGGTACTTCTTCAGCGCGTGCACGGCGGCCTTCACGAAGAAGGACATGAAGCCGAGCTTCACGCCGTGTTCCTTGGTGAAGCTGTCCTGGAAGCGCTTGCGCAGTTCCATGACGGGTGCCATGTTGACTTCGTTGAAGGTCGTCAGGATGGCGTTGGTCGACTGCGACTGGATCAGGCGCTCGGCGATGCGGGCGCGCAGGCGGCTCATAGGCACGCGCTGCTCGGGGCGCTCGCCCAGGTCGGGCGCGCCGGTCGGTGCGGCGACCTGCGGCAGCGCGGGCTTGCCGGCCGGCACTGCGACGGTTGCTGCCGCCGCGGGCTTGGCGCCCGAGGCAACGGCGGCGAGCACGTCACCCTTGGTCACGCGGCCGTCCTTGCCGGTACCGGCAACGTCACCGGTCTTCAGGTTGTTGTCGGCCAGCAGCTTGGCGGCTGCGGGCATGGCCACGTCGGACTTCGAGCCGCCGGTGGCGGCAACAGCCGCCGAGGTAGGTGCCGCGGCAGCCGGAGCCGCTGCAGCAGGCGCTGCCGCCGGTGCGGCGGCCGAAGCCTTGCCTTCGGTGTCGATCTTGGCGATCAGCTGATCGGCCACCACGGTGGCGCCGTCGGGCTGCACGATTTCGGCCAGCACGCCAGCCGAAGGCGCGGGCACTTCGAGCACGACCTTGTCGGTCTCGATCTCGATCAGGATTTCATCGACGGCAACGGCTTCGCCGGCCTTCTTCTTCCACGTGAGCATGGTGGCCTCGGCCACGGATTCGGAAAGCTGGGGGACTTTGACTTCTACGATAGACATTTGGAGTGAGCTCCGATTTGTTCTTCAGGTATTCGTGTGAAAGAGGACTGGTTTTACTTGGTCAGCACGAAGCCCTTGAGCTTGCCAAACGCGCCATCGACGAGCGCCTTCTGCTGTTCCTGGTGCAGGTGCGAGTAGCCCACTGCCGGCGATGCCGAGGCGGCACGGCCGGAGTAGCCGAGCTTCTGGCCTTCCTGCATGTTTTCGTGGATGTAGTGCTGCACGAAGAACCAGGCGCCCTGGTTCTGCGGCTCGTCCTGGCACCAGACCACGTCGACGAGATTCGGGTACTTCTTGATCTCGGCGGCAAACGCCTTGTGCGGGAACGGATAGAGCTGCTCGACGCGGATGATCGCCACGTCGTCGGCGCCCTGCTCTTCGCGCTTCTTGGCCAGGTCGTAGTAGACCTTGCCCGAGCAGGCGATCAGGCGCTTGACCTTCTCGGCCTTCAGTGCCTTGCTTTCCGGGATCACGGTCTGGAAGCTGCCCTTGGTGAACTCGGACAGCGGCGAGGTCGCGTCCTTGTTGCGCAACAGCGACTTGGGCGTGAGGATGATCAGCGGCTTGCGCAGATTGCGAACCATCTGGCGGCGCAGCACGTGGAAGATCTGGCTGGCCGTGGTGGGCTGCACCACCTGCATGTTGGTGTCGGCGCTCAGCTGCATGAAGCGCTCCAGGCGCGCCGAGCTGTGCTCGGGGCCTTGGCCTTCGTAGCCGTGCGGCAGCATCATCGTGATGCCGTTGACGCGGCCCCACTTCACTTCGCCCGAGGCGATGAACTGGTCGATCACCACTTGCGCGCCGTTCACGAAGTCGCCGAACTGGGCTTCCCAGATGACGAGCGTGTTCGGGTCGTTCGAGGCGTAGCCGTATTCGAACGCGAGCACGGCTTCTTCCGACAGGATCGAGTCGATCACGACGAACGGAGCCTGGTTGTCGGCCACGTTCTGCAGCGGCGTGTACGTGCCTTCGTCGAACTTCTCGCGGTTCTGGTCGTGCAGCACGGCGTGGCGGTGCGTGAACGTGCCGCGGCCCGAGTCTTCGCCCGACAGGCGGACCGGGTAGCCACTGGCCACCAGCGAGGCGAAGGCCATGTGCTCGCCCATGCCCCAGTCGATGTTGACGTCGCCGCGGCCCATGGCTGCGCGGTCGTCGAGCACCTTCTTCACGAGCGGGTGCACCGTGAAACCTTGCGGCACGGTGGTGATCTTCTCGGCCAGGCGCTTCCACTCGCTCGAGGGAATGGCGGTGTCGCCGGCGTCGGTCCACTTCTTGTTGAGGTACGGGCTCCAGTCGACGGCGTACTTGCTCTTGAAGTTGGTGAGCACGGGGTCGACGGTGTTCTTGCCTTCGTCGAAGGCAGCGCGCTGCGCCTTGACCATGTCGTCGCCGAGCGTGTCGCCCAGGCCTTGAGCGGCCAGCTTGTCGGCGTACAGCTTGCGCGTGCCGGGGTGCTGGGCGATCTTCTTGTACATCAGCGGCTGGGTGAGCGAAGGGGTGTCCTGCTCGTTGTGGCCCAGCTTGCGGAAGCAGATGATGTCGACGACCACGTCCTTCTGGAATTCCATGCGGAAGTCGAGGGCGATCTGGGTGGCGAGCACCACGGCTTCGGGATCGTCGCCGTTCACGTGCAGCACCGGCGCCTCGATCATCTTGACGATGTCCGAGCAGTACAGCGTCGAGCGGCTGTCGCGCGGGTCGCTGGTGGTGAAGCCGATCTGGTTGTTGATGACGATGTGCACCGTGCCGCCGGTGGAGTAACCACGGGTCTCGGCCAGCGCCAGCGTTTCCATCACGACACCCTGGCCTGCGAAGGCGGCGTCGCCGTGCACGATCACGGGCAGCACCTGCTTGCCCAGCGGATCGCCGCGGCGGTCCATGCGGGCACGCACCGAGCCTTCGACCACGGGGTTCACGATCTCGAGGTGCGAGGGGTTGAACGCGAGGCTCAGGTGCACCGGGCCGCCGGGGGTGGTCACGTCGGAGCTGAAGCCCTGGTGGTACTTGACGTCGCCGCTGGGCAGGTCTTCGGGGGCGGTGTGGTCGAACTCTGCGAACAGGTCGGCCGGCATCTTGCCGAGCGAGTTGACCAGCACGTTGAGGCGGCCGCGGTGGGCCATGCCGATCACGATTTCCTGCACGCCCTTGACGCCGGCCTGGTTGATCAGCTCGTCCATCGCGACGATGAAGCTTTCGCCGCCTTCGAGCGAGAAGCGCTTCTGGCCGACGTACTTGGTGTGCAGGAAGCGCTCGAGGCCCTCAGCCGCGGTCAGGCGGTTGAGCACGTGCTTCTTCTGCTCGACGCTGAGCTTGGGGTTGGTGCGGGCGCTTTCGAGCCGCTGCTGCCACCAGCGCTTGTGGTTCTGGTCGGTGGTGTACATGTACTCGGCACCCATCGTGCCGCAGTACGTTTCGCGCAAGGCGTTGAGCAGGTCGCGCAGCGACATGGTCTCCTTGCCGAAGAAGGTGTTGCTCGTGTTGAACACCGTCTCGAGGTCCGCATCGCTGAAGCCGTAGAACGACGGCTCGAGCTCGGGAATGGCGGGACGCTCGGCGCGCTTGAGCGGGTCGAGGTCGGCCCAGCGGGCGCCGACGTTGCGGTAGGCGGCGATCAGCTGCTGGACGGAAGTGCGCTTGCGGCCGAGTTCGGAGTCGGCGCCGCTGGCCTGCACGACCTTGGTCGTGCCCTGCTTCGCGCGTTCGGCGAAGGCGTTGATGACCGGCAGGTGGGGGACGTCGCGGGTGTTGGTGCCGTCGGCGGCGGGAACGTTCTGCAACGCGTCGAAGTACGAACGCCAGTTGTCGGGCACGCTGCCGGGGTTGGAGAGGTAGTTCTCGTACATCTCCTCGACATAGGGGGCGTTGCCGCCGAAGAGGTACGTGTTGCCTTGATAGGCGGTATACGCCGATGGCGTCGATGAATCGCTCATGATCCGCTGACCTTCGCTTCCCTTGAGGAAGCACTAGCTGGTTAAGAAACCTTCCGCGACACGGCTGAACCGATTGGCGGATGCGACTGTGGCTGGGGAAGGGCCTGAGTACCTTGGCATTGTGCCACGTCAACCATATGACGGTTCAAGGGGGCTTCGCAACCCCCTGCCCGCTCATTCAGTCCGAAGAGAGTAACTGTTTGATCTGCTGCAGCGTGGCGGGGTCGTCGATGGTGGTCAGGTCGCCCGGGTCGCGCTGCTCGCACACGGCCTGGATGGCGCGGCGCAGCAGCTTGCCGCTGCGGGTCTTCGGCAGGCCGGCGACGAAGCGCACGCGGGCCGGCCGCGCCAGGGCGCCGAGCTGGTCGGCCACCACCTTCATGATTTCGCCCTCGAGCCTGAGGGCCGCGTCGGCATCGGCCACGGCCTTGCCGTCCTTTGGAACCACGAAGGCCATCGCAACCTGTCCCTTCAGGGCATCGGCCACGCCGACCACTGCCACCTCGGCCACGTTGGGATGCCCCGAAATGCTCTCCTCGATCTCGCGCGTGCCGAGGCGGTGGCCCGCCACGTTGATCACGTCGTCGGTACGCCCGAGGATGTAGAAATAGCCGTCCTCGTCGCGAATGCCCCAGTCGAAGGTCGAATAGACCATCTTGCCGGGCACGCTCTTCCAGTACGTGTTGACGAAGCGCGCGTCGTCCTTCCACACGGTCTGCATGAAGCCCGGCGGAGTCGGCCCCTCGACCACGACCACGCCCTTCTCGTTCGCGCCGGTCAGCTCCTCGCCGGTGGACTCGTGCAGGATCTTGATGCGGTAGCCGTACATCGGTACGCCCGGACTGCCGAACTTGCTGGGCTTGGGTTCGACGCCATTGGCGATGGTGATCATCGGCCAGCCCGACTCGGTCTGCCAGTAGTTGTCGATGATCGGCACGCCCAGGCCCTCGCTGATCCAGCGCGCGGTGGGCTCGTCCAGCGGCTCGCCGGCCAGGAACAGCGCACGCAGGGTCGACAGGTCGTACTTCTTCAGCAGCGCCGGATCCTGTTTCTTGAGCACGCGCACGGCCGTGGGCGCGCTGAACATCACCGTCACCTTGTATTTCTCGACGAGGCGCCACCAGATGCCGCCGTCGGGCTCCCGGTCGATGCCCTGCGTGGGCAGGCCCTCGTACATGATCGTCGCCATGCCGGCGATCAGCGGTCCGTAGACGATGTAGCTGTGGCCCACAACCCAGCCGATGTCGCTGGTCGAGAAGTAGGTTTCGCCGGGCCTTCCGTCGAAGATGTGCTTCATGCTCGCGGCCAGCGCGACCGCGCAGCCGCCCACGTCGCGCTGCACGCCTTTGGGCTTGCCGGTGGTGCCGCTCGTATAGATGGTGTAGCTGATGTCGGTGGAGGCCAGCCAGGTGCAGGGCACCTTGGCATCGAGGTGCTTGCGGCGCAGCTCGGCGGCCAGATGGTCGCGGCCGGCGGTCAGCTCCATCGGCGCGAGACCGCGATCGGTCAGCAGCACAGCCGAAGGCTTGTGCTTCGACAGCCGGATCGCCTCGTCGAGCAACGGCTTGTACGCAATGACCTTGTTGCCACGCGAGCCGGCATCAGCACTCACGATCACCTTCGGCTCGGCGTCCTCGATGCGCGTGGCCAGTGAACCGCTGGCGAAGCCGCCGAACACCACGCAATGGATGGCGCCGATGCGCGCACAGGCCAGCATGGCGAAGGCGGCCTCCGGAATCATCGGCATGTAGATGAGCACGCGGTCGCCCTTGCCCACGCCCAGTTCGATCAGGCTGGCGGCGGTGCGCTGCACCTCGGCGTGCAGCTCGGAAAAGCTGTAGCTCTTCTCGACGCCTGTTTCGGTGGAAACGAAGATCAGCGCGGGCTGGTCGCCCCGCTCCGCCAGGTGACGGTCGACGGCGTTGTGACAGAGGTTGGTCGTGCCGCCCACGAACCATCGTGCGAACGGCGGCTGGCTGGCGTCGAGGATCTGTTGCGCGGGTGCCTGCCAGTCGATCAGCTTCGCCTGCTCGGCCCAGAAGGCCTCGGGCGCGTCGACGGATTGGCGATGGAACTCTTCATAGCGGCTCATCTCGGTCTGTCTCCTGTTTTATGTTCCGTTCCGGCTGTCGCGCCAAAACTGAATTCATAATTATGGAGACCGATCTTGCAGCAAGCTGACAGGCCGGGCAATCCGCCCGGACCCTGCCGTTCCGGCTACCGGACGAGCGAAAGCACTTCGGAAAACGCGGGATGCTCCGCCGTGCGCAGCCACTCGAAGCCGACCATCTCGGTCGTCACGAGCTCGGCACCGGCGCCGGCCAGCCGGTCGAAGGCGGCATCGCGATTGCGTTCGGTGCGCGAGCCGCAGGCGTCGGTCACGACCCAGACTTCGAACTCGTCTTCCAGCAGGTCGAGCGCGGTCTGCAGCAGGCAGACATGGGCTTCGCAGCCGGCGATCACGATGGTGTTGCGCTCTTCCGCCGCCGCCTGCGGCTTCTGCAGGTGCTTGGGCAGGCTGCGCGCATTGCCCTGCGGCGCCTTGGCCGGCACGCGCAGCCACTCGCCCAGGCCCTCTTCCACGCCGCTGAAATGCATCTTCGACAGGGTGCGCTGGCACAGCGCGCGGATGTCGGGCAGGTTCTCGCCCAGCTTGGAGGGGTTGTGCTCGGTGCCCCACACCGGCACCTGGAGCAGCTTCGCCATCTTGCCGAGCCGTACGGCGTTCTGCGCGACCGCTTCTCCCTCGAAGATCGCCGGCATCAGCCGCGCCTGGTAATCGACCAGAACGAGTTGGGATTGCGAGGCATCGAGCAGCATGAACAGTTTCTTTCAGGTATCGGTTGAATCGGGCTGAACCGTACCACCGAAAAGACCGGGTTGGCGCGAACCGCCATCGACGCGCTGCACGAGTTGCGCGACGTAGGCCTTGAACAGCGCGTCGGCCGACTGCCTGAACATGCGGATGCGCCCCGTGTGCTGCATCAGCAGCAGGCCTACGCCATGCGCGAACAGCGCGGTGTTCTCGCGCAGCGCGGCGTCCGCGTCGAGCCCCATTTCCTGCAGCGCCTCCTCGCAGGGGCGCAGGGCCTGGTAGAGGTGGTCGTTCAGCTCGTGATCGAGTTCGCTGGTCAGGCCGCGCGGGCGCATGCCCTGCACCAGATAGAAACCCAGGTCGAGTTCGCGCGGATTCGCGGCGTAGAAGTCGAACCAGGCTTGGGCCCTTGCGGCGAGTGCCTGGCCGGGGCCGTCCCGCGCCACAGGGGCATCGGCCACGGCGCTCTGCAGCCGCTGGATCGACTCGTCGAGCAAGGCCGCGTAGATAGCCTCCTTGCTCTCGAAGTACGAATAGATCGCGCCAGGGGTGTAGCCCGCTCTCCTGGCGATTTCGCGGACGCTCGCCCCCTCGATGCCGGCCTCCAGGAAGACCGCGCGGGCGGCATCGAGCACGAGCGAACGGCGGGCATCGGTGAGCGCCTGGCGGCGTTGGAGCTTGGCGTGCATGGGCGGGACTATAGCCCTCGGATTGATCGTCGATCCATTTTTCTGATCGTTGATCGAAAAATTGAACAGTGTTTAAATCTTGGCAAAACAGCCAGGAGACAGACCCGATGAATGCCCCGCTTCCCCACACATCCCTCATGTCCGGCGGCGACTACCGCGAATCGCTGCGCCGCTACACCCCCACCGTTTTCGTCGACGGTCGCCGCGTCCAGAGCGTGGCCGACGAGCCCGCCTTCCGGCCCGGCATCAATGCCATTGCCCTCACCTACGACTACGCCCTGAAGAAGGAATACGAGCCGCTGATGACCGCCGTACAGCACACCAGCGGCAAGCGGGTCAACCGGCTCTCCCACATCAACACAAGCGCAGGCGACCTGCTCAACAAGCTCGAAGCGGTGCGGCTGGTCTGCCAGGAAACGGGGTGCGCCCAGCGCTACCTGACGCACGATGCGCTCAACGCCATCGCCCAGGTGTCGGCCCGCATCGACGACGCCCGCGGCAGCACCGAGCACGCCGCGCGTTTCCACGAATACCTGCACCGCGTGCAGGACCAGGACCTGACGCTCGGCGTCGCCATGACCGACGCCAAGGGCGACCGCAGCCGCCGCCCGCACGAGCAGGCGAACGTCGACAGCTACCTGCACGTGGTCGAGCGCAACGCGCGCGGCATCGTCATCTCGGGCACCAAGGCCATCGTGACTGGCGCGCCCTACGTGCACGAGCTGCTGGTCATGCCCTGCCGCAACATGGGCCGGGAAGACGCCGACTTCGCCGTCTGCTGCGCCGTGCCGCTGGACGCGCCCGGCCTCACCATCGTCGCGCGCCCGGCAGGCCGTCCCGGCGAAAAACTGGAGCACGGCGAGGCCCTGTTCAGCCGCAAGTACGGCCAGAGCACCGGCGTGTGCATGTTCGACAGGGTGTTCGTGCCCTGGGAGCGCGTGTTCTACGCCGGCGAATGGGAGCACTCCGGCCACCTGACCTACAGCTACGCCACGCACCACCGCCACAGTTGCATCGGCGCGCGCGCCGGCTTCGGCGACCTGCTGATCGGCGCAGGCGCGCTGATGTGCGAGGCCAACGGCTTCGATCCGGGCAAGGAAAGCCACCTGCGCGAGCAGATGGTCGAGCTCATCACCATCACCGAGAGCTTCTTCGCCTGCGGCGTGGCGGCCAGCGTGTACGGCAAGGCCGACGGGCACTGCGATGTCTTCATGCCCGACCCGGTGTTCAGCAACATCGGCAAGCTGCTGCTGGCCACGAAGATCTACGACATGCACCGCATCGCGCACTATGTAAGTGGCGGGCTGATCGTCACCCTCCCCGGCCCCGACGAAGACCACAACCCCGAGACCGCCGCCAGACTCTCGGACGTGCTGCGGGCCAACCCCACCATTCCCTACGAGCAGCGCATCGAAACCGCCCGCTTCATCGAAGACCTGACGGCCGGCTACCAGGGCGGCTGGTACAGCGTGATCAGCCTGCACGGCGGCGGCTCGCCCGCGGCGATGAAGCAGGAGATCTGGCGCAACTACCCGGTCGGCTCCAAGGTCGAGCTGGTCGAGCGCATCCTCGAACGCGGTATTGCGGCCGACGGCTCGCCCGCGGCCGCGCCACACGACCCGGATCGCGCCATCACCCGTAACCGCCAGCCCGGCAGATGCTGCGACACCGGCTGCACCACGCCGGGCCAGCCCGTGATGGTCGACCTGCCAGCCTCGCGACGCGCCTAGACTCCGGCGGATGAAACTCTTCTCCAAACGGTTGTGCCTCGCAGCGATGGGACTGGGTGTCGCGCTGATCGTCATCGCCTGCGGCGGCGTGCGCAAGGCCACGGTGCCGATGGCAACCTCGCTCGAGAAAAGCAGCTGCCCTCGCGCCAACGTCGACACGCTGCTGGTGATGCTCCCCGGCGCGTACTCGACACCCGACGAATTCGAGCGCGAGGGCTTCGTCCGCGCCGTCAAGGAGAACCGCGTCGCAGCAGACGTGATGCTGGTCGACGCACACCTCGGCTACTACAACGACAAGACCATCCTCGATCGCCTGAGCGCGGACGTGATGGCGCCGGCGCGCAGCCAGGGCTACCGCCACATCTGGTTCGTCGGCATTTCGCTCGGTGGTTTCGGCGGAATGCTCTATGCGCAGACGCATCCCGGTGAACTCGCGGGGCTGGTGGCGCTCGCGCCTTACCTCGGCGAACGCGCGCTCGGCACCGACATCGCCAATGCCGGCGGCCTCGCCAGATGGAAAGGCCCTCTGGTCGATCCGTCCGAAAGCTCTCCCCGCACGCCCAATGAAACGCAACTGTGGCAGTGGCTGCGCGGCTATTCGGGCTTCACGAACACGGCAGGCGCCAAGCCGCCGCTCTATCTGGGCTACGGGGTGGACGACCGTTTCGCCTTCAGCAACCGGCTGCTGGCAAACGTGTTGCCGACCGAACGCGTTTTCACTACCGAAGGCGGCCACGACTGGCCCGAGTGGAATCGGCTCTGGCGCCGCATGCTGCCGACCTTGCCGCTGCCGGGCTGTCCCGGCTGATCAGTCGCCCGGGGCTCAATTCGGCCGCAGGCGCAACAGCTTGCCGTCGGCCTCGTCGGTCAGCACGTAGAGCAATCCGTCCGGCCCCTGCTTCACGTCGCGGATGCGGGCACGGCCTTCGGCGAGCAGCCTGTGCTCGGCAACCACCTTGCCGCCCTTCAGCTCGATGCGATCGAGATAACCGAACTTCAGCGAGCCAACGAACAGGTTGCCTTTCCAGGCGGCGCCATAGCGATCGCTGGTCAAGAACGCCATGCCGGACGGCGCGATCGACGGCACCCAGTAGTGCAGCGGCTGCTCCATGCCCTCCTTGGCCGTGATGCCGTCGCCGATCTTGCCGCCGCCGTAGTTCTCGCCGTAGGTGATGACCGGCCAGCCGTAGTTGCGGCCGGCCAGCGGAATGTTGATTTCGTCGCCACCCTGCGGGCCATGCTCGGTCATCCAGAGGCGCCCGTCTGGCGCAAGCGTGGCGCCCTGCCCGTTGCGGTGTCCATAGCTCCAGATCTCGGGCAACGCACCCGCCTTGCCGACGAAGGGGTTGTCCCTGGGCACCGTGCCGTCCTTGCCGATGCGCACGATCTTGCCGAGGTGGTTGTCCAGCTTCTGCGCGTCCTCCTTGCGGCTGAAGCGGTCGCCGAGCGTGAGGAACAGCGTGCCGTCGCGCGCCTCGACGATGCGGCAGCCGAAGTGATTGCGACTCGCCACCTTGGGCTGCTGGCTGAAGATGATCTTCAGGTCCTCGAGCTTCGTGCCGTCGGTCGACAGATTGGCGCGCCCCAGCGCCGTGCTGTTGGCCGAACCGCCGGCATCGGGCTCGGAGAAGCAGAAATACAGCGTGCGGTTTTTCTCGAAGCCGGAGTCGGCGAGCACGTCGAGCAGGCCGCCCTGACCGCCCGCCGCGATGGGAGGCAGGCCCGCGACGGGCGCGCTGACCTTGCCGTCGGCGCTGACCAGCCGGAGGCGCCCGGGGCGCTCCGTCACCACGAAACGGCCGCCTGGAAGGAAGGCGACGCCCCACGGGTTTTCGAGTCCGGCGGTCACGGTTTCGGGCCGCATCTGCGCCGCGGCGACACCGCAGAAACCGATTACCGTGACAAATGTCCAGCAACGAAGAGAGACCGAAAGTAGCAAGCGCGGCAAATTCATGGCTTTTCCGTGAAGTTGACGTGATCTTGACGAGAAATAGCAACCGAATCCAGCAAGGGCGTCGATCAACCCGAGGTTCGAGGGCCCTTTCGCAGTCAACCATTTATGGGCCATAAACGTTCGCCGTTACATTTTTTCTTCGGCCGGATCCAAATTTTTTATGTAAATCAACGACTTACAGATGGATTCGCTAATTCTGTTTAAATTGACATAACCGCGCGTCATCAATATCCTACGCGCCATGCGTTTTTTCGTCCTACCCGCGTCCCTCCTCTTTGCCGTTGCAGTACATGCAGCCCCCCAACAGGAAAAGACCGATGACGAGCTGGCACGAATGCTTGCCGACAAAGGCTTGATCGGGCAACTCAAGCAGGTTCGCCAAACCGTCACAGAACGCACTTCCGACCTGGTCGTGACCGCCATCGGATTCCTCGGCGTTCCGTACCGCCGCGGCGGCAACACCGCCGAATCCGGCTTCGACTGCAGCGGCTTCGTCCGCGCCATGTACAACGAGACGGTCGGCCACGTGCTCCCCCGCCGCGCCGAAGAGCAGGCAGCCGCCACCGAGAAGATCGACCGCAGCCAGCTCAAGCCCGGCGATCTCGTGTTCTTCAACACCATGCGCCGCGCCTTCAGCCATGTCGGCATCTACGTCGGCGAAGGCAAGTTCATCCACTCCCCCCGTTCCGGCGCCCAGGTTCGCGTCGAGGACATGAACGGCAGCTACTGGCAGCGCCGCTTCGACGGTGCCCGCCGCGTGCCCGGCGGGCCGGCGGACGAGGTGAAGGCTGCGGCCGTCGCCAATACCGGCAACTGAGCCACCCCCCGAGTCCGGATTCAGGACGAAAAAAATCCCGCCGCGGCGGGATTTTTTATGGGCGCCCGGCCGGTCCGACCGGCGCCCTCCAGCCTTCTCAGCCCTTCTTCTGCGGCGGCAGGTCCGTGCAGGTGCCATGCGCCACTTCCGCCGCCATGCCGATGCTTTCGCCCAGCGTCGGGTGCGGGTGGATGGTCTTGCCGATGTCGATCTCGTCCGCGCCCATCTCGATGGCCAGCGCGATCTCGCCCAGCATGTCGCCGGCATGCGTGCCGACGATGCCGCCGCCCAGGATGCGATGCGTCTCGGCGTCGAACAGCAGCTTGGTGAAACCCTCGTCGCGGCCGTTGGCGATGGCGCGGCCCGAGGCGGTCCACGGGAAGTGGCCCTTCTTGACCTTGATGCCTTCGGCCTTCGCCTGATCTTCGGTCAGGCCGACCCACGCCACCTCGGGGTCGGTATAGGCCACGCTCGGGATCACGCGGGCGTTGAAAGCCGCGCTCGACAGCTCCTTGTCGCCCTTCAACTCGCCGGCAATCACTTCGGCCGCCACGTGCGCCTCATGCACCGCCTTGTGCGCCAGCATGGGCTGGCCCACGATGTCGCCGATGGCGAAGATGTGCGGCACGTTGGTGCGCATCTGGATGTCGACCGGAATGAAGCCGCGGTCGCTCACCGCCACGCCGGCCTTCTCGGCGCTGATCTTCTTGCCGTTGGGGCTGCGGCCCACGGCCTGCAGCACCAGGTCGTACACCTGCGGCTCCTTGGGCGCGTTCTCGCCCTCGAAGGTGACCTTGATGCCCTCCTTCGTAGCCTCGGCGCCGACCGTCTTGGTCTTGAGCATGATGTTGTCGAAACGCGGCGTGTTCATCTTCTGCCAGACCTTCACGAGGTCGCGGTCGGCGCCCTGCATCAGGCCGTCGAGCATTTCGACCACGTCGAGGCGTGCGCCCAGCGTGGAGTACACCGTGCCCATCTCGAGGCCGATGATGCCGCCGCCCAGGATCAGCATGCGCTTGGGGTCGGTACCCATCTCGAGCGCGCCGGTCGAGTCGACCACGCGCGGATCCTTCGGCATGAAGGGCAGGCTCACGGCCTGCGAGCCGGCCGCGATGATGGCGCTGCGGAACTTCACGGTCTGCTTGCTGCCAGTGGTGTCCCAGCTGGTGCCGGAGGTTTCCTCGACCTCGATGTGATACGGGTCGATGAAGTTGCCGACGCCGCGCAGCACCGTCACCTTGCGCATCTTGGCCATGGCCGTGAGGCCGCCGGTGAGCTTGCCTACCACCTTGTTCTTGTGGCCGAGCAGCTTGGCGCGATCGACCGTCGGGGCCGCGAAGCTCACGCCGAGATCGGCGAAGTGCTTGACCTCGTCCATGACAGAAGCCACGTGCAGCAGCGCCTTCGACGGGATGCAGCCGACGTTCAGGCACACGCCGCCGAGGGTGGCGTAGCGCTCGATCAGCACGACCTTCAGCCCGAGGTCGGCCGCGCGGAAAGCCGCCGAATAGCCGCCGGGGCCGGCGCCGAGCACGATCACGTCGCACTCGACATCGACCTTGCCGCCGTAGCTCGACACGGCCACGGCGGCCGATGCAGGGGCCGGCGCGGGCATTGCCGCCTTGGGTGCCGGGGCCGCTGCAGCCGCTGGCGCAGGGGCCGCCGCTGCGGGCGCGGGCGCCGCGGCACCGCTCACCTCCAGCGTCAGCACGACCGAGCCTTCCTTGACCTTGTCGCCCACCTTCACGGCCAGCGACTTCACCACGCCGGCGGCGGAAGACGGGATTTCCATCGAGGCCTTGTCCGATTCGACCGTGATCAGCGACTGCTCGGCCTTGACCGTGTCTCCGACATTGACCAGCACCTCGATGACCGCGACTTCGTCGAAGTCGCCGATGTCGGGCACCTTGATTTGTTGTTCGCTCATTTGGACACTTTCAGTTTGAGTGTGAGAACGTCGACCGGTGGGGCCGAATTGCGATCGAATTCGCAGGCGGCGGCGATGCCCGCCTCCGCCACGTCGCGCGAGCTGCGCGACTTGATGTCATAGGCCGCGTGCATGGCACCGAGCGCAAAGCTGCGTCCCGAGCCGATGGCCCAGAACTCCTTGAACTCGAACACCTCGCGGTAGCTGTAGATGCCGTAGATGCCGCTCTGGTTGGCCATCAGCATCGTGAACTGGCTCGACTCGTAGGGCTCGTGCTCGTCTTCCTTGGTCTGCATGAAGAACGAATCCTTCAGCACCGGATGCAGCATCGTGAAGGTGCGGAAGATCTCGTGCTTGCTGCCGAACATGAGCTGCTCGCGCGGCTGCGCGGCCAGCGCGTGCTGCAGCACCAGGAAGTGCGCGGCGGCGCCGGCCACCGCGAACAGGCTCTGGCCCGCCGCGTCCTCGACGGTGAAGATCTTCTGGTTCGCCTCGGCGCGGTGCGAGAGCCGCGTGTCGCCGAAGGTCACCAGAGAATCGGCTGCCATCGTGACCTGGCCGCCCTTGCGGACGGCCACTACGGTGGTCATAGCTGCTCCCGCCGGGCCGCCCCAAGGGAGCTGCCCCCCTCAGGGGGGAGCACCGAAGGTGCCTGGGGAGTCATAGAAGAATGCGACGGTAGTCCGCGAGCACCTGGCCCAGGTAGGCGTTGAAACGCGCAGCCAGGGCGCCGTCGATCACGCGGTGGTCGTACGACAGCGACATCGGCAGCGTGAGACGCGGCACGAACTGCTTGCCGTCCCACACAGGCTTCATCGCACTCTTCGAGAGGCCGAGGATGGCCACTTCGGGGGCGTTGATGATGGGCGTGAAATGCGTGCCGCCGATGCCGCCGAGCGAGCTGATCGAGAAGCAGCCGCCCTGCATGTCGGCCGAGCCGAGCTTGCCGTCGCGCGCCTTCTTGGCGAGTTCGCCCATCTCGGCGCTGATCTGCAGGATGCCCTTCTTGTCGGCATCCTTCAACACGGGCACCACGAGGCCGTTGGGCGTATCGGCTGCAAAGCCGATGTTGTAGTACTGCTTGTAGACGAGCTGGTCGCCGTCCAGGCTGGTGTTGAACTCGGGGAACTTCTTCAGCGCCGCGACCACCGCCTTGATGACGAAGGCCAGCATCGTCACCTTGACGCCCGACTTCTCGTTCTCCTTGTTGGTGGAGACGCGGAAGGCTTCGAGCTCGGTGATGTCGGCTTCGTCGTTGTTGGTGACGTGCGGGATCATCACCCAGTTGCGGTGCAGGTTCGCGCCGCTGAGCTTCTTGATGCGCGACAGGTCCTTGCGCTCGACGGTGCCGAACTTCGTGAAGTCGACCTTGGGCCACGGGATGAGGCCCAGCGCCGCGCCGTCCGCGCCGCCACCGGCCGGCGCCTTGGCGGCCGATGCCTTGGTGCTCGCCTGGCCGCTCATCACGGCCTTGGTGAAGCTCTGGATGTCTTCCTGCGTGATGCGGCCCTTGGGACCGGAGCCCTTGACCTCTTCGAGCGGCACGCCGAGTTCGCGCGCGAACTTGCGCACCGAAGGCGAAGCGTGCGGCAGGCTGGCGCTGGGTGCGACCGTCGTGTTGTGGGCAGGGGCCGCAGCAGCAGGTGCCGGCGCCGCGGCTGCCGGAGCAGGCGCGCTGGCGGCGGCGGTTGCCGGTGCGGCGGCCGCCGCCTGAGCAGGCGCCGGGGCGGCGGCTGCTCCAGCGGCTCCCTCGAGCACGGCGATCAGGTCACCGATGTTGACCGTGTCGCCCACCTTGACCTTGAGTTCCTTGAGCACGCCGGCAGCCGACGACGGAATCTCCATCGATGCCTTGTCCGACTCGACCGTGATCAGCGACTGCTCGGTCTTGATCGAATCGCCCACCTTCACGAGCACTTCGATGACGGCGACGTCCTTGAAGTCGCCGATGTCCGGCACCTTGATCTCGACCGGGCCGGAAGCCGCCGCAGCGGCGGCAGGAGCCGGTGCGGGCGCTGCCGCGACAGGCGCGGCGGCTGCGGGAGCCGCAGCGGGCGCGGGGGCCGGTGCTGCTGCAGCACCCGCTCCCTCGGCCTCGAGCACGAGCACCACCGAGCCCTCTTTCACCTTGCTGCCGACTTCGACCTTGAGTTCCTTGACCACACCGGCGGTCGACGACGGGATTTCCATCGACGCCTTGTCCGATTCGACCGTGATGAGCGACTGCTCGGCCTTCACCGTGTCGCCCACCTTCACGAGCACCTCGATCACCGCGACTTCATCGAAATCGCCGATGTCCGGCACTTTCACTTCCACTGCTGCCATATCGTTGTCTCCCGCCGTCAGGCGCCGTTCGTTCGTTGATTGGTTGTTGATTGGGGATCAGGCGTAGAGCGGGTTGACCTTGTCGACATTGATGCCGTACTTCTTGATCGCTTCCACCACCTTGGCCACCGGCACGGTGCCGTCTTCGCTCAGCGCCTTGAGAGCAGCCACAACGATGTAGTGGCGGTTGACCTCGAAGTGCTCGCGCAGCTTGTTGCGGAAGTCGCTGCGGCCGAAGCCGTCGGTGCCGAGCACCTTGTAGTTGCGGCCCTTCGGGATGAAGGGACGGATCTGCTCGGCATAGGCCTTCATGTAGTCGGTCGATGCGACCACCGGGCCGGTCGAGGCACCGAGCTGCTCGGCCACGAAGGGCACGCGCGGCGTCTGGTCGGGGTGCAGCAGGTTCCAGCGGTCGGCGTCCTGGCCGTCGCGGGTGAGCTCGTTGAAGCTCGGGCAGCTCCACACGGAAGCCGACACGCCCCAGTCCTTCTCGAGCAGTTCCTGTGCCGCGAAGCTCTCGCGCAGGATGGTGCCGCTGCCCAGCAGTTGCACCGTGGGTGCCTTCGCCTTGAGCGCGGGACCCTGCTTCGACAGGTACATGCCCTTGATGATCTGCTCTTCGGTGCCGGGCTGCAGGCCGGGCATCGCGTAGTTCTCGTTGAGCAGCGTCAGGTAGTAGTAGACGTTGTCCTGCTTCTCGACCATGCGCTTCAGGCCGTGGTGCAGGATCACGCCGACTTCGTGCGCGAAGGTCGGGTCGTAGCTCACGCAGTTCGGGATGGTGTTGGCCAGGATGTGGCTGTGACCGTCTTCGTGCTGCAGGCCTTCGCCGTTCAGCGTGGTGCGGCCGGAAGTGCCGCCCAGCAGAAAGCCGCGAGCCTGCATGTCGCCTGCAGCCCAGGCCAGGTCGCCGATGCGCTGGAAGCCGAACATCGAGTAGTACACGTAGAACGGCACCATGATGCGGTTGTTCGTGCTGTACGACGTGGCCGCCGCGATCCAGCTCGACATGCCGCCGGCCTCGTTGATGCCTTCCTGCAGGATCTGGCCGGCCTTGTCTTCCTTGTAGTACATGACCTGGTCCTTGTCGACCGGGGTGTACTGCTGACCGTGCGGGTTGTAGATGCCGATCTGGCGGAACAGGCCTTCCATGCCGAAGGTGCGTGCCTCGTCCACGAGGATCGGCACCACGCGCGGGCCCAGCGCCTTGTCGCGCAGCAGCTGCGTGAGGAAGCGCACGTAAGCCTGCGTGGTCGAGATCTCGCGGCCTTCGGCCGTGGGCTCCATCACCGCCTTGAAGGTGTCGAGCGACGGCACCGTGAAGCTCTCGTCGGCCTTGACGCGGCGGTGCGGCAGGTAGCCGCCCAGCGCCTTGCGGCGCTCGTGCAGGTAACGCATTTCCGGCGTGTCGTCGGCCGGCTTGTAGAACGGCAGTTCGGCGATCTGGCTGTCGGGAATCGGAATGTTGAAGCGGTCGCGGAAGGCCTTGATGTCCTCGTCGCCGAGCTTCTTGGTCTGGTGGACAGTGTTCTTGCCTTCACCGATCTTGCCCATGCCGAAGCCCTTGACGGTCTTCACGAGCAGGACGGTCGGCTGGCCCTTGTGGTTCTGGGCCGAGTGGAAGGCGGCGTACACCTTCTGCGAGTCATGGCCGCCGCGCTGCAGGTTCCAGACCTCGTCGTCGGTCATGTGCTCGACCATCTTCAGCGTGCGCGGATCGCGGCCGAAGAAGTTCTTGCGGACGTAGGCGCCGTCGTTGGCCTTGAAGGACTGGTAGTCGCCGTCGTTGCACTCCATCATGATCTTGCGCAGCGCGCCGTCATGGTCCTTCTCGAGCAGGGCGTCCCAGCCCTTGCCCCAGATCAGCTTGACGACGTTCCAGTTGGCGCCGCGGAACTCGCCTTCGAGCTCCTGGATGATCTTGCCGTTGCCGCGCACCGGACCGTCGAGGCGCTGCAGGTTGCAGTTGATGACGAAGATCAGGTTGTCGAGGTTCTCGCGCGCCGCCAGGCCGATGGCGCCCAGCGATTCGACTTCGTCCATTTCACCGTCGCCGCAGAACACCCACACCTTGCGGTTCTCGGTGTTGGCGATGCCGCGTGCATGCAGGTACTTGAGGAAGCGCGCCTGGTAGATCGCCATCAGCGGGCCAAGGCCCATCGACACCGTGGGGAACTGCCAGAACTCCGGCATCAGCTTGGGGTGCGGGTAGCTCGACAGGCCCTTGCCGTCGACTTCCTGGCGGAAGTTGAGCAGCTGCTCTTCGGAGAGGCGGCCTTCGAGGTAGGCGCGGGCATAGATGCCGGGAGAAACGTGGCCCTGGATGTAGAGCAGGTCGCCGCCGTGGTTCTCGCTCTCGGCGTGCCAGAAGTGATTGAAGCCGGCGCCGAACATGCTGGCCAGCGAGGCGAAGGAGCCGATGTGACCGCCCAGGTCACCGCCTTCGGCCGGATGGTGGCGATTGGCCTTGACCACCATCGCCATTGCGTTCCAGCGCATGTAGGCGCGCAGGCGCTGTTCGATCTCGAGGTTGCCGGGGCTGCGAGCCTCCTGCGAGGGCTCGATGGTGTTGACATAGCCGGTGTTGGCCGAGAACGGCATGTCGACCGTGTTCTGGCGGGCATGTTCGAGCAGCTGCTCGAGAAGGAAGTGGGCCCGCTCCGGACCCTCGCTCTGGATGACGGAGGACAGTGCATCCATCCATTCACGGGTCTCCTGGGCGTCCGCATCGTTTGCGGCCGAGCCGAACAGGTTCTCGGGATTTGCCGACATGCTTGTCTCTCCTTTTGGGGCAGTGGCTGTAATTTAAGTGCGCCTTATGGCGAACGCGGCGGAGTTTCGCATAGAAACATCGCAATTTCAAATAGTGCTCATTGATTTCTTAATATGAAATCTCAAAGGCAATGAGAACTCGCCGAAGCCACGACAAGCATGGTCTTGCCAGGTCGCATTCGTCATGCCGGAAACCCGCGCCGCGCGTGGCAAGCCCAGGGGGCGAGCCTAGAATCCGCCCATGCCTCTCTCCTCCCCGCTGGCGGTTGCCCGCAGTGCCGTGAACGCCTCGCCGCTGTCCTGGTGGCGCAGGTGGTGGCGACGCCAGACCCCGGTGCTGCAGGACGCAGTCGCCATGCTCGCGCCGATGGCAGCCGTGCTGCTGTTCCTTGCCGCCATCGTTTCCGCCTTCTGGTACCTGCGCACCGAGGAAGTCGAGCGCGAGCAGGAGTCTGTGCGCCGCGACGTCGAGTACGCGCAGCAGCGCATGCGCCTGCGCCTGCTGGAGCGGCAGGAACAGCTGATGCGCATCGCGCGCGACGCCTCCAACCGCGAGATCGACCCGATCGAATTCACCAGCCGCGCCGAGTCGCTGGTGAGCCAGTTCCCCGAGCTGCAGACCATCACCTGGATCGACGACCGCCGCCGTTTCAAGGCCGGCTACGCGGCGCCCAGCGTGCACCCCGCGCAGCAGCACCTGATCGGCGACGTGCTGCGCCCCGGCGACATCGAGAGCAACTACGCGCTGGCACGCGAGCTGCGCCAGCCGGTCTATTCGCAGCCCGTGGCCGGAGGCGACCCGCCGTCGATGCTGCAGCTGCACATTCCTCTTTTCGACCAGGGCCTGTTCGCGGGCGTGGTGCTGGGCGAGTTCTCGATCGACGGACTGCTGCGCTACGGCATGCCTTCCGAGGTACAGGCTCGCTACGCGGTGTCGCTGCTCGATGCCAAGGGCCGCGTGATCGCAGGCAATACCAACAACCTGAAGGAAAGCGGCACGCGCCTGCTGCCCTGGACCGAACGCACCAACGAATATGAAGTACCGGTGTCGCCCGTGGGCAATGCGCTGGTACTGCGAGCGCAGGCCTACCGTACCTCTCAGGGCGTGGTCGGCAATGGCCTCTTCTGGCTGGTCTGCGCGCTCAGCGTGTTGACCAGCTGGATGCTGATCGGCACCTGGCGCCACACGCGCCGACGCCTGCAGGCGCAGCAGCGGCTGGTGGCCGAGACCAATTTCCGCCGTGCGATGGAAAACTCCATGCTCACCGGCATGCGCGTACTCGACCTGCAAGGGCGCATCACCTACGTCAACGCCGCCTTCTGCGCCATGACCGGCTGGAGCGAGGAAGAACTGGTCGGCCAGTCGCCGCCCTTCCCCTACTGGCTTGAATCCGACCGCGAGGTGATGAACGAGCGGCTCGAGGAAGAACTGCACGGCCGCGCCCTGCCCGGCGGCTTTCAGGTGCGGGTGAAGCGCAAGAACGGCAGCGTGTTCAACGCACGCCTGTACGTGTCGCCGCTGATCGATGCGCGCGGCCACCAGACCGGCTGGATGACGTCGATGACCGACATCACCGAGCCCACGCGCATCCGCGAGCAGCTCTCCGCGTCCTACGAGCGCTTCACCACCGTGCTGGAAGCGCTCGACGCGGCGGTGTCCGTGGCCCCCATCGGCAGCGAGGAGCTGCTGTTCGCCAACAAGCTGTACCGCCTCTGGTTCGGCTCCGACACCGTGGGCCACCTCGGCATGGTCGCGCAGGCGGGCGTGCCGGCGTCGAATGCGCACGACGAGGGCCTGGACGACGTGGACCCGTACGCCGGCCTGCCGATCGACACGCTCACGGCCGCGCAGACCGCCAACAACGAGATCTTCGTGCCCCACCTCGGCAAGTGGCTCGAGGTGCGCTCGCGCTACCTGACCTGGGTGGACGGCCGGCTCGCCCAGCTCGTCATCGCCACCGACATCACGCCGCGCCGCGACGCCGAGGAGCAGGCCGCCGCGCAGGCCGACAAGGCCCAGGCCGCCAGCCGCCTCATCACCATGGGCGAGATGGCCTCCAGCGTGGCGCACGAGCTCAACCAGCCGCTGACCGCCATCACCAACTACTGCAACGGGATGATGTCGCGCATCAAGGGCCAGTCGATCGACAACGACGCCCTGCTCGCCGCGCTCGAAAAGACCTCGAAGCAGGCCCAGCGCGCGGGCCAGATCATCCAGCGCATCCGCTCCTTCGTGAAGCGCAGCGAGCCCAACCGCACGCCGGCCGACGTGGCCACCATGGTGAGCGAGGCGGTCGAGCTTGCCGGCATCGAGCTGCGCCGGCGCAACGTGCGCCTGAACCACTATGTAGCCGCGCGGCTTCCGGTGGTGCGCGTCGACCCGATCCTCATCGAGCAGGTGATGGTCAACCTGCTGAAGAACGCGGCCGAATCCATCGACCTTGCCGACCGTCCGCTGGCGCGCCGCAGCGTCGAGCTGCGCGTGCTGCCCAAGGTGATCGAAGGCCACAACGCCATCGAGTTCTCGGTGCAGGACACGGGCAAGGGCCTGGCGCCGGAAGTGATGGACCGGCTCTACGAGGCCTTCTTCTCCACCAAGCCCGAGGGCATGGGCATCGGGCTTAACTTGTGCCGCACCATCGTCGAGTCGCACCGCGGCCGGATGCAGGCGGAGAACATCTACAATGGCCCGGATGTGATCGGATGCCGTTTTTCCTTCTGGATTCCGGTGTTGGACGCTATCAGTTCCGTAGCTAGCGACGAGGCAAAGGTACCTGCATGAGTTTGATTCCGAAGAAGGGCACGGTCTATGTCGTCGACGACGACGAAGCCGTACGCGATTCGCTGCAATGGCTGCTCGAAGGCAAGGACTACAGAGTCCGCTGTTTCGATTCCGCCGAATCCTTTCTCTCCCGATACGACCCGCGCGAAGTCGCCTGTTTGATCGTCGACATCCGCATGGCAGGCATGACCGGCCTCGAACTGCAGGATCGGCTGATCGAACGGCGCTCCCCGCTGCCGATCGTGGTCATCACCGGCCACGGCGACGTGCCGATGGCGGTCGACAGCATGAAGAAGGGCGCGATGGACTTCATCCAGAAGCCCTTCAACGACGAGGAACTCGTCACGCTGGTCGAGCGCATGCTCGAACATGCGCGCGGCGCCTTCACGCAGCACCAGCAATCGGCCAGCCGCGACGCGCTGCTGTCCAAGCTCACGGGCCGCGAAGCGCAGGTGCTCGAACGCATCGTCGCCGGCCGCCTGAACAAGCAGATTGCTGACGACCTGGGCATCAGCATCAAGACGGTCGAGGCGCACCGCGCCAACATCATGGAAAAGCTCAACGCCAACACCGTGGCCGATCTGCTCAAGATCGCGCTGGGGCAGGCGGCGCCGGCAGCCAAGGCCTAGAAGCTATCCGGCCGATAGCAATGAACGAATCCCACGCCTGCGCAAGCGGGCGTTTTTACTTGGAAAATCGAAACCGATGACCGCCCAACTGATCGACGGCAACGCCCTCGCCAAAACCATCCGCGCCGAGGTGTCCGGCCGCACCGCCGCACTCAAGGCCCGTGGCGTGAATCCCGCCCTTTCCATCATCCTCGTGGGCGAAGACCCGGCCAGCCAGGTCTACACGAAGCACAAGGTCAACGACAGCGCCCAGACCGGCCTCGACGCCACGCTCGAGACCTACCCCGCCGACATGAGCGAGGCCGACCTGCTGGCCCGCGTCCGCACGCTCAACGACGACCCGAAGGTGCACGGCATCCTGGTCCAGCTGCCGCTGCCCAAGCACATGGACAGCCAGAAGGTCATCGAGACGATCTCGCCGGCCAAGGATGTCGACGGCTTCCACGTCGCCAGCGCAGGCGCGCTGATGACCGGTGCGCCCGGCTTCTGGCCCTGCACGCCGCACGGCTGCATGAAGATGCTCGAGTCCATCGGCTATGACCTGCGCGGCAAGCATGCCGTGGTCATCGGCCGCAGCAACATCGTCGGCAAGCCGATGGCCATGATGCTGCTCGCCAAGAGCGCCACCGTGACCATCTGCCACAGCGCTACGAAAGACCTGGGCGCCATCACGCGCCAGGCCGACGTGATCGTCGCGGCGGTGGGCAAGCTCGACCTCCTGACCGCCGACATGGTGAAGCCCGGCGCGGTCGTCATCGACGTGGGCATGAACCGCAAGCCGGATGGCAAGCTCGCCGGCGACGTCGATTTCGACGGCGTGAAGGAAGTGGCAGGCTGGATCACGCCCGTGCCCGGTGGCGTGGGCCCGATGACGCGCGCCATGCTGCTGGTCAACACCCTTGAAGCGGCAGAGCGCGCCGCAAGATAAGAATCAGACTGTCGCTTGCCCGCTGCCTGCAGCCGCCTTTCCGGGCGGTTCCGCAGCGGCTCCCGAAATGGTCCCGTCAGCTCGAACAGGATTTTTCCAATGACAAACCCGCTCCTCGATTTCACCGATCTCCCTCTGTTCGACAAGATGAAGCCGGAGCACGTGTCGCCCGCCGTCGATGCGCTGCTGGCCGATGCCGAGGCCGCGCTGCAGACCGTGACCGCGCCGGAATTTCCCGCCGACTGGAACGCGATCTCCAAGGTGCTCGACGTGGCCTCCGAACGCTTCAGCCGCGCCTGGGGCGCCGTTGGCCATCTCAACGCCGTGGCCGACACGCCCGAGCTGCGCGCCGCCTACAACGAGGCGATGCCGCGCGTCACCGCCTTCTGGACCCGGCTGGGCTCCGACGAGCGCCTGTACGCCAAGTACAAGGCCATCGACGTCGCCACGCTCAACGCCGAGCAGCGCCAGGCGCACAGCAACGCAGTGCGCAACTTCGTGCTTGGCGGTGCCGAGCTGCAGGGCGAGGCCAAGAAGCGCTTCGCCGACATCCAGGAACGCCAGGCCGAGCTGAGCCAGAAGTTCAGCGAGAACGCGCTCGACGCCACCGATGCCTTCGCCTACTACGCCTCGCTCGGCGAGCTCGAAGGCGTGCCCGAGGACGTGGTGAGCGCCGCGCGCGCGGCCGCCGAAGCCGACGGCAAGGAAGGCTACAAGCTCACGCTGAAGATGCCGTGCTACCTGCCGGTGATGCAGTTCGCCAGAAGCAGCGAACTGCGCGAGAAGCTCTACCGCGCCTACGTCACGCGGGCCAGCGAGTTCGGCGACGCGGCCTTCGACAACACCACGCTCATCACCGAGATCCTCGCGCTGCGCGAGGAAGAAGCCAAGCTGCTTGGCTACAGGAACTACGGCGAACTCTCGGTCGTTCCGAAGATGGCCGAATCGCCCGAGCAGGTCGTGAAGTTCCTGCGCGATCTCGCGACCAAGGCCCGGCCCTATGGCGAGCGCGATCTCGCCGACCTGCGGGTCTTCGCGGCCGAGCAGTTGAGCATTGCCGATCCGCAGCCCTGGGACTGGAGCTACATCGGCGAGAAGCTCAAGGAAGCGCGCTATGCCTTCAGCGAGCAGGAAGTGAAGCAGTATTTCCCGGCGCCGAAAGTCATGGCCGGACTGTTCAAGATCGTCGAGACGCTGTTCGAGGTGTCGATCCGCCGCGACTCGGCGCCCACGTGGCACCCGAGCGTCGAGTTCTACCGCATCGAGCGTGCGGGCCAGAAGGTCGGCCAGTTCTATCTCGACCCGTCCGCCCGCGCCGCCAAGCGCGGCGGCGCATGGATGGACGACGTCCGCGCCCGCTGGCTGCGCCCCGACAACGGCGCGCTGCAGACGCCGGTCGCGCAACTGGTGTGCAACTTCGCCAGCGGCGTCGACGGCAAGCCGCCGCTGCTCACGCACGACGACGTGACCACTCTCTTCCACGAGTTCGGCCACGGCCTGCACCACATGCTCACGCAGGTGAACGAGCGCGATGTCTCGGGCATCAGCGGCGTCGAGTGGGACGCGGTCGAGCTGCCGAGCCAGTTCATGGAGAACTTCTGCTGGGAGTGGGACGTGCTCAAGCACATGACCGCCCACGTCGACACCGGCGAGCCGCTGCCGCGCGCGCTGTTCGACAAGATGACGGCGGCCAAGAACTTCCAGAGCGGCCTGCAGACGCTGCGCCAGATCGAGTTCTCGCTGTTCGACATGCTGCTGCACACCGAGTACCACGCCGCCACCGCCAAGGCCGGCGAGGTGATGGCGCTGCTGGGCAAGGTGCGCGACGAGGTGGCGGTGATGCCATCGCCTCCGTTCAGCCGCACGCCGAATACCTTCAGCCACATCTTCTCGGGCGGCTACGCGGCCGGCTACTACAGCTACAAGTGGGCCGAGGTGCTGAGCGCCGACGCCTATGCGGCCTTCGAGGAAACCGTGGGCACCAACGGCGAGCCGAACATCGAAACCGGCCGCAAGTACCGCCAGGCCATCCTGGAGGCCGGCGGCAGCCGCAGCGCCATGGACTCGTTCAAGGCCTTCCGTGGCCGCGAGCCCCAGCTTGATGCGCTGCTGCGACATCAGGGCATGGCCGAGCCCCAGCCCGCTTGATGCATCGCTGAAGCTTGCGATACTCGGGCGATGCACACGATTTACAAAATCTCACCATTGCATCGCCTGACCGGCCTTGCCCTTGTGCTCGTTGCCGCGGGCGCCATGGCGCAACCCGTCTACCGCCAGGTGGACAAGAACGGCAAGGTCACCTTCTCCGACCGGGCGCCCACCGCCAGCAGCGAAGCGGCATCGGGCTCGCAAAGTTCCGCCACCTCATCCAGCGCCGGCGCGGGCCTGCCCTATGAACTGCGCCAGGTGGCGCAGCGCTACCCGGTGACGCTCTACAGCGGTGACGAGTGCGCCCCCTGCAGCGCAGCCCGCACGCTGCTCGTCACGCGCGGCATTCCGTTCGAGGAGCGCACTGTCAAAAGCAACGAGGAAATCGAGGCGCTGCAGCGCCTGAGCAGCCAGAGCTCGCTGCCGCTTTTGACCATCGGGTCGCAGCAACTCAAGGGTTATTCCGACACCGAGTGGTCGCAGTACCTCGATGCGGCCGGATACCCCAAGAGCAACAGCCTGCCCGCGGGCTACCGCAATGGGCAGGCCCGGCCGCTGGTCGCGCAGCAGGCGGCGCCCGCCCCCCGCGCCGCGGCGGCACCAGCAGCACAACCCGCACCTCCGCCGCCCGCATCGAGCGAGCCGAGCCCGAGCAACCCGGCCGGCATCAAGTTCTGACCGGAGCCGCCGGCCTCAGGCGGAAAACTCCATCGTCTTCACGCCGGCTGCAGTGCCCAACAGGCACACGTTGGCCTTCTGGTGCGCAAAGACGCCGACCGTCACCACGCCCGGCCACTGGCTCACCGTGGTTTCGAAGGCCAGCGGGTCGGCGATCTTCAGGCCGGTGACATCGACGATGTGCTGGCCGTTGTCCGTGACCAGCGGCAGGCCGTCCTTCTCGCGCACCTGGGCGATGCCACCCATGGCCGCGAACTGGCGCATCACTCGCTGCGCGGCCATCGGAATCACCTCCACCGGCAGCGGAAACGCGCCCAGCACCTCCACCAGCTTGGAAGCGTCGGCAATGCACACGAACTTGCGCGACTGGGCCGCGACGATCTTCTCGCGCGTGAGCGCGGCACCGCCGCCCTTCACCATGAAGCCGCGGTGATCGATTTCGTCGGCGCCGTCGATGTAGACCGACAATTCCTCCACCTCGTTGCTGTCGAACACCGGGATTCCCAGCGCGAGCAGGCGCTCGGTCGAGGCGACGGAACTGGAGACTGCCCCCTTGATCTCGCCCTTGATGGTGGCCAGCGCGTCGATGAACTTGTTCACCGTCGAGCCGGTGCCGACACCGACGATTTCGCCCCTGGTCACGTAGGCCAGCGCAGCGAGACCGACCTGGGCCTTGAGCTCGTCCTGGGAGAGTGGGTTGGAGGGGGTTGGGGAGGCGGGTGCGGTCATCACGGACAATCCTTGGCTCATTGAAGTCCAGAATTATCCGATGCCCCTGCTGATGCCCTCCTCGCTCTACGGCCTGGCCCGCCCTTTCCTGTTCGGTTTCGACCCCGAACATGCCCATGAAATCACGCTGGACGGGCTGGCGCGCACCCAGAACACGCCGCTGGCCTGCGCGTACTCGGCACCGCGCGTCGACGATCCGGTTCAGCTTGCCGGCCTCACATTTCCCAACCGCGTGGGCCTGGCCGCCGGGCTGGACAAGAATGCCCGCTGCATCGACGCCTTCGCCGCCATGGGGTTCGGCTTCGTCGAGGTCGGCACGGTCACGCCGAAGGCCCAGCCGGGCAATCCCAAGCCGCGGATGTTCCGCCTGCCGCAGCGCGACGCGCTGATCAACCGGCTCGGTTTCAACAACGAAGGGCTCGACGCCTTCCTGGGCAACGTGCAGAAGGCGCGTTTTCGCAAGGGAAGCAGCGGCGCGAAATCGCCGATGCTGCTGGGGCTCAACATCGGCAAGAACGCCGCCACGCCGATCGAGCGCGCAGTCGACGACTACCTGGCCTGCCTCGACGGCGTGTATCCGCATGCCGACTACGTGACGATCAACATCTCGAGCCCCAACACCGCCAACCTGCGCACGCTGCAGAGCGATGAGGCGCTCGATGCCTTGCTCGGCGCGGTGGCCGAGCGGCGCGAGGCGCTGGCGGCGCGCCACAACAAGCGCTCGCCGCTGTTCGTGAAGATCGCGCCCGATCTCGACGAGGCCCAGGCAGCCGTCATCGCCGCCACGCTCAAGCGCCACGGCATGGACGGCGTGATCGCCACCAACACCACGCTCGCACGCGACGCGGTCAAGGGCCTGCAGCATGCAGAAGAAGCTGGCGGACTGTCGGGTGCGCCAGTGCGCGAGGCAAGCAGCCGCGTGATCGCCCAGCTGCGCGCGGCGCTGGGCACGGGCTTTCCGATCATCGGGGTCGGCGGCATTCTCAGCGGCGCCGATGCCAAGGCAAAGATCGCCGCAGGTGCGGACGTGGTGCAGATCTACACCGGATTGATCTACCGCGGCCCGGCCCTGGTCCGCGAAGCAGCCCAGGCGCTGCTGCGCGATCGCAGCAGCAAGGCCTGAGCGTCCTTCTTTTCTGTCAGCGCATGCGCCAGAGCACTGGCGCAATGACTGCCACCCAGCGCAGCAGCCGCTTCGGCCGGATCACCACGACGGCGGCGGCCGCGACAACGCCCGTGGCCACCGGATGCGCACGCGCGATGCGCAATGCGGCGGCCGCGGCCGACTCGTTGGGCGGAGGCGCGGAGCCCTCGCTTGCGGGCTGAGTCTCGCGCCCGCCCTGCATCGTCGCGATGCGCAGGCGCTGAAGCTCCATGCGCGCCAGCAGCTCTTCGCGCGTGACCGGCCTGCGGACGCGGCGCGGCGCTTCTTCTTCGTCTTCCGCTGGGTCCTTGCCCAGGCCGAACTGCTCCTGGGCCCAGGCCCAGTCGCGCTCGAACTCCTGGCGCGCCGGCAGGAAGCCGTTGGATGCGTTGCGCAGGGTCAGCAGCAAGCCAATGGCAGCGGCCAGCCAGAGCACGATCCAGGCACCCGCCACCGACCATGCGGCCGTAACGCGGTACGGCGTGTCCCAGTAGTTCACCACCACTGCGACTGACAGCAGGGCCACCGTGACGGTGGTCAACCCCAGAACGGCCAGCGAGAGAAGGAGCATCAGCTTGAGGCGCTGCTTCTCGTCCTCCCAGGCCATGCGCAGCAGTTGGACCCGATCTTCGGCAGCCAATGCGCCTTCGGCCGCGGCGATGCGCAACCGGCGGATCCGGGCATTCAGTCCGAACAGGGACAGCAGCCTCACGGGCTGGCTCCTGTCATGTCCGGGCGAACGATGCTGCTGTCGCCGTGCTGCGCGCTCAGGTCAGCGGCGGCCAAGCAGCAGGCCCACCAGCACGCCGACGGCCAGTGCGGCACCGGCGATCTGCCACGGTTCGTCGTGGGCGTAGGCATTGGCGGAACTGGCCGCCTCGCGGGCCTTCTTGGCGGCGAGCTTGCTCTTCTCGGCCGCGAGTTCGCGTGCGATGGCCAGCTTGGTGTCGATGCGCTGGCGCAGCGCCTTGATGTGGGGAACCGAATCCAGGTCCTTGCTTGCCAGCACGCCACGCACGTCGCTCGCGATGTCTTCGGCTGCTGCTTCAAGATTTTGGGATGCACTCATTGGAAACTTTCCTCCGTGATGACACCGGCACCGCGCCGGCGGCTTCGCGCCAGCAAGTGGCGTGCTGTCATGTTACAGGCACAAAAGACCCTCAGGCGCGACAGATGTGCAGCTTTTGGCACGCAATGAGCCCTATCCCCCGCATGAAGCCTCTCAGCCGTCGGCCAGCAGGGCAGCCACATGGCGCGCGATGGCCAGGCTGCTCGTGAGCCCCGGCGACTCGATGCCGAAGAGATTGACCAGCCCCGGCACGCCATGCGACGCGGGCCCGTCGATCATGAAGTCGGCCGCGGGCTCGCCCGGACCCGAGATCTTGGGCCGCATGCCCGCGTAGCCCGGAATGAGCGCACCGTCAGGCAGCGCGGGCCAGTACTTGCGCACCTCGGTATAGAAACTTTCGCCTCGGGCAGGGTCCACCACCAGTTCGTCGGGCGAAGACACCCATTGCACGTCAGGCCCGAACTTGGCCTGCCCACCCAGGTCGATCGTGAGGTGCACGCCCAGTCCACCCGGCTCGGGCACGGGATAGACGAGGCGGCCGAACGGCGCTCGCCCCGACAGGGTGAAGTAGTTGCCCTTGGCGAAGTATTCCTTCGGCACCGCCGAGGACGGCAGGCCCTCGAAGCGCCGGGCCAGCGCAGGTGCGCCCAGCCCCGTCGCATTGACCACGCTGCGGCAACGCAGCGTCGTGCCGTCTTCCGCCATCAGGATGATGGCTTCGCCACCGCATTCGGCACGCAAGATCGGCGACTTCAGCGCCAGCATGCCGCCGGCGTTCTCGAGGTCGCCGAGCAGACTCAGCATGAGTGCGTGACTGTCGACGATGCCGGTACTCGGCGAATGCAGCGCGGCCACGCAATGCAGCTGCGGCTCCATCTCGCCTGCCTGCTGTGCGGTGATCAGTTCCAGGTCATCGACACCGTTGGCGGCGGCCTTCGTCCGAATGACTTCGAGCTGGCCCGCCTGCTCGGGCAACGTCGCCACGATGAGCTTGCCGCAGCGCTGGTGCGGCACGCCACGCTCAGCCGCGTAGGCGTACAGCAATTCCTTCCCCTCGACGCAGAGCCTCGCCTTCAATGAGCCCTGCGGATAGTAGATGCCGGCATGAATGACCTCGCTGTTGCGCGAACTCGTTCCCGTGCCGATGGCTCCCTCGGATTCGAGTACCAGCACCTCCCGGCCTGTAAGCGCCAACGCGCGCGCCACAGCAAGCCCCACCACACCACCGCCGATGACGGCGCAATCGATTTCATCCATCGCGCGAGCTTAGCGCGGCTCGCGCGCGGATTCCGGGATTCGCCCTCACCGCACGGAGGGCGGCGGCTCGGGGTCGGTGGGCTCGTCGTCGGGTGGCGTCTCGGGTCCTTCGTCTGGCTCGACAGGCAGGCTCGGCGCGACGGGCTGTGGAACATCGGGATGAGTGGCCATGGCTGCACTCCTTTCCCCTTGGTTCTAGGTCACGACAGCGGGAATGTCGACAGCAGCTTGGCTGCACCTGCCGTCGGTGCATGCCGACAGCTTACCCAGCCGATGCGAGCGGGCCACCTTACTACTTATTGCGACTTGGGGACCGATGGCGGATGTGTTGTACTGCCGCGCGTTGCCGAGGCCCGGCAGGTATCGCTTTCTTCAGGGAGAGAAATGTCCACTATCGATGCAAACGGGATGCTGATCGATCCCAAGGTGATCCTGAGGCGATCATCGGGAATCGAACACGGCGCCCTTCCCAGCGTGCTCGCCATCGTCGTCCACCAGACCGACTCGGGCACCGCCGAATCCAGCCTCAACGGCTATCAGGTAGGGGGCAACGGTGCCCACTTCCTGATCGACAAGAACGGCCAGATCTACCAGACCGCCAGCGTCTTCGCGCGCTGCTATCACGTAGGCAAGCTGATCAAGTCGAAGTGCCTGGCCATCAACAAGAGCAGCTGCGACACGGGGGCAATGGCCAAGATGCTCGCGATGTCGTGGGTCAACCAGATCAACGCCATCGACGCGCACGAACGCGCGAAGCCCTACCCCGACCGGTATCCGGTGAACAGCGACTCGATCGGCATCGAGCTGGTCGGCATGCACATCGACGACAAGACCTACGAAGCGGTGACCGCCGCGCAGAACAGCTCGCTCCAGTGGCTGATCGAGGAGCTGTACGCGCAGTTCAACCTCAAGGCGGAAGACGTCTACAGGCACCCGACGGTCTCGTACAAGAACCCCGGCGAAGCGAGCTCGGCGATATGGAAGTGAGAGTCCGCGTACTGGGCCTTGCCGTCGGCGCGATGCTCGTCGCTTCCTGCGCGACCCGCGATGTGAGGTTCACGAACGTCTACGTTGCCGATTTCCATTCCGATGCGCCGACCAGTTGCCGCAGTTCCGACGTGCCGCGAAACCATGGACAGGCGCGCGAATTCTTCTCGAAGGCTCGCGAGGTCGACTACAAGACTCTTCACGACAACTACGAACTGGCCCCCTGCTATGCCGAGGGCACGCTGATCCGCCAGGGCAAATCGTGCGATTGGCAGATCCGCGCGGGTGCAACGGGATCAGTGCAATGCGGGGAGCAGAAGCTGTACTTCGCGTGCGACACCTGCGGCGACCTCTTCGAAGGCGCAAAGTAGACGGACGAATCGACTAACCAGGCCGCCCGATCGAATGCAAAAACAAAAAAGCGACCTGGAAATCCAGGTCGCTTTTTGATTTGGTGGGCGGTGGAGGCTTCGAACCTCCGACCCCAGCAGTGTGAATGCTGTGCTCTACCCCTGAGCTAACCGCCCTAAGCGCTGCTGTTTACCTGCAGCGCCTTGAAAACGTATCGCGTTCTGCGAAGCCTCAGATTATGCCATAGCTTTTCAGCCGTTTTAACGAAACAGCGTGCGACCACCACTAGATTTATCGAGTTGCACCAACACGGCCTCGTGCGCGGTCAGTTCGTGCTCGGCCGCCATGATCACCGGCAACTCGAACTGGCTCAGGTCGACGGCCACCACGGCGGCGCCCTGCACCGGCTCGCTCGCAGCCACGTCGATGAGCAACGCGTCCTGCCCACGTGTGAGGTTGATGTAGACGTCAGCCAGCAGCTGGGCGTCGAGCTTGGCGCCGTGGAAGGTGCGGTTGGAGCGGTCGACGCCAAAGCGGTCGCACAGGGCATCCAGCGAATTGCGCTTGCCCGGGTACACCTGCTTGGCCATGGCCAGCGTGTCGGTCACTTCGCTGACGAAGGTGCGCAGTGGCGGCAGGCCGGCGCGCTCGAACTCCTTGTTGAGGAAGCCGACGTCGAAGGCCGCGTTGTGAATGATCAGCTCGGCGTCGCGCAGGTACTCGACGATGTCGTTGGCCAGCGTGCCGAACTTCGGCTTGTCGCGCAGGAAGTCGGTCGTCAGGCCGTGGACCTTCAACGCGTCCTCGTGGCTTTCTCGCTCGGGGTTGAAGTAGATGTGCAGGTCGTTGCCGGTGAGCTTGCGGTTGAACAGCTCCACGCAGCCGAGCTCGATGACGCGGTCGCCGTTCTCCGCCGAGAGGCCGGTGGTTTCGGTGTCGAGGACGATCTGGCGCGACATCAGTGGTTTTCCTTGGCGTGGTTGATCGAGTACTTCGGAATCTCGATCGTCACATTCTCCTGCGCTAGGATCGCCTGGCAACTCAGGCGCGACTGCGGCTCCAGCCCCCAGGCGCGGTCGAGCAAGTCTTCCTCGCCCTCTTCCGCTTCGTTCAGCGAATTGAAGCCCTCGCGCACGATCACGTGGCAGGTGGTGCAGGCGCAGCTCATCTCGCAGGCATGCTCGATGTCGATGTGGTTGTCGAGCAGTGCCTCGCAGATCGAGGTGCCGGCGGGCGCTGTGATTTCGGCGCCCTGCGGGCAGTACTCGGGATGCGGGTAGATCTTGATCGTGGGCATGCTGTGGTTCTAGAGGGATTCGACCTTGCGCCCGGCAAGCGCACGCGCAATGCCTGCGTTCATCCGCTGTGCGGCAAAGGCTTCAGTGTCGTCGGCCAGCTTCTTGGTGGCGGCTTCGATGGCCGCGGCTTCGTTGCTGCCTTTGATGGCTTCGCGCAGTTGCGTCATCGATGCATCGATGGCGGCGCGCTCTTCGTCGCTCAGCAGGTCGCCGTCGGCATCGAGCGCGCTCTGCGTGGCGAGCAGCATGCGGTCGGCATCGACGCGTGCCTCGACCAGCGCGCGGGCTTGCATGTCCTGCTGCGCCGTGGAAAAGCTTTCCTGCAGCATGGTCGCGATCTGGTCGTCCGACAGGCCGTACGACGGCTTGACCGCCACGCTGGCCTCGACGCCGCTGCCCTGCTCCTTCGCACTCACGCTCAACAAGCCATCGGCATCGACCGTGAAGGTCACGCGGATGCGCGCTGCGCCGGCCGCCATCGGCGGAATGCCGCGCAGCGTGAAGCGCGCGAGACTGCGGCAGTCGGAGACGAGATCGCGCTCACCCTGCACGACGTGCAGCGCCAGTGCGGTCTGGCCGTCCTGGTAGGTCGTGAAGTCCTGCGCCATCGCGGTGGGGATGGTCTGGTTGCGCGGCACGATGCGCTCGACCAGTCCGCCCATCGTCTCGATGCCGAGCGACAGCGGGATCACGTCGAGCAGCAGCAGTTCGCCCGCACCGTTGTTGCCGGCGAGCTGGTTGGCCTGGATGGCGGCGCCGAGGGCCACGACCTCATCGGGATTCAGATTGACCAACGGCTCGCGGCCGAAGAAGTCGGCCACCGCGCTGCGGACCTGCGGCATGCGGGTGGAACCGCCGACAAGCACGATGCCCTGCAGGTCGTCAGGCTTGAGCTTCGCGTCACGCAGCGCCTTGCGAACTGCGGTGATGGTGCGGTCGGTGAGCGGCCGGGTGGCGGTGTAGAACTGTTCGCGGGTCAGGTCGAACGAAACGGTCTTGCCCGCCAATTCGGCATTGAACGGGACCGTCTCCGAATCAGTCAGCGCCTCCTTGGCGGCACGAGCGGCCACGAGCAGCGCGGCCTTGTCGGTATCGCTGCCAGCCTGCAGGCCCGTCTGGGCGAGCACGAAGTCGGCCAGCGCGTGGTCGTAGTCGTCGCCGCCGAGGGCCGAGTCGCCCCCCGTGGCGATCACTTCGAACACGCCCTGCGCCAGTCGCAGGATCGAGATGTCGAAGGTGCCGCCGCCCAGGTCGTAGACCGCGTAGACGCCTTCGCTCGCGTTGTCCAGGCCATACGCGATGGCGGCGGCCGTCGGCTCGCTGATGAGGCGCAGCACATTGAGGCCGGCGAGCTGCGCGGCGTCCTTGGTCGCCTGGCGCTGGCCTTCGTCGAAATATGCCGGCACGGTGATGACGGCGCCGTAGAGTTCGTCGTCGAAGGTGTCCTCGGCGCGGAAGCGCAGCGTGGCCAAAATTTCGGCGCTGATCTCGACCGGCGACTTCTCGCCAGCCAGCGTCTGTACCTTGACCATGCCGCTGTCGCTGCCATCGATGCGGTACGACATCGCCTCGCGGTTCGCGATGTCTGCGAGGCCGCGGCCCATGAGCCGCTTCACCGAGGTGATGGTGTTGGCCGGATCCTGCGCGCGCGCCGCCAGGGCCTCGAAGCCGATCTGGCGGCGGTCGCCTTCGAGGTAGCGCACTGCCGAGGGCAGCAGCAGGCGGCCCTGGTCGTCGGGCAAGCATTCGGCCACGCCGTTGCGCACCGAGGCCACCAGCGAATGCGTGGTGCCGAGGTCGATGCCCACGGCGATGCGGCGCTGATGCGGGTCGGGCGCCTGTCCGGGTTCTGAAATCTGAAGAAGAGCCATGCCCTTATTGTCCCAACTGATCGAACTTGGCTTCGACGTCTTGTCCGAAGCGCTCAATGAACATGAGGGCTCTCACCTGCTGCGCGGCGGCGGGGTAGTCGCCCTTCTCATCGATCAACCAGTCGAGCGACGACAGTGCGCGGGTGCGCCCCGCCTCGACCTCGGCCTGCAGCTTCTCGAGCGAAGCGATGTCCTCGACATCGTCGAGCGCCTCGCGCCACTCCATCTGCTGCATCAGGAACTCGAACGGCATCGCCGTGTTGTTCTCGGCGTTCAGCGGTGAATCGTTCAGCTCGCAGATGTAGCTGGCCCGGCGAATCGGGTCCTTGAGCCGCTGGTAGGCCTCGTTGATGCGCACCGACCACTGCATGGCCACGCGCTGCGCCGCGGCGCCCTGCGCGGCGAAGCGGTCCGGATGGGCCTCGCGCTGCAGTTCTTTCCACCGCGCGTCGAGCACGGCGCGGTCCTGCGCGAAGGTCGCCGGGACGGCGAACAGTTGAAAGTCGGTGTCGTTCAGGTTCATGGCAAGAAAAAACCGCCAGCACATGACATGGTGGCGGCTGTGGTCGCGGTCAGCGACGGCGCATCAGATGCGAAAGCTTTCCCCGCAGCCGCAACGGTCGCGCTCGTTGGGGTTGTTGAACTTGAAGCCCTCGTTCAGGCCTTCGCGCACGAAGTCGAGCTGCGTGCCGTCGATGTAGGCGAGGCTTTTCGGGTCGACCAGCACCTTCACGCCGTGGTCTTCGAAAACCACGTCTTCAGGCGTCAGTTCGTCCACGTATTCGAGCTTGTAGGCCAGGCCGGAGCAGCCGGTGGTCTTCACGCCCAGCCGCACGCCCACGCCCTTGCCCCTCTTGCCGAGGTAGCGGGTGACGTGTCGCGCAGCGGCTTCGGTCAGCGTGACGGCCATGTCAGTGGACAGCTTCGGCAGCAGCAGCGGTTTCGGTCTTGACGCCGTGCTTGGCCTTGTAGTCGTTCACGGCTGCCTTGATGGCGTCTTCGGCCAGGATGGAGCAGTGGATCTTCACGGGCGGCAGCGCCAGCTCTTCGGCGATCTGCGCGTTCTTGAGCGCAGCCGCTTCGTCGAGCGTCTTGCCCTTGACCCATTCGGTCACGAGCGACGACGAGGCGATGGCCGAGCCGCAGCCGTAGGTCTTGAAGCGCGCGTCTTCGATCACGCCGGTCTCGGGATTGACCTTGATCTGCAGCTTCATCACGTCGCCGCAGGCCGGTGCGCCGACCATGCCGGTGCCTACCGAATCGTCACCCTTTTCGAAGGAGCCGACGTTGCGGGGATTTTCGTAGTGGTCGATGACCTTGGAAGAATATGCCATGGTGTACCTCTCAAACTTTGTTCAATCGTGGAGCCTGGTGCGGGCCTGCGTCAGTGGGCCGACCACTGGATCGTGCTGATGTCGACGCCGTCCTGGAACATCTCCCACAGGGGGCTCAGCTCGCGCAGCTTGGCAACGTTGTGCTTGATGGTCGAAATGGCGTAGTCGATTTCCTCTTCGGTCGTGAAGCGGCCGATGGTCATGCGAAGGCTGCTGTGAGCCAGTTCGTCGCTGCGGCCCAGTGCTCGCAGCACATAGCTGGGCTCGAGGCTGGCCGAGGTGCAGGCCGAGCCCGACGACACCGCCAGGCCCTTGATGCCCATGATCAGCGACTCGCCTTCGACGTAGTTGAAGCTCATGTTCAGGTTGTGCGGCACGCGGTGCTCGAGGTCGCCGTTGATGAACACCTGCTCGACATCCTTCAGTCCGTCGAGGAGGCGCTTCTGCAGGCGGCGCGCGTGAGCGATGTCGTCGTGCATCTCGAGCTTGGCGATGCGGTAGGCCTCACCCATGCCGACGATCTGGTGCGTGGGCAGCGTGCCCGAACGCATGCCGCGCTCATGGCCACCGCCGTGCATCTGCGCCTCGAGGCGCACACGCGGCTTGCGGCGCACGAACAGCGCGCCGATACCCTTGGGGCCGTAGGTCTTGTGCGAAGCGAGGCTCATCAGGTCGATGGGCAGCTTCGTGATATCGATGTCGATCTTGCCGGTCGCCTGTGCCGAGTCGACGTGGAAGACGATGCCCTTCTCGCGGCAGATGTTGCCGATCGAGACCACGTCCTGGATCACGCCGATTTCGTTGTTCACGAACAGCACGCTGGCCAGGATGGTGTCGGGGCGGATCGCAGCCTTGAACTTCTCGATGTCGACGAGGCCGTTTTCCTCGACGTCGAGGTAGGTCACCTCGAAGCCCTGGCGTTCGAGTTCGCGCATGGTGTCGAGCACGGCCTTGTGCTCGGTCTTCAGGGTAATCAGGTGCTTGCCCTTGCCCTTGTAGAAATTGGCAGCGCCCTTGAGTGCGAGGTTGATCGACTCGGTCGCGCCCGAGGTCCACACGATTTCACGCGGATCGGCATTGATCAGCGCCGCCACCTGGCCGCGCGCCTTCTCGACCGCCTCCTCAGCCTCCCAGCCCCATGCGTGGCTGCGCGACGCCGGGTTGCCGAAGTGCTCGCGCAACCAGGGAATCATGGCGTCGACCACACGCGGGTCGACCGGCGTCGTTGCGCCGTAATCGAGATAGATCGGGAAATGAGGAGTTACGTCCATGGCTGGCTCGTGCTGGCGTGGGGGGTTGTTCTTTGATCTGGGCTGCTCAAGGCTGGCGCCCGAAGGCGCCGCCGGGACTCGTACTCAGGACTTCGCGAAGGCGTTTCCGAGAGCGAACACCGAATTCGGCGCATTCACGCGAATCGGTTTGACCACCGGTTGCGCGGAGATCGCGCGCTTGACGACCGGCTTGTTCTCGATCTGCACGCCCTTGGCGATCTGGTCGTCGACCAGCTTCTGCAGCGTGACGGAATCGAGGAACTCGACCATGCGCTGGTTCAGCGAGGCCCAGAGCTCGTGCGTCATGCAACGGCCGGCTTCGCCAAGGCAGTTTTCCTTGCCGCCGCACTGGGTGGCGTCGATGGGTTCATCGACGGAAACAATGATGTCGGCCACGGTGATATCCGCGGCCTTGCGGCCGAGGCTGTAGCCGCCGCCGGGGCCGCGAGTCGACTCGACCAGCTCGTGACGGCGCAGCTTGCCGAACAGCTGTTCGAGGTACGACAACGAGATCTGCTGCCGCTGGCTGATCGCAGCCAGCGTGACCGGACCGGTGTTCTGACGCAACGCCAGATCGATCATTGCTGTGACCGCAAAACGGCCTTTGGTAGTGAGACGCATCGCAAGCTCCTTCAAGTGCTTACCGTTGAAATGACACCGCGGCCTGGGACCGCGGTGACTTCGTCTCCGCCCTGCCCGACCCCTGACGCTGGTGAACCAGCCGGTAGGAGTCGGTCCTTCATCGCGAAGTTCTTTTCTTTTTGTTGAGTGTTTCGCTCAAGTATAACAGAAGCCCTGAAGTCTGCTCGGGTAAACCCCAGCGCGGTTCGCTCGAGGAATACGAACCTCCGACCTACTGCGGCGGAATCGCGATGTTGTCGCTGCCCGACGCCCCGAAAGCCTGCTCCCGAAGCAGCGCCAGCTGGTCGCGCACCCGGGCCGCCTTCTCGAATTCGAGGTTCCGGGCGTGCTCCAGCATCTGCTTTTCGAGCCGCTTGATTTCCTTCGCGATGTCCTTCTCGCTCATGTCCTCGACCTTGGCGCGTTCCAGGTCGAGCTTGGCCGCTTCCTTGCCGCTCTTCTCGCTGTAGACGCCGTCGATCAGGTCGCGCACCTGCTTGACGATGCTGCGCGGCGTGATGCCGTTCGCCTCGTTGTAGGCGACCTGCCGGGCGCGGCGGCGCTCGGTCTCGTCGATGGCTTTCTTCATCGAATCGGTCATCCTGTCGGCGTACAGGATGGCCTTGCCGTTCAGGTTCCGCGCAGCACGGCCGATCGTCTGGATAAGCGAGCGCTCCGCGCGCAGGAAACCTTCCTTGTCGGCGTCCAGGATCGCCACCAGCGACACCTCCGGAATGTCCAGCCCCTCCCGCAGCAGGTTGATGCCCACCAGCACGTCGAAAGTGCCCAGCCGCAGGTCGCGCAGGATCTCCACCCGCTCCACCGTGTCGACGTCGCTGTGCAGGTAGCGCACTTTCACGCCGTTGTCGCCCAGGTAGTCGGTCAGCTGCTCGGCCATGCGCTTGGTGAGCGTGGTGATCAGCACGCGCTCGTTCTTCTCCACGCGCACGCGGATCTCGCCCAGCACGTCGTCCACCTGGTGGGTCGCGGGCCGCACTTCCACCTCGGGGTCGATCAGCCCGGTGGGCCGCACCAGCTGCTCGACCACATTGCCGGCATGGTCCCTCTCGTACTGCGCCGGCGTGGCCGACACGAAGATGCATTGGCGCACGCGCGTCTCGAACTCCTCCAGCTTGAGCGGCCGGTTGTCCAGCGCGCTCGGCAGGCGAAACCCGTACTCGACCAGCGTGGTCTTGCGCGCCCGGTCGCCGTTGTACATGCCGCCGAGCTGGCCGACCATCTGGTGGCTCTCGTCGAGGAACATCAGCGCGTCCTTCGGCAGGTAATCGGTCAGCGTGGGCGGCGGGTCGCCAGGGGCCGCGCCCGAGAGGTGGCGGGTGTAGTTCTCGATGCCCTTGCAGTGGCCGATCTCGGACAGCATTTCGAGGTCGAAGCGCGTGCGCTGCTCCAGCCGCTGGGCTTCCACCAGCTTGCCTGCGCCGACCAGCTCCTTGAGCCGCTCGCTCAGCTCGATCTTGATGGTTTCCACCGCCGCCAGCACCTTGTCGCGCGGCGTCACGTAGTGGCTCGATGGATACACCGTGAAGCGCGGCACCTTCTGCCTGATGCGCCCGGTCAGCGGGTCGAAAAGCTGCAGCGATTCGATCTCGTCGTCGAACAGCTCGAAGCGGATCGCCAGCTCGCTGTGCTCGGCCGGAAACACGTCGATCGTGTCGCCGCGCACCCGGAACGTGCCGCGCGCGAAGTCCTGCTCGTTGCGCGTGTACTGCATGCGGATGAGCTGCGAGATCAGGTCGCGCTGCCCGACCTTGTCGCCGACGCGGGCAATCAGCCGCATCTCCATGTAGTCCTCGGGCGTGCCGATGCCGTAGATGGCGCTCACCGTGGCCACGATCACCGTGTCGCGCCGCTCCAGCACGCTCTTGGTGGCCGACAGGCGCATCTGCTCGATGTGCTCGTTGATCGACGAGTCCTTCTCGATGAACAGGTCACGCTGCGGCACATAGGCCTCTGGCTGGTAGTAGTCGTAATAGCTGACGAAGTACTCGACGGCGTTCTTCGGGAAGAACTCGCGGAATTCGCTGTACAGCTGCGCCGCCAGTGTCTTGTTGGGCGCGAACACAATGGCCGGGCGGCCCAGCCGGGCGATCACGTTGGCCATGGTGAAGGTCTTGCCCGAGCCCGTCACGCCCAGCAGCGTCTGGAACACCTCGCCGTCGATCACGCCCTCGACCAGCCCTTCGATGGCCGTCGGCTGGTCGCCGGCGGGTGGATAAGGCTGGAAAAGCTCGAACGGCGAGTCCGGAAAACGGATGAATTCGCCCTGCTTCGCCGGCCCGATCGGGTCGAGTTTCTTCAGGTCTGCTATGGCTTCGTTGTTCTCTGGCATGGCTGTTCCCGACAGGTGGCGCTCGCGCCGGTAAAATTCAAGGCAACCGGAAAGCATAAAGCTTCCTCCGGTTGCAGCGAAGCTTTCATCCCAAAGGACCTTTCCATGTCTATGTTCACCGCGGTCGAAATGGCACCGCGCGACCCGATCCTCGGCCTCAACGAACAATTTGCAGCCGATACCAACCCCAACAAGGTCAATCTCGGCGTCGGCGTCTATTACGACGACAACGGCAAGCTGCCCCTGCTGCAGTGCGTGCAGGCCGCAGAGCAGAACATGATGAAAGCGCCCACGGCGCGCGGCTACCTGCCCATCGACGGCATCGCCGCCTACGACAACGCCGTCAAGGTGCTGGTCTTCGGCGCCGACAGCGAACCCGTCACCTCGGGCCGCGTGGCCACCATCCAGGCCATCGGCGGCACCGGCGGCCTGAAGGTCGGCGCCGACTTCCTGAAGAAGCTCAACCCCAACGCCAAGGTGCTGATCAGCGACCCGAGCTGGGAAAACCACCGCGCGCTGTTCACCAACGCCGGCTTCGAAGTCGAAAGCTACCCCTACTACGACGCCGCCAAGCGCGGCATCGACTTCGACGGCATGCTGGCTGCGCTCAATGCGGCCCCGGCCGGCACCGTCGTCGTGCTGCACGCCTGCTGCCACAACCCGACCGGCTACGACATCACCCCGGCCCAGTGGGATCAGGTGGTCGCCGCCGTCAAGGCCAAGGGCCTGGTGCCCTTCCTCGACATGGCCTACCAAGGCTTTGGCTACGGCCTGAAGGAAGACGGCGCCGCCGTCGCGAAGTTCGTCGAAGCAGGCCTGACCTTCTTCGTCTCGACCTCGTTCTCCAAGAGCTTCAGCCTTTACGGCGAGCGCGTCGGTGCCCTGTCGGTGCTGTGCGAGAACAAGGAAGAAGCCGGCCGCGTGCTGTCGCAGCTCAAGATCGCCATCCGCACCAACTACAGCAACCCGCCCACGCATGGCGGCGCCGTGGTGGCCGCGGTGCTCGGCAACCCTGAACTGCGTGCCCTCTGGGAAAAGGAACTGGGCGAAATGCGCGTGCGCATCAAGGCCATGCGCCAGAAGCTGGTCGACGGCCTCAAGGCCGCAGGCGTGAAGGAAGACATGAGCTTCATCACCACCCAGATCGGCATGTTCAGCTACTCGGGCCTGACCAAGGACCAGATGGTGCGCCTGCGCAACGAGTTCGGCGTGTACGGCACCGACACCGGTCGCATGTGCGTGGCCGCGCTCAACAGCAAGAACATCGAGCACGTCTGCGCCTCGATCGCCAAAGTCATCTAGGTGACAGCAAAGTGTGAGGGAATCCGCCCCAGGCGACGATTCCTTCACACTCCTTCACGGAAGGGCCCTGGCAGCGGCTCGATGTAGGGGTTAGGCCTCCTGCAACGCCGCGGATGCGCTGATATATTGCGCTGCAACATTCCACTCCAAGACCAGCGATGCTCTATCAACTCTACGAAGCCCAGCGTTCCTTGATGGAGCCGTTCTCGGACTTCGCCCAGGCAGCCTCCAAGCTCTACAGCCCCGGCGCCGTGTGGGGCCAGCTGCCCATGGCCCAGCGCATGGCCGCGAGCTACGACCTGCTCTACCGTCTCGGCAAGGACTACGAGAAGCCCGAGTTCAACATCAAGTCCGTCAAGGTCGACGGCGAAGAGGTCGTGATCCAGGAGGCCGTCGAGCTTGACAAGCCCTTCTGCGAGCTGCGCCGCTTCAAGCGCTTCACCGACGAGCCGCACATCCTCAAGACGCTCAAGAGCCAGCCCGTGGTGCTGATCGTCGCCCCCCTGTCGGGCCACTACGCCACGCTGCTGCGCGACACCGTGCGCACCATGCTGCAGGACCACAAGGTCTACATCACCGACTGGAAGAACGCGCGCCTGGTGCCGCTGTCGGAAGGCGAGTTCCACCTCGACGACTACATCAACTACGTGCAGGAGTTCATCCGCCGCCTGCAGGCCGAATACGGCAACTGCCACGTGGTGAGCGTGTGCCAGCCGACCGTGCCGGTGCTCGCGGCCGTGTCGCTCATGGCCAGCCGCGGCGAGCCGCTGCCGCTCACCATGACCATGATGGGCGGCCCCATCGACGCTCGCAAGTCGCCCACCGCGGTGAACAACCTCGCGATGAACAAGAGCTTCGAGTGGTTCGAGAACAACGTGATCTACCGCGTGCCGCAGGGCTTCCCGGGCGCGGGTCGCAAGGTCTACCCCGGCTTCCTGCAGCACACCGGCTTCGTGGCGATGAACCCCGATCGCCATGCCAGCAGCCACTACGACTACTTCAAGGACCTGATCAAGGGCGACGACGCGAGCGCCGAGGCCCATCGCAAGTTCTATGACGAGTACAACGCCGTGCTCGACATGGATGCCGATTACTACCTCGAGACCATCCGCACGGTGTTCCAGGAGTTCGACCTGGTCAACGGCACCTGGGACGTCAAAAACCCGAAGGGCCAGGTGGAGCGCGTGCGTCCGCAGGACATCCACAGCACCGCCCTGCTCACCGTCGAAGGCGAACTCGACGACATCTCGGGCTCGGGCCAGACCGAAGCGGCGCACAGCCTGTGCACCGGCGTCGCCGACGACAAGCGCGAGCACTACGAAGTCAAGGGTGCCGGCCACTACGGCATCTTCAGCGGCCGCCGCTGGCGCGAACTGGTCTATCCGAAGGTGCTGAAGTTCATCGCCGCCAACGACGAGCCGCAGAGCCGCGCCAGCACCCGTGGCGGCCTGGGCGCCGAAGACACCATCAGGCCCGGCCGCAAGGTGCCGGCCACCGCCGCTGCCAAGAAGGCGCCGGCGAAGAAGGCCGCGACCGTCGCGGCGGTGAAGAAACCCGCCGCACGCAAGAAGCCCGGCACCGGTGCGGCGCGCTGAAGCGCGCACGCAACCTCATCAAGTGATCGGGCTGGCCGCACGCATCAACGACGCACTGCCTCAAACGCAGTGCACACGGTGCGGCTACCCGGATTGCGCAGGCTACGCGCAGGCCGTGGCCGACGGCGAGGCCGGCATCAACCAGTGCCCGCCCGGCGGCGCCGAAGGCATCGAGCGGCTTGCCCGTCTCACTGGCAGCACACCGCTTCCCCTCGACGCCCAGTTCGGCACCGAAGGCCCGCGCGCCATGGCCGTCATCGACGAGGCATGGTGCATCGGCTGCACGCTGTGCCTCGACGCCTGCCCCACCGACGCCATCGTCGGAATCAACAAGCGCATGCACACGGTGATCGAAGCCCACTGCACGGGCTGCGAGCTTTGCATTCCGGTCTGCCCCGTCGACTGCATCTCGCTCGAGGTCGAGACGCCGGGCCTCAGCGGCTGGCGGGCCTGGTCGGCCGAGCAGGCCGAAAGCGCACGGCGCCGCTACGAAGTGCACGGCAGGCACCGCAACACCGAGGCCCGGCTGGCGGAGACCGCCGTGGCACCCGAAGCCCCGCAGGACGCCGATGCGCGCAAGCGCTCCATCGTCGAAGCGGCACTGGCGCGCGCCCGCGCCGCCTCGCAACAGAAACGCCCACCGGGCGCCAAGCCATGACACTCGACACGCTGCTCATCTACGTCGTCGCCTCGCTCGCGCTGGCCTTGATCCCGGGGCCGACGATGCTGCTGGCGCTGTCCAACGGCATCGAGGGCGGCATGCGCCGCGCGAGCTGGGGCATCGCCGGGGCGTCGCTCGGCAGCATCACGCTGATCACCGTCGTGGCGCTCGGGCTGGGCTCGTTGCTGGCCGCCTCGGAATGGCTCTTCAACGCCATCCGCGTCGCTGGCGTGATCTATCTCGTGTGGCTCGGCATCAAGCTGTGGCGCAGCGAGGCGACCGATCTGCGCGCAGCCTTGGCCAGGTCGCCGCTCGAGGTACGGCCGCAAGGTCGCGTCGCGCTGATGCGCAGTCTCATGGTGGCCCTGTCGAACCCGAAGACGGTGCTGTTCTTCGCAGCCTTCCTTCCGCAGTTCATCGACATCACGAAGCCGCAAGGCCCGCAGTACCTGCTGCTGGGCGCGGTGTTCGTGGCGCTCGACACCTGTGTGATGCTGGCCTATGCGGGCGCCGGCACGCAGGCCGTGCGCTTTCTCTCGCAGCGCGGTATCAGGATGATGAATCGCGGCTGCGCCGCAGGCATGTGGCTGCTTGCCGCTACTCTGGCCGTATGGCGCCGCCCCGGCGCTTGAAGAGCAGCAGCAACACGCCTGCCAGCACCACGGCCACCGCGTACCACTCGAAGCGCGTGACCGTCTCGTTGGCGATCCACACGCCCAGCAGCATCGCGATCACCGGGTTCACGAAGGTGTAGCTCGACGCCAGGCCGGCCGGCGCCCCGGCCAGCAGCACCATGTAGGCGTTGAAGGCGATCAGCGAGCCGAACACCACCAGGTAGACCCACGCGGCGAGCGCCACGGGCTCCGGCGGCCAGCTCATGGTTTCGCCCGACACCGCGGCAAGCCCCATCAGCACCACGCCACCGCACAGCATCTCGCTCGCAAAGCCCATCGCGCCCGGCGCCAGCGGCAGGCTGCGCTGGCTCAGCACGCTGCCCAGCGACCAGCAGGCGCAGCCGATGCACAGCGCCAGCAGCCCCTCGGGCGAGGATTTGAAACCGCCGCCCTGCGTGAGCATCAGCACGCCGACGAGGCCGACCGCGATGCCCGCCGCCTCCAGCCGCGAAGGCTTCACGCCCCAGATCAGGTTGAGCAGCGCGATCAGCAGCGGAATCACGGCGATGAACGCAACCACCAGACCCGAGCCGATCGACACCTCGGCGTATGCCGTGGCGCCCATGCCGCCGCCCAGCATCAGCGCCCCCACGACGAAGGCATTGCGCCACTGCACCATCGACGGCCACGGCGCCCCGCGCCAGCGCATCCACGCCGCCAGCAGCACGCCAGCGAACAGGAAGCGCGAACCCATCTGCAGGAAAGGCGGAAAGCTGATCAGCGCGTACTTGATCGCGAGATAGGTGGAGCCCCACACCAGCCAGGTGGCGGCGAGGCACAACCACAGCAGCGGCGGCAGCCCGGAGCGCGCGGCCGATGGCGCGGCATGGGCGGGAGAAGCGAGGGTCGGCATGTCGAGGGTGTCTCTTGTTGGTATCGGAAGGCGGTCATGATATGAAGGCCATCCCTGCGCAGCCATGCAGATTTCATGGTTCTGCCCTCACTACACCGTCGATTTGAAGGAGTTGCATGGACTTTCCCTTGAACCCCACGCTGGATGCCCATGACACCCGCATCCTCGCCGAGCTGCAGGCCGACGCGCGCCTGACCATGGCCGAACTCGGCCGCCGCGTGCACCTGAGCCAGCCCGCCGTGACCGAGCGCGTGAAGAAGCTGGAAGCAGCCGGCGTCATCAGCGGCTACCGCGCCACCGTCAACCTCGGCAAGCTGGGCTACGGCATCCGCGCCATCATCCGCGTCGGCCGCGCCGACTACGACCTCGTCGTCAAGCTGGTGCAGGAGACGCCCGAATGCGTCAATGCCTACAACGTGACCGGCGAGGACAGCTGGATCCTCGAGATCGCCGTGATCGACGTGAGCCACCTCGACGCGGTGCTCACCAAGTTCTGCATCCTGACCGAGACGGCGACCTCGATCATCCTGAACCCGGCGCGCGAGCATCAGCCGATGCTGCCGCCCAGGCGCTCAGACGTGAAGCCGCCGATCAGGAAGATCGTCAACGCGTAGCGGCCAGCGCGCCGAAGGCAGCCACCACCTCGGGCGGCGCCTGCACCATCTCGATCAGCACGCCCTCGCCCGCGATCGGGAATTCGTCGTTCGCCTTCGGGTGCAGGAAGCAGATGTCGAAGCCTGCCGCGCCCTTGCGGATGCCGCCCGGCGCGAAGCGCACGCCCTGCGCGGTGAGCCATTCGACGGCCTTCGGCAGGTCGTCGATCCACAGCCCGACGTGGTTCAGCGGCGTCGTGTGAACGGCCGGCTTCTTCTCGGGGTCCAGCGGCTGCATCAGGTCGACCTCGACCTTGAAGGGCCCCGCGCCCATCGCGCAGATGTCCTCGTCGACGTTCTCGCGCTCGCTCCTGAACGTGCCGGTGACTTCGAGCCCCAGCATGTCGACCCACAGCTTCTGCAGCCGCAGCTTGTCGGGGCCGCCGATGGCGATCTGCTGGATGCCCAGCACCTTGAAGGGGCGTGCGGTGGCGGCGGTCATGCGGCGCAGCTTTCGGAAGCCTGTTCCTGGACCTGCCGCGAGTTGAGCCCCAGCTTGCGCAGCAGCACCGTGTCGGCCTCGACGTCGGGGTTGCCGGTGACGAGCAGCTTGTCGCCGTAGAAGATCGAGTTCGCGCCTGCCATGAAGCACAGCGCCTGCACCGCGTCGCCCATCTGCTGGCGGCCGGCCGACAGCCGCACGCGCGCAGTCGGCATCGTGATGCGCGCGACAGCGATCATGCGCACGAAGTCGAAGGGATCGACCGGCTCCGAATCGGCCAGCGGCGTGCCGGGCACGCGCACCAGGCTGTTGATGGGCACCGATTCCGGGTACGGATTCAGGTTCGCCAGTTGCGCGATCAGCCCCGCGCGATGCACCGGCTGCTCGCCCATGCCGACGATGCCGCCGCAGCACACGCTGATGCCTGCGCTGCGCACGTTAGCGAGCGTGTCGAGCCGGTCCTGGTAGGTGCGCGTGTCGACCACGTCGGTGTAGTACTCGGGCGCGGTGTCGAGGTTGTGGTTGTAGTAGTCGAGGCCGGCGGCCTTGAGCTGGTGCGCATGGTGCGGCTCCAGCATGCCGAGCGTGGCGCAGGTCTGCATGCCCAGGCCCTTCACGGCCTCGACCAGCACGGCCACCTTCTCGACATCGCGATCCTTCGGCGCACGCCAGGCAGCGCCCATGCAGAAGCGCGTGGCGCCGGCGTCCTTGGCGGCCTGCGCGGCGCGCACGACCTCGTCGACCTCCATGAGCTTCTGCGCCTTCACGCCGGTGTCGAACTCGGCCGACTGCGGGCAGTAGCCGCAGTTCTCGGGGCAGCCGCCGGTCTTCACCGACAGCAGCGTGGCCAGCTCGATGTCTCCCTCTGGAAAGTGCTGGCGATGCACGGTCTGCGCCTCGAACAGCAGGTCCATCAGCGGCTTGTCGAGCAGCGCCTGGATCGCCTCGATGGACCACGGCCCCTGCGGCGTCGCGATCTTCGCGGGCCGGTGCAGCGTGACTGCTTGTTGAAAGTCGTTGGCACCCATCAGTTGAACTCCAGAATGATTTGATCGACGGCGAGCGATTCGCCCTTGCCCGCCGAAATCTTGCCCACCACGCCGTCCTGCGTGGCGAACAGCACGTTTTCCATCTTCATCGCCTCGATCACGGCCAGCTTCTCGCCGGCACGAACCTGCTGCCCCGGCTGCACCGACACCTCGACCAGCAGCCCCGGCATCGGCGACATCAGGAACTTGCTCAGGTCCGGCGGCGCCTTGTAGGGCATCAGCTCCAGCAGGCGCGCACCCAGCGGCGACAGCACCATCGTCTCGATCTGCGTACCGTCGTGCGACACGCGAAGCGCCAGCGGGCTCTTGCCCGCGCCGCGCTCCACCTGTGCGGTGAAGGGCTTGTCGTTGACGATGCCCTGCACGCGGATCGCGCCCAGCGCAAAGCTGCTGTCGATCTTGTAGGTCTTGCCGCCCACGGCCACCGAGCTCGCGCCGGTCTTGCCGTGGAAGTCGGTGACGGAGACCGGGTGATGCACGTGCTTGCCCTCGTGCCCGAGCTCCACCACCACGAACTGCTCGCCCACCTTCACGCCGTGGCCCTCGAGCTGCCCGCTGATGCCGGAAGCCCGCGCACGGTAGCGGCGATGCACGTACGCCGCCAGCGCGATCAGGAACGAGGGATCGGTATGCGGCACGTCTTCCGCATGGAAGCCCTTGCCGTAGTGCTCGGCGATGAAGCCGGTGTTGAAGTCGCCCGCCACGAACTTCGGATGCGCCAGCAGCGCCGCCTGGAACGGGATGTTGCTGCTGATGCCCCGGATCACGAAGCCGTTGAGCGCCTCGCGCATGCGTGCGATCGCGTGCTGGCGGTCCTTTCCGTGCACGATGAGCTTGGCGATCATCGAGTCGTAGTACATCGGGATCTCGCCGCCGTCGTACACGCCCGTGTCCACGCGCACACCCTGCAGGTGCTCCGTGTCACTCGCGAACATCGTCTCGCCGGGCGGCTGGAACTTCACCAGCCGGCCGGTGGAAGGCAGGAAGTTGCGGAACGGGTCCTCGGCATTGATGCGGCACTCGATGGCCCAGCCGTTGCGCTTCACCTGCTCCTGCGTCAGCGGCAGCTTCTCGCCGGCCGCCACGCGGATCATCAGCTCGACGAGGTCGAGGCCTGTGATGCATTCCGTCACCGGGTGCTCCACCTGCAGGCGCGTGTTCATCTCCAGGAAGTAGAAGCTCTGGTCCTTGCCGACCACGAACTCCACCGTGCCCGCGCTCTGGTACTTCACGGCCTTGGCCAGCGCCACCGCCTGCTCGCCCATCGCCTTGCGCGTAGCGTCGCTGATGAAGGGCGACGGCGCCTCCTCGATCACCTTCTGGTGGCGGCGCTGGATGGAGCATTCGCGCTCGTTCAGGTAGATCACGTTGCCGTGCGAATCGCCCAGCACCTGGATCTCGATGTGGCGCGGCTCCTCGACGAACTTCTCGATGAACACGCGGTCGTCGCCGAAGCTGTTGCGGGCCTCGTTGCGGCACGAGGTGAAGCCCTCGAAGGCCTCCTTGTCGTTGAAGGCCACGCGCAGGCCCTTGCCGCCGCCGCCGGCCGAAGCCTTGATCATCACCGGGTAGCCGATGTCCTTGGCGATCTCGACCGCACGCTCGGCCGTCTCGATGGCGTCGTTCCAGCCCGGAATGGTGTTGACCTGGGCTTCGTTCGCGAGCTTCTTCGAGGCGATCTTGTCGCCCATGGCCGCGATCGAATAGTGCTTGGGGCCGATGAAGGCGATGCCCTCTTCCTCGACCTTGCGCGCGAAGGCTTCGTTCTCCGACAGAAAGCCGTAGCCCGGATGCACGGCCTCGGCCCCAGTCTTCTTGCAGGCCGCGATGATGCGGTCGGCCTGCAGGTAGCTCTCGCGGCTGGGCGCGGCGCCGATGTGCACGGCCTCGTCGGCAAGCTCGACGTGGCGGGCTTCCTTGTCGGCGTCGGAGTAGACGGCGACAGTCAGGATGCCCATCTTCTTCGCGGTCTGAATGACGCGGCAGGCGATCTCGCCGCGGTTCGCAATCAGGATCTTCTTGAACATGCTCTTCTTCTCCGTACCGCTCACAGTGGAATGTTCCCGTGCTTGCGCCACGGGTTCTCGAGCTTCTTCTCGCGCAGCATCACCAGCGAACGGCAGATGCGCTTGCGCGTCTCGTGCGGCAGGATCACGTCGTCGATGTAGCCGCGCGCGCCCGCCACGTAGGGGTTGGCGAAGCGGGCCTTGTATTCGGCCTCGCGGGCCGCGAGCTTCTCGGGGTCGTTCTTGTCCTCGCGGAAGATGATTTCCACCGCGCCCTTGGCGCCCATCACCGCGATCTCGGCGCGCGGCCAGGCGAGGTTGACGTCGCCGCGCAGGTGCTTCGAAGCCATCACGTCGTACGCGCCGCCGTAGGCCTTGCGGGTGATGACGGTGATCTTCGGCACCGTGCACTCGGCATACGCATAGAGCAGTTTGGCGCCGTGCTTGATGATGCCCCCGTACTCCTGGCCGGTGCCGGGCATGAAGCCGGGCACGTCGACGAAGGTGACGACCGGGATGTTGAAGGCGTCGCAGAAGCGCACGAAGCGAGCGGCCTTGATGCTGCTCTTGATGTCCAGGCAGCCCGCCAGCACCAGCGGCTGGTTGGCGACGATGCCGATGGTCTGGCCTTCCATGCGGGCGAAGCCGATCACGATGTTCTTCGCGTAGTCGGGCTGCAGTTCGAAGAAATCGCCGTCGTCCACCACCTTCAGGATCAGTTCCTTGATGTCGTAGGGCTTGTTCGGGTTGTCGGGCACCAGCGTGTCGAGCGAGTAGTCGGGCCGGTCGGCCGGATCGCCCAGGCCGTTGTTGCCCAGGCGCACGGGCGGCTTCTCGCGGTTGTTGAGCGGCAGGTAGTTGTAGAGGCGGCGCAGCATCATCAGCGCCTCGACGTCGTTCTCGAACGCCATGTCGGCCACGCCGCTGCGCGTGGTGTGGGTGACGGCGCCGCCCAGTTCCTCGGCGGTCACGCTCTCGTGCGTCACGGTCTTCACCACCTCTGGGCCGGTGACGAACATGTAGCTGCTGTCCTTCACCATGAAGATGAAGTCGGTCATGGCGGGCGAGTACACGGCGCCGCCGGCGCAGGGCCCCATGATCATGCTGATCTGCGGCACCACGCCCGAGGCCATCACGTTGCGCTGGAACACGTCGGCATAGCCGCCGAGCGAGGCCACGCCTTCCTGGATGCGCGCGCCGCCGGAGTCGTTCAGGCCGATGACCGGTGCGCCGACCTTCATGGCCTGATCCATCACCTTGCAGATTTTCTCAGCGTGCGCCTCGCTGAGCGCGCCGCCGAAGACGGTGAAGTCCTGGCTGAACACGAACACCAGCCGGCCGTTGATCATGCCGTAGCCGGTGACCACGCCGTCGCCGGGAATCTTCTGCTCGGCCATGCCGAAGTCGACCGAGCGGTGCTCGACGAACATGTCCCACTCTTCGAAGGTGTTGTCGTCGAGCAGCAGCTCGATGCGCTCGCGCGCCGTGAGCTTGCCCTTGGCGTGCTGCGCATCGATGCGCTTCTGCCCGCCGCCGAGACGCGCCTGGGCACGGCGCTTTTCGAGTTGTTCGATCAGTTCTTGCATGGTGTGCTTTCGAAGCTGTGGTCCTGGATTCCGTTTTTCTTCATGGTCTGGCCGTGATGGCCGCCGCTGCAAGCAGGCTGCGCGCTGCCGTGGAGGCCGGCAGCGTGCCCTGCGCCACCTGCTGCGTGAGTTGCGGCAGCAGTTCGCGCACCTGGGGGTGATGCCTGAAGGCCTGCTTGAGACCTGCGTCGATGCGCTCCCACATCCACGCCGTGGCCTGCTTCTCGCGACGCCTGGCGAGCTTGCCGTTGGCGGTCTGCAGTTGCCTGAATTGCGTGACGGCCTCCCAGAAGGCGTCGACGCCGGTGTTGGCCAGCGCGCTGAGCTGCAGCACCCTGGGCAGCCAGAAGCGCACTTCCACGCCGCTGTGCGCGTCGTGCACCGCGTGCGCGTGGTCCGGGTTGCCCTGGTGGCCGAAAAGCCGCAGCGCCGAGGTGATCTGCGCCTGCGCGCGCGTGGCGGCGCCCTTGTCGATGTCGGCCTTGTTGATGACGACGAGGTCGGCCAGCTCCATCACGCCCTTCTTGATGGCCTGCAGGTCGTCGCCCGCGTTGGGCAGCTGCAGCAGCACGAACATGTCGGTCATGCCGGCCACCGCGGTCTCGCTCTGGCCCACGCCGACCGTCTCGACGATCACGATGTCGTAGCCCGCGGCCTCGCACACCAGCATGGCCTCGCGCGTCTTCTCGGCCACGCCGCCGAGCGTGCCGCTCGACGGGCTGGGACGGATGTAGGCGCGCTCGTGCACCGAAAGGCGCTCCATGCGCGTCTTGTCGCCGAGGATCGAGCCGCCCGATACGGTGGACGACGGGTCGATGGTGAGCACCGCGACGCGATGCCCCTTGCCGATCAGCAGCAGGCCCAGCGTCTCGATGAAGGTCGACTTTCCGACGCCGGGCACGCCCGAGATGCCGAGGCGAAACGAACTGCCCGTGCGCGGCAGCAGCGCCGTGAGCAACTCGTCGGCCTGCGCACGATGGTCGTCGCGCGTCGATTCGAGCAAGGTGATGGCCTTGGCGATGGCGCGCCGCTGCGCCATGCCCTGCGTTCCGGCAACAGCACTTTCGAGGGCCTGAACCTTCTCGCTCAGCACGCAGCCTCCGACGCCACGCGCCAGCGGTAGTACAGGTCGACGCCCTCCCCGCCTTCGAGCACGAAGCCGTGCCGCAGGTAGAAGCGGTTGGCGTCGCTCTTCACGAGCGCGGTGAGCTTGATGTCCAGTTGCTGCTCGCGCGCCTGCGACTTGGCCCATTCGAGCACCCATTCGCCGATGCCCAGGCCCTGGAAGCCGGTGCGCAGGTAGAGATGGTCGAGGCGCAGCGCGTCGCTGTCCTCGGGCTTGAGCGTGACGAAGCCGATGCGCTGGTCGCCGTCGAGCACGATGTGGTGCATGTACGGCACGACAAAGCCCGCGCTCAGTCGCTCGCGCGAACGCGCCGCGTCGAAGCGGCCCACGCGCTCCAGGCTCGGGCGCATCGCGTCGATGCGCAGGGCCAGCATGGCCTCGAAATCGCTGGAATCCACCGGCTGCAGCGACAGCCGCGACAAGAGATCGCTCACGACGACGCGCCTCAGGCCGTGACCGCCGCGCGAATCTGCTCCAGCACGTCCTTGGCGCTGGCGGGAATGGGCGTGCCCGGCCCGTAGATGCCCTTGACGCCGGCTTCGTAGAGAAAGTCGTAGTCCTGCCGCGGAATCACGCCGCCGACGAACACGATGATGTCGTCCGCGCCCTGCTTGCGCAGCTCGTCGATGATGGCGGGCACAAGGGTCTTGTGGCCGGCCGCGAGCGTGCTGACGCCGACGGCATGCACGTCGTTCTCGATGGCCTGGCGCGCGCACTCTTCGGGGGTCTGGAACAGCGGGCCCATGTCCACGTCGAAGCCCAGGTCGGCGAAGGCGGTGGCAACGACCTTGGCGCCGCGGTCGTGGCCGTCCTGGCCGAGCTTGGAGATCATCACGCGCGGGCGACGGCCCTGTTCCTCGGCGAAGGCGTTGATTTCAGTCTTCAGCGTTTCCCAGCCTTCGGCCGAGTCGTAGGCGGCTGCGTACACGCCGGTCACCTTCTGTGTGTCGGCGCGGTGGCGGCCGAAGGATTTTTCGAGCGCATCGGAAATCTCGCCCACCGTGGCGCGCAGGCGCACGGCGTCGATGCTCAGTGCCAGCAGGTTGCCGGTGTTGTTCTCGGCGGCTTCGGTGAGTGCGTCGAGCGCGGCCTGCACCCTGGCACTGTCGCGCGATGCGCGGATCTTCTGCAGCCGGGCGACCTGCTGCTCGCGCACCTTCACGTTGTCGATCGAGAGGCTGTCGATCGCATCTTCGTTCTTGAGCTTGTACTTGTTGACGCCGACGATCACGTCCTTGCCGGAGTCGATGCGCGCCTGCTTCTCGGCGGCGGCGGCCTCGATCTTGAGCTTGGCCCAGCCGCTGTCCACGGCCTTGGTCATGCCGCCCATCGCCTCGACTTCCTCGATGATGGTCCATGCCGCATCGGCCATGTCCTGCGTGAGCTTCTCCATCATGTAGCTGCCGGCCCAGGGGTCGATCACGTTGGTGATGTGCGTCTCTTCCTGGATGATGAGCTGCGTGTTGCGCGCGATACGGGCGCTGAATTCGGTGGGCAGCGCGATGGCTTCATCGAGCGCGTTGGTGTGCAGGCTCTGCGTGCCGCCGAACACGGCCGCCATCGCCTCGATGGTGGTGCGCACCACGTTGTTGTACGGATCCTGCTCGGTGAGGCTCCAGCCAGAGGTCTGGCAGTGGGTGCGCAGCATCAGGCTCTTGGGGTTCTTTGGCTCGAACTCCTTCATGATGCGGCACCACAGGAGGCGCGCGGCGCGCATCTTGGCGACTTCGAGATAGAAGTTCATGCCGATGGCCCAGAAGAAGCTCAGGCGGCCGGCGAAGCCGTCGACGTCGAGGCCCTTGGCCAGCGCGGTCTTCACGTATTCCTTGCCGTCGGCCAGCGTGAAGGCCAGCTCGAGCGCCTGGTTGGCGCCGGCTTCCTGCATGTGGTAGCCGCTGATCGAGATCGAGTTGAACTTGGGCATCTTCTGCGCCGTGTACTCGATGATGTCGCCGATGATCCGCATGCTCGGCCCGGGCGGGAAGATGTAGGTGTTGCGGACCATGAACTCCTTGAGGATGTCGTTCTGGATGGTTCCGCTGAGCTGGTCCTGCGCCACGCCCTGCTCTTCCGCCGCGACCACGTAGCCCGCGAGCACCGGCAGCACGGCGCCGTTCATCGTCATGGACACGCTCACCTTGTCCAGCGGGATCTGGTCGAACAGGATCTTCATGTCCTCGACCGAATCGATCGCCACGCCGGCCTTGCCCACGTCGCCGGTCACGCGCGGGTGGTCGCTGTCGTAGCCGCGGTGGGTGGCGAGGTCGAAGGCCACGCTCACGCCCTGCCCCCCGGCGGCCAGCGCCTTGCGGTAGAAGGCGTTCGACTCCTCGGCGGTGGAGAAGCCGGCGTACTGGCGAATGGTCCAGGGGCGCACCGCGTACATGGTGGCCTGCGGGCCGCGCAGGTAGGGCTCGAAGCCGGGCAGCGTGTTGGTGTACTTCAGGCCCTGCAGGTCGGCCGCGGTGTACAGCGGCTTCACGCTGATGCCGTCGGGCGTGATCCAGTTCAGCGCATTCACGTCGCCACCGGGTGCGGACTTGGCTGCGGCCTTGGCCCAGGCTTCGAGGTCGGCTTGCTTGAAAGAGGGTTCTGGTTTGCTGCTCATGAAGGGGGCCGTTCGCAGTGTCTCGCTTGCAGGGTTTCGCAGATTCGCCTGCAGGGTTCTGCAAGCTGGCGGCGAGTCTAACCGATCCATAATTATTAATTCAAACACCATTTTTGAAGTACAGTCCGGCCCATGTCCGCCGTCACCCTCACCCCCCGCGCCCTTTATGAAGAAGTGGCAGAGCTGCTGCGCCAGCGGATCTTCCGCCGCGAGCTGGAGCCCGGCAGCTGGATCGACGAACTCAAGCTGGCCGAGGAATACGGCATCAGCCGCACGCCGCTGCGCGAGGCGCTGAAGGTGCTGGCGGCCGAAGGCCTGGTGACGATGAAGGTGCGGCGCGGCGCCTACGTGACCGAGGTGTCGGAACAGGACTTGGCCGACGTCTACCACCTGCTCTCGCTGCTGGAGAGCGATGCCGCCGGCGTGGTGGCCGAGCGGGCCACCGACGCGCAGCGCGCCGAGCTGAAGGCGCTGCACGCCGAGCTGGAAGCAGCCGCCTCGCCGGAAGACCGGGAGCACTTCTTCGCCATCAACGAGCGCTTTCACATGCGGCTGCTGGCCATCGCCAGCAACAAGTGGCGCGACCAGATGGTGGCCGACCTGCGCAAGGTGATGAAGCTCAACCGCCACAACTCGCTGCTCAAGGCCGGCCGGATCGCGGAATCGCTGGCCGAGCACCGCTCGGTGATGGCCGCCATCGAGGCGCGGGACGCGGAAGCCGCCATGGCCCGCATGCGCGAGCACTTCCTGAACGGCCTCGAAGCGGCGAACTAGTTCCGGACTTGGCGCGGCACCGCGCCGGCAAGGAACATGTCGACGGCACGCCGGACCATTTCGTGAATCTGGTCTGTCGACACGGGATCAGGGTTGGACTGGTAAAGCCGCAGCTGCGTTTCCGCCGTGACCAACGAGGTGAACTGCAGCGCGGTCACATGCGGGTCCAGGCGCCGTAGCTCGCCACGCTGCATTGCCGAATCCATGAAGCCCGCAAGGGTCCGGAGGTACTGGGCAGGCCCCGCCTCGTGGAACTGCTGCCCCACGTCGGAGCGCCCGGCTTCGGCAATGACCATCCGGTAGACCGCCATCGCGTCCGTGTCGTTGGTCAACACGAACATCATCCGTTCACCGAACCGCATCAGCTGCGACTCGAGCGTCGCGGCCTCGTTCACCTCGTGCAGCTCGGCCGCGGCTTCCCCGAGATGCGAGACGGCCACGGTCTGCACGACCGCTGCGAAGAGTTCCTCCTTCGAGGCGAAGTAACCGTAGAGCGTGGCCTTCGAGCCGCCAAGGCGCTTTGCGAGCTCGTTCATCGACGAGCGCTCATAGCCCAGCTCCCTGAAGAGAGCCACCGCCGCTTCGAGGATCGCGTTGCGCCGCGCTTCTGTCCTGACCTTCATCGGATCCCTCTCAAAAGAATACCCAACTGTACAGTTTTCTTGACATCGCCAAAATCCGCCTCAATAATGAACCGTACCGTACAGTTTTAAATCTGAACACGGTCGTTGCCTTGTTCATTCACCTTTTCCAACCGAGGAACGCGATGCGTGCTCTTTCCGATGCCCCGAAGGCCATCACCCTGGCGGCTTGCCTGATCCTGACGGCGTGTGCCAGTACACAGCCGGTCCCCTACGCCGGCATCTCCTCCGCGCCCCAGTTGCGCCCCAGCCAGCATGACGACTCCGGCCGCATCCCCTTCGAATACAAGACGAACATCGACTGGCGGCGCTACTCGGCTTACGTCCTCGATCCGGTCGCCATCTACCGCGGCAGCGACGCCCAGTTCGACGGCGTGTCGGAAGACGACAAGGTCTTTCTCGCGCGCACCATGCAGAGCCAGTTCAACGACAAGCTGAACGCGCGCTTCCGCAATTCCCCCGGCAAGAGCGCCGCCAACACAGTGCGGATCAGGCTGACGCTCACCGGCGCCAGGATGAACACGGCGTTTCTCAGCACCTTCTCGCGCTTCGACCTGATGGGCGGCCCCTACAACGCCGTGCAGGCCATCCGCGGCCGGGAAGGAGCGATGACGGGCTCGGTGAGCTTTGCCGTCGAGCTCCATGACGCCTCGACCAACGAACTGCTCGGTGCCTACGTCACCAAGCAGTACCCGAACGCATGGAATCTCAAGGCCGGCATCGGGGCCCGCAGCGCTTCGGTCGTGGGCATCGAGAACGGCGCCGATCAGCTGGTCGCGTACCTGCAATGACGAGAGCCGCAGCAGTGGCGATCCAGGCGCTCCGCAGGCAGCTGCGAAGGACATGCATCAAGTTGCAGTGCGCCTTTGCGCGAGGCCGCCGCTCCAGGCTCGGCATCTTCCACGCGAAATGACCTCCCCCTTTCATTCACAGCCGGAGCATTCCATGACCTTCCTTCATTTCTTCCGCATCGCAGGCATCGCGGCCCTGCTCGCCACGAGCTTCATCGGTGCCCATGCGGAAAGCTTCGCCTCGTCCGTTGCTTCCAGTGCCAGTTCCGCGTCCAGCGGCAGCGTGTCCGATTCACTCCGCGGTTCGAGCAGGAGCTCGTTCGACGGCGGCAAGGTGGCTGAAGGCGACTACCGCATCACCGAAGTCGCGCAAGCAGGCGGCCGCGAAGGCTTCACGCGCGTCGCGATGCAAAGCGACAGCGACGCGCAGCGGCGCATCGTGCTCGAACTGCCGCAAGCCACGTTCGCAAAGGAACGCCTGGGGCCCGGCGACCTCGTGCACGCGCAGCAGCGCACCTACGGCATCGCCTTCGCGCGTGGCGACACGCGCGAGGCGTTCTACCTCGTGCTCGCCGACGACTGGTATGCAGGGCTCGCAGCACGCCCCGTGAGCCTTTGACCGTGCCCCCGGCCATCGCTCACTGGCTCGCGCGGCTGGGCCTCGCGGCCGCCCTCGCCTTCGCGGGGGCCACTGCGCATGCCGCCTCCTCGCAGTTCTGCGATCGCGCGAAACCGCTCACCGCGAGCCAGCAGGATCGCGTGCTGCGCTTCACCGCCGTCGTGCAACAGGCGCTTTCAGACACGGGCAGCGACGCCGTGCTGATCAGCCGCTCCGGGCTCGATCTCTCGCGCTTCCGCATCCGCTACTCCCACGCCGCCGTGGCATGGAAAAGCGCAGACGGCACCTGGCTCGCGCGGCAGCTTTACTACGCCTGCGACGAGGGCCACCCGCGCCTCTACGACCAGGGCCTGGCCGGCTTCGTCATGGGCATCGACGACCCGGTACTGGGCTACGTCTCCATCGTGTCCCTGCCCGCCGGATCGGCACAGGCGCTGCGGCAGGCGGCGCTCGACACGCCGCGCGCCCTGCACCTGCTGGCCGCACGCTACAGCGCCAACGCCTATCCGTTCAGCCTGCGCTACCAGAACTGCAACCAGTGGGTCATGGAACTGCTGGCCGTGGCATGGGGCGCGCTGCCCGACGGAGACGACCTGCGCGAACGCGCCCAGCAATGGCTGCGCGCGGTGCCCTACAGGCCCACGCCGGTCGATGTCGGCTCCCACGCGCTCGTCTTCGCGTCGAACTTCGTGCCGCTGCTCCACCTGGACGACCACCCGCAGGAGGACGTCTACGCGCTGAAGCTGCGCGTCAGCCTGCCCTCGACCATGGAAGCCTTCGTGCGCGAGCAACGCCCCGGCAGCGAACGCGTCGAGCTGTGCCACGACGGCAGGCAGGTCGTGGTGCACCGGGGCTGGGAGCCCGTCTCCGAGGGTTGCCGGCCTTCCGAAGGCGATCGCGTCGTGCGCCTCGACTGAAGCGCGGCAGACAGGACGACAGGAAATGAAGTACCTCTCCAGCTTTGCCGTCACCCACGCCACGGTGCTTGCGCTGATGGTGTGTGTCTTTCTGATGGACGGATGCGCGCACAGGCAGCGCGGTGCCCTCCCCGGCGCCCGGGGTGCGGCGGCTCCGCCACCGCTTCCCAATATCGAGCGGGAAACCTCGACGGCAAGGAATTCCCGGCCATGAACGTTCTGTTTCTCGGATCCGAAAACAGGATGCGCGACGAGCTCGGCGGCATGCTCGGCAGATGCGGCTTCGCCGTCGACGTGGCGGCAGCACGCGACACAGGTGCGTGGCTTTCGGCAGGCAAGCCGTACGCGCTGATCCTGCTCGACGCCGCGCAGCCGGCGGAAACTCATGCCGCGATACGACTGGTCAGGCGCAGCACCAATGCTCCACTGCTGGTGCTCACGCAACGCGACCAGCTGGCCGATCGCCTCGAAGGACTGGCGCAAGGCGCGACCGAATACATCGTCAAGCCCTATACGTCCGCCGATCTGCTGGCGCGCGCCTGGGCGCTCGCTTCACGCGGTCGCGGCCCGGAAACGGCCGTCCTGCGGATGGCCGACCTGGCAATCGACCGTACGCACGGCAAGGCGTTTCGCCAGAACGTGGACCTGGGCCTCAGCGCCACGCTGTTCGAACTCCTGTACGTGCTGATGACACACAAGGGCCAGGTGCTCTCGCGCGCCAGGCTGATCCAGGCCGTGTGGGGATCGGGCGCCGACGAGCGCGACAACATGGTCACCGTCGGCATCCTCAGGCTTCGGCAGAAGCTGGACGATCCGTTCGGCCTGAAGCTGCTCCACACGGTGCGTGGAGAAGGCTACGTGCTGAAGCTGGAAAGCGGCCGCTAGACCGGCGCCCCGCCCGCCCTCTCCTCGACTCCGGCCGACGTGCCGACCTCGCCGGCGAGACGCTGGGCCGCTTCGAGCAGCAGCGGCGCTATGCGCGCGACCATGGTTTCCTTGGGCAGCAGGTAGGCAGGACCGCCGCAGCTCACGGAGTAGCGCTCGCCGCGCGGCCCTTCCAGCGCAAAGCCGATGGCGTGGATATGCGGATTCCATTCGCCGAAGGAGCCGCAGTAGCCCAGCCGGGCGTATTCGTCGAGGCCCGACATCAGGCTCGGCTCGATGAGGCCCCAGTTCTCCCCGCTTTCCACCCGGATCTGCGCCAGCAGCTCGGTCTGCTCCGCCACGGGCAACGCCGCCAGGTAGGCGCGGCCGGCGGCCGAGGTCGCGATGGTCATGCGCGTGCCCACCTCGATGCGCGAGCTGATGACCACCGAGCGGGGCCGCAGCGAATCGATGACGAGCATGTCGAGTTCGTCGCGCACGCCCAGGTGCACGCTCACGCCGGCCGCTTCCGACAGCGCCGCCAGGTGCGGCCGCGCCACCGTACGCAGGTCGAAGTGGCGCAGATAGCGGCTGCTCATGTCCAGCAGCGCCGGGCCCAGGCTGAAGCGCTCGCTGTCCTGCGACTGTCGTAAATACCCCGCACTCACCAGCGTGGCCGTAAGCCTGGATACCGTGGCTTTTGGAATGCCCGTGGTATCCGCCAGTTCGCGATTGCCTATGGGTGCCGATGCCATGCCGATGACCCTGAGGAGGGCCAGCCCTCTGGCGAGTGCACTCACTTCTTCCTTGCCGCCAATCGCGTCACTCATTTATCCAAACCTTTTTATGTCCCTGATGCTCCTCATTCTTCAGCAAAAAACGGTTGACGCGCCACTAATCGCGAAGTAGCGATTTCGGAACAATGTTTCAGTCAAATGACGGCGAACCCCATCCGGCCGGCGTCGACCTGCAAAAAGGAGCGAGAAATGGCGGGGAAGCGGGAAAGCTTCAGGCGGCCTGGGCGACCGGCTCGCGCGCCAGCGCCATGACCTCGTGAGCGGGCCGGGTCTTGAGCCGGTGGTCGCTCCAGACCTGCCGCCAGCGGCGTGCGCCCGGCAGGCCGTTGCGCAGGCCCAGCATGTGCCGCGCGATCGGCCACCAGTGCGTGCCGTGCTCGGCCGCCTCGCGGGCCATGTAGTCGCACATCAGCGACTCGACTTCTTCACGCGTCAGCGACTGCGCTTCGGCGCCGTAAAACTCGGCGTCCCACTCGGCCAGCCACCAGGGGTTGTGATACGCCTCGCGCCCGACCATCACGCCGTCGAGGAGGCGCAGGTGCTCGTGCACTTGCGCGTTGACGTTGATGCCGCCGTTGATGGCGATGTGCAGGTCCGGAAACTCGTGCTTCAGCCGGTGCACGAGCTCATAGCGCAGCGGCGGGATCTCGCGGTTCTGCTTCGGACTCAGGCCCTGCAGCCAGGCGTTGCGCGCATGCACGATGAAGGTCCGGCAGCCGGCCTCGCTCACCTGGCCGACGAAGTCGCGCACGAACTCGTAGCTCTCGATCTTGTCGATGCCGATGCGGTGCTTGACCGTGACCGGGATGCCCACCACGTCGACCATCGCCTTCACGCAGTCGGCCACCAGCTGCGGCTCGTTCATGAGGCAGGCACCGAAGGCGCCGCGCTGCACGCGCTCGCTGGGGCATCCGCAGTTGAGGTTGATCTCGTCGTAGCCCCACTCCTCGCCGAGCTTCGCACAGTGCGCGAGGTCGGCCGGCTCGCTGCCGCCGAGCTGCAGCGCGACGGGGTGTTCCTCGGCGTTGAATCGCAGGTGACGCGGCACGTCGCCATGCATCAGCGCGCCGGTCGTCACCATCTCCGTGTAGAGCAGCGCGTGACGCGACAGCAGGCGATGGAGGTAGCGACAGTGCCTGTCGGTCCAGTCCATCATCGGGGCAACGGACAACCGCATGGCCTCGGTCGCACGGTCATTCCGAGGCAAGTCGAAGGCAGGCGCGGGGTTTTGAGGACTCTCGTTTGGCATCATTCAATCTCGTTTCGCGCTCTTTTTTCGGCCCCGACGATACATTGCGCGCCACAAGATCTGGCAGGTACCACCGGGAGTCCCCTTTGGGAACCATCACGAAGCGCAAGCGCGCAGGCGGAAGCGTAGCGCACATGGCCCGCATCCGAATATCAAGGACGCCGTCGCCAGCATCGGCGGCGTCGCGCAAGGCCTCGCGCAAGGCCTCGCGGCGAGCCTCTCTCAGTCCGACACCCAACCTGCCACAGCGCTGAGCGCGATGGACGTCTTCCGGGCCGAATTGCTCAGCGACGCCTGGGCATCAACGTCGGCACGCCGCAAGCCAGCAGTTCGCCTCGCCCTGTGCGCGAATGAAAACCGGCGCCATCCCACACCACCTCACCGCGGCACAGTGTCACGCCGGGCCAAGCCTTGAGCCGCATGCCCTCGTAGGGTGTGTAGTCGACCTCGTGGTGCAGTTGCTCGTTCTTCAGCACGAAGTCGCGCTCGTCCCAGATCACGATGTCCGCGTCGGCACCCACTGCGATAGTTCCCTTGCGCGGATGCAGGCCGTAGGCCTTCGCCGGGCCGGTGGCCGTGAGTTCGACGAAACGGTTGGCAGTCATGCGGCCGGCGAGCACGCCTTCGGACCACAGCAGGGGCATGCGCGTCTCGATGCCCGGGATGCCGTTGGGGATGTGGCGGAACGCGACTTCCTCGCCGTCCGGCTTCTTGCCTTCGGGTGCGTCGTACTTGAAGGGCGCATGGTCCGACGAGAACACGGTGAAGAGCCCGTCGTTGAGACCGTCCCAGATCACTTCCTGGTTGGCCTTGTCGCGCGGCGGCGGACTGCACACGCACTTCGCGCCCTTGTAGCTGTCGTCGATGCCCAGGTCCTCCGCCGTGAGGAACAGATACTGCGGACAGGTCTCGGCGAACACGTTGAGGCCGTGCGCGCGCGCCCAGCGGATCTGCTCGACGGCCTCGCCGCCCGACACGTGCACGATCAGGATCGGCACATCGACCAGTTCGGCCAACGCGATGGCCCGATGCGTCGCCTCGCGCTCCACCAGCATCGGACGCGCGTGCGCATGGAAGCGCGGCGCGGTCCGGCCGGCAGCCTCCAGGCGCCGGGTCAGCCACTCGATGCAGTCGGAGTTCTCGGCATGCAGCATCGCCATCGCGCCGTGCTCGCGCGCCACCGCCAGCACGTCGAGGATCTGGCCGTCGTCGAGCTTCATGTCGTCGTAGGTCATGTAGATCTTGAAGGATGTGAAGCCTTCTGCGATCAGGGCCGGCAGCTCTTCCTTCAGCACCGTGGGCGTGGGGTCGCTCACGATCAGGTGGAAGGCATAGTCCACATGAGCCTTGCCTGCCGCCCGGGCGCGGTAGTCCTCGACGGCCGCGCGCAGCGACTGGCCCTTCTGCTGCGCCGCGAACGGAATCACGGTGGTCGTGCCGCCGCAGGCCGCGGAGCGCGTGCCGGTGTCGAAATCGTCGGCGTTGCGCGTGGGCGGCGGCATCGGCTGGTCGAGATGGCAGTGGCCGTCCACGCCGCCGGGCGTGACGGTGCGCCCCGCCGCGTCGATCTCGCGCGCGGCCGCACCGAGCGTCGCGCCGAGCTGCACGATGCGCCCCTCGCGGATACCGATGTCGCAATCGAAGGTGTCGGATGCGGTGACGACGCGCGCGTTGCGCACCACCAGATCGAAGTCGGGGTTTGAAGTGGACATGGTTCCAGTGAATCCGTTTCAGGCAGTGCCACGCGCCGCCGCGTAGCCCCTGCCATAGTGGCGTTCGAGCCGCACCTGCACGCGGTCCCACAGCGTGGTCAGCACCAGGTAGAAGCAAGCCGCCACGCAATAGAGCTCGAGCACCTCGAACTTCTCCTGCATGAGCACCTGCGCGCGGCGCATCAGTTCCTCCATCGAGATCACCGAGGCCAGCGAGGTCGCCTTCAGCAGCCCGTTCACCGAGTTGCCCAACGGCGGAATGATCACGCGCAGCACCTGAGGCAGCGTCACCAGCCGCAGCGTCGCGAAACGCGAGAGGCTCAGGGCCTTGGCCGCCTCGACCTGCCCCTTCGCGATGGAAGAGAAGCCGCCGCGGATGGTCTCCGACAGGTACGCCGCCTCGTTCAGGCTCAGCGCCAGCACCGCGGAGGTCAGCACGTCGAAGCGCACACCCAGTTGGGGCAGCCCGGTGTAGATGATGACGATCTGCACCAGCAGCGGCGTGCCCCGGAACACCCAGATGTAGAAGCGCGCCGGTGCCGAGAGGAACCGGTGCGCCGACATGCTGCCCAGCGCCAGCGGCAGCGCCAGGGCGAGGCCGATCACGATGGTCGCGATGGTCAGTCCGATCGTGATGCCCACGCCCCCGAGCAGGAACGGATTGGCGAAATAGGACAGGAAGGCATCGAAGTTGAACACGGCCGGACTCTCTTCTTGCTCGACTCTCTTACTTCGGCGACGGGCCGGGGCCGCGGATCGCGAACTTCGTGGTGTCCTTCAGGCGCGTCATGCGGAACTTGTCGAACAGCTTGTCGTAAGTGCCGTCGGCCTTCAGCTCGGTCAGCGCCTGCGCGACGGCATCGGCGACCGCCCGGTCGCGCAGCGACATCGTGATGTCGGTGCCGTAGAGGCCGGCCGCGCGGATCTTGACGATGCCGCGCTCCTCGAAGGCGATGGCCGTCTCGTCGATGTTGATGCCGGCTTCGAGCTGGCCGGCGCGCAGCGCGGCCGTGGTCTCGGAGGCCGTCGCGAAGGTGCGGAAGTCGATCGGCGCCATGCCCTTGGCGACCATGGCCGCATTCGATTCGCGCGACTTGCGCTCTGCGTAGGTGCCGGTCTCGATGCCCACGACGTGGCCCGAGAGGTCTTCGAACTTGCTCACCGCCAGCTTGCTGCTGGGCACCGTGTAGATGCTCATCGACTGCTGGCCGTACGGCACCTGGAACATGAGCTTGGAGCGCTCCTCGGTCCAGAAGAGGCCGGTGTTGATCATGTCGAAGCGGCCGGCCTGCAGCGCGGGCACCATCGGCGGCATGTCCATGCGGATGAAGACGGGTTCGAGGCACAGCTGCTTCGCGATGGCGCGGCCGAGTTCGATGTTGAGGCCCTGCAGCTCACCCTTGCTGTCGACGAACTGCTGCGGCGGGAGCGTCGGATTGGTGGACATCTGGAGCTTGCCGGGCGCGGTCAGGTGGTCGGCGGAAACCTTCGGCGTGCAGGTCTGGGCCATGACAGAGCCGCTCAGCACGAGGCCGACGAAGAAACCCAGGGACAGTTTGTTCATGCGCATGAGATGCTTTCGTTGAAGACAGGAAGAGTGAGAACGAGGAAGGAACGGAAGGACTCGGGGACTCTCGGCATCAGGCTGCGGCGGCTGCGGGTCGACATGCGACCAGCGCCACGTGCACGGCCTCGATCACCGGCTCCGCGCGCTGGTTGAGGAGCTGCAGGCTCTCCGTCACCACGCCGCGATCGCCGCGCGCCGAAAGGCGTTTGTCGGTGAAGCGGAACACCACGTGCACCGCATCGCCTGCGATCACGGGTCGCAAGAACCGGACCTGATCCCATCCGAGCGAAGCGATGGAACTGTTCTCGTAGATCTTCAATGCCGTCTTCAGTCCCTCCATCAGCGAGAGACCGAACAAGCCATGTGCAATGACACCGGGAAAGCCGCGCGATTGCGCATAGCCGGCATCGGTGTGCAACGGATGATGGTCGTGCGTGAGATCGCAGAAGCGGCCGATGTCCTCGGCGCTCACCACATGGCTCTCGCTGCGCAGTTCGGCGCCGATCTCGACGTCTTCGAAGTACACGTCCTTCGCTGCTGCGTTCATGCTTCTTCTCCTTGCGCCGCACCTGCTGCATGGCGTGGCGCCTTCGCGATGAATTCATCGTGCACGCCCATGGGGCCGGGGCGAAAGATGCGCGCGTCCATGGTGCGCAGCTGCTCGCTGATGCGCACCGCGAAACCGATCCTGTCGAGCACGTCTTCCTTCAGTCGCACGCCCGGTGCGATCTCGGTGAGCACGAGGCCATCGGCCTCGAGCTCGAACACCGCGCGGTCGGTGACGAAGCTCACCTGCTGGCCGCGCTCGCGGGCGAGCCGTCCCGAGAAGCTGATCTGGTCGACGGCCGGCACGAACTTCATGAACGCGCCGTCGCGACGGATCTTCAGTTCACCGTCGGCCACGCCGATGTCGAACTCGCCACCAGTGAGCGAGCCGCTGAACACGAGTCGCCGCGTGTTCTGCGTGATGTTGATGAAGCCGCCCGCGCCGTCGTAGCGCTTGCCGAAGCGTGTGACGTTGACGTTGCCCTGCGGGTCCACCTGCGCGAACGACAGGAACGCACAGCTCAGGCCGCCGCCGTCATAGAAGTCGAACTGGTACGACTGGTCGAGGATCACGCGCGGGTTGACCGCCGTGCCGAACTCGCGCGCATGGCCGGGCACGCCGCCGACCACGCCCGACTCGACCGTGAGCGTGATGAGATCGGCAATGCCCTCTTCCGAGGCCACGTTGGGAATCATCGCGGAGATGCCCACGCCGAGGTTCACCACGTCGCGCGGACGCAGCTCGAAGGCCGCGCGCCTGGCCACCACGCGGCGCACGTCGAGCGGATCGGGCGCGATGCTCGAGGCGGGCACCCTGGTCTCGCCGCAGCGCGCGGGGTCGTAGCGCGTGGTGTAGGTCTGCATCTGCTCGGGCTCGACCACGAAGTGATCGATCAGGAAGCCCGGGATCTTCACCATGTGCGGGTGCAGCGTGCCGCGCTTGACGATGCGCTTGACCTGGCAGATGACGATGCCGCCGGCGTTGTGCACCGCCTGCGCCATCGAGAGGTCTTCGCGCGCGGTGGCTTCGTGCTCCATGCTCACGTAGCCGTCTTCGTCGGCGGAAGTGCCGCGGATGAGCGCCACCTTCGGCACGCCGGGCGCGCGGTAGAAGAGCCAGTCGCGCCCGGCCACGTGCACAAGCTCGACCAGCTCCTCGGTGGTGCGCGCGTTCATGCGGCCGCCGTCCTGCCGCGGGTCCATGTAGGTCTCCAGGCCCACGTGCGTGAGCACGCCGGGCTGGCGGCCCGCCATCGCGCGGCACAGGTGCGTCATCACGCCCTGCGGGAAGTTGTAGGCCTCCACATCCTGCGCGAGGATCATCTTCATGAAGGGCAGCTGCATGCCGAAGTTGCCGCCGATCACGCGGCGCACCAGGCCCGGGTGCGCGAAGTGGCACATGCCCTTTTCGGTGAGCGCGCCCACGCCGGTGACGTGGAACAGCGTGAGGTCGTGCGGTCCGTTGCCTGCGGTGAAGCGCCGCTCGATGGCCTCGAACACGGCCTCGGGCACGCCCGAGCCGCCGTTGCCGCCGGCCAGCACCATGTCGCCATCGCGCAGCAGCGCGGCAGCGGCGTCAGGGGTGATGCAGTCGATCATGGCCGCGCGCTCCTCAGGCGAGTTCTTTCGCGACCTGGCGCGAGATGATCAGGCGCTGGATCTGGTTGGTGCCTTCGTAGATCTGCGCGAGGCGCACGTCGCGGAAGATGCGCTCGATGCGGTAGTCGCGCGAGTAGCCGTTGCCGCCGTGGATCTGCAGCGCGTTCGACACGTGGCGCATGGCCATGTCGGTGGTGAAGAGCTTGGCCTGCGCGCCTTCCTTGGCGATCGAGTGGCCGGCGTCCTGCAGCCGCGCGCCGTGATGGATCAAGAGGCGCGCCGCGGCGATGTCGGTGGCCATGTCGGCCACCATGAACTGGATGGCCTGGAAGTTCATGATCGGCTCGCCGAACTGCTTGCGCGTGGTGGCGTAGGCCACTGCGTCTTCCATTGCGGCCTGCGCCATGCCCAGCGCCATGGACGACATCAGCAGCCGGCTGAAGTTGAAGTTGCCCATGGCTGTCTTGAAGGCCTCGTTCTCCGCGCCGATCAGCGCTGTACGGGGCACGTGCACGTCCTGCAGCACGATCTGGCAGTCCTCCAGGCCGTGCATGCCGAGCAGTTCCTCGTTCTTGCCGCGGCTCACGCCGGGCTGGTGCGCGTCGACCATGAAGCAGCTGATCGACTTGTGGCCCGGGCCCTTGCCGGTGCGCGCGAACACCATGATGCGGTCGGCCACGCCGCCGAGCGTGACCCAGGCCTTGGTGCCGTTGAGCACCCAGCCGTCGTCCACGGCGCGCGCGGTGGTGGTGATGCTGGCCACATCGGAGCCGTAGTCGGGCTCGGACATGGCGGTGGCCATGACGATGGAGCCGTCGAGGATGCCGGGGATCAGCGCCTTCTGGCTCTCGTTGCCGTGGTGGTGCAGGAAGAGCGCCGCTTCGACGGGAATGGCGAAGGCGTTGCCGATGGCGCCCGAACAGCGCGCCAGCTCTTCCATCACGAGGCAGGTGCTGACGGTATCGAAGCCCGAGCCGCCAGCCACCTCGGGCAGGCTCACGCCGAACAGGCCGAGCTCGGCCATGCCGCGGTACAGCACGCGGTCGAACTTGTCTTCGCGGTCGATGGCTGCGGCGCGCGGCAGCACTTCGCCCTCGGCGAAACGGCGCGCGGTGTCGCGCAGCGAGATCTGGTCTTCGGTGAGGAAATGGGTCATGGTCTTCAGGCGGTGTGATCGGGTTGCTGCTCGGCTTCGTCGCTGGCCAGATGGCCGTCGTGCGCGACTTCGTCCTGTTCGCGGTCGAGGAAATAGACGGCCACGTTGTGGCTGCCGGTGGCGAAGCAGGTCGCCAGCGCGGGCGTGATGGCGGCGGCCAAGGCGCGGCGCTGGGCCGGCGTGCGGCGATAGGCGTGCACCTTGACGAACACACGCGTGCCCTCTCCGCCGCCGTCGTGGCCCAGTTGGCCCTCGTGGGCGTAGTCGTGGGGCGCGACGGGCATGAAGTACAGGGTCACGGTCGAGGGCTCGACGCCGAATGACGCAACGACGCCGTCGGTCAGCGCGCGGCTGGCGGTGCGCTTGCGGGTTTCGGGGGCGCTGGGCGCCAGGATTTCGAGATAGGGCATGTCGGGGAGAAGTTGTTTCAGTGCGCTTCGACTGCGCGGCAGGAGGCGCGCTGTATCAGCCGCGAGCCGACGCGGTATTCGCGCCCGCTGTTGGCCACGCCCGAGAGGCGCTGCACCAGCCGGTCGACCGCGAGGTTGGCCATTTCGGCGGCGCCGCTGTCCACCACGCTGATGGCGGGGCGCTGCCACTCGAACCACGGCGAGTCTTCGTAGAACAGCAGCGACAGGTCGTCGGGAATCGACAGGCCCCGCTCCGACACCACGCGCAGCACGCCGAGCGAGGACTCGTGGTTCGCCACGAACAGGGCCGAAGGCGGGCCGGGCATCGACAGCAGCGCGTTGGCGGCCACCACGCCGGTCTCGGGCGCATAGCGGCCGGCCTGGATCAGCGTCGGATCGATGGGCAGGCCCGCTTCCTGCAAGGCCCGCTTGTAGCCCGCGAGACGCTCCTTGCCGGAGGTGGTGTCGCTCATGCCCACGATCAGGCCGATGCGCCGGTGACCGAGGTCCAGCAGGTGCTTCGTGCCGGCGTAGGCGCCGTCGAGGTCGCCCGCGAGCACCGATTCGAGCGTCGCGCCCTCGACGCGGCGCACCGCGCAGATCACGGGGATGTCGGCGTGCTCCATGGCCAGCAGCTGGGCGCCGTTGGCACCGTTGGGCACGGCGATCAGGCCGTCGACGCTGTGGTCGACGAGGGTCTTGAAGATGTTGCGCTCCTGCTCGGGGTCGTCGGCGCTGATGCTCAGGATGACCTGGTAGCCGAGCGCCTGCATGCGCGTCTGCACCACCGAGGCGAGCACCTGGAACGACGCGTTCTCCAGGTTGTGCACGGTGAGGCCGATGAGCCGGGAGCGCTTGGTCTTGAGCGCGCGGGCGAAGGTGTTGGTGCGGTAGCCGAGGGCGGCCGCGACCTGGATCACGTGCTTCTGGGTCGCGTGGTTGGTCAGGCTGGAGCCGGCCAGCGCGCGGGAGGCCGTTGCGATGGAAACGTCGGCGGCACGGGCCACGTCGCGCAGTGTCACTGTCATGACGAAACCTCGTGAGAGCAGTTTCTTGTAAACGTTTGCATTTTTTTATCGTAGGTTTTCATAAGCATTTGAGTCAAGCAAAAGGATTCATCCCCTGCAAATAGGTCAACATTATTGCAATCGTTTCCAATTTTCTTGCATACTACCGGCTTTCGCGACCCAACCCAGGATTGGCCATGCAAATTTCAGGAGTCGGCGGCATCTGGCCCGCCACCCTCACCCCCTTCACGGCGGACGGCCGCGTCGACGACGAGGCGCTGGCCGCCCACGTGCGCGATGTCGCCGGCACGCCCGGCGTACGTGCGGTGGTGGTCAACGGCCATGCGGGCGAGGCGACGTCGCTCGACAGCACGGAGCGCGCCCAGGTGGTGCGTGTCGCCGCAGCCTCGGCTGGCGGCGTGCCCGTGGTGGCTGGCGTGGTGGCCGACGACACCCGCGGCGCCTGCGCACTGGCACGGGACGCGGCACGGTCCGGCGCCAGCGCGCTGCTGCTCTTTCCGCCCGCTGTGTTCGCGCAGGGTGCGGGCATGCGTCCCGACATGGCTCGCCGCTTCGTGAGCGAAGTGGCCGGCGCGAGCGAACTGCCCATCGTGCTGTTCCAGCTGTCGCGCGCCAGCGGCCTCGCCTTCTCGACCGAAACGCTGGCACGGCTGTGCGAGGAGGTGCCGGCCATCGTGGCGGTGAAGGAAGGCAGCGACATCCCCGAGCTCTATGAAGACAACCTGCGGGCACTGCGCGCGCTGCCGCGCCCGGTCACGCTGCTGAGCAGCAGCAACAGTTGGCTGTTCGCCTCGCTGGTGTACGGCGCCGACGGCGTCCTCTCGGGCCTGGGCAGCGTCGCGGCCCCGCTGCTGGTGGCGCTGCACGAAGCCGTCGCGCGCGGCGACCTTGCGGCCGCGCGCGCAGTCAACGACCGGCTGGTGCCGCTGTGCCGCGCCTTCTACCGCGCGCCCTATCTCGACGCCCACAACCGCATGAAGACGGCGCTGCATCTTCTCGGCCGCCTGCCCCATCCCGATCCGCGCCCGCCGCTGCTGCCCGTGCCGGCCGATGAAACGGCGCGCATCCGCGCAGCGCTCGCGGCCTCCGGCCTGCTGCCTTCTTCCAACCACTGATCCACCGAGCAACCCGTTCCATGGCTGATTTCCGCGGCACCTACACCATCATGGTCACGCCCTTCGACGCCGACGGCGCGGTCGACGTGCCCACCCTAGAGCGCTATGTCGACTGGCAGATCGATTCCGGCATCCACGGCCTGATCCCGCTGGGCTCGACCGGCGAATTCATGTCGATGTCCGACGACGAGATCGCGCTGGTCGCCAAGACCGTGATCGACCGCGCCGCCGGCCGCGTACCGGTGCTGATCGGCACCACCGCCGAGGACACGCGCGCCGCCGTGCGCCTGAGCCGCCGCGCCGAGGCGCAGGGCGCCGACGGCGTGATGGTGCTGCCGCCCTTCTACTGCACGCCCACCGACGACGAGCTGTTCCTGCACTACAGGACCATCTCCGACGCCATCGGCATTCCGATCATGGTCTACAACAACCCGGCCGTCGCCAACGTCGATCTGAAGCCGCCGCTGGTGGCGCGGCTCTCGCAGATCGACAACTGCCGCTATATCAAGGAGTCGACGCTCGAGGTAACCCGGGTGCGCGACATCATGCGACTGTCCGACGGACGCATGGCGGTGTTCGGCGGCATCATGGGCTTCGAGTCGTATGTCGAGGGCGCGGTGGGCTGGGCTGCGGTGCCCTCCAACGGCGCCCCGCGCGAAATGGCGCGCCTGTACGACCTCGTCATGGCTGGCCAGCTGGCCGAAGCCCGCGCGCTGGCGTTCAGGCATTTCCCGATGATCGACTTCGTCGCCGGCCAGTCGTACGTGGCGGGCACCAAGGCCCTGCTCGCGGCCATGGGCCTGCCCGTCGGCGCGCCGCGCCCGCCTCGCCTGCCGCTGGGCGCGGAAGGCATCGCCGCGGCGAAGCGCGTGGTCGACGAACTCGGCCTGAAGATCCAGACCACCACCGACTGAGGAGTCTCCATGAGCGCCCTTCAATCCCGCACGCTCGAGCCCGCAGCCGACAACCGGGCCGAACTCGTCATCCGCATGGTCGGCGTGCAGAAGTGGTACGGCGACTTCCAGGTGCTGCGCGACATCGACCTCGAGGTGCAGCGCAGCGAACGCATCGTGATCTGCGGCCCCTCAGGCTCGGGCAAGTCGACGCTGCTGCGCTGCATCAACAGGCTCGAGGAGCACCAGCAGGGGCAGATCGTGGTGAACCGCGCCGAACTCACCGCCGACATGCGCCGCATCGACGCGGTGCGCCGCGACGTCGGCATGGTGTTCCAGCACTTCAACCTGTTCCCGCATCTCACCATCCTGGAGAACTGCACGCTGGCGCCCGTGTGGAGCAGGAAATACACGCCCAAGGAGGCGAAGGAAGTGGCCATGTCGTACCTGGAGCGCGTGCGCATTCCGGAGCAGGCCAACAAATACCCCTCGCAGCTCTCGGGCGGCCAGCAGCAGCGCGTGGCCATCGCGCGTGCGTTGTGCATGGGCCCGAAGGTGATGCTGTTCGACGAGCCGACCTCCGCGCTCGACCCCGAGATGGTCAAGGAAGTGCTGGACACCATGGTGTCGCTGGCCGACGACGGCATGACCATGCTCTCGGTGACGCACGAGATGAACTTCGCGCGCCAGGTCGCGAACCGCGTGATCTTCATGGACCAGGGCACCATCGTCGAGCAGGCCGAACCGAAGGAGTTCTTCGGCAACCCGAAGCACGAGCGCACCAAGCTCTTCCTGAGCCAGTTGCTGCACTGACCGCCCCGACCTTTTTCCCTCACCAACCTCCCTCAATCACTCATGGCAAGAATAGGCATCGAAGCGGCAGGTTTTCGCTTCATCGCGGAAACGAATCCCGAGGCCCCCAGGACCGTCGAGGCCTTCACCAGGCTGCTGCCCTACCGGCAGAAGATCATCCATGTACGCTGGAGCGGCGAAGGCTGCTGGATCCCGCTGGGCGACTTCGAGCTCGGCGTGAGCTTCGAGAACCACACCAGCCATCCTTCGGTCGGCGACATCCTGTTCTACCCCGGCGGTTACAGCGAGACCGAGATCATCCTGGCCTATGGCAGCTGCAGCTTTTCCAGCAAGATGGGGCCACTTGCGGGCAATCACTTCCTGACGATCGTGGAAGGCAAGGAGCAACTGCGCGCGCTGGGCAGGAAGGTGCTGTGGGAAGGCGCACAGGACATCGCGTTCGAATTGCTCTGACGCGGACTGCTTGAATCGGGCCACCGCCCGAGCGGCGGACACCGGCAGGGCATTTCAGTCCAGCAAGGCCGCGCAGCTGCGGAGCTGTGGAGCTGCGCCCCCGGACACATGCGGTTGCCCCCCGACTCAAGTCGAAGCGGCGGCTTCCGCCTCCTGCAGCGCCCGCCACATCACCTTGCCGCTGCCGCTCTTCGGAAGCGCATCGACGAACTGCACCACGCGCGGCACCTTGTAGGCCGCCATGTTCTCGCGGCACCAGTCGACGATGTCCTGCTCGCTCACCGGCGGCTGCGCGGGCTTGCGCACCACCAGCGCCTTGACCGATTCGCCGCGATAGGCGTCCTTCGTGGCGATGACGCAGGCCTCCTGGATCGCGGGATGCCGGAACATCAGCGCCTCCACCTCGGCCGGCCAGACTTTGAAGCCCGAGGCATTGATCATCCGCTTGAGCCGGTCGGTGGCAAAGAAGTAGCCCTCCTCGTCCACGTGCCCCATGTCACCGGAGCGGAAGAAGGACTTGCCGTCGATCTCGATGAAGGTGGCAGCGGTGTCATCCGGGCGCTTCCAGTAGCCCCCGAACACCTGCGGCCCGTGGATGACGATCTCGCCCATCGCGCCCTGCCCGACTTCACGGCCCGTCTCGGGATCGATCACGCGCGCATCGACGCTCATGAACGGAATGCCCAGGCACTGCAGCTTGGGCGCCTCGGGCGGGTTGTAGTGCGAGGGCGCGGCGGTCTCGGTAAGGCCGTAGGCCTCGATGTAGCGCAGGCCGTACTGTTCGAACAGCCGCTGCGCCACCGCCTGCGGCATCGCCGCCCCGCCGCCGCCGATGGAGACCAGGCTCGACAGGTCGAAGCGCGCGACGTTCGGGCTGGCCAGCAGGTCGATGACCATGGTCGGAATGTTGGCCCAGTGCGTCACCCGGCACGCCGAGATCAGTCGGCCGGCCAGCTCGCGGTCCCATCGCGGCATCAGCACCATGGTCACGCCGGCAAGGATCGCCGCATGCATGACGCCCACCATGCCGGTGATGTGGAACATCGGCACCGCCACCAGCTGCACGCTCTCAGGTGTCACGTTGCCCCAGGCATTGATTGCCATCGCGTTGTGCATCGCGTTCGCATGGCTGAGCATGCAGCCCTTGGGCAGGCCGGTCGTGCCGCTGGTGTAGGGCAGCAGGGCCAGGTCGTCCGAATCGGCCTCGGAGGCAGGTGGCGCGGCCTCGCGTGCCAGGCAGTCCGTCCAGCCGTGCACCGCTCCACCGGCCAGGGACGGAAGATCGCGCCGCGTCAGCAGCCAGGGCGCCCAGGCCACGGGCATGTCTTCCGCCGACAGCGCAGCGGGATCGAATGCATCGGTGAACTGCGTGACGACCAGGTGACGCAGGCGCAGCCCTTCCGGCAGTGCATCGCTGGCCTTCGCGAGTTCGACAGCGAGGTCGGCCGTGGCGATCGCCACCCGGGCGTCGGGATCGACGATGAAATGCTTCAACTCCTCGGCCCGGTTCATCGGATTGACCGGCACCACCACCGCATCGGCGCGCAGGATCGCGAAATGGGCGACGACGAGTTGCGGGCAGTTCTGCATCGCCAGCATCACTCGGTCGCCCCTGCGCACGCCCAGTTCGTGCAGGCGAGCCGCGAAGCGCTCGACGGCGGACCACAGCTGCGCGTAGCTCATGGTGCTCCCCATGAAGATCAATGCCGCCTTGTCGGGGAAGCGACGGGCGTTGACCGCGAGGTTGTCCCATAGCGGCGTGCGCGGCGCATTCATCGCGCGAGGCAGGCGCCGGGGCCAGAACGTGTGATGCGGACGTGTTTGCATGCGTTGCTCCTTCTTCCTTGTGAATGAGACGGGGGAACCTGCCGGGTGCAGGCGTGGCACTGCCCTGCCCGCATCCGGCAGCGCGGATGCGGGAGCAGTTCTTCGCCCGGATTGCCGCGCGGCGGCGGCACCAGCTAGTTCGGCTGGCGATCCGCGCCGGTAGCGATGCCCGCCCGCGCGAAGGCGGCCCGCGACTGGGCACCGTTCATGTAGACGTCCTTGCGCGTCACCTCGCCGGCGTCGTTGAAGTCGACGACATCGAGCATCTCCACCCGCGCGGTGAACGGCTGTCCCGCCGTGTCTTTCAGCGGCAGCACCATCACCCACTCCAGCACCCAGTGCCGTTCGGCGAACAGGCTGCGCCGCAGCTCGAAGGTGAAGGGATGGCGCGCGAACACGCCGATGCAGTACTGGCGCAGTGCCTCGCGCCCTCGCACGGGCTCGGAGCCGTCATGGAGCCAGTAGATGGAGTCTTCCGAATGGAGCGATGCGATCCGGTCCGGATCGCGCGTTTCCCATCCGACGTGATAGCGGGCGAACAACTCATCGCCTGCGAGACCGGGGGCGGCAACGCCAGAGAACACCATGTCCGTCTCCATCCGTTTTTTGATGGAGAAAATTTACCGACTCAAAGTCGGTTTGTCAATCGTGAGGCTGATCCGCCGCGTGCCGCTGCAGTCCGCACAGCATGGTTTCGAGCATCCGGCAGTGCAGCCGCACCGCGGCGGCCGGGTCTTGTGCAACGCCGCAGGCCAGTGCTGCTTCGGCGACCGCACCGGCGATCAGCCGTGTCGCGGCATCGATCTCGATCGGCGTCGTGCCCGCCGGCATGATGGCCACCAGCCCGCTGTGGATAGAAGCCATGAAGTGGCGATCGTCGATACCGCGCCAGCGCTCCCAGCCGAGCACCACGGGGCCATCGACCAGGATCAGCTGCCGCAGCCCTTCCTGCGTGGCCGCTTCAAGATAGATCTGCAGATTGGTCGCGATGGTGTGCGGCGAGCGATGCCCCTCGATACGCTGGATGCGCGTTCCGAGTTCCGCCGCGAGCTCCGCTTGCACCGCGTCGAGCACCGCCTCGAAGATGTCCTGCTTGGAGCGGAAGTGGTGATAGAGGCCGCCCTTCGCGATCCCGGCGCCGGCCGCGATGTCGTCGATGCTGACGGCCGCGAAACCGCGTTCGATGAAAAGCTGCCGCGCCGAAGCGAGGATCGCTCCGACGGTGGTTGCGCTGCGCTTGGCCTGCTGGACCATGTGCCCTCTTCCTCCTCGATGGCTGCCGCGCCACGTGAATACGCGGCCAGTATGGCACGCGGTGCGGCGCGCGTTGGGCGATATGCCTTGCATGCCGGTGATCGCGCTACGACAGATGGCGGCGTTGTCCGACTCGCCGCGCCATGGCGACAGAGACAATGCCCACGTCGGCCCGAGACAAGCCGGACACAACGACGAAAACGAACACTGCGAACACCGCAAGATGACCCGCATCTACCTGATAGAAGACAACCCCCTGATCGCCACCACGCTGTCCGACGGGCTGCACGAATTTTCCGAATGCAACGTGATCGGCACCGCCGCCACTTCCCGCGACGCCATCGACTGGCTCAAGGGCAACCCCGAGGGCTGGGACGCCGCGGTCATCGACGTCTTCCTCGCCGAGGGCAACGGGCTCACCGTGGCGCACTACCTGAACGAACACAAGCTGCCGGAGCAACGCACGGTGGTTCTCATGAACCACGCGACCTCCGAGGTGCGCGAAGGCGCCCTCTCCGCCGGCGTCGACGCCGTGTTCGACAAATCGCTGCAGCTCGAAGCCTTCTACGACTTCTGCAGGACGCTGAACATCAGCCCGCGCCGCTGATCCCTGCCTTCGTGATGGTCCAGGAGTCCGTGCTCGCGCTCGAGGAAGAGCGCGAAGCCCTGCCGAGTCGGGCCTGATCGCGAACGGCACAATCGCCGCGTGCCGACCTTCCTGCAAAAACTGCCCGCCCGCCTCGCCAGCGCCTTCGCACTCGCGGCGGCCCTTGCCGCGCCTCTTGCGCGCGCGGCCGATCCGGTGCTGCTCGTCACCTCGCCGGCCGCGCTGCAGGCCGCCGAGAAGTCGGGCGCCGGCTTCAGCCGCTGGTTCGACGCGGCATCAGCCTCGAGCGACGGCATCACGACCAACCAGGCCCTGATGCGCGCCCCGGCCTGGCGATCCATCGCCGAGCCGCTGGGCGCCAGCCTCGCCGGCATCCAGCGGCGGGACAAGCAAGCCGGCGTCGGTGTCTCGCGCTATCCGCACCGGCTGTTCGACGCACGCTGGCTCGCGAGCCCTGACGCCTTCTTCGAACTCGTGGGCGTGGCCAACCGCATGGACCGCAGGCCCCTCCAGGACGGCGCATGTGGCGAGACACGGCTCGTGTACCGGCTGGCCTATCGCACGGCCGAAATGCAGTCTCGCCTGCCGATGACCGTCAACGTCGAGCTGCGCGGCGATGCGCCCGATGCGGACGGCAGCTGTGCGAGCGCCGCGAAGCGCTGGCAGCCGCCGCAAGCCTCGATGACCGACGAGGCAACGGGCCGCTGGCTGGTGTCGGCCGATGGCCCTCTTGCACCAGGCCGACTCGAGCATTCACGCATCGCACAGGTCACGACCAATCTTCAGAGCGTGCGCTGGCCTTCGGCGGTGCGGCCCGACCTGGGCGGCCACGCCGAATACATGCTGCGCGCCTTCCGATGGAACGCTGGCACGAAGCGCTTCGATGTCGCCCCGCTGGAAAACACGCCCGACGTCGCGAAGCTGAAGGCCAACGCCCCGCTGCGCAAGGAACTGCAGCAATGGCTGCAGCAGCCCGCGAACCTGCGCGCGCTGGACGAAGCAACGTTGCAGATTCCGGAGAAGTTCCTGGCGACCGAAGCGATCTCGGTCGCTCCGCGCGGACTCGAACGGCTGGCGAACCGGCCCTTTTCGCAGGTCTTTGCGCCGGGCGAGTGGCAGGCCGTCGCGGGTAGCCGCACGCTGCAATCGCCGCAAGCCGTGCTGCGCCGCCTCGACGACCTGAGCTGCATGGGCTGCCACCAGAGCCGTGCGGTCGCGGGCTTTCACCTGCTCGGCGTGGACCGGCGCGGCGCATCGCGGACCTTCACCACGGGCAACGCACTGGCCGTGCCGCATTCGCCGCACGTGCAGGACGAGCTTGCGCGCCGCAGCACGTACGTGCGGGCAGCCCTGTCGATGCAGCGGCCCGATCCGTTCCGCCCGCTCGCGGAGCCCGAAGACACCGGCACGACGTCCGAAAGGCCCACAGTCGGCGCGCGCTGCGAGCCCACGCGCATCACGCAGTCGGCCAACCCGTGGCTGGACCGCGCCGAGAAGCTGCCGCGCGTCTCCTGCGAAGGCCTCTTCTCCGTGTGCGAGAAAACCTCGGTCGGCTTTCCCGGCGGCATGTGCTCAGGCCCTTGCGATCCGCTCGACGGGAACGGCACCTGCGGCGGCATCGCCATCCTCAGCGACTTCAACAGCTGCCTTGCCGCGAAGAAGCCTTTCGGCGAATGCCTGGCGAAGCACACGCGCCCCGGCAACCTGCGCAGCTGCTCGGCGCAGCAGGCGTGCCGCGACGACTACATCTGCGCGCAGGCCGAGGGCCAGCCCGAGGAGCGCGGTGCCTGCATCCCGCCCTACTTCCTGTTCCAGATGCGGGTGGACGGGCACTCCTGACGAGCAGCACGCCAGCGGCTCACTCGTTCACCGTGGGGCGCATCAGCCAGGCCGAGACTGCCGCCACCACGCCGAGCACCGCGACATAGACGCCCACCGGCACGATGCTCGAATACTTCGCGACCAGCGTGGCCGCGATGATCGGCGCCAGACCGCCGCCTATGGCGGCCGCGAACTGGATGCCGATGGAAATGCCCGAGTAGCGCAGCTCGGCCGGGAACTGCGCGGCGTAGAGGTTGGACTGCGGCGCGAACATCAGCGGGTAATTGAGCGACAGCGCCAGCACCATCGCCACCGTGTAGGCCGTGAGCGACCCGCTGCCGATGGCCTGAAAGAGCGGCACCGCCATCAGCGCGAGCAGCAGGCCGCCGAACACGTAGAGCCGCCGCGCGCCCACTTTGTCGGCGAGCCAGCCGCTGGCCGGAATGGTGAAGACCATCGCCGCCGAGCCTGCGATCAGCGCGTGCAGCGCATCGGAGCGGGAGAAGCCCAGCCGCGTGGTCGCATACGAGATCGAGAACACCAGGATCGTGTAGATCAGCGTCACCTCGGCCAGCTTGCCGCCGATGGTCAGCAGCAGCGGCTTCAGGTGCGCCACCACCACCTCGCGCGCCGGCAGCACCGCCGTCTTGCGATGGACCTTGACCTGCATGAACTCCGGCGACTCGTCCACCTTCATGCGGATGAACACGCCCAGCACGATCAGCACCGCGCTGGCAAGGAAGGGTAGCCGCCAGCCCCAGCTCAGGAAGCTGGCCTCGGGCAGCTGCGTGACCAGTGCGAAGGCACCCGAGGACAGCAGCACGCCGATGGGTGCGCCCATCTGCGGCATGCTGCCCACCAGCGAGCGCCACTTGGGCGGCGCGTGCTCCACGGCCATCAGCATCGCGCCGCCGAGCTCGCCGCCGAACGACAGGCCCTGGCCGATGCGCAGCAGCACCAGCAGCACAGCGGCCCACAGGCCGATCGATTCGTAGGTCGGCAGCAGGCCGATCAGCACGGTGCAGATGCCCATCAGCAGCAGGCTCAGCGTGAGCATCGACTTGCGGCCCAGCCGGTCGCCGTAGTGTCCGAAGATGATCCCGCCCAATGGACGGGCAAGCATGCCGCTCGCGAAGGTGCCGAAAGCCGCGAGCGTGCCGACGGTGGGGTCGAAGTTGGGGAAGAAGAGCTTGTTGAACACCAGCGCCGCGGCGGTGCCGTAGGCGAGGAAGTCGAAGGCCTCGATGGCCGTTCCGACCATGGTGGCGGCGCCGATCTTCCACACGCTCTGGTGCTTCTTTTCGGCGGTGCCCTGCAGCGGGGATGCGATGCTGCTCATGGGCGCTCCCCGGTGATCTGCCGCGCGAACATCGCGAAGCTGGCGTTGACGATGCTCCGCTGCAGCAGGAAGTCGTGCGACTCCTTCGCCAGCGCTGGATCCACCAGCTTGAGCCGGCCGTAGGCCGACTGCGCGATGAGCTGGTTGCGCGCCGCGCGCTCGATGAGCACCGACATGTAGAGCGACTCCTCGATGGTCGCAGTAGCGGCCAGGAAGCCGTGGTTGGCAAGCAGCACGCAGCGCCTGCTGCCCAGCGCGGCCGAGATGATCTCGCCCTCGACGTCCGCGATCGGCAAGCCGGGCCACTCGGGCAGGAAGGCGCAGTCGTCGAAGAAGGGCGTCGCGTCCATGTGCGCGATCTGCAGCGGCTCGCCGGTCATCGACAGCGCGGACACGTACGGCGGGTGCGTGTGGATCACGCAGTTCACGTCGGGCCTGCGCCTGTAGACCCACAGGTGGAAGCGCACCGCCGGGTTGGGCACGCCGCGCCCTTCCAGCACGCGCAGCGAGTCGTCGATGCGCATGACCGATTCCGGGCGGATCTCGCCGAAGGCGTGCGCGAGCGGCGTCGTCAGGAAAGTGCCGTCGGGCTGACGCACGGTGACCTGTCCGGCCAGGGTTTCGGAGTGGCCTTCCTTCGCGAGGATGCGGCAGCTCAGCGCGAGCTTCTCGGCCTCGGTCCAGTTGCCGTAGCTGAGGCCGTCGAGGGACGGTGCGGGCTTGTCGTGGGTGGTCTTGCGGGTGTCGCTCACGCTGTGGCTCCTGTGCATTCGTGGGGTGCGGCCAATGTAAGAAGCCGTGTGCGGTTCGCTCTTGTGCGTGGGTGCACGCGCATTGATCCAGCGTGCCAACTAGTGGAAAGCCTCAGTCCGTACGCAATGGAGGGCCGCCTAGACTGCCTCGGCCGAACCCGTCTGGCACGAAGCGTGCGGACCGTCGGCAGGAGCCCAATCCATGCACCACGACACAGCAGCAGCATCCGACCTGAGCTTCGCGCCCTGCTTCCGGCCGTTCTATCCGGGCGACGTACAGGGCTACTCGAACGCGCTCGATTCGCTGGTGTATCCCGGCGAGCTCAGCGTGCAGGACAGCAACCCGCGCATGAGCCTCGAAGCCTGCCGCCTCGTGGGCGGCGGGCTGGCGATCAGCTTCTCGTCGACGCCGCTGGCGGTTCGTCACGACACGGCCCTGGCTTCCATCGGCGGCGCGGGCGACGTGCTCGCCATGATCGCCGTCGAGGGCGAAGGCACCATCGACCAGGGCGGGCGCCGCATGCCCTTCCGCAAGGGCGACATCACTTTCCGCACGACCCGTCTCCCCTCGACCTGCACGCTGACCTCATCCGGCAAGCTGGTGATGCTGCGCGTGCCCTCCGACCGGTTCTTCGGCATCTATGCCGACCTGCACGATCGCTTCGTGCCGTCCATCGCGCAGGCGGATTCGCGCCTGGCCGAGGCTGCTCGCGCGCACATGGGGCATGTGTTTCCCGGTGCGGCGCAGGCCGCTCCGGCGCTCGCCTACTTTTCCGAGCAGTCGTTCGTTTCGCTGCTGGCCGCGGCCTACTGCGAGTCCATCGATGAAGACGCGGCCGACGGCAAGCGCCGCGAGCGCGACCGCTGGCAGCGGCTCGTGGCCTTCATCGAGGCGCACCTCGGCGATCCGGAGCTGTCTGTCGACGCGGTCTCGAGGGAGCTCGGCATTTCGAAGCGGCTCACGCACCGACTCTTCGAGATGCAGCGCACACAGTACGGCACGTACCTCAAGATGCGCCGCCTGGAGCGCGCGAAGGACGAGCTGCAGAACCGGCGGCTCGACCACCTGGGCGTTTCGGAGATCGCCTACCGCAACGGCTTCGGCGATGCGAGCCATTTCAGCCGCTGCTTCAGGAGCCGGTTCGGAACCCCGCCTGGGGCCTATCGCAGATCGCCGGCCTGAAGGATTCGCTGGGCCCGGAAAATATTGCTTGCCATTAGATCGCATGCGATCTAATATCCGGCCCATGCCAGCCAAGCGCTCCACCGCCGAGTCCGTCGAAGCCCCCGCGGGCAATCCGCTGGCACTCGACGATCAGCTGTGCTTCGCCGTCTACTCGACGATGCTGAGCCTCAACAAGGTGTACCGCGGCCTGCTGCGCGACCTCGATCTCACCTACCTGCAGTATCTCGTCATGCTCGTGCTGTGGGAGAAGGACGAGATCAACGTCTCCGAGATCTGCTCGCGCCTGGCGCTTGAAACCACCACCCTCACCCCGCTGCTCAAGCGGCTCGAAGCCCGCGGACTGATCCAGCGCGTGCGTTCGCCCAGGGACGAGCGGCAGGTCATCGTGTCGCTCACCGCCGGCGGCCGCGCGCTGCGCGCCAGGGCGCAAGGGCTGCCGGGCTGCGTCGCCCAAGCCATGGAGCTGTCCCCCGAACAGATCGGCACGCTGCGCACCCAGTTGCTGGGCCTGCGCGCCAGCCTCGACAGGAACGCGTGATGCGCAGCTGCTTCGCCGTTCCTGCTTTTTCAAGTCAGATAAATCGCATGCGATATTAATTCATACGATATTTATCGATCCAGTTCCTCCCTCGACCTCCCAGCAAAAGGAACGCACCATGACCACAGAACGCACCCACCCCCTCGTCACCAACACGCCGACCCGCCGCAGCCTGCTGGTGGGTGGCGCTTCCGTCGCAGCCGGCGCCCTCGTGGGCGCCGGCTTCTCCAACGCGGCATCCGCCGCTTCCGCCGCTGCGCCGAAGTCCGGCGCGGTTATCACCTCTTCGAAAGGAAAGCAGACCATGAGCAACACCATCGTCACCAAGGACGGCACCGAGCTCTACTACAAGGACTGGGGCCCCAGCAACGGCCAGCCCGTCGTGTTCAGCCACGGCTGGCCGCTGAACTCCGACAGCTGGGAATCGCAGATGCTCTTCCTCGCATCGCAAGGTTTCCGCACCGTGGCGCATGACCGCCGCGGCCACGGCCGCTCGAGCCAGCCGTGGAACGGCAACGACATGGACACCTACGCCGACGACCTCGCCACCGTCATCGAGACGCTGGACCTGAAGAACGCGATCCTGGTCGGCTTCTCGACTGGCGGCGGCGAGGTGGCTCGCTACATCGGCCGCCACGGCACGAAGCGCGTGGCCAAGGCCGCGCTGATCTCCGCCGTGCCGCCGCTGATGCTGAAGACCGCCGCCAACCCCGGCGGCCTGCCGATCGAAGTCTTCGACGGCCTGCGCGCCGCGCAGCTGGCGAACCGCTCGCAGTTCTACAAGGACGTGCCCTCGGGTCCCTTCTTCGGCTTCAACCGCCCCGGCGCCAAGGTGTCGCAGGGCCTCATCGACTCGTGGTGGGCGCAGGGCATGACGGGCGGCCACAAGAACACCTACGACTCGATCAAGGCATTCTCGGAAACCGACTTCACCGAAGACCTGAAGAAGTTCGACGTGCCCACGCTCATCGTGCACGGCGACGACGACCAGATCGTGCCGATCGGCGCCGCCGGCCTGGCCTCGGCCAAGCTGGTGAAGAACAACAAGCTGATCGTCTACCCCGGCGCACCGCACGGCCTGACCGACACGCACAAGGACAAGTTCAACGCCGACCTGCTGGCGTTCGTGAAATCCTGACAAGAAAAAAGGGCCCGCAGGGGCCCTTTTTTTCGACCACGGATGGGTCGGGCTCTTAGTATCCGGTGCAAACAACACCAAGACCGAGGACCCGATGGACATCTTCGAAAACGTGCTGGTCATGCTGATCGCCGCCTGCCTGCTGCTGCAGCTCTCGCGGCGCCTCGCACTGCCCTATCCGTCGATGCTGGCGCTGGCCGGCGTGGCGCTCGGCGCGATGCCCTGGGTGCCGCACATCAGCCTCGACCCGCACCTGGCGCTGGCGCTCTTCATCGCACCCGCGCTGCTCGACTCGGCCTTCGACACCTCGCCGCGCGAGCTGCGGCGCAACTGGATGCCGCTGGTCTCGCTGGTGCTGGTGGCGGTGCTGCTGACCACCGCGGCGGTCGCATGGGTCGGCTGGGCCTTCGCTGGCCTGCCGCTGGCGGCGGCGATCACGCTCGGCGCCATCGTCGCGCCGCCCGACGCGGTGGCCGCGGCGGCGGTGATGCAGCAGTTCCGCATTCCACGGCGCACCCTGTCGATCATCAACGGCGAAAGCCTGCTCAACGACGCGGTGGCGCTGCTGGTGTTCGGCGTGGCGGTGTCGGCGGCCGGCGCCGCGCACGCGCCCATGTCGAGTTCGCTGCCGATGCTGCTGGTCGCGGTGCCGGGCGGCGCTCTGGTGGGCTTCGCCTTCGCCAAGCTCAACCTGCACTTCGGCGCGCCGCTCTTCGCGGGCACGCGCTCGGCCATCATCTTCCAGTTCGTGATGACCTTCGGCGCATGGATCGTGGCCGAGCGGCTGCACCTGTCGCCGATCATCTCGGTGGTCGCCTTCGGCATGACGCTGGGCCAGTTCGCGCCCAAGCGCCATGCGCCGCGCGACCGCGTGCATTCCTATGCGGTGTGGGGCGCGGTGGTGTTCACGCTCAACGTACTGGCCTTCTTCCTGATGGGGCTGCAGGCGCGCGGCATCCTCACCCGGCTGTCGGGGCCGCAGTTGACGCACGCACTGCAGTTCGCCGGCCTCGTGCTGGTGCTGGTCATCGCGGTGCGGGTGGCGTGGGTGCTGCTCTACGGCGCCGCGATGCGCAGCTACAAGCTGCGGCTGATCGCGCAGGGGCATGACGTGCCCGTGCCGTCGAAGCGCATCGGGCTGCTGGTCGGCTGGTCGGGCATGCGCGGGCTGGTGACGCTGGCCACGGCCTTCGCGCTGCCGGCGGATTTTCCGGGGCGCGACCTCATCGTGCTCGCCGCGTTCGCCGTGGTGCTGGGCACGCTGGTGATCCAGGGCTTCACCATCGGACCGCTGATCAAGGCGCTGAAGATCGCGCCCGACGATTCGCTCGAAAAGGAAATCTCGCTGGCGCGCACCGCAATGATGGATGCGGCGCTCGCGGCCATCGAAGCCGAAGCCGGCAACGAGGCCGAGGCGGTGCGCGAGGAGTACCGCGCGGCGCGCACCCTCGCGCAGGACGCTCACCAGCCGCAGGCGAAGACGGCGCACGACCGGCTGCGCGCCGTGGCGATCCGCGCGCAACGGCGCTCACTCGATGCGCTGCGCCACAGCGGACAGATCGAGGACGACGCCTACCACCAGCTCGAGGAAGAGATGGACTGGGCCGAACTCAACGCCATTCCCGCGAGCGACGTCCGGCTGCAGAGCGTCTGAGACCTGTCTTCAGGGCTCCTCGTACCACCGGTCCTTCGACAGCATCACCCGGTGGTGTCCGTGCCCCGAGGGCATCATCGGGAAGCAGTTCTCCTGCGCTTCCACCTGCACGTCGAGGAAGAACGGGCCCTCGCTCGCCAGGCATTCAGCCAGCGCGTCTTCCAGCTCCGCCGGGTCCGACACCCGCCGCGCGCTCCAGCCGAAGGCCTTGGCCAGCGCCACGAAATCGGGCAGCGCCTCGTTCCAGCTGTGGCTCAGGCGGTTGCCGTGGTTCAGCTCCTGCCACTGCCGCACCATGCCCATGTAGCCGTTGTTGCTCAGCACCAGCTTCACCGGCGTGCGGTGCTGCACGGCGGTCGACAGCTCCTGGATGTTCATCAGCACCGACGCGTCGCCGCTCACGCACACCGTCAGCGCGCCGGGGTGTCCGATCTGCGCGCCGATGGCCGCGGGCAGTCCGTAGCCCATGGTGCCGGCGCCGCCCGAAGTCAGCCAGCGGCGCGGGCTGTCGAAGCGCAGGTACTGCGCGGCCCACATCTGGTGCTGGCCCACGTCGGTCGAGACGATCGCGTCGCGCCCGCCAATGGCGCGCTGCAGCTCGGACATCAGCTGCTGCGGCAGGATCGAATCGGCCTTCGTCTCGAAAGCCAGGCAGTCCTCGGCGCGCCAGCGCTCGATGCGCGCCCACCACGGCGCGAGGCGCTCCGGCGCGAAGCCTTCCTCCGGCAGCAGCGCCAGCAGGTTTTCGAGGATCGCGGCGCAGTCGCCCACCATCGGCACGTCCACGCGCACCACCTTGTTGATGCTGCCGGGATCGATGTCGATGTGGATCTTGCGGGCGTGCGGGCAGAACTCGTCGAGCTTGCCGGTCACGCGATCGTCGAAGCGCGCGCCGACGCACACCACAAGGTCGGCCTCGTGCATCGCGAGGTTGGCTTCGAGCATGCCGTGCATGCCCAGCATGCCGATGAACTTCGGGTCCGATGCGGGGAACGCGCCCAGCCCCATCAACGTGAGCGTGCACGGCGCGTGCATCAGGTTCACGAGTTTGGTGAAGGCTTCGCAGGCGGCCGGCCCCGAGTTGACCAGCCCGCCACCGCCATAGATGACGGGCCGTCGCGCGGTCGAGAGCAGATCTGCAGCGCGCTGCACCATGGCCTTCGGCGGCAGCGCCGTGCGGCTGGTGCGCAAGGCGCGCAGCGGCGCGGGCTCGGGCGCCTTGCCCAGGCGTTCGAGCTGGATGTCCTTCGGCACGTCGAGCAGCACCGGCCCGGGGCGGCCGCCGGCGGCGATCTCCAGCGCGCGCCGCACCAGCGAAGGCACGTCGTCGGCCGAGCGCACCTGGCGGTTCCACTTGGTCACCGGGCGCGACATGCCCAGCGCGTCACTCTCCTGGAACGCCTGCGTACCGATGACGGCGGTTGCCACCTGTCCGCTGATGCACAGCACGGGCACCGAATCGCTCATGGCGTCCAGCAGCCCGGTGATGGTGTTGCCCACGCCTGGCCCCGAAGTGACCAGTACCACGCCAACGCGACCGGTGCTGCGCGCATAGCCCTCGGCCGCATGCACGGCCGCCTGCTCGTGGCGCACCAGCACATGGCGCAGCCGGGGCTCGCCGTGCAGTGCGTCGTACAGCGGCAGCGCCGCGCCGCCGGGGTAGCCGAAGATGGTGTCCACGCCGCACTCGACCAGCGTGTCGAGCAGGGCTTCGGCGCCGTTGCGGATGCGCACCGGCGTCTCGACGTGGAGAGGACGGAGGGACGGAGAGGACGTGGGGGGTAGGTCGAGCAGTCGCATGCCGTCAATTCTTCCGTTTTCGGCGCAAAATATGCTTCTTTCTTTTGGCTCTTTAAGCTCGATTCATGAAAACCAATCGGCAAACACCGAATGAAGGCGAAGGATCTTTCGACAAGACCGATCTGGCGATCCTCCGCGTGCTGCTGCTCGACTCGCGCAAGACCCTGCAGGAAATCGGCAGCGAGGTCGGCCTGTCGCCCACCAGCTGCTGGACCCGCATCAAGAAGCTGGAGGCCACGGGCGTCATCAAGCGCTATACGGTGGACGTCGACCCGGCCAAGCTCGGCTACCACGACTCGGTGATCGTGCAGGTCACGCTCGAGAGCCACACCGACGAGACGCTCTACGACTTCGGCCGCACGCTCGCGACCATTCCAGAGATCCAGGAGGCCTACCTCGTCTCGGGCGACTACGACTACTACATCCGCATCGCCGTGCGCGACACGCGCGACTACGAGCGGCTGCTGCGCGAGAAGCTCTACAAGATCCCGGGCATCCGGCACAGCAAGTCGCACTTCGTGCTGCGCGTGCTCAAGGAAGCCAGCGTGCCCGTCATCTGAGCGGGGGACGAACTCACAGGCGGATCAGTTCCACACGCCGGTTCTTCGCCCGCCCCGACTCGCTGTCATTGGGCGCCACCGGCTCCGAGGCGCCAGCGCCGCGCGTGGTGAAGCGGCGCGGGTCCACACCGGCCTTCACCAGTACGCCGATCACGGCCAGTGCCCGGCGCTTCGACAGGTCGTCGTTGTGCTTCGCCTCGCCCTGCGCGTCGGTGTGCCCCACCACCGACAGCTTCAGCGGCGGGTTGTTGCGCATCAGCTTGGTCATCTCGTCGAGCGTGGGCTGCGACTCGGGGCGGATCACGTCCTTGTCGAGGTCGAACAGGATGCCGTAGAGGTTCACGCGCCCCGTCTCCGCCAGGCTCTTCTGCATGGCGGAGGCGTCGAGGAACACGATCTTGTTCTCTTCCATCGCCTTGCTCTCCACCACCCGCACGAAGGCGTGGTTGCCGACATCTGCGTTGTGCTCGGCCAGCGCGATGCTGGCGTAGACGGTGCCCGAAGGCCCGGTCTTCCTTGCCAGCAGGTAGCGGCCGCTCACGGCGAAATAGTTGCGGGCGTAATCGCCACGACTGCCCAGGCGGGGCCACTCGGGGTCGTCGAATGCCAGCGCGAAGTCGTAGGGCGTGTTGGTGTCCACGCTGCCGGGGCGCGGCTTGTAGCACGAGGCGTTGGCCGTGCCGCAGCTGAACAGCACCTCGAAGCCCTTGGCCTTCAGGCTGGCCTCGTAGTTGCGCTGCACCTCGAGCAGCGAACGGTCCTTGGGCAGCCGGTACAGGTACAGCGTCACCTTGCCCTCGGTCCTGAGCAGGTCGGGCTTGCCGCCACCCCAGTTCTGGAACGGCTCCTTGATGAGCCCGACCTCGTCGTAGGCGGCCGCCTTGTAGCCGTCGAGCACCGAGCCCTCGTAGCGGCCGACCAAGGGGTGGTCCTTGCCCGGTTCGGCGGCGAATGCGCCGGCGTGCAGCGACAGCAGGGTCGCGCCGGCCAGGCGGACGAGTAAGGCCAGGAAGGCAGGCTGTTTCATCGGCAGGCCCGGAAAGGAAACATGGACAGGGAGGAGAAAACGCGACGCGCTCCATGCTAGGGAGCACCGCCGCCGCTGTGCATTCGACGGACGGCCTATGCCATGGCCGGGCCTCGCTTTCGCGCATGTCCCGCGGATCACCGGAATATCCGGCCGGGGACATAATTGCGCCCGGCTCGCGAGAGCGGGGGTTCGGGCCTCGCCTCGAGCGGCTGAATGGCGTCGGCGTTGGGCTGGCGCATCCAACAAAAGTGACGTCCAAGGCAAAAGCGATCTATGAAGCTGGGCAGCAAGGGCTGTTGGCGAGTCGGCCAGTGGATCGCGAATCTGTTGCTGGCCGTCGCGCCGGCTCTCCTGCCCTGTGCGAACGCCGCTGAGCCGGCGGCAGCAACGCCGGCATCCCCACAACGTGAAGCCGAGCTCCACATCACCCGGGCCGAGCTGCTCTCCATCCCCGGCACCGGCTACACCGCACCGCCGCAGCGCGTCGAGGACGCAAAGCTGCCGACCGAGGGCTGGCGGGCCATCAACCTCCCCCACACGGTCGGGCGCGAACTGGTGCCCGACGGATCTAGCGGCACACGCACGATCACGGACTGGTACCGCATCGACCTCGCCGGGCGGCCGCCCTCGCACGAGCCGCAGCTGCTCTATCTCCCACGCTGGAAAACCCTCGGCCAGATCGCGGTGTACGGCGACGGCGCCCTGCTCTACCAGTCGCACGGCAGCCCGATCCACAACGGCTACAACCATCCGCTGCTGCTGCCGCTGAACGCGACGGCCGGCGCACTGCCGCCACGGTCGGTAATGATCCGCGTGGACCGCCTGCGCAACAGCGGCAGCGGTTTCTCCACCGTGTGGGTGGGCAACGAGGATTCGCTGAGCTGGCGCTACCAGGTCCGCCAGCTGCTGCAGGTGCAGCTGCCGTTCATGGGCAGCGCGGCCTTCCTGGCGGTCGGCGCATTCGCGTTCGCGGTATGGCTGGGCAGGCGGCGCGAATCGCTCTACCTGCTGTTCTTCGCCATCTCGGCGATGGCGTTCCTGCGCACCCTCCACTACTACGCGGGCGGCAGCTACATCCCGATCTCGGACGACTGGTTCGAGTGGATGACCGTCTCCAGCCTGCTCTGGCTGATCATCCTCATCCACCTCTTCCTGCAGCGCCTGCACCAGCAGCCCTCGGTCTGGCTGACGCGCATCTCCATCGCGCTGGTGCTGGCCTGCAACATCACGACGCTACCGCAGCTGTCGACGAAGATCGTCAATCTCTACCTGTTCACGCCGCTGCTCAATCTGGCGGTACTGCCCATGGCGGTGCTGATCTTCACGGTGAACCTGCGCAAGTCGCTGCGCACCCAGCTGACCGAGGGGCAACTGGTGGCGGGCTGGACGGTGTTCGCGGTAGCGCTCACCTCCTACGACGGGCTGCTGCAGAACAACCTCGTCAGCCCGGAGAGCGTGTACATGTCTCCGTACGCCATCATCAGCCTGTTCTTCGTCTTCTCGTACATCATGTTCCAGCGCTACACCGGCGCGTTCGCCGAGGTGGGCCGGCTGAACAGGGGCCTGGCCCAGCGCCTGCAGGCGCGGGAGGCCGAACTGGAGCAGAGCTACCAGCGGCTGCGCGTGATCGAGAACCAGAACATGCTCAACGCCGAGCGCCGTCGCCTGATGCAGGACATGCACGACGGACTGGGCTCCTCGCTCATCAGCGCGATCCGCTCGGTGGAAAGAGGCGCCATGACCGAGGCCGAGATTTCCCGCGTGCTCAAGGGCTGCATGGAAGACCTGCGGCTGGTGATCGACTCCATGGAGAGCGTGGAAGCCGACCTGCTCCTGCTGCTGGCGACCATGCGCTTCCGCCTCGCGCCGCGCATCGAGAGCGCGGGCATCGCGCTCCAGTGGGAAGTGCAACCCGTGCCCGCCCTGCCCTGGCTCGACCCGGACGGCGCGCTGCACATCCTGCGCATCGTGCAGGAGTGCGTGGCCAACGTGCTGCGCCATACGCGGGCCACCACCATCTGCATCAGCACCGCGACGATCGACGACGGCGTGTGCGTGGTGGTCGAGGACAACGGCGGAGGCTTCAACGTGGAAGAGGCCATGCGCCGGGGCGGCCGGGGGCTGCGCAACCAGCAGCGGCGCGCGCAGGCGATCGGCGGCACCGTGGGCTGGCAGTCCGGCAGCGCCGGAACGCGCTTCACGCTCTGGCTGCCGCTGCACCGCAAGGCCGAGACCGACAAGGCGGCCATCAGCACCTTCTGAGGAGCTGGCTCAGAGGCTCGCGACGATCTGCTCGCGCAGCCACTTGTGAGCCGGATCGCGGTGCCGGCGCTCGTGCCAGAGCATCGCCATCTCGTAGCCCGGCACTTCCAGCGGCGCCTCCACCACGCGCAGCCCGGCCGCGCCGCGCGCCAGCCGCTCGGGCAGCATCGCGACCATGTCGGTGGAGGCCACCGTCGACATCATGAAAAGGAAGTGCGGCACCGACAGCACCACGCGCCGCGCCAGCCCTTTTTCGGCAAGCGCCTCGTCCGTGGGACCGGTGAAGCCGCCGCCGGCAAGCGACACCACCACGTGCTCCAGCGCGCAGAACTGCGCGAGCGTCGGCCGGCGCTTCAGGCGCGGATGGTCGGCGCGCCCGACCAGCACATAGCGCTCATTGAAGAGCACGCGCGCGTGCAGGCCAGGCGGCGCGCCCACGCTGGTGTGGAAGAACAGATCGAGCTCCCCGCTTTCGAGCTGGCGTGCCATGCGCGAGGGCACCGCCTCCACCACGGCCAGCCGCGTGTTCGGTGCGGCTGTACGCAACCCGGCCAGCGCCGGCAGCAGGATGGCCGATTCGGCGTAGTCGGCCGCGGCAACGCGCCAGGTGGTGCTGGCCTCGGCGGGGTCGAAGGGCCTCGTCGGCGCCACCGCCCTGCCCAACGCCTCCAGTGCTTCACGCAAAGGCTCGCGCAGTTCGTCGGCTCGCGCAGTAGGCCGCATGCCGCGCTGCGCGGGCAGCAGCAGCGGATCGGCGAACACCTCGCGCAGCCTTGCGAGCTGCACGCTCACCGACGGCTGCGACAGGTTCAGCCGCTCGGCCGCGCGAGTGACGTTGCGTTCGGCCAGCAGCGTGTCGAGCGTGACCAGCAGGTTGAGATCGAGGCGGCTGAAATTGTTCATGGCAATTCCTGGAATTCAGACTATTCATTTCCAATATATCGCCACGAAGCCTAACCTGAGGGCATCTCCACTCGAACCCTCTTCGAATCATGAATGTCCTTCTGGTAGTCGCCCATCCCGAAGCCGCCTCGCTCAACGGATCGCTCCACCGTTTCATGCTCGAGCGGCTCACGGCCGCCGGGCATTCGGTGCGAGTGTCCGACCTCTACGCCATGCGCTGGAAGCCGGCACTAGACGCCGACGACTTTCCCTCGCGCGACGTCACCGCTGAACGCTTCGACCCTTCACTCGAATCGCGCCTGGCCTTCGAGGCCGGCACGCAGACCACCGACATCGCAGCCGAGCAGGACAAGCTGCTCTGGGCCGACGCGGTGATCCTGCAGTTCCCGCTGTGGTGGTATTCGATGCCCGCCATCCTCAAGGGCTGGATCGAGCGCATCTACGCCTACGGCTTTGCCTATGGCGTCGGCGAGCATTCCGACAAGCACTGGGGCGACCGCTTCGGCGAAGGCACGATGGCCGGAAAGCGCGCGATGCTGGTGGTGACGACCGGCGGCTGGGCCTCGCACTACGCGCCGCGCGGCATCAACGGGCCGATGGACGACCTGCTCTTCCCGATCCACCACGGCATCCTCTACTACCCCGGCTTCGACGTGCTGCCGCCCTACGTCGTGCACCGCACCGGCAAGGTCGACGAAGCCGCATTCGCGCGCATCACCAAAGAACTGGGCCAGCGGCTCGACACGCTCTTCACCGCCGACCCGATTCCCTTCCGCCGCCAGAACGCCGGGGACTACGAGATTCCCGCACTCACCCTGCGCGAGGACATCGCGCCGGGCAAGACAGGCTTCGCTGCGCACACCGCCTGAGGCGGTCTCAGGGCAGCACGGGGTTGGCGACCGCGTTTGCGATCGCCGCGTCCGCATCCACGCGCAGCATGAAGCGCTTCGCCACCAGGTCGTTGGCTGCGGCCGTCACCGCCGCCACGTAGCCCGCCTGGTCGGTGTAGCGCTCTTGCAGCGACGGCCGCGGATCGCTCCCTCGCAGCGCAGCCGTCTTCGCAAGCGGGAAGTACGAGCCGAACAGGCCCGCCTGGTCGATGCGCCCGGGCACGCTGGTGTAGTTCCAGCCGGTGTTGGTGCCCAGCGGCACGGCCACGTCGAGGCTGCGGATGCCTGCGACGTCGTTGCCGTCGGTGTCCACCTGCGGCACCAGGATCGCGTAGTCGCGCCCCAGGTAGGCCGGCGGCACCTGGGTGGCGATGCCGCTCTCGTCCTGCGGCCGGTAGTTCGGGCCCCAGTCGAGCAGCGAATAGGTGTTGACCAGGCCCGTGTAGTTCACGCCTGGAATGGCCGGAAATTTCACCTGCAGCGGCCGCACCAGCGTGGCGTCGGCGATCTTCGGCACCTGGCTGTCGGGCGGCGTGGTGCCCTTGACGACCCAGTCCTCGAGGTTCTGGTACAGCGCGCGCACCACCGGGATCACGCCGGCATTGCCATTGGTCGCATAGAGAGCCCCGGCGCTCGTGCCAGGCAGCGACGCAAGGCCCAGCAGGTGGTGCGTGCTCGCGTAGTAGTAGACGCGCGCGTTGGCGGGCTGCACGAGGTCCGTCGTGCCCCAGGCGTCAGTCAGCAGCGGCGAGCCCTGCAGCACGTAGAACTCGGTGCCGCTGAACCCGATGAAGAGCTTGGGGCAGGTGCCGCTTGCCTCGCAGCGCGACAGGATGCCGCCGCGGCGCTGCGCCACGTCGTCCACGTAGTCCTTCGAGAGGCCGCGCGTGCCGGCCTGGCCGAAGGCCGTGTGGTCGGCACGCACGCCGCCACCGCCGCCGGGAATCGAGAAGCGCATGTTGATGTTGGTCTGCCGCGCCGCGATCTGCGCGAACACGCCGTCGAACACCTTCTGGCCCGTGCGGTCCTCGTTGAAGCCGAGGTGCACGAAGGTCTTCATGAAGTTGCCGCACTGCGAGACGCCCGAGGCGATCGTGTTCCTGATGGCCGCGGCCACCGGGTTGGCCGTGCCCGCCGAATCGCTCGCATCGCGGTGGAAGAAGGTGATCATGTCGCGCAGCGCCGCGAGGCCCAGGCCCATGACCTTCGGATCCTTCGCGACGTAGACCAGCTCGTAGAGGTACGCTGTGTCCCACTTGTCCTTCAGGCACACGTTCGTCTCGTCCGGCGTGCCGGGGAACGGCGCGGCGGCGCTGCACTTCGCGAACTTCCAGTCGCTCGCTGGAATGAGCTGGCGCGCATCGGTTTCGTTGATGCGGCGCGTGAGCACATAGCCGGGCTTCGTGTTGTCGAGGCTCGCGGTGGCGTAGGCCTTCATGGCCGCGTTGAACGGGCCGCCGGGCAGCGGCAGCGAATCGTTGGTAGCGGCGGTGGGCAGCAGTTCGGCGCGATAGGTGCCGGTGATGCTGCTGCCGTCGGCATTCTTGGCGACCGGCACCTTCAGCGTGAGCTTCCCGGTGGCGGCCGGCACGTCGCCCTGCCATGCGGCCGTGAGAAACACGTAGCCGCGCGAGGCGAAGTACGGATCGAGGTTCACGATGTTGCCGCGGTTCGGTGCGTCGTAGCGCAGCACGCCGCTGGCCTTGCTCATGTCCTTCGGCTTGAACAGCACGAAGTCGGAGGTGTACTCGACCTTGCCGTTGGCGTTGAGCGGCGCGAGCTGCAGGTCCTGGATGATCGCGTTGCGCGCGTCCTTCGGATCGACCTCGCCGGTGAAGGTGCCGCTGATCTTCTGGTAGGTGCCGACGCTGCCGAAGGTGCCGGGCACGTCCTCGGTCGCGGTGATGGCGAGCTTGTATTTCGGTGCCACGGTGGCTGCGGGCGGCGTCGTGGCCGGCGGCGTGGCGGCGGACGGCAACAGCAGGCCGCCTCCTCCACCGCCGCTTCCACCGCAGCCGCTCAGAAGAAAAAGGGCGGCCGAAGCCACCGTGGCAGCCCTGAGGCTCCAGCGTTTCATGGTTTGTCTCCTTCGTTGTGTGTCTTGTGCGTTGGCGGCGCCGATCCCCGCTACGGCGCGCGGGCTACTCGGCCTCGATGCCGGCCGTCTTCACGATGCGGCCCCATTTCTGCGATTCGCCAGCCTGGAACTTCGCCAGTTCCTCGGGCGAGCTCGTGAACACCTCCGTGCCGGTCGGCTCGTAGAAGGCGGTCTTCGCGGCCTCGCTCTTCGCAGCCTTCACAAGCAGCTCGTTGAGCCGCTTGACCACGGCCGGCGGCGTCTTCGCCGGCGCATAGGCCGCGAACCAGTAGCCCATCTCGTAGCCCTTCACGCCCGCCTCGGCGATGGTGGGCACGTCGGGCGCGAGCGGCGAGCGCGCGGAACTGGAAAAGCCCAACGCACGCAGCTTGCCGGCCTTGACCTGCGGCAGGCCGGTGGCGGTGTCGGTGATCATCATGTTGATCTGGCCGCCCAGCAGGTCGGTCACGGCGAGCGTGTTGCTCTTGTAGGGCACGTGCAGCAGCTTGATGTCGGCCATCTGCTGCAGCAGTTCGCCAGCCATCCGGCTCGACGAGCTGCCACTGCCGAAGCTGTACTTGCCTGGCTCCTTCTTCGCGAGTGCGATGAACTCGGCCACGCTCTTCGCGGGGAAGGTGGGGTTCACCACCATGATCTGCCCACCCTTGCCGAGAGCGGCGACGGGAGCGAAGTCCTTCACCGGGTCGTAGGGCAGCTTCTTGAACAGGTGCTCGTTGGCCGCATGCGTGGTGTTGGTGGTGATGAGCACCGTGTAGCCGTCGGCGGGCGCCTTGGCCACGTTCTGCGAGGCGATGAAGCCGCTGGCGCCGGCCCTGTTGTCGATGACGACGGCCTGCTTCGTCTCGGCCGTGATCTGTGTGCCGAGCGCGCGGGCGATCTGGTCGGTGGCGGTACCTGCCGCGAACGGCACGACGAAGGTGATGGGCTTCTCGGGAAAGGCCTCCGCATGGCCCAGCAGCGGCGCCAGGGCCAGGGCGGCGGTCAGCGCGGTAAGGGGAAATCGCTTCATTGTCTTGTCTCCGTATGGAATGGCTTGGGAAAGAAAAAAGGATTGCGGCTACGGCCCGGCCAGCAGCGGCACCAGCTCGCGCGGTACGCGGATCGGCATGTCGAGCAGCAGGAAGGAAAGCGCCTTGCCGTGCGCATCGAGGTTCAGCGCGTCGTTGACGCCCCCGTCGAGCACCGCGTCGAGCACGAAATTCATCGCGTGCAGCTTCGGCAGCACGAAGCGTTGCACCTGGGACGGCGCACGGTGGTGGAACTGCGCCGCGACACGCTCCGGCGTGAGCTGTTCGACCAGCAAGGGGAAGAGCTGTGCATGCCAGGCGATGACGCTGATGTTGGAGCGATCGCCCTTGTCGCCGGTGCGGCCGTGGGCAGCGCGGTACAGCGGCACTTCGACGGTGTCTGCAATGCCGTTCATGACAGTTCCTCCTGCGGGATCAGCTCGAAGCGCACCGGTACTGCCTCGCGCGGCAGCAGGCACGACAGCGTGTTGAGCCGGGGCGTAAGCGCAGTGCGCACGCCGCCACCGCCCGCCGGGCCGCAGGTATAGAGCGCCATCACCTCGCGCGCCAGCCGTTCGGCCTGCGCCCGCTCGGCATGCGTGGCCGCGACGCGCAGGCGCACGTCGCGCAGGCCGGCATCGGGCGTATCCGCCAGCGCGCGGCCGGCGTCGTCGCCGAAGATGCTCAGCGCGCCGATCAGGTCCACACGCAGCGAGAGCCCGTCGAGGCGCTTCTTCAGCACGTCCGCCGCGAGCCGCGCACGGGCCTCGGCGCGCGGCCCTGCGTAGGAGATCTCGCCCTCGGCCAGCCAGCCGCCTTCATGGCAGACGTTGACCTTGTAGCGGCCTGGCCGCTCGTGGCCGCGCACGCCGGAGAGTTCGACGCGATCCGCGCCGGGCAGTGCCCGCACTTCGGCATCTGCAATATCTGCGACCACGTCGGGCGTCAGGTAGGCCGCGGGGTCGTGCACTTCGTAGAGAAGCTGCTCCTTCACCGTCGCCTCGCTCACGAGGCCGCCGGTGCCGTCGGCCTTGCCGATGGTGCAGCGGCCATCGGCGTCGATCTCCGCGATGGGGAAGCCGACAGCCTCCAGCCCCGGCACGTCCTTGTAGCCCGGGTCGGCGAAGTAACCGCCGCAGACCTGCGCGCCGCATTCGAGCAGATGGCCGGCCATGGTCGCGCGGCCCAGCCGGTCCCAGTCGTCGGCTCGCCAGCCGAAGTGCGACATGACGGGGCCGACCGTCAGCGATGGGTCTGCCACCCGGCCGCACACCACGATCTGCGCGCCTGCATCGAGCGCGGCGGCGATGGGCTCGGCACCGATGTAGGCATTGGCGCTCACCACGCGCAGGCCCTCCATGCGCGCGCCGAGCGCTTCGTCCAGCAGCGCGCGATGTTCGGGGCCCGAGAGGTCGTCGCCCTCCACCACCGCGATGCGCGGCGCATTCGCGCCCAGTTCTCGCGCCATGCGGGCGATGTGCCGGGCGGCAGCGCGCGGATTGGCCGCGCCGAAATTACTCACGATGCGGATGCCGTGCGCCAGGCAGCGTGCGAGCACGGGCCGCAGCATGGGGTCGAGCAGCGGTTCGTAGCCTGCCTCGGGGTTGTCGCGGCGGCGAAGCTGGGCCAGCGCGAGCGTGCGCTCGGCCAGCGTCTCGAAGATCAGGAAGGCGCGCTGCCCTTGGGGGCCGCTGGCCAGGCGCGCGATCAGCGTGTCGACCACCGGCCCGGCAGCGTCGGTGCGGTCGCCCGAGAAGCCGGCGGCGCAACCTATCAGCAGCGTGGGCGGGGCAATGGAGTTCATTGCCGTGCACTGTAGGCAGCGGCCAGCCATCCGTAAAATCGAAAATCCGGATCGATTGATCCGCATTTCAAATAACAAGAGAGACATGATGAGAAAGACGCCCGACCTTTCCACGCGCCAGCTGCGCGCCTTTCTCGCGCTGACCGAGCACCGCAACTTCACGCGCGCGGCGCAGGGCAGCCATCTCTCGCAGCCAGCGTTCAGCGCGCTGATCCGCACGCTGGAGGACGCCGTCGGCACGCGCCTGTTCGACCGCGACACGCGCAGCGTGCAGCTCACGCCCGAAGGCCGGCTGTTCGAGGGCTCCGCGCGCCGGCTGCTCGACGACATGGGCAGCGCCATGGACGACCTTGCCGACCACGTGGAGCGCCGCAAAGGCCGCGTGCGCGTGGCCGCCCTGCCTTCGCTCGCGGCCGGCTGGCTGCCCAACGTGTTCGCCGAGTTCATGCAGACCTGGCCGGGCATCCGCGTCGACCTGGACGATGCGCTGTCGGACGCCTGCATCGCGCTCGTGCGCAGCGGCCAGGCCGACTTCGCGCTCGCCGCCTCGGGCGCCGGCGGCACGGCCGACAGCGACCTGCTCGCCCGCAAGCTCTGCACCGACCGCTTCCACCTCGTGTGCCGCGCCGACCATCCGCTTGCGCACGAACCACGCCTGACGGTGAAGAAGATCGCGCCCCACCCCTTCATCCAGATGGCTCGCAACAGCAGCGTGCGGCAAGCGCTCGATGCGGCGCTGCACCCGCAAAGACTGAATGCGGTGTTCGAGGTGGAGCACCTGGCCACCGTGATGGGGCTCATCGAAGCCGGGCTCGGCATCAGCGTGGTGCCGGCGCTCACGCTGTTCCACTTCCAGCGCGAGACGCTGGTGACGCGGCCACTGCCTCTGCCTTCCCTCACGCGCACGCTCTACGTCGTGCAGCGGCGCGAGGGCAGCCTGTCGGTGGCGGCTCAAACGCTGCATGACCTGATCGTTGAACGGCTCGGCTCGCTGCGGCTGGACTGACGGCCGAACACGACCAGTTGAGACAAGCCGGCGCGCCAGAGGCTCGCCACAATCGCGCGCATGCAGCACGAAGAACAGATCGCCCTGATCCGGCGCGCGCTCACGCTGATCGAGACCGGCGGCAGCGAGCGCGGTGAGCCCACCCTAAGCCCCGTGGCGCGCTATCTCGATCCCGAACGCCACGAGCAGGAAGTGGAACGCATCTTCCGGCGCCATCCGCTGGCGCTGTGCCCTTCGGCCTCGCTCGCGAATGCCGGCGACTCCTTCGCGATCGACGTGACCGGCATGCCGCTGCTGTTCGTGCGCGGGCAGGACGGCGAACTCAACGGCTTCGTCAACGCATGTCGCCACCGCGGCGCAAGGCTGAAGCAGCCGGGCGCATCGCCGGGCCAGCGCGCGCTGATCTGCCCGTATCACAGCTGGACCTACGGGCTCGACGGCGCGCTGCGCGGCCGCCCTTCGGCCGAGGACTTTCCGCATGCACCGGCATCGCAATGCAGCCTTGCACGCGTGCCGGTCGCGGAGGCGCTGGGCTTCGTCTGGGCCGTTCCGCGCGTGGTGGCCGATGGCGAAAGCGCCAAGCTCGACATCGACACATGGCTGGGCCGCTTCGGTGCCGACCTGCGCTCATGGGGCTACGACGGCTGGGTGCCCTTTCACCAGCGCGCCTTCGACAATGCAGCCAACTGGAAGATCCCTTTCGAGGCCAACCTGGAGACGTACCACTTCCAGTACGCGCATCGCGACAGCATCGCCGCGCTCTTCCACGACAACCTGCTGGTCGCCGACCACGAGCGGCAGCACCAGCGCCTCTTCCTGCCCAAGCGCAGCATCGAGGGGCTGCGCGACGTGCCCGAGCACGAATGGCGGGTGGGGCCGCACTCGAACATCATTTACTACTTCTTCCCCGCGACCTTCATCCTGCACGAGGGCGACCACGCCAACGCATTCACGGTGCTGCCGGAGTCGCCGGGCCGCTCGCGCGTGATCGCGAGCACGCTGATTCCCGAGCTGCCGAAGACGGAGAAATCAGAGAACTACTGGCGCAGGAACATCGATTCGTTCTGGGGTGCGCTCGACGAAGATTTCGCACTCGGCGTGTCGGTGCAATCGACGCTTGCGAGCGGCGCGCAGAAGTCGCTGTACTTCGGCGCGACGGAGTGCTGCTCGGCGCGCTTCCACGCAGACGTGGAAGCGGCGCTCGCAGCGTAGCCCTCAGGCCGCGCCGCTCTTTTCCTCTTCCATCGCAGCCCGCGCGGTGGGGTTCGGCGTGGGCTCGCCGATCTTGCGCAGCGTGTTGCGATCGGTGTGGCTGAAGGGCTCGGGCTTTCCGAGCACGTCCAGCACCGTCTCGAGCTCGTAGGACCAGCTGCCGTCGTCGTGGATCGTCACCTCGATGCTGTAGCGCAGCGTCTTGAACGCGTGCTCCAGGAAGGGGTTGGCCACGATGCCGTTGGTCTCGCCGCCGCGCACGGCTTCCAGCCTGAAGCTGCGGTCGTCGGCCTTCGCGCGGCCGGTGGCCATGGCCGTGAGTCCGCGCGGGATCGTCAGCGTCTGGATCAGCGCGCCGGTGGCGGGCTCCCACAGCCAGTAGCCGACCTGGTCGTGAAAGCTCTCGACGTCATTGGGCTTGACGATGCGCAGGTGGTAGCGCAGCCCGTAGAAGATCTGCGGCCCGTTGGTCTGAGCGTCGATGGGCTGGAACTCGGCGTGCTCGATGTAGGCCTCGGCCTCGGGGCCGTCCTCCTTCGGGCTCACGTCGTGGCCGACCGTGCCGGTCCAGATACCCGCCAGGCCAGTGAGCGGGCCCAGGTTGGCGAGCGTGTGCGGATCGGGCTCGGGTTCCGTGTAGATGTCGCGGGGAAACTGCTGTTCCATGTTCTTCTCTTCCTGAAGTCTTCTTGCGTGGGTTGTCTGCCGGGAGTGTCGCTCACTGGTCGAGGCGGATGCCGACCTTGGCAATGATCGCACCCCATTTGCGGCCTTCGCTGTCGATGAAGGCCCTGAATTCTTCCGGCGAGCCGCCGCCCGCCACCAGCCCCTGGTTGGCCAGCAGTTCGCGCACGGCCGGCTCGCGCAGCACGGCATTGACGTCGGCGTTGATGCGCCGCACCACTTCGGGCGGCGTGCCGCTGGCGGTGAAGAAGCCGTTCCAGGCGAGCGACTCGAAACCCGGATAGCCCGACTCGGCCACGGTGGGCAGGTCCTTCATGAGCTCCGAGCGCTTCACGCTGGTGATGGCAATGAGCTTCACGCGCTGCCCCTGGATCAGCGGCAGCAGCGCGGGTGCCACCGTGAAGAGCGCCTGCGTGTCGCCGGCCGCGAGCGAGAGCCCGGCGGGCGGCGAGCCCGAGTACGGCACATGCACCGCCTCGATGTGCGTCACGCTGCGAAACAGCTCCATCGTGAGATGCGACGAGCTGCCCGCCCCCACCGACGCATAGCTGAACCTGTTGCCGCGCTTCTTCGCCCACTCGACGAACTCGGGCAGCGTGTTGGCGGGGTTGTCGGCCTGCACCGCCAGCACGTTGGGTTGCGATGTCGTGAGCACGATCGGCGTCAGGTCGCGCGAAGGCTCGTAGGGCATGCGTGCATACATGTAGGGGCCGAACGCGATCGGGCCGTTGAAGCCGATGCCGAGCGTGTAGCCGTCGTGCGGTGCCTTGGCGACGGTGTCCATGCCGATGAGACCGCCCGCGCCGGCCTTGGTCTCGATCACCACGGGCTGCTTCCACATCACGCGCAGGCGGTCGGCCAGCGTGCGTGCGATCAGGTCGAGCGAGCTGCCCGCCGGTGCGGGCACGATCACGCGCACGGGCTTCGAGGGCCAGGCCTGCGCCCATGCACCGGCAGCCAGCAGGCTGGCGAGCAGGAAAACGGCAAGCTGCTTCTTCTTCACTTCGGTCCTTCGATGGCGTGGGGTCGCGCGAAGTTATCACCGAATCCGGCGCTCAGGCCCGCTCGCGCGCGGCCTGCCTCGCCGCGTCGATCTGCGCATGGTTCGCCTCGGCCCAGCGGTCCACCGCGATCAGCGTCCTGCTCAGCGACAAGCCGATGGGGCTCAGCCTGTACTCGACGTGCGGCGGCACGGTCTGGTGGTCTTCGCGCAGCACCAGCCCGTTGAGTTCGAGATCGCGCAGGGTCTGGGTGAGCATCTTCTGCGAGATGCCGCCGACCTTGCGCAGCAGTTCGTTGTTGCGCTGCGGCTTTCCGCGCAGCAGCGGAATGATCAGCAGCGCCCACTTGTTGGCGATGAGTTCGAGCACACGGCGCGAGGGGCAGCCGGCGCTCCACACGTCGGCCGGTGCAGCCGCGGCTTCTGCCACAGCCGTGGCCTTCCTCGATGGCATCTTTGAATTTCCCATGGTTACCGGAAGGTGCGTACTTGTCGATCGGTGCCCTGCCCGGAATTATCGGGTTCCCGTTTCTTGCACAACGACACCGAAGGAGTTTTCATGGGTTGGATATTTCTGCTGGCCGCGGGTCTCGTCGAGATCGCGATGGCCGCGGCGCTCAAGCAATCGCAGGACTGGTCGAAGCTCGTGCCGTCGGCCATCGGCGTGCTGACCGCACTGCTCAGCATCTACCTGCTCGCCAAGGCACTGCGCTACCTGCCGCTGGGCCCGGCGTACGCGATCTGGACCGGCATCGGCTCGGTGGGCGTGGTGCTGATGGGCGTGCTGCTCTTCGGCGAGGCGCTTTCGGCGGCACGGATGGCGTGCATCGCGCTGGTCATCGGCGGCGCCGTGGGCTTACGCTTCATCGAAAGCTGACGCATGAAGAACACACATTCGTGACCACACGCAACTCGCAAAGCGAAAAGATGGAACTTCGGTATTCCTTATTTTCCGAATCACCATAAGAAAGGCTTCCAGAGCCATTCTTTCGGCCTCGATGGCTTTAACCACTCTGCCAAAGGGCCGATTTCGGGGTGACTTCAAATCGCCACCGCATCGCGGCAATATGCGCATCCGCCGATTCTTGCGTTACCCCGATCTGACCGAAGGAGCATGTTCATGTTCGCCACCGCAGAACGCACCATCAAGACCCCCGGCCCCGACCATCCGATCACCATCGCACCCAACCCGCTTCGCGTGGTGGTGTCGGTCGACGGCTGCGTCATTGCCGATACGCGCGAAGCGCTGACATTGCGCGAACCGCATTTCGGAGCGGTGCACTACATCCCCCGCAAGGACGTGAAGATGTCGCTGCTGGAACGCACCTCGCACGCGACCTACTGCCCGTACAAGGGCGAGTGCAGCTACTTCAGCATTCCGGCCGGTGGCGAACGCTCGGTGAATGCGGTGTGGACCTACGAGTCGCCGTACGACCCGGTCGCGGAGATCAAGGACTACGTGGCGTTCTATCCCGATCGCGTGGGTCCGATCGAGGAGCGCGTCTTCTAGCAATCCGGCAAGGCACCAAAGAAAAAGCCGGGCCCGCTTTCGCGGGCCCGGCTTTTTCTTTGCGCGTATGCGCCGTACGTTGCCGATTACAGCGGCAGAGCGTCGCCACGAGCGGCAGCACGGGCCGCGGCACGCACCGTGGAGCGATCCAGGCCGCTGGCCAGGACCGGAGCCACACGCGAGGTCACGCCCTCTGCATACGGGTTCTCGCTGTGGGCGGCTGCCACTGCTTCAGCGCGAACGGCGGCGCGACTGGTCGTGGAGGCGGTCAGCTGCACGGGGCCCTGGTTGGCGCCATCGGCATACGGGTTGCCGCTGCGTGCGGCCACCACGGCCTGGCTGGCAACGTCGGCGCGGCTTGCGGCCGACGTCAGCTGTTGCACGCCTTCATAGCTTTCGGCATGGGCGGCACCGGCGGCTGCCAGCAGGGCGATGGAGATGGCGGAGAGGAGCTTCGAGGCGGTCATTTGGATTTCCTTCAGTTCAGTTCTTTGCATACGGGATGGTTTCGAACCGGTCTTGGGTGGGGCACCGTCCCTTTCGGAGGCGGCCACCTCGCTCGGGGCCTGTTCATCCAGATCGGCTTGCGTGCTGGTCTGTGGAATGAATTGTGAGCCGGCGAATAGGTAAAAACCCGCAGCAAAAGGAACCGCGGCGTTCATGCGGTGGAAACAATCGCAGTACGCCAGGAAGAAGATGCCCGGCTTTGCCATGCTGCCCCGCCACCGTCCTTCACACGGATTGCAAAGAGGTATTCGGCGCCCGGCTACAGTCGCGGATCGAACAAGGAATCCGTAGATCCATGCGCCTCATCGCCTCGAGCGCCCTCTTCTTCGCAGCCGCCCTCATGCACGGCGGCAGCGCCTCCGCCCAGTCGCTGAGCTGTGGCGGCACGCTCTCCGGCGTGGGCGACTCCAAGTTCTCGGTGGTGCAGAAGTGCGGCGAGCCGATGTCCAAGGATTTCGTCTGCGTGCCCCGCCCGCAGGTAGCGTGGGTGCTTTCACCCTACCCCGGCGGCCCGGCGCAGCAGGTGGTGACGCAGGCGTGCGTACCGATGGAAGACTGGGTGTACCACCGGGGTCAGGGCAACTTCCTCGGGATCGTGAGGTTCTACAACGGCGCGGTCGAATCGGTGCGCGACGGTGAAAGAGTGCGGTAGCAGCCGATGAGCATCGACATCCGGAACGAAGCGCCCGCCGACGCACCGGCCATCGAGGCCGTCACGGCCGCGGCCTTTCTCGAGGCCGAGCATTCGAGCCGCACCGAGCAATTCATCGTTAACGCATTGCGGCGCGCCGGCCAGCTTTCGGTATCGCTCGTCGCGGAAGATGCCGGACGGATCGTCGGGCACGTCGCCATCTCCCCGGTGCGCATCTCCGGCGACTCGCCCGGCTGGTACGGGCTCGGCCCCGTGTCGGTCGTGCCCGGGCAGCAGGCACGCGGCATCGGCACACGGCTCGTGAATGAAGCGCTGGCTGCGTTGCGCGGCATGGGCGCATCCGGTTGCGTGGTGCTCGGCGACCCCGCCTACTACGGCCGCTTCGGCTTCGCGGCCACGCCTGCGCTGGTCTACCCCGGCGTACCGGCGCAGTATTTCCAGGCGCTGCTCGTGGCCGGCGCAATGCCTTCAGGCACGGTTTCGTATCACGCGGCCTTCGAGGCGACGGCCTGAGCGCCTCGGCGAGCTCAGGGCGGCAGCAACAGCGGCCCGCAGTTCTCTTCGGCCACGAACACCGCCACCAGCCTCGCCGGCTTGACCGGGTCGGGGTTCTCCGCGAACAGATGCAAAGTGCCCGGCGGCTCGAAGAAGGTCTCGCCGGACTTGTAGTCGCCCACCGGGCTGCCGGCCAGCTGCGAGCGCACCGTGCCTCCGAGGACGATGGCTGTCACCGAGCCTGGATGCCGGTGAGCCGGCGAATAGGCCATTGGCGGAAAGTCGACGATCACCGTGGTGACCGACTTGCCCGGCACGTTGGGCAATGCCTCGCACGAGATCACCCTGGACGAGGTCTGCGGCCGCGCGGCGGCGCCCGAGCCTTCGGCGGCCGGCGCCGACGAGAACATCGGCCGGCTCACGCTGCTGCAGATGTCGTCGATGAACTGGATGGTCGATTGCCTGCCGGCATGCGGCAGCAACGCCCAGCCCGCCGCGGCGACCGCCAGCGCGGCGAGCCCTGTGCCCGCACGGCGGTGCGCGAAAAGAGGCACCGCGTTCACCGCAACGCCCCCTGCGACAGCCGCGCATCCGCGCGCCATCCCAGCACGCGCTTCGCCTTCTCGCTGCTGGCCTCGGCACCATCCTCGGCAATGTTGAAGATGCCACCGGTCGAGCACTGGAGTGCCAGCAAGGCGGCCCGTGCCGCAGCCTCCACGTGCAGCGGACTCGGCCCCTTGGGCGCCTCGGTCGAAGTGTTCGGCCCGTAGATCTGTCCGTAGCGCAAGACCGTCGCGGTCATGCCTTGCGCCGTCATAACGCTCTGCTCCAGCGCGACCACGCCACCGACGCTGGTGCGGCGCACGCCCTCGGCCTCCGTGTCGAGCGGCTGCTCTTCCGTAAAAGGCCTTGGCCCCGGTGCGTAGGCCCAGACGATGCTTTGCGCCACCAGCTTCCTCACACCCGCCGCCTGCGCGGCAGCCACGAGGTTGCGCGTGCCCTCGGTACGCACGCGCGCATTGAGTACCGCTGCCTCGGCCATGCGGGCCGGGTCCAGGTCCTTCGGCAGGTCGGTGAGCTGGTGGACCACGCCCCACGGCGCGATGCGCACCAGTGCGGCCCGCAGCGCCGCCGCGTCGAACACGTCGACGACGACCGGGTGCACGCCCTGCGCCTCCAGCACACCCGCTCGATCGGCGCGACGCGTGCTGCCGTACACGGTATAGCCCGCCTCGATCAGCATCGGAACCAGCGCGGTGCCGACTGCTCCGGCCGCGCCCGCCAAAAATACCTTCTCGCTCATTGCGCTTCTTCCTTCCATGCTCTTGGGAGGCCGATCATGGATTTACGATGCCTCATCGAAAAGAGCCAAGAATGATGAAAACGACCAGGCCATGACGCCCAAGCTCGACCGCTCGAAAACAACGCCGCTGTTCCGACAGATCTACGAGCGCTACCGCAACGCCATCGAGCAGGGCGTGCTGCGCCCCGGTGACCGCGTCGCCTCCGCGCGCAGCCTCGCCGCCGAGCTCGGCGTGGCACGCGGCACCGTCGAAACGGCCTACAACCAGCTGACGGGCGAAGGCTATTTCTCCTCGCGCGGACAAGCCGGCACCGTGGTTTCCCCGTCGCTGCCGCCGCACCGGCCGGCGCGGAAGGAACAGCCCCGCCGCACGGATGCGAAGGTGCCCGGCGATCCGCTCAAGCAGCCGGGCGAGCCGCCGTCGATGCAGCTGGGCATTCCGGCGCTCGACGCCTTCCCGCGCAAGCTGTGGTCACGCCTCTCAGCCCGTCGTGCGCGAGCCATGAGCGCGGCCGACATGTTCTACGGCGACCCTTGCGGCTACCCGCCGCTGCGCAAAGCCATCGCGGCCTACCTGCTGGTGTCGCGCGGCGTCTCGTGCCATGCCTCGCAGGTGCTGGTGACGGGCGGCTATCGCGCATCGCTCGCGCTCGTCGCGCGCACGCTGCTGAAGAAGGACGACCGCGTGTGGGTCGAAGACCCTGGCTTTCCACCGACGCAGGAGGTACTGCGGGTCGCCGGCCAGCGCACGATACCCGTGCCGGTGGACGAAGACGGCCTCGTCGTCGCACGGGGCCTGCGCAAGGCGCCGAAGGCACGCATGGCCATCGTCACGCCTTCGCACCAGGCGCCGCTGGGCGTATCGATGACGCTCGCGCGCCGACTGCAGCTGCTCGAATGGGCCTCGCAGTCGAACGCATGGATCGTCGAGGACGACTACGACGGTGAATACCGCTATGCCGGAGCGCCGCTGCCCGCGCTGAAGAGCCTCGACGGCAACGACCGCGTGCTGTACGCGGGCAGCTTCTCGAAGGTGCTCTACCCCGGGCTGGCGCTGGGCTACGTGGTCGTGCCCGAATCGCTGCGCACGCGCTTCGAGGAGGCTGCGCGTATCTGGTCGAACGGTAGCCCGCAGGTCACGCAGGCCGTGGTGGCCGACTTCATGCGCGAGGGGCACTTTCCGCGCCACCTGAAGAAGATGCGCCTGCTCTACGCAAGGCGGCGCGCGATGCTGGTCGCAGGCCTGCAGAAGGCCTTCGGCGACTCGGTGCACATCGACCTGCGCAGCGGCGGCATGCACCTGATCGCGCGCTTCGACGGGCGCCGCGAAAACGACGCGACGCTCGCCCTGCGCGCCCGGCAGGCGGGGCTGAACTGCCAGCCGCTCTCCGCGCGCGGCGTCGCCGGTCCTGGCGCCCAGGGTCTGCTGATGGGGTTCACCAACATCGCCACCGCCGCCGAAGCAAACCGGCTCGCAGCCAGGCTGCGCACGGCCTTCGGCTGAGCAGCGCTCAGGCTGCTTCGTCGTCGTCGAGCGCCGCGCTTCGGTCCTTGATTCGCGTGACCTGCGACAGCACCGCGTCCGCGGTCGTCATGTCCGTCCGCTGGCCCTTGTAGACCGGCTGCTCGAACTTGCCGCCCGCGTAGCGGTAGAGATAGCGCACCTCGACCAGCGCTCCCACCGCTGGCAGCGCCTCGTTGGGCGGCACGGTCACGTTGCCCAGGTCGACCATCGCGCCGGCTTCGTCGCGCAGGCCCACGGCCACCGAGCGCTGCGCGTTGACGCGGATCACCTCGCAGGTCGCGCTCTGGTTGAACTTGAACTTCAGGCTGGTGCTGCTGCGGCCCGCGGAGAACGGCGCGTCGAGCGCCTTGAGCACATAGCCTTCGCCATGCGCGACCAGCAGTTCAGCGGCACGGCGGCGCTTGCCTTCGGCGCTGAGTTCGAGTTCGAGCACCGTCATCCAGGGCACGGTCCCCGCGACCTTGCCCAAGTGCCCGAAGCGCTCGATGAACGGCGCATCGCGCAGGTCCTGCCCGTGAAGCTCCAGCAGGTCGAAAGCCATGAAGGCATCGCCCACGTGCTCGCCGGCGATCACGGTGCGCCCGACCTGCGCACCGGCAGCACCGACCCAGGCCTGCGGAATGTCGACGAACAACCCGCGCCGGTTGGTGCCGCGCACCGCCTCGCCCTCGATCAGCAGGATGCGGTTCTCGCCGTCTGCCTTTTCCTGCAGGCCCCAGCCCGGGTCGTCGAAGTAGCGCGCGGCCTGCTCTTCGAGGATCAGCGTGGGCAGTTGCGGCAGCTCGCCGCTCATGCGGCCGGCCAGGTCGGTCGAGGTGTAGAGCGCGCCGGACTGGTCGGGCGTGTAGCCCTTCGACGTCTTTTCCTTCACGACCTTGTCGTAGATCTTCAGCGCCGCCTCGTAGGCGACCGGGCTGCTGGTCTTGGTGCCGGTGGAAAGCGTGCCGCCGCGCCGGCCGTTGCCGTAGTCGACCACCCAGCCGTCGTCCTTGGGACGCAGGTGCACCTGGTAGACCTTGTCCGAGCCCTGGCCCGTGAAATAGAGAAAGCTCGACCGGGAGGCCTGTTCTGCATTCGGCATGGGAAAGATATGCGAGGGTGAATCTCAGGCCCCGATGCTACACATGGACACGATTTGCACGCCGGCCCGCTAAGATGCGCGGCGATACGAAAAAGCACAAGCACCAACCGAAGGCAGGGGAGGCCTCCGCGTGAAGCGCATTCGCTCCGAGAAATTGATCCGCACGAAGCCGGGCGCGACAGGCGCCGCTGGCTTCAGTACCGTGGAACTGTTCGCCCTGCCGGAAGCGCCGGGCCACGTGGTGCATGTGAGCACCAGCCGCGACGGGCTGCAGTGGAAGGAGACGGTCCACACCCCGTCGCCACTGCCACTCGACGCCGCCACCGCAGCCTTCGAACTCGCCGTGGCGGCGCAGATCGCCCAGGGCTATGTGCTCGAAGGCTCGACCGCCGCAGCCGTTGCGGCAGCCCCTGCCCCCACCACCATCGCGCATCCCGGCGACGCCGTCCTGCTGGCCGGCATCCGCCCCGACGCGTGGCGCCTGCTACCTCCGGTGCGCCGCAGCCGCGTGGTGTGGCGCATCGGCGAGCGCCGCCTGGCGGCTGCGGTGCCGCAACTCGTCGACCACATCGAAACCGGCGAGCCGATGCTCGACTATTGCATCGCATGGGCCATCGGCCGCTGCGGCGACGGCGGCGCCTTCGAGGCGATGCGCGAACTCTCCCGACGCGGCCGCACGCCCGTGGTCACCCGCGCCGCACGCTGGGCCGCGCTCGCCCTCTGGCCCACGGAACAGCGCGCGGCCGAAGCGGCGCGCATCGTCGACGACTGGCCCGCTCCGCTGCGCCGCGCCTGGGCCGCCATGGGCGAAGCGCCCGCCGGGCAGGCCATGCCGCTGCTGCGGCAGCATCTGGCCGACCCCGCGCTCTGGAACGGACTGAAGTACGCCGCATGGGTCGAGCAGCTGTTCGACCTCGCCCTGCTCGAAAGCCCGGCAACCGACGGGCTTGCGCGCGCCGCGCTGCTGGAGATCGCGCCGACGCTGCAGCTCGCGGCAGGCAGCTTCCGCGCATGGCGCCGGCTCTACAAGGGCGCGGAGTTCGCGGGCGACTACCCCCTGCTCGGCGTGCTGCACCAGCGCCTCGAGACGCAGCGCGCGGCCTTCCGCACCGGCGGCCGCTGGGCGCAGGTCAATGGCCGCTACGTGGAGATCGCAAAGGAAATCGTGCGGCCCGACAGCCGGCTCGCCTACAGCCAGCGCACGCGCGACTACCTGCGCCGCCGTACATGGCGCAACCTGCGCCGGCTGGCGCTGGCCGGCACGGCCGACGAGGCCGACTGGCTGCGGCTTGCATTGGGCGTGCTTCTCGCCGCCGACGACGCCGAGGCAGGCACTGCCGGCCAGCAACGCGAATCGCGCTGGACGCCCGAGCCGCGCAGCTGGCACACGGGCCCCTACAGCCGCTGGCTGGTGCTGATGCAACTGCTGCACCGCCACGACCCCGACTGGGAAGCCCAGCGCGGCGGCCTGCACTGGCGCCGCAGCACGCCGCTGCCCGTGCAGCGGTTGAACCGAACCGAAGCCTGGCCCGAGCGCTGGGACCGTCATCCCCAGGCGCTGCTGCAGCTCATGCAGCAAGGCCGCTGCGCCGCTGTGCACGCCTTTGCCGCACGCGCGCTGCGGGACAACAAGCCCTTCTGCGAAGCCCTCGAGGCACCCACGGTCTGGCGCCTGCTTGCCAGCACCTGGGACGACACCGCGCGCTTCGCCCTCGCCATCGCGCGCCAGCGCATCTCGGCGGGCGAGCCGGCCCTGCCCTGGCTGCCCGCGCTGCTGGGTTCGCCGCTGGCCGAGGCACGCACACTGGCGCTCGAATACATCGGGCAGGACCCGGGCCTCTACAGCCAGCAGGTCGACCTGCTGCTGATGCTGCTGACCTCGGCCGATGCCGAAGTGCGCCGTGCCTCCCGCCTGCTGCTGCAGGCCGCTGCCCCGAACCCCTCGACGCTCGATGCGCTGTCCACCGAGCTGCTCGCGTGGCTGTCGGCCTGCGATGCCGCGCAGCCCCAGCTCGACGCCATCTGCGAGAACGTGCAGTGGGCTCTTCAGGGCCTGCTGCGCACGGCGGCCGCCAAGGCACCGCTGAACAGGCTGCTCGCGCTTTTCGACCATGCAAGCCCGGACGTGGTGCGCACCGCCGCCGAATGGCTGCTGCTGCATCCCGCGTCGGTGCAGGGCCTGCCGGTGGAGGTGCTCACGCGGCTGCTGCAGTCGGACGACGAGCGACTGCGCGGTGCCGGCGTGCGGCTCTTCACCTCCCTGCCCGACGCCACGCTGGTCACACAGCCCGAGCTCTTCGCGGCCTTCTGCAGCAGCCCGATGCCGGCCGTGCGCTCGGCCGTCGCGCCCCGCCTCGCACAACTGCTGCCCGCACACCCCGACTTCGGCGCCGCGCTGATGCCGCTGCTGCGCGACGAACTGTTCCGCGCCGAAGCCGCCGAGGGCGTGTTCGATTCGCTGCTGCAATGGCTGTGCGGCCCGCTGGCCGAGCACACGCGCCGCGGCGAACCTGCCGTGACGCTGCGCCTGCTCGAAGCGCGCAGCAAGGGCGCACAACGCCTCGGCGCATGGCTGCTGCCTCAGCAGGACCCGCAAGGCTTCGACGTGCTGCAGACCGCCAGCCTGGGCCTCGTCGACACCGCCGCCGCACGCCGCTGGGCCATGGACCAGCTGGCCGCGAACCCTGAGCGCACGCTCGCGAACCTGGGCGACGCGCTGCGCATGTTCGACAGCCGCTGGGACGACGCGCGCGACTGGGCCCGCCAGTGGTTCGGCGCGCAAAGCAGCGCCAGCCAGTGGACGCCCGCGCTGCTGGTCCGCCTGTGCGACCACAAGGACGCAGGCGCCCAGCGCCTGGGCCGCGAGCTGCTCACCACGCACTTCGACGTGACCGACGTCACCACCTACATGCTGCAGCTCAGCCAGCATCCGTCGGCTGGCATGCAGCTCTTCGTCACCAACTGGCTGGCCTCGGCCGCGAGCCGCAATGCCGACGTGCTGGCGCGGCTGGAGCCCTACTTCCTGAGCGTGCTGTCGCAGGCCAACCGGGGCCGGCTGGCCAAGGCGCGCGTCATGGAGTTCCTGGCGGCGCAGGCGGCGCATTCGGAAGACATCGCACGCATCGTGGCGCGCGTGTTCGCGCGGCAGGCCGTCACCGGTGCAATCACCGAACGCGCCCAGTACGTGGCCGGGCTGCGAAGCATCCAGGCCCTCTTCCCCGCCTTGGACAACCCCTTGCAGACCGCCGCGGTGCGCAGCATTGCGCCGCGCCGCTCGCCGCCTTCCGTCGCCCCCACCGGAGGGCCCGCCGCATGAGATTCCAGTACCGCTACTTCGGCCACTCCGGCGCGCAGCACACCGCCAGCAGCACCGCGCTGCAGTTCGCGCCCGACACGCTGCGCGCGCCGGTGCACTTCGTCGCCGACATCAACCGCCATCTGCCGTTCCGCGAAGGCATGTCCGCGCTGCACGACGTGGTGGTGGGCGACCTGCGCTTCAAGCCGCGCGACAAGAGTGCGTACCTCGAATGGCTGGCCGGGCAAGAGAACGAACTGCTCGCGCAGTTCATGGCCCGCAGCGACCAGCTGAAGGCGCAGATGGTGCCGATCAGCAACGAGCTGGCAGAGCTGCGCAAGAGCAAGCGCGCAGTGATGCAGCCCTTCATGAGCGCGCAGAAGAGCTACTTCGACCACATCTACAAGGTCAACCGCGAAGCCTGGTTCGTGCTCGACCCTGTGATCACGGTGCACCCCGACCGCGTTTTCTTCGAGTGCTTCAGCCAGGACGAGTCGAGCTACGGCATGTTCTCGTGCAGCCACGACATCTTCGACCGCGTGAGCGACCACGCCTTCGGCACCACCAACGTCGACTACTCCGAATCGCTGTACGACGAATTCCAGAAGATCCGCGACTACAAGACGACGCGCCTGGCCATCGACCCCGGCGGCTTCCAGGTGCAGAGCGACAACGACCCGGCCTTCCACGAGCCGAAGATCGACGTGCCCGACAGCTGGGTGCGCGGCTTCCTGCAGGTGAGCAGCGCGATGCTGCTGCCCGCGCAGCGGCTGCAGCTGCACCCGATGGACATCCACAACATCTGCCTGGTGCTGCGCCGGCGCAAGGAGCGCGTGGGCCCGCGCTCGCTGCGCTTCATCCTGCGGCCGGGGCAGCCGGTGCGCATCCTGTTCGAGCCCTGGGGCCACGAGCTGGTGTGCCCGCGCTCCACGCACAGCGCCACCTCCGACACCGACATCCGCGTGTGGGGCCGGCGCCGCCTGCTGCAGCTCGAGCGCCTCGTGCCGGTGGCGCAGGGCTTCACGGTGCACCTGCTGGGCACCGGCATGCCGAGCTTCTGGGTGGCGCAGCTGCCCGACATGGAATTCACGCTCGGCCTCTCGGGCTGGACCGCCAACGACTGGTCGCGCAACGGCCACTTCGAGCTGCTGCAGCCGCGCCACACGGTCGACCAGGACAGCCTGCTGCGCGTGTTCGCGGCGCTGGGCGAACGCTGGCGCGCCACCACCGACGAGCTTGCCGCGGCCACCGGCCTTTCGACGCTCACGGTCGACGCCGCGCTCGGCGGCTACGTGCAGGCCGGGCGCGTGGTGTATGACATCGCGCACGGCGTGTGGCGGCTGCGCGAACTCAGCCGCGAGCCGCTGCCCATGGACAAGCTGCGCTACGCCAGCCCAGAGGAAGAAGCTGCCGCCGAGCTGGTGCGCGCGCGCCGCATCGCGAGCGTGAAGACACAGGCGCGCTCCGACGGCGGCCTCTCGCTCAGCGGCAAGTGCAAGGGCTCTGCCGGGCAGCGCGAATACTTCGTGAACCTGCAGCTGGACGCCGACCAGCGCGTGGCTTCGGGCGAATGCCAGTGCAGCCACTTCGTGCGCCACCGCATGACCAAGGGGCCGTGCGAGCACATGCTCGCGCTGCGCCTGTCCGCCGCGCCGGCGATGGAAACGACGAAAACAACGACGACGACAGATCAGGAAAGGACCACCGCCCACATCGGCTGATACACTGCTTTTTGCGAACGGAGCGGGAAGGCTCTTGCAATCCGGACGGCGTATCGCCGTCCTCGAACACAGCACTTCCCAAGCGTCACTGGACGTCTCTTCACTGTGCCGGATGGCCATGGTGACGCGACAACAGTGCGGCTTCCTCGAAGCTCATCGGCGTCACCATGGCCATCCGGCGTCGAGTGGAGCCCTCCAGTCCCGAGGCTCTTCGACGAGATTCCCGCTTCGTTCGCAATTTTTCTCCCTCAGCAGTGCATCGGCCGGTGGCGCAGCGCCATGACCATGCAGTCTCCCGCCTCCTCTTCTTCCATTCCCGACTCCGCGCTCACCCGCGAGGAGCTGTACGAGCGCATCCGCAAGAGTTCCAAGCAGGAAGTCGTCCTCGAGGAAATGCAGCGCCTCGGCTTCTGGCCGCAGGACTCAGCGCAGCCGACGATCGAGGCCCAGCTGATCCGCCGCGAGAGCGAGCTGCAGACGGCCCTCACGAAGCTCGGCGACGAGCTGCGCGGCATCGAGGACCGCGACCGGGCCCTGAAGACCATGCGCAAGGAGCGCATGGCCAGGGCCCGCGAGCGCCGCGAGGAAACCCGCCAGCGCCTCGCGCAGGGCCGCCATGCGCGCGCAGTGGCATGGCACGAACGGCGGCAGCGCGAGTTGCTCTACGTGGGCGACGGCGTGTCGGGCGGCCTCAACGAGGCGCACAGCGACAGCCAGGCGCTGGCACGCAACGCCCTGCCCGCGCTGGACCATGCGAGCGATCTGGCGCAGGCCATGGGCATCGGCCTGGGCGAGCTGCGCTTCCTCGCCTGGCACCGCGAGGTGTCGAGCGTGAGCCACTACCAGCGCTTCACCATGCCGAAGAAGAGCGGCGGTGAGCGCCATATCTCGGCGCCCATGCCGCGCCTGAAGCGCGCGCAATACTGGGTGCTCGACAACATCCTCGCGAAGATGCCGGTGCACGAGGCCGTGCACGGCTTCCTGCCGGGCAGGTCGATCCTCACCAATGCGGCGCCGCACGTGGGCCGCGACGTGGTGATCAACCTCGACCTGAAGGACTTCTTTCCCTCCATCGGCATGCGCCGCGTGCGTGGCGTGTTCCGCCAGCTCGGCTATTCGTCGCAGGTGGCGAGCCTTCTGGCGCTGGTATGCACCGAGGCGCCGACCGACGAAGTTCAGCTCGACGGCAGCCGTTACTTCGTCGCTCGCGGCGAACGCGTGCTGCCGCAGGGCGCGCCCACCAGCCCGATGCTGACCAACCTGCTGTGCCGCCGACTCGACGCACGGCTGGCCGCGAGCGCCGCGAAGCTGGGCTTCCGCTACACCCGCTATGCCGATGACCTGACTTTCTCGGCCGGCCCCGAGCACAGCCGCGACACGGCCAAGCTGCTGTGGCGGGTGAAGCAGATCGTGGCCAGCGAAGGCCTCACGATGCATCCCGACAAGCAGCAGGTGATGCGCCGGCACCGGCAGCAACACGTCACGGGCATCGTGGTGAACGACAAGCTCTCGGTGGACCGAGACACGCTGCGGCGTTTTCGCGCAGTGCTGCACCAGGCCGAGCGCAACGGCCCGCAGGGCCTGCAATGGAACGGCAACAGCGACGTGATCGGCGCGCTGCGCGGCTACGCGAACTTCATCGCGATGACTGACGCGGCACGCGGCGAGCCGTACCTGCAGCGCGTGCGCGCGCTGGCGGCGAAGCACGAAGGGCGCGGCACCCCGGCGGCTCCGGCGAAGGCCTCCCAACGCAAGCTCGCTGCGGGCGAGTTCCGCAAGCAATCCGCAGCCGGCCAGGCGCCATGGCCGGCATGGTGGCAACCGGCACAGGCCTCTGCGCCGGTGCTGGAGAAAACTGCGGAGCAACTGGCGGAAGAGAAGAAGGCACAACGCGAAGCGGCACGCCCCCAGTCGGTCACGTCCGCGCCCGCAACGGCGCGCCCGGCCGCCGCAGCACCACGACCGGCCGGGCAAGCTCCCGCGCAGTCGCCAGCGCCCGTCCCCGCCTTCCAGCTCGGCTGGTTCCTCAGCGTGCTGATCCAGGCCGTCTACGTCCTCTGCGCCTTCGAGGTACGCGCGAGTCCGGTGATCTGGCTCATGACCGGCAGCGTCGTCGTCGCCAACTTCGTGCAGCGCAAGCCGGGCTGGCTGCGTTTTATCGCGGCCGTCTTCGTGTCGCTGGCGCTGTCGTCGTTCGTGCACGGAATGGAGAACTGAGTCGAATGCCCGCAGCCGACGTGCCCATCGCGTTACGCCGGCTCGCACGCACCGACTTCGCGATGCTGTCGCGCTGGCTTGCCGAGCCTGACGTCGCGCGCTGGTGGAACCACCAGACCTCGCCGGAAGCCATCGAGCACGACTTCGGCCCGGCGGTGGACGGAAGCGACCCGGCCGAGATCTACATCGCCGCTACGCAGGGCCGGGACTTCGGCCTCGTGCAGCGCTACACCTTCGAGGACAACCCCGGCTACATCGAGGAGCTTGCACCCGTCATCGAAGTGCCGGCGCCCGCGCTGAGCATCGACTACTTCGTAGGCGAGCCCGATGCGCTGCGCCAAGGCCTGGGCGCCGCGATGATCCGCACGCTCGTCGACGCCACGTGGCACGACTACCCTGCCGCGCCATGCATCGTGGTGCCGGTGTCGGCCGGCAACGTCGCTTCGTGGCGCGTGCCGGAACGCGCGGGCTTCGTGCGCGTGGCCGAAGGACCGCTCACGCCGGACAACCCGATCCACGGGACGGCGCATTTCGTCTATCGCATCGAGCGCCCTCGCACTGCGGAGTGAACCGGCGCATGCGCCGAAACAACACGGCACTTCACAGCCCACTGCAAGCCCGCTACATTCACCGCTCCCGCAACCACGCAGAAAGAGGAGGTGCAAGATGGTAGTCATTGCAATTCATGCTCCCACCCACATGCGGTTTGCCGGGCCTCATCTGAACAGCTGATCGTTCACGCGTTCATCGCGTAACCAGTCTGCCCCGCACGGCCTCCCGGCCGTCGCGACGCCCCCAAAGCCGCCCCGATTCAAACGCCGCCGTTGGCACGCTCGTGCCCGCGGTGTCCCGTTCATCCGTCGAAGAATCAAGGCTTGCAACCATGCTTGAAGAACGTGCCGCATCCACGCGGCATCCCGTGACCATTGTTTTCGATCCCCAGCGCGCGAGCGAAGCCGACTGGGGCAACTTCCTCGCCTACTGGCGCCTGCGTGCTGAAGAGGACTCTCCGGGCGATCCGATCACGCCCGACGCCGATACCCGGCACAACGTGCAGCGACCCAACCCGCTGTATGTCTTTCACCGCGTGCTGGCCGTCGGCGCGCGCGGTGAATTCATCGGCAGCCTGAGCGCGAGCTTCCGCCGCGAAGGCACGCCCGGGCACGAAGCCTTCGCGCCATTCCTCGAAGCCTGGGGCGGCGTGCTGCGTCCGCACCGGCGCCGCGGCGTGGCCAGCGCGCTGCTTCGCACCTTGCTGGCGCTGATGGAAGCCCAGGACAAGTCGGTCGCGACCATCAAGGCCCACCTGCCCGAAGGCCACGCCTTCCTGCGCGCCATCGGCGCCACCGAGAAGCACCGCAGCGTCGAAAACCGCATGGCCTTCGCGGATCTCGACTGGCAGGCCCTCGCCCGCTGGCGCGCCGAAGGCTTTGCGCCTGCCCACGGCCTGCGCGCCGAGGTATATGCAGGCCGCGTGCCCTTCGAGCGGCTCGCGACGCTGATGGAGCCGCTGTCGGTGCTGCTGAACGACGCCCCCACCACGAACCTCGAACGGCCGCCGCTGCGCTTCGAGCTGGAAGACTTCCCGCCCTGGTACGCCGACATGGACCGCCGCGGCGGCGAGCATTTCCTCGTGCTGCTGCTCGACGGCGACGAGGTGGTTGCGGTATGCGACGCCAGCTGGAACCAGCATTTTCCCGACCGCATGTACCAGCGGCTCACGGCGGTTGCGCGCCGGTGGCGGGGCAAGGGCCTGGCCAAGGGCGTGAAGGCGGCCATGATGCAGCTCGTGCGCGAGCGGCATCCCGAGGTCGCGATGGCAGTCACCAGCAACGCCGAGGTGAACGCGGCCATGCTGGCCATCAATCACCGGCTCGGCTACGCGGCGTACAGGCACGACGGGCTCTACCAGATCGGCACGGACAACCTGCGGGCCTACCTCTCGTCCCGCCCCGCCGTCGCCGGGGAGGCCCGCCAATGAAGGCACCGCAACGACTCCAGGCGCTGATCGACGAGGGCCTGATCGACACCGTGGTCCGACAGCTCATGAGCGGCAAGGAGGCCATGGTCTACGTCGTGCGCTGCGGCGACGAGACGCGCTGCGCCAAGGTCTACAAGGAGGCCGACAAGCGCAGCTTCCGGCAGGCGGTCGACTACACCGAGAACCGCCGCGTCAAGAACAGCCGCGAGGCGCGCGCCATGGCCAAGGGGACGCGCTTCGGCCGCAAGGTGACCGAGGCCATCTGGCAGAGCGCCGAGGTCGATGCGCTCTACCGCCTGGCCGCCGCGGGGGTGCGCGTGCCGACACCGCACAACTTCCTCGAAGGCGTGCTGCTGATGGACCTGGTGACAGACGCCCACGGCGACGCCGCTCCGCGCCTGAACGACGTGGTCTTCTCGCCCGAAGACGCAATTCGCCACCACGCCAGCCTGCTGAAAGAGGTGATGCGCATGCTGTGCGCCGGCATCGTGCACGGCGACCTCTCGGAGTTCAACGTGCTGCTGGCCGAAGACGGCCCGGTCATCATCGACCTGCCGCAGGCGGTGGACGCCGCGGGCAACAACCACGCGCGGCGCATGCTGCTGCGCGACGTCGGAAACCTGCGCGACTTCTTCGGCCAGTTCGCGCCAGCACTGCTGGCCACGCACTACGGCGAGGAGATCTGGCATCTCTACGAGCGCGGCCTGCTGCGCCCGGAGACGGAGCTGACCGGCGCCTTCGTGCATGAAACCGGCCCGGTCGACCTGCGCAGCGTGCTGCGCGAGGTGGACGATGCGCGCGAGGAAGAAGCGGCGCGGCGCCTGCGCATGCAGACGCCGCGACAATAGCGGGCCTGCAAAGCCCGCCCCGATGAACTCCTACGCCCCGCGCCAACCGTTTTCCGCCACCACCGCACGACAGATCGCCAAGGCGGCCGCCTTCGTCGCCCTGGGCCTCGGCCCGGCGACCCACGCCGCCGGTATCCGCCTCGAGGACGACCGGGGCACCACGCTGGAGCTGCAGGCGCCGGCGAAGCGCATCGTCTCGCTGATGCCCTCGCTGACCGAAACCGTCTGTGCCCTGGACGCCTGCGACCGGCTGGTGGGCATCGATCGCCATGCCAACTGGCCGGCATCGGTGAAGGGGGTGCCGCAGGTAGGCGGCATCGACGACGCGAACGTCGAGCGCATCGTCGCGCTCAAGCCCGACCTTGTGCTGCTGCGTCCGCGCAGCCGGGCCGCTGAGCCGCTGGAGCGCCTTGGGCTGAAGGTGCTGGCGCTCGACGCCAAGACCCATGCCGACATGCGCCGCGTGATGGAAACCGTGGCCCGCGCCACCGGCCGCCCAGGCGCGGGCGAAGCCTTCTGGCGCAAGCTCGACGCGGGCCTCGATGCGGCCCGCGCCCGCGTGCCGGCCGGCTGGCAGGGCCGGCGCGTGTACTTCGAGGTGCATGGCGGCATGGCGGCGGCCAGCGAGAGTTCCTTCATCGGCGAGACGCTGGCGCGGCTCGGGCTCGGCAACGCGGTGCCGGGCACGCTCGGCCCCTTCCCGAAGATGAGCCCCGAATTCGTGGTGCGCGCCAACCCCGACGTGCTGATGGTGTCGGCCCTCGGCGAAATCTCCGCCATGGCCTCGCGGCCGGGCTGGTCGGCCATGTCGGCCATCCAGCGCGGGCGCGTGTGCAGCTTCGCCTCGGCGCGCTTCGACCTGATGATGCGCCCCGGCCCGCGGCTGGACGAGGCGGCCGACGCCATCGTGGGCTGCCTGAATTCGCTGGGCGATCCGAAGCCCTGAACCGACAGTTTTTTCGTTCCCCTCCCCCATGAAGCATCACAAGCGAACCTCGTCCACCCCTTTCGTGCGGGTCGGCCCCAGCGGCGTGCACGGCCTCGGCGCCTTCGCCACGCGCGACCTGCCGGCCGAAGCCTTCCTCGGCCTCTACGAAGGCCGCCGCTACACCAAGGCCGAGATCGCCACCAAGGTCTGGGACGACCAGCTCACCTACCTGTTCACCTTGTCGAACCAAGAGACCATCGACGGCGCCAAGGGCGGCAACGCCACGCGCCACCTGAATCACTCGTGCGAGCCGAACTGCGAGGCGGTGGAGGAATACGACGAGGGCGGCGAACTGGTGCTCAAGTTCCAGACGCTGATGGCGGTGGATGCGGGCGACGAGCTGTTCATCGACTATTCGCTGACGGCGGACGACGGCTCGCCGCCGTCGAAGTACCCCTGCCATTGCGGCTCGCCGAACTGCCGGGGAACGATGCTGGCGCCCGAAGAAACCGAGGCACCCAGCCCCTGAGCGACCCGGCATCGCCGTCAGGGCGACTCGCTCTTCAGCTTGCGCAACTGCTCCTCGGTGCGATCGAGCTCCAGGCGAAGCGCCCTGGCCTCGTGCTCCAGCCTGTCGATGCGGGCAGCGCGGCTCTCGGCCGGCACCGCCGTCTTGCTGCAGCGCATCTGCAGCGTGCTCAGTGCTTCGGCAAGCTCTCGCCGCCGCAGCATCTGGCCCCGGGAACGCGCAAGTTCGATATCGCGCTCGAGCGACGCCTCCTCCGCCTGGCAAGCCGCACCATCCGGCGGCACGGCGGGTTGTGCGAAAGCAGGCAGCGTCACGCTCAACGCAAGGGCCAGAAAGAAGGTTTTGACGCTCATGCCGCACGGTAACGCAACGGCGGCGCAAAAGGCCAGTCAGCCCTACAGGGTGAGGTAGCGCGCATCCCACTGCGCCGCGAGTTGCCGCGCCCGATGCAGCGGCACCCGCGCCGCCTCGAAGTCGACCACGCACGCGACATCGGCAGCCTCGGGCCGCGCGGGGCTTTCGCTGCTGCGGCCGTCGGTCAGCAGCCACAGCCAGCGCTGCCGGGTCTCGCTCTTCGCCAGCAGCTGGTCGGCACGCTGCACGCCCAGCGCGAGCGGCGTGCCTCCGCCGGCGGCAATCGGCGTGATCCAGTCGTCATTCCAGGCACTGGCGCGGCGCGGCGGCAGGCGCAGTTCGACCACCTCGCCGGCAAAGCACAGCAGCGCGACATGGTCGCGGCGCCGGTAGGCCTCCTGCATCAGCTCGAGCAGCAGGCCCTTGGCGCGGGCGAGGTTGCCGTCGTTGCGCATCGAGGCCGAGCAGTCGAGCAGGAAGCAGTGCAGCGCGCCGCTGCGGGCTTCCTGCGGGCGATGGCGCAGGTGCTCCGTACGCAAGCGGTCTGCGCCGCGTGCCGCAAGCGTGCGCGGCCAGTCGAAGGCCGTGCCCCTTGTGGCGGGGCCGTGCCATGCATCCCTTTGCGAGCCCTGCCTCCGGTCACCCTGGCGTGCGCCAGCGGGTGCGGCGTCCCGGAGGCTCAGGCTTTTTTTGGGGCGACCTGCGCGCGATCGATCAATGGGCGCAGCGGCTTCACGCGCTCGATGCCGACGGGCTCGGGGGGCATGGCGCCCCAGTCTTCGTCGGCTGCGCCGCTAGCGTCGTTCTTGCCGTTGGCCGTTCCGTCCGGCTTTGCGGGCCGGGGTGCGGGGGGCTGCGCGGCAGCCTCGGCTTCGGGCTTGCGACGGTGCAGCAGCACTGCTTCGGCCACACGCTGCACGTGGTCCGTGGTGATGGAAACCGCACCCTCCCAGGCTGCAAGCGCCCGGGCCGAGCGCAGCATCACGAGATCGGCGCGGAGCCCGTCGGCGCCTGATGCGATGCACAACGCGCCGACAGCCTCATGCACAGCGTCGTCGTATGGCAGCGCCGACGCATCCGCCACGAGCGCGCGCGCACTGACCAGCGCGGCCGCCAGCTCGGCCTCTTCCTGCGCATGCTTCGTGCGAAAGCCCTGCGGATCGGCGTCGAAGGCCAGACGGGCGCGCACGATGGCCTGCCGCTCGGCCGGATCGTCGATGTTGCGCAGCTGCACGCACAGGCCGAAGCGGTCGAGCAGCTGCGGGCGCAGCGTGCCCTCCTCCGGATTCATCGTGCCCACGAGCACGAAGCGCGCGGCGTGGCGATGCGAGATGCCGTCGCGCTCCACCACATTGACGCCGCTGGCGGCGGCGTCGAGCAGGGAGTCGATCAGCGCATCGGGCAGCAGGTTGATTTCGTCCACGTACAGCACGCCGCCGTGCGCGCGCGCCAGCAGGCCGGGTGCGAACCGGAGCTCGTGGCCGGCCAGAGCCTGTCCGAGGTCCAGCGTGCCGACGAGGCTTTCGAGGCTCGCGCCCAGCGGCAGCGTGACGAAGGGCGCGCCGGGCAGCAGCTCGGCGAGCGCACGCGCCGCCGTGGTCTTGGCGGTGCCACGCGGTCCCTCGATCAGCACGCCGCCCAGGCCGGGATCGACGGCGGCCAGCAGCAGTGCCTGGCGCAGTTGCGGCTGGCCCGCTATCGCGGCGAAGGGAAAAGGCACCGGCATCGGGGCGGCTGTGGTCATCGAATGTTTCCTTCCATCCGCTGCTCCTGGTCGAGCAGCAGGTTCTCCAGCTGGGTGCGGTAGTCGCCGGGCGACTGCCACAGGCCGCGCTGCATGGCTTCGAGCAGGCGATTGAGCATGTCGGTCAGCGCGCGCGGATTGTGTTCGCTCACGAAGTCGCGGGTGGCTTCGTCGAGCACGTAGGCGTCGGCCACCATCGCGTACTGGTGGTCGCCGACCACGCGCGCGGTGGCGTCGAAGCCGAACAGGTAGTCGACCGTCGCGGCCATCTCGAAGGCGCCCTTGTAGCCGTGGCGCTTCACGCCATCGATCCACTTGGGGTTGACCACGCGCGAGCGGATGACACGGCCGATTTCTTCTTTCAGCGTGCGCACGCGCGGTGCCTGCGGGTTGCCGTGGTCGCCGTGGTACATGGCCGGCTGCCGGCCGCTCAGGTGGCGCACGGCGGCGGCCATGCCACCCTGGAACTGGTAGTAGTCGTTGGAGTCGAGCAGGTCGTGCTCGCGGCTGTCCTGGTTCTGCATGACGACGTTCATCGTGCGCAGGCGGCGCACCAGCGCCTCGGCGGCGGGCACGCCGTCGCTGCCCTGCCCGTAGGCGTGCGCGCTGCCGCCGACGTAGGCCTTTGACAGGTCGTCGTCGCTCTGCCAGTCGCCATGGTCAAACAGCTGCTGCAGGCCCGAGCCGTAGCTGCCGGGCGCGGAGCCGAACACGCGCCAGCCGGCCTGTATGCGGGCCGCCTCTGGCGCCACGCCTTGTGCTTCCAGTGCGGCGGCTTCGCGGAGGATGCGCGCGCGGATCGGGTTGCGCTCGACGTCCTCGTCTTCCTGCGCGGCGACGGCCTGCACGGCAGCGTCGAACATCTGCACCGCGTTCGGGAAGGCGTCTCGGAAGAAGCCTGAGATCCGCAGCGTGACGTCGATGCGCGGACGCCCGAGCCCGACCGTGGGCAGCACCTCGAAATCGACCACGCGCTGGCTGCCCGGCGCCCACTTGGGCCGCACGCCGATGAGCGCGAAAGCCTGCGCCAGGTCGTCGCCGCCGGTGCGCATGGTCGCGGTGCCCCAGACTGACAGCCCCAGCGCCACCGGATAGTCGCCATGCTCCTGCATGTGCCGCTCGACCAGTTGCGCGGCCGACTTGAGGCCGAGCATCCAGGCGGTAGGCGTCGGAATGGCGCGGGTGTCGACCGCGTAGAAGTTGCGGCCGGTCGGCAGCACGTCGGGACGCCCGCGCGAGGGAGAGCCGCTCGGGCCCGGTGGCACGAAACGGCCCTGCAGCGCGCGGGAGAACTGCAGCAGCTCCTGCGCGCCGCAGGCATCGAGCGCGGGCGCGAGGCTTCGTTCGATGCGGCCCATCACGGCGGCGGTGCGCGGCAGATCCGGCGGGCATGCGCCCTCTTCCATCAGCCGCTGCGCCAGCAGTTCCAGCCGTTCACGCGTGTCACCGTGGTGGCGCCATGCATCGCCGCTCACCGACTGCAGCAGCGCGGGGCGCGCGCCCTGCCATGGCCTGGCAGCGTCGATGTCCAGCGGATCGAAGGCATCGTCCGGCAGCAGGTCCTGCGACAGCGCGCCGAGCAGCCCTGCGTTCGCTCCCGCGCCGTCGGCGGCCGGATAGCGCGCCAGCGCCAGCAGCGTGTCGCGCCGCAGCCTGTCACGCGGCGATGCGCCGAACACGTGCAGCCCGTCGCGGATCTGCGTTTCCTTCAGCTCGCACAGGTAGGCGTCCACGCGCGCGAGCACGGCGTCGTCTTCCGCGCCCGGCAGGTCCAGTTCCTCGACCAGGTGCTGCGCCCGCACCGCCGCAAGGATCTGCGCGCGCAGCACCTTGGCGCGGCGCGCGTCGACCAGCAGCGCGTCGTAGTACTCGTCGACCTGCCGCTCCAGGTCCTGCATCGGGCCGTGGTTCTCGGCGCGCGTGAGGGGCGGCATCAGGTGGTCGACGATGACCGCCTGCGTGCGCCGCTTGGCCTGCGCCCCCTCGCCCGGGTCGTTGACGATGAACGGGTACACGTTGGGCAGCGGCCCGAGGATCGCATCGGGCCAGCAGGACTGCGACAGCGCGATGCTTTTGCCCGGCAGCCATTCGAGGTTGCCGTGCTTGCCCACATGCACCACCGCGTCGATGGCGAAGGCTTCGCGCAGCCAGAAATAGAAGGCGAGGTAGCTGTGCGGCGGCACCAGCTCGGCGTCGTGGTAGCTCGCGTAGTCGGCGGCGCCCAGTGTGCCGAGTGCACGCGCGGGCTGGATGCCGACGAACACCCTGCCCAGCCGCAGGCCGGCGATCATGAAGCGGTCATTGCGCAGCATCGGGTCTTGCTCGGGCGCGCCCCAGCGTTCGTCGATGGCCTCGGCCATGCCATCGGGCAGCTTCGCCAGGCATGCGCGGTACTCGGCCAGCCCGAAGCTCTGCCACGCGGGTCGTACGGCCCATTGCGCAGGATCGTTCGCGATGCCTTCCTGCAGCTTGCGCATCAGCGCATCGCCGTCGGCGGGCATCGCGCCGGGCTCGCCGAGCGCATAGCCCTCGGCCGCCATCGCATGCAGGATCGCCATCACGGAGGCCGGCGTGTCCAGCCCGACGCCACTGCCGATGCGGCCTTCGCTGCCCGGGTAGTTGGCGAGGATCAGCGCGATGCGTTTCTCCTCCGCGCGCAGGCTGCGCAGCCGGCACCAGCGTCGCGCCAGCTCGGCCACGAAGGCGATGCGGTCGGGCTCGGGCTGGTAGTTGACCACCTCGGTCTGCGTGAGCTCGCAGCGATGCGACAGGCCCTTGAAGCTCACGGCGCGCGTGACGATGCGGCCGTCCATCTCGGGCAGCGCGATCTGCATGGCGATGTCGCGCGGGCGCAGGCCCTGGCTGTCGGCAAGCCAGTCCTCGCGGTTGCCGCCGCTCACGATCACCTGGAGCACGGGTGCGTCGCCGGCCAGTTCGCGATCCTCGCTTTGCCCCAGCGCCGCAAAAGCCGTGGTGTTGAGCACGAGCTGCACGTCGTGCTCCGCGCACAGCTCGCGCAGCGTGGACAGGCACAGCGGATCCTTCAGCGAATCGAGCGCGACGGGCAGCGGATTCAGCCCCTGCGCGCTCAACGCCGCCGCAAGCGCATCGAAAGCTGCGGTGTTGCCCGATAGCAGGTGCGAGCGGTAGAACACCAGCGCCACCACCGGCGCGCCCGCATGCCACCCGGCGCGCAGGTCGTCGATGCCGGCCACGGTGTGCGCCGCGTCCATGCCGCGCGGCACGTGCAGCGCCACCTGCGGCAAGCTGCGCGGCGGCAGCGGCGCCTCGCCATGGCCCAGGCCGTGGAAGGCCACCGCGCGCAGGAACTGCATCGCGTTGCCCGCACCGCCGCTGCGCATGTACTGCCAGAGCTGGCGGCTCACTGCACGCGGCACCGTGCCGCGCGCGAGCAGGTCTTCGTCCTCCTGCAGGTCGCCGGAGAACATCGCGAGCTGCTGGCCCTTGCGCTTCGCCAGCTTCTCGAGCTGCTGCAGCCCGTAGGCCCAGGCCGATTCGGCCCCCAGGTGGTCGACCACCACCACGCGCGCATGCTGCAGCACCTCGTCGACATACAGGTCGAGCGAGGCCGGCTGGCGCAGATGCATCAGGTTGGCCAGCCTGAGCGACGGATAGCCCGGGTCGGTGGCCGCCAGCGCGGTGCGCGCCGCCGCGAGCAGCGCGAGCGTGGTGTCGGCCGAGCTGAGCACCACGATGTCGCCCGGCGTCTGGTCGAGACGGGTGACGACGCTGTCGTCCTCGACGAAGCGTCCGGGCTGGGTGCTCAGCAGGTGCATGCGACCGGAGCAGCGTCAGGCGGCGACCGCGCTCGCCTCTTCGAGCGCCTTGCGCAGCGCCGCCTCGTCGAGGTCTTCGCCGATGAACACGAGCCGCGTGCGCTGCGCCTCGTCGTCGCGCCAGCGGCGGTCGAAGTGATGGTCGAAGCGGCGTCCCACGCCCTGCACCAGCAGGCGCATCGGCTTGCCCGGAACAGCGACGAAGCCCTTCACGCGGTAGATGGTGTGCTGCTCGACCAGCTTGCCGAGCACGGCGAGCAGGCCGTCGCGGTCCACTGGCGGCAGCTCGATCACGAGCGAGTCGAACTCGTCGTGGTCGTGGTCTTCCTCGTGGTCGTGGTGGCTCTCGCGCAGGTGGATGGTCGCCTCGGCCGCGCGACCCTGGCCCAGCAGCAGCGCGAGCGGCAGCTTGCCCTCGGTGGCGGAGACGATCTTCACTTCGGGCGGCAGCTCCTCGCGCACCAGCGCCTCGACCTTGGCGCGCGCGGCGTCGTCCATGAGGTCGGTCTTGTTGAGCACCACGAGGTCGGCGGCCGAGAGCTGGTCTTCGAACAGCTCGTGCAGCGGCGATTCGTGGTCGAGGTTGGGGTCGGCGCGGCGCGCCTCGTCGACGGCCTCGGGGTTCTCGGCGAACTGGCCCGAGGCGGCGGCGGGGCCGTCGACCACGGTGACGACCGAATCGACGGTGAAGATGTTGGCGATGTCCGGCCACTGGAAGGCCTGCACCAGCGGCTTGGGCAGTGCGAGGCCCGAGGTCTCGATGAGCACCGCATCGAGCTCGCCGCGCCGCTCGGCCAGCTGCAGCATCACCGGCAGGAACTCTTCCTGCACCGTGCAGCAGACACAGCCGTTGGCCAGTTCGTAGAGCGCGCCTTCGCGCTCGTTGCCCTCGTCGTCGCAGCCGATGCCGCAGCCGCGAAGGATCTCGCCGTCGATGCCCAGCTCGCCGAACTCGTTGACGATCACCGCGATGCGGCGGCCTTCGGCGTTGCCGAGGATGTGGCGCAGCAGCGTGGTCTTGCCGCTGCCTAGGAAGCCCGTGACGATGGTGACGGGGATCTTGGCGTTGCTTGGGGTCATGGGGTGGATTCTTTCAGGCGCCCGCGGCTGCCGCGCAGCCGGCAAGGCGAAAGTGGCGCCGAACGATTCCGGCGCCACCGATGGAAATGGACTAACTCCCCGAGGCGCGCCCGGGGAAGCGACGACAGGAAGCGATCAGACGCCGCCGTACAGGCGACGCTCGACGAACACCGTGCCCTGCAGCCGGCGCCAAGCCTTGGCTGCCGCCAGCACACCCAGGTCGACCAGTGGCTCCACAAGCACGACGGTCATGTAGGCGGCGCCGAAGCTGGCGATCTGGCTCATGTTCTCGACGCCGGTGCCGCGCCCGTAGAGCGCCCAGAAGCCGACCCACACCACGATGCCGCCCTGGTAGGCCACCGACAGCTTGAATGCCTGCTGGTAGCCGATGTCCACGTAGGCCAGCTTCTCGGGAATGATCCGGCGGGCCAGCGCGGCGGTCGCGAACAGCGGCACCAGCAGGGTGGTGACGTTCATGCCGTACTGCGGAATGTCCTGCGGCTCGAAGAACAGGCCCTGGATCAGCAGCCCGCCCGCCAGGCCGATGGCCGCGGGCGCCAGCCCGAACACCAGCAGCAGCGTGGTGCCGAGGATCAGGTGCACCTCGGACACGCCCACCGGGTGATGCGGGAACACCTCGAAGAAGCAGAACACCAGCGCCACGGCGATGGCCGAGCGCAGCGCCAGGGCAACGGGGCCGTCCTTCATGAAGGACTGGAACGCGACCTTGCCCGTATAGGCAAGAGCTGCTGCCGCCGTCGCGTAGCTGAGGAAAATCTTGGATCCGTCGACTAGACCTGGTTCGATGTGCATCGAGCACCTCCTGAAATGCACCGCAGTGCGAAAGTTGATTGTTGGTGGATGAGCCGGCTGGTGCAAGCCCCTGTCATGAGCGCTGGAGCGCGCTCTTCGCTCCCGGTACGGCCGGGGACCGCGGCTTGCGCCGCAACCGGCGCCAGCCGATCACGACGCCGCTGGCCGAGGCCACGGCGCCGACGATGGACAGCAGCCACACCACGAGATCCCAGGCCGGCCGGTACTGGATGAGCCAGGGAAAATCGAGGCTGTGCGCCGCGTTGAAGAGCCAGCGGCGCAGGCGCGAGTTGCTGTCGTTGCTGCCCACGACCTGGCCGCTGGCCGGGTCGATGTAGATCCAGCTGCGCGCCGGGTCGTCGAACTCCAGGCGCCACACGGGCACGATGCGCTCGCGGTGGTGGCCGTACCAGTGGAAGTCTTCGCGGGTCTGGAGCGTGGCCTGCATGACTTTCGCTCCGGGCCGCAGGCGCGGGGCGGCGCGCAGGATGTCTTCGCGGCTGATCGATGCGGTCGCACCGGTGGCGGCGTCGATCACCCGGACACGGGCTCTCGCATCGCGCAGCTGCAGCAGCGGCTTGCCGTCGAACCACAGCAGCACGGCCTCGCGCGGGGCGGCGTCGCCCTCCCCGGCCGGCAGCGCTGCCGGCGCCCACGGGAACGGCGAAGTACCGGCCCCCGTGTAACTCGCCATCGCCGCCGCATCGCCGGGCCCGCGCTGGAACCAGCCGTTGGGGTTCATCGACAGCCAGCCGCTGACGATCCACGTCAGTACGAAGAAGCCACCGATCAGCCCGGCGATGTGATGCCAGGCCATCCAGCCGGTGTACGGCGTGACCGAGCCGTTGCGGAACCTGCGCCGCAGGCGCAAGCGCAGGATGCCGATGACGATGCCCGTCACGGCCGAGACGATGCATGCCGCCGACAGCCACACCACCACGTCGTGCCACAGCGGCGGATCGGCGCGCAGCGGCGTGAAGTAGATCCAGTGCGGCACCGAGCCCAGCCAGTTCCAGAAGCGCTCGGAGCGTGTGGTGTCGCGCACCACCTCGCCGTTGACCTGCGACACGTAGAGCTCGGTGCCCGCCTCGTCGCGGACCTCGATGCGATGCAGCGGGCGCAGCGGGTTCAGGCCCTGCGGCACGGTCCACTGGTCGCGCTCCAGCGTCTCGGCCCAGCGGGCGCCCGCATGGCCCGAAAAGGCCCGCGCAATGGCCTCGGCTTGCGCGGCATCGACCGGGCCGGGCACGCGGCCGTCGCGCGCCGAGACCGTGTGCCGGCCGCCGCGCGCATCGGTGATGCGCCACACGGGGACCGGATCGGTGCCGCCCTGCATCTCCAGAACCATGCGCCGTGGCGGCTGCGCCCGGGCGGCCTGCGGCAGCGTGTCGAGCGCGGCCGCGGGCGACACTGCTGCCTGCCCGAAGCGCAGCGGTGCGAGCCCCGCCAGCCGCTCCTCGTCCGTGAGGTTGGGATACCCCACGTACATCATCACCACGCCCGAGACGAACCACATGACGAACAGCAGGCAGCCGCCGATGCCCAGCCACCGGTGCGTCCAGTAGAGCCAGTGCCGGATGCGCGGCCAGGCGCGGCGCCATGCGGAGGTCATTTGCCCGTTCCGCCGCTCAGAAGGTGACCAACGCCGACAGCTCGAAGGAGCGCGGGCGCCCCAGCAGCCACTGGTTGCCGCCGTTCGAGAAGGACACCGCGTACCGGCGGTCCGCCAGGTTGTAGGCACGCAGCGCGAGCTTGAGCGACGGATTCGCCTGCCAGCTCACGCCCGCATCGGCCACGGTGTACGAGCCGATCCTGCGCGAGTTGGCCGCATCGACCTGGCGCGGGCCGACGTAGCGAACGCCGAAGTCGGCCTCCCACTGCGGCAGGAAACGCCAGTTGAGCCAGAGGTTCGCGGCCTCTTCAGGCACGCCGGTGGGCGTGTTGCCCGCGCGCGAGACAAGCTTTCCGCCGACCACTTCGTTGAAGTCGTCATAGCGCGCGCGCAGCTTGGCCACGTTGGCCTCCAGCCGCAGCGTGGAGGTGAGCGCCAGGTCGAGAGTGGCCTCGATGCCTTCCGACGACTGCTTGCCGACCTGCTGCGTGACGGTCGGGTCGATGGCGTCGCGCGACAGCAGCTTGTTCTTGTCGATCCGGTAGGCGGCAACGGTCCAGGCGCCGCGGTTGTCCGCGAGTTGGCGCTTGTAGCCGACCTCGACCTGCCTGCCGGTGCTGAGGTCGAAGGCCGCCTGCGAGGCCGAGGTGGTCACCAGGGAACCCAGCGGATCGGCAGCGCGCGCCACCTGCGCATAGAAAGACTGCGAGGCGTCGGGCGCATACACCACGCCGAGACGGCCGGTGGCGTACTCGAAGGTCTTGCCGAAGCTGCTGGCCGCGTTCTGAAGATCGGTGCGCGCGATCTTCGCGTGATCCCAGCGCAGGCTGCCCACCACCGACCATTGCTCGTTGAAGGCCAGCTTGTCCTCGGTGAAGAAGGCATAGGTGCTGGTCTTCGTCTTGTAGCGCGGCGTGTAGGCCACGGGCGAGGCGTAGTAGCCCGGGTTGAAGACGAAGGGGTCGACCACCGAGCGGCCGCCGTAGGGCGAGTCGTTGGTGTGCGTGAAGTCGATGCGGTTCGCGTCGAAGCCCACCAACACCTGGTTGGCCAGCCCGAACAGGCTGTGCCTGAAGGTGGCGTCGGTGCGGTTGCCGATCTGCTCCTGGTCGTGGCCGATTTCCAGGTAGTCGCCGCGCGTCACGCGCCGGGTGGTGGCGTTGTAGGTGTAGGTCTCGCTGTTGCGCCAGTGGCGCTTGCTCTCCAGCCGGTAGAGCTGGTTGCGCACGGTGATGGCGTCGTTGGGCGTCCACTGGGCGTCGAGACGGGTCCACTTGTCGCGGTACTTGATCTCGGCGTCGTCCACGTTGTAGTTCTGGCGCAGCGTCTGGCTGCTCAGGCGGCCGTCGATCAGCGGCACGCCGTAGTAGCGCTGCGGCGACTGCCGGCCTTCGTCGTGCGACAGCGTGAACTGCAGCTGCGGCGACACGTCCAGCCGCACGGCCGCGCCCACGGCCAGGCTCTCGGCCTCGCCGCGCTGCATGAAGCCGTCGGTGTTGCGCTGGCTGATGTCGAAGCGGTAGGAGAGTGTGTCGTTGATCGCCCCGCCGCTGCCGAAGGCCACCTGCCGGGTGGCGTCGGAGCCCAGCGTGACCAGCGCCTCGTTGCGGATCGGGCCGCGTGTGGGCTTCTTGGGCACTACATTGATCGCGCCGCCGATGGCACCTTCGCCGTACATCACCGAGGCCGCGCCGCGCAGCACCTCGATGCGGTCGGCCGACCAGGTGTCGAAGGGGAAAGTGACGGTGCCCGCGCCCGCATAAAGGCGTGTACCGTCGAAGAGTTGCATCACCGAGCCATGGCCCAGGAAGCCGCGCGCCACCAGCGCGGTGCCGCCATTGCCGGGGCCGGGCGAGCCGGTGATGCCGGTGGCGCGGGTGACGGCATCGACCACCGAGACGTCGCCGCGCGCGCGGATGGTGTCGCCCGTCAGCACTTCGATGCTGGCCGGCGTTTCCAGCGGCGTGAGGCCGAGCCGGCTGCCGGTTTGCGTGGGCTCGTCGATGGCCAGCGGCGTGTGGCGGTCGGCCTCCACCTGGATCGGCTTGAGGCTCTGCCCGCCGCCGACGACTGCCTCGCCCATTGACTGCGCAAGGACCACGGAAGGCCCTAAAACCAGCCCCAACCCCAGTGAAAGACCCGAAAGACGTGTCCTGCGCAATGGCGGCACGCCCGTGCGATCGCGCTGCGGCGATGCATGACCCATTTGGTTTCTCCTCCGGCCTGCGTCCCCGCAGGCTCCTGACCGATGAAGGACGCGGCGGAAGAGGCGAAAGGGCTGCGGCGGCCCGCAGGGCGGGAAGCGGCTGGCCCGGACACGCACTCCCGCAGCGTCCGAAGGCGGTTGCGAGGGCCGGTATCCGGGCTTGCGGAGCGCCGCGGTGTGCTGTCGTGGATGCACACCGCGGCCGAAACCCTCGCCTTCCCACGCCGAAACGCAGTGGCTGCCCGTGCCGCCGAGGAGGCACGGGCGTGAGGTTTTCCAGATCCGCTGACCGTTGCGGGGGCAGCGCAGGAGTTGACGCGTCAGCCGGTCGATCGATTCATCGATCGACCGGGGATGAAGCGGCGCACCTGCTTCCCGTTTAACCCCGTGGCCATGAGATGGCGTTCGGGGCACCTTCGAACCGTGTTGCCCGGCGCAGTTAATGAAAATTACCGCACCGGAACGGCGGGATTATAGGTAGCGCCCCCATGCGAGGGCCCCGCCACGGGCTTCAGCCGGGCCGGCCGTCGGGCCCGAACAGCCGCCGCATCATGGCCACGCCGGCCACCAGCGCGTTCGAATAGGTGGCATACGGCTCGTGGGCGGCCTCCAGCGGCACGTAGACGTGGGAGGTCTCGCCGGGCGTGTCGTCCACGGCCTCCATCAGCACCCAATAGAACTCGCCGGCCTCGAGTTCATGGACGGTAAGTGCGATGTTTCTTGGAGGGGGCATGGGTGCAAGGATGAATGTGCTGCCTGACTACTGAATGAACTGGGCGCGGACACCCCCGGTTGACAGAGCTTTCGGGGTTCTCCTACAGAGCAAGCCCCCGGTGCGGCCTAATGTTGTATCCAGGGAGCAGCAACAAGAACCAGGAGGCAGCATGAAGCACTTCATTCTTGAACCCGGCATGCGATCGAGCATCGGCGGCGCCTTCTACCCGACCGGCTACTCGATGGTGATGTTCCCGAGCGCGACTGACGCCAACCGCATCGGCCACCGCCTGATCGAAAAAGGCGTGAGCGGCGACGAGATCTACCTGCTTCCGGCCGAGACGGTGCTGGCCGAGATCGCTTCGACCGTGAGGACGGAAGACAGCCCCCTGCCCTCCGCCGGCACCGACGCGGCCACGGTTCGCGCCTATGCAAAGCTGGCCCGCGAGGGCCATACGGGCCTGCTGGTCAGGACGAAGGACGGCGCGGCGGCCGAGTTGCTGATGGAGCTGGTGCGCACCGTGCCCTACTCCATTGCGCAGCGCTACCGCACGCTGGTGATCGAAGACCTCTGAGAAGAAGAAGCAAAAGAAGAAGGCCGGCGTCGTCTTCAAGCCGGCACGGCCATCGACACCGCGCGCTGGACCACGTCGCGGGCCATGGCCTGGGCCAGTTCGTGCTCGCCGAGGAACACGGTGGCGGAGGTTTCCTGCGTGAGCAGCCTGGCCTCCTGCTCGTTGTGGCTGCGGATCACGGTCTGGATGGTGGGGTTGAGCGTGCGCGCGGTTTCCATCATCTGGCGCACATTCATGGCGTCGGGCGTGGCCACCACAAGCACCCGGGCACGGGCGATGTGCGCCTGGATCAGCACGGCGGGGTCGGCCGCATCGCCCCACACTGCCGGCGTGCCCGCCTCGCGCAGCTTCTCGACCAGTTCGCGGTTCTGCTCGGCCACCACGTAGGGAATGTCGTTGGCGTCGAGCTCGGCCGCGATGCGGCGTCCGACCCGGCCATAGCCCACCAGCACAACCTGCCGCGAGAGGTATTTCGCCTCGGTGGTCGTGGGCAGCTCGGCCAGCGGGTCGTCGCGCATCTCGAGCCCGCGCGCGAAGGACGAATGGGCATGCAGCCATTTCTGCATCGGCGCGATCAGGCTGAACCACAGCGGGTTGGTGGCGATGGAAATGAGCGCCCCGGCCAGCACCAGGCTCTGCCCCTCCACCGGCAGCAGGCCCAGCGAAACGCCCAGCCCGGCCAGGATGAACGAGAACTCGCCGATCTGCGCCAGGCTGGCGCTGACCGTGAGCGCCGTACCCAGCGGGTAGCGGAACACCAGCACCAGCACACAGGCCGCGAGCGACTTGCCCAGCACGATGACCAGCACCACCGCCAGCACCTGCAGCGGCCGCTCGATCAGCACCGACGGGTCGAACAGCATGCCGACCGACACGAAGAAAAGCACCGCGAAGGCGTCGCGCAGCGGCAGCGACTCCTGGGCTGCCCGGTGGGCGAACTGCGACTCGCGCATCACCATGCCGGCGAAGAAGGCACCCAGCGCGAAGGAAACGCCGAAGAGCGCCGCCGACGCATAGGCGATGCTCACGGCCGCCGCCACCACGCACAGCGTGAACAGCTCGCGCGAGCCGGTGCGCGTGACCTGCCAGAGGATCCACGGGAACACGCGCCGCCCCACCACCAGCATCAGCGCGACGAAGCCGCCCACCTGCAGCAGCGTGAGTCCCAGCGTCTGCCACAGCGGATCGGCATTGCCGCCGGCCTGCGCGCCCTGCCCGCCGAGCGTGCCCGCCAGGGGCGGCATGAGCACCAGCACGAGCACCATCGCCAGGTCTTCGACCACGAGCCAGCCGACGGCAATGCGGCCGGTGAACGAATCGAGGATGCCCAGGCTCTCGAGCGCGCGCAGCAGCACCACCGTGCTGGCCACCGACAGCGCCAGCCCGAACACCAGCGCCGCGCCCGGGCTCCAGCCCCACCACATGGCCAGCCCGCCGCCGAGCAGCGTGGCCACCGCGATCTGCGCGAGCGCGCCGGGCAGCGCGATCTTGCGCACGGCCAGCAGGTCGTCGAGGGAAAAATGAAGGCCCACACCGAACATCAGCAGCATCACGCCGATTTCGGCGAGCTGGGCGGCAATGCCCGCATCGGCCACGAAGCCCGGCGTGAAGGGGCCGATGATCACGCCCGCCAGCAAATAGCCGACCAGCGCCGGCAATCGCAGCCTGGCCGCCAGGAAGCCAAGGATGAGCGCCAGCCCCAGGCCGGCGGCGATCGTGTTGATGAGGGAGACGCTGTGGGGCATCGCTCCATTCTGCAGGAACGATGCCCGGCCTTTTATTTCAAACGGCCTTCCGGGCCGGCCATTTCAGCCGGCCATCTTGCCGGCGCGGGCGGCGTCGAGCGCCTCGGGCTCCTGCGCTTCCACCCAGCTCTCGTTGTTGAGGCCGGCCTGCAGCCGGGTCTCGTCGAGCTCGTTGGTCCACTTGGCAACCACGATGGTGGCCACGCCGTTGCCGATCAGGTTGGTCAGCGCGCGGGCTTCAGACATGAAGCGGTCGATGCCCAGAATCAGCGCCAGCCCCGCAACCGGCACGTGCCCCACGGCCGACAGCGTGGCCGCCAGCACGATGAAGCCGCTGCCCGTGACGCCCGCCGCGCCCTTCGAGGTCAGCAGCAGCACCGCCAGCAGCGTGATCTCCTGCGTGAGCGTCATCGGCGTGTTGGTCGCCTGCGCGATGAACACGGCCGCCATCGTCAGGTAGATCGAAGTGCCGTCGAGGTTGAACGAGTAGCCCGTCGGGATCACGAGGCCCACGCAGGTCTTGTTCGCGCCCAGGTTCTCCATCTTCTCCATCATGCGCGGCAGCACCGATTCGCTCGACGAGGTGCCCAGCACGATCAGCAGCTCTTCCTTGATGTACTTGATGAACTTCCAGATGCTGAACCCGTGGAACCTCGCAATGAGCCCCAGCACCACGAAGATGAACAGCAGGCAGGTCAGGTAGAAGGTGCCCATCAGCTTGCCGAGCGAGAACAGGCTGCCCAGCCCGTACTTGCCGATGGTGAAGGCCATCGCGCCGAAGGCACCGATGGGCGCCAGCTTCATGATGTAGTTGACGATGCCGAAGAGCACGTGCGAGCCCTTCTCGATCACGTCGAACACCAGCGTGCCGCGGCCGCCGAAACGGTGCAGCGCGAAGCCGAACAGCACCGCGATCAGCAGCACCTGCAGGATCTCGCCCTTGGCGAAGGCATCGACCACCGTGTTGGGAATGATGTTCAGCAGGAAGTCGACCGTGCCGGTCATCTTGCCCGGGCCGGTGTACGAGGCGATCGACTTGGTGTCGAGCGTGCTCGGGTCGACGTTCATGCCCGCGCCGGGCTTGAGCACGTTGACCAGCACGAGGCCCACGATCAGCGCGATGCTGCTGACGATCTCGAAATACAGCAGAGCCAGGCCACCGGTCTTGCCGACCTTCTTCATGTCTTCCATGCCGGCGATGCCCACCACCACCGTGCAGAAGATGATCGGCGCGATGATCATCTTGATCAGCTTGATGAAGCCGTCGCCCAGCGGCTTCATCGCCTCGCCGGCCGCGGGATAGAAGTAGCCGAGCAGCACGCCGATGATCACCGCGGTGATCACCTGCACGTAGAGCGAGCGGTAGAGCGGGAGCTTTCTGGCGGATGTGCTTGTTGTGTTTTCCATGTTTGCCTCCGGAGGGTTGGAAACTGTAGGACGCGTGTTTTCTGCTTTCTATCCGTGGAACCCGCATCGATGAAATGAAAAAACCCGCCGAGGCGGGTTTTGTCGATCAGGTGTAAGTCAGCATGCTTAATGCATGTGGAGACCGCCGTTGACGGAGAAGTCGGCCCCGGTGCTGTAGCCGCCCTCGTCGGTGGCCAGCCACGAGATGATCGAGGCGATTTCGCTCGGCTCGCCGAGGCGCTTGACCGGGATGGTGGCCACGATCTTGTCGAGCACTTCCTGGCGGATGGCCTTGACCATGTCGGTGCCGATGTAGCCCGGGCTCACGGTGTTGACCGTCACGCCCTTGTTGGCCAGCTCCTGCGCCAGCGCCATGGTGAAGCCGTGCATGCCGGCCTTGGCCGCCGAATAGTTGGTCTGGCCCGCCTGGCCCTTGGCGCCGTTGACCGAGCTGATGTTGATGATGCGGCCCCAGCCCTTTTCGACCATGTCGCCCACCACCTGCTTGGTGACGTTGAACATGCTGTTGAGGTTGGTCTCGATCACCGCGCTCCAGTCCTCGGGGGTCATCTTGAGGAACATGCGGTCCCGCGTGATGCCGGCGTTGTTCACCAGCACGTCGATGGGACCGTGCGCCGCCTTGGCGGCGGAGAAGGCCTCGACGGTGGATTGCCAATCGCCGACATTGCCGACGGAGGCATGGAACTCGAAGCCTGCGGCTTTCTGTTCGGCCAGCCACTTGGCGTAGTCGCGCGTAGGGCCGCAACCTGCGACCACGGTGAACCCGTCCTTGTGCAGACGTTGGCAGATGGCTGTTCCGATGCCACCCATGCCCCCGGTGACATATGCAACTTTCTTGCTCATGAGATTTCCTTTGTGTACATAGCAAAAGCCTGAACGGCCGCCTTCACTCTAGCGAGTTTCAAGCCACGGTCCTCTGAGGAAAACACTGAGCCAGGCTTGCAACCAGCTGTCACGAAGAACTGTCACGAAGCGACCTTCGTGCCCAGCCTCTATCCTCGCACCTGTGCGCGCCCGCACAAGCCATAAACCCAAGGAGTTCCAAAGTATGAATTTCGGGATCATCGTCTTCCCCGACGTCGAGGAACTCGACTTCGTCGGCCCTTGGGAAATGCTCACCATGTGGAGCAAGCTGGCCGGTGGTCCCGAGCATTGCCTGATCGTGGCCGAGAAGCGCGAGCCGGTGGTCTGCGCCAAGGGGCTCTCGATCAATCCACATGTGTCCTTCGCCGACTGCCCGCAACTCGACTGCCTGCTCGTGCCCGGCGGCATGGGCACGCGCCGCGAAGTCGACAACCCCGCGATGACGCGCTTCCTCGCCGACCAGGCACCCGGCTGCACCACGCTGATGTCGGTATGCACCGGCGCCTTCGTGCTGCACGCGGCCGGGCTGCTCTCGGGCAGGACCGCCACCACGCACTGGGGATCGCTCGACCGCCTGCGCGCACTGGGCGACGTGAAGGTGGTCGAGCAGCGCTTCGTGCAGGACGGCAACGTCTGGACCTCGGCCGGGGTATCGGCCGGTACCGACCTGATGCTGGCCTTCATCGCCCACACCGCCGGCGAGGAAGCCGCGGCCAAGGTGCAGCTGCAGGCCGAGTATTACCCGGCGGACACCATCTACGGAGACACGGCAAGCCACGAGCGCGCGCCGGCCTACGTGAAGCGGCCCGGCGCCCGCTTCCACGCACCATGACCGATCACACGACGCTCTCCGAATCCCTGCCGGTGCTCGCGGCGCGCGTGGGCGAGATGCTGCGTGCACGGGGCCAGACGGTTTCAGTCGTCGAATCTTCGGCGGGCGGTCTTGTCTCGGCCGCGCTGCTTGCCATTCCAGGGGCATCGGCCTACTTCCGAGGTGGCGCCGTCGTCTATTCGCGGCGCGCGGGCCGGGCGCTGCTGGGCCTGACAGCCGACGACATGGCCGGCATGCGCGGAGAGACCGAGCCCTACGCCCTGCTCATCGCCGGCCGGATGCGCGACACCCACCACACGACCTGGGGCATCGCCGAAAGCGGCGCGGCCGGCCCTTCGCCCAGCCCGTATGGCGATGTGCCGGGGCGCGTGTGCCTCGCCATCGTCGGCGCGACCACGCTGAGCCGAACCATCGAGACCGGCGACGCCGACCGGCCGGCGAACATGGACCTGTTCGCGCGGCACCTTCTCACTCTGTTCGAACAGACCCTGCGCACCGGGAGCAGCTAGGAAGATGCCCAAGATCTCGAACACAGACGACACGGCATGTGCCGAAAAGACAAGAGTCCCTCATGTCTGCTCGTAGTGCTGCGCTCGACGCATCAGGCATTGGGGGCATCACAGGACAGTACCGGGAGAGTGTTCCCCAGCCCGGGTTGCAGGCCCATTTCCAATGCATCTGGACAAGCGTTCTGCCGGCTTCGCATGCCGGGGAGGTCGCCATCGTGCCGGACGGGTGCGTCGACCTGGTCTGGCGCGCCGGTCGACTGTGGGTCGCCGGACCCGATGTCGTCGCCGCCCGGCCCCGTCCTGCAACCCGGTGCGAGCGTGCTCGGCGCACGGTTCCAGCCCGGCGCGGCGCGCCATTGGCTGGGTCTGCCGCTATCGGAGATCGTTGGTCAGGCCGTCGAATTGGCTGACCTGTGGGGAATCCGGGCCAGAGACTTCGCCAGCCGAATGGAGGAGACGGAATCCATTGCTCGACAGGCACAGGTGTTTCAGGACCAGTTGATGGCAATGCCGCAGCCATTCAACGGGCCGGACAGGAATGCCTCGGCGATCTTCCATCTTGCGGCATCGCCGTCGCGAGACGAGGGCTCGGTCACAGCCAGCATGCGCGAGCGACTGGGCATCAGCGAACGCACGCTACTGCGTCACTGCCGCGATCACTTCGGCTACGGGCCGAAGACATTGGAGCGCATCCTGCGCTTCCAGCACTTTCTGTCCCTGGCCCGCGAGGTTCGAGACACCGGTCTGGCCATGCTGGCGATCGATGCAGGCTACGCGGACCAGTCCCATCTCGCCCGTGAAGTCAAAGCACTCTGCGGCATGACCGCTTCAGCCTTGTTGAACCACGTCCGTTGTCCAGCGGGCGCCACCGACTGACCGTTTTATTCAAGACCCCGGATTGCAGCCAGACAATCATGGTGGCCTTTCATCCAGCATCAGGACACACACATGGCAATCACGAGCCGCGATCGGCAAATCGACAACATCGAGTTCAACGTCGCCGACATCGCGCGCAGCAAGGCGTTCTACGGTTCGGCATTCGACTGGACTTTCACCGACTATGGACCGACGTACAGTGAGTTCACCGACGGCCGACTGACCGGTGGATTCACTACGGGTGAAGCCGTGCGCCCGGGCGGTCCATTGGTCATCCTTTATGCGGATGATCTCGCCAAGACACAGTTGCGCGTCGAAGCGGCGGGCGCCACGATCATTCGACCGGTCTTTGCCTTCCCGGGCGGGCGCCGCTTCCATTTTCTGGATCTGGACGGGTACGAGCTGGCAGTCTGGTCGGCGCAATAGAACACAACGGCGCAGACCGCCCCTCGCCCAGGGAGAGCCTCAATCCGCCTGCACGCCCGCCGCGCGGATCACCTTGCCCCACTTGCCGACCTCCGCCGCGAGGTGCGTGCGCAGGCTCTCCGGGGTCTGCTTCTCCAGCGGCACGATCTCGGAGCTGAGTTCGGCCAGGCGATGCTTGACCATGTCGTCCTGCAGCGCGGCGCGCAGGGCGACGTTCAGCTTCTCGATTACCGCGGGCGGCGTGCCCTTGGGCGCATAGATGCCGTGCCACACCCTCACGTCGAAGCCTTTCAGGCCCTGCTCGTCCAGCGTCGGGATGTTGGGCATGCTCGACAACCGCTGCGGCGTGGTCACGCCGAACACCTTCACCCGGTTACCGTCCTTGATGACCGGCGCGGTCTGCGTGGTCTGGTCGCACAGCAGGTCGACCTGCCCGCCCATCAGGTCGTTGAGCGCCGGGCCCGCGCCCTTGTACGGCACCGTGGTGAGCTGCACGCCGATCTGGTTCATGAACAGCAGGCCGCACAGCTGCGACACCGCCCCCACGCCCGCGTTGGCCAGCGAGACCTTGTCCTTGTTCGCCTTCACATAGGCCAGCAGCTCCTGGTAGTTGTTGGCCGGAAAGTCCTTGCGCGACAGCAGCGTCATCGGCACGTCCAGCACCTGGCCGACGTATTCGAAGTCCTTCAGCGGGTCGTAGTTGAGCTTCTTGTAGAGCGCGGGCGCGGTGGCCATGCCCATGTGGTGGATCAGGATGGTGTAGCCGTTGGGCGCCGCCTTGGCCACCCGCGTGGGCGCAATGGTGCCGCCCGCGCCGACGGTGTTCTCGACGATCACGGGCTGGCCCAGCGATTTGCCCATGGGAATCGCCAGCATGCGCGCCACCACGTCGGTCGGGCCGCCGGCGGAGTACGGCACCACCATGGTGACGGGCTTGTCGGGCCACGCGGCCTGCGCGGCTGCGGGCGATTGCATGGCGAACAGGCAGGCGCCGGCCGAGGCCGCCAGCAGGGTCTTGAATTTCCAGGTCTTCGTTTTCGTCGTCTTGGTTGCTGTCACTTCTTTGTCTCCTATGGTTATGGGTGTTCGTCAGGGTGCCGGCTGCGTCTCGAGCGCCAGCAGGCGCTCGGCCAGCCGCACCACGGGTGCATCGACCATCCGCCCGTCGAGGCTGACCACGCCGCCGCCCGATGCGCGGATGGCATCGACCACGCGGCGCGCCCAGGCCAGTTCGTCGGCGCTGGGGCCGAGCGCGGCATGCACCGGCACGACCTGGTCGGGGTGGATGCACAGCTTGGCGCCGAAGCCGCCGCGCCGGGCGCGCGCGGTGTCTGCAGCCAGCCGGGCCGCGTCGCGCCAGTCGGGCGTCACGCCGTCGATGGGCGCACTCAGGCCGGCGCGGCGCGAGGCCAGCACCAATGCGAGGCGCACCGGCACCAGCTCAGCTTCGTCGGCATCGCAGGCCATGCCGAGGTCGGCCTGGAAATCGAGATTGCCGAAGGCAAGTCGCAGCACCTGCGAAGCGGCAGCAAGTTCGTCGACCGCAGCCAGGCCCGCGGCTGATTCGATCAACGGCACCAGCACGCCCTGGGGACCGATGGCCTGCGCCAGCCGCGACAGATCGGCCGCACGCTCCGCCTTGGGCAGCACTACACCGGCGATCAGGCCCCGAGCGACCAGCGCAGCAGCCTGCGCGCAGTCGTCGTCGTGCCACGGCGTGCCAGCGGCATTGACTCGCACCAGCAGCCGTTGCCGGTCCATGTCCGGCAGCGCGGCGAACGATGCGGCGAGCGCCTCGCGCGCCGCCATCTTGCGCTCGGGCGCCACCGCATCCTCGAGATCGACGATCACGCCGCCCGCCCCCGTGGCCAGCGCACGCGCATGGCGTTCAGGCCGGTCGGCGGGCACGAACAGGAAGGCGCGCGCCAGGGCGAGCGGCAACGCGCTCACACCGCCCCCGCCTCGCGCAGTGCCGCGATGTCCGCTTCGCCGCGCCCGAGGCTGCGCAGGATCGCGTCGGTGTGTTCCCCAACCGCCGGAATCGGGTCCATGCGGTAGTCGAACGCGCTCTGCCGCCCTGCCGGCAGCAATGCCGGTATGTCGCCCGCCGGCGAACCCACCTGCCGCCAGCGCTCCCGCGCCTGAAGCTGCGGGTGGGCCCAGAGCCCGGCCATGTCGTTCATGCGGGCGTTGGCGATCTGCGCCGTGTCGAGCCGCTCCAGCACCTGCGCCGTGCTCAGTGCGCCGAAGGTTTCCAGAATGATGGCGCGCAGGGCCTCGCGGTTCTCGTTGCGCCGTGCGTTGCTGTCGAAGCGCGGGTCGGTGGCCAGCCCCGCCTGCAGCAGCACCTTCTCGCAGAAGGTGCGCCACTCGCGCTTGTTCTGCAGGCCCAGCATCACGGTGCCGCCGTCGCCCGCGGGAAACGGGCCGTACGGATAAATGGTCGCGTGCGACGCGGCGCTGCGCGGCGGCGGGGGCGCGCCGTCGTAGGCGTAGTACATCGGGTAGCCCATCCACTCGGCGAGCGATTCGAGCATCGACACGTCGATGTGCGAGCCCTTGCCCGTCTTGCCGCGCTGGAGCAGCGCCGCGAGGATGCCTGTGTACGCATACATGCCTGCCGCGATGTCGGCGATGGAGTTGCCCGACTTGCACGGCTCGTCGGGCGTGCCGGTCACCGAGAGAAAGCCCGCCTCGCTCTGGATCAGCAGGTCGTAGGCCTTCTTGTCGCGGTACGGGCCGTCCTCGCCGTAGCCCGAGATGTCGCAGACGATGAGCCTCGGGTGCTTCGCCTGCAGCACCTGCGCACCGAGCCCCATGCGCGCGGCGGCACCGGGCGCGAGGTTCTGCACCAGCACGTCGGCATCGGCCAGCAGTTCCTGCAGCACGGCGAGCGCGGCGGGCTGCTTCAGGTCGAGCGTGAGGCTTTCCTTCGAGCGGTTCACCCACACGAAATGCGAGGCCTCGCCGCCGACGCGGGCGTCGTAGGCGCGCGCGAAGTCGCCCACCTCGGGGCGCTCCACCTTGATGACGCGCGCGCCGAGATCGGCGAGCTGGCGGGTGCAGAACGGCGCGGCGATCGCGTGTTCGAGAGAGATGACGGTGATGCCGTCCAGGGGTCTTGTCATGTGTCTGTTCTCCCCGCTCAGGCCAGCACGGCCGTGGCCTGCATCGTGAGCCAGCCGTCGGCGTCCTCGCCCCAGAGCGCAAAGGTCTTTCCGTCGCCGAGCGGCTTGCCGTGCACGCGGAACGGCGCGATGTCGAAGGTCGGCCGCACCGCGCGGAACTCGAAGCGCGCGAGCTGCGCGCCCGGTACGTTGCGGCGCAGCAGGTCGACCAGCAGCGTTGCGATCAGCGGGCCGTGCACGATCAGGCCCGGGTAGCCCTCGACCTGCGTGACGTAGCGGCGGTCGTAGTGGATGCGGTGGCCGTTGAAGGTGAGCGCCGAGTAGCGGAAGAGCAGCACGTCGTCGGGGGCGATGTCGCGGCTGAAGGCTGCGTCCTTCGGCGCGGGCGTGGGCGGCGGACCCGCTTCGCCCGGTTGCGCCGCGGCGCGGTAGACGATGTCGTGCTCCTCGGTCAGCGCGAGGCCGCGCCCGTTGCGCACCTCGTGGCGCACCAGCACGAACACCAGCTCGCCGGTACGGCCCGCCTTGTGGGTGACCGATGCGATGGTCGAAGTGCGCTCGACCTTGTCGCCGACCTTCAGCGGATTGCCCTGCTCCCAGTTGAGCCGCCCGCCGGCCCACATGCGGCGCGGCAGCGGCACGGGCGGCAGAAAGCCGCCGCGCTTCGCGTGGCCGTCCTCGCCGATCTCGGACTGGCGGTGGTGCGGCAGGAAGTAGAGCCAGTGCCATAGCTCGGGCAGGCGCGTGCCACTTTCGGGCTGCGGATCTTCGCGGTCGAGCGTGGCGGAGAGCGCGCGCACGGGCGCGGCGGTGATGTCGTCGGCCAGCGTTTCGCTGCGGCCCTGCCAGGCTTGCAGCTTCGCCAGCGCGTCGCTGTCGATCATGGGAGGTGTGTCGTTGCTCATGGATTTCTTCGTCGTCGTTCAATCGACCGCGGCACCGGAGGCCTTGACGATCCGCGCCCACTTGGCGAGGTCGTCCTGCAGCAGCGCCGAGAACTGTTCGGGCGTGGTCGGCGGGGCAATCTCCACGCCTTGCTGGTCGAGCTTGTCGCGCAGATCCTTCGAAGCCAGCGCCTTGCGCGTGGCGTCCTGCAATGTCGCCAGCACGTCAGCCGGAACGCCTGCGGGCGCGAACAGGCCTATCCACAGCGTGCCGTTGTAGCCGGGCACGGCCTCGGCGATGGTGGGTACGTCGGGCAGCACGGGCGAGCGCTTCTCGCCGCTCACCGCCAGCGCGCGCAGCTTGCCGGCCTTGATGTGCGGCAGCGCCGAAGGCAGGCTCGCGAACACGATCGGCAACTGGCCGCCCAGCACGTCGTTGAGCGCGGGCGCCACGCCCTTGTACGGCACGTGCTGCATCGAGATGCCGGCCATGCTGTTGAGCATTTCACCGAGCAGGTGGTTGAGCGTGCCGTTGCCGGCCGAGGCGTACTGGTAGTTGGCGCCCTTCGCCCGCGCGAGCTTCAGGAATTCGGCGAAGTTCTTCGCCGGGAAGCTCGGGTTGACCAGCAGCACGTTGGGCACCGCACCGACGAGACCGACGGGCTTGAAGTCTTTCACTGGGTCGAAGCCCGGGTTCCTGTAGAGCGCCGGGTTGATGGCCTGGCTGCTGCTGATGGTCATGAGCAGCGTGTAGCCGTCCTTCGGGCCCTTGGCCACCAGCTGGGTGCCGATGTTGCCGCCGGCGCCGGGGCGGTTGTCGACCACCACGCTGGCGTTGTTCATCACCTCGCCGAGCTTCTGGCCCACGAGGCGGCCGACGATGTCGTTGGTGCCGCCCGCGGCCTGGGGCACCACGAGGGTGACGGGGCGCGAGGGATATGAATCGGCGCGGGCCGGGCCGGCCTGCATCAGGGTGGTTGCGGCGGCGAGGGCCAGCAGCGCGAATGCGCGGAATCTCATGCGTTGTGTCTCCATGGCCGCATGGTCGTGCGCCCCACCCTTGCGCGCAATCTGCGATTTCGGAACCCAGCCTTCCGCGTTTCCGAAGGCTCGGGGTCAGGGAAGGTCTAGCATCGCCCGATGCTCTTCGACCTCACCGACCTGCGCCTCTTCGTGGCCACGGCCGAACTCGGCAGCCTCACGCGGGCGGCCGAGCGCCAGCACATGTCGCTGGCCGCCGCCAGCGCGCGCATCAAGGCGCTGGAAACGCAAGCCGGCCTGCAACTGCTGCAGCGCGAGGCCCGCGGCGTGCGGCTGCTGCCGCCGGGCGAAGCCTTCCTGCATCACGCACGCCTCGTGCTGCACCAGACGGAGCAGCTGCGCGCCGACCTGCTCGAATACGGCGGCGGCCTGCGCGGCCACCTGCGCGTGTTCGCCAACACCACGGCGGTGACCGATTTCCTGCCCGAGATCCTGCCGGGCTTTCTCTCGCGCAACCCGCGCATCAACGTCGACCTTCAGGAAAAACCGAATGCTCAGATCCCGCGCGGCGTGCTCGACGGCCGCGCCGACATCGGCATCGTCGCCGGCCGCGTCGACACGCTGGGGCTGGAAGCCATTCACTTCAGCACCGACCGGCTGGTGCTCGCCACCTCGCGCAGGCACCGCTTCGCAAGGCGCAAGAAGATCTCTTTCGCCGAGACGCTGGACGAGGACGCCATCGGCATGCAGCAAGGCAGCACGCTGCAGACCTTCCTGGCGCAGATCACCGACAACCTCGGCAAGCGGCAGAAGCTGCGCATCCAGCTCGGCAGCTTCGACGCGATGTGCCGGATGATCGGCAACGGCGTGGGCATCGGCGTGGTGCCCGAGTCGGCGGCACGGCGCAACCAGGAAAGCATGCAGCTCGCGCTGATCGACCTCAGCGATGCGTGGTGCGTGCGGGAGCGGTATCTGCTGGTGCGGGACCGGGCCGCATTGCCGGTCTACGCACAGGCGCTGGTCGAAACCCTGTGCCGGCACTATGCCGGGCAGCAGGCTGAAGGAAGCTGAGCGCAGCGGCCAAAAACAGGGACTTGCGCGCGATTGCTGAACAACTCGCTCCCGTCCCCATTTTCCGTGGACAACTTTGGGGGTAACTCATGAGGAGCCTTGTAAAACGAATGCAAGTCGTTGTTTTACAAGGGTATTCCTTAGTTTGCTCAAAATTTGGGCGGTGAACAACTTTGGCCGCCAAAACCGCTTCGCAGAGCCTTCAAACAGCCTCAGGACCCAGTTTTTCACGGTTTTCCGTGAGCGAAAAACGCTATCGGATCAGCCACTTGCGGCTGGAATGTGGAAAAGCCGGCTTCTTCCCCATTTTCAGTGCACAACTTTGGGGATAACTCATGAGGAGCCTTGTAAAAGGAATGCAAGTCGTTGTTTTATAAGGGCATTCCACACTTTGCCCAAAATTTGAGCGGTGAACAAGCTGGCCCGCGACGCCTTGCCGCGAGCCCCCGGGCCATCCATCAGTAAGGCGGCGCCTTGTGCGCCCGCTGCGCTCGCGCCGCCTCGGTCCACCAGGCCAGATCGTCCGCAAACCGACCGAACGAACGCTGCAGCGATTCGCCCGCAGGCCCCGTCGGCTTGCCTGCCGCATCCAGCGTCTGCGAGATCGGCCCGACGGCGAGCGTGCTCGACACGACGACCATGCCCATCTCCGACAGGATCGAATGCCACACCGTGCCCGAGCGCACGCCCGAGAAGCGTCCCGCCGAATAGCTCGCGATGGCCGCGGGGCGCCAGAACCACTCCTCGAGGAAGTGGTCAGTGAGGTTCTTCAGGCCCGGCTGCGGGCCCCAGTTGTATTCGCCGGTGACGAAGACGAAGGCGTCGGCCGTGCGGATCTTCTCGGCCAGGGCCTCCATCGCCGCCGGCGCCGTGCCTTTCGGATATTCCTTGTACATGCGGTCGAGCATGGGCAGGTCGACCGCCTTCGCGTCGATCAACTCGGCGTCGTCGCCGCGTGCCCGAAGCCCCGAGACGATGAAATCCGCCAGGCGCACACCCATGCGGTCGGAACGATAGGAGCCGTAGAAGACCAGGATCTTGTCGCTCATGGTTGTCTATTTCGCTTCGAGCTTGTCCAGGGTCCGGGTGTCGAAGTCGCCGGCATCGTGCCGCTCGTGCAGCTGGCTCGACGGCTGCCCCCAGGTGCGGTTGACCATGCGGCCGCGCTGCACCGCCGGGCGCCTGGCGATCTCGTCGGTCCAGCGCAGCACGTTGCTGTATTCGCTCACCGAGAGGAACTCGCCCGACTCGTACAGCTGGCCCTTGGCGAGGGTGCCGTACCAGGGCCAGACGGCCATGTCGGCGACGGTGTATTCATCGCCCGCCAGGTAGCGGCTCTCGGCCAGGCGGCGGTCGAGCACGTCGAGCTGGCGCTTGGTTTCCATGGCGAAGCGGTCGATCGCGTATTCGATCTTCGTCGGCGCGTAGGCATAGAAGTGCCCGAAGCCACCGCCCAGGTAAGGCGCGCTGCCCATCTGCCAGAACAGCCACGACAGGCATTCGGCGCGCGCCGGCTGGTGCGTCGGCAGGAAGGCGTTGCCGAACTTCTCGGCCAGGTACTGCAGGATCGCGGCCGACTCGAACACGCGGATGGGCGTGTCGCCGCTGCGGTCCATCAGCGCGGGGATCTTGGAGTTCGGGTTCACCGCCACGAAGCCGCTGCCGAACTGGTCGCCTTCATTGATGCGGATCAGCCAGGCGTCGTACTCGGCGCCCGCGTGGCCCAGCGCCAGCAGTTCCTCTAGCATCACCGTCACCTTCACGCCGTTGGGCGTTGCCAGCGAATAGAGTTGCAGCGGATGCTTGCCTACCGGCAGGTCCTTCTCGTGCGTCGCCCCAGCGATCGGGCGATTGATGTTCGCGAAGCGCCCGCCGTTTTCCTTGTTCCATGACCAGACGGTGGGCGGCGTGTAGGCTGTCGTGCCATTCATGCGATGAGTTCCAGGAGTTGAACGGACGATGATCATTCTCTACGACTGCGCCACCGCACCCAGCCCGCGGCGCGCGCGCATCCTGCTTGCCGAGAAGGGCATTTCGCACGAGACCGTGCAGGTCGACCTCGCTCGTGGTGAGCAGATGGGCGATGCCTACCGCGCGATCAATCCGCAATGCACCGTGCCGGCACTGCGCACGGACGAAGAAGACGGCCTGCTGCTGACCGACAACGCCGCCATCGCGGCATGGGTGGAGGCCCGATGCCCGCAGCCGCCGCTGATGGGCGTCACGCCGCGCGAAAAGGCCGAGATCGCCAGCTGGAACTGGCGCATCGAGTTCGAAGGCCTGCTGGCCATCGCCGAGACGCTGCGCAACAGTTCACCTGCCATGGCAAACCGGGCGCTGCCCGGTCCGGTGAACTACGCGCAGATCCCCGAGCTGGCCCAGCGCGGGCTGGCGCGAATCCAGCATTTCTTCGAGACGCTGAACGAACGGCTGGCCGGCCGCGATTTCATCGCCACCGACCAGTTCAGCATTGCCGACATCACTGCCGTGGTGGCGGTGGACTTCGCCCGCGTGGTGCGGGTCAAGCCCGGGGAGCAACACCCCGAGCTGCTGCGCTGGCGCGCGGCGATGGCGCAGCGGCCGTCGATGGCGATGGCGCGCTGAGCCGGCGGTGACGGCGCGCCGGGCGCCGTCATCGGAACGACGGGACGACGATCAGCGCTCGATCGTCAGCGCAACGCCCATGCCCCCGCCGATGCACAGCGAGGCGATGCCCTTCTTGGCGTTCTGGCGCTGCATTTCGTGCAGCAGCGTTACCAGGATGCGGCAGCCCGACGCGCCGATGGGGTGGCCGATGGCGATGGCGCCGCCGTTGACGTTCACCTTGTTGATGTCCCAGCCCATTTCCTTGTTCACGGCGCAGGCCTGCGCGGCGAAGGCTTCGTTGATCTCGAGCAGGTCGAGGTCGGCGGCCTTCCAGCCGGCGCGCTGCAGCGCCTTGGTCGAGGCGGGCACGGGGCCCATGCCCATGATGGCGGGGTCGAGGCCGGCGGTGGCGTAGCTGGCGATGCGGCCCAGCGGCTTCAGGCCGAGGGCTGCGGCCTTCTTGGCGGTCATCACCATCACGGCGGCGGCGCCGTCGTTCAGGCCCGAGGCATTGCCTGCCGTCACGCCGCCGGCCTTGTCGAAGGCGGGGCGCAGGCCGGCCAGGCCTTCGGCGCTGGTCTTGCGGTTGATGAATTCGTCGGTGTTGAAGACGACCGGGTCGCCCTTCTTCTGCGGAATGCTCACGCCGACGATCTCGTCCTTGAACTTGCCGGCGTCCTGCGCGGCGGCGGCCTTGGTCTGGCTGCCCAGCGCCAGCTCGTCCTGCGCGGAGCGGTCGATGCCGTACTTCTTTGCCACGTTCTCGGCGGTGATGCCCATGTGGTACTGGTTGTAGACGTCCCACAGGCCGTCGACGATCATGGTGTCGACCAGCTTCCAGTCGCCCATGCGCTGGCCGTTGCGCGAATTGGGCAGCACGTGCGGCGCTGCGCTCATGTTTTCCTGGCCGCCGGCAATGACGATCTCGCTGTCGCCCGTGGCCACGGCCTGCGCCGCCAGCATCACGGCCTTCAGGCCCGAGCCGCACACGGCGTTGATGGTGAGCGCCGGGGTTTCCTTGGTGCCGCCGCTCTTGAGCCACGCCTGGCGCGCGGGGTTCTGGCCCGCGCCGGCTGCCAGCACCTGGCCCATGATGGCCTCGCCGACCTGCTCGGCCGTGAGGTTGGCGCGTGCAATCACTTCCTTGATCACGATCGCACCCAGCTCCGTGGCCGGGATGCCGGCGAGCGAGCCGCCGAACTTGCCGACCGCCGTGCGTGCTGCCGAAACGATGACGATGTCTTCCATGAGGTTCTCCGTTGAAGTGATTAAAGAATCTGCGTATCAAAACTGCAGGCGCGACTTGCGCCAAGCCACGGCCCACCCCAGGAACACCGCGGAACCGGCTTTGCCGGGCCGCTGGTGTTGCCCCCTGCAAGGGGGTTGGCGGCCACACGCAGTGGGCAAGCCTGGGGGTGTGCCATGTTCTTCAAGCCTTGGCCTTGACGTAGCGTCCGGGCGCCGGCTCGATGGCCTTGTAAGCCTTGCCGTTGCCGTACGCCTTGGGCGCGGGAACCTGTTTGCCCGCGTGCCCCTTGAGCCATTGTGCCCAGTCGGTCCACCAGCTGCCGGGATGCTCCTGCGCACCGGTCAGCCATTCGGCCTGCGTCTTCGGGAACTTGCCGTCGTCGCGAATCCAGTGGCTGCGCTTTTTCTTGGCGGGCGGGTTGATCACGCCTGCGATGTGGCCCGAGGCACCCATCACGAAGCGCTTCCTGCCGGGCAGCAGCTGCGTGGAGGCATACGCGCCGCCGATCGGCACGATGTGGTCTTCGCGCGAGCCGTAGATGTAGGCCGGGATGTCGATGCTGCCCAGGTCGATCTTCTCGCCGCAGACGGTGAGCGCGTTCGGCTTGGCCAGCTTGTTCTCGTGGTACGTGTTGCGCAGGTACCAGGCGTAGAACGGGCCCGGCAGGTTGGTGGCGTCGCTGTTCCAGTACAGCAGGTCGAAGGGCGGCGGGGTCTCGCCCTTCAGGTAGTTGCCGACCACGTAGTTCCACACCAGGTCGTTGGGCCGCAGGAAGCTGAAGGTCGAGGCCAGGTCGCCGCCGGGCAGCAGGCCGCCCTTGCCGAGCTGCATTTCGCGGTACGCCACCATGGTCTCGTCCACGAAGATGTCGAGGATGCCGGTGTCGCTGAAGTCGAGGAAGGTGGTCAGCAGCGTGACCGAGGCGGCAGGCTTCTCGCCGCGCGCCGCGAGCACGGCGAGCGCGGTGCTCAGGATGGTGCCGCCCACGCAGAAGCCGAGCGTGTTGATCTGCTTGCTGCCGCTGATCTCCTGCACCGTGTGGATCGCCTTGATGGCGGCGTTCTCGATGTAGTCGTCCCAGGTGGCCTTGGCCATCGACTCGTCGGGATTGCGCCAGCTCACCACGAACACCCGGTGGCCCTGCTCGTTCGCATAGCGGATCAGCGAGTTCTCGGGCTGCAGGTCGAGGATGTAGAACTTGTTGATGCAGGGCGGCACCAGCAGGAAGGGTCGCTCGTGCACCTTGGCCGTGAGCGGCTTGTATTCGAGCAGCTGGAAGAACTCGTTCTCGAACACCACGGCGCCCTCGGTGGTGGCCACGTTGCGCCCCACTTCGAAGGCGCTCTCGTCGGTCATGCTGAGGTGGCCCTGCCTGACGTCGTGCAGCAGGTTCTGGATGCCCCTGGCGATGCTCTCGCCCTGCGTGTCGATGGCCTTCTTCTGCGCTTCGGCGTTGAAGGCCAGCGAGTTGCTGGGCGCCGAGGCTGCCATCCATTGCTCGACCGCGAAACGCAGGCGCGCCTTGGTCTTTTCATCGGCATCGATGGCCTCGGCCATGCCGAGCATGGTGCGGCCGTTGAGCAGGTACACGGCCGCCGAGAAAGCCGACAGCGGGTTGCTGCCCCAGGCATCGCCGGCGAAGCGCTTGTCGCCTTCCGGCTTCGCGCCGAAGCCCTGGCGCCAGAGTTCGGTCGCTTCGGCAACGTATTGCTGCTGGATGGACTGGAGTTTTTCGGGATCGATGGAGAACCTGGGCAGCTCGGGCATCTTCACGCCCGGCGGCAGTTCCCATAGCGGCGTGCCGCCGACGTTGAAGGCCGAAGCCCCTTGCGCGGCGGACTGCTGGAACGATTCCAGCGCCTTGCTCCATCCCTCTGAAAGTGCCTGCTGGAAGGGCGCGAACGCATCGGCCCCCGTGGCTTGTTGCTTCATCATGTCTCCTGGTCCTCGCCTGAAACGGTACGGATGGCTTGCGTGTTTTGAGTATGCTGCATTCACAGGGCCCTCACAACGCCGCCCCCCTTGCTTACCAACTGAAACTTCCCGTGTTTATCCATCTGATCGTCATCGGTTGGTTGTATGTCGCCCTGATGATGGCCGTGGCCGAGGCCACCAACACCACAGGCACCGTGCTGGGCGCCATCTTCACATTTCTTTTGTACGGTTTGGCGCCGGTGGCACTGGTGGTTTACCTGATGGGCACTCCCGCACGACGCCGAGCGATCAAGCAGCGCGAACTCGAGGCACAGGAAGCCGCGAGGCGCGCGGCGGCCGAAGCTGCAAGCTCAGACCTTCCAGACCAGGGCGGCGAAACGGCCGCTGACGCCGTCGCGCCGGTGCGAAAAGAACCTTGAAGCGTCGGTGACGGTGCACCACAGGTCGCTGCCGTCGTTGCCGTACACCGCCCCGATGCCCGCCGCTTGCAGCCGCTGGCGCGCCAGCGCGGGCAGGTCGGCCAGCCATTTGCCCGGTGCCGGCGCGGGCCTGAAGCACGATGCGGCTTCGGGCGCATGCGCCTCGAAGGCGGCCTTGACCTCCGGCCCCACCTCGAAGGCCTTGGGGCCGATGCACGGCCCAAGCCAGGCGATGACACGCGAAGCGCCCTCAGCCTCGAAAGCCTTTACGGTCTGCTCGAGCACTCCGCCCGCCAGCCCCCGCCAGCCGGCATGCGCCGCGGCCACGCGGTGACCGGATTCATCGGTGAAGAGCACAGGCAGGCAGTCGGCCACCATGATGGTGCAGGCCAGGCCGGTGGCGGTGGCCGTGCAGGCATCGGCGGCGGTCCCGTCGCGTACCGCGTCCTGCGGGGCGTCGAGCGCAACCACGCCCGTGCCGTGAACCTGTTGCAGGAAGACCGGTCGCGCGCCGACGGCTGCGCGCAGGCGGCTCCTGTTTTCTGCCACATGCGCGGGCTCGTCGCCCACGTGGTCGCCGAGATTCAGGCTTTCATAACGTCCGGCAGAAACCCCACCCTCGCGCGTGGTGCACACGGCCCTCACGTTCGACGGCGCGGGCCACTCGGGCACGAGCCAGCGTGCATCCATCGGCTTCAGGCTTCCGCGTCGGGTGCCTGCGAGGGCTGGGCGCGCTGGAAGGCGTCGAGCTCCATGCAGGCCTCGAAGGCCGCCATGGTGCGCGGCAGGCCGCTGAAGTCGCAGTCGAAGCGGCGGCCGTTGAAGATCTGCGGCACCAGGCAGCAATCGGCCATGGTGGGCGTGTTGCCCCAGCAGTAGATGCCGGCGGGGTACTGCGCGAGCTGGCGTTCGAAGGCCTGCAGGCCGTCGCGCACCCAGTGGCGGTACCAGGCGTTCTTGGCGTCTTCGTCGAGCTTCAGGTCCTGCACGAGGTACTTGAGCACGCGCAGGTTGTTGAGCGGGTGGATCTCGCAGGCGATCGACTGCGCCAGCGCGCGCACATGGGCGCGGCCCACCGGGTCGTGCGGCAGCAGCGCCGGCTCGGGATGCACTTCGTCGAGGTACTCGATGATGGCCATCGATTGCGAGAAGCGCTCGCCCTCGTCCTCGAGCAGCGGCACCAGCCGGTCGGCTGAGATGGAGGCGAAGGGGCCGGTGCGGTGGTCGCCGCGCGCGATGTGCACGGGAACATAGTCGAAATCAAGGCCCTTCAGGTTGAGGGCGATGCGAACGCGGAACGAGGCGGAGGAACGGAAGTAGTTGTGCAGCTTCATGATTTCGCAAGCATAGCGCTCACCCGTGAGCGGAGTGTCAGGAGCGGGCCATAGCCACCAGCACGCAGCGGAAGTCCACCAGCGCGACCTTCGGCGATGTGGTGGCGATGGCATCCCGCCACTCGCCGAGGATGCGGCGCGCGGCTTCTTCCTGGCGGGCGGCGATACCGATGCGCCACGGCCCCAGCGCGCCGGGCTCCTCGCCTTCGCCATGGTTGTGCTGGCCTTCGCCGTAAGGGCGGCCCTCGGAGCAGGCGCGGCACAGTATCTGCATGCTGGTGGTCCAGTTCTCGGCGCTGGCGTCGGCGGCCTCGAAGCGCCGGACCAGCGCGTCGATGTCTTCCTTCGTCGCATCCTCGATGCCGACCTCGTAGGTCGAGTAGTCCGAGGGCGCGATCAGCTCGAGCGCGTCGAACACCGGCACCTCGCGCTCGCCGCGCAGGCGGTAGCCGTTGGCCGCGCCGTCGTGCAGCACGAGGTCGCCGTAGCGATGGCCGCTGTCCGGCGTGGGCACGTTGCGCAGGATGGCGCGCGCCGGATCGATGCGGTCGGCCCACACCACTTCGCTGGCCTCGTCGCCATGCACGCGGATGGGCGTGAGCCCGATGAAGAGATCGACCGGCCCATCGCCGTCCGGCACCTTGATGCCGTACTGCCGCCAGGCATTGCGGGCCGCGTCCCAATCGCCCAGCGCCGTGGCGGCGATGCCGAGGTTCCAGATGGCGCCCTGGTTGCCCGGGTCGCATTGCACGGCCCTGGCATTGGCCTGCAGCGAGGCGGCCCAGTCGCCGCGGTACTTGTGGATGAGGCCGATGTTGTACCAGGGGGCCGACCAGTTCGGCAGCACCGCGCCGGCCTGCGCGTAGGCTTGCAGTGCGCCGTCCTGGTCGCCCTCCTCGTCGAGCCGGCGGCCTAGTTCGTTGAGCGCGTTGGCCTTGCCGGCCTTGCCGATTCGGATGGGCATGGTGGGAAATGAGGGGAATGGAGAAGGAATACGCCGGGCGGGCTGTCTATTGTGAGCCCCCTGCCTCTGGCACACTGCCGGTTTCCCGCCCAGGTTTCGTTGAAAAAGGACACGTCTCAATGGCTTCCGAGTTCGTCTTCGCCCCGCCCGCCGCCGTCTCGGTGCCCGTGGCCGGCCAGCCCGCCCGCTTTCCGGTGCACCGCATCTACTGCGTGGGCCGCAACTACGAAGATCACGCCAAGGAAATGGGCTTCACCGGCCGCGAGCCGCCCTTCTTCTTCATGAAGCCCGCCGACGCGCTGGTGGTGGTCGATGCGGGCCAGACCGGCACCATGGCCTACCCCTCGCTCACGAAGAACCTGCACCACGAGATCGAACTCGTGGTCGCCATCGGCACCGGCGGCAAGAACATTGCCGCCGCCGACGCCCACAAGCACATCTACGGCTACGCGGTCGGCCTCGACATGACGCGCCGCGACCTGCAGAACGACATGAAGAAGCAGGGCCGCCCCTGGGACATCGGCAAGGGCTTCGAGCAGAGCGCGCCCATCGGCCCGATCGTGCCGGTGGCGCAGGCCGGCGACGCCGAAAAGGCAGAAATCTCGCTGCAGGTGAACGGCACCGACCGCCAGCGCAGCAACGTGGGCAAGCTGATCTGGAACGTGGCCGAGACCATCGAGCACCTGTCGGCAGCCTGGGAGCTGCAGCCCGGCGACCTGATCTACACCGGCACACCAGAAGGCGTGGCCGCCGTGGTGGCCGGCGACACGCTCGTGGGCGAGGTCGCAGGCCTGCCGAAGCTGACCGTCAAGATCGTCTGAAGACGGCGGCCGGATTCATTCATGCTCCTGCGCGTACCCATCAAGCATTGCAAGAACTGTGGCACCGCGGTGGTCTACCGCGTGCCGGACGACGGCGACACCAAGCAGCGCGCCGTCTGCCCGGCCTGCCACACCATCCACTACGAGAACCCGCTGAACGTGGTCGGCACCATTCCGGTCCTGGGCGACAAGGTGTTGCTGTGCAAGCGCAACATCGAGCCGCGCTGGGGCAAGTGGACGCTGCCGGCCGGCTTCATGGAACTCGAGGAAACCACCGCGCAGGGCGCGGCCCGCGAGACCGACGAGGAGGCCGGTGCCAACTTCGAGCTCGAAGGTCTTTTCTCGGTGATCAGCGTGGTGCGCGTGGGCCAGGTGCACCTGTTCTACCGCGCCCGGCTGCTCGACGACAAGTTCGACCCGGGCCACGAGACCATCGAGGCGAAGCTCTTCGCCGAAGAGGAAATTCCCTGGGACGAGATCGCCTTCCGCACCGTGCGCGAAACGCTCGAGCACTACTTCGCCGACCGGCGGCGCGGCAGTTTCGACCGCGTGCACGAACTCAGCATCGTTTGACGAAATCCATGAACAAGACACTGCGCGCCACCCTCCTCTACGGCGCCAGCCTCGGCTTTGCGCTGGCGGCAGCGGCGGCCAAGGCGGAAACCGTGGGCGACGTCGACACCGCCTTCAAGCTCATCGGTCCTGACCACAAGATCGTGATCGAGGCCTACGACGACCCCAAGGTCAACGGCGTGACCTGCTACGTCTCGCGCGCCAAGACCGGCGGGCTGGCCGGCGCCTTCGGCGTGGCCGAGGACAAGTCCGAAGCCTCCATCGCCTGCCGCCAGGTCGGCCCGGTGAGCATCACGCAACCGCTGCCCAAGCGCGAGGAGGTCTACAGCGAGCGGCTGTCGGTGCTCTTCAAGCGCCTGCGCGTGGTGCGCATGGTGGATGCCAAGCGCAACACGCTGGTCTACCTGACCTACTCCGACCTGCTGATCGACGGCTCGCCCAAGAACAGCGTGACGGCGGTGCCCATCGACCGCGGCACGCCCATTCCACTCAAGTAACGCCGCCCCCGGGGCAGCCGATGCCCCGAATGCCCTCCTCACAGCCGGTTGCTCTTTCGCACGGCGCCGGCGCGGCGGTTTGCTAGCATCGCCCGCGTGGCGCGCACGGCGTGCCGGATTGCAGGAACCCTCCGCAACGAATCCGTTCGAACAGAGCCCCATGCACCTTCAGACTTTTGTTTTACGTACCGGCGCCGCGGCGCTGCTTGCCGCAGGCCTCGCCGGCTGCGCCTCGGTCGACCTCAACACCCCGTGGCCGGCCCCGGCGGTCAAGCCACCGGTGCAGCAGCGCCCGGCGGCGCTGTTCATCCGGCCCGCCAACGGCGCGACCATCGCCCGCTTCGACGGCGACCGCGTCAAGGGCATCGACATCGCCGGCAACCTCGGCGACCCGGTCGTCGCCTCGGCCGATGGCCGCGTGGTGTACGTAGGCGGCGAACTGCCGGCCTACGGCAACATGGTCATCGTCAAGCACAACGAGACCTTCCTCACGGCCTACGCGCACGTGCAGACCATCCTCGTGAAAGAGAACGCGGTGGTCCGCCAGGGCGACAAGATCGCCGAAATGGGCCGCAGCAATGCCGACCGCGTGAAGCTGCGCTTCGAGATCCGCAAGAACGGCAACCCGGTCGATCCGGAGCCGTATCTCAACGGCCGCCTGCAGCAGTAGCGGCAGCGACGACGGCAGCGCCCGCCGCCCAAGAAGAAAGCCCCCTTTCGGGGGCTTTCGGCTTTCAGGGCGCCTGAAGAAAAACGGGCGCCAATCCTCCCTGCCTCAGTCGGTCATTCGGCCGTCGTGTTGTCGCGAAGCACGATCTCGCGCCAGCTGCTGTCGTAGGTGCTGACGAACATGTTCCGGTAGGCCACCGAGCCCTGCGCCGGCAGGTTGAAGGTCTTCGATGCCGTGCCCGTGGCCGACGACGCCACGTCGGCCAGATCCTGCGCGCCGCCCGAGGGGCCCGCCATCAGGTTCAGGAAGAACTGCGCGGCGAAGCCCGGGTTCAGGCCGGTGGCGCTGATCGAGAAGTCGCTGCCGCCCGAGTAGGACGACAGGGCCGGCGTGGTCGAGAAGCCCGGGTAGCTCGTGGCGACGGCTTCCGCCAGCGTCATCGGCCGACCGTGGAAGCGGTGCTTGTAGATGATGTCGAAGCCGTTGAACTTGGCCACCGTCGTGCCGTCGCTCTCGTAGGCCGTGAAGGTGTACTCGGGCGTGGCGGGAAGCGCCGCGATCGCGCTGTCGCTCAGGCCGGCGTTCGGCAGGCCGGGGCAGTTCGACGTCAGGTAGTAATAGTTGTAGGTCGAGCCGCCATCGATCGGCCACGGGCCGCCGCTCGAGGGACGCGAGTGGCGCAGGCCGCCGGCGGGCAGCCCCGGGCCGGTGACGACCACCGACGCGACGTTGCCGCTGTTGGAGGTGTTCGTGTCCTGGATCTCGAACTGCAGCGAGCTGCTCACGCAACCAGACGCCTTTTCCTTGGTGGCGTGGACGTGCGGATTGATGTCCAGCACGCGCCCGTCGCCGCGCAGGCGCCACGCGCCGTCCGTGCCCTTGACGATCTGCATGCCCTGGTTGTTGCTGAAGGCAACGCCGTTCTTGTCCTTGTGCGTGAACTCGACATACGCGCGCGGGCTCGTGTTGTTCGCGTCGATGGTGTAGTTGATGCGCTTGATGACCACGTCGGTGAAGCTGGCGCCCACGAGATTGGTGTCGGTCGCCGTTTCGTTCGCGAACTGCGCGGCGTTGAGGTCGGAGGACCTGAAGCCGTAGGTGCCGGTGACCGGGTTGGTACCGTCGGTCATCAGCGACAGCAGCTCCGACGGCGCGGGCAGCCCGGTCGCGAACTTGCCCACGAAGTCGGACAGCACCTTGCGGATCAGCACGATGTCGTTGGCCGCCGTGTCCATGCCGGAGCCGCTCATCGGCGTGGTCGAAGTCTCGGCCGCCGCCTTCACGGCCAGGTCGTCCGAGATCTGCTGCTGCGTGACGACGTTGGTGATGGTCGCCACGTTGGTGGCCGGGTCGACGCTCACGCGCAGCACGTCGAGCGCCTTGTCCAGCGCGCTCGACAGCGGCGTGAAGGCCGTGCGCAGCAGGTCGATGCTGGCGTCGACGCCCATGGCCTGCAGCACCGGCAGCAGCTTGGCCTTCAGGCCGTCGGACTCCGCCTTGAGCTGCTCGGGGGTGAGCGAGGCGAACTCGCCACCGTCGAAATACTGCGAGGCCAGCCGGCCGGCGATGTTGGCCACCACCAGGTCGGTCAGCGGCGTGATGTTGATGGTGCCGTTGACGTCGGCGGCTGTCGCAGCCGAATGGATCACCACGCGCTCGCCGGCCACCGTGCCCTCGGCACGGAAGACGAAGGGCGCGGTCATGCCGCTCACGTCGATCTTGTAGTTGCCGTTGACCAGCGGTTCGGTCTTGGTCGCGCCCTTGGCGTCCTTGACGGTGACGGTACCCACCAGCGGCAGACCGGAGGCTGCCGTGCCCGAAAACGTAACCGGCGCCGATGCGGCCGGCGGATCGCTGGCTGGCGGATTGCTGGCCGGCGGGTTGCCGCTGCCCGAGGCCGGGAAGCCGGCGAACCCGCCGCCACCGCCGCCCCCACCTCCGCCACAGGCACCGAGCGAGATCAGGAGCGCCACTGCGCATGCGCAGCGCGTCGTCTTGAAGAAGGACCGGCCGGAGGCCGCGGAGATCGCAAAGTTTGTTTTCATGGATGGTCTGGTGAGTGAAGGAGCAAACAAAAGAATCAACTCGTAACACGAGCGTTGCGATTCTTCTGGAGCCCCCTCCTCCCGACCATCCTCTGTTTTGAGGATGCGGACCGACCCCGCCTAAAGCAGGCTCTCGGGTACCAGCGGCGCGAGCAGTTCGAGCTTCCAGCGCGACCAGAAGTCCGTCTCGGGCTCCCGGTGCAGGATGGTGTCGGCCGCGTCGCCCGAGGCCGGGCTCACCCACTCGATGGCGCCCGTCGGGCCCAGCTGGAGCTGGTAGGCGCCGTCCAGCCGGATGAAGCCGATCAGGCTGGTGAGCTGCTGAGCGATCTGCGGGCTGAAGATGAAGATGCCGACCTCGGTGTTGTGCAGCATCGAGCGCGGGTCGAAGTTCATCGAGCCGATGAAGACGATCTTGCGGTCGATCACCGCCGACTTGCCGTGCAGCCTGCCGCTTGCAGAGCCGTACATGCCGAAGCGCTTCGTCTGCTCCACCCGCTTGGGACTCAGCTCGTACAGCTCCACGCCCAGGCGCAGCATCTGGGAGCGATAGCGGCGGTAGCCGATGTGCACCAGCGACTCGTCGGTGGCCGCCAGCGAATTGGTGACGATGGTGTAGCCCACGCCGTTGCCGCGCACGATGCGGATCGTCTCCATGCCGCCGCGCCCCGGAATCAGGTAGGGCGTGGTCTGCATGATCTCGTTCTCGGCGCCGCGCAGGTAGCGCTGCACGTTGTAGAGCACGCTGTCCTTCGACTCGTCGGCGGGCAGGCCGCGCGCCTCGTCGGTCGGGCCGAGCGCCTTGGCGGGCGGGTCGGCGTACGCCTCGGCACGGGCCCAGACCAGCTTCAGCGCGCCGGCGTCCAGGTCCTTGGCCAGGGGGTTGTTGCCCAGCAGGTCGGTGGACCCGGGCTCCTCGGGGTGCAGCTGCTCCGGGCCGGTGGTGAGGCGGTCGAATCGCTCGCGCAGTTGCTGCGGCGTTTCGCCGGTGGGCGGCACCAGCGACTCGATGGGATAGACGTACGGACTGTTCCAGTACATGTCGAACAGCGAGGACAGCCTGGGCACCACGGCGCCGGCCACCAGCGTGTCGATGTCGATGAAGTTCGAGCCCCCGTCGCGCAGGAAGTACTCGTTGGCCATGTTGCGCCCGCCCATCACGCCGATGGTGTTGTCCACCACGTACAGCTTGTTGTGCATGCGGCGGTGCACGCGGTCGAAGTCGAGGATCGACCAGGCCCACCGGGTGCCGAAGCGGTCGCGCCCCGCGGGAAACGGATTGAAGAACCGCACCTCCACGTTCGGGTGCGAGGCGAAGCTCGCGAAGAGCGGATCGGCGCCGGCGGTGTAGAGGTCGTCCGCCAGCAGCCGCACGCGCACGCCCCGGTCGGCCGCGTCGCGCAGGGCACGCAGCAGGTAGCGGCCGGTCTCGTCGTTCTGTACAAGGTAGTACTGCACGTCGATGGAGCGTTGGGCCCGGCGCGCAAGCTCGATGCGCGCATGCAGCGAGAACTGCGGCATCGGCAGCAGCCGGAAACCGCTCAGCGGCTCGCCGGGCGGCGCGGCCGCCTTCACGAGTCGGCCCAGGTTGGTGTCGGCGCCGTCCGCGATGGCGACCGAAGGCTTGCGCTGAACCTCCGACGGCAGGCCGGCGCAGCCCGCCAGGCACAAGGCCGCGATGCCCAGCAACAGCCAGGCCAGCCATCGGACATGCGGGTTGTCGGCAGTCCGGCGGGGGAAGTGAGGCATGGAGGGGCGGTGCGAGGATTGGAGCGTGGGTCGGGCGTGGCCCGGGTATGGCCCAGAAAAGGCTCGCGGTTTCTACCACGAGCCCGCGCCATCTGCTGCGTGCGCCGCCGCAGGAAGTTCAAGCCCCTCTCAGGAGCGCCCCGCCGGCCCCCATTGCCTGACGAAATGATCGGCCCGCAGCGTGGCCCGTTCGACCGCCGCGTCCCACGACAGCTGCTGCGTGATGACGAGCGCGCAGCGCGGAATGCCGCTGAAGCTCAGCTCGGCGATACCGGCGTAGGTACCGCTCGGCGTACGCATGAGCTCGACCCAACCCGTCCAGCCTTCTGGAACGCTTAGAGCGAGTCGAGCGCCGTCCATGGTGGATTCACCGTCATCCATTGAATACGTATTTTTTGGAATTTAAACCCTAAGCACTACTTATGGCCAGAGGGGTGACGAGGGTACGGGCTGCGCCGCCAAACGGCATCGCGCGAACATGGGAGGTGCGGGCGCATTCGCCGGACCGCCCGTCATCGAACAGGGCCCACGGGACGGATCCGGCTTTTCGGCAAAGATCGGGGGCAATGAACAAGATGACGACGAACTCCAGGAACATCGGCAACGGGCCAGCGGCAGCCACCCTCGCCCTGTTCGACGACCCGCCCCGCGAAGCGCGCGAACCGCTGGGCATCGGTGCCTTCGTGCTGCCCGGCTTCGCCCTTCCCTTCGTCGACGAGCTTCTGCCCGCGATCCGCGCCGTGGAAGCGCAGGCGCCGTTCCGCCATCTCGTCACGCCGGGCGGCTTCACCATGTCCGTCGCGCTGACCAACTGTGGCGCACTGGGCTGGACCAGCGACCGGCGCGGCTACCGCTACAGCGCCACCGATCCCGACAGCGGCAAGCCCTGGCCCGCCATGCCCGAACCCTTGACCCGACTGGCGCGCGAAGCGGCCACGACGGCTGGCTTCGACGGCTTCGCGCCCGATGCCTGCCTGGTGAACCGCTATGCGCCCGGCGCACGGCTCTCGCTGCACCAGGACAAGGACGAACGCGACTACGGCGCGCCCATCGTCTCGGTGTCGCTCGGCATGCCTGCCGTGTTCCTGTTCGGCGGACATGCGCGCGGCGACAAGGCTGCGCGGGTGCCGCTGATGCATGGCGATGTCGTCGTCTGGGGCGGCGAGGACCGGCTGCGCTATCACGGCGTACTGCCGTTGAAGGACGAACCGCACCCGCTGCTGGGTGCCGTCCGCATCAACCTCACGTTCCGAAAGGCGGGCTGATACCCGAGCGGCAAAGAAAGCCGCTCCCGCAGCGCGAAGAGCTCGACACCTGGCAAGGCAGCCTTTGTCGAGGCGGATGACCGCGCCAGCTGGCGCCCAAGCCTGAAAGTCGCCCGGACCTACAGACAAGACGCCCGCTCGGCGCCATGGTGAAGCCATGACACACCCCATCGAACTGATCATCCAGGAGCCGCTGCCGGGCGCCTTCGTCTGGCAGCTGCTCGAAACCGACGACAAGGGCGCCCACCCGCGCGTTCTGCGCAAGGCCTACGACGCCTCCGAGAGCTATGAACTGGCTCTCTCGGCCGGCCAGCGCGCACTGCAAAGCGAGATCCGCCACCGCGCGCCTGCCGGGCACGGTTGAATCGATCGCATGCAGCGCTTCGAGCCTTGCCGGCTCTTCAGGCGTGCAGTGCGAAGTCGTCGATCGTGAGCGTGATGGACCGATGCGGTCCCGCCTGGTAGCGGGCAACGGCCACGGGCTCGATGACGTGAAAGTGCTGCCTGCATGCCTCCAGCAGGCGGTCTCCGACTTCGCGTGCGCCGAATTCGTCGTGCAGGGTTTCCTCGGAAATCTGCGCGATGACTCGCGGGCCGCCAGGGCCTTCGGGGTAGAAGGCAAATCGCACGCTCGCGGTGTCGAAGCAATAGATGCCTTCGAAGTTCATGACTCTCTTGTCTCCTTGTGAAGCGGCGGCGATTGGACGCGCATGCCGGGGCAGCGAGGAGTGGAAAAAAGCGCATGCGCGTGCAGGACGCGTCCTACAGCCGACAAGGAACGTACTTGCATCCAGAAACGGTTCTGGCTGCCACATTGAGGAACGCTGATGCGGCGAAGATCAGGGACTCCAATTTCGCCTTCCTCCTTTCTTCCGGAACACCCGATTCCATGCTGACCGAAACGACCATGCGCCCTGCCGGGCTCCATCGCTGCATGACAGCATCCGGCATCGCCGCCGTGCTCCTGCTGGGCGCATGCTCCGGCCCCACCGAAGCCCAGCGCGAGGCCGCGGCCAGCACGCCGCCGCCCACCGACTGCACCGCCTGGGTCGGCACCGACCGCAACGCGATGATGAGCGGCTACCTCCTGCCGCAGGATCCGAAGAACAGCAAGGGAGCCAAGGTCTGCGTGCCGGTGCTGATGACGGCCAACCGTCCGCCGGCGGGTTACGCCGGCGGCAACTACTACATCGGCGAATTCACCGACGACAAGCTCAAGTCCCGCTGGCGCGCCTGCAAGGAAGACCCGGCCTGCTTCAAGCGCATCGACGCGCAGATGCAGCGCTGGCTGCCGCCCAACAAGGAACGCGCCACGCGCTCGACCGGGGTGGTCGACCCTTCCGGCAGGATCGACCCCGACGGCAGCAACGTCGACCTGAAGCAGATCCGCCGCCCCGCCTTCTTCGCCAGGGCGCCGTACCGCGAGGGCATCGCCGAGGCCGACGCGCGCACCTACGTGGTGGAGTTCACCGCGCCGCGCGACACCTTCGAGCGCATCGACCTGAAGATGACCGGCGACATCAAGCTGCGCGGCTGGTACATCGAAGGCGCGGGCATCGACGACGGCAAGGGCAGGAAGACGCGCGCGCTGGTCATCATGGCGCCGGGCGGCGGCGGGCAGCTCACGGCCATCCAGCATCCCGACGAGGCCTCCTACCGCGTCGACGAGAAGACCGGCAAGACCGTGCCGGTCAATTTCCCCAACGCAACCACCGAGACCATGGGCCAGCGCTGGTGGCGCGAGAACCTGTACGCGCTCAACAAGGCCGGCTTCGACGTGCTGGCCTACGACCGGCGCGGCGAGGGGCTGTCGGGCGGCTTCAGCGACACCAACACGCTGGAGCAAGGCGAGGACGTGTTCCGCGCGCTCACGGCACTGGAAACCGGGCGCGGCCTGCGCATCCTCACGCCGAAGGGCGAAGTGCTCGAAGGCGAGGCCACGCGGGGCCGGCTGCTGGCGGGCATGCCGGCCAGCGAAATTCCGCTGGTGCTCGGCGGCTATTCGCGCGGCTCGATGTCCACCGCCTGGGCCATGACGAAGAACTACGTGGCCCAGTGCAGCTTCGACATGCCCCAGCCCAACTGCACGCCGGCCAAGGGCCTGCGGAACATACGAGGCGCGCTGCTGCTGTCGTCGTTCGCCAGCGGCGCGGGCTACGTGGGCGATTCGCCCGACCTGGCCGACCGCAACCTGTTCCTGGGCGGCATGGCGGCCGAGCATCACATCGTCTTCTATCCCAACTCGTCGACGCTCGCGGGCATGGACCGCTGGCCGGCCGCCTTCTTCGGCAAGGGCCTGTGGGACCGCGCGGAAACGCTCGAAGGCACCGTGGCCGCCTACAACCGCATCCGCGGCCTGAAGGAGATCGTGCTCGCGCGCGGGCCGCATTCCATCGAGACCTGGCCCGAGTCCGACCGGACCTACCTGCGCGAGCGCATGGTGGTGTTCGCCAAGGGGCTGATCGTCGGCGGGCGCACCATTCCGGGCGCGCGGCCGTGGAAGGACTTCAAGTCGCTGGTGGCGACCACGCCCGACTCGTGGGAGCCGTCGTCGCGCCCCAAGGGCCCCTGATCGGTCAGTACCTGCGCGGATCGTTCGGGCGGCGGTCGTAGCGGTCGGGCACGCCGTCGCCATCGCTGTCGCGGTTGCGTTCGTAGCGGTCGGGAATGCCGTTGTGGTCGCGGTCCCTGTCATGGCGATGGCGGTCGTGGCCGCAGCCCGCCGCGAGGGTGGCGACGGCGATCAGGAGAATGAAGTGCTTCAAGCTGGTGTCCCGTGGATATGGGTGTAGTTCTTGGGAGCGCTCAGTGTCCGGAAACCTGCTGAAGGCCCGCTGAGCCTTCGCTGAAGGCTTCATGAAGCTCCGGCCCTCCCGGCCGGGTTGAAAACCTGCCGCACACCGCCATTTCCTTCTGGTTCCGCCGACCGAAAGAAGAGGTGCCCCATGGGTGCGCGCGACGAATTCATTCTTGACTCCTACTCGGCCACCGTCACGCAGGTGGCTCACACCGCCAGCGCGGCGGTCGCCCACATCAAGGTCCGCAAGGCCGCGCAGCGCGGCAACGGGCCCGGCGCCCAGGGCAGCGGCTCGGGCTTTCTCTTCACCCCCGACGGCTTCACGATCACCAATGCCCACGTGGTCGAGGGCGCGACCGAACTGCGCGCGGCCTTCGCCGACGGCACCGAGAGCACGGCGCGGCTGGTCGGCATCGACGCCTCCACCGACATCGCCGTGCTGCGCATCGAATCGCACCCCAGTGCCTTCCTGCCGCTGGGCAGTTCGGCCGCGCTGCAGCCGGGCCAGCTGGCGGTGGCGGTCGGCAACCCGCTGGGCTTCGACTTCACCGTGACCGCCGGCATCGTGAGCGCGCTGGGCCGCAGCCTGCCCGCGCGCGGCGGGCGGATGATCGAGGACGTGATCCAGACCGACGTGGCCCTCAACCCCGGCAATTCGGGCGGCCCGTTGCTGGACAGCGCGGCGCAGGTCATCGGCGTGAATACGGCGGTGATTCCGTCGGCGCAGGGCCTGAGCTTCGCGGTGGCCATCGACACCGCCCGCTGGGTGGCCGGCGAGCTGATGCGCCACGGCGCCGTACGTCGCGGCAAGCTGGGCGTGCAGTGCGCGGCGGTCGCTCTGCCCCGGCGCTGGGTGCGCGAGAACGAATGGCCGGTGGCCACCGGCGTGCGCGTGGTCGAGGTGGTGGCCGGCTCGGCCGCCGCGCGCGACGGCCTGCGCAACGGCGACATCCTCATCGGCTGCGACGGCGTGCCGCTGGCCCAGCTGTCCGACCTGCTCAAGCGGCTGGCGGGCGAGGGTTACGGAAAGCCGCTGCTGCTCAAGCTGCTGCGGCCGGTGGCGGGCACGCTGACGCCCTTTTACCTGACGGTGGCGCCCGGAGGCTGAACCCCGGCCGGCGGAACGACAATAGCCCCCTGCACCGAAGCACCCGTCAGGAGAAAAACTTGTCCACCGTCACCATCACCCCCAAAGTCGCCGCCAGCAACGAAGCGCCCTTCGTCCTCTTCGGCGGCGTCAACGTCCTCGAGTCGAAGGACCTCGCCCTGCGCAGCGCCGAGGAATACGTGCGCGTCACGCAGAAGCTGGGCATTCCCTACGTGTTCAAGGGCAGCTTCGACAAGGCCAACCGCTCTTCCATCCACTCCTACCGCGGCCCCGGCCTCGAAGAGGGCCTGAAGATCCTGCAGGCCGTGAAGGACAGCTTCGGCGTTCCCGTGCTGACCGACGTTCATGAAGTCGCCCAGGCCGCCCCGGTGGCCGAAGTGGTCGACGTGCTCCAGCTGCCCGCCTTCCTGGCACGGCAGACCGACCTGGTGGTGGCGCTGGCAAAGACCGGGCGGGTCATCAACATCAAGAAGCCGCAGTTCCTGAGCCCCTCGCAGATGCTCAACATCGTCGAGAAGTTCAAGGAAGCCGGCAACGACAAGCTCATCCTGTGCGACCGGGGCACCTGCTTCGGCTACGACAACCTCGTGGTCGACATGCTGGGCTTCGGCGTCATGAAGAAGGTCACGCAGAACCTGCCCATCATCTTCGACGTGACCCACGCGCTGCAGCAGCGCGAGGCCGGCGCCGCCGCATCGGGCGGCCGCCGCGAGCAGGTGGCCGACCTGGCGCGCGCCGGCATGGCGGTCGGCCTTGCCGGCCTGTTCCTCGAGGCCCACCCCGACCCGGCCCAGGCCAAATGCGACGGCCCGAGCGCCCTGCCGCTGGACAAGCTGGAGCCCTTCCTGACCCAGATCAAGGCACTGGACGATCTGGTCAAGTCGTTCCCGCCGCTGAAGATCTGAACCAGGGCCCCGGCGGCCGACGCCCGGAGTTTTCTAAAGTTTTCAATTGAACTACCGATAACCAGCGATGGAGGACGGCCCTGCGGTCGCCCTCCTCCTTCTCTTTCCTGGTTTCCGGAGTTCGATCATGTTCCTGAGCAACGTCTCAATCGGCAAGCGCCTGGCCATCGTGCTGGGCATCATCCTGGCGCTCTTTCTCGCCACCAGCGCCGCCGCGGTGTGGAAGCTGCAGCAGCTCAGCCGCGAGATAGACGCCATGATCGAGGACAACGTGAAGACCGAGCGCGCCGGCTCCGACTGGCTGCGCCACACCACCGCAGGCGTGCAGCGGGCGGCCGCCATCGCCAAGAGCAGCGATGCCAGCCTGATCGACTACTTCGCGCCGGCCACGGCGGCGTCGATCAAGAACACCAACGAGCTGCAGAAATTCATCGAGGAAAAGCTCGTCAAGCCCGACGAACGCGCGCTGCTCGAAAAAGTCGCGGGCCTGCGCAAGGCCTACCTCGCCGCGCGCGAGGAAGTGAGCAAGCTCAAGCTCGCCGGCGACCTCGAAGGCGCCAACCGCATCTTCGACTCGCAGTTCCAGCCCACCTCGGTGAGCTACATCGCGGGCGTGCAGCAGGTGGTGGACCTGCAGCGCGAGCAGCTCGACGCCGCCGCCGTCCGCGCCAACAACCTGCGCGCGCAGACCAGCACGCTGCTCATCGTGTGCTCCGCCGTGAGCCTTGCGCTGGGCGCCCTGCTGGCCTGGCAGCTGGCCCGCAGCATCACCCGCCCGCTGCGCAGCGCCGAGACCATCGCGCAGTCGATCGCCGAAATGGACCTGACGGGCACGCCCCAGGCCAGCTACGCCCGCGACGAAACCGGTCACCTGCTGCGCGCCCTCGACCTGATGCGCGACGCCCTGCAAGCCTCGCTGGCGCAGGTGCATGGCGTGGTGACGAATGTGTCGACCGCCAGCACGCAGATCGCCGTGGGCAACCAGGACCTGTCTTCGCGCACCGAAGAGCAGGCCAGCTCGCTGGAGCAGACCGCCGCCTCGCTCGAAGAGCTGACCTCGACCGTCAAGCAGAACGCGGACAACGCGCGCCAGGCCAACCAGCTGGCCGCGTCCGCCTCGGAAGTGGCCGTCAGGGGCGGCGGCGTGGTGTTCCAGGTGGTGGAGACGATGGGCTCGATCAATGCGTCTTCCAAGAAGATCGTGGACATCATCAGCGTGATCGACGGCATCGCCTTCCAGACCAACATCCTCGCGCTGAACGCGGCCGTCGAGGCGGCGCGCGCGGGCGACCAGGGGCGCGGCTTCGCGGTGGTGGCATCGGAAGTGCGCAGCCTGGCCCAGCGATCGGCTGCTGCCGCCAAGGAAATCAAGACGCTGATCGGCGACTCGGTCGAGAAGGTCGAGGAAGGCAGCCGGCAGGTGGCCGACGCGGGCCGCACCATGGAAGAGATCGTCGGCAGCGTGAAGCGGGTGACGGACATCATGGGCGAGATCAGCGCGGCGAGCCAGGAGCAGACCTCGGGCATCGAGCAGATCAACCAGGCCGTCACGCAGATGGACCAGGCGACGCAGCAGAACGCCGCGCTGGTCGAAGAGGCCTCGGCCGCGGCCCAGTCGCTGCAGGAACAGGCCGGAAGCCTTTCGCAGATCGTCGGCAGGTTCAGGCTGGAGCAGCAGCACCAGGCTGCCGAAGCGGCCACTGGCATCGCCTTCAGCCGCATGCAGCTGATCGCGGCCCGCTAGAAAAAGACCGAAAAGACCGGAAAGGGGCCCTGCTGGAGAAAGAGGCGAAACTAGGCGCCAGCCTTTCTCCCGGAGCCCAATTTGCCATCCAACAAAGCAGCCCGCATTGCCCTGTCCGCTTCGGCCGCCGCGATCGGAAGCATCGCCGCGTACTGGACGCTTCTCGCCACGCGCCAGGGGCACATCCTGTTCAACGCCCGAAAGCTGCCGGTCGTTCCGCTGTCCGACGATTTCTCGACCTACTCCCACACCGTGCCGGGCGGCATGGTCCGCGGCTACGTCTACCACCCGCAGGGCGAGGAGGCGCTGCAGGACCTGTTCATCTACTTCGCCGGACGGGGCGAAGACGTTCGCGCCACGGCCCGGACGCTGCACTGGCTGCCCGAGGGCTTCGGCTTCGCGGCGGTCAACTACCGCGGCGTGGCCGATTCGCAGGGACACCCCTCCGAGATCGCTTCCGTGCAGGACGCCAGCCAGTTCGCCAGGCACCTGCGCAAGGCCTTTCCGCACGCGCGCCTGCACGTGGTCGGGCGCAGCCTGGGCACGGGCGTGGCCATCCAGCTCGCGGCGCGGCAGGACTTCGCGAGCCTGCAGCTGGTGACGCCCTACGACTCGATGCTGGAAGTGGCGAAGAAGCGCTTTCCGCTCGTGCCGCTGGCGCTGCTGCTGCGGCACCAGTTCAATTCGCTGGAGCACTGCAAGGAGGTCGCCGCGAAGACCCAGGTGCTGCTGGCCGAGAGCGACGACGTCGTGCTGCCCGAGCGCTCGCAGAAGCTCATCGCGGCGTGGCCCACGCCGGTCAGCGTGCAGACCGTTCCCGCCTCCGACCATCACAGCATCATGGACCTGGAAGCGACCTGGCTGCACCTCGTCGACTTCGCGCTGACCTCGGTTCTTTCCGAGCCGAAGGTGGCGTAGCCGACGCTGGAACTCCGGCTACCGGTAGTGGCCCGCCATGAAATCGATGAAGGCGCGCACCGCCGGACGGACGTGCCGCGTGCGGGGGTAAAGCGCGGCGTAGGTGCGCTGCCCGAGCGTGACATCCGGCAGCACGCGGACCAGGGCGCCCGACTGCAGATCGGCGCGGACCGTGTGCCACGTGAGCGCGGCAATGCCCAGCCCGCACTTCGCGGCCGAGTACAGCGCCGTGACCGTGTCGCATGAGAAGCGAGCCTGGGGCCTGAACGCCTGCTGCCGGCCATCGGACATGTGCAGCGTCCAGTGCGAGGGGCTTTCCGGCCCGTTGTGAAGCAGGCACTCGTGCGCGGCCAGCTCTTCCGGCGACAGCGGCATGCCCTGCTCGACAAGGTAGCGCGGCGCCGCGACCAGCACCATGTCGGAGACCGCCAGCGTCCTCGCCATCATCGAGGCGTCCTCGAGGCCGGCGCTGATGCGCAGGGCGACATCGATGCCCTCGGCAACCAGCTTCGTGAAGCGGTCGGTGCAGACCGCCTCCAGCCGGATACCCGGATGACGCGACTGGAACGCCGGCAGCCATTGCGGCAGGTCGAGCGTGGCGATCGCCAGCGGCATGCTCACCTTCAGCGTGCCGGAGGGCGCCTTGCCGTCTGCCGCCGCATCCGCGTGGGCCGCATCGAGCCGTGAAAGGATGTCCGCGCATGCGGCGTGGTAGCGCTCGCCCGCCTCGGTCAGCGTGATGCCGCGCGTGTCACGCCGCACAAGCTGCGTGCCGAGCGATTTCTCCAGCGCCTGCAACTGTCGTGACAGGCTGGAGTGCGTGGTGTCCAGCGACTGCGCCGCGGACGTAAGACTCTTCGCCTGCGCGATACGTTGAAAGGCGCGCATCGCCTTCACCTGATCCATGCGCCGCCCTCCTGCGGGAACCTCAGATCGTTCGCATTTTCAGGCAAGCGGCAAGGCCAGGATCTGCGAGGTGGTCAGCACGTCGCCGAAGGTGTCTTCGACCTCGGCCAGTGCCGCACGGTGAAGGCTGTCGTGCGAAACGGTGTCGCCGTTCTCGCGGCGGATCGAGCGGGTTGCCGTGGCATCGGACGACACCACCACCTCGAAGCCCTGCGCCGCACCGTCGCGGGCCGCCCCGGCCACGCATGCGTGCGTCATGAGGCCGGCGATCACGAGCGTCTGGACGCGGGCCGCTCTCAGTTGCTGCGCGATGTCGGTGCTTGCGAAGACGCTGACGGTGCTCTTCTGCACGACCTTGTCCCGTGCCCTGGGTCGCATGTCCGGATGGAACTTCACGCTCTCGCCGTCCTGCGCGAAAGTCGCGGAGCCTGCTGGCGCCACGTGCTGTATCTGGAACACGGGAACGGCGTGTTCGTCCGCCCAGGCCAGGAGGCGCTTCGTCTGGGACGCGGCGCGCGATCCATCGGCGATCGGCATGCGGCCGGTGAAATACTCGTTCTGGAAATCGATCACCAGCAAGGCCGTGGCGCTGCGGCTCAGCTGCCGCCTCGGCTGCGCGCCCGACATGGCGCGGATGGTTGGCGTCGGCGCGGTCGGCGATGCAGCAGCAGCCGGTGAGGCGCCGACGATGCCTGCGGCGCAAGGCAGGGCCAATGCGCTCATGAGTCCGCGGCGAGAAAGTCCTTGTGACATAGACATGTGTGCTGTTCCTTGAGATCCATCGAAAGTGATGGGGAAAGTCTAGGAACAGCCCCGCCCTGCGCCTAGGCTGGAGCTGCGACAAGTGCTGTGCAAGCTGTGCACAGCGCGTGCGTTGCGCCCTCAGCGCGGCGCGACCGTTGCAGCCATGCCGTCGAGCAGAACATCCAGTGCCTGCTCTGCGCTGAGATGCAAGGCCTCCAGCTCGGCCGTCGGGGTTCGCAACACGCCGACGCCCAGCAATGCGGAAAGGCCATGCACCATGGCCCAGCATGTGTGTGACAGCTGCCTCGCATCGCCCGTGCGGAACGTGCCGTCCGCCTGGCCCGCGGCGACCAGCCCGAGCAGGAGATCGAAGAGCCGGGCCCCGGCCCGCACCAATTCCTCGTTCGACTGCGACTGCGAGACCGCGCCGAACATGTGGGCCAGCAGCCGGGGCGATTTCAGCCCGAAGCCGACATAGGCGCGGCCGCATGCCTTGAGCCTCGAGCGCGATTCGGCGGGAGCAACGGCTTCTATCGCCGATTCGCAGCCAGCCAACATCTCCTCGAAACCCTGCAGCGCCACGGCCTCCATCAGCGCGCGCTTGTCCTGGAAATGGCGGTACGCCGCCGTATGCGAAACCCCGACGGCCTTGGCCATCTCGCGCATCGACAGGCCGTCGAGGCTGTCGCGCTCCATCTGCTCGCGTGCGTATGCCAGAAGAACGGCTTTCAGGTCGCCGTGGTGATATGAAGTGCTCATGGGCAATGGCTTTATGTTGACAGTGGAAACAATTCAATCCAATAATGTTTCCACCGCAAACATAGCACACGCATCATGAGCTTTCTCCTTTTCATCTGTTCCTTCGGTGCGGTTGCCTGGGCGGTCTCGCGCCTGCTGAAGCGCCCGCTCGACCTGCGCGGGGCGATGCGCTGGGGCATGGGCCTCGGCTTCCTGTTCACCGGCGTCGACCATTTCGTGAGCGCATCGACGCGCTATGCGCCGATGATTCCCGACGCCCTCGCCGACCACGCACTGGCATGGGTCTACCTGACCGGTGCGGCCGAGCTTTCCGGGGGGCTGGGACTGCTCATTTCCGTTTCGGTCTACAAGCGCCTGGGCCTGCCGAACCTGCAGAGGCAGGCCGGCATATGGCTGTCGGTGATGCTGGTCTGCGTGGTGGCAGCGAACATCAACGTCGCGCTCAAGGGGCAGACGGTGCAAGGCCTGGACTTCGGCGCCTGGTACTTCTGGATCCGCCCGTTGTTCCAGCCCGTGTTCATCGCATGGGCGCTCTACTGCTCGGGCGTGTGGCCGAAGCCGAAACAGGCGGCCGGGTGGCAACCGGCGCATGCAGCGCCATCAATCCGGCAACCCAGTCGATGAACACGCGCAGCTTGGCGCTGACGTGCCGGTTCGGCGGGAAGGCGAGGTACAGCGGCATCGGGTCGAGCCGCCAGTCCTCGAACAGCGGCACCAGTTCGCCGCTTGCGACGTGCGCGCCGGACATGTAGTCCGGCAGCCAGAGAACGCCAAGGCCGGCGAGGCCAGCCGCCAGATAGGCATTGCCGTCATCCACCGACAGCACATGGCGCCCATGTACGACCACGCTCTCTGCGTCACGGTGCATCGCGTACGGAAGGCTCCTTCCGGTGCGCGACCACAGGAACCCCACGATGCGGTGATGCGTGTCCTCCAGCTCCTTCGGGTGCAAGGGCATGCCGGCGCGCTCCAGATAGTCCGGCGCCGCATAGACCCCGAGCTGCAGGTCGCCCACGTGGCGCGCCACCAGCGACTGGTCGGTGAGTTCGCCGCCGCGCACGACGCAATCCACGTTCTCGCCGATCAGGTCCACCACGCGGTCGCTCACGCCCATGTCGAGCTGGATGTCGGGATGCCGCGCATGGAACGCTGGCAATGCCGGCACCAGGATCATCCGGGCCAGCGGGCTGGGCACATCGACCCGCAGTCGCCCCCTCGGTGAAGCCGATGCGGCCGACAGGCTGGTCTCGGCGTCGTCCATGTCGGCCAGCAGGCGCACCACGCGCTCGTAGTAGGCCGCGCCGTCGGCCGTGACGTTGACCTTGCGCGTGGTGCGGTTGAGCAGCTTCACGCGCAGCCTCGCCTCCAGCTGCTGCACCAGCTGCGTCACGGTGGTCTTGCTCATGTGCAGCGTCTGTGCCGCCTTGGTGAAGCTCCCCGCCTCCACCACACGGGCGAACGCCTGCATTGCATCGAAACGGTCCATGTCTGCTCCGATTGTTTGGATTCCTCAAACAGTGATTGTTGGCCTTGCCCGTTTATCCGCGCGTCGCGGCTGCCTAAAGTCCCTGCATCGTCATCACCGGGTCGGCTTCGACCCATTCGAGAAGCAAGGAAAAAGGCAATCCATCCATGACTCCACGCGACGTCGTCTTTCCCGCCGGGCGCCAGGCGCTCTATGAAAAGAACCGCTATTCGCCGGCCATTCGGTCCAACGGCTTCCTGTTCGTCTCGGGGCAGGTAGGCAGCCGCCCCGACGGCTCGCCCGAGCCCGACCTTGAAGCACAGGTCCGCCTCGCCTTCGAGAACCTCAACGCCATCCTGTCGGCCGCTGGCTGCACCTTCGACGACGTGATCGACGCGACCGTCTTCATCGTCGACCCCGAATCGAAGTTCGAAACGATCTGGAAGGTGGTGGCGGAATACTGGGGCGGCCCGCCGCACCCGACGCTGACCGGCATCGGCGTGACATGGCTCTACGGCTTCCAGTTCGAGGTCAAGGTGATTGCGAAGCTGCCCGAAGGCGACGCCGGCACCTGAGCGGCCCACGGCCTCCGCCGCGAAGGAGGCACGGCGCCAAGGTAACCTGTCGCCATGGATTCCCTGATCGCCGCCTCCGCCCGCGCCCTCGCCGCCGGCGATGCACTCGGTGCCCTCAAGCGGGTCGCCCTGCGCGACGACCCGCCGGCGCTGGCGCTGCGCGGCATCGCGATGGCGCAGCTCGGCGAGCATCCGCGCGCCCGCGAACTGCTGCGGCGAGCCGCGCGCGGCTTCGGCACGCACGAGGAGCATTCACGCGCCCGCTGCATCGTCGCAGAGGCCGAGGTGGCGCTGGCCATGCGCGATCTCGGCGGCTCACCGCGTTCGCTGACGGCTGCCGCTGCCGCGCTGGAAGCACACGACGACCACGCCAACGCGTTGCAAGCCCGATTGATCGCCGCGCGCCGGCTCCTGTTGCTCGGCCGCCTCGGCGAGGCGGAAGCCGCGCTCGCGCAGCTCGATGCGCGCGGCCTGCCGCCGTCGCTGATGGCCGTGGCCGAGCTGGCCACGGCCGAACTGGCGCTTCGCTCGCTGCGCATCGTTCCCGCACGGGCCGCGCTGTCCCGCGCACACGATGCGGCAGCTCGCGCGCGCGTGCCTGCCTTGCTCGCCGAAGTGGCCGAGGCGCTGGCGGCATTCGATCGCCCGGCCGCCCGGCGACTCGACGCGAACGGCGAACAAGCGTTGCGCCTCGATGAAGTCGCCGCCCTCCTCGCCTCCGACACGCTGGTGATCGACGCCTGCCGCCGCGGCCTGGGTGCCGGCGATGCGTGGCTGCCGCTGGCGCGACGGCCGGTGCTGTTCGCCCTGGCGCGCTCGCTGGCGCAGGCCTGGCCCGGCGACGTGGATCGCGAAGCGCTGATCGAAAGCGCATTCCGCACCCGCCACCCCGACGAGACGCACCGCGCACGCCTGCGCGTCGAGATCGGCCGGCTGCGCGCGCTCGTCGCCGGCCTCGCGGGCATCGAGGCCACGCCGCGAGGCTTCGTGCTCAAGCCGCACGACGGGCGCGGCGTTGCCGTGCTGGCACCGCCCATCGACGGCGACCAGGCTTCGCTGGTGGCGCTGCTGTCCGATGGCGCGGCCTGGTCCACCTCGGCCCTTGCGCTGGCGCTGGGGGCCAGCCAGCGCACGGTGCAGCGCGCGCTCGTCGAGCTGGAGGCGGAAGAGCGGGTTCGCTCCATCGGCAAGGCACGCGCGCAGAAGTGGCTGGCACCACCGCTGGCGGGATTCACGACGATCTTGTTACTCCCCGCCGCGCTGCCGATTGAATAGAGTTGGCTCCAGGCGCCGATCCGAGGCGTTTCACAAGGAGCCATCGATGAGCAGCGACAACAAGACGGGCAAGAAAAGGCCCACCGTGCGGGCAGCCGAGATCGTGCGCGAGTACGGCCCTTTCCCCGACGCCACCCAGGTAGCCGGCGTGACCTACGACGGCCGGCGCGTCTGGGCCGCCACCGGCGCCAGGCTGGTCGCCTTCAACCCGGCCAGCGGCGAGACCGAGCAAACGCTGGACACCCCCTGCGACGCCGGCACGGCCTACGACGGCAAGTACCTCTACCAGATCGCCGAATCGCGCATCGACAAGATCGACCCGGCCACGGGCAAGGTGCTGTCGTCGATTCCCTCGCCCGGCCACGGCGGCGACTCGGGGCTCACATGGGCCGAGGGCAGCCTTTGGGTGGGACAGCACCGTGACCGCCGGATCCACCAGATCAACCCCGAGACCGGCGCGGTCGTGCGCACCATCGAGTCGAACCGTTTCGTCACCGGCGTGACCTGGGTCGACGGCGAGCTGTGGCACGGCACCTGGGAGGCCGAGGAAAGCGACATCCGCCGGATCGATCCGCAGAGCGGCGCGGTGCTCGAGCGGCTCGAGATGCCGCATGGCGTCGGCGTCAGCGGACTCGAGTCCGACGGGGCCGGTCTTTTCTATGCCGGCGGCGGCAAGAGCGGCAAGGTCCGCGTCGTTCGCCGTCCCCACAACTCCACGGAGCATTGACATGATCGACATCATTCACAGGGTCGGAATCAAGGCCCCCATCTCGAAGGTCTACGCCGCATTGGCAACGCGCGAAGGCGTGGCAGGCTGGTGGACCAAGGAGACCACCGGGGCCTCCGAAGTCGGCGGCAATCTCGAGCTCAACTTCAGCACCCCGAGCGGGGAAACCATCGGCGGCATGGGCATGCAGGTGGTGGCGCTCGACCCCGACAGGCAGGTGCACTGGCGCTTCACCTCGGGGCCGGAGGAATGGATCGGCACCGACGCGAAGTTCAGGCTGAACCAGGACGGCGAATTCACCATCGTCCACTTCAGCCACGAGAACTGGCGCGAGGCGGTCGAGTTCACCGCCCACTGCAGCACCAAGTGGGCGATCTTCATGATGAGCCTCAAGCGCCTCGTGGAGACGGGCAAGGGCGAGCCCGCACCCAATGACGTCCTGATCGGCGACTGGCACTAGGAGCGCACCATGAACACAGCAACCATCACCGAAGCGGGCCTTGCGAATCACGCCATCGTCTCCAGCGAGCAATGGCTCGCCGAGCGCAAGGCGCTGCTGGCGCGCGAAAAGGAGCTGATGCGCCTGCACGACGAAGTCGCCCGCGAGCGCCGAGCGCTGTCGTGGGAGCGTGTCGGGAAGAACTACGTCTTCGACACGCCCGACGGCAAGCGCACTCTGGCCGAGTTGTTCGAGGGCCGGCGCCAGCTGCTGGTGCAGCACTTCATGCTCGCCCCGGGCTGGGAGCAAGGCTGCCCGAGCTGCTCGTACATGGCCGACCACACCGACGGCATGAACGTGCACCTGGCGGCTCGCGACATCACGATGGTGGCCGTCTCGCGCGCGCCGCTGGCCGAGATCGCGCGCTTCCGCGAGCGCATGGGCTGGCGGTTCAGGTGGGTGTCGTCCGGCGGCAGCGACTTCAACTACGACTTCCGCGTCAGCTTCACGCCCGAGGAACAGGCGAGCGGCAAGGTCTACTACAACTACGCGATGCAGCCCTTTCCCCAGGCCGAGGCGCCCGGCGTCAGCGTGTTCTGCAAGGACGACGCGGGCGAGGTGTTCCACACCTATTCGACCTTCGGCCGCGGCGTGGAAGTGATGATGGGCGCGTACAGCCTGATGGACCTCGTGCCCAAGGGCCGCAGCGAGCGCGACGTGCCCCACAAGATGGAGTGGGTCCGCCACCACGACCGCTACGAGTCGCAGCAGGCGAAGCCGGCAGCCGGTTCGTGCTGCGCGTCGCACGCCTGAAGCGAGGCGCGAGCAGCCGCCGAGCGCATGGAGACGACATCGTGGCAAGCCTCTGGCCATGGCTGGCCGTCGCGGGGGTCGGCGCCCTTCACGGGCTGAACCCCGCCACCGGCTGGATGTTCGCCGCCGCCTCGGGCGTGCGCTCGGGCGACAGGTCGCGGGCGTTGCGAGCACTGGCGCCCATCGCGGCCGGCCACGTCGCTTCGGTGGCGCTGGTCGCCGCGGCGGTGGCACTCGGGTTGTCGATGGACCGCGTGGCGTTGCAGGTGCTGGCGGGCGGATTGCTCGTCGCCATCGTGGCCTGCCATCTGTGCGGCCATGGGGTCGGGAAGGCCGGACATGCCGGCCTGGCGCTCTGGTCCTTCATGATGTCCACCGCGCACGGTGCGGGGTTGATGCTGGTCCCGGCGCTGATCCCCTTGTGCATGGGCGATGCGCCTGCGGCCCGCGAGATCACGGTGTCCGGCTCGCTGCTGCTGGCGCTCGCGGCTGTCGGTGTTCACACGGCGGCGATGCTTGCCGTCACCGGTGCGGTTGCCTTCGGCGCATGCCGGGCCTTCGACGCAATCGCCGCGCTGTTTCACTTCCGCCTTCCCGGCTGATGGAAATCGGGTGACCCGGTCACTACCTTGCGGATCTCGTCCATCAGCGCTCGCGCGCCCGGTGAAGGAAAAGCGCCCAGCCGCTGAGTCAGGCCGATCTCGCGCCGGGTTTCTTCCAGCGGAAAGTCGAGCACCACGAGGCTGCCGTCGCGGATCTCGTAGCGAAGCTGGTGCGCCGAGATCGCGGTCAGCATGTCGCTTTCGAGCAGCAGGCCGCGAAGCACGGCAAGGTCGCCCGTCTCGACGGCAGGCAGCGGCGGCGCCTGCCGTGCGTCGGAGAAGAAGCGCTCCAGCAGTTCGCGCGAAGGCGAGCCCTGGCGCGAGAGCGTCCACCTCGCCTCGCGCAGCATCCTGAAGTCGATGCGCTTCGCGCGCGCGAGCGGATGGCCGGCGCGGGCGATCACCGAGATGCGGTCTTCGAAGAGCGGCTCCTGCTGCAGGTCCCTCGCTTCACCGGCCGTGCGCAACGCACCGAGGATGAAGTCGATGTCGCCGCTGCGCAGCGACGCGGCCAGCGCGTCGTACGGGCTCTCGACCGTGGCGACGTGCAGGCCCGGATGCCTCGCGAGCAGCGAAGCGATCGCCAGCGGCAGGATCTGCGTGCGCCCCAGCGGCAGCGCTCCCACGTTCACGCTGCCCTGCAGCGTGCCTTCGCTGGCCGCGATGTCGGGGCCGATGTGCCGCAGCTCCGACAGCACGCGCCTGAAGTAGAAGGCCACGATCTCGCCCGCCGGCGTGGCCGAGAGCCCGCGTGCATTGCGGTTGAAGAGCGTCACGCCGAGCCCGCTTTCCAGGTCCTTCAGCGCGCTGCTGATGGCCGGCTGCGTGATGCCGAACTCGCGCGCGACGGCGGGCATGTTTCGCTTTTCCGCAAGGCTCGCGACCACCGCGAGCCGGCGCCCGTTCAGGATCGAGGCGAAGAGCGAATGCACGTCGGCGGCAGCATCGATGCCGCCGCGCGCCGCCAGCTGCGTTCGCGCCGCCTCGAACTCGCGCTCGATGCGCAGCGCGCGCGCCAGCACCAACTCGCCATATGCATTGAGCGCCACCCCGCGCGAGCGCCGGTCGAACAGCGGCCTGCCGAGCATCGACTCCAGGTCGAGGATCGAGCGCGTCACCGCCGACGCCACCCTGAACAGCGCCTCGGCCGCCGCCGCGATGCTGCCGGCCGCCGCCACGGCCGAGAACGCACGCAGGTGGCGCAGGTTGATGCCAAGCGCCACGCTGTCGGTGCGATCGATAACTTTGTGATGCGCAGGTTTGCGGTTCATGGGTGATGCGTCACTGGCGATCATGCATTTCCGGCAGCAAGGGTAAACCCTTGTCGATAAAAAAGAGTGATGGCAGCGCAACGCTAACTCACGCCACGCGAGGCCGTCGCCGCGCAGACTCCTTCCATGCTTGAAGCACCCCCTGCACATCTTCCGGAGCGTTGCGAATGATCATCGACTGTCACGGCCACTACACGACCGCGCCCAAGGCCCTGGAGGCATGGCGCAACCGGCAGATCGCCGGCATCCAGGACCCGTCGGCGAAACCCAGGGTCTCGGAACTGAAGATCAGCGACGACGAACTGCGCGAGTCCATCGAAGGCAACCAGTTGCGGCTGATGAAGGAACGCGGCAGCGACCTGACCATCTTCAGCCCGCGCGCCAGCTTCATGGCGCACCACGTCGGCGACTTCGAGGTTTCCTCCACCTGGGCGGCCATCTGCAACGAGCTGTGCTTTCGCGTGAGCCGGCTCTTTCCCGATCACTTCATCGGCGCGGCCATGCTGCCGCAGTCGCCGGGCGTCGACCCGGCCAGCTGCATTCCCGAGCTGGAGCGCTGCGTGAACGAATACGGCTTCGTGGGCATCAACCTCAACCCCGACCCCTCGGGCGGCCACTGGACCAGCCCTCCGCTGTCAGACCGGCACTGGTATCCGCTCTACGAAAAGATGGTGGAGCTCGACATTCCCGCCATGGTGCACGTGAGCACGAGCTGCAACGCCTGCTTCCACACCACCGGCGCGCACTACCTGAACGCCGACACCACGGCCTTCATGCAGTGCCTCACCTCCGACCTGTTCAGTGACTTCCCGACGCTGCGCTTCGTCATCCCGCACGGCGGCGGCGCGGTGCCCTATCACTGGGGGCGCTTTCGCGGCCTCGCGCAGGAGCTGAAGAAGCCGCTGCTGAAGGACCACCTGCTGAACAACATCTTCTTCGACACCTGCGTGTACCACCAGCCGGGCATCGACCTGCTCGCGCGCGTGATACCGGTCGACAACGTGCTCTTCGCGAGCGAAATGATCGGCGCGGTGCGCGGCATCGATCCCGAGACCGGCTTCAACTACGACGACACGCGCCGCTACATCGACGCCACGCCGATGCTCGACGACAAGGCGCGCCACCAGATCTACGAAGGCAATGCGCGCCGCGTGTATCCGCGGCTGGACCGCGCACTCAAGCAGAAAGGACTCTGACGACATGTCGACCGCTCCCCTTCTTCAGGAACTCGGCGTCGTGCACCGCAACGTCGCTCGCGCCGACGCGGCCGCCGTCGAGAAGCTCTCGCGCTTCGGCGTCTCCACCGTGCACGAGGCGCTGGGCCGCCTCGGCCTGATGGCTCCGCGCATCCGCCCGATTCACCCCGAGGCACGCATGTGCGGCACCGCCGTCACCGTGCTGCTGCAGCCCGGCGACAACTGGATGCTGCACGTGGCGGCCGAGCAGATACAGCCCGGCGACGTGGTGGTGGCCGCCTGCACCGCCGACAGCACCGACGGCTTCTTCGGCGACCTGCTCGCTACCTCGTTCAAGGCGCGCGGCTGCAAGGGCCTCGTGATCGACGGCGGCGTGCGCGACGTGCGCGACCTCATCGCCATGGACTTCCCGGTGTTCAGCCGCGCCATCCACTCCAAGGGGACGATCAAGGCCACGCTGGGCTCGGTCAACGTGCCAGTGGTGTGCGCCGGCGCGCTGGTGCAGCCGGGCGACGTGGTGGTGGCGGACATCGACGGCGTGGTGGTCGTGCCAGCGCAGCTTGTGGCACGCGTGGCCGACGCCGCCGAGGCGCGCGAAGCCAACGAGACCGGCAAGCGCGCGCGCTTCGCGGCCGGCGAACTCGGCCTGGACATGTACGGCATGCGCGAGCCGCTGGCCAAGGCCGGCCTGCGCTACCTGGACTAGGTCCGGATCGCCCCGCTCAGAACAACGAGAGACAACAACGAATGAACAACCCGGCCCGTATCGACGTCAAGGCGTTCATCGACGAACGTCCCATGAGTGCCATGCAGTGGCTGCTGCTGGTGCTGTGCTTCCTCGTGGTCGCGGCCGACGGCATGGACGTCGCGATCATGGGCTTCCTCGCGCCTTCCATCCTGCAGGAATGGGGCGTGTCGCGCGCCGCCTTCGGCCTCGTGATGAGCGCCGCGCCCATCGGGCTGGTTTTCGGCGCGCTCGTGGCCGGCCCCGCCTCGGACCGGCTGGGCCGCAAGACGGTGCTGACGGCGTCGGTGTTCCTGTTCGGCGTGTTCACGGTCGCCACCGCGTTCTCGCAGGACCTGACGCAGATGGCGGCACTGCGCTTCCTGACCGGCCTGGGTCTCGGCGCGGCGATGCCCAACACCACCACGCTGCTGTCGGAATACGTGCCGCAGCGTTCCCGCTCGCTGCTGATCGCGGCGATGTTCACCGGCTTCAACCTGGGTTCGGGCGTGGTGGGCTTCGCGGCGGCATGGCTCATCCCCCATTTCGGCTGGCGCTCCGTGCTGGTGTTGGGGGGCGCGCTTCCACTGGCGCTCGTGCCCCTGCTGCTCGCGCTGCTGCCCGAGTCGGCCCGCTTCATGGTCGTACGCCGGCAGCCGGCCGAACGCATCGCCGCGGTGCTGGGCCGCATCTGCCGCACGGTGTTCCCGGCCGGTACCACCTTTGTCGCGTCGGAGCCGCCGGTCTCCGCGAAGAAGCCCATCGGCGTGCTTTTCTCGCGCGGCTACGGGCTGATGACGCTGGCGCTGTGGGTCACCTACTTCATGGGCCTGCTCGTCATCTACCTGCTGACCGGCTGGCTGCCCACGCTCATCAAGGACGCGGGCCTCCCGATCGAGACCGCCGCGACCGTCACCGCGATGTTCCAGATCGGCGGCACGGCCGGCGCCATCCTCGTCGGCTGGACCATGGACCGCGTCGCGCCGACGCGCGTCATCGCCGCGGCCTATGCGGCCGGCGCGGTCTGCATCCTCTGCCTCGGCACGGCGGGCGCGTTGTCGGCATCGCTTGCGCTGCTGGTGGCGCTGGCCGGCTTCTTCATGAGCGGTGCGCAGACGGGCCTCAATGCCTTCGCTCCCGGCTGCTATCCCACCATGGCGCGCGCCACCGGCGTGAGCTGGATGCTGGGCATGGGCCGCTTCGGCAGCATCGTCGGCTCGATGTTCGGCGGCGTGCTGCTCACCATGGGCTGGGGCTTCGGCGCCATCGTCTCGCTGCTGGCCCTGCCCGCGCTGCTGGCGGCGGGCGCGGTGCTCGGCGCCCGGGCCGCCGAAGCCGACGACGACTCCGCCGACAGGCCCGAACTGGCGCGGGGCTGAAACCGCATGCCAGCTCCTTTCTTCTCACTTTCTCCCTTCATCGCGTCGCACCGGACGCAGGAGTAACCCAACATGGCCCAGATCATCGGCGCCGTCGCCTGCTCCCACACGCCCACCATCGGCTTCGCCTTCGACAAGAACAAGCAGAACGATCCGGTGTGGGCGCCCATCTTCGAAGCCTTCGCGCCGGTGCAGCAGTGGCTGGCCGAGAAGAAGCCCGACGCGCTCTTCTTCATCTACAACGACCACGTCAGCTCCTTCTTCTTCGACCACTACTCGGCCTTCTCGCTGGGCGTGGGCGAGCGGCACGAGGTGGCCGACGAAGGCGGCGGCGCGCGCGACCTGCCACCGCTGGCCGGCCACCCGGCACTGGCGCGGCACATCGGCCGCTCGCTGGTGGCCGACGAGTTCGACATGTCCTTCTTCCAGGACCGCGCGCTGGACCACGGCGTGTTCTCGCCGATGTCGCTGCTGTGCCCGCACAAGCCGGCGTGGCCGATCCCGGTGATTCCGCTGCAGGTCGGTGTGCTGCAGTCGCCCGTGCCCTCGGCGCGGCGCTGCTACCGGCTCGGACAGGCGCTGCGGCGCGCGATCGAGAGCTACCCGGACGACATCAAGGTGGCGATCGTTGCCACCGGCGGCCTCTCGCACCAGGTGCACGGCGAGCGCGCGGGCTTCAACAACACGGCGTGGGACGCGCAGTTTCTTGAACTCATCGAGAACGACCCCGTACGACTGACCGAGATGACGCAGGCCGAACTTGCAACGCTGGGCGGCATGGAAGGCGCAGAAGTCATCATGTGGCTGGTGATGCGCGGCGCGCTGTCGTCCAACGTGCGCAAGACGCACCAGAGCTACTACCTGCCTTCGATGACGGGCATCGCCACCGCCATCTACGAGAACCTCGCGAGCCCGCCAGTCGCCGGCGAAGTCGAGCGGCACCGCCGGCACATGGCGGAGGAACTGACGGGCGCGGAAGCGCTGCACGGCACCTATCCGTTCACGCTGGAGACCAGCGTGCGTGCCTACCGCCTCAACAAGTTCCTGCACGGCATGACGCGTCCTGCGCATCGCGCAGCCTTTCTCGCCGACGAGGAAGCCGCGTTCGCGGCCGCCGGGCTGACGGACACGGAGCGCGACCTCGTGCGACACCGCGACTGGCGTGGCCTCATCCACTACGGCGTGATCTTCTTCATGCTGGAGAAGCTGGGCGCGGTGGTGGGCGTGTCGAACCTGCACATCTACGCGGCCATGCGCGGCCAGTCGCTGGAGGAATTCCAGCTGACCCGCAATGCGCCCGGCGCGCTGTATTCGGTGGCCGGCAAGGATGCCGCGCCGCAGGCCTGGGACAACGGCACTACGCCAAAGCGCCACTGACCCCCGCCCGATTTCGATTCCGGAGACAACACACATGAGACCTCTTTCCCGACGCCTCGCCATCGGCGCGGCGGCATTGGCCGCATTCGGCCACTTCGGCATTGCCTGCGCGGCCGACGCCTTTCCGTCCAAGCCCCTGAAGATCCTCGTGGGCTACAGCGCCGGCGGCGCGGTCGATGCGATCGCTCGCTCGGTCGGCCTGCGCATGTCGGCCATCCTCGGCCAGCCGGTCGTCGTCGAGAACAAACCCGGCGCGGGCACGAACATCGCCGTGAAGTCCGTCATCGCCAGCCCGCCCGACGGCTACACCCTGCTGCTGGCCGCGAATGCGCTGGCGGTGAATCCGTCGCTGTTCCAGCCTGCCCCCTACGACCTCGAGCGTGAACTCACGCCGGTGGCCTCGGTCGGCCGGGTGCCGGTGGTGTTCACGGTGCGCGAAGGCTCGGCCATCAGGACGCTGCCCGAACTGGTCGCAGCGGCCAAGGCGAAGCCGGGCGGCGTGACGGTTGCCACGCCGGGCAACGGCTCGACGCCGCATCTGGCGATGGAGCTGTTCCAGCACACCGCCGGCCTGCAGCTTCGGCATGTGCCGTACAAGGGCGGCGCGCAGGCGCTCACCGACGTGCTCGGCGGCCATGTGGAGGTGGTAGCGGTCAACGCCCTCGAAGCGCTGCCGCTCGCCAAGGCCGGCAAGCTGCGCGTGCTGGCGGTGATGAGCGCCGAGCGCTCGGCCGTGCTGCCGGGCGTGCCGACCGTCGCGGAGTCGGGCTACCCGGGCTTCGAGGCCAGCGTCTGGTACGGCTTCGTCGGTCCGGCCGGGCTGCCGAAGCCTATCGTCGACAAGCTGCACGACGCGGTGCAGAAGGCCATCGACTCGCCCGAAGTGCGCGCCCAGCTCGCCGCGGCGGGCGGGGTTCCGCTGCCGGGGTCGACCGGGCAGTTCGACAGGCTGCTCAAGACCGACGTGGCGCGCTACGGCAAGCTGATCCGCGAAGCCGGCATCAAGCCCGATTGACGGCCATGACCGCAGGCATCACCCGTCGCCACGCCCTCCTTGCTGCAGCATCGGCCGTGCTCATGCCGGCGAGCCGCATGGCCAGGGCGCAGCAGGCGTATCCATCCAGGCCGATCCGGATGGTCATTCCCTTCACGCCCGGCGGCTCCACCGACGTGCTCGGGCGGGCCATCGGCATCGAGCTGGGCCGTGCGTGGCACCAGCCGGTGGTGGTCGACAACCTCCCCGGCGCAGGCGGCTCCATCGGTGTCGACAAGGTCGCGAAGTCGCCCGCCGACGGCTACACGCTGCTGATGGGGCATATCGGCACGCTGGCCATCAACCCCTCGCTGTATCCCAGGCTCGACTACGACCCGGTGCGCAGCTTCGCACCCGTGGCCTGGGTGGCGCGCGTGCCGAACGTGCTCGTCGTGCATGCATCCGTTGCGGCGCGCTCGCTCGCCGAGCTGGTTGCGCTAGCGAAGGCGCGTCCGGGCGAGCTGGCATTCGGCTCGGGGGGCAACGGGAGCGCCGCGCACATCGCCACCGAATATCTCAAGCTCCAGACGGGCGCCTCCTTCATGCACGTGCCCTACAGGGGCACGGCGCCGGCCGTCACCGACCTGCTGGCGGGGCAGCTGCAGCTGCTGTTCACCGGTGCGCCCGCGCTGCTGCCGCACATCAAGGCCGGCAAGCTGCGCGCGCTGGCGGTGTCGAGCCCGAAACGCATCGCTCTGCTGCCCGACGTGCCGACGGTGGCGGAAAGCGGCGTTCCCGGAACGAAAGACTTCGAGGCCGACCAGTGGTACGGCGTGGTCGCTCCGGCAGGCACTCCGGCGGACATCGTCGCCATGCTCAACAGGCAGATCAACCAGTCGCTCAACGCGACGGAAGTGCATGCGCGGCTGGCGGCCGAGGGCGCCGAACCCACGCCCACGACGCCGCAGGCCTTCGGCGAACTGATCGCCAGCGAGATGAAGCGCTGGGGTCGCGTGATCAAGAGCGCGCGCATCACTGTCGACTGAACTTCGGAGAGACACACGATCATGGGAATCACACTGGGCCTCATCGGCCATGGCGAGGTGGGCGGCATCTTCGGGCGCGGCCTGCGCCAAAGGGACGGCGTGGATGCCGTCTGGGCCTGGGACAAGCGCTTCGCCGACCCGGCAACCGGCGCAGCCGCACGCGCCGCGGCGGAGGCCGACGGGGTTCACGTGGCGGGCGGCATGCAGGAACTCTGCAACCATGCCGACCTGCTCGTCTCGGCCGTCACGGCCTCCAACACGCTGGCGGTGGCCGAGGAAGCAGCGCGCCATGCGCGCACCGGCAGCCGCTTTCTCGACCTCAATTCGGCGTCGCCCGGCACCAAGCAGCGCGCCGCGGCGGCGCTGGAACCGGCAGGCGTCGCCTACGTCGAGGCCGGCGTCATGACCTCGGTGCCGCCCTACGGCATCCGCGTGCCCATGCTGCTGGGCGGCGCGCAAGCCGGGGCGCTCGCAACCACGCTGGCGGGCTGGGGCATGGACGTTCGCGTCGTGAGCGACCGGCTCGGCATCGCCTCGGCGATCAAGATGAGTCGCAGCATCATGATCAAGGGGCTGGAGGCGCTGGTCATCGAGAGCTACGCCACCGCCAGGCGCTACGGCGTGGAAGCGCATGTGCTGCCGACGCTGAAGGAAACCTTTCCGCAGATCGACTGGGAAAAGCAAGGCGCCTATTTCTTCAGCCGCGTCGTGCAGCACGGCAAGCGCCGCGCCGAGGAAATGCGCGAGGCGGCCCAGACAGTGCGCGAAGCCGGCTTCGAGCCCCTGATGACGGCGGCCATCGCCGAGAAGCAGGACTGGGTGGCCACGCAGGCTCGCGATGGCCTGTTCGAGGGGCTGGACGCGGGAAGCGACTGGCAGGCCTATGCCGATCGCTTCATCGGACGCAAATGACCATGGCCGAACCGATCAGGGGCATCTGCTCCATGGCCACCAAGGGCCTGCTGCTGGAGCTGGCCGCGGCCTACACGCGCGCGAGCGGTGTGCCGGTCGCCTTCGAGGCGGTGGGCGGCGTGGATGCCGCGCGGCGCGTTTCGGCGGGAGAGCCCTTCGACGTGGTGGTTCTCGCCTCGGATGCCATCGACAGGCTGGCGGCCGCCGGCAAGGTGGACGCATCGGACAAGACCGATGTGGTGCGCTCCGGCGTGGCGGTGGCCGTTGCAGCGAACGCCGCGCGGGTCGACATCTCCACCGAAGAAGCAGTGAGGCGCGCCGTGCTGGATGCGTCCCGCATCGCGTACTCGACCGGTCCCAGCGGCGTCGCCCTGGTCGCGCTGTTCGAGCGTTGGGGCATCGCCGATGCGATCAAGAGCCGATTGGTGCAGGCACCGCCCGGCGTGCCGGTGGGTTCGCTGATCGCACGTGGAGAGGCTTCATTGGGTTTTCAGCAATTCAGTGAGCTGATCGGCGTCGAGGGCGTCACGTTGCTGGGGCCGTTGCCGCCGGAGATCCAGATCACCACGATCTTCAGTGCGGCGCCGGGCTCGCTCGCTTCGCAGCCGGAAGCCACGCGCGGGCTGCTCGCATACCTGGCCTCGGGCGACAGCGCAGAAGCGAAGCGCCGACATGGCATGGAGCCGGCCTAGCGGGCAGCCGCCTTGCGGGAGCCATTGCCCTTTCCGGCAACGACAAGCCCGGCGCTCTCGACGAATCCGTGGATCAGCCTGAGCCGTGGCGACGCCCTCGGCCACAGGATGCCGAAGCGCCGCTTCTCCGAAGGCAGCGGCAGCGCAATCTTGGCAACGCGCTGCCCGTCGAGCAGCGGCGATGCGATGTCGGGCATGACCGAGACGCCGAGGCCCCGGTCCACCATCATCGCGATGGCCAGCAGCGAGCTGAGCTCGAAGCGCTCCTGCGGCACGATGCCCGCCGCGCGCAGATAGCGGTCGGCCTGCTTGCCGCCTCCGAGATTGCGGTCGTAGCGGATGAGCGGCGAGGTGCGCAGCAGCTCGTGGGGATCGCGCCGCGCGAGACGGCTGGGCGCGAGCAGCACCAGCGGCTCCTCGCGCAGCAGGGCCCAGTCGAAGGTCTTGGCCAGGGCGAACGGCGGGTACTGGCACACGGCCGCATCGAGCTCGCCCTGCTGCATTGCCTTGTAGAGCGTGGCGGTGGTGCCCGACTTGAGGAACACCTTGACGTCGGGGTGCGCCTTCACGAAGCGCGCGAGGATGTCCGGCAGCAGGCTGTGCAACGCCGTGTTGATAGTGCCGATGACCAGCTCGCCACTGGCAGCCTCGCTGCCCACCAGCGCCTTGATGTCGCTCACTTCGCGCAGCAGCGTGCGGGCCCGCTGCACCAGCCGGTGCCCGGCCTCGGTCGGCTGCACCGTTCGGCCGGCACGCGCGAGCAGCGGCGCATTGAGTTCGCGCTCCAGCGCGCGGATCTGCTGCGCCACCGCGCCGGGCGTCAGGTCGAGCCGGCGCGCGGCCTCCGACATCGAGCCCGATTCCACAACCAGAAGAAAGCTTTGCAGGTATGCCGTTTCCATGAAGATAGATTTTCTGCGATCTGATCGCAGCGAAGAGCTGTTTTTCTCTTCTCATGAACTGCGGACACTGCCTTCCCATGAGAAGCAAACTCTTCGTTCCCGGCACCCGCCCCGAGCTGTTCGCCAAGGCGCTGGCCAGCGCGGCGGACGCCATCTGCCTCGATCTCGAAGATGCGGTGTCCGAACCGCGCAAGGACGAGGCGCGCGAAACCGTGCGCCGGCTGCTGGCCGATACCGACCTCGCCTCGTCGCGCAAGACCTTGATCGTTCGCGTCAACGCCATGGACACGCCGCACTTCGAGCGCGACGTGGCGGCGGTGGCGCAAGCCGGCGTGCACCTGATCAACCTGCCCAAGCCGCAGAGCCCGGCGCACGTGCGCACGGCCGCCGAGGCCATCGGGCAGGCGGAACGGGCCAACGGCGTGCAGGCGCCCATCGGGCTGCTGCTGAACATCGAGACGCCCAACGCGCTGCGCACGGCCGCCGAACTTGCACTGGCGCACCCACGCGTTGCGGGCCTGCAGCTGGGGCTGGGCGACCTGTTCGAGCCCCTGGGTATCGCCCGGCGCGAGCCTTCCGCCATCCGGCAGGCGATGTTCGCGGTGCGCATCGCGGCAGGCGAAGCGGGCCTGTACGCCTACGACAGCGCATTCGCCGACATCCGCGACGCCGAAGGCTTCCGCGCGGAAGCGATGCTGGCGCGCAACCTGGGCTTCCTGGGCAAGACCTGCATCCACCCGAGCCAGGTCGCCATCGCCAACGAGGTGTTCCGCCCCACCGACGAAGAGATCGCGCATGCCTGCAAGGTGGTCGAGGCGGCGCGCGAGGCCGATGCAAAGGGCATCGGGGCCTACGTGGTGGACGGAAAGATGATCGACATCCCCTTCGTGATCCGCGCGCGCGCCATCGTCGAAAGCGCACGCAGCCTAGGGCTGCTTATGAGTTGAGCCTGGGGCTGCTCATGAGTTGAGCCTGGGGCTGCTTCCGAGCTGAGCTGCCTTCCATCAATAAAAGAAATCGGAGACAAGAAAATGCATTTCCCATCCTTCCTTCGTCCGCGCGCGCTCGCCGTTGTCGCGATTGCCACGCTCGCCGGCGCGGCGCTCGCCCAGGGCGCCTTTCCCAACAAGACCATCACGATCGTCGTGCCCTACCCGGCCGGCGGCTCGAACGACACCTTCGCGCGCCAGGTGGCCAAGGAGCTTGGCGACCAGCTCAAGCAGCCCGTGATCATCGACAACCGCCCCGGCGCGAGCGGCAACACCGGCACGGCACAGGTGGCGCGCGCCGCACCCGACGGCTACACGCTGGTGGCCGTGTCGTCGAGCATGACGACCAACGCGGCGGTGCAGTCGAAGCTGCCCTTCGATCCGGTCAAGGGCCTCGCGCCGGTGGCGATGTTCGCCAAGGGACCGTTCATCGTCGCGGTCAACAACGAGTTTCCCGCGAAGACGCCGGCCGAGCTGATCGCCGCCATCAAGGCCAAGCCGGGCCAGTACAACTACGCGTCCTCCGGCTCCGGCAGCGTGAACCAGTTCGGCACCGAACTGCTCAAGGCCAAGGTAGGCGACCTGCAGATCGCGCATATCCCCTACAAGGGCATGGGCCCGGCCGTGACCGACCTGATCGGCAACCAGACGCAGCTGCTGATCTCGAGCGGCCCCTCGCTGCTGCCGATGGTGCGCGCCGGCAAGCTGCGCGCCGTCGGCATCACCAGCCTGAAGCCCAGCCCGATCGCGCCCGACCTCACGCCGCTCGCCACCGCCGTGCCCGGCTACGAGTTCGAACTCTGGTGGGGCCTGCTGGCCCCGGCGGGTACGCCTGCCGACGTGGTGGCGAAGCTCAACGGTGCCGTCAACCACATCCTGGCGAAGCCGGAGATCACGGCCAACTTCCTGCGCGAAGGCGCCATCGCCACGCCGCTCACGCCGGCGCAGTTCGGCACCGTCATCTCCGACGACGTGGAGCGCTGGAAGAAGCTGGCCAAACAGCAGAACATCACCGCCGACTGAGGCAAGAAAGAAGCATCCATGAGCGTTTCCGCCGCCCCCGACAACACCGGTCCGAGGGTCCGCCAGGGCCCCGCCGGGCCGCTGAGCGGCCTGCGCGTGCTCGACCTGAGCGCGTACATCGCGGGCCCCTACGGCTGCTCGCTGCTGGCCGACCAGGGCGCGGAAGTCATCAAGATCGAGCCGCCGGCCGGCGACAACCTGCGCAAGTACCCCTCGACGCTGGAGGCCGAGAGCCGTGCCTTCATCGGCGTGAACCGCAGCAAGCTGGGCGTGGTGCTCGACCTCAAGAATCCGCAGGACCTCGCAGCGCTGATGGAGTTGGTGCGCACGGCCGACGTGCTGGTGCACAACTTCCGCCCCAGCGTGCCGCCACGGCTGGGCATTGCCTACGAGCAGCTCAAGATGGTGAACCTGCGGCTCGTCTACTGCGCCGTCACCGGCTACGGCGAGACCGGGCCACTGCGCGAGAAGGCAGGCTACGACCAGGTGCTGCAGACCATGACCGGCATGTGCGCGCTGCAGGGCAAGCGCGGTGAGCCGCCCGAGATCATCTACGGCTCGGTGGTCGACTACTACGCGGCCGCGCTGGTGGCCGCCGGCGTCGCGTCGGCGCTGTACGAGCGGGAGAAGAGCGGCGAAGGCCAGTTCGTCGGCGTCTCGCTGCTGCGCTCCGCGCTCACGATGCAGTCGGCGCGCATGGTCTGGGCGGAGGGCGAGCCGAAAGACGTGGGGCGCGACATGCGCTCGGGTGGCATCACCGGCATCCACCCGACCCGCGAAGGCCACATCTACATCTCGGCCAATACGCCGCATTTCTGGCAGGCACTGTGCGCGAAGGTCGGCCTGCCCGAACTGGCGGCCGACGAGCGCTACGACTCGGTGCGCAAGCGCGCGCAGCATGCCGCCGAGATCGTTCCGAAACTGCGCGCCGCGCTGGCCGCGCGTACCGCGCTCGAGTGGGAAGAGCTCTTCGGCGAGGAAGTGCCCTGCTCCGCCGCCCGCACGGTGGAAGACATGTTCGACAACGAGCAGGTTCTGGCCGAGGACATGGTGGCGAACTTCGCGCATCCCACGCTGGGCTCGTACCGGGGCTTCACCCGGCCGGTGCGCTTCGGGCGCACGCCCGGCCCCGAGCCCTTCGCGGCGCCGACGCTGGGGCAGCACACGGCGGCCGTACTGGCCTCGCGGCGCGCGGACGACTGAGCCATGCGCGACGAACACGCCGTGCCTCACAGCAGCGGCACGCGCAAGCCGGCCGTCGCAGCGCCCGAAGGTGCATGCGACGCGCACATCCACGTGTACGACCGCCGCTTCCCGCTGCACGGCTCGCCCGATGCCATGCTGGACAACGCCACCGCCGACGACTACCGCCTGCTGCAGCAGCGCATCGGCACGCAGCGCACGGTGGTCGTGCAGCCGCGCGTGCATGGCACCGACAACAGCGTGACGCTCGCGGCCATCCAGGCGCTGGGCGCGGAGCGCACGCGCGGCGTGGCGGTGGTGCGGCCCGAGGTGAGCGATGCCGAGCTCGAGCGCCTGCACGCAGGTGGCATCCGCGGCATCCGCTTCACGCTGTACACGCCCGCCAATGCGGCAACGGACTTCGCCATGGTCGAGCCGCTGGCGCACCGCGTGCATGCGTTCGGCTGGCACGTACAGCTGCACTGGAGCGCAGCGCAGATCGTCGAGCACTCGGCGCTGCTCGCCCGCCTGCCTTGCACGATCGTGCTCGATCACCTTGCCCGCATGCCCCTGCCCGACGCACAGGCACATCCGGCCTTCGACGTGGTGAGCCGGCTGCTCGACAGCGGCTCCACCTGGATCAAGCTGTCGGGGGCCTACCTCGACTCGCAGGTGGGCGCGCAAGGAGGCTACGCCGACACGACCGGCATCGCGCAAGCGTGGGTACGGCAGGCGCCCGAACGCATGGTGTGGGGCAGCGATTGGCCGCACCCGACCGAGCGCGAAGCCAGGCCCGACGACGCACAGCTCTTCGACCTGCTGGGCCAGTGGGTTCCCGACGAGGCCGAACGCCACCGCGTGCTGGTCGACAACCCGGCGCGACTCTACGACTTTTCCTGAACTACAAGACCGGAGACATCGAAATGAACAAGCGACTCCTGAAGTCCGTCGCAGCCCTCGCCGCCTGCGCGGTTCCGCTGCTCGGCTGGGCCGCCTGGCCCGACAAGCCGATCCGCATGGTGGTGCCCTACGCGGCGGGCGGCGGCGCCGACAACACGGCGCGCATCGTCGCGCAGCAGATGAGCGCCGCGCTGGGCCAGCAGATCGTGATCGACAACAAGCCGGGCGCGGGCGGCGTGATCGGCGCCGACAACGTGGCGAAGGCGGCCGCCGATGGCTACACCGTGCTCTACGACGCCTCGGCGTTCTCGGTGAACCCGTCGCTGCGCAAGCTGCCCTTCGACGCGGCGAAGGACTTCATCCCGGTGTCGCTGGTGGCCACCGCGCCGCAGATCCTCGTGGTGCCTGCGACCGCGCCCTACAAGACGGTGGCGGAGTTCATCGACTTCGCGCGCAGGAACCCGGGCAAGCTGAGCTTCGCCTCTGCAGGCGGCGGCACCGGCTCGCACCTTGCGGGCGAAGCGCTGAACGAACAGGCGAAGATCAGCCTGATGCATGTGCCCTACAAGGGCGGCGCACCGGCGCTGACCGACGTGATGGGCGAGCAGGTGTCGGCCTACTTCGGCAACGTGGCTTCGACGCTGAGCTATGTGAAGAGCGGCAGGCTGCGCGCGCTGGGCGTGAGTTCCCTCAAGCGCGTGCCGGGGCTGCCCGACACGCCGACGCTCGCCGAATCGGGCCTGCCGGGCTACAACGTGGTCGAGTGGAACGGCGTGTTCCTGCCCAAGGGCACCCCGGCCGACATCGTGGAGAAGCTCGGCAAGGCGGTGCAGGCGGCGGTCAACGACCCGGCGGTGCGGCAGAAGCTGCTGCAGCTGGGCCTTGAGCCGGCCGGCACCACGCCGGAGGCGTTCGCGAAGTTCGTGCAAGACGAGACGGCAAGAGTGAGTGCCCTGGTGCGCTCGCGCAATATCAGGGTCGACTGAGCGCTCGCTCCGGCGAATGCCGCGGGCGAGTGAAACGTAGTGTGTGGGGTTCTCCCCGCGGATACAGAGGCATACGCGATCCGCTCCACAGGCGGGTGGCCCGGCGAAGAATCGGCTCCGTTCAAAGACGAACGCCCGTCACTCTTCCGAAGGAACCGCCATGCGCTTTCGCTCTCCCGCCCTCTTCTTCGCCGTCGCCGTTGCGGCCTCGGCTGCAGCCATCACCATGACTTTTGCCGCGCCGTCGCCGCTCGGCGGCGACATTCCCGCGGCGGAAGCCGCTCAGGCGCCCGAATTCCAGAACATCGACAACTGGCTCAACTCACAGCCGCTCAAGCTGAGCGAGCTGCGGGGCAAGGTCGTGCTGGTCGATTTCTGGACCTACACCTGCATCAACTGCCTCAATCACCTTCCCTACGTGAAGGACTGGAACCAGAAGTACAAGGACAAGGGCCTGGTGGTCGTCGGCGTTCACACGCCGGAGTTCGCGTACGAGAAGTCGACGAAGAACGTGAAGGACGCCATCGAGCGGCTGCAGATCAGGCATGCGGTAGCGCAGGACAACAGCTACGGCACCTGGAAGGCCTTCAGGAACCAGTACTGGCCCGCCGTGTACCTGATCGACAAGCAGGGAAAGATCGTCTACTCGCACTTCGGCGAGGGCAGCTACGGGACGACCGAGAAGAAGATCCAGGCGCTGCTGGCTGAGCCTGCGCCTGCGGGGACCTGAGCCCTGACAGGAACATGCACTTCACCAAGGCAAGGCAAGGCAATCGAAATGAAGAAACTCTGGCTGGCCCTGATCTTCTTCGCAGGCGGCATCGCGCACGAGATACAGAACCCGGTGAGCTGCCAGTGCATCTCGTCCAGAAAGGAAGACGGCTCCCGCACCCGCTCGCGGAAGCCGTCGAGCTGAAGCCCCTACTTCGCCGGATGATCCCGGCGATAGAGCTCCCACTCCTCGATCTGCTTGCCATCCGGAAGCTGGCAGATGCCGTACTGCCCCTTGTCGTTCGACCGGATGAGCGTCTTGCCCCCGAGGCTCTGGCAGTAAACCGATGCCGGGTTCGCCATGCCGACGCGTGGCGGTGGCTCGGGCTGGGCGCAGGCGGCGATGAAGAAAGCACTCAGCGGCAACAGCAGGACTTTGGTCATTCCGCGAGTGTAGACCTCAGTCCAGCGCCTCCACGGCCGAAGAAAAGACGTACCCCTCGCTGCGCACCGTCTTGAGATAGCGCGGCTCGCGCGCATCGTCGCGCAGGCGCTGGCGCAGGCGGCTCACGAGCAGGTCGATGGAGCGCTCGAAGAGCTCGGCCTCGCGGCCCTGCGTGAGGCTCAGCAGCTGGTCACGGCTCAGCACCTTCTGCGGATGGTCGAGAAACACCCGCAGCAGCCGGTACTCCGCGCCGCTGAGCGCCACCATCACGCCGCTGTCGTCTATCAGGTGGCGCGCTGTGGTGTCGACCTGCCACTCGCCGAACGCCAGCTTCGAGGCCGACTCGGTCGAGCGCATGTTCGGCGGCAGCATGCGCGTGCGGCGCAGCACCGAGCGGATGCGCGCCAGCAGTTCGCGGGCGGAGAAAGGCTTGGCCAGGTAGTCGTCGGCGCCCATCTCCAGCCCGAGGATGCGGTCGGCCTCCTCGCTGCGCGCGGTGAGCATCAGGATGGGCGTGGCCTTGTACTTGCCCGTGCGCAGGTCGCGGCACAGCGTGAGGCCGTCTTCGCCCGGCAGCATCAGGTCGAGGATGATGAGATCGAACGGCCCCGATTCCTCCAGCGCCGCGCGCATGTGCCGCCCGGTGGGCACCGCGACCACGCGCAGGCCGTTCTTGACCAGGTAGGTGGTGAGCAGTTCGCGGATTTCCCTGTCGTCGTCGACGATGAGGATATGGTCTGAAGTCTTCGGAATGTTCATGGCTATGCGGTGGTCCGCCGGAGGAACGCGGTGGGTGGGTAGCCGCAATGTAGCCCGGCCCGGGGCCGGATCGGGCGGCTTTGTATGTCCGTGTATCCGGTGGGCCGGGCGACCACACTATGTTTCCTGCGCGCACTCCGGCAAGACCTGACGAAGGAGCGCCGAGGCGCGCTGGCGGGTAATGTTGTATGTCGGGCCTCGTCGCCGAACACACTGCAATACAAAGAGGCGCGCCGCATGGTGGGCCTGGGTCTATAAACCAGCCCATGCCTACATCCGCAACCCTCCCCGCGAACCTTGCCCCGGCCTCCCCCGCAGCGACAGGCCTGCGCCGGCTGCTGCCGCGCTCGCTGTTCTCCCGGGTGACGCTGATCATCGTCGTCGGGCTGGCGATTGCGCAGCTGCTGACCTTCGCGGCGATCCGCTACGAGCGCGGCGTCGCGATGCGCGAGCTGATGATGATCGGCATCGAGCGCGACATCGCCAGCTCGGTCGCCATCCTCGACCGGCTGCCCGCCGCCGAGCGCGAAGGCTGGCTCGCGCGGCTGGAGCGGCGCAACTACCACTTCGCGCTGGGCGGCAGCGCGCAGGGTGTACCGCCCGACACGCCGTTGTCGCAGCAGTTCGCCACCGCCATCACCGATGCGATGCGCCCCTTCGGGATCGTCAAGGTCGGCCAGGTGAGCAACCCGCCGCAAGGCTTGCAGATACAGGTGCGGCTGTCGGACGGCTCCTCGGTGGTCGTGCATGCGCGGCGGGTGGACATGCCCGTATCGAGCTGGGTGATGTGGCTGCTGTGGGCCCAGCTGCTGGTGCTGGCCGCGTGCGCCTGGTATGCGGTGCGGCTGGTCACGCAGCCGCTGGCTCAGCTGGCCGACGCGGCCGACGAGCTCGGCCCCGACCTTAAGGGCCAGCAGCTGGCCGAGGAAGGCCCGACGGAAGTGAAGCACGCGGCACGCGCGTTCAACGCGATGCAGAAGCGCATTGCCGGCTACATGGCCGAGCGCGTGGAGATCCTCGCCGCGATTTCGCACGACCTGCAGACGCCCATCACCCGCATGCGCCTGCGCACCGACCTGATGGACGAAGGCCAGGACCGCGACAAGTTCCGCCAGGACCTCGACGCGATGCACGCCCTGGTGCGCGAAGGCGTGACCTATGCGCGCACCCTGCACGGCGCCACCGAACCGCCACGCCGCATCGATGCCGACGCGCTGTTCGAGAGCATGGTGGCCGACTACGAGGATTCGGGCGAGCAGGTGCTGCTCGAAGGGCGGGCGGACGGGCCCATCGTGACGCGGCCGAATGCGCTGCGGCGCATCCTGACGAACCTGATCGACAACGCACTGAAGTTCGGCACCGACGTGCGGCTGCAGGTGCACGCCGCGCCCGGCGACCGGCTGACGCTGGCCGTGGTCGACAACGGGCCGGGCATTCCGCCCGACCAGCTGGAGAACGTGCTCAAGCCCTTCTACCGCGTGGAGGGTTCGCGCAACCGCAACACCGGCGGCACCGGCCTCGGCCTGGCCATCGCCCACCAGCTGGCGACGGCGATGGGCGCCGAGCTCACGCTGCGCAACCGGGCCGAAGGCGGGCTGGAGGCCCGGCTGACCATGAACACCCGCGACGCACCGCCGGGCTGAGCCGCCGCACGGCGCCCATCGCAACCAACGCCAGGCAGGAAAGCGGCTCGCACTGCGAGACCGTGAAGGCGTCGCTCGCCCTTGCCTTCGCCTCGATTCACCCACAACATCCATCGACCGGACCCGACCATGCTTCTCCTCATCGTTGCCTACCTGGGTGGCGTGCTCACCATCCTGAGCCCGTGCATCCTGCCCGTGCTCCCGTTCGTGTTCGCGCGCGCCGACCGGCCCTTCCGCTCGCACGGACTGCCGATGCTGCTGGGCATGGCGCTGGCGTTCTCGGCCATCGCCACGCTGGCGGCCGTGGGCGGTGGCTGGGTCGTGGCGCTCAACGAATACGGGCGCGGCGCGGCGATCGCGTTGCTGGCGGTGTTCGGCGTGACGCTGCTGTTTCCGTCGCTGGCGGACCGGTTGAGCCGGCCACTGGTGGCGCTCGGGCTGCGGCTGTCGGAGCCTGCTTCAGGGAAGACTTCCGCGCTCTCGCCGCTGCTGCTGGGCGTCGGCACCGGACTGCTGTGGGCGCCGTGCGCGGGCCCGATCCTCGGGCTGATCCTGACGGGTGCGGCGCTCAACGGCGCGAGCGTCGGCACATCGCTGCTGCTGCTGGCCTATGCGGCCGGCGCGTGCACCTCGCTGGCGATGGCGCTGCTCTTCAGCGGCCGACTGTTCTCGGCGATGAAGAAGTCGCTGCACACCGGCGAATGGATGCGGCGCGTGGCCGGCATCGCGGTTCTGGCGGGAGTCGGCGCCATCGCCCTGGGGCTGGACACGGGGCTGCTGAGCCGCCTTTCGGTCGGCACCACGTCGGCGCTGGAGCAGGCGCTCGTGAACAGGCTCGACGTGCCGATGCCGTCGCCGCAGCCTCTGGCGCCGGCCGATCCGGGTGGGCTTGGGCTGGTGCCGACATCGACGCCACCTCAGCCGAAGACGCCCGCGCTGGCGCTGCCGGACGAAGGCGCCTTCCCTTCGCTGGCCGGCGCCACCGAATGGATCAACTCCGCCCCGCTCACGCCCGAGAGCCTTCGCGGAAAGGTGGTACTGGTCGATTTCTGGACCTACTCCTGCATCAACTGCCTGCGCACCCTGCCCTACGTTCGCGCGTGGGCCGAGAAGTACAGGGACGCCGGGCTCGTGGTGGTCGGCGTGCATACGCCGGAATTCGCGTTCGAGAAGCTTCCTGCCAACGTGCGCCGCGCGGTAAAGGACCTGGACATCGGCTATCCCGTGGCGGTGGACAGCAACCATTCGATCTGGCGCGCCTTCGGCAACCAGTACTGGCCGGCCTTCTATGTCGTCGATGCGCAGGGACGCATCCGGCATCACCAGTTCGGCGAGGGCAAGTATGCGAAGTCGGAGCAGGTCATCCAGCAACTGCTGGCGGAAGCCGGCCGGCCAGTTGCATCGGCGGATCTGGTCGCGCCCCAGGGCCAGGGTACGCAAGCTGCAACGGCCGGGTCGCCGCCCCTGTCGGGCGAGACCTACCTGGGCTACGAGCAGGCGCACAACTTCGCCTCGCCCGGCGGCATCGCGAACGACCGTGCACGCGTCTATTCAGGAGTGTCCATGCTGCGCACCAACCAGTGGACGCTGGCCGGCGAATGGAAGGTGGAGGGCGAGCGCGCGATGCTGGTGCGCACCGGCGGGCGCATCGCCTACCGCTTCCACGCGCGTGACCTGCACCTGGTGCTCGGCCCGTCGGCCGACGGCACGCCGGTGCGCTTCAGGGTGCGGATCGACGGTGCACCGCCGCTCGCGGACCATGGCTCCGACACCGATGCGCAGGGCAACGGCACCATCGACGGACAGAGGCTCTACCAGCTCGTGCGCCAGACGGCGAGCGAGAAAGACCGGCTGTTCGAAATCGAGTTTCTCGACGCAGGCGCCCAGGCCTATGCATTCACCTTCGGCTGATTGCCGCCCCGCACGCCTCGCGGCTCAGAGCAGGCCCAGCGTCAGTGCCTTGAGCGTGGCCGCGGCGCGCGTGGTGCAGCCGAGCTTGCGGAAGATGTTCTCGAGGTGGGCGCGCACCGTGCTCGGGCTGATGCCCAGCGAGCGCGCAGCCTCCTTGTTGCTTTCGCCGAGGCTGATGCGGCCGAGCACTTCCACCTCGCGGCTGGAAAGAAGCGCGGCAGCTTCGCCGGACGGTTGTTGCGACGTCACGCCGGCCTGCGGTTGGCCGGTGAGCGCCGCGACGGCCTGCGGATCCAGCCGGCCGGCATCGCCTTCGGCGCGCAACGCTGCCAATGCCTCGGCCTGCGCCAGCGCTGGCCTGCCGGGCCGGCTCGTGCACAGGGCCACCCAGTGCGCGGCCACCGCAAGCACGCGCGCTTCAGTGTCAATGGCCGGGCCCTTCGCTCCGCGAAAGAAACCCGAACCGTCCAGGCGCTCGTCGACGAAAGAGGCAATCTCCGCTTCCGCACGCAGCGGCTCGATTCGCCGCGCCGCGCGCTCGGTCCAGTAGGGCACGAGGCGCAGTCGTTCGGCGTCGGCTTCGCTGCGCACCTGAGGCGAATCCCAGACCGCATTTGGCACCGACGCGCGGCCGATGCCGTGGATCAGCCCCGCACGGTAGATGCGCTGCTGCTGGTCGTCGCTCAGGCCCATGCCGGCGGCGCAACGCAAGGCCGCCTCGGCGACCTTGCGCGAATAGCCGGTCATCCACGGCAGCTTGAGGTCGATCACGTCGGCGATGAGTTCGAGCGGCGCGGTCGCATCCTGGAGCGCGGCGGACGGCGGCTGCGGCTCGGCGGCGGCGCCCTGCTCCAGCATGTGGAGCCAGTCCACCGCGTGTTGACGCACCGCATCGACCAGGAAGGCCGGGTAGCGCGCATCCGCACGCTCGGCGATGTAGCGCAGCGCATTGCTCAGGCCGTGCACGCGCGAGAAGATTTCCAGATCGCCCGCGATGGAGACGAGGAACACCTCGAGGGGAATGCGCGAGGCATCGAGGCCGTCCGGCTTGCCGGTCCCGTCGAAGGTTTCGAAGATGTGGCGCAGCGGCAGCTCCACGGCCGCAGGCATGCCCAGCGTGCGGGCGATGTCGCCCGAGACTTCGCAGTGGATTTCGGCGAGCGGACTGACGGAGCTGGCGAAGTCCGCGGCGGCGCGCGCCGAGGCGGTCGAGAGCATCGTGCGGCGCCCGCCCACGTCGTCGCCCAGCAGATCGGAAAACTCCGGCGCATTGGCCGTGCAGCCCGACCAGCGCAGCAACGCCACGCACACAACGTGGCTTTGCGTCGCTGCATCGCAACCGGTGACCGATGCAAGCCGCGACGCGAGCCAGCCGGTGCGCACCGAATGGTCGATGGGCTGGCCCATGCTGAGATCGCCGACGAAGGCAAGGGCACGGATGGCGTCGAAGACCCGGATGGGAGAGGAAGGCTGCACTGGAATCGATGTACGCGGAAAAACAGACGAGCCGCCCGCGGCGCGCGATGCACCGTGGTGCGGCTCGCGGCACCTTACTTGGATTGGCGCACTGCGTCCAGGATCACCTCGGCCACCTTGGCCGGCTGCGACTGCTGCGGCACGTGGCTGGCGTTCAGCCGCGTGAGATGCGCGCCGATCTTCTTCGCCATGTCGAGCTGCAGCGCCGGCTGGATCATGTGGTCGGCGCTGGTGGCCAGATACCACGAGGGCTTGGTCTTCCAGGCTGCCACCGTCAGCTTCTGCTCGAAGGACTTGCCGAGGATCGGGCCCTGCGTCGCGGTCATCACCGCGGTGGCGGAGGTCGGCAGGTCTTGCGCGAAGTGCTTCGTCATGCCCTCTTTCGTGAGCGAGAGATAGCCGGAAGCATCGGGCACGATGTGCGCGAAGCCGGGCGCGGGCGGGTAATCCTTGCCGAGCTCGGCGGTGTTCTGTCCGGCATCGGGCGCGAAGGCCGCTATGTAGACCAGCGACGCGACCTTGTCGTTGTTGCCCGCCTCGGTGATGACCGAGCCGCCCCACGAGTGGCCGACCAGCACGACCTTGCCCGGCTGCGCGTCGATGGCGCGCTTGGCGGCGGCCACGTCGTCCTCGAGCGAACTCAGCGGGTTCTGCACGGCCACCACATGCAGGCCCTTGGCCTGGAGCAGCGGAATCACCTTGGCCCAGTCGGAGCCATCGGCAAAGGCGCCGTGGACGATCACGACGCTGGGTCTGGAAGCAGAGTTCGACGCGGCGGGCGTTGCCGCGACAGCGGAGAACGAGAAGCCGATGGCGACGGCAGCAGCGGCGGCGAGCTTGAAGCGTTGGATGGTTTTCATGAGGCAGGATCTCTTACGGGAGTGGAGTGATTGGGAAGCCCGTACTGTCCGCTCCGGAGCCCGGAGCCGCCATTGGATGAATGTCCGATGGCCGCCCGGTGGCCGCGTCGACGGCGAGATCGACCGTCTTTTTCTAGAAGTGCTGGGTTGCGAGCAGCACGGCTCCGGCGATGGAAATGGCGCCGCCCACGAGTCTTCTGAATACCTTCATGGCGTTCCCCTTTTATGGTGGTGGTAACGCTTCATGGTGCCGCAGGGCGGCGTTTGCGTGGTTTGGGAATCCTCATCCGCGAGATAGAAAACCCCAACCCGGGCAGCGCGGCTAGCTGCGCTGCGGCTGCTTCTTCGACAACACGTCCTGCGAGGAAAGCCTCTCCCTCGCGAACTGGCTGGCCCGCAGCCGCACGCGTTGCAGCGCGGCTTCCAGCGTGGGCTGCTGCATGAAGACGAGCACTCCCCGCTTCAGCCCGCACAGGTTCAGCTCGGCGACGCCCGCATAGCGGCCGCTGCTGGTCTGCTTGATGTCGATGCGGCTGGACCAGCCATCAGGCAGGTCGACGAGAAGTTGCATTTGTTGTGCGGCGCTCATGATGGGCACCGAGGATAGGACCGGGGCCACAGCAACCAAAGGAATTAATTCCCAAGTATTCAGAATTCTTCGGATTGGTCATCAAAAAGCCTTCGACGCGAGCTTCATCCTCAATGTCTCCCAGATTGGTCGCGATCATCGGCTTGCCCGCCTCCCTCCGGCGGGCTCCTCCCTCCGACCCCATGCGAGAACGGGGTCCTTCAGCTCGCCTTAGTGCGAGCTTTTTTTTGGGCGGCACCAGCCGGGCGGATGCCGGGGCGATCGATGAAAGTGCCCTTCCCTCTTCACCGCGTTGCGCGCAGATCGTGGCTGCGGGGCTGTCGTTCCTGGACCGGCTACAAACGATGCTCCCGTGAGCGCACGCCACGCCCTTCTCTTCTACAGCGAAGATCGACCATGAGAACCCGCCCCAAGAAAAGAGACAGCGACTCTTTTTTCCTCCGCCTGCTTTTCGGCAGCTCCGCGGAAGTCACGAATGACGACGTGGCCTACTTCCGCAGGTATCCCGATCAGATCGACGAGATCACCGCGCCGATCGCCATCCACAGGGTCTTCCTCTGGGCCTGCGCTGCCCTGGGCAGCGTGCTGGTCGCCGTATCCAAGGTGTTGAAGTACTCTGCCCTGTCGTCCTTCCTCTCGGACGGTGTCAAGGAGTTCACGGTCGACATCGTCTACGAGAGCGGCGTGGCCCTGATCGGCGCCGCCCTGACGGCCTACATCCTGGGGATCGTTCTCAACAAGCAGCAGGAGAATGCGGCAGCCTGGCGCACGGAACTCCGTCGAAGGATCGGTTTGCCCGTGCCACCCGAGGATCGATGAACGAAAGAGATCCTGTCGCTCGCGCGCCGCTGCCGCGAAGACTCCGCGTACCCCGACAACAACGCACATGCCATGCTGCGGCAGAATCCGGCCGGGACCGGACCGCCATCGATCGCCACGCCGGCAGTTGGTCGCAGTGATTCAAACTCAAAGGCACGCGCAGGCGGGCGCTTTCACAGGGAGCACACATGACGAGTACTTCGGGCTTTCACAGAGCCTTGGTTGGCGGATGCCTCTTGCTGGCGGCTTTGGCTGCTTTCGCGCAGCCAAGGCCGCAACCGCAGCAGAGCGTTCTGGATCTGAGCTACAGGATTGGAAGGCCTACTTTCCCGGCGGCTGCCTATCGCAACATAGGCGTTTCGGAATTCAGGTCGATGGTGAGCAGCGCCTTCCAGAAGTCAGGCTTCTCTTTCGTCGCCGTGAACGCGCAGAAAGACAAGTCGACGGTCTTCGAGTTCAGGTTCGATGCCGATCCGAAGACTCGACCGGCTCCGATGGTTCTTGTGTCTGCCGACGAGTTGCTTGATGGCAGGAAGAAGTGCAATCCATGTTTCCTGAGGTTTGCCGAAATCAGGAATGCGCAAGATATCAAGGCGCTGCCGTGGATGGCCCAGTACGACCTGAGCGCGCGACTCGTCCCGGCGATCGACAACGCATACGCGACGATCGAGTCCGTGGGGCGCGAGCATCTCGACCCCTCGTTCGGATTCAACTACAGGCGGCAATGGGCAGGCGAGCAGGATCTGTTCGGCAATTCCTTTGTCGGCATCGGTCTGCCCGTCCTCAAGGAAGGCATCGTCCGCGCCTATCGGAATGCCGGCTTCGTACCCATTGAAGGCGATGTCCCGGCGCAGGCCCCCGAGCTGGTCCTGGCCTTCAGCTTTCCCCTGGATCCAGCCAAGGAAGGTGGCGTGGTCTACAAGGTGAAGATCCGCAGCCAGTACGACGCGAACGGGCACTGCCACCCATGCGAGACCACCGAAGAGTACAACCCGTACCAGCCGCTTCCCCCTGCAGGCTTGTCCGGCGTGCTGAGCCGAGCGACCCTCGAGTCAAGGTTTACGGCCGCCCGGAGTGCGGCGTACGACAACATGCGGACCGAGCTCGAGCGCCATCTGCGGCCTCGGTCCGTGTTCTCGGTTCCACCCAAACCAGCCCCTCTCGGATCTCCGCCGCCCCCGCCTACTCCGCCCGTCGTGACATGACGGCGCACGCGCAGACTGCGTCGGGGAGCGCCACGAATCCTGCGATGCGCCAGGAGCAATGGTTCATCTTCGGCAACCTGTTCGCGGCGCTCTCGGCCGGAGCGCTCGCATCGTGGTCCACGCCCATGATGCTGGCCGTCCTCTATGTCGACATATGGCTGCTGGCCAATCCGCACATCGTGGCGACCTACACGCGCATCGGCGCGATGCCGTCGCGCAAACGCCTGCGCTGGGTTCTGATCGTTGTCGCCCCCATCCTGGTGCTGGCGGGCCTGGCGGTCGTTGCGCTCGCATATGAAGCGGCCGGACTGTTCGCCCTGTATTTCGTGCTTCAGACCTTCCATGTGGCTCGCCAAAGCTACGGTATTGCCAGACGCCACGACCGTCGGCTTCAGGTGCCCTGCCGCGGCCTGCCCTATCTGCTGATCTATCTGCTCCCTGCATGGGGATACCTGCACCGCAGTGCGCAGGCACCCGACAGCTTCCTGGGCTATCCCATCTGGCTGCCTCCCGTTCCTCAGGAACTGGCCTTCGCGGCAGGCATCGCGGCCGTCGCCGGCTCACTGTGCTGGTTTGCATGCCTGGGGTACGCCAGGGGCGCGCAGCAGGCGGATGGGCCCTTCAACAGCTTCGTGCTGTCCCACTTGATCGTTTCACTGGTTGGCTATGTCTGGATCAGCGACATCACCGTGGGCTGGCTCGTGGTCAATGTCTGGCACAACATCCAGTACCTGGTGTTCGTCTATCGCCAACGGCAGCCCGGAACCGCGACGGGCAGGGACTGCGAAGAGCCGGACAGTCCTTCGACGCACCGCAAGTCGCTGGTCGAGATGCTGAGGCCACCGGCGACCTTCTTCCTCACATGTGCCATCTGCGGAGCCCTTATCTACGCGGCCGCCAGCCGCGTCGGGGAAAGCCTTCTCTGGCTCGGGCTCCCGACGATTCTCATTGCGCACTTCACCCTGAACTTTCATCACTATCTGGCGGACGGCCTGATCTGGAAGCGCCGTCGCACCGGCAGGCCCGACGGCATCTCGTAGCGCTGATGCAGGCGAAGGCAAAGCCTCGGACGGGCCGGGAACGCTGGCGGACGAAAGGGGAGTGACCACGGGAGTTCCTCAAGCCGCTCACAGGCGTGTGAAACCGATCTAAAGATGGGCTGGACCCCACATGGATATTCGCCGTTTGACATCGCGGCATAAGGCCGTACCCCCTTTTGTACCAGAGTAGGCCATTTTTCGATCCTTCGCCTTGAGTGGCTGCTTTGGAGAATGACCAGCAACGGCGATGGGGGCAGGCCAATCAGAGTGCTCGCACGGGAGCGGCTGCGTTCGATCTGAACACCGAAGATTCGATCCTCCAGACGAATGGCAATGCCTGGCGCCCTCGCCTAGCCGAACAACATGGACACCACGACGGCGAACAGCAGCCCAACGTACACCCTGGCGTGCACATGGTCGGGAATCCGTCCGATGAATGGTGACGCCACACGTATCCCGACATACGAGCCGACGACCAGGGCAAGGAACGCGCGCAGGTCCACATAGCCCATATACCCGCTGCCCTGGGACGCCATCCCACCCCAGGAAAGCACCGCGTAGGTCGCAGTCCCCGCCAGGGCGACGGGAAGCGACAGCGGACTGGCCATGGCCGTCGCGCCGGTCATGCTCACTCCTCTGCGGCGGAGCAAGGGCACCGTCATCACGCTGCCGCCCACGCCGAGCAAGGCCGCGACCCAGCCGATGACAACCCCCATCAATGCCGTCTGCGTCCGGGCAGGCTGGGGCCCTTGAGTCGGCCGCGAGAGAAAGCCGGGGCGAAGCCAGCAATCCATGATCGTCAGGGTGACGTAGACGATGAAGGCCCAGCGCAGCCAACTTCCCTGCACTGCCGCGGCAGTCGCCGCACCGAGCGCGCTTCCGATAGCGATGGAGATGACCAGCGGCTTGATGACCGTCCAGTCCAGCGAGCCCGCGCGCTGGTGTTTCGCCGTTGCCATCGCCGACCCGAAGATCATCACGCACGTCGAGGTCGCGACCGCGATCTGCATCGCATGGGATGCGACCGGTGTTCCTGTTCCGCGCATATGCGTCAGCGCCTGGTAGAGCAACGGAACGATGACGAAGCCGCCGCCGAAACCGAAGAGCACCGTGGTCACGCCCGCAAGCGCGCCGCAGGCGGCGAGCCAGAAATAAAGTTCCATCGCAATCCGTCCTTCAAGACCAGGGAGGTTACGGCGCCACCTCCTGACCCGCTTTCGGAACCTGGACAAGAATGTTCGCGTTTCAGCCAACCATGGATCCCGATGAGAAACGTACCCCTAGGCAGCGTCGATGCGATCGGGCGCGATGCGCTGGCCATCGGCACCGACTATGCGCACGGCACGCTCCTGGAGATGCACCAGCATCGGCGGGCACAGTTCCTCTATGGCGCCACGGGCCTCATGGAGGTGGGCACGGACGACGGCGCATGGGTCGTGCCGCCGCACTGCGGAGTCTGGATACCGGCGGGCAAGCCGCACCGCGTGCGCATGGTGGGCGTCAGCACGCGCAGCCTCTACATCGAACCCGATGCGGCGCCTCGCGGTGGATCGCGTTGCGAAGTGCTGCTCGTCCCCCCACTGCTGCGGCAGCTGCTGCTCGAGGCGACGGACGTGCCGGCGCTCTATGACGAAAACGGCAGGGACGGACTGCTCGTGCGCCTCGCGCTCGCGGAGATCGCGCGTGCCGCCACGCTGCCGATCTTCGCGCCGCTGCCCGACGACAGCGCGCTTCATGCGCTGTGCGTGGAGTTCCTCTACGCGCCCGACATCCGCGCGACCGCTGGCGACTGGGCGACGACGCTGCACCGCAGCGAACGCACATTCACGCGGTTCTTCCGCGCCGAGACGGGCATGGCCTTCGGCGAATGGCGCCAGCATGCCTGCCTGATATCGGCGCTTTCCAGGCTGGCCGAAGGACAGGCGGTCACCGCCGTGGCACTCGGGCTCGGCTATGACAGCCCCGGCGCGTTCTCGACGATGTTTCGCCGCCGCCTGGGCTTCAGTCCGTCCGAGATCGCACGTCCAGTGTCCGGCTAGCGTATGAGGCCTTCGGCGTGCGACGAGCGTGTGCTCGGCGTGACGGAGGAGTTGGTCGACTTCGCGCTGCTCACGCACGACTGCACGAATCACCTAGACGACAACGAGCGCCCGTCGGGGTGCATTCAGGATGCCGTCGATTTCTGGCTCGACCACACAACAGCTTTCAGCTGAACACGCTTTCGAGATCCACCTCTTCGGCACTGTCGTCCAGCTTCAGGCTCTGCTCGATGTGATCGAGGTGATGCAGCATCAGCTTCTCGGCGCGCTGGGCGTCGCCGCGGTTCACGGCGGCGACGATTTCCTCGTGCTCGTCGGCGCGACAGCTGGTGGCCGTGGGCGCGTCATAGAGCGAGATGATCAGACAAGTCAGCACCGACAGCTCGCGCATCGAGCGCGCCAGCGCCGAGTTGCCGGCCAGCTCGGCCAGCAGCACATGGAACTCGCCCGACAACCGCACGATGGCGCGCTTGTCTTCGCGGCGGCGTGCGTCGGCCTCGAGCTCGATGTGGCGTTGCAGGCGCTGCTTCTTGGTGTCGTCGAGCGTGCGTATCAGCCGGCGCAGCACGCCAGGTTCGATCAGGCGGCGCGCCTCGAACACGTCTTGCGCCTGCTCGATGGTCGGCTTGGCCACGAAGGCGCCGCGCTGCGGCACCAGCTCCACGATCTGCTCGTGCGCCAGCCGGGCCAGCACTTCACGCACCTTGGCGCGGCTGGTCGCGAAGATCGTGGCCAGCCGGTCTTCGCCCAGCTTCGTGCCCGGCGCGAGACGGTGTTCCAGGATGGCGGCCGATATCTTCTCGGCGATCTCGTCGACGCTGTGTTCGCGGGCAGGGGTGGCACCGGTCGTGCCGGTGGCGCCAGTCGCGCCGTTCGCGCTGGTCTTGCGGGCTGGGGCTTTGGTGGGCATCGGCGCTGATTCTATCGGCGCCCCCTCCAGGCTGCAGAGCGTCACGGGGCCCGCGACCTCAGCCTGGCGCGCGGGCGCCGTCGCGTGCAAGCAGCCGCGCCAGGGCCTCGGGCAGCCCGTGGTTCGGCTTGATCGGCGGCGGCGCAAAACTGCCCAGACGCGCCGGTGCAGGTGCCAGCGACACGAGCGTCTGCGCATGGCACACGGCGCTCGACACGCCGTCGACCACGGGCACCGGAATGCGGTCCTTGATGGAGCGCGCCAGGCCTGCCAGCGGCGCGCCGGCAATGATGATCACGTCCGCGCCGTCGTCCTCGATGGCCGACATGCACAGGGCCTCCAGGCGCTGGCCGTGGTCGTCCTGCACGTGGCCGATGTCCTTGAGCGGACCGTCCAGGCTGCGGATGCTCGCCAGCCGGTCGCTGAGGCCGTTGGCCTGCACGCACTCGCGGTACCACGCCGTGATGCGCCGCGAGATCGCGACGATCGAGAAGCGCTTGCCCAGCAAGCACGCGCTCATGAGCGCGGCTTCGGTGAGGCCGACCACGGGAATATCGAGCGCCTCGCGCAGGCCGTCGATGCCGGGGTCACCGAAGGCCGCGACCACGATGGCGTCGTGCCGCGTGTGGTGCTCGGCCGCAAGCGTGGCGGCGGCGTACGCGCCGATCAGCGATTCGAAGCGGGTCTCGATGTAGGCCACGCCGAAGGGCGCCGTGAGCACCTCGATGTGCGTGTCGCTCGCGGCCGCGCGCCGGGCCTCGGCCGCGATCAGGTCGGAGACGCTTTGCGAGGTGTTGGGGTTGATGAGCAGCAGGTTCATGGCGATGGCTCCGGGTTCAGGACGGTCGGCGGCTGGGCAGCAAGGTGGGCTCGCCCCGGCGCAGGAATTCTCCGCGTCCGGCGCGCGGATGGAAACGTTCGCCGTCCCACACGACCTCGCCGCGCGCCAGCGTCAGCGCCGGCCAGGCCTTCACCTCGATGCCCTCGTAGGGCGTGTAGTCGACGTCGTGGTGCAGGTCGGCGTTGCGGATGGCGCGCGGCGTGGTGCCCCAGATCACGAGGTCGGCATCGGCGCCCACGGCAATCGTGCCCTTGCGCGGGTGCAGCCCGTAGGCCTTGGCGGGGTTGGTGGAAGTCAGCTCGACGAACTTGTTGATGGTGATGCGCCCGTCAAGCACGCCGTGCGAAAACAAGAGCGGCAGCCGCGTCTCGATACCGGGAATGCCGTTCGGGATGTGGCGGAACGCCACCTCTTCGCCGCCGGGCTTCTTGCCCTCGGGCGCGTCGTAGCGGAACGGCGCATGGTCCGACGAGAAGATCGTGAACAGCCCGTCGGACAGTCCGTTCCAGATCACCTGCTGGTTCTCGCGGTTGCGCGGCGGCGGGCTGCAGACGCAGCGCGCGCCCTGATAGCTGTCGTCGATGCCCAAGTCCTCGGCGGTCAGGAACAGGTACTGCGGACAGGTTTCCGCGAACACGCTCAGGCCGTGCGCGCGTGCCCAACGGATCTGCTCGACGGCTTCGCGCCCGGAGACGTGCACGATCATGATCGGCACGTCGACCAGCTCCGACAGCGCGATGGCGCGGTGCGTCGCCTCGCGCTCGACCAGCATCGGCCGCGAGTGCGCATGAAAGCGCGGCGCGGTACGCCCGCTGGCTTCGAGCCGCTTGGTCAGCCACTCGATGCAGTCGGCGTTCTCGGCGTGGATCATGGCCATCGCGCCCTGTTCCCTCGCCACCGCCAGCACGTCGAGGATCTGGCCGTCGTCGAGCTTCAGATCGTCGTAGGTCATGTAGATCTTGAAGGAGGTGTAGCCCTCGGCGATCAGCTGCGGCAACTCGTGCTTCAGCACCTCCTCGGTCGGATCGCTCACGATCAGGTGGAAGGCGTGGTCGACGTGGGCGCGGCCCTCGGCGCGCTGGTGGTAGTCCTGCACGGCGGCGCGCAACGACTGGCCCTTCTGCTGCGCCGCGAACGGGATCACGGTGGTGGTGCCACCGCAGGCCGCGGCGCGTGTGCCCGTGTCGAAGTCGTCGGCCATGCGCACGGGCGGCTCCATCGGCTGGTCGAGGTGGCAGTGGGCGTCGACGCCGCCCGGCGTCACATAGCGGCCGGCGGCGTCGATCTCCTGCCGACCGGGCGGCAGGCCGAGGCCGAGCTGCACGATGCGGCCGTCGCGGATGCCGATGTCCGAATCGAAGGTGTCGCTGGCGGTGGCAACGCGGGCGTTACGCACCACGAGATCGAGGTCGCGGAAGGTCATGGTCTTTCTTTGCTTTTCTGTCTGTGTCGGGGGGTTGCGAACGTTCAGGCGGTCCCGTCGAACAGCCGGCCCCAACCCTTCACGGCGCCCGGCGCGACGCCGACGGTCTTCAGCGCGCGCCAGACCACGGTGGCCACCGAGTCGTAGATCGGGATGCCGAGCTCGCGCTCCATCTCCTCGACCAGCTGCGCGCCGCTCAGATTCGTGCACATGATCGTGATGGCATCCGGGCGCTGCTGCGCCACCTCGCGCAGCATGCGGCGCAGCGTGTCGGGCTCGACCTCGCTGAACGAGAAGTTCACCGTCAGGTCCAGATGGCGCTCGGCCACGCAGTCGATGCCGATGCCCGCGTAGTTGGCGACGATGCGCCGCTGCACGTCCTCGACGTAGGGCGACACCAGCCCCAGCGTGCGCGCGCCCTGCGTGGCCAGCAGTTCGTTGAGCGCCAGCACCGAGGTGGTCGCCGGGATGCCGGTGGCCTCGGTGATGCGCGCGCACAGCGCCTGGTCTTTCTCGAAGCCGAGCCAGCTGGCCGAGGTGCCGCTCCAGCAGATGGTGTCGACGCGCGCGTCGGCCAGCATCCGCGCGGCCTCGAGGATCTTGCTGTCGTCGAACTGGTTCAGCGAGGCGTCTCGCATCGAGATCTCAGTGACGGTGAAGCGCGAGAAATGCGCCGAGACGCCGGGCACGGCCGCGACCATCGCGCTGGTCAGCGGTTCGAGCGCGGTGTTGGAGGAAGGCGTCAGCACGCCGATGAGTTTTCGTTGCGTCATGGTCATCAGAGTCGGGGGGTGTCGGTCGGATCGGCCGGCGCGCCCGGCTTGCCCTGATGGTGTGCGGCCAGGTCGAGCTCGCGCGCCAGGGCCTTGCGGCGCGCGGGCGTCGGGCTCGCATGCGAGGCGTTGTCGAGCGCGGGCAGCACGAAGTCGTTGACCATGCGCCGGATCGCCAGCACGTTCTTCGACTCGCGCAGGCCGCCCTCGATGGGCAGCATGCTGGTCATGACGACCACCGCGTTGCGCTGTGGCAGCGCCACGATGAACTGGCCTTTGAAGCCCATGGCATGCACCTCGGGCTCGGTGGCGACGATGTCGTTGATCCACCAGTACTGCCCGTACCACGGCGCGGACGACGGCGCGGTCATGGTCCGCATCCAGGCCTGCGACGTGATCTGCCGGTCGTTCCAACGCCCGCCGGAGAGCACCAGCATGCCGAGCTTGGCCATGTCGACGGCGCGCAGCCGCAGGCCCCAGCCGGAGGACACGAGCCCCTGGGCGTCGGCGCGCTCCCAGGCGTAGTGCGTCATGCCCATCGGCTTGAAGATCTTCTGCTCGGCGAAGGCCTGCAGCGGCATGCCGGCGTCGGCGCCGAGCGTGGCGCTGGCCAGGATCGGGTTGACGTCGGTGTAGTCGAAGGCCTCGCCCGGCGGGCGCCGGGGCGTGGTCTGGGCGGCGAGCTTCAGGCGGTCGGGCGCGCCGTAGTAGATCGGGTCGTCGGTCGGCTTGAAGTCGTAGAACAGGCCGGTCGACATCGACATCACGTGCTTCAGCTCGATGGCCTGCTTGTCGGCCAGCGCGTCCTTCAGGTCGGGGCGCGCCTTCGCGAGGATGGGCGCCACCTTCTCGTCCAGCCGCGTGCGGCCTTCGTCGATGAGCACGCCGGCCGCCAGCGCGGTGACGTTCTTGGTGATCGAGTACAGCTCGTAGTTGTGGTCGCGCGTGAGCCCCTGGCTGTAGCGCTCGAACACCAGCTTGCCGTCCTTGACCACGAGGAAGCTGCGCACGTCGAGGTTGTCCTTGCGGATCCACTGCGACAGCCGCACCAGCGGCTGCGAGTCGACGCCCACGGCCTCGGGCAGCGCGACGGGAAGGCCGGGCTCGGCAGGCTGGGCCTGGGCCGCACCGGCGAAGGCCAGGTGCAGCGCGAGCGCACCGGACGCCAGACGAAGGCGGGAAACAGACATGGGAAGGTCTCCTTCGGTTCGCTGGCGTGGGTCAGACCGGCAGCTTCTTGCTGTAGTCGATCAGCATCGTCGAGCAGACGAACAGGCCTGCACCGGCGGCCGTGAACAGCATCAGCGCCATGAAGTACGAGCCGGTCGCCTGCACGATGAGGCCGACCACGATCGGCACGCCGATGCCCGCCACGTTGCCCCCCAGATTCATGGTGCCGCCCAGGAAGCCGACCCGGGCGCGCGTGCCGAGGATCGACGGCACACACCAGAACAATCCACACCAGCGCAGGAAGAACAGCGTGACCGACAGCAGCACCACCACCGCGACCGGGTCCGTGATCCGCGTCACCATGAAGATGGCGATGGTCGCGATGATCGACGAGATGCCGAACAGCGTGCGCAGCACCTTGCTCTGCGACGCGCCGGCCGCCATCCACTTGTCGGCCAGCCAGCCGCCGAACATTTCGCCGACGAAGCCCGAGAAGAACATGATGAACACCGCGCCGCCCATCTGCTTGATGTCGAAGCCGTGCACCTTCGACAGGTAGTTGGGCATCCAGGTGAGCAGGCCGTAGAACAGCGCGTTGAAGCACATCCAGCCGAAGAACATGCCCCACACCGAGCGGTAGCGGAAGAAGTCGAGCACGCGGCCGCTGGCATTGGCCGATTCCTTGGCGGCGTCGGCGGCATGGCTGGCCTCGATGTAGCGCGCCTCGGCCTCGTTCACGTCGGGATGCTGGCGCGGATGGTTGCGGATGTAGCGCCAGGCGAAGTAGCCGGCGATGACGGTGCCAACGCCGGCGATCACGAAGGCCAGGCGCCACGAGCCGAGCACGGCGATCAGCGCCGAGATCAGGATCGCGCCCAGCGCCGCGCCCAGGGGCGCGCCGCCGTCGAGCAGGGTGGCGCCGCGCCCGCGTTCGGTCTGCGTCATCCAGATGCCGTTGAGCTTGCCGCCCGCCGGGTAGATCGGCGCCTCGGCCGCGCCCAGGCCCAGCCGCGTCAGCAGCAGCGGCACCCAGCCGGTGCAGGCCGCGGCGATGGCTTGAAAGAAGCCCCAGCCCACAGTGGCGCCGGCGATGACGACGCGCGGGCCGAAGCGGTCGGCCAGCATGCCGCCCGGGATCTGCATCAGCGCATAGGTCCAGAAGAACGAGCTCAGCAGCAAGCCCTGCACGGCCGGGCCGATGTCGAATTCCTTGGCGATCAGCGGCATGGCCACCGAGAGCGAAGCCCGGTCGATGTAGTTGATCGAGATCAGGAACAACATCATCAGGAAGATCTTCCAGCGCACCTTGGTGGGCTGGAGGGCGGCGTCGGGCGCTGCGGCGGTCGCCTTGGCGCCGTCCGTCATGGTGTTTTGCATCGGTTTGTCTCCTTGCAGTGGCACGGATGCCAGCTTGCAAGGAAACGACCCGGCACGCTGGCGAACTTTGCAGTCGCGGGTCGGGCTGGTCCGGTCCAGTGCACCACCGAGGCTGTGGGGCGGAATTTAGGCTTTGTCGAAATCAACGTCAACAACAATGTTGACAATCTTGTCGACGATAATGGAAAGCACCTAGGCCGCCGCCCCTTCCGGGGGGATCACGAGGCGTCGGCGGCAGGTGTTTGCGCAAAGTACGCCATCGCCGCCAGCACCCCGCTGCCGGCCACCGGTACGCCCGCCAGCTTGAAACCCATCTCGATGCCGGTCAATGCGGCCATCAGCGTCAGGTCGTTGCAGTCGCCCAGGTGGCCGATGCGGAACATGCGGCCCCGCAGCTTGCCCAGCCCCGCGCCCAGCGAGAGGTCGAAGCGCTGGTGGATGAGGCGGCGCAGCGCGTCGGCATCGACGCCCTGCGGCGTGATGACGCCGGTCAGCACGGGCGAGTGCACGCGCTCGTCGGCGCACTGAGTCGGCAGGCCCCAGGCCTGCACGGCGGCGCGCACACCCCGGCCCCAGCGCTGGTGGCGCGCGAAGATCACGGGCAGGCCCTGTTCGAGCACCATGTCCAGCGCCTCGCTGAGGCCGTACAGCAGGTTCGTGCTCGGCGTGTAGGGCCAGTAGCCGCCCTGGTTCATCTCGATGATCTCGTCCCAGGCCCAGAAGGCCTTGGGCAGGCGCGCCGTCTTCGCCACCTCGAGCGCCTTGGGCGACACGGCGTTGAAGCTGATGCCCGGCGGCAGCATGAGGCCCTTCTGCGAGCCGCTGACGGTGACGTCCACGCCCCATTCGTCGTGCCGGTAGTCGGCGCTCGCCAGGCCCGAGATGGTGTCGACCATCAGCAGCGCCGGGTGGCCCGCCGCATCGATCGCGCGGCGCACCGCGGCGATGTCGGAGGTGACGCCGGTCGAGGTCTCGTTGTGCACCACGCACACGGCCTTGATGTGGTGCGTGGTGTCCTGGCGCAGGCGCTGCTCGATGAGGTCGGCCTGCACGCCATGGCGCCAGCTGCGCGGCAGGCCGGTCTCGTCGGTGCCTTCGAGCGCGAGGAACTCGGGCTCCAGGCCGAGCCGGCGCGCCATCTTCTGCCACAGCGTCGCGAAGTGGCCGGTCTCGAACATCAGCACGTGGTCGCCCGGGCTCATCACGTTGACCAGCGCCGCCTCCCACGCGCCGGTGCCCGACGCGGGATAGACGACGACCGGGTGCCGGGTCTGGAACACCTGCTGCAGCCCGCCGATGACCTTCTTGCCCAGCGTGGCGAACTCGGGCCCGCGGTGGTCGATGGTCGGCAGGCTGATGGCCCGCAGGATGCGGTCGGGCACGGGGCTGGGGCCCGGAATCTGCAGGAAGTGGCGGCCGCTGGGGTGGTTGTCGAGCGCGATCATGGGGGGTTGTCTCCGTTCTGGATGGGTGGTGGAAAGTGCTAGAGCTGCACCGACGCGTGGCCGATGCCCGGGAATTCGGTGGTGACGAGCTCGCCCTCGCCCGCTTCGAGAATGCCGACCCAGGTGCCGGTCGTGACCACGGTGCCGGCCGCGACGGTCTCGCCGTGGCGCGTGGCATGGCGCAGCCACGCGGGCAGCAGCCATGCGGGGTCGCCGAGCGAATGCGTGCCGCGGCGCACCACGCTCGCCCGCGCGCCGATGCGCACCTCGCAGGCCTGCGCGGCCCAGTCGCGGGCGACGAACGGCACCCACGCGCCCAGCACCAGCGCGCCGTGCGATTGCAGGTCGGCCAGCTTGCACAGCGCGGGCGCGTCGAGGGCCTCCTGCCAGCGGGAATCGACGATCTCGATCGAGACCGTCATCGCATCGACAAGCGCGCGTGCGCTGTCGACGTCGAGCGTCGCCGCCGACGCCGCATCGACGTCGCGCCCGATGCGCAGCGCGATCTCGGCCTCGATGCCGCGAATGTGGAACGGCCAGTCGCCGGCCGTGGCTGGGCTGGTCCAGACGCCGCGCGGCGGCAGCGGCGCATGTGTCAGCACGGCATCGCGCGACGGGCCGCCGGCCTTCCAGTACCGGGGCGGCGCCGCACCGAACCAGCCGAGCGCCTGCGCCACCTGCTGCTGCACGGCATAGGCCTCGTCGGCCCGCGCGAGCCCTCCGGCCACGCCGGCCGCCGGGCACGCGACATGCGCGCCGCGCGCACGCACCAGCGCCTGCGCGACCGCGTCGATCGTTGAATGGGACATATCGGGTTCCTCCAGTGATCCCAGGAAAGACATTCAGAAGCGCGCGTGCAACGGCGCGAGCCCCTTCACTTCCGCCCGCACGGCCGTGCCCTGCGAGGCGAACAACATGCCGGTGCATGAACCGGTCGTCACGACCTGGCCGGCCCGCAGGCCGGCGCCCCGGGCCGCGGCTTCGTTGGCCAGCCACACGAGCAGCGCACCGACATCGGGGTGCGTGTGCTCCCCGACCGTGTGGGCGACGACCTGCGCGTCGAAATGCATCACGACCTCGGTGTGCGCGAGGTCGAGCCACGCACGCTCGAAAGGCGCGGGCTCGCCGAGCACCAGGCCGCCGTGGCACAGCAGGTCGGCCAGCAGCGCCGAGGGGCTGGCGTCGAGCCAGTCGACCAGCCGGGTCTCCGCCACCTCGATCACGGGCAGCACCGCGTCGATGGCATCGGCCACCTCGTCGCGCGTGTAGGGCAACCCACGCGGCGGCAAGTCGGTGCCGAGGCGGAACGCGAGTTCGGCCTCGACGCCGCGCAGATGCCATGCAGCGCCGACCAGCGACGCGCCGCCGGGCACCAGCCCCTCGGCCGGCAGCGGCGCGCACACGGGCTCGCGGCCCGGCGCACTCGCGCCGACCTTCCAGCCACCGATCGGGCCGAGCGCCGCCAGCGTCGCATCCTGGATGGCGTAGGCGGCGCGCCGGTCGTGCGACGGCAGCAGCGAGGACATCACGCGCCGCCCGTCGCGCCGCGCGCGGCACAGCGCCTGCGCGGCCTCGGCCGGCGCGAGCTGCGCCACCACGGCCTCGGCCAGCGTCACAACGCGGGGAAGCGCCGCCACGGATGGGCCTGTTCGAACGAGCGCGCGAGCGCGAGCAAGGCGTCGTCCGCGCCTTCGCGTGCCACGAGTTGCACGCCGACCGGCAGCGGCCCCGCAAAGCCGCACGGCAGCGCGATGGCGGGCAGGCCCACGGCGTTCGCAAAGCCGGCGAACACCGCATGGCCGCGCGGGCCGACCTCGCGCCCGTCGATGCGTGTGGGATGCGTCTCGCTGGCGGGCCAGGGCAACGCGGCGGCGGCGGGCGTGAGCAGGAAGTCGTAGCGGTCGAACAGCTGCGCCAGCGTGTTGCGCAGCCGCTCGGCTTCGTACAGCAACTCGAACAGCTCGCTCGCGCTGGCCTTGCGGCCGTTCTCGGCGTTCGCCTGCATCGCGGGGCCGAACAGCGATGCGTCGAAGGGCCGGCTCGACAGCTCCTGCGGATGCGCCACCAGCCAGGCCAGGCCGACCTGCGCCAGCAGCGGCCAGCGCTGGTTGACCGCTTCGGCCATGCCGAAGTCCTGCGCTGTCGTCACCTCGTGGCCGAGTTCGGCCATGTGGCGCGCAGCCGCTTCAGTGAGCGCCGCGATCTGCGGATCGACCGGGTGATCGCCGAAGCGCGGAATGAAGAGGATGCGCGCGCGCTGCGGGCCCGCGCCCTCCTCCACCGGCCGGTCGCCGATCACCTGCATCACCGCCGCCACGTCGGCCACGCTGCGCGCGATCGGGCCCGCGACCTCGAAGCCCAGGAAGATCGGCGGCAGCCCGTCGCCGCGCGGTACGCGGGCGCGCGAGGGCTTGAAGCCCACGAGGTTGGTGTGCGAGGCCGGCCGGCGGATGGAGCCGCCGCCGTCGGTACCCAGCGCGATGGGGCAGCCGCCCGCGGCCACCAGCGCCACCGCGCCGCCCGACGAGCCGCCGGGCGTGAGCCTCGGGTCCCATGGGTTGCCGGTGGGGCCGAACACCAGGTTGTCGGTGTAGCCCTGCATCGTGAACTCGGGCACGTTGGTCTTGCCGAAGATCACCGCCCCCGCCGCGCGCAGCTTCGCTACCGGCAACTCATCGCGCCCGGCCACCGCGCCGGCCAGCGCGCGGCTGCCCCAGTGTGTCGGCAGGCCCCGGACCTGCAGGTTGTCCTTGATGGTGACGGGCACGCCGTCGAGCGCGCCCAGCGCCCGGCCGCTGCGCCAGCGCGCGGTGCTCTGTTCGGCCGCGTGCGCAGCGCCTTCGCTGTCGAGCGTGATGAGCGCGTTCAGGCGCGGGTTCACCTCGGCGCTGCGCTGCAGGCACGCATACAGCGCGTCGGTCGGCGTGAAGGCTCCCTCGCGAAAACCGGCCGCAAGCTGCGCTGCATCGCGTTGCCAGAGCGGTGTCTTGCTGTTCATTTAGGTGGACCTCACATGTGCGCCGGCAGCCAGGTCACCAGCTGCGGCACGGCCATCAGCAGCAGCGTGAACAGGATCATGATCAGCGCGTAAGGCAAGGCACCCCAGATCGCGTCCTGGATGCCGCCCTTGTCGGGACGGATGCCGTGCACCACGAACAGATTCATGCCCACGGGCGGCGTGATCAGGCCCAGCTCGCACATGAGCACGATGAAGATGCCGAACCAGATCGGATCGACGCCCACCGCAACCGCGATCGGGTAGGTGATCGGGATCGTCGCGACCTGCATAGAGAGCACGTCCATGAACATGCCCAAAATCAAGTAGAACACGATGAGCGCCAGGATCAGGCCGGTGGCCGACAGCCCCTGGCTCGCGACCCATTTCGTCATCGACTCGGCCACGCCCGTGAGGCTCACCGTCAGGTTGAGGATGAAAGCCGCCACAACGATCAACAGGATCATGCCGCTCACACGCGCCGTCGATATGAAGCAGTTGCGCAGCAACTCCCAGTTGAGCTTGCCCGCGTGCCAGACGAAACCCAACGCCGCGATCACGCCGAGCGCCGCGCTCTCGGCCGCCGTGGCGATGCCGAAGTACAGGCTGCCCATCACGATGCCGAACACCACCGCCGGAGGCACCAGGTGCACCAGCACGCGCAGCCGTTCGGCCACCGGCACCTTGGGCTCGCGCATCGCATTGCCGCTCGCCAGGCTCGAAATGGCGATCCAGACCATGAAGCACAGCGTGAGCAGCAGGCCCGGGATGATGCCGGCGACGAAGAGCTTGCCGATCGAATTGTTGGTGAGCGAGCCGTACACGATCATGTTCACACTCGGCGGGATCAGGATGCCCAGCGTGCCGCCGGCGGCCAGGCTGCCCAGCGACGCGCGCATCGGATAGCCGCGCCGCTGCAGCGAAGGCAGCGCTACCGTGCCGACCGTGGCGGCGGTGGCCACCGACGAGCCGGAGGTGGCCGCGAACAGCGCGCAGCTGCCGATGTTCGTGTGCAGCAGTCCGCCCGGCAGGCGGCCCAGCCAGGCCGACAGCGCGATGTACATGCGATCGGCAATGCCCGAGCGCAGCAGCAGCTCGCCGAGCAGCACGAACAGCGGCACCGAGGTCAGCAGGCTCTCGTTCTGCACGCCCCACACGACCGGCGCGATGGAGTCCATGAACGGCGCGCCGTAGGCGGCGATGCCGCCGATGATGCCGATGGCAGCCATCGACACCGCGATCGGCATGCCGGCCAGCATCAGTGCAAGCATCGCGAGGAATGCGAATCCGATCAGGGCGATGTTCATCGTGCAGCTCCTTCGGCGTGCTGCCGTGCCTTGAGGTCGTCGAGTTCTTCCTTCAGCTCTTCTTTCGCACTCTTCGGCTGGAAGTCGCTGTTGAGCCTGGGGGTGTCGCCGTTCAGCAGCAGCCGCGTTGCACGCCATGCCAGCGCGCAGGCCACCAACGCGAAGATCACCAGGCCTGCGTACCACACGCCTTGCGGAATGATGAGCGGCGTGGCCCATGGCGTTTGCGCGGTGCTGCGGTAGGCCGTCGTGTCCTGGATCACCTTGAACGCCACCCATACGATGAACAGGGCGAACACGGCCAGCGAGACGATCGAGATCCAGTTCAGCAGGGCTCGCACGCGCGGCGGAAACTTCTCATGGAACACGTCCACGCGGATGTGGTTGCGCCCCAGCAGCGCCAGGCTAAAGGCCAGCGTCGAGCCGACCGCGAGCGCGTAACCGCCCAGTTCGTCGGCGCCTTGCAGCGAGACATTGAACAGCTTGCGCGAGATCGTCTCGATGGCGACGACAAAGGCGAGCCCCAGGAAGATCGCACCGAAGGCCGTGGCCAGCACGGTCTCCATGCGTGCCCTGAAGCCAGCGCGCGTGGCGTGCCCGGCGGAGGCCGCCGCGGCAGGTTGCCGTTCGCGGGTCATGGTTCCGCTGTTCATTGCAGGCCCAGCACCGGTGCCACCGTCGCCTGCCAGGTCTTCAGGCAGTTCGGGTTGGACTTGTTGCACACCTCCGCCCACACCGGCAGAGACACCTTGCCGACGGCGCCACGCAGCAGCTCGGTGTCGGCGGGCGTCACGGGCACATCGACGAGGTTGAACTTCTTTCCGGTCGTGCACGGATCTTTCCCGGCGTTGCAGTTCAGCGCGTCCTTGAAGATCTCCTCGGAGTATTTCCACATGTCGTCGCTCAGCGTGTCGAAGGCCTGCTTCAGCTTGACCTTGGCCTCGGGTGCCAGCGCGTTCCACGACTTCATCGTCATGCCGTAGCCGTTCAGGGCCATCTGGAAGCCGATCGGCATCTGGTGCGTCGTCACTTCCGGCCAGCCCGCAGAGTTGGCCGAACTGGGCCCCGTGATCGCGCAATCGACCACGCCCAGCGACAACGACTGGTGAGTGTCCGCGAACGACACCGGCACCGGCGTGCCGCCCACCAGCTCGATGAACTTGGCCAGGTTCTGGTCGTACACGCGGACCTTCAGTCCCTTGATGTCGGCCAGTTTGGCGATCGGCTTCTTGCAGAAGAGGATCTGCGGCCCGAAGGGCCACACGGCCAGGAGCTTCACGCCGAACTGCGTCTGCAGCCGCGCATCCGCCGTGTCGAAGTAGGCCTTGGCCACCTTGCGGCCGGTGGCGTAATCGGGCGCCGCGCCCACCAGGTCGAGGCCCAGGATCGTGGGCTCGTCGCGTGAGTTCTGCGACACGCGCAACGAGACGATGTCGAACAACCCCGCCTTCATGACGCGCAGTTGCTCGGTGTCCTTGATGCCCAGCGTATCGATGGGCTTGTAGTCGACATCGATCGGCAGCCCGGTACGGGCTGCGAAGTTCTCGAAGAACGGTTGCTCCTTGTTCTTCTGGATCAGCCCGGTAGCCAGCGGCTGGCCGATGGCCTTCATCTTGATTCGATCTTGCGCGTGGGCCGCGGGCAACGCGAGCACCACGGCCAGGGCAACTGTGGCAAAGGACTTGAGGCGAAGGTGAAACGGCATGAAAACTCCGGCAGAGGTGAGTGGGGAACAGGGCGACATCGAAAGAAGGACGCGCCATTGAATCCCGCAGCGACGCAGCGCAGCGGACTATTCCGCTGCGCGGGACGGCCGAAAAAACTGTTTTGGAATCAACTACTTGGCGCGTGACGCCAGTGGAAGACGCGCCGAAGGCGCAGGCTTCAGCGACCGCCGTAGGCGGCGGTGATCTCGTCGGCGGCGGCGCGCACGGTGGCGCCAAGGTGCGGGAAGTCGGTGCTCTTGATGCGCTGCGTCGGGCCGACCAGCGAGATGGCCCCGAAGGGCTGACCGTGCTCGTCGCGGATGGCGGCGGCAATGCAGCGCAGGCCGATGGCGTTCTGCTCGTCGTCGATCGCGTGGCCTGCGCGGCGCACTTCGCCCAACGTTTCGTGGAGCCGCGAGGCACGTGCGATCGTGTTGTTCGTGAGCTTCGGCAGGCCGTAGGTGCGCAGGTACTGCAACACGTCGTCTTCCGACATCGCAGCGAGGATCGCCTGCCCCATCGCGGTGCCATGCAGCGGTGCGCGGAAGCCCGGCTTGCCGATGGCCCGCATGAGCTCGCGGCTCTCGACCTGCGTGACGAACACGATGTCGCCCAGGTCGGCAATGCCCAGATTGATGCTCTCGCCGGTGCTGTCGCGCAGCCGGCGCATCACCGGCAGTGCCAGGTGCGCGATGCGCCGGCGGCGCCCGAAGGCGGCACCGACCGAGAAGCAGCGCACGCCCACATACCAGAGGTTCGTCTCGCGATCGAACTGCACGAAGCGCCGCTGCTCGAGCGTGGTGAGCAGCCGATGCGCAGTGGACGAAGACAGCCCCGTGTGCGCCGCAATGTCGACCAGTCGGAAGCCTTCGTCGTCCTCCGCAAGAAGCTCAAGCAACTGCATGGCGCGCGTGAGCGACTGCACCGTACTGTCGTTGTCGCGATCGATGCGAGTGACCTTGGGGGTCTTGGTGGAGGTGCGAGGCGAGCTGGCTGTCATGGCGGGCCTTGTGCAAATTGCGTGCCATCCGGCCTGCCCGTCAGGCGCGCAATCTGGCCGCAGATGGTCTGCGACAACGCGCCCGTCAATCACAGTGTTTACACTTATGTCGACATTTCTAGGATGTTGGATCAATCCGTAGTCGCTCGCGACGAAGACGACCGCCCTGAATGAGTCTCCCGGCATCGGCAGTGCAGCTATTGCTGGCATTCGCATGAGCTCTGCGAGCGAATACTCTCGACCAAGAGCGGGTCTTCCGACCTGCGTCGAAAACTCGGCCACTCAAATGGCCCTCGGCGACCTAACCGGGTCAGGGCTCCATGGAAATCAACACTTGTTAGTCCAGCTGACGAAATCCAATCGAGCCTCCACGCACTCACCGCCCCTTTCGCAAGCGCGGCGCCATTCGGCGATCCTGGCCATCTTCAAACCGCTTGACGCTTCGCCGGCCACCCCAGATACTTAAGCATCCTCTTAAGTTTTATGCCGGCGATGTCCTTTACCCTCTACTACCACCCGCTGTCTTCTTTCTGCTGGAAAGCACTGATCGCGCTCTATGAAGCCGACATCGCCTTCGAACCGCGGCTGGTAAATCTCGGCGATCCAGCCGACCGTGCCGCCTTCCAGGCGGTCTGGCCCCTCGCGAAGTTCCCCGTGCTGCGCGACAACGCGCGGGGCAAGACGATTCCGGAGTCGAGCATCGTCATCGACTACCTGGCGCGCACCGAGCCCTCCGCGGCGTCCCTGGTCCCGGGCGACCCCGAGTTGGCGATGCAGACCCGCCTGATCGATCGACTCATCGACAACTACATCCACGCTCCATTTCAACAGGTCGTTGCCGACCGGTTGCGCCCCGATGGGCAGCATGATCCTTTCGGCACCGAGCAGGCGCTTCGCCAGATCCGAGCGGGCTATGGCCTCATCGCCCCCACGATCAGCGGCAGCGGGCCCTGGGCCACGGGCGAATCCTTCACCATGGCCGATTGCGCGGCCCTGCCGGCGCTGTTCTATGCCGACCACGGCGTTCGTCTGACCGAATGGCCCGAACTCGCGGCCTACCTCGGTCGCCTGAAGGCACGACCCAGCGTGGCCCGCGTGCTGGCCGAGGCCGAGCCCTACTTCCAGTACTTCCCCCTGAGAAACGGCTGATGCCAAACGCAACCGCCAATCTCGACCTGACATTCCAGGCGCTCGCGGACCCGACGCGGCGCGACATTGTGGAGCGCTTGTCGCGCGGCCAGGCCACTGTCAGCGAGATCGCCGAACCTTACGCGATGTCGCTGCCGGCCGTCGTCCAGCACCTGGCGATGCTGGAGGCCAGCGGCCTGGTGCGCTCCGAGAAGATCGGACGGGTGCGCACCTGCCGCATAGATACCGCCACGCTCAGCCTTGCCGAGATGTGGTTCAACCGGCGTCGGGCGGAGTGGGACCAGCGTCTCGACCGCCTCGGCGAACACCTCAAGCACTTCCCAGACGGAGAATCAAATTGATCAATCAGACTGAACAAAACCGCAGCGTGTCCCACGGGGTCTTCACCATCGAACGCACCTATGCGGACGTGAGGCCGCAGCGGGTGTTCGACGCATTCGCAAGCATCGAAGGCAAGAACGGCTGGTTCACCGCACCCAATGACAACTGGGACATCGTCGAGCGGACCATGGATTTCAAGGTCGGCGGCCGCGAGCGGCTGAAGGGCAAATGGAAAACCGGCATGGTGACCGAGTTCGACGCGACCTACTTCGACATCATTCCCGGCGAGCGGATCGTCTACGCCTACGAGATGAATCTGGACGGACGCAAGATCTCGATCTCACTGGCCACCCTCGAGTTCAAGGCATCGGGTACGGGGACCCAACTGATCATGACGGAACAGGGCGCATTCCTCGATGGCTTCGATGACAACGGCAGCCGTGAGCGCGGCAGCCGCGAGATCATCGACAAGCTCAGCGCTTATCTACAGCGCTGACGAAAGGCGATGCTCGGGGTCACTTTGACGCTCAGTTGAAAGTCGAAGTTTGCGCAGCACTTCGCAGTCGACGTGCCTTCCGATACGGCAACTGCGTGTTGCACGAGCCGGCGCCAGTGCAATCCTGGGTGCCCCTGCAGGAGCGACTCGCACGACAACGCGGTGCCGACATGCCGAGGCGGCCCGCAACGGCCTGCCTACCCTCCTGCCCCTTCCTCTGTCTGGCTTCGCGACCAGCCGGCCCGCCTGATGCAGAGACACCTGCAGTTCGGTGGGCACTATCGGTTCGATGCCGACGCGCTGCTGCTGCGAATGGCTCGTGCCGCCAGAGCGACGAGAGCTGCCGCAATCCCGGTCGCGAAGAAGATTTCAGCGGAGGACCGCATTCACCGGGCGACGATCGAATCCGTCGAGCACTGCGCGCGCCTGCAAGATCACCTCTCGCGGACTGTCGCACTCGCCGTCGTGCATTAAGCAAGACGCACGAGGTTCCCGTTGGCCTCGGATCCGCACGATGAGGCGATGCTCGCCATCCCGGGCGATTTCCTCCCCGTCCGTCGGCTCGCCACACCTCCCCAGGAGGAGTGGATGGCAATGCTTGCGGACAGCACGGAGATCATCGTCGCCGACGAAAAAGGACGTCCGAGCGCCATCGGGATCGAGAAAGCGATCTCGATCGTTCGAAATCGCGCTCATCTGGAGGCGCGGGCTCGTCAGCTCCTGCTGCCCCTCGACGTGCCGGAAGGCGAGTGGCGGCTCGTCGGGATCGACTTCGGCATCGAAGCGCAATGCCACAACTGCGAGTTCCTGATGTGCTTTGCCTTGCAGGCCACGACAGCGGAGCTGTGCGCCACGAATCCGTATGTCGAGATCGGCTTCGCCTTGCCCTGGCGATCAGGCGCCAACCCGATGTTCGTCCTGACGATCCAGACTGCGATAGCACTCACCGGATGATCAGGCAACAGCACGAAAAGTGGTTCCTGGCGCTTTGCAAGTGCATCGAGTACTACAGCGCCACGCACTACTACGGGTCTGACCTGGAGCGGACGGCGCAGCAGCCAGGTCCGGTCCCCATTCTTCCCAAACGTCATCCAGTCCGAACCATGAATGACGAAAGGCCTGACCTCACGGAAGAGGACTACCAGAAGGCGTGCAACAGTTCCCCGTAACGTCCCTCGCGGTCATCGACCAGGGTGGCATTTGCCACATCGATTGCACATATCCCGGCGGAGACCACCGAACTGAAGTGCTGCCGGCATATGTCGCCATGCATCTCTGCGCAGCGCTCAAGGCGAGTGTCGAAGCTTCCGGCCTGTGGGCACTGAAGGCTGGCGGCACCGCATAGATAGACACGCCCCAAGGATTGATCGGGCACCGCTGGAAGGCTGGAAGTTCAGGAAATCCAAGACCTGCTGCAGATCCTTCCTGAGAGAGGCTGCATCTTCGCGACGGAGATGGCGGGGAAAGGCCGAAGCCAGCATGTGCACCAGTTGCCGAGGACTCGCATCGGTGATGACTGCGCAGACCCCGCTTTCGCTACGCGCCACCAGGAGGTGAATACCGAAGGTCTCCGTCGTGGCAAAGAGAATCTCCTCGGTCAGCGGGATCTCTGCCTCGCCACGGGTCTGCACGGACAACATGTTCATGGAGCGCGGGGGTGAGGTCGACATCTTGTGCCATCTGGTTCGCAAGAGGATTGAGACGCAGATTAGTCAGGAATCCATCAACCGACTCTCCGATCCTTGCGACCAATTTTTGTGCGTTTGACGAGGCCTGTCAGGTGCTCCTGCTTGACCGTAGTGAGCTCGACAGTGCATCGGAACTCGCGTTTCAACCGGCGACAGGACTGGATGCCCCACTCCGCTTCGCCTTAACGTTCGCCTAAATCAGGCCTAAAACTTCGATAACGGAGGGCTCCTAGAGTGCGCACCAGGCGCCGGCATTGGCGCTGGAGGACACCACGATGATCGAACTCTCCGTCAACGGAACCCCGCATCGCTTCGAGGGCGACCCGGCCACGCCGTTGCTCTGGTTCCTGCGCGACGAACTCGGCCTGACCGGCACCCGCTTCGGCTGCGGTGCCGGTCTGTGCGGCTGCTGTACCGTGCATGTGGGCAAGGACGCGATGCGCGCCTGCATCACGCCGCTCTCGGCCGTCGGTGGCGCTTCCGTCACCACCATCGAGGGGCTCGGCCGCCAGGGCTTGCATCCGCTGCAGCGGGCCTGGGTGGCACATGCGGTGCCACAGTGCGGCTACTGCCAGTCCGGACAGATCATGCAGGCCGCCGCCCTGCTGGAGGCGAACCCGCATCCGAGCAGCACGGACATCGATTCGGCGATGGCGGGAAACCTGTGCCGCTGCGGCACCTACACGCGCATCCGCGCAGCCATCGAGCAGGTGGCATCGGGTCGCTCTGGTGCGGCCGGCGGGAGCCCGAAATGAGCGAGTCGCCCGTCATCGAACAGCAATCAGGCGTCACCCGGCGCGGCTTCGTCTTCGGGATCAGTGCTGCTGCAGGCGGACTGTTCATCGGCGCGCTGCCGGGTCGTTCCGATGCGCAGGCTCCAGCGGCGCGCGAGTTGACGGCCTGGGTCGTCATCGAGCCCGACGATGCGGTCGTGATCCGCGTCGCACGCTCAGACATGGGGCAAGGCATCTTCACCGCGCTGCCGATGCTGGTGGCCGAGGAGCTCGAATGCGACTGGTCGCGCGTGCGACCCGAGTACGCGTCACCGGCCGAGCATGTGGCGCGCAATCGCGTGTGGGGCAACATGGTCACTACCGACAGCGTATCCGTCCGCACCTCGCAGGACTACCTGCGCAAGGCCGGTGCGCAGGCCCGCGCGATGCTGGTGGCGGAAGCGGCCGCGCGCTGGAACTGCCCGACGGAGGAATGCAACACCAGGAACAGCGTGGTCAGTCATCGGCCCAGCGGGCGAAGCCTGCGCTACGGCGAGCTCGCGGAGGCGGCGGCGCGGCGCCCGGTGCCCGCCGAGGTGCGTCTGAAGCCGCCGCAGGAATGGCAGCTGATAGGCACTTCGGTGCCGCAGTTCGACACGCTCGCCAAGGTCAGCGGGCAGCCGATCTACGCGATCGACGTGCGCCTGCCGGGCATGCTTTACGCGGCCATCAGCGCCTGCCCTGCCCTCAACGGCAAGCTCGTGAGCTTCGATGCGCAGCGCGTCATGCGCCTGCCCGGCGTGCGGCAGGTCGTGCCGGTGGGCGACAACGCCGTGGCAGTGGTCGCAGCCAGTTGGTGGCAGGCCAAGACCGCACTTGATGCGCTGCCCCTCGTCTGGGACGAGAGCGCCGGTGCCGGCCTGTCTAGCGACGCTATCCGCGCGACCTTGCTGCAGGGTCTGGACGCCGCCGACGCGGTGATCGGGCGACGCATTGGGGAGGCGGATGCGGCGCTGGCTTCGGCCGCGCGGGTGCTCAAGGTCGACTACGAGGTTCCTTACCTGGCGCACGCGACGATGGAGCCACAGACCTGCACCGCGCATGTGGTCGACGGACGCGCGGAGGTCTGGGCTCCGACGCAGAACGGCGAAGGCACCCTGGCCATGGTCGCCCGGACGTTGGGAATCGAGCCGTCCAAGGTCATCGTCCACAAGTGCCACCTGGGCGGCGGCTTCGGCCGCCGCGGCCTGTCGCAGGACTGGGCACGCCAGGCCGTGCTGATCGCCAAAGCAGTCGGAAAGCCGGTGAAGATGATCTGGACACGCCAGGAAGACTTCACGCACGACCACTACAGGCCGATGGTGCTCGCGCGCCAGACCGCGGGCTTCGACGCAAAAGGCAATCTGCTCGCATGGAAGCTGCGCCTGTGCGGCTCGTCCATCGCGGCCCACCTCGCGCCCCAGTGGATGCGCAACGGCCAGGACCTCGGGATGATGAACGGGCTGCTGGAGTCGCACATGTTCTACGACCTGCCCGGCTTCGAGGTCAGTTCGGTGATGCGCAACAACGCGGTGCCGGTGGGGTTCTGGCGTGGCGTGAACTATTCGCAGAACAGCTTCTTTCGCGAGGCCTTCATCGACGAGATCGCCCATGCGGGCGGGCACGACCCGTACCAGTTCCGCCGCCGCCTGCTGGCAGGCGCGCCGCGGTCGCTGGCGGTGCTGGACGAAGCCGCCAGGCGCGCCGGTTGGGGCCGCGCGCCGGCAGGCGTCCATCAGGGCATCGCAGTGGTCGAGTTCGACGATGCCGTCTGCGCGCAGGTGGTGGAACTCAGCGTGAGTGCCGAAGGCGCGGTCACGGTGCATCGCGTGGTGTGCGCGATCGATGCGGTGCACGTGGTGCATCCGGACACGGTGGCCGCGCAGATGGAGGGCTGCATCCTCCAGGGCATCGGCGCAGTGCTGAACGACGAGATCACGCTGAAGGACGGCAAGGTGCAGCAGAGCAACTTCCACGACTACCCGCTGCTGCGCATCCACGAGACACCGCGCATCGAGACCTGGATCGTGAAGCCCCCCGCCGCGCCGAACCAGCGTTGGGGCGCGGTGGGCGAGACCGGCCTGCCGCCCCTGGCGCCCGCGATGGTCAACGCGCTCTTCGCCGCCACGGGCCAGCGCATTCGCAGCCTGCCCTTGAAGAACCTCAAGCTTCGTCGCGCATGAGCCATGCGCCTCACCGAACCTCGCCCATGCCCATGTCCATGAAAAAACTTTCCGCTGCCCTGTTACTCGAGATTGCCGTGCTCGCACCGATGTCCTGCCTGGCGAGCGAGGCACTAACGGCCAAATACGCCTGCCTCGCCTGCCATCAGCCGGCTCAGAAATCCGTCGGCCCCAGCTGGCAGCAGATTGCAGAGAAGAGCCGCGCCGACGGAAAAACCGCGGCACAGCTGGCGGCGAGCATCCGAAGCGGCGGCTCGGGACGATGGGGTTCCATGCCCATGCCGCCGCAGCCGCAGGTGCCCGACACGGATCTGCAGGCCCTGGCAGCCTGGATCCTGGCCTACGACAGGTAGAACGCCCGCTCAGAGCATGGATTCCGGGACGACCAGCGACTGAAAGTACAGCTTCGTGCGCATCCAGAGGTCGGCACCGGGCTCCCGGTCGGTGACCATCACGGGTACGGCATCGTCCACGCTCCACCATTCGAGGTCCTGCTCGCTGCCCGGCTTCAGCCGCACCTGATACGCGGCGTGCGCTATCAGTTCGGAAAAGAAGGCACGCGCCTCCTCGGCCAGCGCCGGGCTGTCGATGCGCAGGCCGAACTCGGTGTTCAGCCCCTCGGAGCGGAGATCCATGTTCACCGAGCCCAGCAGCAGCGTCTGCCGGTCGACCACCATGGCCTTGGTGTGCAGGCGCACCCTGGCGCCTTCGCCGATCCGCCCGGAGAAGAGCGCGCGGTCGGCATCCGGCCGGATTTCGTAGATCTGCATGCCGCCGCGCAGCAGGTTGTCGCGGTAGCGCCGGTAGCCGGTATGCACGATCGGTTCGTCCGTCGCGGCCAGAGAGTTGGTGATGAGTATCTGCCGGATGCCGCGCGCCGCATTGCGCCGCATCCCCTGCAGCGCTAGCGGGCCCGGAACGAAGTAAGGCGTGGCCGTGACGATCTCGCTGCTGGCCTGCTGCGCCGCTTCGCCGAGCAGCCGGCGGCTGGTGTCGATCTGCGCGCCACTGGGCAAGCGCCGCGTCTCCATCTGCCCCCACGCCTTGGCGGGTGAGTCGGCGAAGGCCTGTGCCTTGCCGAAGTCCATCCGCACCCGTCCAGCCTGGAGTTCGTCGCCCAGCGTCAACCCGCCCTGCGGATCAACGGAGCGGAAAGGCAGCGGTTCCGGCGTGTCGGGCCCGTTCACGCTGCGATCGAAATCGTCGCGCAGCGCTTGCGGATCCTGCTGCCGGCGCAGCACGGAGTCCGCGGTGCGCACTTGCGGAGCGTTCCAGTACTCGTCGAAGATCTCGCTCATCTGCGACACCACCGGTCCCGCGGCCAGCACGTCGTAGTCGAAGAAGTTCGCGTCCGCGTCGCGCATGAAGTAGATGTCGCCCAGGTTGCGCCCGCCGGCCACCGCCAGGACGCCATCGCCCACGAACAGCTTGTTGTGCATGCGCCGATTGAGGCGGGCGAAGTCGAACAGGGCCAGGCCGAAGCGCGTGGCAATCCCGCCGCGCGTGGGGAACGGGTTGAACAGGCGCACCTCCACGTTCGGGTAGGCATCCAGGCCCCTCAGCAGGGCGTCGATCTCCTCGGTGTAGAGATCGTCGACCAGCAGCCGCACGCGCACGCCGCGCTGCGCGGCGTTGCGCAGCTCGCGCAGGATCAGCCGGCCGGTGGCGTCGTTGTGCAGGTGGTAGTACTGCAGGTCGAGCGAACGGCGGGCGCCGCGCAGCAGTGCCAGGCGCGTGTCCATGCTGGCCAGGCCCAGCATGAGGCGGAAACCGCTGATGTCCGCTGGCGCCGCCTCCATGGATGCCGTGGCGATCCGGTCCAGCGGCGTGGCCGGCCCCTGCACCGGCAGCGAGGTCGTGGCGACGCGCGGCCCTTCATCGGGAAGCGAAGCGCATCCCACGAGGCAGAGCACGATGCAAACCGCCAGAATGGCCGACCCCAGGCTGTCTCGCACCCGGTCCACGGACCGGCCTGAGCGTGCCAATCCGCGGACCAGTCTGGTTCCGATCGTTTCGTCATCCTCGACGAACAAGGTGCGCATGTCATCCCTCCAAACCGGTGCGTCCGGAAAGGTAGCGCGGAACAATTAGAAAAGCTTTAACTGACCGCGCGATTCGACACGGGTGGCGCCCGGCTTCATCACTGCCTGGCAGTGGCGGAAACCTTGTCCGCGGCCCGCTTGATCACCGCTGCGACTGCCTTCGGGTCGGAGACGTAGACGGCATGGCTGCCTGGCACTTCAGTGACAGCGGCGCCAGCGCGTTTGGACATCTCGCGCTGCGCGGGCGGCGGGATCATCTTGTCGTCCTTGGCCACGAGATACCAGCTCGGCTTCGATTTCCACGCCGGCTCGCTGACGGCTCCGCCCAGCGCGGCGACACCCCACGGCACTTGCGAGTTCGCCATGAAGGCGGCGGTCTCCTTCTTCACGTCCGCCGCGAAGGAAGCGGCGAACTTCGCCTTGTCGAGCATCAGGAAGCCGTCCTGCGGCGGGAGGATCGGGGGCACCGGTGCGCCGGGAGGCGGGTTCTTGATCAGCGAGTCGACCGACTCGCCCTTGTCCGGAGCGAACGCAGCGATGTAGACGAGGCTCGCCACCTTCTCGTCGTTGCCTGCCTCGGTGATGACGACACCGCCGTACGAGTGGCCGACCAGGACGACTGGCCCCTTGTGGGCAGCGATCGCGCGCCTGGTGACCGCAACGTCATCGGCCAGGGAGATGGTCGGGTTCTGAACGATGGTCACGTCGTACCCGTCCTTCGACAGGATCTTGTAGACGCCCTCCCAGCCGGAGCCGTCAACGAAGCCTCCGTGCACGAGAACGATGCCCGGCTTGGCCTGGGTAGCGGCCGTTGCCGTCGCGGCGCCGCCAGCCGCAACGACTGCGGCACCGAAGACGGCGGTGGTGAAGAACTTGGCGATCTTGGACATGGACATTTGCGACTCCTGAATGCGCACGTTGGCGCGGATTGAACGAGTGCGTGAAGAGTGATGCCACCGAGGACCGCACACGAAGCCCTCGCTGTGACTTAAATTTATTCCTAAATAATTTAGACGTCAACTATTTAGAAGAAACCATTTTTCGCGAAGGTGTTCGCGATGGCGCGATCAGGCTTGCCGGGACAGCCAGCGACACCGCTCCACTCGGCACTGCTACCCACTCATATCCACGGCATATGGAAAATCGATGGAAAACGGTATTTCAGAATATCGATCTACCTGCCTACGATGGCCGCATGACAAGCAGAGACAAGCTGCTGGAGCTCCTTGCAACGAAGCTCTTCCGCAGCCACCGGCAGGTTCAGTCGTCGCCGCGAAGACGCCGTGCCGCCCTGCTCCTCACAGCAGGATTGCTGGCTGGCACTACCTGCGTCGCCTCGCCGCAGGTCTTCACGATCGTCGTGCCGGCGCCGCCGGGCGGTCCCATCGATCGCGTCGCGCGGTTGGTGGCGCCCGAGCTGGCGAGCGCACTCGGTCATCCCGTGGTGGTCGACAACCGCCTGGGCGCCGCGGGCAAGATCGGCGTGCAGGCCGCCCTGCGCGCGCCGCGCGACGGCCACACGCTGATCGCGGTCTCGCCTTCCATCGCCTCGGTGAACCCGGTGGTCGACAAGGCCCCCGGCTACGCCCCTTTGAGCGACTTCGATCCGCTGGGCATCGTCGCAGCCAATGCCGGCGTGGTCGCAGTGCGCGCCGACCTGCCAGTGGCCGGCATGGCCGATCTGGTCCGCTACGCAAAGGCGCATCCGGGAGAGCTCACCTACGGCTCGTTCGGCATCGGCACCAGCCTGCACCTGCAGAGCGAGGAACTGCTGCACACGCTCGACATCGACGCCCGGCACATCCCGTACAAGGGTGAAGCGCAGGTCATGGGCGCGCTGGCAGGTGGCGAAGTGGATCTGATGGTCTACGCCACCACGCCCGTCGTTGCGCTCGTGCAGAACGGACGGGTGAAGGCCCTTGCGGCCACGTCCTCGCAGCGTTGGGCAATGCTGCCGCAGGTTCCGAGCTACGCCGAGACCGGCCTGCCTGCGCTGCGCAACTACCAGTACCACTCGTGGGTGGGCCTGGTGCTGCCCACGGGCACACCGCAAGCCAGGAAGCAGGAAATCGTGCAGGCCTGGCAACGGGTGCTGCGCAGTCCGAGGCTTCGCCAGTCACTGGTGGCGCAGGGCTTCGAACCGGCGTCGGGCGACCCCGCGGAAATGCGGCGCACCGTCGCGACGGAGATCGAACGCCATCGCGCGCTGCTTGCGAACGGCCGCATCAAGCTCGATTGAGAGCCCCATTTTTCCCTTCTCGCAGCTTTCGGGGGAGTCCATGGAAACGACATCCGGCATCAAGGTCGTCCTGCGTGCGGTTGCACGATTCGCATGTTGCGGACTGTGCGCCGCGCTCGTCGCCTGCGGAGGCGGAAACGACAACACGGGCAGCTTCCTCGGCTTTCTTCCGCAGTCGTCGCCTCCTTCGCCATCTCCTGCACCGGCACCGGCACCGGCGCCACTCTCGTGCGACGAGTCGATGAAGACCGCGTTCCGGCCCGACGCCAACACCCGGGTGCTGCTGGTCAGGGCCTTCAAGTCCGGAGAGGCGCTGCTGCTGTCGGGCACGGCCACGGGCAGCACGCCGGTGGCCGCGTCCGACATGTGCCTGGTCAAGCTCCTGGTCGGCCCCGGCCACGCGGGCCCCGCCGACGCGCCTTCGACCACGCAGGGCATCGGCATCGAAGTCTGGCTGCCGTCGCCCTCGAAGTGGAACCGCCGCATCCACCTGCTCGGCGGCGCCGCGATGGCCGGCGGCCCGCAGACCTCGCTCGCGAGCTTCGCCGACGCGCCCACGGCCTCTCCGTGGCGGGTGGCCGGCGAGGAAGGCGCGGTGGCGGCGACCACCGACACCGGGCATCCCGCCGGCAACTCAAGCTTCCTGATGAACCCGGACGGCACGATCAACACCGTCGGATGGAACGAGTTCGCCGAGCGCGGCATCCACGAGATGACGGTGAAGGCGAAGGCCCTGGCCGCCGCCTACTTCGGCTCCGCCGCGCGCTACACCTACTGGCATGGCGGCTCGACCGGTGGGCGCCAGGGCCTGAAGCAGGCGCAGAAGTACCCCGAGGACTTCGACGGCATCATCGCCACCTCGCCGGCCATCAACTGGTCGCGCTTCACGATCGGCGTGCTGTATCCGCAGCTCGTGGTCCAGCGCGACCTCGGCGGCGTGCCGCTCACGTCCGGGCAATCGACCGCGGTCTCGATGGCGGCCCTCGACGCCTGCGACCTCGTGGGCGGACGGCATCTGGGCTACCTGCTCGATCCTTCGCAATGCCGCTACGACCCCGCCAAGGACAAGGCCCTGCTGTGCACCAGCGACGGCGGCAGCAATGCCACCGCGGATTGCCTGACGACGGTGCAGGCAACGGCGGTGAACAAGATGTGGTACGGCCCGACAGCGGATGGCTCGGTGCCCGACCCGGCCATCGACAACGGCCTGGGCACGACGCTGTCGCCGAACCAGCTCTGGTGGGGACTGCCGCGCGGCGCCAGCCTGAGCCTCGTGGCGGGACAGGCGCCTTTCTTCATCGCCTCGGACATGACCGCCCTCTTCCTGCAGGACCCCAGCCGGGCCGGCCCCACCTTCACGAACGCGACCGGCAACGGCGCGAGCCGCTGGAAGGACCTGAGCTATGCGCAGCTCCCGGATGTCATGGCGAGCGGCCGCGCACTGCAACCGCAGTTCTCCGACATCGACACGGACAACCCCGACCTGAGCCGCTTCCGCGCACGCGGCGGCAAGCTGATCACCGTCGTCGGCTCCTCCGACCAGTTGATCCCGCATGCGGGCGTGGTCGACTACTACCGGCGCGTGGCGGCGCAGATGGGCGGGCTCGACGCGGTGCAGGCGTTCTACAAGCTCTACCTGATCCCGGGCATGGGGCACTTCCCGACGAACGGCACGGGCAACGCCCAGGCCAATCCACCGCTGTACCCGGAGGCTCTCAACTACCAGGCACTCACCGATTGGGTCGAGAAGGGCGTCGCGCCGCCCGATCAGGTGGTGCTGAACACGCCGGCCACGGCGCCCGCGGCCAGCGGCCTGATGTGCGCTTATCCGCGCATGCCGGCCTACGGCAGCGGCAGCATCACCGACGCCGCCAGCTACTCATGCCGCTAACCGCGCCACTACGGCAATGCCCGCGGGCCGCCCTATGACTTGCGCGCTTTGCGCACCCGCTTCTTCGGCGCCACCTCCAGCCCCGAGATACCGTTCAGGAACAGCTGGGTTGCGATCGGCGACATCTGCTCGTAGGAGAACCGCCCCCCGGCCTTGAACCAGGTGAACATCCAGTTGAGCATGCCGAAGAGGAACATCGTCAGCAGCTTGTGGAGCTGCGCGTCGTGCAGGTCGGGGCGCGCCGCGGCGATGGCGTCGGCAAACACGCGCACCACCGTGCGCTCCTTGTCGAGAACGCGTGCCTGCGCATCCGGCGCGAGAAAGCGCACGTCCTCGGTGAGCACGCGGTGTTCGTGCTGCGCCTGCGCGTACTCGGCCATGAACGCCTCGATCAGCTCGGGCAGCCGCTCATCGGGCGCCAGCTGCAGCGCTTCCACACCCGTCACGATGTCGACCAGGCGCGAGACATGGCCGTCGGCGATGTGAAGCAGTACCTCCGCCTTGTCCTTGAAGTGGTGGTAGAGGCCGGGCTTGGACAGATGACTGGCCTCGGCGATCTCGTTCATCGACGTCGCCGCATAGCCCTTGCGCGCGAACAGCTCGGCTGCGCTCTTGGCAATCAGGCTGCGCTGGTCGCTTGGGCGAGAAGAAAAAGGATCAACGGTCATGGATCGGAATGGGTCCTGCGTGAAGCGGCGCGTCCGGTGATCTTAGGGGTTAGTCCCGAGCCTGCGCCGCTTGCCTGATTTCGCGCACCTGCGTTAGCCTCGCTGCGCCTCCCGACCGAACGGTCGGTTGTCATCTTGAAAAGCTCACCGGATCGTCCGGACCGATCGGACACCCGGCGCACAAATCAAACATCGGAGACAACCATGCGCGACGAAAAACATGTACACCGTGCCCTGCTGTCAGCGGGGCTGCTGATGGCCGCCGGCCTTGCCCTGCACGGCTGTGGGGGAGGTGGTGGCGGAGGCGGCGGCTTCATCCCGCTTCCAGCACCGGCACCCGCCCCTGCGCCCGCCCCCGCCGCACCGCCACCGGCAGGGCCTACCGCCGAGCAGCTGAAGAGCACCTGCGACGCGCTCAAGGGCCAGGTGCTCGAAGGCGTGACGGTCACGCAGACCGCGCGCTTCGAGGCCAAGGCACCGGTCTACGCCTCGGGCTTCTGCCAGGTGCTCGGCACGCGCGCACCGTTCCTCGACATCGAGATCGACGTACCGGACAACTGGACCGGGCGGTACTGGCAGCAAGGCGGCGGCGGCTTCGACGGGCGCATCGCCTCGGTGGTGACGAAGGACTCGGGCGGCGCGGTGACCGCGGTCGATCCGACACTCGCGCTCAAGGGCGCCGTGTACGCGGCATCGAACGGCGGGAACCGGGCAAGCGTTCCCGCGCAGGCCGCGCCAGCCGTCTGGGCCAGCGGCACGGCCGACGGCCAGCAATCGGCGACCGACTACGCGTACGCCGCAGTGGGCACCACGGTGCGTTTCGGCAAGGCCGTCACCAGGGCCTTCTTCGGCAAGGCACCGAGCCACAGCTACTTCAACGGCTGCTCCAACGGCGGACGCAACGCCTACATCGCCGCGCAGCGCTGGCCGCAGGAGTTCGACGGCATCGTCTCGGGCTGCGAGACCATGGACATGGCGGGCCAGACCAGTGCCTGGCTGCGCGCGGCCTCGCTGACGGGTACGCCCGCGGCGCTGAGCCCCGCGCAGACCGGGGCAGCCTATGCGGCGGCGCTGGCATCGTGCGACGCGCTCGACGGTGCCACCGACAGCCTCATCGGCAATCCGCAGGCCTGCACCTTCGACCCAGCAGTGCTGCAGTGCGGCGCACCGGGTGCGAGCACCGACCCGTCGATCTGCCTCGGCGCGACACAGGTGGGGACGCTGAAGTCCTTCCTCTCGGAACTCAAGCTCTCCAACGGCGGCACCGTGCTCTCGGGCTACTCCTGGGGCAACGGACTCGGCATCGGATGGGGCGGACTCGGCGGCGGGTTCGCATTGCTCGCGAGCGGAGACCCGGCCTGGCTCACGCCCGCGAAGCAGGCCGGCTTCGTGCTGGACACCGACTACTACATGCTCGGCAACGGCCTCGCGCGCATCGGCGCCGATCACGACAAGGCGGCCATCGCCAGCTTCGTGGCCTCGGGCCGCAAGCTGATCTCCTGGCACGCCGGCAGCGATGCGCTGCTGTCGCCCAACGACCACTACCGCAACTGGACGACCATGACCGGCATCGCGAAGTCGATGGGACTCGCCGACCCCAACACCGCCACGCGCTTCTTCATCGTGCCCGGCGGCGGACACGGCGCAGGTGGCTCGCTGAAGGAAGTGGACTGGGCGTCCGCCATCATGGGCTGGGTGGAAAACGGCGATGCCCCCACGCAGATGACCTACACGTTCACCAGCGGGGGCACGACCCGAAGCATGCCCGCCTGCCAGTATCCGAAGTACCCGAAGTACAACGGCGCGGGCGATGTGAACACGGCGTCCAGCTACACCTGCAGCTGACGGCCTCATGCGACGCTGCCGCCGTGCGTGGCGGCAGCGTCGCGATGACCCCGGGGAGATCCCGCGCTCCCCATGCAGAGCACCCGCCGACGCCGACGACAGCGACCACGCGTACATCGTCCGCCGTCATCTGTGATGCGCGATGGTCAGAGAGATCATCAAGCCCGCCCAAGCCAATCCTCCCGCTCGTCCAACCTCTCGCACGCGGACGCGAGACAGCTCTGGTGTCCATCTATTGGACAACGCCGAGACATCCACAAACGCAAGGCGAACAATTCCCCGAACTGCTGTCGGCCGGCTCCTCCGTGAAGTGCATCGGACCATGCACCCGGCGCCACCGCAGATCCGCGATTCACCTTACCTGCTGGAGAGAGCATGTTCTTCTACTTCCCCGACAACTACCGCTGGTCTCTTGCCGTGCTCCGGGCCATCGCCGCAGGCGGCTTGTTCGGCGAGATCGACTGGGCCTGCTCCCGCCTCAAGGAGGCCTCGCGGGTACAGCCCTCCGGCGACGTGGAAGCCTGGCATCGAGCCTGGAGCGAACTCGGGCAACAACTGGAGCAATCCGCGGCCGATGCCATTGCCCGCGGCCACCGGGTGAGCGCGAGCGATTTCTCCCTGCGCGCCTCGGTCTATCACCAATGGGCGGAAGGCCTGCTGGACCCGGACGATCCACGTGCCGAGGAGGCCTACGGCAAGCACTTGTCGTGCTTCGCGAGCTTCGCCCAACACCGGGACCCGGCGATCGAGCTGGTGAACATTCCCTTCGAAGGCGGGGTGATTCCGGCCTATCTGGTGCCGGCCGTTGGCGTCAGCGGCCCCGGGCCGGTCGCGCTGCTTTCGGACGGACTGGACGCGAACAAGGAAGAGATGTTCTACGTGGCGCTCAACCTCGCGCGGCGCGGCATCGCCACCCTCGCCTTCGACGGTCCGGGCCAGGGCTCCGCGCTGCGTGTGCACGGGCTCGTGGCGCGCCACGATTTCGAGAAGCCGGTGTCGGCCTGTGTCGACTGGCTGCTGCAGCGCCCGGAGGTGGACGCATCACGCATCGGCATGGTCGCAGCGAGCTGGGGCGGCTACTACGCGCCGCGCGCCGTGGCGTTCGAGAAGCGGATCAAGGCATGCGCGGTGATGGGCGCAGTCTTCGACACGCACGCGTGCATGGTGCGCCGCGTCGGCTACGTGCCTGGCCAGGGTGCCACCCAGCTGGGCAACAACGCACCGCTGGGCACCACCGGCAAGCAGATCCTCCGGATACTGGGCGTGCCCGACTGGGAGAGTGCGTTCCGCAAGCTGGAGGACTTCCGCCTCGAAGGCGTTGCCGCCCGCATCGACTGCGACCTCTTCGTCGTGCACGGCGCCAACGACCGCCACGCGCCGCCCTCTGAAGCGCATCGCCTGCTGGAGACGGTAAGTTCACGCCACAAGCAGCTGCGCGTGTTCACCGAAGAGGAAGGCGGCGCGGCCCACGTCAACCTCGACCGGCCGGAGCCCGCGCTGAGCATGGTCTGCGACTGGATGGCCGAGCGTCTTTCGGCGGGAGGCAAGGCATGACCACGCCCGAGTCTTCCTGGGTCGGCTACGAAGTGCAGGCCGGCGTGGCCGCCATCCGCCTGCAGCGCCCGCAGGCCGGCAACCGCCTGACCAACGACATGGCGCTGGCGCTGGCCGAAGCGCTCGATGCCGGGCGCGAGAGCCGGGTGATCGTGCTGTGCGCCGAAGGCCCTGACTTCTGCCTGGGCCGCGAGATGGCGCCGCCGCCACCCGGCGCAGGCGTCAGCGCGGCGGACGTGTTGCGCGACGATGCCGCGCCGATCCAGCAGCTGTACGAAGCCTTCGGCCGCTGTCGCGCGCCGGTGCTCGGGATAGTTTCGGGGCGCGCATGGGGCATCGGGCTGGTGCTGGCCGCGCGGTGCGACCTCACGCTGTGCACTCCGGACAGCAGCTTCGCACTGCGCGAACTGGAGCGCGGCATTCCGCCCTGCATCGCCATGGCACCGCTGCTGGACCGCATGCCGGCCAAGGCGCTCGCACACCTGGTCTTCGGCGCCGAGCCCATCGACGCGAACGCCGCGCTGGCGGCAGGCATCGTCGGGGGCATCGTCGAAGACAGCCGGCTGCAGGCCGAGGGCAACGCGCTGGTGCAGCGCCTTCTGGCCTTCCCGGCACCAGCGGTGCAGGCGGTCAAGCAATACCTCGCCACCGCGCCGCGGCACCACGAATCGAACGCGGTGCTCTACGGCGCAGGGCTGCTCGCCAACGTGCTGGGCTCGCGCTAGACGGCCGTGCCGGGACGGCGCCGCACACGACGACGACAAGACAGAACGAGACAGGAGACATCACCATGCGACTCTCATTTCTTGCGCCTCTTGCGGCGGCCTTCGCACTGGCTGGCGCCTGCGCGCCGGCAGCATCCGCCGGGTTTCCGGAGAAGCCGGTGCGCATCGTCGTCGGCTTCCCGCCCGGAAGCACCGGCGACCTCATCGCGCGCATCGTCGGCCCGCGCCTGACGCAGGGCCTCGGCCAGCCCGTGATCGTGGAGAATCGCCCCGGCGCCGGCAGCAGCATCGCCGCCGAAGCGGTGGCCCATGCACCACCCGACGGCTACACGCTGCTGTTGAGCACAACGGCGAATGTCATCAACACCAGCCTGTATCCCAACCTGCGCTTCAGCTTCACGAAGGACCTGGCGCCGGTGAGCCTCATCGCCGAAGCGCCGGCGCTGCTGATCGCGAAGTCCGACCTCGCGCCGCGCACGGTCAAGGAACTGGTGACGGCGGCGTCGGCCACGCCCGGCAAGTTCAGCTACGGCTCGTCTGGCAACGGCACCTTCACGCATCTCTACGGCGAACTGTTCAACCAGTCGGCGAACGTTCGCCTCACCCATGTGCCGTACAAAGGCAGCTCGCAGGCACTGACCGATGTCATGGCCGGGCTGGTGGACCTGTCGTTCACGCCGGCGGCGCCGGTGCTGGCGCAGGTCAGCGCGGGACGGGTGAAGGCCCTGGCGGTCATCGGCCACCAGCGCATCGCCTCGCTGCCGCAGGTGCCGACCTTCGAGGAATCGGGCGTCCCCGGGTTCGACTCGGCGCTGTGGTTCGGCCTGAATGCGCCGACAGGTACGCCGGCCGCCGTCGTCGAGCGGTTGGCGGCCGAACTGCGCAAGGTGCTCGCCGAGCCGGAGGTCAAGCGCCAGCTCGCGGACCAGACGGTCGACGTCGTCGCCAGCACGCCGGCCCAGTTCGCGGGCACCATCGCGAGCGAGTCGGCGAAATGGGCGAAGGTGATCCGGACCGCGAACATCAAGATCGACTGACGAAGCCCGCGCCCGGGCTGGCACGAACGAACGAAAGGAGAACGCACATGACTCTGCTGGGCCACGACATCCGGGGCAACGGCCCCCGGCGCGTGATGGTTCTTCACGGCTGGTTCGGCGACCACGACGTGTGGGCGCCGACCTATCCGCTGCTGGACGAGAAGGCCTTCACCTACGCCTTTCCCGACTACCGCGGCTACGGAGCCTCCCGCACCATCGAGGGTCGGCACTCGATCGCGGAGATCGCCGCCGATGCGCTGACGCTGGCCGACCACCTGGGCTGGGAGCGCTTCTCGCTGCTGGGGCATTCGATGGGCGGCATGGTCGCGCAGCGGGTCGCCATCGACGCGCCCGAGCGCATCGAAGCCGCCGTGTGCGTGACGCCGGTGCCGGCCTCCGGCGTGCCGCTGCCGCCGGAAGTGGCGGCGCTGTTCGCATCGGCCGCGAGGAGCGACGAGGCGGCGCTGGGCGTCATCGAGAACTCGCTCGGCACGCGCCTCACGCCGGCCGCGGGGCGATGGGTGCTGGCCCATCAGCGCGCAACCTCGAACCCTCGCGCCTTCGAGGACTATTTCCATGCCTTCTCCGCCACCGACTTCTCCAGCGAGGCCGGCGCGCTGCGCGCGCCGCTGCTGGTGCTTGTGGGCGCGCACGACGCGGGCGTGTCTTCCGACTTCGTGCAGGCGACCTTCCCTCGCATGTACCCGCATGCGCAGATCGAAGCGCTGCCGAACGCCGGCCACTACCCGATGCTCGAGACGCCGGCCTATCTGGTGACGCGGATCGAGGCCTTCCTGCGGGAGCACGCGGCCGGCTGAAGCCGACGCCTCATGGCTTGCGCTTGCGCAGCAGGATCTCGACCGACTGCGTCGCGCCGCGCAGCATCTCGGCCACCACGGCGATGCGCCGCTGGCTCAGGCGCTGCGACAAGGCCGCGACGCTCAGGGCGCCCACGGCTTGCCCCATCGAATCGCGGAAAGGAACGCCGACCGCCTTGACGCCCAGGCTCACGCGGTTCTGGATCACGGCGGCGCCCAGGGTGCGCGCCTGCACGCAGGCTTCGGCGAGGTCCTGCGGCGAGAGCTTGCCGAAGGCGGCCAGGCTCGGCCCCACCCGCTCGATGATTTCCGAGCGCTCCTCCTCGTCGATGGCCGACAGGATCGCAAGCCCCCCGGCACCCACGCCCAGCGGTCGCCGGCTGCCGACCTCGAGCACCAGCGCACGAATCGGAAACGAGCCTTCGCGGCGATGCATGCAAACTGCATCGAAACTGCTTCGCACGACCAGGTAGACGGTGTCGCCCGTCTCCTTCGCGAGCATGTCCATCGCGGGTTCGCACAGGTCGCGGATGTCGTGCATGGTCGAGCCGGCCACGCCCAGTTCGAACGCCAGCGGACCGAGCTTGTAGCGCCGCAGCTCCGCGTTGAAGACCGCCAGCCGCTCCGCGGTCAGCTGCCCGAGGATGCGATGCACCGAGGGATGGGGAATCCGCGATTTCTCGGACAGCTCCGTCAGTGCGAGTCCGCGCGGACCGGCCGTGGCGAGCAGCTTGAGGATCGCCACGCCCCGCTTCAGCGAACCTGCATCGGAGGGCGCTTTCATGTTCGACTAGTGGACAAACGTCTGGTTGAGTGCGGGCCATTAGAAAACAATTTCCCTCGGAACAACAACACGCGCCCCGACTATCGGACATCACTCTTCCGATGCGGTGCGCGCAGGCACAACGCAAGGGCCCGAGGAATGCATCAGGAAGAAGAGAAGAAGGAAAGGCAAGCGTCGCAAGGGTCCGCGCCCGGCCTCGCCGGCAAGGTGGCCGTCGTCACCGGCGGCAGCAGTGGCATCGGCGCGGCCTGCGTGCGCGCGCTGGCCGATGCGGGAGCGACGGTCGTCATCGGCTACAACGAGGGCGCGGAGCGTGCGCAGGCACTGCGCGAACAGCTGCCGGGCAACGGTCACATCGCACTGCGGATTCCGCTGACCGACGGCGCGGCGCACGCAGCGACGGCGGAGGCGCTCCAGCGCAGCTTCGGCCGCATCGACGTGCTGGTGAACTCGGCCGGCTTCACCCGGCGTATCGCGCATGGCGACCTGGATGCGCTGCCACCGGCCCTGTTCGACGAGATACTGGGCGCCAACGTCGGCGGCCCTTACGCCATCACACGTGCGCTCATGCCGCTGCTGCGCGCATCGGACGATGCGACCGTGATCAACATGTCTTCCGTTTCGGCTTTCACCGGGCTCGGCAGCAACATCGCCTACTGCGCGGCCAAGGCGGCGCTCGACACGATGACCGTGTCGATGGCCAGGGCCTTCGGTCCGGTGCGTTTCCTCAGCGTCGCGCCCGCGGCGGTCGACACCGGCTTCGTTCCGGGACGCAATCCCGATGAGCTGGCAAAGAAGGCTGCCGCCACGCCGCTCGGGCGCGTCGTCACACCGCAGGACGTGGCGCTCGCCGTGCTGGCTTGCGTGTCCCATCTGCGCACGGCCACGGGCACGCGGATCGTGATCGACGGAGGGCACAGCCTGTGAATGCCATCGAGCTCGATGCGACGCACGATCCGGCGCTGCGCAGCTGGGTCGGGTCGGCCAACGTGGAAGGCACCGACTTCCCGATCCAGAACCTGCCGTTCGCGGTGTTCCGGCGCCATCCGTCCGATGCGCCCCGCTGCGCAGTCGGCATCGGAGACAGGCTGCTGGACATCGGCATGTGCATAGAGCTGTTCGATGGAGCGGCTGCCCCCGCGGCGCGGGCTTGCCGCGCCTCCGCACTGAACGATCTGATGGTGCTGGACCCTTCGGCCGTTTCCGCATTGCGCGCACAGCTCTCGCGGCTGCTCTCCGCTGGCCATGAAAGGGATCGCGCCGCGCTCGGTGAAGCGCTGGTCCGCATCTCGGACGCGGAACTGCTGCTGCCCGTGAAGATCGGTGGCTTCACGGATTTCTTCGCATCGATCCATCACGCGACCAATGCGGGCCGGATGTTCCGGCCCGACATGCCGCTGCTGCCGAACTACAAGCACCTGCCCATCGCCTACAACGGCCGCGCGAACAGCGTGCGCGCCAGCGGCGCGATGGTGCGGCGTCCGCACGGCCAGCTGAAGGCCGCGGCCGACACGGCACCGCGCCATGGCCCTGCCCAGCGGCTGGACTACGAGGTGGAACTGGGCCTGTACATCGGCGCCGCGTCCACGCCCGACCAGCCGGTGACAGTCGGCGACGCATGGCGGCACGTGTTCGGCTTCTCGCTGCTCAACGACTGGTCGGCGCGCGACATCCAGTCGTGGGAGTACCAGCCGCTGGGCCCCTTTCTCGCCAAGAGCTTCGCGACCACCGTATCGCCCTGGGTCGTGACGGCGGACGCGCTGGCCCCGTTCCGCGTGAGCGCAGCCGAACGGCCTGTGGGTGATCCGTCCCCGCTGCCCTATCTCCACGACGCGCGGGACCAGCTCCACGGCGGCCTGCGGATCACGCTCGAAGCGAGGCTGCGCACGCAGCGGATGGCCGCGGAAGGCACGCCGCCGGTGACGCTCTCGCGCTCCGGCACCGACACCCTCTACTGGACCTTCGCCCAGATGGTCGCGCACCACACGAGCAACGGCAGCTGGCTGGACACGGGCGACCTGCTGGGCTCCGGCACCGTGTCGGGTCCCGGAGCGGATGCGCTGGGCAGCCTGCTCGAGATCTCGGAGGGCGGCTCGAAGCCGCTGACGCTTCCGAACGGCGAGCAGCGCACCTTCCTCGCGGACGGCGACGAAGTGACGCTCGTCGGCCGCTGCGAGGCGCCCGGCCGCGTGGGCATCGGATTCGGGGAATGCACCGCCCGCCTGCTCGCCGCCGCGGGCTGATCCCCGAAAAAGGAAGAACAGCATGCTCGTCGAACAACGTACCTACACCACGCACCCCGGCCAGTGGCGGGCGTACCTGTCGCTGTACGAAGCCAAGGGCCTGGAGATCCAGCGCCGCATCCTCGGCCGGATGGTGGGCTACTACCGCAGCGAGACCGGACCGCTCAACCAGGTGATTCACATGTGGGCCTACGTGGACATGAACGAGCGGGCCCAGCGACGCGAGCACCTGATGGCCGACGCGGGATGGAAGTCCTACGTGGCGGAAATGCTCCCGCTGCTGCAGAGCCAGGAATCGAAGATCCTGATTCCCGCCGCCTTCTTCGAACCCCGATGGCAGGACTGAGGGTCAAGAGATTCAAGACGGAGACACCATGACCACACGCACAGGCCAGCCCGAAGCGACGCTCGACTACCAGAGCGGATTCGGCAACCAGTTCGCCAGCGAGGCGCTTCCCGGCGCCCTGCCCGTCGGCCGGAATTCGCCACAACGGGCACCGATGGGCCTGTATGCCGAGCTGCTGTCGGGCACGGCCTTCACTGCGCCGCGCGACCACAACCTGCGCACCTGGATGTACCGGAAACGCCCGAGCGCGATGCACGAAACCTTCGAGCGCATCGACGACGGTAGCTGGCGCAGCGGCCCGTTCACCGAAGCGCCGACGCCGGCCAACCGGTTGCGCTGGAATCCCTGGCCGATGCCGGACCAGCCCACGGACTTCGTCGACGGCATGCTGACCATCGCCGGCAACGGAGAACCGCACGCGCAGACCGGCTCGGCGGTCCATGTCTACCGCGCGAACCGTTCGATGGACAGGCGCTACCTCGTGAATTCCGACGGCGAGATGCTGTTCGTGCCGCAGTCCGGCGCGCTGCTGCTGCACACGGAGCTGGGGCGTCTTCACGTCGGCCCCGGCGAGATCGCGCTGGTACCGCGCGGCATGCGATTTCGCGTCACGCTGCCGGACGGCGAGGCGCGCGGCTATGTCTGCGAGAACTACGGCGCGCCTTTCCGACTGCCGGAGCTCGGCCCGATCGGCTCGAACGGCCTGGCCAACGCGCGCGACTTCATGGCGCCCGTCGCGGCCTTCGAGGAAGACGCCGGCCCGGTGCGCATCGTCAACAAGTTCATGGGCCATCTCTGGGAAGGCGGGCAGGCGAATACGCCGCTGGACGCGGTTGCGTGGCACGGCAACCTCACCCCTGGAAGTACGACCTGGCGCGCTTCATGGCCATCGGCACGATCAGCTTCGACCATCCCGATCCGTCGATCAACACCGTGCTGACCTCGGGCAGCGACACGCCCGGCGTCGCCAACTGCGACTTCGTGATCTTCCCGCCGCGATGGCTCGTGGCGGAAGGCACCTTCCGCCCGCCCTGGTTCCACCGCAACGTGATGAGCGAGCTGATGGGGCTGGTGCGCGGCGTCTACGACGCAAAGGCCGAAGGCTTCGTGCCCGGCGGCGTGAGTCTGCACAACTGCATGCTGCCGCACGGGCCCGATGCCACCACCTTCGAACGGGCCAGCACCGCCGAGCTCGCGCCGCATCGCCTGGAGAACACGCTGGCCTTCATGTTCGAGAGCCGCCATGTGTTCCGGCCGACGGCGCAGGCGCTGTCCGCGGCCAACCTGCAGTCCGACTACGACACCGTCTGGAGCGGCTTCAGGACTGCGGGCGCGTGAGACCCCGAAAGACAAGAAAAGGAGACAAGAGAAAGCCGTGACAACCTCACCCAACATCATCACCCGCCGCGACTTCGTCGCTTTCGCAGCCGCACTCTCGCTACTGCCTTCCGCATATTCGCAGACCAGCTACCCCAGCCGCCCCGTCCAGCTCAACCACGGCTTCGGCGCGGGCGGCAATGCCGACGTGGTCTCGCGTCTGCTCGCGCAGAAGATGCAGGACAAGCTCGGCCAGCCCGTGGTCGTCGAGATCAAGAGTGGCGCGGGCGGACTCATCGCCACCGACTTCGTGGCCAAGGCCCGGCCCGATGGCTACAACATCGTCATGCTCACCGGCGCGCACACGGTGTCGGCCGCGCTGCGCAGGAAGCTGCCCTACGAGCCGGTGAACGACTTCGCGTTCATCTCGACGGTGACGAGCTTTCCCTTCGTGATCGCCGTGCGCGCGGACCATCCGGCCAGGAACTTGGCCGAGCTCATCGCAACCGCGCGGCAGAAGCCCGGGCAGGTCACCTTCACGTCGGTGGGCGTGGGCTCGACGCAGCACATGGTCGGCGAACTGCTGGGCGTGAGCGCCGGCGCCAAGCTGCTGCACGTTCCCTATCGCGGCGGCGGCGCACCGGTGCAGGCGGTGATCGGCGGCGACGTCGACGTCCTCGCGGACACACTGACGGTGGCGATGCCGCACATCCAGTCCGGCCGGCTGCGCGCGCTCGCGGTCACCAGCGCACAGCCCTGGCCCTCGATGCCGGAGGTGCCCGTGGTCGCGAGCGTGCTCAAGGGCTTCGAGATCCGTTCCTGGCTGGGCATCGCGGCGCCACACGATACGCCACCGAACGTGATCGAGGTGCTCGGGCGCAGTGCGCGCTCGGCGCTCGACGATCCGGGCGTGAAGACGACGCTGACCACGCTCGGCAGCGAGGCCGCGCCATCGACACCTGCACAGATGAAGTCGATGGTGGAGAGAGAAATCGGACGCTGGAGCGAAGTCGTCGCCAAGGCAGGGATTCCACAGCAATGAACACCACCGATACCTCCACTCGGCCATCCATCGATGTCGTCGGGCTCTGCGGCAGCCTGCGGCGCGGATCGATCAACGCCATGGCGCTGCGCCTGGCCGGCGAATGCATGCCGGCGGGAATGGCGTTGGATGTGGTCGACTGGCGCGACATCCCGCCCTTCGACGCAGATGTCCTCGCCCAAGGCAATCCCGCGCCGGTGGACGCGCTGCGCGAGCGCATCCGGCGCGCGGACGCGGTCCTCATCGCCACGCCGGAATACAACTTCTCGATTCCCGGCATGCTGAAGAACGCGCTCGACTGGATCTCACGCGGCACCGACCAGCCGCTGCGCCACAAGCCGGTCGCGATCATCAGCGCCGCGCCCGGTCCGGTCGGCGGCGCGCGGGTTCAGTACGAGCTGCGCAAGGTGCTGCTCTTCATGGATGCGATGGTCCTGTCGAAGCCGGAGGTCTTCATCGCCAACGCGGCCGGCAAGTTCGGGCCGGACGGCGATTGCACGGACGAGACGACGCGCCGCTTCGTCACCGACCAGATGACGGCATTGCAGCGCTGGATCGATCAGGTAGGACGGATGCTGCCGGGGTAGCTGCGACGGTTGCGCAAGCAGCGTTCCCTGCGCCGTCCTCGCCATCGCGCACCTGGTCCAGCGCATCGGCGGTTGCCTCGAGTTCGGAGAGTCGCGCATCGCATGTCGCCTTCGCCGCGAGTTTGCGGCGCAGGTGTTGAGGATGGACAGCACACCCAGCACGTGCCCGACGCCGATGCGTTCGATCCGGTTCGAGGTCGCTTCGCTTCTCCGACCGTCACCCTTGCATTGACCGCCTCGACGAAGCGTTCACGGCCGTCGAGGGAGACCTGCGATGTTGTCGATGCCGCGCTGCAAAATATCGCCATGCATGCGTTCCACGCCAACCCCTGGTTCAAGACTCTGCCGGACTCGGTGGCCGATGCGCTGCTGAACGCCGCAGTCCCCATGCGGCTCCCCTGCGGTACGTTCCTTTTCTCTCAAGGGGATGCAATGAGCACCGAATCGGCCGCGTTCTTCGGCGTGGTCTCCGGCTTGCTGAAGCTTTCCATCTTCGACGAGGCGGGCACCGAAGCCATCCTGGCCACCGTGGAGCCGGGCAACTGGTTCGGAGGCGTGTCGACCCTGGATCTGCAGCCGCGAGCGCATTGCGCCATTGCGCTGGAAGACTCGCAGGTGCTCGGCGTTCGCGTCGATCAGTTCGATGTGCTGATGCAGGACGGCGCGTTTGCCCGTGCGATGCTTCGCCTGGTGGCGTCGCGCCTCCGGCTGGCCTATGTTTCGCTTGCGAATGCTGCACTGCTGGGTACCCGCGAGCGTCTGGCACGGCGCATCGCCCTGCTGGCGTGCGGCGATATGTCGCAGTCCGAAAGCGCGCGCAGCAGTGTCAGTGCATCCCAGGAAACGCTTGCAATGATGCTTGGCGTCAGCCGGCCAACCTTGAGCAAGGAACTGCAGGCACTGGCCAAGGCAGGCGCCATCCGCCTGAACTATGGCCGGATCGACATCCTGGACATGGCCCTCTTGCTGCGCGATCAGTAACGACCATAGGCCCGAATGGGCTGGGCGAGATGCCGCGCGTCGTCATCGCCGCACACGACAGCCCCCGGGAATCCGTCGCATCGCGCGTTCGTGATGGCCGCTCCGTGGATGTTTGGGGGCAAATGCAAAGAAGTTAGCAGTCTTCGGGCAGGCGTGTCCGGATGATGCCGCCAAGGGCATCGAGAGCAGCCGGTGCCGACGAGAACCCGCCTTGCATTCACAACATCTCGCCGGGCCAGGCCGGCGAACGGAGACCTGCCATGAACGCCCTTCCCATCGAACGCCGCCAGTTTCTTGCCCTCGGAGCCGGTGCAGCGGCCACTGGCCTGATGGGCCTGCCTTTGCAAGGCAGCGCCCGATCCGGAAACGAATGGAATGCCGGCCAGCTCCTGCACCTCATTCCCATCGCGAACCACGAGCGGTTCCTCATCAAGGCATCGTTCAGGACGCCGTTGAAGAGCCCTCCGCAACTTGGCGTCGACGGCAAGCGGATCGCCGGGGTGAAGACCGATTCGCAAGGCCGCTTCTGGCGCTTTGACGTGCGCGGGCTGCGTCCCTCGACCCACTATGAGCTGCGCATCCTGGATGCCAAGGGCTCCGCGCTTTGCGATTCATGGCCGCTCAAGACCTTTCCGGCTCCCGACACCATGCCCGAGCGCCTGCGCATCCTCGCCTACACCTGCGCGGGCGGCTACGACGCGGAATCGTTCAAGGGAAAGAGCGCGTTCCTGGACATGGCGGCGCGCAGACGACTGCTGGCGAAAGGCATGTCGTTCAACCCCGATGCGGTGATCGCCAACGGCGACCACATCTACTGGGACCAGAAGACCTGGGACAACAAGCCCTTCGCCCAGCTCGTGAAGTCGGACGTCCGGCCACGCTTTGGCGGCGAGCTGGATCTTTCCTTGCCCATGTATCACCCCCGGAACATCGGCATCTTCACGCAGGTCTGCGACTACCAGATCCCGGGCCTGTACGGCACCACGTTGCGCTCCACGCCGGCCTGGTTCCTGACCGACGACCACGACATGTTCGACAACGACGAGTTCGACGACCAGCTGGCCACGTTGCCCGTTGAGGACTACGGCCGTGTCGGCGCGGAACTGACGCAGCAGATGTACTACCCCGAGTTCCTGCCCGACGCCAATCGCCCGCAATGGCTCCCGGGTGGCGACCGCGCCGGCCAGCCCGAGGGCACGAACTGCAATTTCGGCACCCTGCGCTACGGCAAGCTGTTCGAGACGGTGCTGTATGACTGCCGGCGCTACCTGGACAACAAGGGCATTCACGCGCGAGTGATCCCGCGCTGGGTGGAAGACTGGGTGCTGGCGCGCACCCGTGCCGAAGACACCGCGCATTTCTTCCACACGCCGTCGCTGCCTTTCGCCTATTCCTCGGGCAAGCTGGGCGACTGGTATCCGGACCTGCTGAACGAGAAGACCGGCAAGCTCGTCGGCAACGTGCCCAAGGACGGCTGGCAAGCCGGCTGGCACAAGCAGCACCAGCGCCTGGTGGCCGCGCTGAGCGAACAGAAAAAACGCAGCGCCGTGATCGTCCAGGGCGATTTCCACGCCTCCGCGGCCGGCAGGATGGTTCGGTCGGCCGAACTGGATCTCGGCGCCAACCCCGTCCACGCCATCATGACCGGCACCCTGGGCACCGGCGATCTGGGCTTCCCTTCGGTCTTTCGCAACGTCGAGTCCATGCCGGCACTGTCGGTGGACATGGAGCAGGCACTCAGGCCGGCAGAGAAGAATGGCTTCACGATCATCGACATCACACCCGAGAAGATGAGCTTCTCGCTCTATCTCTGGCGTCCGCCGGAAGCCGTTGAGGCGATCGATTCGCTTGCGCCTGCGATCGTCTATGAAGTTCCACGAAGGGCTTGAGCAGCTTCGCTTGAACTGAGACTGGAAGCCATCGAGGTCGTCGACGCCATCGCTCGCCACGGCACCTTCGCCGCCGCCGCCTCGCGCCTGAACAAGGTGCCCTCCACCATCTCCTATGACGTGGAGGCGTGAGGAAGGATGCAAGGCATCTGGTTTGTCAGGAACCCATCCATTTGTCAGGCGCAAAGAAAAACGGGTCAGGACTTGTGGTCCTGACCCGTTGATCTATCTAGCAAAAATGGTCGGTGTGAAAGGATTCGAACCTTCGACCCCTTGCACCCCATGCAAGTGCGCTACCAGGCTGCGCCACACACCGAAGCTCTCGATTATAGCCTCGAAAATTCAGCGTCCTACACTCAGCAGCTCACGAATTTCGAAGAGTTCGCGCCGCAGGTGCAACAACTGCGACAGGTCGGCCGTTTGGACGCCAGATGGCACAGGGGAATCCTCCACCACGGCGGCATCGAACTCTTCCTGGTCGATCTCGATCGCCTCCACGCCTTCGAGCGGTACCTCACCGGCCTTGCGGCGGTCGCGCTCGCCCTGCACGAGTTCCTGCAACTTGTTGCGGGCACCACTGATCGTGAAGCCCTGGTCGTAAAGCAGATCGCGAATGCGGCGAATCATGAGCACCTCGTGGTGCTGGTAGTAGCGACGATTGCCGCGCCGCTTCATGGGGCGCAGCTGCGTGAACTCCTGCTCCCAATAACGCAGCACGTGCGGCTTGACGCCACACAGCTCGCCGACCTCACCGATGGTGAAGTAGCGTTTGACAGGGATCGGCGGGAGCGTTTTCTCCATTGAAATCAAGACTGTGCGCGGGAAACCTCAGAGATTACTCTACGCAGGCGCACAGCACCAAGCACTTATTCGGTAGAGCCGAGACTCCACTCGACTTCGGATGCATTGCCCTGGTCGATGCTCCCGTGAATCTGCTCCTTGAGCTTCGCGCTCGCATGGAAGGTGGCCACGCGGCGCTCGCCGATCGGAATGGCCTCGCCGGTGCGCGGGTTGCGCCCCGGCCGCGGCGCCTTCACGCGGATCTGGAAGTTGCCGAAGCCAGAGATCTTCACGTCCGTGCCCTCGATGAGGCTGTTGGCCACGAGCTCGAAGAACGCTTCGACCATATCCTTCGACTCACGCTTGTTCAGGCCGATCTGCTCGAACAGCAGGTCAGCGAGATGCGCCTTGGTGAGCGCAGGCGTTTCGAGAGCCTCGAGCGTGAATTCGGCAGCGTTCATTCTCATCATCCCCTCAAGCGGCCGCCGAGCTTGGCGCCCAGTTGTTCGACGATTGCGCGGACAGCGGGCTCGACCTGCTCGTCCGTCAGAGTGGCGCTGTCGCTCTGGAAGCTAAGGCGCACCGCCATGCTCTTCTCGCCCTGTGCCAGCGCACCTGCCGCGGCCACGGCGCCATCGCGCAATGGCTGCGGACGGTAGATGTCGAACAGCGTCGCATCGCGCAGCAGGCCTTGTGCAGCCGAGGCAGCACGGATGGTCTGCATCAGCGCATCGTGCGTGACGGCCTCAGCCACCACGACGGCGATGTCGCGCTCGACGGCCTGGTGCTTGGGCACCGGCTGTGCCACTGGCACGGGCCGCGCGGTCACTGCGTCGAGGTCGAGTTCGAACAGCACGGGTGCCTGCGCGAAGTCCCACTTCTGGCGCCAGCGCGGATGCAGCTCGCCAACGAAGCCGATGGCCTTTCCGTCGACCAGCACGCGTGCCGAACGGCCCGGATGCAGGGCCGGATGCTCGGCGACCTCGAAGCTGGGCTGCAGCGGCGCGAGCAGTGCTTCGACGTCGCCCTTCACGTCGTAGAAATCGATGCGCTGCGGCTTGCCATCCCAGCGCGATTCATCAGCGTCGCCCCACGCGAGGCCTGCCACGCGCATCGGCTGGTTCACGCCGCGCACGGTGCTGTCGGTGGTCACGACGCTGTCGTCGCGCATGAACACGCGCCCCAGCTCGAACACGCGCACGCGGGGCGCCTTGCGGTCGAGGTTGAACTTGAGCACCTGAAGCAGCGAGCCCATCAGCGAAGAGCGCATCACGCTCATCTGGCTGGCGATGGGGTTCAGCAGCTTCACCGGGTTGGCATTGCCCGCAAGGTCCTGCTCCCATTGCGCTTCGACAAAACTGAAGTTGATGATTTCCTGATAGCCCAGCGCGGCAATGCTGCGGCGAACCGCGAAGCGGCTGCGCTGCGCCTCGGGCCGCACGCGCGCGGTGATGGGTGCGAGCGGCGCCGTGGTCGGCAGGTTGTTGAAGCCGATCAGGCGCGCGACTTCTTCGATCAGGTCTTCCTCGATCAGCAGGTCGAAGCGGTGCGGCGGCGGCGTCACGGTCAACGTGCCCTCGCCTTCGGTGATCGCGAAGCCCAGGCGGTTCAGCGCGTCGGCGCATTGGGCCTGCGTCAGCGGCATGCCGATCACGCGCGCCGCGCGCGCCACGCGCAGCGTGACGGGTGCAGCTTCAGGCACGCGCAGCGTCTGGTCGTCCATCCTGCCGGCCTGGCCGCCGCAGACCTCGACGATCAGCTGCGTGATGCGCTCGATGATCTGGACCGTGCGGCTCGGGTCAACGCCTCGCTCGTAGCGATGGCCGGCATCGGTCGAGAAATTGAAGCGACGCGAACGGCCCTGCACCGCCTCGGGCCACCAGAACGCAGCCTCGACGTAGATGTTGCGCGTGTCGTCGGACACAGAGGTGGCGTCGCCGCCCATGATGCCGGCGAGCGACTCGACCTCGCGGTCGTCGGCGATCACGCCGACCTTCTCGTCGACGGTGATCGTCGTGCCGTTGAGCAGCTTGAGCTGTTCGCCCGCCTTGCCCCAGCGCACCGTGAGGCCGCCGTGGATCTTGTCGAGATCGAAGATGTGGCTAGGCTGGCCATACTCGAACATCACGTAGTTCGAGATGTCGACCAGCGGCGTCACGCTGCGCTGGCCGCAGCGCGCGAGGCGCTCGACCATCCATGCGGGAGTGGCGACCTTGGTGTCCACGCCGCGCACGATGCGGCCAGAAAAGCGACCGCAAAGATCGGGCGCCTCGACCTTGACCGGCAGCACGTCGGCGAACGACGTGGCCACTGGCGCGATGGCGGGGGTCTTGAGCGGCGAACCGGTGAGCGCGGCCAGCTCGCGCGCCACGCCGTAGACGCTGAGGCCATGCGCCAGGTTGGGCGTGAGCTTCAGCGTGAGCAGCACGTCGTCGAGCTTGAGCACGTCGCGCACGTCGGCGCCGATGGGCGCATCGGCATCGAGCTCGAGCAGGCCGCCGTGGTCTTCGCTCAACTGCAGTTCGCGCGCCGAGCACAGCATGCCCTGGCTCTCCACGCCGCGCAGCTTGCCAAGCTTGATGAGGAAAGGCTTGCCGTCTTCACCCGGCGGCAATTCGGCGCCGACGAGCGCGCAAGGCACCTTGATGCCGACACGCGCATTGGGCGCGCCGCACACGATGTTCAGCAGAGCACCCTGCCCCGCGTCAACCTGGCACACGCGCAGGCGATCGGCGTTCGGGTGCTGCACCGCTTCCTTGATTTCGCCGACCACGATGCGCGTGAAAGGCGGCGCCACCGGTCGACGCTCTTCGACCTCGAAGCCACCCATGGTGAGCGTTTCGGCCAACGTGGCGCTGTCGATGGGCGGGTTGCAGAACTCGCGCAGCCAGGATTCCGGGAATTGCATCTCTTCGATCTCGATCTGGTTTTTTCTGTGATGGGGTGCTGCTTACTGGAACTGCGAGAGGAAACGCAGGTCGCCGTCGAAGAAGAGGCGCAGGTCGTTCACGCCGTAGCGCAGCATCGTGAGCCGGTCGGGGCCCATGCCGAAGGCGAAGCCGATGTAGCGCTCGGGGTCGAGGCCCATGTTGCGCACCACGTTCGGGTGCACCTGGCCCGAGCCCGACACTTCGAGCCAGCGGCCGGCCAGCGGGCCGCTCGCGAACTGGATGTCGATCTCGGCGCTGGGCTCGGTGAACGGGAAGAAGCTCGGGCGGAAGCGCAGCACGAGGTCGTCGCGCTCGAAGAAGGTGCGGCAGAAGTCGGTGAAGACGACCTTCAGGTCCTTGAAGCTCACGTTCTCACCGAGCCACAGGCCTTCGCACTGGTGGAACATGGGCGAATGGGTGGCGTCGCTGTCAACGCGGTAGGTGCGGCCCGGCGCGATCACGCGGATCTCGGGCGCCTTCACGGCGCCGGTGGTGTCGGCCGCGGCAGCCGCGAATTCGGCGGCGTACTTCTTGATGTGCTGATGCGCGTAGCGCACCTGCATCGGGCTGGTATGCGGACGCAGGTTGTAGGGAATGCCGTCGTCGCCGTTCAGGTCGACGTAGAAGGTGTCCTGCATCGAGCGCGCAGGATGGTTAGGCGGGTTGTTGAGCGAGGTGAAGCTGTGCCAGTCGCTCTCGATCTCAGGGCCGTCGGCCACGTCGAAGCCCATGCTCGAGAAGATCTCCTCGATGCGCTCCAGGGTGCGGCTCACGGGGTGCAGTCCGCCGGAGATGCGGCGGCGGCCGGGCAGGCTCACGTCGAGCGCCTCGGCGCGCAGTTGCAGGGAGAGCTCGTCGTCGGCCAGCTGCTGGCGGCGGTCGGTCAGCGCGGCCTCGATGGCCTGCTTGGCGACGTTGATGGCGGCGCCGCGGGACTTCTTCTCTTCGACACTCAGCGCTGCCATGCCCTTCATCAGCTCGGTGATGCGGCCCGACTTGCCGAGGAACTGGGCCTTGGCGTTTTCGAGCTCTGCGGGCGTCTTCGCTTCGGCGAAGGCGGCGCGTGCGGTGTCGACCAGGGAGTCCAACTCGTTCATAGCAACAAAAATCTTCGAGGGGAAATAAAAAAGAGCTGGAGCCTTTTCAAGCGCCAGCCCTTGAGCCGTGGGCGCAGGAAGCCGCCCGAAGGCAGCGCCCTGCTGTGCAGAATCAAGCAGCCAGCTTGGCCTTGACCTGCTCCACGATGCCGGCAAAAGCGGCCTTGTCGTGCACGGCGATGTCCGCAAGCATCTTGCGGTCGATCTCGATACCGGCCTTGCGGATGCCATTGGCGAACTGGCTGTAGGTCAGGCCCAGTTCACGCGAGGCGGCGTTGATACGCGCGATCCACAGCTGACGGAACACGCGCTTCTTGGTACGGCGGTCACGGTAGGCGTATTGGCCTGCCTTCATCACCGCCTGTTTGGCGACGCGGAAGACATTGCCGCGGCGACCGCGGAAACCCTTGGCGAGTGCGAGAACTTTCTTGTGGCGGGCGCGAGCCGTTACACCACGTTTGACGCGAGGCATGTGTGTACTCCTTGTTCGTCTGAATTAGATGCCACGGCCGGGCAGCATGGCGGCGACAGAAACCATGTTGGTTTCATGCACTGCGACTGCACCACGGAGGTGACGCTTGTTCTTGGTGGTCTTCTTCGTCAAGATGTGACGCTTGAAGGCTTGACCGCGCTTGACGGTGCCACCGGGACGAACGCGGAAACGTTTTTTCGCGCTGCTCTTGGTCTTCATTTTGGGCATGTGAATGCTCCTTTAGTTTGTGCTCGTGAGGCGCCATGGATGCTCCACGGACTTGTTGGCCCCGAGACACTTCTTCATCCCGCCCCTGCCTGCCCTTCTTGCGAAGTGCGGACAGGAGCGAAATCCCTTCAAAACCTCTCTACTGCAACCCCGGTTCCAGCCACTCAGGCCGTTGCGGGTGCCGCTGCCGGCGCGGCACCGGCGTCTGCCGCCGGCTTCGGCGCACCGCCACCGGGCTTCTTGCGGCCCGGAGCGATCATCATGATCATCTGCCGGCCTTCGAGCTTCGGAAACTGCTCGACAAGGATGGAGTCGCCCAGCTCGTCGCGAATACGCTGCAGCAATGCCAGACCCAGCTCCTGGTGCGTGATCTCGCGGCCGCGGAAGCGCAGCGTGATCTTGCATTTGTCGCCGTCATCAAGAAAGCGCCGGATGTTGCGCATCTTGATGTTGTAGTCGCCATCGTCGGTACCGGGCCGGAACTTGATTTCCTTGACCTCGATGACCTTCTGCTTCGACTTCGCCTCGGCCGCCTTCTTCTGCTCGTGGTACTTGAACTTGCCGTACTCGATCAGGCGACACACCGGCGGATTGGCCGCCGCAACGACCTCCACCAGATCCACGTCCTGCTCACCAGCAAGGCGTAGAGCCTCGGCAAGACTCACGACACCCAATTGCTCGTTATCCGGGCCGATCAGGCGGACTTCCGGGGCCATGATTTCCCGGTTCAGGCGGTGTTGGCGTTCCTCGCGGTGGCGGCGGTCGCGGAATGCAGTAGCGATGGTCAGAATCCTTCAAAATTTGCTACAAAATCTGTAGCGAACGCCGTTCAGCCCTCGCGGACAAACGGCACGATTTGGCAGGGAAACATGTGGGGTGTTCCGAAGACAAATCAACGCTTGTCGGCAACATCCTGAACGAGCCGTTGCGTGAACGATTCGAGGGACATTGCACCGAGGTCTTGATTGCCCCGGGCGCGCACTGCGACGGCACCTGCTTCCTTTTCCTTGTCGCCCACGACAACGATATAAGGGAGCTTTTGCAACGAATGCTTCCGTATTTTATACGTAATCTTTTCGTTGTGCAGGTCAAGCTGGACCCTAAGCCCTTGATTTTGCAGCGTTTTCGCAACTTGCGCAGCGTAATCGGCCTGTCCTTCGCTGATATTGAGCACCGCGACCTGCACCGGAGCGAGCCATGCGGGCATTGCCCCGGAGTGGTGTTCGATCAGCATGCCGATGAAGCGCTCGAGGCTGCCGACGATCGCGCGGTGCAGCATCACGGGATGCGCGCGGCCGCTCGATTCCGTCACGTATTCGCCGCCAAGACGCTCGGCCGTGTTGAAGTCGACCTGCATCGTGCCGCACTGCCACTGGCGGCCGATCGCGTCGCGCAGCGTGTACTCGATCTTCGGGCCGTAGAACGCGCCGTCGCCCGGCGCAATGACGAAATCGACGCCCGAGCGGCGCAGCGACTCCATCACCGCATGCTCGGCCTTGTCCCACAGCTCGTCGGAGCCGACGCGGTTCTCCGGCCGCGTGGCGACCTTGTAGAGGATGTCCGTGAAGCCGAAGTCGGCGTAGACCTTCTGCAGTTGCGCCGTGTAGGCGATGCACTCGTCGAGGATCTGGTCTTCCGTGCAGAAGATGTGCCCGTCGTCCTGCGTGAAGCCGCGCACGCGCATGATGCCGTGCAGCGCGCCGCTGGGCTCGTTGCGATGGCACTGGCCGAACTCGCCATAGCGCAACGGCAGGTCGCGGTAGCTGCGCAGGTCGCTCTTGAAGATCAGCACATGGCCCGGGCAGTTCATCGGCTTCAGCGCGTACTCGCGCTTTTCCGACTCCGTCGTGAACATGTTGTCGCGATAGTTCTGCCAGTGGCCCGTTTTCTCCCACAGGCTCTTGTCGAGGATCTGCGGACCCTTCACTTCCCAGTAGCCCGTGTCGCGATAGATGCCGCGCATGTACTGCTCGACCTGCTGCCAGATCGCCCAGCCCTTCGGGTGCCAGAACACCACGCCGGGCGCCACTTCGTCGATGTGGAACAGGTCGAGCTCCTTGCCCAGCCTGCGGTGATCGCGCTTCTCGGCTTCCTCGATGCGCTGGATGTATTGGTCGAGCTGCTTCTTGTCGGCCCACGCCGTGCCGTAGATGCGCTGCAGCTGCTCGTTCTTGGCATCGCCGCGCCAGTAGGCGCCGGCCAGCTTCGTGAGCTTGAAGACCTTCAGGAATCGCGTGTTCGGCACGTGCGGGCCGCGGCACATGTCGACGTATTCCTGGTGGTAGTACAGGCCCATGGCTTGCTCGTCGGGCATGTCCTCGACGAGGCGCAGCTTGTAGTCCTCGCCGCGCGACTTGAAGACTTCGATGACTTCGGCACGCGGCGTCATCTTCTTGATCACGTCGTAGTCCTGCGCGATCAGCTCGCGCATGCGCGCCTCGATGGCAGCCATGTCCTCCGGCGTGAAGGGGCGGTCGTACGAGATGTCGTAGTAGAAGCCCTCCTCGATCACGGGCCCGATCACCATCTTGGCCGTCGGATAGAGCTGCTTCACCGCGTGGCCGACCAGGTGGGCCGTCGAGTGGCGGATGATCTCCAGGCCCTCGTCGTCCTTGGGCGTGATGATCTGCAGCCTGGCGTCATGGTCGATGACGTCGCTGGCATCGACGAGCCTGCCGTCGACCTTGCCGGCCACCGTCATCTTGGCCAGGCCGGGACCGATGGACTGGGCGACTTCGGCCACCGAAACCGGGCCTGGGAACTCGCGGCGCGAGTTGTCGGGGAGCGTGATCTGGATCATTTGAAGAAAACCTCGAAGAGAAAAACAAAAAAGCGCGGTGGATGCCGCGCTTTGCTTGGTTGTGGCGCTGGAAGAAACCAGCGAGCGCGGGGCTACCGGCCTTTTCCTTCAGTGAAGAAAAAGCCGCTGAATCCTTGCGGGGTAGTTCGCGGTGTCATAACCAAGGTGCCTTTCTCGCTCTTGTTGAGTGCAGAGACGGCGATTCTAGCCTTTGCCCGCTTCAGGACGCAGGCGCGGCGTTCTTGAGTCCCAGCACTTCGATGGGCTCGATCGACGGCGGACTGGCAAACAGTTCGGGCGCCTTCGCCATCAGCGCCTGGGCGATCGGACCGGTCAGGTGAGCCTGGCGTCCGGCCTCGTTCTCGAATGCGTCGAACACGCCGAAGGTGCTTGGCGACAGGCGCAGCGCAAACCAGATCGGCGTGGTTTTCTCGTCGCGCGCCATCACGAGACCGGCCTCGAGGAACTTCTCGACATCGCCTTCCTTGCCCGGCTTGGCTTCCAGGCGGGCGAACAGTGCGTACTTGATCATGGGTCATCTCCTGAGTTGAACGGCGCGCGACATTGCGCGGCGTTGGCACCAACTCTAGGCAGCCATCGCCTCCGGAGCTATTGGCGTTATTGACATCTTTGATATCGTTATGGCCATGAAGCTCGACGTACTCGCCCTCGACGGCGTATTCGATACCGGCCTGTCCACGGTGCTCGACGTGTTCACCACCGCCAACGAGCTCGCGGCCATGCTGCGACTCGACGTTGCACCGTTCGAGGTCACCGTGACAGGCGTCCGCAAACGCGTGCGGACCTCGCAGGGTCTTGTCGTGCCGGTGGCTCGCGCACTCGACACCAGCACTGCGGATTGGCTGATCGTTCCCGCGCTGGGCTGCAAGATGCCCGAAACCCTGGAACCCGCGTTGCAGCGCGCCGACGTACGCGACGCCTGCACCGCATTGCGGGAGCGCTCGGGCAGGAACGCCAACGTGGCGGCCGCCTGCATCGGCACCTTCGTGCTCGCCGAATCGGGCGTGCTCGATCACCACAAGGCGACCACGACCTGGTGGCTTGCCACGCTGTTCCGCCAGCGCTATCCCGGCGTGCAGCTCGAGGACTCGCGCATGCTGGTCAATTCCGGCCACCTGGTCACGGCCGGCGCGGCGCTGAGCCATGTCGACATGGCGCTGTGGATCGTGCGCCAGGCAAGCCCCGAACTCGCCACGCTGGTCGCACGCTACCTGATCGTCGACTCGCGGCCGTCGCAATCGGCCTACGTGATCTCCGACCACCTCTCGCATTCAGACCCGCTGGTGGAGCGCTTCGAACGCTGGGCGCGCGGCCGGCTGGCCGACGGCTTCTCGCTCGACGAGGCCGCGCAGGCCGCGGGCACCAGCAAGCGCACGCTGGCTCGCCGCATGCAGCAGGTGCTGGGCAAGAGTCCGCTCTCCTACGTGCAGGATCTGCGCGTGGAGCGCGCCGTGCACCTGCTCAAGACCAGCGACAGGAGCCTTGAGCAGATCGCCGGCATGGTGGGCTACGCCGACGGTGTCACGCTGCGCACCCTGCTGCGCCAGCGACTGGGGCGCGGCGTGCGCGAAGTACGCCTCGAAGCCTGACGGGCGCAAAAAAGCCCGGCACACGGCCGGGCTGAAGGTGACAGCGAATGCCTGCCTGTCAAAGATCGATCCGGCGAGGATCGATCGACCGATCAGTGGAACTGTTCTTCCTCGGTCGAGCCCGTCAGCGCCTTCACGCTGGACGAACCGCCCTGGATCACAGTGGTCACGTCGTCGAAGTAGCCTGCGCCGACTTCCTGCTGGTGCGACACGAAGGTGTAGCCCTTGTCGCGCGCTGCGAACTCGGGTTCCTGGACCATGTTCACGTAGTGCTTCATGCCTTCGCCGCGGGCGTAGGCGTGAGCGAACTGGAACGTGTTGAACCAGTTGACGTGGATGCCGGCCAGCGTGATGAACTGGTACTTGTAGCCCAGCGCCGACAGGTCTTCCTGGAACGAGGCGATCTGCTTGTCGTCGAGGTTCTTCTTCCAGTTGAAGGAAGGCGAGCAGTTGTACGACAGCAGCTTGCCGGGGCAGGCAGCGTGCACGGCTTGTGCGAATTCACGGGCGAAGCCGATGTCGGGCACGCCGGTTTCGCACCACACCAGGTCGGCGTAGGGCGCGTAGGCCACACCGCGGCTGATGGCCTGCTCCAGGCCGTTCTTGACGCGGTAGAAGCCTTCCTGCGTGCGTTCGCCGGTCAGGAACGGCTTGTCGTTGGCGTCGTGGTCGGAGGTGATCAGGTTCGCGGCTTCGGCATCGGTGCGGGCCAGCACGATGGTGGGCACGCCCAGCACGTCGGCGGCGAAGCGCGCGGCGATCAGCTTCTCGCAGGCTTCCTGCGTCGGCACGAGCACCTTGCCGCCCATGTGGCCGCACTTCTTCACGGCAGCCAGCTGGTCCTCGAAGTGCACGCCGGCGGCACCGGCCGTGATCATGTTCTTCATGAGTTCGAAGGCGTTGAGCACGCCGCCGAAACCGGCTTCCGCGTCGGCCACGATCGGCAGGAAGTAGTCGATGAACTCCTTGTCGCCGGGGTTGACGCCACGGCCCCACTGGATTTCATCGGCGCGGCGGAAGGTGTTGTTGATGCGACGGACCATCGTCGGCACCGAGTCGTAGGCGTACAGCGACTGGTCGGGGTACATCGTTTCGGAGGTGTTGCCGTCGGCGGCGACTTGCCAGCCCGACAGGTACACGGCCTCGAGACCGGCCTTGGCCTGCTGCATCGCCTGGCCGGCGGAGATCGCACCGAATGCGTTCACGTAGCCCTTCTTGGCGCCGCCGTTGATCTTGTCCCAGAGCTTCTCCGCGCCGCGCTTGGCGAGCGTGTGCTCGATGGGGAACGAGCCGCGCAGACGCACCACGTCTGCCGCGCTGTAGCCGCGCTTGACGCCCTTCCAGCGGGGGTCGGTGGCCCATTCTTTCTCGAGGGCGGCGATCTGCTGTTCGCGGCTGAGTTGTTCTGTGAGGGTCTGGGGCATGGTCACTCCGTGAGGTTGATTGAAGGTTGGGCGCTGCGGCCGTGGAGTAACTGTAATCGGACTGCGGACTCTTATGTCTTATAGAAGACATATTTTTCACTCAACAAAATCAATGACTTATGCGAATATTTCTCAATGCAAAATTATTTTTCTCGTATTGAGAAAAAATATTGCGCCGCAGCAGCCGCCAATTTCGCAATACGCAATCAATCTTTCGGTTGTGAAAACGAGGCGTTGCTTCGTGCCGCATGCGCGATCCAGTCCCCGCTCTCGATCACGCCGCGGCCCGCGATGCGCGTCGGATGGATCTCGTAGACCAGGCAATCGAGCCACCGCCCGCCAACGTCGACGCGCACCTGCCGCTTGATGTACTCGCCCGAGTCGTCATCGGCCACCTCTTCGAGCTCATCGAGCGCAGACTCGACCGCCGGCTCGACGACGTAGACCTCGCCCTTCACGCGTCCCACTCCGCCGAGCACGACACCCGGATAGGAGCCCAGGTCGAACAGCGTGCCGGCAATGCTCGCGTCGCCCACCCACACCGGCGCGGGCCGATAGCGCGCGATGTCGTTGCGCCCGCCGCGGCGCAGCGTGCCGTAAACAAGAACGTGGGGCATGATCGAAACCGCCTTCTCCGCAACAACAGAACTTCAGTCTATTGAACTCCGCTGCTCCCGCATCAGGCCGCCTCGCGGCCTACGGCTGCCTGGCATTGAGCATGTCGCTCGTCGGCGGCTACGTCGCCCTCTCCAAGCCCCTTGTCGCCGCCTTTCCGGTTCTGCTGCTTGCATGGCTGCGCTTCGGAATCGCGGCGCTGGCCATGCCGCATTGGCTCAAGCGAACGCCCGACGAACCGCCGATGACATCCCGCACCCGCTGGCTGGTGTTCCTCGAGTCGTTCCTCGGCAATTTCATGTTCTCGATCTGCATGCTGTTCGGCGTGAGCCTCACGAGCGCGGTGTCCGCGGGCGTAATCATGGCGTCGATCCCCGCGTGCGTGGCCGTCGCGAGCTGGCTCTTCCTGCGCGAGCGCATCACTGTGCGCATCGGCCTGGCCATCGCATGCGCCGCGCTCGGCATCGGCCTGCTGGCGCTGTCGCCGGCACACGCACCGGCATCGCCCGCAGCTTCATCGGCTTCGATGCCATGGCTCGGCAACCTGCTCGTGCTCTGCGCGGTGCTCTGCGAGACGGCCTATGCGGTGATCGGCAAGTCGCTCACGGGACGACTCGGACCCAAGCGCATCGCCTCGCTCATCAACCTCTGGGGCTTCGTGCTCTCGCTGCCCTTCGGCATCTGGTTCGCGCTGCAGTTCGATTTCACCGCCGTGCGCTTCGGCACGTGGGCGCTGCTCGTGGTCTATGCGCTCGCCGCGAGCATCTGGACCGTGTGGCTCTGGATGACCGGACTTCGCCACGTACCAGCCGCACAAGCGGGTGTTTTCGCCGTGATGCTGCCCGTGAGCGCGGCCCTCGTGGGAGTGCTCGTGCTGGGCGAAAACCTCTCTTCACCACAGCTCGTTGCGTTCGTCATCGCCCTCGTAGGCGTGGTGCTTGCGACGTGGCCCGGGCGCCGAACGTGAAAAACAGGGCTTCTCCCCTCTGAAAAAACAACAACTCCCAATGAAAAAAGCGCTTTTTCCCTTGGAAACGCGTTTTTTCTCATTTAGCATCCGCATTGCCACTGGAGACGCAAGTTTTTCATTGGTGACTGTTCAACCAAAAAAGGAAATCAACCATGGCAACTGCAAAGAAGGCTCCGGCCAAGAAAGCTCCGGCGAAAAAGGCCGCTCCCGCAAAGAAGGCGGCGACTCCTGCAAAGAAGGCCGCACCGGCCAAGAAGGCGGCTCCTGCAAAGAAGGCCGCACCGGCGAAGAAGGCAGCTCCTGCAAAGAAGGCCCCCGCGAAGAAGGCCGCTCCCGCCAAGAAGCGCACGCCCAACGCCGCGTTCATGAAGGCACTGACCCCCAGCCCGGCACTGGCCGCCGTCGTCGGCTCCACGCCGCTGCCGCGCACCGCTGTCGTGAGCAAGCTGTGGGACTACATCAAGAAGAACAACCTTCAGGACAAGGCCAACAAGCGCAACATCAACGCCGACGCCAAGCTGAAGGAAATCTTCGGCAAGGCTCAAGTTTCGATGTTCGAACTGGCCGCGCTGATCGGCAAGCACGTCAAGTAAGTGCTCAGGGGCCTCGAGCTCCTGAATCAAAAAGCCCGCTTCATGCGGGCTTTTTTTTCGTCTGCGGCAAGGCCACGCCCTCCTCGAAGAAGCGCGTCGGCGTGCGGCCGAAGTGCTTGCGGAAGGCCTCTATGAAGGCGCTCACCGAGCTGTAGCCCACCGTCAACGCCACCGCCGTGACGGGCTCCTTCAGGCTCAGCAGTTCGACGGCCTTCAGCAAGCGCGCCTGCTGGCGCCACTGCGCGAAGCTCAGGCCCGTCTCCGCAGCAAAACGGCGAGTGAGCGTCCTGCGCGCCATGCCGATGCGATCGGCCCATTCGTCGATACCGTCAGGCAACGCCGGATCGTTGGCCAGCGCGGTCGCCATCGAAGCGAGTCGCTTGTCCTGCGGCATCGGCAGGTGCAGCGATTCCTTTCCGCTCGCCGCAAGCTCATCGATCAGCACGGCCACCAGACGCGCTCTTCGTGGCTCCAGCAGGGGCTCCGACGCATCCAGCAACATCAGCCGATCTATCAGCGCCTGCATCAGCGGCGTGACGGCAAACACATGAGGCCCGTCCGGCAACGCCCCAGCAACCGTCGGATCGATGTGCAGGCTCCAGCCCGCAGTGGCACCGAAGCTCTGCGCCGCATGGGCGCAGCGAGGCGCTATCCAGCCGATCCATCCCGGCGGCTGCACCCATCGGCCCGAAGGCGTCTCGATGACCTGCAGGCCCTCGCGCAACGCGAAAAGCTGGCCGGTGTCGTGCGAGTGATAGCCCGTGACGCGCGGCGCCTCGTAGGCCGTGATCCAGAGCCTTGCGGTAGCTTCGTCAGCCATGGATGGCCCACCGGAGATATCGATTGGCCCCGCGCCGCAAGCCCGGATGCGCCCCGCTGCCTAGCATCGAATCCATCTCCACTCCCATCAAGGAACAGCATCCATGAAAGCCCAGGACGTACTCCCCGACGGCGACGACTTCACCGTCATCAACGGCCGCACACTGCGCAAGGGATCGGTCGGCGCCTTCCTCGCAAACGTGCGCATCCTCGAGGATGCAGGCGCATCGGCCGCGGACAGGCAAGCCGCCGGACAGGACCTGATCACGCTGATCCCGACCCTCGACGCGCTCGGCCTGTTCGACGTGTTCGAACTGCGCTCGCCATCCCTGCGCGAGGAAGTCGACCGTCATCGCGCCGCGCTCAGCTCTTCGCCTGCTTCGCCGAGCGCGTGATCGACGACAGCGTGCCACGCGTGGTGATGACTTCGGGGTCGAGCGGGATCTCGATCAGCGTGCCGGTGTCGGCTTCCAGCGCGCGCAGCAGCGCCGCTTCGAACTGCGCCGTTTCCGTCACCCGCTCGGCTGCATAGCCGTAGGCGCGCGCGAGCCCGCAGAAGTCGGGGTTGCGCAGCGCCGTGCCACTGGTGCGCTCGGGATACTCCCGCTCCTGGTGCATGCGGATCGTGCCGAACATGCCGTTGTTGAGCAGCACGATGATGCTCTTGCCGCCATGCTGCGAAGCCGTCGCCAGCTCCTGCCCCGTCATCAGGAAATCGCCGTCGCCCGCAATCGTGAAGGCCACGCGCCCCGTCGCAAGGTTGGCAGCGATGCCCGCCGGCACGCCGTAGCCCATCGCCCCGCTCGTCGGCGCCAGCTGTGTCTTCGCGCCCTTGGCGAGGCCGTGGTAGCGGAAGTAGCGATGCACCCAGCTCGCGAAGTTGCCCGCGCCGTTGGTGATGGCCGCATCCGCTGGCAAGTGCTTCTGCAGCAGCGCGACGACCGCCGCCATGTCTACCGCCCCGCGCGGCGTCTCGGCAGGCATGCCGGCCAGCGCCTGCGGCACGAGGTTGGCCTCGTAGTCGGCACGGGCCTGCAGCGTCCACTCTTCCCACGGCAGCGTCGGCGGTGCGCTCAGCACCTCAAGGCTGCGCGCGGCGGCGCTCATGCCGGCGTTGATCGCCAGGTCGGCCTGATAGACGCGGTTGAGCTCCTCGGCGCTCGCATGGATGTGCACCAGCGTCTGCTTCGCCTTTGGTGCCTCCAGCAGCGTGTAGCCGCTGGTCGTCATCTCGCCAAGGCGCGGGCCGATGGCAAGGATCAGGTCGGCATCCTTCACGCGCTGCGCGAGCTTCGGGTTGATCGCGATGCCGACGTCGCCCGCGTACTGCGGATGGTGGTTGTCGAAGGTGTCCTGGAAGCGGAAGGCGTTCGCCACCGGCAGCCGCCAGTTCTCGGCGAAGCGCTGCAGCGCCTGCGCGGCCTGCGTCGTCCAGCCGCCGCCGCCGGCAATCACCAGCGGGCGCTGCGACTTCAGCAGCAGCTCGCGCAAGGTGCGCAGCGCGCCCGGATCGCTCCAGGGCTCCACCGCCTCCACGCGCGCCAGCGGCCGTGCGGCGGTCTCGCTGCGCAGCATGTCTTCGGGCAGCACCAGAACCACAGGCCCCGGCCGGCCGTTCATCGCGGTGGCGAAGGCGCGCGCGATGTACTCGGGAATGCGGTTCGCGTCGTCGATGCGCTCCACGCGCTTGGCGAAGCCCTTGGTGCTCGGGCCGAAGAAGCTGGCGTAGTCGACCTCCTGGAAAGCTTCGCGGTCGCGGAAGTCGCTGCCGACGTCGCCCACGAAAAGCACCATCGGCGTCGAATCCTGAAAGGCGTTGTGCACGCCGATCGACGCATTGGTCGCACCCGGCCCGCGGGTAACGAAGCACACGCCCGGTCGCCCGGTGAGCTTGCCGTGCGCCTCGGCCATGAAGGCCGCGCCGCCCTCCTGCCGGTTGACGACGAAGCGCGTGCGGTCGCGGTAGGCATGGAAGCCGTCGAGCACCGCAAGAAAGCTCTCGCCAGGCACGCCGAACGCGATCTCCATGCCCTGTTCGACCAGGCATTCCACGATCAGGTGGCCGGCGGGTTGTGATGTACTCATGGGAAGTAGAACCTCAGCTGCAAATGTCTTCGGCAATTATGTGCGCCCGCTCCAGACGCCTTGCGTTAATTCCCCAATTGGTTAAATTCGCGCCATGAAGGCCTCCAAGGACTCCGCGCCCGACATCAGCATCGAGGCAATCGAACCCCGCTCGCGCGACGCCGACCGGTCGCAGCTCGCCATCCTCGCCTCGGCGCGCGACGAGTTCTCCGCGCGCGGGCTCGCCGGCGCGCGCATGGACAGCATCGCCGAGCGCGCGGGCCTCAACAAGCGCCTCATCTACTACTACTTCGGCAGCAAGGACGACCTGTTCCTCGCGGTGCTGGAGCGCGTGTACGCCGACATCCGCGAAGCCGAGCAGCGCCTGCACCTCGAAGAGATCGACCCCGTGGAGGCCATCCGCCAGCTGGTGTCGTTCACCTGGAACTACTACCTCGAGCACCCCGAGTTCATCACGCTGCTCAACAGCGAGAACCTGCACTGCGCGGCACACCTGAAGCGCTCCGAGCGCATCCAGGAAATGAACTCGCCGCTGGTGCAACTGCTCGACACCGTGCTGGAGCGCGGCCGTCGCGACGACCTGTTCCGCGCGGGCGTGGACCCGGTGCAGCTCTACATCTCCATCGCCTCGCTCTGCTACTTCTACCTCTCGAACAACCACACGCTCTCGGCCATCTTCGGCCGCGACCTGCGTGCGCCCAAGGCGATGGCGCAACGCCTCTCTCACATGACCGACCTGGTCCTCGGATACGTCCTGAAATAGGCTCGCCCCCAGGCTGCGCGCACTTCGTGTCGCTACGCCACCCCCCTTCCGGGGGCAACACCAGCGGCCCGGCAAAGCCGGTTCCGCGGTGTTTCTGGCCTTGGCTGCGCCAGCTTCATGCGCCGCGCGCGGCGCAAATCCCCTCTACGAACGACTGAACCGCCCCTCCGGGTATTCACTAGGCAGCTCCGGTTGACGCTGCCGCGCGGGCGTTCCTACAATCGATAATTCACTCAATGGTGAATTGATCGATTCAAGAAGCGGCCCGACCGCGCGGAGACATTCATGAAGCTCTTTGCCAGCACTGCACGCACCACCGTCCTTGCCTCGCTGACCTGCATCGCAGCCCTGCTGCCCGCACTGGCGGCCGCGCAGAACGGCTACCCCAGCAAGCCGATCCGCGTGATCGTTCCCTTCGCGGCCGGCAGCACCACCGACATCATTGCCCGCGCCATCACCGACAAGATGAGCGCCAGCATGGGCCAGGCGCTGGTGATCGACAACCGCGGCGGCGCCAGCGGCACCATCGGCCAGCAAGCGGTGGCCACGGCCGCGCCCGACGGCTACACGGTGATGATCCATTCGTCGTCGCATACGGTGAGCCCCTCCACCTTCGCCAAGCTGCCGTTCGACACGGTGCACGACTTCGCGGGCGTCACGCCGATCTCTTCGCTGCCCAACGCGCTGGTGATCTCGCCGAGCAAGAACATCAAGACGCTGCCGCAGCTGCTGGCCGCCGCGCGCGCCAAGCCCGGCAGCATGAACTTCGCCTCGGCCGGCCAGGGCAGCGCCACGCACCTGAACGCCGAGAAATTCAAGATGGCCGCCAAGATCGATGCCACCAACATCCCCTTCAAGGGATCGGGCGAGGCCGTCACCGAAGTGCTCTCGGGCCGCGTCGACTACTACTTCTCGCCCATCGCGCCGGTCATCGGCCAGATCAAGGAAGGCCATCTGCTGGCGCTGGCAGTGGGCTCGCCCAAGCGCGCCGCCGCCCTGCCCGACGTGCCCACAACCAGCGAAGCCGGCGTGCCCGGCTCGGAGTTCAATTTCTGGATCGGAATGATGGCGCCCGCCAAGACGCCGCGCGACGTCGTCGAGCGCCTGAACGCCGAAGTGGCGAAGGCGCTGGCCTCGCCCGAGGTGAAGGAGCGCTTCGCCAAGCTCGGCGCCGACGCCTGGACGCTCAAGCCCGAGCAGTTCGACGCCTACATCAAGGAAGAGATCGCGAGCAATGCGCAGCTCGTGAAGGCTGCCGGCCTCTCGGTCCAGCAGTAAGAACAGCAAGCACCGCAAGCCAGCCCTCCCGAAAGTCCCGGCCCTCGCCATGTTCCGCAAGCTCCTGCTCTCCCCGGCCCTGCGCCCCTTCATCCTGATCCTGTTGCTGCTGGTGCTGTGGGACCTGGCGATCCGCCTGTTCAAGATTCCGGCCTACCTGATTCCCCCGCCGTGGGAAGTGGTGAAGCAGCTCGTTGCCGAATGGCCGCGCCTGCTCGCCGAAAGCTGGAAGACCACGCTCGCCACGCTGGGCGGTTTCGGACTGACGATCGTGATCGGCATTCCGATCGCGATGGTCATCGCCTACTCGCGCGTCGTCGAGTCGTACGTCTACCCGCTGCTGGTGTTCTCGCAGAGCATTCCCAAGGTGGCGATCGCGCCGCTGTTCGTGGTGTGGTTCGGCTTCGGCATCTTCCCGAAGGTGATCAGCGCTTTCCTGCTGGGCTTCTTCCCGGTGGTGGTGTCCACGGTGATGGGCTTCAAGTCGGTCGAGCCCGACATGCTCGATCTCTCTCGCTCGATGGGCGCGAGCCGCCTGCAGACCTTCTTCAAGATCAGCCTGCCGCAGGCCCTGCCCCAGATCTTCAGCGGCCTGAAGGTGTCGGTGACGCTGGCCGTGGTGGGCGCGGTGGTCGGCGAGTTCGTCGGTTCCAACTCGGGCATCGGCTACGTGCTGCAGGTGGCCAATGGCAACTTCGACCTGCCGCTGATGTTCGCGGCGCTGGTGGTGCTTTCGAGCATCGGCGTGATCCTTTTCGTCGCGGTCGATCTGGTCGAGCGCGTGATGATCCCGTGGCACGCCTCGCAGCGCCACGTGCACTGAGTTCCTTCGCAAAAGCCAACAACTCCCGGAGACAACACCATGAAGAAACTGCTTCCCTCGCTGCTCGCAGCGGCCGCGCTCGCCACCTTCGCCATCGCCCCGGCACATGCCCAGGGTGACAAGCCCAAGGACAAGGTCACGCTGATGCTCAACTGGTACCTGTACAGCGAGCACGCGCCCTTCTTCCTCGGCAAGGAAAAGGGCTTCTATGCCGACGAAGGCATCGACCTCGACATCCAGGAAGGCCGCGGCTCCGCCGTCACCGCGCAGGCGGTGGCCGCCAAGTCGGCGACCTTCGGCTACATCGACGTCACGACCATGATCAAGGCTGCCGCCAAGGGCGCGCCGCTGAAGTCGACGGGCGTGCTGTTCCAGGTGAGCCCGATGTCGGTGATGGGCTTCTCCGAGAAGAACATCAAGACGCCAAAGGACATCATCGGCAAGACGGTGGCCGTCACGCCGGGCGACTCGATGTCGCAGATGTGGCCGCTCTTCCTGAAGGTCAACAACATCACGGCCGACCAGGTGAAGATCGTCTCGGGCGACGGCCAGACCAAGCTCAATGCAGTGACCAACGGCCAGGCCGACCTGCTGCTGGGCTACGTGATGGACCAGGCCATCAAGCTGCAGGACGCCACGGGCAAGCCGGTGACGCCGATCCGCTTCGCCGACTCGGGCGTGAACCAGATCAGCTCCGGGATCATCACCAACAAGAACCTGCTGACCGAGAACCCCGACCTGGTGAAGCGCTTCATGCGCGCCTCCACAAAGGCGGCAGAAGCCGCCGAGAAGAGCCCCGAGGCCGCGGTCGACGCGATGCTCAAGGCCAACCCCAAAGCCGGCGTGCGCGACACGCTGATCGTTGGCATGAAGCAGAGCGTGGCGCTCTATCACACGAAGGAAACGGCCAACCAGCGCCCCTTCCGCGTGACGACGAAGAACGTGAGCGATTCGCTCGACCTGCTGGTGCAGTACGGCGGCATGGACGCCTCCACGCGCGGCAAGCCCGAGGACTACGTCACCCTCGACTTCCTGCCGTAAACAGACTCGCCCCCAGGCTCCGCGCACTTCGTGTCGCTTCTCCCACCCCCTACCGGGGGCAACACCTGCGGCCCGGCAAAGCCGGTTCCGCGGTGTTCCCCGAAAAAACACAAGCGCTCCGTCTCCTCATTCGCTTCGTCCTCTAACTACGCTCCATGTCTCCAGTGAACCTGATCGAAGCGCGCGGCGTCTCGAAGATCTACCAAAGCAAGGACGGCCCCGTCGAGTCGCTCAAGCCGCTCGACTTTGCCATCAAGGAAGGCGAGTTCGTCTCCGTCGTCGGCCCTTCGGGCTGCGGCAAGAGCACGCTGCTGAAGATGGTGGCCGGCCTGCTGCCCATCAGCGGCGGCAGCCTCACGCTGGCAGGCCACCCGATCAAGGGACCGCAGAAGGACGTGGGCATCGTGTTCCAGAGCGCGGTGCTGCTGCCCTGGCGCAGCGTGGAAGACAACATCCTGCTGCAGGCCGAGATGCGCCACCTGCCTTCGGAGGCGTCGCGTGCCCGCGCCCGCGAGCTGATGGAAATGGCGGGCCTGAAGGGCTTCGAGAAGAAGTACCCCTGGCAGCTCTCGGGCGGCATGCAGCAGCGTGCGTCGATCTGCCGCGCCCTGCTGCACGACCCGTCTGTGCTGCTGATGGACGAACCCTTCGGCGCGCTCGACGCGATGACGCGCGAGAAGATGAACCTGGAGCTGCAACGCATCTGGATGGCGTCGAAGAAGACGGTGATGCTCATCACCCACAGCATTCCCGAAGCCATCTTCCTGTCGGACCGCGTGATGGTGATGAGCGAGCGCCCCGGCTCCATCGCCGCGGTGTACGACATCGACCTGCCGCGCGCCCGCACGCTCGACATGATGGCCTCGCCCGAGTTCGGCGCGTACACGAAGCTGGTGCGCGCGCATTTCTTCTCTCAGGGCATCCTGGACCACTGAAACGGCACCCCATGGACGCGATCCGTTTCCACGTCGAGGAGATCCGCTTCGCCGAGCGCAACGTGGCGCTGCGGCTGCCCTTCCGCTTCGGCGCCGCCACCGTCACGGCCTGTCCGCAGGTCTATGTGCGAGCGCGCATCCGCTTCGCCGATGGCCGCACGGCCGAGGGCTGCGCGGCGGAGATGATGATTCCGAAGTGGTTCGACAAGAACCCCGCGCTCACCAACGAGCAGAACTTCGAGCAGCTGCGATTCGCCCTGCGCGATGCGCGCGAGGCCTACACCGCCGAGCCCGATGCGCAGACCGCGTGGACGCATTTCGCCTCGAACTACGCAGCGCTCCAGTCGCGTGCCAGGGCCAAGGGCCTGCAGCCGCTGGTGGCCAGCTACGGCCCCGCGCTGATCGACCGCGCCCTGCTCGACGCGCTGTGCCTGCATAGCGGCACGAGCTTCGCTGCGGCGATGAGCGGCAACCTCAGCGGCATCGACATCGCCGGCAGCGGCCTGGCTGACGACCTCGCTGGCTTCGACATGGCCGGCTTCCTGGCGAAGCAATCGCCGCGAACCCGCATCGCGGCACGACACACCGTCGGGCTGGCCGATGCCATCGACGACAGTGACGCTTCGCCCGATGCGCCAGCCGGCGGCCTGCCGACCACGCTGCAGGCCGCCGTGCAGCGCTACGGCCACACGCATTTCAAGCTCAAGCTGTGCGGCAACACCGCGCAGGACATCGACCGGCTCCAGCGCATCACCCGCGTGATCGACGGCCAGGCCCAGCTCGTGACGCTCGACGGCAACGAGCAGTACGCGGACGCCGATGCATTCGCCACTTTCCTCGACCGCATGCTCTCCACGCCCGTGCTGTGGAAGCTCGCGCAGAAGACCGTCTTCGTCGAGCAGCCGATCCGCCGCGACGCGGCGCTGCAGCGCGACGTGTCCGCACTGGGCAAGCGCATTCCGCTGCTCATCGACGAATCGGACGCCACGCTCGATGCCTTCGTGCAGGCCCGCGCGCTGGGCTACACCGGCGTGTCGAGCAAGAGCTGCAAGGGTTTCTACAAGTCGGTCATCAATGCCGCGCGCTGCGCGCAATGGAACGCCGCGACGGAGAAGCCGCGCTACTTCCTCTCCGGCGAAGACCTGACCATGCAGGCCGGCATCGGCGTGCAGCAGGATCTGGCGCTCGTCGCCTGGCTGGGCCTCTCGCACGTGGAACGCAACGGCCACCACTACGTCAACGGCCTTGCCGCGGCACCCGAAGCCGAGCAGCAAGGGCTGATGAAGCTGCATCCCGGCCTCTACCAAACCAGCGACGGCGCCGTGCGCCTCGCCATCCGCGCAGGGCAGCTCGACCTGTCCTCGCTCGCCGCCGCGCCCGGCTTCGCCACCGGCAAGCCAGGCGCAGGCATCTCGTGGGACGCGATGCGTTCCGTCTACTGAAGCGCGCGTCCAGCCCGCACCAATCTCTCGCACCCAAGGAAGAAAACGATGGCCACCCAACGTCTAGGAATCATCATGCACGGCGTCACCGGGCGCATGGGCATGAACCAGCACCTGATCCGCTCGATCTGCGCAATCCGCGCCCAGGGCGGCGTCGCGCTGTCGAACGGCGACAAGGTCATGCCCGACCCGATCCTCATCGGCCGCAACGCCGAGAAGATGGAAGCGCTCGCCAAGGCCCACAACATTCCGCGCTGGGGCACCGACCTCGACAAGGCGCTGGAGAACAAGGACGACACCATCTTCTTCGACGCCGGCACCACGCAGATGCGCCCCGCACTGCTGGCCAAGGCCATCCGCGCCGGCAAGCACGTCTACTGCGAGAAGCCCATCGCCACCAACCTCAACGAGGCCGTCGAGATTGCCCGCCTGGCCGAGGAAGCCTCGAAGACCAAGGGCCTGAAGCACGGCGCCGTGCAGGACAAGCTCTTCCTGCCCGGCCTGCGCAAGCTCGACATGCTGCGCCGCGCCGGCTTCTTCGGCCGCATGCTCAGCGTGCGCCTGGAGTTCGGCTACTGGGTGTTCGAGGGCGACCTGCAGCCCATCCAGCGCCCGAGCTGGAACTACCGCAAGGAAGACGGCGGCGGGATGATCCTGGACATGATGTGCCACTGGCGCTACGTGCTCGACAACCTGTTCGGCGAAGTGAAGTCGGTGAGCTGCCTGGGCACCACCCACATCCCGAAGCGCTGGGACGAAGCCGGCAAGCCCTACGAGGCCACCGCCGACGACGCGGCCTACGCCACCTGCGAGCTCACCGGCCACAACGGCGAGCCCGTCATCGCGCAGATCAACATGAGCTGGGTCACGCGCGTGCGCCGCGACGACCTGGTGACCTTCCACGTCGACGGCACCGACGGCTCCGCCGTGGCGGGCCTCTCGAGCTGCCGCGCCCAGTCGCGCGTGGCCACGCCGCGCCCGGTGTGGAACCCCGACGAGAAGCAGACCATGAACTTCTTCGACCAGTGGCAGGAGATTCCGGACTCGCAGGTCTACGACAACGGCTTCAAGATCCAGTGGGAGCACTTCATCCGCCACGTGGTGGAAGACGCGCCCTACAAGTGGACGCTGCCCGAAGGCGCCAAGGGCGTGCAACTGGTCGAGGCCGCGCTCGAATCGTGGAAAGACCGCCGCTGGGTCGACGTGCCGGTGCTGAAGGTCTGAGGCAGCCATGGCGCTTTCTCTTGCCCTCCCCACCGCCGGCGGCGCGCTGGCGCCCTACGCGCTGCGCGGCACCGCGCCGGCCAGGCCCGACGCGGGCGTGAAGTTCAACCGCATCGCCTACTCGGCCGCGCACGTGGTGGCCGACCCGCTTGCGGCCATCGACCCTTGGCTGCAATGCGCGGTCGACTGGGACACCACCATCGCCTACCGCCGCCACCTGTTCTCGCTGGGCCTGGGCGTGGCCGAGGCCATGGACACCGCGCAGCGCGGCATGGGCCTGGACTGGCCGACCTCGCTGGAGCTGATCCGCCGCTCGCTCGACGCCGCAAAGGACGTGCCCGGCGCGCTGGTCGCCTCGGGTTGCGGCACCGACCACCTGGACATCGACAGCGTGAAGAGCGTCGACGACGTGATCCGCGGCTACGAGGAGCAGATGGCCGCCATCGAGGCGCTGGGCGGCAAGCTGATCGTGATGGCCAGCCGCGCGCTGGCCCGCGTGGCGAAGAGCCCGGCCGACTACGAGCGCGTGTACGACCGCATCCTGAGCCAGGCGAAGCAGCCGGTGGTGCTGCACTGGCTCGGCGACATGTTCGACCCGGCGCTGGCGGGCTACTGGGGCACGAAGAATGTCGACGCAGCCATGGACACGGCGCTGGGCATCATCGCCGCGCATCCGGACAAGGTCGACGGCATCAAGATCTCGCTGCTCGACAAGGACAAGGAGATCGCGATGCGCCGGCGCCTGCCGCCTGGCGTGCGCATGTACACGGGCGATGACTTCAACTACGCGGAGCTGATCGCCGGCGACGGCTTCGGCAACGAACCCACGCACGGCAAGAGCGATGCGCTGCTGGGAATCTTCGACGCCATCGCGCCGGCGGCCAGCGCAGCCCTGAGCGCACTGGCGCAGGGTAACGAAAAGAAGTTCCACGACATCCTCGGCCCCACGGTGCCGCTGTCGCGCCACATCTTTGCCGCGCCCACGCGCTTCTACAAGACCGGCGTGGTGTTCATGGCCTGGCTCAACGGCCACCAGAAGCACTTCACGATGGTCGGCGGCCAGCAGAGCACGCGCTCGCTGCAGCACTTCGCGGAGCTGTTCCGGCTGGCCGATGCCGCCAACCTGCTGGAGCAGCCCGAGCCGGCGGTGCGACGCATGAAGACCCTGCTGGCCCTGCACGGCGTGGAAGGCTGAAGACCAGCATGCGCGATTTCTCGCAGAACCACGACTGGCTGTCGATCAACACCGCGACGGTGCGCAAGCAGTCGGGCGCCGAGGTGCCGCTGGACCGCATCATCGACCAGTGCGCCGAACGCGGCATCCGTGCGATCAGCCCATGGCGCGACCAGGTGGCGGCCGTCGGCCTCGACAAGATTGCTAAGCAGCTGAAGGCGCACGGCATCGGCCTCTCAGGCTATTGCCGCGGCGGCTTCTTCCCCGCGCCCGATGCGGCCGGCCTGAAGGCCGCGCTCGACGACAACCGCCGCGCCATCGACGAGGCGAAGACGCTGGACGCGCCCTGCCTCGTACTGGTCGTCGGCGCCCTGCCCGGCGCGCTCGAAGGCAAGGTCGCCTACAAGGACATCGGCCGCGCACGCAGCGAGGTACGCGACGGCATCGCCGCATCGCTCGAATACGCCCGCGAAGTCGGCATGCCGCTGGCCATCGAGCCCCTGCACCCGATGCAGGCGGCGGACCGTGCCTGCATCAACACGCTCGAACATGCGCTCGACCTGTGCGACGAACTCGACGCGGGCAGGAGCGGCATGCTCGGTGTGGCCCTGGACATCTACCACGTGTGGTGGGACCCGAAGCTGCAGCAGCAGATCGCCCGCGCCGGCCGCGAGCGCCTGCTGGCGTACCACGTCTGCGACTGGCTCACGCCTACGCGTGATCTGCTGAGTGACCGCGGGATGATGGGGGATGGCGTGGTCGAGTTGAAGAAGATCCGCGGGTGGGTCGAGGACGCGGGCTTCGCTGGTTTCAGCGAAGTGGAGATCTTTTCGAATCTCGACTGGTGGCAGCGGCCTGGAAGCGAAACTCTGGACGTCTGCATCGAGCGGCACAAGCAGGCGGTCTAGCGCTGCTCGTTGTTCAGGGCGTGTGCATAGGCCAGCGGGCATTCCCCTTGCGCGAATGTCCCCCGGCCTGCTGGCGCCCTACTTATTTCGCTGCCGGGAGCACCCGGTAGCCTAGGCCCAATGAACGCAGCTGTGACGCTGGTAATTTGGCCGCTGCTGCGGATAGCCATCAGCTTTCACGAGCATGTTTGACCTACGCAAGGGGCACAATCGACCAGAAGCGGCTGCCTGCTAGATCTGGCTCATTCACCACAATCGACGGCTGCGAGCGGTGTTGTAGCGTCAGACCCCAATGCCGGGCGGCCAGTCTAGGTAGTAGTTACAGCTCTTGGGGAGCGGGTGTCCATCCATGATGTACGCTGCCCACGCGAACAAATTCAACATATGCCTAGCGCCGGTAGGTGTCAGGCCGCAGGACTCGGCGACCTCTGGCAATCGTGCACGACAGATATCAAGGTGGCGTCGTACACCCTCCGTCCCACCGAGGTAGGCATTGAACTCATCAAGATCGATGCCTAAACCGGAGACTCCGTAGGTGCCTGCCACGCCCGGTGCATCTGTATAGACGGCCATGACATCGTGGCCTTCAAGAGTCGCCACGGTTGTCAGCACTATGCAAAAGGCATCCTTCATCCCATTGCTGATCCAAAGGTCCATTTTGTTGTTGATCCAGATGGGGGCGCCCATGGGCTTGTCTATGAATAGCCTTGAGAGGCGGTGAGGTTGTCAGTTCTCAGCGATGCTGGGTGTTCTTGGCTGTCGCTACCTAAGTTGAATTCAACGGCAGCTTTGAAGAAGATGCTACTTCCGCTTCGAGCCCGAAGCAGAAGTAGCTCGCGCTCAATAGCAGTCACTTGCCACGCTCGGTCTGGTCCGTTGAAATCCCGAATGAGCATATGCTAGGTCGTCCTCCAAACCAGCAGCGTAGCGGTTCGCCGTCACCAAGCAGGTTGGGCATGCGCGTTGGAGGTCGGATAACATTGCTGCGCCTCGTGGACGGGTGGAGCGCAGAATTTGATCAGAACTGCAGGTAACTTTCACACCGTCAGACTTCCTGCTAACAATAATGTCTCAACTAAAAAAATGAAGATGGGAAAAATGCTCAAGCGACCCGACTCGCGCACCCTCTTGGGTCGCCTTGCAGTGGTCGTAGCCTTGCCTCTGATGCTTGGTGCTTGTGGAGCCTACGGACCGGCGTTCACCGAACCTTCGGCTCCGAATCCAAACCAGGGCGCGATCTATGTTTATCGGATGACCGCGTTTGCGGCTGGCGCATCAAGGCAGCCGGTGCTTGTCGATGGCGTCCAGGTTGCGGTGCTGAAGAACGGCGGGTACCTCAGGCGCGACCTTGCACCTGGTGATCACACGCTGGAGGTTAAAGGCTTCGGGCCAGCAGCAATTAACTTCAGTGTTGAACCTGGGAAGACACTTTTCTACAGATACACCATCGAACATAAAAGTGCTGAGCATATATACGGGTCACTCGCCTTCAACCACAAATTTGCTAGTTCTCTTGACAGCATTCCTCCAAATATCGCCCTCATAGAGCTGAAACAAACCCAAGGGCTGGATTGAACGCAGTCACTGGTATCTATTTCCGAATTGAACCCCTTCGGAATCAAGCATGCACTTGAAGACACTCGCTACCGTTGTTCCGTTGGCCGCCCTGGTATCAGGTTGTGCTACGGCAGTGCCCCCAAAGTTGATTGGCAAAGGTCGTGTTCTTGAGGTTGTCGCCTTGAATGAGGCAACACTCCAACGTCATCGAGTCGATGTGGCGGTCGCATTCGTGATCCCACTACCATCGTCTACACCGATAGCTACACCTTGGCGCTTGTACACGGTGCGACTGCTTGACGGCACCGAGGTAAAGAAGGTGGCTGAGGGGCAACTGCTTATCGGAACATGCGTGACGCTTCGCGAGCAAGCCGTGCCCACCCGTGATGTGACCACGGCCGACCACGAGATCGCAACGATTTCCCCCAGCGAAGGCTGCGAATAGGCTTGGGCAGGTCACTCCCCAATTGTGAATGACAGGTTCTGGCCGACTGCGGGCTCAACCCATACGTGCGCCGGCTTCAGCACTTGGGTAGACGACCGCGAAATCGGCAGGGCGCTCCGTCTCATCAAGCAGTGAAGTTCCCACTCTGGCTGAATCGGCCAACCGGTTCTCATAGATCATTTCATTCTCTAGGAGCTCGATCACGAAGGGGAGTGCGGCATCCAGGTTATCTGTGGACAGGTAGATGAGCATTGCATCAGTACCCTCTTCATAGTCGTAGCCGCTGTCGGTCAGAATTCCGCTCGAAATCTCGGTCAAGCGATCAGGTACGACGTATCGAAGATCGGTATCTGGGTTCTCCATGCGGCCTGGATCAAGACGAATCAGGACTGACGGCATATTCCATCCTTTAGTGTTTTGGGATGACCGGCTTGTAGCAAATCCGCCCCGCATGCGTACTTCCGCTCTTGGCCGAACCTTGCCCGACAGCGCGACTGATGGGGTTGTGGCCGCGAACTGAATGCGCCTCAGCAAACATTGATCTCAACCGTATGAGATTCGGCTGAAGGCCCGGCGATAAGAAACTCCTGCCAACGCTGCAGCGCCAAGGCGAACGCCTCAGTCGGCAAGAAAACTCTGTTGACGAGATCGTGATGATCAGACGCGATAGTCTGGTGGCCAAGAATCTCTACTCCAAAGTACTCGCGGGCCCAATACAAGGGGCCAGATGCCCCGGCCAGTGCCTCGTTAGCGAGTCGCTTTCCTTCTTCGATCCATTGGATCGCCATCTCGACCCCTAAGCCTCCGTCGTCGTCGAGTACGCGAGCGACCAAATCTTCTTTCTCGGAGTTTGCTAGATCCGTCATGCAAACTGGACAGCGTCCGCCCCCAGGGGCATCGATCCACAAGAAGGTTAGCTTCATGCGTGTAAGTTTAGAGTCGTCTCGTGGCCGATCCTTTTGATGTGCTGAACGACCGGTGTTAGCTGAATTTTCGTCAGTGCGACGAGTGACCGGTCCTGGCCGACTGTAGCCGCTTGTGCCGTCCTCGTGGATCGGCCCACGGGCAGACGTGACTAGGGTGTTATTTCTTGGTCAGCGGCCCCACGGGGCCAACGTCCATGCCGTCGTAGGAGGCGATGTCCAGCCGGTCCGCGAGTGCGTAGAGTTCCTGATTCCGAGAGTCCAGCGATTCCGGCGAGTGGACCTCGATTCGCTCAACGTGTAGTCGGTAACGTCCAGCACCCGCAGGCTCGATACCGACCACGCGATAGCCTTTACTTGCGAGCTCGGAGGCGGCCAGTTCAAGCTTTACCCGAGAACTATCGAGGAAGAAGTAACCCACAAAGCAGTGGGCCATCGACATTCCAGGGCGCCTTGGCACGCATCTGCGAGAACATTGCATCAAGTTGGCTACGCGGAATTCGCCGTTGTGCTTCGGCCATTGCAAATTCTGATCCTGTTAGAGCGGCAGCAGCTAGAAGGACAGTGCACGCGATAGAAAAGCGTCGATTCGTGGTGCGCATAATTGATTCCGATGGTCGCTTTTGGCCGTCAGCGGCCAACTTGGCTACCGAGCCGAGCGAGCAAGGTTGCCGCCGCGAAATACAGGATAGCGATAGCTACCACTGCCCATGTTCCCCACAACCACCGCTCGCGCAACAGCAGAGCCTTCCCGGCATAGTCGGCGTAGGGAATGACATCGCCAGTCTGGCTCGACACGGCGAATATCTCACCGCGGTAAAGCATGATGCGCAGCTCTGGGCCAGCCTGCTCCACCGCTTGAGCCTGGCTCCTTGAAATGTCCAGTACGCCAGCGAATGGTACGTACAACACCGGCTGCAATTTTCTGAGCATCTCGTTGCGTTCGATGTCGTTCGCTACACCGATTCCGATGCCTGCCTTAAATCGAGTGCTGCCGTGCTGTATCCCACTGCGACTCACAACGGTTTCGAGGTCACCGACGTAGCGCAAGGAAACGTTACGCGGAGATAGTGCTTGCAGCGGCACGACTTCGAGCTCGGAGCGATACTTTGCTGCCATTCCCGCGACCGCAAGCAAGGCTAAGAAAAGATGAGCTCGGTATTGCACTAGCCATCGCGCGAGGGAGTTCTTAAGCATAGGACTTGGATTTTGGCTGGACCAATGGTCAGTGCGCACGCGCTTCGGACGCCGCATTCGGCTGTCCGGTCTTGGCCGCATTCTGCCGTAGGCGCGCCGCCGTCAGTGGGCCTACAACAGACAGTCCCCCTCTTAAGCGGGCTTACTGCTGACGGTCTTCTCACCTATATCGGCAAGGATGTCCTTCGCCAACTCCGCTATTTCCTGATTGGGGTCGGTGGCGTACCCGAACAGTCGCGGGCGCTGCGCGATGACCATGCGCCGCAGTTCTTGAAAAGTTGCCGTCTCATCTGGTCGGTCGAAGTGAACGCAGCGCCAGATAAGCTCAAGGAGTTCAGTCGTCAGTTGTTCACCGGCTTGAGGCAAGACGTCGAGAACAAACGGGAGCGCGAGAACCGCTACTGGCGGAGGGCCGATACCACCCGAAACCAAATCGCACCAGAGTTCGCGGCTTGCAGCGAGTGCAGCGGCCGAGTCGGTACTTGCGAGGCGTTCCAGCACTTCCCCCATCTTGTCCGCTGGGCCGAGGCAGGTCCGGAAATTGCGCCAAGGAATCGCATCCAGTCGCGCCCGAAGCGGGGATTGTGTCAGTTGGGACATGGTGGTTCAATCTCCACGCCTCTCTGACAGGCAAGCCAGAGATAGGGATAGCTTCAAAGTAACTGGCAAGAGGCAAATGACTGGTTGTGGCCGCAATCTGCCGTCATGCAGGTATACGCCGTACTTCGCTAAATCGCATTCGCCGAAGGTCGCCCTGTGACTCAAGTCGGCCCAATTCGACAAGCAGGCCGACCCGCTTTGCGAAGAAAACGTCAGGAACCTCACTTAGGCGGTCTGGCATCGACAGCATCGCCATCCCAACCACGCGCGCGACCTTCCTCCAGTCGTCGGAGACTTGCGAAAAAAGTGCTGCATCGATAAGCGACAGTTCAGCTTGAGACAGCTTTGCAACTCGCGCGCCCTCTGAGGGCGAAAGCTCAGCATCGTAGATGTCGTCGTTCATCGTGCTAAATCGTTGATAGGCAGGACCGGATCGGATGCTCGCTCACGGTCGCATTCTGTAGCACCGGTGAGTGTCAGGTTGTGGCCGGATCCTGTCCTAGTCATCACTGGCCTTTGTCGCGCAGCGCTCGGCAAACTAATACCAACAGCATACCGAGTCCAATCAACAATGCTTCCATGAGCCAGCTGTGCTCGGTCGGGACCACGCGGTAGTAATGATGCGCACCGCCAAGCAGATTGACTGGCAGAAGATCGCCAAGCGGCAACAGCAGAAGAATGCCTAGGACAATCAAGGCGTATCCCATACTCACAAGCCAGGTTAGACGTGTTTGCTTCATGTTCATGGTCTTGGCGAGATGTCTGCTTCTGGCCGAACCGTACCACCTGCGTTTACGCGCAAGCTGACGCCCCGCTGCGCTCGGCGCCCCCACCCCGGCCTTGTCCACTTTCCGTCTATTCGACGTCAGCGTGATAGGGCGAACGCATTTCCTCAACGAACAGGCCAACCTTCATCGCCAGCTCTTGCGCTTCAGGACACGCTGATGCGACCCCTATGTACATGTAGTAGTCCCACCCAAAGTGGATGAACCCTCTATCGCCCTCAAGCCTGCACCAGAACTCCTCGCGGAGCACTTCGGTCATGATTGTCCCGACATCCATCACCGTGAGGCAAGCGCCTTCCGGGTAGGGCCGCTTCCCTTTCTTTCGGTACTCCAGCCCTCGAACTGCCAGGGAACCGACGTTCGCTTCTCGAAGGAATGCCATGGCGACGGAGATGTACGCCGTCTCGACCTTTTCGTACGTCGCTCGGGTTAGAACTGTTCCGTCGAAGGTGGCACCAACGTCGCTGAAGGAGGTCCACTCGTTGTAGGTTCCTCCACTCAGTCGGACGGCTGGGTCGTACTTGGTGACTCGATACTCAAACATCGTTGCCTTTTCCTCGCCGCAAACGTCCGCTTCCTTACGAATTCCGCGACACGGTCGAACGCCTCCTGTTGCCCGATAGTATCTATTCGCACGAGGCCCTGGGACTTCGGCAATCGCTGCAAAGCAGATGCTCGCCTTGTCCGTCGCCAATCAGCTCGGACCACATAGCGGCCATCGAACCCTACCCCGCAAACTTCAATCGCCCCGAATTCCCTTCACCACGAAGGCCTCAGGCGGGCCGCGAAATCCGCAGCCCGCGGACCGGCCGCTAACCGCCAGTCTCAGGCGCCCCACATCGCGCCTTCTCGCTCATCTGAAACAGCTCTCCAGCCTTGCGCGCCAGTTCCGCCGCAAGCCAAAGCAGGTTGTCCAGTCGTCGAGGCCCATCACCGCTGCACCATTCGATGTCTTCCCCGTGGCAAACCCACAGTAACGCTTCAAGCTGAGAGAGTGTGTTTTCAAGAAGATCCGCCGGGTCTTGGGCGGTTTCTGCGGAAGCTACCGGCGTAGTCGGCCGGGCTATAGTCTTGGTAGCCATTTTTGTGCGTTCCTTCCAAGGTTGTTGCACGAACTTGGTTAGACGGCTGGGGTGCTAGTAACACCCTGGCCGTCGCCTTTTGATACCTCGCATCTGCATCGCTGCTTTCGCACCGACAACCTGCCGCGAGGCAAGCAGCCTTCGAACATCGGGTTGAGTTGGGTGGGTGGCGCCTTTCTGCTCCCCTTGGTGGGGTGTTGAGTGACAGGGGCATTCACTCTAGAGAAGAACCCGGCAAAGCAGCCGCTGCTACAGCACGAAGTCGCGAAGACTGCCAACAAATACAGCTTCCGCAGCAGCGCTGAACGCTCACGCCGATGGGGCGCCTTGCGCAGCGAAGTAAAGGGGGAGCCCGAAGGGCGGAGGACATTCGCGGAGCAAGGCACCCCGTCGGCGTGAGCGCGCCCTGAACGACAACAGAGCCCGACGCCCAACGCACCACGCAGCAAAGCGAAAGTCCGCCGCCTGTGCTGCAATCCGCTGATGCCAGCCCCGACCCTCGACGACCTGCGCCGCTACGCAGTGGCGCGCACCCTCTTCAAGCCCACGACGTTGCCCGCGGCGATCCGCCAGCTCGGCTTCGTGCAGGCCGACCCCATCCGCGCCCCTGCTCGCGCGCAAGACCTGACGCTGCGCCACCGCGTGAAGGACTACCGCGCGGGCGATCTCGAAAGCCGCTACACCCGCCTTGCTGTCGAGGAAGACTGCCTCGTCAACTACGGCTTCCTGCCGCGCGAGCATCTGGCGCTGATGCATCCGCGCGAGGCCAAGCGCGCATGGGACGCCGACACGCGGCGCAAGGCGGCCGACGTGCTCGCCTACGTGCAGGAGCATGGACCGGTGCACCCGCGCCAGGTGGAGCAGCACTTCGCGCACGGCCGCATCAAGAACTACTGGGGCGGCTCCAGCAACGCGACCACGCACCTGCTCGACGAGATGCACTACCGCGGCATGCTGCGCGTGGTGCGGCGCGACAGCGGCACGCGCGTCTACGAGGCGGTGACGCACGAGCCGGCCGACGACAGCCCCGCCGGCCGCGCTCGCCGCGCGGCGGCATTGATCGAGCTGGTGGTGCGCAAGTACGCGCCGCTGCCGGCCTCGAGCCTCACCTACCTCGTGCGCCTGCTCGGCTACGGTGCACCGCATCTCGCAGCGCAGACGCAGGCGGCGCTGCGCATCGCGCGTGAAGAGCTTGCAAGCTGCAGCATCGACGGCACGACCTGGTACTGGCCCGCCGACGAGAACCCGGCCTCGCGCCGCCATGCGCCCGACGACGAAGTGCGCCTGCTCGCGCCCTTCGACCCGGTGGTGTGGGACCGCCGCCGCTTCGAACTGCTCTGGGACTGGACCTACAAGTTCGAGGCCTACACGCCCGCGCCCAAGCGCCAGTTCGGCTACTACGCGCTGCCAATGCTGTGGCACGACCGCGTGATCGGCTGGGCGAACGTGAGCGCGCCCGAGGGCAGGCTGCAGCCAGCCTTCGGGTATGCCGGCAAGAAGCCGCGCGATGCGACCTTCCGCGCGGCGCTCGACGACGAACTGCAGCGCATGACGCAGTTCCTCGCCGGACGCTGATGCCTTTCTTCCTATAATCGCGCCGCTCAGCCAGCCGCCCGCAACGGGCGCGCAAGCCGTCTTCGAAGGAACGAAGACCGCAGCCGCAACGGCTGCCCGCGACGACGCAACAAGAACCCATAAAGACCATCGGCCGCCAGCCCGAAGCGAGCTGCCGGTTGCGCTCGTCCGGATCGAACCGAAACGGATCAGAGAAGCCATGGCACGCCCGCACCGGGCGCTTGCCGCAGCCACTCCCCTCAAACGCAGGACACAGGAGAAGCTGCACATGACATCGAAGAAGCATCGCCGCCCGGCTTGGCGCATTTCACATACCCGCCGCGCCACGCTCGCGGCCACCGCCGTGGCGCTGAGCGCCGCCGTACCGGCTTACGCCGAGGAAAAGGACGATTCCGCGGAGACCCGAAAGGCCCTGCCCACCATCACCGTATCGGGCGATCCGGGCGAAACCGCGACCGGCCCGGTGACGGGCTTCGTCGCAAGGCGCGGCGGCTCCGCCACCAAGACCGACACGCCGCTGATCGAAACGCCACAGGCCATCTCGGTGGTCACGCGCGACCAGATGGAAGCCCAGGGCGCGCTCACGCTGCGCGAAACCACCAACTACACGGCCGGCGTGGTGTCGAGCTACTTCGACAGCCGCGTCGACTCGTTCAAGGTGCGCGGCGGCGACGCCATCCAGTACCTCGACGGGCTGCAGCGCAGCTACGGCACTTACAACACCACCCGCCCCGATCCGTACACGCTGGAGCGCGTCGAACTGCTGCGCGGGCCCTCTTCTGTGCTCTACGGGCAAGGTGGCATCGGCGGCGTGCTGAACCTGGTGTCGAAGCGTCCGCAGGCCGAGCTGCAGCGCGAAGTGCAGGTGCAACTGGGCAACAACAACCGCAAGCAGGTCACGGCCGATTTCACCGGCCCCATCGACGCCGAGGGCAAGTGGCTCTACCGCCTCGTAGCCATCAACCGCGACAGCGGCACGCAGGTCGACCACGTGCCCGACGACCGCATCGTGCTCGCGCCCTCGCTCACCTGGCGCCCGAACGCCGACACCTCGCTCACGCTGCAGGCGCTCTACCAGAAGGACAAGAGCGGCTCGATGATCGGCTTCTTCCCTTGGCAGGGCACGCTGCTGCCGTCGCTCTACGGACAGATCCCCACCTCGACCTTCACGGGCGAACCGGGCTTCGACCGCTACGACACGCGCAACACCTCGCTGGGCTACCTGTTCAGCCACCGCCTGAACGACACCTGGACCTTCAGGCAGAACCTGCGCTCGACCGAGAGCAAGGTGGTCTACAACTCCTCCTACACCAGCTTCACGGCCAACCGGCTCACCGGCCGCCCGGCACGCCCGGTGTTCAACGCAGACCAGCGCACCATCGAGCGCGACCTGATCGTCCAGCTCAACGGCGGCAAGATGCTGCTGATCGACAACCAGGCCGAGGCGCACTTCAAGACCGGCGCGGTGGAGCACACGCTGCTCGTCGGCGCGGACTTCCAGCGCAACGAGACCTCGCAGTCCACCGGCCGCGGCCGCGCGGGCGCGCTCGACGTGTACGCGCCGGTCTACGGCAACTACACGCCGCCCGCGTTCCTCACGCGCCAGCCCGCGGTGCTGCAGAAGCAGGCCGGCATCTACGTGCAGGACCAGGTCAAGTACGGTCGCTGGATCGGCCTGCTGGGCCTGCGCCACGACAGGGCCACCACCGACACGGAGGGCCGCCCCGCCGTGGCGGTCGACGACAAGGCCACCACCAAGCGCGCCGGGCTGGTCTACCTGGCCGACGGCGGCTGGGCGCCGTACCTGAGCTATGCCGAGTCGTTCCTACCGCTGGGCGGCGCCGACGTGAACAACACGCCCTTCAAGCCGCAGCGCGGCAAGCAATGGGAAGCCGGCGTGAAGTGGGAGCCCGAAGGCCAGCGCACCTCGTTCATGGCCGCGGTGTACGACCTGCGCGACACCAACCGCAAGACCACCGACCCGACCAACCCGCTCAACAGCGTGCAGCTCGGCGAGGTGCACGTGAAGGGGCTGGAGCTCGAATACAAGGGCAGCATCGGGCGCGAGTGGGACTGGGTCGCCTCGTACGCCTACACCGACGCGCGCGTCTCGCGCAGCAACGGCACCGACCTGGGCAAGCGCATCTCGGGCGTGCCGAAGCACACGGCCTCGGCCTGGCTGATGCGGCGCTTCTCGATCGGCGGCGTGCCCGGCTTTTCGGTGGGCGGCGGTGTGCGCTACCTGGGCAAGTCGTGGGACGGCATGGACGCCAACCCCGTGCCCTCGGTGACGCTGCTGGACGCGATGTTCGCGTGGGACAACGGCCCGCTGCGCCTGTCGCTCAACGTGGGCAACCTGACCGACAAGGTGCAGCTCACCACCTGCCTCGCGCGCGGCGACTGCTTCTACGGCCAGCGGCGTACCGTGACTGCGGCGGCCGCGTATCGCTTCTGAAGAAAATCCCCGCTGGGTCGAAGGTCTGGCGCGCGGGCGACAGACCCGCGCCCCGACTGGCTCCTAGAATCGCCCCGCTGTCCGGCTCGCCGGGCGGCAAGCGTTCTCAGGGCGGGGTGAAACTCCCCACCGGCGGTGATGGCGGTCGCAAGGCCGCACAAGCCCGCGAGCGCCCGAAGCTTGCAACGAGCTTCGGGGTCAGCAGATTTCGGTGCGATTCCGAAGCCGACGGTCACAGTCCGGATGAAAGAGAGCGCGAAATGCGGGCTTGCCCGCGCGCTTCGCTTTGTGCTGGCGCGCGAGCGGCCTTGCGGTTTCGTGCGCCCTGATTCAGGAAACCTGCTTTCAAGAGGCACACCATGAGTCAGATCAACGACCTTCCCCTTTCCGCCGTCACCGCGTCGGGTTCACCACGCGGCACGCGCATCGCATTCGTCGAGGCGCAGTGGCATTCCGACATCGTCCATCAGGCGCGCGACGCCTTCCTCGAGGAGATGGACCGCCTCGGCGTGGCACGCGATCTCATCGACATCTTCGACGTGCCCGGCGCCTTCGAGATTCCGCTGCACGCCAAGCGGCTCGCCAACTCGGGCAAGTACGCGGCCATCATCGGCTGCGCGCTGGTGGTCGATGGTGGTATCTACCGCCACGAGTTCGTCGCGAACACGGTGGTCAGCACGCTAATGTCGCTGCAGCTGGAGACCGACGTGCCGATCTTCTCGGCAGTGCTCACGCCGCATCACTTCCACGAGCATGTGGAGCACCGCAAGTATTTCCACCGCCACTTCGCGATCAAGGGCACGGAAGTGGCAGAGGCCTGCTTCAAGACGCTCGAAGCCCTGAAGAAAGTCGACGCGCTGCTGGCCACCTGACCTACGTGACAACGGGGGCCGGCCTGCGTAACCTGCGCGGATGCCATCCACATTCGCACACGAAGACCGCTACACCCTCTACGGCGCACCCGGCTCGGGCGCAACACCCATACACGCCGCGCTGACGCTGATCGGCGCGCAGGTCGAGACCGTCGACATCGCCACCTGGGAAAGCGAAGCCGAGCGCGAGCGCGTGTCGGGCATCAACCCGATGCGGCAGGTGCCCGCGCTCGTGCTGCCTTCTGGCGAGGTGATGACCGAGAGCGCGGCCATCCTGATCTGGCTCGGCGACCGCTATCCCGAAGCCGGACTCTGCCCCGCGCCCAACGACCCGCTGCGCTCGCGCTACCTGCGCTGGATGGTCTACCTGCCTGCCGCCATCTACTCGCTGCTCTGGGTGCGCGACGAGCCCTCGCGCCTCGTGCCCGACCCGGCCGCGCAGCCCGCGATGCTCGAACGAAGCGCCGAACGCATCGCGCATTGCTGGCACCTGATGGACACGCAGATCGACGAGCCCGCGCCCTACCTTCTCGGCGAGAAGCTCAGCATGCTCGACCTGTACGTGACCGTGCTGTCGCGCTGGACGCCGGGCCGCAGGCGCTTCTATCGCGTGGCGCCCCGCATGACGCGGGTGGTGCGACGCGTCGATGCAGACCCGAGGCTGGCGGAATTCTGGGCGGCGCGCTTTCCTTTCACGACGGAACCGAACAGCTCCGGGAGCTGAACCCTGTTGCCTATCATCGACACCATGACTGCACGCACACCGACCACCGTCTACCCGATGACGATCTACCACAAGCCCAACTGCAGCACCTCGCGCAACGTGCTGTCGTTGATCCGCGAAAGCGGCGTGGAGCCCGAGATCGTTCTCTATCTTGAAACACCGCCCTCGAAGAAGAAGCTGCGCGAGCTTGCGAAGGCCATGGGCATGGGCGCGCGCGAACTGCTGCGCACCAAGGAGGCACCTTACGAAGAGCTGAAGCTGGCCGACACGAAATGGACCGACGACCAGCTCTTCGACTTCATCGTCGAGCACCCGATCCTGCTGCAGCGGCCCATCGTGGTGTCGCCGCGCGGCACGCTGATGTGCCGGCCGTGGGAACGCGTGCGCGAGATCCTGCCGGCCTGAGGCCTCAGCTCGCGGCCTCTTGCGCGAGACCCCAGGCGACGTGCTCGCGCACCAGTTCGCTCGGATGTCCGGCACGGGTTGCCAGCGCCTCTTTCGCACCGCCCTCTCCCGCCCTCGCCGCGTTGCCCAGCGCCACGGCGACGTTGCGCAGCCAGCGCTCATGCCCGATGCGACGGATCGGGCTGCCTTCGGTGCGGCGCAGAAAGTCTTGCTCGGTCCACGCGAAGAGATCGGCCAGCGTGCGCCCCGTGAGCTCTTCCCGCGCGTCGAAGTCGGGCAGCGTGCTCTTCTTCGCGAACTTGTTCCAGGGGCAGATCAGCTGGCAGTCGTCGCAGCCGTAGATGCGGTTGGCCATCAGCGGGCGCAGCTCGATCGGAATGGGCCCGCCGTGCTCGATGGTGAGGTACGAGATGCAGCGCCGCGCATCCAGCCTCTTCGGCGCGATGATGGCCTGCGTCGGGCACACGTCGATGCAGGCGCTGCAGCTGCCGCAATGCGCGGTGACAGGCTCGCTCGGCGGTAGTTCCATGTCGACGTAGATCTCGCCCAGGAAGAACATCGAGCCCGCGTCGCGGTCGAGCACCAGCGTGTGCTTGCCGCGCCAGCCTTGGCCGCTGCGGGAAGCCAGTTCGGCCTCGAGCACCGGGGCCGAGTCGGTGAAGGCGCGGTGGCCGAAGGGGCCGACCTCCTCGGCGATGCGCTCGGCCAGCTTCGCGAGCCGGTTGCGCAGCACCTTGTGATAGTCGCGGCCCCGCGCATAGACCGAGACGATGGCCTCGCCCGGCCGCTTGAGGCGGTCGAATTCGACGGTCTGCCACTCGGGGCTGGTGCTGCGCGGCAGGTAGTCCATGCGCGCGGTGATCACGCTCACCGTGCCCGGCACCAGCTCGGCCGGCCGTGCGCGGCGCGTGCCGTGCGTTTCCATGTATTGCATCTCGCCATGGAACCCATGGGCCAGCCATTGCATCAGACCGGCCTCGGCGCTCGATAAATCGACGCCCGCGATTCCGATTTGGGAGAATCCGAGTTCCCGGGCCAAGGCCTGAATACGAACAACGAGTGGATGGCTGACGATCACTTGCCGATTGTAGAAACGACCCAGAACGCCCGCACCCTGCGCTGGCGCAGCGAGGACGACACCGACGCTTTCGCGGTGGCCCTCGCATCCTCGCCCGCATTGCGCGACGCCTTCATCGCGCTTCACGGCGACCTCGGTGCCGGCAAGACCACTTTCGTACGCCATCTGCTGCGTGCCCTGGGCATCACCGGGCGCATCAAGAGCCCCACCTACGCGGTGGTCGAACCTCACGAGGCGCCCGACGGGCTGCAGATCTTCCATTTCGACTTCTATCGCTTCGCCGACCCGCGCGAATGGGACGACGCCGGCTTCCGCGACATCTTCGCCGGGCCGGGCCTCAAGCTGGCCGAGTGGCCGGAGAACGCCGCGGGCCGCACACCAATTGCCGACCTCGCTATTAAAATAGAAGCAATGACTGACGACACTCGCAGCGTGACCCTCCTCGCGAACACCCCTCGCGGCAGCGATCTGCTGGCGCGCATCGCCGCATGAAGGCGGCCGGCCTGAAACGGCGCGTGCTGCTGCAGGGCGGCAGCATCGCGCTGATGCTCGGCGTGCACCAGATCGCGCGCGGAGCCACCATCCTCGCAGTGCGCGTATGGCCTGCCGCCGACTACACGCGCGTGACCATCGAGTCCGACGCACGGCTCAATTCGCAACAGCTCGTGGTGGGCAGCCCGCCGCGGCTCGCCGTCGACATCGAGGGCATCGATCTCAACCCCGAGCTACGCGAGCTGGTCGGCAAGATCAAGCCGGGCGACCCGTACATCAACGGCCTGCGCGTCGGGCAGAACGCGCCGAAGGTGGTGCGCATCGTGTTCGACCTGAAGCAGGCCGTGGTGCCGCAGGTGTTCTCGCTCGCGCCCGTCGCCGCGTACAAGCACAGGCTGGTGCTCGACCTGTATCCCGAGCAGGCAGTCGACCCGATGGAAGCGCTGATCGCCGAACGCCTGCGCGATGCGCCCCGCTCCACGGGCGGCGGCTCCACGGGTGCGCCACCGGCGGTGGCGACTGCGCCGGCCGCCGATCCGCTCGGCGACCTGATGGCGCAGCAGTCGATGCGCCCCGGCCCGCAATCGCCGCCGCCCGCCGCAATGACCGGCGGCGACAGGCCTTCGCTGCCGCCGCCTCCCGTGGTGGCCACCGCGCCCGTCAGGCCCGCTACACCGCCCGCTCCGCCGCCCCCACCGGTTGCCGCCACGGCCAACCGCACCGACCGCATCATCATCGTGGCGCTCGACCCTGGCCACGGCGGCGAAGACCCCGGCGCCATCGGCCCCAACGGTACGCGCGAGAAGGACATCGTGCTGCAGGTCGCGCACCGCCTGCGCCAGCGCATCAACGCGAGCAGCGTGAACGGCAGCCCGATGCGCGCCTTTCTCACGCGCGACGCCGACTTCTTCGTGCCGCTGGGCGTGCGCGTGCAGAAGGCGCGGCGCGTGCAGGCCGACCTGTTCGTGAGCATCCATGCCGACGCCTTCACCACGCCCGCCGCGCGCGGCGCCAGCGTGTTCGCGCTGAGCCAGAGCGGCGCCTCGAGCAGCGCGGCGCGCTGGCTGGCCAACAAGGAAAACGACGCCGACCGCGTTGGCGGCGTGAACGTGGGCACCCATGAAGCACAGGTGCAGCGCGCGCTGCTCGACATGAGCACCACCGCACAGATCAACGACAGCCTGAAACTCGGCGGCGCGATGCTCGGCGAGATCAAGGGCATCGGCGCACGGCTGCACAAGGGCTCGGTCGAGCAGGCCGGCTTCGCGGTGCTGAAGGCACCCGACATTCCCAGCGTGCTGGTGGAAACCGCCTTCATCAGCAACCCGGAAGAAGAAGCCAACCTGCGCCGCGTCGACTACCAGGAGAACCTGGCCGATGCGCTGATGCGCGGCATCCAGCGCTACTTCGCGCAGAACCCGCCGCTCGCGCGCAGCCGGCAGCTGTGATTTCACGCTTTGGCTTTTGTAAAGCCAAAGCGTGCACTGCTGTCCCACGCCGCGCGACCCAAGAGAGCGCACAGGCAGGCGCGGCAGGTTCCTACACAGCGCGCGGGGGCCTTCTGGACATGATTGACCCATCACTCCTCGAAAGGTGGACATCATGAACACACGTCTCTGGATCGCTGCCGCAGCAGCCACCTCGGTCATGACGATCGCGGGCTGCGCGAGCGGCCCCAACCAGAACCTTGGCACCGGCGTGGGTGCCGTGGGCGGCGCACTGGTGGGCAATGCCATCGGCGGCAACACCGGAAGCACGCTGGGTGGCGCAGCCATCGGCGGCATCATCGGCAATCAGATCGGCCGCAATGCCGACGAACGCAACTACTACAACCAGCAGCGCTATCCGCGTGGCAGCGGCTACTACCCGGGCAACGGACCGAACTACTGAGATGCGGCCTGAACGGGCCTGAACGAAAAAGCGCGCCGGTGGCGCGCTTTTTTCATGGTTGATCGGAAGAAGCAGTTTCAGGCCTGCGAAGCCTGCGCCTCGCGCGCCTTCTCGGCCTTCGAGGCGCGCCAAGCACCGTAGATCGCCAGCAGCCCCGGCACGAAGATCAGCGCCCAGATGATCTTGTCCAGATGCTGGCGCACGAACGGCAGGTTGCCGAAGAAGTAGCCCGCCGTCGCAATGCCCAGCACCCAGATCAGCGCGCCGACCACGTTGAACATGGTGAACTTCGCGCGGTTCATCTCGGCCACACCAGCCACGAACGGGGCGAAAGTGCGAATGAAGGGCATGAAGCGCGCCAGGATGATCGTGATGCCGCCATAGCGCTCGTAGAAGGAATGCGCCTGGTCGAAGGCCTTGCGGTTGAAGAAGCGCGAGTTCTCCCACTGGAAAACCTTCGGCCCGAAGTAGCGGCCGATCGAGTAGTTGCACTGGTCGCCAAGGATCGCGGCGGCAATCAGTATTCCGCAGGCCAGCGGATAGCTCATGAGCCCCGCGCCGCACAGCGCGCCGACGATGAAGAGCAGCGAGTCTCCCGGCAGGAACGGCATCACCACCGCACCGGTCTCGACGAAGACGATGAGGAAGAGCAACGCATAGACCCACGGGCCGTAGGCAATGACGAACTGCTCGAGATGCTTGTCGACGTGGAGGATGAAGTCGACGAGAAAGCTGATGATTTCCATGGGCGCGGATTATCCTTGCTGAAACCGAACGCACCCTGAATCACCCCATGCTGCACATACGCGCCGCCACCGATGCGGACTGGCCTGCCATCTGGTCCGTTCTGGAACCCACCTTCCGACGCGCCGACACCTACACCTATCCACCCGACGTAACCGAGGAGCAGGCACGCCACTCGTGGACCCAGGTGCCCACGGCAACTTTCGTCGCGTGCAACGACGAGGGCACGGTGCTCGGCACCTACGCCATCCGGCCCAACCAGCCTGGCCAGGGCTCGCACGTAAGCAATTGCGGCTACGTCGTGTCCGATGCCGCACGCGGCCTGGGCGTGGCGTCGGCGCTTTGCGAACACTCGCAGCAGGAGGCCCTGCGCATGGGCTTCAGCGCGATGCAGTTCAACTTCGTGGTGTCCACCAACGAAGGCGCCGTGCACCTGTGGCGCAAGCTGGGCTTCGCCATCGTCGGCACGCTGCCCGGCGCATTCAGGCACCCGAAGCACGGCTACGTCGATGCCTACGTCATGTTCAAGCAGCTGCGACAGCCCTGACAACCACGCTACAGGAGACACACACGATGACAGGCCAGTACATCCAGATGCAAGCCACCGACGGCAGCGGCAGTTTTCGCGGCTACCTCGCGCTGCCCGAGGCCGGCACCGGCCCGGGCCTCGTGATCGCGCAGGAGATCTTCGGCATCAACCACACGATGCGCGAGGTGGCCGACTACTACGCCGAGGAAGGCTACGTGGTGCTCGTGCCCGACCTGTTCTGGCGGCAGGAGCCGGACGTGGAACTCGGCTACGGCGAAGCCGACTGGCAACGTGCCTTCGCGCTTTACGGCGACTTCGACGAGGCCAAAGGCATGGACGACATGCAGACCGCCATCGACACGCTGCGTGGCCGTGCCGAAGTGCCCGGCAAGAGGGTCGGCGTGCTCGGGTTCTGCCTCGGCGGCAAGCTGGCCTACCTCGCGGCCTGCCGCACTGACGCGGACGTCGCCGTCGGCTACTACGGCGTGGGCATCGATGCCGCGCTCGACGAAGCCGACAACATCAAGCGCCCCCTCACGCTGCACATCGCCGAGCTCGACAAGTTCTGCCCGCCCGAGGCCCGCGAGCGCATCGTCTCCACGCTCAAGGGCCGCGCCGGCGTGTCGCTCCACGTCTACCCCGGCATGGACCACGCCTTCGCCCGCCTCGGCGGCGAGCATTTCCACAAGCCCTCGGCCCTGATGGCCCACGAGCGCAGCATCGCCACGCTGAAAGGCGCCATCGGCCCGCACTACGACCTGCCGGCCCTTTGGGACAAGCACTGCGAGTACGAATTCGGCACCCGCAACGTCGACGACACCATGTCCACCATGGTGGCCGAGCCCTACGTGAACCACATCCCGACCATGACCGGCGGCGTGGGCTACAAGGCGCTGCACGCGTTCTATACGAACCACTTCGTCAACAGCAACCCGCCCGACACCTCGCTGGTGCCGATCTCGCGCACGGTCGGTGCCACGCAGGTAGTCGACGAGATGCTGTTCTGCTTCACCCACACCACCGAGATCCCGTGGATGCTGCCGGGCGTGGCGCCCACGGGCAAGCGCGTGGAGATTCCGCTGCTGGCCGTCATCAAGTTCCGCGGCGACAAGCTGTATCACGAGCACATCTACTGGGACCAGGCCAGCGTGCTGGTGCAGGTGGGGTTGCTGGATGCGAAGCTGCTGCCGGTGGCGGGCGTAGAGACCTCGCGCAAGCTGCTGGATGAGACGCTGCCGTCGAACACCCTGATGACGCGATAGATACGCCCCTCGATGCGCCGCCGGACTCTGATCGCCGTCGCCCTGCTGGCACTGGGCGTGCTGGCAGTCGGTGGCGTGGGCGAACTGCTCAGCCGGCCGGTGCGTCCCGTGATCGGTCTGCCTCCCGCCGAGTTGAATGCCGAGGCCGTACGCATCCCCTACGCGAGCGGAGCACAGGTTTCGGGCTGGCAGATACGCGGTCGCCCCGGAACCGGCGCGGTCCTCCTGCTCCATGGCGTCCGCTCGGACCGCAGGCAGATGACGCGGCGCGCCGGTTTCCTCCAACGCCTCGGCTATTCCGTGCTGTGGATCGATCTTCCCGCGCACGGCGAAAGCAGCGGCGACCGGATCACCTTCGGCGCACGCGAGGCCCAGGGAGTCAAGGCGGCCCTGGCCTACCTGGCGCACGAAGCGCCTGGAGAGCCCATCGGAGTCATTGGCGTGTCCCTTGGAGCAGCCTCGACGGTGCTTGCAGGCGAGGATCCGAACGTGCGCGCCGTGGTGCTCGAATCGATGTATCCGACCATCGACGATGCGGTGGCAAACCGGCTGAAACGCTACCTCGGGCCCGCAGGCGCATCACTGGCGCCATTGCTGCTCTGGCAGCTGCCGGTGCGCACCGGCATCGACACCGCGCAGCTACGGCCCGTGGCTCGGATCGGCGCCCTGCATGCGCCCGTCTTCATCGTTTCGGGCTCGAAGGACTGGCACACCACGGAGGCGGAAACACGGCAGATCTTCGACGCCGCCGGGCAACCCCGGCAGTTGTGGATCGTCGAAGGCGCCGCGCACGTCGATCTCCACAACTTCGGGCGCAGTGCCTACGAAGACCGCGTGGGTGCCTTCCTTGGCCAATACCTCGTCAAGCCCCTCTGAACGACCGGATTCCACCCCCTTTTAGAATGCCCCGGTGAGCGCCCTCCCCACTTCCATCTCCCCCTCCGAACGCCGCCCGATCCGCGAACTCCCCGACGAACTGATCAGCCAGATCGCCGCCGGTGAAGTCGTCGAGCGCCCGGCGTCGGTGGTGCGCGAACTGCTGGACAACGCGCTCGACGCGGGCGCCAGCCAGATCACGCTGCGGCTGGCTTCGGGCGGTGTGCGGCTGATCTCGGTGGAAGACGACGGCCTGGGCATTCCGCGCGAGGAACTCACGGTGGCACTGCGCCGCCACGCGACCAGCAAGATCGCCAGCCTCGTCGACCTCGAGACGGTCGGCACGATGGGCTTTCGCGGCGAGGCGCTGGCCGCCATCAATTCGATTGCCGAACTCAGCATTCTTTCGCGCTTCGCCGGTTCGGACTCCGCCTTCGCGCTCGACGGGCGCACCGGCGAGCTGCGGCCCGTGGCCCGCTCCACCGGCACCACGGTGGAAGTGCGCGAACTGTTCTTCGCCACGCCCGCGCGACGCAAATTCCTGAAGACCGACGCCACCGAGCTGGCCCATTGCATCGAGGCGGTTCGCCGCCATGCGCTGGCTCGGCCCGAAGTGGGCTTCTCGGTCTGGCACGACGGCAAGCTGGTCGAGCAGTGGCGCGCCGCCACCACGCGCGAGCAGCGGCTGGCCGATGCGCTGAGTGACGAGTTCGTGGCGCAGAGCGTGGCCGTCGAGCGTGACGGCGGCGCGGTCCGCGTGGTCGGCCGCGCCGGCATTCCCGACGCGGCACGCTCGCGCGGCGACCAGCAGTTCTTCTACGTCAACGGCCGCTTCGTGCGCGACAAGGTGCTGTCGCACGCGGTGCGCAGCGCCTACGAAGACGTGCTGCATGGCCAGCGCCAGCCGATCTATGCGCTGTACCTCGAGATCGACCCGGCGCGGGTCGACGTGAACGTGCACCCGACCAAGATCGAGGTGCGCTTTCGCGACGGGCGCGAGGTGCACCAGGCGGTGCGCCACGCCGTGGAAGACGCACTGGCCGCCCCGCGCTCCGGCGACGCGGTCGCGCCGGCCGGTGCGCCGCAACCGTTCTTCAAGCAAGCCCCCCTGCCATCGAACGCCAGCTGGGCGCAGCCTGCTATCGATTTCACAGCACGCGAGCGCGGTACCGGCGATTTCGAGGCGATGTGGCCCCGGCGCGACGAGCCGCAGTTGCCGCGGCATGCGGCGGAGCCCGCCGCCTCGCCTCTCTGGCCTCCGGCCAGCGCCGCGCCGGCGACCTTCCAGGCTCCCGTCGGGCTGCCGACAGCCACGGGCACCGGAGCGCCGCTCGCCACCAATGAAGAGGCCTGGCCGCTGGGCCGTGCGCTGGCACAGCTGCAGGGCATCTACATCCTGGCCGAGAACAGCCAGGGCCTGGTGATCGTCGACATGCACGCGGCGCACGAGCGCATCGTCTACGAGCGGCTCAAGACGCAGCTCGACGGCGCGGCCATCACCAGCCAGCCGCTGCTGATTCCGGCCACTTTCGCGGCCACGCCGCAGGAAGTGGCCACGGCCGAGGCCTGCGCCGAGGTGCTGCCGACGCTGGGGCTGGAAATCACGCCCTTCTCGGCGCGCACGCTCGCGGTGCGCGCCGTGCCCGGAACGCTGGCGGACGGCGACCCGGTGGAGCTGGCGCGCAGCGTGCTGGCCGAGCTGGGCCAGCACGACGCGAGCACCGTCGTGCAGCGCGCCCAGAACGAGCTGCTGTCCACCATGGCCTGTCACGGGGCGGTGCGGGCCAACCGCAAGCTCACCATCGACGAGATGAACGCACTGTTACGCCAGATGGAGGCAACCGAGCGCTCCGACCAGTGCAACCATGGCCGGCCGACCTGGCGCCAGCTTTCGGTGCGCGAGCTCGATTCGCTGTTCATGCGCGGCCGATAAGGCCGGCGGGGGCCGTTCCAGGCCATTCTTAAGCCTTTTTTCTAGGGTTTTCCGCAGTCATCGGAACTGCGGGCACGCCCGTTGCATAGGCTTGTCAAAACGCCAGCGAGCGTTGTTTCAGGGGGTTACCTGGGTGCTGTGTCGGCGCATCGAGGTGAAAGCAGGTGAACTTTCCGGCCGACTTCGCTGTCCCTCAACCCCATGATGAAACGCTGGACCCTCCTCGCGTCAGTCTTCTCGCTGTGTGCCCTGCTCGCCGCCGGTTGCTCGACGCTCGACGAACGGCAGCGCGAATGGATCTTCCAGCCCAGCGACCGCAGCTGGGGCAACACCGCCTCCATGGCCCAGGGCATGGAAGACGTCTGGATCGATTTCCAGTCCTCCATCACCGGCGAACCCGCGCGGCTGCACGGCCTGTGGCTGGGCGGCGCGCCCGAGACCACCGACACGCCCGTGATGCTGTACCTGCACGGCGCCCGCTACAACGTGGCCGGCTCGGCGCCGCGCATCCAGCGCATGCACGAGCTGGGCTTCTCGGTGCTGGCCATCGACTACCGCGGCTTCGGGAAGAGCTCCAAGGGCCTGCCCTCGGAGGAATCGGCCCGCGAGGACGCCCGCGCCGCCTGGACCTGGCTGGCCGCGCGCCACCCCAGGCAGCACCGTTACATCTTCGGCCACTCGCTGGGTGGCGCCATCGGCATCGACCTGGCGGCACACGTGAACGACGAGAGCGGCGTGATCGTGGAAAGCACCTTCACCTCCATCGCCGACGTGGTCAGCAGCTTCAAGTGGGGCTGGCTGCCTTTCGGGCCGTTCATCACGCAGCGCTTCGAGGCGATCAACACGGTCAAGCAGATCGGCTCGCCGCTGCTGGTGGTGCACGGCACGGCCGACAGCCTCATCAACCCGACGCTGGGCCGCAAGCTGTATGACGCGGCGACCGTGCCCAAGCTGTTCGTGCTGGTCGAGGGCGGCTCGCACCACAACACCAACTCGGTGGGCGAGGCGCAGTACCGCGCGGCGCTGACCCAGCTGTTCCGCATGAAGACGGAGAACATGGTCGCCAGCAACACCGGCGCGCAGCGGCCAACGCCGCGCCTCGCACCGCCGGCAACCGGCGCGCTCACGCCGCAGGACGTGAGCGGCAAGGAGCAGCAGCCAGCGGTGCCCGCCGCCATCTGACGGCACCAAACCCCGGCATCCGGCCGGGCCCGCGCCATTTGCTACCCTCGGCGCACCATGCCTCCCAGTTCCGTCGCGGCCGCAAGTGCCGCAGCCCCGCCATCGCCGGGTGCCGAGCCCTCTCTTCCTCCGCGCTACATCGCGCTCGCCGGCCCCACCGCCTCGGGCAAGACGGCCGCCGCGCTGGCGCTCGCGCGCCTGCTGCCGGTGGAGATCGTCTCGGTCGACTCGGCCCTTGTCTATCGCGGCATGGACATCGGCACCGCCAAGCCCACGGCCGCCGAGCAGGCCGCTGTTCCGCACCACCTGATCGACATCCTCGATCCGCGCGAAAGCTACAGCGCCGCCGCCTTCGTGGCCGATGCCGCGCGGCTCATCGGCGAGATCCGCGCGCGTGGTGCCATGCCGCTGCTGGTGGGCGGCACCATGCTGTACTTCAAGGCGCTGTTCGACGGCATCGATGCCATGCCGGCGGCCGACGCCGACGTGCGCGCGCGCATCGACGCCGAAGCTGCCGCGCTCGGGTGGCCCACCATGCACGCACGGCTTGCGCAGGTCGATCCGGTCACGGCCGCGCGGCTGGCGCCGCAGGACAGCCAGCGCATCCAGCGCGCGCTCGAAGTGTGGGTGAGCAGCGGCCGGCCGCTGTCGAGCTTTCATGCGAGCGACAACAAGGCCGCCGGCGCCGTCGAAGGCGGTGCGCTGTTCTCGCTTGAGCCAGCCGACCGCGCCTGGCTGCACGGGCGCATCGCCGAGCGCTTCGACGCCATGCTGGCCTCCGGCTTCCTCGACGAAGTACGCGCCCTGCGCGCGCGTGGCGATCTCTCGACCGACCTGCCCTCGATGCGCTGCGTCGGCTACCGGCAGGCGTGGGAAACGCTCGATGCCTGCGGCAGCGCGGCGCCCGACGCCAGGGCCATCGCCGACCTGCGCGAACGCGGCATTGCAGCCACGCGCCAGCTCGCCAAGCGGCAGATCACCTGGCTGCGCAGCATGCCGCAACGCACCGTGATCGCCTGCGACGCCCCCGACGCGGTGCAGACCGCCGTTCAACTGATCGCCAGGACCGTCGCTCACAGATGACGCTGCGCATTTCCAACCTCGGCAAGCATTACGGAGATGCGCCTGTCTTCGAGAACGTGACGCTCGCCGTCGAGCCCGGCGAGTTCGTCGCCATCGTGGGCGAATCGGGCGTCGGCAAGTCGACGCTGCTCAACTGCATGGCCGGCCTCGACAGCTGGGACCAGGGCACCGTGACGCACGACGGTACCGACATCGGCGCGCTCGACGGCGAAGCCTGCGCGCTCTGGCGACGGCGCAGCGTGGGCTTCGTGTTCCAGGCCTTCCACGTGCTGCCGCACCTCGACGTGGCACAGAACGTGTCGCTGCCGCTGATGCTGCTGGGGCAACGGAAGGACGAAGACCGCATCGCCCACATGCTCGAAGCGGTCGGCCTGCCCGGCATGGGCGCGCGGCTGCCGCAGACGCTGTCGGGCGGCCAGCTGCAGCGCGTGGCCATCGCGCGCGCGCTGGTGCATCGCCCCGCCCTGCTGCTGGCCGACGAGCCCACGGGCAACCTCGATCCGTCCACCGCCGCGAAAGTGATGGAGCTGCTGATCGGGCAGACCCGCGAGCACGGCGCATCGCTGGTGCTGGTGACGCACTCGGAGAGCGCGGCGGCCCGGGCGGACCGCCTGCTTCACCTGACGGCTGGCGGAATCCGGGCCTGACTCGCCTGCGGGATTACTGCGGCGCGATCAGCGCGGCAAAACGCGACAGGTCGACGTTGCCGCCGCTGATCAGCACGCCCACGCGCTTTCCGGCAATGGCCTTGCCCGCCGCGATCGCTCCCGCGAAGGCGAGGCAGCCGGTGGGCTCCACCACCATCTTCATGCGCTCGGCGAAGAAGCGCATCGCGTCGACGAGCTGCTCGTCGGTGACGGTGAAGATGTCGTCCACGTCGCGGCGGATGATGCCGAAGGTGTACTCGCCGAGGTGCTGCGTCTGCGCGCCGTCGGCGATGGTCTTCGGCGTTTCGATGTGCACGATCTTCCCGGCACGGAACGACTGCTGGCCGTCGTTGCCCGCTTCAGGCTCGACGCCATAGACCTTGCACTGCGGCGACAGGGCGCGCGCCGAAAGCGCCGAACCCGAGAGCAGCCCGCCGCCGCCCAGGCACACGAACAGATGGTCGAGCGGGCCGGTTTCCTCGATCAATTCCTTCACCGCGGTGCCCTGGCCCGTCAGCACGTCGGGGTGGTCGTAGGGCGGGATCATCGTCATGCCGCGCTCCTGCGCGAGCCGCTTCGTCAGCGCCTCGCGGTCTTCGGTGAAGCGGTCGTACATCACGACTTCAGCGCCGTAGCCCTTGGTGGCGGCGACCTTGGCGGCCGGCGCGTCCTTGGGCATCACGATCACCGCGGGCATCGCCAGCAGGCGCGCCGACAGCGCGATGGCCTGTGCATGGTTGCCCGACGAGAAGGCGATCACGCCGCCCTTGCGCTGCGTGGCGTCGAACTTCGACAGCGCGTTGAACGCGCCGCGGAACTTGAATGCGCCCATGCGCTGGAAGTTCTCGCACTTGAAGAAGAACTCGGCACCCCAGCGCTCGTTGGCGGTGGTGGAGCGCAGCACCGGCGTGCGGTGAGCATGGCCTTCGAGCCGCGCGGCCGCGGCGATGACGTCGTCGTAGGTAGGTAGTTGCATGGTGTCGAGCTTAGCGGCGGCCTGCAATTTTTTGCAGCCCCGATGGGTAAAAACCCGGTATGCGAGGCATCGCGGAACTCCGTACTCTGTATACAGAGTTCAAAAACCGGCGCAAGGAGACAACCATGCCCGCCCAGCTCGTCAGCATCGAGGTCGCGCCCGACCTCGTCGATCAGGTCTACCGAGCCCTGCTCGGCGCCATCAGCAGCGGCACGCTCGCGCCGGGCGAGCGCATCACGCAGGAAGACATCGCCTCCCGCCTCTCGGTGTCCCGCCAGCCTGTGCTGCAAGCGCTTCGCCTGCTGAAGAAAGACGGCTTCGTGCTCGACGCGCCCGGCCGCGGCGTGCTGGTGGCACCGCTGGAAGCCAAGGCGATGCGCAAGGTCTATCAGGTGCGCGGCGCGCTCGACGCGCTGGCCGCGCGGCTGGCGGCGCAGCAGCGCGTTCGCATCGACCCGAAGCTCATCGAGCGCGGACGAAGAGCCGCGCGCGGGCGCAATGTCGAAGCGATGCTCGACGCCGATGTCGCCTTTCACCAGGCCATCTACGAAGCCTCGGGCAATCCGCTGATCGGCCAGAGCGCCGATCCGCACTGGCGCCACCTGCGCCGCGCGATGGGCGCGGTGCTGCAGGCCGAGCCGCAGCGCGAGTCGCTCTGGGACGAGCACGAGGCCATTGCCGACGCCATCGCCGCAGGCAACGCCGATCGCGCGGCGCGCTTGAGCGAAGAACACGTCTCGCGCGCCAGCGAGGCCCTGAGCGAGCGGCTGCGGGCACATGCCGCGTCCGCCCATACCACCGCTGCCATACCCACGAGAAAAGGAGACAAGGCATGAAACTCACACCCGAGCAGCGCGCGCAGTTCGAGCGCGACGGCTATCTGTTCTTCCCCGGCCACTTCTCGGCCGAAGAAACCAAGGCGCTGACCGACGCGGTGCCCGAGCTCTACGCCCGGCGCGAGGCCTTCAACGTGCGCGAGAAAGGCTCCGATGCCGTGCGCACGAACTTCGCCGCGCACCTCGTGAGCGAACCCTTCGCCCGGCTCGCGCGCCACCCGCGCATGGTCGAGCCTGTGACCGACCTCTTCGGCGAGGAGGTCTACATGCACCAGTTCAAGATCAACGGCAAGATGGCCTTCGAAGGCGACGTGTGGCAGTGGCACCAGGACTACGGCACCTGGCTCAACGACGACCTGATGCCCACGGAGCGCGCGATGAACGTCGCGATCTTTCTCGACGACGTGAACGAGCACAACGGCCCGCTGATGTTCATTCCGGGCAGCCACCGCAAGGGCGTGGTCGATGCCAGGCACGACCTCACGACCACCAGCTACCCGCTATGGACCGTCGACAACGACCTGATCCGCCAGCTGGTCGACCGCGCGGGCGGCAAGCATGGCGGCATCGTCTCGCCCAAGGGGCCGGCGGGCTCGATGATCCTGTTCCACAGCTGCCTCGTGCATGCCTCGGGCAGCAATCTCTCGCCCTTCAACCGCGTGGCGGTGTACCTGAGCCTGTGCGCGGTCAGCAACCACATCCGGCGACACAAGCGGCCCGAGTACATCGCGCACCGCGACTTCACGCCCATCGAGCTGCTACCCAACGACTGCCTGCTGAAGCCCTACCCGGTGGACGTGCCGTGGAAGAACGGCCTGCCCGAGAGCGCGCTGCGCACCTCGCCCGATGTGCTCGACACCGTGGAGGCCTGAGCGACATGAGCCTCCATTCCCGCCTGCAGCAGCGCGCCGCCGAAGGCCGCCCCATCCGCGTCGGCCTGATCGGCGCCGGCAAGTTCGGCGCGATGTATCTCGCGCAGATTCCGCGCACGCCCGGCGTGCAGCTGGTAGCCATAGCCGACCTGTCGCCCGACGCAGCCCGCGTCAACCTCGAGCGCGTGGGCTGGCAACGCGAGCGTGCGTCGGCCAACTCCGTGCAGGAAGCGCTGAAGCTCGGCACCACCTGGATCACCGACGACTGGCAGGCCGTGACACGCGAGCCCTCCATCGACATCGTGGTCGAGTGCACCGGCAACCCCATCGCCGCCGTGGAGCACTGCCTCGACGCCTTCGCCCATGGCAAGCACGTGGTCAACGTGACCGTGGAGGCCGACGCCTTCTGCGGCCCGTTGCTCGCGCGCAAGGCGCAGCAGGCCGACGTGGTCTATTCGCTGGCCTTCGGCGACCAGCCCGCGCTGATCTGCGACCTGGTCGACTGGGCGCGCACCTGCGGCTTTCCGGTGGTGGCAGCCGGGCGCGGCCACAAGTGGCTGCCGCACTTCACCGAATCGACGCCCGAGACGGTGTGGGGCAACTACGGCCTCACACCCGAACAGGCGAAGCGCGGCGGGCTCAATCCGAAGATGTTCAACAGCTTCCTCGACGGCTCCAAGCCTTCGATCGAAAGCTCGGCGGTGGCCAACGCCACCGGCCTCACGGTGCCCTCGGACGGCCTGCTCTACCCGCCCGCGAGCGTGGAGGACATTCCCTTCGTCACGCGGCCGAAGAGCGAAGGCGGCGTACTCGAGCGCAAGGGCATGGTCGAGGTGATCTCTTCGCTGGAGGCCGACGGCCGGAAGATCCCGTACGACATCCGCATGGGCGTGTGGGTCACGGTCGAGGCCGAGACCGACTACATCAGAAACTGCTTCGAGGAGTACAACGCCCACACCGACCCGAGCGGGCGCTACTTCACGCTCTACAAGCGATGGCACCTGATCGGGCTCGAAGTGGGCATGTCGGTGGCCAGCGTTGCGCTGCGCGGCGAGCCCACCGGCGTGGCCACCTGCTGGAATGCCGACGTGGTCGCCACCGCCAAACGCGACCTCGCGGCCGGAGAGATGCTCGACGGCGAAGGCGGCTACACCGTCTGGGGCAAGCTGCTGCCGGCCGACCGCTCGCTGCGGCTGGGCGGCCTGCCGCTGGGGCTGGCGCACAACGTCAGGCTGGCGCGCCCAGTGAAGAAGGGCCAGAGCCTGAGCTGGGCCGACGTGGCGATCGACACCACCACCGCCGCCTACAAGGTGCGCAGCGAGATGGAGGCGCTGTTCGCGCCCAAGGCCCAGGTACGTGCCCGGGCCGAGGCCGCCTGACCGCCAGCTGAGAACCCGCCCGTCCCGGTGCAGCCACCGTTGCGCCGGAGCGCGTTCGCGTAAAAAATATTCTGCTCGGCACGAACCCCGTGTCGAAATGACCGCCGGCGGGCCGTCATTGTGGTGAGCGATCCTGCTCAGCCTTCTTCCATGACGGAGAAACACCATGCAATACATGTTGATGTTCTATCAGCCCGCGGCCGAGTTCGAGCAACGCGACGACCCATCCGCGCAGGCCTATCGGGCCAGCTGGATCGCGTATGCCGACGCCGTGCGCCAGTCGGGCATCTCGCTCGGCGGCCACGGTCTCTTCCCGCCCATGACCGGCACCACGCTGCGCGTGCGCGGCGACAAGCGCCAGGTGCAGGACGGCCCCTTCGCCGACACCAAGGAGCAGCTCGGCGGCTACTTCGTGGTGGACGTTCCCGACCTCGACGCCGCACTCGAATGGGCGGCGCGCGCGCCCTGCGCGACCAGCGGCGGGGTGGAAGTGCGGCCCGTTTTCGTGGCGACGGCACAGGCAACCGCCGCGGCATGACCGACCCGGCGGTTCACCGGGCCGCCGAGCGGGCGGCGCGCGAGTCGTATGGCCGGCTGCTGGCCATCCTGTCCGCGCGCACCCATGACATCGCCGCGTCGGAAGACGCGCTGGCCGATGCCTTCGCCCGCGCGCTCGAGCGCTGGCCCGCCGACGGCATCCCGGTACAGCCCGACGCCTGGCTGCTGAGCGTGGCGCGCCACCGCAAGCTCGACGCCTGGCGCCACAGCCGCGTGCAGGACCAGGCCACCCAGACCCTGCTGCTGCTCGCCGGCGAAGTGGACGACGCCGCCGAAGGCAGCAGTGCCATCCCCGACGAGCGGCTGCGCCTGCTCTTCGTGTGCGCGCACCCAGCCGTCGACGCCGCGGCGCGCGCACCGCTCATGCTGCAGACGGTGCTCGGCCTCGACGCAGCGCGCATGGCAGGCGCCTTCCTCACCGCCCCTTCCACGCTGGGCCAGCGGCTGGTGCGCGCCAAGGCCCGCATCCGCGCGGCCGGCATTCCCTTCGAATACCCGCAGGCACGCGACCTGCCGCAACGGCTGCAGGACGTGCTCGACGGCATCTACGCAGCCTACGGCACCGGCTGGGACGACGTGGACGGCGCCGACGCCCTGCCCCGCGGTCTCACCACCGAAGCCATCGACCTGTGCCGCATCCTGTGCGGCCTGATGCCCGACGAGCCCGAGCCACTGGGCCTGCTCGCGCTGATGCTGTTCTGCGAGGCCCGCATGGCAGCTCGGCGCAGCGACACCGGCGCCTATGTGCCCCTCGACCAGCAGGACCCGCTGCGCTGGGACCCGGACCTGCTCGCGGAAGCGGAACGCTGCCTGCGCCGTGCGTCGGAAATGAAATCGCTGGGCGCCTACCAACTCGAAGCCGCCATCCAGTCGGCCCATTGCGAGCGCCGCGTAGGCGCGCCGGTGCCGCCCGAGGTGCTGGTGTCGCTTTACGAAGGCCTGCTGGCGCTGCGCTCCAGCATCGGCGCACAGGTCAGCCTCGCCTGCGCGCTGGCGAACGCACGCGGCCCCGAGATCGGGCTACGGGCGCTCGAAGCCATTCCCTCGCAAGACGTTGCCAGCTACCAACCGTACTGGGCAGCGCGTGCGCACCTGCTCGCAGCCGGCGGCGCACGCTCCGCCGCACGCCAGGCATTCGACAGGGCCATCGGCCTGAGCACGAACGCAGCGGTTCGTGCGTATCTGCATGCGATGTCGGACCGGCTCTGAAGCCCGGAACTACTTCATCGCGTTGAAGGTGCGCGGGAACAGCGCGGCCTGCGATCGGTCGCGCAGCCGGTAGCTCATGGCTGGCCGGCCGAGACTGCCGGTGACCATGCCGGCCTCTTCCATGAATCCACCGTCGAGCATGCGCCTGCGGAAGGCGCTCTTGTCGACATCGCGCCCCAGCACGACCTCGTAGGTGTGCTGCAGCGCCGGCAACGTGAAAGGCTCCTCCAGCAGAAAGGCCGGCAGCGAGGTGTATTCGACCTTGCTGCGCAACCGGGCGACCGCCGCTTCGAGCAACTCGCCATGGTCGAAGGCCAGCCGCTTGCGCGAGGCGGCATCAACCTCGAACCACGCCACTTCCGCCGCGTTGGCGCCACTGCGCAACTGCATCGCCTGTGCCGGAATCAGCGCATAGAAGCAATGCGTGGCCGACCAGCCGCGCGGATCTCGCTGCGCCCCGCCCCAACTGCCGAGCTGTTCGAGGTAAGGCGTGATCACGCCGGTCTTCTCGCGCAGCTTGCGCAGCGCGCAGTCGAGCAGCGTGGCGTCCTCGTCGACGTTCACGAAGCCACCCGGAAGCGCCCACTTGCCGGGGAAGGGCTCGTCACTGTCGGCGGGCCGCTTCACCAGCAGAACCTGCAGGGCTTCGTCGAGCACGGTGAACATCACCACGTCGACCGTGACCAGCGGGCGCGGGAAGCTCAGTGGCGGGAATTTCGAAGAAGACTGGTTCACGGGTTGCTTGACTTGCGGTTATTTAGTTGTACTATACAACTCATTATTAGTTGTACTGAGCAACTAAGAAAATGCTGTCACACATCAACGACAAAGAACAAGAAATGAATCGCCACCAACGTATGCTCCTGGCGCAGGAAACACTGGCCATCCTTTCGCAAAAGCGCTACACGACGTCTGAAGGCCTTCCTGTCGACCTCACTGCTCTCATCGATGAGTGCCTGCGCTCGACTCGCCATGTCGCCCCATCAGAAGCTCCCGCCCTCCCTGGGCAAGTCTCTGCACAGCCCCGGCAACCTCATCGGGCATCCGTTGAGGTAGTCAATGAAACTACGCTGGCCGGCATCTCACGCGCATTGCGCGAAAGCAATGACCGCGTAGCGGCATTGAACTTCGCATCCGCACGCAACCCTGGCGGCGGCTTCCTCGGAGGTAGCCTTGCCCAGGAAGAATCGCTGGCAAGCAGTTCAGCCCTCTATTCGTCGCTGCTGCAGGCACCGGAGTTCTACGAGCAACACCGCTCTACGGCGTCGTGTCTGTATTCGGACGCACTGATCTTGTCGCCGGATTGCCCTGTTTTTCGTGCCGATGACGGTCGACTCATGCAACAACCGGAGTTGGTGACGTTCATCACCTGCGCTGCCCCGAATGCAGGTGCCGTGACAAAGAACCAGCCAAACGATGTCGAACAGATTGAAGGCACGCTTCGCAAGCGCGCCGAGTGCGTTCTGGCACTGGCCGCCCTTCAACGCTGCCCCACCCTGATTCTTGGCGCGTGGGGCTGCGGCGTTTTCCGGAATGATCCGGCCATGGTGGCACGGGCATTTCGCGACCACCTCTACGGCAACGCGACTTGGGCCGCCCGATTCGAACGAGTCATCTTTTCAGTATTCGACACCTCCGCGCAACAGAAGGTTTACGAGACATTCAAGGAAGTGCTTGCATCATGAACGCTCCACTCCCGACAGAACCGCACCTCGTCCAGCGCGCACGCTGGCCGAAGGACGGCCGGCACATCCTCGCCCACCACGACGAGTCATCGGTCATCGTCTACCAGGCCTACCGCCCCGCCATCGGCGAGTACGCGATCCGCCACGGCCGGCTCGACGGTCCGGACTTCAGCCTTTCGCGCATGAGCTGGATCAAGCCAAACTTCCTCTGGATGATGTATCGCTCGGGTTGGGGCACCAAGGAAGGCCAGGAAGTCATCCTGGGCCTGCGGCTGCGCCGCGCGTTCTTCGAGCGCGTGGTGCGCGAGGCGGTGCCGTCGACCTTCGACGCAGGCTACCCGAGCCGCGAGGCGTGGCAGGAGGCCGTCGAGCACTCGGAAGTGCGCCTTCAATGGGACCCCGACCACTCGCCCAGCGGCCACAAGCTGGAGCGCCGTGCGATCCAGCTGGGCTTGCGCGGCCGCGTGCTGGCTGCATTCGCGAGCGAGGAGCTGCTGGAGGTCATCGACATGCGCCCCTTCGTGGACGCGCAGCGCCCGCTGGCACAAGACGACAACACAGAACTACAACTGCCGGTGGAGCACCCGCTCGTCATCGGCTGACAAGGAGAGAGGAAAAAATGACGACGACACCCCGCAGCATCCGGGACCTGCCCGCGTACTTCGCGCAGGGCCACCGCCCCGAATACCTGCTGTTCTGGGGCCATCGCCCCCCGAAGACCGGCGTGAACAAGAGCTGCTTCAGCCAATGGTTCGAGGCGGAATTCACCGTCGACGGCACGCGCTACCGAACGGCCGAGCATTTCATGATGGCCGGCAAGGCACGCCTGTTCGGCGACGCGGAAACCTGCGAACAGATCCTCTCCGCCCGCACGCCGGACGACGCCAAGAAACTCGGCCGCAAGATCCGCGGCTTCGACGAAGCGGCCTGGGTGGCTGCGCGCCTCGACATCGTGACGCGCGGCAACATCGAGAAGTTCGGGCAAAACCCGGCTCTGGGCGCCTTCCTGCTCGGTACGGGCAACCAGGTGCTGGTGGAGGCCAGCCCGGTCGATGCCATCTGGGGCATCGGGCGAGCAGCCACCGATCCCGCAGCACAGGACCCGCGCGAATGGAAGGGGCTCAACCTGCTGGGCTTCGCGCTGATGGCTGCGCGCGATGCGCTGAGGCAACCACGATGAACGACGTCGAACGCTATCAGGGCTGCCTGCTCGGCCTGGCCTGCGGTGATGCAGTAGGCACCACGGTCGAGTTCCGCTCGCGCGGCAGTTTCGCGCCCGTCACCGGCATGCAGGGTGGCGGTCCGTTCGGGTTGATCGCAGGCGAATGGACCGACGACACCTCGATGGCGTTGTGCCTGGCGGCAAGCCTCATCCATTGCAAGGGCTTCGACGCGGTCGACCAGATGAACCGCTATTGCAACTGGCGCAGCGTGGGCTACCTGAGCAGCACCGGAAACTGCTTCGACATCGGCCTGACGGTATCGGGCGCCCTCACCCGCTATCTCGCGTCCGGCGATCCGTTCGCGGGCGACCCCGACCCGCGCACGGCAGGCAACGGCGCGCTCATGCGGCTCGCCCCGGTGCCGATGTTCTATGCCGCCAGCGCGCCAGCCACCTGGAAGCAGGCCGGAGAAAGCACCCGCACCACGCACGGCGCGCAGGAGGCCATAGAGTGCTCGCAGCTCTTTGCGCTGCAGCTGCGCTCGGCGCTGCGCGGCGAGGACAAGGCCGCGATCCTTTCGACCGAGCCGCTCGCGCCGCTGAGCGCGAAGGTCGCGGCGCTGGCGGGCAGCGGCTACGCCTCGAAGCCCGTCGAGCAGATCAGGGGATCGGGCTACTGCGTCGAGTCGCTCGAAGCAGCACTCTGGTGCTTCGCGAACACCGGCTCCTTCGAAGAAGCCGTGCTTGCCGCCGCCAACCTCGGCGACGACGCGGACACCACGGCGGCGATCTGCGGTCAGCTCGCGGGCGCCTTCTACGGCGTAGGTGGCATTCCGCGCGACTGGCTCGACAAGCTCGTCATGCGCGACGACATCGAACGGATGGCCGGAAAGCTGCTGACGCTGGCAGGCTGAGCCCGCCGATCACTCCTGCGTCACAGCGGCCGCCTCCCCCACCCGCCGCCCATCGAGCTGACTGCCCCCCTGCATCAGCGACACCGCAACCACCGCGTTCGACGCATCCCTGCGAAACACCAGCTGCGCCCCGATGGCGGTCACCGCAAAGCGATCGTTGCCCGTGGGCGTGAGGGCGTTGTAGCCACGCCCCGTCTCGCGCACCAGCAGCCGGCCGTTGCGCACGGTGAAGCTCAGCGACTGGGTCTTCGTCACGCGGTACTCGCCCCTGTACTCGTCGAGCCGCTTCGCATCGAGGGGCACTTCCGTGGTCGGCACCGGGTAGCGGCTCTTGCCGATGGCGAGCATCACGCCCTGCATCGGCGCGCGCGCATTGCTGCTGAGCACGATCAACGCCTCGCCGGTGTCGGGCGCCAGCAGCCACAGCGTGCGGTAGCCCTCGGTGACTCCCGGGTGGTAGTAGGTACGCCGGCCGCCCTCGGGCCCGCGCACCATCACCGCATAGCCGATCTCGGCGCCCTCGTAGCGCGCCAGCGGCGTGAGCATGCGCGCGGCGGCCGGGCCCAGCGGGCCTCCGGCACCGGCGAGGATGGCGCGGCTGAAGGTCATCATGTCGGCGGCTGTGGAACGCAGCGCGCTGGCCGGCGCGTAGGCCAGCATGTCGAACAGCGGCTGGCGGCGGTCGCCGGCGAAGGCCGGGGCCATGCGCGAGGCCTTGTCGCCGAGCGGGATCACGGTGTCGTTCATGCCCAGCGGCTCGGTGATGCGCGCGCGCACCAGCTCGCCCCATGAGGTGTCGTAGTGCTCGGCGAGCAGCTGGCCGAGCAGCGCCATGCCGAAGTTGCTGTACGCGCCCTCGCACGGCGGCGCGGCAGCCGTGAGCCTGATGCGCGCGAGCGCGGCCCAGAACATGGGCTTGTCGTAGGTTCGGAACTGCTCGGCAAGCGGTGCGCCGCCGGTCACGCCGTCGGCCATCACAGGCATGCAGCCGGTGTGCGTGACAAGCTGGCGCAGCGTGACCGAGGCCACCGCGGGCGCGAGTCCGTCGACCTTGCCGGCCAGCAGCCTGCCCACGGTGTCCTCGAGCTTCAGGTCGCCGCGCTGCACCGCCTGCGCGAGCAGCAGGCCGGTGAACACCTTGGTGACGGAACCGATCTCGAACATCGGCTGCTCTGCGCTGCTGGCCGCGATGGCGCGCGGCGCCGACGGCGGCTCGGGGTTGTAGGCGGCGCCATAGGCTGCCTGGCCGTTGCGCAGCGTCCCCACCACCAGCGTGCCCCGCTCCGCGCCGAGCGCGGCCCTGGCCAGGACGCCCGGATCGCTCGCCAGCGTCAGAGGCTGCTGCTGTGGCTGTGCGACGGCATTGCCGGCCAGGAGCAACGGAACGAGGAGCCAGGCCGCGAGCCGGGATCGGTACAGCAGCAGGGCATGGGGCAGGAGCCGCATCGTCGGATTCCTCAGGCGTCGTCGAAGAGCCCCATCGTGCCACGGCCGGGCAACACCCCACGCGCCGCGACGACAATGGTCCGATGCGCGCATTGCTCGGCACCTTCTCCTGGCAGGAACTCCGCCACCACCCCTGGCGCAACGCGGCGGCCGTGCTGGCCGTGATGCTGGGCGTGGCGCTGGCGTTCTCGGTACAGCTGATCAACGCGTCGGCGCTCGACGAGTTCTCGAGCGCGGTGCGCTCGGTCAACGGCGAGCCCGACCTGGAAGTGCGCGCCGTGCAGGGCGGCTTCGACGAGGCGGTGTTCGCACGGCTGGCCCGGCATCCGCAGGTGGCGCTGGCGAGCCCCGTGGTCGAGTTCCAGGGCCTGGCGCTGGCCGGCGAGCGCCAGGTGCCGATCCGCGTGATCGGCATCGACGCACTGGTGCTGCTGACCATCGCACCCGCGCTGATGCCGCAGGCGGCGGCGGGTGTGGACCGCTTCGCGCTCTTCGCGCCCGGTCATGTGTTCCTCAACCTCGCGGCGCGCGACGCGCTCGGCCTGCCCGCCCAGGCATCCGGCGAAGGCGCGGCGGAGACGGTGCAGCTGCGCAGCGACGATGCCTGGCACAAGCTGGCGGTGGCCGGCCACGTGGCCGCCGGTGGCAAGGCGCTCGCGGTGATGGACATCGCGGCGGCGCAGGAGCTCTTCGGCCGCATCGGCCAGCTCAGCCGCATCGACCTGCGCCTGGCGCCCGGCACCGACAGGGCCGCATTCATGGCCTCGCTGCAGAAGTCGCCGGACTGGCCCGCGGGCGTGCAGTTCGCCGAGCCCGGCGATGCGGCGCAGCGTGTGAGCAACCTGTCGCGCGCCTACCGCGTGAATCTCACGGTGCTGGCGCTGGTGGCGCTGTTCACGGGCGCGTTCCTGGTGTTCTCGGTGCTGGCGCTCAGCGTGGCCAAGCGCGCGCAGCAGTTCGCGCTGCTCGGCGTGCTCGGGCTCACGCCGCGCGAGCGGCTGCGGCTGGTGCTTGCCGAGTCGCTGGTGCTGGGGCTGATCGGCAGCGTTGCCGGCCTTGCACTCGGCACGGCGCTGGCGGCCTTCGCGCTGCGCGTTCTGGGCGGCGACCTGGGCGGCGGCTATTTCGAAGGCGTGGCGCCCACGCTGCACTGGAGCGCGGGCGCGGCCCTGCTCTACGGCGGCCTGGGCGTGCTGGCCGCGCTGGTCGGCGGCTGGTGGCCCGCACGCGCGGCGCAGGCGCTGCCCGAGGCGCAGACGCTCAAGGGCCTGGGCGCGGCGCCCACGCAAGGCAACGGCCACTGGCTGGCGCTTGGCCTGATCGCACTGGGCGCGGTGCTCGCCAACCTGCCGGCCATCGGCGGCATTCCGGTGGCGGCATACCTGTCGGTCGCCTGCCTGCTGGTGGGCGGCATCACCGCCCTGCCCTGGCTGATCGCGCTGCTGTACGACCGCGTCGCCCCGCTGTTCGCGCAGCGCGTGCTGCCGATGCTGGCCGTGGAGCGCGCACGGCGCATGCGCGGCACGGCCGCCGTGGCAGTGAGCGGCGTGGTCGCGAGCCTGAGCCTCGCCGTCGCGCTCACGGTGATGGTCGCGAGCTTCCGCGACTCGGTGACGCACTGGCTCGACGTGGTGCTGCCCGCCGACCTGTACGTGCGCGCCACCTCGGGCGGGCGCGGCGGCAACAGCGGTAGCGGCAGCAGCACCGACACGGCGACCTTTTCTCCGGCCTTCGTGCAATCGCTGGCGCAGCTGCCGGGCGTGGCGCGCACGGGCACGCTGCGCACGCAGCCGCTGCAGCTGGATGCGGCGCGGCCCGCCGTGACGCTGATCGCGCGCAGCCTGGAAGGCGGAGCGGCGCAATCGCTGCCGCTCGTGGGCGCGGCATTGCCCGTGCCCGATGGACAGATCGGCATCTACGTGAGCGAGCCGATGGTGGAGCTCTACGGCGCGAAGCCGGGCACGGTGTTCGCGCCGCTGTCTGCTGCGATGGGCATGCCGGCTGGCACAGGGAAGGCGCAGAGCTTTTTCGTGGCCGGGGTGTGGCGCGACTACGCGCGGCAGTTCGGAGCGGTCACGATGGATGCGCGCGACTACGAGCGCATCACCGGCGAGCGCAACGTGAGCGACGTGGCGCTGTCGCTCGCGCCCGGCGCATCGGAAGGCGCGGTGCAGGCGGCGGTGCGCGACCTGGCGGCGCGCGCGGGCGGCACGTCGTCCGGGTCCGTCGAGATCGCATCGGTGGGACAGATCCGCGCGACCTCGCTGCGCATCTTCGACCGCAGCTTCGCCGTGACCTACTGGCTGCAGGCGGTGGCCATCGCCATCGGCCTGTTCGGCATCGCCGCGAGCTTCAGCGCGCAGGTGCTGGCGCGGCGCAAGGAATTCGGGCTGCTCGCGCACCTCGGCTTCACGCGACGGCAGGTGCTGGCGGTGGTGGCCGGCGAAGGCGCGGCGTGGACCGCCATCGGCGCCGTGGCAGGGTTGGGACTCGGGCTGGCTGTGTCCGTGGTGCTGGTGAAGGTGGTGAACCCGCAGAGCTTCCACTGGACGATGGACCTTCTGGTGCCCTGGGAGCGCCTGCTGGCGCTGTGCGGCGCGGTGGTGGCCGCGGGGACTGTCACGGCCTGGCTGGCAGGCCGGGCCGCCGCGGGCAAGGACGTGGTGCTGGCGGTGAAGGAAGACTGGTAGGCGGCGCTGCCTCCGCCGCCGGTCAGCGGCCGGGCTCGCCGTTCCAGTCGATCAGGCCGGTGCCGCTCCAGTGGCCGAAGGAGCTCAGGTCCATCTTCGGCCGCGCGATGCGGCGCCAGGTGTCGACCATGTGCATGACGCGGATGTCGTCGAACACGATCACGACGTGCGGCGCGAGCTTCAGCGTATCGAGGTTGGCGAGGATGCGGGCCTCCGTGTGCCCGTCCTTCGGGCCGTCGACGAAGATCAGGTCGGCCGATTCGAACAGCGCGCGGGGTGCGGCTCGATGCCGCCGGGCGCTGAAATGTCGTGCAGCACCTGCCGCGCGCGGCCGCTCTCGAAGTCGGACGGCGCGAGCCAGGTGTCGTCGAAAGTCTCCCAGCCCAGCAGGTCGAAGGTCGTCACCGACGCGGCAGGCGGCAACTCCTGCATCAGTGCCAGCGTGCCCATGCCGGTGAAGGTGCCGACCTCGATCACCGTGCGTGGCCGCAGCGTGCGCACCAGCGCCGCAAGCAGGCGGTAGTGCTCGCCCGGCCAGGTGTCGAACCAGTGAGGCTCCCTGGAAGGTCGCCCCTCGTAGATCGACAGCGCCAGCTTACGAGCCGCCGCGCAGGCGTCGAGCGCGACATCCATCAGGCGTGCTGTGGGGCGCGCGGGCTCGTCATCCATGCTCGCGATGATCGTGGCTTCCTTGTGGCGCGCGGGCACCGCAGCGAAGATCCGGTTGAACTCGTCGAAGGTCATGGTTCGGGCATGGAAAGAAAGGCCGCCGAAGTCTAAGAGCGCGGCCCCCGCATCTCAGCGCGCCGGCGTCAATTGAATCCGCTCGACCGTCTCTTTTTCCACGGCGCTGCGGCTGTAGACCAGCGGCACGTACTTGCCTTCGAGCCACAGCGGCGCCAGGTCGCGGTAGTTCGGGCTCTCGGGGTTGCCCGACTGGCCCGGTGTGTTGATGACCCGCGAGGCGTCCCAGTTGCCCACGTCCAGCACCATGCGGAAGGATGCGCCCGCCGTCAGCCGGTAGTCGCTGGCCCGGTAGGTAGCCGCCATCGGCGTGAAGGAAGACCCGGACATCGGCCAGTCGCCCACGTCGAGCTTCTTGCGCGTGGCGGCGTCGACCACGCCGCCGAGCGGATGGCGGAACTCGGCGCGGTGCAGCGCGCCCCACTTCCAGGCTGCAGGGTCGGGGCCCAGCTTGGTCGTGAGCTCCTGCATCGCCGCAGGCAGGGTCTTGAGCAGCAGCGCGTCGCGCTGCTCGTTGGTGACCCAGCCGAACGGGTTCTCCAGCAGCAGCACCATGCGCGTGTTGTCGCCGGGCGCGGCCAGCGCGGCACCGGCATCGCCCGCGCCGGCCTTGAGCACTGCGGCGCGCAGCGGCTTGCTGCTCCACACCTCGTACAGCGCGGCGGCCGCGCTGTCGCGGTCCATGGTGCCGTCCCAGCCCTGCAGCATGCGCAGCGCGGTGGCCGTCTGCATATCGTCGCTGCGAAGGCCGGCCAGCAGCTTCAGCACGCGCTGCGCGGGCGTGGCGACGATGTCGTTCTGCATGCGCTCCGAGTCTTCGACCGAGAAGCGCGAGCCCGCCGCCACCTTGGCCGCGAACAACTCCTTGAGCCGCCGCGCACGCGCCGCGTCGCTCCACTCGTAGCCCACGCCCTTCTTCGCGGCGGGGTGGTCCGGCGGAATGTTGTTCTCGTTGGCGGTCACCACGTAGCCGCGCGCCGGGTTGAACTCCGAAGGCAGTTCGTCGCCGTTGCGGAAGCCCGACCACTCGTAGCGGCCATCGCCCGGCACCGGCATCAGCCCGTCCCAGTTGGGGCGGATGGGCGTGAGGCCACCGGGAATCCAGCCGACGTTGCCGCTGGTGTCGGCATACACCTGGTTCTCGCCCGGTGCGCCCCAGCGGTTCATCGCCGCGCGGAACTGGTCCCAGTTGCGCGCGCGCATGTAATCCATCGAGCCGAAGTACGGCGCCATGCCGGGTTCCAGCCAGGCCGCGCGCAGTGCAAACGCACGCTGCTTGCCGGGCTCGGCGAGCAGCACCGGGCCATGGCGCGTGAAGGTATTGACCACCTCGCGCGGCGCACTCTCGCCCTTGACCGCGATGCGCTCGGTGACGCGCACCATCGGCTCCCAGCGGCCCTGGTAGCGGTACTCGTTGGGGTTGCGAGGATTCAGCTGGTACACGTACAGGTCTTCCTGGTCCATGTAGAAGCGCGTTAGGCCGAAGGCGATGGTGCCGTTGTGGCCGATCGACAAGCCCGGCAGGAAGGGTTCGCCCGCGCCGATGACGTCCATGCCCGGCGCACTCAGGTGCGACATGTAGCGCAGGCTCGGTGCGCCGTGCGCGCGATGCGGGTCGTTGGCCAGGATGGGCCGGCCGGTCGAGGTGAGCTTCGGCGAGATCACCCAGTTGTTGCTGCCATAGGCTCCTGTCGGGTCGCCTTGCGATGCCTGCTGCAGTTCTTCCGCCGCATCGGTGCCTGGCTGCAGGCTCGCCACGGTCGCTGCGAGCTTCGTGTTGGTCTTGGTGAACTGCGGGCCTTCGGTTGCACGCAGGTAGGCGGCGCGCAACTCGACGGCCGGGATGGTGCACGGATCGAGCCCCTGCGGCACGCGCGGGTTGACCGGCGGATCGAGCTCGCGGCGCAGCCAGTCGGCCTTGATGCCTGGGCCGCCGGCGCAGAAGGCCCGCGCACGGTCGATCTCGGATGTGAAGTTGAGCGTGAGGCCATGGTGCCGGATGCGCACCACGTCCTCGGGCGCCCACATCGCGGGCTGATAGCCCAGCAGCGCGAACTCCGGCGGCAGCAGCGAGGGCTGCGCACGCACCTGTGCCACGTAGGCGTTGACGCCCGCCGTGAATGCTTCGGCCACGCGCTTGGCGTCGGAACCATAGGCCAGCCACTCGCGGTACATGTCGCCGCGATAGAGCACGGCGCGCGCGGCGCGGTCATTCTCGACCCAGGCGGGGCCGAAGTCCTTCGCCATCTCGCCGAGACCGCGCTTGCGCCAGAGGTCCATCTGCCAGAGCCGGTCGCGCGCGGCGATGAAGCCCTGCGCCACGAAGGCGTCGTAGAGCGTGCCCGCGTAGAGATGCGGCACGCCCCAGCGGTCGACCAGCACCTCGGCCGGCTTCTCGAGGCCGGGCACGGCGAACGACGAGGGAGGACGCGCGGGCGTCTGCGAATCAGGAGGCCCCGACGCACAGCCCGCGAGCGCGAGGGCCGCGAGTGCAACGACACCGAAGGAATGCCTTTGACCTAACGAGCGCCGCGATACCGGGCGCAGGTTTCTTCTTTTCATGTGACTCGTCTCCTGCCTTGTCTTGTTCGTTGATGGATGGCAGCGAACAGTATCCCGATTTGCACGCTTCGTGGGAGTGGCGAGGCATGACTTGTAGACTGGCGCACCATGCAGCAGACACCGCCTTCCTCCTCCTGCGGCAGCTGGCTCGACGGCGCCATCCGCCGCATCGAGGCCGACTACCAGCGCAGCGCAGACACGCACCTGATCCCGCTGCCCCTGCCCTCGCTCGCGGCGCGCGGAATCGACCTGTACCTGAAGGACGAGTCCACGCACCCGACCGGCAGCCTCAAGCACCGGCTCGCACGTTCGCTCTTCCTCTATGCGCTGTGCAACGGCTGGGTGCGCGAGGGCACGACCATCGTCGAGGCATCGAGCGGCTCGACCGCGGTGAGCGAGGCCTACTTCGCGCGGCTGCTGGGCCTGCCCTTCATCCCGGTGATGCCCCGCAGCACCTCGCCAGAGAAGGTCGCGCAGATCGCGTTCTACGGCGCGAGCTGCCACTTCGTCGACCATGCCGCGCAGGTGTACGAAGAAGCCCGCGCGCTGGCCGAGCGCACCGGTGGCCACTACATGGACCAGTTCACATATGCCGAGCGCGCGACCGACTGGCGCGGCAACAACAACATTGCAGAGAGCATGTTCCAGCAGATGTCGCGCGAGCGGCATCCGGTGCCGAAGTGGATCGTGGTGGGCGCGGGCACGGGCGGCACCAGCGCGACCATCGGGCGCTACCTGCACTACCGCTGCCACGACACGCGGGTGCTGGTGGCCGACCCCGAGGGCTCGGTGTTCTCGGCCTATCACCGCACGGGCGACGCCACGCTGACGGCGCCCGGCTCGCGCATCGAGGGCATCGGCCGCCCGCGCGTGGAGCCGAGCTTCATCCGCACGCTGGTCGACCGGATGATCGAAGTGCCGAACCTCGACTCGGTGGCTGCCATGCTTTCGCTGTCGGCGCTGCTGGGCCGCAAGGTAGGGCCGTCGACCGGCACCAACTTCGTCGGCATGCTGGCCGTGGCGCAGGAGATGCGCGCGGCGGGCGAGCAAGGCTCCATTCTTTCGCTGCTGTGCGATTCCGGCGAGCGCTACCTGCCGAGCTACCACGACGCGGCATGGGTGAAGAACGCCTTCGGCGACATCGGACCAGCGCAGCAGCGCATCGACGCGCTGGTGGCGTCGTGATGTCTTCCATGCCAAGGCTGCTGTCGCGCCGCAGCCTGCTGCTGGCGGCGCTCGCGACGGGGCCGCTTGCGGCCTGGGGCTTGCCCGAGCGCCGGCTGGAGTTTCCGCGCGACTTCGGCAGCCACCCCGACCTGCACACCGAGTGGTGGTACATCACCGGCCACGCGAAGACGCCGGCGGGGCGCGAGTTCGGCTTCCAGGTGACCTTCTTCCGCTCGCGCGTCGAGGCCACGATGGGCATGCGCTCGGCCTTCGCCGCGAAGCATCTCGTGTTCGCGCATGCGGCCATCACCGACCTCGAAGGCCGCGTGCTGCTTCACGACCAGCGCATCGCACGCGCCGGCTTCGGCGTGGCGGAGGCGAGCGCGAGCGACACCGACGTGCGCATCCGCGACTGGTCGCTGGTGCGGGAGAACGGCCTCTACCTTGCGCGCATCCCGGCCGGCGAATTCGCTCTCGACCTTCGCTTCACGCCCACGCAGCCGGTGCTGCTGCAGGGCAACGCCGGCCTCTCGCGCAAGGGCCCCGAAGAGTCGCAGGCGAGCTACTACTACAGCGAACCGCAACTCAAGGCACAGGGCAAGCTCACGCTCAAGGGGCAGGCCTTCGACATCTCGGGCAGCGCATGGCTGGACCACGAATGGAGCGAGGCGCTGATGCACCCCGAGGCCGTAGGCTGGGACTGGATCGGCATGAACCTTGACGACGGCAGCGCCCTCACCGCCTTCCACTTGCGGCGCCGCGACGGCAGCGCGCTGTGGGCCGGCGGCTCGTTCCGCCAGCGCGACGGCACGGCACGCATCTTCAAGAGCGACGAAGTGCGTTTCGAAAGCCTCCAGACCTGGGACAGCCCCCGCACACAGGCGAAGTACCCCACGAAATGGCGCGTACAGACACCCGCCGGCGGCTTCGAAGTGCACGCCCTGCTCGACGACCAGGAACTGGACAGCCGCGGCTCCACAGGCGGCGTCTACTGGGAGGGCCTGAGCGACCTGCTCGACGCACAGGGACGCCGTGTAGGACGCGGCTACCTGGAGATGACAGGCTACGCCTCACCGCTGAAGCTGTAACTGTTGTAGCGGCAGACAAGAGCTGACAACCGAACCACTCGCACGCGCGTTGGGAAAATTTCCCAGAACCATCCAAAAGCAGAGGAGCCCACCATGAAAACCCGAATCGCAATGCTGGCCGCGGCCGGCGCTCTCTCCATCCTCGCAAGCCCGCTGGCCGCCAACGCGCAGGTCTCGGTCAACATCAACGTCCCCGGACTGGTAATGACGGCCCCGCCCCCGCCGCGCTACGAGCCCCTGCCCCCGCCGCGCGGCGGCTTTGTCTGGGTGCCGGGCCGCTGGGCCTGGGACGGCCGTGCCTATGCATGGCATGCGGGCGGCTGGCAACCGGCGCGCGCGGGCTACGTGTATGCACCGGGCCGCTGGATCGAGGACCGCGGCGGCTGGCGCTGGAACGACGGCGACTGGCGCCGCGAAGCCCGCCGTGAGGCACGACGCGAACGCGAGTGGGAAGAAGACCGCCGCCATGACCGCTACGAGCGCGATCACCGGCACGGCCACGACCGCGGCGATTTCTGCCCGCCCGGCCAGGCCAAGAAGGGCAACTGCTGAGGCGCAAGCCCGCAGAGCCCTCAACGAAAAAGGGAGCCGGAAGGCTCCCTTTTTTGTTTGTCCGCGTCCTACTTCGCCCGTCGCCGGTCGAGGAACGCGATGATCTCGCCCATGATCCCCTTGCGGAAGGCCAGCACGCAGATCACGAAGATCAGGCCCGTGACCATGGTCACCGACTCGCCCAGCGTGTTGAACCAGTCGATGGTGGTGATGCGCGCAAGGAAGTTGCCGAGTTCGCCGATCTTGTTCTCCAGCAGCACCACCACGGCCGCGCCCACCAGCGGGCCCGAGAGCGTGCCGAGGCCGCCCACCAGCGTCATCAGGATGACCTGGCCCGAGGCTGTCCAGTGCACGTCCGACAGCGTGGCGAAGCCCAGCACCAGCGTCTTGAGCGAACCGGCCAGCCCCGACAGCGCCGCCGAGATCACGAAGGCCAGCAGCTTGAAGCGGCTCACGTCGTAGCCCAGCGAGAGCGCGCGCGGCTCGTTCTCCTTGATGCCCTTCAGCACCTGGCCGAAGGGCGAGTGGATGGTGCGCACGATCAGCAGGAAGGCCGCCACCACGACGACCAGCGCGACGTAGTACATCGTGAGGTCATTCGACAGGTCAAGCACGCCGAACAGCTTGCCGCGCGGCACGCCCTGCAGGCCGTCTTCGCCGCCTGTGAACTTGGCCTGCAGCGCGACGAAGAACATCATCTGCGCGAGTGCCAGCGTGATCATCGCGAAGTAGATGCCCTGCCGGCGGATCGCCAGCACGCCGAAGACCCAGCCGAGAAAGGCGCCGGTGAGCGTGCCCGCGATCAGGCCCAGCTCGGGCGTGAGGCCCCAGACCTTGATCGCCTGCCCCGCGACGTACGCGGAGCCGCCGAGGAAGGCCGCATGCCCGAAGGACAGCAAGCCGGTGAAGCCCAGCAGCAGGTTGAAGGCCGCGGCGAAGAGCGCGAAGCACATGAGCTTCATCACGAACACCGGGTAGGCGCCGAAGAACGGTGCCAGGACCAGTGCGAGAAGCAGCAGTGCGTAGACGACGGTGGAGATTTTTTTCGTGTTCATGCCGCGCGTCTTATTTTTCTTTGCCGAACAGGCCGGCGGGGCGGATGAGCAGCACGATGACCATGATCACGAACACAACCGTGGAGGAAGCCTCTGGATAGAAAACCTTGGTGAGCCCTTCGATCACGCCGAGCCCGAGGCCCGTGAGGATGGCCCCCATGATCGAGCCCATGCCGCCGATCACGACCACGGCGAACACCACGATGATGAGGTTCTGTCCCATCAGCGGCGAGACCTGGATGACCGGCGCGGCCAGCACGCCGGCGAAGGCGGCGAGCGCACAGCCGAAGGCGTAGGTCAGCGTGATCATCAGCGGCACGTTGACGCCGAAGGCCTCCACGAGGCGCGGGTTCTCGGTACCGGCGCGCAGGTAGGCGCCGATACGCGTCTTCTCGATCACGTACCAGGTGGCGAAGCACACCACCAGCGATGCGACGACCACCCAGGCGCGGTAGTTGGGCAGCACCATGAAGCCCAGGTCGGTGGCGCTCGAGAGCGCATCGGGCGCGTCGTAGGGCAGGCCCGAGACGCCGTAGACCGAGCGGAACACGCCCTCGATCAGCAGCGTGAGGCCCAGCGTGAGCAGCAGGCCGTAGAGATGGTCCAGCTTGTAGATCCAGCGCAGCAGCAGCCGCTCGATGAGCACGCCGAAGATGCCGATGACGACAGGCGCCGCGATCAGCATCACCCAGTAGTTGATGCCGAGATACTCCATCGCCATCCACGTCAGAACGGCGCCGAGCATGAACAGCGCGCCGTGCGCGAAGTTGATGACGTTGAGCAGGCCGAAGATCACCGCCAGCCCGAGGCTCAGGATGGCGTAGAAGGAGCCGTTGACCAGCCCCAGCAGGAGCTGGCTCAACAGAGCGGGAAGGGAAATGTTCATAGAGGTTCAGCGAACGCGGGCGGCTGCGCGCCCGCGCGGGGTTACTTCCACAACGCGCACTTGCTTTCGGCCTTCGTCGTGAAGACCTCTTCGCCCTTCAGCTTCTGGACCACCTTGTAGTAGTCCCACGGCTGCTTCGACTCGGCCGGCGACTTCACCTGCACCAGGTACATGTCGTGCACGAAGCGGCCGTCCTCGCGCACGAAGCCCTTGGCGTAGAAGTCGTCGATCGGCGTCTTCTTGATCTGCGCCATCACCGTGTCGGCGTCGGTGCTCTTGGCGGCCTGCACGGCCTTCAGGTAGGTCATGGTGGCCGAGTAGTCGGCGGCCTGGATGTCGGTGGGCATGCGCTTGGTCTTCTCGAAGAAGCGCTTGCCGAAGGCGCGCGTCTTGTCGTCGAGGTTCCAGTCCCAGCTGGTGGTCAGCAGCAGGCCCTCGGTGTTCTTCAGGCCCAGGCTGTGCACGTCGGTCACGAACACCAGCAGGCCGACCATCTTCATGGTCTTGGAAATGCCGAATTCCCTCGCCGCCTTGATCGCGTTCTGCGTGTCGCCGCCCGCATTCGCGAGCGCCAGCACCTGGGCTTTGGAGTTCTGCGCCTGCAGCAGGAACGAGGAAAAGTCGGAGGTGTTGAGCGGGTGCTTCACGCTGCCGAGCACGGTGCCGCCCTTCTCCTTCACGACCTTGGTCGCGTCGGCTTCGAGCGCCTGGCCGAAGGCGTAGTCGGCCGTCAGGAAGTACCAGCTCTTGTCGCCCCGCGCGATGACGGCGCTGCCCGTGCCCTTGGCCAGCGCCACGGTGTCGTAGGCGTAGTGCACGGTGTAGGGGCTGCACTGCTCGTTGGTGAGCGCCGAACTGCCCGCGCCGTTCACGATGAACACGCGCTTCTTCTCCTGCGCCACCTTGGCCATGGCCAGGCCGGTGCCCGAGCTGGTGCCGCCGAACAGCATCGTCAGGCCCTGCGTGTCGATCCACTCGCGAGCCTTGGAGGCTGCGATGTCCGCCTTGTTCTGGTGGTCGGCCTGCAGCAGCTCGATGGGCATGCCGTTGACCTTGCCGCCGAAGTCGTCGATGGCCATCTGGATCGCGAGGGCACCGTTCTTGCCCTCCACGTCCGCGTAGAGGCTCGACATGTCGGTGATGAAACCGATCTTGACCTTTTCCTGGGCCTGCACCGCGCCGGCAGCCATGAAGCAGGTAGCGGCGAGGCAGGCAGAGGCGATGAGCGTGCGTTTCATGAAATGGTCCTCGTGGTTGACTTCGGTGGAAGGAACTCGGGCAGCGTCAGGCGCTTACTTCCATGCAGCGCACTTCGATTCGGCCTTGGTCGTGAAGACCTGTTCGCCCGGCAGCGTCTTGAGCACCTTCAGGTAGTCCCACGGCTTCTTCGATTCGGCGGGCGACTTCACCTCGACCAGGTACATGTCGTGGATGAAGCTGCCGTCGGCGCGGATCTGGCCCTTGCCGTAGAAGTCGTCGATCTTCATGCTCTTGAGCTGAGCCATCACCTTGTCGGAGTCGGTGGTCTTGGCGGCGGCCACGGCCTTCAGGTAGGTCATGGTGGCCGAGTAGTCGGCGGCCTGCACGTCCGTGGGCATGCGCTTGGTCTTCTCGAAGAAGCGGTTGGCGAACTTGCGCGTGTCGTCGTTCAGGTCCCAGTACCAGCTGGTGGTGTGCAGCAGGCCTTCGGTGTTCTTCAGGCCCAGGCTGTGGATGTCGCTCAGGAAGACCAGCAGGCCGGCGGTCTTCATGGTCTTGTTGATGCCGAATTCCTTGGCGGCCTTGATCGAGTTGATCGTGTCGCCGCCCGCGTTGGCCAGGCCCAGGATCTGCGCCTTGGAGTTCTGCGCCTGCAGCAGGAACGAGGAGAAGTCCGACGCGTTCAGCGGATGGCGCACCGCACCCACCACGGTGCCGCCCTTCTCCTTCACCACCTTGGTGGTGTCGGCTTCGAGCGCGTGGCCGAAGGCGTAGTCGGCCGTCAGGAAGAACCAGCTCTTGCCGCCGCGGTCGACCACCGCCGCGCCGGTGCCCTTGGCCAGCGCCACGGTGTCGTAGGCGTAGTGGATGGTGTAGGGGCTGCACTGCTCGTTGGTGAGCACCGAGCTGCCGGCGCCGTTGTTGAAGTACACGCGCTTCTTCTCTTCCGCCACCTTGGCGGTGGCCAGCGCGGTGCCGGAGTTGGTGCCGCCGAAGATCATGGTCACGCCGGCCGTGTCGACCCACTCGCGGGCCTTGGAGGCGGCGATGTCGGCCTTGTTCTGGTGGTCGGCCACCAGCAGCTCGATGGGCTGGCCCAGCGCCTTGCCGCCGAAGTCGTCGATGGCCATCTGGATGGCGGTGGCGCCGCCCTTGCCTTCGAGGTCGGCGTACAGGCTCGACAGGTCGGTGACGAAGCCGATCTTCACCTTTTCCTGCGCCTGCGCGGCACCTGCACTCAGGGCGAGGATGCCGATGGCGGTAGCGATGAGGCCGAGTTTCTTGTTCATGGCGTGTTGTCTCCTGAAGAAATCTTTGTGGGACTGGAAAAGGGTCTTGTGGACGTGTCGTTGTCTCAGACGCCCAGCAGCTCGGTGAGCACGGGCATCTTGGCTTCGAGCTCGGCGGCGCCGAACTTCTCGACGATGCGGCCGTGCTCCATCACGTAGAAGCGGTCGGCCAGCGGCGCGGCGAAGCGGAAGTTCTGCTCCACCATCACGATGGTGTAGCCCTTGGCCCGCAGCGTGGTGATCATGCGGGCCAGCGCCTGCACGATGACCGGCGCGAGGCCCTCGGAAATCTCGTCGAGCAGCAGCAGCCGCGCGCCGGTGCGAAGGATGCGCGCCACGGCCAGCATCTGCTGCTCGCCGCCCGACAGGCGCGTGCCCTGGCTGTGGCGGCGCTCGGCCAGGTTGGGGAACATGGCGTAGATCTCTTCGACCGACATGCCCTGCCCCGCTCCCTTGAGCTCGGGCGGCAGCATCAGGTTTTCCTCGCACGAGAGGCTGGCGAAGATGCCGCGCTCCTCGGGGCAGTAGCCGATGCCGAGGTGCGCGATGCGGTGCGTCGGCATGCCGATGGTCTCTTTGCCGTTGACCTCGATGCTGCCCTTGCGCGCGCCGGTGAGTCCCATGATGGCGCGCAGCGTGGTGGTGCGGCCCGCGCCGTTGCGGCCCAGCAGCGTGACGACTTCGCCCGGCTGCACGACCATGTCGACGCCGTGCAGCACGTGCGATTCGCCGTACCAGGCTTGCAGGCCCTTGATCTGGAGTGCTGCGGTCATCAGTGAGCGCCCTGCAGTTGGCCTTCGGTGGTGCCCATGTAGGCTTCCATGACCTGTGGATTCTTCGAGACTTCGGCGTACGGCCCCTCGGCCAGCACGGCGCCGCGCTGCAGCACGGTGATGGTGTCGGCAATGGTCGACACCACGCTCATGTTGTGCTCCACCATCAGGATGGTGCGGCCCGCCGACACGCGCTTGATGAGCTCGGCCACGCGGTGCACGTCTTCGTGGCCCATGCCCTGCGTAGGCTCGTCGAGCAGCATCAGCTCGGGCTCCATGGCCAGCGTGGTGGCGATCTCGAGCGCACGCTTGCGGCCGTAGGGCAGGTTCACAGTCTGTTCGTCGGCGAGTTCTTCGAGGCCGACTTCAGCCAGCAACTCGCGTGCTCTGGCATCCAGCGGCTTGAGCGACTTCTCGCTCTTCCAGAAGTGGTACGAGGTTCCAAGCCTGCGCTGAAGGCCCAGCCGCACGTTCTCGAGCAGCGTGAGGTGCGGGAACACGGCCGAGATCTGGAACGAGCGGATGATGCCGCGCCGCGCGATCTGCGCCGGGCGCTCGCCCGTGATGTCCTGCCCGTTGAACAGGATCGTGCCGGTGGTCGGCTCGAGGAACTTGGTGAGCAGGTTGAAGCAGGTCGTCTTGCCGGCGCCGTTCGGGCCGATGAGCGCGTGGATCGAGCCGCGCACCACGGACAGGTTGACCTTGCTGACCGCAGTGAACCCTTTGAATTCCTTGGTGAGCTGGCGTGTTTCGAGAATGACGTCGCTCATCTCGCGAAGTCACCCGGGTTCGTGGAAAGAAAGTCGGTCATGCGGTCCATCTCAATGCGCCACCATCGAGCGCGGACCGATTGTTCGTGGGCGTCCCCCGCTTGCATACTGGGGCAAATGCCTATGCTGCAGTGCAACCATTTCACGGTCTTGCCGGGCTTGTGCTTCACGACTGTCGTCCCGACGACAAAGGCGGCATTCGCGGGGTGACGAAGGCCCTTCGCTTGTTGCGCTTGCAGCGCCGACTTTCGTTGGGGAAAGCACAGCGCGGCGCGGCGCAAGGGCCAACCTAAACTGCCCCGGACTCCACACAGCGAGGCCCATGCACAGCCCGATGAACGACCTGCCGAAAGACTGGATGAACGACATCCCGCGAGCCGTCTCGCAGGCCCAGCGCGCGCTGCGCGCCAGCGTGCCCAACCTCCAGCTGCGCTTTCTGCGCGAGAACGAGTGGCTGCGCGACGAGGTGGCGCTGGTGCACGCGGAAGAAGCGGCAGGCGGCGCGGTGCCCGAGATCGGCTACGACGACATCGCGCACGGCCGCGTGTCGCAGCGACAGCTCGAACGCATCCGCCGGCGCGGCTGCGTCGTGGTGCGGCGCGTGTTCGACCCGGCCCAGGTGCGGGAGTGGAACGAAGAAATTCGCCGCTACATCGACGACAACAGCTATCTCGAACGCGCGCGCTCGAAGGCTGGCCTCGACAAGTACTTCAGCGCCCTCGCCTCCGGCCGGCCGCAGATCTTCGGGCTCTACTGGTCGCGCCCGCAGATGCAGGCGCGCCAGGCCGAAGCCATGGACCGCACTCGCTCGTTCCTCAACCGGCTCTGGACATACGAGAAGAACGGCGAGCGCTTCTTCGACCCCGACCGGCAAGCCAACTATGCCGACCGCATCCGCCGCCGCGAGCCCGGCGACGCGACGCTGGGCCTGTCGCCGCATTCCGACGGCGGCTCGGTCGAGCGCTGGTGCGAGCCGAGCTTTCGCCCGGTCTACCGCGAAGTCTTCGAAGGCGATCTCGCTCGCTTCGACCCCTTCGATGCCGAAGGCCGCACCGAGACCCGCGAGATCCCCTCGCCCGCCGTGTGCTCCGCCTTCCGCACCTTCCAGGGCTGGACCGCGCTGTCGCGCCAGGGGCCGGGCGACGGCACGCTGCGCCTCATGCCGGTGGCGCGCACCGCGCCCTGGATGCTGCTGCGCGCCCTGATGCCCGACGTGCCCGAGGGTGACCTCTGCGGCGCGCAGCCCGGCCGCGCGCTCGGCGCCACGACCGAATGGCATGCCGCGCTGCGCGAGGGCCTGGTCTCCATACCGCTGATGGAGCCAGGCGACACCGTGTGGTGGCACCCCGACGTGATCCACGCGGTGGAAGACCATCATCGCGGCAGCGAGCACAGCAGCGTCATCTACATCGCCGCCGCCCCTTGGTGCGACAAGAACCGCGACTTCATGGAGCGGCAGGCTCCCGCCTTCCTGGCTGGCCGCAGCAGCCCAGATTTCGCGCCCGAAGACTACGAAACGGACTTCAAGGGCCGCGCCACCCTCGACGATCTCACGGCCCTCGGCAAATGCCAGATGAGCCTGCGTCCATGGGATCAATGAGACAGCTTCACATGCCGAACTTCCGCTCTACCGACTTCCTGGCCGACCACATCCTCCACACGCTGGCCTTCTACGAGCCGCACAGCCTGGACGCCACCGGCGGCTTCTTCCATTTCTTCAAGGACGACGGCACGGTGTACGACCGGCGCACGCGCCACCTCGTGAGCAGCACGCGCTTCGTGTTCAACCATGCGATGGCGTATCGCCGCTTCGGCAATCCGACGCATCTCACGGCCGCGCGGCATGGCCTCGCCTTCATCGAGCGTGCCCATGGGCAGCAGGGTGGTGGCTATGCCTGGCAGATCGACTGGCACCAGCGGCGCCTCACCGTGCAGGACGACACCAACCGCTGCTACGGCCTGGACTTCGTGCTGCTCGCGCAGGCGCATGCGCTCATGGCCGGCATCGAGGAGGCGCACGCGGGGCTCGACCACACCTGGCAGCTGATGGAGAAGCACTTCTGGGAGCCGCGCCACCAGCTCTACGCCGACGAAGCCACCGTCGACTGGCGCGTCGGTGCCTATCGCGGGCAGAACGCCAACATGCACGCCTGCGAGGCGCTGATGGCCGCCTTCGAGGCCACGCAGGAAAAGCGCTACCTCGACCGCGCGCTGGCGGTGGCCGAATCGGTCACGGGCCGGCTGGCCGCGCTGGCCGACGGGCTGGTCTGGGAGCACTACCGCAACGACTGGTCGGTCGACTGGGACTTCAACCGCGACGACAGGACCGACATCTTCAGGCCCTGGGGCTTCCAGACCGGGCACCTGACCGAGTGGGCCAAGCTGCTGCTGCAGCTCGAGGCTCATCTCGCCACCGAGGACCGCGCGGCCGACTGGGCCCTGCCGCGCGCGCGCCATTTCTTCGAGACCGCCATGTTCCGCGGCTGGGACGTCGACAACGGCGGCCTGGTCTACGGCTTCGGCCCCGACGGCGCGGTGTACGACGGCGACAAGTATTTCTGGGTGCAGGCCGAGAGCTTCGCGGCGGCCGCCCTGCTCGCGGTGCGCACTGGCGAGACCGGCTACTGGGACTGGTACGACAGCATCTGGGCCTACAGCTGGGAGCACTTCGTCGACCACCGCCACGGTGCGTGGTATCGCATCCTCACGCCGGAGAACCGGAAGATCAGCGACGAAAAGAGCCCCGCCGGCAAGACCGACTATCACACGATGGGCGCGTGCTACGACGTGCTCAGGGCACTGCGCAAATAGACAGACACAGGCAGCGAAAAGAAGAAACCCCCAGGCTCCTTGCGGAGGCTGGGGGTTGTGAGATGGTGAGATGGCGGGATGGGGATCAGTGCGCGCCGGCAGCAGCGTCGCCACCCGCCCCACCCTTCTGGGGCCGCGCCAGCCACACCAGCGGGATCAGCAGCAGGAACAGGATCGCCGACGCATAGAAGATGTCGTTCGTGGCCAGCATGTAGGCCTGCTGGTCGACGATGCGGTTGAGCTGCCCCAGTACCTGGTCGGCACCGAAGCCATTGGCACCGAGGCCTGCCATCGCGCTCGTGGCCGCGTTGTTGCCCTGGTTGATCGTCTCGGCCAGTTGCGTGTGATGCAGCGTCGCGCGGTTGTCCCACAGCGTGGTCGTGATCGACGTTCCCATCGCGCCGGCGGTGATCCGCAGGAAGTTCGACAGCCCCGATGCGGCCGGAATGCGGTCGGGCGTGAGGCCCGACAGCGTGATCGTCACCAGCGGGATGAAGAAGAACGCCATCGCGATGCCCTGGATGACCGTTGGGATGATGATCGTCACGAAGTCGGCCTGCGTGTTGAAGTTCGACCGCATCCACAGCACCAGCGCGAACACCAGGAACGAGAAGGTCGCGTAGCGGCGCGGGTCGATCTTGGCCACCGTGAGCCCCACCACCGGCGAGAAGAAGATGGCAAGCAGCCCCACGGGCGCCATGATCATCCCCGCCTGCGTGGCGGTGTAGCCCATCCACTGCTGCAGCCACAGCGGCAGCAGCACCACGTTGCCGAAGAACAGGCCGTAGGCCACCGCCGTTGCCACGGCGCCCGACCAAAAGTTGCGGCGCTTGAAGAGCGACAGGTCGACCACCGGGTGCTTGTCGGTCAGCTCCCAGACGAGGAAGAACGCAAAACCCACCACGGCCACCACAGCCAGCCCGACGATCTGCGCGGAGTGGAACCAGTCGAGCTCCTTGCCCTTGTCGAGCATCAGCTGCAGCGAGCCTACCCACAGCACCAGCAGCGCGAGGCCGATGGCGTCGATGGGCACCTTGTGCGTGACGCTCTCGCGCTTGCGGTACAGCGCCCAGGTGATGGCGGCCGCGACGATGCCCACGGGGATGTTGATGTAGAAGATCCACGGCCACGAGATGTTGTCGGTGATCCAGCCGCCCAGCAGCGGCCCCATCACCGGCGCTACCAGCGTGGTCATCGACCACATGGCCATCGCGAGGCCGGCCTTGGCGCGCGGGTAGCTCGACAGCAGCAGCGTCTGCGACAGCGGGATCATCGGCCCCGCGACGAAGCCCTGCAGCGCGCGGAAGGCGATCAGCGTCGTCATGTTCGGCGCCAGGCCGCACAGCAGCGAGCTGATCATGAACAGGATGACGCTGGCCATGAACAGGCGGACCTGTCCGAAGCGCTGCGTCATGAAGCCGGTGAGCGGCACCGCGATGGCGTTGGCCACCGCGAAGCTGGTGATGACCCAGGTGCCTTGCGTGGTGCTCACGCCGAGGTCGCCCGAGATGGCGGGCAACGACACGTTCGCGATCGACGAGTCGAGCACGTTCATGAAAGTTGCCGCAGACAGCGCAACCGTGCCCCAGACGCGGGCTGCGCCCTCGAGCGGCGGATGCGCAACGTATGCAGGAGCAGCGGTGGCCATGGGCGGAGCTGTTTACCTGGAGTACGGGGGAAGGCAGGACGCGCGGGCGATCAGCCCGGCTGGCCCTGCACTGCCACGGACGCGCCGGGCGCGGCGGGAGCCTTGGCAGGCGCCACTGCGGCAGCGGCCGGAGCGGTGCGGCCGAGGTTGGCCGCGACGATGCGGTCCACTTCGGCGTCGGCGCCGCGGTCGAGCTGACTGTAGACCTGCGTCTGCGTCAGCGCGGTGGCGCGCGGGGCGTCGGCGAGCATCTTGCCGGTCTTCTGCGAGATGTCGATCTCGGCATCCATCGACAGGCCGATGCGCAGCGGGTTGGCCTTGAGCTGCTCGGGGTCGAGCGCGATGCGCACGGGCACGCGCTGCACCACCTTGATCCAGTTGCCGGTGGCGTTCTGCGCGGGCAGCAGCGCGAACGCACTGCCGGTGCCCACGCCCAGGCCCGCGACCTTGCCGGTGTACTCGACCTTCTTGCCGTACACGTCGGCAGTGAGCTTCACGGGCTGGTCGATGCGGATGTTGCGCAGCTGCACTTCCTTGAAGTTGGCGTCGACCCACAGCTGGTTGAGCGGCACGATCGACATCATCGGCGTGCCGGCCGAGACGCGCTGGCCGAGCTGCACCGTGCGCTTGGCGACGTAGCCGTCGACCGGCGCGGGCATGGCCACGCGCTGCGTGGCGAGGTAGGCCTCGCGCACCTTGGCGGCGGCGGCCAGCACGCTCGGGTGCTGGGCCACGCTGGTGCCTTCGGTCAGCGACTGGTTGCTGACCAGCGCTTCCTTCGCGGCGACCACGCCGGCCTGCGCCGCGGCGAGCTGGCTCTTGGCCGTGTCGAGCTGCGTCTCGGCGTGGTTGAGTTCTTCCTTCGACACGGCGCCGTTGCCCGACAGCGCGCGGCGGCGCTGCAGGTCGTCCTGGGCCTTGGCGATGTCGCTCTGCGCCTTCACGATGTCGGCCTGGCGCAGCGTGACCTGCGCGGCCAGCGAGCCGTTGTTGGCGTACAGCGTGCGCACCTGGCGCACGGCCTGCGCGAGCGCGGCCTCGGCCTGCTCGAGCGACACCTTGGCGTCGGCCGGGTCGAGCTGCACCAACGGCTGGCCGGCCTTCACGAAGTCGGTGTCGTCGGCGTTGATGGCCATCACGGTGCCGCCGATCTGCGGCGTGATCTGGATGACGTTGCCCTGCACGTAGGCGTTGTCGGTGTCCTCGTAGTGGCTGGCGACCAGCCATTCGTAGAGGCCCCAGCCGCCGCCGGCGACGATGACGACCGCGGCGAGCGCGGTGAGTGCGCGGCGGCGCTTGCCGTTACCGGCGGGCGCCTCGGGGGCGGCGGAAGCTGCGGCTGCAGCGGGCGTCGGAGTGTTGTTATCGCTCATGATGAAGTTCTTTCCGAAGACGAGAGAGTCGAGTCAGTTCTGCTGTTCAGTTCACCGTGGCCGGGGGCGCCGATGCGGTGGCCGTGGCCGGCGGCTGCCAGCCGCCGCCCAGCGCGCGCGCCAGGCCCACCTGCGTGTCGAGCGCGCGGGCCGCGAGATCGACGGCCAGGCGGCGCTGCGCCAGCACCGAGGTTTCGGCGGTCAGCACGTTGAGGTAGTTGCCGAGGCCCGCGCGGTAGCGCTGCACGGCGATGTCGTAGGCGCCTTCAGCCGCCGTCTGCGCGGCGCGCTGCTCGGCCTGCTGGCGGGTGATCGACTGCGCGCTCGTGACCTGGTCGGCAGCGTCGCGCACCGCGTCGATCACGGTGGCGTTGTAGCTTTCGACGGCCACGTCGAGGTCGGCCGACTTGCCGCGCAGGTTGGCGCGCAGCTTGCCGCCTTCGAAGATCGGCAAGCTGATGGCCGGGCCCACGCCCCACTGCTCGCTGCCCGACTTCAGCAGCTTGCCGAAGCCCAGGCTCTGGAAGCCGGCGAAGGCCGTGAGGTTCACGTTGGGATAGAAGAGCGTCTTTGCGTTGGCCACGTCGCTCGTGGCGGCCTCGACGCGCCAGCGCGCGGCGGCGATGTCGGCGCGGCGGCCGAGCAGGTCGGCCGGGATGTTCGCCTGCAGCGCCATCGGCTTCACGCCCGCCAGCACCGGCGGCTTGAGCGACGCCGACACGTTCGGCTGGCCGACGAGCGCATCGAGCGCGTGCTGCTGCAGCGCGACCTGCTCGTTGAGCGATTCGATCTGCTGGCGCGCCTCGGGCAGGCCGCCTTCGCTCTGGCGCAGTTCGAGGCGGGTGTCGAGGCCGGCGGAAACGCGATCGCGCACCAGCTTCAGCGTTTCGTCGCGCTGCGCGAGCGTGCGCCGGGCGACGGTGAGCTGGTCGTTCAGGCGGGCCCACTGGAAGTAGCTGCGCGCCACGTTGCTCGCGAGCAGCACGCGGGCTGCATCGGCATCGGCGGCGGCGGCGTTTGCCGCACCGATGGCGGTGTCGAGCGCGGTGCGGTTCTTGCCGAAGAAGTCGAGCTCCCAGCTCGCACCGAGCTGCAGCAGGCCGATGTTCTGGATGGAGCCGCCCAGCGGCGCGGGGTAGATGTAGTTGCTGTTGAACTTCTGGCGGTTCAGGTCGAGCTCGCCCTTGACCTGCGGCTTGAGTGCCGCGCCGGCAATGTCGGCCGACGCCTGCGCGCGCACGAGGCGGGCCTGCGCGACCTGCAGGTTGGGGTTGCCGGCCACGGCCTGGTCGATCAGCGAGTTGAGCTGCGAATCGCCGAAGGCGAGCCACCACTGGCTGTCGAGTCGGGACACCGGGACCGCGGCGCTGTCGGGCGCGATGCCCAGCGACGAAGCGTCGCGCAGCTTGGCCTGCGAGCCGATGCCGGCCATGTCGGCACAACCGGCAAGCGCGACCACCAGCAATGCGGCGGCCACGACGGGAGTGCGACGCACGGCGCGCACGGCGAGGGAATCAGTCATTTTTATCTCCACGGGCCACGAGGGCCTGGGCGTTGTCGAGGATGCGGCGCAAGTAACCCTTGAGCTGCTCCCACTCTTCGGCGGTGAAGCCGGCGAGGTGTTCGTTCTGCACGCGGCTCAGTACGTAGGGCACGTCCTTGGCGGCGGCACGGCCTTCGTCGGTGAGCTCGATGTTGACCACGCGGCGGTCTTCGAGCGAGCGCACCCGGCGGCACAGGCCCTTGGCCTCGAGGCGGTCGAGAAGGCGCGTCATGGCGCCGGTGTCGAGCTCGCAGGCGCGGGCCAGTTCGGCGACCGTGGTGGCGGCACCGACGTGCAGCTTGTAAAGAGGCACCCATTGCGGGTAGGTGGGGCTGCCGGGCTCGCACATGCGGGTTTCCACCGACTGGCCGACCGCGGTGACGATGCGGCGCATCAGGTAACCGATGCTTTCCTCGGCACGGTAGGTTTCTGCCCGGTAGAAATTGGCAGCAGGCGCGCGACCCTCTTCGTCGGTGCGGGGAGCCGACGGGGCTTGGGGGGTGTTGGCATCGCTCATGGGTCGAATATTAGTTGCCACGGCAATTATTGTCAAGGCTGCCTTTGTAGTAGCAATGGTTCTGTAGAATCGCCCGCATGGCTTCTCCCCCACCGTCTTCCATGGCCAAGGGCTCGCCCCGATCACTCTCGGGCCTGAGCCCTTTTCTTCGCCCGTACCGCGTGCAGATCGTGCTGGCTGGCCTCTTCCTGGTGATGGCGGCGGTCACCACGCTGGCTTTTCCTATCGCCCTGAGAAGCCTGATTGACAACGGCCTCATCAGCTCCGACAAGGGCGCGCAGACCATGGCGCTGCGCGAACACTTCGGCGCCCTCTTCGCAGTGGCGGTAGCGCTGGGCGTTTTCTCGGCGGCGCGCTTCTATACGGTGAGCTGGCTGGGCGAGCGCGTGACCGCCGACATCCGCAACGCGGTCTACGGCCACGTGCTGAAGCAGAGCCCGGCCTTCTTCGAAACCACGCAGACCGGCGAGGTGCTGTCGCGCCTGACGGCCGACACCACGCTGGTGCAGACGGTCGTCGGCTCTTCGCTGAGCATGGGCCTGCGCAATGCGGTGATGGGCGTGGGCGCCCTGGCCGTGCTGATCTGGACCAACCCGTACGTGATGGTGCAGGTGCTGGGCATCCTCGTGCTGGTGGTGCTGCCCAGCATGCTGTTCGGCCGCCGCGTGCGCAAGCTCTCGCGCGCCAGCCAGGATCGCGTGGCCGATTCGAGCGCCATCGCCGCGGAAGTACTGAATGCCATTCCGGTGGTGCAGAGCTACACGGCCGAGGGCCGCGAGGCCGCGCGCTTCAGCGGCTCGACCGAGAACGCCTTCCGCACCGCGGTGCGCCGGACCAGGGCGCGGTCGGTGCTGGTGGCCTTCATCATCATCGCGACCTCGGCGGCGCTGCTGTGGGGCCTCTACCAGGGCACGCAGGCGGTGCTGCGCGGCGACATCACGGCCGGCCACCTGGGCCAGACCGTCGTCTACGTCGCCATCCTGGCCAGCGCGACCGCCGTGCTGGGCGAGGTTTACGGCGACCTGTTGCGCGCAGCGGGCGCGACCGAGCGGCTGATGGAGCTGCTGCATGCGCCCTCAGCCATCTTTTCACCTTCGAATCCGGTGGTCGCGCCCGTTCCCGTCGCGGGCAGCGCCATCAAGTTCGACTCGCTGACCTTCCACTACCCGTCCCGGCCGGGCACGCCGGCACTGCGCGACTTCAGCCTCGATGTCGCGCCGGGCGAGACCGTGGCGCTGGTCGGCTCGAGCGGCGCCGGCAAGAGCACGGTGTTCCAGCTGCTGCTGCGCTACTACGACCCGCAAACGGGACGCGTGCTGCTCGACGGCGCGCCGCTGGCTTCGCTCGCCCTACCCGAACTGCGCACCCGCATCGGCCTCGTGCCGCAGGACGCGGTGATCTTCTCGGCCAGCGCCTTCGAGAACATCCGCTACGGCCGCCCCGAGGCGACAACAGAAGAAGTGCAGGCCGCCGCCCGCGCAGCCTTCGCCCACGACTTCCTGCAGGCGCTGCCCGAGGGCTACGACACCTTCCTCGGCGAGCGCGGCGTACGCCTGTCGGGCGGTCAACGCCAGCGCATCGCGATCGCACGCGCGATCCTGAAGAATCCGCCGCTGCTGCTGCTCGACGAGGCCACGAGCGCGCTCGACGCTGAAAGCGAGCGCATGGTGCAGGCAGCGCTCGAATCGGCAATGGAGAACCGGACCACGCTGGTGATCGCGCACCGCCTCGCAACGGTGCAGAAAGCCGACCGCATCGTGGTGCTGGACCACGGCGGGATCGTCGAGCAGGGAACGCACGCGGCGCTGGTCGCGCAGGGTGGCGTGTACGCGCGGCTGGCCGCGCTCCAGTTCACGGCCTGAACAGGCAGGCCGGGCCGGACTACTGCAGGGTTTCCTTCAGCGCCGCCGGAAGCGGCAGCGCCACCACCGGAATGCCTTCGTCGAGCAGCGCTTCGGTCTGCTCGGGCGTCGCCTGTCCGCGAATGCCGCGTTCACGGGTTTCGCCGTAGTGCATCTTCCGGGCTTCGTCGGCAAAGCGGTCGCCGACGTCTTCGGTCTTTGCCAGCACCTCGCGCACGGCGCGCATCCAGCGGGCCTCGGGCGAAAGCTCGGCGGGAACATTGGAAGCAGCAGCCGAAGCGGCGGCCACAGCAGGTGCAGCCGTCGTCTCCTGCGGCGCCTTGGCGTTTCCCAGATTGAGGCGCGGCGCGCTCAGCAGCTTGACGATGCCGGTGTCGCCGCAGACCGGGCATTCGACCAGGCCAGCCGCCAGCTGGGTCTCGAAGTCCTCGCTGGACGCGAACCAGCCCTCGAAGCCGTGGCCGTGGGTGCAGCGTAGATCGAGAACCTTCATGCGCGGATTATCCCGCGCTGCCTTGGGCGGGCGCGGCCTGCCAATCCAGTGCCCATGCGCCCGAAAGGACGTTCTGCAGCCAGAGCGTGCAGGTCAGGGTCTTGGCGTCGGTGACCTTGCCGTCGCGGCACCAGCCGGCCAGCTCTTCGGGCGTGGCCGTGAACACATCGAGGAACTCGCCATGGTCGAGCTGCCGCTCGCCGAGCGAGAGGCCGCGCGCGAAGTAGATGTGGATGATCTCCGTCGAGTACGCCACCGCGAGGTGCATGGCACCCGCATAGGCCCATTCGCGCGCGGTGTAGCCCGTTTCCTCGATCAGCTCGCGCCTGCCGCAGTCGAACGGGTCTTCACCGGCATCGAGCTTGCCCGCGGGAAACTCGATCATCACGTGGCCGACCGGATAACGGAACTGCCGCTCAAGCACCACGCGGCCGTCGTCCAGCATCGGAATCACCACCACTGCGCCCGGGTGCAGCACGTACTCGCGCGTGGCGCTGTGACCGTCGGGCAGCCGGATAGTGTCGCGCCGGGCCTTCAGGAACTTGCCCTCGAACAGCTCCTCGCGGCTCAGGAGCTCTTCCTTCAGATGCGAATCGGTGGTGTCGGCGGGCTTGGTAGTCATGGGGTCGTCGTCTTCAGTGCCTGTGCTTCATCAGGTAGCGCCAGGTGAATCCCGGAAAGGCCAGCACGATGAACAGCGAACCGGTCACCGCGTAGAACTCCCAGCCCTGCGCGGCAATCTGCCCTGCCCTGCGCTCGAACAGCAGTCCGACGCCGCCGGCCAGAAAGTACAAGACCACCAGTTCGGCGAGGCGCACCGCGAGCGACTTGGGGATTGTCGGCAACGGCACGACGCCGAACAGGCGGTCGTTGAAGAACGGCAGATTGGCGGCCACGAGGGCCACCAGCAGAACGACCCAGACCGACGCGGTTTGCGACACCCGAGGTCGGCCGCGTCAGTGGGCCAGGGTTGCCACGATCGCGTCGTAGCAGAGCGTCATCAGGCCGCCGGGCACGATGCCCAGGATCAGGATCAGCGCGCCGTTGATCGTGAGCACGGTGCGCACGTCACGCGGTGCCGACACGGTGGTGGCCGTGACGGGCGCGTCGAAGTACATGACCTTGACCACGCGCAGGTAGTAGAACGCGCCGATCAGCGACATCATCACCGCGAACACGGCCAGGCCGATGTAGATGGCGTGGCCCGAGGCGATCAGCGCCTGAAGCACGGCCAGCTTCGCGTAGAAGCCGACGAGCGGCGGCAAGCCGGCCAGCGAGAACATCGCGATCGACATGACACCGGCGTACAGCGGGCTGCGCTGGTTCAGGCCGGCCAGATCTGTGATCTCCTCGCTCTCGAAGCCTTCGCGCGCAAGCAGCAGGATGATGCCGAAGCTCGCCAGCGTGGTCAGCACGTAGGTCACGATGTAGAACATCGCGGCGCTGTAGGCGTACTGGGCGTTGTAGGTGCCCTGCTGATCCGAGCCGGCGACCAGGCCGAGGAGCATGAAGCCCATCTGGGAGATCGTCGAGTAGGCCAGCATGCGCTTCAGGTTGCTCTGCGCGATGGCGGCCAGGTTACCGACCAGCAGCGAGGCGATGGCCAGCACGGCGAGCATCTGCTGCCAGTCGATGGCCAGCGGCTGCAGCGCGTCGACCAGCAGGCGGATGATGATCGCGAAGGCAGCCAGCTCGGGCGCCGCGCCGATCAGCAGCGTGATCGCAGTCGGTGCGCCCTGGTAGACGTCGGGCACCCACATGTGGAACGGCGCAGCGCCCACCTTGAAGGCCAGGCCGGCGACGATGAACACGAGGCCGAACACCAGCACCTGGTGGTTCACCTTGCCGCTTGCGATGGTCTTGAACACATCGTTCACGTCGAGCGAGCCGGTCGCACCGTACATCATCGACAGGCCATACAGCAGGAAGCCGCTGGCCATGGCGCCGAGCACGAAGTACTTCATGGCGGCTTCGCTGGCCACCGCGTTGTCGCGGCGCAGCGCCACCAGCGCGTAGCTCGACAGCGTGAGCAGTTCGAGGCCCAGGTAGATCAGCAGGAAGTTGCTGCCCGAGATCATCACGAACATGCCCAGCAGCGCGAACATGCTGATGGTGAACAACTCGCCGCCGCGCAGCATCTCGCGGTCGGCCGCATAGGGGCGGCCATAGACCAGCGTGACCATCAGGGCGACGGTGGCGAAGCATTTGAGCCAGTTGCCCATCGGGTCGCTGACGACCATGCCGCCGAAGCCGTAGATGGTCTTGCCGGCGGAGGCCTGCAGGCCCGACAGCACGGCGACCACCGCCAGCGTGAGCAGCGTGAGCACATAGGTACGGGTACGGCGCGGGCTCGTGTCCGACAGGTCGACCAGCGCAATGATGCAGGCCATGACCAGCAACACGATTTCGGGGTAGATCGTGACCCAGCTGAGTTTGTCAATCATCTCGTTCTCTTCTTCAGCGTGGCATCAGGAGGGCAGCTTGGAAACTGCCACGTGGCGCAGGAGCTCGGTCACGGAGGCGTCCATCGCGTCGGTGAACGGCTTCGGGAACAGGCCCATCCACAGCACGGCGATGGCCAGCAGTGCCAGCATCAGGAACTCGCGGGAGTTGATGTCGCTGAGTTCCTTCACGTGGTCGTTGCCGACCGGGCCCAGATACACGCGCTTGTACATCCAGAGGGTGTAGGCCGCGCCGAAAATCAGCGCGGTGGCGGCCCCGAGGCCGATCCAGAAATTGGCCTTCACGGCACCCAGGATCACCATCCACTCGCCCACGAAACCGGCGGTGCCCGGCAGGCCGCAGTTGGCCATGGCGAACAGCAGCGCGAACGCGGCGAACTTGGGCATGGTGTTCACTACGCCGCCGTAGTCGGCGATCTGGCGCGAGTGCACGCGGTCGTACAGCACGCCGATGCCCAGGAACATGGCGCCCGACACGAAGCCGTGCGCAATCATCTGCACGATGCCGCCGGACACGCCGAGCTCGTTGAAGATGAAGAAGCCGAGCGTCACGAAGCCCATGTGGGCAACCGACGAATAGGCCACCAGCTTCTTCATGTCCTGCTGCACCAGCGCCACCAGGCCCACATAGATCACGGCGATCAGCGACAGCGCGATCATGAGCCAGGCCCACTCGTGCGAGGCATCGGGCGCGATGGGCATCGAGAAGCGCAGGAAACCGTAGGCGCCCAGCTTCAGCATGATCGCAGCCAGCACGGCTGAGCCGCCCGTGGGCGCCTCGACGTGCACGTCGGGCAGCCAGGTGTGCACCGGCCACATCGGCACCTTCACCGCGAAGGCCGCGAAGAAGGCGAAGAAAAGGAAGGTCTGCGCGGTCGAACCCAGCGGCAGCTTGTGCCAGGACAGGATGTCGAAGCTGCCGCCCGACTTGTTGTACAGGTAGATCAGCGCCACCAGCATCAGCAGCGAGCCGAGCAAGGTGTAGAGGAAGAACTTGAACGCCGCGTAGATCTTGTTCGGGCCGCCCCAGATACCGATGATCAGGTACATCGGGATCAGCGTGGCTTCGAAGAACACGTAGAACAGCACGCCGTCGAGCGCGGCGAACACGCCGATCATGAAGCCCGACAGGATCAGGAACGCGCCCATGTACTGGTTCACGCGCTCGGTGATCACTTCCCAGGCCGAGATCACCACGATGACCGTGATGAACGACGTCAGCAGCACCAGCCAGAGCGACAGGCCGTCGATCCCGAGGTGGTAATTGACGTTGAAGCGCGAGATCCAGCCCGTCTTCTCGACGAACTGCATCGCGGCGGTGCCGTTCTGGAAACGCGTGAACAGCGGCACCGTGACCAGGAAGCTCACGATGGCACCGACGAGCGCGACCCAGCGCACGCCCTTGGCATGCTCGTCACGGCCAAACGCCAGCAGCACGGCACCGAATGCGATCGGCACCCAGATGGCAAGGCTCAACAAACCCATTTTTCTTTTTCTCCAGCGCTAGGCTCAGCGTTTGAACCAGACGAAGTACGTCATCAGGATGAAGATGCCGAGCAGCATCGCGAAGGCGTAGTGGTAGATGTAGCCCGACTGCATCCAGCGCACCACACCCGAGATCCGGCCCACGATCTTCCAGGAACCATTCACCACGGCACCGTCGATCAAGGCCTGGTCGCCGCCCTTCCACAGGCCGGTACCCAGCGCGCGCGTGGCACGGGCGATGACGTTCTCGTTGAACCAGTCCATGTAGTACTTGTTCTCGAGCAGGCGGTAGATCGGGCCGAAGGCGCGCTTGATCGCGGCCGGCAGCGCCGGGTTGATCATGTACATGTACCAGGACAGGACCACGCCAGCCAGCGCAAGCCAGAACGGAGCCGCCTGCAGGCCGTGGATGGCCATGGCCACCGGACCGTGGAAGGCTTCTTCCAGTTCCTTCATGGCGTGGTGCTTTGCACCGTCCACGAAGATCGCGTTCTTGAAGAACTCGCCGAACAGCATCGGCTCGATCGTCATGAAGCCGATCACCACCGAGGGGATGGCCAGCAGCACCAGCGGCAGCCAGACGACCCAGGGGGACTCATGCGGCTTGTGGTCGTCGTGACCATGGCCGTGATCGTCGTGGCCGTGATGGTCGTCATGATGCGCGTCGGGGTTCTGGTCGTAGCGTTCCTTGCCATGGAAGACCAGGAAGTACATGCGGAACGAATAGAAGGCCGTGATGAACACGCCGGCCAGCACCGCGTAGTAGGCGAAGTTCGCGCCCCACAGGTGGCTCTCGTGCACCGCCTCGATGATGCTGTCCTTCGAGTAGAAGCCGGCGAAGAACGGCGTACCGATCAGCGCGAGCGAACCCAGCAGCGAGGTGATCCAGGTAATGGGCATGTACTTGCGCACGCCACCCATCCAGCGGATGTCCTGGTTGTGGTGCATGCCGATGATGACCGAGCCCGCGCCGAGGAACAGCAACGCCTTGAAGAACGCGTGCGTCATCAGGTGGAACACGGCGACCGAGTAGGCCGAGGCGCCGAGCGCCACAGTCATGTAGCCGAGCTGCGACAGCGTCGAGTACGCGACCACGCGCTTGATGTCGTTCTGGATGATGCCCAGGAAGCCCATGAAGAGCGCGGTGATGGCGCCGATCACGAGGATGAAGCTCAGGGCCGTGTCGCTCAGCTCGAACAGCGGCGACATGCGCGCCACCATGAAGATGCCGGCCGTCACCATCGTTGCCGCGTGGATCAGCGCCGAGATGGGGGTCGGGCCTTCCATCGAGTCGGGCAGCCACACGTGCAGCGGGAACTGGGCGCTCTTGCCCATCGCGCCGATGAACAGGCAGATGCAGATCACCGTGATGAGCATCCACTCGGTGCCCGGGAAGGTGATGCCGGCCAGCGTGCCCGCCTTGGCAAACGCCTCGGTGTAGTTCAGCGTGCCGGCGTAGGCGGCGATCAGGCCGATGCCGAGGATGAAGCCGAAGTCGCCCACGCGGTTGACCAGGAAGGCCTTCATGTTCGCGAAGATCGCGGTCGGCTTGTTGAACCAGAAGCCGATCAGCAGGTACGACACCAGGCCCACCGCTTCCCAGCCGAAGAACAGCTGGAGCATGTTGTTGCTCATGACGAGCATCAGCATCGAGAAGGTGAACAGCGAGATGTACGCGAAGAAGCGGTTGTAGCCGTCGTCCTCTTCCATGTAGCCGATGGTGTAGATATGGACCATCAGCGACACGAAGGTCACGACGCACATCATCATGGCGGTGAGGCCGTCGACCATGAAGCCGACTTCCATCTTCAGGCCGCCCACGACCATCCATTCATAGATGGTTTCGTTGAAGCGGGCGCCGTCGGCCACCACGCTCTTGAGCGTCATCGCCGAGATGATGAAGGCGACCAGCACGCCGAGGATGGTCAGCGAATGCGTGACCTTGCGGCCGATGTGATTGCCGCCGAACTTGGTGCCGAACACGCCTGCGAGGGCTGCGCCGACCAGGGGTGCCAGCGGCACGGCCAGCAGTGTGGATGCGGAAAGGGTTGCGCTCATGTTGCTGTCAACCCTTGAGCGAGTTGAGTTCGTCGACGTTGATGTTCGACTTGTTGCGGAACAGCAGGACCAGCAGCGCCAGCCCGATGGCCGACTCGGCCGCGGCCACCGTCAGGATGAAGAACACGAAGATCTGGCCGTGCATGTCGCCCAGGAAGTGCGAGAAGGCCACGAAGTTCATGTTGACGGCCAGCAGCATCAGCTCGATGGCCATCAGCAGGACGATCAGGTTCTTGCGGTTCAGGAAGATGCCGATCACGGACAGCGCGAAGAGCATCGCGCCGAGCGAAAGAAAATGTCCGAGCGTGAGCGTCATGCCTTGTTTTCCTTTGCAGCGTCCGCAGCTTCAACCACAGGTTCGGCGGCACGCGTTGCCGGCATCTGGACGATGCGCACGCGGTCGCGCGCCTTCACGCGAACCTGGTCGGCCGGGTTGACGTACTTGCTGTCCTTGCGGGTACGCAGCGTCAGTGCAATGGCGGCCACGATGGCCACGAGCAGGATGACCGCGGCGATTTCCAGCGGGTAGAGATATTCGGAGTAAAGCAGCTTGCCGAGTTCGAGCGTATTGGAAGTGTTGGGCCCCATCGCACCGGCAGCGGCGCGCGGTGCCTCGCCCAGGCGGAATCCGCCCATGAGCACCGCCGCCATTTCGAGCGCGATCAGCGCACCGACGCCTGCCGCCAGCGGAAAGTGCTTCCAGAAGCCCTCCCGCAAGCCGTCGACGTTGATGTCCAGCATCATCACCACGAACAGGAACAGCACCATCACGGCGCCGACATACACCAGCACCAACGAGATCGCGAGGAACTCGGCGCGCAGCAGCAGCCAGATGGCCGATGCCTGGAAGAAGGCCAGAACCAGGTACAGCGCGGCGTACACGGGGTTGCGGGCGGTGATGACGCGGAACGCTGCGAACAGCAGCACCACGGCAAACAGATAGAACAGACCGGTCTTGACGTCCATTGGAATTCGAATTGGTACGGGTTTCGGGCTGAACTGGATCAGCGGTACTTGGCGTCGGCCGCCTTGTTCGCCGCGATTTCTTTTTCGTAGCGGTCGCCCACGGCCAGCAGCATGTCCTTGGTGAAGTACAGGTCGCCGCGCTTTTCGCCGTGGTATTCGAAGATATGCGTCTCGACGATCGAGTCGACCGGGCAGCTCTCTTCGCAGAAACCGCAGAAGATGCACTTGGTCAGGTCGATGTCGTAGCGCGTGGTGCGGCGCGAGCCGTCGTCGCGCACGTCCGATTCGATGGTGATCGCCAGCGCCGGGCAGACGGCCTCGCAGAGCTTGCAGGCGATGCAGCGCTCTTCGCCGTTTTCATAGCGGCGCAGCGCGTGCAGGCCGCGGAAACGCGGCGACAGCGGCGTCTTCTCTTCGGGGAACTGCACCGTGATCTTGCGGGCGAAGGCGTACTTGCCGGTGATGGCCAGGCCCTTGAACAACTCGAACAGCATGAAGCTGCTCAGGAAGTCCTTGAGCGAGAAAGGCGCGGATGGTGTTGCGGTGTGCGCAGCAGACATGATGTTGGCGCTTCCTGTTATTTCCAGATGTTGAACGGCGTCTGCATCCAGCCACCGACCACGACCAGCCACACGAGCGTGACGGGAATGAAGATCTTCCAGCCCAGACGCATGATCTGGTCATAGCGGAAGCGCGGGAACGTCGAGCGCACCCACAGGAACATGGTGACCACGCAGAAGGTCTTGAGGCCCAACCAGATCCAGCCCGGGATGAAGCTCAGGAACTCGAACGGCGGCAGCCATCCGCCGAGGAACAGCACCACGGTCAGGATCGAGACGAGCCACATGTTGGCGTACTCGGCCAGGAAGAACATCGCGAAGCTCATGCCCGAGTACTCGATCATGTGGCCGGCCACGATTTCGGACTCGCCTTCCACCACGTCGAACGGGTGGCGGTTGGTTTCGGCGAGGCCCGAGATGAAGTAGACGACGAAGATCGGCAGCAGCGGCAGCCAGTTCCACGACAGGAAGCCGACGCCCATGTTGGCGAACATGCCCTTGCCCTGCACATTGACGATCTCGCTCATGTTCAGGCTGCCGGTGACCATCAGCACCACGACGAAGCAGAAGCCCATCGCGATTTCGTAGCTCACCATCTGCGCCGAGGCGCGCAGCGCGCCCAGGAAGGCGTACTTCGAGTTCGAAGCCCAGCCGGCGATGATCACGCCGTACACCTCGAGCGAGGTAATGGCCATCACGAACAGCAGGCCGGCGTTGATGTTGGCCAGCGCCACATCGGGCCCGAACGGAATCACGGCCCATGCGGCGAGCGCCGGCATGATGGTCATGATCGGGCCCAGCAGGAACAGGCCCTTGTTGGCGACCGTCGGAAGAATGATTTCCTTGGTCATCAGCTTGAGCGCGTCGGCGATCGGCTGGAGCAGGCCCAGCGGTCCGATACGGTTCGGGCCAATGCGGATCTGCGTGAAGCCGATGGCCTTGCGTTCCCACAGCGTGAGGTACGCCACGGCCAGCATCAGCGGGATCACGACGATGATGATCTTGATCAGCGTCCAGACCACGGGCCAGACCAGGCCGGTCCACCAGCCTGCGGCCACCAGGCCCTGGCCAAAGCCATGAATGGTGTCGACGATCATGCCAGTGCCTCCTCGGCACGAGCCGTCACGTTCGATCCGGTCGATGCGTTGCGCGCGTCAGCGGTCAGTTGCAGCGACGGTGCGCGTCGCACGATCGAGTCGAGCTGGTAGATGCTCGCAACCACGGGGGCGGCAGCCGCTCCGTTCGAAGCAGCGGCGTTCGCGGACGTGGCGTTGCTCAGCGCATTCGCCGGCACTGCGCCCTTGTCACCGATGGTGGCCAGCACTTCAGCGGTCGATTCGAACGCGAAGCCCGGTAGGCCCAGCAGGTTGGCCAGCACGCGCAGCACCTTCCAGGCCGGACGCGTTTCGCCTTGGGGCTTCACGACGGCATGGAAACCTTGCAGGCGGCCTTCGGCATTGACGAAGGTACCGGGCGTTTCGGTGAACGGAGCGATCGGGAGCAGCACGTCGCTGAACTCGAGGTTGGCCTTGAAGGGGCTCAGCGTGACGACCATTTGCGCATTGCCGATGACATCGGCCGCGGCCTTGCCGGCAGCCGAGTCGAACACCGGCTCGTTGTTCAGCAGCAGCACGGCCTTCAGGCCAGAGCCCGCGGCGAGCATGCGGCCGGCATCGAGGCCGCCGTTCTTCGGGAAGGCGCCGACGATCTGCGCGCCCACGGTGTTGGCCGCTTCGGTCAGGTAGCCGACGGTAGCGCCGGTCTGCGCGCCGATCCAGTTCGCCAGTGCCAGCAGGCTGCCGGCTTGGGCGTGGTGGGCAGCGGCATTGCCGAGCAGGATGGCCTTGCGTTCGCCGCTCAGCAGCGAGGCTGCGATGGCTTGCGCGGCGGCGTCCGGCGCGTTCTTCGGTGCCAGCGGTGCGGCTGCGCCGGTGGCCTGGCCGACGGCGGCAGCCACGGCAGCCAGCGCTTCGATCCACTGGTCGGCTTCGACGATGGACGATTGCGCCACGTCGATGGCCCACGAGTCGCGGGTAGCCATCAGGCTGGCCGAGGTGATCACCGACAGCGCGGCGCCCTTGCGCACGGCCTGGCGGATGCGCTGTGCGAACAGCGGGTGTTCCTTGCGCAGGTTCGAGCCGACGACCAGCACGCGCTGCACCTGCGTGAGCGATGCGATCGAGGTGCCGAGCCAGCGCACGCCTTCGGGTGCCGTGAATTCGGCGTTGCGCAGGCGGTAGTCGATGTTGTCGCTGCCGAGTTCACGCGTGAGCATGGTGGCGAGCTGCAGTTCTTCGAGCGTACTGTGCGGGCTGACCAACGTGCCGATGCTCTGCGCGCCATGGTCGGCCTTGATCTGCTTCAGGCCGTTGGCAACGTACTCGAGCGCCGTCTGCCAGTCGACCTGCTGCCATTGGCCGCCCTGCTTCAGCATGGGCTGCGTCAGGCGTTCGGTGCCGTTGAGCGCTTCGTAGGAGAAGCGGTCGCGGTCGGCGATCCAGCATTCGTTGACGTCTTCGTTCTCGAGCGGCACCACGCGCATCACGCGGTTGTTCTTGACCTGGACGATCAGGTTGGCGCCGGTGGAGTCGTGCGGGCTCACCGACTTGCGGCGCGACAGTTCCCAGGTGCGGGCGCTGTAGCGGAAAGGCTTGCTCGTGAGCGCGCCGACCGGGCAGATGTCGATCATGTTGCCCGACAGCTCGGAATCGACCGAGTCGCCCACGAAGGTCTCGATTTCGGAGTGCTCGCCGCGATTCGACATGCCGAGCTCCATCACGCCGGCCACTTCCTGGCCGAAGCGGACGCAGCGCGTGCAATGGATGCAGCGGCTCATTTCTTCCATGCTGATCAGCGGGCCGACGTCCTTGTGGAAGACGACGCGCTTTTCCTCTTCGTAGCGCGAAGAGGAACCGCCGTAGCCCACGGCCAGGTCCTGCAGCTGGCATTCGCCGCCCTGGTCGCAGATCGGGCAATCCAGCGGGTGGTTGATCAGGAGGAACTCCATGACCGACTGCTGCGCCTTGATGGCCTTTTCGCTCTTGGTGCGGACGATCATGCCCTGCGTGACGGGCGTGGCGCAGGCCGGCATCGGCTTGGGCGCCTTTTCCACGTCAACGAGGCACATGCGGCAGTTGGCCGCGATGCTGAGCTTCTTGTGATAGCAGAAGTGCGGGATGTACGTGCCCGCCTTGTCGGCCGCATGCATGACCATGCTGCCTTCGGTCACTTCGACCTTCTTGCCGTCGAGTTCGATTTCGATCATGAGTATGTTTCTTCTCGCGCTCAGGCCTTGACGGGCGCCGTCGGAACGTGGCCCGGGATCAGGGCCTCGAACTCGTGACGGAAGTGCTTGATCATGGCGCGCACGGGCATGGCCGCGGCATCGCCGAGCGCGCAGATCGTGCGGCCCATGATGTCGCCGGCGACGGAGTCCAGCAGCTGCATGTCGCTGGGCTTGCCCTGCCCGTTGTGGATACGGTCCACCACGCGGTAGAGCCAGCCCGTGCCTTCGCGGCACGGCGTGCACTGGCCGCAGGATTCGTGCATGTAGAAATACGAGAGGCGCTTGAGCGACTCGACCATCGAGCGGCTGTCGTCCATGACGATCACCGCGCCCGAGCCGAGCATCGAGCCGGCCTTGGAGATGGAGTCGTAGTCCATCGTGCAGTCCATCATGATCGACGCGGGCAGCACCGGCGCCGACGAGCCGCCGGGAATCACCGCCTTCAACGTACGGCCCTTGCGCACGCCGCCGGCCAGCTCGAGGAGCTTGGAGAAAGGGGTGCCCATCGGGATCTCGTAGTTGCCGGGCATCTCGACGTCACCGCTCACCGAGTAGATCTTGGTGCCGCCGTTGTTCGGCTTGCCGCACTCGAGGTAGGCCTGGCCGCCGTTGCGGATGATCCAGGGCACCGCCGCGAAGGTCTCGGTGTTGTTGATGGTGGTCGGCTTGCCGTACAGGCCGAAGCTCGCGGGGAACGGCGGCTTGAAGCGCGGCTGGCCCTTCTTGCCTTCCAGCGATTCGAGCAGTGCGGTTTCCTCGCCGCAGATGTAGGCGCCGAAGCCGTGGGCCGCGTGCAACTGGAAGTTGTACGTGCTACCCATGATCTTGTCACCGAGGTAGCCGGCGGCGCGTGCTTCTTCGAGAGCTTCCTCGAAGCGGTCGTAGGTCTGAAAGATCTCGCCGTGGATGTAGTTGTAGCCAACGCTGATGCCCATCGCGTAAGCGGCGATGGCCATGCCTTCGATCACGATGTGCGGGTTGAACTGCAGGATGTCGCGGTCCTTGCAGGTACCCGGCTCGCCTTCGTCCGAATTGCAGACGAGGTACTTCTGGCCCGGGAACTGGCGGGGCATGAAGCTCCACTTCAGGCCGGTCGGGAAACCCGCGCCGCCACGGCCGCGCAGGCCCGAGGCCTTCACTTCGGCGATCACCTGGTCGGGCGTCAGACCCTCGGTGAGGATCTTGCGCAGGGCCTGATAGCCACCGCGCGCTTCGTAGTCGGCCAGGCGCCAGTTGGTGCCATTGAGGCCCGCATAGATCTGCGGCTCGATGTGGCGGTCGTGGAAGCAGGTCTGGACGCCAGTCGCCTGGAACTGCTGGAGAACTTGCTCGGGTGACATCAGGAAGCCTCCCCCTTGGTAGCCGGCACGGCGCCGCGCAGGCCGTCGATGAGCTGGTCGAGCTTCTCTTTGCTCATGAAACTGCACATGGTGCGGTCGTTGACCAGCATCACGGGCGAATCGGCGCAGGCGCCGAGGCATTCGCTCTGCTGCAGCGTGAACACGCCGTCAGCGGTGGTCTCGCCCATCTTGATGCCGAGCTTCTTCTCGAGGTGCACTAGGGCGGTGACGCCGTCGCGCAGCTGGCAAGGCAGGTTGGTGCACACGTTGAGCTTGAACTTGCCCACCGGGTGCTGGTTGTACATGTTGTAGAAGGTCGTCACTTCATGCACGGCGATGGGCGCCATGCCGAGGTACTCGGCGATCTCGCGTTCGCGCTGCAGGCTGACGTAGCCCTCGTCCTGCTGGACGATGGCAAGGCAGGCCATCACGGCAGACTGCTTGCCTGCTTCGGGGTACTTGGCCACCTCGCGCGCAAAGCGCTCGAGGATCGCAGGCTTCAAAGGGGAAGAAGGCGCCGAAGGCGCCGAGTGATGGTGGGTCGAGGAAGTCATTCGCTCTTTCTCACCTGTCGATCTCGCCGAACACGATGTCCATCGTGCCGATCACCGCGACAGCGTCGGCGATCATGTGACCGCGCGACATTTCGTCGAGGGCGGCGAGGTGCGGGAAACCAGGGGCGCGGATCTTCAGGCGGTACGGCTTGTTGGCGCCGTCGCTCACGAGATAGATGCCGAACTCGCCCTTCGGATGCTCGACGGCGGCATACGCCTCGCCTTCGGGCACGTGGAAGCCTTCGGTGAAGAGCTTGAAATGGTGGATCAGCTCCTCCATGTTCGCCTTCATCGATTCGCGCGCAGGCGCGGCCACCTTGTGGTTGTCGGTGATGACAGGACCGGGGTTGGCGCGCAGCCAGGCCGAGCACTGCTGGATGATCCGGTTGGCCTGGCGCATTTCTTCCACGCGAACCAGGTAGCGGTCGTAGCAGTCGCCCGTCTTGCCGACGGGCACGTCGAACTGCATCTGGCCGTAGACATCGTAGGGCTGCTTCTTGCGCAGATCCCATTCGATGCCCGAGCCACGCAGCATGGGGCCCGTGAAGCCGAGGTTCAACGCACGCTCCGGCGTGACCACGCCGATGCCCACAGTGCGCTGCTTCCAGATGCGGTTGTCGGTGAGCAGCGTCTCGTATTCGTCGACCATCTTCGGGAAGCGCTTGCAGAAGTCGTCGACGAAGTCGAGCAGCGAGCCCTGGCGGTTCTCGTTGAGCTTCTCGATGGCCTTCGCGTTCTTGATCTTGCTGACCTTGTACTGCGGCATCGCGTCAGGCAGGTCGCGGTACACGCCGCCCGGACGAAAGTACGCCGCATGCATGCGCGCACCGGACACGGCCTCGTACATGTCGAACAGGTCTTCGCGCTCGCGGAAGCAGTAGATGAGCATGTTCATCGCGCCGCAGTCCAGACCGTGCGCGCCGAGCCACAGCAGGTGGTTCAGCAGGCGGGTGATCTCGGCGAACATCACGCGGATGTACTGCGCGCGAATCGGCACTTCGAGGCCCATCATCCGCTCGATGGCGAGACAGTAGGCGTGCTCGTTGCTCATCATCGACACGTAGTCGAGGCGGTCCATGTACGGCAGCGACTGGATGAAGGTGCGCGATTCGGCGAGCTTCTCGGTCGCGCGGTGCAGCAGGCCGATGTGGGGATCGGCGCGCTGGATCACTTCGCCGTCCAGCTCGAGCACCAGGCGCAACACACCGTGCGCTGCAGGGTGCTGGGGACCGAAGTTGAGTGTGTAGTTCTTGATTTCGGCCATATCTGTCAGTGCAAACCGCCGCCGTAGTTGTCTTCGCGGATCACGCGCGGGGTGATTTCTCGCGGCTCGATCGATACCGGCTGGTAGACGACACGCTTCTGCTCTTCGTCGTACCGCATTTCGACATGACCCGACACCGGGAAGTCCTTGCGGAACGGGTGGCCGATGAAGCCGTAGTCGGTCAGGATGCGGCGCAGGTCATCGTGACCCTCGAACACGATGCCATAGAGATCGAAGGCTTCGCGCTCGAACCAGGTGGCGGCATTCCAGACGGGCTGCAGCGATTCGACCACAGGGAAGTCGTCGCTCGGCGCGAACACCTTGAGGCGCACGCGCTGATTCAGACTCACCGACAGCAGGTGCGAGACGACACCATAGCGATCGCCCTGCCACTCGCCTTCGCGGTAGTCGGAATAATCCATGCCGCAGAGATCGATCAGCTGCTCGAAACGGCAACCGGGCGCGTCACGCAACAGCAGCGCTGCCTCGATGTAGTCAGCAGCGCCAACCACGACAGTCACCTCTTCCAGGGCAACGGTCACGCTCCTGGCCTTGGCACCGAGCGTCTCGGCAATGGTGGCGCGCAGCACCTCCGGCGAAATTGCAAAGTCAGTCATCGTCGGCAATCCCTCAGGCGCGGGCAATGGTGTTGGTGCGGCGAATCTTCTGCTGCAACTGGATCACGCCATAGAGCAAGGCCTCGGCGGTGGGCGGGCAACCCGGAACGTAGACGTCGACCGGCACAATGCGGTCGCAGCCGCGCACGACCGAATAGCTGTAGTGGTAATAGCCACCACCATTCGCGCACGAACCCATCGAGAGAACCCAGCGCGGCTCGGGCATCTGGTCGTAGACCTTGCGCAGGGCCGGAGCCATCTTGTTGCACAGCGTACCGGCCACGATCATCAGATCGGACTGACGCGGGCTGGGACGGAACAGCATGCCGAAGCGGTCGATGTCGTAGCGGGCAGCGCCCGCATGCATCATCTCCACCGCACAGCATGCGAGGCCGAAAGTCATCGGCCAGAGAGAACCAGTCTTCGCCCAATTGACGACCGAGTCATAGGTCGTGGTGACGAAGCCTTCCTTGAGAACGCCTTCAATGGCCATCGTGTTTCTTCCTTGTCATTCCCAGTCGAGCGCGCCTTTTTTCCACTCGTAGGCGAAGCCCACGACGAGGATGGCGAGAAAGATCATCATGGCCCAGAAGCCGACAGCACCAATCTCCTTGAGCGCAATGGCCCACGGAAAGAGAAAGGCAATTTCGAGATCGAACAGGATGAAGAGAATCGCGACGAGGTAATAGCGCACGTCGAACTTCATGCGCGCATCCTCGAAGGCTTCAAAGCCACACTCGTAGGGAGCGTTCTTTGCGGCGTCGGGCCTGTTGGGGCCGAGAATGTATCCGATGACCTGAGGGGCGACGCCTACGCCGACTCCGACCAGAATGAACAAAAGGACGGGGAGGTAGGAGTCGAGATTCATCGAGAGTTTTTCACCGCTTGCCACCGGCAAGAAGAACCTCTGGATGAGGTTTTCTGCCGATGAGATTTGGTGCGGTCGGCGAGACTCGAACTCGCACAGCTTTCGCCACTACCCCCTCAAGATAGCGTGTCTACCAATTTCACCACGACCGCGGTTTTTTCTGTTCGGATGGCATGAGGTACCTGCAAGAGGAATTTGGCTTTCCGAACAGATTTAGAGTTTACCCTGAAATGGAGCCATTTCTCACGGGCAACTCATGAAAACGAGTTGATTACTTGCTCGGAATCTGGCCCGGAGCCGAAACAGGGGCTGCAGGAGCCGAAGCAGGCGCGCTGGGAGCCGCTGCACCAGGAATTTCGCCTGCTGCACCAGAAGAAGCCGGCGCTGCCGGCGCACCCACCGCGGCACGCTCCAGAAGGCTGCCGCCGCCCGCAGGACGTGCATGGCTGAAGTAGGCCAGCAGCAGCGTGCATGCGAAGAACACTGCGGCGAGCACAGCCGTGGTGCGCGAGAGGAAGTTGGCACTGCCGCTTGCACCGAACAGGCTGCCTGCACTACCGCTGCCGAAGGCCGCGCCCATGTCGGCACCCTTGCCGTGCTGGATCAGGATGAGGCCGATCATCGCGAGGGCTGCCAGCATCTGCACGCCGACCAGAAGATTGAGGACCAGGTTCATTCGTTCTTACTCCTAATTTGATACAGCCGTTGCGCGTTCAGCGCGCAGCGGCGGAAATGATCTGCAGAAAGTCGGGGGCCTTGAGCGACGCACCACCAATGAGGCCGCCATCGATGTCGGCCTGCGCCAGCAGCTCGGCGGCATTGGCCGCGTTCATGCTGCCGCCATAAAGAATCTTGATGCCGGCGGCATGCTCGCTCGCCGCGTGATGCAGCTGCGCACGCAGCACCGCATGCACCGCTTGCGCCTGCTCCGGCGTTGCCGTCTTGCCCGTGCCGATGGCCCAGACGGGCTCGTAGGCCACAACGATCTCGCTGATGCAATGGCCATTCACATGAATGACCGCAGCCAGCTGGCGCTTGACGACTTCTTCGGTCTGCCCTGCTTCGCGCTGCGCCAGCGTTTCGCCGACACAGACGATCGGCGTGATGCCGTTGGCCAGCGCTGCAGCCGTCTTGGCCGCGACCGCTTCATCGGTCTCGCCGTGGTACTGCCGACGCTCGGAGTGACCGACGATGGCATAGCGCACACCGAAGTCCTTCAGCATCGCAGCCGATTGCTCACCAGTGAATGCACCCTGCGGATGCGCCGAAATGTCCTGCGCACCGAGAGCCAGCGAAGACGAGCCCGCCAGCAGCGATTGCAGTTGTGCAAAGTACGGCGCAGGCGCACACAGCGCCACGTCGCAAGCCGCCGGGCTTGCAGCCAGCCCCTGCTGCAGGGCCTTCACCAGCGCTTCGTTGGCAGCAAGGCTGCCGTTCATCTTCCAGTTGCCGGCGATCAGCTTCTTCTTGGTTGTCATCGCGTTCTTCTTTTCGTCACTCACCATGTCAGCACGATCTTGCCGATGTGCTGGTTCGATTCCATCAGCGCATGGGCCTGGGCCGCGCCGCTTGGCTCACCCGCTGCAGCAAAAGTACTGTGGATCACGGGCTTGATCGCACCGCTTTCCAGCAGCGGCCACACCTTCTCGCGCAAGGCCTTGGCAATGGCGCCCTTGAACGCCACGGGCCGTGGACGCAACGTCGAGCCGGTGATGGTGAGCCGCCTGCGCAGCACGAGGCCCGCATTGATCTCGCTCTTCACACCGCCCTGCACCGCGATGATGACCAGACGGCCATCCTCGGCCAGGCACTCGACCTCGCGCGCCACGTAGTCGCCGGCAACCATGTCCAGCACCACATCCACGCCCTTGCCACCGGTGAGCTTCTTCGCCTCTTCGACGAAGTCGCTCGTGCGGTAGTTGATGGCGTGGTCGGCACCGAGCTTGCGGCAGGCTTCGCACTTGTCGTCGCTGCCGGCCGTGACGATCACGATGGCGCCGAGCGCCTTGGCGATCTGGATCGCCGTGACGCCGATGCCGCTCGAGCCGCCCTGGATCAGCAGCGTCTCGCCCTTCTGCAGGCGGCCGCGCTCGAACACGTTGCTCCAGACGGTGAAGAAGGTCTCGGGCAGCGAGGCTGCCTCGAGATCGCTCCAGCCCTTGGGCACCGGCAGGCACTGAGCCACGGGCGCCACGCACAGCTCGGCATAGCCGCCACCGGCGATCAGCGCGCAGACGCGGTCGCCGACCTTGAAGCCCGCCTCGGCCAGCGCCGCAGCGTCGCCCGAAACGATCTCTCCTGCCACTTCAAGGCCCGGCAGATCGGAGGCACCCGGCGGCACGGGGTAATGCCCCTTGCGCTGCAGCACGTCCGGACGATTGACACCACTTGCCGCAACGCGGATCAGCAGTTCGCCCGCGCCCGCCACCGGGTCGGGACGCTCCGCGACGCGCAGCACCTCGGGGGCGCCGTACGAAGTGATTTCAATGGCTTTCATGGTCTTTCGGCCTCCAACGCCCACAGATGGGGCGAAGCTTGACGTTCAAAAGATAGCAACGGCGGCCACGAGAGCCACCGCTGCGCCCTTCTTACTCCTGAGGCTCGCGCGGAGCTTGCTGCTGCTCGCCGGCCGGAGCCTCGCTGCGCGGCTGTTGCTGTTGCTCGTTGTTGAAGCGCGGTGCGCGCTCGCCACGGTCGCCACCACGGTCACCACGGTCACCCCGTTCGCGGCGCTCGCCACGGTCACCGCGGTCTTCGCGCGGCGGGCGCTCGCTGTATTCCATGCCGGCCGGACGCTCGGTCAGGGCCTTCATGGACAGCTTGACGCGGCCCTTCTCGTCCGTTTCCAGGACCTTGACCTTCACGATCTGGCCTTCGCTCAGATAGTCGGTCACCTTCTCGACGCGTTCGTGCGCGATCTGGCTGATGTGCAGCAGGCCGTCCTTGCCGGGCAGCAGGTTGATGAGCGCGCCAAAGTCCAGGATCTTCGTGACCGGGCCTTCGTAGACCTTGCCGATTTCGACTTCGGCCGTGATCTGCTCGATGCGCTTCTTGGCCAGCTCGGCCTTTTCCGGATCGGTCGAAGCGATGGTGATGGTGCCGTCTTCGTCGATGTTGATCGTCGTGCCGGTTTCTTCCTGCAGGCCGCGGATGACGGCGCCGCCCTTGCCGATCACGTCGCGGATCTTTTCGGGGTTGATCTTCAGCGTGGTCAGGCGCGGCGCGAACTGCGACACGTCGGACTTGGCTTCGCCCATCGCTTCCTGCATCTTGCCGAGGATGTGCATGCGCGCTTCCTTGGCCTGCGCCAGTGCGACCTGCATGATTTCCTTGGTGATGCCCTGGATCTTGATGTCCATCTGCAAGGCGGTGATGCCGTTGGTCGTACCGGCCACCTTGAAGTCCATGTCGCCCAGGTGATCTTCGTCGCCCAGGATGTCGGTCAGCACCGCGAAGCGGTTGTCTTCCTTGATCAGGCCCATGGCGATGCCGGCCACGTGCGCCTTCATGGGCACACCGGCGTCCATCATCGAGAGGCAGCCGCCACACACCGAAGCCATCGACGACGAGCCGTTCGATTCGGTGATTTCCGACACCACGCGAACCGTGTACGGGAACTCTTCCTTGTTCGGCAGCACGGCAACGAGTGCGCGCTTGGCCAGGCGGCCGTGGCCGATTTCGCGGCGCTTGGTCGAGCCCATGCGGCCCACTTCGCCGGTGGCAAAGGGAGGCATGTTGTAGTGGAACAGGAAGCGGTCTTCGTACTCGCCGGCCAGCGCGTCGATGCGCTGTGCGTCGCGCTCGGTGCCGAGCGTGGTGATGACCAGCGCCTGGGTTTCACCGCGCGTGAACAGGGCCGAGCCGTGGGTGCGGGGCAGCACCGAGTTGCGGATCTCGATGGGGCGCACGGTGCGCGTGTCGCGGCCATCGATGCGGGGCTCGCCCGACAGGATCTGGCTGCGCACGATCTTCGATTCGATGGCGAACAGCAGGTCGCTGACCTTGCCGGCGTCGAATTCGGCGCCTTCGGCCTTCAGTGCCTCGAGCACGCTGGCGTTGGCTTCACGCAGGGCTTGCGTACGGGCCTGCTTGCTGCGGATCTGGTACACAGCGCGCAGCTTGTCTTCGGCCAGGCCCTTGACCTTGGCGACGAAGGCTTCGTCTTCGGCGGGGGCCTTCCAGTCCCACACCGGCTTGCCGGCGTCGCGCACGAGTTCATGGATCGCGTTGATGGCGATGTTGGCCTGTTCGTGGCCGAACACCACGCCACCCAGCATGATTTCTTCGCTGAGCTGCAGGGCTTCGGATTCGACCATCAGCACGGCGGCTTGCGTGCCGGCGACGACGAGGTCCATCTGCGAATCCTTGCGGGCAGTCTGGCCTGGATTCAGCACGTACTGGCCGTTGATGTAGCCCACGCGGGCGGCACCGATCGGGCCGTTGAACGGCACGCCGGAGATCGACAGCGCGGCGCTCACGCCGATCATGGCGGCGATGTCGGCGTCGACTTCGGGGTTCAGCGAAATCGTGTGGATGACCACATGCACTTCGTTCAGGAAACCTTCGGGGAACAGCGGGCGGATCGGGCGGTCGATCAGGCGGCTGGTCAGCGTTTCATGCTCGCTGGGCTTGGCTTCGCGCTTGAAGAAGCTGCCGGGGATCTTGCCGGCGGCGTAGGTCTTCTCGATGTAGTCGACGGTCAGCGGGAAGAAGTCCTGGCCGGGCTTGGCCGACTTGGAGGCGACCACGGTCGCGAGGATGACGGTGCCGTCGATGTCGACGAGCACGGCGCCGCTGGCCTGGCGGGCGATTTCACCCGTTTCCATGACGACGGTCTTGTCGCCCCATTGGAACGACTTGGTGACTTTATTGAAGAGGCTCATGTTTTGCTCCTGTTTTGATAGCGAACTACACGGAGTCCGCAGGTGACGGAGGCTTCTCAGAACACGATGCCATTCCAGCGAAGCTCGGGGCGAACTTCATTGGAATGACACAGCTTCGCTCTGTTTGGGCACTCCGAAAGTGGATCGCGAAGTAAAAAACGCCTGAGCTAGCGGACTAACCCAGGCGTTTTTTCATGCGATTCGATTTACTTGCGCAGACCCAGCTTGGCGATCAGCGCGGTGTAACGGTCGGCGTCCTTGGACTTGAGGTAGTCGAGGAGCTTGCGGCGGCGGCTCACCATGCGCAGCAGGCCGCGACGACCGTGGTGGTCCTTGGCGTGCGTCTTGAAGTGAGGGGTGAGCTCGTTGATGCGGGCGGTCAGCAGTGCGACTTGCACTTCGGGGCTGCCGGTGTCGTTGGCGGCGCGGGCGTTGTCCTTGACAACTTCGGCCTTGATGGAGGCTGCGATCATGTTGATTTCCTTGTTCCGGGATGTTTGACTTGCGGTGTGCGCTGGAACTGCACCCACCGTGCGCCTTGCGGCATGCAAAGCCTTGGAATTATAGCCCGACCGTCCTGATCGGGCTTTCAGGCCCCTTTGAGGGCCTTCCATCGAGTGAAGCCAGCCCCACGGCGCCCAGCACGCAGGCCGCACCGCCGATCTGCGCCAGGCTGATGCTTTCGCCCAGCCAGAGCGCCGCCAGCACCAGCGCCGAGACCGGCAGAACGGCGGTGAAGAGCGCCGCCTCGGCCCCGTTCAGCCGGGAAGATCCGGCAAACCACAGCACGAAGCCCAGCACAGTGGGCACCAGGGCGTAATAGGCCACGCCGGCCAGTGCCTCCACCGGCACGAGATGCTCCCAGGCCCGCTCGAACAGGGCGGGCACCACTGAAAGCAGCAATCCGAAGGCCGTCATCAGCGTAGACAGCGCCAGTGGACGCACCGGCACCCGCAGGCGCTTGTTGAGCAGGATGAACATCGCCTCGCAGATGACCGCGCCCAGTACCAGCAGGTTGCCGGCCAGCGCCGCGGGGGATTTTGAGTCCCCCGCCGAAACCGCCCCCGCCCCTGGCCAACTGATCGCCAGCACCCCCGCCGTCGCCAGCACGATGCTGCCGATCAGGTACCGCCCCGGCCGCTCGCGCAGCGCGATCACCGCGACCAGCGCCGCCACCGCCGGCAAGGTGCCCGCCACCACGCCCGCGCTGGCGGCCGGCGCCCAGCGCACGCCGAGGATCAGCAGCACGGTGTAGCCCACGCTCCCCAGCCCCGCCTGGCACACCAGCAGCGCCAGATCGCGCCGGCCGGGCCGCGGCCACTGCGTGCGGGTCAGCCGCATCAGCACCAGGAACACCGGCAGCGCCATCGCGAACCGCAGTGCGGTCGCGGTGAACGGCGGCAGCCCGCCCGCGATGACCTTGCTGGCCACCACCGTGCTACCCACCGTGACCATTGCCAGCGCACACAGCGCCATGCCCTTCAACCGTTGCGACATCCAGGACCTTCCGCTTTCGAGAAAAGTCCTAGCTTCGCGGCCCGGGCGCGCCGCGTATTGAACGAAATTGCAGCCGACTCAGCCCTTGCCGGACTGCTGCTGCTCCGCCAGCCAGTTGCGCAGCCGCTCCACGCCCTTCACCAGCCGCTGCGGGTCTTTCGACGCGAAGCACCAGCGCAGCCAGCCCTGCGCCTCGGGCGCGAAGGCATTGCCCGGCGCGAGCCCGAGGCCCGCCTCGGCCACCAGCCGCTTGGCCACCTCGAGCGAATCGCCGAAGCCCTCGAGGCGGAAGAAGGCGTACATGCCGCCCTTGGCCGGAGCCACCTGCACACCCGGCAGAGCCGCGAGCAACGGCACCAGCGTGTCGCGGCACTGCTTCAGGTGAGCCACCACCCGCGGCGTGATCTCGGCCGTGTGCTCGATGGCTGCAATGGCGGCGCGCTGCGTGAACACGCTGGCGCACGAGGTGTTGAACTCGATCAGCTTGCCGATGCCGTCCACCATCGACGGCGGCAGCACCAGCCAGCCCAGGCGCCAGCCGGTCATCAGGAAGCTCTTGGAGAAGCTGTGCGTGACAACCAAGCGGTCGGCGGGCTTCGAGATATCGAGGAAGCTCGGCGCGCAGGCGTTGGGCGTCGGCTCGAAGTAGAGCCGCTCGTACACCTCGTCGGCCAGGATCCAGGTGCCGGTCTGGCGGCAATGGTCGAGCACGGCCTGCTGCTCCTCGCGGGTCATGGTCCAGCCCGTGGGGTTGTTCGGCGCATTGACGATCAGCAGCTTCGTCTTCGACGTGACGGCCGCGCGCAGCGCCTGCAGGTCGAGCGTCCACTGGCCGTTCACCGGCACCAGCGGCAGCGTGCGCACGCGTGCACCCATGATCGCGGGCTGCGCCGTGAGGTTGGGCCACACCGGCGTCACGGCGACCACCTCGTCTCCCGCGTCGACCAGCGCCTGCACCGCGAGCATCAGCGCGCTCACGCCGCCCGAAGTGACTGCAATGCGCGATGCATCGACCTTCGGATGCAGCCCGCTGGTGTAACGCGCGATGGCTTCGCGCAGCTCGGGCAGACCGAGGTTGTGGGCGTAGAAGGTCTCGCCGCGTCGCAGCGATTCGATAGCCGCCTGGCGGACCACCTCGGGAGTGACTTCGTCGCTCTCGCCGAACCAGAAGGCCAGCACGTCGTCGCGGCCCATGCCGGCGTTGGCAACTTCGCGGATCTTCGAGGCTTCCAGGTTGTGGATGGCTTCACGCATGTCTGATCGTCCTGTTCATCGTCATCAAGGTCTCTTCATCTTGCACGAGGTCGGCAGTTCGGCGCGTTCGGGGGCGATGGTCTTGACCACGCGGAAGCCGTAGCCGGAGCCCTCGACGTCGAACTGCACGCCCGGCTTGCCCTGCCTGTCCATCACGCCGACCACGAGCTGCTGCTGGAACTGGTGATCTGCCGCGCGCATGCGCCCGCGCTGGCCGTAGAGGCTCACGTCGGCCTGCTCCAACGCGCGCGCAACCGGCACCGCATCGGCGCTGCCCGCCCGCTCGATGGCCTGCACCAGCGCCTCGATCATCAGCTGCAACCGCATGTGCACATAGTCGTCGGCCGGTTTCGGAAAGCGCGTTCGGAAGGCCCGGTAGAAGGCTTCGGACTGGGCCGTCTGCACGTTCGGCAGCCAGTCGGCCACCGCGACCACGCGCCCGATGCCCGCGTCTCCGATGGCCGCCGGCGCGCCCAGCGCATTGCCGTAGAAGGTGTAGAAGCTGCCGTTGAAGCCCGCCTCGCGCGCGGCCTTCACCAGCAGCGTGAGGTCGTTGCCCCAGTTGCCCGTGACGACGGCTTGCGCGCCGCTCGCGATGATCTTGGTGGCATATGGCGCGAAGTCCTTCACCTTGCCCATCGGATGGAGTTCGTCGCCGACGATCTCCACGTCGGGCCGCTGCGCACCGAGCTGCCGGCGCGCTTCGCGCAGCACGGCCTGGCCGAAGCTGTAGTCCTGACCGATCAGGTAGACGCGCTTGAGCGCCGCGTCGTCCCTCACCACGTCCATCAGCGCGGCCATGCGCATGTCGGCATGCGCGTCGAAGCGGAAGTGCCAGAAGCTGCAGCGCTCGTTCGTGAGCGACGGATCGACCGCCGCGTAGTTGAGGAAGATCGCGCGCCGCGAAGGATCGCGCTCGTTGTTCTTGTCGATGGCATCGACCAGCGCCGCGGCCGTGGCCGACGAGTTGCCCTGCAGCACGATGCGCGCGCCATCGTCCAGCGCCGCACGCAGCGCGGAAAGCGCTTCCTCGTTCTGCCCCTTGCTGTCGTAGCGGTCGAGCTGCAGGGGCCGCGCGCCACCCGCCAGCTTGACGCCGCCACGCGCATTCACACGCTCCACCGCCCACAGCAGGTTGCGGAACACAGCCTCGCCGGTGTTGGCGAACGGGCCGCTCATGCTTTCGATGAGGGCCAGGCGGATGGGCGCCGGAGGCGTTTGCGCGAGCGCCGCGAAGGGCTTCGCGCATAGCGCCAGCACCGCGAATTTCAAGGCCTCGCGACGCAAATTAAAGGGGGGATTCATTGTCTTGAAACGCGTGCCGCTGCGCCTAGATGAGGTCTCAAGCGGCACTCACGATTGAACGGCCGCGCAGTGTAAGGGACACACATTCCTTGTCCCGATTGTGTTGATTCAGGAGTTCTTCATCATGTTTTTCGCCCCTACCCTTCGCACCGCCCGCTTTGCTCCCCGCGCCTATGACCGCGCATTCGAGCGCTTCGCCGCGGAGGCCCTCGCCGGCACCCGCCGCTCGCCCCTCGTGGAGCAGGACGAAAAGAGCTGGACCCTCTCGCTCGACGTGCCGGGCTTCGCACGTGAAGACCTCGCGATCAGCATCGAAGGCGCCGTGCTGCGCATCGACAGCAAGGCCGAAGCCAAGCGCCAGTTCAAGGCCGCCTACGAGCTGCCGCAGGACATCGACGTGGCCGCGAGCGAAGCAAAACTCGAGAACGGCGTGCTTACGCTGAAGCTCGGCAAGCTGGTGCCCGTGAGCCAGGCCACGCAGTTGCAAATCAACTAATTCGGCCTATGCCCACAAGAGGAAAATGTTAGTTAAGGCCTCGTTTTGACTTTAAACGAGCACCTTATTCACAATAGCGCTGGATAACGTCACATGATGTGACGTTTTCTTAGAACTTTCTTCTTCGTGGGCGTCTTGTAAACGCACTGAACTAGCTACGGTGCGGTTCGGGTGCCCCCAAAAGGCACCATGAAAACGCACCTTCAACCCGCCAATCCCAACGAACAGTCCGACACGCTCCTGGTGTTCCTCCCCGGGGCATATCTGAAGCCCGACGAGTTCGAACGCGAGGGATTCATCGCCGCAGTGCGCGAACGTCACCTGGCGGCCGACGCCCTGCTGGTGGACGCGGACGTCTCCTACTACTACGAGCAGACGCTGAGCGATCGCCTGCACACCGAAGTGATCGAGCCGCAGCGCGCCAAGGGCTACAAGTCGATCTGGCTCGTCGGCATTTCCATCGGCGGCTTCGGCGCGCTGATCCACGAACTGGCACGGCCAGGCTCCGTGGACGGCATCGTGGCCCTCGCACCCTACCTGGGTCGCCGCGTGCTCGGCGCGGAAATCAAGAAGGCCGGCGGCCTTCGCGCCTGGCAGGCGCCTACCGGCCCCCAGCCCGACGAGGAGCCCGACCGCAAGCTCTGGCCCTTCTTCCAGCAGTACCTGTCGGCCAAGCCTTCGAAGAACCTGCCGCGGCTCTACCTGGGCTTCGGCCTGGATGACCGCTTCGCCAGCAACCACAAGCTGCTCGCCGACGCGCTGCCGCCGGAGCAGGTCTTCACGATCGAGGGTGGCCACGACTGGCCGCAATGGCGCCAGCTCTGGCGCAACGTGCTGGACGTGCTGCCGCTGCCAGCCATCGGCCGGCCGTCAAAGCAAACGATTACGCAGTCTCAGGTAACGCGGCCTCAGGCAGCGAAAGCGACGCCATGGGCCATCGCGGCCTGACGTCGAAGGCATAGCGCTCGCTAGCCTGCGACAGGCCCGACTGCAGGCGCATCGCGGCGGCCATGGCGATCATGGCGCCGTTGTCGGTGCACAGGTGCAGCTCGGGGTAGTGCACGCGCACCTTGCGCTTCGCACACGCGGCATTCAGTTGCTCGCGCAGGCTCCTGTTGGCCCCCACCCCACCGGCCACCACCAGCCGCTTGAGGCCGGTCTGGTCGAGCGCGGCAAGCGATTTCTTCAGCAGCACCTCGACGATGGCCGCCTGCGTGGACGCGGCCAGGTCCGCCTTGCGGGCCTCGAGCTGGTCGCCGAGCTTCTTGGCCTGCGTGAGCACGGCCGTCTTCAAGCCGGCAAAGGAAAAATCGAGATCGCCGCTGTGCAGCAGCGGACGCGGCAGCTTGAAGGCCACGGCATCGCCGCCTTCAGCCAGCTTCGCCAGCCACGGCCCGCCGGGATACGGCAGGCCCATGAGCTTGGCGCTCTTGTCGAATGCTTCGCCAGCAGCATCGTCGATGGTCTCGCCAAGCAGCTCGTAGCGGCCCACGCCGTCCACGCGCATCAGCTGCGTGTGGCCGCCCGAAACCAGCAGCGCGACGAACGGAAACTCCGGCGGATCGGCGCTCAGGAACGGCGACAGCAGATGCCCTTCGAGGTGATGCACTCCAAGCACCGGCTTGCCCAGCGCAACGCCCAGCGCGCAGGCCACGCCGGCGCCCACCAGCAGAGCGCCCGCCAGCCCGGGCCCGCGCGTATAGGCCACCACGTCGATCTCTTCGAGCGAGCGCCCTGCTTCGGCCATGACGGCCTCGGTCAGCGGCAGCACGCGACGGATGTGGTCGCGGCTCGCCAGTTCGGGCACCACGCCGCCGTAGGCCTGGTGCATGGCGATCTGGCTGTGCAATGCGTGCGAACGCAGCAGCGGCAGCGCGTCGCCTTGCGACTCGACCAGCGCCACGCCGGTTTCGTCGCAGGATGATTCGATTCCCAACAAGAGCATGCCGCCGAGTGTAGGCGGCACCCCCTGCCGGCGCCCGCGAAGGGGCAAGCGACGACGATTTCCGCGTCCCGAGGCACGGATGTTGCAGTGACGGAGCCAGAGCCCCGCGCCCCCACCATGAAATCCGGACTGAGCTTCCTCATCGCTGCCCGCCGCTGCGAAATCGACGAGCTGGACCGGCTCGCCCGCACCAGCGAGCTGGTGGGCGTGATCGGCCGGCTGGTTCACGCGCTGCAGCGCGAGCGCGGCATGTCGAACATGTTCCTCACCTCGCGCGGCGGCCGCTTCGCCGACCAGCGCGGCCCGCAGATCGCCGAATGCATGGCGCTCGAGCAGGAGGTCCGCACCTGCTTCGACCAGCTCGAGGCCGACAACTACCACCGCGGCTCGGACGCGGGCAACAACGCACGCCTGTTCAGCCGAATCGCCTGGGTGCTGCCGGGCCTGGACGCCCTGCCCGGCCTGCGCCGCCGGATCGATGCGTTCGAGCTGAAGCCGGCGCAGTCGACCGCTGCCTTCGCCAAGCTCGTCGCCGGCCTGCTCTCGGTGGTGTTCGAGGCGGCCGACGGCGCCACCGACCCCGAGATCTCGCGCCTGCTGGTCGCGATGTTCAACTTCATGCAGGGCAAGGAGTTCGCCGGCCAGGAGCGCGCCTTCGGTGCCGCCACGCTCGCCCTGGGCCGCAGCGAAGACGCGCAGCGCCTGCAATGGCTGCACCTCATCGAATCGCAGGAGCGCTGCTTCCAGGTGTTCACCGATTTCTCGGGCGAGGCCGTGCTCGCGCTCTGGCGCGAAAGCCAGCCCGACACCGAAGTGGCCGAGCTCGAGCGCATCCGCCGGCGCGGCACCGTCTCCGCGCCGGCCGACGTGCCGCTCAGCCAGGCCTGGTTCGACTGCTGCACCCGCCGCATCGACGCCATGAAGACCGTCGAGGACCGCCTGGCCGCCGACCTGCGCGCGCTGTGCGAGCACAAGACCGCGCAGGCCCGCAGCGAGTTGCGCGAATACCGGCAGCTGCTCGACACGCTGACGCCGCAGGCCGGCGCCCTCTTCTTCGACGATGCCGACGCGCAGGCGGCCGCGCCCGCCCAGTTCGGCCGCCACCTCGAGCGCTCGGTGCTCGACATGGTCCAGGAGCAGTCGCACCGCCTGCAGGCCATGAGCGACGAGCTCGAGACCGTGCGCGCCTCGCTCAACGAACGCAAGATCGTCGAGCGCGCCAAGGGCCTGCTGATGGCGCATCGCCGCCTCAGCGAGGAAGAAGCCCACAAGATGCTGCGGCAGACCGCCATGAACCAGAAGCGCCGCCTGGTCGACGTGGCCGAGTCGATGCTGGCGATGGCCGACTACCTGCCCATGCTCGACCGCGCACCGCCGCGTTGAGGCGGCCGCGCCGTTCAACTTGGTGCACCGCACAACAACCGTGCCATCGGCACCTGCCGGCCCGATCGGTCCTTCACCCGCGAAGCCCTGCCGCATCCAGCTACTTTCCTGATAGCAGCCGGTATATCGCAGAGCTGGCACACCGCTTGCAAGCAACAAGTTCACAGGCCCTCGATGGGCCTTCAGGCAGGCGGCACCCAACGGCGGGTGTCTCCCACCGAACCGGACAAAGGCGTCCCCATCCCGCAAGGGCTCGTTTTCGAGCAGCCCCTGCGCGGTGCGGACGCCTTTTCGTTTTTGCATTTCTTGTTTGTTGTTTGTCTTCAACCGGAGCCCCGCCCCATGACCGACCTGCTCAAAACCCGCCTCAGCCGACGCCGCGTCCTGCAAGCCGCAGCCATCGGCGCAGTGGGCATCGATCCCGCCCTGCGCGCGGCCGTCTGGGCCCAGGGCTCGGACAAGCCCGAGAAGGAAGAAGTGAAGATCGGCTTCATCCCGCTGACCGACTGCGCCAGCGTGGTGATGGCCTCGGTGCTGGGCATCGACAAGAAGTACGGCGTGAAGATCGTGCCCAGCAAGGAAGCCAGCTGGGCCGGCGTGCGCGACAAGCTGGCCAACGGCGAGCTGGATTTCGCCCACGTGCTCTACGGCCTGGTCTACGGCATGCACCTCGGCCTGAGCGGCCCGAAGAAGGACATGGCCGTGCTCATGACCCTCAACAACAACGGCCAGGCCATCACGCTGTCGAAGAAGCTCGCAGACAAGGGCGCGGTCGATGCGGCCTCGCTCGCCAAGCTCATCGCCAGCGAGAAGCGCGAATACACCTTCGCGCAGACCTTCCCCACCGGCACGCACGCCATGTGGCTCTACTACTGGCTCGCGTCGGCCGGCATCGACCCGTTCAAGGACGTGAAGAACATCACCGTGCCGCCTCCCCAGATGGTGGCCAACATGCGCGTGGGCAACATGGACGGCTACTGCGTGGGCGAGCCCTGGGGCCAGCGCGCCATCATGGACGGCATCGGCATCACGGCCATCACCACGCAGGACATCTGGAAGGACCACCCCGAGAAGGTGCTCGGCACCACGGCCGAGTTCGCGAAGAAGTACCCGAACACCGCACGCGCCGTGACCGCCGCCATCCTCGAGGCCAGCAAGTGGATCGACGCCGGCCTGCAGAACAAGAACAAGATGGCCGAGACCATCGCCGACAAGAGCTACGTCAACACCAGCGTGGACGCCATCAACCAGCGCATCCTGGGCCGCTACACCAACGGCCTCGGCAAGAGCTGGGACGACCCCAACCACATGAAGTTCTACAACGGCGGTGCCGTGACCTTCCCGTACCTGTCTGACGGCATGTGGTTCCTCACGCAGCACAAGCGCTGGGGCCTGCTGAAGGAGCACCCCGACTACCTGAAGGTGGCCACCGAGATCAACCGCATCGACATCTACAAGCAGGCCGCCGCCGCCACGCAGACGCCGGTGCCCAAGGAAGTCATGCGCACCAGCAAGCTGTTCGACGGCTCGGTCTGGGACGGCAAGGACCCGAAGAAGTACGCCGAGTCGTTCAAGCTCCATGCATAGGGAGAACACCATGGTCAGCGCAGTCTTTCACTCACCGCTGGAGGTAGCCGCCGCACAGGTGGCCCCTTCCGTCGCGGCCAGGCCGGCAGCCCCTGTTGCGGCCGCCCCCCAGCCCACGCCCGCCCCGGCACCCGAGCCGCGGACGCGCACACCCATCGACCTGCGCGCCTTCTGGATGTGCGTGCTGCCGCCGCTCGCCGGCTTCGGCCTGCTGCTGCTGATCTGGGAGGTGGTGGCCATGAAGAGCACCACCGGCTTCCCCACGCCCGCAGCCACCTGGCAGCAGGCCGTGACGGTGTTCAGCGACCCGTTCTACAGCAAGGGCCCCAACGACCAGGGCGTGGGCTGGAACGTGCTCTCGTCGCTGCAGCGCGTGGCGCTGGGTTTCGGGCTCGCGGCGCTGGTCGGCATTCCGGCCGGCTTCGCCATCGGACGCTTCGAGTTCCTCTCGCGCATGTTCAATCCGCTGATCAGCCTGCTGCGCCCCGTGTCGCCGCTGGCCTGGCTGCCCATCGGCCTGCTGGTGTTCAAGGGCGCCAACCCGGCGGCCATCTGGACCATCTTCATCTGCTCGATCTGGCCGATGGTCATCAACACCGCCGTGGGCGTGCAGCGCGTGCCCACCGACTACATGAACGTGGCCAAGGTGCTGAACCTCAGCGAATGGAAGATCCTCACCAAGATCCTCTTCCCCGCCGTGCTGCCCTACATGCTGACCGGCGTGCGGCTGGCCGTGGGCACCGCCTGGCTGGTGATCGTGGCGGCCGAGATGCTCACCGGCGGCGTCGGCATCGGCTTCTGGGTGTGGGACGAGTGGAACAACCTCAACGTCGCCAACATCATCATCGCGATCTTCGTGATCGGCATCGTGGGGCTGGTGCTGGAGTTCGCGCTCATCAAGCTGGCAACGGCATTCACGTTCGAAGAGGTGAAGTCATGACCGACGACAGCAAGTACATCGAGATCCACGGCGTCGAGCAGGCTTTCAAGACGCCCAAGGGCCGCTTCGTCGCACTGCGCGACGTGAACCTGAACGTGGCCAAGGGCGAGTTCATCACGCTCATCGGCCACTCGGGCTGCGGCAAGTCGACGCTGCTGAACCTGATCGCCGGGCTCACCACGCCCACCGAAGGCTCGCTGTTGTGCGCCAACAAGGAGATCAAGGGCCCCGGCCCCGAGCGCGCGGTGGTGTTCCAGAACCACTCGCTGTTGCCCTGGCTCACCTGCTTCGAGAACGTCTACCTCGCGGTCGAGCGCGTGTTCGCGGCCACCGAGAGCAAGGCGCAGCTTCGTGCTCGCACCGACGCCGCGCTGGCGCTGGTCGGCCTCACGCCCGCCGCGCAGAAGCGCCCCGGCGAAATCTCCGGCGGCATGAAGCAGCGCGTGGGCATTGCGCGCGCGCTGTCGATGGAACCCAAGGTGCTGCTGATGGACGAGCCCTTCGGCGCGCTCGACGCACTCACCCGCGCCAAGCTGCAGGACGAGCTGCTGGCCATCGTGCAGAAGACGCACAGCACTGTCGTCATGGTCACGCACGACGTCGACGAGGCCGTGCTGCTGAGCGACCGCATCGTGATGCTGACCAACGGGCCGGCAGCCACCATCGGCGAGGTGCTTTCGGTGGACATTCCGCGCCCGCGCAACCGTGTCGAGCTGGCCGAGGATCCGGTCTACGTGCACGCCCGCAAGGCGGTGATCGACTTCCTCTACACGCGCCAGACGCACGTGGAGAAGGTCGCGGCCTGACGCTGTACGCGCGCCAGCACCAACGGCGTCAAGACATGATGACCTGGAGGCTGTGCTCGTACGACGCCGTAAGGCGCTCGAAGGTGTCGACCAGCACCTCGCTGGAACGCACCAGCGTGGCGCGGCCGTCGGCGCTGTCGAGTGCCTGCACGCCGCCGACCAGCCGCAGCCATTCGTCGCGGGCGCTGGCCAGCGCGGCGCGGATCTCGGTGGTGCTGAGCGGCGCGTGCTCCAGTTCGAGCAACGCGGCCTCGAACTCGGCCATGGTCGGCACCAACCGCGCGTTCGCGGCTTTCTCTTTCAGCGCGGCGGCCAGCAGCGCGTCCTTGGCCAGCCGCTGCGCACGCATGCGCTGCCGCCCGCAGATGTTGACGATGCGCAGCGCGCGCCGCGCCCCCGAGGTTTCGAGCGCCTCGGTCAGGGCTTCGGCGGCGGCCAGCAGCACGTCGGCGCGCCGGTCGATGTCGGCCAGCCCTTCCGCCGTGGGCCGTGCCGTCAGCGCGGCGGCGAGCCCGCTCCATGCCGCTTGCGCTTCCTCGAGCGCCTGCGCACCAGCCGCACCGAGCCCGAGGGTCGCCAGGTGATCGAGGTTCTGCTGCACCCGCTCGGCCGACTGCGTGCGCAGCACCCTCGCCCGCTGCGCATCGATGCCGCCCAGCAGTTGCGCAGCCACGCGCACCAGCCGCTGCGAGAGCATGCGCAGCTGCCCGGCGCGGTTGATCGCATCGGCCCACTGCGCCGCCTCGATGACCGAGCGCGACACCTCGCCAAGCCGCAGGTTGGCATGCATCGCGGCGCCACGCAGCAACCCGAAGGCCTCGTCCTCTCCGATGCCGCGCGCGGACATCAGCAGGCCCTTGGCGCGGTCGACCCACTTGCGTTCGTCCATGCGGGTGCGCAGGCTCTCCAGTTCGGTGCGCAGGGCGGCCTCGCGCTGCCAGCGAGCTTGGGCGCGGGCGGTCAAAGCGGCGATCGATCCGGCATCGAAGGCGTCGATCTGCATCCACGCATCGACGCCGAGCCCGACCAGTTCTTCGTGCTGGGCACCGCTCAATGGCGCGCTGGCAAGGCTCAGCGCGCACGGCGGCAGGCCGGACCATGCTCGCAAGGCATCGAGCAACGCAGGCGTAACCACGGGCAACCAGATCAGCGCCTGCCGGGGAGCCAGCGCCTCGACCTGCCGCGCGAAGCCGCCGCAGTCCGCAAGGCCCAGCACCTCGAGCCCGGCGCCGGACAGCGCCTGCGCAAGCGCCTCTGGCAGCACGAGGCCGGCGGGTTCATCGGGCAGGACAACAAGAAGCGACATCTTCGTGGGAAAGCGGTGTGGGAACGCACCGCGAGCATAGGCCACGCCAGCGCGAACCCGCGGGCACGCCTCTTGCATGAAACAGGGCGCGGTGTAACGAAGCACCGCTTTGGTGAAGAGGCTGCAGGCTCCTGCATCCGGCTCGGTCTTGCACAGGCCGCGCGCACCTCCACGCCGACAGCGTCCGCTGCCGGCACTCCGCCCCCAACCCCGTCCGTCGACACGACCTCTCCAGGGTCGCGCCGCGGCTTTTCGCATCTTTGAACGCCATGTCCGGTTTCAGGAATTTCTTGCAGTCAGGCCACAGTCCGACACTGTTCGCGGCCTTCCTGTACTTCTCGTTCTCCTGCTGCATCTGGGTGCTGAACGGCGCCATGGCGCCCTTCATCGGCGAGACCTTCAACCTCTCGCCGGCGCAGAAGGGCCTGATGCTGTCGGTGCCGATCATCGCGGGCGCACTCATGCGCTTTCCGCTGGGCATCCTCTCGCAGTACATCGGCCGCAAGAAGGCCACGCTGGTCGAGATGGCGCTGATCGCGGTGGCGATGCTCTTCGGCTTCTTCTTCGTCAAGAGCTTCAACGACCTGCTCGCCATGGGCGTGCTGCTGGGCATCGCGGGCGCGAGCTTCGGCGTGGCGCTGTCGCTGGGCTCGGGCTGGTTCCCGCCGCAGCACAAGGGCCTGGCCATGGGCCTGGTGGGCGCGGGCAACGTGGGCACGGCCGTGTCGGTGCTGGTGGCGCCGCCGCTGGCGAACTGGCTGGGCTGGCAGGCGGTGTACGGCGTGGCCGCCATCGCCATCCTCATCCCGATGGTGGTGATGGTGCTCTTCGCCAAGGAGCCGCCGGATGTGAACGCCCATTCGAGCTTCCGCGAGCACATCGCCTGCCTGTTCGAGAAGGACGGCTGGGTGTTCAGCCTGATCTACGGCGTGACCTTCGGCGGCTTCATCGGCCTCACGACCTTCCTGCCCTCGTACTACTACGACCAGTTCGGCGTGAGCAAGGTGCAGGCGGGCCAGCTGACCATGCTCGCGGCCTTCATGGGCGCGGCGGTGCGCATCGTGGGCGGCTGGATCTCCGACCGCTGGGGCGGCGTCAACACGCTCACCGTGGTGCTGCTGGTAGTGGCCGTGAGCCTCGTGCTGGTGGGTTTTTCTTCAGGCTCGCTGACCGTCACCACGCTGGTGCTCATCGTGTGCTTCGCCGCGCTGGGCGCGGGCAACGGCGCGCTGTTCCAGCTGGTGCCGCTGCGCTGGCCCGCGAGCACGGCGGTGGCCGGCTCGATGATCGGCGAGATCGGCGCGCTGGGCGGCGGCCTCGTGCCCAACGCCATGGGCCTGTCGAAGCAGTACCTGGGCAGCTACCTCTGGGGCTTCGTCTTCTTCGCGGCGCTGTCGCTGGTGATGCTGGGCGTGATGCGCGTGATGCAGATCCGCTGGACCCGCACCTGGGCCGAGAAGGGTGGCCGTGCGCGCGTCGCTCCGGCGCACAGGCCCGGTTCGCAACCTGCGAGGCGCTCCGCATGAATCCGCGTGCCCCTATGCCAGGAACACCGTGGAACCGGCTTTGCCGGGCCACCGGTGTTGCCCCCGGCGAGGGGGGTGGCGGCCACACGCAGTGGGCAAGCCTGGGGGTGAGCTCAATGCGGCAGGAACAGCAGCCACACGATGAGCAGCACGTTGAACAGCACGGACACGCCCAGCGCCAGCTGGTAGAGCGCCAGCGGATCGCGGCGGATCAGCGGCGTGGCGGCGGGCGCGCTCACCGGGCGGGATGCACCGCGTTCGAGCGCGAGCAGAAGCTCCTCGGCGGTCTCGAAGCGTTCGCGCGGATCGCGGGCCACGGCCTTGCGCACCAGATGGTCGAGCCAGATCGGCACGTCGGGTCGCAGGCGCGAGAGCGCGACCGGGTCGCGTCGGTAGCGCGCCACCTGGTAGGGCTCGATCTCTCCGTAGGGCAGATGGCCGGTGAGCCACTGGTACAGCGTCACGCCGAGCGCGAACAGGTCGCTTCCGGCGTCGGCTGTGCCGCCCTCCTCCCACTGCTCGGGGTTGATGTAGCTGGGCGTGCCCGCATGCAGCTCTCGCTGGGCCGCGCCCTCCCGGCCGGACAGCGCCACGCCCAGGTCGAGGATGCGCCAGCGCCCGTCTTCGCCCAGGTGCAGGTTGCCGGGCTTGATGTCGCGGTGGATCACGCCCTGCCGGTGCAGCCGGCCGAGCGCACGGCTCAGCTCGATGCCGGCGGCCACCACCTCGGCCACCGCGCCGCGCGGGTTGGCCTTGCGCAGTTGCTCCAGCGTGCGTCCGCCGTGCCAGTCGAACACGATGTACAGCGCGCTCGCGTTCTCGGCGCGCTCGTGCACGCGGACGAAGCCACCGCCGCCAACACCTCCGACACGCAGCCCCAGCCACGCCTCGTGCGCCAGCATCGCGCGTTCCTGCGGGTCACCGGCGCGCGAGGGATGCAGCGTCTTCAGCGCGACCAGCTCTCGCGTAACAGGATGGCGCGCCTGGTAGAGCAGGTGCACGCCGGTGTCGGCCACCAGCGCGGTGACGGCGTAGCCGTCGAGCAGGTCGCCCACCTTCAGCGCGGGCGGCGGTGCGAGCCGGCGGCCGTCGCCGAGTTCGTCGTCGAGCTGTCGGGCGTCGAGCCCCACCACGCGAATGACCAGCGCGGTCGCGTTGTCGCGCGTGCCGGCATCGAGCGCCGCATTCACCAGCGCCTCGCTGGCCGCCTCGGCGTCGCCCTGCAGGGCCAGCGCGGCCACCTGCTGCGGCTTGAGCACGCCGTGCACGCCGTCGGAGCTCAGCACGAAGCAGTCGCCCACGCGGACATCGCCCTGCACGTAGTCGACGCGCACCTGGTCGTCGAGGCCGATGGCGCGCGTCAGCCGGCTGCGCATGTCGGGATGGTCGAAGGCATGGTCCTGCGTGAGCGGCACGGCCGGCTCGCCATCGGCGCGCACGCGCCAGGCGCGGGTGTCTCCCACGTGGGCGAGCGTGTAGCTCTGGCCGTGCAGCACCAGCGCGGTGAGCGTGGTGAGCGCGGTGCCGCCCTCTTCCCTGCTCTGGCGGCGGCGGTTGTGATCGGCCAGCCAGCCGTTCTGCGCGGCGATCAGCCGGTCGAGCGCGGCGGTCGGCTCCCATGTGGCGGGCGTGGCGAAGTAGTCGGCCAGCAGCCCCATCACCGTGGTCTGCGCCGCCTCGCGGCCGTGGCCGCCGCTGGACACGCCATCGGCAATGGCCGCGATGAGCCCGCGCGCCTCGTCGCCCGGCGGTGCATGCACCGCACCGGCGAAGTCTTCGTTCACCTCGCGCGGTCCGCGCCGGCTGCTGTAGCCGATGTCCACTTCAAAGCTCATGGCGCGATTCTCCACGCGCGCCGCGGGCACACGTTTGCTTGATTCCAGGAAAGGCGGAGCCCCATGAAGAAAATGAAACTCGTGATGGTCGGCAACGGCATGGCCGGCGTGCGCACGCTCGAAGAGCTGCTGAAGATCGCGCCCGACCTGTACGACATCACCGTCTTCGGCGCGGAGCCGCACCCCAACTACAACCGCATCCTGCTGTCGCCGGTGCTCGCGGGCGAGCAGACCATCGACGAGATCGTGCTCAACAGCTGGGAGTGGTACTCGGAGAACAACATCACGCTGCACGCAGGCAAGAAGGTGGTGGAGGTCGACCGGGTCAAGCGCATCGTGCGCGCCGAGGACGGCACCGAGGCCGCCTACGACCGCCTGCTGATGTGCACCGGCTCCAACCCCTTCATGCTGCCGGTGCCCGGCAAGGACCTGAAGGGCGTGATCGCCTACCGCGACATCGCCGACACCGACTACATGATCGAGACCGCGCGCACGCACAAGAACGCGGTGGTCATCGGCGGCGGCCTGCTCGGCCTGGAGGCCGCCAACGGCCTGATGCTGCGCGGCATGAACGTGACGGTGGTGCACGTCATGCCCTGGCTGATGGAGCGCCAGCTCGACGACGTGGCGGGCAAGCTGCTGCAGAAGTCGCTGGAAGACCGGGGCCTGAAGTTCCTGATGGGCGCGCAGACGCAGGATCTGGTCGGTGGTGAAGACGGCCGCGTCAAGACCATCCGCTTCAAGGACGGCACCGAAGTCGCGGCCGACCTGGTGGTGATGGCCGTCGGCATCCGCCCCAATGTGGAGCTGGCCGAGAAGATGCGCCTGCACTGCAACCGCGGCATCGTCGTCACCGACACCATGCAGACGGTGACCGACGCGCGCATCTACTCTGTCGGCGAATGCGCGGCGCACCGCGGCATCGCCTACGGGCTGGTGGCTCCGCTGTTCGAGCAGGCCAAGGTGGCGGCCAACCACCTGGCGCAGTTCGGCATCGGCCGCTACCTGGGTTCGCTCACTTCCACCAAGCTGAAGGTGACGGGCATCGACCTGTTCTCGGCCGGCGAGTTCATGGGCGGCGAAGGCACCGAAGAGATCGTCATGAGCGACCCCTTCGGCGGCGTCTACAAGAAGCTGGTGATCAAGGACGACAAGCTCGTGGGCGCCTGCCTCTACGGCGACACGGTGGACGGCAGCTGGTACTTCAAGCTGCTGCGCGACGGCCGCAGCGTGCACGACATCCGCGACAAGCTGATGTTCGGCGAATCGAACATCGGCGACACCGGCCACGAGGGCCACAACAAGGCCGCGAGCATGCCCGACGACGCCGAGGTCTGCGGCTGCAACGGCGTGAACAAAGGCACCATCTGCAAGGCCATCAAGGAAAAGGGCCTGTTCACGCTCGACGAGGTGAAGAAGCACACCAAGGCCAGCGCGAGCTGCGGCTCGTGCACCGGGCTGGTCGAGCAGATCCTGATGTTCACCGCTGGCGGCGACTACTCCGCCACGCCGAAGAAGAAGGCCGTGTGCGGCTGCACCGACGCGAGCCACCAGGACGTGCGCGACGCGATCCGCAAGGAGCACTACCTGACGCACGACGAGGTGTACCGCAACCTCGGCTGGCGCACGCCCAACGGCTGCGCCACCTGCCGCCCGGCCATCAACTACTACCTGATCAGCACCTGGCCCAAGGAGGCGAAGGACGATCCGCAGAGCCGCTTCATCAACGAGCGCAGCCACGCCAACATCCAGAAGGACGGCACCTACTCCGTCATTCCGCGCATGTGGGGCGGCCACACCACGCCCGACGAGCTGCGGCGCATCGCGGATGCGGCCGACAAGTACAAGATCCCGACCGTCAAGGTCACGGGCGGCCAGCGCATCGACCTGCTGGGCGTGAAGAAGGAAGACCTGGAGAACGTCTGGAAGGACATCGGCATGCCCAGCGGCTTCGCCTACGCCAAGTCGCTGCGCACGGTGAAGACCTGCGTGGGCAGCGAATGGTGCCGCTTCGGCACGCAAGACTCCACGCAGATGGGCAAGGACCTGGAGCGCGCGCTGTGGGCCATGTACTCGCCGCACAAGGTCAAGCTGGCCGTCTCGGGCTGCCCGCGCAACTGCGCCGAGGCCGGCATCAAGGACGTGGGCGTGATCGGCGTCGATTCGGGCTGGGAGCTCTACGTGGGCGGCAACGGCGGCATCAAGACCGAGGTGGCGCAGTTTCTCGTGAAGGTGAAGACCGCCGAGGAAGTGATGGAGTATTCGGGCGCCTTCCTGCAGCTCTACCGCGAGGAAGGCTGGTACCTGGAGCGCACGGTGCACTACATCGGCCGCGTGGGCCTGGACTACGTGAAGAAGAAGATCCTGGAAGACGCCGAAGGCCGCAAGGCGCTGTGGGAGCGCCTGCAGTTCGCACTCGACGGCGAGCCCGATCCGTGGTTCGAATCGGCGCAGGCTTCGGTGGACGTGCGGCAGTTCACGCCGCTGGCCGTATGAAGCGCAGGGCCTTCGTCGCTTGCGCGGCCGCCGCCGGCATGGGCGTCGGCTTGCGCGCGAATGCCCAGATCGCCGACCTCAACGACGCGATCAACAAAGCGGGCCGCCAGCGCATGCTGTCCCAGCGCACGAGCAAGGCCTACCTGGCGCTGGTGCAGAAGGTGGAGTCGCGCAACGCGCAGCAGGTGCTCGACAGGTCGATCGCGCTGTTCGAGCGCCAGCTGGGCGAGCTGAAGGCCTTTGCGCCCAGCCCGGCCATCCGCGCTACCTACGAGTCGCTCGAAGGCGCCTGGAGCGCGTTCAGGAACGAACTCACCGACGCCGCGCCGGGCAAGGAAGAAGCGGCCCGGGTCGTGAAGCTCGACGCCACGGTGCTCGCGCTGGCCAACCAGGGCACCGGGCAGTACGAAGCCGCATCGGGCAAGCCCGTGGGCAGGCTGGTCAACATCGCGGGGCGCCAGCGCATGCTGTCGCAGCGCATGGCGAAGTTCTACCTGGCCACGGCGATGCAGATCGACCCCACCGGCAGCACGGCCGAGATCGGCAAGTCGCGCACCGAGTTCGTGGCCGCGCTCGAAGTGCTGCGCAACGCGCCCGAGGCCACGGCGCAGATCAGGCAGGAGCTGGTGCTGGCCGACGCGCAGTGGATCTTCTTCAACCGCGGCCTGCAGCGGCTCGAAGGCGCCGGGGCTTCGCCCGCGCTGATGTCCGACGTGTTCGTCGCCAGCGAGAACCTGCTGGCGATCATGGACCGCGTGACCGGCCTGTATTCCGAAATCAAGTCTTAGAGAAAAGAAGAGAGCCCCACCATGAGCGATTGGAAAGTCATCTGCCGCATCGACGACATCCCCGTGCTCGGCGCGCGCCGCGTGGCACGGCCTGCCGGCGTGGACGTCGCCGTGTTCCGCAACGCCGAGAACGAAGTGTTCGCGCTGCTCGACCGCTGCCCGCACAAGGGAGGCCCGCTGAGCCAGGGCATCGTGTTCGGCACCAGCGTGGCCTGCCCGCTGCACAACTGGGCCATCGGGCTGGACGACGGGTGCGCCAAGTCGCCCGACGAAGGCTGCACGCCGAAGTTCGCGGTGAAGGTGGAAGACGGCGTGGTGCACCTGGACGCCGCCGAGCTGGCGACGCATGCCATCGACCTGGAGCGCCCGGTCGCCGGCCCGAAGCCTTTTGCAGTGCTGTCGGTTCTTCCGCTGGAATAACCCATGACGCAGGAGACCCGGTCCACCTGCCCGTATTGCGGCGTCGGCTGCGGGGTGATCATCGAGTCGACCGGCGACGAGATCACCGGCGTGCGCGGCGACCCGGAGCACCCGGCGAACTTCGGGCGGCTGTGCACCAAGGGCTCGACGCTGCATCTCACGGCCAGCGCCACGGTCACGCGGCAGACGCGGCTGCTGCAGCCCATGCAGCGCCTCGTGCGCGGCGAAGCGCCCTTGGTGGTGAGCTGGGACACCGCGCTGGACAACGCCGCCGGCAAGTTCGCGCAGGTGATTCGCGACCACGGCCCGGACTCGGTCGGCTTCTACGTGTCGGGCCAGCTGCTGACCGAGGACTACTACGTCTTCAACAAACTCGCCAAGGGCCTGGTCGGCACCAACAACATCGACACCAACTCGCGCCTGTGCATGAGCAGCGCCGTGGCCGGCTACAAGCAGACGCTGGGCGCCGACGCGCCGCCGGCCTGCTACGACGACCTGAAGGACGCGCAGTGCCTCTTCATCGTGGGCAGCAACACGGCTTGGGCGCACCCGATTCTTTTCCGCCGCATCGAGGACGCGAAGGCGGCGAACCCGGCGCTGAAGATCGTGGTGGCCGATCCGCGCCGCACCGACACGGTGGAAATCGCCGACCTGTTCCTGCCCATCCAGCCCGGCACCGACGTGATGCTGTTCAACGGCATGCTGCACCTGATGCTGTGGGAGGGCTGGATCGACGCGAAGTACATCGCGGCGCACACCAGCGGCTTCGACGCGCTGAAGGCCACGGTGCGCGAGTGCACGCCGGAAAAGGTGGCGCAGGTCTGCGGTATCTCGAAAGACGACCTGCTCGAAGCGACGCGGCTCTTCGCCACCTCGCCCGCCACGCTCAGCCTGTACTGTCAGGGGCTGAACCAGTCGTCGAGCGGCACGGCGAAGAACGCGGCGCTCATCAACCTGCACCTGGCGACCGCGCAGATCGGCCGCCCCGGCGCGGGTCCGTTCTCGCTGACCGGCCAGCCGAACGCGATGGGCGGGCGCGAGGTGGGCGGCCTCGCCAACCTGCTGAGCGCGCACCGCGACCTGGGCAACCCCGATCACCGCGCCGAGGTGGCGGCGCTCTGGGGCGTGCCTTCCGTGCCGGAGAAGCCGGGCAAGACCGCAGTGGAGATGTTCCAGGCGGCGGCCGACGGCGAGATCCGCGCGCTATGGATCGCCTGCACCAACCCGGCGCAATCGATGCCCGACCAGGCGACGGTGCGCCGTGCGCTGGAGCGCGCCGAGTTCGTGGTGGTGCAGGAGGCCTTCTCCACCACCGCCACCTGCGCTTTCGCCGACCTGCTGCTGCCCGCCACCACCTGGGGCGAGAAGGAAGGCACCGTGACCAACAGCGAGCGCCGCATCTCCCGCGTGCGTCCGGCCGTGCCGGCACCGGGCGAGACGCGCAACGACTGGTCGATCGCGGTGGCCTTCGCGCACCGGCTCGAACGGCAGATGGGCCGCGCCTTCACGCTGTTTCCGTACGAGACGGCCGAATCGGTCTGGAACGAGCACCGCGAATCCACGCGCGGTCGTGACCTCGACATCACCGGCATGAGCTACGCGATGCTGGAAATCGCCGGCCCGCAGCAATGGCCGCTGAAGGAAGGGGAAAGCACCGGCCGCGTGCGTCTCTACGAAGACGGCGTGTTCCCCACGGCGGACGGCCGCGCCCGTTTCGTCGACACCGTCTACAAGCCTGTGGCCGAGGCGCGCGAGGCGCGCTATCCCTTCTCGCTGAACACCGGCCGGCTGCGCGACCAGTGGCACGGCATGAGCCGCACCGGCACGGCCGGGCGCCTGTTCGGCCACGTGCCCGAGCCCGTGGTGCAGATGAACGCGCAGGACATGGCCCGCCGCCAGATCCGTGAAGGCGACCTGGTGCACCTGACCTCGAAGCGCGGCTCGATCATGCTGCCCGCGCGCGCCAGCGCCGAAGTGGGGCTGAGCCAGGCCTTCGTCGCCATGCATTGGGGCGAGGAATACCTCAGCGGCTGCTCGTCGAGCGGAACGAGGCTCGCGGGCATCAACGCGCTGACCACGCCGGCCTTCTGCCCGACCTCCAAGCAGCCGGAGCTGAAGCACACGCCGGTGAAGATCCTCAAGGCCGAGCTGCCCTGGTCGCTGCTGGCCATGGCCTGGCTGTCCCCCGGCGAGGCGCTGGCCGCGCACCGCGAGCTGCAGCAGACGATGGCGCTGTTTCCTTTCGCGACCTGCGTGCCGTTTTCCGGCAACACGCAGGGAACCGAACGCACCGGGCTCCTCTTCCGTGCCGCCGCGCACGATGCGCCCGACGACGCGCTGGTCGAGAAGATCGAGACACTGCTCGGCCTGCAGGCCGCCGACGCACTGCGCTATGCCGACCGCCGCCGGGGCCAGCGCCGCTCGGCCCGGCTGGTGCGCCGTGCCGACGGCAGCGCGGGCCTCGAAGCCTTCCTGCTCGGCGGCGACACCAGCGCCGAGGCGTGGATCGCCACCCTGCTGCGCGAGGAACTGCCCGCGCAGAGCTACGGCCGCCTGCTGCTGTCGCCGGGCTCGAAGGCGCCGGTGGCGGTGCAGTCGCGCGGCAAGACGGTGTGCACCTGCTTCAACGTGGCGGACGTGGCGATACAGACCGAACTGGCCCGCTGCACCGGCAACGCCGACGAGCGGCTGGCCAAGCTGCAGGGCGCGCTGAAGTGCGGCACCAACTGCGGCTCGTGCATTCCCGAACTGAAGCGCATGGTGCGGGCGACGCCGGCCGAAGCCATGGCGGAGGCCCCGTGACTGCCCTGGGCATAAGCCGAATGACGTTTCGGCATAAGCCTTGCGGGACAATCCGCCTACCCATGGGAATCAGCCAATACATCAAGGAAATCGGCCGCGGCGCGCGAGGCGCCAGGCCGCTCACGCGCGAACAGGCCACCGACCTGTTCGGCCAGGTGCTGGACGGCACCGTGACCGACCTCGAAATCGGCGGCTTCTGCCTTGCCATGCGCATCAAGGGCGAGACGCCCGAGGAGATGGCCGGTTTTCTCGATGCCACCCACGCACGGCTGAACCTCGTTCCCGCCGGCGACCGCCCGCTGGTCGTGCTGCCGAGCTACAACGGCGCGCGCAAGCTGCCGGTGCTCACGCCGCTGCTGGCGCTGCTGCTGGCGCGCGAAGGCCTGCCGGTGCTGGTGCACGGCAGCGCGAGCGAAACCTCGCGCGTGCTGGCGTCGAACGTGCTCACGGCGCTCGACCTGCCGCCCATGACCGCCATCCGCCCCGTCGCAAATGGCGAGGTGGCCTTTGCGCCCACCGAGCTGCTGAACCCCGCGCTCAAGCGCCTGCTCGACGTGCGCCGCGTGGTCGGCCTGCGCAACCCCGGCCACAGCGTGGTGAAGCTGATGCAGCCCACCGCCGGCCCCTGCGTCGTGGTGGCCAGCTATACGCACCCCGAATACGCCCGCGTCATGGGCGAGACCTTCGAGCTCACCGGCATGACCGCCCTGCTCTCGCGCGGCCTCGAGGGCGAAGTGGTGTCGGACCCGCGCCGCACCGCGCAGATCGACGGCTTCGTGCGCGGCGTGCGCACCGAACTGCAGTCGCAGGAGGCCGGCACCGCATCCGAAGTGCCGGGCCTGCCGAAGGAAATCGACGTCGCCACCACCGCCGACTACACGCGCCGCGTGCTGGCCGGCGAGCTTCCCGTGCCGGAGGCGATCGCGACGCAGGTCAGGCACATCACGCAACTGGCATTGGCATCCCACGCATGAACAACGACAACCCCACCTCCCTCATCGCCGGCCGCTGCACGCTGGTGGGCGCCGGCCCCGGCGACCCCGAGCTGCTGACCATCAAGGCCGTGAAGGCGATCCAGGCCGCGACGGTGCTGCTGGTCGACGACCTCGTGAACGACGAGATCGTGCAGGCCTACGCCCGCCCCGGCGCACGCATCGTGCACGTGGGCAAGCGCGGCGGCTGCAAGAGCACGCCGCAGGCCTTCATCGAGCGGCTGATGATCACCGCCGTGCGCGAAGGCGAGACCGTGGTCCGCCTCAAGGGCGGCGACCCGTTCATCTTCGGCCGCGGCGGCGAGGAGGTCGAGCACCTGCGCGAAGCGGGCATCGAATGCGCGGTGGTCAACGGCATCACCGCCGGCCTCGCGGCAGTGACCGCGCTGGGCGTGCCGCTCACTCACCGCGACCATGCGCAGGGCGTGGTGTTCGTCACCGGCCACGCCAAGACCGGCGCCGGTGCTGCCGAAGACCCGACCGACTGGCGTGCGCTGGCCGCGACGGCGTACAACGCGCGGCTCACGCTGGTGATCTACATGGGCGTGTCGGGCGCGGCGCACATCGAGCGCGAACTGCTGCAGGGCCTGCCGGGCGACACGCCGGTGGCGGTCATCCAGCACGCGAGCCTGCCGCACCAGAAGCACATCGCGACCACGCTGGGCAAGCTGCAGGACGGCATCGCCGAAGCCGGGCTGGCAAGCCCGGCGGTGATCGTGGTGGGCGACGTGCTGCGCGGGCTGGCCGCGGCGGCGCTTCCGGTGCCGGCCTCGCTGGACGCGGGGCGCTTCGGGACCTGAGCGCCGCGTCGCTCACCCGAAGTACGGATGCTCGGCGGGAAACAACGCCCGCTTGACGAACCTGCGCCACTGCACGGGCGCGCGATCACCCAGCACGATCAGGCCGGCGCAATAGGCCTGGGCCCGGTACTGCGCCGTCAGGCCCTTGATCGCCTCTTCGGCCATGCGCGCATCCCGTGTGGTCTTGAGCACGGTCACGAATTCGCGCACCTTCCGTGCGTCTTCGGGTGACATGTACTTGAACAGCTCCATCGGCTTGTCGGTAGGCCGCCCGTGCTTGACCGCAAGCCCGATGGCGGGAAGCAAGGCATCGAAGTCGTTGACCGTGACAGCTGCGTAGGATTCGAGCGCCTTGGCCACCTGCTTCTGACTCGCCCCGTCGGACGCGCCGATCAGCACAAGCAGCCGCACCGGGGGTTGCGTCCCCGAGGTGGCGATCCCGAAGGCCTTGTCCAGCTGGCCCCGGCTCATGGCGATGTAGCCGAACGCGGAACTGTCCGGTGGAATGTCCTTGCCGGTCTCCAGCATCTGCTGGATCTGCAGGAAACTCGACTTCGCCCGGAGGTCGTCGAGCGATGCGCCCTCACCCTGCTCGATGCGCCGGATGCGGGCAAGCTCGTCCGTGGTGATGCTGCCGAGCAGCGGTGCCTTGGCGCCTGCCCTTTCATAGGCGCGGCGCGCTTCGGGCCAGGCCTGCTCGCCAGCCCACACATGCCCCGCGGCGTAGGACAACCAGGCGCTGTCGGGGTGCTCCGCGGCGCCCTTCTTGAACGCGGCGTCCTTGGCAACCTGGTCATTCATGCAACGCACCACCAGATAGCCCAGGTCGCTCACGCCCGGATTCGCCTTCGCCAGCGCGCGATGCCGTTCGCAGACGCTCTCGCGCTCCTCGGGCGAGCCTGCAAGGTTCTGCTGCTCGCGCAGCGTTGCAACCTCGAGCGGCGCACGCGCCACACGCTCGGCAACGATCTGCGCATGCATCTCGGGCGCCTGCTGCTCGGCGGCCGCCAACCATTCGAGCAAGTAGACGGACTGGCCCGCATCCCACTTGCCGTGCGCCTCGATCAGCGCCTTGCGGTAGCTCGCGTCGTCCACCATGTTCAGGTTGTTGGTGGCGGAGCGGGTCTCGGGCCCGCTGATGACCGAGCGCGTGCCGCCACTGCCCTTGCGGGTGCTGATCTGCTGCGGCGGAGCCTCGAAGAGCACGTCGGCCGATTGCATCGACCAGCGGGGCGCACCCAGTTGCCTTTCGGGCTGCGGCGTGCCGGGCCCATATACCGCCGTCCAGGCCATCATCGGCGCAGCGCCGGCCACGTTGTAGACATAGCGCGTCCCGGTCAGCTCGGGATTGGCCGAGAAGGACTCGATCTCCTGCCCTTCGGTCGTCCGCGCACTCAGCCTGACAGGCTTGTCGGCCTCCACCTCGAAGCTGCTCCTCCCACCCGGTGCGAGTGTCGCGGAGCTGCCGCCCACGCGAACCTTCACTTCGCGGTCGAGCCCGTTGTAGGCGATCACGCTGGCGCTGCCGAGCGAGGTGCTGATGCCCATGAGGCTCGCGATCACGCCGCCGGCCACGGCGAGTCGCGCGGCGCCGGCCCACCAGCCGTCCGCGGTCTGGAAGCGCGACCAGGCATCGAGCTTCTTCTGGCGCGGACGTTCGCTTCCGTTCGTCAGCGTGGCATGGGTGCCCGGCACCACGGGAGCGGCCGGCGGTTCGCCTGCGGGTGCATGCGACAACGCGACCTCGGCCAGTTGGGCTTCGGTGCCCAGCAACTGGTCGAGCGCCGCCCTGCGCAGGCTGCCCAGCGCGCGCACCATGGGCCGCACCCAGCTGTCCGAAGCCCGGAGCCATTCGTTGATGTTCTCGCGTGTCGGGTAGCCGAAGTTGAATTCACCCACCATCGCCGACCAGCTCTCGCTGCCCATCAGCGCCAGCGCCACCGGGCCGGCCTGTACGCCCGGCGCGTCCCTGGCGATCTCGGCCATGCCGCTGAAGAGCGCACTCGCGTTCGCCAGCACGCGCTGGGCCTCTGCCTCGTTGGTCTTTCGCTTGGCAGTGACCATGGCGAAGGTATTGAGCATCGCCGACTGCAGATCGATCAGGTCCGCCTCGACGTTCTCGGCGTAGTGCAGCAGGCGCAGTTGGGCCAGCCAGCCGGCCTCCCATTCGGGGCCCGAGACCACGGCCAGCGCGTGCAGCGTGGAGCGGCAGCGGCGGTCATGCGCTTCGAGGTCGCTCTCGATCGCGGTGATGTCGCGCGCGACTTCGTCGATGGCGCCCGGCAGGTCGCGCTTCCTGATCGCCCGGCCGCGATGCTCCAGGCGCGGTCCTTCGCTCTTGGCGATGCCGTCCTGCACCGCAACCAGCGCGGCCCGCTCGTGCTTCAGCGCGTCGAGCCGTTCGAGCGCCCCCGAGAGCGACTCCGGGTAGAGCCCCGGCAATGCGGCGGCTGCCTCCGCCGCGCCGATGCGGTCGAACAGTTGCTCGGCCGTGTGCTGCGTGCGAGTGACGCTGCGCCCCAGGTACACGCCGCGATAGCGCCGCTTGTACGACTCGCGGTCGTATTCGACGTCGAGCGCCTGCGACGCGGCCTCGGGCGTGAGGGCCTCGGGCGGGGGGACGATGTGGCTTATCAGGGCGCCGCAGATGCGCTGGCGAAAGGCCGGCGCATCGTCGAACAGTTCCCAGGCGGAGCTTTCGCGGGTCTCGGCGCGCAGGTAGATCTTCTTCGCGTTCTCTTCGCGTTCGTGACTGGCGGGATGGGTAGCCCACATGCGCGACACCGACACCCTGTCGCGCTTGAAGATGCGATGGGCCGCATGGCCGTCCGCAGGCGCCGGAGGCGGTACGCCGTAGCCCGGGTCGTCGAAGATCACGCGCAGCTTCCGGATGACCTGGGACTGGATGTCGTACAGGTCGGGCACGGCGTGGCCCTTGTGCAGCTGCTGGTTGGCGAAATCGAGGGCCCGGTCCCATGCGGCATCGGCTGCCTGCATCTTGTAGAGCGCATCGATCAGCGCGTCGCTGCCCGCGAGGCTCACCGACACGCGGTCGGCCTGGAACTCCATTTCCCGCGACAGGGCGCGGTCGGCCAGCACCACGACGCGAAACAGGCTGTCCACCACCGAACGGATCGACCACACCAGCAGCGAGAACAGCCAGCCGATCCAGGCGATCCGGATATCGGTGCGCGAGAGCCCTTCCAGGAAGCGATCGAGCCCGTCGCGCTTGGCCACGATATGGGCCGCGATCTGCTGCGACAGGTAGACCCAGCGGCCCACGGCCATGCTGCGCTGCGCAAAGTGACCGAATTCGTGCGCGAGCACCGCCTTGAATTCCGAAACGGTCAGCACGTTGACCAGCGGCAGCCCGATCTCCAGGTTCTTCTTCGAGGGAAAGAAGAAATTGAGCAGCGACAGGTCGTAGAACACCGCCGCGTTGACCCGTGAGGACACGTAGACCTTCGCCGGGCGAGGCGCCCGGGCTTCGTCCGCGAGCCGATGGAGAAAGGCGAAGAGCCGGGGTTGCTCGGCCGGGGTGATCTCGGTCAGACCGCCCAGTTCGCCGCGCCGCACGAACACAAGGGCCTTCAGCATGAACACCGCGAGGAACGCGGCCCCCAGGCCCACCAGGGTCAGCAGCATCCCGTCGCGCGAGCCGTAGTACACGGCCCGCAGGGAAAGGTACGCTTTCCAGGCCAGCCAGCCCGAAAACAGCAGGTAGGCCCCCACGAAAACCAGCAGCGCCACCATCGCCAGCCATGCCTGCCGCCTGTAGGCGGGCGATGCCTTCGCCAGCTGACTTCCCGCACCAGCGGGACCCGCTGGATAAAGTTGATCCACCATGTTGTTCCCTCTTCCTCGGACGATTCGCTGTTCTTCGAGCCGGCGGGCTACACCCATCGGCCCATGACACCGATAATTCCACTTCGATGTGTGCGGATTCTTACATTCGCAAAAGAAACAAATAGAGGGAAAAAGTGCTCGAGAAACTCAATGAATTCACGGAAAGCCACGGTGAATTGCGCCGCGGCAAAGGCCTGGTCACCGGAACCATCGCGCTGAGCCTGGGCATCCTGTGCTTTCTCGGCGTACTGGCCTTCCACTTTCCGCAGTACCTCACGACGCCCGAGTTGCGCAAGAGCTACAACGTCGACGTGATGCGCGTCATCCTGCTGGCGGCGCTGGTCGTCGCGGGCGGGCTGTCGCTGGTCAACATCATCTTCAACCGCTCGCGCTGGCTCTCCTCGGCGGCGTTCCTGCTGGTGGCGGTCTCGGCGCTGCTGGGCGGGCACAAGGTGCCGGTACATGACTTCGCCGACCACACGCCGTACATCGGACTCGACTGGTTCATCCTCGACCTGCTGGGCTCGTCGCTGATCTTCATCTTCATCGAGAAGCTGTTCGCGCTGCGAAAGGACCAGCCGGTGTTCCGCGAGGAGTGGCAGACCGACTTCCACCATTTCGTGGTGAACCACATGATCGTGGGCTTCGTGCTGCTGGCCACCAACCTGATGGTGCACAAGCTCTTCGGCTGGGCCGCCAACGACGGCATCCGGGGCTGGGTGGGCAACCTGCCGTTCTGGGCCGGGCTGCTGCTGATCATCCTGGTGGCCGACCTCGTGCAGTACTGGACGCATCGTGCCTACCACGAGGTGCCCGTGCTGTGGCGCCTGCACGCGGTGCACCACAGCGTGAAGAGCATGGACTGGATGGCGGGCTCGCGCCAGCACATCCTCGAGCTGCTGATCACGCGCACGCTGGTGCTGGCGCCCATCTACGTGCTGGGCTTCAGCAAGGACGTGATCGACGCCTACATCGTGGTGGTGGGCTTCCAGGCGGTGTTCAACCACTGCAACGTGAGCGTGCGGCTGGGCCCGCTGCGCTACCTGATCGTGACGCCCAACTTCCACCACTGGCACCACAGCCAGGACCAGGAGGCGCTGGACAAGAACTACGCGGCGCACTACGCCTTCCTCGACTACATCTTCGGCACGGCCGTGAAGAGCACCAAGCTCTGGCCCGAGAAGTACGGCGTGCTGGGCGACTACGTGCCCAACGGCTTCTTCAAGCAGTTGAAGTTCCCGTTCATCTGGAAAGGCTGATGCGTATCGCCTTCCGGGCCGCCGCGGCCATCGTTGCCGCGGGCGCCGCATTGCTGCTGGCGGGTTGCGCCACCCGCCTCGACCTGCCGACCAAGGACACCGGGCTGCGCCTGCGCGTGCAGAGCTCTGTGATTGCGCCGGGCAACGGCGGCGAACTCATCGCCGCCGACGCGCTGGCGCCGGGCGACATCCTGCTGACCTCCATCGCCACGGTGAACTCCTTCGGTATCCGGCTGGGCACCTTCTCGCCGGTGAGCCACGCGGTGCTGTACCTGGGCGACGGCCAGATCGCCGAGGCCGTGGGCACGGGTGTGCGCGCGCGGCCGCTCGCCGAAGTGGTCGACGAAGAACAGATGGTCGTGGCCTTCCGCGTGCCGGGCGTGGACGACGCCGGTGCCGCGCGCATGCGCGAATGGGCGATGTCGCAGGTCGGCGTTCGCTACAACACCGTGGGCGTGCTGCTGAACGCGCCCTTCGTGCTGAACCGCCGGCTGTGCGAACTGCCGCTGATGCCTACTGCCGTGAGCCACTACTGCATGAGCGGCATGGCCATGGTGCAGCTGGGCGCGAGCCGCGACGACCAGTTCTTCTGCTCGCAGTTCGTGCTGGAGGCCTACAGGCAGGCCGGCCTGCCGATCACCAGCGCCGACCCGCGCTGGGTGAGCCCGGCCGACCTGCTGCACATGCGCGAGGGCGACGTGCCCTCCATCGCCGCCACGCAGCCGCTGCGCTACGTCGGCCACCTGAAATACAACCCGCCGCCGCTGCTCGCGGCCGATGGCCCTTGAGCGCGGACGTTTCTTCCGCGTCGCGCTTCGACGTCGTCGTGATCGGTGCCGGGGCCGCGGGGCTGTTCTGCGCCGGCGTGGCAGGCCAGCGCGGGTTGAAGGTGCTGGTGCTGGACCACAGCGAGAAGGTGGGCGAGAAGATCCGCATCTCGGGCGGCGGGCGCGCCAATTTCACGAATCGCGACCTCGACGTGCGCGCGCCGCAGCGCCACTTCATCGGCGACAACCCGAATTTCTGCCGCTCGGCGCTGTCGCGCTATGCACCGCAGCAATTCATCGAACTGGTGCAGAAGCACGGAATCGCCTTCCACGAGAAGCACAAGGGGCAGCTGTTCTGCGACGGCTCGTCGCAGCAGATCGTCGACATGCTGCTGGCCGAATGCGCGGCGGGCGGGGTCGAGCGGTGGCAGCCGTGCAAGGTCGGAAAAATCGTATCGGCAGGCCCTGGCAGCTATCAAATCGAGAGCAGTCGCGGACTGATCGAGACGCCGAAGATCGTGGTCGCTACCGGCGGCCTGTCGATTCCGCAGATCGGCGCCAGCGACTTCGGCTATCGCATCGCGGAGCAATTCGGCCTGCGGATCGTCACGCCTCGACCGGCGCTGGTGCCGCTGACCTTCGGCGGCGACGCCTGGGCACCGTATGCCGAGCTGGCCGGCCTGGCGCTGCCGGTGCGCATCGAGACCGGCGCCAAGAAGGAAAAGATGGCTTTCCTCGAAGACCTGCTCTTCACCCACCGGGGCCTGTCGGGCCCGGCAGTGCTGCAGATCTCGAGCTACTGGAAGCCCGGCGCCCCGCTGACGCTCGATTTCGCCCCGGGCGTGAACGTGGCCGAGTCACTGGGCGAAGCCAAGTTGCGATCGAAGAAACGCATCGCCAACGAGCTCGCCACGCTGGTGCCCTCCCGGCTGGCCGACGCCTGGGTCGGGCAGGACCCGGCCCTGCAGCGCCCCGTCAACGAAGCGGCCGACAAGGCGCTGGCGGCCCTGTCGGAGCGCGTCGCCCGCTGGCAGATCGTCCCGAGCGGCACCGAGGGCTACAAGAAGGCCGAGGTCACGGCCGGCGGCGTCGACACCCGCGACCTGTCGTCCCAGACCATGGAATCCAAGCAGCCGGGCCTGTATTTCATCGGCGAAGTGGTCGATGTGACCGGCTGGCTGGGCGGATACAACTTCCAGTGGGCCTGGGCGAGCGCCCACGCGTGCGCCCAAGCCCTCTGAGCAACCCTGAGGCCCCGTCCAGGGACACCGAGGAACCGGCTCCGCCGGGCCTCCGGTGTCGCCCCCGGCGAGGGGGAAGGCGAAGCGACACGAAGTGCGCGCAGCCTGGGGGAGTGCTATACTCGCGGGCTAACTCTTGGCCTTACCTCAACGGCCGCAATGTTTTTCAGTTGAGGAACCCCGGCTTGGGGCCTCGATCTCTCCAAGCCAAATTCATTTCAACGATTCATCAATGACCACCATCCGCGTTAAAGAAAACGAGCCCTTCGACGTCGCACTGCGCCGTTTCAAGCGCACCATCGAAAAGCTCGGCCTGCTGACCGACCTGCGTGCCCGCGAGTTCTACGAAAAGCCGACCGCCGAGCGCAAGCGCAAGAAGGCCGCCGCGGTCAAGCGCCACTACAAGCGCGTGCGCAGCATGCAGCTGCCCAAGAAGCTGTACTAAGCAACGCCCCGGGCGGCAGGCTCCAGACGAAAGTCAGCACAGCCGCTCCGTTGCCTCAGCCGCGCCAGGGAAACCTGCCGCGGCTTTTGTTTTTTCCGAAAGGTTGCCGAAGAATGACTATCAAAGAACAGATCACCGAAGACATGAAGACGGCGATGCGCGCCAAGGAATCCGAGCGCCTTGCCACCATCCGCCTGCTGCTCGCAGCCATGAAGCAGAAGGAAGTCGACGAGCGCGTGGAGCTCGACGACACCATGGTCGTCGCCATCGTCGACAAGATGGTCAAGCAGCGCAAGGACTCGATCGCTGCCTTCACCACCGGCGGCCGCACCGACCTCGCCGACAAGGAAGCCGCCGAGATCAAGGTGCTGGAGGTCTATCTGCCCCAGCGCATGAGCGCCGATGAAACGGCGGCCGCGGTGAAGGCCATCGTGGCCGAACTGGGTGCCAGCGGCCCCGGCGACATGGGCAAGGTAATGGGCGTGGTCAAGACCCGCCTCGCCGGCAAGGCCGACATGGGCCAGGTCAGCGCAGCGGTCAAGGCCGCTCTCACGGGCGCCTGAAGATGACGAACAACACCGGCAGCCCCTCCGCCACCATCCCCAAGGCCTGCGCCTGCCTGGTCGACGCGCGGGGCCGGCTGTTGGTGTTCCGCCATCCCGAGGATGGCGGCATGCAGCTCCCCAAGGGCACCATCGAGCCCGGCGAATCGCCCGAAGTGGCGGTGCGCCGTGAGCTGCTCGAGGAATCCGGCATCGACTACGCCGGAGCACTTCAGTCGCTGGGCACGCTGGATCGCGAATGCGAAGCCGGCGTCGAAGGCAACACGCACCGCCATCCGCAGCTGTGGCACATCTTCCTGATGCGCGCCGAGGGCACGCTGCCCGAGAGCTTCACGCACACGGCAACGGGCAGTCCCGAGGAAGAAGGCCTGGTGTTCCTGTTCAGCTGGCTCGAAGCCGGCGACGCGCTCGACGACTTCGCCCTGCCCTACCGCCAGACCATCGAGCGCGTACGCTCGACGCTGCTGCTCGCCGCAGCCTGAGCCATCGTCGTCACAGCCCGGCGCGTGCGGCCATGTACAGGCCCAGCAGCGCCAGCCCGATCAGGAAGCAGCGCCTGAACACCGCCACCGACAGCCTCTTGCGCAGCCAGGTCCCGAGCACCATGCCGCCGATGGCCGGCGCCAGCATCGCGACCGAGCCTCCGATCACCGACATCGGATAGCCCCCGTTCCCGGCCAGCCCGATGGCCAACACCACCGTCGAGGTGGTGAACGAAATCCCCATCGCCTGGATCAGCGAATCGCGCTGGAACCCCAGCGCCTGCAGGTACGGCACCGCCGGCACCGCGAACACTCCCGTCACCGCCGTGACCAGCCCCGTGACGATGCCCACCAGCGGTCCCACCCAGCGCGCCTGCGCGTCGGTCACATGAAGCTGCCGCCCGGTCAGCCCCCAGACCGCGTAGACGACCAGCGCCACCCCGAGCGCAATCGTCACCCACGCCCCCGCAGGCACGCCCAGCCAGAACGCGCCGCCCAGCGTGCCGACCACCACGCCCGCCTGCATCCCGCCGATGCGCCGCAGCACCGGCATGAAGCTCGCGCGCGGCCCGGTCTGCCAGATGTTGGTGACGAGCGAGGGCACGATCAGCAGCGCGGCCGCCTGCGCCGGCGTCATCCACAGCGCGAGCAGCCCCATCGACACCGTCGGCAGCCCGAGGCCGACCACGCCCTTGATCACGCCGGCCAGCAGGTACACGGCCGTGGCGGCGGCCCAGAAAGTCATCGCGTCGTTCGTTGGCATCGTCATCGCGGCCGAGTCTGCCGGGGAAGCCCGCACCCGGAAATGCGGCATTCGCGCAGCCGGCCTCAGGCTGGGACTGAGGCTCCTGGTGCACACTCCGGCGGATCATGCGATTCGATCTCACCGACCTGCGGCTCTTCCTCAACGTGGTCGAAGCCGGCAGCCTCACCGGCGGCGCCGCACGCTCGCACATGACGCTGGCCTCGGCCAGCCAGCGCGTGCGCGGCATGGAAGACGCGCTCGGCTCCCCGTTGCTCACCCGCCATGCGCAGGGCGTTCGCGCCACCGAAGCAGGCCGCACGCTGCTGCACCATGCACGCGTCGTGCTGCAGCAGATGGAACGGCTGCGCGGCGAACTCGGCGAATACGGCCAGGGCCTCAAGGGCCATGTGCGCTTCATGTGCGGCACCTCGGCGCTGACCGAGCACCTGCCCGAGGTGCTGAGCCGCTTTCTCGCCGAGCACCCGCGCATCTCGGTCGACCTGGAAGAGCGCCCCAGCCCCGACACCGTGGAAGCGCTGCGCGCCGGCCTGTGCGACATCGGCATCGTCTCCGACGCCATCGACAGTGAGGGGCTCGAATGCCATCCCTTCCGGCGCGACGACCTCGTGCTCGTGATGCCGCGCGGCCACGCGCTCGCCGGGCGCCGACGCCTGCGGCTGGCCGAGGTGGTCGACAGCGAGTTCGTGGGCCTGCCCGCTGACAGCGCCCTGCAGCTGCTGATCACGCAGCACGTGCGCGCCCTCGGCAAGCACCTCGCCTACCGGGTGCGCGTGCGCAACTTCGAGGCTGTGTGCCGCATGGTGGAGTACGGCATCGGCGTCGGCATCGTCCCGCAGACCGCGGCCGAACGCTGCGCCCGCTCGATGAAGATCGCGCGCGCCTCGCTCGCCGACGCCTGGGCCGAACGCACGCTGATGGCCTGCGTGCGCTCGTCGGCCGACCTGCCGCTCAATGCCCGGCGCATGCTCGACCACCTGATCGCGCCGGCGGAAGAAATCAGGAAGAAGTGACCGGCCGCCCCTGGTGCGCGCGCGCCGCCACGAAAGCGTCGAAGGCTTCGCTGCTGGTCTTGCGCGGAACGTAGCCGAAGCGCTCCTTCAGCGCCGTGTTGAGCAGCACCGGCCGGTAGCGCAGGAAGTCGAGCTGCTCAGGGCCGTAGCGGCTCACGCCAAGCGCCGAGCCAACCGACAGTGCTGTCTTCAGCACACCGGCCGGCCAGTCGACCGCATGCTTGCCGAGGCGCGAGGCGATCTCGTGGATGGTAAGCGCGCCATCACCCGCGAGGTTGTAGCAGCCGGGCTGCGCGCCGCCGAGCGCATGCGCGATGGCACCCGTCACGTCCTCGTCCCACACGAACACGAAGGGGCTCGCGCTGCCGCGGATGGCGATCAGCCGCTTCTTCTCGAACAGCGCCGTGATCTGGTTGTCCACCCGCTCGCCGAGGATCGTGCCGATGCGCAGCACCGTCTGCGCCAGTGCCGGATGCCGCTCGCGACAGCCGGCCAGCATCTCCTCCACCTGCCGCTTGTGATCGGCATAGGCGAACACCACGTTGCCGCGCAGCGGCTGCGACTCGTCGATCCATGCCGGGTTGTCTGCGTGGTAGCCATAGGCCGCGCCGCTCGACGACACCACGATGTGCCGCACCCCTTTCGCCACGCAGGCTTCGAGCACGTTGCGCGTGCCGCCCACGTCGACCGAATGCTCGAAGGCGCGATCCGAGTCCTTGCCCGGCGTGACGATGGAGGCCAGGTGCACGACGGTGTCGATGGCATGGTCGGCGATGGTCTCGGCGATGCGCGAATCGCGCACGTCCAGCCGCTGGTAGGTCACGCCCATCAGGCGGCGGTCCGCGGGCACCTCGCGCACATCGACCGCAACCAGCGCCTGCAGCATGCCCTGCTCCGCCAGCGCCGCGAGCACGCTGCGCCCCAGGAAGCCGTCGGCCCCGGTCACCAGCACGCGCCGTGCGACGAACCCTTCGTTCATGGCTTCACGGGCCTGCGCCCCCACCAGCTCGCCAGCGCCAGGCCCGCGATGATGTCCCAGAAGCCCCACACGCCCGCAACCACGGCCATGCCGCCGAGCCCGCCGAAGAAGCTGAAGATGAGCACCAGCCCGAGCCCCGAGTTGCGGATGCCCACCTCGATGGACACCGCGCGCCGGTCGTAGTCGCCCAGCCCCGAGAGCCGCGCGCACAGGTAGCCCGTGCCGAAGGCCAGCGCGTCGTGGATCACCACAGCCAGCAGCACCAGCCCCACGTAGTCGAGGAAGAAGCGCCAGTTGCCCGCGATGGCGCCGATGATGAACACGATCAGCGCGACGAAGCTCAGCACGCCCACCGGCTTCTTGATGCGCGCCGTGAGCGCCGGCAGCCTGTGCGCGCACGCCACGCCCAGCACGAAGGGAATGCCGATGATCATCACGATGTGCCCCAGCATGTCCAGCGGATCGAGCGCGATGGTCTTCAGCAGCGCCGATGCCGTCGGATGCAGGCCGCCCCAGAATGCGAAGTTCAGCGGCATCACGACGATGGAGATCGCGTTCGAGATCGCCGTCATCGACACCGACAGCGCCACGTTGCCGCGCGCGCGGTGCGTGAGGATCTGCGAGATGTTCCCCGGCGGGCAGCAGGCCACCAGGATCATGCCCAGCGCGATGCTCGGGCCGGGCTTGAGGATCAGCGTGAGCACATAGGTGACGGCCGGCAGCACGATGAACTGCGCGCCTATGCCCACGGCCATGGCGCCTGGCATGCGCGCCACGCGCCTGAAGTCTTCGATGCGCGTGTCCAGCGCGATGCCGAACATCAAAAAGCCCAGCACCACGTTGAGCAGCACCAGCGAGGCCGGATTGAAGTGAAGGCGTATCTCGTCGACGGGCAGCATGCGCGGGGCTTCCTTCGTTCTTCGTCTTCAGGCGGGGGCGGCCAGCGCCGCGGCCGCGTTGCGCACGGCCGCGCGGTAGGTGTCCTTGTGCACGTAGTACGCCATGCGCTCCAGCTGCAGGTACTTGAAGCCGCCCGACAGGTCGGGTATCGGCCCCTGTGCGGCCGTGCGCAGCGCGGCGGCGCACGGCAAGCCGGCCGCCTGCGCGCGGAAGTAGCGAGCCACCAGCTCGGCCTGCTCGTACCGCCCCTGCCATCCGATGCCGCTCGCCTCGATCATCCCGAGCACCGCGATGTTCTCGAAGCGCGGCGAGAAGATGTTGAGGTACAGCCGTGGCGCCATGCCCTGCCAGTTCAGCAGCTCGCGGTCGATGAACGGGTAGTGCAGCGCATAGCCGGTGGCCGCCAGGATCAGGTCGTAGTCGCGCGCGCTGCCGTCCCTGAAGTGCACCGTGCGTCCGTCGAGCCGCGCGACGTCGGCGCGCACGCCGATGTCGCCGTGGCCCACATGGTGCAGCACCAGCGAGTTCACGATGGGGTGCGACTCGTACATCCGGTAGTCGGGCTTCGGAAAGCCGAATCGCACCGGATCGCCGGTGAACCACTTGAGCACCGTGGAGTCGATGCGCTGCTTGAGCCACGGCGGCAGCGGCCGCTTGCCACCGAGCGTGTCGGCCGGCTTGCCGAACACGTACTTGGGCACGAAGTAGTAGCCGCGCCGCACCGAGATGTCGACGCTCTTCGCGTAATGCACCGCATCGACCGCGATGTCGCAGCCCGAGTTGCCCGCGCCGACGATCAACACGCGCTTGTCCTTGAAGAGTTCCGGGTGCTTGTAGTCGCTGGTGTGCAGCAGCTCGCCATCGAAGTTGCCGTCGAAGCTCGGCCGCTTGGGCTCGGCAAGCGTGCCATTGGCAATGACCACGCCCCTGTACTCGGCCGTCTCGACGGTGCCCTCCCCGTCCTCGGTGGTGACGAGCCAGCGCGTATCGGGCGCGTCGCTCGCCGGCTCCACACGCAGCACGCGCGTGCCGAAGCGGAAATGTTCGCGCAGACCGAACCTATCCGCGAAGTCGCTGAAGTAGCTGCGCAGTTCGCGGTGGCTCGGGTAGTCGGCCACGCTGTCGGCCATCGGGAACTCGGTGAACTCGGTGGTGTGCTTGCTGGAGATCAGGTGCGCCGAGTGGTAGACGGTGGAGCGCGGATTGGCGATGTCCCACAGGCCGCCCACGTCACCGTGCGCCTCGAAGCCCTGGAACGGCACGCCGTGCTTCTGCAGGTTGCGCGCACCGGCAAGGCCGGAGGGGCCGGCGCCGATCAGTGCGATCTGTTCGTGGGTCGGTACTGCTGCTGCGTTGGACGTCATCGGGGCGGAGGCTCCTTCGAAAGACCGGGAATGGCAGTGGCGCCCGCCTCGCCGATGCGCGGCTTGCGCGGCTGGCCACGCAGCAGGCGGTCGTGCAGTTTCTCCGGCAGCAGGTCGAGCGCCTTCGACAGCCAGCCGATGCGGCGCGGCAGCACGATCTTCTCGCGCCCCGCCGCCACGGCCGCCAGCAGCCGGTGCGCGGCATCGTCGGCCTCGAGCAGCCCCGGCATCGCGAAGCGGTTGCCGGCTGTGAGCGCGGTGCGGATGTAGCCGGGGCTGACCGTGTGCACCGTGAGCCCCGTCTCGCGCAGCTCGGCGCGCAGGCTTTCCAGGTAGCGGATCAGCCCGGCCTTGCTCGCGCAGTAGGCGCCGTTGCCCGGCATGCCGCGCCAGCCGGCGATGCTGGCCACGCCGACCAGCGCGCCGCGTCGCTGCGCGCGCATCGCGCTCACGAAAGGCTGGAAGGTGGTGGCCGCGCCCAGCAGGTTGATTTCGAGCATGCGGCGGAACACCGCGAGGTCGCCGGCCTCGGCGGTGTCGTAGCCGCCCGCGACGCCGGCGTTGGCGATCACGAGGTCCGGCACGCCGGCCCGCGCCGTCCAGTCGACGGCCACGGCCTGCATGGCGGCGCCTTGGGATACGTCGGGGGTGTAGACCGAGCAGCGGTCCGGCGCGAGCGCGGCCAGTTCGGCGAGCCTGCCGGTGTCGAGCCCCACCAGCGCCACGCTCGCCCCGTTGCCGATCAGCTCGCGCGCCAGCGCCTGTCCCAACCCGCCGCAGGCACCGGTGAGGACGACGTTTCGGAACGGCAAGGGCATTGGCGCGAGGGCTCCGGGTGGCAAAAACCCGGCCACTTTATCCGCGCATGCGCGCCGCGCCCCCCGGCATTTCCCCTTGCCCGGCGCCCTTGCGTCGAAGGATTGCCCGAGCCGTCAGGCGGCCACAGGCTCCGGAAACTCGATCTGGATCTTCACGTCCGTCGCGCGGCCGGCCGCCGCTTCCTCGAAGGCCTTGATGCCGTCCTCGAACGCGAAGGTGCGCGAGATGAATGGCTTCACGTCGACCTGCCCCGAGGCGATCAACGCCAGCGCGCGCGGGAAGATGTTGGCGTAGCGGAACACCGACTCGATGCGCGCCTCCTTCGCCTGGATGGCCACGATGTCGAAGGCCACCTTGTCGGCGGGTATGCCCACCATCACCAGGCAGCCGCCGGGGCACAGCAGGTCGAAGATGCCGTCGAAGGCGCGCGCGCTGCCGCTGGCCTCGAACACCACGTTGGCGCCCCAGCCGTCGGTCAGCGACTTCACGGTGTCGGCAAGCTTGCCGTTGCGCACGTCGACCGTGGTGACGGCCGGGTTGCCGGCGAAGAGCGCCAGCTTCTCCGGCACGAGGTCCGCGAGGATCACGCGCGCCGCGCCGCCCGCGAGCGCGGCCAGCGCCGTCATCGCGCCGATGGTGCCGGCGCCGATGACCACCGCCACGTCGCCCGGCTTCAGCGCGGCCTTCTTCGCGGCCTGCAGGCCGATGGCCAGCGGCTCGACGATGGCGCCCTCGCCGAAGCTCACGTTGTCGGGCAGGCGGAAGGTGAAGGCCGCCGGGTGCACCACGAAGGGCGTAAGGCAACCATGGATCGGCGGCGTGGCCCAGAAGCGCACGGCAGGGTCGAGGTTGTAGATGCCCTCGAGCGTGGCGCGCGAATCCATGCGCGGGATGCCGGGCTCCATGCACACGCGGTCGCCCGGCTTGAGGTGCGTGACCTCGGCGCCCACCTCGGCCACGATGCCCGAGGCCTCGTGGCCCAGCACCATGGGCTCTTCCACAACGTAGGGGCCGATGCCGCCGTGCTGGTAGTAGTGCACGTCGCTGCCGCACACGCCCACGGTGTGCATGCGGATCTTCACGTCGCGCGGCCCCATGTCCAGGGGAAGCTCGACGTCGCGCAGCCTGAGCTCGTGCGCTTTTTCCAGAACCAGTGCTTTCATTTTCTTGAGTCCTTGAAGGAGTGTTGTCGGTATGTCGTCAGTGCAATGAGGCCTCGGCGCGCAGCAGCGAGGCGCCGGAGTCGATGTCGAAAATGTGGACCTGCGCCGGGTCGGCCACGAAGCGCACGCGATCGCGCAGCGCCGGGCACTGCGCGGAAGGCATCAGCGCGGCGATTTCGCTCTCGCCCTGGCCGAAGCTCACCAGCACCTCGTTGCCGAGGTACTCGATGAGCTGCACCTCGCCGGCGAAGCCGCCGTCGCGGCCGTCCTGCGCGTCGGCCTGCAGGTGCGCGGGCCGCACACCCAGCGTCACACGCTGCCGGCCCTCGAGCGCAAAGCGGCGCGGATCCACGCGCACCATGCCCTCGCGGCCCGAGAGCTCGAAACAGCCGCCCGCGTCACGCACCTGCATCTCGACGAGATTCATCGGCGGCGTGCCGATGAAGCCTGCCACGAAGGCGGAGCGCGGCCGCTCGAAGATCTCGCGCGGCGAGCCGACCTGCTCGATGCGTCCGTCGCGCAGCAGCACGATGCGATCGGCCAGCGTCATGGCCTCGTGCTGGTCGTGCGTGACGTAGACCGTGGTGGTCTTCAGCGCCTGGTGCAGCCGGGCGATCTCGATGCGCATGTGGTTGCGCAGCTTGGCGTCGAGGTTCGACAGCGGCTCGTCGAAGAGGAACACCTTGGGCGTCTTGATCATCGCCCGCGCGATCGCCACGCGCTGCTGCTGCCCGCCCGACAGCTCGGTGGGCTTGCGCTGCAGGTAGCGCTCAAGCCCCAGCGTGTCCGACACCTCCTTGATGCGCGCGTCGATCTCCGCCTTGGGCACCTTCAGCCGCTTGAGGCCGAATGCGATGTTGTCGCGCACGCTCATGTGCGGATAGAGCGCGTAGTTCTGGAACACCATGGCGATGCCGCGCTCCTGCGGCGGCAGGTCGTTCACGCGCTGGCCGCCGATCATGAGGTCGCCGTCGGAGATGTCCTCCAGGCCCGCGAGCATGCGCAGGATGGTCGACTTGCCGCAGCCCGAGGGGCCGAGGAACACGACGAACTCGTTGTCGGACACGTCGAGGTCGAACTGGTGGACGACCTGCGTGTCGCCATAGCGCTTGATGATCTTGTGACAGCTGATTGCAGACATTTCGTTGTTCCGGGAAAGGGGGCCCTTTGGGCTCATGCCGCGTCGCGCTTGCGCTTGAACGCCGCGTTGAGAAAACCGCTGAGCACGCCGACCATGAGCAGCGGCGGCAGCGAAAGCAGGATGACGGACGCATTCAAAATGCCCCAGGGCACGTCGCGCCCGAGCTGGCTCAGCTCCGACGCCACGATGGGCAGCGTCTTGGCGTCCGAGGTGGTGAGCATCAGCGCGATGAGGAACTCGTTCCACACCAGCACGAAGCCGAAGGCGATGGCACCGATCAGCGAGCGCGCAGCGATCGGCAGCGCCACCTTGAAGAAGATCGCGTAGGGGCCGTAGCCGTCGACGCGGCCGGCCTCCTCCACCTCTTTCGGCACGGCCCTGAAGGCGGGTATGGCGAGCCAGATCACGGTGGAAAGCGTGAGCAGCGTGTAGGTGACGATGAGCGCGATGCGCGTGTCGTACAGCTCCAGCTGCAGCCAGATCACCATCAGCGGAATGGCCACCGCCACCGGCGGCAGGAAGCGCATCGAGAGCACGAAGAACTGGATGTCGTCGGCCCAGCGCAGCGGATAGCGTGCGAGCGCATAGGCGGCCGGCAGCCCGAGCACCGCGCCGGCGATCACCGCCGCGCCCACCACCACGACGGAGTTGAGCAGCCCCTGCGCCACCGCCTCGCGGCTCAGCACGTAGATGTAGTTCTCCAGCGTGGGCGTGAAGAAGAACTTGGGCACCGCCGAGACGATGTCCACCCGGTTCTTGAACGAGTTGAGAAAGGTCCAGAGCACCGGCACCAGCGCCGAGAGCCCGGCCGCGATCAGCACCAGCCGCGCGAGCAGCGTGCCAATGGAAATCTTCTTCTTTGCGGCAGCGCTCATTTCGGTCGCGTCCATTTCCAGATGTAGGTGAACGCCACGGTCGAGGCGACCATCATCAGCACCGCCATGCCCGAGGCATACGAGATGCGGCCCGACTCGATGAAACCCTGCGAGAAGGCGTACATGTCCAGCGTCTCGGTCGAGATGCCGGGGCCGCCGCGCGTCATCACGTAGATGAGGTCGAAGGCGCGCAGCGACTCCACCATCTTCACGAAGCACAGGCTGACGAGCGGCGCCTTGAGCATCGGCAGCGCAACGTAGGCGTAGACCTCCCAGGTCTTCGCATGGTCCATGCGCGCGGCCTCGAAGGGCTGCGGCGGCAGGGTCTCGAGCAGCTTGAGCACGATGACGGCGAAGAACAGGCCCCACTGCCACACGTCGACAAAGGCCACGGTGAGCAGCGCGGTGACCGGGCTGGCCAGCAGGTCCAGCGGCTCGCCGGTGATCGCCTTGTACGGCCAGGTCAAAAGGCCGAACAGCGGATGGAAGGCGAACTTCCACACGAAGGCCGCCGACACGCGCGGCAGCAGCACCGGCACGATGAACAGCATCGACAGCAGGTTGCGCCAGCGCGTGGTGGTGCACTGGAACAGCAGCACGCCCAGCAGCACCGCGAGGCCCATGGTGGCGCTGACGGTCAGCACCTCCCACACCAGCGACACGCGCACGGAATTGAGGAAACGCCGGTCGGAAAAGAGCTGGATGTAGTTCGAGAACCACACCCAACCCGTGTCCGCCTGCCCCAGCTCGCGGTCCTGCAGCGAGATGCAGATCGCGAAGAGCGTGGGCACCAGTGCCAGCACAGCCAGCACCAGCAGCCCGGGGCCGATGAAGACGAGAGGCAGCCTCGTCGTCTTCTTTTTCTTCTCCCTGAGCGTCATTTACTTACTTCTTGCGCCGCGCGACCAGTTGCTTCGCGTAGGCATCGAGTTCGTCGAGGCCGGCCTTGATGTCGGTGCGGGAGCCCGTGATCAGCTCTTCCAGGATGATCCCCCAGCGATCGCCGAGGTCGGGCCAGGCCGGGTCCTGCCAGAAGTTCACGGCCGTGACCTTGCCGGTGTCGGCCAGCGCCTTGCCGAGATCGGCGCCATAGCGCTTGGAGAACTCGGGGCTGGCCAGCACGCTGGTGCGGTTGAGCTCGCCGAACTGGCCCTCGGCGAGGCGGCGCTGCTCCTGCTTCTTGGAAGTGGCCCAGGCGACGAACAGGCCCGCGCACTTCTTCGCTTCCTCGGTCTTGTTGGCCTTGGCGCCGATGGCCAGGCCGTGGCCGTAGCCGCCGCCGGTCAGCGGCGTGGGCGGCGGCAGGTAGGCGACCTTGCCGATCACGGTCGACATCTTCGGGTCGAGCGCATTGCCGGCCAGCGGAGTCGACTCGACCAGCATCGCCACCTTGCCGGCAAGGAAGGCGCCGGTGGATTCGTCCCAGCCGCCTGTCTTGGTGCCGGGCGCCGAGTACTTGAACAGGTCGAGGTAGGTCTGCGTGGCCTTCACCGCGGCGGCCGAATCGAACACGGGCTTGTCGCCGTCGAACCACTGGCCGCCATAGCCGCGGAAGAACGGCATCCAGCGCCACACGTTGGCACCCGAGCCGCGCTGGCCGCGCAGTGCCACGCCGTAGACGCCGTTGGCCGGGTCGTTGAGCTTCTTCGCGGCCTCGACGAATTCGTCGAGCGTGGTCGGCGGCTTGATGCCGGCCTTCTCCAGCAGGTCCTTGCGGTAGACCAGCAGGTCGCCACCGCCGGTGAGCGGCGCGAACCAGACCTGGCCGTCGAAGGTCGCGACCTTCTGGCGACCGGGGTCGAAGTCGGCGTAGTCGTAGTCGGCGGGGTAGTACTTGGCCAGCGGCACGATCCACTTCGACTGGGCGAACAGCGGCACGTTGGCCTCGTCGACGTAGTACACGTGGTACTTGCCCACGGTCGAAGCGTCCGCGCGGGTCTTGGTGCGGCGGTCGTTCTCGTTGAGGTTGTCAATGTTGAACGAGGCGCCGCTGAGGGCCTTGAACTCGTCCTTGTACTTCTCGAGCAGGGTCAGCCCGTCGCGGGGCTGGGACAGGACGCGCAGATCCTCCTTGCAGACCTGCTGCGCCTGGGCCGCGCCACCCCATGCGGCCAGTGCCGCCAGCAGCATCGCGCAACCCGTCTTCAGGTGCCGGTTTTCTTGAACAGCCATCGCTTTTGTCTCCTTTGAGCCTGTCGTGGATTGCCGGCAAATCGCGGCGGAAACAGGTGGGACGAAGCGTAGGCACCGGCGGCCCGGCGCCGCGTACACGCGAGCCGGGGCACTGGTATTTTCATGACCAGCCGGCTCGGGGTTTTGCCGGGGGCAGATGCGTATCGGTTGCCCGGCTGTCCGAACAACCCGCATAGGGTTTGCCCGATGCGTTGCCTTCCATCGCGCCAGTACCCCCTTCGTATCGATAGCAAAACGAAGGTGTGAAGGCCGCCCGCGCGCACGCGGAAATTCCTCCGGATCGACTACTTCCCGCGTATCGACGCTCCGTTGCATCCCGGCTCTAATGCGCCCGGCCAATGGCCGCTGCCACAAGCGTCGGTCGGGCCGGTATGTGTCTACCCCTTACATCACCTTTCAAGGAATGCCTATGAAGACCAGACTCAGAGTTCTCGTAGTGGCAGTGCTGACCGTGGCGGGGCATGTCGCCCTCGCCGCCGAGGCGGACCGACAAGCCGCGATCGACCGCGCGCTGGAGCTGATCCAGAGCAACCCGTCGAGCTTCAGCGTCGCGGCGCCCGCGGCCGCCTCTCAGGGCCGCGCGGCGGCATCAGGTGCGGCGAGCAAGACCGCGCTGCCTTCCGGCGGCGACCAGTTCAAGGCGCGCGACGTGATCGTGGACAAGGACGGCACCGAGCACGTGCGCTTCGACCGCTACCACGACGGCCTGCGCGTGATCGGCGGCGACGTGATCGTGCATTCGAGCAAGGGCCGGCTGCTGCAGTCCGACCTGACGCAGAAGAGCGCCATCGCGCTGCCCGAGACGCTGGCCAAGGTCGACGGGCGCACCGTGATCCGGAACGCGCCCGACATCGGCGCCGAGCGCGCGAAGAGCATCGCGGCGCAGAACTTCGCCAGCGCGGTAACGCGCTACGGCACGCCCGAGCTGGTCGTCTTCGCGCGCGACGAGGCGCCGGTGCTCGCCTATGCGGTGCGCGTGTATGGCAGGGCCACCGCCGCGCACGGAAGCGCCGTCGTCTACTACGTCGACGCGCACGACGGCAGGCTGCTGGACTCCGAAGACCTGATTCACACCGCGGCCGCAACCGGCACCGGCAAGTCGCTGTACTACGGCGAGCTGCAGATCACCACCGACCAGACCGGCAACAACGCCTATCGCATGGTCGACCCGACACGCGGCAGCGGCGAGGTGATCGACGGCCGCGACGCCGTGTACACCGACCTCGCGGACTCGCCTGACCTCGCGCCCTTCACCAGCCCCGACAACAAGTGGGGCAACGGCAGCACCACCGATCGCAAGACCGTGGCGGTCGACATCAACTACGGCCTGGCCAAGACCTGGGACTACTACAAGACCACCCACGGCCGCAACGGCATCTTCAACGACGGCAAGGGCGTGCAGAGCTACGCGCATGTGCTGTTCCTCAACCGCGACGGCTCCACCACCGGGGCGAATGCCGCGTGGCTGGGCGAGTACCGCATGATGGCCTACGGCGACGGGGAACCGGGCACCGCGCTGCCGAAGCCCGTGGTGTCCATCGACGTCGCCGGGCACGAGATGAGCCACGGCGTGAACCAGGCCACCGCGAACCTCGCGTACTCGCGCGACGCGGGCGGGCTGAACGAGGCGAACTCCGACATCTTCGGAACCCTCGTCAAGTTCCATGCGAACAACGCGAACGATCCGGGCAACTACGTCATCGGCGCGAGGATCCTGGCCGGCGGCCTGCGCAAGATGTACAAGCAGGATGTCGACGGGCGTTCGTACGTCTGCTATCCGCAGGGCGGGTTCAAGAGCACGCAGGTGAATCCCCGCCACGACCCGCACCTCACCTCCGGCGTGGGCAACCGCTTCTTCTACCTGCTGGCCGAAGGTGCGGTGGTGCCCGCGGACGAAAGCAGGCTGACGAAAAACGACCTGGTGTGCAACGGCGATACGAGCCTGTCGGGCATCGGCCGCGACAAGGCCGGCCGGATCTGGTACCGCACGCTGACGGTGTACCTGAACTCCAGCTCGACATACCCGAACGCCCGTGCCGCATCGATGCGGGCCGCCGCGGATCTTTACGGTGCCAACTCCGCGGAGCAGGCCGCAGTGGGCCGCGCGTGGAGCGCGGTGTCGGTTCAGTGAGCTGAGCTGACGCGGTGAACCGGAAGCCGGCGCGCCACGGTGCCGGCCTCCTTCTTCCCGACGCCATGAACGCAGCCTCTTGCTGCATGGCTTGGCCGTTTCCCCTTATCGGTTGCAACATAAAACCAGATCGATAGAATCCGCCTGGTCTTTTTTTGAAACCACAACCGCCATGACCACCCACTACCGCACCACCACCATCGACGGCCTGAAGGTCTTCTATCGCGAGGCAGGCGACCCCAGGCTGCCCGCCCTGCTCCTGCTGCACGGCTTTCCCGCCTCGTCCTTCATGTACCGCGGGCTGATCGAGCGGCTGGCCCATCGCTTCCACGTCATCGCGCCGGACTACCCCGGCTTCGGGCACAGCGACGCGCCCTCGGTCGTGGAGTTCAGCTACACCTTCGACCATCTCGCCGACATCGTCGGGAAATTCACTGGCCAGCTCGGCCTCGAGCGCTACGGCCTCTACATGCAGGACTTCGGCGGCCCGGTGGGATTCCGGCTGGCCAGCCGCCACCCCGAAAAGGTCGACTTCCTCGTGGTGCAGAACGCCAACGCCTACGAGGAAGGCCTGCCGGACGACTTCTGGGGCCTCGCCCGCGAGCTGTGGCGCGACCCGTCGCCGGCCAACTACGCGCGCATCCGCGAGGCTGCGATGTCCGACGAGGCACTGGCGTGGAACTACACCCACGGCGTGAAGGACGTGGAGCGCATCGACCCCGACAGCTGGCTGCTGCAGCGCGCCCTGCTCGCGCGCCCCGGCAACAAGGACGCGATGGCCGCGCTGCTGTACGACTACGGAAGCAACCTCTCGCTCTACCCCTCCTGGCAGGCCTACTTCAGGCAGCACCAGCCGCCGATGCTGATCGTCTGGGGCGCCAACGATGTGATCTTTCCGCCCTCGGGCGCCTATCCCTACCAGCGCGACCTCAGGCAGGTCGACTTCAAGCTGCTCGACACCGGCCATTTCGCGCTCGAGGAGCTGGGCGAGGTGATCGCCACCCACATCGAGCATTTCCACGATGCACTGAGCGCCTGAGGGCCGTCATGGAGTTGAACGTCGATGCGGCCGGGGCGCGGCCATGCCCCGAGCCGTCGATATCGGGCGCCCTGGCGCTGCTGTTCGCAGTCGCCTGCGGGCTCGCGGTGGCCAATGTCTACTACGCCCAGCCGCTGCTGGACACGCTGGCCGACACCTTCGGCATCCGGCCCGCCACGGTCGGCATCGTCATCACCATCACCCAGATCGGCTACGGCCTCGGGCTGCTGCTGGTGGTTCCGCTGGGTGACCTCGTCGACCGGCGGCGGCTGATCGTCGGGCAGTCGCTGCTGTCGGTGGTCGCGCTGCTGGCCGTGGCGCTGGCGCCCCGTGCGTCGATCCTGCTGCCGGCGATGGCCGCCGTGGGCGTGCTGGCCGTCGTCACGCAGGTGCTGGTCGCCTACGCCGCGAGCATGGCCGCGCCGGGCGAACGCGGCCGCGTGGTGGGCACAGTCACCAGCGGCATCATCATCGGCATCCTGCTGGCGCGCGCGGTCTCGGGGACGTTGTCGGATCTCTTCGGCTGGCGCTCGGTGTACCTTGCGTCGGCGGCGGCCACGCTGGTGGTCTCCGCCCTGCTGTGGATGGTGCTTCCGGCAAACACGCGGCCCGCGCCCGGCATCCCGTACCTGCAACTGATCCGCTCGGTGTTCGCGCTCTTCGCGCAGGAGCCCGTGCTGCGCATCCGCGCGGTGCTCGCGATGCTGATCTTCATGGCCGTCACCATGCTGCTGACGCCGATGGTGCTGCCGCTGACGGCGCCGCCCTTCTCGCTGTCGCACACGCAGGTGGGGCTGTTCGGCCTCGCGGGCGCGGCCGGTGCTCTAGGCGCCGCGCGCGCCGGCCGCCAGTCGGACCGTGGTCGCGCCCAGCGCACCACCTGCATCGGCCTGGTCGTGATGCTGCTGTCGTGGGCGCTCATCGCGATGTTGCCGTGGTCCATCTGGGCGATGGTGGCCGGCGTGGTCGCCATCGACTTCGGCCTGCAGTCGGTGCACGTGGCCAACCAGAGCCTGATCTACCGCGTGCGCCCCGAGGCGCAGAGCCGGTTGACCGCCGGGTACATGATCTTTTATTCCATCGGGTCGGCCACCGGCTCGATGGCCTCGACGATGGTGTACGCCCATGCGGGCTGGAACGGCGTCTGCATTGCCGGAGCCTTCGTCAGCGCCGTGGCGCTGGTGTTCTGGGCGCTGACCCGGCACCTGACGCCGCAGGACGCGAGTCCGTGATGCCCAAGACGCAGGCTCAGGCCGTCGTGACGAGCGGCGTGTTCTGCGCGGTGCGCAAGCCGAAGCGGTCCTGCGCCTGCTGCCGGTAGGCCGAGGGCGTCATGCCCTTTAGCTGGAGAAAGCGGCGGTTGAAGTTCGCGAGGTTCGCGAAACCCACCTCGTAGCAGATGTCGCTCACCAGCCGGTCGGACACCTGCAGCATCTCGCAGGCCTTGGCCACGCGCAGCCGCGTGACGAAGTCGGTGAAGGTGGCGCCCATGTGCCTGTGGAACCAGCGCGAGAAGCTGCTCTCGGCCATGTTGGCCACGGCGCAGACGGCCGGCAGGGAGAGCTCCTCCGTCAGGTGCCGGTCGAGGTAGTCGAGCACGCGGCGCATGCGGGTGTTGGCGCTCGGGTCTTCCCCGGCCGGGTCGGCGGTGCTGGAAATCTGGCGCCAGTCGGGCCAGCGGGCCAACTCGTGCAGCAGGCCGATGAACTCCGCCAGCCGGGCCATGCCCTCCTGCGCCTGCACGCGCAGGAAACGTTCGCGCACCAGCGAATGGATGCCGAAGAACTCGATGCCCAGTTTCGCCCGGTCGAGCATCGGCAGCACCGCGTTCAGCTCGGGGAACAGGTCGGTGCCCTTTCGCAGCGGCTCGTCGCGGAAGTGGATGACCATGCTGCGCTCTGTGATGCCCTCGGGCGGCACGTCGTGCGAGATCCAGGTGTGGGGCAGCCGGGCGCCCACCAGCGCCACGTAGCCGGGCTCGAAGCGGCCGATGTGGTCTCCCACGAAAGCGTCGCCGCTGCTGCGGTTGATGCACTGCAGCTCGTATTCGTCGTGGTAGTGCCAGCAGTCGAAGGGCCACGGCACGCCGTGCTGGAGGCAGCGCACCGAACTGCCGCCCGCGGGCTCGAAGCCCAGCCGCGGGTCGCGCATCAGTTCGTGCTCGAGTTCCGGTTTTCGCGCTGCGTTGTGCCTCATGGTTCGACAAGCCCTCGCGCGGTAGCCGGCGGCAATGGCCTCAGGGCCTCAGGCGCCGGCGACCTTCATGCGGTTCACCAGGACCGATCCGGTGGTCTTGGCGCCGAAAGTGTAGGCATCCGCCCCGATGGCTTCAATACCCAGCAGCATGTCCTTCAGGTTGCCGGCGATGGTGATCTCCTGCACCGGGAAGGCGATCTTGCCCTTCTCGACCCAGAAGCCGCTGGCGCCGCGCGAGTAGTCGCCGGTCACGTAGTTCACGCCCTGGCCCATCAGCTCGATCACGAACAGGCCCGTGCCCAGCTTGGCGAGCATGGCGTCGAGGTCGTCGGTGTGCTTCGTCAGGCGCGAGCTGAGCGTGAGGTTGTGCGAGCCGCCGGCGTTGCCGGTGGTCTTCATGCCCAGCTTGCGGGCCGAATAGGTCGAGAGGAAATAGCCTTCGAGGCGGCCGGCATCGACCACCTTGCGCGCCCGGGTGGTCACGCCTTCGTCGTCGAAGGGGGCGCTGCCCTTGCCGCGCAGGACGTGCGGATCTTCGGCCACGTCGACGTGCGCGGGCAGCACGGGCTTGCCCAGCGAATCGAGCAGGAAGCTGCTCTTGCGGTAGAGCGACCCGCCGCTCACGGCCTGCACCAGCGAGCCCAGCAGGCCCACGGCCAGCGGCGACTCGAACAGCACCGGGCATTCGGTGGTCTTGATCTTGCGCGACTTCAGGCGGCTGAGCGCGCGCTCGGCGGCGTAGCGGCCCACGGCCTGCGGGCTGGCCAGTTCGTCGGCCGAGCGCATCGAGCTGTACCAGGCGTCGCGCTGCATGTCGTCGCCCTTGCCGGCGATGGGCGCCACCGAAATGGAGTGCCGCGAACTGGCATAGCCGCCGCGAAAACCGTGCGTGTGGGCACTGAAGAAGTGGCTCTGCTGGGCCGAGACGCCCGCGCCCTCGCTGTTGGTGATGCGCTTGTCGGTCGAAAGCGCCGCCTCTTCGCACTCCAGGGCCAGTTTGGCGGCCTGCTCGCTGGTCACGTCCCAGGGGTGGAACAGGTCCAGCTCGGGGTGTTCCTTGGCGATGTCTTCCTCGTCCGGCAGGCCGCTGACGGGGTCTTCGGCGGTGAAGCGGGCGATGTCGTAGGCCGCCTGCACCGTCTGGGCGATGGCCGCCTCGGAGAAATCGGAGGTACTGGCGTTGCCGCGGCGATGGCCCACGTAGACCGTGACGCCCAGCGACTTGTCGCGGTTGCGCTCGACGTTCTCCAGCTCGCCCTTGCGCACCGAGACGCTCAGGCCGCAGCCCTCGGAGGCCTCGGCCCCGGCGTCGGTGGCACCGAGCTTCCTGGCGTGCGCCAGGGCCGTGTCGACCAGGTTTTCGAAGAAGGATCGGCTGTAGGCGAAGCCGGAATCGGCGCGCGAGGAGGATGTCGTCATGTGGTGGCTATGATACTTGCGCCCCCCATTTCCGGTTTTCCCCCCAGCTTCCCGCCGCGCGTTGCAACGCTGCACGGCGCGGCCCAGAATCCATCCCATGTCCCGCAAACCCAAAAAAGGCTATTACGTCCGCGGCCATTTCGTGGCCGAAGGCAGCGAGCTCGACCTCGAGCTCAAGCGCGAGCTCAAGGGCTCCGACGACGCCAGCCGCACCGATCTCAAGCGCGAAAGCGAAGAACTGCAGAAGCTGGGCGCCGAGCTGCTCACGCTGCGCGCCGGCCTGTTCGACGCGCTCCAGCTCGACGAGAAGCTGGTCGAGGCCATCGCCGAAGCCAAGCGCATCACCAATTTCGAGGGCAAGCGCCGCCAGATGCAGTTCGTCGGCAAGCTCATGCGCAAGCTGGAGCCCGAGGTGCTCGAAGCCGTGAAACAGGCCCTGTCCGAGCAGAACACCGTGCCCGCGGCCGAAGTCGCCGCCCTGCACGAGGCCGAGCGCTGGCGCGACCGGCTGATTGCCGACGACGACGCCCTCGGCGGCTGGATCGAAACCCATCCCGCCACCGACTCCCAGCAGCTGCGCGCCCTGGTGCGGCAGGCCCGCAAGGACATGAAGGCCGGCCCAGCCGGCGAAGCGCCGCGCCAGGGCAAGGCCTACCGCGAGGTGTTCCAGCTGGTGCGCGCCCAACTGGCGGTGCACGGCGGCGCCGACCACGCAGCGGCCGCAGCCGCTCAAGACCGGGAAGAAGACGCATGAGCGGCGAAGGTGCGTTCGATCCGGTCCGCATCGGCATCGTCTCCATCAGCGACCGCGCCTCCAGCGGCACCTACGAGGACAAGGGCCTGCCCTCGCTGAAAGAATGGCTCGGCCGGGCGCTGAAGAACCCCATCGAGTTCGAACCCCGCCTCATCCCCGACGAGGCGGAGCGCATCAGCGCCACGCTGATCGAGCTGGTCGACGCCGGCTGCTCGCTGGTGCTGACTACCGGCGGCACCGGCCCCGCCCTGCGCGACGTGACGCCCGAAGCCACGCTGGCCGTGGCGCACAAGGAAATGCCGGGCTTCGGCGAGCAGATGCGCCAGATCAGCCTGCGCTTCGTGCCCACTGCGATCCTCTCGCGGCAGGTGGCGGTGATCCGCGACAGGAGCCTCATCATCAACCTGCCCGGTCAGCCCAAATCGATCGCCGAGACGCTCGAGGGGCTGAAGGACACCGAAGGCGTGCAGGTGGTGCCGGGCATCTTCGCGGCCGTGCCCTATTGCATCGACCTGATCGGCGGGCCTTATCTGGAGACCGACGACTCGGTCTGCAAGGCATTCCGGCCGAAGTCGGCCATCCGCGCCCGCTGAAACTGCCCTCTACGGGGCTTGGTGCCCCTTGGCTTCCACGTCCTTCAGGCAGGCATTGATCGCCGCGTTCGACGCCAGGTCGTAGCAGCGTACGGCGGCCGCGCGCATCGCCTTCTGCTGCTCGTGGCGTTCCTGCGCGCTGTCGATCTGGTAGTTCATGAGCCACTTCATGGCAAACGCCAGCACGATGCCGAAGCCGATCGCCGCACCCACCACCGTCGAGCGCCATGTCCGGGTCCGGACCTGGGGCACAGCAGGCGCCGCAACCGCGCCGATGTCGAACGCCATGGGCGCCCGCGAGGACGATCCTCCATGGATCGCGCGCCGCCTGGGCTCGCGAGCCTCGGCCGTTCGGGTCGATGCGGAAGAAGACTTGGAGTGGCTGCTCATCGATCTGCGTGTCTTGAATCGCGCAGATTGTCCGACATCGGCGCCGCGCGACCGCAGCGCCCCTCCCCCTCGGGGTTCGGACTCAGGCCGGGGTCGGTCCGAACCCGTGGCTGTCCGCAGCCTGCTCGCAGGGCACCCGCTCGACCTGCACGGTCGAGTGGTGGATGTCGAAGCGCTCGGCCAGCATCGCGCGCAACTGTTGCGTCAAAGGCGCCATGTCGCCGGTCTCCGGCGTGCACACCACGTGCACGCTCAGGCTCACCTTGCCGCTGGACAGCGCCCACACATGCAGGTCGTGCAGGCTCGCGACGCCTTCGCTGCCCAGGAGCGCGCCTTCGACGGCGGGCAGGTCCACCTCGTCGGGCACGCCTTCGAGCAGCACGTTGAGGCTCTCGCGCAAAAGGCGCCAGGTGCGCGGCAGCACCCACAAACCGATGGCCACGGCGATCACCGAATCGACCCAGCCCCAGCCCGTGTAGCGGATCACGATGGCCCCGACGATCACGCCCACCGAGCCCAGCATGTCGGCCCACACCTCCAGGTACGCGCCCTTCACGTTGAGGCTCTCGTCCTTGCCGGAGGCCAGCAGCCGCATGCCGATGAGGTTGACGATCAGCCCGCCGGTGGCCACCAGCAGCATCATGGTCGACTGGATCTCGGCCGGCGCCGAAATGCGCCGGTAGGCCTCGTACAGCACGTAGATCGCCACGAAGAACAGCAGCACCGCATTCAACACCGCCGCCAGGATCTCGAAGCGGTAGTAGCCGAAGGTGCGCCGTCTGTCGGCCGGCCGCTTGCCGATCCAGATGGCGGCCAGCGAGATCGCCAGCGCCACCGTGTCGGTGAACATGTGCGCGGCATCGGACAGCAGCGCGAGGCTGCCCGACACCAGCCCGCCCACCACCTCGGCGACGAGATAGACCGAAGTCAGCAGCAGCGCCCAGCGCAGTGCCTTCTCGTTGCCGCCGGTGGCGTGCGAATGCTCATGTGCCATGGGAACCCCGGAGTGAAGGATCTGAAGGATCGAGCGGCGCGCCGTGGCTCTGCTGCTCCTTGCCCGGCTCCTCCACTTCGTCTTCGTCGCGACGGTGCGCGATGCGGTAGAGCAGCGGGAGCACCAGCAGCGTCAGCGCGGTGGACGACAGGATACCGCCGATCACCACCGTGGCCAGCGGCCGCTGCACCTCGGCGCCTGTGCCGGTGGCGATGGCCATCGGCACGAAGCCCAGCGATGCGACCAGCGCCGTCATCAGCACCGGCCGCAGGCGCGTGAGCGCGCCTTCCCGTATCGCTTCGTCCAGCGGCAGGCCGCCCTCGCGCAGGTTGCGGATGAACGAGATCATCACCAGCCCGTTGAGCACCGCCACGCCCGACAGCGCGATGAAGCCCACCGCCGCCGAGATCGACAGCGGAATGCCGCGCATCCACAGCGCCACGATGCCGCCCGTGAGCGCGAACGGAATGCCGGTGAACACCAGCAGGCCGTCCTTGATGTTGCCGAACATCGCGAACAGCAGCGTGAACACCAGCAGCAGCGACACCGGCACCACGATCTGCAGCCGCTGCGTGGCCGAGGCGAGGTTCTCATACTGCCCGCCCCACACGGTCCAGTAGCCGGTGGGGATCTTCACGTTGCGCATGGCATCTTCAGCCTCGGCCACGAAGGAGCCCAGGTCGCGGCCGCGAACGTTGGCGCTGACCACGATGCGGCGCTTTCCGTCCTCGCGGCTCACCTGGTTGGGGCCCGGTGCGATGTCGAGCGTGGCCACCTCGCCCAGCGGGATGAAGCTGGTGCGCAGTCCTTCGGCGCCCGCACCCTTGGGCAGGGCCACGGGCAGTCGCTTGATCGCTTCGAGGTCGGTGCGCAGGTTCTCGGGCAGGCGCACGATGATGTCGAAGCGCCGGTCGCCGTCGAACAGCGTGCCTGCCTCGCGCCCACCGACGGCGGCCGAGATCGCGTCCTGCACGTCGCCCACGTTGAGGCCGTAGCGCGCGGTCTTGCTGCGGTCGATGTTCACGGTGAGCATCGGCAGGCCGGTGGTCTGCTCGACCTTCACCTCGGCCGCGCCGGCGATCTTGCCCAGCACGCCGGACACTTCCGCCGCCGTCTTGTTCAGCACGTCCATGTCATCGCCGAAGATCTTCACCGCCACGTCGCTGCGCACGCCCGAGATCAGCTCGTTGAAGCGCAGCTGGATGGGCTGCGAGAACTCGTAGTTGTTGCCCGGCAGCTTCTCGACTTCTTCCTGCACCGCCGCGAGCACCTCGGCGCGCGTGCGGCGCGGCTTGGGCCATTCGCTCTCGGGCTTGAGCATGATGTAGCCGTCGGAGATGTTCGGCGGCATCGGGTCCGAAGCGATCTCGGCCGTGCCGGTGCGCGCGAACACGCGCTCGATCTCCGGAAACTTCGCCTTCAGCGTGCTTTCGAGCTGCTTCTGCATCTCGACCGACTGCGTGAGGCTGGTGCCCGGAATGCGCAGCGCCTGGATGGCGAAGTCGCCTTCGCTCAGGCTCGGCACGAACTCGGTGCCCAGCCGCGTGGCCAGCAGGCCCGACAGCACCACCGCAACGGCCGCGAAGGTGATGACCAGCGGCTTGGCGGACATGACGCGCGCCAGCAGCGGCTCGTAGCCGCGCTTGGCCCATGCCATCAGGCGGTTTTCCTTCTCGCTGACCTTGTTGCCGATGAACAGCGCCACTGCCGCCGGGATGAAGGTGATCGACAGGATCATCGCGCCCAGCAGCGCGATCACCACGGTGAAAGCCATCGGGTGGAACAGCTTGCCCTCGACGCCCGTGAGCGCAAAGATCGGCAGGTACACGATCATGATGATCAGCTGGCCGAACAACAGCGGCCGGCGCGCCTCCTGCGAGGCCGCGAACACTTCGTGGAAGCGCTCGCTGCGCGTCAGCGGACGGCCCTTGTGGGCCTGCGCGTGGGCCAGCCTTCGCACGCAGTTCTCCACGATCACCACCGCACCGTCGATGATGATGCCGAAGTCCAGAGCGCCAAGGCTCATGAGGTTGGCGCTGACCTTCTGGTTCACCATGCCGGTGAAGGTGAAGAGCATCGACAGCGGGATCACCAGCGCGGTGATGATGGCCGCGCGGATGTTGCCCAGGAACAGGAACAGGATCGCGATGACCAGCACCGCGCCCTCGAACAGGTTCTTCTTCACCGTGGCGATGGCCTTGTCGACCAGCACCGTGCGGTCGTACACCGTCACCGCCTTCACGCCGGCGGGCAGCGTGCGGTTGATTTCCTGCATCTTTTTATCGACGGCCTGCGACACGGTGCGGCTGTTCTCGCCGATCAGCATGAACACCGTGCCCAGCACCACTTCGCGCCCGTTGTCGGTGGCCGCGCCCGTGCGCAGCTCCTTGCCGATGCCGACCTCGGCCACGTCCTGCACGCGCAGCGGAATGCCGTTGGCGTTGCCCAGGATGACGTTGCCGATGTCCTCGGCCGACTTCACCTGCCCCGGCGCGCGAATGAGGTACTGCTCGCCGCGCTTCTCGATGTAGCCCGCGCCTACGTTGGCGTTGTTGCGCTCCAGCGCGAGCACGATGTCGCCCATGGTCAGGCCGTGGGCCAGCAGCTTGGCCGGGTCGGGTGCGATCTGGAACTCCTTGGCGAAGCCGCCGATGGAGTTGATCTCTGTCACGCCCGGCACGTTGCGCAGCTGCGGCTTGATGATCCAGTCCTGTATCTCGCGCAGGTCGGTGGGCGAGTACGGCTTGCCGTCGGCCTTCTTCGCGCCATCCTCGGCCTCGACGGTCCAGAGGTAGATCTCGCCCAGGCCGGTGGAAATCGGCCCTATCGCCGGCGAGATGCCGCGGGGCATGCTCTCCCGCGCGGACTGTATGCGCTCGTTGACGAGCTGCCGCGCGAAGTAGATGTCGGTGCCGTCCTTGAAGATCACCGTGACCTGCGAGAGGCCGTAGCGCGACAGCGAACGCGTCTGCTGCAGGCCCGGCAAGCCGGCCATGACGGTCTCGATCGGGTAGGTCACGCGCTGCTCGGTCTCCAGCGGGGAGTAGCCGGGCGCGGCGGTGTTGATCTGCACCTGCACGTTGGTGATGTCGGGCACGGCGTCGATGGGCAGCTTCTGGTAGCTGAAGATGCCGAGCGCCGCCATGCCGAACACGGCGAGCAGGACCAGCCAGCGCTGCTCGATGGAGAAGCGGATGATTCGTTCGAACATGCGGGCTTCCTCAGTGGGTGTGCGTGGCCGAGCTCTTGCCCTGCTGCGACTTCACGACGAAGCTGCCGCTGGCGGCATAGGCCGCGCCGGGCTTCAGCCCGCCGACGATCTCGATGCGCTTGCCGTCGCTGCGTCCGGTCTGAACATGCTGCGGCAGGAAGCCGCCGGGCACGCGCAGGAACACGGTGGGCTTCTCTTCCACGGTCTGCACCGCATCGGCCGCGACGGTCACGGGCGCCTCCGTCTCGGAGGCCACCAGCTCGACGTTCACGAAGAGGCCCGGGCGCCAGATGCCCTGCGGATTGGTCAGCGTGACGCGCGCGGTGGCAGTGCGCGTCTGCGCACCGATCAGCGAGCCCACGTACGAGACCTTGCCGGTGGCAGTCTGGTCGAAGGCGCTGGAGCGGATCTTCACCTGCTCGCCGATGCGCACCAGGTTCAGGTTGTTGGCGGCCACGCTGATCTCGGCCCACACGGTCGACAGGTCGGAGATGGTGAAGACGTTGACGGCCTCGCCCACCGATTCGCCGAGCGAGATGTGCTTTTCGACCACCATGCCGTCGAAGGGCGCGCGCAGCTCGTAGCGGCCCAGTGCCGACGAGCCGGGCGTGGCGCCCAGCGCCAGCAGCTTCTGGTTGGCGTTGGCCACCGCGATCTGCGCTTCCTGCATGGCCTGCTGGGCCTGCAGGTAGTCCTGCTGCGGCGAGATCTTTTCCTCCCACAGCTTCTTCTCGCGCTCGTAGGTGGAGCGGGCCAGCTCCAGCCGGCGCTGCGCCGACTGCAACCCGCTGCGCTGCTCGGAAAGCCCCGGGCTCGACAGCACCGCGAGCACTTCGCCGCGCTTGACCTGCTGGCCGAGGTTGGCCGACACGCTGTCGACCACGCCCGCCACGCGCGGCACCACGTGGGCCGTGCGGTCTTCGTTGAACTTGATCTCGCCGGGCAGCTGCAGCGACAGCTTGATGCGCGCGGGGCCGGCGTTCTCGATGGCGATGTCGGAAGTCTTGATCTGCTCGTCGGTGAAGGCGATCTTCTCCTCGTCTTCCTTGTGCGCAGCGGACTCCTTCTTCGCCGCATCCGCCGCCGCGGTCTTTTCGCCGCCCGTCTCCTTGGCTTCTTCCTTGCCCTTGCCTTCCTCGTGGTGCTCGTTGTCGGCATGGCCCTTGGCTTCGCCATGGCTGTGGTCGTGGTCCTTGCCCTCTTCCTTGCCTTGCTTGCCACCCTCTTCCTCGTGGTGCTCGCCGTCGCCATGGCCGGCAGCCTCCGAATGGCCGGCCGCCTCGGGCTTGGCGGGCGATGTGCGCAGGATCATCGCGCCGGCCCCCACGCCGAGCACGAGCACGGCCGCGATGGCGATCAACTGCTTCTTGCCGACACGCTCGGCGAAGGTCTTGCGTTCTTCTGTGTTCATGATCTGTGGAATTCCTTGCTTGCTTTTCAGCGCGCGACGGGCGCCGCCGCGGGAGAGATTTCGTCGCCTTCGTTGCCCAGCAGCCGGTCGAGGTCGCCGGCCGCGCGGTGCGCGTCGGCCAGCGCGAGCAGGTATTGCGCGCGCACCTGGAACAGCGTGCGCTGCGCATCGAGCGCTTCGAGGAAGCTGAACTTGCCGAGCTCGAAGCCCTTGGTGGCGGCCTTGTAGGCGCTCTCGGCACCAGGCAGCGCGTCCCGCTGCAGCGTCTCTGCAGTGGCATGCGCCGAGCGCAGGCGCTCGGTGGCCTGGGCCACGTCGGTGCCCAGCTGCAGCTCGGCAACGGCGAGGTCGTCGCGCGCCTTTTCCTCGCGACTCAGCGCCTCGGCGACGTTGCCCCGATTGGTGTCGAAGATCGGCAGCGGCACGGAGAGGCCGACAACCACCTGGTTGCGCCGGCTGCTGCTGGTCTCGCCATCGGAGGCCGGCACGCGCTTGGCGCCGAGCGAGACGGTCACGTCGGGAATGCGGCGGGCCCGCTCTAGGTCGGACAGCGCCTTGCGCCGCTCGACCTCGAGCCTCGCCTGCCGCACCACCGGCGCCTCGGCCATGCGGCTGGCCACGTCCTGCGCCGAAGCCATCGCCGGCAGCTGGTCGACCGCGCCATCCACCTGCGTGAAGCGCGGCGCCGGGTTGCCCCACAGCGCGGCCAGCTGCTGGCGCGCCGAACGCAGCGTGCCCTCGGCCTGCATGAGCTCGACCCGGATGCCTGCCTCGGCCACGCGCGCCTTGGTTTCCTCCAGAGGCGATACCTTGCCGGCCGCAACACGGTTGGTCGCCGCGCGCGTGGCCGTCTGCGCGAGGCCCACGGAGTCCTGCGCGAGCCGCAGGCGCTCCTGCGCGGTCAGCACGTCGAAAAAGGCGGTGACGGTGGCCGCGCGGATCTCGGCGCGGCGACCGGCCAGCGCCGACGTGGCCTGGTCGCGGGCGCGCTCGGCCGCCGTCACCCGGGCCGTGCGCTTGCCGCCCAGCTCGATGGGCTGGCTCAGCTGCAGCGTGGTGGTGCGGTTGTCGCGGCGCAGGTCTTCGAGCTGCGCGCCGAGCGTGGGGTTGGGCCAGGCGCCGGCCTGGACGATGGCGGCCTCGGTGGCCTCCTGCTCGCGCAATGCGGAAGACAGGCCGGGGTTGGCCTGCAGCGCCATCGAGACGGCATTGCGCAGCGTCAGCGGGCCGGCCGGCTCCAGCACGCGGGCGGCCGGGCCGGATTGCGCCGGTTGCGCCGGTTGCGCGGGTTGCGCGGGTTGTGAATATCGGGAACCGGCGGAGGCCTGGGCGACCTGCGAAAAAGCCGGGGGCGCCGCCATGGCCAAGACGGCCAGCGGCACGAAGAGCGTGCGCATCGAATTCTCCTGGGTTGCAAAACAACGGACGGACGAATTCGGCGAGAGCTCGGCTAGCTGATGGTGGGTATCAGGAAGGGGTTGTGTTCTCTCGCCGAATCAGGAGGCGAGAGACCAGTCGGGACGGACCGGAACGTCGGAGACATGCGAGGCGAAACGCTCGTCGGGCGTCGCGCGCAACGGCTGGGCCGCACGCGCCACGGACTCCACCGGCTCGCTCAGCGCATCGGCGTGCTGGGCGTGGCCGAAATGGCAGACCGCGCAGTCGCCGACCACGGCGTTGGGCTGGGTGCTGGAGTTCTTCTGCGCGCCCTCGCCGCTGTGGCTGCGGTCGGTGCCGCGGGTTTCGCTTTCGTGGTGGCCCCAGTGATCGGGCCGGCTGTCTCGCTCATGCTGGCAATACGCCGATGCCGACGCCCAGCTGAACTGGAACGGCAGCAGGACGAGCATGAAGATGAGGAACCAGCGGCGCATGGAGGCAAAAAGTATATCGACGGTGTGTGCCGGGCTTTCCGGCAATGGCCCTGCGAACTGCAGGCCCGGCGCACTGTATGACACCCGGGCGGGGCTTTGTCCGTCAATAGGATTACCAAAACGTAACCCGCGTATGGAAAGTGCTTCGCTACCATCTGGCAATGCGAATCCTTGTCATCGAAGACGAGCCCAAGCTGGGCGACTACCTCAAAAAAGGCCTGGAGGAGAACGGTTACGTCGTGGACATCGCCCGCGACGGCATCGAAGGCAAGTACCTCGCCACGGAGGGCGATTACGCATTGATCCTGCTCGACGTGATGCTCCCCGGCATCGACGGCTTCGCCGTGCTGCAGGCCATCCGACGCACCAAGAACGTGCCTGTGCTGGTGCTCACGGCGCGCGACAAGGTCGAAGACCGCGTGCAGGGCCTGCAGCAGGGCGCCGACGATTACCTCGTCAAGCCCTTCTCCTTCTCCGAGCTGCTGGCGCGCGTGCAGGCGCTGCTGCGCCGGGGCAAGCCGCAGGAATCCACCGTGCTGCGGCTGGCCGACCTGGAGGTCGACCTCGTCAGCCGCAAGTGCATCCGCAACCGCACGCGGCTTGACCTGACGGCCAAGGAATTCACGCTGCTGCTGGTGCTGCTGCGCCGGCGCGGGCAGATCCTCTCGCGCACCACGCTCGCCGAGCAGGTGTGGGACATGAACTTCGACAGCGACACCAACGTGGTGGAAGTGGCCATCCGTCGCCTGCGCAGCAAGCTCGACGACCCGTTCGAGGTGAAGCTGCTGCACACGGTGCGCGGCATGGGCTACGTGCTGGAAGACCGCTCCTGGTCATGAGCTGTCCTCCAGGCTTGCCCGCTTCGTGTGGCCTCCTTCCTCCTCGCCGGGGGCGATGCGCGCAGCCCGGCAAAGCCGGTTCCGCGGCATTCCACGAATGAGCCCCCGGCCCCAATCCCTCCAAAGCCGACTATCGCTCTGGTTCGCCGCGCAGACCCTGTTCGGGCTCAGCGTGATCTGCTTCGCCATCTACCTCGTCACGGCCTGGAACTTCGGGCAGAAGCAGGAGGAAGAGCTCGACCACAAGGCAGTGCTCGTGCAGCACCTGCTGACCGAGGCCGAGAAAGGCGGTGACCTCGCCTTCCTGCGGCACAAGCTCGAAGACTTCTTCTCCATGCAGGACGACGTGAGGCTGTCGATCTCGGCCGGCGGCAGGCAGCTCTTCGAATCGAGGCCCGCCGAGGGCGGCCGCTGGATGCTGCGCGACGTGGAAATACCCTGGACGCAGGCCGGCGCCACCACGCAGCTCTCGGTGCGCATCGGCGTGAACACCGCGCAGGAGATGCAGCTGCTGCGCCGGCTGGCCTGGACGCTGCTGGGTGCCGTGGTGCTGGGCACGGCGCTGGTGTCGCTCACGGGCATGTGGCTGGTAAGGCGGGGCCTGAAACCGCTGAAGACGCTCACCGAGCGCACAGCGGCCATGGCGCCCGACAAGGCCAACCAGCCCATCGACGCCGCGGCCTTCGCGGAAGAGCTTCGCCCCTGGATCACACAGTTCAACGCGCTGCTGCTGCGCGTGCAGCGCGCCTACGTGCAGCTCGAATCCTTCAACGCCGACGTGGCGCACGAGCTGCGCACGCCGCTGGCCAACCTGATCGGCTCCACCGAACTCGCGCTCACGCGGCCGCGCAGCAACGAGGAGCTGCAGACCGTGCTCGCGTCCAATCTCGAAGAGGTCGGGCGGCTCTCGGGCATCGTCACCGACATGCTGTTTCTCTCGCAGGCCGAGCGCGGCGCGCCGATGCGTAAGCGGGCGGTGACCAGCCTGGCGGCGCAGGCCGCCGACGTGATCGACTTCTACGACGCGATGCTGGAAGAAGCCGGCCTGCGCGCCGAGGTGCGCGGCGACGCCATGGCCGACGTCGATGCGGCACTGGTCCGGCGTGCGCTCTTCAACCTGCTGGGCAACGCGATCCGCTTCGCCGAGCCGGCTTCGACTATTCGCATCGAGATCGGAGAGGAAAACAGCGAAGAGTTCACCGTCGCGGTCGTCAACCGTGGCGCGCCGATCGACCCTGCCGCCCTGCCCCGCCTGTTCGAGCGTTTCTACCGCGCGGCGCAGGCCCGCGACGGCTCGACCCGGCACCACGGCCTGGGTTTGTCCATCGTGGAAGCCATCGCGCGCATGCACGGCGGGCGTGTGTTCGCGGCCAGCCACGGCGGCGAGACACGCATCGGCTTCACCGTGCGCAACAGCAACAACGGCGGCTAGGGCTTGGCGTGCGCGGCGTCGGCCGCGACTACCGCCTTGCGGCCGATGAAGAGATTGATCAGCGGCCCCGTCATGGCCGTGGTCACGAGCGCCATCACCAGCAGCATCGTGAACAGCTCGGGGCCGATCAGTCCTGCGTCGAGGCCGATCTTCATGACGATGAGCTCCATCAGCCCGCGCGCATTCATGAGCGAGCCGGTGGCCAGGCTGTCGCGCCAGCCGTAGCCCGCCATGCGCGCGCCGACCGCGCCGCCGGCGATCTTGCCCACGGTGGCGACGCCCACGATCAACAGCATTGCACCAAGGCTGGCGCCCGAGAAGGCATTGGCGGTGGTGCCCAGCCCCGCCAGCGCGAAGAAGAGCGGCATCAGCACGACGATGGAAATCGGCTCGATGCGCTCCGTGAGCGACTTCAGCAGCCGGTCGTCGCGCGGCAGGCAGGCGCCGAACAGGAAGGCGCCGAACACCGCGTGCAGGTGCAGCCACTCGGTGACCAGCGCCGTTGCCAGCAGGCCGAGCATCAGCGCCGCCATCACGGTGGTCGTGGGCTCGCCTTCGGGCGCCTTGGCGCGCAGCAGCCGTGCGAAGGCCGGCTTGAGCCCGAAGAACAGCGCCAGCAGCACCACCGCCATGCCCAGCGTGGTCTTCAGCAGGCCCTGGTAGCCCTCGCCCGCACCGACCAGCGCGACCACGAAGGCCAGGAGGATCCAGGCGAACACATCGACCACGGCCGCCGCACCCAGCGACAGCTGTCCGAAGGGCGTGCGCGTCATGCCTCGGTCCTTCAGGATGCGCGCCATCACGGGAAAGGCCGTGATCGACAGCGCCGCCGCGATGAACAGCGCGAAGGGCCAGAAGCCGACGCCTGCCGGCGCCAGCGTGGGATGCAGCGCCGGCGCAATGGCGATGCCCAGCGCCATCGGCACGACCACGCTCAGCACACCCACGTAGCCCGCCGAGCGAAGCTGCTCGCGCACGCCCTGCGAGGCCCGGAGTTCCAGGCCGACCACGAACATGAACAGCACCAGCCCCAGCGTCGAGAGCGAAGAGAGCCCCTGCAGCGACTCCTTCGAGAAGAGCTGCGCATGCAGCGAGGGAAACAGAGCGCCCATCACGACCGGCCCGAGCATCAGCCCCGCCGCCATCTCGCCGACCACGCCGGGCTGGCCCACATGCCGCAGCACCCATCCACACAGGCGCGCGGTCGCGAGGATCACGATGAGCTGCAGCAGGAGCGAAGTGACGGACATCTGGCAACGGGTCGGAGAGGAAATGCGGCCGATGTTAGTTTGAAGCAGCGTCACCGAGCCAGCGGTTCGCCCACTGGTTCAGAGGCGTGAGGCGCTTGACCAGCTCGCCGCCCGACTCGGTGAGCGCATAGCCCGCGTCGCCGAGCTCGACCACGCCGGCCGCGCGCAGCTCCTTGAGCCGGTCGTTCAACACCGAGGGCGACATGTCGTCCGTGCTCACGCGCAGCGCCCTGAAGCTCTGCGGCATGCCGTCGCGCAGCTCCCAGACGATGCGCAGCGTGCCCTTGCGGCCGAGCTGCTCCAGCAGCCGCATGATGGGTCGGCGCGATGCAGTGGGTTGTGCTTCTTCCATGCGTTGTCTCTCGGGTGATCGATGGCCGAGTGTACGCGCTTGCGCTACGCATTTCGTAGCGATAGACTCCGTTCGATCGCTACGCTTTCCGTAGCGATTTCAGTCCCCAGGTTTCAAGCCTTTCATCGAAGGAGCATCCCTTGATCGACGCAACCCCGACCCGCACGCCGCGAATCCCCCCGCTCGAAGCCCCCTACCCCGAGCCCATCGGCGGACTGCTCCAGCGCATGACGCCACCGCAGGCGCCCGAAATGCTGGCCCTGTTCCGCGTGATGGCGGTGAACCCGGGGCTGGCCGAGGCCACGCTCGGCCTGGGCCGCCACCTGCTGGGCCGCAAGGCGAGCATCAACCTGCGCGAACGCGAGATCGTGATCCTGCGCGTCTGCGCCCGCTGCGGCGCCGAATACGAATGGGGCGTGCACTGGACCGCCTTCGCCGACGCAGCCGGCCTGGGCGAGACGGAGCGGCGCGTGACGGCATCAGCGGACGGCGACCTCGCCCTGCTCGCACCGCGTGACCGGCTGCTGGTGTCGATGGTCGACCAGCTCCACGACACCGGCGACGTGGACGACACCCTTTGGGAGGCACTGAACGCACACTGGAGCCACGCCCAGCTGATCGAGCTGATGATGCTCGCGGGCTGGTATCACTCGGTGAGCTATGTGTGCAATGCGGCGCGCGTGCCGCTGGAGAAATGGGCTGCACGCTGGTGAAACAACGGCACATCGCGATGCGCTAACCTCCGCCAGTGGCGGGCATGCCCGCCGCGCGCAGAGGTCTCATTCGCCAAGCTACATACCCAAGGAGGGACATGCAGACACTTCTCAATATCGCGATCGGCTGGGCGCCGATGCTGCTCCTCATTGCCGTTTGGCTCTACCTCGTGCGCCGCACCGGCGGCATGAAGCAGTCGCAGTACTTCGACGAAATGCGCAACTACATGACAGCGCATATCGCCGAGACGAAGCGACTGAACGCCAACCTCGAACGCATTGCCTCCGTCCTCGAGGCCACCGCCGCAAAGCCCGGCAGCAACAACGGCTAGCAACTCACTTCGGCACGCGCATCAACCGCAACCCGTTCGCCACCACCAGCAGGCTGGCCCCCATGTCGGCGAACACCGCCATCCACATCGTCGCGCTGCCGAACACGGCGAGCACGAAGAACACGCCCTTGATACCGAGTGCCAGCGTGATGTTCTGCCACAGCACCGCATGCGCGCGGCGCGACAGGCGGATGGTTTCGGGAATGCGGCGCAGGTCGTCGTTCATGATGACCACGTCGGCCGCTTCCATCGCGGTGTCGGTGCCGGCGCCGCCCATCGCGAAGCCGATGTCGGCCTGCGCGAGCGCGGGGGCGTCGTTGATGCCGTCGCCGGTCATCGCGGCGGCGCCATAGCGCTGCTGCATCGCCTTGACGGCGTCGAGCTTCTCCTCGGGCAGCAGGTTGCCGCGCACGTCCTCGATGCCGGCGTGGGCGCCGATGGTCCTGGCGGTGGCGGTGTTGTCGCCGGTGAGCATCACGGGCACCACGCCTAGCGCCCGCAGTTCCGCCACTGCCGCCTGCGACGACTCCTTGATGGTGTCGGCAACCGCGAACAGCGCGAGCACGGCCTTTTCCGATGCCAGCAGCGTGACGGTGCGGCCCGCTTCCTCATGGCGCTTGAGCTCGGCTTCGAGCGACGGCGTGCACAGGCCACGCTCCTCGATCAGGCGGTGGTTGCCCAGCACATAGGACTGCCCCGCGTGCGTGGCCTGCACGCCGCGCCCGGGCAGCGCGGTGAAGTCGGCAACTTCGTCCTGTCCGCCCTTCAGACCTTCGGCGATGGCCTTCGACACGGGGTGGTCGGAGCGGCCCGCGATGCTGGCGGCAACGGCAAACACGGCCGCTTCATTGTTTGCATCGCCGATCAGCGACGACTCCACCAGCTTCGGCTTGCCTTCGGTGATGGTGCCAGTCTTGTCGAGCGCGACGGCCTTGAGCTTGCGCGCCTCCTCCAGGTACGTGCCGCCCTTGATCAGAATGCCGCGCCGCGCGGCCGAGGCCAGCGCGCTCACCACCGTGACCGGCGTGGAGATCACCAGCGCACACGGGCAGGCGATGACCAGCAACACCAGCGCCTTGTAGATGGACTGCATCCATGTCCAGTCCATGAAGAACGGCGCGAACACTGCGATGGCCAGTGCCAGCACGAACACGGTGGGCGTGTAGATGGAAGCGAACTTGTCGACGAAACGCTGCGTGGGCGCGCGCGAGCCCTGGGCCTCCTCGACCGCATGGATGATGCGCGCGAGCGTGGTGTTGGACGCCACGGCCGTCACGCGGAACTCCAGCGCGGCGGTCTGGTTGATGGTGCCCGCGAACACCGGGTCGCCGATGGTCTTGTCGACCGGAATGCTCTCGCCCGTGACTGGCGCCTGGTCGATGGCGCTGGTGCCTTCGGTGACGACGCCGTCCAGCGGCACGCGCTCGCCGGGGCGGATGCGTGCGACGGCGCCCAGTTCGACCGCGTTGGCCATCACGGTCTTCCAGCTGCCGTCGGCCTGCTTGACTTCAGCCTGCTCGGGCGCGAGCGCCAGCAGGCTCTGGATGGCGTTGCGCGCGCGGTCCACGGCGCGGGCTTCGATGAGCTCGGCGATCGCGTAGAGCGCCATCACCATCGCGGCCTCCGGCCACTGGCCGATGATGAAGGCGCCGGTGACGGCCACGGCCATCAGGGCGTTGATGTTCAGGCGCCCGCGCACCAGCGCCGCAAAGCCCTTCTTGTAGGTGTCGAGGCCCGCGAGGCCGATGGCGCCCAGCGCCAGCAGCATGCCGGCCGCCATGAAGCCCTTGCCCTCGAGCCCCATGAAGGAGATCGACTCGGCCGCGATGGCCAGCACCAGCGCGGCGACCAGCCGGGCCAGGCCCGTGCTCATGCCCGCGATGCGCGCGGGTGCGGCGGCAGCTTGGGCGCCTGCGGTGTCGCCCAGGGGTTCAGGCTTGAAGCCGGCCTTGCGGATGGCGGCAAGCGCCTCGGGCAGCGCGCCTTCGTCGGTAGTGATGGCCATGGTGCGCTCGCCGAGCCGGAAGCGCAGGGCCTTGACGCCCGCGACGGGCTCGAGCGCGCGGCGGATTTCCGATTCTTCGGTCGCGCAGTCCATGGTGGGAATGCGAAAGAGCAAGGCGCCCTTGGGCACATCGCCAAGGTCGGGCGCCAGCGGGATCGCGCCGTGGCTGCTGCTGCACCCGCAGCACGCGTCGGCGGCCTCGGCCTTCGGCTGCTCGTGCGCATGGTCGTGGCCGTGTCCCTCTTCGTGCGCATGCGAATGCGGGTGCGGATGGGAGTGCCCATGCGCGTGCGGCACGGGCTGCTTCAGGGCGTTCTGGTTCGTCATGGAATCGATTGGAAACCCTGAAGCAGGTGTAGAGTCAAACGCTTATTTCCACTCGTTCATTTGCCGCATCATGAAAATCGGTGAACTGGCCAAGGTCGCGAACACGCCTGTCGAAACCATCCGGTACTACGAGCGCGAGCAACTGCTGCCCGAGCCCGCGCGCACCGACGGCAACTACCGCATCTACGACGAAGACCATGCCCAGCGCCTGGGTTTCATCCGCCGCTGCCGCTCGCTGGACATGACGCTCGACGAGATCCGCAGCCTGCTGAAATTCCGCGACGCGCCCCAGGAAGACTGCGGCGAGGTCAACCAGCTGCTGGACGACCACATCGGCCACGTGGCCGCGCGCATCGCCGAGCTGAAGACGCTCGAGAAGCAATTGAAGGCGCTGCGCCAGCAATGCTGCGGCCCCGAATCGGCGAATGCCTGCGGCATCCTGCAGGAGCTGGACACCACCGCTCTCGCGCCCGAAACCTTCGGCCAGCACGCGGGCCACGTGCATGGCTCGCTGCACGGTACCGGAGCAAAACGCTCGGCCTGACTGAAAGACCGAAAGACACCGCGCAGGCACGACGCTACACTCCCTGCCCGATATGGCCCGCCGGCATTCCCTCCATCGCTGCCTGACCGCGTTTCTCGTGGTCATGTCTCTGCTGTTCTCGCAGCTGGCATTGGCGAGCTATGTCTGCCCGAGCCTGCCGGACACGAACTCGATGGCCGAAATGATGGCAACGGGCGCCCCATGCGAAGGCATGGACATGGCCCAGCCGGTACTGTGCTTCCAGCACGCTGCCGACATGTCGCTCTCCTTCGAGCCCGTGAAGCTGGCCACTCCCTCGTTGCCCGCCATCGTGCAGGTCGTGGTCATGCCGCTGGTGCTGGCATCGGAAGGCCATGCCGTTCCACGGCAGGCCGTGCCCGAGCGGCAGCATCCGCCGCCCGATCCCGTCTTTCTCTCCACGCTCAGACTCCGAGTCTGAAATCTCCGTCGACTGACTGGTGCTGGCGCGGCTCGTCCGCCTGCCAGCGATCACCTCGTTCGTCTGCGGAGTTTTCATGTCCATTCTTTTCCCGCGCGCGGCCGTGCTGGCCGTCGCGCTGCTGCCGTACCTTGCGACGGCGGCCCCCCTGTCCCTTGAAGAAGCGCTGGCCATTGCGGTCAAGCGCTCCGAATCCACCCGTGCCGCCCGTGCCGGCGCCTTGAGCGCCACAGAGGCGGCCCATTCCGCCGCCCAGCTTCCCGACCCCACGCTGCGCGTCGGCATCGACAACCTGCCCGCGACCGGCCCCGACCGCTTTCGCACGACTCGCGACTCGATGACGATGAAGCGCATCGGCATCAGCCAGGAATGGCTGTCCGCCGACAAGCGCGCCGCACGGCAGGCCGCTGCCGATGCGGCGGTCGGCCGCGAGACGGTGCTGGTGCAAGCGGCAGCGGCCGACACCCGCCGGCAGACCGCGCTCGCCTACATCGACGCCTTCTATGCCAATGAAAGCCTGAAGCTCGCCAAGCTCATGGAGCACCATGCGCACGAAGAGCTGGAGGCATCGCGTGCGCGCCTGTCCTCGGCCACGGGGAACAGCCAGGAGGCGCTGGCGCTGGCCAGCGCGAGAGGCACGTCCGAGGACGAGACGGCCGACGTCCTGCAGCAGCAAGGCGCGGCAGGCGCCGCCTTCCAGCGGTGGGTCGGCGTTATGCCCGACGAGCTGCAGCCGCCCGGCGCCATCGCACTGCCGACTGAAGAGGCCTACGTGGCCGCGCACCCCACTGTCTCAGCGATGCAGCGCGATCTCGAAGTGGCAAGGCGGACAGCGGCCGTCACCGCGTCCGACCGCAAGCCCAACTGGACCTGGGAGATCGCCTACGGCCAGCGCACCGGCTATTCCGACATGGTGTCGGTGGGCGTGAGCATTCCCCTGCCCGTCGCGCCCGGCGAACGGCAGGACCGCGACACGGCAGCCAAGCTGGCGCTGGTCGAGAAGGCCGAAGCCGATCTGGCCGAAGCGAGCCGGGCAGCGACCGCCGAGTACCGATCACTGCGCAGCGACGCGCAACGCCTGGAGCAGCGCATCGACCGCTACCGCACCGGCGTCGTCGTGCCTGCAGGCCAGAGAACGGCCGCGGCGACGGCTTCCTATAGCTCCGGCCAGGGCAGCCTCGTCTCCCTGTTCGAGGCGCGCCACGCCGAAGTCGAGGCGCAACGCAAGCTGCTGACGCTGCAGCGCGACCTTGCCAAGACCCAAATCCAACTGGCCTTCCGGCCGCTCACTGCCGAGGTGGCGCAATGAACAGAACCCGCATGATCGGCACCTCGCTGCTGGCCGCCCTGCTGCTCGCCACGAGCGCCTTCTACCTGGGCCGCAAGACGGTGCAGCCCGCCGATACGGCAGCCACCACATCGGCGGCCGACGGCCGCAAGGTCCTCTACTGGCACGACCCCATGGTGCCCGGCCAGCGCTTCGACAAGCCCGGCAAGTCGCCGTTCATGGACATGCAGCTTGTGCCCATGTATGCGGACAGCGCCACTGGCGCGGCCAACGGGGGCGGCGTACAGGTGAGCCCCACGGTCCAGCAGAACCTCGGCATCCGGTATGCCAACGTGCGACGGGCGGAAACTTCCACGTCCTTCGACGCGGTCGGCACCGTTCAATTCGACGAGCGGCTCAACGTCGCCGTGCAGACGCGCGTCGCCGGCTATGTCGAGCGCCTGTCGGTACGCGCGCCCATGGAGCGCGTGCGCAAGGGCCAGGCACTGGCGACCGTGTTCGCGCCGGAGTGGCTTGGGCCGCAGAACGAGTTTCTCGCGCTCAGGCGATCGGGCGTGGCCCCGGAACTCGTCGCGGCGGCTCGTGACCGCATGCGTGCCATGTCCATTCCCGACGAACTCGTCCGCCGCAGCGAGGAAAGCGGCACGGCGCAGGCGCGCTATGTGCTCTCCGCACCGTCCGACGGCGTGGTGGCCGAACTGGGCGTGCGCGAAGGCGTCGCCGTCACGCCGGGCATGACGCTGTTCCGCATCGCGGGCCTGGAGAAGGTGTGGGCCGTGGCCGAGATTCCGGAAGCACAAGCAGTGCGGCTCGTGCGCGGCCAGAAGGTGAAGGCGATGCTCCAGGCTGACGCGGCCCGCTCCTTCAATGGAACGCTCGACGAGATCCTTCCCGAGGTGAGCGGCTCGACGCGCACGTTGAAGGCCCGCTTCGAAGTCGACAACAAGAACGGCGGGCTCACGCCCGGCATGCTGCTGCGACTGCAGGTGGCCGGCCCCACGAGTACACGCCTGGTCGTACCGTCCGAAGCCGTCATCCGCACCGGCAAGCGCGCCGTCGTCATCGTGCGCAAGGCCGATGGCACATTTGAGCCACGCGACGTGTCGCTGGGCGCAGACCAGGGCGACGACACCGAAGTCGTCTCGGGCCTGAGCGAAGGCGACCAGGTCGTCGCCAGCGGCCAGTTCCTGATCGACTCGGAAGCCCGGCTGCGCTCGGTGCTCGGCAACATGGCGGCTTCGGAACCCGCAGCCACGCCGGCCGCGACGCTCCACAAGGCGGAAGGCAAGGTCGAGAGCGTGGCGCCCGATGGCATCACGATCTCGCACGGGCCCGTCGCAACGCTGAAGTGGCCGTCCATGACGATGGGCTTCGCGAAGGCGTCGCCGGATGCCTTCGCGGACATCAAGCCCGGCGACCGGGTCCGCTTCGAGTTCAAGGAAGGCGGCCCCACGGGCTATGAGCTGGTCTCCATCGAACGTGCGGAACGGGGCGCCAAGCAATGATCGCCGCCCTCATCCGCTGGTCGGTCGGCAACCGCTTCCTGGTGCTGATCGCGACCGTGTTCCTCGTGGCCGCGGGCTGGTGGTCCGTCGCCCGCACGCCGCTCGACGCGCTGCCCGATCTGTCGGACACGCAGGTCATCATCCGCACGCCTTTCCCCGGCAAGGCACCGCAGGTGGTCGAGGACCTCGTCACCTATCCGCTGACCACCACCATGCTCAGCGTGCCGGGCGCGAAGACGGTGCGCGGCTACTCGTTCTTCGGCGATTCCTTCGTCTACGTGCTGTTCGACGACAAGACCGACCCGTACTGGGCGCGCTCCCGGGTCGTCGAATATCTCAACCAGGTGCAGAGCAGGCTTCCCGCCGGCGCGAATGCCTCGCTGGGCCCCGATGCAACCGGCGTGGGATGGGTCTACGAGTACGCGCTGGTCGACCGCTCCGGCGCGCGCGACATCGGCCAGCTGCGCGCGCTGAACGACTGGTTCCTCAAGTTCGAGCTCAAGACGGTGCCCGACGTGGCCGAGGTCGCCAGCATCGGCGGCATGGTCCGCCAGTACCAGGTGGTGCTCGATCCCGACCGTATGCGCGCGCTCGGCATCACGCAGCAGACGGTGGTGGAGGCGCTGCAGAAGGCCAACCAGGCTTCGGGCGGCTCGGTCGTCGAGTTCGCCGAGGCCGAGTACATGGTGCGCTCGCGCGGCTACCTGCGTTCGCTGGAAGACTTCCGCAGCATTCCGCTTTCTGTGACGGGCGCCACGCCCGTGCTGCTGCGCGACGTGGCTACGGTGCAAGTCGGCCCCGAGATGCGCCGCGGCATCGCCGAGCTGGACGGTGAAGGCGAAGTGGCCGGCGGCGTGATCGTCATGCGCTCCGGCAAGAACGCCCGCTCGACCATCGAGGCCGTCAAGGCCAAGCTCGAAACGCTCAAGCCCAGCCTGCCGCCGGGCGTGGAGATCGTGCCCACCTACGACCGCTCGCTGCTGATCGACCGTGCCGTGGAAAACCTGCGCGGCAAGCTGGTCGAGGAGTTCGTCGTGGTGGCGCTGGTCTGCGCGGTCTTCCTGTTCCACCTGCGCTCGGCGCTCGTGGCGGTGGTGGCGTTGCCGGTCGGCGTGCTTGCGGCGTTCATCGTCATGCATTGGCAGGGCGTCAACGCCAACATCATGTCGCTGGGCGGCATCGCGATCGCCATCGGCGCGATGGTGGACGGTGCCATCGTGATGGTCGAGAACGTGCACAAGCACATCGAGGCTTTCGAGACGACGCAGGGCCGGCAGCCCACGGCAACGGAGCGGTGGCGACTGGTCGCCGACGCGTCGGTGGAAGTGGGGCCGGCGCTCTTCTTCTCGCTGCTGGTGATCACGCTGTCCTTCGTGCCGGTGTTCTCGCTCGAGGCGCAGGAGGGCCGGCTGTTCTCGCCGTTGGCCTTCACCAAGACCTACGCGATGGCGGCTGCGGCCGGCCTCTCGGTGACGCTGATCCCGGTGCTCATGGGCTACCTGATACGCGGGCGCATCCCGCACGAGGAGACCAACCCGGTCAACCGCTTCCTGATGGCGGCGTACCGGCCGGCGCTGGAACTGGTGCTGCGCTTTCCCAAGGGAACGCTCGCCGTTGCCGCGCTGCTGCTCGCGCTGACCGCCGTGCCACTGAGCCGGCTCGGCGGCGAATTCATGCCGCCGCTGGACGAAGGCGACCTGCTCTACATGCCGTCCGCGCTACCGGGGCTGTCGGTGTCGAAGGCCTCCCAGCTACTGCAGCAGACAGATCGGCTGATCAAGACCGTGCCGGAAGTCGCCCGCGTTTTCGGCAAGGCTGGCCGCGCCGACACCGCGACCGACCCTGCGCCGCTGGAGATGTTCGAGACCACCATCCAGTTCAAGCCCAGGTCGCAATGGCGCGAGGGCATGACGCCGGACAGGCTGGTCGAGGAACTGGACCGCGCCGTCAAGGTGCCGGGCCTCACCAACGTGTGGGTGCCGCCCATCCGCAATCGCATCGACATGCTGGCCACGGGCATCAAGAGCCCGGTGGGCATCAAGGTGGCGGGTGCGGACCTGGCCACCATCGATTCGCTGACCACGCGGATCGAGGCGGCGGTCAAGGGCGTGCCCGGCGTTTCGTCGGCGCTGGCGGAGCGGCTCACGGGCGGGCGCTACATCGACGTCGATGTCGACCGGCTCGCGGCGGCGCGCTACGGACTCTCGGTGGCGGACGTGCAGGCCGTGGTGTCGACGGCCATCGGCGGCGACAACGTCGGCGAGGTCATCCAGGGCCGCGAGCGCTACCCGATCAACGTGCGCTACCCGCGCGAGATCCGCGATTCGCTGGAGCGGCTGCGGCAGCTGCCCTTCGTGACCGACAAGGGCGCCCAACTGCTGCTGGGCGACGTCGCGCGCATCGCCGTCGTGGACGGCCCGCCGATGCTGCGCAGCGAGAACGCGCGGCTGTCGGGCTGGATCTACGTCGACGTGCGCGGCCGCGACCTGCGCTCGGCCGTCAACGACATGCAGGCGGCGGTCGACAAGGCCGTGAAGATGCCCGCGGGCTATGCGGTGTCGTGGTCAGGCCAGTTCGAGTACCTGGAGCGCGCGACCGAGCGGCTGAAGCTGGTGGTGCCGGTCACGCTGGCGGTGATCTTCGTGCTGCTGTACCTGCTCTTCAGGTCGTTCGTCGACGCGGCCCTCGTCATGGCTGCCGTGCCGTTCTCTCTCATCGGCGGCTTCTGGCTGATCTGGGCGCTGGGCCACTCGATCTCGGTGGCCACTGCGGTCGGCTTCATCGCGCTGGCCGGCGTGGCGGCCGAGTTCGGCGTGGTGATGCTGGTCTACCTGAAGAACGCGCTGGCGCGGCGCCTCGAGTCCGGCGAGCCGATGAACGACGAAACCCTGCTTGCTGCGATCCGCGAAGGCGCGGTGCTGCGCGTGCGGCCCAAGGCCATGACCGTGGCCGTCGTGATGGCCGGGCTGCTGCCCATCCTGTGGGGCAGCGGCACGGGCTCGGAGGTGATGACCCGCATCGCCGCGCCCATGGTGGGCGGCATGGTCACCGCGCCGCTGCTGAGCATGCTCGTCGTTCCCGCCGCCTGGTACCTGCTGCGCCGCCGTGGCCGTGCGGCGCGGCCTCTTGTTTCCCCAACCCCCAACCAAGGAGCTACCCAATGAAACCCGTGCATTCCCTCGTATTCGTGCTGCTCGCCGCATCGGCCGCCGTCGCGCAGGCGCAGATGTCGAAGGACGACATGTCGTCCATGAAGATGCCTGCGCCAAGCCAGCAGGCGGGCGTCATGATGACCGATGCGGTCGTCCAGAAGATCGACCCCGCCAAGGGCCTGGTCGTGCTCAAGCACGGCGACATCCCCAACCTCGCCATGCCGGCCATGACCATGGGCTTCGACGTGGCCGACAGGAAAATGCTCGACGCGCTGAAGCCCGGCGACAAGGTCCGGTTCCATGTGGAGGTCGTGAAGGGCAAGCCGACCGTGACGCAGATGGAAACAGCCCGCTGAGGCCCGCCGAGGGGGCCGTCCGCTACTTGCCGATGAGCTGCGTGAGCTTGTCGGCCTCGAAGCTCTCGTCGCGAGCGGCGTCGCCCGGCACGCAGTCCTTGCTGCCGGGCTGGGCCGACAGCTTCTCGATGGCCTGCCACAGCAGCGCGATCTGGTGTTCCTGGCCCGAGGCGTTGTCGATCAGGCCGCGCAGCGCCTGGCTCAGCGGGTCGTCGTTCTGCGTCACGCCGTAGGCCGAGAAGCCCATGCGCGAGGCGGTTTCCTCGCGCCGCGCGGCCGCTTCGGCCTCGATGATGCGCGCCGGGTTGCCCACCGCCGTGGCGCCCGCGGGCACCGGCTTGGTGACCACCGCGTTCGAGCCCACCTTGGCGCCGTCGCCCACCACGAAGCCGCCGAGCACCTTGGCGCCCGCGCCAACCACCACGTTGCGCCCCAGCGTCGGGTGCCGCTTCTCGCCCTTGTAGAGCGAGGTGCCGCCCAGCGTCACGCCCTGGTAGATGGTGCAGCCGTCGCCGATCTCGGCCGTCTCGCCCACGACGACGCCCATGGCGTGGTCGAAGAACACGCGCTCGCCGATCTTGGCCGCGGGGTGGATCTCGATGCCGGTGAGCCAGCGGGCCCAGTGCGCGATGAAGCGGGCGGGCCACTTGAAGCCATGGGTCCAACAGGCGTGCGCCCAGCGATGCAGCACCACGGCATGGAAGCCGGGGTAGACCGTGATCACTTCCCAGGCGCTGCGGGCGGCCGGGTCGCGTTCGAGGATGCACCGGATGTCGGCGCGCAGTCTGGAGAACATCGCTGCCTTATGCCTTCTGTCTGTTGTCGTTATATCGATAGGGGCCGGGCAGTCTAAAGCCGGGTGTCTTCGCGTACGGACGATGGGGTTTTAGTCAATCCGTCAGGAGCCAGCGCCGCCCTTGGGCGGACGCGTGGCATCGCTCATGGCCTTGGCAATCCCGCGCAGGATGTGGATTTCCTCCGGCGTGGGCTGCGCCCGGTTGAAGAGCTGCTGCAGCCTCGGCATGAGCTTCTTGGGCGCCTCGGGATCGAGGAAGCCGATTTCCACCAGGGAACGCTCCCAGTGGTCGAGCATGCCGGCCACGGCCTGCGCATCGGCCGCCTGCACGGGGTTGATGGCCTCGCGAACCTCGTAGCCGCCGAGCGCCAGCCGCCATTCGTAGGCGATCACCTGGATCGCCGCGCCCAGGTTGAGCGAGCCGAACTTCGGGTCGGTGGGGATGCTCAGGGCCACGTTGCAGCGGTAGACGTCCTCGTTCCGCATGCCGAAACGCTCGGAACCGAACAGGAATGCCACGTGCTGGTCGCCTTGCTTTACCAGGGGTTCCAGGTGCTCCCGCGGCGTGCGGGTGGGCGGGCCGAAGTCGCGCGGGATCATGGCCGTGGCGCACATGTGGGTCACGCCGTCGAGGGCCTCGTCGAGCGTCTCGACGATGCGGGCGTTGGCCAGCACGTCGAGCGCGCCGCTCGCGCGCTGGATGGTTTCCTCCCGCCGCAGCACGTTGGCCCAGCGCGGCGCCACCAGCACCAGGTCGGAAAAACCCATGGTCTTCATGGCGCGGGCGGCGGCGCCCACATTGCCGGCGTGGCTGGTCTGGATCAGGATGAAACGGGTGCGCATGAGGGGTTTGGAGACACTAACGGGCGGAGCCGGTAAAATCCCCCGATTCTCGCCGCCCGCATCGCCGGGCCGTCTCCGGGGCCTTCCCCACCGTTCTTCCCACAATCCAATGTCGTCCCCCAACCTGCATCCCATGCTCAACGTGGCCGTCAAGGCCGCACGCGCCGCCGGCGCAATCATCAATCGTGCCGCCCTCGACGTCGAGGCCGTGCGCATCTCCCAGAAGCAGGTCAACGACTTCGTCACCGAAGTCGATCACGCCAGCGAGCAAGCGATCATCGAGACGCTGCTCGGCGCGTACCCGGGGCACGGCATCCTGGCGGAAGAATCCGGCACCCAGTACGGCGCCAAGGACTCCGACTACGTCTGGATCATCGATCCGCTCGACGGCACCACCAATTTCATCCACGGCTTCCCGGTCTACTGCGTGTCCATCGCGCTGTCGGTGCGCGGCAAGATCGAGCAGGCCGTGGTCTACGACCCCACCCGCAACGACCTGTTCACCGCCACCAAGGGCCGCGGCGCCTACATGAACGAGCGCCGCATCCGCGTCTCGAAGCGCACGCGCCTCAACGAGTGCCTGATCTCCACCGGCTTCCCCTTCCGCACCGGCGACAACTTCAAGCAGTACCTGGCCATCATGGCGGACATGATGCCCCGCGCCGCCGGCCTGCGCCGCCCCGGCGCCGCCGCGCTCGACCTGGCCTACGTGGCTGCCGGCTTCACCGACGCCTTCTTCGAGACCGGCCTGAACCCCTGGGACGTGGCCGCCGGCTCGCTGCTGGTCACCGAGGCCGGCGGCCTGATCGGCAACTTCACGGGCGAGCCCGAGTTCATCGACCAGCGCGAATGCCTGGCCGGCGCCCCGCGCGTATACGGCCAGCTGGTGCCGCTGCTCGCCAAGTACTCCAAGTTCGCCAACGTGGACGACAAGCTGCGCGCCAGCGACCGCGTGCGCGCCGTGTCGGCGTCCACCAAGTCGAGCGCGGCCGACGCCTCGGTCGATCTCTACGCGCGCAGCACGGTGGTCGACTTCGCCGACGAAACGGCCGAAGGCGCCGCTCCCGCCGTGGCCGCGGCTCCCGCCCCCCGCAAGCTCACGCGCGTGCGCCGCGAAGCGCCCACCAACGGCATGCCCCCCGAGGGCAACTCCTCCGCCAAGTGACGATGCTGGGGCCCAGCAACGCAGCGCCCCGGGTCCGTGCCGCTCTGCGCATCGCGCTGAGCCACTACGTCGCGAGCGGGCTCACCGTCGCGCTGGGCCTGCTGTTCATCTCGGGCGGGGTCCATCTCTGGCTGGGCACCCTCGCGGCCTCGGCCGCCGCCACCGGCGTGATCGTCACCGCGCCGCCCGACCTGCCCGGCCCGCGCCGCGGCAAGTTCTTCCAGATGCTGCCGGCGCCGCTCATCGGCCTGCCGCTCTTCTTCGCCGTGCAGATGCTGCACAGCGCACCGATCCGCCTCGGGCTGCTGCTGGTGCCGGCCACCTTCGTCGCCTTCCTGGCCATGGCCTGGGGCAAGCGGGGCATCCCGATCGCCATCGCGGTGATGTTCTCGATGGTGTTCTCCATGGCCACGCCGCCGCCCTCCGGCATGGCCGACGCGATCGAGCGCACCTGGCACTTCGGCATTGGCGCGGGCCTGTACGTGATCTGGGCCACGCTCGCCAACCTGGCGCTCAACGGGCGCTTCCGCACCCAGTCGGTGGCCGACGTGCTGTATTCGCTAGCTGCGCTCATGCGCACCGAGGCCAGCCAGTTCCTGCCGCAGGACGAGACCCGCGACGTGCGCGACACCCCCGCGCCCATGCTCGGCCAGCTGCTGCGCGAGCAGGCTGCGCTGGCCGACCAGCTGCAGGCCACGCGCGACATCGTGCTCGAATCGCCGCGCACGCCACGCCGCCAGCGCCTGGCCGCCATGCTGGTGATCGTGCTCGAGATGCGCGACCAGCTGCTGGCCAGCGAGCTCGACCTCGACACCCTGCGCGCCCACCCCGCGCATGCCGACGCGCTCATCGAGATGCGCCGAGTGCTTGAAGAGCTTTCCGACGAGACCATCGCGCTTGCCGACGCCCTCATGATGGGCCGCCACCCCGACGCCGTGGCCGATCGCCGTCCGCGCCTCGCGGCCATCCACGTCTCGGCGGACGACAGCACCGCCAGCGGCGGCCACATCGGCCCCACCGCCGCCATGCTCGCGCGCGGGCTGGCCAGCCGCATCGGCCACATCAACGACGAGGTGCTGCGCCTGTCGGCCATGGCACGCGGCGACGCCGAGCCCAACCTCGCCGTGGTGCGCGCCAACTGGCAGCTCTTCGTGAGCCCCACCGACTGGTCGCTGCGCCCCTTCTTCACGCTGTGGAGCTGGGACCAGCCGCCGCTGCGCCACGCCATCCGCGCCGCGCTGGCCATCGCGGCCGGCTACGCCATCGCGGTGTCGATGCCCTGGGGCTCGCACGACTACTGGATCCTGCTGACCATCGTGGTCGTTCTGCGCGGCAGCCTCTCGCAGACGCTGGAGCGGCGCAACGCGCGCGTGGCCGGCACGCTGCTGGGCTGCGTGCTCGCGGTGGGGCTGCTGTCGGCGCACCCGTCGGCGCTGGCGCTGCTGGTCATCGTGACGGTGGCGCAGGCCATCGCGCACAGCTTCGCGGTGCGGCGCTACCTCATCACCGCAGTGGCCGCCACCGTGCTCGGCCTGGTGCAGGCCCACATGCTGAACGTGGGCGTGGCGCCGATCTTCGCGCTGTTCGAGCGCATCGCCGACACGCTGATCGGCGCGGCGCTGGCCTGGGGCTTCTGCTACGTGCTGCCCTCGTGGGAGCGTACGCAGATCCCGGCGCTGGTCTCGCGCGTGCTCACCGCGCAGGCACGGCATGCGCGGCTCGCACTCGGCCTCGGCCAGCTCAAGGCCATCGACAGCAGCCCCGAGCTCGAATGGCGCCTCGCGCGCCGCGAGGCCTACGACAGCCTCTCGGCGCTGGTGCAGGCGACGCAGCGCTCGCTCTCGGAGCCGCGCGCGGTGCAGCCGCCGCTGGAGCCGCTCGAGCACCTGCAGGCCCACAGCTACCAGCTTCTCGCGCAGCTCAGCGCCGTGAAGTCGATGCTGGTGCTGCGCCGAGACCGCCTCACGCCGGCTGAGGTCGAAGGCCCCATCAGCCGCACCGCGCAACGCATCGAGGCGGCCATCGGAACTATTCCCACCACCGGTCCCTCCCACCCCGAGAGCGCCGGTTCGACCACGGTCGGCGGCCCGATCCCCCTGCCCGACCCGTTCGACAACGACATCAGCCCCTGGCTGCTTCGCAGGCTCGACCTGGCAACGGCACTCGCCACGCAGCTGCGCGACGACGCGGCGCGCATTCTTCAACCTCTGAACGAGACAACAGAACAAGCGAAGACGACCACCGCCTGATGACCAAAGAGATACTCGCCCACCCCTGGTTCGGCACATGGGTTGCCATCCTCGTCGCCATTCCGCTCGCTCTCCTGGCTCACCGCATCGGCGGCCTTGTGCTGAAGCGCATCACCCGTCCCGCGCCCGCGGTGCACGCGATGGTGCTCAACTGCAATGCGCCGGCGCGGCTGGTACTGCCGCTGGTGGCGCTGCTGCTCATCCTCCAGGCCGCGCCGGAAGACCTGCGCTTCATCGGCAACTTGCGCCATCTGAACGGCCTGCTGCTCATCGCAGCCACCACCTGGCTCACGGTGAAGGCCATCAGCGGTTTCGCCGACGGCGTGCTCGCGCAGAACCCTTCCGACATCGCCGACAACCTGCAGGCCCGCCGCGTGCTCACGCAGACCCGCGTGCTGGCGCGCACCGCCATGTCGGTGGTCATCGTGGCCGGCGGCGCGATGATGCTCATGACCTTTCCGGGCGCGCGCCAGGTGGGCGCAAGCCTGCTGGCTTCGGCGGGCGTGATCGGCATCGTGGCCGGTCTCGCGGCCAAGCCGGTGTTCAGCAACCTCATCGCCGGCCTGCAGATCGCGCTGGCGCAGCCGATCCGCATCGACGACGTGCTGGTGGTCGAGGGCGAATGGGGCCGCGTCGAGGAAATCACCGGCACCTTCGTGGTCGTGAAGATCTGGGACGAGCGCCGGCTGATCCTGCCGCTCACCTACTTCATCGAGAAGCCGTTCCAGAACTGGACGCGGCATTCGGCACAGCTGCTGGGCGCCGTGTTCATCTACGTCGACTACGGCATGCCGCTCGCGCCACTGCGCGAGGAAGTCGAGCGCATCGTGAAGGCCGCGCCCGAGTGGGACGGCCGCTTCTTCAACCTGCGGGTCACCGACGCGACAGAGCGCACCATGCAGATCCGCGTGCTGTGCACGGCCGCCACCTCGGGCCTGACCTTCGACCTGCGCTGCAGCGTGCGCGAAGGGCTCATCGACTTCATGCAGCGCGAGTACCCGCAATTCCTGCCGAAGATGCGCATCTCGGCCGACAACTTCGCGGAACGCGAGCTGCAGCACCAACCGCAAGGGCAGGCCCCGGCCTGACGCGGCCTTGAAGCCAGTCCCCGGCCCACGCCACTCCGCGCTCACCCGGGGCCTGCTGTACGCCTTCGCGCTGCTGTGCCTGGTGCTGGGGCTCATCGGCGTGGTCGTGCCGGGCATGCCGACCACGGTGTTCATCCTGATGGCCGCCTGGGCCGCGGCGCGCAGCTCGCCCAGGCTGCACGCCTGGCTGCTGAACCACCGCCTCTTCGGCCCGCTGCTGCACAACTGGGCCAACGGCCGCACCGTGAGCCGCCGCGCCAAGTGGAGCGCGACCATCACGATGGCGGCATGCGCCGTGATCGTGTCGTTCACCGCGCACCGCGCATGGCTCGCCTCGCTGGCCATCGGGTGCATGGCCTGCGTGCTGGCGTGGCTGTGGTCGCGGCCGCTGCCTCCGCCGCCTTAAGCCTGGCGTTCCGGGTCAGGCGCGGTCACGGCGCGCGCCGGAATCGGCACCGACATCACGATCGAAGTGCGTGTCTCGCCCAGGTGGTTGATGCTGCTCACGAAGGCTTCGAGGTGCTCGATGTCGCGCGCCACCACCTTCAGCACGTACGAGTCCTGCCCCGTCACGTGGAAGCATTCGAGCACCTCGCTCCTGCCCTCGAGCAGCTTCAGCAGCCGCGCCTTGTCGGGCTGCGGCGTGGTCATGCCGACCAGCGCCATCACCGTGTAGCCCGCCTTGCGCGGCGGCACCACTGCGCGATAGCCGGCCAGCACGCCGGATTCTTCCAGCCGCTTCATGCGCTCCGAGGTCGAGGGCACCGACAGGCCCACCTGCCGCGCCAGGGCGGTGAGCGAGGTGCGCGCATCGGCCTGGAGCACTTCGAGGATCTGCCAGTTCTTGCTGTCGATTTCCATGGATTTCAGGCTCCGGCGATTGATTCGCCTTGAATTTCAGGCAAGAGGTGCATTCCGCCTGAGCTTCGCCATTTTCTTCAGGCGAAGAGGTAAAGACAATTTACAAATGGACTCTACCCTCTTCCTCAAGGCCCTCGTCATCGGCCTCTCCATTGCCGCGCCGGTCGGCCCCATCGGCCTGCTTTGCATCCAGCGCACCCTCGCGCACGGCCGCACCATCGGCTTTCTCAGCGGGCTGGGCGCCGCGCTGGCCGACGCCTGCTATGGCGCCATCGGCGCGCTGGGCGTGTCTGCCGTCATCGCGTCGATGGTGGCGGCACGGGTGCCGCTGGCGCTGGCCGGCGCGGCCTTCCTGGCATGGATGGGCGTTCAGCTGCTTCGCGCGCCGGTCGCCACGCAGGCCCGTCAGGCCGCGGACGCCACCACGCCGCTGAAGGCCACGCTGTCGGTCTTCCTGCTGACGCTGGCGAACCCGATGACGATCCTGTCCTTCGTCGCGGTGTTCGCCACCATCTCGACCGGCCACACCGGCGGCGGTATTCCGGCCGCGACGATGGTGCTCGGCGTGTTCCTTGGCTCCGCGCTGTGGTGGCTCGGGCTCTCGACGCTGGTGTCGTCGGTGCGGCACAAGCTGAGCGCCAAGACCATGCAGTCGATCAACCGGCTCTCGGGCGCGATCCTGCTGGCCTTCGCCGTCTATCAGCTCTCGACGCTGCTGCCGCGCTGAGCCTGTGCGGCCGGCTTGCGGCGCATCGGCGGAAGCTCCAGGTTCGTGAACGCGCGCAGCAGCCATTCGACCGGCCCGTAGACGAAACGGCCCAGCCACCAGCGGCTCAGCACGAGCTGCGCCGCGAAGATGACGAAAGCTATGCCCGTGGCGGCGAGCGGCCCCATGGTGCCGATCCAGCGCAGTCCGTAGGCCAGGAAGAGCCAAGCGCAAATCAGCGACTGCATCAGGTAGTTGGTCAGCGCCATGCGGCCCGCCGGCGCCAGCACGCCTTCGAGCACGCGACCGCGCGGCGTCATCATCAGCAGCACGAGCCCGGCCGCATAGGCTGCCGTAAGGAACGGTGCCGTCAGCAACGTAGCCGCGAGCCCGTAGAGCTCCCTGACCGTGTTGTCCAGCCGGATCGACGGGAAGGCATACACGGCCGCTCCCGGTACCCCGATGACCAGTCCCCACAGCAACATGCGCCGGAACAGCGGCCGGTACGCATCGGCATTCACGAAAAGCTCGCGCCGCCCCGCGATGAAGCCCGCGAAGAACATCGCCAGCGCGGTAGGCGCCTGCACCAGCCCGGTGATCCACCAGATCTGCGACAGCTCGCGCAGGTGCTGCACGATCACCGTGAGTGGCGTTCCCCGGTACGCAGCCAGCGCGGCGACCGCGTCCGCATAGGCGGTGCGCGTATCCGACGGAATGCCCGCCTTCTCCAGCAGAAGGCCGATGCCCGCCCACAGCAGCGAAGTGGCCAGCACCAGCCCGATGGCGCAGCGCGCCATGAAAACATCGCCGCGCCGCCGCAGCACAAGCAGCACCGCACCCAGCACCGCGTAGGTGGTGAGGATGTCGCCGTGGTACAGCACCACGGCATGCACCAGCCCCAGCACCCACAACCCCACCAGCCGCCGCCCCATGCGCGGCGCGAAAGCCTTGCCTTCGCGCTCGGCCGATTGCATCTGCAGCGTGAAGCTGTAGCCGAAGAGGAACGAGAACAGCAGGTAGAACTTGGTCTCGAAGACCAGCGTGCGCACGAGCAAGGCGGCACGCTCGAGCACCGACTGCGCCATCGGGTCCGGGATGCCCACGCCGTAGTAGGTCGAGGAAAAGCTCGCGATGTTCACCACGAGGATGCCGAGCAGCGCGAAGCCGCGCAGGGCATCGACCAGCGACTGGCGCTCGCGGCCTCGCGCGGCTCCGGGCTGCGCCGGGAGATTCGGTAACGACGACATGTTTTCTTTCTGCATGCCCTGCATGCGTCAGGCGGCGGTCAAGCCGCCGTCGATGACGAGCTCGCTGCCGGTCACGTAGCGCGACTCGTCGCTGGCGAGATAGAGGATGGCGTTGGCAACGTCGAGCACCGTGCCGGCATGGCCGAGCGGCACCGCGTTGCGCCCCGCCGCGCCGAGGACCGCGCGGCGCCAGAGTCTTTTCAAACCGCACGCCACGCCGCCGCCTTGCTGTTGCTGCTGCGCGCGGGCATTCGTGCTCCAGATCGGCGTGTCGATCACACCCGGGTGCAGCGAGTTGACCCGCACGCCGTTGCGCGCGCGGGCGCACTCCAGCGCCACCGACTTGGAGAGCATGCGCACGCCGCCCTTGCTGGCCGAGTAGGCCGACAGCCCCGCGTTGCCGACCAGGCCGGCAGTCGACGACATGTTGACGACAGAGCCTCCGCCCGAACTCGACATCAGCGGCACGCCATGCTTCAGGCCCAGGAACACGCCGTCGAGATTCACCGCGAGCTGGCGGCGCCAGTCTTCCACGCTCATCTCGAAGGTGCTGCCCGCGAGCGCGATGCCGGCGTTGTTCACGAGCACGTGCAACGCACCATGGGCGGCGACGACCACGTCGATCACCTCCTTCCACGCGACCTCGCTGCTCACGTCGTGCGCGACGAACATGGCGCGCCCGCCCGTGGCGCGCGCAAGGCTGGCGGTTTCCTCGCCGCCCTTCTCGTCGATGTCGGTGGCAACGACGGTCGCGCCCTCGGCGGCCAGCCGCAGCACGGCCGCGCGCCCGATGCCCGAAGCCGCGCCCGTCACCAGCGCCACCTTGCCGAACACTCGGCCGTTGGCGCGGTCCCAGGCGGGGCGCTGCGCCGGTGCGTATGCATGGAGGGACACCGGCGCAGAAGCGAAGGCGCTCATCGGGCGCTCCCGGCCTTCAGGAAGCGGCTCACCACGAGCCGCAGCATCGGAGCCTCGCGCTGCGGATCGAACCCCGCGTCCATGGCGAGGCGCGAGAACACGCCATCGATCAGCGCGACGATCCAGCTCGCGGCCTGTTCGGGGTCGAGGCTTGCGTCGACCTGCCCGCGCGCCATGGCGCCGCGCAGCAGCCTGGCGATGTCGGCGCGAGTCTGCGCGTCGCCGGCTGCCATCTGGGTGTTGATGGCCGGGTTGCGCGTCGCTTCTGCGGCGATTTCGAGCGCCAGCCGGGCGTAGGTCTTGTCGGCCGCGAAGGCCATTACCGCATCGAGAAAGTCGAGCAGCGCCTCCAGCAGGTCGGAAGACTCGTCGAGCGCAGCGAAGTACGCGGCGGTGTCGGCGCGCTCCTCTTCGACGATGGCCTCGACGATGGCGCTCTTGCTGTCGAAATAGTGGAAGAGGTTGCCGGGGCTCATGCCGGCCTCGGCGCAGATCTCGGCGGTGGTGGTGGCATGGAAGCCGCGCCGCGCGAAGCAATTGCCTGCGGCCTCCATGATCTGGCGGCGCTTGGCCTGCTGGCGTTCGGGGTCGATCTTTCTCATGGCGCTGACTTGGGGTGTGCGGTCATGCGCCAATTATTAGACTAACTAGTCGATCTATTTATTAAGAACCCCTGAAGCCTTCGGGGCAACCGGGTTCTTCCGCGCAGCCGCCACCTCGCGGATTGCCTCGATCAGCAGCCGCGCGCCCTCGCCCGGCGCGTCGCTGCGCCGCACGGTCAGCCCCACCGGCCCTTCGGTGCTCGTGGTGTCGATGGCCAGCCGCTTGAGTTCCCCGCGCGCGATCAGCTCTTCGACCGCGCCCTGCGGCGCGAACCACACGGCGTCGGAGCGCCGCAGCAGCCCCAGCACGAAGCTGGTGTCGGTGGCCTCTACCAGCCGGCCGGGCAGCGCCATGCCCTGCGCGATGAGGAAGGCATCGGCCGTGTGCCGTATCAGCGTGCCCGACACCGGCAGCACCAGCGGATGGCTTGCCAGCGCATCGAGCGGCGGCTTGCGCCGCGCCGCCAGCGGGTGCCCGGGCCGCGCCACCAGCAACAACGGTTCGCTGTAAAGCTGCTCGAAGGCCAGGTCGGCCATGGCCGAGGCCTGCGCGAGGCGGCCCAGCACCAGGTCGATTTCACCCTGGCGCAGCTGCGTCATCAGCTGCGCGTTGGTGCCGCTCACCACGCGCACCCGCAGCGCGGGCTGCGAGGCATGCAGCGTGGCGACCACCTCCGGCAGCAGGTTGGCCACCATGTTCGGCAGCGCGCCGACGGCCACGCGAAGCTGGTCGGCCTCGGGCTGGTCCATGGCCAGTCCCATCCCTTCGCGCAGCCCGCGCAACGCCGAGACGGCATGGCGCACCAGCACCTCGGCGGCCGGCGTGAGCTCCACGCCCCGGCGGCGGCGCAGCAGCAGCTGGCGGCCGACGATCTCCTCCAGCTCCGCAACCGTCTTGGAAACGGCCGGCTGCGTGAGCGACAGCGCCTTGGCGGCGCGCACGAGGTTTCGCTCCTGCGCCACCATCACGAGGCATTGCAGGTGGCGCATCTTCAGGCGCGCAAAGTTCATGGCTGACACGGCGTTTCCTTGGGAGAGTGGCTGCTTCAATATAACCAGCCGGAATAGCTGGCAGAAGAGCTTTCAGTTGTGCCGCCTCCGTCGCCCACCTAGAGTCGGCCGGATAACGGAGACAAGACGACATGACGACCACCGGTTCGCCCAGCACCTTCTTCGGCGGCACCCGCCGCCGCCTCGCCATTGCCGCAGCCTGCGCGGCGCTCGCTTTTGGAGCCACCGCCACCAGCGCCTTCGCGGCCGATGCGCCCTACCCCACCAAGCCGGTGAAGCTGCTCACCAACTTCCCGGCGGGCGGCCCCATCGACATCCTCGCCCGCGCGCTGGCCGACGCGCTGCAGAAGGACCTGAAGCAGCCCTTCATCGTCGACAACCGGCCCGGCGCGGGCGGCAACATCGGCGCCGACTTCGTCGCCAAGGCCCCGGCCGACGGCTACACGGTGCTGATGGGCATCGACAGCACCTTCACCATCAACCCGCACCTGTACGCCTCGATGCCCTTCGGGGCCAAGGACCTGAAGCCGCTGATGATCTTCAGCTCCTCGGGCCTGGCCTTCGGCGTGGCGCAGGGCGTTAAGGCCAAGACGCTGCCCGAGTTCATCACCCAGGCCAAGGCCGAGCCCGCCACCTTCAGCTCGGCCGGCAACGGCAGCCCAGGCCACATCGCCGCCGAAATCTTCGCCACCGAGACGGGCGCCAAGATCACCCACGTGCCCTACAAGGGCAACGCGCCGGCCGTGCTGGCGCTGATGGGCGACGAGGTGCAGGCCGGCATCCTGGCCACGCCGGGCCTGCTGCCGCAGATCCAGGCGGGCAAGCTGCGCGCGCTGGCCGTGACCGGAAAGCAACGCTCGCCGCTGTTGCCGCAAGTGCCCACCGTGGGTGAGCTGGGCCTGAAGGGACTGGAATTCGAGGTGCTCTACCTCGCCATGGTGCCCGCCGCCACGCCCGAGCCGGTGATGCAGACGCTGCGCGCCTCGCTGCAGAAGGCGATGGTGCTGCCCGAGATCAAGTCGCGACTTTCCTCCCTGGACATGGTGCCGCTCAGCGAAACCGGCAGTGCCGCCAGCGAGCACCTTGCGGCCAGCCAGGCGCGCTACGGGCGCATCGTCAAGGCCACGGGCATGAAGGTCGACTGAGCGGCGGGCGACGGCAATCGGGAGCGTTCGAGGGTTAGCCCGGGTGATGGTTGATTTGAACAATCGAGCAACGCGTCTTCAGAATCGTCCGCAACTGCGGATCCCGCGGCCATACTCGATTGCAATCGATCGCCATCGCCTGAACGACGAAGACAAGGACCTGCTCACCATGCTGTCGACCTCATCCCCCCGCCCCATCACCCGCCGTCTCGCCGGCCTGATGGCCATTGCCGGCCTCGCAACGGCTTTCGCCGGCAATGCCTCGGCGCAACAGCATCCGATGTTCGACACCCCGCTGCGCATCGTCGTCGGCTACGCCCCCGGCGGCGCCACCGACCGCGTGGCACGCATCGTGGGCGACAAGCTCACCTCCCGCCTCGGCGTGCCCGTGGTGGTCGACAACAAGCCCGGCGCCGGCGGCCGCCTTGCGGCGCAGCAGGTGAAGACCACCCCCGCCAACCAGAACGTGCTGATGCTCGCCAACCCCGCCGTGATGGTGGTGGCGCCGCTGGTCTTCAAGGACAACAACTACGACGCCGAGCGCGACTTCGTGCCCGTGTCGCACGTCAACGACTACAACTTCGCGCTGGCCGTGTCGCCCAACCTGCCCGTGCGCGAGCTGAACCACCTGCTCGCCTGGATGCGCGCCAACCCCGGCCAGGCCAACGTGGGCGTTCCGGCCACCGGCAGCCTGCCGCACTTCTTCGGCCTCATGGTGGGCGAGAAGGCCAAGGTGCAGACCCAGGTGATCGGCTATCGCGGCTCGGCCCCGCTGCTGAACGACCTGATCGGCGGGCAGATCCCCATCGCGGTGGACACCGAAGACGTGGTCGTGCCCCAGCACACCGCGGGCAAGGCACGCATCCTCGCCATCTCGGGCACCAAACGCTCGCCATTCGTGCCCGACGTACCCACCTTCAAGGAAGCCGGCCTCGACCTCGCCGCCACCGGCTGGAACACCTTCTTCGCGCCGGCCAGCATGCCCAAGGAGAAGGTCGAGCGCCTCGCCACCGTCATCCGCGAAGTCATGCAGGACCCGGACACGCAGCGCAAGTTCAAGGACTCGGGCATGACGCCCGTGGTGAGCACCCAGGCGCAGACCGCCGCGATGCTCAAGGCCTACCGCACGCAGTGGGCGCCGGTGGTGCAGAAGTCCGGCTACCAGCCCTGACCCATTCCTTCAGAGTTCAGAGAAGAGACCAAAGAGACACATGGCAAGACCCAACATCATCTTCATCGTGGCCGACGACCTCGGCTATGCCGACCTGGGCTGCTACGGCGGCCGCGACGCAGTGTTCGGCCCCGTCTCGCCGGTGCTCGACGGCCTTGCCGCCAACGGCCTGAAGCTCACCCAGGGCTACGCGAACTCGCCCGTGTGCTCGCCCACGCGCTTCGGCATGATCACCGGCCGCTACCAGTACCGCCTGCGCGGCGCGGCCGAGGAGCCCATCAACAGCAAAAGCCGCGGCAGCACCACCCTCGGCCTGCCCACCGACCACCCCACCCTGCCCTCGCTGCTGAAGGCCAGCGGCTACCAGACCGCCCTCATCGGCAAGTGGCACCTGGGCTACCCGCCCACCTTCGGCCCGCTGCGCTCGGGGTACGACGAGTTCTTCGGCCCCATGTCGGGCGGCGTCGACTACTTCACCCACTGCGACTCCACCGGCCGCCACGACCTGTGGTTCGGCGAGGAAGACAAGCAGGAAGAGGGCTATCTCACCGACATCCTCTCGAAGCGCGCGGTCGACTACGTGGAGCGCATGGCAAAGCAGGAAGCCCCCTTCTTCCTTAGCCTGCACTACACCGCCCCGCACTGGCCGTGGGAAACGCGCGACGACGCAGCCAAGGCCCCGAGCATCAAGGACAACCTGTTCGACCTGGCCGGCGGCAACATCAACGTGTACCGCCGCATGATCCATCACATGGACGAAGGCATCGGCTGGATCATGGCCGCGCTCGAGAAGCACGGCATGGCCGACAACACCCTGGTGGTATTCACCAGCGACAACGGCGGCGAACGCTTCTCCGACAACTGGCCACTGGTGGGCGGCAAGATGGACCTGACCGAAGGCGGCATCCGCGTGCCATGGATCGCGCACTGGCCCGCAGTGATCGGCAAGGGCGGCGAGAGCACCCAGCTGTGCATGACCATGGACTGGTCCGCCACCATGCTCGACGCAGCCGACGTGGCCGCGCACCCCGACTACCCGCTGGACGGCGTCTCGCTCATGCCCGTGCTGAAGGACGCGTCGAACAGCTTCCGCCGCCCGCTGCACTGGCGCATGAACCATCGCGGGCAGGAAGCCATGCGCGACGGCGACTGGAAGTACCTGAAGGTCGACGGCAACGAGTACCTGTTCAACATCCCCGGTGACGAACGCGAGCGGGCGAATCTGGCGAAGAAGGAGCCGGAGAGGCTGGCGGCGATGCGGGCGGACTGGCAGGCGTGGAATGCGACGATGCCGGCGATTCCGGAAGATGCGACCGTGAGCCTGGGGTACTCGGTCAAGGACATGCCGCAAAGGTAAGTTGGCCGAAGCGCGCAGAAAAGGTCAGCAGCTCCCCAAGCAGCAGGCCCTGCGCGCCTGACACTTGCGAACGTCAGCGCCAGCTCGGAGGTGGGCCACCGAATCGGGACAAGGCGATCGGCGGAGCGTCGTCGAACACCTGCCAGCGCAACTGCTCGGCGGCGACTTCATAAACGTGGACGCGGAACGCACACACAAAATGCCGCAGACGGGCCGCCTCTTTCCACACGGATTCGCGCGCGAGCACCGGTAACCAGGGGGAATCCTTAACTTCGTAGAGGCGGTTCGCCCGCAGGCCCAGAGAGACCAGTGGGTGGCCATCCCGCGCATCGCCGTTCCACATCTGCATGCGGGCCGCAGCGGCGTGCAGGAAGTCGATCCGGACGCTCGGGCCAGTCTCGGCGTTCAACACGCGAATACCGTCCACAGTTGCAGGAGACAGATCAACGTGGCAAGCCAAGCTGAGCCCAGTGGACTCCTGCGAGAAGTATTGATACAGCGAATTGGGCACCCATCGCGGTGCGTCCTCAAACTCAACGAGCGATGTATTGCGGTCAAGCGTCATGAGGTCATTCTGCTGCACGCGCTGGCGCAAATCACGCCTGCTCCAATGAGCGCAACGAACTCCAGCAGTGATCGCCAAGGGCGGCGACGGCGGAGCAGAAAACTACGCGTCCCGCTGGCCAAAGGTCAAAGTGGCGGAAGCCTGATCGCGCGGCAGCGCTGAGGGCGGGCGGCCCGCCAGCCGGCGACTCTCGCGTGCCAGGTGCGGCTGGTCGGCGTAACCGGCCTCAGCGGCCAGGCGGGCCAGCGGCGTCGATGGCTCCGCGCGCGCCAGCCGCAGAAAGCGCTGGTAGCGCAGCAGGCGTGCCAGCGTCTGCGGGCCGTAGCCGAAGTGCTTCACGAAACGGCGGCGCAACGTGCGCTCGGGCTGCTGCAGGCGCTCGGAGAGCCAGCGCAGCGGCGAGTCTTCGGGGGCCATGCCTGACTGCAGCAAGCGGAAGGCTTCGGCCATTGCGGCATCGGGCGTGAGGTTGGCGGCTGGCTGTGGCCGCGCAGCCACCCTTTGCACGAATTGGGCGGACGAATCCGCAGCGAGGCATGCCGCGGCGCGCGCACCCCACAGATCGCGCAGCGCAACGCGGCGATCCGCGAGCGCACTCATGTCGACGCCCAGCCACGCGGCCGCCGCGCCGGGGTGGAAGCGCAGGCCCAGCACCTGCGCGCCGGGGCGCAGCGCTTCGGCATGCGGTTGCCGGTCGGGGCCGGCCACGCGGACCACGCCATCGATCCACTGCAGGTCGATCGAGCCGTCGGGCACCACCAGCAGCGGCGATGTGCCGCCGGCATCAGCGGGCAGCACATGCATCCACTGGCAGGCAAAGATGCCGCGCAAGGAAGGCGGCACCGGGGCTTCGGCATAACGGCCGACCTCCTGCGCGAGCGGTGGCGTGGCCGTTTTGTTCAAGTCGGCGGACATGGCGTGGAGCAATCTCGGGGCTTCCATTGAACAACAACTGCGAAGCAGGAGCCCCCCGCATGAAAGCCCGTATTTCCGTTCTCACCATCTGCGTAGACGACCTGGAGCGCGCGCTGCGCTTCTACCGCGACGGCCTGGGCCTGGCGACGCCGGGCATCATCGGCCAGGAATTCGAACACGGCGCGGTCGCCTTCTTCGACCTGCAGCCCGGCCTGAAGCTGGCGCTGTGGCCGCGCGACAGCCTGGCGCACGACAGCGGCATCGCGCGCCGCGGCAACGCATCGCCCGACTTCACCATCGGCCACAACCTGCACAGCGAAGCCGAGGTGCAGGCCACGATGGCGCAGGCCGAGGCCGCCGGCGCGACCATCGTGAAGCCGGCACAGAAGACCTTCTGGGGCGGCTTCGCGGGCTACTTCCAGGACCTGGACGGGCATCTGTGGGAAGTGGTCTACAACCCGGCCTTCCTGCCGGAGGACTGAAACGGATGGGACGCCAGCACCTCGTGCCACACGGGCCGCGTCTTCAGCCACGAACGCACGAACTGAAACTCGCGCACCGGCCAGCGAACAGGCGGCATGGGCGGCGCGGCGGCCCCCGATGCCTTGCGGGCGATGGTGATGTGCGGCGCCCAGTCGTCATGGCGCCCCGACAGCCACGGTGCGAGCTGACGCACGACGGCCTGATGCAACCGGTCGAGCGCCGCGTTCGGCTGCGGGCGCACGATGGCGATGCCGTTGTGGGCCCAGACGCCGGACCAGTCCAGCAGCAGCTCGAAGTCTTCTTCCATGCGCAGCTCGCCCAATGCTTGGCGGATGCCTTCGACGGCGGCATCGCCCTGTGGCGAGATGTGGCACAGCGTCATGTGCAACCGGTGCGGCTTCGGCAAGCTGGGCTTTGGCTGCGTGCGCCAGACCCACTGCGCGCGGTGCTCGGCGATGGCGGCCTGCACCGCCTCGTCGGGCTTGAGCCAGGCGTAGAGCATTGGCATTTCCAGTCGCGCGCGGCGCGCGGCATCGGCGGGGGTGAAGGGCTCGATGTCCATGGTGGGGCTCATTGGACACTAGGCATGGGCGCGATGCTTGAACCATCGTGGGCAGGAAGCCATGCGCAATGGAGAGTGGGAGTACTTGAAGATGGACGGGAACGAGTACCTGCTCAACATCCCTCCTGTAATGAACGCGAGCGGGCGGATTGGCAGACTTGGAATGCGACCCTGCGTCTTAGGTACGCGGTTAAGGATATGCCGCAGAGGCGAAGGAAGAGCCGTCCCCACCCTTGGCAGGCGGCAACCTTGAAGTGATGGACGGTATATGGGCGAGTACCTCGCCCAATCGCGCTTCACTCAGTTACTGGTGATATCTGAGCCAGATTAATGCGTCGAGTTCTGCAATGTTCTTTGCGGGATAACCCTCGCGATCAGCCAAAGCCAACCGTAGGCATTGCGCCCAATACACGTACGCGGCCCCTTCAGAGGCACCCGCAAGCTTCTCGTAGCCGATGGCGGAACGGAACTCCTTCACCGGCTTGTTCATGACTGGGTACAGCTTCGGAAACCACTGGCACAGCATTTCAGTAAAAAAGGCCGTTCTGCTCCTCACCCCAAGACTCGCGAGCCGATCAATCTCCTGAGCAACAAGATCGTCACGATCCTCATCCTTCGCGTCGACTATACAAACCAGAGATTGGCTGAGCGCTCGAAAGTCGCTAGCTTTGCCTTGCCGCTCCCATCCCTTCGCTTGGAATCGATTACCCAAGCCCCAACCCCAGTGGTTCGGCAGGCGCTCGTAAAACTGGAGGTTGGTAATCCGACCCTGAGCACAATCCCTGAACAATCTCATCAAGCCAGGCTGGTGTTTCCTGAAAACAGCCATCTTTCCCCTGCGCTCTCGAAGTAACTCGGCGACCTCATGAGTGTCCGGCAACGGAAGTACCGAAGGCGACACGGCCTTTTTAGGATTCGTTCTTCGTGGCACCGGCTTAGCCTCGTCATAACCAGCAAGCCAATCTTCGTCAATCACCTCGCACTTTGATTCGACTCCTGTAACCCAAGCCGCCGCCTGGGCGAACTGCGCGGCAGATAGCTGCAGATAAATATTGGCTTCGTGATTCTTCGAGAACGCTGCAGAAGTGAGATTTGAGGATCCGACCAGAGCATGCATACCTCCATCCTTCTCACGCCAGAAAACGGCCTTTGGATGAAACCCATCAATCCGCTCCGCCGCCATGAATCGATTCTTCAGATTCGCCGGCAGCCACTGCATGACCTTCCGGCAAGCCAGCTTACGTGTTATTCCGAAGTCACGCCCAACAATAATTCTGAGCTTCTGGCAGTTCGAGCTCAGCCTGATTGAGGTATTCCAGTCAGTCAAGTATGCGGAGACGATGTAGAGTTCCACCGCACTCTCTAGCGCACGCGCGTATTGAGCATTCAAGCTCGCTCCAGTCGTTTGCGGCAACAGGATTAACACTGTCATCGTGGATACCCTTAAGCTCAAGATACCGTCTACCGACACGTGATCGAACCTCAAGAGAGTCTGCAGAAGTAGAGATATCTTCAAGACCCTATGGATCGAGGATCAGCACTACAAGAGTGGTGCGACGTTGCACCTCTCTGTCTTGTCCTGCTCTACTGCATAGGAGAGTGACCGCCTTCTACGCACCCATGCTTATTCGCGGTATCGCTCGTACTCATCCAAAAAAAGCCGCGCAGACTCGTCAATAAACTCTTGTCTTCGCTTCTGAAGATCCACTAACTTTTGGTAGATGCTTTTGTAGATGACTTGGTGAGCCTGATTCTTGATGGCTTGGTCGTCGTATACATCAAGCTCAACCGCTTCCTCGTGGAGAGTACGATCAACCAATCTCAGCAGGCTATCCTTGTCGATCTTGTCAATGGAGATGTAGTCACCATTCGCCGCCAAGAACTGTCCCATGCTTTCACTGACTCTTAATAGTTTCATAGCCTCGCCTTCTCGTTTCATAGGTGTCTATCCCAGCTTCTAGGGAATTCAACAACATCTCGTAGCTGTTGATCTCTAAACCATCCACCGAGGCCAAAGTCTTGTCCGTCGGATAACCAGAGAAGATGCGGTACTTTGGCACTCCGTTCTCCAAAACCTTGGTCGTGCACAGTACATAGTCAGCACCGACTGATGCTCCGACTGTGTTGTTGTGCGTAACCACTATGACGGGCATCGTCTCAGAAATGCTCTTGAGCATCTGGTTGACTTCTCCCTTAAGGAAAAGGTTATCGAAAGAAGACTCTGGTTCGTCTATCAGCAAGAGGTCATAGTTCTGCGCATCCGCGATTTCTTGTAGCAACCTGAATTCAGATCTTTCTCCGCCCGAAACCTCATAGCCATCTTTGTTTAGGATGCGATAGCTGATTTTCGTGAACAGCTTGTATAGATCCGCAGAAGGCAAGCTCTCGTTTTGCTTTAGTTCGCGAAGATAGTCATAGGCACTGCCGTACTTGCGAAACGCGTCGCCGAACGCCAGCTTGGTCCCGCTGACGGCCTTGATCTCTCCGGCACTGCTGTACGAGTTTTTTCTTGCTTCTATCCTGAAGCCCTGAAGAGAATCTTTGAAGATGATCTGATCCCTTTTGAGAAAATCAACGATCTCTGAAAATCGCGCCACTCGCTTCTTATCCATCGTCATGGCATAGAGGTCAACATCCTGAATCTGCGTTGCAGAAGTCCGAATCTTTAGTCCCTGTTTGATTTCCTTCACGAGCCCATTGACGGCTCGCTTCTTCTCCGCATCCAGCATCTTTGCCCACAGAGCCTCGATCAACTCAACAGCCAACCGCTTCAACGCAGCCAGATCAACGTGCTTTTCAATGATCTGACGGTATTCGATGTTCTCGATTACTTGGCGCACGGACTCGATGAGGGTTTGAAGTGTGGATGTATTCCCAACGGAGAACTCAACTTCATCGAACAAGGCTGCTTTCGAGAACGCGTCTTGGCGATCTGCTTCCTCTGCCGACCTCATGAGCGTGTCCAAGTAGCTAGTGACTTCGCGGTCGTTCGCAGCCAAGTCCACTTTGACAACCTGATCGATCACACGCTTTAGGCCCGCCAAATACTGGTCAACGAAGGCACTTCGCCTCCGCTCAATATTGCTCTTGAACTCGCGCTCATAGCCAACATCGTTCTGCTGGACGAGGGAAAATTGCTCGATGTACTTAACACTCTTGATTGTGTTGCTGATCTCATTAAGCATATGAGTTTTGCCGGTTGAGCGAGCACCCAATAGGACATTCAGACCAGTGGAGAGCTTCTGACCATCGTCAAACACCTGCCATAGCTTGTTCCCATCACGCTCAGACAGAGCGACTTTGGCTTTGTCTTGCAGACAGCTCTTCAGGGCCTCCAACGTCAGCGTGCCGCAATCGATGAATGTTTGCCTTGTCGGCAGCTTCATCATGTCGACCGACATTCTCGAATCGCTGAAGAGCACCGGGGTTAACTTGGCAGCATCTTTGATATTTCGCACAAATTTCTTTGCGCTATCTACCTCACCGGCACAGATATGAGGTCTAAGCTTCTCCAGTGTCTCTCCGGTGATGGATGGCCCCTTGTCATAGTGCGGGATGAGGAGGTAGTTCTGAAGATTTCCGAAGATCTGGATTAGCTCTTCGACAGTAATGCTGTCCCCTCTTTTAGTAATCCGTTGCGATACCTGAGTCGCCTTGGAATCGAAATCTTCGAGATCCGAAGGTCGAGCGATAACAAGAAGATGCCCATTTCCAACATTGATTTCGATGCCTGGGAACACCGTGGCAGTCAATGCTTCTTGAATCCGCCGAAACTGCTCGACGTCAAAGACATCATGATTGGTGACAGCTACACCGTCCAATTTCGCTTCGGCGACATACTTTATGAAGCTCTCAAGACTGAAGGTGAATGACCTATCACTGATAGTTGAGATAGTGTGGATATGCAGATCAATTTTCTTCAACATCACCTCCGTCCAGTGATCTTGCTAAAAATCCGAGCCTTCAAGGCTAAGGATTACTTCTCTCGCATCCAGAGTAAAACCGCGCCATGCCCCCCATCGTCTTCATGCGTGTGCCGCGGGACAAACGACCTTGGTCAACTCGGTGTGCTTACCCTTGCATTCCAAATGCCTCGGTGCCCGCAGGAAGATTGATTGAAGAACAATACTTCGCAATTCGCCGAGCAGGTTGTCGAACGGATACCAGAACCAGGAATCGCCCACAGCAAGCGTCGTGGGCGATGCGCCTCTCATCAGGGCATCTTGGTGCCCGTAGAACAAGTTTGGGATCGGCATGGGAACCCTCCTCGGCGCGACATTAGCGGAGAGGAAAGTTCTAGAGCATCCCGTCTTTGTGGGATGCCTTGGGCCAGCAGCCGATCCTGGCCTTCTTCGCTTCTCCTGTTCTCCTTCAACAAAATCCCCGCCTCCTACGCCAAACCCACCGCCATCCGGAGTATGTGATCCAGTTGCTTCTTCCCCCTCCTCTGCAATCCGGCGGCACTCATACGCCAGGCCCAGTTCGCCTGCTGGCCCGTGTCAGTGCCAGAAGCAAGAAGAGCGGAATAAAAGCCAGAAACAGCGACTGAGGTGCAATCCAATGCTCAAGCAAACCACCCAGCAGCCCGCCGAACACGCCACCACTTGGCCCCGCAAGTGCATTGATCGATGCCGCCTGGCTGAACCCGATCGTCTCGCCCAGCAGGGCAAACTCAGTGAGATTGATGATCTGCAGCAATCCGAGGCCGCACCCTAGTAGCGCCGCAAAGACGTATGCCTCAGCCGCCTCACGCGAAACGGCAAGCCCCACCAACGCCCCCACAACCAGAAGTCCGCCCACAGCACAGCTTTCGCGGGGGTATCGGACCACCAGTCGTCCCGCCGCCACGAGCGTCAATACAAAGGCGACTCCCTGTGCAGCAACCACAAAGCCAGCCGTGCGCTCCGGCAAATGCAAGTAGCGCAAGACGATGATCACGATGTAGAAGGCGAAGTAGGCGTTCAGCGACTGGATGGAGAACTCCCAGATCGCAACGCGCTGCGCTGGCGCCCCCTTGAACAGTTGCGCGAGCGATTCCCGTTTGCCGGATTGACGCTGCCTGGGCGCCAACTGCCCACTACGGCCGATGCCAAGCAAGAACACCACGATGTTCAAGCCGAAGATGACTGCAGCCCCCCAGAAAGCCATCACCGGCCCATGCAGAGGGAACAGCGTAGTGGCCAGGACCGCACCCAGAAATGTCATGCCGATCACGTGAGCCGCCCGAAACCACCCGGCGCGTTGCTTGCCCAACTCCCGCAGCCGACTCATGAAGATGGTGTTGATCGACACGAACCGAGGAGGCATTGCCAGGCTCGAGGCCGCAGTGAACAACAGCAGGGCCCAGAAGGTCGGTACCAGTGGCGTGAGCAAACAGATGGCCATGCCCCAGACCGACCCCAGGACAAACACGACACGCGCCCCGTAGGCATCGACCCAGCGGCCGGCCGAGGTTGCCAGTACCAGCATGCCGATGCTCTGAGAGACGGCCACGGCGGCAAGCATCCACCCACTCGCATCCATCCTTACCGCGTACAGCGTCGTGATGACTCTGGAGTAGCCGATGCTCAACCCCATCAGCAGCGACAGGCAGATCAGTCCACCCAGAAAGCTGCGGGTAGAAACGGTAGAAGCACCGGCCTGAACACTCTGGGCAGTCATGCGATCAGCGACGACTGCTCACTGCTCGTGAGGCCGGCTCTTTGCCCCGTCCGAAGCTGTCGGCACATCTCCCACGATAGTGACGCGCCGCATCACGCGTGTTCTGTCGCCGTAGTCATTGATTGCGTAGTGCTGTGTGGAACGGTTGTCCCACATGGCCACGTCGCCAGGAGCCCAATGCCACCGGACGGTGTTCTCCAACCGCGTGACGTGCGCTTGAAGAATCTCGTAGAGCCGGTCTGAGTCGTAGGTATTGCAGCCAACGAAGCGCTGCGCATAGTGGCCAAGCAGCAGGCTTTTCTCGCCGGTGTCGGGATGCACATGCACGACGGGGTGCTCGCTCTTGATTACCTGGGCTGCATATTGCCGTCGATATTTCTTGGCCGTGTCGTCATGAAGGAGTTCAACTCGACTCGCGGCGTAGTCGAAGTCGTTTCCATGCACGGCCCAAAGCTCTTCAGCCAGTGCCTTGAGGTTGTCGGGCAGATGCTCATAGGCGGCCACCGTGTTGGCCCAGACCGTATCGCCGCCGAGATCCGGCAGCGTCACTGCGCGCAGGATGGAAAGCTTGGGCGGACGCAGATCGAAGGTGACGTCGGTATGCCAGGAGTTGGCCCGCCCTCCCCTATGAGAGTGGAGCTCGAGAATCGTCGGCTCGTCCTGGGTGGCAACCGTCGGATGGCTCACGATTTCGCCGAAGTTCTGCGCGAAATCCCGGTGTGACTGGTCTGTGATCTGGTGTTGATTTCTGAAAAACAGCACGCGATGCTTCAGGAGCATTTCATAGACGAAATCGACCTCCTCGCTGGACATCTCGCTTCGGATGAACATGCCCCGCAGCTCGGCCCCGAGGCCTCCTGAAAGAGGAACAACCTGTACAGGCTCTTCCTTTGCAACTGTCGCAACGTCCCTCATATTCCATTTCCCTCAATGACTTTATTTGTAATGAAGCATTGAATTCAAGGCCGCATCACATTTGGCCTTGATTTCAAATATCGCCTGCGTCTCTGTTGTTTTCTTCTTTTTCTCGCGGACGAAAGAAATGGCGGCCTGCATTGCTGCCTGGTATCGCGCCAGGAACTCCTCTGAATCGTTCTCGGGAAGTGACACCATGTATGCGCAAAACTCCCGGTCGGCGATGAACCTGTCGAGCGGTGTCACGGTGGCCGAAGTTGCAACCGCAGCCCAGCAAAATCCAGCGAACAGGAGTGCCGTTTTTTTAATCATTCATCACCATCTTCAAAACCCTGTGCAACAGCAACTTTTCGCAGCGAATCCTATTTGACGGACATCGGCACGAGCAAACAAATAGTGCTTATGAAGCGCATAACGACTCGTGATCGAGGCCTTCGACGGGCCTGCGAATTTCGCCGTCGCGTAAACTGATCTTTCGTGGATCAGCAGATAGCTGCCGGGGGAGAAGGACAATGAAACGGGATGACCAGTCGCACCCGGCAACGCGCTCAGGTGCAGACGACGATCTTGCGGATCGCAAAAGCATGCTCAGAGGTCGCCTGCTCGCGCCCGAGTTGCTGCGTGCCTTTGTTGCGGTGGTCGAGTGCAACGGCTACACGCCAGCGGCGCGCTACCTGCATCGCACTCAAGCCGCAATCAGCCAGCAGATCGCGAGACTCGAGGATTGCGTCGGCTTCGATCTGTTCGAGAAGCCCAAGCGGCAGTTGAAGCTGACAGAGCAAGGCAAGGTGCTGCTCGACTACGCCCGTCGCCTGCTGTCCTTGAACAACGAGACGATGGAGAAACTCCGCCCCGGAGTGGTCAGCGGAACGGTCCGGATGGGCGCAACGAATTTCTACGCCACAAGGGTGCTTCCTTCCCTGCTGGCCGAGTTCTCGGATATCTATCCGGCCATTCACATTGACCTGGAAGTCGGCATCGCGGATGAGATGCAAAGAAAGCTTGGGCCGGCATTCGATCTCACGATCAACGCCTTCCAGGGAGGCGAGGGAAACGGCGTCCTGCTGCGCAAAGACCCAGTGGTCTGGGCAGTTTCGAAAAAAGCAGCCCCGCATAGCAAGCAACCCGTTCCCTTGGCACTTCTTCCCAAGGGCTCGCTTCTCAGACGATGGGCGGAAGAAACCCTCACGGCCGCTGGAAAGCGCTGGGTGGTGGTGCAGGAGAGCTCAAGCGTGGAAGTCCTCAGGGCCTCCGTTCTGGCCGGGCTGGCAGTCGGCGTTTTCCAGGAAGCGACGATCAGCGATGTGGCGGAGATACGCAGCCTTGGGCCGGAAGACGGCTTTCCCTCTCTGCCGTCTTCCGAGATGTGGCTGGAGCGTGCGAATCGCGAGTTGCCACGGGCGGCGAAGTGCCTGTACGAGTTCCTGCTGGAGCAGTTGCCTCCGTGGGAGTAGGCGGACATGTCAAGCCGGAACTGCTGGAGACGCAGCCACGCTACGCAAACGCAGGCGTGACTGCGCCCGTCTTCTACCCTCTGCTACTCGCCTCCAACAACATCTCCGCCTCCCGAGCCAGATCAGAGGCGATCCAGAGCATGTGGTCCCGGTGCTTCTCCCCCGCCTCCTCGAACCACCCGTTGCCGTCGCCATAACAGCACCACAGCAGCGAGTTCAACTGCGCCAGCTTGATTTCGAGTAATTCCCTTGCCTCGTCGGGCGTCGGGGCGGGCGCCGTGGGCTTGGTGGTTGTGCCGCGCGTGGTGTTGCTGCTGCGGCGGGAAGATTTGGGCGTGGAACGCCCGGCCATAATTCGCGTAGCCATTTGGTGTGCTGTCCTTCGAGGTTATGCACGTCATGTGGTCAGACGGTCAGGGTGTTCACGCGCCCTGGCCGTCGCCTTTTGTGCCTCACGTTCGCACCAGTGCACCGAGGAGCACCGGCAACCCGCCGTGAGGTAGGCGGTTCATCAGTTCACTTGGTCAGCTGCTGGGGAGAGTTCCTTTCACGATCAGTGTTCGTCGCCCACAAGGAGGGGCGTCTTGCGGCAGGGGCATTCACTGTAGAGAAGTGAAGCCGCGCAAGAGAAAAAGATTTCGTCGAGGATTTCTCGAATCAGCGAGATATCTGCCGGGGCGCTGTTGCGAGACACAAAGCTCTGACAGTTGGGCACTGTTGCTCGCCGAAATGCGAGCACATGAGGCGATCTCGTCTTGACGTTCAGACAGGCCGGAAATGTGCTGCGCTGTCTGGATTCGCGAGGCGCGCGTTTCGCGCGGAATCCGCGATACCAGAGAATCTGCTGATGAACATCGTCTGCGACCTCTTTCTTCCGACTCCAGTGCAAGGAGACACCCCTTGGTTGAAGAGGTTGACGCTAGTTCATCGTGAGTTTGTTCCACAGCCGGAACGGGCATATGTTGGCTTCCTCGGCCTGAACGCCTCCAGACTCATCGCCGTCGCCCACGTCACTATGGCTCGCAAGGATGGAATTGCGATCTTGAACATTCCTGTTCGGTACAGGGACTCGACGCGTCTGAGTGAGGCTGAGGCGATGGCCGTTGCATCGCGTCAGCACCCGGAATGGAGGTTATCGATGAAGGCAAAGTACCCTGGTCTTGAGAACCCGATGTTCTATGCCTTCTCATACAGCCCGGTTGACCCTGAACCGTCAGACGACGATCGTGCAGGCGGAGGCAACGTCGCAATCGACTCGCTTGACGGCCACGCATGGCTCGGAGACGAGATGGGGATCTATCACTACGACTATTGCAATCTGCTTTGACGGCAGTTGCTTGTCAAAAGCGGAACTCCAGCCTCAGAGAGACAAGAGGGTACGTCGCCCACCTTATCGACAACATGTGTGACGAAATACAGATTCCGAGCGAGACCGTCTGCTTTGAGCAGCGCAACTGGGATGCTGTCTTCGATGCAGTTAGCAGGCAAACCGAATCTGT
>NZ_RXFS01000005.1 GCF_003952185.1 Variovorax sp. 679 | reverse complement strand
TCAGGTCTGATGCGGCCGCTCGGTATCGACCGGCTGCATGCATGGTTTCGCCCAATTCGGGAGGAATTTGGTGGTTCGGCCGTGTCGCGCATGGAGTGTTGTGCGCGCACATCACACCCGTGTGCGGGGCTGTTGCACGGTCCTTCAAATTTCTCCCAGATCGCCTGAAAAGATCCGCTCATGACGAAGCTGGAGACCCTGGTGTGACGCGCTCACGAATCCTGATGGCGGCGCTGTGCGGCGCACTGGCCATCGCATGCGCCAGCACGAGCATCGCGATGGTCCATTCGACCTCGGTGCTCGCGGCAGGCATGTTCGTGGACCACAAGGCGCGCACGCGCGCGCAGGCCGACGCGGGCACGCAATCGTGGTGGGCCGGTTTCGAGGACCCGGCAATGAACGGGCTGATGGCTGCATCGCGCGGAAGCAATGCGGAAGCGGGCATTGCCGCGACGTACATCGCGCTCAAGGTAAAGACGCTGGAACTCGTCTACCTCGAGAACACGCGCGCGGCCGTCGAGCGGCAAGCTGCTCTTCTCAAGGGCAACGCGCTGCCGCACGACGACTTCGAAAAGCAGCTCGCACAACGCCAGGCCGGCGCGCAGGCCACCATCGGCAAGCTGCAGGCCCAGCGCGCGAGCTACATCGCATACCTGGCCAGGCAGTGCCGCATGTCGGAAGCCGCGCTCGAAGAGATGCTTGCCGACGCGCTGCAGGACAAGTCGTTGCCCCGCTTCGCGGCCGAGGTGCCACGCGAACTGCCGATGACGGTGCTTGCCAACAGGAACGACATCAACCTGGCGGCCGCGCTCTACGACGCCGATCCATCCGCGATGCCCACGGGCTCCATCGACGCGGCAGTCGACGAGGCGCAGGACATCGAAGTGCCCGGCAAGCCCCTCTACGCGCATGCGGTCGCGCAGGCACGCGAGCAGGTCGCCGAGGCGCTTCGCCGCCTGCAGATGCAGAGCGACATCGCCAACACAGCGTACGCGCGCGTCGTGAATGCGCGAGAGTCCTTCGAGGCGTCGAAGCTGCGCCGCGATCGTGGCGAGATTTCCGAAATGCAGCTCATGGAGGACTTCCAGGGCCTGCTGCTCGATCTGCACGTGCTGGCCGCGGCCAACGGCGAGCTGGCGCTCGCATGGGTCGTGCTCATGGGAAGCATCGGAAGCGGCGCATCGATCGACACCGTCGCCGACCTGCGGACCGGAGAGAGCGGGCAAGCCGATCAATTGCCGTTTCTGCACAATGTCTCCCGAAAGTTGCGCAATCCTTGAGTTCCGAAGGAGCCCTACATGACCACTGCCCTGCACAAAGTCCCGGCCCGCCCCGTGCTCACGCTGGCCGGCCACGGACACAAGAAGCCGGACCCCGCCGCGCCCGCGCGCCGCGTCTGCACCTCCCCGGAAAGCGAATCCGCGAGCAGCACCGCGACCGCGCTGGCGGTCCAGCAGCTCGCTGCCGCGTTCCAGCCCGCCTTCGGACGCATGCACGTGCTGCGCGACCTCGTCATCCCGATGTACGAAGGCAGCGCCGTCCCCACCGCCCGCTTCGACGTGGCGCTGGTGTGCGAGGCCGGCGTGTACCTGTTCGAGGTGAAGGGCTGGCGCAACGCCGTGGTGTATCGCAAGACCTCGGCCCACACGGTGCCGCGCTGGTTCCTGCGCCAGCACGGGCATTCGCTGGCGCGCGAGGTGAAAGACCCGGCCTGGCAGTGCGGCCGCAAGACCACCCACCTGCGCAGCCTGGTGCCGTCCGACCTGCGGGTGCAGTACTTCGTGCTGCTGCCCTTCGAGGGCGTCGAGCTCGAAGGCGTGATGCCCAGCGTCGTCATCACGCCGCAGGACCTGCCCTACATCGCGCGCGTGGCGCGCAACAACGGGCGTACCGACCAGGGCTACCCGATGCTCGACGCCGCCGGCATCGACGGCACGCTGCGGTTGTTGACCGACCTCCAGGGCGACCTGACGGTGGACGACCACATGAGGAACTGCCGCGACAGGGGCCCCCAGGCCCCGGCCGGGTCGCTGCACCCGGGCTCGCTGAAGCTGCAGTGAAGCGATGAGCCGCATCCTGCTGGTGGAGGAAGGAGACGACGCGGCCTCGATGCTGCGGGACGAACTGCACCGCGCCGGACACGAGGTCGAGCACATCGACGACGGCGCCGTCGCGCTGCACCGCATCCTCACCTCGCCGCCCGCGCTCACGCTGCTCGACGTCGAACTGCCGCACATCAGCGGCCTGCAGATCCTGGAGAAGATCCGCGCGCGCAGCGACCACCCGATCATCATGCTGACGGCGCTCGCGCAGGAGACCGACCGGCTGCGCGGCTTCGAGCTCGGCGCGGACGACTACGTGTGCAAGCCCTTCTCGCCGAGGGAAGTGGCCGTGCGCATCCACACGGTGCTGCGCCGCTATGCGCAGCGCCACCGCATCGCGCGGCCCGCCATGCCGATCACCTTCGGCGCCGTGCGCGGCTGCGCGATCCTCGACGGGCACTACCTGCCGCTGACGCGCCGCGAATCGCTGCTGCTGCGCGCGCTCTCGCAGGAGCCTGGGCGGGTGCTGACGCGCTCGAAGCTGCTCGAAGCCGCATTCCCCGAGGCGCTGGACGTCAACGAGCGCGTGGTCGACACGCACATCAAGAACCTCAGGAAGAAGCTGGCCACCGTCTCGGCCGCGCACGACTGGATCCGCTCCGTGTACGGCGTCGGCTTCGCATGGGAATCGCAGGCCAGGCAGGACGCCTGAGCGGACGCCGGCATCCTTTTCGGACATCTCTCTTCTCACATGAAACTACGCTGGCGCGGTTTTCCGCTGCCGCCGATGGTGCTGCTTTCGCTGCTCATGCTGCGCGCGCAGACGGCCACGGCACAGGATGCATGGATCGAGGCGCCGCTCACGCTGCGCCGCACGCCCGAGCTGGTCGAGACCATCCCGCCGGCCGAACGCGGCATGCGCCCGAGCATCGTCGACGGCGACCGGCTCAGCGGGCGCCCCGACCTCGAAGTAACGGTCGAGGGCAATGCCTCGCTGCGGCGCGGCGATACGCGCATCACCGCCGACCGGCTCGAGTACCAGCCGCCCGGCGACACGGCCACCGCCACCGGCAACGTGCACCTCAACCAGGCCGGCAACGTGTACGAGGGCCCCGAGCTGCACCTGAAGGTCGAGAGCTTCGAGGGCTTCTTCGACCACGTTCGCTACACGCTGCTGGCCAATGGCGGCCATGGCGAGGCCGAGCGCATCGACTTCGTCGATCCGAAGGTGTCGGTGGCGCGGCACGCCACCTACACCACCTGCCTGCGCGACAACCGTCCGGGCTGGATGCCCGCGTGGATGCTCACCGCGGTCGCCATGACCACCGACAGCGACACCAACCTGGCGACCGCCGCCGACGCGCAGATCACCTTCCTGGGCGTGACCACGCCTTCGATACCGTCGGTGAGCTTTCCGCTGAGCAACGCGCGGCAGACCGGCCTGCTGCCGCCGGTGATCGGCTACGACACCACCAACGGCTTCGAGTACCTGCAGCCCTGGTACTGGAACATCGCGCCCAACCGCGACCTCACGCTGTACCCGGAGCTCATGACCAGCCGCGGCATCAACGTCGGCACCGAGTTCCGCTACCTGGAGAAGGGCTACAACGGCCAGATCCGCGTCGACGAGATGCCCGCCGACAGCCTGCGCGACCGCAACCGCTGGGGCCTGTGGGCCAAGCACAACCAGCAGTTCGATCCCAAGCCCTTCGGGCTCGATTCGCTGAGCACCTCGTTCAACATCAACCGCGTGAGCGACGACGACTACTGGCGCGACTTCTCGCACTCGCCCACGCTGACCTCGCGCACGCTCACCAACGAGGTCGACCTCAACTGGAGCAAGGGCGACTGGAGCGGCCAGGCACGCACCCTCTCCTACCAGACGCTGCAGTACGCAGCCTCGCCGATCACGCCCTCGTACAACCGCGTGCCGCAGATCACGGCCAACTACAACAAGTACGACTGGCACGGCTTCGACGTGTCGGGCACGCTGGACTACTCGCGCTTCGAGGTCGACTCGGCCTACTCGCCCACGCTCAACGGCATCAAGCAGCCCAACGGCGAGCGCATGGTGGGCAACCTGCAGATCAGCCGGCCGTGGATCACGCCGGGCGGCTACGTGATTCCGAAGCTGCTGCTGCACACGGCCTCCTACCAGCTCGACTCGGCGCTGGCCAGCGGCGCGACCTCCATCAGCAGCGTGGTGCCGACCTTGAGCCTGGACAGCGGCCTGGTGTTCGAGCGCGACACCAGCCTGTTCGGACGCGCATGGCGCCAGACGCTGGAACCGCGCGCCTTCTACGTGCGCACGCCCTACCGCGACCAGAGCCAGCTGCCGGTGTACGACACGGCCGCCAACGACATCAGCTTCGCCACGCTGTACACCGAGAACGCGTTCTCGGGCAACGACCGCATCTCGGACACCAACACGCTGACCACGGGCGTGACCACGCGCCTGATCGATCCTGCAACCGGCGCCGAGTCGGCCCGCTTCGGCATCGCACAACGCTTCCGCTTCAGCGACCAGAACGTCACGCTGCCGGGCGGCACCGCCGTGACCGACCGCTCGGGCGACTTCATCCTCGGCGGGCAGGTGCACTGGAGCCCGAAATGGAGCGTGGACGGCCTGGCCCAGTACAACATGGACACCGGCAAGAGCACGCGCGACGCGCTCACCCTGCGCTTCACGCCCGCGCCGTACCACACGCTCACCGCCGCCGTCCGCTACCAGGCCGACAGCAGCACGACCGCGAATGACGGCACGAAGACGGTGGACTTCAACTGGCAGTGGCCGCTGAGCGAGCTGACGCGGGGACTCCTCGGCAACAAGTCGCCCTCGGACCCGGGGCGCTGGTATGCGGTGGGGCGGCTGAGCTACAGCCTGCACGACCGCGCGATGTCGGACAGCCTGATCGGCGCCGAATACAACGCCTGCTGCTGGGTGGGCCGCATCGTGCTCGAACGCCTCGTCTCGGGCCGCACCAGCCCCGACACGCGGCTGATGTTCCAGATCCAGTTCAACGGCTTCGGCAACATCGGATCGAACCCGACGAGCACGCTGCTGCAGAACATCCAGGGCTACCAGCCGTTGAACCCGCAGACGCCGGAACCGAGCCGCTTCACGAACTACGACTAGAGCGACCCAAGCCGGATCAGGGCAGCATCTCGAACTTGAGCTCGGCCAGCGGCGTGACCTTCTCCTCGCGCGTCATCTTGTACTCGGTGTTCGGGCCCAGCCACTTGGCCCAGATGCGGTCGAGCTCGCCCGATTTCTCCAGCGCATAGAGGGCGGCGTTCACCTTGGACAGCAGCACGGGCTCGTCCTTCTTCATGCCGATGCCCACGGGCTGCAGCACCATCGGGTCCTTGATCATCTTCAGCGCCACGCCTTCGGTCTTCGACTGGTTGACCAGCTTGGTGATGGTCATGGTGTTGGCGACCATGCCGACCGACTTGTTCTGCTGCACCGCCATGAAGGCCGAGCCCGTGTCCTGGAAGGTGACCGGCTCGGAGCCGTTCATCTTGATCGACAGCTCGGAAGTGGAGCCCTTGGTCGAGCTCAGGCGCTTGCCCTTGAAGTCGGCCTTGGCGGTGCCGGGGTCCGAAGCCTTCACGGCCAGCATCTCCTTGGCCACGTAGTACGGGTCGCTGAACTGGATCTGCTCGCCGCGGCTCTTGGTGTAGGCGAGATTGGCGACGGTCACGTCGACGCGGCCGAGCTTCACTTCGGGCACGCGGGCCTCCACCGACAGCGGCGTGACCTTTGCGGTGAGGCCCAGCTCCTTGGCCAGCGCGTTGCACAGGTCGACGTCGTGGCCCACCATCTCGCGCGTCTTGGGGTCGGGTGCGGCAAAGGGAGGAACGTCGGCGAAGGTGCCGCACCTGAGTTCCTTGCGCTGGCTGATGTCGCTCCACTGGTCGGCATGCGCCAGCAGGGACGCCGCGCTGAGACAGGCGCCGATGGTGGCGAGGCGGAAGACGGTCTTGTTCGACATGGTGGACTCCTGGGAGATTGCGAAGAGGTGAACGACGGGGACTGGACTCAGTGGGCGCGCAGGTCCGACAGGAAGCGCTGCGCGCGCGGATGCTGCGGGCTGCCGAAGAAAGTGGCGGGGTCGGCCTTCTCGAGGATGCGGCCCGCGTCCATGAACCAGACGCGGTCTGCCACCTCGCGGGCGAAGTTCATCTCGTGCGTGACGCACATCATGGTCATGCCGTCGTTGGCCAGCCCGCGCATCACCGACAGCACCTCGCCCACCATCTCGGGGTCGAGCGCGCTGGTGGGTTCGTCGAACAGCATGGCCGGCGGCTCCATCGCCAGCGCGCGAGCGATCGCCACGCGTTGCTGCTGCCCGCCCGAGAGCTGCGCCGGGTATGCGCCCGCCTTGTTCGACAGCCCGACGCGTTCGAGCAGCTGACCGGCCTTGGCCTTCGCATCGGCGCGCTTCACGCCGAGCACGCGCATCGGCGAGAGCATGATGTTCTCCATCACCGAAAGATGCGGGAACAGGTTGAAGCTCTGGAACACGAAGCCGATGCGGCTGCGCAGCTTGTTCAGCGCCGCGCTGCGCATGGGCGCATGGATGTCCTGGCCGTCGAAAAGCAGCTGCCCCGACTTCACTTCCTCCAGGCGGTTCACGGTGCGGATCAGCGTGGACTTTCCGGAACCCGAGGGACCGCAGACCACCACGACCTCGCCCTTCTTCACTTCGGCGTTGATGTCGGCCAGCGCCTGGTAGTCGCCGTACCACTTGTTGATGTTGGAGAACAGGATCATGGTGTCGTCCTTGGCGGGATATGGAGCGGGCGTCATGGCTGGGTCACCACCGGAGCCGGGAGCGGCACGCCGTCCTCGGCTGCCTTGGCCGGCGCGGCGCCGAGCCGCTTGTGCGCGATGCGCCGCTCCAGCCATTGCGCCAGTTGCGTCAGGCTGAAGCAGACCACGTAGTACGTCATCGCGAGGATGAAGAACACCTGGAAGGGCTTGGTCAGCAGCTGGTTGTTGATCTGGTTGGCCGCGAAGGTGAGTTCCTGCACGTTGATCACGTAGCCCAGCGTGGTCTCCTTGACGGTGGAGATGAACTGGCTCAGCATGCTCGGCAGCATGTTGTAGAGCGCCTGCGGCAGGATCACGAACCACATGGTGCCCAGGTGGCTGTGGCCCAGCGCGCGCGCCGCCTCGGTCTGCCCCTTCGGCAGGGCCTGGATGCCGGCGCGCACCACCTCCGAGAGATAGGCGCCTTCGTAGATCACCAGCGTGCACAGCATGGTGGTGAAGCCCGACACGTCGCGCCCGATGAGCAGCGGCACCAGGAAGTAGACCCACAGGATCACCATCAGCAGCGGCACGCCGCGCACCACGTACACCAGCACGGTGGCGGGCCAGCGCAGCAGGCGCCAGGGCGACAGCCGCGCCAGCGCGAGCAGCACCGACAGCGGAAAGGCCAGCACGATGCCCAGCACCGACAGAATGAGGGTGGCGACGATGCCGCCGAGCGGCCCGTTGGGATACTGGCCGACCAGCAGCAACAGCCAGTTGTCGCGGAGGATTTCGAAGACGCTGAACATGATGATGGCTCCCGCTTATCTCGCGCCCACGATGCGGTAGCGCCGCGACAGCCATCCGCCCACGGCCATGATGAGCAGCGAGCACACGAGGTAGAGCACCGTGGCCACGCTGTAGACCTCGAAGGTGCGGAAGCTCTGGCTCTCGATTTCCTTCACCGCGTGCGTCAGCTCGGCCACGCCGATGGCCATGGCCAGGCTGCTGTTCTTGAAGAGCGACACGCTGTGGTTGACCAGCGCCGGCACCGCGTTGCGGATGGCCTGCGGCAGCATCACGTGGCGCATCGAGCCGATGTAGCCGTGGCCGAGCGCGCGCGCGGCTTCGGCCTGGCCCGCCGGAATGGCGCGCAGGCCCGAGCGCATGTCCTCGCTGAAGTAGGCCGCCTGGCACAGCCCGAGCGCGACGATGGACAGGAGCCGCTCCGCGTTGTTGACCGACAGCCAGCCCTGCAGCGCATCGGGCAGCAGGCTGAAGATGCCGAAGTACCAGAACATGAGCTGCACCAGCGTGGGCACGTTGCGGTGATACGAGACATAGCCGGCCACGACGCGCTCGGCGATGCGGTTCGGCGTGAGCCGCACCACCAGCAGCACGACGGCCATGGTCATCGCCAGAAGCCAGGAGCCGGCCGCGATCCTCAGCGTCTCCAGCATGCCGTGCAGCAGCATGTCGCCGAACTCCGGCTTCAGCAGGATCGCCAGCAGGTCGAAATCTTTCATGCGCCGGTTCCTTTGCCTTGCCTGGATCGATTGCGTTCGCGCCGCTCAGGCCTGTGGCGCTTCGGGCCGCGTGGTCGAAAGGCCGCCGGGCACCTGCAGCGTCGGCGTGATTTCCATGTGGCCCACGTTCACCGCGATGGGCGCCGAGATGGCGAAGGCGATGGCGTTGGCGATGTCTTCCGCCTGCGGCAGCTCGAAGCCTTCGACGAAGCGCTTGTAGGTCTCTTCGGAATCGCCGTGCACGTGCGCGAAGATGTCGGTGGCCACGCGTCCCGGGCAGATCTCGGTGACGCGCACGCGCTTGCCGAAGCAGTCGATGCGCAGCTGGCGCGACAGCATGCTCACCGCCGCCTTGGTCGCGTGATAGGTGCTGTTGCCGCCGAAGTTGTAGGCCGCTGCAATGGAGCTGATGTTGACCACGTGGCCGCGATCGCGCGCCGCCATGCCGGGCACCACGAGCCGGCACAGGTGCAGCACGGCGCGCAGGTTGACGTCCACCAGCAGGTCGATGCCTTCGGCGTCGGCCTTGAGGATGGAGCCGGGCCGGTCCACGCCGGCGTTGTTGACCAGCACGTCGAACTCGACCTCCTTCGCGAGGCGGGTGATGCCGGCGAGGTCGCTCACGTCGATGGCGTGCGGAATGCAACCGGTGCGCGCGGCGAGGTCGGCCAGCTTGTCGGCGCTGCGCGCGAGCGCGTGCACCTTCAGTCCTTCCTTGCTCAGGCGCTCGACGACGGCGGCGCCGATGCCCGAGGAGGCTCCGGTCACCAGTGCGGTCTTGTAGTCGGAAAACGGCATGTCGGTTTCTTTCATCAGGTGGCAGATGGCTGCCTGGAATTCACTGTAGCCAGCGCCTGTTCGCGGCGCCAAGACGGATTGGCTGTGGAGCGATAAGCCCCCCTTATGTCGCCCGGCATCTGTGCATATGGCCAAGGGTAAGCACCATGTTCGTGCCCCGGCGCATCAGGCCGATTGCCTGGAGATGGGCACCACGCGCCCCGCTTGCTCGACCACCCCACGCACGGCGCGCGCCAGTTCGACGGCGCCGGGCGTGTCGCCGTGCAGCAGGATCGAATGCACGCGCATCGGGATCTTCCTGCCGGTGCTGCTGGTGACGGTGCCTTCCTCGAGAAGCTGACGCACGCGCGCCAGCACCGTGTCGCGCTCGTGGATGACGGCGCCGGGCAGCTTGCGCGGCACCAGCAGGCCGTCGTCGTCGCAGGCGCGGTCGGCGAGGAAGGTCCTGCGCACGCGCAGGCCGCAGCGCTCGGCCGCGCCCTCGATGGCGCGGCTGGCGGAGGTGCTGACGGTGAGCCAGGGATCGAAGTCGGCCACGGCGCGCACCAGCGGCTCGGCCAGCGCGGCGTCGGCGGCGGCCATGTTGCCGAGCGCACCGTGGAAGCTCATGTGCGTCATGCGATGGCCGGCGGTGCGGGCCATGCCGTCGAGCGCGCTGAGCTGGTAGAGCACGCAGGCCACCAGCTCCTTCGTCTCCATCTGCATCTGCCGGCGGCCGAAGCCCACCAGGTCGGGAAAGCCCACGTGCGCGCCCACGTCCACGCCGCGCTGGCGCGCCATGCGAACGGTGCGGTCCATGATGAGCGGGTCGCCGGCGTGGAAGCCGCAGGCCACGTTGGCGGAGGAGACGATGTCGAGCAGCGCTTCGTCCTCGCCCATGCGCCAGGGGCCGAAGCCTTCGCCGAGGTCTGCGTTCAGGTCGATGTCCATCGTGGTGTCCTTCTCTTGTTCGTCAAAGCGGGTGCAGCTCGAGCAGCGGCGTGCCGTAGCCGACGGCTGCGCCATCGGCCACATGGACGCCATCGACGATGCCGGCCTGCGGCGCGGCCACCGGCAGCAGCAGTGGGCCAATCTTCAGCAGGCCGACGGTCTGGCCGGCTTCCACGCGCGCGCCGATACGGACCAGCGGCACGGTCGCGAGCGGGTGGCCGTGCAGGAAGACGCCGAGCGAGGGGGCCTTGACCGGCACGGGCCCGACCTCTTCCTCCTCCGGCAGCTCGACGATCTCGTCGCCCCGGCGTTCGAGGCGCAGCGTGCCCTGCGGCGTGCGCAGCTCGAGCAGGCCGATGTCGGTGCCTTTCAGCCATGCGGTGAGTCGGGAAACGTCCTGCATGCCGGTCAGTTCCTGGCGGCGGGCGCGCCGCGATGCAGTTCCACCATGCGCGCCACCTTGTCGAGCCACGCCCGCACCTCGTCGAGCGCGTCCAGCGCCTCGTCCCAGGTGGTCTCGATGAAACGCACGCGGCTGCCGATGGGCGCCTGCCCGAGGCGCCACATGTCGGCCTCGATCACGGTGCCGAACTTGGGGTAGCCGCCCGAGGGCTGGGCGTCGCGCATCTGGATGATGGGCTGCCCGCTGTGCGGCACCTGGATCACGCCGGGCACGATGCCGTGGGAGCGCAACTCCATCGGCGCGATGGGCCGCAGCGCCTCGCCGTCGAGCCGGTAGCCGTAGCGGTCGCTCTGCGGCGTGATCTTCCATTCGCCGGCCCAGAAAGCCTCGCGCGAGGCCGGCTCGAAGGCCATGTACTCGGCGGCGGGCAGAACGCGCACGGCCGCGATGCCATCGCGCTCCAGCGGCAGCGCGAGCACGGGCGGCACGAGGCCGAAGCCGGTGCGGCATGCGCTGCCCGCGCCGGCGGCGCGAAGCAGGTCGCCCCGGCGCAGCGCGCGCCCCTCGTGGCCGCCGAAGGCGCCGCGCAGCTGGGTGCTGCGCGAGCCCAGCACCTCGGGCACGTCGATGCCGCCGGCCACGCACAGCACGGCGCGACTGCCGCGCTGCGCGCCGCCCTGCGGCAGGCCCAGCGTGAGCACTTGGCCGGCGCGCGCCTGGTGCACCCACCACGGCAGCAGGGGCTGGTCGTCGAGCCGGGCGGCGCAGTCGGCACCGGTGAGCGCGAAGGCGCAGTCCTCGTCGAAAAGGAGCTTGAACGGGAACACCGGAATCTCGACGGCAGCCGCGCCGAGCGCATTGCCCAGCAGCAGGTTGCCTGCGGCCAGCGCGAGGTTGTCCATGGCGCCCGAAGTGCCCACGCCCCAGCGCAGGCTGCCGGTGCGGCCCAGGTCCTGCACGGTGGCGAGCGCGGCGGACGAAAGGATCTCGATCATCGGACGATGCCCTCCACGCGGAAGCGGATCATGTCGCCCGGCTGCAGCATCGCGGGCGGGTCTTGCGCCGGGTCGAAGAACACCATCGAGGTGCTGCCGATGGTGTTCCAGCCGCTGGGGCCGGCCGATGCCGACACGCCCGTCTGCGCGCCGCCGATCGACACCGCGCCGCCCGGGATGCTCAGCACCGGCACCTTGCGCCGGGGCGTGGCGATGCGCGGGTCCATGCCGCCGAGATAGCAGTAGCCCGGGTGGCTGCCGAGCGCGTACACCGGGTAGAGCGGCGCGCTGTGCAGCTCGACGATGGCGTCGATGCCCAGGCCCGTGTGCGCCATCACGTCCGCCATGTGCGGGCCGCCTTCGCCGCCGTAGACCACCGGCAGCTCGACCACGCGGCCTTCGCGCGGCATGGCGGTGGCGGCGCTCCAGGCTTCGCACAGGCGCGCGCGCAACGCGTCGAGCTGGCGCGGCGCGCGCGTGAAGGTGAGCATCAGGTTGTTCATGCCCGGCACGGCCTCGCGCACCTCGGGCCAGGTCTCGGCCTCGTGCGCCAGCGCCCAGATGCGCTGCTGCGACGGCAGGTTCATGTCGCCGGGCGCCTCGAACAGCAGCGCGGTGGTGCCCAGGGGACTGATGGATGGTGCTGCGGTCACGCCGCGCTCCTTTGCTGTAGCCAGCGTTCGAGATGATGGATGTCGACACCGCCGGCGGCAAAGCCCTCGTCGCGCAGCAGCGCGCGGTGCAGCGGCACGTTGGTGGCGATGCCTTCCACGCGCGTCTCGGCCAGCGCGAGGCGCATGCGGTCGAGTGCGTCGGCGCGGCTGTCGCCGTGCACGACGAGCTTGGCGATCATCGAGTCGTAGTACGGCGGCACGCGGTAGCCGGCGCCCGCGTGCGAATCGACGCGCACGCCGAAGCCGCCGGGCACCTGCCAGCCGGTGATGCGGCCCGGCGCTGGCGCGAAGGTGTCGGGGTTCTCGGCGTTGATGCGGCACTCGATGGCATGGCCCTGGCAGCGCACGTCGGCCTGCACGATCGACAAACGCTCGCCGCGCACCATGCGCAGCTGCTGCTGCACGATGTCGATGCCGGCGGTCATCTCGGTCACCGGGTGCTCGACCTGCAGGCGCGTGTTCATCTCGATGAAATAGAAAGCGCCCTTCTCGTACAAGAACTCGAACGTGCCGACGCCGCAGTAGCCGATCTGCCGGCAGGCGGCCGCGCAGCGCTCGCCCACCTCGGCCATCAGCGCGTCGTCGATGCCCGGCGCGGGCGCTTCCTCGATCACCTTCTGGTGGCGGCGCTGCAGCGAGCAGTCGCGGCTGCCAAGCCATACGGCGTTGCCGTGGCTGTCGGCCAGCACCTGGATCTCGACATGGCGCGGATGCAGCAAAAACTTCTCGATGTAGACCTCGGGGTTGCCGAAGGCCTGTCGCGCCTCCTCGCGCGTGAGGGCCATGGCGTCGAGCAGCGCGGCCTCTTCGTGCACCACGCGCATGCCGCGACCGCCGCCGCCGCCTGCGGCCTTCACGATCACCGGATAGCCGATGTCGCGCGCCAGGGCCAGCACGGCGGCCGCGTCGTCCGGTAGCGCCTCGTCGGGGCCGGGCACGCAAGGCACGCCGGCCTTGCGCATCGCGCGCTTGGCCGAGACCTTGTCGCCCATGGTGCGGATGCAGGCTGCGCTGGGTCCGACGAACACGAGGCCGGCCTGCTCGACGCGCTCGGCGAAACCCGCGTTCTCCGAGAGAAAGCCGTAGCCGGGATGAATGGCTTGCGCCCCGCTCACCTCGGCGGCGAACAGGATGGCGGACTGGTTGAGATAGCTCAGGCCCGGTGCCGCCGGCCCGATGCACAGCGCCTGGTCGGCCTGCGCGACGTACATCGCCTCGCGGTCGGCCTCCGAGTACACGGCCACCGTGCGCAGGCCCAGGCCCCGGCAGGCGCGCTGGATGCGCAAGGCGATTTCGCCGCGGTTGGCAATGAGCACGGTGTCGAACATCGCGCCTGCCCTCTCATGCGAAGCGGAACAGGGGCTGCCCTGCTTCCACTTCCTGGCCCGATCGCACGAGCACCTGCTGCACAGCGCCTCCGCGGTCGGCGCGGACTTCGTTGAACATCTTCATCGCCTCGATCACGCACAGCAGCTGGCCGGCCTCGATAGCCTGCCCCGGTTGCACGAAGGGCGGTTCGCCGGGCGCGGGCTGCAGGTGCACCACGCCGAACAGCGGTGCAAGGCAGTCGGCGCTGGCGGGTGCCGGCGCCGCTGCTTCTTCTTCAACGGTTCCTCTCGCGGCCCTGCGCGCGGCGGCCGGCTTTCGCGCAGCGGGCGCGGCGCCCAGCGCGGACAGCCTCACCAGCCGCAGCGTGCTGCCGTTCTCGCTGTACTCCAGTTCCGCCAGGTCCGATGCGGCCAAAGCGTCGATGAGCGTCTTGATCTGTTCCTGCTTCATGCCGATGGCTGTGAGGGCCGACGCGCTCCGCGAACGCGTGACGGCATGCATGAAAGGTAACGGGCCGCGGGCCCGAAGCCAAAGACGGTTTGGCTGTGCCGGGATAAGAGCGGCTTATGACGCCGGCTTCAGGGCAGCGCGGCGATCTCTGGCTCGGGCGTCGACGCGACGGTGCCGGCCAGGTCGGCCACCAGTTCGAGCAGGATGTCCTTCACCGCCTGCGCGGGCTCCGACAGCGGCAGGTGGTCTGACTGGCACAGCGCCAGCGGCGCCTCGATGACCGGGTCGACGATGGGGAACTGCCATGCCCCGCAGCTCGCGACCACCTCGCGCGCCATCGACGCCGGCAGGATGGTCGCGCCCAGCCCGTCGGCAATGGCCGCCGTGAGAGTGAAGGCCGATTCGATCTCCGCCACCACGCGCGGCACCATACCCGCGCGCACGAAGGCCGCGTCCACCAGCTTGCGCACCACGTTGTAGGGGCGCGGCAAGAAGAGCTCGATGTCGCGCAGGTCGGCCAGCTTCACCGGCTGCGAGGGCGCGGGCATCGACGCCGGACCGACCAGAAAGAGCGGCTCCTTGAGCAGCGGCAGGAAAGTCAGCCCGTGGATGGCCTTGTCGCCGTACAGCACGGCCAGGTCCATGCGGCCGTTCATGATGAGCTCGCTCAGCGTGGTGCCGTAGTTCTCGTTCAGGTAGAGCAGGATGCCCGGGTGGCGCGCCCGCACGGTGCGCAGCAGCGGCAGCGACAGCGCCGACGCGGCCGTGCCGGGCGCGAGCCCCACCGACACCTGGCCCGAGAGCCCTTCGCCGGCCGCCTCCATGTCGACGCGGGCCTGCTCGCACTGGCGCAGGATGATCTGCGCATGGCGGTAGAGCACCTTGCCGGCCTCGGTGGGCGTCACGCCGCGCTTGGTGCGCACCAGCAGTTGCTGGCGCACCTCGCCTTCGAGCGTGGCCAGTTGCTGGCTCAGCGCGGGCTGGGCGATGAAAAGAACCTCGGCCGCCTGCGTAAGGCTTCCGATGTCCACGATCTTCACGAAATATTTGAGGCGTCGCAGGTTCACGCCTTGTCCCCAAGCAAAAGCCAAGCCTAGCACCGGGCCTGCGCGGCGGATATGGGTGCTCACCATGAGTCATAAGCTGCGCCTATACGACCAGTGCAATCTCGTCTTGGCCTCGCCGCTTCGATGTGCGTACCGTTCGGTCCATGCAAGCCACTACCTCCAGCGCTGACTCCAACGTTGCCTCCCGCATTGCCGCCCGCGTGCGGCGCATCAAGCCCTCGCCCAGCACCTCGGCCGCCGACCGCGCCAACGAACTGCGCAGGCAGGGCAAGTCGATCGTGAACCTCGTGGTGGGCGAGCCCGACTTCGACACGCCCGCCCACATCCGCCAGGCCGCGGCCGCCGCCATCGAGCGCGGCGCCACCCGCTACACACTGATGGCGGGCACCGTGGAACTGCGAGAGGCCATCGTCGCCAAGCTGGAGCGCGAGAACGGCCTGCGCTACGCGATGAACGAGATCATCGCCACCAGCGGCGCGAAGAGCGCGATCTACAACGCCTTCGCGATCACGCTGGAGCCGGGCGACGAGGTGATCATTCCCGCGCCGTACTGGGTGTCGTACCCCGACATGGTGCTGGCCTGCGAGGGCACGCCCGTCACCGTGCCCTGCCCCGAGGCGAACGGCTTCAAGCTGACGCCCGCGCAGCTCGAGGCCGCCATCACGCCGCGCACGCGCTGGTTGCTGATCAACTCGCCGAGCAATCCGACCGGCGCGAGCTACACGGCCGCCGAATACCGCGCGCTGGCCGAAGTGCTTGAACGCCATCCGCAGGTGATGGTGATGACCGACGAGATCTACGAGCACATCCGCTTCGACGACGAGCCGCTGCCGCACATCCTCGCCGTGGCGCCTTCGCTGCGCGATCGCACGCTGATCGTGAACGGCGTCTCCAAGACCTACGCGATGACGGGCTGGCGCATCGGCTACGCGGCCGGGCCGGTGGATCTCATCAAGGCGCTGGACACGCTGCTGTCGCAGTCCACCGGCAACTGCTGCTCGGTGAGCCAGGCGGCCGCTGCGGCAGCGCTGAATGGCGACCAGAGCTTCGTGACCGAGAGCGTGGCCGTGTACAGGCAGCGGCGCGACTGCACGCTGGCACTCGTCAACGCCATTCCCGGCCTGAGCTGTGCCACGCCGCCCGGCGCCTTCTACCTGTACATCAACTGCGGCGGCCTCATCAGCAAGACCACGCCGCAGGGCAAGCGCCTGGAAGAAGACGGCGACGTGGTGATGTACCTGCTCGAAAGCGAAGGCGTGGCCGTGGTCGCGGGCACGGCTTACGGCCTGTCGCCCTACTTCCGTCTTTCCATCGCCACTTCGATCGAGACGCTGGAAGAAGGCGGCAAGCGCATCGCGCGCGCCGTGGCCGCGCTGCGCTGAAGATTCAACGAAGAGGACAAGCCCATGCCCTACAAAGCCATCCGCAAGAACCCCTCGGCCCCGCAAGTAGCGCCGGCCATCCTCGCCGCGCTGCAGGACATCCCGGTCGCTGCGCTAAGCGACAACCTGCACCGCAATATCGGCAGCGTGGGCCTGCAGCCCTATCACCGCCCCGGCCACAAGACCATGGCGGGTACGGCCGTCACCGTGAAGACGCGCGGTGGCGACAACCTCACTCCCATGCGCGCCTTCGAGTTCTGCCGGCCCGGCGACGTGCTGGTGATCGATGCGGGCGGCGACGTCACCAACGCGGTCATCGGCGGCATCCTGTCGTTCTATACCGCGACCATCGGCACCGCGGGCCTGGTGCTCGACGGCGCGATCCGCGACGTGGCCGAGATCCGCGAGCGCGACTACCCGGTGTATGCGCGCGGCGTGAACCACCGCGGCCCGTACAAGGACGGCCCCGGCGAGATCAACGTGCCGGTGTCGGTGGGCGGCATGATCGTGAACCCGGGCGACATCGTGGTGGGCGACCAGGACGGTCTGCTGGCCTTCTCGCCCGACGAGGCCGAACTGCTGATCGAGAAGGCGCGCGCGCATCTGGAGACGGAAGCGCGCACCATCCAGGCGATGAAGGAAGGCCGGTGGGACCGCAGCTTCCTCGACGCGCTCGAAGCGCGCTGCATGAACTAGAACTCCCCTAGGCTTCGCGCACTTCGTGTCGCTGCGCCTACCCCCTCGCCGGGGGCGACACCTGCGGCCCGGCAAAGCCGGTTCCGCGGTGTCCCGCGAACAAGCGGTGCCAATCAGGCGGCTGAGGTGCTTTCGCTGACCAGCGCCCACAGCGCCTCGGCCACCGGCGCCATCTGCGCCTGCTGGCGGTACAGCCGGATGTCCACCGGCACGCGCCAGCCGCCCGCGCCGGCGTCCGTCAGCGCACCACTGCGCAGGTCGTCGGCCACCAGGCTCATCGGCAGCCACGCGAGGCCGCGGCCTTCTAGCGCCATGGTGCGCAGCAGCGCGGCATGGTGGGCCGTGAAGACGATCGACAGTGACGCGGCGAAGTCCTTGCCGAACTCGCTGTCCTGCATGGCCCGCATGATCCTGCCCAGCCCCGAGGCCTCGCTGTAGGCCAGCACGGCGGGCGACTGGCCGACGCCCAGCGCATGCAGCGGCGCGCCGCTCGCATCGGGCGCGCTCACAGGCACCAGCACGTCTTCGCTCAAACGCTGGACCGGGTAGCCGGTGTCGTCGAGCCGGCCCGGCGCGCCCGCGTGCCCATGGCACAGCACGAACTGCACGCGGCGCTGCAGCATCAGGTCTTCGCAGGCGTAGGAGCTGTCGGAAACGGTCTGGATCGGGCCCGTGCTCAGCCGCGATTCCACGCTGCCCAGCCAGCGCGGAAAGAAGGTCAGCGACAGCACATGCGTGGCGGCGAAGCTCAGGCTGGCGGCGTCGAGGTCGTGCGCGGCGCGGGCCTTGATGCGAGCGGCCTCGAGCCCGGCGAGCACTTCCTGCAGCAGCGGCTGAAAGCGCTTGCCCGCCGCCGTGAGCGCGGTGGGGTGCCCGCTGCGGTCGAACAGGTCGACACCCACCCACTCTTCCAGCGACCGGATGTGGCGGCTGAAGGCCGGCTGCGCGATGGAGCGCGCCTGCGCGGCACGCGAGAAATTGCCGGTCTCGGCGAGGGCCAGGAAATCTTCCAGCCATTCGAGGTCGAGCGGTCGATTGCCGGGGCCCATGCGCAGCGCGATTGAATAGTTGTATGCGATTCGAGTATTGGACGGCCCGCGCCCCGCCGGCAAAAGATGCACCCATTCCTGCAACTTGAACCATCACGGAGACACAGCATGCCTTCCATCGCGAATTATCGCGGGATCATCCCCGCCATTTCCTGCCCCTTCACGAACGACCACCGCATCGACGAGCCGGCGCTGCGCAAGCTGGCCTCGTGGCTGGTCGGTCATGACGGCGTGGTGGCGATCATGACCAACGGCCACACCGGCGAGGTGTTCTCGCTGACGCCTTCGGAGCGCGCCGAGGTGACGCGCATCGTCGCCGACGAGCTGCGCGGCCGCATGCCGGTAATTTCGTCGATCGTCTGCGAAGGACTGGCCGAGGCTGCCGAGCACGCCCGCGCCGCGCAGGCAGCAGGCGCGGTGGCGCTGGACGTGATGCCGCCGCACCACTGGCTGCGCTTCGGCTTCACGCCCGGCCACGCGCTGCAGTACTTCGAGGCCATCCACCGCGCCGCGCCGGAGCTGGACCTGGTCTGCCACGTGTATCCGGCATGGACGCGCGCCTCGTACTCGTCGCAACTGCTGGCCGAGCTGGCGCGCCTGCCCTACCTGCAGGCCTTCAAGGTGGGCCAGCGCGACATGAACAAGTACGCCCGCGACATCCAGGCGATCCGCGAGGCCGATGCCTCGAAGGCCATCCTCACCTGCCACGACGAATACCTGCTGGCCTCCATGGTCCAGGGCGTGGACGGCGCGCTGGTCGGCTTCGCGACCTTCATCCCGCAACTGATCATCGACCTGTGGAACGCGGTGAAGGCCGGCGACCTGAAGAAGGCGATGGCGGTGCAGGCGCTCATCACGCCGCTGAAAGATGCCGTGTACGGCGGCGGCGAACCCACCGGCGAGGCGCATGCGCGCATGAAGGGCGGCATGTACCTGGCCGGCGTGCTCGAGAACGCCACGGTGCGCCCGCCCACCGAGGCGCCGAGCGCGCGCGAGATGGACGCGCTGCGCGCGGCCGTCGAGCAAGCCGGGCTGTCGAAGCGCTGAGCCCACGGGCCATGGCGCCCGATCGAGAAAACACAAGGAGACAAGAGACATGCAACGCAAGCACTTCCTGCGCGCCACGCTGGCCGCCCTCGCGCTGGCCGCCGTATCGACCGCCGGCTTCGCCCAGAACTGGCCCAGCCGCCCGGTGCGCATGGTGATCCCGTTTCCGCCGGGCGGCACGCTCGACACCATCGGCCGCCTGCTGGCGCAGAAGCTCGGCGAGCAGACGGGCCAGACCTTCATCGTGGAGAACCGCGCGGGCGGCAACGGCGTGATCGGCGCGGACGTGGTGTCGAAGGCGCCGGCCGACGGCTACACGCTGCTGTTCAACGCCTCGACCTTCACCACCGCGCCGATGACCATGAAGTCGGTGCCGTACGAGGTGGTGCGCGACTTCACCCCGGTGGCGTTGGTGGCGAAGGCGCCGCTGTCGGTGGCCGTCAACAAGAACCTGCCGGTGAGCGACGTGAAGTCGCTCATCGCGTACGCCAAGGCGCACCCGGGCAAGATGACCTTCGCGGTGGGTTCCATCGGATCGGCCGGACATCTGTCGACCGAGCTGCTCAAGCGCGCGGGCGGCGGGCTCGACTACCTGATCGTGCCGTACAAGGGCACGGCGCCCGCGTTCCAGGACCTGATCGGCGGGCAGATCGACGGCTTCATCGACCCCATCCTAGGCTCGCTGCAGTATCACAAGAGCGGCATGCTGAAGGTGATCGCCGTGACCTCGGCCACGCGCGCCACCAGCCTGCCGAACGTGCCCACGGTGGGTGAAAGCATTCCGGGCTACGAGTTCTACAGCTGGTACGGCCTCTGGGGCCCGGCGAAACTGCCGCCGGCCATCACGCAGCGGCTGAACGCCGAGGTCAACAAGGCGCTGGGCACCGACATGCGCGAGACGCTGAATGCACAGGGCCTGCTGCTGACGCCGGGCAGCGTCGATGACTTCGCGAAGTTCCAGGCCGAAGACATGGCGCGCTCGAAGAAGATCATCGTGGAGGGCAACATCCATGTCGAATGAGGCCACCACGGCGCCGCATGCGGTGGTGACGGGCAGCAGCGGCGGCATCGGCCGCGCCATCGCCTCGCATCTGCTGGAAGCGGGCTGGCGCGTGAGCGGCGTCGACCTTGCACCGCCGACGCTTTCCTCCCACGCTGGTTTCACGCACGCAGCCGTGGACCTGTGCGACACCGGTGCCATCGCGCGCGCAGCCGCTGCACTCCAGGACGCCGATGCACTGGTGCACGCAGCCGGCGTGCTGCGCGTCGGTGAACTGGGCTCGCTCGACCACGCAGGCGGCGAGCTCATGTGGCGCCTGCACGTCGACGCGGCCACGCGCCTGGCCGACGCGCTCGTGCCCGCGATGGCCGCGCGCGGCAGGGGCCGTGTGGTGTTCGTCGGCAGTCGCGTCGCGCAGGGCCTGCCCGGTCGCGGCCAGTACGCCGCGACCAAGGCCGCGCTGATCGCGCTCGCGCGAAGCTGGGCGGCAGAGGTCGCGGCGCAGGGCGTGACCGTCAACGTGGTGTCGCCCGGCGCGACGCAGACCTCGATGCTGCAGGACCCGGCCCGCGCGGGCAGCGCGCCGCGCATGCCGCCGATCGGCCGGCTGATCCAGCCCGGGGAGATCGCCGCGCTCGTGGGCTTTCTTCTCTCGCCGCAGGCAGCGGCCATCACGGGGCAGGACGTCGCCATCTGCGGCGGCTCGTCGCTGCACCGCTGAATTTTTCACTCCCTCTCACCCCGGAACCCGACCATGAAAATCGTCAACATCCTCGAATCCACCCGCCCCATCAAGTCGGACATCCGCAACGCCTACATCGACTTCTCGAAGATGACCCTGAGCCTCGTGGCCGTGGTCACCGACGTGATCCGCGACGGCAAGCCCGTCGTCGGCTACGGCTTCAACTCCAATGGCCGCTACGGCCAGGGCGGCCTGATCCGCGAGCGCTTCCTGCCTCGCCTGCTGGAGGCCGAGCCCGCGTCGCTGCTCGACGAGACCGGCGACAACCTCGATCCGCACAGGATCTGGGCCCGCATGATGATCAACGAGAAGCCCGGCGGCCACGGCGAGCGCTCGGTGGCCGTGGGCACCATCGACATGGCCGTGTGGGACGCCACCGCCAAGATCGCAGGCAAGCCGCTCTACCAGCTGCTGGCCGAGCGCTACGGCACCGGCAAGCCCGACCCGCGCGTGTTCGTCTACGCGGCCGGCGGCTACTACTACCCCGGCAAGGGCCTCGAAGGCCTGCAGCGCGAGATGACCAGCTACCTGGAGCGCGGCTACTCGGTGGTGAAGATGAAGATCGGCGGCGCCTCGCTCGCCGAAGACTGCGAGCGCATCGAGTCGGTGCTGAAGATCCTCGGCCCCGGCCAGCAGCTCGCGGTGGACGCCAACGGCCGCTTCGACCTGCAGACGGCCGTCGACTACGGCCGCGCGCTATCGCAATACCCGCTCTTCTGGTACGAGGAAGCCGGCGACCCGCTCGACTACGAGCTGCAGGCCAAGCTCGGCGAGGTGTACGCCGGCCCGATGGCCACGGGCGAGAACCTCTTCTCGATGCAGGACGCGCGCAACCTCATCCGCCACGGCGGCATGCGCCCCGACCGCGACTGGCTGCAGTTCGACTGCGCGCTGAGCTACGGCCTCGTGGAGTACCTGCGCACGCTCGACATGCTGAAGGAGAACGGCTGGTCGCCCTCGCGCTGCATTCCGCACGGCGGCCACCAGATGTCGCTGGCCATCGCGGCCGGCCTCGGTCTCGGCGGCAACGAGAGCTACCCCGACCTGTTCCAGCCCTACGGCGGCTTCCCCGACGGCGTGAAGGTCGACAACGGCTACGTCACCCTGCCGCCGCTGCCCGGCATCGGCTTCGAAGGCAAAGCCGATCTCATCGCCGAGATGCGAGCCCTCGCCGCCTGAACAGGCCCGGTCCATTCGCAGGACACCGCGGAACCGGCTCCGCCGGGCCGCAGGTGTCGCCCCCGGCGAGGGGGTAGGCGAAGCGACACGAAGTGCGCGAAGCCTGGGGGAGTATCAAGGCTGGAAGCCTGAGCGGCGAACCACCGGCTCCCACTGCGCGCGATAGGTCTTCAGCATCTGCGCGGTCTCGGCCGCGTTGCTGACCACCGGCGTGATGAAGAGCGCGTCGGCCGCCTTCTGCAGGCCCGGGTCTTTCATGACGTCGCGGATCGAGTTGGCCAGCAACTGCACCCTGGCCGGCGCCATCGAGCTGGGCGCGAAGAAGGTGTTCCAGCCGTCGGCGTCGATCTTCATGCCGGCCTCGCGGAAGATCGGGATGTTGGGCGCGAAGCTCGCGCGCTTCTTGCCCGAGGTGGCGAGGATGCGGATCTTGCCGGCCACGTGCTGCGGATAGAGCGAGTCGAGCGTGTCGATGGCGATCGGCAGGCTGCCGCCGCTCAGGTCGGCCGCCAGCGGCGCCGAGCCGCCGTAGCCCTTGATCTGCGGCTGCACGCTAAGCGCGTCGCCCACCATCAGGCCGAAGAAGTGAGGCAGGCTGCCGGTGGCGGGCACGCCGAACACGGCCTCTTCCGGATGCGCCCAGAGCCGGCCCACCAGGAACATCGCTCGGTCGAGCTGGAGCTTCTGGCCGACCGCCAGCGCGAAGTCGTAGCTGCTGACCTGCGAGACGGGCACGAAGTCCTTGTCGGGGTCGTAGCCCGCGTCCTTGAACACCAGCGGCGCGACCACCATCACGGCGGGGTTGCCCAGCATCAGCACGTTCTGTCCTGCGGACGCGCGCTTCACTTCCTTGGCCGCGAGCCGTCCGCCCTCGCCCGGGCGGTTCTCCACGCTCACCGCGACGCCGAGCTTCGGCCCGAGCCGCTCGGCGATCAGCCGCGCGATGCGGTCGGTGCTGCCGCCCGGCGCGTAGCCGACCACGAGGGTGAGCGGCCCCCCGTCCAGCGCGGCGGGCGCCTGGGCGTGAGCCAGGGGAGCGCAGGCGGCAAGGGCCGTGGCTCCTGCCACGATGAGCTTGCGCCTGGAAAGAAGTGCGGGCATCGGATCTCCTGCGGACAGTGGTCGTGAACGGGAAGGCGCGGGTTTCACGGCGAAAATCGCGCGCCAAGACTGTTTCCGCTCGTTCAAATTTGTTACTGGTTTATACGTATGGGCAAACAGTTGATCTAATCCATCAACTGCCCGCCGAGGCGGGCGAACCACACTCCTCCGGTCCCTCCACCATCCGTATGCAACAAGCCTTTCCCGACGCAGGAGCGTTGCGCACGCCCCGTTCCCTGGACGACCTGCTGCTCTACCGCATGGCGCGCGCCGTGCGCGCGGGCAGCGGCATGGCGACGCGGCTGGTCGAGGGGGGCTTCGGCATCACGCGCCGCGAGTGGGGAATGATCGCCACGCTCGCGCAGGAGGGCGAGATGACCTCGTCGGCGCTGGCCGCGCACCTGCACCTGGACCGGGTGCGCACCTCGCGCGGGCTGCGCAGCCTGGTCGAGAAGAAACTGGTGCACCGGCGCCAGAACGCAGAGGACCGGCGCGAGGTGCATGTGCGGCTGAGCGCTTCGGGCCAGCAGCTGTTCGGCGGGCTGTTCCCTCGCATCGCCGGGCTCAACACCGAGCTGCTGGAAGGCATCGCGCCCGCGGACGTGGATGCCTTCCTGCGCTGCCTGCAACACCTGGAACAGCGCGGGGAACAGCTCCTCGCGCAAGGGGTGGTGGCGGAGAAGGCCGACCGGCGCTCCGGCGGCACGCGGCACCGGTGGCCCGAACGCGGGGGCTGAGTCAGGCCTCCACGTCCACGATGCCTCCGATGGAACCGTTGCGGCTGCCGTTGCCGGAGCGCTGCGAGGCAGTGGCGCTTTCTTCCATCGACGCCATGGCGCTCTTCTGGACGGCGCCCATGCGCAAGGCGTTCATCTGCTGCTGCAGCATGGCCAGCTGGGCCGCCAGCGCCTGAAGCTGCTGCTGGACCATCTTGCGCGCCTCGCCTTCGGGCGTGCTGAGCAGCAGGCCCTGCGTCTCCTTGATCTGCTTCTGCGTCGCCGTGATCTGGCGCTGGATCTTCGCGATCTCGGCGTTCACGTCGCCCCCGCTTCTCGCGCTGCCGGTTGCACCGATGGCATTCACCATTTCGATCCTCCTTGTCGTGTACGAGCACGAGTTATCGGCAGCCGGCGCGAAAAATGAAGGGTAGCCCGCCCCGGCTTGCATGGCCGCGATCGCGAACTAGACTGAAGTGTGGGCACCCGCGGTGCCGGGGGCCAAGGAGCCTGCCATGTACAAGCGTGTTCTTGTCGCAACCGACGGCTCGGCGCTGTCGGAGCAGGCGGTCAAGGCCGCCATCGACCTGGCCCTGCTGACCAATGCGGACCTGGTGAGCGTCACCGTCGCCCACATCGAGCCGGTCGGCTACTTCGAAGGCTCGATGATGCTGAGCCAGCGCGACATCCAGGAATCGCAGGCGCACACCGACCGGGCCGCGCAGCAGCTGGTCGACAGGGTGACGTCCACCGCGCTCGCCAAGGGCGTGCGCAGCGCCCAGGCCATCGTCATGCGGTCGAACCAGGTGGCCGAGGCCATCATCACGACAGCCAAGAACCAGCAGTGCGACCTGATCGTGATGGCCTCGCACGGACGCCGCAGCCTCGCGCGCCTGCTGATGGGCAGCGAGACGCTGCACGTGCTGACGCACTCGCACATTCCGGTGCTGGTGCTGCGCTGACGATCGCGCACCTGTTGCGGCGTGACCTTTCGCAGGCAGCCCATCAGCAGCTGGCTGGCCGGCGTCTGCGAACGGCCGTGCAGCGCGATGATGCCCACGGGCGGGAGTTCGATCGGCACGTCGATCTTCAGGACGCAGGGTTGAGCCGGGACCGGAACTTCTGCCGCGGACCGTACGCCGCAGTCAGGAAGAAGCGGAAATCGCGCGGGCGACTTCGGCCCGGAATGCGCCTTCATTGCTGCCGGCACCGGAAATCATCGTGAAGATGCGCACGCTCCTGGCGCAGTTCGCCGAGACGCAGCACGAAGCGATGCGACCAGGCGTTGCCCAATTGCGGCGAACGGTGCACAAGCCCCCGCTCACAGCCACCGGCATCCACGCTGCGGCCTTGCAGGAGCGCAACCGCCTGAAGCGGCATGCGCTCGAAAGGGCCTGCGAAGCCCTTCGGTGCCCGCAACGCCGCGCCTGCATGGCGGGATGCCACCCACTCCATGCCCAGGCCGCTGTAGCTGCACAGCAGATGCCGGCCGGCACATTCGGTGTGCCAGTCTTCATCGGCATCGCGGTCGCGGACCTGCAGCGCCAGATCCACCCGGGGGCTTCCGGTGATCAGCGCAAAGCGCGTGACCAGCATGTCGATGTCTGCCACGAGCGCATCCCGCTCGGGTCCGGCCGGCGTGCGCGACGCCTTGCATGCCGCGTGCAGCGCGGTTGCGGCATCGGCTGCGCGCAATTGCAGCCGGGCCGTGGGATGCCTGGCCAGGGGCAAGGCGTCCAGCCATGCCGCTATGGGTGCCTGCTGTGCGCGATTCCACAGCGCAAGGCTCACGCCCGGTTCGAGGATGCGCTCCAGCACATCGATCTCTTCGCCCAGCAGGACCTCCGGCGGCTGCCGAAGCCGCGATGCTTCCTGCCGGTTTGCCGGCGCAACCGGCTTCGCGGCGAAAGATCGCGAATCTGCCCGGGGTCTTGCGCCACCCGGAAGCCCCGACGGCGCAGCCCGGTTCGGGCAGCCGCGGACGAGCGTCCGGCCGGGAGCTATCGCCGAGTCGGCGAGCGCTCCCTCCAGTTCAGCCGCCATTGGCGATGCCGTAGCGCTGGAGATGTTCGCGCCAGCTCGTGAGGTGGCCTATTTCCCCATCGGGCGCGCATTCGAGAAGGCAGTGCATCACGCAGGCATAGCTCGCCAGCGGCAGGCGGATCAGGAGGCGGGCGCGCGGAGCGCCGCTCTCGCAGGTTGCATTCACGCGCATCAGGGGTTCGCAGCGCAATACGCCGGCGCCCTTGCATGCGGCGATGCCGCGCCGGACGCGGCACGCGTCCACCGATGGCACCGTGACATCGAGCACCTTGAAAGTCGTCTCGCACCTGGCACGCACGGTGCCTGCATATTCCCGATAAGCGGCGTAAGCCATGAAGTTCCTGCAATGGAAAAGAACACGCCCTCAGTATCGGGAGCGGCGTGTGAAAACGGTGTAAACAATGCAGCCGGAGATAGAAATGCCGCGTAAAAATCGCGGCTGGTACCCGGGCATTTGCGACTTGCAGGGGCGCGTTCACAAGGACTTCCGGAGCTTCACGGTGCGCCGCGACGATGCCCAGCCAGCGCGCCCCGCAATGGCCACAGGAAGCCAGCAGGATCCCGGCATCGCCACTGCTTTCAAGTCTTTCCTGTGCGGGATCGAGCAAGGGCGTGCCGCAGCAGGACCAATGCAGGCTCATGTCCGGCAAGGCGCGAGCCACCCGAACCCACGCCGCGGCGCGGAACCAGATCGTTTCTGCCGGAGGCATGGAATCCACGAAGGCACGCCATGGCGCGCCCGTCGCCTTCAGGTTCAGAGCGTCTTCGTCAACGTGAGGATGAAGCGCGTCTTGTTGGGTGAATATTGCTGTTGCGTGGAGAAGTAGCCGAAGTCGTACAGCGGTCCTGCCGCCGTGTTGTACGCGCTCTTCCTGTTCGCTCCCTGCACGGAACCGGTCAGCGACAGGCCTCCGCCGAAATCGTACGAAGCGCCGATGCTGTAGTCGACATAGCTCCTGTAGGGCGTGTTGTTCCGGATGTCGCTCGACAGGCTCGTGTAGCCGAGCGCGGCCTTCAGCGTGACCTTGGGCACGATCTCCTTGCTGTACGACAGGTTCAGGTAGCCGGTGTTGGTGCCCTTCAATCCCGAACCGGCCTTGTTGCCGGCAAAGTTGAAGTAGTCCTTCGACACCGTGTGCGAGTACTTGGCGGTGAACGAGCCGAGGGTTTCGTTGGCGTAGGTGCCCGCGACGTACAGCTCGGTGGTGTTGCCCGAGGAGTTGCCCGGGTAGATGTAGCTGAGCGCACCGACGTCCATGTCCAGCGGGCCGGCCTTGAACTTGTAGCCGCCGTACACGTCCATCTCGATGCTGTTGCCCTTGAGCCAGTTGACGCTGGAGTTCCAGTTGCCCACGTAGAAGCCGCTGTCGCCGAAGGCGTAGTCCAGGCCGCCCTGGATGGCGGGCTTGAAGCCCTTGGTCTTGGCGTAGTCGTTCTTGCCGATCATGTCCTGGTCCTGGCCACGGAACTTGTAGTTCGTGGTGATCGACACGTTGCCCGTCAGGTTCTGGGCGGGAGCTGCCGCAGACGCTGCTGCGGCGTCGGTCGTTGCAGTCTGCGCCAGGGCCGCGCCGGACGCGGTCAATGCGGCGACGAGTCCGAGCACGTGCTTCGCGGAGATGGTGGAGGTGGCCCGGCTGGGGATCTTTTTCATGAGGCAAGGTTGAGAAGAAACGGAAGCGCATAGCCTAGAAGTCGCCCCGTAAAAGCCTCGTAAAAAGTGATGCGGCGCGCATAAAGATTTCATCGCGGCCGCGCTTGCCGGGCACCGGCCAATGTCAGACAAACAGTCTGTAGCCCACCGCCGTCTCGGTCAGCAGATGGCGCGGCTGCGCAGGGTCGACTTCCAGCTTCTGGCGCAGGTGCCCCATGTAGATGCGCAGATAGTGGCTCTGCTCCGTATGCGCCGGTCCCCACACGGTGATCAGCAGCTGGCGTTGCGTCAGCACGCGTCCCGCGTTGGAGATCAGCACCGTCAGGAGACGGTATTCCGTCGGCGTGAGGTGCACTTCGGCACCGGCCCTTCGCACCAGCCGCGCGACGCGGTCGACCTCCACCTCGCCGAAGCGGAAGACGGACTCCGCCTCCTCGCTGCCGCCGATCGGGCGCGGCCGCCGCAGCGTGGCCCGCACGCGCGCGAGCAGCTCGCCGGCGCCGAAGGGCTTGGTAAGGTAGTCGTCGGCACCGGCATCCAGCGCCGTGATCTTGTCGGCCTCGCTGCTGCGTGCGGACAGCACGATGATCGGAACCGCCGACCATCGGCGCACGTCCTGGATGAGCGCAACGCCGTCGCCGTCCGGCAGCCCGAGATCGAGCACGAGCAGGTCGGGGCGGCGCGTTCCCGCAGCCGTCAGGCCTTCGCGCAGCGTGCCGGCCTCATGCACCTGCCAGCCTTCGGTTTCGAGCGCACCGCGCACGAACCGCCGGATCTGGGGTTCGTCTTCAATGACAACAGCAGTGTGGGAGGACATATCTTTCAGAGTTGAGCTTCCATGGACACGGGCGGAGCCCGCCGCGGCAACGTCACGACGAACTCCGCGCCACCGTCCCCTGCGTTCGAAGCGGTCACGTCGCCGCCATGCGCATTGACCACGGCCTTGCATATGGCAAGGCCCAGGCCGACGCCGGGCGTGGCGGACTCGGCCTGGCCGCGCGTGAACTTGTCGAACAGCGTCTGCTCGTGGCCCTTCACCACGGCCGGCAGGCCGGGGCCGTGGTCGCGCACGGTGAGCACTAGGGCGGCGTCGGTCACCTGCGCCGTCACCGCGATCGGCGGCGCACCGTACTTCGCCGCGTTTTCCAGAAGATTGACGAGCACGCGCTCGATGAGGACGGCATCGAACTCGACGAGCGGCAGATCCGCCGGCAGCACCGTCTGCACATGCACACCGGCCAGCGCGGCCTCGGCCGCCCGGATCGCGGACCCAAGGACCTCTTCCACCGATTGCCAGTCGCGGCGCAGGTTCACCGCGCCACCGGCAATGCCGCTTTCGAGGCGGGCCATGTCCAGCAGATTGCTGACCAGCGCGTGAAGCTGTCGCGCCTGCGAAACGATTGCCCGGGCCGCCTCCGCATGCTCTCCGGGCGGCAGCGTCTGCAGCGATTCGGCCAGCGCGATGAGCGCCGTGAGCGGCGTGCGCACGTCGTGCGAGATCGCACCGAGCAAGGCATTGCGCAGGCGCTCCGACTCCATTTCGACCACCGCCTGCTGCGCCACCTCGACGTAGTGCACGCGCTCCAGCGCGATGGCGATCTGCCGCGCGAGCGTCTCGAGCTGCTGCGCCTGCTCGGGAATCAGCAGCCAGCGGGGCTGTGCCGGCGACAGCGCCAGAACGCCCCGGACGCGCATCGGCGCGCGCAGCGGCACGTAGTGCCACGGCTGCGCCGCCAGCGTGGCGGTGGCCAGGCCAGCCGGCTGGCCCTGCCGGAACGACCAGTCGGCGACGGAGCCATCGAATCCGTCGGGCGATTGCGCCGGCATCACGAGACGGTCGTTTGCGTCCGTGACCAGCACCAGCGCTCGGCCGCCGAAATGACCTTCGACCGCCGCCGTGCCGAGTTCGACGACCTGCATGCTTTCGAGCGCCGCCGACAGCTCGCGGGTCAACTCGAACAGCGACTGCGCCCGCCGCTCGCGGCTGGCGGAAACGCCCGCGGCGAAGCGCAGCCCGGCGGTCAGTTGCCCCACCAGCAAGCCGACGGTGAGCATGACCGCGAAGGTCAGCACGTACTGCACGTCGCTCACCGCGAAAGAGAGACGCGGCGACACGAAGAAATAGTCGAAGGCCGCGACGTTGAGCAGTGCGGCCACGGCGGCCGGCCCTCGTCCGAACCACAGCGCGGCGCCGACGACGCCGAGCAGGAACAGCATCACGATGTTGGTCAGCTCGAGCACGTTCGACAGCGGCATCACGACCAGCGTGATGCCCACGCTGATCGCCGCGGTGAAGGCATAGCCGGGCCAGCGCGATCGCGGACGGTCGGTGTCATCCACGCTGTCGTCGGTTCGCCGGCCGGGGCGTGCATGGGCAAGGCGCCGCGAGCTTTCGGCCCGGGCCACTTCGACGATGTCGAGGCCCGGCGCATGCCGGGCGAGTTCGCGCGTCAGTGCGGCCGAAGGCCACCAGCGCTGCCAGCCGCCGGCCGGCTCGGCGCGCCCGACGACCAGCGTCGCGCAGTTGAGCCGCTGGGCTTGTGCCGCAAGCTCCACCGCGACATCGACGCCGGTCAGCACCGCGGTCACCGCGCCCAGTTCTTCCGCGAGCTTGAGCACGGCGAGGATGCGATCGCGCTCCGCGGCACCCAGCCGCTGCAGCCGGGGCGTCTCGACATACGCCGCATGCCAGCGCACGTTGAGCTGGCCCGCAAGCCGCGCAGCCGTGCGCACCGTCTGCGCCGCACCTTCATGCGGGCCGACGCACGCGAGGATCGCACCCGAGGTGTTCCAGGCCTGCAGGTCCCGGCCATGCCCGCCGGCGCCCGACTGCTCCACGCGCCAGCCGCGCACGTCGTCCTCCACGTGCTCGGCGGTGCGCCGCAGCGCGATCTCGCGCAACGCGATCAGGTTGCCCTTGCGGAAGAAGTTCTGCGCCGCGCGCTCGGCCTGCTGCGGCATGTAGACCTTGCCGGCCGCGAGCCGGGCCGTCAGCTCGTCGGGCGTGACGTCGACCAGCACCACCTCGTCGGCCTCGTCGAGCACGGTGTCGGGCACGGTCTCGTGCACGCGCACGCCGGTGATGGCGCCGACCGTGCCGTTGAGGCTTTCCAGATGCTGCACGTTGAGCGCGGACCACACCTCGATGCCCGCGGCCAGCAGCTCCTGCACGTCCTGCCAGCGCTTGGCGTGGCGCGAGCCGGGGGCGTTGGTGTGGGCCAGTTCGTCGACCAGCAGCACGGCGGGCTTGCGGGTCAATGCGGCGTCGAGGTCGAACTCGGCGAGGGTGCGGCCGCGGTAGTCCAGCTCGCGCAGCGGCAGTGCCTCCAGCCCCGCGAGCAGCGCGGCGGTTTCGCTGCGGCCGTGGGTCTCGACCACGCCGATCAGCACGTCGCGCCCCGCCGCGCGTTCGCGCTGCGCGGCGCTGAGCATCGCCCAGGTCTTGCCGACGCCCGCGCTGGCGCCGAAGTAGATGCGCAGCTTGCCGCGCTGGGCGCGCGCCTCGTCGCTGCGCAGTTGCGCAAGCAGGGCATCGGGGTCGGGACGCATGAAGTCTTGCATGGGCAACGCCGGCCGGGACTAGCGTTGCGCCGGATCCTTGCGCGGGGCGGCGTCATCCCTCTTCGGCTCCCGGCGCCTGGTGTCGTGCGAATGCCGGCGCGCGGTGCGGGACACGGCGAACCATGCAAAGCCCAGGGGAATGAACAGAACCGCCAACGCGCAGAGAACGTGGAACAGATCGATGGCCATGGCGCAGCCCTCACTCAGGAATCGCGCGCCTGCCAGCACCGGCTGGCATGGTCGCAGGGAACGGCAACGCCGGGGCCGTGGGAGGCCGGTGGCGCGTGGGCCGGTGCGGAGCAAGCCACCCCGATGCCCCTTACTTCGCCTTGTCGAGATCGATGTTCAGCGCGAGCACGTTGACGCGCGACTCGCCCAGGAAGCCCAGCAGCGGCTTCTGCGTGTTCCTGTCGATCAGCGACTGGACCTGGGTCAGGGTCAGGCCGCGCACGCGCGCCACGCGCGCCGCCTGGTACTGGGCGGCGGCCGGGCTGATGTCCGGATCGAGCCCGCTGGCCGAGGCCGTGACGAGGTCGACCGGCACCGGCGCCGTGTTGCCCGGATCGGCCGCGCGCAGCGCTTCCACGCGCGCCTTCACCGCATCGGTGAGCGCGGGGTTCAGCGGCCCCTGGTTCGAGCCGCCGGAGGCGCTCGCGTTGTAGGGCTGCGGCGCGGTGGCCGACGGGCGACCCCAGAAGTGCTTCGGATCGCTGAAGTTCTGGCCGATGAGCCTCGAGCCCACGGTCGTGCCGTCGAGCACGATCAGGCTGCCGTCCGCCTTCGCGGGGAACGCGGCCTTCGCCGCGCCGGTGACGGCCATGGGATAGATCAGGCCGGTGAGCGCGCTCAGCAGCACGAAGAGCACGAGCGCGGGACGAATGACGTTTTTCATGATGAAGTGCTCCTCAGATCAGATGGACGGCTACCAGCAGCCAGTCGATCAGCTTGATGCCGATGAAGGGGACGACCAGGCCGCCCAGGCCGTAGACGGCAAGGTTGCGGCGCAGCAGCGAGGCGGCGCCCACCGGCCGGTAGCGCACGCCCTTGAGCGCCAGCGGAATCAGGAACACGATCACCAGCGCGTTGAAGATCACCGCGCTCAGGATCGCCGACGACGGGCTCGCGAGCTGCATCACGTTGAGCGCGCCCAGCTGCGGATAGGTCGAGACGAAGATCGCCGGAATGATGGCGAAGTACTTCGCCACGTCGTTCGCGATCGAGAAGGTGGTGAGCGAGCCGCGCGTCATCAGCAGCGCCTTGCCGGTCTCCACCACCTCGAGCAGCTTGGTCGGGTTGGAGTCGAGGTCGACCATGTTGCCGGCCTCCTTCGCTGCCTGCGTGCCGCTGCCCATGGCCACGGCCACGTCGGCCTGCGCGAGCGCGGGGGCGTCGTTGGTGCCGTCGCCGGTCATGGCCACGAGCCGTCCTTCGGACTGGTACTGGCGGATCAGCGCGAGCTTGTCCTCTGGCGTGGCCTCGGCCAGGAAGTCGTCCACGCCGGCCTCGGCGGCGATGGCGGCGGCCGTGAGCTTGTTGTCGCCGGTGATCATCACCGTCTTGATGCCCATGCGGCGCAGCTCGGCGAAGCGCTCCTTGATGCCGGTCTTGACGATGTCCTTGAGCTCCACCATGCCGAGCACGCGGTTGCCCTCGGCCACGGCCAGCGGCGTGCTGCCGCGGCGTGCCGCTTCCTCGGCCGAGCGCAGCACCTCGGACGCCATCGTGCCGCCGAGCGCCTCGACATGACGGCGCACCGCGTCGACCGCGCCCTTGCGCATCTGGATCGGGTCGGCGTCCAGGCTGTTCGGCGCGGCCGGCAGGTCGGCACCGCTCATGCGGGTCTGCGCGGTGAAGGGCACGAAGTGCGCACCTTCGACGGGCGTGGCGTCCAGGCCGTCGCGGCGCGCGAGTTCGACGATGCTGCGCCCCTCGGGCGTCTCGTCGGCCAGCGATGCAAGCATGGCGGCGCGCGCGAGGCGGGCCTTGGTCACGCCGGGAGCCGGCAGGAAGGACGTGGCCTGGCGGTTGCCGTGCGTGATGGTGCCGGTCTTGTCGAGCAGCAGCACGTCGACGTCGCCGGCGGCTTCCACCGCGCGGCCCGAGGTGGCGATCACGTTGGCCTGCATCATGCGGCTCATGCCGGCCACGCCGATGGCCGACAGCAGGCCGCCGATGGTGGTCGGGATCAGGCACACCAGCAGCGCGACCAGCGCGGTGAGCGACACCACGGTGCCCGCATTGGACGCGCCGACGCTGAAGATCGAGAACGGCAGCAGCGTGGCGGTGACGATCAGGAAGACCAGCGTGAGAGCGACCAGCAGGATGGTGAGCGCGATCTCGTTCGGCGTCTTCTGGCGCTTGGCCGCCTCGACCATGGTGATCATGCGGTCGAGGAAGGATTCGCCCGGGTTCACCGAGACGCGCACCACCAGCCAGTCGGACAGCACGCGGGTGCCGCCGGTGACGGCCGAGAAGTCGCCGCCCGATTCGCGCACCACGGGCGCCGATTCGCCGGTGATGGCGCTTTCGTCGACCGAGGCCACGCCTTCGATGACTTCGCCGTCGAGCGGGATCACGTCGCCAGTCTCGACCAGCACGACGTCGCCCTTGCGCAGGTTGGGCGCCTGCTCCGGCAGCCACTGTGCACCGTGGTGCGGCTCATGCAGTTTCTTGGCCCAGGTGTCCTTGCGCAGGCCGCGCAGCGAGGCGGCCTGCGCCTTGCTGCGGCCTTCGGCCAGCGCTTCGGCGAAGTTCGCGAACAGCACGGTGAACCACAGCCAGATGGCCACGGCCAGCACGAAGGCGGGCTTCATGCCGGTGTCGCCCGGGAAGCTCAGCGCATGCACCCAGAGCACCGTCGTCAGGATGCTGCCGATGTAGACGATGAACATCACCGGGTTGCGCCACTGCACGCGCGGGCTCAGCTTGGTGACGGAGGCCCACAGCGCGGGCCGCAGCAGCGCGGCATCGAACAGCGAAAGGGAAGTATTGGTCTTGGTAGTCATGGTCCGGGCCTCACTTTGCCCACAGCATCAGGTGCTCGACGATCGGTCCGAGCGCGAGCGCCGGCACGTAGTTGAGCAAGCCCACCAGCAGCACGGTGCCGATCAGCAGCGTCACGAAGAGCGGCCCATGCGTGGGCATGGTGCCTGCCGTGACGGGAAGGCGCTTCTTGGCGGCGAGGGCACCGGCAATGGCCAGCACCGGCACGATCACGCCGAAGCGGCCGAACCACATCGCGACGGCCAGCAGCGCGTTGTAGAAGGGCGTGTTGGCCGACAGCCCCGCGAAGGCGCTGCCGTTGTTGTTGCCGGCCGAGGTCAGCGCATACAGGATTTCGGAGAAGCCGTGCGCGCCCGGGTTCGCGATGCCGGCCTTGCCGGCGTCCGCGATCACGGCCACCGCCGTACCGGCCAGCACCAGGATCGGCGTGACCAGGATCGCGATCGACGTCAGCTTCATCTCGTAGACCTCGATCTTCTTGCCGAGGTACTCTGGCGTGCGGCCGATCATCAGGCCCGCGATGAACACCGCCAGGATGGCGAAGATCAGCATGCTGTAGAGACCGGTGCCCACGCCGCCGAAGACCACCTCGCCGAGCTGCATCAGCACCATCGGAACCATGCCGCCGAGCGGGGTGAGCGAGTCGTGCATGGCGTTGACCGCGCCGCACGAGGCGGCCGTGGTGATGACGGCGAAGAGCGACGAGGCATCGATGCCGAAGCGCACCTCCTTGCCTTCCATGTTGCCGCCGCTTTGCAGCACGCCCGACAGCTGGTCCACGCCCAGCGGGGTCAGCAGCGGATTGCCGGCCTGCTCCGCGGGCGTGATGACCACCACGGCGACGACGAACATGACCGTCATCGCTGCGAGCACGGCCCAGCCCTGGCGCATGTCGCCCACCACGCGGCCGAAGGTGAAGCACAGCGCGGCCGGGATCAGGAAGATCGCGATCATCTGCAGCAGGTTGCTGAACGCCGTCGGGTTCTCGTACGGATGCGACGAGTTGGCGTTGAAGAAGCCGCCACCGTTGGTGCCCAGCATCTTGATGGCCTCCTGCGAAGCGACGGGGCCCATGGCGAGCGTCTGCGTCTTGGTGGTGGCGTCTTCCATCACCGGCTGGCCCTTCTCGTCCTTCAGGGGCTGGCCATCGGCGCCGTTCTTCGGCTGCTGGAAGGCGGTGGTCTCGAGCGTGCTCACTTCCTTGTAGCCGTCGAAGTTCTGGATCACGCCCTGGCCCGCGAGCAGCAGCGCGAGCACGAACGAGATCGGCACCAGCACCCACAGCGTGATGCGCGTGACGTCGGCCCAGAAGTTGCCGACGAAGCCCTTGCCGTCGGTGCGGCGCGCCGCGAAGCCACGCACCAGCGCGAACGCGACGGCGATGCCGGTGGCGGCGGAGAAGAAGTTCTGCACCGTGAGCCCGAGCATCTGCGTGAGATAGCTCATGGTGGACTCGCCGGCATAGCCCTGCCAGTTGGTGTTGGAGACGAAGCTCACGGCGGTGTTGAAGGCCGAGTCGGGCGACACGGCCGTCATGCCCGCCGGGTTGAGCGGCAGCCAGCCCTGCAGGCGCTGCAGCGCGTAGACGGCCAGTGCCCCGGTTGCATTGAATGCGAGCAGTGCAAAGGCGTAGCTGCGCCAGTGCATCGACTCCCCGGGCTGCGTGCCCGCGAGCTTGTAGAGCGGCGCCTCGACGCGCTGCATCCAGCGCGGAACGCGCTCGCCGCACAGCGCGGCGAGGAACTTGCCGATGGGCCAGGCCAGCATCAGCAAGACGACGAGATAGAGGGCCAGGAGCCCCCAGGCCGAGCTGTCCATGATCAGAACTCCTCGGCGCAGATGAGCGCGAACACGAGGTAGGCGAAAAGGATCACGGCAACAAGCCCGGCGAACCCATAGAGGACGTCGAGACCGATCATGACCGCTCTCCCTTGGGCGCATCGAGCTTGTACAGCCCGACCACCAGTTCGGCCATCACGACCCACATGGCCGCAATGGCGGCAATCCAAACGAAGTCCATTCATCACTCCTGCAAACGAAACGAGTAAGCAAGTCTCGGCAGGAGCGCGTAAAAACAGGGATAAATGTTGGGAGCGGCCTGTAAAAAAGATATAAAAATCCTGGCCGCGGCCAAGCAGGCGGCGTGGCTCCAGGCCCCTGGAGCTCTTCTTCGTCACGGCCGCGCGATGGCCGTCGCCGGCATCTGACGGCGATGCAGATGCCTGCTTCTTCAGGGCTCCATGCTCATCAATGACGACGAACAGGAAGCCATCGGGGAAGCGTCAGGTGTAGCGCTTTTCCAGCGCGTCCCACTCCGGCTTGCCGACGAGGCGCTGGCGCTCGGCGAAGGGCGTGACCAGTCCGCTGGATTCCTGCACTTCCTTCTCGTCGCGCAGCACCGTCAGCGCCTTCTGCATGCCCGCCACCGCGCCCTGCAGCGCGGCGTTGGCATAGAGGACGATGCCGTAGCCCAGCTCGCCGAGTTCTGTCGCGTTGAAGATCGGCGTCTTGCCGCCGATCACCATGTTCATGAGCTGCGGCCTGTCCAGGCGCTTCGGCAGCGCCCGCACCTCTTCCTCCTTGGTCACGGCTTCGACGAAGAGGATGTCGGCACCGGCCTCGGCGAATTTCTGCGCGCGCTCGACCGCTGCCTCGAAACCGTGGACGGCGGCCGCATCGGTGCGCGCCATGATCAGCAGGTCCTGGTCCTGGCGCGCGTCGACGGCGGCCTTGATCTTGCTCACGGCCTCCTCGGTGGAGATCACTTCCTTGCCCGAGAAATGGCCGCAGCGCTTGGGCGCCACCTGGTCCTCGAACTGGATGCAGTCGGCGCCGGCGCGCTCCAGCGTGCGGACCGTGTGGCGCACGTTCAGCGCATTGCCGAAGCCGGTGTCGGCATCGACGAGCAGCGGCACCGAGACCGCGTCGCGGATGCGCGCCGTGTGGTCCGCGATTTCCGCGAGGCCCATGAAGCCCTGGTCGGGCATGCCGAACCACATGTTGGTGACGCCGGCACCGGTGATGTAGATCGCCTTGAAGCCCAGGTCTTCGATGACCCTGGCGGACAGGGCGTTGAAGGCGCCCGGGACGATCAGCCCCCGGCGGGCCTCCGCGAGGGATTTGAGTTGCTTGCGGGTAGACATTCGGAGAACTTCCAATAGATCAGTCAGAAACTGTCGCCGGGCACGCGCACCCGGCCTTCCATCAGCACACGGGCGCTGCGGCTCATGAGGGCCTTGGTCACCACCCATTCGCCGTCGTCGGCCTTGCGGGCTTCGGCGCCGACGCGCAGCGTGCCCGAGGGATGGCCGAAGCGGACCGCACCGCGTTCGCCGCCGCCGGCCGCGAGGTTCACCAGCGTACCGGGAATGGCCGCGGCGGTGCCGATGGCGACTGCCGCGGTGCCCATCATCGCGTGGTGCAGCTTGCCCATCGACAGCGCGCGCACGAGCAGGTCGACGTCCGCCGCGCGCACTGCCTTGCCGCTGGAGGCGGTGTAGTCCTTCGGCGGTGCGACGAAGGCCACCTTGGGCGTGTGCTGGCGCCGTGCAGCTTCTGCGACGTCCTTGATGAGGCCCATCTTCAGCGCGCCGTGCGCGCGGATCGTCTCGAACATCGCGAGCGCCTTGGCGTCACCGTTGATCGCGTCCTGCAACTCGGTGCCGGTGTAGCCGATGTCGGCCGCGTTGACGAAGATGGTGGGAATGCCCGCGTTGATGAGCGTGGCCTTGAAGGTGCCGACGCCAGGAACCTCGAGGTCGTCGACCACCCTGCCGGTGGGGAACATCGCGCCGCCGCCGTCTCCATCGCCTTCGTCGGCAGGGTCGATGAACTCCAGCGCCACTTCCGCCGCCGGGAAGGTCACGCCGTCGAGCTCGAAGTCGCCGGTCTCCTGCACCTCGCCGCCGACGATCGGCACGTGGGACACGATGGTCTTGCCGATGTTGGCCTGCCAGATGCGCACCGTGCAGATGCCGTTCTCCGGCACGCGCGCCGGGTCGACCAGTCCTTGCGCGATGGCGAAGGGCCCGACGGCGGCCGACAGGTTGCCGCAGTTGCCGGACCAGTCGACGAAGGCGCTATCGATGGACACCTGGCCGAACAGGTAGTCGACGTCGTGGCCGGGCCGCGTGGAGCGCGAGAGGATCACGCTCTTGGAGGTGGACGAGGTCGCGCCGCCCATGCCGTCGATCTGCTTGGCGTAAGGGTCGGGGCTGCCGATCACGCGCAGCAGCAGCGCGTCGCGCACGGCTCCGGGCAAGCGCGCGCGCTCGGGCAGGTCCTGCAGGCGGAAGAACACGCCCTTGCTGGTGCCGCCGCGCATGTAGACGGCAGGAATCTTGATCTGGGAAACGGATGCCATGGCGATGGTGATGTGGGTTGTCTCAGGCCGCCGACTTGCTCTCGGCCAGGAAGTCTTGCGCAAAACGCTGCAGCACGCCGCCCGCCTCGTAGATGGACACTTCCTCGGCCGTGTCCAGCCGGCAGGTCACGGGCACCCGCAGGGCGTCGCCGCCCCTGCGGTGAACCAGCAGCGTCAGCCCGGCGCGCGGGGTGCGCTCGCCGATCACGTCGTAGGTCTCGGTGCCGTCCAGTCCCAGCGTGAGGCGCGTGGTGCCGGGCCTGAACTCCAGCGGCAGCACGCCCATGCCGATGAGGTTGGTGCGGTGGATGCGTTCGAAGCCCTCGGCCACCACCGTCTCCACGCCGGCCAGGCGCACGCCCTTGGCGGCCCAGTCGCGCGAGGAGCCCTGGCCGTAGTCGGCGCCGGCCACGATGATCAGCGGCTGCCGGCGGTCCAGGTAGGTCTCGATCGCCTCCCACATGCGCACCACCCTGCCCTCTGGCTCGATGCGCGCGAGCGATCCCTTCTTCTGCACGCCGTCGACCACCGCCATCTCGTTGACGAGCTGCGGATTCGCGAAGGTGGCGCGCATGGCCGTCAGGTGGTCGCCCCGGTGCGTAGCGTAGGAATTGAAGTCCTCCTCCGGCAAGCCCATCTTCGCGAGGTACTCGCCGGCGGCGCTGTCGGGCAGGATCGCGTTGGAAGGCGACAGGTGGTCGGTCGTGATGTTGTCCGGCAGCAGTGCCAGCGGTCGCATGCCGCGCAGCGTGCGCGGGTTGGCGGCCAGCGCCCCCACGCCTTCGCTGTCCCAGTAGGGCGGGCGGCGGATGTAGGTCGATTGCGGCCGCCAGTCGTATTGCGGGCTCGCCTTCTCGCCGCTGTCCGCATGGATCGCGAACATGGGCTCGTACACCTTGCGGAACATCTCGGGCCGCACGGAGGCTGCGACGATGGCGTCGATCTCCTCGTCGGACGGCCAGAGGTCGGCCAGGCGGATCTCCTTGCCCTCGACCACGCCGAGCATGTCGCGCTCGATGTCGAAGCGCATCGTGCCCGCAATGGCATACGCCACCACCAGCGGCGGCGATGCCAGGAAGGCCTGCTTCGCATAGGGATGGATGCGGCCGTCGAAGTTGCGGTTGCCCGAGAGCACAGCGGTGGCGTAGAGGTCGCGCTCGACGATCTCCTGCTGGATCTTCGGATCGAGCGCGCCCGACATGCCGTTGCAGGTGGTGCAGGCGAAGGCGACGATGCCGAAGCCGAGCTCTTCCAGCTCGGGCAGCAGGCCCGCATCGCGCAGGTAGAGCTCCACGGCCTTCGAGCCCGGCGCCAGCGAGGACTTGACCCAGGGCTTGCGCTGCAGGCCCAGCCGGTTGGCATTGCGCGCCAGCAGGCCGGCCGCGATCACGTTGCGCGGGTTCGATGTGTTGGTGCACGAGGTGATGGCCGCGATGATCACGGCGCCGTCGGGCATCAGGCCGGCGGCCTCCTGCTTGCGTGCCTCTGCCAGGCCGACGGCGATGTCGCGCTCGGCCAGCTGCGAAGTCGGCAGCCGCCGGTGCGGGTTGGAGGGGCCGGCCATGTTGCGCACCACGCTCGAGAGGTCGAAGCGCAGTACGCGTTCGTAGCTGGCGGTCGCGAGCGCGTCGGCCCAGAAGCCGGCAGTCTTCGCATAGGTCTCGACAAGCGCGACCTGCTCTTCCTCTCGGCCGGTGAGCCTCAGGTAGGCCAGCGTCTGCTCGTCCACGTAGAACAGCGCCGCGGTGGCGCCGTACTCGGGGCACATGTTGGAGATGGTGGCGCGGTCGCCGATGGTCAGGCTGCGGGCACCTTCGCCGAAGAACTCCAGGTAGGCGCCCACCACCTTCTCCTTGCGCAGGAACTCGGTGAGCGCCAGCACGATGTCGGTGGCCGTGATGCCGCTCTGGCGGCGGCCGGTGAGCTCCACGCCGACGATGTCGGGCAGCCGCATCCACGAGGCGCGGCCGAGCATCACGTTCTCGGCTTCGAGGCCGCCCACGCCCACCGCGATCACGCCGAGCGCATCGACGTGCGGCGTGTGGCTGTCGGTGCCCACGCAGGTGTCGGGAAAGGCCAGCCCGTCCTGCACGTAGACCACCGGCGACATCTTCTCCAGGTTGATCTGGTGCATGATGCCGTTGCCCGCCGGGATCACGTCGACGTTGGCGAAGGCGCGCTTCGTCCAGTCGATGAAATGGAAGCGGTCTTCGTTGCGGCGATCCTCGATCCGCCGGTTCTTCTCGAAGGCCTGCGGATCGAATCCACCGCACTCCACAGCCAGCGAATGGTCGACGATCAGCTGCACCGGCACCACCGGATTCACCTGCGCGGGGTCGCCGCCCTCGGCCGCTATCGCATCGCGCAGGCCCGCGAGATCGACCAGCGCGGTCTGGCCCAGGATGTCGTGGCAGACCACGCGCACCGGAAACCACGGAAAGTCACGGTCGCGGCGGCGTTCGACCAGCTGCAGAAGGCATTCGTCGAGGATGCCCGGGTCGCAGCGGCGCACCAGGTTCTCGGCATGCACGCGCGCGGTGTAGGGCAGCGTGCTCCAGGCGCCGGGGCGCAGTGCGTCGACGGCGGCCCGGGCATCGATGTAGTCCAGCGCGGTGCCGGGAAGCGGTTTTCGGAATCGTGGGTTCATCGTGACGAATCTGTCTGTGGGGCCGGCGTGCCGGCAAGGGCTCACTCGGAGCGGATGTCGTTGTCCTTCACGACCTTGGCATAGCGCGGAATCTCCGCGCGGATCAGTGCGCCGAACTGCTCCGACGTGCCGCCTGCCGGCGACACGCCGGTGGGGTCCAGCTTGGCGCCGAGCTCGGGTGCCTTCAGGCCAGTGGCCAGCGCGCCGTTGAGTTTTGCGAGCACGGCCGGCGGCACGCCCTTGGGCGCGACCAGCCCGTGCCAGGCCACCACGTCGTAGTCGGGCAGCCCGCCGGCCTCGGCGATCGAGGGAATGTCGGGGTACGCCTGCAGCCGCTGCGCGGTGGTGACAGCGAAGGCGCGCAGCCGGCCCGACTGCACGTGCGGCATCAGCGCCTCGGTGCCCGCGATCAGCATGTCGACGTTGCCCGCCACGAGGTCGGTCACCGCCGGCCCCGTGCCGCGGTACGGGATGTGCGTGGCCTTGACCTTCGCCATGCCGAACATGTACTCGCTCACGATGTGCAGGTGGCTGCCGTTGCCGGCGGAGGCGAAGGTCAGCTTGCCGGGGTTCTGGCGCGCGAAGGCCAGCAGCTCGCGCAGGTTCTTCGCCTGCACCTTCGCCGGGTTGACGCACAGCACGTAGGCGCCCTTGGAGAGCTGGATCACCGGGCTCATGTCGCCCACCGGGTCGAAGCGAAGCTTGTAGAGCGAGGGATTGACGGTGTAGCTGCCCGCCACCAGCAGCAGCGTGTAGCCGTCGGCCGGTGTGTGCAGCGCGTATTCGGTGCCGATGGTGCCGCCGGCGCCGGGCCGGTTGTCCACCACCACCGACTGGCCCAGCTGTTGGGTCAACACGTTCGCGGCGATGCGGGCGATGAAGTCGGAACCTCCGCCGGGCGCGAAGGGGCACACGATGCGCAGCGGCTTGGACGGAAAGGCTTCCTGGGCCCAGCCCGTGCGGGCGAGAGGCAATGCCAGCCCGGCCAGGGCGGCTGACGAAAAGGCGCGGCGATTCAGGGTCATGCGGTTTGTCTCCAGTGTTGTTGTCATGCGTCCCGCAACGGCGTGCCATCGCGGTGGCAGGCGCTAGTTTGCGCCTGTCCGGCAAACCCGCCTTGAACGCTCGGAGACTGCATGAACCCTGGACCGGCGAACTCCGCGCCTCAGGCGCGCGCCTCGATGGGCACGAAGGCCAGGTCCTCGGGACCGGTGTAGTTGGCGCTCGGCCGGATGATCTTGTTGTCGACGCGCTGCTCGATGATGTGCGCCGCCCAGCCCGAGGTGCGCGCGATGACGAACAGCGGCGTGAACATCGCCGTGGGCACGCCCATCATGTGATAGCTCACGGCGCTGAACCAGTCGAGATTGGGAAACATCTTCTTGGCCTCCCACATCACGCTCTCCAGCCGCTCGGCGATGTCGAACATCTTGGTCGAGCCGGCTTCCTGCGAGAGCGACTTCGCCACGCCCTTGATGACCACGTTGCGCGGGTCGCTCACGGTGTAGACCGGGTGGCCGAAGCCGATCACCACTTCCTTGGCCTCCACACGGCGGCGTATGTCGGCCTCGGCCTCGGCGGGCGAGTCGTAGCGCTTCTGGACCTCGAAGGCCACCTCGTTGGCGCCGCCGTGCTTGGGACCGCGCAGCGCGCCGATGGCGCCGGTGATGGCCGAGTACATGTCTGAGCCGGTGCCGGCCACCACGCGCGCGGTGAAGGTCGAGGCGTTGAACTCGTGCTCGGCGTAGAGGTTGAGCGAGGTGTGCATCGCGCGCTCCCAGATCGCCGGGGGCTTGCGGCCATGCAGCAGGTGCAGGAAGTGCGCGCCTATCGAGTCGTCGTCGGTCTCGACGTCGATGCGCCTGCCCTGCGTCGACCAGTGGTACCAGTACAGCAGCATCGAGCCCAGCGAAGCCATCAGCCGGTCGGCAATGTCGCGCGCGCCCGGCAGGTTGTGGTCTTCCTTCTCGGGAAGCATGCAACCCAGCGACGAGACGCCGGTGCGCATCACATCCATCGGATGCGCGCCGGCGGGCAGCTGTTCGAGCGCCTCCTTCAGGCTCGCGGGCAGGCCGCGCATCGACTTGAGCTTCGCCTTGTAGGCGCGCAGTTCCGCCGCCGTGGGCAGCTTGCCGTGCACCAGCAGATGCGCGACTTCCTCGAACTCGCAAACCTCGGCGATGTCGAGGATGTCGTAGCCGCGGTAGTGCAGGTCGTTGCCGGTGCGCCCGACGGTGCACAGCGCGGTGTTGCCGGCCGTGACGCCGGACAGGGCCACCGATTTCTTGGGCTTGATGCCGGGAGCCGTGGGGGTTGCGGTGTCGCTCATGCTTCTTCCTTTTCTGGATTCGGGTGTGCCTTTGGTATGCGCGTGGGCCGCCCGCCCTTGTCGACGGCGACCATCTCGAAGAAGGAGCGCAGCGCCTCGCGCGGCGCGTGCCCCAACTGCTCGAAGCTGCCGGTGACGCTGACCGTGAGCGAGCTGCGGCCCTGGCGGCTGACCCATGCGCGCAGCCGCAGCACGCTGCCGACCGGCACGGGCGCGAGGAACTGAGCGTCGCCGCAGCCGGCCATCACCACGTCGGCCTGGGCGAAGGCCCGCGCCGCCAGGAAGGCCGCCTTGGACATCAGCATCAGGGCGTTGCCGCCGAACAGCGTGCCGTAGTGGTTCGCATGCTCCGGGAACACGATTTCCGTGAGTTCGAGCGCCGTGTTCCGGTTTGTCATGGTTCGCAATTTACGCAAATGCGTGCCCATAATGAAGGACTGAATAAGCCAATCATTGCGAATGAAGAGCCGCTGTTTTGCAAATCTTGCGAATAGTCGAATTCCGCTTCCGCAGTACGGCGCGCTTTTCCAAGGAGCCACACGATGAGCAAGACCTTCATGGGCGTGCGCCTGCGCAAGCTGCGCGCCGAACGCGGCATGACGCAGGTGGCGCTGGCCCAGGCGCTGGGCCTGTCGCCCAGCTACCTGAACCAGCTGGAGCAGAACCAGCGGCCGCTCACCGTGGCCGTGCTGCTCAAGATCAGCCGCACGCTCGGCGTCGACGTGCAGCAGTTCTCGGAAGACGAGGAGGCCCGCCTCGTCTCGAGCATGCGCGATGCGCTGGCCGACAACCCCGGTGGAGAAGCCGTCGCGCTGCCCGAGTTGCGTGAGGTGGCCTCGCAGATGCCGGCCGTGGCACGTGCGCTGCTCGCGCTGCACCGCCGCCACCAGGAAGCGATGGAGCGCCTGGAGATCATGGCGACCGAACTCGGCGACGGACGCGGCGAGCTCACGAATGCCCGCCCCATGCCCTTCGAGGCCGTGCGCGACTTCTTCTTCGCCCACCAGAACCACTTCGAGGAACTGGACCTGCAGGCGGAAAGGCTTGCGGAAGAAGCGCGCGGCCACGGCGGCCCGCTGTCCGAATGGCTGCAGTCGCGGCTCCTGAAGCAGCACGGCGTGCGCGTGGTACCAACAGACGACGACGCCATCGACAGCCAGCGCCGCTACGACCCCGCCAGCCGCGTGCTGCGCCTGTCGGGCGGCCTGGAGCCCGGCCAGCAGTCGTTCCAGCTGGTGACCCAGCTGGCACTGCTGGAGCAGACGCAGCTGATCGAGTCATTGCTCGAAGGCGCCGGCTTCGACGACGCTCCGACGCACGCACTGGCCCGCATCGGACTGGCGAACTACTTCGCCAGTGCCCTGCTGCTGCCCTACGGCCCGTTCCTGAAAGCCGCGGAAACGCTGCGCTACGACATCGACCTGCTGGCGCGCCGCTTCGGCGTGGGCTTCGAGACGGTGTGCCATCGCCTCAGCTCCATGCAGCGGCCCGGCGCGCCGGGCGTGCCCTTCTTCTTCATTCGCGTGGACCGCGCGGGCAACATTTCGAAGCGGCAGTCGGCCACGCACTTCCACTTCTCGAAGACCGGTGGCACCTGCCCGCTGTGGAACGTGTACGAGGCCTTCGCGCAGCCCGGGCGCGTGCTGCGGCAGCTCGCGCGCATGCCCGACGGACGCACCTACCTGTGGGTGGCGCGCACGGTGTCGCACGGGCAGCGCGGCTTCGACTCGCCCAGCAAGACCTTCGCCATCGGCCTGGGCTGCGACATCCGGCATGCGCCGCGCCTGATCTATTCCAAGGGACTCGACCTGGCCGACCAGGACGTGCCCACGCCCATCGGCATGGGCTGCAAGGTGTGCGAGCGCGTGGCCTGCCCTCAGCGGGCGTTCCCGTTCATCGGCCGGGCGCTGGACGTGAACGAGAACGAAAGCCGGTTCACGCCCTACGCGGTGGCGGACGCGTAAGGCGCTGCCTCAGACGGCCGATACGGCGGCGGACGCGGCGAGGCGGCTGTCGCCGAAAACGGGCGGCGTCTTCACGATCGACTTCAGCGCCGGCTCGGCCGCGCGCAACGCGCTCAGGTCGGGAATCGGCCGGCACAGGCGCGGGTCGGACGCGAACGCCGCCTCCATCGCATGCGCCGCACCGAGCAGCTGGTGGTCGGCCCTGAATCCACCCACCACCTGCAGCCCGAAAGGCATGCCCGCGTGGTCGAGGCCGCAAGGCAGCGCAATCGCAGGATGCGTGGTCAGCGTGACCACGTAGGTCAGCGCCAGCCAGCGGTAGTAGTTGGCCTGCGGCTCGCCGTTGATGGCCGCTGCGTACAGCTGCGTCCATGGGAAGGGCGAGACGGGCGTGGTCGGCGACAGCACCAGGTCGTAGTCGGCGAAGGTCGCCTGGAAGCGCTTGAGAAGCCGCGTCTGCTCGGCCTGCGCCCAGGCGCTGTCGAGCAGGCTCATCTTCGCGCCCATCTCGTAGTTGGCGCGCGGGTTGGGGCCCAAGCTGTCCGGGTCTCGCTCGTAGGCCGCCTGCATGCCGGCCACGAAGGCCTCGGCGCGCAGCACGTCGAAGCAGCGGTGCGCCTCGCCCATGTCGAAGCTGACCTCGTCACAGCGGGCGAACAGGTGACGCATGGCTTCGATCTTCCGGCGGAAGGTGGTGCGGATGTCGTTGTCCACTGCGCAGGTGCCGAAGTCCTCGGTCCATGCCACGCGCAGCCTGCCAAGGTCGACGCGCTGCGGCGTGAGGAAGGACAGCGGGTCCAGCGGATAGCTCAGCGGATCGCCGGCGTTCATGCCTGCCGATGCCGCCAGCTGCAGGCAGGCTTCCTCCACGGTGCGGCCCATGGGGCCGACGACCGAGATGGGCGTCCAGCCCAGCGGCTTGCGCACGCTGGGTACGACACCCGGCGAAGGCCGGAAGCCCACCACGCCGCACTTGGCCGCGGGAATGCGCAGCGAGCCGCCGGTGTCGGAGCCGGTGCACACGGGCAGCATGTCGCAAGCCAGCGCGGCGGCCGAGCCGCCGGAAGAGCCGCCGGCATTCAGGTTCGGGTTGAAGGGGTTGCCGGTGGCGCCCCACACGTCGTTGCGCGAGTTGGCGCCGGCGCCCATCTCGGGCACGTTGGTCTTGCCCGCCACGATGGCACCCGCGCGGCGCAGGCGCGCCACGAGCTCGATGTCTTCCGTCGGCACGTGGTCGCGGTAGATCGGCGAGCCCCAGGTCGTGAGCAGCCCCTCGGTGGGCTCCAGGTCCTTCACGCCCATCGGCAGGCCGTGCAGCAGGCCGAGCGCATCGCCGCGCATCACGGCGCTTTCCGCCGCCTTGGCTTCGGCGCGCGCGCGCTCGAAGCAGGTGGCGGTCACCGCGTTGACGAAGGGGTTCACGCGCTCGATCCGAGCGATGCAGGCCTCGAGCAGTTCGACGGGCGAGACCTGTTTGCTGCCGATGAGGCGGCGCAGTTCGACGGCGGATTTCTCGACGAGCTCCGTGGCGGTGTCGTGCGCGGTTTTGGTGAAGCTCATCAGTCGGCGGTGATGTTGGCGCGGGCTGCGACGGCACGCATGATCGGCAGTTCGCGGTTGATCAGCTCGACGCTCGCAGCGGCGTTGCTGTAGCTCGGCTCCAGCCCCGCGGCCAGCAGCCTGGCCTTCGTCTCCGGATCGGCGATCGTCGCGGCCAGTGCCTTCTCCAGCCTTGCCTTCACGTCGGCGGGCACGCCCTTCGGTGCCGCGAGCATGAGCCAGGAATCCATGTCGACCTCGGCATAGCCGCTCTCGGCGAAGGTGGGCACCTCGGGCAGCAGCGCCGAGCGCCGCGCGGTGGTCAGCGCAATGGCCTTGATCTTGCCGCTCTTGAGCTGCGGGACGGCCGCGCTCACCGTGTCGATGCTGAACGGGATCTGCCCGCCCATCAGGTCGGTCATGGCCGGTGCACTGCCCTTGTAGGGCACGTGCGTCATCTTGAGGCCGGTGGCGTGCAGCATGGTTTCGCCCGCGAACTGCGCGGTGGTGCCAGTGCCAAAGGAACCATACGAATACTTGCCAGGCGAGGCCTTCACGTAGTCCACGAACTGCTTGACCGTCTGCACCGGCACCTCGCTGTTCGCCAGCAGGATCAGCGCGACGCGCCCGGCAATGCCGATCGGCTCGAAGCTCTTCACCGGGTCGTAGGGCAGGTTGCTGCGGATCGCGGGATTGACCGTGAAGGTGGAGCCCGAACTCAGCAGGAGCGTGTACCCGTCGGGTGCGGACTTCGCCACATAGCTTGCGCCGACCACGGTGCCGGCGCCGCCGCGGTTCTCGATCACCACCGGCTGCCCGAGCTCCTTGCCCAGGCGTTGCGCGATCACGCGGCCGTTGACGTCGGTGGCGCCGCCCGGCGGGAAGGGAATGACCAGCGTGACCGGGCGCACCGGAAAGCCCGTCTCCGCGGCAAGCGAAGCCAGCGGCACGATGCCAAGACCAAGGCTGCAGCAAAGCAAAGCCATGCGCGCTACGAACGGGAAGCGGTTCATCGGAACTCCTGGAATTTCGACTGGAAGACTGGGATTCGGGGAGAGAACCGCTTCATCCTAGGAGCGTCATGACGGTGTCACAAGCGCAATGTTTAGAATTCTTCGTTGCCGAATCGGCAATCGAGACACCCGGAACCCCATCCCTCCGAAGCCACGCAACAGGAGCCATTCATGCAGCTTCGCGCCTTGCAGGAAACCGCCGTGCGCTACTTTCTCGAGGTCGTGAAAACAGGCTCCGTGAAGGAGGCGGCTCTCAAGCTCAACGTGGCGCCCTCGGCGGTGAGCCGGCAGGTGGCAAGACTGGAGCGCGAGCTCGACACGCTGCTGTTCGAGCGCCATGCGCGCGGCATGGTGCCCAACGCCGCGGGTGAACTGCTGGCGGCTCACGCCAAGCGCGCGCAGCAGGACATCGAGCGGGTCGCGAACGACATCGCCGGACTGCGCGGCCTGCGCACCGGCCATGTGCGCGTGGCAAGCACCGAGGGCTTCGCCTTCGACTTCATTCCCAGGCTGATCGCGCAGTTCCGCCTCAAGCACGCGGGCATCCGCTTTCACCTGGAGGTCTGCGCGCCCGCCGACATCTCCAGGCTGGTGCGCGACGGCGAGACCGACGTGGGCATCACCCTCAGCGCCCTGCCCCAGCCAGGCATCGAGGTCGAGCTGCGACATCCCAGCCCCATCCTGGCCGTGATGGCCAAGGACCACCCGCTGGCCAGACAGCGGCAGCTTTCCCTCCGGCAGGTGGTCGCTTATCCGCTGGGGCTGCCGCAGGAAGACAGCTCCATCCGCCGCCTGCTCGATGCCAGCTGCTCGCGGCAGGAGCTGCGCTACGAACTGGCGATGTCCAGCAACCACGCGAATTCACTGCTGAGCTTCGCGGCGGCAGGTGGCGGCACCATCGCCTTCTATGGGCCGCTGTCGATCCGCACGCTGCTGCAGAGCAAGGCGCTGGTCGCCATTCCTTTGAAGGATCGCGAGATGCACGAGCGGCATCTCGCCATCGAGACAATGGCGGGCCGCTCGCTGCCCGCCGCGGGAAAGGCTTTCGTGCGATTCCTCGTCGATGCGGTGAAAGCCTCGGACTGAGCCCTCAGCGCTTCATCAGCGTATTCGACGGCAGCGTCTCGTCCAGCAGCTTGCGCGCCGTCTCCACGCCCGCCACCGGCAGCAGCTTCGCATCGAGCAGCCCCACCTGCACCAGCACGCTGGCCTGGTCCCAGTAGATGTGCTCGTGATAGAGCTTGTCACCTCGGAACTTGATGACGGCCAGCAGCGGAATCTCCACGCGCTTGCCCGTGGGCGCCACGCCCGGCAGCATCCACGGGATCTCGGTGGTGTGGGTGAAGCAGAACAGCATCTCGTCGACCACCTGCGTGGCGCCCACCGTGCGCGAGATCGGCACCAGCGAGGTGTCGGGCGGGTTGCTGTTGACGAAGTGGTTCGTATAGAACGCGTGCAGCGCCTTGTAGCCCACGCCGCCGGTCATCGTCGGGATGTGGTTGACGTAGGGCTCGGCCACCATGGTGGACATGGTGTCGTCGACGTTGCGGGTGCCGAACTCGTATTCGCAGTGCTTGTCCCACAGCGCGGGCAGGTCGTAGTGCGGGCCGATGGCGTCTTTCAGCGTGGCAATGCTGCGCTCGTGGGCCATCAGGGCCGAGGGCTTGTGGAAATGCTCGCCGCCGATGCGGGCGAAGGCGTGGTCCATGCCGGGGTAGACGTGCAGCGACACGCCGGGGCGGCCCTTGAGCGTGGAGACGATGCGCTCGCGTGCCTCCGGCGGGCAGAACTTGTCGAGCTCGGCGATGTGCAGCGTGAGCGGGCGCTTGATGTTGTCGGCCTCGTCGAGAGCGGCATCGATGCCCACGCCGTAGTAGCCGACGGCGACGTCCGCGTCGGTGCGGCAGGCGCTGAGGTAGGCCAGCTTGCCGCCGAGGCAGAAGCCGAGCACGCCGACCTTGGCGTCCTGCACTTCGGGCCGACCGCGCAAGGCGGTGATGGAGGCTTGCATGTCCTCCATGCCCTTGGCCTCGTCGAAGCCCTGGTAGAGGGCGAAGGCACGCTGCCAGTCTTCCGGCGAGTAGCCGAGCTGCACGCCGGGCTCCTGCCGCCAGAACAGGTCGGGCACGAGCACCACGTAGCCCTCCTCGGCGTAGTAGTCGGCCACCTCGCGCATCGTGGCGTTCACGCCGAAGATCTCCTGCGCGAGCACCAGACCGGGGCCGCTGCCCGAGCGTGGCACGGCGAGATAGCCGCTGAAGCTGCCGCTTCCATCGGTGGCCTGGATGCGGATCTGGTGCGCGCCGTCGTGGGCTTTCTGCTGCATGTGAATTGCTCCGTTCATTGAATGGGTGGTGCGGGTCGCGTACTCATTGCACGCATTCCGGATGTCGCGTCGTCACCTGGTAGTAGCCCGAGTGAAAGACCAGCGGCTCGCCGTCGAAGCGCTCGTAGCGCTCGACCTCGCCGATGAAGATGAGGTGGTCGCCGCCGTCGTACTGCTTCACGTTGCGGCACACGAAGCGTGCGATGACGCCGTTGAGCAGCGGCACGCCGGCCGCACCCTCGCAGCAGTCCACCCCGCCGAACTTGTCCGGCTGCGGCGTGGAGAACTGCCGCGACAGGTGATGCTGGTTCGCCGCCAGCACGTTGATCGCGAAGTGGCTGGCGCCAGTGAAGTCGCCCACGCTCGGTGCCTGCCGCGCCAGGCTCCAGAGCACCAGCGGCGGATCGAGCGACACCGACGAGAACGAGTTGGCGGTCATGCCCACGCGGCGGCCATCGATGGCCCGCGTCGTGATGACGGTGACGCCGGTGCTGAACTGCCCGAGCGCCTTGCGGAAGTCGCGCCGGTCGAAGCGGTCGACGGCCGCCTCGCGCGCCCGCTCCTCCAGGAAGCGGTCTGCCTCCGTGGCATCGAACCACCAGGGCGCGAACGCGCGCGGGTCGTCGAAGCCGTTGACGATGGTGCCCGCCACCGCGGGCATGTGGGTGGCGCTCTGCAACAGCTTCTGCAGATGCGGCCGGGGCGGCGCGAGCAGGCTGTTGGTCCAGTCGGTGGCCCAGCGGGCATAGCCTTCCCAGTAGCGGTCGAAGGTCTGCTGCATCCATTCGGCGTCGAAGGGCGCATCGCCGTTCTCGAGGATGCGCTTCAGGTAGATGTCGGCGCACTTGGCGGCGTTGTTGGAGCCTTGCCCCGTGATCGGGTCGTTGAGCACGATCGCATCGGCCAGGCCCAGCACCTTGCGCCCCGAAGGCAGCGTCGCCACCGGCTTGCGCACCACCGGCGTGAAGCGGCCCGAGAGAACGCCGTTGTCGTCGGTCAGTTCGATGTCGGTGCATCGCTCGGCTTCCCACGGCAGGAAGGTTTCCAGGATCCGCTTGCTGCGCGCGAGGTGCTCCCGCGGCGTCTCCACGTCTTCCCAGCAATCCATCGGACCGCCGGGCACGCCTTCGAACACCATGATCTCGCAGGGGCCGGTCGTGGTCAGCGCCGGGAACACGAAGTATTCGCCCACGCCGGGAATGAGGTTGAAGCACACGCGCGCATGCGGCCGGGTGGGCTTCATTCCCTTCACGTAGGTCAGTGCCAGCGCGCGCTGCGGCTGGTCGTATGGAGAACGCGCCTCGTCGCGCTCGAAGAGCTTCGAGATCTCGCCCTTGCCGCTCGCGACGACCACGAGGTCGTTCGATTGCGCGCAGGCTTCCAGTTCGTCGAGCCCCACGTCCTGCAGCACCAGCCTGCCGCCGCGCTTCTCGAACTCGATCATCCAGGCGGGTATCTTGAGTCGCTGGTCCACCGACTGCGCGGGCCCGTCGAGCCTCGCGCTCCATTCGATGGCCTTGCCGCCCTCCGGATTGCGCACCGTCATGCCGATGCCCTCCACCAGCGGACATTCGTCGGCCCACCAGTCCAGCCCCAGCTCGCGTTCGGTCTGCAGCGCGGTCTCGAACATGCACTGGCTGGACATCACCGGCCCATCGAAGATGTCCCGCGCACTGCGGTTCGAATACACCGTCACCTCGTGTCCCGCGCGCAGCAGTCCCAGCGCGAGCTGCATGCCGGACTGCCCGGCGCCGACGATGGCCACGCGTCGCTTCATGCTTTCGCTCCGGCTTATGCGACGGCCGCGCAGGTCTCGATGTAGCGCCCGGCTTCATCCGGATCGGCGAACCACGGGAAGTAGGTGCGCGGATCGTCGAAGCCGTTGGCGAACGCACTGGCCAGCGGCGGCATCGCGCCGGCGGCGCCGAGCAGGTTGAGCACATGGGGCGGCGGCGGTGCCAGCAGCATGTTGGTCCACTGCGTGACCCATTGCGCGTAGCCGAACCAGTAGCGGTCGAAGGTCTGCTGCATCCAGGCCGCATCGGCCGCGCCGTCGCCGCGCGCGAGGATGCTCCTGAGATACGTGTCGGCGCACTTGGCCGCGTTGTTCGAGCCCTGCCCCGTGATCGGGTCGTTGAGCACCACCACGTCGGCCAGGCCCAGCACCTTGCGGCCCGAAGGCAGCGTCGCCACCGGCTTGCGCACGGTCGGCGCGAAGCGGCCCGCGAGGATGCCGTTGTCGTCGGTGAGTTCGATGTCCCTGCAGCGCTCGGCTTCCCAAGGCGTGAAGGCGTCGAGGATCCACTTGCTGCGCGCGAGGTGCTCCTGCGGCGTCTTCACGTCGGCCCAGCAATCCATCGGGCCGCCGGGCACGCCCTCGAACACCATGATCTCGCACGGGCCCGTGGTGGTCAGCGCCGGGAACACGAAATACTCGCCCACGCCGGGAATCAGGTTGAAGCACACGGCCGAGTGCGGCTCGCGCGGCGTCATGCCCTTCACGTAGGTCAGCGCCAGTGCACGCTGGGGCTTGTCGTAGGTGGACTTGTGGGTGTCGCGCTCGAAGAGCTTCGAGATCTCGCCCTTGCCGCTGGCCACCAGCGTGAGATCGTGGCTCTGGGTGCAGGTCTCCAGCTCGTCGATGCCCGCGTCCTTGAAGACCAGCTCGCCGCCCTTCTTCCTGAATTCGTCCATCCAGGCCGGGATCTTCACGCGCTGGTCGACCGACTGCGCGCTCGAATTCAGCCGCGCGACCCAGTCGATGACTTTGGCACCCTTCTGCTCGGGATGCGGCACGGCGAGCCCGATGCCGTCCACCGTGGGACATACGCTCGCCCAGTGGTCCAGGCCCAGGTCGCGCTCGATTTGTAGCGAGGTGTGGAACATGCACTGGCTGGACATGACCTTGCCCTGGCGGATGTCCTCGCCCGTGCGGTTGCTGAACATCGTGACCTCGTAGCCTGCGGCGAGCAGTCCGAGACCCAGTTGCAGGCCCGACTGGCCCGCGCCGACGATGGCGATTCGTTTCATTGCTTGTACTCCTCGATGCTCCGATGAGAGCGGGTCAGTCCATCAACCTGGGAATGGCGGGCACGGCCTGTTCGGGGCCCATGGCGGAGTAGCCGCCGTCCACCGCGTAGTCGGCACCGGTCACGAAGCTCGCGTGGTCGGAGCAAAGGAAAAGCACCACCTGCGCCACCTCGTCGGGATCGCCGACGCGCCCGAGCAGATGGAAGGGAGCGGCCACGCGATCCGTCTTGGCCCGGTCACCGTTTGTGAGCTGGTTCATCACGGCCGACCAGGTCCAGCCCGGCGAGACGCTGTTCACGCGGATGCGGTCGGGTGCCAGGTCCATCGCCATGTTGCGCGTGAGCTGCGCCATCGCGGCCTTGCTCACCGGGTAGAGCCAGCGGCCCGTCTGGGCCACGCTCGACGAGATGCTCGTGAAATTCACCACCGCCCCGCCACCCGCGGCCACCATGTGCGGATGCACGGCCTGCAGCATCGCCACAGCGCTCGCCACGTTCACGTTGAACGAGGTGAGCCAGTCGGCGCGCGGCGACTTGAAGCCGTCGTCCACGTAGGAGCAGGCCAGGTTGACGAGAAAGTGCACGCCGCCGTGGCGCGCGGCCGCTTCCGCCACGCAGGCCTTCACCTGCGCGTCGTCGGTGATGTCGGTGCGCACGAAGCGCGCGCCGGCGCCCAGCGAATCGGCCAGCGGCTGGCCGTTGCCGGCATCGATGTCGGCGATGACGACCTTCACGCCGGCCGCGTGCAGCGCACGCACCACGCCGGCGCCTATCAGCGTGGAACCACCGGTGACGATGGCGCTCCTGCCTTCGAGTCCCTTGAACATGACGCTTGCTCTCCTCGGTTGATCGAACATCGGACAACAGGCCAGGGCGGCCTGTGGAGCGAACGTTAGAGGCAGGGAGGCTCTCGGCGAGTCCCGCAAACGCAGGCCATGTCCCTGGCGCGCAGTTTTCTTGCGAGGGGTGGCCCGAATTGTGGGCGGGGACGGTTTTTGCTAGGGTGCCTTCGCCCCATGGAAACCGCCACGACCCCACTGCCGCTGCAGCGCTATCGGCTTTTCGAGAGCCACGACATGGACGAGGCTCGTGAAAGCGTGGCCCGCGTGTTCTGCCCGCACGGGCTGGTCATGCTGAGGCCCCGCACCGAACTCGACGCCTGCCATCACAGCGCACGGCTGCACCGGGACGTGAGCCTCAACTACGTGCAGTACGGCCCCGGCGTGCAGATCGACCCGGGCTACCTGCAGGATTTCTTCCTGTTGCAGATTCCGTTGCGCGGAGGCGCCGAAATCCGTTGCGGCGCGCAGCATGTGGACGCGACACCCCGCCTGGCCTCGCTGCCCTCGCCCACCGAACTGCTGTCGATGCGCTGGGCCGACGACAGCCCGCACCTGATCGTGCGGCTGGCGCGCCCCGCGCTGCTCTCGCGGCTCGAATCCTTGCTCCAGGCGCCCGTCGGAAAGCCGCTGGTGTTCGATCTCGGCGTGCCGCTCGACAACCCCACGCTCGCGCCGCTGGTGCATTTCATCGACTACCTGCGGCTCACGCTCGATGCCGGCAATGCGCTGCAACCCGGCGGCCCGCTGGCGGAGCACGCCGAGGCGTACCTGATGGCCAGCCTGCTGATGTCGGCGGGGCACAACCATTCCCGCGCCCTTGCCGGAGACAGCCAGCGGCGCAGCCTGCTGCCGCGTGCGGTCCGCAAGGCTCAGGAGTACATGGAGGCGCATGCCGACCAGCCTCTGTCGCTGGCCGACGTATGCCGCGAAGTCGGGTGCAGCGCGCGGGCCTTGCAGCTGGCCTTCCGCCAGCATGCGGGACAGGGACCGATGGAGTTCCTGCGCGAGACCCGGCTCGACAGGGTGCGCGCCGAGTTGCGGGCGTCAGCCGGCGTCAACGGAGCCGGCGTGCGCGAAGTGGCTCAGAAGTACGGTTTTCTTCATCTGGGGCATTTCGCGGCGCAGTACCGTGCGCGCTTCGGCGAACGGCCGTCGGACACCCTGTCGTTGCGCGGCCATTGACGGGCTACTGAAGCCGTTCCGGCAGCGGGCCGGAACTCGCGCGCTACGCAAAATCGGTCTCGACGAAATCCTCAGTCACGTGAATGCCGTCTTCGTCGCGGCGCACGAGGCCGCGGCTCTCCATGGTGCGCATGATCTTGTTGACCATTTCGCGCGAGAGCCCCGAGTAGGAGGCGATCACCGATTGCGTGATGCGCTTGTCGTACCCGCCGGGGCCGACCGGCGCCAGCCGGGTGAGCTGGTACAGCACGCGCATCACCAGGTCTTCGGCGGGCAGCACGGAGATGTGGCGGAACTGGTCGCGCAGCACGTTCATGCGCTTCATCGTGAGCCCCAGCAGGCCCAGCGCGACTTCGGGGTGCCGCACGCAGAGGCTGCGCATCCTCGCGATGGGCATCAGGTACACCGAGGAGGGCAAGGTGGCGATCAGCGTCTGCTTCGACCTGTAGCTGTCTTCCCTGATCGAGAGGTCGAAGAAGAAGTCGTTCTGCCCTATGAGCTCCGTCGTCATCTCGGAGCCTTCGGCATGGCCGGGCGTGACCACGTGCAGCAGACCGCTCGCGACGCAATAGATCTGGTCGGTCGATTCGCCGGCCGTCAGCACGACTTCGTTGCGCTTGTAGGAACGGGGCCGGCTGCATTCGGCGAGTGCCGCGCGTTCCGCTGGCGGAAGGGCCGCCATCAGTGGATGCAGGTACATGACTGCATGATGCGCACCCGTGCCGATCGGCGAAACACATAAACATGGGGGTATCAGTCTCCTCCGGGATCGTGCCCCCTGCGCGTGCGCAGCGAATCGAGGAGTTGCGGCGGCAGCAGCGGCTCGATCTGCTGCGGCACGGCATCGGGAAGACTGTGGCTCGCGGGCAGCAGCTCGCCGAAGTCGGTGGCGGCGAAGTCGGGCGACACGTGCACGCCGCCCTCGTCGCGGCGCACGAGGCCGCGGCTTTCCATGGCGCGCATGGTCTTGTTGACCACCTCGCGTGAAAGGCCCGAGTAGGAGGCGATCACCGATTGCGTGATGCGCTTGTCGTATCCGCCGGTGCTTGCCGGCGCGAGCAGCGTGAGCTGGTGCAGCACTCGGATCACCAGGTCTTCGGCCGACAGCGCTGAAATGCGGCGTAGTTGACTTCTGACGATGGTCATGCGCTTCATCGCCAGCCCGAGCAGGCCCATGGCCACCTCGGGGTGCGCGGCGCACAGGTGCCGCATGGCGGTCACCGGCACGAGATAGACGACCGAGGGCAATGCGGCAACCAGTGTCTGCAGGGCCTGGTAGCTGTCCTGCGCAAGGGAAGGACCCATGAAGAAGTCGTCCTGCCGGATGAAGTCGGTGGTGACGTCGGCGACTTGCGCGCTGGCCTTTCCGTGGACGACCACGCGCAGCAGTCCGCTGGCCACGCAGTAGATGCGGTCGGTCCAGGTGTCGGCGGCGAGCACTGTCTCGTTGCGCCTGAAGGAGCGCAGCTCGCAGCTCTGGACAAGCGCCTCGCGCTCGGCGGGAGGCACATTGGCAATGAGGGGATGCAGGTACATGGCTTGTCCCGGCCATGCAGCCATGCACGCTGCCCTGGCGGAAAAAGCCCCGGCGGGCGCGAAGGCGCTCGCCGGGGCGTGGGTGGCGCGCCGGTCAGCGCGCCGAAGCGATGGTCGACACCGCGGAGTTGCCCACCGCGGTCGCCGTCACCTGGTTGCCGGCCGCGCGCAGCGTGCTGCCCGTGGTGGCGCCGGTGACGCCCACGCCGTAGTTCACGCCGGTCGCGGTCGCGACGATGGTGCCGCTGTTGGTCTGGTAGTTCGCCACCGCCACAGTCGGACGGTTCGCCACCGTGGCCGCGACGGTCACGGCATTGGTGGCCGTGTTGCCGTAGGCCTGCGCAGCGACGGTGTTGTTCGTCAGTGCGGCGGTGCCGTTCGTCAGTCCGGGCGCGGTGCCGGCGGTCACGCCGTTGAGCGCGACCTGGTACGTGCCCGTGGCGCTGGCCGTCACGTTGCCGCTGTTGCCCTGCGTGTTCAGCAGCGCAGCCGTGGCCTGCGTGACGACGCCCGCCGTGCTGCCCGCGACCGGTGCGGCCGCGGCGTAGCCGCTGCCTGCCGACACGTTCAGCGCGTTGGTGGCTGCGTTGCCGCGTGCCAGCGCCGTGGTGCTGTTGCCGTCGATCGTGATGCCGCTGTTCAGCGCCGCCGGCGTGGCCGGGCTGGTGCCTTCGAGCTTGAACGTGGCCGAGGTCGAGGCGCTTGCCGTCACTGCCGCGCTGCTGAGCTGCAGGTTGTTCAGGCCCGCGCTCGCACCCTGCACCGCGGTGCCGTTGAGCGCCACGCTGTTGTCGGCGCGATTGGCCGAGGCTTCGGCGGTCGTGCTGTTGCCGCTGATGGTCGCCGTGCTGTTGACCAGGCCCGTCGTGGCCGCGGCCGTCTGGTCCTGGTTGTACAGGCGCGTGGTCGCGGTGCTGCTCACCGAGGTCGTTGCCACCTGCGTGTTGTTCAGCACGTGGTCGCCGGTGGCAGTGCCCTGCACCAGCACCGCGTTGCCTGGCTCGCCGGCCGGCGTCAGGTTGGAAGCCTTCACGCTCAGGGTGTTGGTCACGTCGTTGATCACGCCGAGCGACGTGTTCTTGTTGCGCGACAGATCCACCGACGACGCAGAGACCGCGCCCGGCGCGTACAGCTCGAGGTCCGAAGCCGCGGAGACGGCTGCGTTGCTCGACTGCGACGACGACAGTGCCGAGGTGCTCGCGACGTTGGTGCCGCTCAGGCTCAGGCTGTTGGCGGCGGTGTTGGCCACGGCGGTGCCGCGCTGGCTGTTGTCGGAAACGCTCAGCGCCGAACCCGAGATGGCCGCGCCGGCTGCGGCGTCGACGGCGAAGGTGCCGTAGACGCTGGTCGACAGCGTGGGCGAACCCGTGACCTGCTGCACGTTCGACACGGTGTGGTCGGCCTGCGCGCCGATGCCGGCACCACCCAGGCTGCCCGCGCTGGCGGTGATCGCGCCGCCCGAGGCGATCGTGTTGCCTGTGATCGCGGCACTGTTGGTGGCGCTGTTGCCGGTGACGGCGGCGCTGCTGCTGTTGCCGTTGACGGAAAGCTGCGAGCCTGTGATGTTGCCGCCGACTGCGACCGTGACGCCGCCCTGGTTCGGAATGGCGGCGACGGCCGGCGTGCCCGGGATCGTGGCGCCGAACCCTACCGGGGAGCCCGTCTGCAGCTGGCTGTAGGTCGCGACCGAGACCGGTCCCAGGATGGACGCGGGTGCCGTCAGCATGCCGGCGGTGGCACCGCTGCCCACGCTCCAGCCGTGGGTGGTCAGGTAGTTGATCTCGGCCTGCGTGAGGCTGGAGACCTGTACGCCCAGCACGCCGCTGGTGATCGTCGTGGTGTTGCCGACGGTGTTGCCGCCGAGCACGTCGGTGTCGATCACGTGGGCGTTGTAGCTGAACGGCACCGAGGGCGACGCGGGCGTTCCCGGCGTGCCGGCCTGGCCCGCCAGCGCCTCGATGGCTGCGCTGGTCGTCTGCACGTTCTGCACGGCGCTGGAGGTCGACAGGCCGTTGCCCGCGAGCGTCAGGCCGTTGACGGCGCTGTTGCTCGTGGCGGCGGCGCTGGCGCTGTTGCCGTTCGAGGCCACGCTCGAGCCGGTGACGTTGCCACCGATCTGCGTGCGGATCTGCGAGGCGCTCGCGCCCGGTCCGGTGCCGTTGCGCAGCGAAGCGCTCAGGCTGCCCGAGCCGTTCTGCACGCTCTGCACGCTGAAGGCCGCGTCGGTCGTCGCGGTGGTGCCGTCGTTCACGGCGCGCGGCTGTGCGGTGACGGTGGCCAGCGTGTTGCCCGACACGTCGAGCGTGTTGCCGCCGGCGCGGTTGCCGTAGGCCAGGGCCTGCAGCTGGTTGCCGGAGGTCGCGACCGTCGATGCGGCGACGTTGTCCTCGATGGCCGTGGAGACGACGTTGCCGCCCGGCACCGAAGCGGTGATGGTCGCGCCGTTCACGTTCTGCACGCTGGTGACATTGCCCACGGCAGCCGCGCCGGCCACGGTGGTGCCAGTGCCCAGCGCCAGCTTGGCGGCGTTGGTGACGTCGTTGCCGTAGGCGGCGCCGACGAGGGCGTTGCCCTGGTTCGAGACGGCGCTGCGGGTGACGTTGCCTTCGATCAGCACGGTCTGCGAGCCGACCGGTCCGAGGCCGCGACCGTCGGCCACGGCGCTGACGGCACCGGCCACCGACTGGTTGCTCAGCACGCCGTAGGCGGCATTGACGGTGGCAGTGCCGGCGGCGGGCGTCGCCACCGAGGCGGGCGTTGCCGACACGGGCACGCTCGAGCTGTTGGCGGTCACGTTCAGGCTGTTGGCGCCCGAGTTGCCGTAGGCCACGGCGCGCTGGAGGTTGTTCGTCAGCGCGACGGTGCTGTCGGTGGTGTGCGTGCCGAGATAGGCACCAGCCACGGAGCTCGTCAGCTGTGCATTGACCGGCGAATTCGCATCCACGACCTGGACGCTCGCCACGCCGGCGCCCGCACCGACGGTCGTGCCGGTCAGCGACAGCGCGTTGTTGGCACCGTTGCTCACGGCAACCGCCTCTTGCGTGTTGCCGCCCACGGTGAAGGTGCTGCCGTGGATGGTGTCGCCACCGGTGCCGCGCGAATCGGCCATCAGGCCGATGACGGAGCCCACGGTCTGGGCGGTGACCGGGGCGGCGTAGTTGCCCTGCAGGTTGGTCACCGTGGCTGCGCCCGCGGCCGAGACGTTCCCGTCGGGCAGGCTGCCGCCGGTGAGCACCGCATTGCCGCCGGACAGCGGCAGCGCGTTCGCCTCGAGCGCGAGGCTCTGGCTCGCGTTGCTGCCATAGGCCGTCGCGGCGGAGCGGTTGCCCGACACCGAGACCGAGCTCGCGTTGTTGGTGCCGTCCTCCGCGCCCGTGAATGCGGCGATGAAGGTCGGGCCCGAGATGGCGTTCACGCCGCCGTTGTAGTTGCTTTGCTGGTTGGCCAGGGCCGCGCTGGCAGTGAACGAGGCGGCGCCCTTTCCGCTGACGATCGCATTCGATGCGGCATTGCCGGTTGCCGAGGCGGTGACCGCGTTGTTCGCGACGGTGACGGTTCCGCCGTCCACCGACTGCACGGCGGCGCCGATGCCCGAGGCCTGCGTGGCTGCGCTGAGCGAGACGCCCACGTTGCCCTGGCTGTTCGACACGGCCAGGTCGGCTGCGACCGAGCTCGACAGGCTGCCTGCGTTGTAGGCGCTGGTGTTGGAGGTCGGGCCGCCCGAGCCGGTGACCGACACGCCGTCGGCCAGCACGATGCGGTTGCCGGCCGTGCCGGTGGTGGCGCCCAGGGCTTCATTGCCGGTGGCGCTGCTGGAAATGGTGTTGCCCTGCACCGACAGCGAGCCCTGGAGCGTGTTGGTGCCGCCCGCGGTGTTGCTGCCGATGGAAGCGACGATGCCGTTGCCGTTGGCCGAAGCCGTGTGCGTCACAGCCTCGGTCGACTGGTTCAGCTGCTGGTTGGCGACGACGGCCGAGCCGGTGAAGGCCGGCGCGCCGCCCGACTGGACGCTGGCCGTGTTGCTGGCCGTGTTGCCCTTGAGCGAGGCGGAGACGGTGTTGCCGTCGAGTACCGGTGCTGCGTTGACGGCGTTGGCGCCGTCGGCGGTCAGCGTGAGCGTCACGCTGTTGCCGCTTGCCGCGGCGGTCGAGGCCGCGCCGGTGCCGCGCTGCACGGAATTGACGACCAGGCTGCCCTGCGCCGTCACGCTGCCGCCGGCGGGCGTGTAGTTCACCGAGATCGATCCCGGGCTGGTCGAGGCGTAGTCGACGGGCACCGTGCCCGCGATGGTCGACGAGCCGCTGTTGAGCGTGGTGTTCGCCGCAATGGTGTTGTTCGTGTTGACAGCGCCGCCGCTGGCGAAGCCGTCGAGGTCGACCTTCACCGTGTTGCCGGTGGCGCTGCTCGAGACCACCGCGCTGTTGGTCTGCACGCCGAGCGAGGCCGCGCCTTCGGTGGGCGTCGCGCCCGTGCCGCCGGTGAGCGACAGGTCGATCGCGTTGACGAAGGCATTGCCGGTGGCGTTCGCCTTCACCGCGTTCTGCGTGACCGTGTTGCTGTTGCCGGTCTGCGGGCCGCCGGTCGTGATGTCGATGGTGGTGCCGGCGGCCGTGGCGCTCACAGGCAGCACCTTGTCCTGCACCGACTGCACGCTCTGGTAGGCCGTGGTGTTGACCGCCACTGGCGTGACGCTCGTTTCGGCGGCTTGCGCGCCGCCGGCCACGAGCGTGGCCAGCACGGCCATGCCGATGCTGCTGAGCGGTGCGCCGTTGACGCGGCTGCCCGGGTTCTTGCGATTCTTCTGCATGCTCTTCCTTTGATGATCTGAAAAAAGACTGACTCGATGGATTGCGGACTGGCGGAATGCCACTGTTTTGCGATGAAGACCTTGTGTGTCCCGGTTACTTCCCTCCGGTTGCGTTCTCCTCACGGACCGGACGGGCCGGCCCACCCCTCACCGCGCCCTGGACGCGGAGCTTTGCGATCTCCTGCAGGCCGGGGCCGTCGCGATGGATCGACGTGTCCGCCTTGTCCGGGCGCCATGTGACGCTGATGCCGCCGGGCGCCAGGCCGCGCGACGCGAGCGCCGTCGTGACCACGCCGATGCGCTGGTCGGTGAGCAGGTCGCGCTTGCCGGCGTCCCAGTTCTCGGTGTCGCGCGCGACCAGCACGACCTCGGTGGGTGCCTTGGCGGCGGCCGCCGCGATCTGGTCGATGAGGTTCAGCGTGCCGCCGGTGAGCGCGGCCGCGCCGAACTCGAAGGGGATCTGCACGCTCGAGCCCGTCAGGCTCGCGCCGGTCTGGCTGGCCGCGTTGACCGCCTCGCCCTGCTGCACCGGCGCACCGGCCGAGTCCACGAGCGGGTTCGGCACCTTGCGCAGCTCCTCCGCGGGCGTGAGGCTCAGGTCGTTGGCCATGCGCATGCCCAGGCAGGGGTTGGGATCGACCTTCGACACCGCGGCCACGAGGCGCACGACGCCCTCTTCCAGCGCGGCGCGCACGCCCATCTGCACCGGCTCCTGGCCCTTGGCGCCGACGTCGATGTCCCACAGCTTGCTGCCGAAGAATCGGAAGACGTTGAAGCCGACCTCGTAGCCGTTGAACTGCTTCGTCAGGCTGACGGTCTTCACGATCATCAGCGACCTGGTGTCGACGATGCGCAGGTCGATGCCCACCGACTGGCTGAAGGTGCGCGCCTTCACGCCCACCTGGTTCACGCCGATCTCGGCGCCGCCCGAGTTGATGTTGTAGTTGAGCTCGGTGATGCCGCCGACGATGAAGTAGTCGGACTTGCTGATCGAGCCGCCGAAGTACGGCAGCCACGGCACCGCCTGGCCGCCGTTCGGGCCTGCGAGCTGGTGCGTTCGGCCGTCGCCGAGCTGGCGGCGGTCGGCATAGCCGAGTTCGCGCTCGGCGATGACCGGATCGAAGCGCTCGGCCACCTGCACCGCGCCGCCGAGCTTGCCCAGCGCCGAATACACCATGAGCGCGCCGCCCTGCGTGATGGCGTTGCCTTCGTTGATGCTGTACTTGCCGGTGTAGTCCTTCACGTCGCCCACGGTGACGACGATGGGCGGCCGCTGCATGGCGGCCACGTGGTCGCCGAAGCAGGCGAGCACCGCCTCCATGGGCGTGACGTTCTGGCGCACGGCGGGGCCGAGGACCACGGGCGCCTCCTTCGGCGCCATCTGCTGCTGCGGCGCGACGACGCAGCCGGCCAGGCTCATGACGGCGGCCGCCGCGGCCAGCCCGCGCGACGCGGCTTTGCCGCGCGGCAACGCGCGGATCGACTTGAATGTGATCATTCCTCTTTCTTCCCTGTCTGTTTGGGTGTCAGTTGAGCGCGCCGAATGCGCAGGCCGAGCTGCCGCTGATGCTTGCGCTCTGGCTGCCGGTGTTGGTCTGGTTGGAGTTCAGGGCCTGGCTCGACCAGCCCTGCACGTTGCTGGTGGTGGAGCCGATCACCGCCGAGCCGACCGCGCCGCTGTTGGCCTGGCCGGTGCTCACCGTGCCGGTGCCGCCGACGCCGGTGCTCGAGTTGCCGGTGGAGTTGGCCGCTGCGCCGCTGGTGCCGGGCGAATTGGCGGTGGTGCTGTTGGTGCCCTGGTTGCCCTGCGCGGTCGAGGTGACGTCGCAGTTGTACTGCTTGCCGATGTAGTTGTTGGTGGTGTAGTTGGCCGCGCCGTACGAGCCGGCTTTCTTGCGCTGGATCATGTCCTGCACCGCGGCCTGGTTGGCCTTGTCGGCGGAAGACTGGAACTGCCACGCGGCGTTCTCTCCGACGTTGTTGGCCAGCGCGCATGCGCCTGTGACGGCCAGCAGGCCGGACAGTGCGACGCGCGCGGCCCTGGAAACCCTGGTGATTTGAATAAGCATGAAAGTCCTACGAAACGGAAATGGGGAACGTGGGAATCGGATGCGCGCTGCGATCACGCGCGCATCGCCCTTCGGATCGGCGCGGTGAACGAAGGCCACGCGAGCAGTTCGGCGCCCTCTTTCCCGGCCGGTGCGAGCGGCTGGCCGGGGGCGTGCAGCGCGGCCTCGAGCGCGCGGTACTGCGCAGCGGCGATCAGGTCGCTTTCGCTCGCGCCCGGCTGGGGCGCGTCGCACTGCTGCATCAGCTCCTGCACGGCGCGCTGCAGGACGAGAAGATCGGTGCTCAGCCGCGCGAGGCGCAGCTGGATCTCGGCAGGCAGGAGCGTCATGGCCGGCCTCCGTCCAGGTCCGCGCCTGCGTCATCGACGACGTCGTTGCCGGCAGGGGATCCCGCGCGCACATACCGCTCGGCGCCGCGCACGCCGAAGCCCTGCAGCCATTGAGCCCCGGCCATCGACGCGATGTGCAGGTCGTCGTCGCGCTCGATGCCGTCGACGACCACGTGCGACGCGAGATGCGCGCACAGGGACAGCATGTCGCGCAGGCACTCGCGGCCGAAAGCGCTTTCGCGCGCACGCCGCAGCAAGGCGGCATCGAGCTTGACGATGTCCGGCCGGCAGGCCTGAACGGCGGCGAGGTTGTCGGCTCCGCCGCCGAAATCGCGGATGGCGATGCGGCAGCCGCGCAACTGCAGCTGCACGCAGAAGTCCCGCGCCGCCTCGAAGTCCTGCAGCGCGACGCTGTTCGCGATCTCGATCACCAGCCGCGAGGCCAGCGCAGGCTCCTTGTCGAGCACCGCGAGCAGCGAGGCCCACCAGTGATCGACCTGGATGCCCTGCGCCGAGATGCTCACGCCGATCTGCACGGAAGACCGCATCCGCAGCGCGGCGACGGCGCGCCGCATCACGGTGCGGTCGAATGCGCGCGTGAGGCCGAGGCGCTGCAGGCAGGGCATGAACACCTCGGGCTCCAGCAGCGCCGGCTCGCCCTGCCTCGATGCGATGCGCGCGCGGCCTTCGCGGTAGAGCACGGTCGCGGCGCTGCCGGACTGAACGACCGGCCGCCAGGAGAACGACAGCTCCTCGCTGCGCAGGGCCTCGCTCAGGCGAACCGCCATGTCCATGTCGGAGCGGTAGAGCTGCCGCCAGCCGTCGGCCCGGCTCTCGCGCGAGTCGGGAAAGGGCTGGGCGGTCCAGAGCGTCAGTTCGATCTCCGACGCGCCGAGCTGCTCGGGCGGGCACACCTCGATCCAGTCCGCATGCAGCTGCACCAGCGCGGCGATGCCCCCTGCGCGCACCGGCTCGGCGCCGAGCACCGCCAGCAGCGTCTCGATGGGGCGGCTCGCGCGTCGCATCGTGCCCGGCAGCTCGCGCGGCGCGCGGCCATCGAAGGTCGCGCACTCGAAGGCTTCGTTGTGCCAGACCAGAAAGCAGTCGTCCCGCAGGCGAGCCATGTCGGACGGCGGGGACACGACGAAGTTGGCGCAGAGCCGGCGCTGGATCTCGAGGCTGGCGGCGGATGCGAAGTCCTGCCCGTACGCTTCGGCAAGCAGCGGAAGGTTCGCGACGAACACGAAGGCGCAGGCCCTGCGCGTCGCCGGATGGCCCGCGGGTGCTCCCGGCGCCGCATGGGCATGTGCACCGGCCACGGCTGGCGCGGCAGGCTCCGCGCGCAGGCCATGCAGGCACACACCCGTCGAAGCACGCGGAGCCCATGCAGCGGGCCGGTGCGCGCTTGAAGGCCAGGCAGTCAGTGCTGAGATAGCAGCCATTGCATCCTCGATCGAAATTTCTTCCCGAACCCAGTGAGGGAGAACAGGCCACCTCTTCTTGCGGCAACAGCTCTCCATCTCGCGCAGCGGCGCGAGATAAAAACGACAGGCGAAAAATCTCCGGACGAGCGCAAGCCGCCACGCACGGCCCCGTCGAGGGGCTATCGGCAAGCAGCTGTCGGGTCGCGGAAAGCGGCCGCGCAACTCACGGCTTCATGCCGTGGAATGCGCGACGAAAACTAGGAGTGCGGCATGAGCGTGGCCTTCGATGTGACGGGGCCACGCGCTCGTGCGGCGTACCCTCGAGTCGCTTCGAGCGGCTCGTACGTTCGGAAGAACGAGGGTATGCAGGCCATCAGTGCAAGCTCCGTAAGACGTTTGTGAAACAAAATGAATACTACGGATTGCAGTAGTTCTTGGCATTCGCTTTCGAATCGCGGATGTGTGCCAGTTCACATTTGTCAACAGCTGATACGAAAGATGGCAATGCTGCTCCCATCAATATGGGAGGCGTCGGGATGACCGCTCGAACGCCGCAGCGCAGCGGCTCAGTTGCTCTCCGATTCCTGTCGGATCAGGGCCAGGCCTTCGCGGTATGTGGTTACCCCGAACCCGGGGAACCTGCGCTTGAACTTCGTGGAGTCGAAGAGGTTTTCCTGTTCGTAGCGGGGCAGCAGTTCGCCGATCTCGCGCAGTGGGAGCACGGCACACTGCAGGCGCAGCTCGCGCAAAGCAAGGATCAGCTGGTCGAGCTGATGACGCAGATCGAAGCGAAGCCGGACGACATGAGCTGCGCGGTCAACGCGAAGCGGGTGCTGTCTGGAATGCGGCTGACTTCCGCAAAAAAGGCCGGAGCCTCCAGGGCTTCCCGTCGCGGCTGACCTGCCCGGCTGACGGCTATGCCGCCGCCCCGTCCCGCTCGCCGGACCTCATCGAGAAGCCGATCTCCGTCACGCCCGAGCGGGACGTGGCGTACGTACGGCCTCCATGCATTCGCGCGATGGCTGCCACGATCGCCAACCCGAGCCCGTGATGCTCCGAAGAATCTGTGCGCGAGGGCTCGGCACGGAAGAAGCGCTTGAAGAGCTGGGGCAGCAGCTCGGGCGCAATGGGTGCGCCGCTGTTGGCGACCTTGATCCACACGCCGTCCTCGTGCGTGTCGATCACCACCGCGATGGCCGAGCCGGGGGTCGCATACCGGCTCGCATTGCTCAGCAGGTTCGACAGTGCCCGCCGCACCAGCCCTGCGTCGATGCCGATGTGCGCATCGCCGCTGACATGCACCTTCAGCCCCGCGTCTTCGAGCGTGGCCTCATGAAAGTCGAGCACCGTGCGCACCTGGTCGGCGAGGCTCACCGGCGTCGAGCGGCGCGCCACCGTGCCGCGGTCCGCCTTCGACAGGAACAGCATGTCGATCACGATGGCGGACACGCGCCTGGCCTCTTCCAGCGCCGACAGCATGGCGTCGTTCAGCTCCTCGATGGTCCGGGGCCGCGCAAGTTCGACTTCCACCATGCCGATCAGGTTGGCCAGCGGCGTGCGCAGCTCGTGCGCGACGTCGGCATTGAAGGACTCCAGCTGCTGGTAGGCCTGCTCCGCGCGATCGAGCACGGCGTTGAACTGCGCCACCCACGGGGTGATCTCGGATGCATAGGGCGACGGATCGATGCGCCGGCCCGGCGCCGTGGGGCCGGTGGCGGCGGTTTCACCGATCAGCTTCTTCAACGGCTTGAGGCCGCGGCGGACCAGCAGCGCGCCGGTCAGCGCGATCGTTCCGGCACCCAGCACGACGGCGCCCAGCAGGGTCCATGCAAGCCGGGCGAGGATGCGTGAATCGTCCTGCACGTCGAGGCCCAGCTGCAGGTGCATGACGGCGTCTCCAGGCCGTGCCTGCTGTTCCTGCGTCGGCATCCACATCCATTGCGCGGCCGGCCTGCCGGGCCTGCTCGAATAGACGATCTCATCGCCGCGGCGCAGCACCAGGCTGATTTCCGCATGGGTCGAGAAGAAGTCGTCGAGCTTGTGGCGCAGCCCGTCGCGCCCCGGCTCGTCGCGCGACTCCTCGATGAGGTGCCTGATCAGCTCCGACTGGCGTTCGAACTCGCTGGATTGCTTGACCTGGAAGCTCCACGCCGTGACCGCGTAGATCGCGATGCAGACAAGGCTCAGGCCGATGAACGCCTGCGCCGCGAACCAGCGGGACAGCGAAGCCTGTATGGACCCCGTGCCTTCATGAACGGACAACGGCACAGGCAGCGCATCGGCAGCGGCGTTCACGACGCGCTTTCCTGCCGGCTCTCCAGCACGTACCCCATGCCGCGCACCGTGTGCAGCAGCTTCTCCTCGAAGGGATCGTCGATCTTGCCGCGCAGCCGCCGGATGGCCACTTCGACGATGTTGGTCTCGCTGTCGAAGTTCATGTCCCACACCTGATCCGCCAGCTGCGTGCGCGAGAGCACGTTGCCCTGCCTTCGCATGAGCAGGGTGAGCAGCGCGAACTCCTTGGCGGTCAGGTCGAGCCGCTGTCCGTTGCGCGAAGCCTTGCGCGCGGTCACGTCCAGGGTCAGGTCCCTGAGCGCGAACACGGAAACCTCATGCAGCTTGCCGCGGCGCAGCAGTGCCTGGATGCGTGCGAGCAGTTCGGAGAAGGCGAAGGGCTTGGAGAGGTAGTCGTCCGCGCCGCTCTGCAGTCCGCGCACGCGGTCCGCAACCTCGTCACGGGCGGTGAGCATCAGCACCGGCATCGAGCGGGTCTTGCGGACCGCATCGAGCACCGCGAAGCCGTCGATGCCGGGCAGCATCACGTCGAGTACCAGCAGGTCGTAGCTGCCGTCGAGCGCAAGGTTGCGACCCTCGATACCTGTGCGCGCGAGGTCGACCACGAAGCCGCTCTCGCAGAGCCCCTTCACGAGGTAGTCGCCCAGCTTCTGTTCGTCTTCGATGACCAGGATTCGCATCGCCTGATGCTACGGCGCGGGCTCGCTCGCGTGGATTACTTCTTTGTAATCCATCTGGTGGCTGACTGGCGGACTGGCTTCATAGAGTGCATGCACGCCAGCCGGTTGACTGGTGTCGCCGGCCCGGCATCCGATGCCGGTGCATTCGATGCAGCAGCTCGCGCAGTCGGGCAATTCCCTGGAAGAAGACCTGTCATGAAGAACCGCCGAAAGATGCTCCCGCTGGCACTCGCGGCTGCGGCCTGCGCCGCGGCACCCGGCGCACCGCTGCAGGCGCCCGGGGGCGAAGCAGGCAAGGCTCGCGCACAGGCACGGTCCTGAAGCTGGGTCACCGCCCGACACGCCGTCACATTCAAGACTCGCCACATGCACCGGGTTCGCCTGTTCGTCCTCTGGATCATGATGTTCGCTGTGCCTTTCCAGGGCTACGCGGCGGCATCCATGGTCTTCTGCGGACCCGGTCACGCAGGCTCGGCGACGGAGATGTCCGCCGACCAGTCCGGTGCGCACGGCGATGCCCCGCATCCGCATTCGGCGGATGAACCCGGCGACCACCATCACGAAACGGCACAGGCCGCCAAGCCGCCCGCGAAAGGCGACACCGCCAAGGCCGCGGGCGCCGGACCCGACGCCATGCACAAGTGCGGCACATGCGGCGCCTGCCATGCCACGGCACTGACCAGCACGCTGGAGCTGGCCGTCTTCCACGACCTCCCCCGCGCCGACCTTGCGGAGCCCGCCATCGCGGTGGCCACGCTCGCGCCGCGCGTCCTCGACAGGCCTCCTCGCGCCTAACGCGTTCGCACGCCCGTGATTCGCTTCACGGGTGATCGCGAACGCTCATGCATCGCCTGCGTCGTGCCGTTTCCGGCAGCTGCGACGCACTCCGTTCATGAACTTGCGAGGACCCCATGTTCCATTCATCGCCAGCCCGTTGGCTGGCCCTTTTCCCCGCCGTGGCGGCCATGGCCGCGGCGGCACAGCCCGCGCCGCCGCCGGTACTGACCTACAGATCGGCACTCGAAGGCTACAGGCCCTTCACCGACGAGAAAGCCATTCCCTGGAAGGAAGCCAACGAGACGGTCTACCGCCGCGGTGGCTGGCAGGCCTATGCCAAGGAAGCGTCGGGCGCCGGCGCATCCGAAGCCGCGTCGCCAAAGCCGGCAACGCACCCGGCCGGTCATTCGATGCCGATGCCCGCCCGGAAGGAGCAGCCATGAAGCGCGCGCTGCGCCTGACGGCCATCGCGCTGGCGGCCGCCTTTCTCGCCGGTTGCGCGTCGGTCGGCATCGACGATGCCTTGAACGACACCAATGCCGGAGCACGACAGTTCACCGGCGGCAAGCTCGAACTCAGCCGCACGCAGGAGCAGCGCGATCGCCGCGCCGCATTGACGCAGGAGCTGCTTTCGAAGCCGCTGTCGCAAGACGACACGGTGCAGCTCGCGCTGGCCAACAGCCCCTCCGTGCAGGCCCTCGTTGCCCAGAGCTGGGGCGACCTTGCCGCGGCCAACCAGAGCAGCCGGCTGCCCAACCCGATCTTCACCTTCGAACGCATGCGCCTGAACAGCGAACTCGAACTGGGGCGCCTGCTGTCCTTCGGGCTGGTGGATCTCATCCTGCTGCCGCAGCGCCTGTCGATCTCGAAGAGCCAGGCCAACCAGGCAAAGCTCCAGCTGACCGGTGCCGTGGTGGACCAGGTGACGCAGGTCAGGCAGGCATGGGTTCGCGCGGTCGCCGCGCAGCAGACACTGAAATACGCCGAGCAGGTCAACAGGTCTGCGCAAGCCAGCGCCGAACTCGCGCGCCGGATGCAGCTGATCGGCAACTTCAGCAAGCTGCAGCGGGCGCGCCAGCAGGTCTTCTACGCCGACGCGACCACCCAGCTCGCATCAGCGCAGCATGCGACCACCGCGGCGCGCGAGGAACTGGTCCGCATCCTGGGCCTGGACGATGCACAAGCCGCCAGGCTGGCGTTGCCCGAGCGGCTGCCCGAGTTGCCGAAAACGCCCCGCGAGGCAAAGGAAGTCGCCGCCACCGCGACCGAGCAGCGCCTCGACGTGCAGCTCGCGCGCGCCCAGCTCGACGTGGCCGGCAAGTCGCAGGGCATCAACCTGCTGTCGACCTTCATCGACGTGGAAGTGGGCGGGCGCCGCGACACGGTGTTCGACAACGCGGAAGGCACGAAGAGCACGCGCCGCGGCTTCGAGCTCGACATCCGCCTGCCGCTGTTCGACTGGGGATCGGCGCAGCGCGACGCGCTGAACGCGCAGTCGCTCGCAGCGGCCAACCGCTACGACGCCACCGTGCGCGGCGCGGCCTCGCAACTGCGCGAGGGCTACTCGGCCTACCGCACGGCCTACGACATCGCGCGCCACTACCGCGACGAGATCGTGCCGCTGCGCCAGGCCATGGCCGACGAGAACGTGCTTCGCTACAACGGAATGCTGATCGGCGTGTTCGAGCTGCTGGCCGAGGCGCGCGACCAGATCTCCGGCGTGACCAACGCCATCAACGCCCAGCAGCAGTTCTGGCTGGCCGACGCCGCACTGGCCGCATCGGTGATGGGCAAGCCCACGTCCACGGGCATCGCGGCGGCCGGCGCGGAAGGCGCCTCCGCCGGCGCTGCTCATTGACCCCTCGGGCACTTCAACCGATCCAACGACATGACCAACAGACGCAACTTCCTCAGCGGCGCCGGTGCCATCACGGGCGCCATCGCGGCCGCCAGCGTGAGCAAGGTGGCTATGGCCGCCCTGCCCGAGCCCGTTTCGCAGACCTCGCCGGACACGATGCCGCCACTGGCCCCTTCGAGCGGACGCCCCTACAACCCCGTGGTCACGCTCAACGGCTGGACGCTGCCCTGGCGCATGAACAACGGCGTGAAGGAGTTCCACCTCGTCGCCGAGCCCGTGGTGCGCGAGATGGCGCCCGGCTTCAAGGCCAATCTCTGGGGCTACAACGGCCAGTCGCCAGGGCCCACCATCGAAGTGGTCGAAGGCGACCGCGTGCGCATCTTCGTGACCAACAAGCTGCCCGAGCACACCAGCATCCACTGGCACGGCCAGCGCCTGCCCAACGGCATGGACGGCGTGGCGGGCCTGAACCAGCCGCCGATCCGCCCGGGCAAGACCTTCGTCTACGAGTTCACCGCACGCAGGCCCGGCACCTTCATGTACCACCCGCACGCCGACGAGATGGTGCAGATGGCGATGGGGATGATGGGCTTCTGGGTCACGCACCCGAAGGCCGATCATCCGCTCATCGAGAAGGTCGACCGCGACTTCGTGTTCCTGCTCAACGCCTACGACGTCGAGCCCGGAAGCGCCACGCCGAAGATCATGACGATGCTGGACTTCAACCTGTGGTCCTGGAACAGCCGCATCTTCCCCGGCATCGACTCGCTCAACGTGCGGCTCAACGACAGGGTGCGCATCCGCGTCGGCAACCTGACGATGACGAACCACCCGATCCACCTGCACGGGCACGAGTTCCTGGTGACGGGCACCGACGGCGGGCCGACCTTCAAGTCGTCGCGGCAGTACGAGGTGACCACCGACGTGGCCGTCGGCCAGATGCGGCAGATCGAGTTCCTGGCCGACGAGGAAGGCGACTGGGCCTTCCACTGCCACAAGAGCCATCACACGATGAACGCCATGGGCCACGACGTGCCGACCATGATCGGCCTCGACCACAAGGACGTGGCCCGGCAGATCTCCAGCCTGGTGCCCGACTACATGGTGATGGGCGAACGCGGCATGGCCGACATGGCCGAGATGGAAATGCCGATCCCGGACAACACCGCGCGAATGATGACCGGCGAAGGCCCGTTCGGCTCGGTCGAGATGGGCGGCATGTTCAGCGTGGTCAAGGTGCGCAGGGACCAGAAGCCCGGCGACTACTCGAACCCCGGCTGGTTCAAGCACCCCAAGGGCACCGTCGCCTACGAGCTCGACGGCACGCCGCCGGCGCCCCCGCGCCAGCGCAGCGCCGGGGCCGCCGCCATGCCCGCGAAAGACATGCCCGCGAAGAACATCGAAGTCCAGGTTCGCAAGCCGGGCCGCGGCCATGCCGGGCACTGAATTTTTCTCCCTCCCCTCCAACCTCCACTCTCAAAGGAAAGACATGAAACACACCCTCCGCAGCTCCGCATTCGCGACCCTGCTGGCACTGGCCGCGGCCGGTGCCTCCGCTTCAGGCACGCACGCCGGCGGCCACGGCCCCGACGAGGCCGTCGGCAAACCCGGCGTGGCCTCCAAGGTGACGCGCACCATCAACGTCGACATGACCGACAGCATGCGCTTCACGCCCGCGGACATCACCGTCAGGCAGGGCGAGACCGTGCGCTTCGTGGTGAAGAACTCGGGCCAGGTCAAGCACGAGCTCGTGCTCGGCACCGAGAAGGAGCTCAAGGAGCATTACGAGGCGATGAAGAAGAACCCCGAGATGGAACACGCCGACCCGAACATGGTGACCCTGGCCGGCGGCAAGACCGGCGAGATCGTCTGGCAGTTCACCAAGGCCGGCAAGGTCGACTTCGGGTGCCTGCAACCGGGCCACTACGACCTGGGCATGAAGGGGGCCGTGACGGTCTCCAAGGCCGGCAAGTAAAGGCGCGCGCCGCCCGACCATCATCAGGAGACCCGCATGTCGAATGCCCGCCTTGCATTCCTGGCGCTCGCCGCCGCCCTCTCGTTCGCCGGCCCGGCCGGTGCGCAATCCACCCAACCCTCAGCCGAAGCCCCGGCCGCCGCCGCCACGGAGCTTGCCGAAGGCGAGATCCGCAAGATCGACAAGGACAACAGGAAGCTCACGATCAGGCACGGCCCGCTGAAGAACCTCGACATGCCCGGCATGACCATGGTGTTCGGCGTCAAGGACGACGCCATGCTCGACAAGGTCGAGGTGGGCTCCAAGGTCCGCTTCGAGGCGGAGAAGATCGACGGCAGGATCGTCGTCACCAAGCTCGAAGCCACGCGCTGAGCCTCGGCGGCCACGCCGCATCGGCGCAACACGACGCGGAACGCATCATGTACGTGACCGGACGCTGGGTCTCGCAGAACGTGGTGGGCACCATGTTCGCGGCCTGGCTGATCGGCGTGGCCGTCTTCCTCTGCATCCTTTTCTGGCAGCTGCGCCGGCGACGCGGCAAGACGGGCGGCGTGCCCCGGGCATCCCCGCGCGCCCGAAAGTGCCGCGCTGCCCGGCGCCGCCGCCGGAAGGGCCGCTGAAGCGGTCCTGCCTCTCCTGCAGTTTTTTTCGCTTGACCTTCACACGATGTCAACCTTCACACTGGCGGCATCAACACCAAAGAAGGAGCGATTCACATGCAAGAGTTCGAAATCCAGTCGATGACCTGCGGCGGCTGCGCAAGCCGCGTCACACAGGCGATCCGCAAGCTCGACGCGCAGGCGAAGATCGAGATCGACGTGCCGGCTCGCAAGGTACGCGTCGAAACCGGCGAAGACCGCGCGAACGTCGCCGCAGCCCTGGCCGAGGCGGGATACCCGCCCAGGTAACCGGCGCTTTCGCGCCACCAGCCGCCTACCTGCTTTTCCCGTCGGAGAAACCGCATGAACGACACCACCACCGGCCAGGCACACCAGCATCAACATCATCACCACCACGATCACCACGCGTCGCACGGGCATGCCCCGGCGGCGGTGGCCGATCATGCCGCCGGGACCATCTACACCTGCCCCATGCACCCGGAGATCCGCCAGGACCACCCGGGCAACTGCCCCAAGTGCGGCATGACGCTGGAGCCGGTGATGCCGACGCTGGACGAGGGCGAAGACCCCGAGCTGGGCGACTTCAAGCGGCGCTTCTTCTGGACGCTGCCGCTCACCATCGTCGTCACCGTGCTCGCGATGGCCGGGCATCGGCTGCAATGGTTCGAGATGGGCACGCAGAGCTGGATCGAGCTCGTGCTCACCACGCCGATCGTGCTGTGGGCCGGCTGGCCCTTCTTCGTGCGGGCCGCGCAGTCGGTGGCCAACAGGAGCCCGAACATGTGGACCCTGATCGGCCTGGGAACGGCCGCGGCCTTCGTCTACAGCGTGGTGGCCACCGTCGCGCCGGGTGTGTTTCCCGCGTCGTTCGTCTCCATGGGGCGGGTCTCGGTGTACTTCGAAGCCGCGGCGGTGATCATCTCCCTCACCCTGCTCGGCCAGATCCTCGAGCTGAAGGCCCGCTCGCAGACCTCCGCGGCCATCAAGTCGCTGCTGGGCCTAGCGCCCAAGACCGCGCGACGCATCGAGGCCGACGGGACCGAGAAGGACGTGCCGATCGGCCATGTGCATGTGGGCGACAGGCTGCGCGTGCGGCCCGGCGAGAAGGTGCCGGTTGACGGCGTGGTGGTCGAGGGCGCAAGCGCCGTCGATGAATCCATGCTGACGGGCGAGCCCTTGCCGGTGACCAAGCGCGCCGGCGACAAGCTCATCGGCGCGACGCTGAACACCAGCGGCGCACTGGTGATGCAGTCGGAGAAGGTCGGCTCGCAGACCGTGCTCGCGGGCATCGTGCAGATGGTGGCCCAGGCCCAGCGCTCCCGCGCGCCGATGCAGCGCATGGCCGACAAGGTGGCCGGCTACTTCGTGATGACCGTCATCGGCATCGCCGTGCTGACCTTCTTCGCCTGGGGGTTCTTCGGCCCCGAGCCGAGCTGGGTCTACGGTCTCATCAACGCGGTGGCCGTGCTCATCATCGCCTGCCCCTGCGCGCTGGGCCTCGCCACGCCGATGTCGATCATGGTGGCGACCGGCAAGGCCGCCACGCAGGGCGTGCTGTTCCGCGATGCGGCCGCCATCGAGAACTTCCGCAAGGTCGACACGCTCATCGTCGACAAGACCGGAACGCTGACGGAAGGCCGCCCGGCGTTCGAGCGCGCGGTGGCCGCAGCCGGCTTTACTGACGAAGAGGTGCTGCGCCTTGCCGCGAGCCTGGACCAGGGCAGCGAGCATCCCCTGGCAGACGCCATCGTGCGGGCGGCGCGCGAGCGCAACCTTGCGCTGGCCACGCCGGAAGAATTCGAGTCCGCCAGCGGCATCGGGGTCAGCGGTCGCGTGGAAGGGCGAAAGCTCGCACTAGGCAACACCGCGCTGATGGAACAGTTGGGCGTGGCCGTGGACGCCATCAAGCCGCAGGCCGAGGCGATGCGCGCCGAGGGGGCCAGCGTGATGTTCCTCGCCGTCGACGGACAGCTCGCGGGGCTGCTCTCGGTGTCGGACCCGGTCAAGGCCACCACGATGGAGGCGCTGGCCGTGCTCAAGGCATCGGGCCTGCGGATCATCATGGCCACGGGCGACGGCGCGACCACCGCCCGGGCAGTGGCGGCAAGGCTGGGCATCGACGAGGTTCATGGCGAGGTCAAGCCGGCCGACAAGCTCGCGCTGGTCGACAGGCTGCAACGCGAAGGCCGCGTCGTCGCCATGGCCGGCGATGGCATCAACGACGCGCCGGCGCTCGCCAAGGCCGACGTCGGGATCGCGATGGGAACCGGCACCGACGTGGCGATGAACAGCGCGCAGGTCACGCTGGTGAAGGGCGACCTGCGCGGCATCGCGCAGGCGCGCGTCGTCTCCGAGCAGACCATCGCCAACATGAAGCAGAACCTGGGCTTCGCGTTCCTCTACAACGCGCTCGGCGTGCCGCTGGCGGCCGGCGTGCTGTTCCCGTTCACCGGCTGGCTGCTCTCGCCGATGATCGCTGCGCTGGCGATGAGCCTGAGCTCGGCATCGGTCATCACCAACGCGCTGCGTTTGCGGGGCGGCGGAAGCGGCGCGCATGGTCACGGACGCGCGGGGCATGAAGCCGTCCCCGCCTCTCAGAAGGCGTGACGGATGCCGAAGTCGTAGCCCATCGCACTGCGCGGCTCCATGCCGCCGGTGGTGACGTAGGCAGCCTGCGGAAAGATCGCCGGCAGGCTCACCACCAGCGGCGTGACGCCCATCACCGTCGGGTTGTTGTGGCCGTTGCGGATGCCGATGCGCGCCACCGTCGCGTACAGCGCGGTGCGCTTCGACAGGTTGTGCACGTAGCCCAGCGCCAGCTTGTCGACCGAGGCATCGCTGTTCGGCAGGCCGTTGCCATTCTTGAAATTCACGCGTGCGAACGACGCGCGGATCACGCCCGGCCCCACCGGCACGTTCACGCCGGCGACGAAGCCGTCGTAGCGGTCTGTGGAGCGCGTGCCGAAGAGCCCGGCGTTGTCGCGCGCGTCGCGCACGCTCGACCATTCGCCGAAGACCTTCACCGCGCCGAAGTCGTAGGAGGCGCCGAGGTTCAGGCTCTTGATCTTCTCGCCGGCAGGCGCGGCGCTGACGAGCGTGCTCTCGCCGTAGCCCAGCGCCACGTCGGCCGGGCCACTGGCCCATCCCACGCGTGCTCCTGCATAGCGGCCGCGCCCTGATGCGCTGTCGGGCGTGCCGCTCACCTTCACGTTCTCGTGGAAGGCGTACTGGACCTGGCCATAGAAGCCGCCGAGCCCCGGCGGCAGGAAGTAGCTCACGGCGTTGCTGGTGCGCAGGTAGCTGTCGGTGCCGGCGGAGAGTCCGCCGTTGAGCAGGCCCCCGGTGGCCAGCGCCCGCGAGGCGGCGATGTTGCTGTTGACCACCGCGATCAGGTTGGTGCCCACGCCGTTGACGGAGAAGGGGTCGAACACGGCGTCGTTCCAGAACGACGCCGTGTAGTCGCGGCCCAGGCGCAGTTCGCCGAAGGGCCCCGACAGGCTGAGCGTGGAGCGGCGGCCGAAATTCGCGATGCCGCCGCCCGTGTCGTTGGACAGCGGCGCTTCCAGCCAGAACCCCGCCGACAGGCCACCGCCCAGGTCTTCCGTGCCGCGAAAGCCCAGCCGGCTCGATGCATAGCCCGAGGGCGACAGCACCGTCTGGCTCTGCGTCACCTGCCGGGGCAGCGTGGGGCCCCAGGACCGGCTCTTCGTGCTGTAGTGGCTGACGCCGGCGTCGATGACGCCGAACACGGTGATCGACGATTGCGCCGCGACGCCGCCGGAGGCGGCAAGCACGGACAACGCCAGCATTGTTCTTTTCATGGACATGTTCTCCTCACGTGGACCAGGTGGATCGCGACGGGCGCGGTGGAACACCCCGGTGCTTCGAGAGCACCGGGGAATCAGGGAACCGGGGGCTTCAGGGAATCAGGACGGTCGATCCGGTCGTCCTGCGGGACTCGAGCGCGCGATGCGCCTGCGCCGCGTCGGCGAGCGCGAAGCTCTGCTGCGGCTCGCTGACGATGCGCCCGGCCAGCACGTGGTCGAACAGCTCGCGAGCCATGTCGAGCATGTGGGCGCGCGGGTGGATGTAGTGCACCATCGCCGGCCGCGTCATCCAGATGGAGCCCTTGGCCGCGAGCAGCTGCGAGTCCACCACCACGGGGCCCGACGAAGTGCCGTTGCTGACCAGCGTGCCGCGCGGCTGCAGGCAGTCGAGCGAATCCATCAGCGTGTCCTTGCCCACCGAGTCGTAGACCACCGGCACGCCCCGGCCCTCGGTGATCTCGCGTACGCGCTGGGCGATGTTCTCGCGCGAGGTCACGATGGTGTGCGCGCAACCGTTCGCCCGGGCGAGCGCCGCTTTCTCGTCGCTGCTGACGGTGCCGATCATCGTCACGCCCAGCGCGCGCGCCCACTGGCAGGCGATCAGACCCACGCCGCCGGCGGCCGCGTGGTACAGGATGGTCTCGCCGCCCTTGAGCGGATAGACCTGGCGGAACAGGTACTGCGCCGTCATGCCCTTCATCATCAATGTGGCGGCGGTACGGTCGGAGATGCCCTCGGGCAGCGGGATCAGCACGTCGGCCGGCATCACGCGAGCCTGCGAGTAGGCGCCCTGCGGGCCGAGCAGATAGCCGACGCGATCGCCGGGCCGGACCTCCGTCACGCCCGGCCCGACCGCCTCCACCACGCCCACCGCGTCGGACCCCAGCCCGTTGGGCAGCGCCAGCGGATAGCGGCCGGTGCGGAAGTAGATGTCGATGAAGTTGACCGCGATGAAGCTGTGGCGCACGCGCGCCTGCCCGGGACCGGGGTCGCCGACCTCGACGTCCTCGAGCCGCAGTACTTCGGGGCCGCCGGTTTCATGGAAGCGGATGGCTTTGGCCATGTGATCTCTCCTCGTTTTCCTGTTTGTCGGCGCTGTGCCCCGGCTCAGTTCAGCCTGATGTCGTAGCTCTTGACGATCCCGGCGTTGCGGGTGAACTCCTCCTGCAGCTCGATCTGCGCCTGCGCGGGCGTGCGCTCCGCCATCGGCTCGAAGCCGGCGTTGGACGCGCTCGCGCGCACCGCCGGGTTGGCCGCGACCTTCTGCAGCGCCGCGTGGATCTTCTCGACCAGCGGAGCCGGCATCTGCGACGAGGCGATCACGCCGGTCCAGTTGCCGAAGTCCAGCGCCGGATAGCCCAGTTCCGCGAAAGTGGGCACGCCGGGAAACTCCGGCAGGCGGGCCTTGCTCGCAACAGCCAGCAGCCTCACCTTGCCCGCGGCGATCAGCGGCCTGGACGTGACCGCGCCGTCGAACATCAGCGGCACCTGCCCGCCCATCACCTGCGCCAGCGCAGGGGCGGAGCCGGGATACGGAACGTGCTGCATGTCCAGCCCCGCCGCCTTGTTCAGGATGGCGCCGGCGTACTGCGACGCCGTGCCCGCGCTGTAGGAGGCGTAGGACAGCTGGCCCGGATGCGCCTTCACGTAGGCGATGGCCTCCTTCGCGTCCTTGGCCGGGAACTGGGGCGAGGCGATGAAGAGCATCGACGAGCGCGCGATCAGCGCGACGGGCTTCACGTCCTTCAGCGGATCGAAGCCGCCCTTGAGCACGTGCGGCACCTCGGTGAGCACGTTGCTGGCGGTCATCATCAGCGTCTGGCCGTCGGCCGGCTGCGACAGCATGTACTTGACGGCGATGGCTCCGCCCGCGCCCGGCTTGTTCTCGACCACCACCGGCTGGCCGATGTCGCGCGAGAGCTGGTCGCCCACGATGCGCGCGAGCACGTCGATGGTCCCACCCGGCGGCGCCGGGACGATCATCTTCACGGGTTTGTCGGTGTAAGCGGATGCCCACGGCGAGCCCAGCGCGGCCGTGGCGGCGACGAGCATGGCGGCAAGATGAGAGAGACGCGGCATGGCTGCTCCGGTGATCGGTGAAATCGGGGGAATCCGGGAAATCAGGCCGCCTTGCGCAGGAAACCCTGCTGGCCGCCGTTGCGGTTGGGTGCGAAGCCGTTGGCCAGCAGCGTCTCTTCCACCGAGTCGTAGAACACGCCGATCTTCGAGATCTCGCGCGCCTGCTGCGCAGTTGCGATCGGGCGGCCGAACTCGCGCGAGATGCGGACCAGCTGTTCGACCTGCGCTGCCGTGCCGATCTTGGCCGTGCGCGACTGGTTCCACAGGTTGTCCTCGGTGCCGCAGCGCACGTGCAGGCCCATGGCAATGCCCATCATGTTCACTGGCAGCACGTTGAGCACGGAGCTTTCCACGGTGAGCACTGCGCCATCCGGAACCGCGCGCACGAAGTTGGCCAGGCTGTAGATGTTCGGCGCGTCCATGCCGCCGCCGATGGCCACCCAGTTCATCACCAGCGGGCCCTTGTAGATGCCCCGGCGCATCAGCCGCTCGACCGACTCGAAGCTGTTGATGTTGTAGCACTGGAAGGCGCTCTGGATGCCCGCTGCCGTGAGGCGGCGGATGTGCTCCTCGGCCCAGCCCGGCTGCGCCGGCACCGTCATTTCCTTGTAGGCGTTGAAGACGGCCGGGTCTTCCATCGAGGTGCCTCGGATGTCCCGTGCATCGAACTGCTCGAGGATGTTCATCTGCGAGGTGTTGATGGTCACCGTGACCTGGTCGGGCTTGGGATCGAGTTCGGCCAGCATGTGGCGCGTGTCGTCCGAGAGCCACTTGGCGGCGGCGCCTTCGGTCTCCGGCGCGAAGCTGATGGAGCCGCCCACCTGGATGATCATCTCCGGCACGCGTGCCCGCACGCCGGAGATCAGCTCGTTGAACTTCGACAGCCGCTTGCTGCCCTTGCCGTCGAGTTCGCGCACATGCAGGTGCAGCACGGTGGCGCCGGCGTTGTAGCAGTCCACCGCCTTCTGGATCTGCTCTTCCATCGTCACGGCGATCTCGCCGGGGAAGTCGGAGGGCAGCCAGGAGGGCGCGTAGGGCGCGGCGGTGATGATCAGCGGCTGCTGGTTTTCGGGGAACAGGTGACCGTCGAGAAAGTTCATCGGGAGCTCCGTGGGAATTGCGGAAGAAGAAAAAGAGGAAGCGGGGAGATCAGAAAGTCGGCGTGCCGACGATGCCGGCGCGCTCCATCTTTCGGTGGCAGGGCGGGTAGTCCATCACCGCGTAGTGCTGCGTGGCGCGGTTGTCCCAGATCGCCACGCTGTCGGGCTGCCAGCGCCAGCGCACCTGGTATTCGGGAATCGCGGCCTGGCTGATGAGGTACTGCAGCAGCGACGACGCGCCCTGCGTGAAGTCCTGTCCGTAGCGCACGTTGGCGGGCGTGTGGAAGTTCGTGAAGTGCGTGGTGAAGCCGTTGACGAACAGCACCCGCTCGCCGGTCTCGGGATGGGTGCGCACCACCGGATGCTCCGCGTCGGGGTACTGGGCCTTGAGCGCGAGGCGCTTCTCGATCGGCATCGCCGCGCCGAAGGTGCATTCGATGCTGTGGCGGGCGCGCAGCGGGGCGATCAGCTCCTTCACGTGCTCGGGCAGCCGCTCGTAGGCCATCGCCATGTTGGCCCACATGGTGTCGCCGCCGACGGGCGGGCATTCGACGCAGCGCAGCACGCAACCCATCGGCGGCGCCTCGCGCCAGGTGGCGTCGGTGTGCCAGCTGTTCTCGTAGCGGTCGTTGGGCGCGTCGGGCGTCTTGTAGATGCGCACCAGGCCCGGGTGCTCCGGGTCGCTGCCTGCGACGGGGTGGTCTTCGAGCTCGCCGAAGCGCCGCGCGAAAGCCACGTGCTGCGCCCGGCTGATCTTCTGATCGCGCAGGAACAGCACCTTGTGCCGCAGCAGCAGCGCCCTGATTTCCGCGAACAGGTCGTCATTCTGTGCCGCATCGGCCAGGCTGACTCCGACGAGCTGGGCGCCGATGGCGCAGGTCAACGGTTCGATCCGCATGTCTTGTCTCCATGTGGGCCGGCGGCAATCCGCGGCCGGGCCCGCGGAAGCTGTTGTCGTCGTGCTTTTCTTTTGTCTTGCCTGTCCCCTGGCTCACGGGCACCGGCGTAGGGGAAATGTAGGAGTGCGAGCCCAGCCGCGCTTTGCATTTGGTGCCATTCGCTTTGCATTTGATGCCAGAATCCCGGGCACTCAAGGCACTCGAGCACTTGTGGAAAGGCCCGTCATGACGGCACTGGTGCGCGCCGCCTCGCTGACGAACTTCGCGGAGGTTGCGCAGGAACTCGGCCACGACCCCGGCGCGGCATTGCGCAGGGCCGGGCTGCGCGCGCAACTCATCCGGGAGCCCGACCAGCTGATCGAGGCCGATCGCGTGGCCCGCCTGCTGGAGGACGCGGCGAGCCAGACCGGTTGCGAGTCCTTCGGGCTGCGCATCGCGGCGCGGCGGCAGCTCTCGAACTTCGGCATGGTCAGCCTGCTGCTCATGCACCAGCCGACGCTGCGGCAGGTGCTGCTCACGCTGATCGAGCACCTGCACCTGCTCAACGAGCAACTGGCCATCCAGGTGGAGGACGTCGGCAGCATGGTCGTGCTGCGCGAGGAGCTGGCCGTGTCGGTGCCCTCGCGGCAGTCCATCGAACTCGCGATCGGCGTGCTCTACCGGATGTGCGAGGCACTGCTGAGGGACCGCTGGCAGCCCGCCAGCGTGAGCTTTGCCCACGAACCGCCCACCGATCCGGCGTTTCACCGCCGCTTCTTCAAATGCCGCATCGAGTTCGACGGCGGCTTCAACGGGCTGGTGTGCCGCGCGGCGGACCTGGACGTGCCCAACCCCGGAGCCGACCCGGTGCTCGCCGCCTACGCCCGCAAGCTGATCGCGGCGTTACCCGACGATCGCCAGCGCTCGATCGACCAGGAGGTGCGCAAGGCCATCTACCTCATGCTGCCGGCGGGGCGCGCCACCTGCAAGTCGGTGGCGATGGGGCTGGGGATGAGCATGCGCACCCTGCAGCGTGAGCTCGACGCGCGCAAGCTGACTTTCAAGCAGCTGATCAACGACGTCCGGCAGGAACTCGCCCGCCGCTATGTGGCCAACAGCCGCTACAGCCTGGGCGAGGTGGCCGCGCTGCTGGGCTACAGCACGCACAGCGCGTTCACGCGATGGTTCGGCGCACAGTTCGGTTGCTCGCCGGAAGCGTGGCGTGGGAGCCGTCCGGATCCATCGGAGCGTCGTGCCGGCAGACACGGCAAGCATGGGAAAAGCACAGCCAGGTGAATCCGTCGTGCCCGCAACCTGGCCGCGAGCCGAAGCCTCAGCCCGCCTGAAGAGACTGCACCAGGCGCACCACCTCGAACTGCCGGCGGCAGCCCGTCTTGCGCATCAGGTTCTTGAGATGGCTGCGCGCGGTATGCGGCGTGCAGCGCTGGAGAGCCGCGAAGTCGAGCACCGTATTCCCTGCGGCCAGGCTTGCGGCGAGCCTGGCTTCCGTCGCCGTCAATCCCAGCTGGTCCGCGATCACATGCGACGCCGCGAAAGAAGCGGACTGCGAGGCCACGATGAACACCAGTGCCAACGGGACCGAGCGGGGTGATGCGAGAGGATGGTTGGCCTTCAACGGAAGCACCGAAACAAGCATCGGCGGCCCTTCCCCGAGCGGCATTCGGAATCCGCCGCCGACAGCCGTGCTCCGCCCCGGGGCGCACACGTTCCGCACGAGTTGCTCCAACCTGTCCTGCACGTCCGCCTGCGTGAACTGCCAGCATCCGCACACCATGCGGCACGGCCCCGAGGATGCGCAGAGACTTTCCGCGCGACGGTTGACGTACTGCACGCGGCAGTGCTGGTCGAGCACCGCGATGGCCTGGGGCAGACTTTCCAGCGCCGACAGGCCGATGGCCGCATGGTTCGCGAGTTGCCCCGCACGATCTACGGGGGAGTGAGCGAGAGTCGGCAGTGACATTGAGACCTTGGACCGGAATACCTGAACGAGTGGCGATCCTAGGGACGATGTCTTCCACGCGCATTGGACTAAAGTCCAATGCACCGCCAACCTGTGAACCGCCGGCAGCCCCCGCCGGCAGGAGTTGCCGCCCACATGAAGAGCACCGCCCCGCAGCTCGCCGTCGTCGAAGAACGCCGCACGTTCGGCTGGGTCGATGCGCTGGTCATGCTGACCTTGCTGGGCCTGTTGTGGAGCGCGCTGCACTTCGGCAAGGGCATGCTCGTGCATTTCGATCCGGCCGCGGTGCCGCAGGTCGACAGCTCGCCGGGCCTGATTCCGTACTACGCGGGCCGCACGCTGATGCGCATGTGGATCGCCTTCGGCTTCTCGCTCTTCTTCGCCATTGCCGTGGGCTACCTGGCGGCAAAGAACCGGGCTGCGCGCGCCGTCATCCTGCCGGCCCTCGACGTGCTGCAGTCGGTGCCGGTCCTGGGGTTCCTGTCGGCAACGGTTGCCGGGTTCATGGCACTGTTTCCCGGCAGCCTGCTCGGCGTCGAGTGCGCGGCGATCTTTGCCATCTTCACCGGGCAGGTATGGAACATGGCCTTCGGGTTCTATCACTCGATGGTCACCGTGCCCACCGACATGCAGGAGGCCGCCTCCACCTGCGGCCTGAACCGCTGGCAGCGCTTCAGGACGGTGGAGCTGCCGGCATCGGCGCACAGCCTGATCTGGAACTCGATGATGTCCTTCGGCGGCGGCTGGTTCTTCGTCGCGCAGAGCGAGGCCATCAGCGTGATGAACAAGGACATCAGGCTGCCGGGCCTGGGCTCGTACATGGTGCAGGCGATCTCCGACGGCGACAGCTCTGCCGCGCTGTGGGCGGTGCTGGCCATGATCGCGCTGATCCTGGCCAGCGACCAGCTCGTCTGGCGTCCGCTGCTGGCATGGGCGAACAAGTTCAAGATCGAGCTGACGGAGTCGACGACCCCGGCGACCTCGTGGGTCTACGACCTGCTGCGCGGCGCCTACCTGTTCACCTGGATCAGCGAGCGTGTCTGGCACCCCCTGCTCGACAGGATGTTCCAGGCGCGCGCGCCGATGGCGCGGGTGCCGCTGCGGCTCAAGGCCTTGTGGAAGAAGCTGCTGTGGCGCGTGGCGGGCATCCTGCTTGCCATCTGGATCGGCATCGAGCTTCTCCGGGCCGTGGCGGCCGCCACCGCCGCGCTGCACGGCGCGCTGTCCCTGTCCGACCTTGGCCACATCGTCTGGCTCGGCTTCCTCACGGCCTTGCGCGTCGCCGCGATGACGGTGCTGGCCACGCTGATCTGGACACCGGTGGGCGTGTGGATCGGCTTCCAGCCGCGCGTTGCGCGATTCGCCCAGCCGCTCGCGCAGATCGGCGCGTCGTTTCCGGTGAACATGACCTTCCCGATCGTCGTCGGCTTCTTCGTGGCCAGCCACGTCAGCCTCAACTGGGGCAGCATCCTGCTCATTGCCATGGGCACGCAGTGGTACATCCTGTTCAACGTGATCGCCGGCGCCATGGCGATACCGAACGACCTGAAGGAAGCCGCGCGCGTCTACGGCCTGCGCCGCTGGAGCCTCTGGCGCACCCTGATCCTGCCGGCGATCTTCCCGTTCTGGGTGACGGGCGCCTGCACCGCGGCCGGAGGCGCGTGGAACGCCAGCATCGTGGCCGAACTCGCCACGTGGGGCGGTACGAGCCTGCAGGCCGATGGCCTGGGTGCGTACATCGCCACGGTCACGAAGGCGGGCGACACGCCGCTGATCATCGCGAGCATCGGCGTGATGTCGATCTTCGTCGTGCTGATGAACAAGCTCATCTGGCGCCGGCTGTACGCCTTTGCAGAGCGCCGATTCAGACTGGATTGAACATGAACACCCCCGCGCCCTCCAGGGAGCCGAAGCAGTCCGTGCCGGTGGCCGAGCTCTGCGCCGTCACCAAGACCTTCATGACCGCCGGCAACCACGAGCTCAAGGTGCTAGACAACATCGACCTCGCCGTGAGCGAGGGCGAGTTCCTGGCGCTGCTGGGGCAGTCCGGCTCGGGCAAGTCGACCATCCTGCGCTGCCTCACGGGCCTGATCGAGCCGAGTTCGGGCCGGGCTCTGGCCAACGGCAAGTCGCTCAGCGGCGTGAATCCCGAAGCGTCGGTGGTCTTCCAGACCTTCGCGCTCTATCCGTGGCTCACGGTCGAGCAGAACGTGGCGGTGGGGCTGATGTCGAGAAAGATCGGCCGCGCCGAGCGCGACGCGGCCGTCGACCGGGCGATCGAGCTGATCGGACTGGGCAACTACCACTCGGCTTTTCCGCGCGAGCTGTCCGGAGGCATGAGGCAGCGGGTGGGCATTGCGCGTGCGCTGGTCTCGCGGCCCAAGCTGCTGTGCCTGGACGAGGCCTTCAGCGCGCTGGACGTGCTGACCGCGGAGAACCTGCGGCAGGAGCTGATCGGCCTGTGGCGCGACCCGGGCGGCGACCTGAGTTCAGTCTTCATGGTCACGCACAACATCGAGGAGGCGGTGGAGATGGCCACGCGCATCGTGGTCGTGTTTCCGCGCCCGGGGCGCATCGGCCTCGTGCTGGAGAACAGGCTGCCCTATCCGCGCGACGCCAGGGACCCCGAGTTCCAGCGGCTGGTGAACGTGATCCATGAATGCATCACCACGATGACGCTGCCCGACCTGCCGCCGGAAACGCCGGTGAAGGGGCAGCCCGTTTCGCGCGCGCGCACGCGCATGGAGTCGATTCCGCTGGTGCCCGTGGGACAGATCCTGGGGCTGATGAGCATCCTCAGCGACTCGCCGGACCTCTCCAACATCTACGACATTTCCGACGAGATCGGAAAGGAGTTCGGCGAGACCATCGCCATCCTCAAGGCGGCCGAGATCCTCGATCTGATCGACACGCCGCGGCAGGAGGTGCGCTTCACGGAGCTCGGGCGGAAATTCGTCGCCGCCGACCGGCTCGGAAAGCGCGCGATCTTCGAGGAGCAGGTGTTCAAGCTGCGGCTGTTCCACATCATCATCGCGCTGCTCAAGGAATACGAGGAAGTCGAGGCCGAGCGCGTGATCAAGGACATCGGCAGCGCCCTGCCGTACGACAACCCCGAGAAGATCTTCGAGACGATGATCGCCTGGGGCCGCTACGCGGGGCTGATGGACTACAACGCGAAGACCGGGATGGTGTTCGTGCCGGAGGATGGGGAGACGGTCGGGGACGTGCACGTCTAGCGGCCCCTGAACGCGAAAAGGGCTGGCGGGGAAGTCCCACCAACCCTTTGAGTGACTGGCGGAGAGTGTGAGATTCGAACTCACGGACGCTTTCACGTCGGCAGTTTTCAAGACTGCTGGTTTAAACCACTCACCCAACTCTCCGAAGCCGACGATTTTAAGCCGACCGCGCGGCCCTACTCCTCGTCGGGCAGGAACATCGCCTGCAGATCGCTCAGAAAATCCAGTCCGCGCTCGGTCGGCCATACCCGGAACAGGTCGCGCGCCACGAGCCCCTTGCGCTCCGCTTCCTCCAGGCCTCGCTGGATCGACGTCATCGCCAGCCCCGTGCGCTCGCTGAACTGCGGCAGCGTGAAGCCCTGCTTCAGCCGCAGCGCATTGAGCATGAACTCGAACGGCAGATCGGCCAGCGCCACTTCGTCGCTCTGGGACACCGCGGCACCCGCGCGCGCGTTCTCCATGTACAGGCGCGGCTCGCGAAAGCGCACCTGGCGCACGATGCGGTGCGCAAAGCTCAGCTTGCTGTGCGCGCCCGCGCCAATGCCGAGGTAGTCGCCGAACTGCCAGTAATTGAGGTTGTGCGCACAGTGATGCCCCTCGCGCGCATAGGCCGACACCTCGTAGCGCGACATGCCGCTGGCGCCGGTGCGCTCGGTGATGCGGTCGAGCATGGCGTAGGCGATGTCGTCCTCGGGCAGCGTGGGCGGAAACTTGGCGAACCAGGTGTTGGGCTCGATGGTCAGGTGATACACCGAGAGATGCGGCGGCGCGAGCGCCAGTGCCTGCGACAGGTCGGCGTCGAGGGCCTCCAGGGTCTGGCCCGGCAGCGCATACATCAGGTCGAGGTTGAAGGTGTCGAAGGTGCTCGCGGCCTCCTCGAGGGCGGCAATGGCCTGCGCGCGGTCGTGCACGCGGCCCAGCGCCTTCAGGTGCTCGTCGTTGAAACTCTGCACGCCGACCGACAGGCGCGTGACGCCGGCTGCACGATAGGCACGGAAGCGGTTGCGCTCGAATGTGCCTGGGTTGGCTTCGAGCGTGATCTCGCAGTCGGCCGCGAGCTTCAGGCGCGCGCGCATGTCGCCCAGCAGGCGGTCGATGGCCTGCGGGGAGAACAGGCTGGGCGTGCCGCCGCCGATGAAGATGGTGTGGACGGTGCGGCCCCAGATGAGCGGCAGTGCGGCGTCGAGGTCGGCCACCAGTGCGTCGATGTATGCGGCCTCGGGAATGCCGTCGACATCCGCCTCGCTGGTGGCACGCCATTCGTGCGAGTTGAAGTCGCAGTACGGGCACTTGCGCAGGCACCACGGCAGGTGGATGTAGAGCGACAGCGGTGGCAGCGCACTGAGCTGCAGCGGGCCGGGCCGCATCCAGTGCAGCACGTCGTTGGCCTGCGGCGCACCGACGGACTGCGCCGGCTGGATCGGGAAGGTAGTAGCCATCGACTACAGCCAGCGCTCGCGTATCAACGCCAGCATGGCCTGCGCGGCGCGGCCACGGTGGCTGTTGGCGTTCTTCACTTCGGGCGGCAGTTGGGCAAAGGTCTTGCCGAAGGCCGGCAGATACATCACGGGATCGAAGCCGAAGCCGTTGTCGCCAACGGGCGCGGGCGCAATCTCGCCGACCACGCGGCCGACGGCGATGAGCGGCTCGGGGTCGTCATGGCTGCGCAGGGCGACCAGCGTGCTCACCAGCGCGGCGCGGCGGTTGGCCACGCCTGCGAGCTGTTCCAGCAGCGCCTTCACGTTGTTGGCGTCGCCCTTGGCGTAGCCGAACTGCGTGGCGTAGTAGGCGGTGTCGACGCCCGGCAGGCCGCCGAAGGCATCGACGCACAGGCCAGCGTCGTCGGCGATGGCAGGCAGGCCGGTGGCGGCGCTGGCGTGGCGCGCCTTGGTCAGCGCGTTCTCGACGAAGGTGCGGAAGGGCTCCTCGGCCTCGCCCACGCCCAGCGCCGATTGCGGCACGAGAGTGACGGCCAGCTCGGCAAAGAGTTGCTGGAGTTCGGCGAGCTTGCCTGCGTTGTTGGAAGCCAGGACCAGTTTCATGTGGGAATCGGAAGGTTGCTGCGGCGCCCGACCGGCGGGCGCCGGTGGCTGTCGTCAGTTCGCGAGCAGTGCCTGCTTCTGCAAGGCCACGAGCTCGCCGATGCCCTTCTCGGCCAGGCCGAGCAGGATGTTCATTTCTTCGCGCGTGAAGGCCACGCCCTCGGCCGTGCCCTGCACTTCGACGAAGTGGCCGGCACCGGTCATGACGACGTTCATGTCGGTGTCGCAGGCGGAGTCTTCGGTGTATTCGAGGTCGAGCAGCGGCACGCCTTCGACGATGCCCACCGAAATGGCGGCCACATGGCCCTTGATGGGCGATGCGGCCAGGGCGCCAGAGGCGATCAGCTTGTTGACGGCGTCCTGTGCAGCGACAAAGGCGCCGGTGATGGCCGCGGTGCGCGTGCCGCCGTCGGCCTGCAGCACGTCGCAGTCGAGGTGGATGGTGCGTTCGCCGAGCGCGGCGAGGTCGAACACGGCGCGCATCGAGCGGCCGATGAGGCGCTGGATTTCCTGCGTGCGGCCGGTCTGCTTGCCCTTGGCTGCCTCTCGGCTGCTGCGGGTGTGGGTGGCACGCGGCAGCATGCCGTACTCGGCCGTGACCCAGCCTTCGCCGCTGCCCTTCTTGTGCGGCGGCACCTTCTCCTCGACGGAGGCGGTGCACAGCACGCGGGTCTGGCCGAACTCGATGAGCACCGAGCCTTCGGCATGGATGGTGAAGCCACGGGTGATGCGCACCGGGCGCAACTGGTCGGCGGCGCGGCCGCCGCTTCGTGTGAAAGCAGTCATTGTCGAATCCAAAAAAAGAAAGAAGGGGCGGCCGCTCTTGTGCGGCCTGTCTAGCTCTTGCGTGCTGCCGATCGGCGAATGGCTTCGTTGATCTCGGCGATGGAACGCTCGATGGCGTCTTCGTCGAGGTCGTCGATCTCGTTGTCGGAGGGCATGCCGGCCTGGATGGTCGAGGCGAACACGCCGTCCTCGATGGTTTCGGTGGAGACGCCGCTGCGGTCATCGGCGCTGTCGGGCATTTCCCATTCGAGCGCGATGAGCGTGACGTTGTCGCTGTGTGCACCGCCCTTGCGCAGGGCCATTTCGGCGAGGTCGGGGGCGGCATCGGACACGGGCTTGCCGGAGGAAAGCGTGTGCACGATCAGCTCGTCGTCGAGCACGCCCCAGACGCCGTCGGAGCACAGCATGATGCGGTCGCCGCGCTGCAGCTGCAGCGGCGCCGAAACGTCGAAGAGCGGCGTGGTCGGCGAGCCGAGGCAGGTCAGCAGCAGGTTGCGGTTGACGGGCATGTCGGAGCCGTGCGGCTTGGGTCGCTCGGCGTGCGAGTGGTCGCGCGTGCGCACCAGCAGGCGGCCGTCGCGCACGACGTACAGGCGCGAATCGCCGCAGTGCATCCAGGTGGCGGTGGTGCCCTGGAGCACGGCCGCGACGACGGTGGTGCGCGGCGTGTCGAGCATGGCCTTGTGGCTCGCGTATCGCATGATCTGCTGGTGCGCGGCCATGGCCGATTCGGCCAGGAACGACTTCACGTCCTTCACGGTCGGGCGTGCCTCGCGCTGGTAGAGCGCGGCAATGGTCTGCAGCGCGAGCTGCGCCGCCACTTCGCCTTCCGGGTGCCCGCCCATGCCGTCCGCCAGCACGAACAACCCCGATTCCCGCGTGTAGCAATAGCCCATGCGGTCTTCGTTCTTGAGACGCCCGCCCTTGCGGCTGACCTGGAAGACGGAGAATTTCATGATGTCATGCAGGGCGCGTGGTGGGCGCGGCAGCCTTGGGCAGACCCTTCTTGTCGAAGGAACGGATGTTGTCGATCGACAGGCGCACCTTCTCGCCCACCGTGAGCTTCGTGTAGCGGCGCTCGCCCTCGCGGCTGAGTTCCTTCTGCAGCGCGAAGACCGACTGCGGGCGCGACAGCGGGTCGAGCGACATGCACCACTCGACCACCTCGATCAGGTTGTCGGAGTACACGCCGCGCAGGCGCGACAGCGACAGGCTGAGGCGGTCTTTCTCGATGCGCCGCGGCGCGTCGTTGGGCGGATAGCCCTGCATGCAGGCGTAGATGCAGGCACCGATGGCGTAGATGTCGGTCCAGGGGCCCATGGACGAATCGCGCCGGTACATCTCGGGGGCCGCGAAGCCGGGGGTGTACATCGGGCGGATGAAGATGCCTTCCTTGCTGAGCACTTCGCGCGCGGCGCCGAAATCGATCAGCACGGCGCGGTCGTCGTCGGTGACGAAGATGTTGGCCGGCTTGATGTCCAGGTGCAGCATCTTGTACTGGTGGACGATGCGCAGGCCGCGCAGGATCTCGTCGAACAGCGAGCGGATGGTCGACTCGCGGAACACCTTCTGCTTCTTCAGGTCGCGCGCCGTGACCACGAAATCCTGCAGGGTGGCGCCCTCCAGGTAGTTCATGACCATGTAGACGGTCTCGTTCTCGCGGAAGAAATTGAGCACGCTGACCACCGAGGCATGCGAGATCTGCGCGAGGGAACGCCCCTCCTCGAAGAAGCTCTTGAGGCCCAGCCGGTAGAGGGACAGCTTCTCGGGCGGCACCTGCGGCGCAAGCTCGCCCGGCCCCCGGGTGGCGAGCGACGACGGCAGATATTCCTTGATGGCCACCTGTTGTCCGCTGGAATCGATGGCGAGGTAGACGACACCGAAACCGCCCGCGGAAAGCCGGCGTACAACGCGGTAACCACCAATGACCGTATCGGGCGGCAGGGGCGTAGGCTTGACCTTTGACATAATCCGGGAGTTTCGCCCGAAGGCGATGGTGCGGCAAGCGAACGCCGTGCCGACGCCTCGGTGCATGCAAGCAAAACCACAGTGAGGCGCAATGCCAGTTTACAGCATGACCGGCTACGCCAGCGGCCAGAACGGCCCCGCAGGCAGCCACTCCGAAGCCGAGGCACGGCCTTCCGCCGCGGGCCGGCTCGGGGTTGAAATCCGCTCGGTCAACAGCCGCTTCCTCGATCTCACCTTCAAGCTGCCGGAAGAGCTCCGCCAGCATGAAACCGCCCTGCGCGAGCTGCTCACGGGCAAGCTCAAGCGCGGCAAGGTCGAAGTGCGCGCCGCCATCGAGAGTACGGCCCAGGCTGGGGTGGTCGAGCCCTCCGTGAAGCTGCTGCAGCGGCTCAACGGGGTACAGGACAGCGTCAAGGCATGGCTGCCCGGCGCTCGCGAGCTCAGCGTGGCCGACGTGCTGCGCCTGGCCGGCGGCGACAGCGCCGCCCGCGGCGACTGGGGCACCGATCTGCTCGAAGTGACGGGCAAGGCGCTCGAAGACCTGATTTCGGCTCGCCAGCGCGAAGGCACTCGGCTGGCCAGGATGCTCGAAGCCCACCTCGCCCAGCTGCGCACCCTGGTGCAACAGGCCGGCCCGCTGGTGCCGCAGCTGGTCGAACAGCAGCGCACCCGCTTTCTGGAGCGTTGGCAGGAGGCCATGGGGCTGACCGCCGGCACGGGCGGCACGCTGCCCGAAGCCGCCCAGGACCGCGCCCTGACCGAAGCCACCGCCTTCGCGATCCGCATCGACGTGGCGGAAGAACTCACCCGGCTGAATTCGCACCTCGACGAGATCGAGCGACTGCTCAAGAAGGGCGGAGAAATAGGCAAGCGCCTCGACTTCCTGATCCAGGAGCTTCATCGCGAGGCCAACACCCTGGGCTCGAAGTCGGCGGCGCTGGAGCTCACGCGCATCGGCGTGGACATGAAGGTCCTGATCGAGCAGATGCGCGAACAGGTCCAGAACATCGAATGACGACGAAGACGAGCGAAAGAATGGACTACCCCGGCAATATCTTCGTGGTGGCGGCGCCCAGCGGCGCCGGCAAATCGAGCCTGGTCAAGGCGCTGATGGAACTCGATTCGGCGGTGCAGCCTTCGGTGTCCCACACGACCCGGTCGCCGCGCGGGCAGGAAAAGCACGGCCGCGAGTACTTCTTTGCCTCGCCAACGGAGTTCGACGCGCTGATCGCGGCCGATGGCTTCGTGGAATGGGCCCATGTGCACGGCCACCGCTACGGTACTTCAAAGAAGGCCATCGAGGAGCGCATCGCCCAGGGGGCCGATGTCATCCTCGAGATCGACTTCCAGGGCGCACTGCAGATCCGCAAGACCTTTGCCAACGCGGTCATGATCTTCATCCTGCCCCCCAGCTGGGAAGAACTGCGCTCCCGGCTCGAACGGCGCGGCGAAGACAGTGCCGCGGTCATCGAAACGCGGCTGAAGAACGCCGCCGAAGAGATGGCCCAGGCCGGGCAATTCGACTTCGTTATAATCAACGAGTTATTTGAGCGCGCACTTTTCGATCTCAAGGCGATCGTCCACGCTCAGCGACTCCGGTATTCCGCGCAACGCCGTGCGCGTGCCGACACCTTCGCCGCACTGAACATCCCCTGATTTCCGAGCTCACCGCTCCCAGACCGACCGAAAGATTCTCATCATGGCCCGCATCACCGTCGAAGATTGTCTCGTCAACATTCCGAACCGCTTCCAGCTCGTTCTGGCCGCCACGTACCGTGCGCGCATGCTGAGCCAGGGCCATGCCCCCAAGATCGAGAGCAAGAACAAGCCCGCCGTGACCGCCCTGCGCGAGATCGCCGAAGGCAAGATCGGCCTCGAAATGCTCAAGAAGGTGCCGGGCTGATCTGACGCAGCCCTGCAACGAAAAGGCACCGCAAAGCGGTGCTTTTTTTATGTCCGGCCGCGTCCATACAGCGGTCACGCTAAAGTGGTAGCCATGAGCGCGGTCGCCAAATCTCAGTCCCATGCCCCGAAAGGCACGCCGAAACCGAGTCCGGCGGCGCTGAACGCGGCCGCCGCGAGCTTTGCCGCACTGACCGCCCGACTGGACTACCTGAGTCCGGAAGATACCGAACTGGTCCGCCGCGCCTACCGCTTCGCCGACGAGGCGCACCTGGGGCAACTGCGCAACAGCGGCGAGCCGTACATCACCCATCCCATCGCCGTGGCGGCACAGTGTGCCGAGTGGAAGCTCGACGCGCAGGCACTGATGGCCGCCCTGCTCCACGATGCCATCGAGGATTGCGGCGTCACCAAGCCGGAACTCATCGAACGCTTCGGCGCTCCGGTCGCGGAGCTGGTCGACGGGCTCACCAAGCTCGACAAGCTGCAGTTCAACACCCGCGAAGAGAACCAGGCCGAGTCGTTCCGCAAGATGCTGCTGGCCATGGCGCGCGACGTGCGCGTCATCCTCGTCAAGCTGGCGGACCGTACGCACAACATGCGCACGCTGGCCGATGCACCGCGTGAAAAATGGGGCCGCATTTCGCGCGAGACGCTGGACATCTACGCTCCCATCGCGCACCGGCTCGGGCTGAACCAGACCTACCGCGAGTTGCAGGAGCTGTCTTTCCGGCATCTGAAACCGTGGCGCTACGCCACGCTGTCGAAGGCCGTTGCCAAAGCCCGCGGCCGCCGACGCGACCTGATCCAGAAAGTGCAGAAAGAGGTCGAAACCGCCTTTGCGGCAGCCGGCATGACGCTGCGGATCGCAGGACGCGAGAAGACGCTCTATTCGATCTACCGCAAGATGGAAGAAAAGCACCTGAGCTTCGCCCAGGTGACCGATATCTACGGCTTCCGCCTGATCGTGCCGAACGTGATCGCCTGCTACACCGGGCTCGGCATCCTGCACCAGATGTACAAGCCCCTGCCGGGCAAGTTCAAGGATCACATCGCGATCGCCAAGCTCAACGGCTACCAGTCGCTGCACACCACGCTCGTCGGTCCGGCCGGCGTGAGTGTCGAATTCCAGCTGCGGACCGAGGCAATGCACGTGGTGGCCGAGTCCGGCGTGGCCGCGCACTGGCTGTACAAGGCAGCCGAGCCGAATGCAGCCAACAACGACCGGCTGGGCACCAAGTGGCTGCAGTCGCTGCTCGACATCCAGGACGAGACGCGCGATGCCGCCGAGTTCTGGGACCACGTCAAGGTCGACCTGTTTCCCGACGCGGTCTACGTGTTCACGCCGAAGAGCCAGATCATGGCGCTGCCCCGCGGCGCCACGGTCGTCGACTTCGCCTATGCCATCCACAGCAATATCGGCGATCACACTTCGGCAGCACGTATCAACGGCGACCAGGTGCCACTGCGCACCGAGCTCAAGAACGGCGACGTGGTCGAGGTGATCACCGCGCCAGTGTCGACGCCGAACCCGGCCTGGCTGGGCTTCGTGCGAACCGGTCGCGCGCGTTCCAAGATCCGCCACTACCTGAAGACGCTGGCGCATGCCGAATCCGAAGGGCTGGGCGAAAAGCTGCTCGCGCAGGCGCTGCGCGCCGAGGGCTTGAGCAAGTTGCCCGAGGAAGACGAGGAGCACCAGGCGCTGTGGGAAAAGCTTCTGCGCTTCACCGGCAACCGCACCCGCTCCGAGTTGCTGACCGATATCGGCCTGGGCAAGCGCATCGCGAGCATCGTCGCGAAGCGGCTGGTGGCGATGCTTTCCGAGCTGGGCGAACGGCCCGACGCACTGCTGCTGAGCCGCGAGCGCTTCATCTCGCACGAAACCGTGTCACAGGGCGCGGTCACGCTGGACGGCAGCGAGAACTCGTCGGTGCGTTTTGCGCTGTGCTGCCGGCCGATTCCCGGCGACCCGATCGTCGGCTATCTCGGCCATGGCGAAGGCCTGGTGGTGCACACGGAAGACTGCGGCGTCGGCCAGCGGCTTCGCCACAAGGACAGCGAACGCTTCTTCGCCGTCGAGTGGGCGGACGAACCCACGCGCGCCTTCGAGACCGGCGTGGTCATCACCGTGCGCAACGACAAGGGCGTGCTGGCGCGCGTCGCAGCCACGCTGGCCGATGCAGAAGCCGATATCACGCATGTGGAAATGGCCGATGAAACCCCGCAGGATTCGACCGACCTGCGCTTCGTGATCGCCGTACGCGACCGTACACACCTGGATGCGGTGCTGCGCGCCGCCCGACGCACCGCGTCGGTATTGACGGCATCCAGGACGGTTCCTGCCCCCTGACCTGCCGTTACTCCGCCGCCGGGCGCGGCGTGGGATAGCTCACCGACAAGATCTCGACCTCGTGCGCCCCGCCCGGCGTAACGAGCTTCACCACATCGCCTTCGCGCGACTTGAGCAGCGCCCGCGCAATCGGCGAGATCCAGCTGACCTGCGACTTCGCACTCTCGGCTTCGTCGATCCCGAGAATCGTGACGCTGCGCTCATCGCCTGTTTCGTCTACGTAGAGGACGGTGGCGCCAAAGAAGACCTGGTCGCGCCCGTGGTGCACTGAAGGATCGGTGACTTCCGCGATTTCGAGGCGTTTGGTGAGAAAACGGATGCGGCGATCGATCTCGCGCAGGCGCTTCTTGCCGTAGAGGTAGTCGCCGTTCTCGGAGCGATCGCCGTTCTTTGCGGCCCAGTGCACGGTCTCGACGATCTTGGGGCGCTCCTCGTCCATCAGCTGCAGCAGCTCATCGCGCAGGCGCGCGTAGCCGTCGGGGGTGATGTAGTTCTTGCCGCCCGCGGGGAGCGGGGGCAAGGCACCATCGGCGCCGTCGTCGTCTCCGTCGGAATCCGTTTCCTTGGTGAATGCCTTGTTCACGCCAATCCTCCAAAAAGAAAAAAGCCCGCAACTTGCGTTGCGGGCTTTCTTTATAGTGGTGCGGCTGGCAGGAATCGAACCCACGACCCCTTGGTTCGTAGCCAAGTACTCTATCCAGCTGAGCTACAGCCGCACAGCTAGCGATTATAGCCCGCTTTATTGTCCATTTTGGATTTACACGAGCGAACTGTCACGAAAGTAGCTCGAGAGGCCCGAAAAAGAAAAATGCCCGGAAGACGAATCTTCCGGGCATTTTCAAGATGGTGCGGCTGGCAGGAATCGAACCCACGACCCCTTGGTTCGTAGCCAAGTACTCTATCCAGCTGAGCTACAGCCGCGAAGCTCTCGATTATAGCCTGTTTTTGGCTACTCCCCGAAAGCATGACGAAACATGCAAGATCGAATCGCCAAGGGAGTGGTGGTAGGCCGTGCTGGGCTTGAACCAGCGACCAACGGATTATGAGTCCGCTGCTCTAACCAACTGAGCTAACGGCCCACGCGGGACGATTCTATTCGCGCCGCGAAGCCTACTTGCGATGACTCAGCGCATTGCTCACCAGGCGCGACGTGATGTCGACGATCTGGATCATGCGTTCGTAAGGCATGCGCGTCGGCCCGATCACGCCCAGCGTGCCCACGACCTGCCCGTCGACCTCGTAGTTGGCGCTGACGATGGACAGTTCCTCGAACGGCACCACCTGGCTCTCGCCACCGATGAAGATGCGCACGCCCTCGGCCTTGCTCGACACGTCGAGCAACCGCATCAGCTGGGCCTTCTGCTCGAAGAGCTCGAAGGCACGGCGCAGATGCCCCATGTCGCTGGAGAAATCGCTCACCGACAGCAGATTGCGCTCGCCGGAGATCACGACATCATCTTCCTGCGCCTCGGTCAGCACTTCCGAGCTGACCTGCACCGCGGCCTGCATCAGCGTGGCGATCTCGCCGCGCAGCGTCTCGATCTCGGTCTGCAGCCTGTCGCGCACCTGCTCGATGGTCAGGCCCGCATAGTTCGCGTTGATGTAGTTCGAGGCCTCGACCAGCTGCGACTGCGAGTAGTCGGCCTCCGGGAAGATCACCCGGTTCTGCACGTCGCCATCGGGCGAGACGATGATCACCAGCAGTCGCCGCTCCGACAGCCGCAGGAACTCGATCTGCTTGAACACCGAGGCGCGCCGCGGCGCCATCACCACACCGACGAACTGCGACATGTTCGACAGCAGGTGCGCGGCGTTGGCGATCACCTTCTGCGGCTGGTCGGGCGCGAGGCTCGGCGCGGTCATCTGCTCGCGCTGGGCGGTCAGCATGGTGTCGACGAAGAGGCGATAGCCGCGGTGGGTGGGAATGCGGCCGGCCGAGGTATGAGGGCTGGCGATCAACCCCAGCGCCTCGAGGTCGGACATGACGTTGCGGATGGTCGCCGGCGACAGATCGAGCCCCGAGGAGCGCGACAGCGTGCGCGACCCGACGGGCTGTCCGTCAGCGATGTAGCGCTCGACGAGCGTCTTGAGCAGCAACTTGGCACGGTCGTCCAGCATTGCAAGATTTTAGTGTTGTACGTTGAAAAATTCGGGAAACGGCGTTGCATAGCCTAGCTCACCCGCCGAGCACGAGCCCCGCCCCAGCTACGACGACCCACCCCGCACCTCACCAACGCTGACCTTACGGCAGTAGGCGACACCCCGAACAACGACGCCACCTCCCCCAGCGTGAACCCCTCAGCATAGAGCTTTGCCGCAACGCCAGCTTCCTCGCCATTCACCAGCGAAGTTCGCCCAAACTGCACCCCACGGGCCCTAGCAGCCACCCTCCCCGCCTCACACCGCTCCCGAATGATGGCCCGCTCTAGCTGGGCGACAGCACCGAGAATCTGAAGCACAAATTCGCCCATAGCCGAAGACGTGTCTATCGGCTCAGTCAGCGATTTCACCGTGCAACCTGCACGCTTCAGCCGATCAAGCAGCTGAAGCAAATCCTTCAAGCTACGCGCCAACCGATCCAGCTTGTAGACCACCAACGTGTAACCCGGCTTCAACGCATCAAGAGCCCGATGAAGCTCAGGACGCGCACCTACGCCGCTGGTCTTCTCAGCGTAAATCTCCTGAACACCAGCAACGCGCAAAGCATCGAGTTGCAGCCTCGTATCCTGCTCGCTCGTTGACACCCGTGCATAACCAACCAGCATCTGATCCCCCAGAAACAAACCATCAAAAGATGGACGTATTTGGCCGCTCCTACGATGAAACTCACACGCTGACAACCGCCACCCCGACGCGCTGTAGACTGGCCCGAAGGAGAGAACCATGAGCGTCCAAGACAGAGACTGGTACTGGAAAGACAAAGCGGAAAAAGAACGTACTGCCGCCACCCAAAGCCACACGGCGCAAGACCCAGACGAACTAGTCAGGCGAGTCAACGAGTCGGCCACCCCGAAGCTATGGGGCGCGGACTGGCATTGGTCAATCCAACTGCTGGTGTGGCTCTGCATCGCGGTTCTGCTCCTCATCGCGTGGCGGCTAGTGCGGTAACTCCCGCTCAGCCTCCTTGCAGAACCACAACCTATCGTTGAAGTGGTTCGCCCGCAGGGCAATCGTGGTGTCGCCGGGCAAATGCTCGTAGCAGAGGCCGATCAGCTCCGCATAGCTGCACTCGACTTCCATCGTGTGGACCTCGCCCACCTGGACACCATTGCTACGGCTGTAGCGATTCGACTCGCTGGGCGCGTCCTTGTAGTCCTTGGTGATGTACTTCGAGACGTAGGCGGCCATCTTCGCAAGGGTCCATTTCCGGTGCCATTTGCCGCGCTTCTTTCCACCCACGAAGCACAGCCCGTTGTTGTCGCCAACGATGGAGCGCCAGATGCGGGTGCCCAGCTCGAAAGCCTTAATCTTGGTCCCCTTCAGCTTCACGTGCTGCGGCAGCTTGTGCGTCGCGAGGTGAACGTGCATTGAGCCCCGGTCTTGCCGCTCGAACGCTGCGCAGTAGCGGAACTGACCACCGAGGGCACGCTTCATTCGGCGAACCCATTCCTTGAAGTGGACCTTGCACAGCTCGCGATCCTCTTGGTTGTCGCGGTAGGTCAGCGTCATGAGCTCGTTAAAGCCTTCGGTGATGATCACCCTTCGGCAAGTCGTTTTGGCCCTGTTGGCGGCCGATCTGAGGGCCCTCTCGCGCCGTTCCTCGATGAGGTCTGCATCCTCGACTGGATCGACCGGCCGAATCGGGGTCCACCCGTCACGCTTGAACCCGAAATCGTGGACCTCGCGCCACATGATGTACGGCGCTGCGCTGCGCTCCATAACGCCGTTGGCCTCCCAAGTGCGGATCACCCACTTGTCGGGGACCACTACCCCTTCGAACCACAGACCGTTAACATACCGCTCCATTGGCATGGTTTCCTCCTAGCTTCTCTGCCAATCCGGACCCGGGACGTTGACGCGTCGCCGGGTCTTTTTTTACCTATCGCACTCGGCGTGCGATCGACTGATTCACGTGCGCCGGCTTCGTTGATTCATCCGGCCGGGACTCAAGCGCCTCCCAGATCAACCGCCGAGCTTCACCATCAATCGAACGGCCGTTTTTCTCGGCCGCACGCTCAACAGAAGCCCACCACTCAGCAGGCATCGCAACGGACCTACGGACCCACTGACCACGTTTGAAATAGCGCGCCATAGAGGTGTGTTCCAAAGTGTTTTAAGAACAAGTTAGGCCGCGCTGCGCGCGGCCTCGGCTGGCGCTTCGCGCCTATCCTTCGGCCCCCCGCGCGCGGCTGCCATCGCCATCTGCACAACAACGGACAGGGGGCTACGGCAGCAGCGCCCCTCCGGGCACTCGCACTGCAGCCGCTCGCACTGCACCAGCTCGCACACCCCTCGCACTCGCATTCCGCTTTGCTGCATGTCTACGTGTCTACGGGGTGTGTCTACGCTGGCTCCGTGTCTACGCGTCTTCCGTGTCTCCGTGCCCTGCGTGTCGCCGCCGCCTTCGCATTGAGTCCTGGAGCCCGCAGCCGCGGGCGTTTCTTTGGCCGGCCAGAGATGAGGCAGGGGCATGTAACCCACGCGGCACCAGAGACGAGATGCCTCCGCCACAAGGGCTCCGGCGTTTTGCTTTGCAGTAGCGCGAGCGCTGGCGCAGGGGCACGTAAACAGCGTCATGCCTTGCCCGGGCAGTCCCATGCTGCGCGTGATCACCGCTTGGCATCCCTGACGCCCACGGGATCACGGCGACCCGGTGCGTCGATGATGACCGCCGAGGGCATCGGCGCGGCCTCGGCGGCGGGTTTCTCGTGCTGCAGCATGGTGGGAGCTGCCTGCGCCATCTTCACCTCGACGTAGGGGTCGAATGGCGGATTGGCGAGCCAGTCGCGGCACTCGGCCTCGCTGATGTTGGCAACAGTGCCCTGTTGCGTGTAGCAACGCACGGTCTTGCCCATCACGTAGCCCGCAGCGATGCGCGGCATCACTGTGACCTTGCGCAGCTGATCGAATGCTGGCGCTGTCTCCGGCTTCGAGCTGATGCGCGGTATCCAATCGACGCGATCGTCGATGAGCTTCGGGCCGCTGTCTGCAGAGGACAGCCCACCGGTAGCCGCCGCACCGACCTTTGCCACATTGCCGGATGGTGTTGCCGCCGGTGCGCTCATGCCGAGGGCAGACGCTGCGCCCGGCTTCGCAACGATGGTGTTCCACACGCGCCATGCCATCACGCACACGCCCACCAGCGCGGCCACCATGACGACCAGCATCCACGGAAACGAACGCACAGGCTTGACGTGCAGGCTGCTGGACTTGTAGTCCTTAAAGATTGCCTTCGGCAAACGATAGCGCTTCTTGATCGGAGCGTTCTTCCAGGCAGTACGGCAGTTGTCCGCACACTCAGGCCACTCATACCACCAGCGCCCGAGAACGCCCAGTTCCCGCAGGTGGACGTGGCGACCTATCAGCGCACGGACGTTGCTGTCCACGAGGTTCGGGCCTTGACTGATGATGTAGAAATCCAGCCCGCGATGCCGGTGCGTCTCGAGCTTGGCCACCGAGTCGGGGACCTTATTCCCAGGGCCACGGGGGCGCCAGACGTTCTGCACCTCATCGATGATGATCACCGAGCCATCGGGCACATCCTCGTGCCACTTGTTCGGATCGGTCAGCTCGGTGTGCGGAATCTTCAGCTCGGGGATGCCGAAGACGAACATCTGCCGATCCTTCGACAGCTCGCGAAGCATGGAGACGAGCGCTGCGGTCTTACCGGTGCCAGGAGCACCGCTGATGAACGTGATCATTGCGTGCCCGTCTGCAGAGCAAAGCGCTTCAGCACGAGCCACGCAAGGCCCGACATGATGCCGCCGCTGGTGATCGACATGAAGTCGAAGAAGCCCGCCATGGCGAGCAGTTGGGCCACGTCGCCAGCGAGGCCCGCGAAGGCCGTCTTAGCGGCCTGCAAGCCCTGCGAGAGCGCGGCATTAGCCCCCACGTAGGTGACGGTGCCGACACCCATCGCAGAGAGCACGCGGGTAACGATGGGCCAGCTGATGCTGGCGATCCAACCGGCTATTCCTTCCATGACAGCAACTCCTTGCGGCCTTCCCAGACCTGCATGACGACGAGCGCCCAGCCGAGGGCGTGAATGAAGAGTTCGATATCGCTCATGAATCCTTCCTTGCGAAGCCGAAGAAGGTGAGCGCAGCAGAGAACCATGCGAGCGCGATGACCATGGGACGGATGCCGCTTGCGAACAGGCACAGCGGCTCGTAGCTGAAGGCGATGGGGCCGAAGCTCAGGCTCGCGTGCTTGTCGGCAGGGCAGCTGGCGTTCGATGCACCCCAGCCGCCATCCGGTGTGATGGCGAGCGGCTTGTTCTCGTTGGGCACCGGCTTCGGTTCGAGATAGTCGGGCTTGAACACCTGACACGCGATGATGTCCGGATGCTCCTTGCAGAGATCGAACTGCTCGGGCTTGTCGCCCTGGGGACTGCCGGACGTGACGGCCTGCGGCCCGGTGATGCCGGTAGGGCTGGTGCCGGTCAGATCCTCGGGACGTGCATCGAGACGGAATGGATCGTCAATCGTCGGTGCGGGCGTGAACCGCGTGACCGGCTGCCGGTATTGCTGCGGGTTGGTGTTGGGGATCGGGACCGGGTTGCCCTGAGGGACACGCAGCGGCTGTGCGTTGGGCGGCGTGGACTGGTCCGGGTTGAAGATGAACGGTGACTGCGGGTCCAACGGATACGGATAGCCGGGAGGCAGCTGCTGCGGGAGCGGCTTCGTGGACATTTCCTCCTCGACCTGCTCCACCGTGAGCGGCTGCGGGTTCAGCGACGAGATGCAGCCTGCAGGTGTCTTGTACCAACCTGCTGGGCAGTTACTGGCATTGCCACGATTCTGCCCAACGTTTTGCGTGCTGTCCCACTCGCCCGTCGAAATACGATAACCCTTGAGCTGGCAGATGCCGTAGCCCCACGTGCCCCCGGTGGTCGAAATCACACCGACCGCTTCGTACCGAAAGGTCTCATTCGTCGCGATAGCAGCGTAAGCAGAACACGACTCCTCCCGCGTGTCTTTAAGCGCTTGGCCGTTCGTGATGTATTGATAACCATCGGACTGCGGCGGCGTATAGGGCTGGCCCTTGTCATCGACGAAGCAGGTGCGGGTCCACTGTCCGTCCACCTTGCCAATGCAGTACGAGGCAATCCAACCAACCGTGAGCGCCAAGCCGACACCGGGAATCAGACCACGTGCAGCGGCACCAGCAAGACCGCGAGCCGCACCACCTCCGATACGAAACGCACCGCCAGCAGTGGGCCCACCCGGAATCTTCGGACCCGGTACACGCGCAAAAGGCTGCCGCTCCAACACCCCCTCCAAGGCAGTCGGAGCAGACGGCGTGAAGGTTCCACCACCTGCACCACCAGCGTAACCAGCAGGAGGCGACGGCGAAACATAGCTTGCATCGGCACCAGCCGACCCAAGCAGCAGAAGAGCGGCAACGCTCAGTGAAAGACGATCCATGCTGCCCCCAAGATTGCGAGGCAGACGAGCACCGCCTCAGGTGTTATGGCCATGTTGGTTCCCCCAGTCGTGAACAGCGGTGGCAATGAACTTCACCGCCCACGTCGCAGCCCAGACCAGCACCACCAACCACGAGAGATTGACCGCATCGCCTGCGGTGATGAGCCCGCACGGTTGCGCGGTATACGGAGCAGTCAGGGTGATGGCGGAACCACCACCTACCGGCGTCAGGCTGTACGTGATCGATGCACCGTCCACCGACGATGCATTGACGACATAGCTCACTTCGCCCTGGCGAAGGAAGGAGCCGACCTGCGACGACGCGGAAGCAGCTGCAGCAGCCGCCGCCGTGTCGTAGCAAGCCGAGCCGACCTGATAGCTCACAGCGCCACCCCCGACCCGAGGCGCGCCACAAGCGCGAGAGTGGTGCTGCTAGCCATCACAGGCCCTTGCGCATGAACTTGAACGCGAACAGCGCGATCACGGCCACGAGGACCAGCGTAGCCACGGACACGCCGTCCGCCTTCGCATCGCCGAGCGACGTGGTCACCTCGGTGGGCACAGCAGCCCAGACGTTGCCTGCTGCGATGAGGGCAGCACCTTGAACGGCTGCCAACTTTGCGAAAAATGCCTTCTTCATTTCGAACTCCTGAAACAGCGCGGGATTGCGCCCGAATGCCCACGGCGTCTCTCGACGTTGGCAGGCATTCAGTCGAAATCACTCTCACAACTCCAGCTCGCGCAGGAAGGCGCGAACGTCCTTGACGATCCAGCGGAACACGCAGATGCAGACGGCAATCTGCGCGCATACCAGGAGCCACTGAATCACCGGCACAGCAGTCACTTGTCGCCCCTCCAATGCATGGACGGCACGGCAGCGTGATCGCGGTGGCGGGCATCCTCGATGCGGTAGCGACGCTCGACCACCAGCAGCGCCAGATCGAGCGCCTTACTGAGGATCGCGGAGCACATCACGCCGAAGCCAACGCCGACGACGATGGCCCAGAGGACCAAGCGCGACAGCTCGGCCTCTGGCAGCACGCAACCGTCAATCAGACAGGCGAGCATCACGAAGCCTTCGGAGCAGCAGGCTGCTGCGGAAGCCGGCCCTGCGCCGGAACGAAGCCCGTAAGCATCGACACGATGTCGCCCTTGGAATCCCCGAAGTCGGGGACGCGCAGCGAGAACGTCGCGGCAAACAGACCGACCTTCATCTGCTCGCGCAGCTCGGGCATGACCTGATCGCTGCGCAGCGTGCCCACGGTGAGCACACCGCCCTTCTCATCGCGCAGCACGCAACGAGCAGCGAAGTGGTTGTAGTCCTTGCCAGTGCGCTTGCTGGTGCGGACTTCGTTCTCGATGGCGAGGACTTCGAGGATGGAACTGAATTGCGACATGTTGAACTCCTAAAAGGCCGCATGTAGCGGCAGGCTCTAGCGACGTGCTAGCCGGAAGCCCTCGCACGAGGGCTACGAGCTAGCGAGTCAGAAGAGACGCCGCTGCACCCAGAACTCCCGGCGACGAATCAGGGACCAGCGTTGAGAGGGGGTCACAGCGCACCCCACTGAGCAGCCATCGCCTGGGCGATTCCCTGCCTGGTCGTACTGCGACGACGCCAACGATCCGGACCGGGCGACTCGCGATGCACCACGGACCACTCAGCGTGCTCGCGGGTGCGCGACTTCGGCGGCGTGAGCATCCTGGTGGGCTTGAGCGGCGGGAGGCCAATCAGCTCAAGCCCGGTGGCCTTGAACTCAGGATCACCGAACCAGTAAGGCTGCACCACCTGCCGAGGACCCGGCTTGATCAGCTCCCGGGCATAACGATGCATCACCGGGTTCTCTATGGCCTTGAGCGGGATGGGCGCATCACGCAGCTCGCAGTAGAACGCTGCAGCCTCCTCCAGCTCGGCCCACATCTGCGCCTTCGTCTTCCCCGAGGGAGGCTCGTGCAGCCAGCGCACGCCACTGTTCGCGAGCCTGGTGCACGTCGGGTGCGCCACCATCAGATCGAAACCGAGGTCCAGCACATGCCGAACATCGCCCTGGATATGCCAGGCGGAATCACCCTCTGTAGGCAGCAGATCACACGACCATGCGTGATGGCCAGCGGCTCGAAAAGCAGCACTCACGCGGCCGCTGTACTCGCACGCCACGAGCACCCTCAAGGGTGTGCCCGCCTGCTGGCCGGAGGCCGAGGGAGCGGCCAAGCTCGGCGCGACCTCGTTTACCTCTTGCGAGGCACCAGCAGGGGGGCACTCGGGTTGCCGCTGCGCCGACTGGGCGAACAGCGGGAAAGACGTTTGAGAAAGCATGGCCGCTCCTGTAAAAAACTTAACCGAGTGTTAAGTGTGCGAATGATGAAGGACGACTTAACAGGTCGTCAAGCTTTTTCTTAACAGGGTGTGATGAAATGCTCCGGTTAAAGGAGCCCGCAATGCAGACCACCATGCAACTCTTCGAGAGAGCGCTCAGCCACCACAAACAAGCCGAGTGGGCTCGCCTACTGAACCTCACCGAAGCCGCGCTCTCCCAAGCAAAAAAACGAGGCCGACTGAGCCCGACCATGGCGGGAAGCATTGCCACACAACTAGGTGAGAATCCGACCCAATGGATAGCAATCGCAGCCATCGAAGCAGAGCCCGACTCACCCGCGAAGAAGGCGCTCGTACGCGCCCTCAACATCGCAAAGTTGTAATTTGTGAGATATGACCTCTCGCTTTCGTCACGTCGCCCTGATCGGCAAATACCAGGCTTCCGGCGCCCGGGCGCAGGCCGACGCGCGCGACAGCGTCATGGAGGGCATCGGCGCCTTCCTCGAATCCCAGGGCTGCACGGTGTTCGTCGAGCGCCCGACGTGCGAGGAAGCCGATGACGGCGCTCCCGCCCATCCGCGCTATGAGGCCCTCACCGTCGAGGAAATCGGCCAGCGCTGCGACCTCGGCCTCGTGGTCGGCGGCGACGGCACCATGCTCGGCATCGGCCGGCAGCTTGCCAGCTACGGCATCCCGCTGATCGGCATCAACCGCGGCCGGCTCGGTTTCATCACCGACATCCCGCTCGACAACTACCAGGCCACGCTGATCCCGATGCTGGCCGGCGAATACGAGGAAGACCACCGCAGCCTGATGCATGCGCAGGTCGTTCGGGACGGCGCATCGGTTTTCGACGCCTTCGCCATGAACGACGTGGTCGTCAACCGCGGAGCCACCTCCGGCATGGTCGAGCTGCGCGTGTCGGTGGGTCGCCATTTCGTGGCCAACCAGCGCGCCGACGGGCTGATCATCGCCACGCCCACGGGCTCGACCGCTTATGCGCTGTCGGCCGGCGGGCCGCTGCTGCATCCGGCCGTGCCTGGCTGGGTGCTTGTGCCGATCGCGCCGCACACGCTGTCGAACCGCCCGGTATTGCTGCCCGATGCCGACGAGATCGTCATCGAGCTGGTCGGCGGACGCGACGCCAGCGCCAATTTCGACATGCAGTCGCTCGCCTCGCTCGCGATCGGCGACCGCGTGGTGGTGCGCCGCTCCGACTTCCGCGTGCGCTTCCTGCACCCGCGCGGCTGGAGCTATTTCGACACGCTGCGCAAGAAACTTCACTGGAACGAAGGGGGCTCCTGAAATGGCGCTGCGACGCATCGCACTGCGCGACTTCGTGATCGTGCGATCACTCGAACTCGACCTGTCCGGCGGCTTCACGGTGCTGACCGGCGAAACCGGCGCGGGCAAATCCATCCTGATCGACGCGCTGCAACTGGCACTGGGCAACCGGGCCGACGCCGGCGCGGTGCGCGAAGGCGCTGAGCGGCTCGACGTGAGCGCCGAATTCGACGCCGATCCGGCCCTCGACAGCTGGCTCGACGAAGGCGGCTTCGAGGCCGGCGACGCGCTGCTGCTGCGCCGCACCGTCGACCTGCAGGGCCGCAGCCGCGGCTGGATCAACGGCAGCCCCGCCACCGCCACGCAACTGCGCGAACTCGGCGACCGCCTGCTCGACATCCACGGCCAGCACGCCTGGCAGAGCCTGACGCGGCCCGAGGCTGTGCGCGGCCTGCTCGATGCCTACGCTGGCGTGCGCACCGACGCACTCGACGCCGCATGGCAGGCCTGGCGGCAGGCGCTTTCCGCGCTCGAGCACGCGCGCTCGGCGCAAGACTCGCTGCAGCGCGAACGCGAGCGGCTGCAGTGGCAGATCGCCGAAGTTGCCAAGCTCGCGCCGGGCGCCGACGAGTGGGAAGAGCTTTCGACCAACCACTCGCGCATCTCCAACGCTCAGGCACTCATCGACGCGGCCCAGGGCGCCAGCCAGGCGCTCGAAGACGACGACAACGGCGCCCTCTCAGCCCTCACGCGCGCGGCCACGCTGCTGCAGAACTGCGAGCACATCGAGCCCGAATTCCGCGCGCTGGGCGAAGTGCTTGCCTCCTGCGTGGCCCAGGCTTCCGACGCGGCCCACACGCTGCACGGCTACCTGCGCGATGCCGACACCGATCCGCAGACCCTGGCCGAGCTCGACGAGCGCATGGGCCTTTGGATGTCGCTCGCGCGCCGCTACAAGCGCCCGCCGGCCGAGCTGCCGGCGCTGCTCGCCGGCTGGCAGGCCGAGCTGCAGGCGCTCGACGCACAGAGCGATCTCGAAGGCCTGGAGCGCGCTGAACAGACTGCGCAGCAGGCCTACATGAAAGAGGCCAAGGCGCTGGGCAAGACCCGCAAGCAAGCCGCCCCTCGCCTCGCACAGGCCGTCACCGACGCAATGCAGGGCCTCGGCATGCAAGGCGGGCGCTTCGAAGTCGAACTGCAGGCGCTGGCCCAGCCCAGTCGCGCCGGCCTCGAAGACGTGGCCTTCCTCGTGGCTGGCCACACCGGCAGCACGCCTCGGGCCATCGGCAAGGTGGCTTCGGGCGGCGAACTGTCGCGCATCGCGCTGGCCATCGCCGTCACCACCAGCCAGCTCGGCGCCGCGCAGACGCTGATCTTCGACGAGGTCGATTCCGGCGTCGGCGGCGCGGTCGCTGAAACCGTCGGCCGCCTGATGAAGCAGCTCGGCCGCGATCGCCAGGTGCTCGCCGTGACCCACCTGCCCCAGGTGGCCGCATGCGCCGACCACCACCTCGTCGTGGCCAAGCGCCAGACGGCGGCGACCGGCGGCGACGGCCCGCGCACCGAAAGCGGCGTGTCGCGCCTCGACGACGACAGCCGCGCCAGGGAAATCGCCCGCATGCTGGGCGGCGAGAAGGTCTCGCAGACTTCGCTCGCCCACGCGCGCGAAATGCTTGGCCACAAGACCTCGGCGGCCTTGCAATGACCCTCGACCTTGTGCTCATCACGGGCATGTCGGGCTCCGGCAAGTCGGTGGCCCTGCATGCGCTGGAAGACGCGGGCTACTACTGCGTCGACAACCTGCCGCCCGAACTGCTGACTTCGTTCATCGCGCTGCAGCACGAGCAGCAGGCCACGCGGGTCGCCATTGCCATGGACGTGCGCAGCGGCGTCTCGCTGCCGACCGTCCCGCAGCAGCTCGAGGCGCTGCGCCGCGACGGCGGCATCTCGCTGCGCTCGCTGTTCCTCGACGCGACCACCGACGCCCTGCTGCGCCGCTATTCGGAAACCCGCCGCCGCCATCCGCTCTCGCGCCAGGAAGGGCGCACCGACGTGCCCGAGCAGCATCGCGTGCTGGTGCAGGCCATCGAACTCGAACGCGAACTGCTGGCCGACCTGCGCGACGGCGCCGACGTGATCGACACCAGCCTGATCCGGCCGGCGCAGCTGCAGAGCTACATCAAGTCGCTGATCTCGGCGCCGCAGAGCGCGCTGACGCTGGTGTTCGAATCCTTCGCCTTCAAGCGCGGCGTGCCGCTGGATGCCGACTATGTGTTCGACGTGCGCATGCTGCCCAACCCGCACTACGTGCCAGCGCTGCGCCCGCTCACGGGCCGCGACGAGCCGGTGATCGAGTGGTTGCGCGAGCATGACGACGTGGCGCGCATGTACGACGACATCGAGCAGTTCCTGACGCACTGGCTCGACGCGCTCGCGCGCGACCATCGCAGCTACGTGACGGTGGCCATCGGATGCACCGGCGGGCAACACCGCTCGGTGTTCCTGGTCGAGCAGCTGGCCCGCTCGTTCGGCGCTCGCTGGGGTGCGCTCAAGCGGCACCGCGAGCTCGACGCGAACTGATCGAACGCAGGGCTAGGCCCCGCCGCCCTCCAGCAGCTTTCGCATCGGAGCCGGCAGGCCCAGCCGACTCCATTCCTCCACCCCGACCCAGCGCGCGCCCTCGCCCTGCGGCTGGCCGCCGTCGATCTGCACCGGATGCAGGTGCAGGTCCTTGTGGGTCAGCACATGCACGAAGGCCGGCAGGTCATGCGCGCCGCGCCGCGCGGTCGCGGGCAACGCGGCCAGAAGATCTTCGCGGCTGTCGAATACCGGCAGGCAGTAGAGCCCGGCCCAGATGCCCTTCGCCGGCCGCTTCTCCAGCCACACGCGGCCTTGCGCATCGCGCGCCAGCAGCACCCAGAGCGATTGGGCGCTGCGCTTGAGCTTGCGCGTCTTGACGGGGTAGCGCTCCGGCGCGCCTTCGCGCAGGGCCGCGCAGGCCTTCTGGACCGGGCAGATCATGCAGCTCGGCTTGCGCGGCAGGCACACCGTGGCACCCATGTCCATCACGCCCTGCGTGTAGGACGCGATGGCTTCCTTTTCCCTGGCAGGCGGCAGGAGTTGCGTCGCCAGGTCCCACAGCGCACGCTCCTGTGCCGCGGAAGACATGTCGCCCGCGAAGCCAAGCACGCGCGTCAGCACGCGCTTCACGTTGCCGTCGAGGATCGCCACGCGCTCGCCGAAGCAGAAGGCGGCGATGGCAGCGGAAGTCGACCGGCCGATGCCCGGCAGGGTGACCAGCTCGGCGGCGGTGCGCGGAAACTCGCCGCCGAAGCGCGCGACGACCTCCTGCGCGCAGCGATGCATGTTGCGCGCGCGGCTGTAGTAGCCCAACCCGCTCCAGAGCCCGAACACCTCGTCCTCCGTGCCGGCGGCCAACGCCTTCACGTCGGGAAAGCGTTCGAGAAAACGCGCGAAGTAGCCGAGCACCGTCGACACCTGCGTCTGCTGGAGCATCACCTCCGACAGCCACACGCGGTACGGGTCGCGGGTGTTCTGCCACGGCAACTGGCTGCGGCCGTGGCTGCGCTGCCAGCTCACGATTTGCGCAGCGAAATCCGGGGGCAATGCCAGGGTTGCAGTCGCCGCCGCCTTGGAGGCGGAATCTTCAGGCCGCACGCAGTTCGCCGATGGTGGCCGCGGGTTGCGGCTTTCCGTGCTGTGCGATGAGCGAAGTGAACTCGCGCAGCTGCACATGCAGCTCGGCAAGATTGCTTTCCTGCGCAGCGAGTTCGATCAACCGTTCGTCGAGATTGCCCGCCGCGCTTTGGATGCGCTCGATCGCCTCGATGCGCTTGCTGAAGTTGCGGCGGCGCTCCTTGAGCTGCGCATCGATCTGCGCGCTCGCGCCCTTGCTCCAGCGCTCCACCTCGGTCATGGCGGCCTCGTTGACCAGCCTCAGCCGGCTGGCCAGCGCACGGACCAGCTTGTCGCAGAAGTCGGCCTGCGCGAGCTTCAGCAGGTTGCCCACGCCCAGGTAGTGGATGTGGCTGCGCTCGATCTGCGCCAGCTCCTGCTCGAAGCCGGTCAGATCAGGCTCGGCCGGTGCCTGCAGGGTGAAGCCCTGCTCGGCGTTGAGCTGGCGGAAGGTGGCGTGCAGCATCGACTGGATCTCGGCCGTGGTCGCCTGCACTTCGCGCAGGTTGTTGCGCAGCGAGTCGAAAGTCTCTGCGTACACCTTGCGCACGTTGAACTTGACGCCGGGGCGCTTGAGCGCTGCCGACAGCTTCACCATGTCTGCCTTCAGCGCGGTGCGGCCGAGCACGGCATACACCTCGCGCAGCAGCTTGCCCTGCACCGAGCGCAGCGCCAGGATGCGCGTGTTGCTGCCTTCGAACTCGGCATGCTCCTGGTCGATGCGCGCGCGCATGTGGCGGATCACCGAGACGTTCTTGCCGCGCAGCCCCTGCAGTTCGAGCGCCTGCTCGGCCAGGTCGCGCTGGCGCACCTTCAAAATGCGTTCGGCCTCGGCACGCAGCGCGGTCATGCCCGCGTCGACAGCGAGCCGCAGCATGGTTTCGCGCTTGCCGAGGACGCCTTCGGCCAGCAGCGATTCGAGCGCCGGCAGGCGGCTGGCCTGCAGCAGCAGGCTGTCGTGCTGGATCTTGGCCTGCAGGCCCTTCTGCGCGGACACGGGCAGCACCTGCGCCAGCGGCACTTCGAGCAGGCGGGCCGCGCCTTCGCGCTGGCGCTCGATCTGCTGTTCGATCTGCACGGGGGCGCTCAGCGTGTCCCACATCGTGTCGATCTTGTTGAGCACCACGAAGCGCGTGTCGTTACCTTCGTCCTCGGTGATCAGATGTTCGCGCCAGATCGAGAGGTCGGAGCGCGTCACGCCGGTTTCGGCGCCAAGAATGAAGACCACCGCGTGCGCCTGCGGGATCAGGCTCACGGTAAGTTCGGGTTCGGCGCCGATCGCGTTCAGGCCCGGCGTGTCGAGAATCACCAGCCCCTGCTCCAGCAGCGGGTGCGGCATGTTCAGCACCGCGTGGCGCCAGCGCGGGATTTCAACGCGGCCTTCGGCGTCCTGCACCGGGTTGTCGTCGGGCGTGTCGTCGTTCCAGAAGCCCAGCGTGCGGGCTTCGTCCTTGCTGACCCAGCGCACCTCGGCCACCTTGCTCATGGCCTGCGCCAGTTGCTCGGCATTGCCGACGTCGATGGCGATCTCGGTCCAGCGCGTGGGCTTGTCGCGCCAGTGAGCCAGCGAATGGGGCTCCAGCCGGGTCTCGATGGGCAGCAGGCGCAGCTTGGGCGCATGCGCGGCGTCGTAGCCCAGCTCGGTCGGGCACATCGTCGTGCGGCCGGCGCTCGCGGGCATGATGCGCCGCCCATAGCCGGCGAAGAAGATGGCGTTGATCAGTTCCGACTTGCCGCGCGAGAACTCCGCGACGAAGGCGACCATGACCTTGCTGGTACGGATCTGCGTCTCGAGCCCGCGCAGGCGCTCCGCCACCGCCTGGTCGAGCAACTCGTTCTCGGTCAGCCAGCGGGACAGCCACTGCAGCCGGTGGGCGAAATTGCTCCGCCATGCGCCGTGCTGATCGAGTTGTTGGTTGAAGGAGCGGCTCAAGGGGGATATGTAAGAAACAATTTACAAATATACATCGGCAGGCATGCCGCCATGGTTTCTGGATTGTTTCTATTTTTCGGTTTCTTTTGCGCGGGCCTGTGCCTACTTCTGGCAATTGGGGCAGTAATAGGTGGAGCGCTGCCCCTGGCGCAGCAGCTTGATCGGCGTTGCACAAACCCGACACGGCTCGCCAGCGCGGCCGTAGACGGTCGCTTCGAGCTGGAAATAGCCATTCTGGCCGTCCACATTGGAGAAATCGCGCAGCGTGCTGCCGCCCTTCTCCACCGCCCGCGCCAGGATTTCACGCACGGCCGCATGGAGCCTGGCCGCGCGCGGACGGCTGATGCGCGCCGCCGACAGCGTCGGCCGGATGCCCGCCTGGAACAGCGCCTCCGACGCGTAGATGTTGCCCACACCCACCACCACGTCGCCGGCCAGCAGCACCTGCTTGACGGCGGTCTTGCGCTTCCTGAGGCCGGCGTGGAAGGCATCGAGGTCGAAGCCTTCGTCCAGCGGCTCCATGCCCAGGCCGCCGAGCAGCTTGATGGCCCACGGCGCGGCTTCGTCCTCCACGTAGACCACGGCGCCGAAGCGGCGCGGATCGTTGAGCCGCAGCGTGCCCCGGTCGGTGACGAGGTCGAAATGGTCGTGCGGCCCGGGCGGCGGCAGTGCCGCATCGAAGCGCAGGCTGCCCGACATACCCAGGTGCAGCAGCAGGATGCCGCGGTCCAGGTCGATCAGCAGGTACTTGCCGCGCCTGCGCACCTCGCGCACCTGCCGCCCGACAAGCGCCTCGGGCAGCACCATCAGTGCCCAGCGCAAGGGCTTGCCGATGCGAACCGCCTCGACGCGCCCGCCTGCGATGCGATCGGCAAACCCACGGCGGGTAACTTCGACTTCGGGTAGCTCGGGCATGAAAAAAGTAAATCTCAGGCAAACGCCGGCGGCGACGAGGCCCCACGCGATGCTCGTTCAAAAGCCTGGATTATTATGACCAGATGAATCTTTCGCCCCGCCGACACCGCCTTGCGGCGGCCGCGTCTCTCGCCTTGATGGCTTGTGCCGTTCACGCGCAATCTTCCGATCCCGCAACCCCCGCCAGCCCCGCTCCCGTCATCGAACGGTCGGCACCGCCGAAGCCCGCGGCCAGGCCTCGTCCGGCCGCGGCAAAGGCGGCCAGCGAACCTGCGGCACCGTTGCAGTCTGCACTGACGGCCGACCTGTTCTACGAAATCCTGATGGGCGAAATGACGGCGCGCTCCGGCGACCCGGGCTCCGGCTACGCGCTCGTGCTCGATGCCGCCCGCCGGCTGCGCGACGGCAAGCTGTTCCAGCGCGCGGTCGAGATCGCCCTGCAATCGCGCTCCGGCGATGCGGCGCTGGCCGCGGCACGGGCCTGGCAGGAAACCTTGCCGAACTCGCGCGACGCACGCCGCATCGAGTTGCAGATCCTGATCGCGCTGAACCGCATCGGCGAAACCGTCGAGCCGCTGCGCGCCGAAGTGGCAGCCACCTCGCAGATCGAGCGCCCGCTGCTCATGGCCGTGATCGCACGCAACTACTCGCGCGCTTCGGACAAGAAGCTCGCCGCCTCGGTGGTCGAGCAGGCTTTGGTCGACGAGCTGAAGAGCCCCACCACCGGCGGGCTCGCCTGGGCCACCGTCGGTCGGCTGCGCCTCAACGCGGGCGATGCTTCCAGTGCGCTCGAGGCCGCGCGCAAGGGCCAGGAGATCGATCCGGCCTCCGAGGCACCTGCCGTGCTGGCGCTCGAAATGATCGACCCCGGCCAGCCGCTCGCCGAACCGATCGTCACGCGCTACCTGAACAACAACCCGAAGGCCGCGCCCGACCTGCGCATTGCCTATGCACGTGTGCTGGTCGAGAACCGGCGCTACAACGATGCCGCCGCGCAGCTCCAGACGGTGACCACGTCGCGCCCCGAACTCGCGGAGCCGTGGCTGCTCCTCGGCAGCCTGCAGATGCAGAACCGGCAGGACGCCGCGGCCGAGGCCTCGATCAAGCGCTTCATCGAATTGTCGGGCAGCCAGAAGGCCGCCAGCAAGGATGCCGACGCCAATGACGCAGCCGACCGCAAACGCGGCCTGTCGCAGGCGTACTTCGCGCTGTCGCAGCTGGCCGAGCGGCGCAAGGACTATGCGGCAGCCGAGCGCTGGCTCTCGCGCATCGACGGCGCCGACGAGCTGGTGGCCGCGCAGACGCGCCGCGCGACCCTGCTGGCGCGCCAGGGCAAGCTGCCCCAGGCCCGCGAAGTCATCCGCGGACTGCCCGAGCGCACGCCCGAGGACAAGAAGCAGAAGTTCCTGGCCGAAGTTCAGCTGCTGCGCGACGCTAAGCAGTTCCAGGCGGCATACGACATGCTCGCCCAAGCCTCGGCGGCGTCGCCGGACGACGGCGACCTCGTCTACGACCAGGCCATGATCGCCGAGAAGCTCAACCGCCTCGACGACATGGAGCGCCTGCTGCGCCGGCTCATCGAACTCAAGCCCGAGAACCAGAACGCATACAACGCGCTGGGCTACTCGCTCGCCGATCGCAAGATCCGGCTCGAAGAGGCACGCACGCTGATCCAGAAGGCCGTGCAACTGGCGCCGGCAGACCCGTTCATCGCCGACAGCCTGGGCTGGGTCGAGTTCCGGCTCGGAAACACGGCCGAGGCCATCCGCATCCTCGAAGCGGCCTACAAGACGCGGCCCGATCCCGAGATCGGCGCGCATTTCGGCGAAGTCCTGTGGACTTCCGGCCAGAAGGACCGCGCTGTCACGATCTGGAAGGAAGCCCTGTTGAGCGATGCCGAGAACGAGACGCTGCAGGAAACGCTGAAACGCCTGCGAGTGAAGCCCTGAGATGGCGCAGGCACTGGCTTTCGCGCCAACGCAGGCAGGCCGCCGCGCCTTTCTGGCTGTGGGCGGAGCGGGCGTTCTGCTGGCAGCCGGCTGCGCGCAGCTGTCCGGCGGCTCTTCCGCACCGAAATCCACGGACAGCTGGAGCGGCCGCATGTCGCTGCGCATCGAGAGCGAGCCGGTCCAGACCTTCGCCGCGCTGTTCGAGCTGCGCGGCTCGGCCGACACGGGCGACCTCACGCTCACCACGCCCATCGGCAGCACGCTCGCGCAGCTGCATTGGGCACCGGGCGAGGCGCTGCTGAAAGACGGCAGCAGGACACGCCGCTTCGACTCCGTCGACGAATTGATCGAAGCCGCGACCGGCGCCGCCATTCCGGTCGGTGCACTGTTCGGCTGGCTCGCGGGCCGCAACGACCCGGTGCCCGGCTGGAAGCCCGACCTTGCGCAACTCGGCAACGGGCGGCTGAATGCCGTGCGCGAGTCGCCGAGCCCGCGGGCCGATCTGCGCATCGTGTTCGAGCGGTCATGAAGGCGATCTACGACCTCCCCGCGCCGGCCAAGCTCAACCTCTTTCTTCACATCACCGGCCGGCGCGACGACGGCTATCACCTGCTGCAGTCGGTCTTCGTGCTGATCGACTGGTGCGACACGCTGCACGTCGAACTGCGGCGCGATGGCCAGCTCAGCCGGGAAGACCTGACGACGGAACTGCCCGCGGACGACCTGATCCTGCGTGCGGCGCGCGCCCTGCAGCCATTCGCGGCACCCGGGCAGGGTGCGCACATCGGCGTCGCCAAGCATGTGCCGGCCCAGGCGGGCATGGGGGGAGGCTCGTCGGATGCGGCCACCTGCCTGCTTGCGCTGAACCGCCTCTGGGGGCTGAACCTGCCGCTGTCGCGGCTGGCCCACATCGGCCTGAAACTGGGCGCCGACGTGCCTTTCTTTCTTGCCGGCCGCAATGCGTGGGTGGAGGGCATCGGGGAGGAAATCACACCGGTTACACTCCCACCGGCGCGTTTCGCGGTGGTCAAACCACCGGAGGGACTCGATACCCGATTAATTTTTTCGGCTTCGGATCTTCAACGTGCCACGCCTGTTGCTATAATCTCAGGCTTTGCTGCAGATAGCGAATCGTCTGAAGCGACAAACTTGGGAAACCAGGTTTTCGATTTCGGCCACAACGACCTGCAGCCGGTTGCCCAGCGACTTTGTCCCGCGGTCACCGACGCCATCGAATGGCTCGGCACCCAAGGATTGAAGGCCCGGATGACCGGCTCCGGAAGTTCGGTGTTCGCGAAGATGCCGCAAGCGCCGCAGGAAGCGGAACTGCTCGAAGCCCCCGAAGGCTGGCAGGTTCGTCAATGCAGCAACCTGGAAGTTCATCCACTCTGCGGATGGGCAACCTGAAGATGATCGGATCGTTCATTCGGTTCGATGCGACATATATCGGTTGGTGGTGAAAACCATCGACCCGTGTAGGGGAGTCGCCAAGCTGGTTAAGGCACTGGATTTTGATTCCAGCATGCAAAGGTTCGAATCCTTTCTCCCCTGCCAAATCTTCAACGACTGCGGCCCGATGGCCGCAGTCTTCATTTGCAGCCCACCCGCTGCAATAATCGGCGGCTCACCGGTCGCCACGCAACAAGAACCTTTTGGCGGCTTCCTAAGCCCACTTGCACTGCCGGGACGCGCTCATGCAGGCTAATCACCCTGATTTCATGGTTTTCACCGGCAACGCCAATCCGGGCCTTGCTGCAGAAATCGCGCACAACCTCGGCACCTCGCTGGGTGCTGCCCGCGTCGGCCGCTTCTCCGATGGTGAAGTCACCGTCGAGATCAACCAGAACGTCCGGGCGCGCGACGTGTTCGTGGTGCAGTCGACATGCGCTCCGACCAACGAAAACCTGATGGAATTGCTGATCATGGTCGATGCGCTCAAGCGTGCCTCGGCCGAACGCATCAGCGCCGTGATCCCCTACTTCGGCTATGCCCGCCAGGACCGCCGCCCGCGTTCCAGCCGCGTGCCGATCTCGGCCAAGGTGGTGGCCAACCTGCTGGAAACCGTCGGTGTCGAGCGCGTGCTCACGATGGACCTGCACGCCGACCAGATCCAGGGCTTCTTCGACATTCCCGTCGACAACATCTACGCGTCGCCAGTCCTGCTGGGCGACCTGCGCGCCAAGAACTACGAAGACCTGATCGTGGTCTCGCCCGACGTCGGCGGCGTGGTTCGCGCCCGCGCGCTGGCCAAGCAGCTGAACTGCGACCTCGCCATCATCGACAAGCGCCGCCCGAAGGCCAACGTCAGCGAAGTCATGAACGTGATCGGCGAGATCGACGGCCGCAACTGCGTGATCATGGACGACATGATCGACACTGCCGGCACGCTGGTGAAAGCCGCCGAAGTGCTGAAGGAACGCGGCGCCAAGAGCGTGTACGCCTATTGCACGCACCCGATCTTCTCGGGCCCGGCCATCGAGCGCATCACCCAGGGTTCGGCCCTCGACGAAGTGGTCGTGACCAACACCATTCCCCTTTCCGACGGCGCCAATGCCTGCGGAAAGATCCGCCAGCTCTCCGTGGCACCGCTGATCGCCGAAACGATCCAGCGCATTGCCAAGGGCGAGTCGGTGATGAGTTTGTTCTCGGATCAGGACAACCTGTTCTGACCGGGGCATGAAGCGGGCCTCCTTTGCTGGAGGCCTTTTTGAACCGGAGTCGCACTGGTCGCGGTGGACTCTCACAGGAGCTAGTTATGAAATTCGTCGCTTTTGAGCGCGCAAAGCAGGGCACGGGTGCGAGCCGCCGTCTCCGCATCACGGGCAAGACCCCGGGCATCGTCTACGGTGGCGACACCCAGCCGCAACTGATCGAGATCGATCACAACGCGCTGTGGCACGCCCTCAAGAAGGAAGCCTTCCACTCGAGCGTTCTCGAGATGGAACTGGGCGGCAACGTCAGCAAGGTTCTGCTGCGCGACGTGCAATACCACCCCTTCCGCCAGCTGGTGCAGCACATCGACTTCCAGCGCGTGGACGCCAAGACCCGCATGACCATGAAGGTGCCGCTGCACTTCAAGGGTGAAGAAGAATCCGAAGCCGTCAAGATCGACCTGAACCTGGTCAATCACGTGACGACCGAACTCGAACTGAACTGCCTGCCGAGCGATCTGCCCGAGTTCATCGAAGTCGACCTGTCGGGCCTGAAGAAGAACGGCACCGTCACGCTGAAGGACATCAAGCTGCCCAAGGGCGTGAAGTGGGTCAGCCACGGCAAGGTCAACCCGGTGCTGGCTTCGGCCGTGTCGCCGGCGGCTGAAGAAGTCGACGCTCCCGCCGAAGGCGCCGCTGCCGATGCAGCAGCCGCTCCGGCCGGCAAGGGTGGCAAGGCTGCGGCCAAGACGCCCGCCGCCAAGGCACCTGCCAAGAAGTAATCAGCTTCTTTCGCATCCGTTGCTTGTTGAAGGCCCGCCTCGTGCGGGCCTTCTGCTTTTCCGGCGGACCGGATAATCCACGACCATGATCAAGCTGTTTGTCGGCCTCGGAAACCCGGGCCCCGAGTACGAAGCCACGCGGCACAACGCCGGCTTCTGGTGGATCGACGCCCTCGCGCGCGAATGGAAGCTCAACCTGGTGCCAGAGCGCAGCTATCACGGCCTCGCCGCGCGCACGAGCATCGGCGGCCAGAGCATCTGGCTGCTGGAGCCGCAGACCTTCATGAACCTGTCGGGCAAGTCGGTGGCCGCCCTCGCGCGCTTCTTCAAGATCGCACCTGAAGAAATCCTCGTGGTGCACGACGAGCTCGACGTGGTCCCGGGCCAGGTCAAGCTCAAGTTCGGCGGCAGCCATGCCGGCCACAACGGGCTGCGCGACATCCACGCGCAGCTGGGCACCGGCGACTACTGGCGGCTGCGCCTTGGCATCGGACACCCCGGCGTGAAGTCGGAGGTCGTCAACTGGGTGCTCAAGAAGCCGCTCAAGGAACAACGCGAAGCGATCGAGGACGCCATCACCCGCACCCTGCACGCGATCCCCGCGCTGGTGGCGGGCGAGATGGAGAAAGCGACCCTGGTCATTCACACGAGCAAACCGCCCCGGCCCAAGCCGCCGCGGAGGGAGCCCGGCGACGGGGGCACGCCTGCCGCCACCTAGCCGGCCATCGGAGTGCAGGAGGGAGAGAAATAAAAAATGAGTGGAAAAACCAAGAAGAAGAGAGAAAAGGGAACGAAAGCAGGGAGGATTGGAATTGCTACGCTTTCGATAGCAACATGCATCTATTCCGCAGGTGCTCTCGCCCAGGGCGCTGGGCAAACCTGGCGATGCGGCAACACCTATTCCGACCAGCCCTGTGAAGGCGGCAGGACGGTGAAGGTGGACGACCACCGCAGCAACGAAGACCGCCGGGCCGCCGATGCCGGGACGCGCAACAACCAGACCCAGGCCGATCGCCTCGAACGCAGCCGGCTGTCGCTGGAAAAAGCGGCCTACGACCGCGACCAGCGGGCCGCGCGGGAGGCAAGGAGCGCAGCCCTGGCGGAGAGACGGCTCGCCATGGCCGAGCAACGGGAACGTGACCGCGCACGCAAGGAGGCCAGCGCGCCTCGCAGATCGAGCATGAGCTTCAGCGGCGGCCAGGGCGCGAAGGCGGCCGGCGACGCGCCGGCTCCCAGGAAAAAGAAGCGGAAGTCGGCCGACTAGCCGCCGGACGACGCTGCCGATGCCGCAGCAGTCACCTTGATCGCCGTGAGACGCTGGTACTTCTGCATCAGCGTCTCGCGGCTTTCCACATGCTCGGGGTTCACGGGAATACAGGCCACCGGGCAGATCTGCACGCACTGTGGCTCATCGAAGTGGCCAACGCACTCGGTGCACTTGTGCGGATCGATCTCGTAGAACGCCTCACCCATGTAGATCGCATCGTTCGGGCACTCGGGCTCGCAGACATCGCAGTTGATGCATTCGTCGGTGATCATGAGGGCCATCCCCCGATTATCGCGGGCCTTGGCCGACGGGCCGCCGGTGAATGACAAAGGCCACATTCGGGGCACATTTGTTGCAGGAGTCAGTTATGCTGCGCCCCGCCCCATGAGTCTGTTTCTAATCAAGCGCCTTGCCACGCTGATCGGCACGCTGGTCGGTGCCTCGATCATCGTCTTCCTCGTGCTCGAGATCCTGCCCGGCAACGCCGCGCAGATGCTCATGGGCCCCGACGCCTCGCCCGAGGCCGTCGCAGCCCTCGCAACCAAGCTCGGCCTCGACCAGCCCGCATGGACGCGCTACTGGCACTGGATCGGCGGCCTGCTCACCGGCAACCTCGGCGACAGCTACGCCTACAGCTCTCCGGTGCTCGACCTGATCCTCGAACGCCTCGCGCTCACCGTGCCCCTGGCCGTGCTGGCCATGGCACTGACTGTCGTGATCGCGCTGCTGGTGGGCGTGACCGCAGCGGCCCGCCACAACAAGCTCGGCGACGTCGGCCTCATGGGCATGGCCCAGGTCGGCATCGCCATTCCGAACTTCTGGTTCGCCATCCTCTTGATCCTGGTGTTCTCGGTGCAGCTGCAGTGGTTCTCCGCCGGCGGCTTCGAGGGCTGGGGCGAAGGCATCTTCGCGGGGATCAAGTCGCTGCTGCTGCCTGCCTTGTCGCTGGCTGTCGTTCAGGCCGCGATCCTCGCGCGCATCACGCGCTCGGCCGTGCTCGAAGTGATGCGCGAGGACTTCGTTCGCACGGCGCGCGCCAAAGGCGTGTCGCAGCGCATGGTGCTGTGGACCCACGTGCTGCGCAACGCGATGATCCCGGTCATCACGGTCATGGGCATGCAGTTCTCCGAACTGCTGGCCGGCACGATCGTGGTGGAGAACGTGTTCTATCTTCCCGGCCTGGGCCGGCTGATCTTCCAGGCCATCAGCAACCGCGACCTGATCGTGGTGCGCAACTGCGTGATGCTGCTGGCGGCCATGGTGGTCATTGTGAACTTCGTGGTCGACGTGCTCTACGCCGTGATCGACCCGCGCATCAAGGCCAGCGACATATGAGCACCGCAGCAGTCCCCAACGCGGCCGCGCTCAAGGTGCCGGGCTTCTGGCGCCGCGCATTGCATCACCGCAGCTTCGTGCTGGGCGGAACGCTGACATTGCTCCTGCTGCTCGCTGCCGCCGTCTCGCTGGTGTGGACGCCGTGGTCCCCCTACGAGATGGACATGGCCAACAAGCTGAAGCCGCCGACGGGCGCGCACTGGCTGGGCACCGACACCTACGGGCGCGATGTAGCGTCGCTGCTGCTGGTGGGCGCACGCGCGTCGATCCTCGTGGGCGTGATCGCCGTCGGCATCGGTCTCGTGGTCGGCACCGCGCTCGGCCTGCTCGCGGCAGCAAAGCGCGGCTGGGTCGAGGAAGCCATCATGCGGCTCACCGACTTCTCGCTGGCCTTCCCCGCGATCCTTTCGGCCATCATGATGACGGCGGTGTTCGGCGCGGGCATCGTCAACGCGATCATCGCGATCGGCATCTACAACATCCCGACCTTCGCGCGCATCACGCGCGCCTCGGCCAATGCAATCTGGTCGCGCGAGTACGTGGCCGCCGCGCGCGCCTGTGGCAAGGGCGGCTTCGCGATCACCATGCAGCATGTTCTGCCGAACATCTCGGCCGTGCTGATCGTGCAGATCACCATCCGCTTCGCCATCGCCATCCTTGCCGAGGCCGCCCTCTCCTACCTCGGCCTCGGCACGCAGCCGCCGCAGCCCTCATGGGGCCGCATGCTCAGCGAGGCCCAGACAATGATGTTCCAGGCCCCCCTGCTCGCCGTGTTCCCCGGCATGGCCATCGCGTTCGCGGTGCTGGGCCTGAACCTGCTCGGCGACGGCCTGCGCGACCTGCTCGACCCCCGACTGGCACGGGCGAGGTAAGCAAGATGCCCCTGCTCGAAGTCAAGGACCTCCGCATCGGCCTGCAGACGCAGCGTGGCCCCGCCGAGGCGGTGCGCGGCATCGGCTTCACGCTGGAGCGTGGTGAAACGCTGGGCATCGTCGGCGAATCGGGCTGCGGCAAGTCGATCACCGTGATGTCGCTCATGGGCCTGCTGCCATCGACCGCGAAGGTCGGCGGCAGCATCCGCTTCGACGGCACGGAGCTCGTCGGCCTTCCCGAAAAGCAGATGTGCCAGATCCGCGGCAACCGCATCGGCATGATCTTCCAGGAGCCGATGACTGCGCTGAACCCGGTGCACACCATCGCGCGCCAGGTCGGCGAGCCGTTGCGGCTGCACCGCGGGCTCTCGAAGGCCGACGCGCGCAAGGAAGTGCTCGCGCTGCTGGAGCGCGTGGGCATTCCCGATGCGGCTTCGCGCCTCGATGCGTACCCGCACCAGTTCTCGGGCGGCCAGCGCCAGCGCATCGGCATCGCGATGGCGCTCGCATGCGGGCCCGACCTGCTGATCGCCGACGAGCCCACCACCGCGCTCGACGTCACCATCCAGAAGCAGATCCTCGAGCTGATCAAGAGCCTCGTGGCCGAGCGCGGCATGGCGCTGATCCTGATCTCGCACGACCTCGGCGTGATCGCGCAGACGGTCTCGAAGATGCTCGTGATGTACGGCGGCAGCGTGGTCGAGAGCGGCCCGACCGAGGCCGTGTTCGCACGCCGCGCGCATCCCTACACGCAGGGCCTGTTCGCCGCGCGTCCGGCCATCGGCGCACCGCGCGGCCAGCGGCTGGCCACCATCAGGGGTAGCGTGCCCGAGCTGGTCGACCTGCCGAAGGGTTGCCCTTTCGCTGGTCGATGCAGCTACACCGTCGACGCCTGCAAGACCACGCCGCCACCGGCCACGATGCTGCCGCACGACCACGCGGTGCGTTGCATCAGGCTCGAGGAGATCGCCGCGCAAGGAGCCATCGCACCATGAGCGCGACCACCACCAACGCATCACCGCTGCTGCGGGTCACCAACCTCGTGCGTCACTACGCGCTGCCGCGCGAGAAGCTGTTCGGCCCGCCGCCGACGGTGAAGGCGCTCAACGGTGTGAGCTTCGACGTGCAGGCCGGCAAGAGCGTGGGCATCGTCGGCGAATCGGGCTCGGGCAAGTCGACCATCGCGCGCCTCGTGATGGCGCTCGATACACCCACCTCGGGCACCGTCTCGCTCGAAGGCCGCAACCTTCACGCGCTGTCGAAGGAAGAGCTGCGCGTGGCGCGGCGCGACTTCCAGATGGTGTTCCAAGACCCTTATGGTTCGCTCGATCCGCGCCAGACCGTCGCGCGCATCGTCGCCGAGCCGCTCGAGGCATTGGCAGCCACCAGCCGCGCCGAGCAGCGCGAGCGCGCCAGCGAAACGCTGGCCGCGGTGGGCCTGCGCACCACCGATCTCGACAAGTACCCGCACGAGTTCTCCGGCGGCCAGCGCCAGCGCATCGCCATTGCGCGAGCCCTCATCACGCGCCCCAAGCTCATCGTGGCCGACGAGCCCGTGAGCGCGCTCGACGTGTCGGTGCAGGCCCAGGTGCTCAACCTGATGCAGGACCTGCAGCAGCAGTTCGGCATCAGCTACCTGCTCATCAGCCACGACCTCGCGGTGGTCAACCACCTGTGCGACGACGTGTGCGTGGTGTGGAAGGGCCTGATCGTCGAGCAGGGCCCGCCCGCCGAACTCTTCCATCACGCGAAGCACGAGTACACGCGCACATTGCTCGACGCGGTGCCCCGCACGCCCACTGGCGGCACGCTGCTCGCCGCCTGACTGACATCGAAGCGTCGCCCGCCCTGCTTAGGATGAGTGGGTCATAAGCATCTGGTTGCGCATGCGCCCGCCGTCGCGGATGATGCCTGCCCCCTGTTCCGAGGACACCGCTTCATGCTCAAACGACGCACCCTGCTCGCCACCGGCGCCGCAGCCCTGACACCGCTGGCCCTGCCGACCCTCGCCCTGGCGCAGAAGAGAAAGGATGCGCTGGTCATCGGCCTCACGCTGGAGCCCACGGGCCTCGACCCCACGGCCAAGGCCGGCGCCGAGATCGCCGAGGTGGTGCTCTACACCGTCTTCGAGACCCTCACCAAGATCAACTCCGACGGCAGCGTCACACCGCTGCTGGCCGAAAGCTGGGAGGTGTCGCCCGACCTGAAGACGCTCACCTTCAGGCTCAGGCGCGGCGTCAAGTTCCAGAACGGCGAGCCCTTCAATGCGCAGAGCGTGAAGTTCTCGTTCGACCGCGCGGCCGCGGCCAACAGCACCAACAAGGACAAGCGCACCTTCACCAACATCGCGACGCAGGTGGTCGACGACCACACGGTGGTGCTGATCACGAAGGAGATCGAGCCCGACCTGCTGTTCCTGCTCGGGCAGGCCTCGGCCATCATCGTCGAGCCCAAGACGGTGGAGACCAACGCGACCAAGCCCGTCGGCACCGGCCCCTACAGGCTCGACAACTGGTCCAAGGGCTCGAGCATCGGGCTCGCCAAGTGGGACGGCTGGCGCAACGCCGAGGCGGTGCAGATCCGCAAGGCCAGCTTCCGCTTCATCTCCGAACCGGCCGCGCAGACCACCGCGCTGCTCTCAGGCGACATCGACCTGTTCCCGCATGCGTCGGTGTCGCGCAGCCTGCCGCAGTTCCAGAACGACAAGCGCTTCCAGGTGGTGTTCAACGCCTCGCGCGGCAAGACCATCCTCGCCATCAACAACAGGCGCAAGCCTCTCGACGACGTGCGCGTGCGCCGCGCGATCTCGGCTGCCATCGACCGCAAGGCGGTGATCGAAGCGGCCGTCGACGGCCGCGGCATCGCCATCGGCAGCCACTACGTGCCGGGTGCGCCGGGCTACGTCGACACCACCGGCATCAACCCCTACAACGTCGAGAAGGCGAAGCAGCTGCTGGCCGAAGCCGGCGTGAAGACGCCGCTCGAACTCGAGCTGGTGCTGCCGCCTCCGCCCTACGCACGCCAGGGCGGCGAACTCATCGCCGCGCAGCTCACCAAGGTGGGCATCGTCGCGAAGATCCAGAACGTCGAATGGGCGCAATGGATCAGCGGCACCTACGGCAACAAGAACTACGACCTCTCGCTGATCCTGCACGTCGAGCCCTTCGACCTGGTGAACTACACCAAGCCGGAGTACTACTGGGGCTACCAGTCGGCGAAGTTCAACGAGATCTTCGACAAGGCGCGCGACGCCGCGCGCCCGGCCGACCGGCTGCGCTACCTGGGCGACGCGCAGCGGCTGCTGGCGGAGGACGCGGCCAACGTCTTCCTGTTCCAGCCACAGTTCATCACCGTGGCGGGGCGCAACCTGCGCGGGCTGTGGAAGGACACGCCGATCTTCGTGAACGACATCGCGGCCCTGTCCTGGGCCTGAGCGAGGCACCACCGCCTACGGGAACGTCCCGAGGAAAAACCGGCCCGGGGCCCGCGCACCGGCGCGCCCGCTGCGAGAGAATGACCGGCCGTGCACGTGGCATCTTTCGTGCTGCGTGCCGTGTCTTTCGCGGCGTCGCGCCTCCCTTCGGGGCATGGCGCACGCCGGAGCAGTAGTCGTCATTCGAACCTGGCCTGTTTTTCCGGAGATCACACGTATGTTGAACCGTCGCACCCTCCTTACCACCGCCGGCGCCACCGTAGCGCTGGCCACCCCGCTCGCCGGCATGGCGCAGGGCAGGAAGGACGCCATCGTGATCGGCATGGCGCTCGAGCCGCCGGGGCTCGACCCGACCACCGGCGCCGCGGCCGCCATCGCCGAGGTGGTGCAGTACAACATCCTCGAGACGCTCACCAAGATCAACTCCGACGGCAGCGTCACGCCGCTGCTGGCCGAGAGCTGGGAAATCTCCCCCGACCTGAAGACCTACACCTTCAAGCTGCGCCGCGGCGTGAAGTACCAGAACGGCGAGCCCTTCAACGCGGCCACCGTCAAGTTCTCGTTCGACCGCGCCGGCAGCGAGAAGAGCACCAACAAGGACAAGCGCACCTTCGCCAACCTGAGCACGCAGGTGGTCGACGACTACACCGTCGTGGTCATCAACAAGGAGATCGACCCCGACCTGCCCTTCGTGCTGGGCCAGGCCACTGCTGTCATCGTCGAGCCCAAGAGCGCCGAGGGCAACGCCACCAAGCCGGTCGGCACCGGCCCCTACAAGCTTGACAACTGGGCCAAGGGCTCTTCGATCACGCTGAGCAAGTGGGAAGGCTTCCGCAGCCCGGCCACCGCGAAGATCAACAAGGTCACCTTCCGCTTCATCTCCGACACCGCTGCGCAGGCCGCGGCCATGCTCTCGGGCGACATCGACGTGTTCCCGCGCATCGGCACGCGCGTGGTGCAGCAGTTCAGGATGAATCCGCAGTTCCAGGTGATCCTGGCCGGTTCGCGCGCCAAGACCATCCTGTCGATCAACAACAGGAAGAAGCCGCTGGACGACGTGCGCGTGCGCCGTGCCATCCTCGCCGCCATCGACCGCAAGGCCGTCATCGAAGGCGCCGCCGACGGCTTCGGCGTGCCCATCGGCAGCCACTACGTGCCGGGCGCGGCGGGCTTCGTCGACACCACCGGCATCAACCCCTTCGACGTCGAGAAGGCCAAGAAGCTGCTGGCCGAGGCCGGCGTGAAGACGCCGCTCGAACTGAAGCTGACGCTGCCCCCGCCGCCGTACGCGCGCCAGGGCGGCGAGGTGATCGTGGCCCAACTGGCCAAGATCGGCATTGTGGTGAAGGTGCAGAACGTCGAGTGGGCTCAATGGCTCAGCGGCACCTACGGCAACAAGGACTACGACCTGTCGATCGTGTCGCACGTCGAGCCCTTCGACCTCGGCAACTACGCCAAGCCGGACTACTACTGGGGCTACCAGTCGAAGGCCTTCGACACGCTGTTCGACAAGATCAAGACCACCGCCAACGCCACCGAGCGCAACAAGCTGCTGGGCGACGCACAGAAGATGCTGGCCACCGACGCGGCCAACGGCTTCCTCTACCAGCCGCAGTTCCCGACGGTCGCAAAGAAGAGCGTGAAGGGCATCTGGAAGGAAAACCCGATCTTCGTGAACGACCTGTCGGCGCTGTCCTGGGGCTGAGCGGGCAGTGTCCGACGCCCCCTCGCTGATGAGCGACCTGTCCGCGCAGGAACTCGCCGCCGCGTACCGCGAAAAGAAGCTCTCGCCGGTGGAGGTCACGCAGGCCGTGATCGCGCAGGTCGAGCGCTGGGAGCCGCACCTGCAGGCCACCTGGCTCTTCAGGCCCGAGGCGGCGCTCGAACAGGCGCGTGCGTCGGAAGCGCGTTGGCTGCGCGGCGATGCGCGCGGGCCGCTGGACGGCGTGCCGGCCACCATCAAGGAAAACATCGCGACGCGCGGCGACCCGATGCCCGCGGGCACCGCCGCAGTCGACCTGAAGCCCGCAACCGCCGACGCACCGCCGGCCGCGCGCCTGAAGGAAGCAGGCGCGGTGATCGTGAGCAAGACGACGATGCCGGACTACGGCATGCTGTCCTCGGGGCTTTCGAGCTTCCACACGCTGGCGCGCAACCCGTGGGATCTGCGCCTCACGCCCGGCGGTTCCAGCGCGGGTGCCGGTGCGGCCGCCGCGGCGGGCTACGGCCCGCTGCACCTGGGCACCGACATCGGCGGCTCGCTGCGCCTGCCGGCGAGCTGGTGCGGCATCTTCACGCTCAAGCCGAGCCTGGGCCGCATTCCCATCGACCCGCCCTACATGGGCCGCGCCGCCGGGCCGATGACGCGCACCGTGGGCGACGCCGCACTGCTGATGCAGGCGCTGTCGAAGCCCGACGCGCGCGACAGCATGAGCCTGCCGGCACAGGACATCGACTGGGCCGGCTTCGACGTGTCGCCCGACCATCTGCGCGGCCTGCGCATCGGGTTGCTGCTGGACGCGGGCTGCGGACTGGCGGTGGAGCCCGAGATCCAGGAGGCAGTCGAGCAGGCGGCACGCCTGCTGGAAAAGGCCGGCGCCATCATCGAGCCGATGCAGCCCTTCATGTCGCAGGCCATGCTCGATGGCATGGACCACCTGTGGCGCATGCGCTCGCTGGTAGACATGAAGGGGCTGCGGGCCGACCAGCGCTCGAAGGTACTGCCCTACATCCGCGAATGGGCCGAGAGCGCGGCCGAGTTCAGCGGCGAGCATGTGTTCCGCAGCTTCAGCCAGTTCCATGCGACGCGCGTGGCCGCGGTGAGTGCCTGCGCGCGCTTCGACTACGTGATCTCGCCGGTGTCGCCCAACATGCCGGCCGCAGCCGAGGCGCCCTCGCCCACCAACGACCCGCTGCGGCCGCTGGAGCACATCGGGTTCACGGTGCCGTTCAACATGTCGGAACAACCTGCGGCTTCGGTGAATTGCGGGTACTCGGCTTCGGGATTGCCGATCGGGCTGCAGATTGCCGGACAACGCTTCGACGATCTCGGCGTGTTGCGCGTGGCGCGGGCCTTCGAGCAGATCCGGGAACCGCAGCGGCCCTGGCCCCTGCCGCCTGGTCAGCAGCAGCCTCAGGTCGCGGCGTAACGCCCCGGCTTGTGGTTGACCCAGAGAAAAATCCCCATCACGACAGCGGCTAGCACCGACCACGCCACGCGCTGCGGTGGAATCACGAACAAGGCAAGCAGGACCACCGTACAGTCGATCCCGATCTGCACCTTGCCCGCGGGCCAGCCACGTTTTTCCTGCAGGTACAGCGTCAACACGGTCGCACCACCGAGGCTCGCGCGATGGCGGGCGAGGAACAGGCAGCCGGTGCCCAGCAGCAGCCCGCCGAGCACGGCCGCAAAGGCCGGATGCAGTGAATCGATCGACAGGTAGCGCGGCGCCCAGTCGGTCATCACCGAGAGCAAGGCAATCGCGGAGAAGGTCTTGATCGTGAACGCCCGCCCCATGTGCCGCCATGCGAACCAGTAGAACGGCAGGTTGACCAGGAAGAACAGCCTTCCGAAGCTCACTCCCGTGGCGTAGTGCAGCAAGAAGGCGATACCGGCCGTGCCGCCCGTGAGCAGGCCCGCCTGGCCGAACAGCATCATGGCGATGGCGACGAAAAGCGTGCCCGAGAAGATCGCCTGGGCGTCGTCGAAGCGGGAATGGCGTAGCCAGTCTGGCTGGGTGGTGGGAGGTGGCGCGTCCATGCCGAACCTGACGCAAATCTTGCGCCACCCCGACGCCCGGCTCACACCAGATGGGTGGCCAGCAGTTCCCGGGCCCGGGTCACGAACGCCGTTTCGCCCCGGCGGCCGGGCAGGAACTCGAAGGCCACGCGCGGCAGCGCCGGCAACCCGTGGGGCGTGGCGAGCCGCGTCACCCCTTCGCTGATCGCCGACTCGTTGAGACAGGCCACGCCAAGCCCCGCCGCCAGCGCCGACTGCAGCCCCGCCACGCCCGACGCCACGTGCGCCAGCACATAGGGCACATGCCGGCGCCGCAGCAGCGCCACGGTGAACTGGTGCAGCGAACAGGTGTCGGGCAGCACCAGCAGGCGTACCGGCTCGCCGCGCACGAGCCGCATGCCCGCCGCGCCCAGCCACACCAGCGACTCGCGCCGGATCACCGACGCGCGGAGCTGTGCGGCGGAAACACCGGCGATGTTCATTCCCACCGCCACGTCGAAGTCGCCGCGTGCGTAGGCGGCGCGCAGGGCGTCGCTTTTCAGGATGGTGACGTTCAGCCGCACCTGCGGATAGCTCTCGCCGAGGCGCCCGAGCAGCCGCGTCAGGTCGCCGGGCCGGAAGTAGTCGGTGACGGCGAGCCGCAATTCGCCCTGCAGCGTCTCGCCGTGCAGGTCGCGGAAGGCCTCGTCGCTCAATGCCAGGATGCGCCGCGCATAGCCCAGCAGCCGCGCGCCTGCCTCGGTGGGCGACACACCGGCCTTGCTGCGCGTGAGCAGCGACTGCCCCGCGCGCTCTTCCAGCTTGCGGATCTGCTCGCTCACGGACGACTGAGAAAGAAAGACGCGCGGCGCCGCCGCAGTGAGGCTGCCGGCGTCTACGACGGCAGCCAGCGTGCGCAGTTGCTCCAGGTCGAATCCCTGCATGGCTTTTTATCCATCCGTTATTCCGATGGAATGCATCATATCTTCCCGCTTTTCCGATGACGAACAGACTTCCACAATCACCCCATCGACAACCCGTTCATCCAAGGAGTTCACCATGCCCCACATCGTCGTCCACCTCTCCGGCCAACCCGACGCCGACCTCACCCGCAAGACCGTCGACGCAGTCGCCGAGCTCACGCAGAGCGTGCTCGGCAAGCAGCTGCCGGTCATCGCCATCACCGTGCAGTACATCGCAGCCGACGCCTGGTTCATCGGCGGGCAGTCACTGGCCTCTCTGGGCAAGTCGGCCTTCCATCTCGACATCAGCATCACCGACGAGACCAACACCAAGGCCGAGAAGGCGCGCTACCTTCGCGAAGTGCATGCGGCGATGGCGAGGATCCGGCCGGACCTGCATGAGGTGTCGTACATCCACGTGATCGACGCGCGCGGCGCGGCCTACGGCTACGGCGGCAAGACACAGGAGTACCGCCATCAACAAGCCGGTGTCTAGATGGGCTCACCCCCAGGCTTCGCGCACTTCGTGTCGCTACGCCAACCCCCTTCCGGGGGCAACACCTGCGGCCCGGCCAAGCCGGTTCCGCGGTGTTCCTGGCCTTGGCAGTGGCAATTTCATGCATAGCGAACCAGCAACAGCGCCGTGAAAAAGCCAGTGCTGTGCCGAAGCAATCCGGGGCATGGCACCATGCCGCCATGCCCTCCGGAAAATCTTCCGCCGACAGCCTCGGCAACCCTCTCACCCTCGAAGACCCCGCCAGCCTGCCGCTGGTCGACGACTTCGTCATGGGCTTCATCTCCAGCGAGGCCCGTGCCGTCAACCTGATCGCGGTGGCCGATGCCGATGCGAGCCCCATCGTGCAGGCCTATTGCGCCACGTTGCACCTGTTCGCCGAATCGCGCGAGGCCGCGGCCAATGCGCGGCCGTTCCTCGCGAAGGCCCGCGCCGGTGCTGCGCGCGCAACACCGCGCGAGCAACGCTACATCGCGGCCATCGAAGCCTGGGCCGACGGCGACATCGCCCGCGCCATCACGCTGCACACGGAGCAGGCCCACGAGCATCCGCGCGATCTGGTGTCGGTCAAGCTCGGCCAGTACCACTGCTTCAACACCGGCGACTGCCCCGGCATGCTGCGGCTCGCGCTGGCTGTGCTGCCGCATGCGGCCGACGTGCCCTACGTGCACGGCATGGCGGCCTTCGGCTACGAGCAATGCCACCTGATGCGCGAGGCCGAGGCGAGCGCGCGCCGCGCCGTCGCCATGTGCCGCAAGGAGCCGTGGGCGCATCACGCGCTGGCGCACGTGATGCTCACCGAAGGCCGTCTCGCCGAGGGGCTGGCGTTCATGCGGGGCGTGAGCGACACGTGGACCGGGCTGAATTCATTCATGGTCACGCACAACTGGTGGCACATGGCGCTGTTCCTGATCGACCTGGGCCGCGATGCCGAGGCGCTCGCCGTGTACGACGAGCACGCCTGGGGCGTGGTGAAGGACTATTCGCAGGACCAGATCGGCGCCGTGTCGCTGCTCGCGCGGCTGGAGCTCGCGGGCATCGACGTGGGCAATCGCTGGGACGACGTGGCGGGCTACCTGCAGCAACGCCAGGCCGACCATGTGCTGCCCTTTCTCGACCTGCAATACCTCTACGGCCTCGCGCGCGCCGGCCGCCCGGAGGCCGAAGTGCTGCTGCGCAATATCGTGGCCTTCGCGCCGGACGCACCGGCATCGACTCGCGCGGCATGGCAGCGCGTGTGCGTGCCGGCCGCGCACGGACTGGTGGCGCATGCGCGCGGCGATCTGGCAGCGACCATCGAAGGCCTTGGCGCGGCGCTGCCGCGCATGATCGAGATCGGCGGCAGCCATGCGCAGCGCGACCTGTTCGAGCAGGTGTACCTCGATGCGCTGGTGCGCAGCGGCACCGAAGCCTCGCTGGCAGCGGCGCAAGGCATCCTGCAGCAGCAGCTCAACGGCCAGCCCGAGTCGCTGCGGCTGCGCCGGCAGACGGCTGCGGTGTACGAGCGGCTCGGCCTCGGGCAGCTCACGACACACACCTGAACATAGCCCGGCAGCCCATGCCTTCAGGTCATGGGGCATGGTGCAAAAGGAATTGGCGAGGGCGCGGAGGCGGCTCCTAAACTGGCCGCACTCCTTCTACAAGAAGCCTTCACGGGCCAGACACTCCATGCGCAAGTCCTTCGTCACGCTGGCCGTTCTCTCGACCCTCGCGCCCTTCGCTCCCACCCTGCATGCCGCCGGCGACACCCCCGTCGCGCTCGACCTGCTGCTGCGCGGCGGCACCGTCTACACCGGCGACTCCGACACGCCGGTGGTAGGCGACGTGGGCATCGCAGGCGACCGCATCGTGTTCGCCGGCAAGGCGGCATCGGCGCAGTTCACCGCGAAGCGCGTCATCGATGCCACGGGCATGGTGGTGGCGCCGGGTTTCATCGACGCGCACACGCATGCGGATGCCGACCTGCACTCCAACGACCCGAAGAAGCGCCTGAACATTCCGTTCCTCACGCAAGGCGTGACCACCGCGGTGATCGGCAACGACGGCTTCGGCGGCTTCGACATCGCGGCGCAGACGCAGAAACTGCGCGCCGCGCCCGTGGGCACCAACGTCGCCATGTACGTGGGCTTCGGCCCGGTGCGCATGAGCGAACTGGGCGAAGCCAATCGTGCGCCGACGCCCGAACAGCTCGAGGCGATGAAGAAGCGCGTGAGCCAGGGCATGTGCGAAGGCGCATTGGGCCTTTCCACCGGCCTGTTCTACACGCCGCAGAACTTCTCGAAGACCGAGGAAGTCATCGAGCTCGCGAAGGTGGCGGCGCGGCATGGCGGCATCTACGACAGCCACATCCGCGACGAGTCGATGTACAACATCGGCCTCAAGGGTTCCATCGACGAGGTGATCCGCATCGGCCACGAGGCGAAGCTGCCGGTGCACGTGGCACACATCAAGGCGCTGGGCGTCGACGTGCAGGGCCAGAGCGGCGACATCATCAAGCGCATCGAGAAGGAACGCGCGGGCGGCCTGGACATCACGGCCGACCACTATCCATGGACCGCGTCGAGCACCCGCTTCTCCGCCGCGCTGCTGCCGCCCTGGGCCAACGAAGGTGGCCGCGCCGCGACGCTGCAGCGCTTCGACGACGCTTCGCAGCAGGAACGCCTGCGCAAGGACATGCGCGAGAACCTGCGGCTGCGCGGCGGCCCCGAGGCCATTTTGTTCTCGGCCGGCAGCACGAAGTACGTAGGCAAGACGCTGGCCGACGTGGCCAAGGCGTCGAACGCCGATCCTATCGACGCCGCCATCGCCGTGCTGCGCGACGGCGACCTGATGATCGCCTCGTTCAACCAGAGCGACGACGACGTGTGCGCCTTCATGAAGCGGCCGTGGGTCATGACATCGTCCGACTCGTCGATGGGCCATCCGCGCGCCTACGGCACCTTCGCTCGCAAGTACGACCAGTACGTGGTGAAGGAACACACGATCTCGCTGGCGCAGTTCATCCGCGGCAGCTCGTCGCTCACGGCCGACACGCTGGGGCTGAAGCAGCGCGGCCATCTGCGCCCGGGCTACTACGCCGATGTGGTGGTGTTCGATCCGGCGCGCTATGCGGCCAAGGCCACCTACACGCAGCCGACGCTGCTGTCGGAGGGCGTGACCACGGTGCTGGTGAACGGACAGCTCGCTGTCGACGGCGGCAAGCCCACGGGCGTGGGCGCCGGCCAGCCGCTGCTGCGCACGCCGAAGGCTGGAAGCTGCAGCTCGAGCGGCTGAGCCTGCCTCAGTCCTTGTTCTTCAGGTGCCGCGTCTGGTCGTAGGTCGGCTGCGGCGGCAGGTCGGCCAGATGGCGCGTGTCGGCCCACTCGACGATCTCGATGTCGTCGGGCCGCTGCGGATCGGCAATGCGGATGCGGTTGAAGCCCGCATTGGGAATCTCGCTGCGGCGCGGCCCGCTCAGGCTCAGCCCCCTGGCGGTGCGCCACACCATGTCGAGCACGCCGCCGTGGGTGACCACGATCAGGTGCTGGCCCTTGTGCGCGGCGGCGATGCCGCCCAGCGCAGCGACGATGCGCGTGTGGAACTCGCGCGCCGTCTCGCCCTCGGGCATGGCGTGGTCCTCGCGGAACTCCAGCCACTCTTCCCAGGCGCGGGGGTGCAGGCTCTGGATCTCTTCGGAGCGCATGCCCTCGACCACGCCGAAGAACTGCTCGCGCAGCGCCGCCGAGGTCACCACCGGCAGCGACAGCTGCTGCGCCCCCGGCGCGGCAGTCTGCTGCGCGCGCATGAGGTCGCTGCTGATGATGTGCTGCGCCGCCGTCTCGCTCGCCAGCCGCAGGCCGAGCCGGCGGGCCTGCTCGTGGCCGATGTCGTTGAGTGGAACGTCGGCATGGCCCTGGAAGCGCAGCTCGCGGTTCCAGGCGGTCTCGCCGTGGCGGATGAGGATCAGGTCGGTGGTGGTGTCGGGCTTGGGCGTTGGCATTGCCGCCCATTTTCCACCTTGCGCGTGACGCTCAGGTTTTCAGGCCCGTGCCCTGTTGCACGACCGCCACCACCGCATCGGCCGCGGACGCAGCGCCCAGTCGCATCGGCGACGGCGTGAGCAACGCCAGCACCCACGCGATGATGAAGCCACCGACGATGGCGCAGACCACCACCACGGCGGTGTACGCGACTGCCTTGTCGGGCGGGCACTTCATGAGCACCGGCAGGCCGGTGTAGAGCAGGTAGACGCCATAGAGCGCCGCCAGCGCGCCGATGACCGACAGCGAAGGCAGCAGGCTGAAGACACCGCCGACGAAGGCCGCCGTGCTGGCATAGGCGGACAGCTTGAGCGCGCCGATCTGGCTGCGGGTGCCCTCGAAGGTCGGCGCCATCGCGTCGATGATGAGCGCGAGCACGAACACCATCACCAGCGACAGCACGTAGCCCACGACCATGTTCGCGATTCCCGAGACGATCGGCACGCGAAAGCTCACGCCGAAGGCGCCGATGCCGATCAGCGACAGGCCGATGAAGCTGGCCACCGCGGGAATCAGCGCGAGGATCATCACGTAGTTCTTGTAGAGCGATGCGGCGTCGTCCGGCTCCGAGTCGATCTCGGGCCAGGTGGCCTTCGGCTTGAGCAGGATGGCTTGGACGCGTTCGACCAGATTCATTGCAGGGTTCCCGGACATGTGCCTTGGAGTATGTCGAGGCCGGCCTCCGGTGGCTGCTGGCCATGAGGCCTATGCCGCGACCTATGCCATTGCCCGACCGCCACGCCGGTGGCTGCAATCGCGCAGAATCCGTCTCCATGCCCAACCTGATCCTGCTGCCCGGCCTCGCCTGCGACGAGCGCATCTGGGAAGCCCAATTGCCCGCCCTTCCCTCCGCCTTCGGCGCGCGCGTGAGCGACGCCCAGCGGCACAACGACACCATCGAGGGCATGGCCGCAGCCGTGCTGCGCGACAACGACGGGCCGCTGGTGCTCTGCGGCGCCTCGATGGGCGGCATGGTCGCCATGGAAGCGGCCCGGCAGGCACCCGGTCGCATCGCCGGGCTGGCATTGCTCGGCACCAGCGCGCGGCCCGAGACGCCTGAGATGTTCACGCTGCGCGAAGGCGCCATCGAATACTTCGAGCGCGGCGAGCTGCGCGACGTGATCGAGCCGAACGTCTATTTCGCCTTCCACCCCGCGCAGGCCGCCGACGAGGTGCTGGTGCAGCGCTACCTCGACATCGTGCTCGGCGCGGGCGCCGCGCAGCTCATCAGCCAGAACCGCGCGGTGATGCGCCGGCCCGATGCGCGCCTGCACCTTGCGTCGGTGCGCGCCCCCGTGCTGCTGGTGTGCGGCAACGAGGACCGGCTCGCGCCGCCGGAGTGCACGACCGAGATGGCGGCGATGCTGCCGCAGGCGCAGGTCGTGTGGGTGCCCGATTGCGGCCACATGCTGACGATGGAAAAGCCCGATCTCGTCAACGCCGCGCTCAACGGCTGGCTGGCGAAGCACTTCCCCGCCACGGCAGCCTGAACCCGCAGCTTCAGTGCAGTTGGCCGCCGGTCTCGGCGATGTCCTGCTGCACCGCGAGCGCGGTGGTCACGGCGATGCGCAACGCCTTGACCAGCGTTTCGAGCGACATGCTCGGCGCCCCCGGAAAGCGCGCGGCCTGCTCCGGCAGGTAGGGAATGTGGATGAAGCCGCCGCGCAGCCCCGGCACCGGATGCATCGCGATGCGGTGCATCAGGCCGTAGAAGATGTGGTTGCAGACGAAGGTGCCCGCGCTGTTCGACACCGAGGCAGGCACACCGGCCGCACGCAGCTCGCGCACCATGGCTTTGATCGGCAAGGTCGAGAAGTAGGCGGCGGGGGCACCGGGCACCACGGGCACGTCGATGGGCTCCTGGCCCTTGTTGTCGGTGGTGCGCGCGTCGTCGATGTTGATCGCGATGCGCTCCGGCGTGAACTCCGCGCGCCCGCCGGCCTGGCCGATGCACAGCACCAGCTGCGGCTGCAACTCGTCCATCGCGCGCATCAGCGCATCGATGGCGTCGCCGAAGACGCATGGCACCAGGCGCGCATGCACGGTCGCGCGGCCAACATTCCAGCCGTCGAGGGCGCGCACGGCGTCCCACGAGGGGTTGAGCGTCTCCTGCTCGAAGGGCTCGAAGCCCGTGAGCAGCACGCGCAGAGGCGTCGATGAGGAAGGCGGCGGTGGAGCTTTCGGTTTCCTGGTCATGGCGATGTCCGGCAGTACCCCGGAAGGTACTGCAAGACGCCAGCCGCCGCCCTGACGCTTTTGCTTCCTCTCTACTTCTTGGGCGCCAGGTCGAGCGGGTTCGCAGGCAGGTCGGTGCGCACGGGCTCGGACTTCTGCTCGATCTTGCAGTCCTGGTCCTTGAACGGCCCCGCCTGCCGGACCCAGTCCGGGCTGATCGGGTTCTGCGAGCACAGGACCTTGCCGCTCTCCTTGTTCTTCAGCAGGTAGAAGCCGCCGCTGGGCTGGGCCAGCGCGGCGCCGCAGATGGCCAGGCTGGCGAGGACAGCAGCGTGAAGCGCTTGTTTGATCATGTTCATGCTCCTGATTCGATTAGGGTGCCGGCGCCGCCACGAGGCTGTTCGCCAGCGCGATCACCAGGTTGCGGGCCTGAGCCACGATGGAGTCGCGACGGCCCTCGAAGGTTGCGTCCGTGATCTTCCCGTCGCTGCCGCTGCCGAAGGCCGTCATGACGGGCGTGTGGATATGCCCCGCCGGTATCTGCAGCTTGAAAACATCCCGCAGCAGGGTATTGCGGTAGGCGCTCGCGTTGGAAAGATAGTTGCCGCCGCCGCCCGTGCTCGCGCAGCTCTGGTCGAAGGGCCCCACCGCACCCTTGAAGCAGGCCCGTGTCGAATAGGAGTCGCGGCGCACGACAGCCCAGCCCGTCGTCGGCTTCTGCGGGTTGTCCCAGTTGGTGACGCCCGCGCCGGTGTTGGCGTCGATCATCTTCTGGAACGGCAGCGTGGATTCGGTGAACTGCGGCGGCGAATTCATCACCCACGGCTTCGAGGCATAGCCCAGCCAGCGCTCGGGCGGATGGATGTCGCAGTCGAGCGAGGAAGGGAAGGAGCCGCCATCCGCGCAGGCCGGCCAGACGTTGTCGTTGCCCGGAATGCTCGCCAGGTGGTAGCGGCCGTTGAAATGCTCCAGGTCGAACTCGCCGCCGCCCTGGCTCATGCTGACCGACGCGTCGGCGCGCTTCATGCCGGGCTTGAACCAGGCCCCCAGCGTGTCTTCCTGCATGCCCAGGATGAACGGCCCGTAGTTGACCGGCAGGATGAAGGTGCGGATCACCGCCGTGCTGCCGTCGGCCAGTGCCACGGTATTGCCGTCCAGCGAAAGGATGGTCGCCCCGGAGGGATTGCCGATGCGGATGTTCGGGTTGCCGTCCACGCCCGGCGTGCCCAGCGTGAAGGGGTCGAAGCCGCTCACCAGGATGCGCTTGTACTTCGGCCCCTCGGGAAAGTCGATGGCGTACTGGCCGCGCGAGGCACGCTCGAATTCGTTCTGCAGGGCCGCGCGCTGGTCGTCGGAAAGCGGGAAGTCGGGCTTCCACTGGCGCAGCACCAGCGTCATCGTGAGGCGGGCCCAGTACAGCATGCGATCGTCGCTCTTCGGCAGCGTGCCCTGCACCTTGCGGCCCTGCACGCGGTCGAGCGCGGCCTGCCAGAGCTTCGTGCCCTCGGTCCTGAGCAGGGTCACGGCCTGGTCGTAGCTCGAAGCGCCCGCCATGCCGTTGGTGCACAGCGTGCTGGCGAAGTCGGGGCCGAACCTGTCGAAGCCGCTGGCCTGCAGGAGCTGCGCCGAGAAGCTGGACGCGTCGCTGCTGGAGAGCTTGTTGGGCAGCCGCTGCTCTTCGTAGGACGGCTGCACGCTGGTGTCCATGGCGCACTTGGCCTGGACCGGCGGGGGAGCCGGCGGCGCAGGCGCAGGTGCAGGTGGCGGACTTCCCGCTGGCGGCTGCACCGCGGGCGCCGGCGGCGCCGTGGTGCCAGAGCCGGCCGCGGCGGCGGCCGCGGCAGCAGCAATGGCCGCCAGCGTCGCCGGATCTGCCCCGCCGCCGCCGCCTCCACCGCCGCAACTGGCCAGCGCCAGTGCACAACACGCTCCGAGCGTGGCGCGCGCCGCCAGCCGGCGGGTAGCCGTCGTCCGTTTCATTCTTCATCCTTCCCTGTTGATGTGTGACATGAAAGCCGGGAGGCCCCGCCTGGCACGACTTCTGCAGCCATGGAAAGGACGGGTTGCACCTCTGTGTCTGTATGACGGCTTCATGAAAACATGTGCCCCCGACGGCTGTCGAACGAGTTTTTGTTGAACAAACCGATAACAAAAACTCAACGAACGCCGAAGCCAGGGAGAAGATTTACCAATGAACACCCGTTTTCTCGAGACGCTGGTCATGCTCGACCGACTCAAGAGCTTCCGCCAGACGGCGCAGGTCCTGTGCACCACGCAGGCCGCGGTGTCCAAGCGCATCGAGGCACTGGAAGAAGAGCTGGACGTACCGCTCGTCGACCGCTCGCAGCGCGGGTTCAAGCTCACCATCATCGGAGAGCAGGTGGTGAGCCAGGCCGAGCAGATGCTCGCGCTGGAGCGCCAGCTCAAGCTCTCCGTGCGGCCGGACGCGCCGCCGTCGGGCCGGGTGCGCATCGGCGTCATCGAAACCGTGGTCCACACCTGGCTGACGCAGCTGATCCACGCGCTGGGCGACCGGCTGCCGGCGATCGAGCCCGACATCACCGTGGACACGGCCCACAACCTGCGCGAGCAGTTCCGCCAGCGCAAGTTCGACCTGCTGATCCAGAACGACGACATGACCGAGGCGGCCGGCGACGGCGAGACGGCCGTCGCGCCGCTGTGCCGCTTTCCGATGCGGTGGATCGCCCGCCCCGCGATGCTGCCGGACGGGAGGGACCTGCGGCTGGAGGACCTGGAGCGGGTGCCCCTGCTCACCTTCTCGCGGACATCGGGGCCGCGGGCGCATGTCAGGGCGCTGTTCGCCGGATGCGCCGCGGAGCCGCGCGTGTGCAGCTTTCCTTCGGTGCAGTCGATCATCCAGCTCACGAAGGGCGGCTTCGGCGTGGCGGCGATCCCGCCGATCTTCGTGCGCGACGAGCTGGGCGCGGGCTATCTCGAACTGCGCGATGGGCCGGTGCTTCCGCCGATGACGATCACCGTGGCCCACCTGCGCGACACGGCGCCGGCGGTGCATGCAGTCGCGCGGCTGACGCGGGCGATCGTGGTCGACTACTGCGTCGAGGCGGGGGAGCGCTGGGTCAGCAACCTCACGGGCGCGTGAGCCGCGCCGGAAGGCGGGAAAAGCTCAGATCAGGCGCGCACCGAGATGCCCTCGGCCTGCAGCCGCTCGCGGATGCGGCGCGCGAAGGCAAGCGCATGAGCGCCGTCGCCGTGCAGACACACGGTCTGCGCATTGACCGGCACGATGCTGCCGTCGATGGCGGTCACGCGGCGGTCGCGCACCAACGAGAGCGTCTGAGCGATCGACTGCTCCTCGCTCTCGATCAGCGCCCCCGGCTGGCTGCGCGGCACGAGGCTGCCGTCGGGCATGTAGCCGCGGTCGGCGAACACTTCCTCCACGGGCACGAGGCCGGCGCGGCGGGCCGCGTCGATCATGTTGCTGCCCGCGAGGCCGAAGAACTTGAGAGAGGGGTCGAAGCGGCGCACGGCCTCGCACAGCGCATCGGCGAGTTCGGGCTCCTTCACGGCCTGGTTGTAGAGCTGGCCATGCGCCTTCACGTGCGAGAGCTTGCCGCCCTCGGCCTTCACGATGGCAGCCAGCGCGCCCACCTGGTAGAGCACGTTGGCCACGATCTCCTCGGGCGGCAGGTGCATGGTGCTGCGGCCGAAGTTCTCGCGGTCCGGAAAGCTGGGATGCGCGCCGATGGCCACGCCGTTGCGCAGCGCCCAGCGCACGCACTGCTGCATGGTCTTCGCGTCGCCCGCGTGCCAGCCGCAGGCGATGTTGGCGGAGCTCACCAGTGCGAGCAGGGCTTCGTCGTTGCCGGCGCCTTCACCGAGGTCTGCGTTGAGGTCGATCTGCATGGTGGGGCTTCCTTTTCCTGTCGCGGTTCTATTGCGACTATCTCGGGGGTTTCTGCAAAGTCTATGCCGCGCGCGGCCAGCCCGCAGCGGCAAGCCCTTGCGCCACCTGCGACAGGTAGCGCTGCTGGCTTGCCCACGCGGCCAGCGCCTGCGGCTGGTCGACCTGCACGAGGCGCAGCCTGCCGTTGAGCGGCGCCTGCGCGAGCTTCCAGAGGTCGGCGCGGATGACCACGCCGATGCGCGGATAGCCGCCGGTGGTCTGCGCATCGCCCATCAGGATGATCGGCTGGCCCGAGGGCGGCACCTGGATGGTGCCGGGAATCACGCCCGAAGACAGCATGTCGCCGCCGCGCTTGCGCTTGAGTTCCGCCCCGTCGAGCCGGCTGCCCATGCGGTTGCTCTGCGGCGTGATGCGCCAGCGCTCGCCCCAGAGCTGCTCGCGCGCGGCCAGCGTGAACAGTTCGAACTCGGGGCCGGGCAGCACGCGCAGGGCGATGGCGCCGTCGTCTTCGGCCGTGCCCCAGTCGGGACTGCGCACGCCGAAGGGGCGGCGCTCCCGCAGCGCGGCATCGAGCATCGATGCGCCCGTCGGCAGCCGGTCGCCCTTGCGCAGCGCACGGCCTTCATGGCCGCCGAAGCCGGCCTTGAGGTCGGTGCTGCGCGAGCCGAGGATCGGCGGCACGTCGACGCCGCCCGCCACCGCGAGCCAGCTGCGCACGCCGGCCTTCCTCTTCGCACCGGAAGCATTGGCGCCCGCGAGCCTGAGTGTCTGGCCCGCTGAAACCGGCACGCTCCAGAAGGGCCACAGCGGCATGCCGTCGAGGGTGGCGCCGAAGTCGTCGCCGGCGAGGGCGATGCGCGTGTCGGTCTCGAACTGCAGTTCGCAGCCGCCCATCGTGAGCTCGAGGCCCGCGGCACCGTCGGCATTGCCCACGAGCCGGTTGGCCAGCGTGAGCGCCAGCACGTCGAGCGCGCCGCCCGGGCAGATGCCGAGCTGGCGATGGCCATGGCGGCCCAGGTCCTGCACCGACGCAAGCACGCCGGGTTTGCGGATGACGATCATGTCTGCACGCTCTCCGCCACGAAGCGCACGCGGTCGCCGGGACGCAGCAGCGTGGGCGGCTCGGCCGCGGGATCGAACAGCTCGAGCGGCGTGCGGCCGATCAGCTGCCAGCCGCCTGGCGACACCAGCGGATAGATGCCGGTCTGCTCGCCGCCGATACCGACCGAGCGCGCCGGCACGGCAAGACGCGGCTCGGCGCGGCGCGGCGTCGCGAGTTCGGGCGGCAGTCCGCCCATGAAGCTGAAGCCGGGCAGGAAGCCGAGCAGGTAGACGACGTACTCGGCGGCGGTGTGCCGCCGCACCACTTCAGCCGGGGTGAAGCCGGTGTGCGCCGCGACGTCGGCCAGGTCGGGCCCGTGCTCGCCGCCATAGGCCACGGGAATCTCGACCAGCCGCCCGTTGACCGCGCCTGCGGCCAGCTTCGGCCAGGCCTCGAGCACCCGCGCGGTGAGCGTGTCCAGATCGATCGCGACGGGATCAAAGGTGAGCGTGAGGTTGTTCATGCCCGGCAGCGTCTCGCCGACGCCGGGCCACTGTCGCGCATGCTCGGCCAGCGCCCAGATGCGCTGCTGCTGCGCCAGCGTGGCCGGCGCGGGCAACTCGCACAGCAACGCTGCATCGCCCAGAAGATGCAGCCGGGGCAATGGCGCGCCGCTCACCTCACACCAGCCTGCAACGCGGGCCGGACTTTTCGCGAAACACCGTGGAACCGGCTTTGCCGGGCCACCGGTGTTGCCCCCGGCGAGGGGGCGGGCGAAGCGACACGAAGTGCGCGCAGCCTGGGGGAGCGCCTATTCACGGCCGAGGCTGCGGACCTTGGCGGCCAGCTGCTGCTCCACGTTCGGGGAGACGAACTTGTGGACTTCGCCGCCCAGCATGGCGATCTCGCGCACGAAGGTGCTGGAGATGAACTGGTACTTGTCGCTCGGGGTCAGGAACACGGTCTCGACATCGGGCATCAGCGAGCGGTTCATGCCCGCGAGCTGGAACTCGTAGTCGAAGTCGGTCACGGCGCGCAGGCCGCGCACCATGGCCTTGCCGCCGCGCGCGACGACGAAGTCGCGCAACAGCCCGGAAAAGCTCTCGACGGAGACCTGGTCGCTGTAGGGCTTGACGGCCTCGCGGGCCATGTCGATGCGTTCGGACAGCGTGAACAGCGCCTTCTTGTGGTGGCCCGCCGCCACCGCGACGATCACCTTGGAAAAGAGCTGGGTGGCACGGCGCACCACGTCCTCGTGACCGAGGGTAATGGGGTCGAATGTGCCGGGATAAACCGCGATGACGTTGCTGGCCATGGTTGCTTCTTCCTCATGCTGCCGGTGCGGCTTGTCCGGCGGATTATGCAGTCCCCTGCGCCGCCGGCCTCAGCAGGTGCGCGTGGACTGCGCCGGCCTTGAGGTAGCGGAACTCCGCGAGGCCGAGGGCTGCGAGTTCTTCGCCGCTCCAGCGGCGCGGGGCCTCGAGGTACACCGAGCCCTCGGCGCGCAGTGCGCGCGCGGCGGCGCGAAGTGCGGGTTCGTAGAGCGCGATGTTGTCGAAGGGCGGATCGAGGAACACGGCATCGAGGCTGCCGGCCGGCGTGCGTTCGAGCGCGGTGACACCGTTGCCGCGCTCGATGCGGACGGCCTCGGCGCTCAGCTTCGTCCTGACAGCCTGCAGCTGGGCGACGAGTGCGGCGTCCTGCTCGCACAGCAGCACGCTCGCCGCGCCACGCGAGGCGGCCTCGAAACCGAGCGCGCCGGTGCCCGCGAAGGCATCCACGCACTGCCAGCCCGGCAGCTCGCCGCCACCGGCTCCGGCCAGGCTCGCGAGCCAGTTGAAGAGCGTTTCGCGCACGCGGTCGGGCGTGGGGCGCAGGCCGGGCTTGTCGGCCACGGCGAGTCGGGTGCGCTTCCATTCGCCGCCGATGATGCGCACCTCGCTGGGCTTCGACGGGCGCTTCACCGCCGGCTTGGACTTGCCGGCTGGCGCGGAACGGGAGGCTGGGGTGGCTTTCTTCTGGGGCATGCGGCGAGCTTAACGCCGCCGTCTGGGCACGCCCTTCAGAGCCCCGTCAGCGCACGCCGCGCCAGCACCGCCGCCAGCACGAGCATGGTTCCGCCGATCAGCGCGTCGAGCATCTGCCAGGCACGCGGCTTTGCGAACACCGGCGCGAGCAGCCGCGCGCCGAAGCCCAGCGAGGTGAACCACAGCACGCTCGCCGCGCTGGCCCCCGCCACGAACCAGACCTTGAGCAGGCCCGCGTACTGCGCGCCGGCGCTGCCCACGAGCAGCACCGTGTCGAGGTAGACGTGCGGATTCAGCAGCGTGAAGCCAGCGGCCTGTGCCACCACGGCCGCGCGCGACAGCGACGTGCCGCCCTGCGCACTGGCCTGCAAGGCCGCGGGCTGACGCGAGCGCCACAGCGCCCTGAGCCCGTAGGCACACAGGAAGGCCGCGCCAAGCCCCGCGAGCACCGTGGCCAGCATCGGCCGCCCGTTCAGCGCCTGTGCCATGCCAGCCACGCCGGCGCTGATCAGCACCGCGTCGCCGACCGCGCAGAACAGCACCACCGCGCCCACGTGCTCGCGGCGCAAGCCCTGGCGCAGCACGTAGGCGTTCTGCGCGCCGATGGCGACGATGAGGACCAGGCTCATGAAGAGCCCGTTGGCGAAGGCGGTGGTGACGTGTACGGCTTGCATGCTTCGAGGATGCCGTCCGCCTCGCATTAATTCAAACTAAACTTTCTTAATCCAATTCAGTTCTACTTCATTCGATCCATGCTGGACTACGCCGCCCTGAACGCCCTTGCCGCCGTCGTGCGCGAAGGCAGCTTCGAACGCGCCGCCCGCGCGCTGCACGTCACACCCTCGGCGGTTTCGCAGCGCATCAAGCAGCTGGAGGAGCGCACCGGCGGCGCGCTGCTGGTGCGCGGCCAGCCCTGCGTCGCGACCGAGGCGGGGCAACAGCTGTGCCGGCACGTCGAGCGCGTGGGCATGCTGGAGCACGAACTGCGCGAAACCTTGCCCGCCCTCGGCATGGGCGGCGGCGAGGCGGGCGATGAGCGCGTCACGATCCGGGTGGCCGTCAACGCCGACACCCTCGCGACCTGGTTCATTGCCGCCGCCGCGGCCTTCACCGCGCAGGAGCCGGGCGCGTTGCTCGACCTCTCCGTGGACGACCAGGACCATACGGCCGAACGGCTGCGCAGCGGCGCGGTGCTCGCGGCGGTGACGGCGCTGGCCCAGCCGGTGGCAGGCTGCAACAGCGAGGCACTGGGCACGACGCACTACGTGGCCGCCGCCAGCCCCGGGTTCGTGCGCGAGCATTTCGCCAAGGGCGTGGGCGCCCGCACGCTGGCGGAAGCACCGAGCCTGGTGTTCGACCGCAAGGACCGACTTCAGGCACGCTGGGTGCGGCGCATCTGCCACCGCAATGTCGAGACGCCGCGGCACTGGATTCCCTCGCCGAGCGCCTTCGTCGAGGCGGCGTGCTCGGGCATGGGCTGGGGCATGCACCCGGTCAGCATGGTGGCCGACGCGCTCAGGGAAGGAAGGCTGGTCGAGCTGGTGCCGGGCTCGACGCTGCCGGTGCCGCTCTACTGGCAGCACGCGCGTGCGGCGCCGAAGCTGCTTGAGAAACTCGGAGCGGCGGTGCGCGCAGCCGCAAGCAGCGGCCCGCACGCATTGGGTTAGGCACTCCCCCAGGCTTCGCGCACTTCGTGTCGCCGCGCCTACCCCCTCGCCGGGGGCGACACCTGCGGCCCGGCCAAGCCGGTTCCGCGGTGTCTCGCGAAGGGGCCCGCCATTCAGGCGCCGTGGGGGAGCAACTACTGCTGCGCCTTGGCGGTCTTCGCGTCCTTGGCGTCCTTGCCGCCCACCACCACCGTCACCATCCGCTCGGGCTGCAGCTTGCGCTGGAAGGCGGCCTTGATGTCGGCGGCCGTGACCGCGTTCATGCGCGCGGTCCAGGTGTCGAGGTAGTCCAGCGGCAGGTCGTGCCAGGCGATGTTGGCGACGTTGCCGATCAGCTTGCGGTTGCTGTCCAGCAGCAGCGGGAAGCCACCGATCAGGTTGTCCTTGGCTGCCTTCAGCTCGCTGGCGGTCGGGCCTTCGGCCACGAACTTCGCGAGCACTTCGCGCGACACCTTGACGGCCTCCTCGGCCTGGTCGGGCCGGGTCTGGAAACCGACGCGGAAGGCGCCCGCCTCGAGCCCCGGCGCGAAGCCGCTGTAGATGCTGTAGGTCAGGCCGCGCTTCTCGCGCACCTCGTTCATCAGGCGCGAGACGAAACCACCGCCGCCGAGCACGTAGTTGCCGAGCGTGAGCGCGAAGTGATCCGGGTCCTTGCGCGGATAGCCGGGCTGGCCGATGAGCACGTGGGCCTGCGCCGAGTCGAACGCGATGCGATCGTCCTTCGGCGCTGTCAGCGCGGCCACCGGCGCAACGGCCGGCAGCGGCGCGCAGGCCTCGGGGCCGGGCAGGCGCGACAGCAGCGTGGTCGCGATGGTCTCGGCCTCGGCGCGCGTGACGGCGCCGACGATGCTGAGCTTGGCGCGGCACGGCACGATGAGCTGCTGGTAACGCTGGCGCATGGCGGCGGTGTCGATGCGCGCCAGCGTCTCTTCCGTCACCTCCTGGCCGTAGGGATGCACGCCGTAGACGTCGGCCGCGAACGTGCGGCCGGCAATGGTTGCCGGCTTGGTGTTGGCTTCCTTGATGGCCGCGTTGATGCGCTCGCGCTCGCGCTGCCACACGTCGTCGGGAAAGGAGGGCTCGCCGATCTCGCGTGCAGCGAGCGCCACAGCCTTGTTGAGCAGCGCCGGATCGGACAGCGTGCGCAGCGAATAGCTGGTGCGGTCGGTGCCGGCGCTCGCGTCGAAGCTGGCGCCCAGGTCGGCCCAGGCTTCGCCGAGCGCATTCTGGTCGAGCGCAGGCTCGCCGTTCTTCCCGGCACGCACGCCCTTCTCGACCATGGTCGCGGTGGTGCTGGCCAGGCCGGCCTGCGGCGCGGGGTCGCGGCGGCTGCCGGCGTCGAAATCGATCTGTACGTCGACGATCGGCAGCGCGTTGGTCGACACGAGATAGATCTTTGCGCCGTTGGCCAGCGTCCATTGCTGGATGGGCAGCGCGGCATGCGCAGCGGTGATGCCCGCGATGGCGGTGACGCCAGCGAACAGGGCGCTCTGCGCGATCTTCTTGATGAGAGTCTTCGTCATGGAATCGGGGCCTTTCAGCGCATTTCGCCTGCGGGCGCGGCAAAGCCACGGCCACGCGGCTTGGCTTCGGGCGGCAGGGGGCGCAGCGTGGCGACGGTAAGCTGGTCGTCGCCGAAGTACTTGGCGGCCACGGCCTGCACCTGGGCTGCCGTGACGGATTGCAGCCGCGCGACGATGCGCTCGCTGGCATCGAGCGGCAGGCCCTGGATCCAGTTGCTGCCGAGTTCGCGCGCCTGCGCCATCACCGAGTCGCGCTTGTAGGTCTCGCTCGCCACCCACTGGGTCTTGACGCGGGCGAGTTCGGCTTCGCCCACGCCGTCCTTGGCGATGCGTGCGATCTGGGCACGCAGCGCGGCCTCGACCACCTCGGCGTTCTTGCCCACGGCCGGCACGCCGTCGAGCACGAAGAGCTGCGGACCACGGCCGATGAAGCCCGAGTAGGCGCCGGCCGAATCGGCGACGCGGTCGGGCCCCTGGGTGAGCGCTCGGTCGAGCCGCGCGCCGGCATAGCCGTCGAGCACGGCGGACAGCACCACCAGCGCCCAGGTGTCGCTGTTCACGTCGTCGAGGTTGGCGAGCTGCGGCACGCGGAAGGCCAGCGATACATAAGCCTGCTCGGCCGGGGCCTTGAGTTCGATGCGGCGGATGCCGCGCTGGGCCGGCTCGGTGCGCGGCTTGCGCTCGGGCACGACGCGCGAGGGAATGCGGCCGTAGTACTTCTCGGCCATGGCGCGCACCTGGGCCACGTCGACATCGCCGGCCACCACCAGCACGGCGTTGGCGGGTACGTACCAGCGCTTGAAGAAGGCGCGGGCGTCCTCGGGCGTCATGGCGTCGAGGTCGCTCATCCAGCCGACCACGGGGCGGTGGTAGGGCGAGGCGGTGAAGACTGCCGCGTTCTGCTGCTCGCCGAGCAGCGCGCGCGGCTGGTCTTCGGTGCGCAGGCGGCGCTCTTCCTTGACCACCTCGATCTCGCGCTTGAACTCGTCGTCGGGCCACTGGTTATTGGCGAAGCGATCCGATTCGAGCTTCATCACCTGCTCGAGGCTGCCGACCGGGATCTGCTGGTAGTAGCCGGTGTAGTCACGGGTGGTGAAGGCGTTTTCCTGGCCGCCGAGGGCCGCCACGCGGCGCGAGAACTCGCCGGGCTTGATGTCCTTGGTGCCCTTGAACATCATGTGTTCGAGCGCATGGGCCACGCCGGAGGTGCCGTCGACCTCGTCGACGGAGCCGACGCGGACCCAGACCATCTGCACCGCCGTCGGCGAACGCCGGTCGGGCTGCACGATCAGCGTCATGCCGTTGGCGAGCGTGAATTGCTGGGGGCCGGGAGCCGCAGCTGCGGCGGCGGAAGACGGAGTGGAAGCCGGGGTGGACTGGGCCTGCGCAGGCATGGTCCACGACGCCAGAAGCGCCATCGCCAGCACCGCACCAGACGCAGCACGGCGTGGCGGGAGGTGTTTCATAGAATGGGTCGGATTGTAAAAAGCTCCTGATGTTCAGTTTCTTCAAGAAAAAACCGCCTGCCGAAACCCCCGATGCGCCGGCGCCCACCCCGCCGGCCCCGGCGGTGCCTGCCCCGGAGCCCGCGCCGGCGCGCTCGGTGTTCTCGCCGTCGAGCTGGTTCGGCTCGAAGCCGGCGGCGGAAGAAACGCCGGCCCCGCCACCCGCACCCGTCGCGGCCCCTGCGCCGGAGCCCGCGCCGCCCCCCGCACCAGTTGCATCGCCCGCGCCGGCCCCTGTTTCCGCTCCTCCGGTTGCCGCCCCCGCTCCAGCACCAGTCGTCGCGCCGATTGCCGAACCCGCCATCGCCACCGAACGCAAGGGCTGGTTCGACAAGCTCAAGACCGGCCTGCGCAAGACCGGCACCGGCATCCAGGCCGTGTTCGTCAACGCGAAGATCGACGAGGCGCTGTACGAAGAGCTCGAATCGGCCCTGCTGATGGCCGATACCGGCGTCAAGGCGACCGAATACCTGCTCGACGACCTGCGCGGCCGCGTCAAGCGCCAGATGGCCACCGACGCCTCGCAGGTCAAGGCCCTGCTGGCCGAGACAGTGGCCGACCTGCTGCGGCCGCTCGAGAAGCCGCTGGTCATCGGCCAGTTCACGCCCACCGTGATCATGGTGGCCGGCGTGAACGGCGCGGGCAAGACGACTTCCATCGGCAAGCTCACCAAGCACCTGGCCGACGAAGGTGCCTCGGTGCTGCTGGCCGCGGCCGACACCTTCCGCGCTGCGGCGCGCGAGCAGCTGCTGGTCTGGGCCGACCGCAACACGGTCGAGATCGTGAGCCAGGAAGGCGGTGATCCGTCGGCCGTGAGCTTCGACGCGGTGAACGCAGGCAAGGCGCGCGGCAAGGACGTGGTGCTGGTCGACACGGCCGGCCGGCTGCCGACGCAGCTGCACCTGATGGACGAGCTGAAGAAGATCAAGCGCGTCGTCACCAAGGCCGACGGCACCGCGCCGCACGAGGTGCTGCTGGTGATCGACGGCAACACCGGCCAGAACGCGCTGGCTCAGGTCAAGGCCTTCGACGAGACGCTGGGCCTCACGGGCCTGGTCGTGACCAAGCTCGACGGCACGGCCAAGGGCGGCGTGCTGTGCGCCATCGCGCGGGAAAGGCCGATTCCGGTCTACTTCATCGGCGTGGGCGAGAAGCTGGAAGACCTGGAAACCTTCAACGCCCGCGAATTCGCGCAGGCCCTGCTCGGTTGATTCGGATAAAAAAACGGCCCCGGCTTGCGCCGGGGCCGCTCACTTTCTCTCTCCCCTACCTACTTCCTTTCGCGAGAAACGCGATGCCGTGAAGATAGGGCACGAGGCCGCTGCCAGCCAGTGTCGAAAGTCATGGACCTCGATGGCCATGGCGCCTGTTCGCCACATCTGGTGACAAAACGAATACAAATGAATTCAAAAGCAGGCTTGATGCCTGCGGCCGCCTTTACCTGGCGACCGCAACCTCGGCCATCGCCTGCAGCAGCAGATCGGCCACGACCGGCTTGAACAGCACCGGCACCCGTGACTCGCGCACGCGCTGCAGCCTGTCGGGCGAGGTCTCGCCGGTGATGAGCAGCAGCGGCGTCGCCGCGCCCTCGGCCTGGCTGAGCCGCAGGCCGGCATCGAGCCCGTCGGCGCCGTCGGCCAGCCGGTAGTCGCACAGCAGAAGGTCGAAGGGGCGGCCCTCGCCGATCGCCCGCCGCAGGGCGGCCGCGGCATCGGCCTCGTCCGCCACGGCATGGGCGTCGATGGCGTGGGAGCGCAGCAAGCCGGTCATGGCTTCGCGGATTTCGAGTTCGTCGTCGAGCAGGAGCACTCGGCTGGGCAGAGCCAGCGCGGCGGCATGACGGGAGGCCGCTTCGGGCACGGCGGCCGCAGGCGCCAGCGCTCCCGAGCGCGCCGGGGTGCTCACCGCCGGCACCACCACGCGGAAGTGCGTGCCCCGCCCCGGCCGCGAGTGCATCTGCACCGGGTGTCCCAGCAGCCGCGACAGCCGCTGCACGATCGACAGCCCGATGCCCAGTCCCCGCGAGCGGTCACGGCCCGGATTGTTGATCTGGTAGAACTCCTCGAAGATCCGCCCCGACTGCTCGGGCGCGATGCCGATGCCGGTGTCGCGCACCTCGATCCACACCGCGTCGCCGCGCTCGCGGGCCGTGACGGTCACGCCGCCGCGCATCGTGTACTTGAGCGCGTTGTCCATCAGGTTCGACAGCATGCGGTGCAGCAGCTGCGGATCGCTCTGCACCCACAGGCCGCTGGCGCGCACGCGCAGCTGCAGCTGCTTCTGCTCGGCGCGCGCCGCGAAGGTGTGGTTGAGCGGCAGGAACAGCGCGTCGAGCTGCACCGGCTGGGGCGCGGGCGTGATCACGCCGGCGTCGAGGCGCGAGACGTCGAGCATGGTGTCGAGCGAAGCGCCCAGCGCGTTCACCGCGCGCATCAGGCGCTCGGCGTTGCGGCCCTCGGGGCGGTCGCGCAGCTCGTTTTCAAGCGCGGCGCCGAAGAGCGCGATGGCGTGCAGCGGCTGGCGCAGGTCGTGGCTGGCGGTGCCGAGGAAGCGCGTTTTCTCTTCGCTCGCGCGCTCGGTGGCGGCGATCTGCTCGCCGAGCCGCGCGGCGAGCGCCTCGTTCTCGAAACGCAGCATGAGCGATTCGGTCAGCAGCTTGTGCTGCCCGATGCCCGCATGCAGCGTCAGCAGCAGATAGGCCGCGCCGGCCGCCGCCAGGAACAGATGCAGCCCGTCGCCCTGCCACGCCAGCGCGGTGATCATGCCCAGCGACATCGGCATGGTGTAGCCGAAGAGCGCCGGCTTCAGCGGCCAGAGCGACTGCGCCGCCCGCGCGCAGCTGCCGACGATCACCGCCATCAGCAGCGAAGTCATCGGCAGGTTGTCATGCGGCACGATGAGCCAGGGCACCACGGCCGTGACCATGCTCACCAGCGTGACCATGCGCGAGATCTTGCGCGCCCAGTACGCGCTTTCCCGCGCGGGCCGCGTCGGGTTCCAGCGTGGCGTGAAGAACACGTAGATGTCGGCCATCAACAGGCCCGCGAGCCAGAACAGCAGGCTCGGATCCTTCAGCTGCGAATAGATGATGCTGCCGAACACGACCACGAAGGCCATGTGCGTCAGCGTCGAGACTCTGTAGGTGCTGTAGACCGAGGCGACATGCTCGCGCAGCACCCGCTGGCCGAGTTCGTGTTCGGCGGACGGGGCGTTCGGCGCGGCGGGCTGCACGCTCAATGCAGGGTGCTGATCAACTGGGCGCGCGAACGCATGCCGAACAGCAGCAGGATGGTCGAGACATGGTTCTTCACCGTGCCTTCGCTCAGGTTCGCGAGCTGGGCGATTTCCTTGTTGGCCTTGCCCTCGAGCACCCATTGCAGCACCTGCATCTGCCGCGGCGTGAGTTCCTGCCAGGCGCTGGCGTGGGCGAACTCGGCGTACCCGGTGAGCGCCCTGGGCACGGGCGGGGACGGCGGCTGTTGCGGCTGCGACGCGTCGGTGGCACCGTCGAGCAGGCCGCAGGCACGGATGAAGCTCACGACCTCCTTCAGGTCGGCCGACTTCGGAAGGAAGGCCGCGGCACCGAGCGCGAGCACGCCCTGCGCCAGCGTGCTGTTGCCAGTGCCGGAGAGCACCACGATCCGCGCATCGGGAAAGCGCATCCGGAACTCGGCCAGGCCGCTCAGGCCGTGCGTGTCGGGCAGCGCGAGGTCGAGCAGCACAAGGCCGATGGAAGCCTGATGAGCCTCGTACAGCCTGAGCGCGTCGGCGACGTTGCTCGCCTCGAAGACTTCGATGCTCGCGCCGGACGGGCTCGCCTGGGCCTGGACCAGTGCGCAGACCCCCAGGCGCAGCAGGTCGTGGTCGTCCACGACAAGGATCGCCCGGGGTGCGCGGGCAGCCGCGCCGGTCTCCGCGGCCGGCGACAAGGGAGCGGGTGGGGAGTCGAAGGGTGGCACTTGCCGATCTTAGCGATGTAACCTTCCGGTGACAGTGCAGAAAGTCACGGCAACCTCCGTGGTTGTAGTGCTTTATGCTACTTATTTGATAGCAATTTCACATCGCATCCGCGCTTGCCATCGGACCTCTCTGTCGGCACCATCGAAAGTCTCGCCGCATCGCACGGCGCCCACGGAGACCCGTCATGACGCACACCGCCGCCGCCCCGCTGGAATCGAGCGACCGCAAGGTCGACCGCCTGCTCGCCCACTACGAGGAAAGCCACCGCAACCCGACCAACGAGCTGATCCATTTCGTGGCCATCCCGGCCATCATGCTGAGCATCGTGGGGCTGCTGTTCGCGATCCATCCCTGGGTGGCCTACACCTTCGTGGCCGCCAGCCTCGTCTACTACATGCTGCTGCGCGCCCCGGCCTTCCTGGTGGCCATGCTCGTCCTGACTGCACTGGCCCTGGGGCTGGTGCATGCAATGGGTGGACTTGTATTGCCGGTTTCCGCCGCTATCTTTGTAGTGGCCTGGATCTTCCAGTTCGTGGGCCACAAGATCGAAGGTAAGAAGCCGTCGTTCTTCGAAGACATTCAATATCTCTGGGTCGGTCCCCTTTTCGTGTTGTCCAAGCTCTTCCTAAGGCTGGGCATCCGCTGGTAGCCGCTGGCTATTCCGGCGATAGAAATTCAAGGGAACCCTTGGTTTAGCACTCCCTCTAACCGAGTGCTAATATGGCCAACACAAAGGAGTTCCCCCTGATGACAACGCTGTCTGGAGTCTCTGCCAACCAGCTGGCCGTCGCCAACCCCTGGTCGATGGTTCCCCCGCTGGGCAACCTGGACGCCTATATTTCGGCCGCCAACCGCCTGCCGATGCTCACGCTCGAAGAAGAGCAGGGCTACGCACGCAAGCTGCGCGACCACAACGACCTCGAAGCCGCCGGCGCGCTCGTCCTGTCGCACCTACGCCTCGTGGTCTCCATTTCCCGCCAGTACCTGGGCTACGGGCTGCCGCACGGCGACCTGATCCAGGAAGGCAATGTCGGCCTCATGAAGGCCGTGAAGCGTTTCGACCCCGACCAGGGCGTGCGGCTCGTGAGCTACGCCATGCACTGGATCAAGGCCGAGATTCACGAGTACATCCTGAAGAACTGGCGCATGGTCAAGGTCGCGACGACCAAGGCCCAGCGCAAGCTGTTCTTCAACCTGCGCTCGATGAAGCAGGGCTTCAAGGCCGACTCGGCCGCTGCCGACAACGGCACGCACCGCGAAACGCTGAGCCCCGACGAGGTGTCGCAGATGGCGACCCGGCTCAACGTCAAGCCCGAGGAAGTGCTCGAGATGGAAACCCGCCTGTCGGGCGGTGACGTCATGCTCGACCCGGGCCCGTCGGACGACGGCGAAGAAGCCTTCGGCCCGATCGCCTATCTGGCCGACGCCTCGCAGGAACCCACCGCGCTGCTCGAATCGCAGCAGCGCGACCGCCTGTCGAGCGACGGCATCGCGACCGCGCTCGAGGCGCTGGACGACCGCAGCCGCCGCATCGTCGAAGAGCGCTGGCTCAAGGTCAACGACGACGGCTCGGGCGGCATGACGCTGCACGACCTGGCCGCGGTGTACGGTGTGAGCGCGGAGCGCATCCGCCAGATAGAAGTAGCGGCCATGAAGAAGATGAAGAAGGCGCTCGCGGACTACGCGTAAGCCTGTCGCCCTCAGGAACAAAGCCCGGTACTGCCGGGCTTTTTCATTTGGAGAGCGTCCGCAGCGCCCGCTTCGCGATGTAGCGGGTTTCGGCCGCGTCCGACTCCGCCACCCACCGCGCGCAGACCTTGTCGACCCACTCGGGCTGGCTCTTGCTCGCGTCGTTGAGCCAGTTGGCCACCGAGTTCTGCACGTAGCGGCTGGAGTCGGCACGCAGCGGCTCGATCAGCGGCAGCGCGCGCCAGGGCTCGGTCTTGAGCGCCTCGATCTGCGCGCACCACACGCCGCGCGGCCGCGTGAGTTCGCTGGCGAAGCGGCGGATGTTGGGGTCGGCATCGAGCACCCAGGGCTGCAGCAGCACGATCGCTTCGTCGAGCGATGCGATCACCGTGTCGCGCACCGCCATCCACGCGATCTCCCGCACACCGAAATGCCGATCGGCGGCAAAGCGCCGCACCGCCTCCAGTTGCTCCGCCAGCGGCAGGCCCGAGAGCGTGACCCACTGCGCGGCCCAGCAGCGCGCGACGTCGCTCGCGTGCGTGGCCAGCCGGTGGGCGACAGCATCGCGCTCATCGTGCAGCGCCGTCAGGTCGTAGAGCGCACGCGCGATGTGCCCGTGCCTCTGCATCGGCTTGAAAGCGCCCAACATCGCGATCGTGTCGGCCAGCCGCTCGCTCTGCGCATCGAGTCCGATGTGCCCCGCCACGCTGCGCGCCAGCCGGGGCAACTCCAGTGCCAGGAATTCGTTGAGATTGACGGTCTCGAGCAAGCCGTCGTTGAGGGCACTCAGCACCTCGGGCGGGATCAGCGCGATGCGGAAGGCGCCCTTGCGCCCCTTCAGGTGCTCGACCGGGTCCGTGGCAGCCATCGGGCGGTCTTTTTCAGGAGGCCAGCAGCGTCTTCAGGTCGGACACCATCGACGCCACGCCGGCGCCATAGCGCGCGTAGAGCCGCAGGCGACCCTGCGTGTCGTAGACATAGCTGGCGGCCGAGTGGTCCATCGAATAGCTGGTCGGCGTCTTGCCGTCGACCTTCTTGTAATAGACCTTGTAGTCCTTCGCGACCGCGGCCAGCTCGTCAGCCGTGGGGATCAGCGCGACGAAGCTCGGGTCGAACGCGCCCATGTAGGCCTTGAGCACCTCGGCCGTGTCCCGCGCGGGGTCGACCGTGACGAACAGCACCTGCAGCTTGTCGCCATCCTTGCCGAGCTGCTGCTTGACCTGCGCCATCTCGGTCATGGTGGTCGGGCAGACGTCGGGGCACTGCGCGTAGCCGAAGAACAGCACGACCAGCTTGCCCTTGAAGTCGGCCATGGTGCGGACCTTGCCGTCCGCGTCCTTCAGGGAGAAGTCCTTGGCGTAGTCGGCACCGGTGATGTCGACCGCGGAGAAGCTCTGCCTGGTCTCGCTGCAGGCCGAGAGGCCCAGCCCGAGGGCGGCGGTCACGCCCAGCCAGCCGGCGCCCGTTGCGATCAATCGGAGAGCGTTGCGCTTGTTCATGGAAACCAGGAGATCAGTGAATGTAGTGATCGACGAGCAGTGCCAGGAACAGCACGCTCAGGTGGATCAGCGAGAAGCGGAAGGTCTTGCGCGCCAGTGTGTCGGAGTAGTTGCGCCACAGCGCGAAGGCATAGCCGGTGAAGCCCACGCTCACGGCGACGGCCACCGCCAGGTACAGCCAGCCGCTCATGCCGTAGATGAAGGGCATCAGGCAGGCCGCGAACAGGATGAAGGTGTACAGCAGCACCTGCAGCCGCGTGAATTCGTTGCCATGGGTCACGGGCAGCATCGGCAGGCCTGCCTTGCGATAGTCCTCGACGCGGTAGAGCGCCAGCGCCCAGAAGTGCGGCGGCGTCCACAGGAAGATGATGAGGAAGAGAATCAGCGCCTCGGGCCCCACGTCGCCCGTCATCGCGGCCCAGCCCAGCACCGGCGGCATGGCTCCAGAGGCTCCGCCGATCACGATGTTCTGCGGCGTCAGCGGCTTGAGGATCACCGTGTAGATCACCGCATAGCCCACGAAGGTGGCGAAGGTGAGCCACATGGTGAGCGGATTGACCATGAACCACAGCAGCGCCGACCCGGCGACGCACAGCAGCGCCGAGAAGACCAATGCCTGCAGGTCGCTCAGTTCGCCGCGCGCGGTGGGGCGCCACGCCGTGCGCTTCATCTTGGCGTCGATGCCTTTTTCGACGAGGCAATTGAACGCCGCCGCCGCACCCGCCACCAGCCAGATGCCGATGCAGGCCACGACGGCGCGCTTCACGTCACCCCACGAAGGCAACCCGGGCACGGCCAACACCATGCCGATCAGCGCGCAGAACACGATCAGCTGCACCACGCGCGGCTTGGTCAGCGCGTAGAACTGGCGCAGCACGTTCGCGGTGCCGGTTTGCTGAACGGGGATCGGGGTGCTCACGCAGCGGCCTTTCTTTGATTTCTTTGACTGTTGTTGTTCTGACCAGTCGCATTGTCACTGGCGCCTGCGATCTGCACCGCCGGAGCGCGCCGGCTCTCGCACAATGCCCAGGTGAGCACCACGGCAAGCGCCGCGGCGCCGCCGGTATGAAGCACGGCCGCGGCCAGCGGCCATCCGAGCAGCACGTTGCCCAGGCCGGTGGCCAGCTGGAGCAGCGCCAGGCCCGCGAGCCATCGCGCCTGCGGGCGCAGCGTGTCGATTCGGCGCATGCGCCACGCCAGCACGCCCAGCGCAACGAACACCGCATAGGCCATCAGCCGGTGCGCATAGTGGATGGCGGTGAGCGCGGAAAAATCGAGCGGCTGGCCTTCGCCGGTCACGCCCAGGTGGCGCCAGATCTCGAAGCCCTGCGCGAAATTCATGGGCGGCCACCAGCTGTCCTGGCAGGTCGGGAACTGCGTGCAGGCCAGCACCGCATAGTTGGTGCTGACCCAGCCGCCGAGCGCGATCTGCAGCACGAGCAGTGCGGTCGTCGCGATGAGTCCGTTGCGCAGCGCGGGCGATACGGGCGTGGGCAGCCGATCGGCGGCTGCCTGGCGGTAGCGCACGGCCTGGATGCAAAGCAGCGCCAGCAGCACCACGGCGCCGAGCAGATGCAGCGTGACGATCGCAGGGAACAGCTTCCAGGTCACCGTGAGCGCGCCGAACGCGCCCTGCAGGCAGACCCAGATCAGGGTGAAGGCCGGCCACCAGGCGCTGAGCGTGGCGTGGTGTTCGCCGTCTGTCGATGGCGGCGGAGCGAGACGCTGGCGGCGGCGCACGATCCAGGTCGCGCCCGCGAGCGTGAGGATCAGTACACCGACACCCGTTGCCAGATAGCGGTGAACCATCTCGACCCACGCCTTGCTGTGCGTGACGGGACCAGTCGGTTGCGCGGACTGCGCCATCGCGATCTCGTGGCGGGCGCCGTGCGGACTGGCGTTGCCGTAGCAACCGGGCCAGTCGGGACAGCCCAGGCCCGAATCGGTGAGCCGCGTGAAGGCGCCGAACAGCGTGAGGTCGAAAGTGAGGAACAGCGTGAGCACGGTCAGCGCATGCAGCCGGCGCGCCGGGCCGGCACCCGCGTTGCGGCGCCACACCCACAGCAGCGGCCCGAGCGCGATCAGCACGCCGACCGCCATGAGCCAGGCGATGGGCGTCAGATCGTAGAGAGAGCTCGTCGTGTCCATGCGGCGTCGGTTCAGTCTTCAGCGGCCCGGCTCGTCCCACGACGCCGAGGCGCGCAGCAGGCGGTCGAGGTCGCGCTTGGCGCGGCTCGCGCCGGCGGCGTCCATGCGGGCCGGGAAGCGCATCATCCAGTTGCCCATCGGATCGACCACGTACAAGTGCTCGGCCAGCGAGTGGCCCGACGCGGGCGCGAGCCACTTGGCCAGCTGGTCGGCGGGCACGCGCAGCACGGTCGCGCCATGCAGGCCGTTGTTCAGGCGCTCGGGCACGGGGGCGGCATCGCTCACGAGCCAGACGCGGTCCATGCGGTCTTTCTCGCGGCCCAGGCTTTCGCGCAATTGCCGCTGCAGGTAGAGCTGCTGCTCGCACAGCGCGTCGCATGCGGCATCGGCCACCGACACCAGCAGCCACTGGCCCTTGAGCGTGGAGAGGTCGACCGGCGCGCCGTTGCGGTCGGCGGCGACGATCTTCGGCAGTTCGCGCTGCGGATCGATCAGCTCGCCGTAGGCGCTGCGCCCCTCGGGCCGGATCACGTAGTAGGTGAAGTACGAGGCGATGACCGGGGCCGCGCACATCAGCATCACGGCGATCATCTTCCAGCGCCCGACGACCGTGCGCCGGCCCTCCGCGCCATCGAGCGCCTGGTTGGGCGACGGCATCGAATGCACCGTCAGGCCCAGCGGCTCGTCAGAAACGGCCATCGCGTGCACGGCGCCTGGCGCGGCGGAGGGGCGTGATGAATTGGAACCAGACATAGAGGATGACGACGAGGGCCGACAGGCCGAACCACTGGAATGCGTAACCGTAGTGCCTCTCGAGACCCAGCGCCGGAGCCGGCCAGTCCCGCTGCAGGCCCTCGGAAGCCGCCCCGCCCTGCTGCAGCGACACATCGGTGCGCAAGGGCAGCTTGGTCTCGGCCCGGAAGGCCTCAAGGTCGAGATTCTGCCGGATGGGCGAATACCCTTCGGCGACCGGTGCCGCAGGGGTTGCTGCAGCCGGGGCGGAAGCAGCAGCTGCAGGCGCAGAGGCGGCGGGCGCGGGTGCCGGCGCGGCGGTGCCGAGCTCCAGCAGGTGACTCGGCGGCGGCTCGATCAGGCCCGTGACCTCGACGATGCCGGCAGGCGTCTCGACCGCCCCCAGCTGCGTACGATCGACGAAATTCCGCTGGATCCAGCCGCGCTGCACCATCACCGTCTGCTCGGTGCCTTCGAGGGCGAAGGGGGTCAGCACGTAGAAACCGGGCACGCCATGCATCTGGCGGTTGTCGAGGTAAACGGTCTGCGGCGTCAGCCACAGGCCGCGCAGGCGCACCGCGCGGTGCAGCGCGTCGGAGGCCTTGGGCAAGGCGAGAAATTCAGCCTGCGTCAGTGGCGGCTTCTGCTTCTCGGCGTCGATGCTGGCCTGCAGCGCTTCTTTCTGCGCGGCGCGCGAGAGCTGCCAGCGGCCAAGGGAAACGGTGGCCGACACGGTCAGCGCGGCGGCGATGGTCAACACCCAGAAGCGGCCCCGGTGGAGGCGCTTTTCGGGATACAGGGGTTCAGGAGTCACTGGAGGGAACGGGGCGTGCGGCCGATAATGCGGGTCATGAAATACTTCGTTGCCCTGGTGTTCGTGGGCATCTTCGCGAGCCTCGCGTTTGCACTCTACTTCATGCTGAAGGACGGGCGCAACGGGCGTGCCAAGAGCGGCGGCATGGCGCGCGCGCTCACCGTTCGGATCGGCCTCTCGGTGTTTTTGTTCCTCTGCATGCTGCTCGCCTGGAAGTTCGGATACATCCAGCCCACCGGGCTCCCGCTCGGCAAGTAGATGGTGCTCGTGCCAGGAGAACCAAGAAAAAGGCGCCTTCCGGCGCCTTTTTTCTGGAATGCCGCGAGGGTCTTCGCTCAAAGCCAATAGACCAGCAGATAGAGGCCGAGCCAGACCACGTCAACGAAGTGCCAGTACCAGGCCGCGCCCTCGAAACCGAAGTGGCGCTCGGGCGTGAAGTGCCCCTTGCGCAGGCGCAGCGTGATGAACAGCAGCATCAGCATGCCGATGAACACGTGCAGGCCGTGGAAGCCCGTCAGCATGAAGAAGGTCGAGCCGTAGGTGCCCGAGCTGAGCTTGAGGTTCAGTTCGGTGTACAGGTGGTGGTATTCGTAGCCCTGCACGCCCAGGAAGATCACGCCGAGCAGCACGGTGAGCCACATGAAGCGGATGGTCTGCGCGCGATGGCCGGCACGCAGCGCGTGGTGGGCGATGGTGAGCGTCACGCCCGAGCTCAGCAGCAGCGCGGTGTTGATCGTGGGCAGCCAGAACGGGCCGACGGTCTGGAAGGGCTCGACGATGCCGGCCGGCGAAGCGGTGGCGCCGGGCGCGACGCTGGGCCACACGGCCTTGAAGTCGGGCCAGAGCAGCGCGTTGTCCAGGCTGCCGAGCGCAGGCAGCGCGTGGGTGCGTGCCCACCACAGCGCAGTGAAGAACGCGCCGAAGAACATCACTTCCGAGAAGATGAACCAGCTCATGCTCCAGCGGAACGAGAGATCCACCTTGTGGCCGTACTGGCCGCTCTCGCTCTCGCCGATGGCGGCACGGAACCACACGAACAGCGTGCCGAGCCAGATCAGCATGCCGGCCAGCAAGGACCATGCCCCCCACTGATGGCCGTTGATCCATTGCGCGGCGCCCAGGATCACGAAGAACAGGCCGATCGCGGCCGAGACCGGATAGGCCGACGGTCCGGGCACGAAGTAGTAGGGCGTGGTTCCGTGGGTGGTTGAACTCATTTCTTCAGCTCCTGGCTTTCTTTCTTCTCTCGATTCAATGGATTCTGCTTGCCGTGGAACGCACCGCGTCCCTCAGGCTCCGGCCGCCGCGACCACATGCCGCACCAGCAGCACCAGCGCGACCACGAAGACGACGACCGCAACGAACGCCACCGCGATGATGTGCAGGGGATTCAGCTTGCGCAGGTCTTCCTGGTAGGCGCTGTTCTTGCGCACGCCGAAGAACGACCAGCCCACCGCCTTCACCGTGTCCCACAGCGAAGCCTTTGGCCGGTTCGATGGATCGGTCACGAGCGCGGCTCATTGGCTGCTGTGCCGGAAACTGCCGCGACCGGCGCCGCGGGTGTCTTGCCGCCCACCTCGAAGAAGGTGTACGACAGCGTGATGGTCTTCACGTCCTTCGAAATCTTCGGGTCGATCACGAACGCGACCGGCCACTGCTTCCTCTCGCCCGGATCGAGCGTGTACTGGTTGAAGCAGAAGCACTCGAGCTTGTTGAAGTACGGCGCGGCCTGCTGCGGCGCGTAGCTCGGGATGGCCTGCGCGGCCATGCGACGGTTCTGCACGTTCTGGAACTCGTACATCACCGTGTTGAGTTCGCCCGGGTGCACCTGCATGGTCCGCTCCGCGGGCTTGAAGTCCCAGAGGCCGCCGCGCACGTTGGAGTCGAACTCGACCGTGATGGTGCGGGTCGTGTCGATCTGCGTGTTGTCGGGCACGCGCACGTTCTTGCCGCCGCTGGCACCGCCCGGCACCTCGAGTTCGGAGAGCGCGAGGATGTTGATGCCGGTCATCTCGCAGATGGCGCGGTACATCGGCACCAGCGCGTAGCCGAAGGCGAACATGCCGCAGGCCACGACGGCCAGCTTGCCGACCATGCGGACATTGGCGCGGCGGATGCGTGGACCGAGGCTCATGCGCGTGCTGCTCCCGTTCGTTGCGTGGATGACGGGTGGTTCAGCGTCCGCTGAACCAGACCATGCGGACGATGAAGCCGATGAAGAACACCACGGCGATGGAGGCCAGCGTGAGCCCCATTCGACGGTTGTTCCTTTTCTGTTCGGGAGTCATCGCGTGCGATACCGATCGTTCAACCGATCACCTTGGTGGCGGTCGCATCGAGCTTGGGCGGGTTCTCGAAGGTATGGAACGGTGCCGGCGAAGGCACTTCCCATTCGAGGCCTTCGGCGCCTTCCCACGGCTTCTGCGTAGCCTTCTCACCCTTGCCGAGCATCGTGGGCAGCACGATGAACAGGAAGAAGTAGACCTGCGCGAAACCGAAGAAGAACGCACCGACCGACGCGATGGCGTTGAAGTCGGCGAACTGCATCGGGTAGTCGGCATAGCGTCGCGGCATGCCGGCCAGGCCCAGGAAGTGCATCGGGAAGAAGGTCACGTTGAACGAGATCAGCGACCACCAGAAGTGCACCTTGCCGCGCGTCTCGTTGTACATCACGCCGGTCCACTTGGGCACCCAGTAGTAGAAGCCCGAGAACATGGCGAACAGCGAGCCGGCCACCAGCACATAGTGGAAGTGGGCCACCACGTAATACGTGTCCTGCAGCTGCGTGTCGATGGGGGCGACGGCCAGGATCAGGCCGGTGAAGCCGCCCATCGTGAACACGAAGATGAAGCCGACCGCGAACAGCATCGGCGTCTCGAAGGTCATCGAGCCCTGCCACATGGTGGCGATCCAGTTGAAGATCTTCACGGCCGTGGGCACCGCGATCAGCATGGTCGCGTACATGAAGAACAGTTGGCCCGTAAGCGGCATGCCGGTCGTGAACATGTGGTGCGCCCACACGATGAACGACAGGATGGCGATCGACGAGGTGGCGTACACCATCGAGGCATAGCCGAAGAGCTTCTTGCGGGCGAAGGCCGGGACCACCTGGCTGATGATGCCGAAGGCCGGCAGGATCATGATGTAGACCTCGGGGTGGCCGAAGAACCAGAAGATGTGCTGGTACATCACCGGGTCGCCGCCGCCGGCGGGGTTGAAGAAGCTGGTGCCGAAGTGCCGGTCGGTCAGCGTCATCGTGATGGCGCCTGCGAGCACGGGCATCACGGCGATCAGCAGGTAGGCGGTGATGAGCCAGGTCCAGCAGAACATCGGCATCTTCATCAGCGTCATGCCGGGAGCGCGCATGTTGAGGATGGTCACGATGATGTTGATCGAGCCCATGATCGACGAGGCGCCCATGATGTGCATCGCGAAGATGCCGGCGTCCATCGAGGGGCCCATCTGCAGCGTGAGCGGCGCGTACAGCGTCCAGCCTGCGGCGGGTGCGCCGCCGGGCATGAAGAACGACCCCACCAGCATCAGCGCAGCCGGGATCAGCAGCCAGAAGCTGAAGTTGTTCATGCGCGCGAACGCCATGTCGGAGGCGCCCACCTGCAGCGGGATCATCCAGTTCGCGAAGCCCACGAAGGCCGGCATGATGGCGCCGAACACCATGATCAGGCCGTGCATGGTGGTGAACTGGTTGAACAGCTCCGGGTTCACCAGCTGCAGGCCGGGCTGGAACAGCTCGGCGCGGATCAGCAGCGCGAGCACGCCGCCCACCATCAGCATCGTGAAGCTGAACAGCAGGTAGAGCGTGCCGATGTCCTTGTGGTTGGTCGCGAACACCCAGCGGCGCCAGCCGGTGGGCGCGTGGTGGTCGTGATGCTCGTCGTGTGCGTGATCGCCGTGGGCTGCGTGACCGTGGGGGTCGAGAACTGCGCTCATTTCGTTGTTCCTTGCAATTTCTTCGTCGCGGGACGCTCGCGCATCACTTGCCGCGCAGGGCCAGCACTTCGGCCGGCTGCACCAGCTGGCCCGTCTTGTTCGACCAGCTGTTCTTGGTGTACGTGGCCACGGCCGCGAGGTCGGTATCGCTCAGTTGCTTCCAGGAGGGCATCGCGCCGTTGTTCTGGCCGTTGAGCAGCACCGCCAGCTGGATCTTGTGGTCGGCGTCGGTCACCTTGGCGGAGCCGTCGAGCGGCTTGATCGGGCCGGCACCCTTGCCGTTGGCCTGGTGGCAGGCCGCGCAGTTGGCGGCATAGACCTTCTCGCCGCGCGTCAGCATGTCGGGCAGGGCCCAGACCTTGGTCGGGTCGTCGAGCTTGGCGGCGGCTTCCTTGCGCTTGGCGGATACCCAGGCCGTGTAGTCGGCCGCGGAGACCACCTTCACGTGGATCGGCATGTAGGCATGTTCCTTGCCGCACAGTTCCTGGCACTGGCCGTAGTAGTCGCCCACGGTCTCGGCGCGGAACCAGGTGTCGCGCACGAAGCCGGGAATGGCGTCCTGCTTGAGGCCCAGCTGCGGCACGGCGAATGCGTGGATCACGTCGTTCGCGGTGGTGATGATGCGGACCTTCTTGTTGACCGGCACCACCAGCGGGTTGTCGACCTTCAGCAGGTAGTCGTCGGGCATCGCGCCCTTGGCGCCCGCGTCGGACATGGCGCGCTGCGAGCTGTCGAGCGTGGAGATGAAGGCCAGGCCCTCGCCTTCGCCGTTCAGGTAGTCGTAGCCCCACTTCCACTGGTAGCCCGTGGTCTTGATCGTGAGGTCGGCGTTGGTGGTGTCCTTCTGGGCCACCAGCACCTTGGTGGCGGGCAGCGCCATCACGATGACGATGAGGAAGGGCACGATGGTCCAGATGACCTCGACCACCACCGATTCATGGAAGTTGGCAGCCTTGTGGCCCACCGACTTGCGGTGCTTCCAGATGGAATAGAACATCACCGCGAACACGCCGACGAAGATGACCGTGCACAGGATCATCATGATCGTGTGGAGCAGATGCTGCTCCTGAGCGATCTTGGTCACTCCGACCGGAAGATTCAACTGGCGCACCGAGGGGCCGCCGGGCAGATCGTTGACTGCGTGCGCCGCGCTGCTGAAAGCCGCGCCGGCCGCCAGCAACAGATTCGCCGGCCTGTACTTATTGCGCCAAATGCTCTTCATCGTGTTCACGTTTCTTCAATTTTTCGACAAACCCAACCGTGCAGCACTGCGCGAGCCCCCTCAGGCGCCGCGTAACGCCATGCGAATCTCGCGGGCCAAGGCCGCACGCAACTCCGGGCGTACATAGCGCCCCACCCTGACCGATCGACCTTGCCCCGAGACCTCGATCAGCGAGCGATCGCCGGTCTGGGGTTCGATCCGCACCTGGTGCGGAAGAAATTCCGTGCGCTCGTAGTGCCCGCCGTTCTCGAGCTCGACGACGAGGCGTCCCTCCTGCAGCGCGATCTTCTCGCCGTCGGTCGCATGCCGTGCGTAGACCATGAACGCAAACCCGACAGCGGCCAGTTCGAGCCAGGCAAAAGGCAGAACCAGCGGCGCACCGTGCAGCCAGAACAGGGTGCCGATGCCGAGCGATACCACGCACAGCGAGGCGTAGAGCCAGCCCAGCTGGCCCGGCGTCACCGAGCAGTTGCGCTTCAGGAACCAGTGGATGTTCTGGCCTGAAACGGTGGCAAATCGAAACACGGAATTCGACACGGGCGAGTTCAGCAAATCGGTGCGTCGATGGTCGCCAAACCCCTCGTACAAACAGGATTCGACACCCCTCGATCGCGGGACAATACCCGCGAGTTTCACGCAACGGCGGATTGTAGCGGGTAGATATCGGCGCCCGAGTGCCCTGTGGGACGCCTACGGGTCACTACTAGTAGGCAAGAAACGGCCTGTGCGACAGGCGTTTTTACCGACTCGCCGGCAAGCGATCAGGCGCCCGGCCGGCCCCGTTGCAGCATCGATCGCATCTCGCGCAGCGACACCGCGCTTTCGGCAGACAGCGACACGCGCGGCAGCGGCTTGAACGCGTGGCCGTACACGACCTCGAAGGTCAGCGCGATGCGGCCGTCGCCGCCTTCGGCCGGCGCGAGTTCGGGCAGCGCCTTCTTCAGTTCCTGCAGCCAGCCCTTGCCGCGCAGCGAGGGGAAGCGCGCCGGATGCAGGTTGCGGCCCAGCGTGCGCAGCTCGGCGAGCGCAGCCTCGGGCGTGGCCCAGGTCAGCACGATGCGCTCCATGTCCATCACGGGTTCGGCGAAGCCGGCGTGCACCAGCATGTCGCCCCAGTCGTGCATGTCGGTGTACTCGTGGCCCGCGGCGGGCCAGCCGAGGCGGGCATGTAGCGCGCGCAGCTCGCGCACGGTGTCGGGGCCGAGGCAGGAAAACATGAGGAAGCCGTCGGTCGCCACCAGCTTGTGCCAGTGCGCGATCAGTGCCTCCGGGTCGGCCGCCATATGCAGCGACATGTTGGCCCAGAGCAGGTCGACGCCGTCTTTGGGCGGTGCATCGAAGCGAGCCTTGCCCGCTTGCCAGCGGCGCGCGCTCCACCACGGGGCGGCCAGCGCCTGGGTGGTGGCTGCGGCGAGCGCGGGCTCGGGTTCGATCACGAAGGAGGCTGCGTCCTTGTAGCGGCGCGCAACGAGTTCATGCGCCTCGAGCCCGCTGCGCAGCGGCGCCCAGTCGGCCCAGGTGCGGGGCTGGGCCTTGATCCATTGCAGCCTGTCTTCCATGCGGCGGCCGATTTCCTCGTGCAGCCAGGGAGAAGCGCCATCGGCGGGCGCGAGCCGGCGCCAGCGGGCGGCCGCCGTGGCATCGATGGTCGGCGGTCGTCTTGAGGGGTCGGTGGCCATGGGGCCGTGAGTATATTGAGGCGATGCTCAGCCACCGGGCCATATGGCCTTTCCCGTCTTCAAGACCTCTCGGGGCCTTCACCGCCCTGCTCGCGCGGCTGCCCAGCCAGTGCACGGTCTGCCGCGCCTGGCCTTCGCGCCCGGTGTGCGATGCCTGCGTGGCCCGCTTCGCCCCGCCCACGGCGCGATGCGGCGGCTGCGCCCTGCCCGTGCCCGAAGGCGTGAGCCGCTGCGGCGAGTGCGTGAAGCATCCTCCGCCGCTGGACGCCTGCCTCGCGGCTTGCACCTACGCATGGCCCTGGCCCGACGCCATCGCGGCCTTCAAGTTCCGTGGCGAGGCCGGCCGGGCCGGGCCCTTCGCCACGCTGCTGCGCAGCGCGCCCTGGGTGGAGCCGGCGCTGGAAGCCAGCGACATCGTGCTGCCGATGCCGCTGGCGCCCGGCCGGCTGCGCGAGCGCGGCTTCAACCAGGCGCACGAGCTGGCGCGCCGGCTCGCGCCCGCGAAGACCGACGCCACCCTGCTCCTTCGCACCCGCGAGACGCCTGCGCAGAGTGGACTGTCGCGTGCCGACCGGCTGCGCAACCTGCGCGGCGCCTTCGCGGTCGAACCCTTGCGCGCCGACAGGCTGCGCGGCCGGCGCCTGGTGCTGGTAGACGACGTGATGACCAGCGGTGCCTCGCTGTTCGCAGCCGCCGAGGCACTGCGGCAAGCCGGCGCAGCCCACATCACCGGCATCGTGCTGGCCCGGACCGATCCGCCGCGCTGAACCTGTCGCGCCGGCCCGCCGACAATCGGCGCATGTTCAATATCGTCCTGGTCCACCCCGAAATCCCGCCGAACACCGGCAATGTGATCCGGCTCGCCGCCAACACCGGCTGCAAGCTGCACCTTGTCGAGCCGCTGGGCTTTTCGATGGACGACCGCCTGCTGCGCCGCGCCGGGCTCGACTATCACGAGTACGCCGAAGTGAAGCGCCACGCCGACTGGCAGGCCCTGCTCGCCGCCGAGCAGCCGGCCGCCGACCGCATGTTCGCCCTCACCACGCGCGGCACGCGCGCGGTGCACGACGTTCGCTTCCAGCCCGGCGACTGGCTGGTGTTCGGCTCGGAAACCAGCGGCCTGCCACCCGCGCTGCGCGACGGCTTCGCCGAGCCCCAGCGTCTTCGGCTGCCGATGCGCGAAGGCCAGCGCAGCCTGAATCTCTCGAATGCCGTGGCGGTGACGGTGTTCGAAGCCTGGCGACAGAACGGCTTCGGCTGAAGCCGCAGCCCCTTCAGGCAACAGGGGCGCATCCGATCGGCAAGACGCGCCGTATGGAAGACATGCCGGCTGCCGATTCAAGGCAACCCGGCATCCGGCCCATCCACCACCTTGCCCCAAGGAGTCTCGCCATGAACGCCAAGCCGATTGCCTTTGCCGCCTTCGCCACGCTCGCCTTCGCCAGCGGCGCCCAAGCCTTCCAGGGAGAGCAGAACCCGCTGCCGCCCGCCCCCTTCCAGTCGACGCTGTCGCGCGCGCAGGTGCAGGCCGACGCACGCCAGCCGCTGCAGATCAGCAATGGAGGCACCGGCGTGACACAGGCAAGGAGCGGCAACGTCGACCGCAATACGGTGCGCGCCAGCGCGCTGAGCATCACCCGCCAGGGCGCGGCCACCTACGGCGAAGTGACCGACCGCAGGATGTAAGAAGAAAGAAAAAGAGGGCGAAGCGCCGCCGCTTCAGCGATATCGGCGCACCACCGACTCGGCCACGCAGGCCGGCTTGGCGGCGCCCTCGAGCTCGATGGTGGTTTCCCAGGTCATCTGGAAACCATCATTGGCGATGGCCTCCGACGTCAGCAGCTTCATGCGCGCGCGCAGGCGCTTGCCCACCGGCACGGGCGACATGAAGCGCACCTTGTTCAGGCCGTAGTTCACGCCCATGCGCGACTCCACCACGTCGAGCGCCGTCTCGTAGAAGCGCGGCAGCAGCGACAGCGTGAGAAAGCCGTGCGCGATCGGCCCGCCGAAGGGGCCCGCCTTGGCCCGCTCGATGTCGACATGGATCCACTGGTGGTCGCCCGTCGCCTCGGCGAACTGGTTGACCTGCTCCTGCGTGATCGTGATCCAGTCGCTCACGGCGACTTCCTGGCCGACGCAGGCGGCGAGATCCTGAAGGGTCTGGAATGTCTTTTTGGTCATGCGAGGCATTCTGGCGTCTGGGGCTGCCGCGCGGCTGTCGGCCTTGCGACAACCGGGCTCAGGGAAAACCGGGATCGGTTCAGGCGTCGAGCCACTCGCAGATCGGCTGCCACTGCTCCAGGTCGCGCTGCACGCGGCCCGGTGCAATGTCGAACAGCGTGAGCCCGCGCGCGGCGAGCTGCACGTAGTTCTGCGTGTCGCGCAGCTCGCCGATCACCGGCACGCCGAGCCCGGCGATGAATTCGTGCAGCCGGTCGGCCGCCAGCGTGCGTGCGTTCACGCGCATGCCGACAAGGCCGATCGTCGTCTTCTCGGCGCGGCGGCTTTCCAGCAAGCGGTCGAGGAAGTCGCGCGTGGCATAGATGTCGAAGATGCTCGGCTGCAGCGGCACGATCACGCGGTCGGCCAGCGCCAGCACTTCCTTGAAGCGCCAGCCGTGCAGGCCGGCGGGCGTGTCGAGCACCGCGTGCGTGGTGCCGCGCGGCGGGCGCACCACGGTGCTTTCGCCGGTGGCTTCCCAGGTGGAGATCGGCCGGGCCATCGGCGGGCGCAGGCCCAGCCAGAGCCGGGAGGACTGCTGACGGTCCACGTCGCCCAGCATCACGGCGTGGCCACGGCTTGCGAAATAGCCCGCGACGTTCGTCGCGATCGTCGACTTGCCCACGCCTCCCTTGGGATTGGCGACCAGAACCACCTGCATAAAAGCACTCCTCCAGAACGGCAACAGGCGGAATGGTAGTCGCTGGGCGTTTTTGCCCGGTGAAACGCTCCGCGACGCACTCTTGAGCTATGTTCGCGGGATGACGACAACAACATCCACGGGAAACCCCGCCGACGGCTCCGACGGCGGTTCCGGCGGCATCTACGTGCTGGCCGCGCACCCCCACTGGCGCGACTCGCGCGTCAACCGGCGCATGCTCGCCGCGGCACGCGCCGTGCCCGGCGTCGACGTCAACGACCTCTACGGCAGCTACCCCGACTTCGCCATCGACGTCGAGGCCGAACAGGCCCGGCTCGCCAAGGCCAGCCTGGTGGTGCTGGTGCACCCGATCCAGTGGTACTCGATGCCCGCGCTGCAGAAGCTCTGGCTCGACGACGTGCTCGCCTACGGCTGGGCCTACGGCCCCGGCGGCACGGCGCTGCAGGGCAAGGACCTCTGGCTGGTCGCCACCACGGGCAGCCCCGAGGCGAGCTACCACCCGCAGAACTACCACCGCTATTTCTTCGACGCCTTCCTGCCGCCCTACGAGCAGACCGCCGCGCTGTGCGGCATGCGCTTCCTGCCGCCGCTGATCTTCTACGGCGCGCGCAGCGCCAGCGAGGCCGACGTGAAGTCCCACGTCGAGACCTTCGCCCAGCGCCTGGGCAGCTACCCCGACTGGCCCGAGATCGAGGAGATCGACGCCTGCATCGCCTGCCCCGTGCCCGAGAGCGACCGGCCGGCCGACGCCGACGACGTCGCCAAGGTGGTCTCCAATGCCTTCCAGGCGGCGATGTCCCACGGCCTGGCTACCGCCACGGCCACCGTCGCTGCGGACAACAACGGCAAGAAGGCAGCCTGAGCATGGAACACGCACCCGCCTGGCTGACCAACAGCCTCATCTACCTGAGCGCCGCCGTGCTGGTGGTGCCGCTGTCGAAGGCCTTGGGCCTCGGCTCCATCATCGGCTACCTCGTGGCCGGCATCGCCATCGGCCCCTGGGGGCTGGGGCTCGTGTCCAGCGTCGAGGACGTGCTGCACTTCGCCGAGTTCGGCGTGGTGCTGATGCTTTTCCTCGTGGGCCTGGAGCTCGAACCCAGGCGCCTGTGGAACCTGCGCCGCCCCATCTTCGGCTGGGGCACCGCGCAGGTGCTGAGTTGCGCCGCAGTGCTGTTCGCGGTGGGCTGGGCCGTGGGCGCCGAATGGCGCGTGGCGCTGGTCGCCGCGCTGGGCCTGGCGTTGTCGTCCACCGCCATCGCGCTGCAGGTGTTCGGCGAGCGCAACCTGCTGAAGACACCCAGCGGCCAGGCCGGCTTCTCGATCCTGCTGTTCCAGGACGTGGCGGCCATTCCCATCCTCGCGCTGCTGCCGCTGCTCGCGGGCGCCACCGCGGCCGAGCAGGCGATCACCGGGCTGGAGCGCGCGCTCGAAGCCGCGAAGATCATCGGCGTGATCGGCGGCATCATCCTCGGCGGCCGCTTGCTGCTGCGGCCCATCCTGCGCTGGATCGCGCGCAGCGACACGCCCGAGATCTTCACTGCCGCCGCGCTGCTGCTGGTGGTGGCCATCGCGGCGCTGATGCAGCTGGTGGGCCTGTCGATGGCGCTCGGCGCCTTCCTCGCCGGCGTGCTGCTGGCGGAAAGCGAATACCGGCGCGAGCTCGAAACCGACATCGAGCCCTTCAAGGGCCTGCTGCTGGGCCTCTTCTTCATCGCCGTGGGCATGTCGATCAACTTCGGCGTGCTGGTCGCGAGCCCGTGGATCATGGCGATGCTGGTGGTCGGCTTCGTGACCATCAAGCTGGTGGTGATCTACGCGCTGGCCAAGGCGATGGGCATCGCCTACCAGGAGCGGCCGGTGTTCACGCTGCTGCTCGCGCAGGGCGGCGAGTTCGCCTTCGTGGTGTTCCAGGCGGCCGGCCCCGACGTGCTGCCGCCGCAGGTCACTTCGCTGCTGATCGGCGCCGTGGCGCTGTCGATGCTGCTGTCGCCGCTCCTGCTGGTGCTGCTCGACAGGTTCGTGCTGCCGCGCTACAGCCGCAGCACCGGCCCGCAGCTCGAAGAGATCTCGGAGCAGCAGGACGCCAAGGTGCTGATCTGCGGCTTCGGCCGCTATGGGCAGATCGTCGGGCGCATGCTGATGTCGCAGGGCCTGCGCGTGACGGTGCTCGACCACGACGCCGACACCGTCGAAGGCCTGCGCCAGTTCGGCTTTCGGGTGTTCTACGGCGATGCAACGCGGCTCGACCTGCTGCGCACCGCGGGCGCGGGCACGGCCAAGGTGATCGTGGTGGCGGTGGACGACATCGAGCAGTCGCTGGAGATCGTCGATCTCGTGAAGGAGAACTTCCCGCAGGCCCGCATCATCGCGCGGGCACGCAACGTGACGCACCTGTTCCAGCTGCGCGACCGCGGCGTGACGGAGGTGGAACGCGAGGTGTTCGAGTCGTCCCTGCGCAGCGCGCGCGCCACGCTGGAGGCGCTGGGCTGGCCGGCGCACGAGGCGCGCGAGTCGGCCATGCGCTTCCGGCGCCGGAACATCAAGCTCAGCGACGAGATCTATCCGCACTACAAGGACCGCGCCAAGCTGATCGCAGCCAATAAGGCGGGCCGGCAGCAGTTCGAGGAGCAGATGGCGCGCGAGCGCGAGGAGCGGCAACGCCGCTCGGGGCGCGACTGGGAACGGCTGGAAGAGGAAGAAGAACGGGAGCAGGCAGAGCAGGTGCCCTGAGGCACCTGCTGCGGAACCGGCTAGATCGCGACGGTCAGGTAGACGCCCTCGCGCCCCACCAGCGGCGCGCGGGTCGGCATGAAGATCGTGCAGTCGTCGCAGGGCGAGCGGATCTCGTGGCCGTCGTCGACGGCGATGAGCTCGCCCTTCTGGAAGACCTCGAAGCCCAGCACAGGCCGCGCGAAGGCGAAGCTCTCGGTCTTCACCATGTGCACTTCGAGCAGGCGGAAGCGTCGCGCGGAAGCCTTCGCAGCAGAGGTCGGCAGCGGGTCGACCAGCCCCAGGTGCGCGAGGAAGCGCAGCGTCACGTCGGTGGCCAGGTCGGCCGCCGACTGGCTGAAATGCTGGCCGCACTCCACGACCACCGCACCGCCGTCGACGCCCTCCTCGCCGTGGCGGCCGTACGCCGTCACACCAGTGCCGGGCGCGCCGCCCACCGGCATCACCAGATGCACCAGCGGATTGCCGACGGCAAGCGCCAGCCCGGCGTTGCGCTCGAATTCCGGATAGACCCAAAAGGGCTGCACCGGCGCGCGGGTCGAATGGATGTCGAGCACATAGTCGGCCGCGTCCAGCACCGGCCGCAGCTCGCGCGCGCGGCGCAGTTCGGGGCTCTGCTCGGGGCCGTCGAGCATCGCCTTCGACCAGATGCGGTTGAGGTTGTGCACCAGCTGGCGGTTCTCGTAGGGCCGCTCGATGTCGAAGGCGTTGTAGGCCTCCACGTTCGCGAAGCTCACGGTGAGCGTGCCGACCTTCGGGCGCACGCCGGTGTCCAGCAGGTGCGTGGCGGCGACCATGCCGCAGATTTCGTTGCCGTGAGTCAGCGCGTTGACGAGCACGTGCGGCCCCGGCCGGCCCGACTCGAAGCGGTGCACGTAGTCGATGCCCGTGTTGCCCTGCCGGTAGGCGGAGATGTCGCGCGGCAGCACCTCCAGCGGTGCGGTGTCGGGCGCGAACGATGACTCGGTCATGCTGTCGTCGCTCATTCGCCGCGGATGCCCGCGCGCTTGACCAGGTCGCCGTACACCACGAGCCGCTCCGACATCATGGCGGTGAACTGCGCGGGCGACTGCGCCTCGGGCGGCAGCGAGCCGCGCGACTGCAGCGCCTCGACCATCGAGGGCTGGTCGGCCACCGAGCGCACCGCCTTGTGCAGCGCCTCGACGATCTCCGGCGGCGTCTTCGCTGGTGCAGCCAGGCCGATCCACGATGTGGTGTTCAGCACCGGATAGCCCAGTTCCGCGAAGGTCGGGATGTCGGGCAACGCCGCCACGCGAGTGGGAGCGGCCACCGCCAGCGCCCGCAGCTTGCCGGACTGAATCAGCGGCAGGAAGGGCGCGAGGTTGTCGAGCCCGAACTGCACTTCGTTCGAGATCAATGCAGTGACCAGCGGGCCGCCGCCGCGGTACGGCACATGCGTGGCGTTGAGCTGCAGCTGCGACTTCATCAGCTCCACGTTGAGCTGGCCCATGCTGCCCGGACCGGCGCTGCAGAAGTTGAGCTCGCCGGGGCGCGATTTCACCAGCGCGACGAACTCCTTGAAGTTCTTCGCGGGCACCGCCGGGTTGACCAGCAGCACATTGATCGAGCGCGCGAGCTGGCTGATCGACGCGAAGTCCTTGATCGGGTCGTAGCCCGGGTTGGGCTGGGTGAGCGGGTTGGCCAGGTGCGAACTCTGCGACGACGCGACCAGCGTGTAGCCGTCGGGCTTGGCGCGCGCCACCTGCGCGCTGGCGATGGAGCCGCCGGCGCCGGCCCGGTTGTCGATGACCACCGCCGTGCCCAGCGCCTTGGCGAGCGGATCGGCGTACAGCCGCGCGATCAGGTCCACGGAGCCGCCCGCGGGGAACGGCACCACCAGCGTGACCGGCCGCGAGGGCCAGGCCTGGGCCTGCGCGGCCAGCGGCAGCATCGACGCGAGGCCGGCGGCGAGGATCTCGCGGCGGCGCAGCGCCGCGGCGGTGAAGATGGGTTCCATGGGGCGTCCTGTCGTGCAATCGAAAAAGTGGGCGCATTGTTGCAAGACGATTTCAATTTTGCAATGACCATTGCAAAATTAGGCCCAACACGACTCCGCATGCAGAATGCGCGCGACCATGAATCTGAACCAACGCATCTCGGGCTACGGCAGGAAGCTCACCAAGAGCGAGCAGCGCCTGATCGACGAGCTGCAGACGCGCTACCCCCAGGGCCTGCTCGAATCTGCAACGAGCCTTGCAAAGAAGGTGGGCACCAGCGCCTCCACCGTGGTGCGGCTGCTGGCCAAGCTGGGCTATCCCAGCTACGCCGATGCGCAGATCGAGGCGCGCTCCGAGGTGACCGCGCGGCTGTCGTCGCCCGCCACGCGCGCGGACGCGGTCATCGTCGACGACGCCTCGGTGCGCACCTGCCTGGCCAATGCGCTGCTGCACGACCAGCACAACCTGGCATCGACTTTCGCGGCGCTCGATGTCGCGGCCTTCGAGGGTGCGGTGCGGCTGCTCACGCAGCGCAAGGCGCGGGTGCACGTGACCGGGCAGCGGCATGCCGCCGCGCTGGCCGGCCATCTTTCGCTGCATCTGAACATGTGCCTGCCCGACGTGCGCCCCATGAGCGGCGGCGGCCCGCTGCTCATGGAAGACCAGTTGCTGTGGATCGGCGAAAACGACGTGCTGCTGGCCCTCACCTTCAGGCGCCACGCGCTCGCCACCGCGCGCGCGGCCAAATACTTCAAGGAGAAGGGAGCGAAGGTCATCGTCATCACCGACGGCCCTTCGGTGGCCGCGGCGGCATCGGCCGACCACGTGATGCTGGCGCGCACCTCGAGCGCGTCGCCCTTCGATTCGTACACGGCGGCGTTCTCGCTGTGCAATGCGCTGGTCACCGCCGTCGTGCAGCGGCGCAAGAAGGAGCTCGGCGCTGCGCTCGAACGCGGTGATGCCCTGTGGGAGCAGCACTGGAACGACGCGGCTGCGCAGACCGGCCGTTCGCGCAGGAAGCCGGCGTCAGCCGCCTGAGGCCGCGCCCAGCTTCAGCAGCCGCATCGCGTTGCCCTTGAGGATGCCGGGCATCACCTCGGGCTTGAAGCCCGCGTTCTCGAAGTCGCGCATCCAGCGGTCGGGCGTGATCAGCGGGTAGTCGCTGCCGAAGAGCACGCGGTCTTTCAGCAGCGTGTTGGCGTACTGCACGAGCTGCTTCGGGAAGTACTTGGGGCTCCAGCCCGACAGGTCGATCCACACGTTGGGCTTGTGCGTGGCCACGCTCAGCGCTTCGTCCTGCCAGGGGAAGCTGGGGTGCGCCATGACGATCTGCATGTCGGGGAAGTCGATGGCCACGTCGTCCAGGTGCATCGGGTTGCTGTATTCCAGCCGCAGTCCGCCGCCGCAGCGCATGCCCGAGCCGATGCCGCTGTGGCCGGTGTGGAAGATCGCCGGCAGGCCGTATTCGGCGATCACCTCGTAGATGGGCCAGGCCATGCGGTCGTAGGGGTGGTAGCCCTGCACCGTGGGGTGAAACTTGAAGCCCTTCACGCCGTGCTCCTCGATGAGCCGGCGCGCCTCGCGCGCGCCCATCTTTCCCTTGTGCGGATCGACGCTGCCGAAGGCGATCATGATGTCGCTGTTGTTCTTCGCGGCCTCGGCGATCTCCTCGTTCGGGATGCGGCGGCGGCCCATGTTCGACTCGGCGTCGACCATGAACATCACCAGCCCGATCTTTCTTTCACGGTAGTACGCCACGCTCTCGGCGATGGTCGGCCGGCCGCTGGAGCCGAAGTACTTGTCGGCCGCGCGGTCGTATTCCTCGCCGTAGTTGTCGAACGGGTTCCAGCAGCTGACTTCTGCGTGGGTGTGGATGTCGATCGCAATCAGGTTCTGGTGGTCCATGTCTTGTCTCCGGTACGGGTAAGTCCCTAGGCTCGGGGGGCTCCAAATTCCTTGAATTGATTATTTCCCATAACCATAATTCGACGCAACCCCGGACCCATCATGACCAATCCAGACCTCCATCTCGAAATCCGCGACGAAGTCGCCATCGTCCGCCTGACGCGCGGTTCCAAGCGCAATGCGCTCTCTGACGGACTGATCCTCGCGCTGCGCGACACCTTCGAGAAGCTGCCTTCCAGCGTGCGCGCGGCGGTGATCGACGGCGAGGGCCCGCACTTCTGCGCCGGCCTCGACCTGAGCGAGCTGAAGGAGCGCGACGCCGGCCAGGGCATGCAGCACTCGCGCCTGTGGCACGCCGCGCTCGACCTCATCCAGCACGGCCCGGTGCCGGTGATCGCGGCGCTGCACGGCGCGGTGGTGGGCGGCGGGCTCGAGCTGGCCAGCGCCTGCCACATCCGCGTGGCCGACCGCTCCACCTTCTACGCCCTGCCCGAAGGTTCGCGCGGCATCTTCGTGGGCGGCGGCGGCTCGGTGCGCATTCCGAAGCTGATCGGCGTGGCCCGCATGACCGACATGATGATGACCGGCCGCGTCTACAACGCCGAGGAAGGCGAGCGCGCCAACTTCGCGCAGTACCTCGTCGACGAGGGTCAGGCCTTCGACAAGGCCCTTGAGCTCGCCAAGCGTGTCGCCACGAACGCGCCGCTCACCAACTACGCGCTGATGCACGCGCTGCCGCGCATCGCGGAGCAATCGGCCGACCACGGCTTCTTCACCGAGGCGCTGATCTCGGGCATCACGCAGGCAGCCCCCGAGGCCAAGCAGCGCGTGCGCGACTTCCTCGAAGGGCGTGCCGCGAAAGTGAGCAAGGGATGAGCGCCGCCCGGCCGCCCGAAGGCGCTCGCCCCCTCGCGTGCGAGGGGGTGTGCGAAGCCACGCAGTGGCAAAGCATGGGGGAGACTTCCAAATGACCGTCCGATACCGCCCGCTGGTCTTCGGCGTTACGCGCGCGGTGCTGCGCGACGGCGCGCCGGGCACGCAGTACCTGACGGCCGAGACGCAGCTCCAGCCCTACCGCGAGCGCATGACCGACCGCCTCGCCTACTGGGCCGAGCGCACGCCCGATCGCACCTTCATCGCCCGCCGCGAGCGCCTTGCCGACGGCAGTACCAGCGACTGGCTGCGCGTGAGCTACGCGCAGGCGCTGGAGGAAGCACGCGGTATCGGACAAGCCCTGCTGGACCGCGGTCTGAGCGCCGATCGCCCCGTCGCCATCCTCAGCGAGAACGGCATCGAGCACGCGCTGATGGCGCTGGGCTGCCTCTACGCCGGCGTGCCCTACTGCCCCGTGTCGCCGCCCTACTCGCTGGTGAGCCAGGACTTCGAGAAGCTGCGCCACGTCTTCGACACGCTGACGCCCGGCCTCGTGTTCGCGAGCGACGCAGCACGCTTCGCCAAGGCCATCGCGGCGGTCGTGCCGGCCGGCACCGAAGTCGTGCTGGCGCAAGGCGCGCTCGAAGGCCGACCCACCACCGCGTTCGACGCGCTGGCCTCGACGCCCGCCACGCCCGCCATCGACGCGGCGATGCGCGCGACCGGCCCCGACACCATCACCAAGTTCCTCTTCACCTCGGGCTCCACCAAGATGCCCAAGGCCGTGATCAACACGCACCGCATGTGGTGTGCCAACCAGCAGCAGCTGCGCCAGTCGATTCCCGCCCTGGGCGACGAACCGCCGGTGCTGGTCGACTGGCTGCCCTGGAACCACACCTTCGGCGGCAACCACAACGTGGGCATCGTGCTGGACAACGGCGGCACGCTCTACATCGACGACGGCAAGCCCACGCCCGCCGGCATGGCCGAGACGCTGCGCAACCTGCGCGAGATCGCGCCCACCATCTACTTCAACGTGCCCACCGGCTTCGAGGCCATCGCGCAGGCGATGGAGACCGACGCGGTGCTGCGGCGCAACCTGCTGTCGCGCGTGAAGATGTTCTTCTACTCGGGCGCGGCGCTGTCGCAGCCCGTGTGGGACAGCCTGCACCGCACGCAGGAGTCGGAAGTCGGCGAGCGCATCGTCATGGGCACGGGCCTGGGCATGACCGAATCGGGCCCCTTCGCGCTCTACGTGACCGGCCCCGACGTGAAGTCGGGCGACGTGGGCCTGCCCGCACCCGGCATCGAGCTCAAGCTGATCGAGGTCGACGGCAAGACCGAGGTGCGCTACCGCGGCCCCAACATCACGCCCGGCTACTGGCGTGCGCCCGAGGCCACCGCCGAGTCCTTCGACGAGGAAGGCTTCTTCTCCACCGGCGACGCCGTGAAGTGGATCGACGACGGCAACATTCACCGCGGCCTGCGCTTCGACGGCCGCATCGCGGAAGACTTCAAGCTCGCCACCGGCACCTTCGTGAGCGTGGGTCCGATGCGCGCGAAGATCATCGGGGTCGGCGCGCCCTACGTGCAGGACGCGGTGCTGACCGGCATCAACCTGAAGGAAGTCGGCGCGCTGATCTTCCCGACGCAGAAGGTGCGGCAGCTCGCCGGCCTTCCGGCCGACGCCACGATGCAGCAGGTGCTGGAGAGCGTGCCGGTGCAGGCGCACTTCCAGGAGGTCGCCGACACGCTGGCCGCCGGCGCCACCGGCAGCGCCAACCGCATCGCGCGGCTGCACCTGATGGCCGAGCCGCCATCCATCGACAAGGGCGAGGTGACCGACAAGGGCTCCATCAACCAGCGCGCCGTGCTGAAGCACCGCGCCGCGCTGGCCGATGCGATGCACGACGGCACGCTGCCTTTCACCCTCAAGCCCCGCTAGACAACATTCCAGGAGACGACACGCCATGAAGATCGAAGGACAAGCCGCGCTGGTCACCGGCGGCGCATCGGGCCTCGGCGAAGCCACCGCGCGCGAACTCGCGCGGCTGGGCGCGAAGGTCGCAGTGCTCGACCGCAACGCCGAACTCGCCGCGAAGGTGGCGGCGGACATCGGCGGCGTCGCCTGCGCCTGCGACATCACCGACACCGAAAGCGTCGTCGCCGCGCTCGACAAGGCCGAGGCCGCGCACGGCCCTGCGCGCATTTTGATGAACGTGGCCGGCATCGGCAGCGCGAAGCGCATCGTCGGCAAGGACGGCAGCCCTGCGCCGCTCGAAGACTTCGTGCGCGTGGTCAACATCAACCTGATCGGCGGCTACAACATGGCGCGCCTGTTCGCCGCGCGCTGCGCGAAGCTCGACGCGCTCGACAACGGCGAGAAGGGCGTGATGCTCTTCACCGCCTCGGTCGCCGCCTTCGACGGACAGGTGGGCCAGCAGGCCTACAGCGCATCGAAGGGCGGGCTGGTCGGCATGACACTGCCGATGGCGCGCGACCTCGCGCAGCACGCCATCCGCGTGTGCACGGTGGCGCCGGGCATCTTCGCCACGCCGCTGCTGCTGGAGCTGCCCGAGCCGGTGCAGCAGTCGCTGGCCGCGTCGATTCCATTCCCGCCGCGCCTGGGCAAGCCCTCGGAGTTCGCCGAGCTGGCCTGCCACATCGTCACCAACGGCCATCTCAACGGCGAGGTGATCCGCATCGACGGCGCCCTGCGCATGGCGCCGCGCTGATTCCAGTCCAGCCACCGCAAATCAGGAGACAACACCATGACCAACCGACGTCAGTTCGTGACGGCGCTCGGCGGCACTGCCGCCATCGCCGCCCTGCATCCCTTCGCCGCGCTCGCCCAGGCGGTACAGCAGGTAGTGAAGATCTACTACGGCTTCCCGGCCGGCAGCGCCGGCGACAGCGTGGCGCGCCGCGTGGCGGAGAAGCTGGGCGACACGCCCTTCACGAAGGTCAATCCGGTGGTCGAGAACAAGCCGGGCGCCGGCGGGCGCATCGCGCTCGACACGCTCAAGAGCTCGGCGGCCGACGGCACGGTGCTGTGCCTCGCGCAGGCTTCGGCGCTGTCGATCTACCCGCACATCTACACCAAGCTGGGTTACGGCATGGCCGACTTCGCGCCGATCTCCATCGGCGCCGTGATGACGCACGCACTGACCGTCGGCCCCGCCGTTCCCGCCAGCGTGAAGACGCTGAAGGACTACGTCGCCTGGGCCAAGGCCAACCCCGGCCAGGCCAGCTACGGCTCGCCGGGCGCGGGCTCCACGCCGCACTTCCTGGGCGCGCTGCTGGGCCTGAACAGCGGCGCCGACCTGCGCCACGTGCCCTACCGCGGCTCGCTGCCGGCAATCAACGACGTGGTGGGCGGCCAGATCGCCTCGAGCATGACGCCCGCGGGCGACGCCATTCCCTTCGCCAAGGCCGGCAAGCTGCGCGTGCTCGCCATGTCGGGCTCGCAGCGCGCGGCCTACCTGCCCGACGTGCCGACCTTCATCGAGCAGGGCTTCCCCGAGATCGTGGCCGACGAGTGGTTCGGCTTCTTCGCGCCGGCGAAGACGCCGGCCGCCATCATCAGCGCCGCCAACGCCGCGATCCAGACGGCACTGAAGGACAAGAGCGTGGCCGACGGCCTGCTGTCGGTGGGCCTCGTCGCCAGCGGCTCCTCGCCGGAGGACATGCGCAAGTCGCTGCAGTCCGAGTACGAACGCTGGGGTCCGCTGGTCAAGAAGATCGGCTTCACGGCTGAATCCTGATTCGTTCCTCTGGTTTCCCTGCCCCGATGGATTACAAGCCCCGCCCCGAAGACGTCCGGTTCATCCTGAACGAAGTGCTTGGCGCACCCGCGCGCCTGGCCGCGCTCGCTCCCTTCGCGGAGGTCGACGAGGCGCTGCAGTCGCAGGTGCTCGAGGAGGCCGGCCGCTTCGTCGGCGAGGTGGTGGCGCCCATCAACCGAGGCGGCGATGAAACCGGCTGCCGCTTCGCCGATGGCGAAGTCGTCTCGCCGCCGGGCTTTCGCGAGGCGTACCAGGCTTTCGTCGACGGTGGCTGGCCCGCCCTCTCGGCCGCGCCGGAAGACGGCGGCCAGGGCCTGCCCGCCGTGCTCGAAGCCGTCCTCTACGAATGGCTGGCCGCCGCCAACCATGGCCTCACGATGGCGCCGGGCCTGCTACACGGCGCGTACGCCTGCCTCAAGCACCACGGCAGCGAGGAGCTGAAGCAGCGCTACCTGTCGAAGATCGCGACCGGCGAATGGCTCGCGACCATGTGCCTCACCGAAGCCCATGCGGGCAGCGACCTGGGCCAGGTGCGCACGCGCGCCACACCGCAGATGGGGCAGGCCGACGGCAGCCTGCGGGTAAGCGGCGGCAAGATCTTCATCTCGGGCGGCGAGCACGACCTGACGCCCAACATCGTCCACCTCGTGCTGTGCCGCTTGCCGGATGCGCCGGCGGGGCCCAAGGGCCTGTCGCTGGCGCTCGTGCCCAAGCTGCTGCCCGACGGTGCGCGCAACGGTGTGCACTGCGAGCGCATCGAGGAAAAGATGGGCCTGCACGGCAGCCCCACCTGCACGATGCGCTTCGACGATGCCACCGGCTGGCTGGTCGGCGAGCCCGGGCGAGGCCTGGCCGCGATGTTCGTGATGATGAATTCGGCGCGCCTGCACGTGGCGCTGCAGGGCATCGGCCTGCTCGACGCCGCCTGGCAGAAGGCCGACGCCTATGCCGCCGAGCGCCGCCAGATGCGCGCCCCCGGCCCCGTGCCCGCCAGCCGCGGCGGCGAAAGCGCCGACCTGATCGCCGAGCACCCGGCCGTGCGCCGCATCCTCGACACGCAGCGCGCCTGGATCGACGGCGCGCGCACCCTCGCCTACCGCAGCGCGCTGATGCTCGACGTGGCCGCGCACGACGCCGACCCGAAGGCCCGCGAGCGCGCGCAGCGCTGGTGCTCCTTCGTCACGCCGGTGCTCAAGGCCGCATGCACGCACCAGGCTTTTCACGGCGCGAGCGAATGTCTGCAGGTGTTCGGCGGCCACGGCTACGTGCGCGAATGGGGCATCGAGCAGATCGTGCGCGACTCGCGCGTGACGATGATCTACGAGGGCACCAACGAGATCCAGGCCATCGACCTGCTGGTGCGCAAGGTGCTGCCCGACGGCGGTGCCGGCATGTCGGCCGTGCTGCTGGAGCTGCGCGACACGCTCGACGCCTCGCGCGAGGCCGATGCCGACGTGCAGCGCCGGCTGGCGCAGCTGCGCTACCTGGGCACCACCGTGGCCATGGCTGCGCATGCCAACCCGGCGCTGCCGTACGAGGTGGCCGACGACTATCTGCGCACGACCATGCTCGCGATGCTGGCGTGGGCATGGGCCCGCATCGAGGCGGCCTCGCCGGACGACGCAACGAAGGCGCGCGTGGCGGCGGCCTTCAGGCGCTGGGTGCTGCCGGAATTCGAGATGCGGCTGGGCATCGTCAAGCGGGCCTGCGAAACGGTCGCGCTGACCCATGCGGCCGCGGCGCCCGCCGGCGGTGTCTCCAACTAGCCACTCGAACCGCTCGCACGGCTCCACCCGGAGTTACGCTCGGGCCATGGCCTCCACCCCGAAACCAGCCCCCGCGAAAGTCGAACAGGCCGCAGCGCCGCAAGGCAGGCCGGACCGGCTCGACGCGCGCATGCTCGAAACCCTGGTCGGCTACAACGCCCGCCGGGCCTGGCTGATCGTCAGCGCCTTCTTCGCGGAGCGCATGGCGCCCTACGGGCTCAAGCAGATCGATTTCTCGGTGCTGTCGCTGCTGGCGCACAACCCCGGCGCCACGTCACGACAGCTGTGCAATGCGCTGGACATCCTGCCGCCCAACCTCGTGAGCCTGGTGGCCACGCTGGACAGCCGGGGGCTGATCGAACGCCGCCCCCATCCGCACGACGGCCGCGCCGTGGGGCTGCATCTCACTGCCGCCGGCGAGACGCTCATCCGCGAAGCCGAGCAGACGGTGATACAGCTCGAGGCCGACGCCAGCGCCAAGCTGACCGCGCGGGAGCGCGAGACGCTGATCCGGCTGCTGCAGAAGATCTACTTCTAGCGCTTCGAAGAGAGCCTCAGAGGCCCCGCTCGACCATGTCGATCGCCTGCTGGCCGAGCTTGTAGGCGGCCTCGGGCGGTATCTCGCGCAACGGCCCGTCGATGATGAGCAACGCCAGCCCGTGCACGGCGCTCCACGCGCAGTATTCGGCGTTCGGGCGCCGCGCCGGGTCGAGCACGCCGGCGTCCACCAGCCGGTCGATGGCCTTGCCGAGCAACTGGAACGGATCCAGCCCGCTCGCGCCCACCTTTCCCGGGCCCAGTTCGCCGCTGCCTTCGTCGGAGATCACGAAAGCCGTGCGGAACAGGCCGGGCTCTGCCTGGGCAAAGCGCAGGTAGGCCGTGCCGATGGCGCGCACCTGCCCGCGGGCGAAGTCGGCGGGAGGCTGGTCGCAGGGCTGCGCCGCCAGTTCTCTTTCCATCGCGATCGCCGCCGCGGCAAGGGCCGCCTCGCGCACCGCCAGCAGCAGCTCCTGCCGGCTGCCGAAATGCCGGTACGCCGCGTTGGGCACCACGCCGGCGCGCCGGGTGGCCTCGCGCAACACGACCGCGCCGGGGCCGCCGTCGCGGGCCAGTTCGATGCCCGCTTCCAGCAGCGCGCGGCGCAGATCGCCGTGGCGATAAGTGCTGCGGGCAGGCGGCAGGCTGTCGGGGACGTTGTTGAGCTTCATTTCTTCATTCCCATGTGGACAGTGTCCATTATCCCTGTTATTCTTTGTGGACGGTGTACACAAAGTAATCCGATTGTTTGCGGCCCGAGACACCGGGGCCCCCGAGTCACCTCTTCAATCCAAAGGAATCGTCATGAAAGTCCAGTCTTACCTCTCGTTCGAAGGCCGCTGCGACGAAGCGCTCGGCTTCTACAAGAAGGCGCTCGGCGCCGAAGTCGTGCAGCTCATGCGCTACAGCGAAGCGCCCGCGGGTGCCCCGTCGGAAAACGCCGAGGCCGGTTGCGCAGGCGGCATGCCTCAGCCGGACAAGGTGATGCACGCCGTGTTCCGCATCGGCGAAACCGAGCTGATGGCATCCGACGGCCGCTGCTCGGGCCAGGCCGAGTTCAAGGGCGTCATGCTCTCGCTCACCGCGAACACCGACACCGAGGCCGTCAAGTGGTTCAACGCGCTGGCCGAAGGCGGCCAGGTGCTGCAGCCGCTGATTCCGACCTTCTTCACCTCCAACTTCGGCATGCTGACCGACCGCTTCGGCGTGGGCTGGCTGCTGGTGGTCGCACATCCAACCTGATCTCCACGCATTCCTTTCATCTCCCGAGAAAGCTCCCGCCATGCTCAAGAAAATCGCCCTCGTCGTCGTGCTCGCGATCGCCGCGCTGCTGATCTTCGCCGCCACCCGGCCCGACACCTTCCGCGTCGAACGCACCGCGCGCATCGAGGCACCCGCCGAAAAAATCTTTCCGCTGATCGACGACTTCCACCGCTGGAGCGCATGGTCGCCCTACGAGAAGCTCGACCCCGCCATGAAGCGCACCTTCGGCGGCACGGCAAGCGGCAAGGGCGCGACCTACGCCTGGGAGGGCAACGACAAGGCGGGCGCCGGGAGCATGGAGATCGTGGAGTCGACGCCCGCGTCGAAGGTCGCGATCAAGCTCGACTTCATCAAGCCCTTCGAAGGCCACAACACGGCCGAGTTCACGCTGCAGCCGCAGGGCGGCGCAACGCAGGTCACCTGGGCCATGTACGGCCCGAGCCCCTACATCGCAAAGCTCATGGGCATCTTCTTCAACATGGACCAGATGATCGGCAAGGACTTCGAAGCGGGCCTCGCCAATCTCAAGACAGCCACCGAAAAGTAATCCACTCAACCAAAGGAAACCTCATGTCTCCCATCAACGCCTACCTCACGTTCGACGGCACCGCAGCCGAAGCCATGCGCTTCTACGAGAAGACGCTCGGCGGCACCATGCAGATGATGATGACCATCGGCGAAGCGCCCGACACCGAGCAGTTCCCGCCCGAGGCGAAGAAGCGCATCATGCATGCCGCACTTGTCCTCGGCGACGGCCTGCTCATGGCCTCCGACTCCATGCCCGGCCAGCCGTACGAAGGCATGAAGGGCTTCGGCGTCGCGCTGATGTTCGATACCGTGGCCGAGGCCCGCCGCGTGTTCGACGCCTTCGCCGACGGCGGCCATGTCGGAATGCCTTTCGAGAAGACCTTCTGGGTCGAGGCCTTCGGCATGGTGACCGACCGCTTCGGCACCCCGTGGCTGATCAACGGCGGAAAGCCGCTGCTCTGAGCCTTTCCTTTCACCACCCTGCAGGAATTGCATTTCCCATGACCAACCAACTCGACAGCCGCAAGCGCTGGCTCGCATTGATGGTGCTGTGCCTCGGCGTCCTGATGATCGTGCTCGACACCACCATCGTGAACGTGGCGCTGCCCTCGATCCGCACCGACCTGGGCTTCACCGAGACCTCGCTGGTCTGGGTGGTGAACGCCTACATGCTGACCTTCGGCGGCTTCCTGCTGCTCGGAGGCCGGCTCGGCGACCTGTACGGCCACCGCCGCGTGTTCCTCGCGGGCCTGGTGCTGTTCACGCTGGCATCGCTGGCCTGCGGGGTCTCGACCTCGCAGGGCCTGCTGGTGGCGGCGCGCGCGGTGCAGGGCCTGGGCGGCGCGGTGGTGTCCGCCGTGTCGCTCTCGCTCATCATGAATCTCTTCACCGAACCGGCCGACCGCGCCAAGGCGATGGGCGTGTACGGCTTCGTGTGCGCCGGCGGCGGCAGCATCGGCGTGCTGCTGGGCGGCCTGCTCACGAGCACGCTGAGCTGGCACTGGATCTTCCTGGTGAACCTGCCGATCGGCATCGCGGTGTACGCGCTGTGCGTGGCGCTGCTGCCCAGCGCGCGCGGCCATGCGCACGGCGAGAAGCTCGACGTGGCCGGTGCCATCACCGTCACGCTGTCGCTGATGCTCGCGGTGTACGGCGTGGTCAACGGCAACGAGGCCGGCTGGGGCTCCACGCAGACGCTCGGCCTGCTCGGCGCGGCGGTGGTGCTGCTGGCGATCTTCATCGCGATCGAATCGCGCGTGCAGCATCCGCTGATGCCGCTGGGCCTGTTCAAGCTGCGCAGCGTGTCGGTGGCCAACGTGGTCGGCGTCCTGTGGGCCGCGGCCATGTTCGCGTGGTTCTTCATCTCGGCGCTCTACATGCAGCTGGTGCTGAACTACACGCCGATGCAGATCGGCCTGGCCTTCCTGCCGGCCAACATCATCATGGCTGTGTTCTCGCTGGGCCTGTCCGCGAAGATCGTGATGCGCTTCGGCATCCGCAAGCCGCTGGCCGCCGGGCTCTGGCTCGCGGCCATCGGGCTGGCGCTGTTCGCGCGTGCGCCGGTCAACGGCAGCTTCGTGGTCGACGTGCTGCCCGGGATGATGCTGCTCGGCCTGGGCGCGGGCATGGCCTTCAACCCGGTGCTGCTCGCCGCGATGAGCGAGGTCAGCCCCGCCGACTCGGGTCTGGCCTCGGGCGTGGTCAACACCTCTTTCATGATGGGCGGCGCGCTGGGCCTGGCCGTGCTGGCCAGCGCCGCGGCGGCGCGCAGTGCGTCGATGGAAGCGGCCGGCGCGCAGATGCCGCTGGCGCTCACCGGCGGCTACAACCTTGCGTTTCTCGTCGGTGCCGTGTTCGCGGCGGCGGCGGGTCTGATCGGAGTCCTGCTGCTTCGCTCCGCCATGCCGGGGCAGATGCAGAACAACGAAGAGGCAGCGGCACCCCAGGGGACGGCGGCATCGTGAACGGCAACGACACGCCATGCAACCGCCGGTTTTCTTTCTTCAACGTTTCCACAGACTATTCAGGAGAACATCCATGGCTCGTTATGTAGACGGCTTCATCGTCGCCATTCCCACCGCCAACGTCGAGGCCTACCGCAAGCTCGCGCGCAAGGCCGGCAAGGTCTGGATGGAGTACGGCGCGATCGAATACGTGGAGTGCATCGCCGATGACGTGAAGCCCGGCAAGCTGACTTCGTTTCCGCAAAGCGTGAAGCTGAAGACCGACGAGACCGTCGCCTTCTCGTGGATCGTCTACAAGTCGCGCAAGCACCGCGACACGGTGAACGCGAAGGTGATGGCCGATCCGCGCATCACCGCGATGGACCCGAAGACCATGCCCTTCGATGCGAAGCGGATGATCTTCGGCGGCTTCAAATCCATCGTCGAGTTCTAGGCTCGCCCCCAGGCTTCGCGCACTTCGTGTCGCTGCGCCTTCCCCCTACCGGGGGCAACACCAGCGGCCCGGCAAAGCCGGTTCCGCGGTGTTCCGCGAAAGGGCCTTGCTTCGCAGGCCTCAGGCCTGGAAGCCGTCGTAGACGAGCTTCAGGCCTGTGAGCAGCATCCCCAGGTACACGAAGCGATAGAACCACGTCGCGTCGATGCGCCTCGCGATGCGGATGCCGACCCACACGCCCAGCGGCGCGAGCGGCATCAGCACCAGCGAGGTGGCCAGCGTGCGGAAGTCGAGCAGGCCGAGCCACGCGTAGGGAATCCACTTGCTGAGATTCACCACGAAGAAGAAGTAGGCCATCGTGGCCGTGAAGATCACCGGCGAGAGTCGCAGCGGAATGACGTAGGCGTTGATCGGCGGGCCGCCCGCATGCGCGATGAAGCTGGTGAAGCCCGACACCGTCGTCAGCACCGCGCCGACGCCGCGCGAGGGCAGCGGATCGTCGGGCTTGGGCGGGAACACCAGCCGCTGCGCCAGGAACAGCAGCGTGAACACGCCGACGATGCCCGCCACCGTGTGCGCCGACAGCATTCGGAACAGCAGCGTGCCGATCACCGTGCCCAGCAGGCCGAACGGAATCAGGAACTTGAGCAGCGAGCGGTCGAAGTCGCGCCGGAACGCGGCAAGCCCCAGCACGTCCATCAGCAGCAACAGCGGCATCAGGATGGCCGCCGCCTGCGGCACGGTAACGGCCAGCGCCATCATCGGCACCGCGAGCGAACCAAAGCCCGCGCCAAAGCCGCTCTTGCTGATGCCGAGCAGCAGCACGGCGGGAATGGCGACCGCGTAGAAATGCGGGTCGGTGATCAGGGGAAAAGCCATGGGAAGGAAGAGCGCAGAAAAAAGCCTGCCGTGGGGGCAGGCTCGGCGAGCGTAGCAGGATGGGGCGCTCCCTGCTGGCGCGCTTCCCGTGGCCGCGTCGTCAGCGCTCGAGCGCGCCGCCGGCGAGCCAGCGGGCACCGCGCCGGTACAGATCCTCCACCGCCGGCCCCTTGAGCATCGGCATGTCGAGCTTCACCGTGTAGCCGATGCGCTGCTGGATGTAGGTCAGGTGGCGATAGCCTTCGGGCAGGCCGGCCAGCACGTCCGCATCCAGCTTCACCGTGGCGGCCGGGTCCACCGGGTCGATGCGGTCCTTCTCGTAGATCGGCTGGCGGTGCAGAAGCTTCCATCCGCCCTCGTGCCTTTCCACGAAGTCGTAGAAGCGGCCGGTGCACACCACGTCGCACAGCACGCCCTCGACCATGCCGCGCTGCGAAATGGTCATCTTGGTCTGTGCGATGGCGCGCTCGCCCACCACCTCGATGGCCGAACCGCCGAGGAAGTGCAGGATGCTCACGCCCTTGGCCCAGCCTTCCTTCGTGACACGGATGAACTCGGTGTACGACCCCTGGAACCAGGTGGCCATCATCACGCCCTCGGGATGCCACACGGTGGCGAAGCGCTCCCAGTCGCCGGCATCGCGCCACACGGCCCAGCGCTCGATCATCCGGCGGATCAGCAGTTCCTGCTGCAGGGTTTCGTTCATTTGCGTTGTTTCCTTGGTTGGTCTTGCTGGATCAGGCGGGCTGCGTCAGCGGGTTCAGCACGAAATCGAGGCGCCAGCGGCCGTTGTCCTGCTTCTTCCACGGCGCGACCAGCGACTGGCGCACCGCGAACACGGCGTCGGAATCCAGGTACTCGTCGCCTTCGCGGAACACGTGCGTGATGAGCCGCTCGTAGCCCGGCGCCTCGATCTTGAAATGCAGGTGCGCGGGCCGCCACGGATGGCGTTTCGTCGCACGCAGAAGGTCGCCCACCGGCCCGTCGACGGGAATCGGATAGGCCACCGCCACCACGCTGCGGAAGTGCAGCGAGCCGTCGGGCCCGGTGCGCAGCGTGCCCCGGTTCTCCGCGTGGTCGAGCCCGGCGTGCTGCACGTCGTAGTGCCCGCCCGCGTCGGCCTGCCACACGTCGACGACGGCATTGGCCACCGGTTCGCCGTCTAGCCCGCGCACCGTGGCGTACACGTCGCAGGGCTCGCCCTCGGCGCCGTTGGCCACGTCGTCGCCGTGCTCGTACTCGGGCGCCCCGTCGAAGTAGAAGGGGCCGAACACGGTGGCCTCGGTGCAGCCGGCCGGCTTGTCGTTGTTCATCGCGATGGTGAGCATCGAAAGGCCCAGCACGTCCGACAGCAGGATGAACTCCTGCCGCTTGTCGTCGCACTTCTGGCCGGTGGCCGTGAGGTACTGGATGCCCTGGAACCATTCGTCCTCGGTGAGCTTCACCTCGCGCGCGAAGGCGTGCAGGTGCTGCACCAGGCTGGTCAGGATCTCGTGCAGGCGCGGATCGGGCGTGTCGGCGAAGCGCGCGAGCACGGCCTGGGTGATGTTGTCCTGGTTGAGGTTGCGCATCGTGGCTGTCTCCATGTTGTCTTGTCGAACATCGACTTCGGGAGACTGTAGGCCGGGCGCCGCGACGGTGAAAGCGCGCGGGACGCAAATGATTTTTCCGCCTGGCGGAACGGTTGCGCGGCTAGACGGGCGGCTCCCGATAGCGCAGCGCATTCACAACCAGCGCGAGCGCCGGCGACATCTGCCTCCTGTTCGCGTAGTAGAGGTGATAGCCCGGGAATGTCGGCCACCAGTCCTGCAACACCGGAACCAGCCGCCCCGCCTCGATGTGCGGCTGCATCAGGTCGAGCGGCACGTAGCAGATGCCCATGCCGTCCACGGCGGCCCGCAGCATCAGCAGGGTGTTGTTGAAGGTCGCCTGCCCCCGCACGCGGACCTGCACGGGTTGCCCGTCCTTCTCGAACTCCCACGAGTACAGGTTCCCGTATGTCGGCAAGCGCAGGTTGATGCACTTGTGGTCGGTCAGCTCCTTGGGAGTGGCGGGGATATTCCTGTCGCTGAAGTACTGCGGCGACGCGGCCGCCGCCATCCGCAGGTCGGGCGCGATCCGCACGGCCACCATGTCCTTGTCCACGCGGCTGCCCAGCCGGACACCGGCGTCGAAGCGCTGGGCCGCGATGTCCGTCATCGCGTAGTCGACACAGATTTCCACCTGGATGTCCGGGTACTCGCGCAGCAGCGGCAGCAGCTTCGGCCACAGCACGGTGCCGATGGCGTGGTCGTGCGCGGTGATGCGGACCGTGCCGGCGGGCTTGTCGCGCAGCGAGGCAAGCGACGCCAGTTCTTCATCGATGTCCGCCAGTCGCGGCGCGACCACGTCCAGCAGCCGGGCCCCCGCCTCGGTGACGGACACGCTGCGCGTCGTGCGGCTCAGCAGCCGCACGCCCATCCGTGCCTCGAGCGCGGTCATGGCGTGGCTCAGGGCCGACCGGGAGATGCCCAGCTGGGCCGCGGCACGGGTGAAGCTGCGGGCCTGCGCCACGGTGACGAAGGCGTGCAGGTCGCCTATGTTTTCTCGAAGCATTGGTGAATCAGATGCACAGGTCCATTCAGTCTAGGCCATCTTCCCGAACAAATCGAAGGCTTCCAGAATCCATTCGTCCCGGGCGTTCCGCTTCGCGAGTCCACGCGAGGCAGTCATTTTCAAGAGAGGTTCAACATGCTGTTCAGACGCCTGATCGGCGGGCTCACCTGCGCCGCCGTCGCGCATTCGGCCGCCGGCCAATCGCCGGCGCCGGCGCCGCCCGGCCAACAGATCACCCGCGCGGGAAGCACGCCGTCGGTGGCCGGGCCGGCCGACTATTTCACCGGGCGGGCCCGCATCGACCCGGTTTATCCGGCCAATACCGACATCGACGTTTCCGGCGCCCTCGTGACCTTCGAGCCGGGCTCACGCTCCGCCTGGCACACCCATCCCCGGGGCCAGTACCTGGTAGTCACCTCGGGTGTCGGCCTGACCCAGGAATGGGGAAAGCCGACGCAGGAGATCCGGCCCGGCGACGTGGTCTGGTGCCCTCCGGGCGTGAAGCACTGGCACGGCGCGGCGCCGGCAACGGCCATGACCCATCTCGCGGTCACGGGAACAACCGCCGAGGGAAAGAACGTCGAATGGATGGAGAAGGTGAGCGATGAGCAATACCTTGCCCGCTGAAACGCCGCTGCCCACCCGCCGGACGCTCATCGCGCTTGCGGCGATGTCCGGCATGGGCCCGGTCCTCGGCCAGCCGAACACTTCGCAGGAAAGGCCGTCGTTGAAGACATCTCCCCCGTCGCCACTCCCCGCCAGGCAGCTCGCGATAGGCCCCATCGCCGCGGGCATGGCCAACGGCGACATGCCCGGACTCAACGCCGCCTTGAACCACGGCCTCGACGCCGGCCTTTCCATCGCCGACATCAAGGAAGTGCTGGTGCAGCTCTACGCGTACACGGGCTTTCCGCGGAGCCTCAACGCCCTGTCGGAGTTGATGAAGGTCGCGGACGACCGGCGTGCAAGAGGCCTGAAGGACCCCGCGGGCACGCAGCCCGGGCCGGTGCCGACGGGCCAGGCATTGCTCGAGCTCGGCACCACGAACCAGACAAGGCTCTCGGGCGCGCCGGTCAAGGGACCGATCTTCGACTTCGCGCCGGCCATCGACCAGTTCCTGAAGACGCACCTCTTCGGCGACATCTTCGCCCGCGACAACCTCGACTGGCAAAGCAGGGAGCTCGCGACCGTCGCCGCGCTCGGAGCACTTTCGGGCGTGGAGCCCCAGCTGCTCTCGCACATCCGCATCAGCATGAATGTCGGGCTCACCGCCGGGCAGCTGGCGCAGTTCGGCGAATCGCTGTCCCGGTCAGGCTTCGCGGAGGCCGGACAGCGGGTGCGGGCGGCGCTGGAGAAGTTCGTCGCCGACGCGGCGAAGCGATAGAGCCGTCAGCGCGAAGGCTCCGGCAGGCAGCCCTGCGGCTCCTGCGCGTCGGAGGACGGCAGGATGCCCCAGCGCACACGCACGCTGCGCGCGTCGTCCTCGCCGGCCCATGGGAGGCGCAGGCTGCCGGTGCAACTGGCGGTGGCCAGCAGCGGCTCGAGCAACGCCCCCTCGGAGCGGAACTCGGGCGTGTCGAGGATCAGCACCATGCCGCCTTCGCGCGCCAGCGTGCCGGGCGCCAGCCACGGCGAGGTGCGCGAATCGCCGTCGATCAGCAGCTGGACGGCCGGGTCCATCTGCAGCACCACCGCGCCCGCGAACCAGGTGTCGCCCACCAGCAGGCGCAGGGGCCGGTCGCCGGCACGCTCGCGCCACACGGCGTCGACGGCCTCGGCGATCTGCCGCGAAGGCAGGTTGGCGCGCGTGATGTAGCCGTGCCGCGCGCTCCAGACACCGTCTACCCACGCCTGGCCGAAAGCGCCGGCCACGTGGAGGACAGCCGCCGCCGCGAGCGTGCCTGCCCATCGGCGGCGCGTCCAGCGCTCGGCATCGAGGCCCGGCACCACCATCACCGCCCATACGGCCACAGGCAGGAAGAAGGTGCTGAGCCACGAAGCCACCAGCCGCGTCTGCAGCAGGACCGACATCGCCAGCACCAGGCACAGCGGCCCGAGCGTCGCCCAGGCGAGAAAGCGCCGGTCGAAACCGTTCTGCGGGGATGCCTGCCGCGCGGCGGGATCGGGTGCGGTCCGCGCGCGCGCGAACCAGGCCCACGCGACGAACAGCAGCATCGGCGACAGGCGCGCAAGCTGCACCAGCAGTATGCGAAGCGGCCGCGGATGCACGTGCTTCAGCACCCCCGAGGGATGCACCGAATGCCGCGCATAGCCGATGGTCTGGTCGCCGTGCTGCAGCAGCCACGCGAGGTGCGGCGCCATGAGCAGCAGAGCCACGCCGCTGGCGCGCAGCAGGTCGCGCCGCACGCGCGCATCGCGCCACGATCCCTCGCGGACGATGAAGCCCGCGCCCACCGCGAACTGCACCACCGCGCTGTACTTGGTGAGCATCGACAGCGCCGCGAACACGCCGAGCCACAGCCAGTCGCGGCGGCCCTGCTCCGCTCCCCCCACGGGCGTCCGCAGCACGCGCCAGAGCATCCACCAGTAGCCCGCCATCGGCAGCAGCTGCACCGTGTTGTGGTTGAAGATGGTCGCGCGCTGCACGTGATACGTCACCAGCGAGCCGAGCAGCACCGCCAGCGCCGCCCGCGCGGGAGACATCATTCCGAGCGACCAGCGCCACATGATGTAGAGCGCTCCCACACCGCAGCCCACGCCGGCGGCGTAGGTCAGCCAGGCCTGGCGGCCGGCGAGGGAAACGAGCAGGCCCATCATCCAGCTCGGCAGCGGCGGGTGCTTGTAGTAGCCCCATTCCAGGCTGCCGCCCCAGAAAAGCTCCTCCACGTTGTCCCAGGGAGGCGTCTCGTAGAAGGTCGCCATCGGCACGGTCCAGAGCACCACCAGCGCAAGGAGCGCGACGAGAACGGTGCCGTGCAGGGAGGTTTGCCGCACCATCGTGGGCGCCGGACGGGCGCCAGGAGGAATCAACCAGGAATTCATTGCGGCCGTTTGTAATGGGTCCGACCTACCGGGAGCTGACTGAGCGCCACATAAAATCGCCTGCCTGCGAGCATCCGGGGCCAGCGGTTCAGCCCCGGAACCAGCCCGACAAGACCACGACAGGCAAGCCCCGGAGACACACCCCATGGACCGCTGGACCGAAATCGCCCTGCTCGTGCAGATCGCCGATGCCGGCAGCCTGAGCCGTGCGGCCGAGGCGCTGGGCCTGTCGAACGCGGCCGCGAGCCGCCACCTGAGCGCACTGGAAGAGCGGCTGGGCGCGCGGCTGGTCGAGCGCAACACGCGCCGCCTGTACCTGACCGACACCGGCCGCGAATTCTGCGGCCGCGCCCGCACCATCCTGGCCGACCTGGCGGACGCCGAGTCGACGGTGAACGCCACCGCGCTCAACCCGACGGGCGTGCTGCGCATCACGGCCTCGCTGTCGTTCTCGATCCACCACATCGCACCGCTGCTGCGCGAGTACACGCAGCGCTACCCGGGCGTGACGGTGCACGTCGAGGCGGCCAACCGCTACTTCGACCTGATCGACAACAACATCGACGTGGCGATCCGCACGCGCGAGTACGAGCCCGATTCGAACGTGACGATCCGCCGGCTCGGCGAAACCCGGCGCATCCTCGCGGCCTCGCCGCGCTACTTCGCGCAGCACGGCTTTCCGAAGACGCTGGACGAGCTGAAGCAGCACAAGCTGCTGATCTACACCCACGCCAACAACCCGAACGAGCTGCGCTTCCGGCGCGGGGAAGAGACGCGCACGGTGTCGGTCACGAGCCTGCTCGAATCGAACGACGGCCAGGTGCTGCGCGCCGCCGCGCTCGACGGCATGGGCATCCTGGTGCAGCCGACCTACATCGTCTACGACGACATCGTGGCCGGCCGGCTGGTGCCCACGCTGGACGACTGGGACCTGCCGCACCTGACGATCAACCTGGCCTACCCGAGCCGCAAGCACCTGTCGGCAAAGGTGCGCAGCTTCATCGACTTCATGGCGGCGCATTTCCAGAAGATGGACTACGAGCGCAAGTGGACCGGAAGGTTCGGCGTCCGCTGACCCGATGGCCCGGCGGGCCTTTCGCCGAAACATGTGCGTAAACGCACATCCCGGCTTTTCGCAGCCCCGCACACTGGAACCGCAACCGTCGCATTCCGCGGCGGACCCACCGTTTTCCATCAGCAAGGATCCGCCATGAACACCCAGGCCACCGCCGCCAACACCCCGCGTGCGCCGATCGCATCGCCGCTGTCCGCCCTCTCCCCCGCCACGCTGGACGACTCCGGCAAGCTGCTGATCCGAGTGACGATCGGCTTCCTGGTGCTGCTGCACGGCATCTTCAAGCTGTCGGCCGGCGTGGGCTTCATTGCCGGCATGCTGGCCAAGTCCGGGCTGCCGGGCGGAATCGCCTACCTGGTGTACGTCGGCGAGATCGTCGCCCCGCTGCTGATGATCGCAGGCATCTACACCCGCGCCGCTGCGGGCGTGGTCGTCATCAACATGCTGGTGGCCTTCGGCCTCGTGCACATGGCCGACCTGTTCGCGATGACCAAGCAGGGCGGCTGGGCGCTGGAACTGCAGGGCCTGTACCTGTTCGGCGCGCTGACCGTGGTGCTGCTGGGCGCCGGCCGCTTCTCCATCGGCGGCACCAAGGGCCGCTGGAACTGATCGCTTGGCGGCTCAGCCGGCGTCGCCGCGCACCTGCGAGACCATAGCCTCCAGGCGGGCCACGTCGGCGACCAGGAGAGCCTTGTCGTCCTTGCGCAGCACACCGCCGCGCACCAGCACGTTGAGCTCGCGGGTGACCTGCTCGCGATTCGTACTGATCTGGCTGGCCAGCGCCGCGTGCTTGGGCGCCGGGTCCAGCCGGGCCTGGTTGCCCTCGACGCCGGCGGTGCGGGCCAGGCGCAGCAGCTCGGCATGCAGCCGGTTCTGCACGCCAAGGGTGCTCAGGTCGATCACCCGCTCGGACAGCTGCCGCACCAGCGACGCCAGCCGCAGCATCACCCGTTCGGCCACCAGCGGCTCGTCGCGCAGCAGGGCCATGAAGGCGGCCCGGTCGAGGCTGGCGACCACGCTGGGTTCGAGGGTGACGACGTCGGCGGAACGCGGGCCGCCGTCGATGGCGGCGATGTCGCCGAAGTGCTCGCCGGCCTCGGAGTCGCGGAAGGTCACCTGCCGGCCGTTGGCCGAGTAGGTCGTCACCCGCACCCGTCCCGAGACCAGCAGGAACACCTCGCCCTGCTGCTCGGCGCGCAGCAGCAGGGGCTTGCCGGCCTCCACGCTGTGCCACAGGCATTGCTGGGCCAGCAGGTCCAGACGCTGGTCTGACAGGCCTTCGAGCAGCGCGATCTGGCGCAGCGCGAGGCTGGAGCGGGGGGTGGATTCGGGTTTGGCCATGCCGGGGTCGATGGTCAACGGGAAGAGGCGCGCGAATTGGCGGGCGGATTATGCTCGGGTGCCGCTTCGAACCCGTTCATGGAAAGACGTTCCCCTCAAGCCGCTCCCGCAGCCCCTTTTTCGCTGAGACCGCCGACACGGCGCAATCTCCGCTGGGCGAGCGGGCTGGTGCTGATGGCCTACGTCACGGCGCACCTGCTCAATCATTCGCTGGGCATCTATTCGTTTGCCGCCGCCGAGACCGTGCTGCGCGGCGTGCAGGCGTTCTGGCACAGCCTCGCGGGCACCGTGCTGCTGTACGGCGCGGCCGCCGTGCATCTGGCGCTGGCCGTGGTCGCGCTGTGGGAGCGGCGCACCCTGCGCATGCCGCCGCTCGAAGGCCTGCGCGTGGCGCTGGGCTTCGTGCTGCCGCTGCTGCTGATCAAGCACCTCACCGCCATGCGCGGCGCTTACCTGGCCTACGGCATCGAGGGCTCCTATGTGCGCGTGGTCTGGGGGCTGTGGGACTGGCAAGGCGCGGCCGCACAGCTCCTGATGATGCTGGCGGCATGGACCCACGGCTGCCTGGGCCTGCACTTCGCGCTGCGGGCTCAGCCGGCATGGCGGCGCTTCTCCCACCTGCTGCTGGCCGTCGCGGTGGTGCTGCCGCTGACGGCAGCGATGGGCTTCGTGTCGATGGGGCGCGAGTTCCAGTGGAGCGGCGTGCCGCCCGTCTCGCTGCCCACGCCGGAACAGGGCCAGGCGCTCGGCATGGCCGAGGACGCCATCAAGTGGTTCTACGGGCTCTCGCTGGTCGCACTGCTGGCGGCACGCTGGGGCCGCAACAGCTTCGCGCGCTGGTCGCGGCTGCCTTCGGTGGCGCTGCGCTACCCCGACCGCACGGTGCAGGTGCCGCGCGGCTGGAGCGTGCTGGAGGCGAGCCGTTCGCACGGCATCGACCATGTGTCGATCTGCGGCGGGCGCGCGCGCTGCTCCACCTGCCGCGTGCGCGTGGCCGGCCCCGCCGGGCACATCGGCGAACCCGGGCGCGACGAGCAACGCACGCTCGAACGGGTGCGGGCCCCATCGGACGTGCGCCTGGCCTGCCAACTGCGCCCGCGCGGCGACATCGAGGTCACGCCGCTGTTCGCGCCGCTGCCCAACGAGGGCCGGCCCGCGCCGGTCGGCCGCTTCGGGCATGAGCGCGACGTGGCGATCCTGTTCGTCGACCTGCGGCGCTGGTCGGGCCTGTCGGAGCGGCAATGGCCCTTCGACCTGGCCTACGTGCTCGACCGCTACTTCGCCACCGTGGGCGCGGCCGTGCGCGAGAGCGGCGGTGTGCCCAACCAGTTCATCGGCGACAGCGTGATGGCGATCTTCGGCCTCGACTGCGACCTGCCCACGGCCTGCAGGCAGGCGCTGCGCGCGACCGAACTGATCGCCGAACGCATGGACGCATGGAGCGAAGGCTTCGAGGCGCAGTTCGGCCAGCGGCTGGAGTTCGGCATGGGCCTGCACGCGGGCCGCGCGGCGGTGGGCGAAGTGGGTTATCTCGAAACCACGACCTTCACCGCCATCGGCGAGGTGGTCAACACCGCGAGCCGGCTGCAGGACCATTCGAAGACCGCCGCATCGCGCCTCGTCGTCTCGCTGTTCGCGGCCGAGCAGGCGGGCGTCGCGCACACCATGGGCACGGCCGAGACTCTCAACGTGCGCGGTCGCTCGGAGCCGCTCGCCGTGCTCTACGCATCGCACGGCACCGTCCCCCTGTAATTGCCGAAAGCGGTGCGCAAACGCACAGCGCCAAGCGCGATGCAGTTTCACACTGCATCCCGTGGCAACGACGAATGTCCGCCGCCCACACCGACAGTCGAAGGGACTCGCATCATGAACACCAAGCAACGCATCGCTCTTTCCGCCATCGCATTCGCCATGCTGGGCGCCGCGGGCGCGGTACACGCCGAAACCTATGAAGGCGTGCATTCGATCACCTCGTCCGCCAGCCGCGCCGACGTGCGCGCCGAGGCCGTCGCCGCCGCGCGCAACGACAACCCCTATGCCGAGGGCGCCAACGCCGGCCCCGCCGCGGTGATCGCCTCGTCGACCACCCGCGCCGCGGTCCGCGCTGAAGCCGTAGCAGCCGCGCACAACGACAACCCCTACGCCGAAGGCGCTTCGTCGGGCGTGGCCCCGATGGTGGCCAGCACGGGCGACCGTGCCACTGTGCGTGCCGCAGCCCGCGCCGCTGCCCGTGGCGACGCGCTGCCGCTGTAATCGGCGCGCAGGCTCCGTCTCGCTCGGCGAGCGTCAACGCCAAAGCCGGCTCTTGCGAAAGCAGGGGCCGGTTTTTTCTTGTGCATATGCATCGGCAGCGACTCGGCTGATTGCCCGAAGCGGTGCGCAAACGCACAGCGCTCATCGCACCACAGTTCGACACTGCATGCCGTGGCAACGACGAATGACCGCCGCCCACACAGCGAACCAAAGGGACTCCCGCAATGAACACCAGGCAACGAATCGCCTCTTCCGCTTTCGCCGCAGCCTTCGCCCTGCTGGGCGCCGCCGCCGCGCACGCCGAAGCCTATGACGGCGTGCATGCCATCACCTCGTCCGCCAGCCGCGCAGATGTGAATGCCGAAGCCGTCGCCGCCGTGCGCGAAGGCAATCCCTATTCGGACACCACCGCCGAAGGCGCCGTGGCCTTCAAGTCCACACTCGACCGCGCCACCGTGCGCGAGCAGGCCGTGGCCGCCGCGAACAACCCACTGCAAAGCCTGGACCGCCGCGCCTTCTATCGCGACGAAGTGCCCGCCGCCTACAAGAAGCCCAGCGTCTCGTTCACGCGGCAAGCCGGCCTGCAGACCACGGCGAAGCCCTGACGACGCATCGGCTGCAACTCAGGAGGGCCGCGCGCCCTCCCAGGCGTTCTGCAGCAAGGCGCGGATCGCCGCGCGCTCCAGCGGGCGCGGATTGGGGTACTGGTTCTTGAGCGCGTGCTCGCAGGCCAGGTCGAGGTCGGACTCCTTCATGCCGATGTCGCGCAGCGCGACCGGCGCACCGTTGTCGCGCGCGAGGTCGTACACGGCCTGCGCGGCACTGCCGCTCCCCCCCAGCGCCTTCACGATGCGCGCCATGGCCTGCGACGCCGCTTCGGCGTTGTAAGCCAGCGCATGCGGCAGCACGATGGTGTGTGTCTCGGCATGCGGCAGGTTGAAGCTGCCGCCCAGCGTGTGGCACAGCTTGTGGTGCAGCGCCATGCCGACGTTGCCGAGTACCGTGCCGCACAGCCATGCACCGTAGAGCGCGTCGCTGCGCGCATCCGGATCCTTGGGCGTGGCGCGGATGGCCGGCAGCGCACGGCCCAGCGCGGCGATGCCCTCCTGCGCCATCAGGTCCATGATCGGGTTCGCATCGACCGCGTAGAGCCCCTCGGCCGCATGCGCGATGGCGTTGATGCCGCTGGTCACGCTCATGCCCACGGGCAGGCCCAGCGACAGCTCCGGGTCGTAGATCACGGTGCGCGGAAGCACCTTGAAGTCCTTGCCCGTCTTCTTCATGCCGGCTTCGGTGATGCCGTAGATCGGCGTCATCTCGGAGCCCGCGTAGGTGGTCGGAATGGCGAGGATAGGCAGGCCCGAATCCAGTGCGATCGCCTTGCCCAGCCCGGTGGTGGAGCCGCCGCCGATGGCCACGGCGCAGTCGGCGCCCAGCCGCGCAGCCACTTCCCTCGCCTCGCGCGCTGTCTCGATCGGCACGTGCATCACGGCGCGGTCGAACACGCCGGCCGCGTGCGCGCCCAGCATGTCGGCCACGCGCTCGGCCTGCGGACGCTGCTCGGGCGTGGACAGCACCAATGCCCGGCGCGCGCCGAGCGCATCGATCTCGCGGGCCAGGTGCTGCAGCGAACCGGTGCCGAAGACCACCCGCTGGGGCACGCTGTTGTAGACGAACGATGGTGTGGTCATGGCTTTCCTGTCTCTCGAATGTTCATGAAGCGTCTGTATGACTGATACGGCCCTTGATGAAGACGCCGGTCATCGCCAGCACCGCGGGCACGATCAGCACCGTCAGCACCTGCTCGAAGTTCCAGCCAAGGCCCAGCAGCACCGCCCCGAGCCAGGCGCCCAGCACCGCGCCGAAGCGCCCGATGCCGAGCATCCACGATACGCCCGTCGCCCGCACATGGGTCGGGTAGTAGCGCGCCGCCAGCGAGGGCATCGCCGACTGCGCGCCGTTGATGCACATGCCCGCGAACAGCACCAGCAGCACGAGCGCCAGCCCGCTGCCCATGCTGTGGCCCACCGCCACGGCGAGCACCCCGGCCAGCAGGTAGCAGATGCCGATCACCTTGTGCGGGTTGCCGCGGTCCATTGCCCAACCCACGCCCACCGCGCTCAGCACCCCGCCGAACTGGAACAGCGCGCCCACCACGGCCGACTGCGTCATCGATGCGCCACTCTCGCGCATCAGCGTCGGCAGCCAGCTCGTGAGCAGGTAGATGATGATCAGCCCCATGAAATTGGTGCCCCACAGCAGCAGCGTTCCCGGGCCGAGGCCGCCCGCGAACATGCGCGCCAGCACCGGGCCGCGCGGCCCCTTGCCGCCGGCCTGCTGGCCAGGAATGGTGAACTGCTCGACGCCCGCCAGCGATTCGCGCGCCACCGGCTGCAGCACCTTGCGGATGCGCTCGACGGGCTGCCCCCGAACCACCATGAAGCGCGCCGACTCCGGCAGCCAGAACAGCAGCACGGGCAGCAGCAGCACCGGCACGATGCCGCCGATCAGCAGCAGGCTGTGCCATCCCCAGTGCGGAATGATCGCGGCCGAGAGAAAGCCGCTGCCGGCCATGCCCAGGTTGAAGCCGCAGAACATCGTCGTCACCAGCAGCGACTTGACCTTCTCGGGCGTGTACTCCGACAGCAGCGTGGTCGCGTTCGGCATGCCCGCCCCCAGCCCGATCCCGGTCAGGAAGCGCAGCACCACGAGCTGGTCGATGCCGGTCGCGAAGGCCGACCACAGCGAGAAACCTCCGAACACCGCCACCGACATGCACAGCACCGCCTTGCGCCCGAAGCGGTCGGCCAGCGGCCCCGAGCCCAGCGCGCCGAAGATCATGCCGGCCAGCGCGGCGCTCATCACCGGGCCCAGCGAGGCGCTGGGCACGCCCCAGTCGCGTACGAGCGCCGGTGCGATGAAGCCCATGGCAGCGGTGTCGAGGCCGTCGAGCAGCACGATCAGGAAGCACATCGCCACGATGCCCCACTGGTAGGGCGACAGTGGGCGGGTGTTGATGAGCCACTGCACGTCGACGGTGCGGCGCGTGGCGATTGAACCTGTGTCGGTCATGGGTTTCTTTTGTCTCCATCGCTGGTTTGCGATGGGCGCGAGTGTCCCGCCGGCCCGGGACCGGTTCAACGACAGGAGCGGAAAGGAGTTTTCCGCTCAGCCTCCGGGGCCTGCCTTGCGCCCGGCCGCCGAGGCGTGGGCGATCAGCACGAGGAAGCCACCGGCCATGGCCACGTTCTTCAGGAAATTGTTGAGCTGCCCGTTGAACTGCGCCGCGTCGGCCGCCCAGAACGCGTGCGCGGTAAAACCCGTGGCCAGCGTGAACAGGGCCAGCGCGCCGGCCACCCATTGCACGCGCCAGCCGGCGATCAGCAACAGGCCGCCGCCGACTTCGAGCGCGATGGTCAGCGGCAGCACCACGTCGGGCAGCGGGATACCGAGCTTGGCGAAGTAGCCGAGCGTCGCGCCGTAGGTCAGAAGCTTGCGCACGCCCGCCACGAGGAAGATCGCAGCCATCAGCACGCGCCCGGCCAGGACCAGGCCGCGCCCACTGTCGCTCGTTCTCGTCATTTGCTTTCTCCGGAAGATGTTGCAGGACGCACGGTGGCGCCCGTGAATTCGAGCCGTCCCATGCACAGCACCATGGCGCACGACAGCAGCGCCGGCACCGCCGCCGCGATGAAGAGCGCGCTGTTCGTCCAGTGCAGCCCGATGAGCCAGCCCGCCAGCACCGGCCCCGCGATGGAACCCGCGCGGCCGATGCCCAGGCTCCAGCCCATGCCGGTGGCTCGCACCGTCGTCGGGTACACGCCCGAGGCCAGCGCGATGAGCGCGGGCTGCGCGCCGACCACGCAGAAGCCGCTGACCGAGACCACCGCAAGCAGCAGCATCAGCGGCAACGCCGGCTGGCCGATGACGGCAATGGCCGCTGCCGCCACGCCGAAGACCGGCACCAGCACGCGATAGAAACCGACACGGTCGATCAGCGGCCCCATCGCCACCGTGCCCACCACGCCGCCCACCTGCAGCAACGTACCCACGAGCACGGCCGTGCCCGCGCTGTAGCCCGCCCCGGCGGCGATGGTCGGCAACCAGTTCGCCAGGAAGAACAGGTTGAGCAGGTTCATGAAGTTGATGCCCCACAGCAGCAGCGTGGCCGGCCCGCGCCCCGCGCGGAACAGCTCCACCACCGGCGCACCGTCCTGCTTCGCCTCGTGCACCACGTAGCGGGTTCCGGGACCGGTGCGCACACCGGGCGCGATGCGGCCCAGCCATTGCTGCACGCGGTCGAGCGCACGCCCCCGCAGCACGAGGAACTGCATCGACTCGGGCATGTAGCGCCACATGAGCGCGGCGATCAGCAGCGGCACCACGCCGCCGAAGACGAACACCGCCTGCCATCCGCCCCAGGGAATGAGCAACGCCGAGATCAGCCCGCCCAGCACCGCGCCGCCCGTGAAGCCGCACGACACCCACATCATCAGCGTGACGCGCCGGCGCTGCGGGCTGTACTCGCTGGCCAGCGCACTGGCGTTGGCCATGATGCCGCCCAGACCCATGCCGGTGATGAAGCGCATCGCGAGCAGCTGGTCGAGCGTGTGCACGAAGACGGTGGCCAGCATGCACAGGGCGAAGAACACCGTGGCGCCGAGCAGCACGGGGCGCCTTCCGATGCGGTCGGCGCAGATGCTCAGCACCAGCGAGCCGACCAGCATGCCGAGCAGGCCCGCGCCGAACACCGGGCCCAGCGCGGCTTTCTCGATGCCCCAGGCCTGCACGATGGCGGGTGCGACGAAGCCCATGGCCTGCACGTCGAAGCCGTCCATGACGACCGCGCAGCCGACCAGCAGCAGGATCCACTTCTGGAACGCGCTGACGGGGTGGCTGTCGATCAGCGCGGGGATGTCGATGGTGACGGCAACGGCACCGCCGCCGGTTTCGAGGGAGTTCGGCAGGATCTTCACGCGGCCGCCTCGTCGTCGAGGCAACTCGCGGCCGTCCATCCGTAGAGCCATTCGAGCGCATCGTAGAAGCGCCCCTGCGGCCGCCCCTTCCACATGCCGTTGCGCACCAGCCGCTCGACACCCTTGGCGTGATAGATGCGGCCCATCTCGCGCGCCGACAGCACCACGCGCGCGGTGCGGGCCACGCGGGAGCGCTCGTACAGCGCGAGCGCGCGCGGCCAGTCGCCCTCTTCGCGGCGCAGCGCGAGGCCCAGCGTCACCGCGTCTTCGCAGGCCATGCATGCGCCCTGCGCGAGGTACTGCACCATCGGGTGCGCCGCGTCGCCCAGCAGCGTGGCGCGGCCGAAGGTCCATTGCTCGATGGGGTTGCGGTCGGCTGTCGAATAGCGCTTCCAGGCCTTCGGGATGCGCAGCAACTGCTGCACCTGCTCGCAGGTGGAACGAAAGTAGCGTTGCACCTCGGCGGGGTCGCCGTCCATCGAACCCCATTCCTCGGGCTGCTCGCTGTGGAAGGTGACGGCCATGTTGAACTTGTCGCCGCCCTTCAGCGGGTAGTGCACCAGGTGGCAGTTCGGACCGACCCAGATGCACGGTGCGGTGAAGCGCAGCGCCTCTGGGAAATCGGCCGTGTCGATCACCGCGCGAAACACCACATGGCCCGACACGCGGATGCTGTCGCCCACGTACTGCTGGCGCACCGCCGAGCGCACGCCGTCGCAGCCGATCACGGCCTGACCCTGGTGGCGGCCGCCCTGCGCATCGATCAGCGTCACGCCCGAGTCGTCCTGCTCGATGTGCACCACCTTGGTCGAGGTGAGAAATTCGATGCCCTCCGTCGTGGCTTTCACGCCTTCGAGCAACGCGCCGTGGATGTCGGCACGGTGGATCACCGCATAGGGATTGCCGAAGCGCTCGCGAAACGCATCCGACAGCGAGATGCTCGCCACGCGCTTCGCATCGATGGCGTCGAACATCACCATCTCTTCGGTGTAGACCGCCTTGGCGCGCAGGTGCTCGCCCACGCCCAGCGCATCGCAGGCCGCGAAGGCGTTGGGACTGAGCTGGATGCCGGCGCCGATCTCGCCGATGTGGGCCGACTGCTCGATCACCTTCACGCGGTAACCCTCGCGCACCAGCGCCAGCGCCGCAGCCAACCCGCCGATGCCGCCGCCGGCCACGAGCACGGGGCGTGTGTCTTTCCGCGCGCTCATGTCACTTCAACCCGAACAGCTTGATAGCGTTGTCGCGGCCGATCTTGCGGCGGTCGTTCTCGCTGATCTCGCACTTGTCGAACCAGCGCGCCGCGTCCTCGTGCTTCTCGAACGGATAGTCGACCGAGTACATGATGCGGTCCGCTCCCACCTCGAGCATGGTCGACAGCAGCGTGGGCGTGCGGAAGTTGCCGCTGGTCGTGATGTGCACGTTGCTGCGCAGGTAGTCGCCGATCTCCTTGTCGCATGGCATGCCGCGACGACCCTTGCGCAGGATGTGGTCGACGCGCCAGATGTTGAACGGAATGCCTTCGCCGAAGTGGCCGAGGATCATCTGCAGATCGGGGTGGCGATCGAACAGGCCGCTCGACAGCAGGCGCAGGGCGTGGATGCCAGTCTCCACCGCGAAAGCCCAGGTCGGGCCGGTGAGCCAGTGCGCGCCTTCGTAGATGGGCTCGCGGCTCAGCAGCGGGTCACGCGGGTGCATGTAGAAGGGCTTCTTCAATGCGGCCGCGGTCGCCCAGAAATCGGCGAAGCGCGGGTCGTCGTAGTAGACGACGGTGTTCTCGTTACCCACCTGCGAGAAACCGTTGACCAGAAAGCCGTGGAAGCCCAACTGCGTCACGCAACGCTCCAGCTCGCGCGCAGCGGCTTCTGGGTCTTGCATGGGCAACGCGGCGAACCCGCCGAAACGCGTGGGATAGCGCCTGACCTGTTCGGCCAGCACGTCGTTCGCGCGCTGCGCCACTTCGATGGCTCGCTTCGCATCGGGAATGCCTTGCACCGCTGGCGAGTTGAGCGAGAGGATCGACAGCTCGGTGCCCCACTCGTCCATCTGCTCGATGCGCTGCTGCTCGAAGTCGAGCAGGTTGCTCTTGAGGCCCTGCCACATCTCGGGGCGGGCGTACACCTGCGAGTCGGCAATCGTCAGGTCGATCGCGAAATGCTCTTCGAGCGCAATCTTGTTCTTCATGGGGGAAATCACTCCGGTTTGATGTTGAGCTTGTCCAGCACGGACTGCCAGGTCTTGCGGTCCTCGGCGATGTAGCTCGCGAGCTGTTCGGGGGTGCCGGGACGCGGATAGGTGCCCAGCTCGCGCGACTTGGCGACCACGTCAGGCAGCAGCAGCGCTTCGTTCATGTCCTTGTTGAGCTTCGCGAGCACCTGCGGATCGACGCCCTTCTTCGCGATGACGGCGAACCAGCCGTGTGCCACCGCGCCCGGCACTGTCCTGCTCGCGAGCGGGAACTGCTCCAGCCCCGCCTCGACGCGATCGCCCATGCTTGCGAGCACGCGCATGCGTCCGCCCTGCACGTTGCCGGCGACCACGTTGTAGGTCTCGACCATCATCTGCGTCTGGCCGCCCAGCGTGGCCTGCATGGCCTGCGCGCCACCGGGGTAGTGCACCTCGAGGAACTGCGCACCTGACTGCAGCCCCAGCAGAGCCGAGGCCAGGTGCGGTGCCGTGCCGCGGCCGTTGTCGGCAACCTCGATGCCCTGCGGCTTCGCACGGGCCGCCGCGATGAAGTCGGCGAGCGTCTTGTAGGGCGAATTGGCCGGCACCGCGAGCATGAAGGGCGCGACGGCCGCGAGCGTGACCGGCACGAAGTCGCGGTTGAAGTCGTAGGTCACGCCCTTGATGGTGCTGGGCGCCACCGAGATCGCCGAGCCCTGCACGAAGCCGAAGGTGTGGCCGTCGGCGGGTGCAGCGAGGATCGCGTTCATGCCGATCACGCCGCTGCCGCCGGGCTTGTTGTCGACGATCACGCCCTGCCCCCACTTCTCGCCGAGCTTGGCGCCCACATGGCGGATCAGCACGTCGGGCGCGGAGCCCGCCGGAAACGGCACCACGAAGCGCACCGCCTGCTGCGGCCACCGGGCCGCAGTGCCCTGAGCCTGCGCCAGCGGCGCTGCCCAGGGAAAGAAGGACGCAAGAGCCAATGAAAGAGCAGCTCTCCGGGAAATCCTCAGATTCATCTTCGTCTCCATTTGCTTGATTATTCAAGCAATTGCGGCGGACTATATACTTGATTGTTCAAGCATGTCTAGATGAAAACCCTCCCCCAAGACCACGACCTCGAGAAGGCGATCCCCTTCCTGCTGGCACGCGCCGGCGCGCGCATGGGCAATGCCTTCGCAAAGGCATTGAAGCCCTACGGATTGAGCCTCAGCGAATGGCGCGTTTGCGCGTCGCTGCAGCACACGCCGCGGCAGACGCTGTCGGAACTGGCCACGCACGCGTCCACCGACCTGTCTGCGCTGTCGCGCATCGTCGACCGGCTGGCGGCGCATGAACTGGTGGCGCGCGAGAAATGCGACACCGACAAGCGAGCGGTGCGCATAGCGCTCACCGAGCGCGGGCTTACGCTGACGCTGGAGCTGATCCCGCTCGCACAGCACTACGAGGCCGTTGCGACCTCGGACTTCAGCGCGGCGGAAGTGAAGACGCTGCGCGCGATGCTGCTGCGCCTTTACGCCAACGCGACGCCGCTGGCCTGATCAGACCGGAGAGACCCGCACCGTCGAAACCTGGCGGCTTTCGTCGATCACGAAGCGCACCGGCAGGAAGCGCTCGATCACCGCGCAGTTGGTGCGCGTGTGCTCGGTCACCTCGCTGCAGGTGAAGGCGCACTCCGTCTTGCCCTGCCACGCTGCGAGCGCCAATAGCAGCGCGAGCTGATCCGCAAGGTGCGGGCCGACCGCAGCCTCGCTCTTCTGGAACGCGCGCAGTTCCTTCACCAGCCCGTGCGCCACCTGCTCGGCGCTCAGCGACTTCTCACCGAAGGCGGTGAACACCTCGGTGACGTTCTCGTAGGCCAGCGTGGCCATCAACGCATTGCCCGGGCCTTCGTTCTGGCGCACCGAGCCGAAGCGCAGCTGCTCGCCGGACCATCCCATCGCGCCGCCCAGCGTGTCGAGCTCGCGCGTCGGCACATGGCGCGGGATACCGGGCGCCAGGCACTCGGCGTAGTTCGAGTGGTGAGCACCGCGCGTCATCAGGTCGAAGCCCTGCAGCGCGCCGGCTGCCGGCTCGATGACCGCCTCGACCTCGCCACCGCCGGCCGGATAGAAACCGCAGCGACGCAGCGTCAGCTGCAGGTCCGCGCCCAGGCGGCGAACCAGCGGGGCGAAGGAGCGTTCCAGGAAATGGAAAGGTGGCGCCATCGGGTTGTGGGTGCCTCCGCTCAGATGCACATGGCTCGTCGCACCGGCAAGCAGCAGCGGCGGCAGCACAGTCTGCAGCACAAGCATGCAGCTGCCCGCGCCGGAGATCGCGAAGCGATATTCGCCAGCGCGCACCGGGCCGGGCACGAAACGCAGCGACTGCGACCCGAGCTCGGCGCCATCGACTTCCGCGCCGCTGATGGCAGCGGCCGCGTTCACGCACGCGAGGTGCTGGCGCATCAGGCCCGGCTTGGCTCGACCCGCGCGGATCTTCTCGATGGCCATGGGCTGGCCCGTGACCATCGACAGCGCGAGGCTGGTGCGCAGGATCTGGCCGCCGCCCTCGCCTTGGGAGCCGTCGAGTTCGACCGTCTTGGATTCCATCTCGTTCATCGTCATCTTGTTCTTCTCTTCCTCATCCCTCGCGCCTGCTACATGAAATCGGCGCGAATCCTGTCCGTATCGAAAGGCGTGATTCCCCGGTGCACGCCGAACACCGTCTCGGCCTCTTCGGCCTTGTCCACCAACGTGCCTCGCGCACGCGCATGCAACATGAAGAGCGTGTGCAGGTCTGGCTTGGCCAGTTCCACCAGCGAACGCAGCATCAGCGACACGCCCGCAAGATTGCTCTGCACGTTGTTCCACAGCGGGTACTGTTTCAGCGCAATGTCCGCCCAGATCACCTCTCGCGCCTGCAGATCGAAGATCGCAGGCAGGCAGATCGTGGTGTTCGCCGCCACGTCGACCCGGTCGACGACGGTGGCGGGCTCGAAGATCTCGCCCGACCCCGCCGCCTGCCGCGCCATCCACCCGGCAAAGCACTCGGGCAAGTCGCAGAAGGCCTGCGTGGTGTAGCTGTTGATCGAACTCACCACGTAACGCACTCCCTTCTCTCGCAGCAACGCTACATCGAGGTCGATGAACTCGGCCGCCCCCTTCGGAGCATCGACGATGTCGCCGCTGTGGACGCCGCCGTAGCTCTTCAGGTTGTAGTACGCCAGCACGTCGATGTATTTGTACTGCGCGTTGAAGAGCGCGGCCGACAGGTCGACGTCGGTGCGGGCACGGCCGTTCTTCCACCAGAGGAAGAGGCGCACGATGTTCGCGTCGGGCATGGGCAGGCGGCTTCCGCGCACCAGCGTGCGTAGCGCCTTCGATGCCGAACGCTGCGAGAACGGCACCAGATAGCTGCGCAGCGCCGCATCCACATGGCAACGACCGAGCGGAGGCAGCTCCGCGAAGCGCGACAGCAATGCGGCATCGCACAGGGCGGCCGCCTCTTCGGCAATGCCTTCCTGCAGCGGCGTTCGCGTGTCCTCGATGGCGAAGACCTTGGCTGTCTCTCCTTTGGGGAAGAAGCTGCGCAGCGCGCGATCGCCACGATGCCGAAAATGCACCATCGTCTGCAGAAGCACAGCCGTCGACGCCTTGCCCACCACCTCGCCGAAACGCGCCAGCACCTCGCTTGGCTGCGGCGCGATGCGCAGCACGTGGTCGAGTCGGCGTGCGAACTCGCCGGGTCGCGTGGGCAGCAGCGCAAGCGCCTCGTCGATGGCGCGCATCTCCAGCTGCCGCTCGACGTGATGGTTGAACCCCTGCGGTCGCTTGCCATTGCGCACGCCGTCGAACGCAGCAGCAGCCGCCGGAAAGCGCTTCGCGTGTTCACCCGGATGCAGCACCTCGCCGAGGCGCTTGAACATCTCGGGGCGGCGTGCCACGTCCTCGGCCACGCTGGTGCTGCGATCCATCAGCGCAATCAGCCAACGACGCCGCGGGCGCTTCATGCGCGGGAACTTCGCTGGCTCGGCCAGCGACACATCGCCGCCGCCCAATGCCGCGGCCAGGCGCAGCACGTCGGTTGCAGTCTGCAGATGCGGCTCCAGGAATGCCTGCGCGCCCGGGTCCTCCACCTGCAGCAGCGCAGCACCAAGCACGGCCAGGTTTTCCTTCGACACGAAGTGCTCCGGCATCCACCCATATACCTTGCCGCGGTAGAAGCGAACGAACCAGACGAGGTCCTCCTTGTCTTGCACCGACAGCGAACTGCGCGCGCCGGCCAGTTGCGTGAATACCCTCTCGAAGTCTTCCTGGTTGCCCAGGTCGATTTCACGCAGGGCCGCGCGGCGTTCCACTTCTGCCAGCGTTGCTCGGGGCAGCGCAGCTTCGTCAGGTCGCACGACGCCGAAGCTCGCATAGTGGCGAATCGCGTTGAGAAAGAGCGTAGTCACACTCGCGCTCGCCACCTGCTCCGGGAAATTGGGATACAGCGGTTTCCACTCTCGGTGCGCGCCCTTCAGTGCACGCACGTCGCGCAGGAGCGCCCGGTAGAACACCACAAAAGACTCGGCGTCCCAGGTACACAAGCACGCATCGAGCGCGGGCGACAGCGTGCAACCGAGCGCATCGAGCTCCTTGTACAGGGTCGCAAGATAGACGGGAGGCAGGGAGTCGTGCGCCGGCTCGGCCAGCACACGCCAACGGCGGCGCAGATACAGCCGGGTGTTCATCGTGCGCCACCTTGACGGGCCCACGAGAAAACGTGGAGCCCGAAAAAAGGAGCGGAAAGCGCAGACCCTAGTTTCCAGATATGAGAGAAGGAAGGACCCACATAGCCGCTCGTGAACATCATACGACCTCCGTCTTGGCGCAAGCAACACCCGTCGCACCGTTTTTGCCGCTGCCGTCGAAGCGCAACACTGTCTCGCACAGGAATGCGTCCAGCTCGATGTTGCCGGAGGACGGCAGCGGCGTAACCGGCTCGGCAGCGTTGACTGCAAGCTCCGATTCGATGAACGCATGGATGCCGCTCCAGCGCGGGCTGGTCGCGGCTTCGCCTGCGCGCATCTTCACTTCGAGCAGAGCGTTGATCTCGTCGATCAGCGCCGCATCGCGCACCGGGTCGAGCGTGCGCTGCGCCAGGTCGGCGAAGCGCATCGGCGGCACGCCGGGCTGCGAGCGGATCCAACGCGCGGCCAGCAGCGGACGCAGCACGTAGAGGTACTTCTTGTAGCGCACCTCGTCGGCCTGCAGATGCTCGCGGAAGTTCTTCTTCGCCATCGAGCTGTAGTGATGCCAGCCGCGCGCGTTGGAGAAAACCGCCTCCGACAGCTCGCGAAAGCGGGGCATCGCCACCGCGTCGTCGCGGTACACGATGGGCGAGCGCAGCCATTCGAGCAGCGTCGGGTTCGACTCGCGCATCAGGCCCAGCGCCTTGCGCAGGTCCCAGCCGTTGATGTCGAGGTCGCCGCTGATCGGCACCTCGATCACGTCGCGGCGCGGCGTCACCGTGAGGTACCACGGCAGACGGTTGACGTAGATGAAGCGCACGTCGTAGTCGCTGTCGGGCGAGGCGAAACCCCAGCCTCGGCTGCCGGATTCGCAGGCGAACAGCACGGTCACGTCGTGCTTCGCTTCGATGTCGCGCAGGGCCTCCATGATCTGCGCGCGCATGGCGGGCTCGATCGGGTGGGCGGAGCGCAGGAATTCTTCTTCGGTGCTCATGGCAATCTTCTTTTCTTTCTTCTTCAATCAGCTTCGGGTGACGGTGACGTTGCCGGCACTGTCGAGTTCGTATGTGTCCAAGTCGTTGGCCAGGAACGCATGGCCGCGGTAGTGCGCCTGCGTCTCGGCCATCAGCGCCGCAATGCCTTCCTCGTTCTGGTGGCGCGCGCTGAAATGCGTAAGGATCAGGTTCGGCACTTCGACGGACTGCGCGAACTCGGCGAGCAGGCGTGCGGAGCTGTGCATCGGGCCGGGACCGACCTTGTCGAGCGCGTCCTGCGTGAAGGTGGCTTCGTGCACCAGCAGCTGCACGCCCTTGCAGGCATCGCGCAGCAGCGCCGGATCGGCGTTGTCGCCGCCGACCAGCGCAGCCGCCGTGTCGACCTGCGTATCCGCGAAGTCGGCACTTCGCAGCACTCCGCCGTCGAAGGGCACATCGTCGCCGCTCTGCAGCGCGCGCCACGCCGGACCGGGAGGCAAGCCGACGGCTCGCAGCGCATCTGCCTTCAGCCGCACGCGCCGCGTCTCGACCTGCACGCGATAGGCGTGGCTGGGCACTCGATGCAGCAACGCATGACGTTCGATGCGCACTCCGGGTGCCTCATACACCAGTTGCTGCGCTTCGAGATCCACATGCTCGACTTCGTAGGGCAGATGCAGATCGGTCAACGCACGCGTAGCCTCGAACCATTGCCATACCGGCAGTGGCGCAATCAGCTTCAGCGGCTTCGTGCGCTTGCCCATGCCTGCACTCGCGAGCAGTCCCGGCAAGCCGTAGCAGTGGTCGCCGTGCACATGCGTGATGCAGACGGCGGCCAGGTCATTCAGGGACAGCGGCGTCTGCAGCACGCGGTGCTGCGTGCCCTCGCCGCAGTCGATCAGGAACCAGTCGGCGCCGAGCACCGTCTGCACCGCGAGGCCGGAGACGTTGCGGTGGCGCGTGGGGGTGCCGGAAGAGGTACCCAGGAAAATCAGCTTCATCATCATCTTTTCGATCACTCCCTGCGCGTCAGCGCGCTCCTCGCGGCATCCGCAGCAACCCGTTCCCATCCGAAATATCGGCGCCCGCCTTCCGGACGAGCCGCCATGAACGCATGGAGCCTTGCAAGGTTCGCCTCGCCGCCCCAGCGCCCCATTGTCTGTATCGCCACGACGCGCAGGCTCCACCATTTGCTTTGCAGTGCAGCCTCGACTTCGGACTTGGCTTGCGCGCTCGGCTTCGCCGCACCCAATGCACGCAGGCGATCCGTCTTTTCAAGCAGAAGGTTGGCGCCAGGTGCGGCGGTCCGCAATCGCTCGCGCCGTGCGCGTCGACATGCAAGACAACGCACGGCACGGCTATCGATATGGCCGTGCATCGTCTCGTACCACCATTTCTGCTGCTTGGCCGTCCACACCTCTTCAGCTCCGCAATCGCGGCAGGTGAACTGGCGTGCCGCATAGAAGGCGGGCAGTGGACTGTACGTGTTGTTGTACAGCCCCAGGACGAGCCGATCTGCCGGCTCCCAGTCGAGCGGATGCGCCCACTCGATCTGCGGCAGACGGACGTCCTGCACGCGCAGACGCGCAGCCAGCGCAGCGGCACGTTCGAGGCGATGCGCTTTGATCTCGGCGCGGCGTTGCTTGTTGCTTTTCATCTTTCAAACCCTCGCATACTGCACTGCGAGGGCAGGCCGTCCGACGGCCTTTCCTCTACAGCGCCACAGTGAGACCGTATTTCGACCTCACCTTCAACCCTTCACGCAAACAACCTGCTTGAGCGTGTAGACCACCTCCACCAGGTCCTTCTGCGCATCCATCACCGCGTCGATATCCTTGTAGGCCATCGGGATCTCGTCGATCACGTCGGCGTCCTTTCGGCATTCCACGCCTTCCGTCGCGGCGATCTGATCGGCCACGGTGTAGAGCTTCTTGGCCTTCGTACGGCTCATCTTTCGACCGGCGCCATGGCTGCAGCTCATGAAGCTCTCGGGGTTGCCCTTTCCGCGCACGATGTAGCTCTTGGCGCCCATGCTTCCGGGGATGATCCCCAGCTCGCCGGCCTTCGCGCTCACCGCGCCCTTGCGGGTCACGAGCACGTCCTCGCCGAAGTGCGTCTCGCGACTCACGTAGTTATGGTGGCAGTTCACCGCTTCCACGTGCGCCTCGAAAGGCTTGGTGATGACCTTGCGCGCGGCCGCGACCACGCGCTGCATCATCACTTCGCGGTTCGCACGCGCGAACTTCTGGGCCCAGCCCACCGCGCGCACGTAGTCGCCGAAGTACTTGGCGCCCTCTTCGAAGTACGCCAGGTCCTGGTCGGGCAGGTTGCGTTGGTGCTGCTCGGCGTCCTTCTTCGCGAGTTCGATGAAGTGCGTGCCGATGGCGTTACCCACGCCGCGCGAACCCGAGTGCAGCATGAACCACACGGAACCCGCCTCGTCCAGACACACCTCGATGAAGTGGTTGCCCGTACCCAGCGTTCCCAGGTGCTTGTGGTTGTTGGTGTTCTTCAGGCGCGGGTAGTCTTCGCAGATCGCGTCGAACTCGTCCACGAGTGCACCCCACGCCACGTCGGTTTCGTTCGGCGGCGTTTCCCACGAGCCCTTGTCGCGGCCCATGCGCTTGGGATTGGAGCCGTGCGGCACGGCCTTCTCGATCGCCGAGCGCAGCGGCGCCAGGTTGTCGGGCAGGTCGTTGGCATGCAGCGTGGTCTTGCACGCCATCATTCCGCAACCGATATCCACGCCCACCGCGGCCGGGATGATGGCCTTGAAGGTCGGGATCACCGAACCCACCGTCGCGCCGATGCCGTAGTGCACGTCGGGCATGGCCGCGATGTGCTTGAACACGATGGGCAGGCGCGCGGCGTTCTCGAGTTGCTTCTGCGCCTCGTCTTCCACGGGCACGCCGCGGGTCCACATCTTCACGGGCACGCCGTTCTCGACTTCGTGCAGGTTGTAGTTTTCTTGCTTCATAACTTTTCAACTCTAGGTATGGCATTCGCCAGTAATTTCTCGATAGCCCATGAAGGGGTCATCAAATCGCAAGCCTCCTCCATGCCGCGTAACTTCGAAAGCGTGAAGGCGATATTTGAAGTCTCGTCGTGCACAACGAGACCTCTTTCCGTGATGCATAGAGAAAGAACTGGTGCACCCGATCCGTTCTCCCGCAAGATTTTCGAGACTTGACCCTCTTCTTCGCATATGACCTTGGCCAGTTCATCAACAGTGTCCTGTAAGCGATGCATGATCAAAGTCACTTTTGCGGGAGTCGATGCGCTGGTTATGCCCATGCCAGGAGACATGTACACCGAGTCACCTAAAACCAGAGGAGGGTTGATTCCGTTCTTTCTAAGGAGATAAATTTCTGATTGGCTCAAAGAACCTCCCGGCAGGACGCCCTTCAACTTGAACATATCCAAGTACTCGGGCCAATTTCGATGAACAGTTTCAATCAAAGAGCGATCACTAAATCCGTCCCCATGGGGATGCCTAAGTACGTCGACAAAGGCAACAGCATCGGCACTGACAATACAAAAAACCAGATAGTCGGCGGGGATGGAAAAGTACTGCCCAGCAGGAATCGGTGTTGCATCAAGATGGAAGTGAGTGATCCCCCAGTCGGCCCATAACAAGTCAGTTCTACTATCACGCAACTCACGGCTTACATCGTTCTTGAGGAGGCCACGCCCTTGATAGGGATTGATGTCCTTTCCCTCTTCGATCATTCGAATCAATTTTTCCAGGGCTACTTGCACACTTGCGGGCATCCGGGAAACCGAAAACTTGTCAGAGAAGACGATTTGGCGCGGAGCTGGGTCGACATAGCGAAGCCTGAAATCTAGCCAGCGGAACAACGGTGAACTCAGATTCACAACATCCTGAGTAAATTTGAGCGAGTGCGCTCGAATGAGATCCGAGGCGATCCCATCCAAATTCACGTGAAAAGTTGAAGCAATTTCTTTTTTATTCAGCTTGTACATAATCAATTCTTCGCTCACAAAGTTGGTGGACACGGCGGGATTCGAACCCGCATCAATACGGCGACCATGGTTCTTGAGTCCGATGGCCCAGTCGACGATTGGAAACGCGCGCCAGTGACAGACCCGTCATCGGAGCCAGCACCTGCATCCTCAACCTTGCTCGTCGACCGACTTGCCCGCCGTACCTGGTCTTACCCAGGCTGCCGGCAATATCAACATTTTTGGCAGTGGCGCTCCCTTCTGTGCCTGCGTGCCCGTATCTCTCTTTGCCTATTGCTCAGGAACCGTTCGGCCGAAGCGTCACCAGTCCGTTGAGCACCTGATCAAGCCCACCGATCACAGAGATCTTGTCGATCCGCTCGGCCACCCGTTCCAGCGTTTCGAGTTCCTTCATCCGCAATGCAACCGGGTTGCCCTCCATCACCTTGGCGGTGTTCAGCAGCGAGCGCGTTGCCGCGGTTTCCTCGCGGCGACGGATCACGTTGGCCTGGGCCGACTTCTCGGCCTCCACCACCTGGGCGAGGATGGTCTTCATCTCGCCGGGCAGGATGATGTCTTTCACGCCCACGCTTTCCAGCGCGATACCCGAACCTTCCAGCCGCTCGCGCACCTGCACCAGCACCGTCTGGTCGATCGCCGCCTTGTTCTCCAGGAGAGCATCGAGCGTCTGCTCGCCGACGGCGGCACGTAGCCCGAACTGCAACTCGCGATACACATGCTCGGCGGGCTTGGGCATCTGCGCCATGGCCTGCCGCACATCGGTGAACCGCCACACGGCCGACATGTTCAGTCGCAGGCCCACCTTGTCGCGGGTCAGGATTTCCTGTCCGCTCACTTCGGCGATCTGCGAACGCAGGTCCACGCTGGTCATGGCAACCTGACGGTTGAAGCGCCAGAAACCGTGGTTTCCCGGCGGCAGCAGCGCCTGCATCTGCCCTTCGAGCGTCAGCACGCCGGCATGGAATTCGGGTACCTGCACCAGCAGCACACCTTCGAGCCCCTGCACCGCACGCGGACGCAGAGCCACGCTCTGCAGCTTTGCGAGCAGCTCGGCCGGCAGGCGCGCATCGGCCGCCACGTCGATCACGTCGATGCGCTGCTCGCGCAGGCCGCGCCAATACAGCTTGCGCGTCGCAGGCGGCAGGATCTGCACCAGCACACCGTCCTCGTGGCGCAGGCCGACCTGGGTTTCCCCCAGAGACACCTGCACGAACTCGCGCTCGACCAGTTCGGGTTCGCGCGCCAGGAAGTAATCGGCCAGCTCGTGCTCGAACACCGGCTCGGCGAGCGAGAAACGTTGCAGCTGGACGGTATCGAAGCCTGCGAACACGCGGTGCTTTCCCGGACCGAGCAGTCGCTCGAAATCACCGTTGCGCAGCAGCAATGCGCGTTCGTTCTTCTTGATGGTGTATTGGTTGAAGCCCAGCATTTTTTTCTCCTGTTTGTTCGGTTCGGCCGTTCGTCCGATTCGTTCTTCGTTCGCTCAGCCAGTCAATCGGTCGTTCATTCATCAATCAATCGATCCAGGCCCACGAAAGGGCAGGCGGCGGACACTGCGACAGCCAAGGCCTGTCATGCGGCGGTCGCGCGGTCCGGTCGGTGCCTCCCTCGTTGCATGTGCAACGCCGTCACTTTCCTCACCGTCGATGGCCGCACGCAGTTCCCTGCCACGCACACAGCGCGCAAGCCGCCTGCGCTTGGCACTGTGTCGCGCGCGCAGGGCTTTTTGGGGCCTTGCGCCATCGCTCCGGTGTGCCGGGGCGGGGGGCTTTCGCCCCATCAGATGGCGGTGCGAGCACCGCCAGGGTTTTTCGCGGGAATCGAACCCGCAACTCCATGTGGTTAGCACGGCGCTCAACCATGAGCAGAACTGAATCAAGTTCAGTTGCCAGCCAGTTCAACAGCGACATACCGCGAGCCCAAGACAGGATCTGGCCTGCGGCACCGGGCCGCTTGAATGCGACACCTGCGAGCGGATGAACTGCATCCGACGGGTTGTCTATTGCAGTTGGCATGCCAGGTTGGGCAAGGCTAGGCAAGAACATCCCCGGAAATTACGCAAGTCGTTGATATGGATAGATAAATTCTTTTCTGTCACTCAACTCACGCCATATCCGAACTGCTAGCATTCAGATACTTCATAGAAATTAAGATAGCTTTTTATTCATGAAGCCAATCGTCGTCATCGGTTTCCTCGGCACCCAGCTCGACGCCGGCCAGGGCGCGGGCCGCTGGAACAAGTGGCGCCCCACCGTCTCGCTCGCGCAGCACGAGGACATGGTCGTCTCGCGCATGGAGCTGCTCTACACGCTGCGCCACAAGGCGCTGGCCGAGCTGGTGAAGGCCGATATCGCCACGGTGTCGCCCGAGACCACCGTCAACCTCGTGCCGCTCGACCTCGCCGACCCATGGGACTTCGGCGAGGTCTACACCCGCCTGTACGACTGGGCGCGCGGCTACAGCTTCGACACCGAGCGCGAGCAGTACTGGACGCACATCACCACCGGAACGCACGTCGCGCAGATCTGCATGTTCCTGCTGTCCGAATCACGCGTGGTGCCCGGCGTGCTGGCACAGACCTCGCCGCCTCGGAAGCAGCGCGAGGGCGAGGCCGGCAAGTGCACGCTGATCGACCTCGATCTGTCGCGCTACGACGTGATCGCGCGGCGCTTCGACGCGGAGCAGCGCGACGCCGTCGCGTTCCTGAAGAGCGGCATCGCCACGCGCAACGCGCGCTTCAATGCGCTGATCGACGAGATCGAGCGCGTGGCCGTGCGCTCGCGTGCGCCGATCCTGCTGGTCGGACCGACGGGCGCGGGCAAGTCCTTCCTGGCGCGGCGCATGTTCGAACTGAAGCAGTCGCGCCACCAGATGACGGGCCCGTTCGTCGAAGTGAACTGCGCGACGCTGCGTGGCGACGGAGCGGCGTCCACGCTGTTCGGGCACAAGAAGGGCTCCTTCACCGGGGCGGCGAGCGACCGCGCGGGCCTGCTGCGCACGGCGCACCAGGGCGCCCTTTTCCTCGACGAGATCGGCGAACTCGGCCTCGACGAGCAGGCGATGCTGCTGAAGGCGATCGAGGAGAAGCGCTTCTTCCCCGTGGGCGCCGACAAGGAAGTGGAAAGCGATTTCCAGCTGATCGCAGGCACCAACCGCGACCTGCGCAGCGACGTGGCCGAGGGCCGCTTCCGTGAAGACCTGTTCGCACGCATCAACCTCTGGACCTACGACCTGCCCGGCCTCGCGCAGCGGCCGGAGGACATCGAGCCCAACGTCGACCACCTGCTGGCCATCCACGCCGCCGAGAACAATCGCGTGGTGCGCTTCAATGCCGAGGCACGCGCCGCCTACCTGCGCTTCGCGCAGAGCGGCGAGGCGATCTGGAGCGGCAACTTCCGCGACCTCTCGGCCAGCGTGACGCGGCTGGCGACGCTGGCGGACGGCGGGCGTATTCCGGTCGCGCTGGTGGAGGCCGAGATCGCACGGCTGCGCTGGCTGTGGAAGCACGCGGGCGCAGCAACCACTGCCGGCGGCGACGTCGACCTCGATGCACTGCTCGGCGAAGAGCGCGCATCGGCCCTCGACCTGTTCGACCGCCTGCAGCTCGAAGCGGTAGTGCGCATCTGCCGGCAATCGCGCAGCCTGTCTGATGCGGGCCGACAGCTCTTCCAGGCTTCGCGCGCGCAGCGCAGCGTGGTGAACGACGCCGACCGGCTGCGCAAGTACCTCGTCAAGCACGGCCTGGAATGGAGCCGGATCGCGGACGCCTGAGCTATCCTCCGCCGCGATGGCCATTTCCGCATTCGCCGTGAAAGTCCCTGCAGCCGAGCCTCTGGCCGGAGACTTGCGCCGTCGCTACGACGCGACCGTCGCACTGGGAGTGCCGGCTCACATCACGGTGCTCGTTCCCTTCATGGACCCCGCGCTGATCACGGCCGAAGTGCTGGAACGCGCACAGCAGGCATTGAACCGGACGCCATCGTTCGCATTCACCCTGCGCGAGGTCGGACGCTTTCCCGAAACCGCCTACCTTGCACCGGAGCCGGCCGCGCCCTTCATTGAAATGACACTGGCGCTCGCGGAAGCGTTTCCCGACTTCCCACCGTACGGCGGCGAACACGAGGGCGTCATTCCGCACCTGACCGTGGCACACGGCAATGCGCGCGATGCGGACACGGCGGCAGCCGAGCTTCAGTCCCGCCTTCTTGCATCAGGCGCCGTGCGCGCGGCGTGCACGGAAGTCGCGCTGATCGAGAACTCTTCGGGCAGTTGGCGGGACATGCACGTCTTCCAGTTGCCCAAGCCCCCGAGCCAACCCATGCGCAACGTTCTCTTCATCTGCAGCAGAAACCAATGGCGCAGCCCGACGGCAGAGCAGCTCTGGCGCCGGCACCCGCTGATCTCCGCGCGCTCCGCCGGCACCAGCCCGAACGCACGGCACAAGGTGTCCATCGACGACATCGAATGGGCCGACGTGATCCTGGTGATGGAAGAAAAGCACAAGTCGAGGCTAGTGGCCGAGTTCTCGCGGGTGCTGGCGCACAAGCCGGTCCATGTGCTCGACATTCCCGATGAATACAAATACATGGACCCGGAGCTGGTCGAAGAGCTCCAGCGGTCCGTCGCCTCCATACTGGACATCGAGTGAACGACATCCTTTCCCAGCTCCGCACGCTCACGCGGCTCGACCTCGACTGCGCCTGTTTCGCGGCAAAGTCGCACTGGTACGACTTGAACCCACCGCTCGCCGAGGAAGAAGTCGCGCGGATGGAGGCCAAGCACCAGTGCCGCTTTCCACCGGAATACCGCCGATTCATCACCGAAATCGGCAATGGCGGCGCCGGCCCGTCTTATGGCGTCTTTCCCCTCGGCCAGCAGGACCACGGCCATGATCTCTCGAAATGGGAGGACGGCTACGGCCTCATCGGCGACCTGTCGAAGCCGTTTCCGCTGGAGCGTGCCTGGAACCTGCCGGACACTTTCTGGCAGCAACAACCGGATCCGCCCGAAGGCACGCCGATCCATGAAGAAGACCAACTATGGGAAGCATGGAATGCGAGGCTCGAGAGCGAGTACTACGCACCGCATCTCACGGACGGTGCCATTCCCATCTGCCACGAGGGCTGTGCGCTGCGCAACTGGCTGGTGGTCACGGGGCCGCTAGCCGGAACCATGTGGCGAGACTTGCGCGCCGACAACGGCGGCATTCACCCGTTCCTCAACGCGGATGAAACCCTCATGGGTTTCAACGATTGGTACCTCGACTGGCTGCGCAAGAACATCGGACAGGTCACTGCCTCGCATGCCCAGAGCCGCTTTGCTCAGGCCTACACGGCGCGGCTCGAAGGCCTTCCGGACAAGAAGCAGATGGCCTTCGCAGCCTTTTGCGCTCAAGCGACTCATCCGAATCTCGAAGCGTATGCCAGGGCCATCGGCGTCGAGGAGGCGCGCATCCCGCAAGACATACTTGACCACTGGCTGTGGCGCCAGTTGCTGGAGCGGCGGGCGGACTTTCCCACGGAGTGCCACGAGATGGTGGGCGACTTCCTTGATGTCTGGCACGACCTGAGGCGTCATCTGCAGTCGCAGAAAAAAGCGGGTCCTGACGATGCCGCGATGAAGGCGGCGGTCTTCTCCCGCATTGCCGCATTCGCGTTCTGGTACGACAAGGGCAGCGTGCCGCAACTGCTCGCCATCGTGCAAGGCGCCGCCGACGCTACACCCGTGCCCGCGGAGGCCGAAGCGGAACTGCAATGGGCACTGGCTCAGCTGGAAAGCGAACCGTCGGAGTGGGCATCTCACGGCGTCATCAAAGCCCTCGAAGACCGTGCCCGCACGAGCAGGAAATTCCTGCAATCGACCATCGAACCGCCCCTTTCGCCTCCCGCCGATCCGCCGGCACAAAGCCAGTGGTGGAAGCGCCTGTTCCAGACCAACACAAGCTAACCGGGCTTGCAGCCTCGCTACGGCCTTGAAATCATTCAATTCATGCCAGAAATCTACATAAGCACCGACGTCGAATCCGACGGCCCCATCCCGGGCCCGAATTCGATGCTCAGCTTCGGCTCGGCCGCCTACACGGCCGACAAGCAGCTCGTCTCCACCTTCAGCGCCAACCTGCACACACTGCCCGGCGCGGAGGCAGACCCGAAGACCGCCGCCTGGTGGAAGACCCAGCCGGAGGCCTGGGCCGCCTGCCGCACCGACCTGCAGGACCCGGCCCACGCCATGAAGAACTACGTGAGCTGGCTCAAGGGCCTGCATGCGCGGCCGGTGTTCGTCGCGTACCCGGCGGGCTTCGACTTCCTGTTCGTCTACTGGTACCTGATGCGCTTCGCGGGCGAGAGCCCGTTCAGCCACTCGGCGCTCGACGTGAAGTCGTTCGCGATGGCGATGCTGAAGCTCGACTACCGCGACAGCACCAAGCGCGCCATGCCGCGTCGCTGGTTCGACGCCGGGCTGCCGCACACGCATGTCGCGCTCGACGACGCCATCGAGCAAGGAGCGCTCTTCTGCAACATGCTCGCGGAAAACCGCGCGGCAACCGCGGGCGCGCGGCCATGAAGGGCGGTGCGGTCCGCCGGTGGTGCACGAGGCTGGCGATGTGCGCGCTGCCGCTCATGCTGGGTGGCTGCGTGCAGTCGATGTTCTATTACCCCGACAACGTGCGCTACGAAACGCCCGACGCGCTGGGCCTGCGCTACGAGAGCGTGCAATTCACCAGTGCCGACGGCACGCGCCTGAGCGGCTGGTTCCTGCCCGCCGAGAACCGCCAGAACCCGAAGGAAGCCAAGGGCACTGTCGTGCACTTCCACGGCAACGCGCAGAACATGAGTACGCACTGGCGCTTCGTGGCCTGGCTGCCGAAGCGGGACTACAACGTGTTCGTGTTCGACTACCGCGGCTACGGCCAGTCCGAAGGCAAGCCGGAGCCCAAGGGCGTGTTCGAGGACTCCAACGCCGCGCTGAACTACGTGCGCTCGCGCGGCGACGTCGACCCCGGGCGGCTGTTCGTCTTCGGGCAGAGCCTGGGCGGCACCAACGCCATCGCGGTGGTGGGCGCGGGCAACCGCGCGGGCGTGAGGGCCGCGGCCATCGAGTCGACCTTCTATTCCTACTCCTCGATCGCCAACGACAAGCTCAAGGGCGCCGGCCTGCTGGTGAGCGACGAGTACGCTGCATCGAAGTACGTGGCGGCCATCTCGCCCATTCCGCTGCTTCTGATCCACGGCACGGCCGACCAGGTGATTCCTCTCGCGCACTCGAAGCGCCTGCTCGCAGAAGCGCGCGAGCCCAAACAGCTGATCGAAGTGCCGGGCGCCAGCCACCTCGAGCCGATGACGGCCCTGCGCTACGGCGCCGCCTATCGCAAGGCGCTGACCGAGTTCTTCGAGTCGGCGCAGCACCCGCTGCAGCAGTGACTACGACGACAACAACAGCCATGAAGCATTTCGACGAGGCAGCCACCCGTGCACCGCTCGGTTTCGAGCGGCTGGTGCCAGCGCTGCGCGCGGCCTTCGCAGCCGAAGCCCAGGTGCCGCCACGCCACGTGCACACCGTGGAAGCCGCCGGGAGCAAGGGCACCGTGCTCATCATGCCGGCGTGGAGCGACGCGGGCTTTCTGGGCATCAAGACCATCAACATCTTTCCCGGCAACAGTGCGCGCAGGTTGCCCGGCCTGCATGCGACCTACGTGCTGTACGACGCGCGCACCGGCGTGCCGCTGGCGTTGATGGACGGCAACGAGATCACCGCGCGCCGCACGGCGGCGGCGTCGGCGCTGGGCGCATCTTTCCTGGCGCGGCAGGATTCGCGGCGGCTGCTGGTGCTGGGCACCGGCCGCATCGCCCGCATGCTGCCGGCAGCGCATGCGAGCGTGCGGCCCATCGACGAGCTGTGGGTATGGAACCATCGGCCGGAAGGCGCCGAGGCCCTGGCGGCACAGTGGCGCGCCGAAGGCTGGAACGCGCGGGCCGCGACCAACCTGGAAGCCGCCGTGCGCCAGGCCGACATCGTGAGCTGCGCAACGCTGGCCACCGCGCCGCTGGTGCACGGCGAGTGGCTGGCCCCGGGCTCGCACCTGGACCTGATCGGCAGCTTCACGCCAGCAATGCGCGAGGCAGACGTGCAGTGCTTCGCGGGCGCACGAACCTTCGTCGACACCGACGAGGCGCTGCAGAAGTCTGGCGACCTGCTCGACGCGATGGCTGCCGGCACGCTGCGCGCGGAAGAAGTCCAGGGCACGCTGGCCACGCTGTGCCGTGCGGAGCGCCCGGGCCGCTCGAGCACCGAGGAACGCACCGTTTTCAAGGCCGTCGGCAGCGCGCTGGAGGACCTGACTGCCGCCACCCTCGTGTGGCAATCGGGCAACACGATATAAGCCTTTTGGCTTGGTTCATGCCGCCCCAATCCCCTCTGGAGGCGGGTTTTCCAACATCTGGATACGTCGTGTAGCCAATAGCGCACACGGCGCATCGCGGATATCGTGGCCCTGACAACATCGTCGGAGGGCCCACGTCATGCTCAGCATCGAACACAAAGCCAACATCCTCCGCAGGGCCGGATACGCCGTGCCGGCCACACCGGGGAGTGCCAACAGCATCTACCAGACGGCCCAGTGCTGGGCAAAGGCGGTCGACACGCTCTACGTGACGTACGCCGCCAGCCGTGCCGCCAAGAGCCTGCGCGACGCGGAGGAAGCGCGGATGCTGGCCTCGCTGCAATTGCGCTCGGCCAAGGCCTACGCCTGAGAACCCGGCGGGCCGGTCGTTCTCAGGGCTTCTTCTGCTTTTCCGGCGCGTCGTTGCTGCCGCCGCGCGACAGCTGGCCCGCCTTCATCGCCTCGCGGTTCGCGGCGCGGCGCTTGGCCGCGGCGGCGCGGCGTTCTTCCCTCGACACCTTGGGCGCGGTCGTGGGGCGCGTTTCGCCTTCCTGGATCTGCGGCCCGCGTGCCGCAGCAGCGCCTTCCGTACGACGCTCCTTGCGCGCCTCGGCGCGCTCCGCCCTGGTGGTGGGCGCCGTGGGCCGGGCCTTTCCTTGCGCCGGGTCCGCTTCGCCGGAAGACTGCGCGGACGCCACCGACACGACCATCATCTGAGCCAGGGCCAGGCAAACCGGCACGAGCATTTTTTTCATTGCGATGACCTTTCAGGACGAGTGAGTGAAGGAACTCGGCGGGCATTGTGGTCAGGGACGGGGCGTGCTGTCCACACCGGCAAGGGATTCAGCCGGTGTGCTGACGATCGCGCAGATAGGCCAGGACCAGCCTGACGAGCTCACGCCTGAGCGCGGGCAAGCCCAACTCGCCACGACGCGCCGCCGCATGAACCACCCCTTCGACCGCGGACGAGAGCATGCGAGCGGCCGTGTCGTCTTCGTTGCTGCTGCCGATGTCGTCGTCACGGGCGACCAGCGCCCGGTAGCGCCGCTGGTATTCCGCCTCGAACTCGGGATAGCTGGAACGCGCGGCGAGCGGCACTTCATCGACCAGCACGCGGTGCAGCGCCTGGTCGACCGAATGGGCGGCAATGACACCGTCCACGAAGCGCTCCACCCTCTGGTCGAGTGAAACGGCTTCGTTGTCGCTTTCGCTGGAACCCGACAAAGCCACGAGCACCTCTTCGAGATGCCGCTCCCGGATCGCCTCCGCAATGGCCAGCTTGTCCGGGAAATACTGGTAAAGCGAACCGACGCTGACACCGGCGACCGCCGCGATCTCGTTGGTGGTGAAGCGCGCCCATCCGCGACGCGCCAGAACGCGAGTTGCGGCTTCGACGATCACGTCCACCGTGACGCGCGAGCGCTGCTGGCTGGGCGCTTTGCGCATGGTCCTGCGCTGTGGGGGAATGCGAGTACCCAAGATCGGAGCTCCACTCAAGAATAGGACCGCACGCACGCGCAGTGCCCGTTTCATCGTTCAAGGGGAGATTGTGATGAGTACGCAGACGCTTCTGGCCTCGCTGTTCCGCTACAAGGCCTAGGCCGACGAAGGCCTGCTGGCGGGCCTGGCCGACATTGCGGGAATAGCCCCGCCCGACGACTACCGCACGGCGCTTCGCGTCTTCAACCATGCAGCCATCGTCGATCGCATCTTCGTGGCAAACGTGCAGCGCACGGCACACGCCTTCAGCACAACGGGCGCGCCCGAGCCGCCGCCACCGGAGACGCTGGCCGAGGCCGTGAGGGAAACCGACCGCTGGTACATCGACTACATCGCGCGCCTGAGCCCGCGCGAGCTCGAGGAAAGCATCGAATTCACCTTCACCGACGGGGCACCGGGCAGGATGTCGCGCGAGGAGATGCTGGCCCACGTGGCAACCCACGCGGGCTATCACCGGGGCGAGGTCGGGCGGATCATGACCCGCCTCACGGGCTCGTCGCCGCCCGACACCTTCACCGGCTACCTGCACCAGGCCGAACCCGCGCGCCGCGCGCGGAATGCGTAGCGGAGCGCGTTCGGGCGAGGCCTCTGGAGTTCCGCTTGCTTACTTGCCCTGTGCCGACTGCAGCACCGGGTTCTGCATGGTCGAGATGACCTTGCTGTTGACGCGCGAGCCGCTGGTCACGTTCTGGTCGGGCGCCGCGGCCGTTGCCATGGCTTCCTGGTAGACCTGCGCCGGGTCGCGGCTGGAGGTGAACGGATCGGCACCGCGCGAGCCGCGGGTCACGTTCTGGTTCGGTGCATGGGCCGTCTCGACGGCCTGCTTGTACACGGCCTCGGCGTCGGCCGTGGACGTGAACGGATCGGCACCGCGTGAACCGCGCGTGACGTTCTGGTCCTTGGCGTGGGCAGCGGCGATGGCTTCGGCCTCGACGGCTTCGCGGGTGCGTTGCTGGGCGTTGGCGGAAGAGAGGGCGAGCACGGCGAGTGCCGCGGCAATTGCGAGTCGGGTGGTCTTCATGGTTCTGCCTTTGTGCGAGTTGTGTCTGTCCGGATGAGGTTGCCCCGCGGATACGGGAAAACCCTGAACGAGGCTATGCAGCGGAAAAGGCAGGTCAATGACGCCCCCGTGGCGCGGCGTAGCTTCTTCTGCGCGCCGAGCAATCTTTGCGAACTTCTGTTAACCGGGCCGGGACATCGCGCCCGGCGAAGTCACAGCCGGCTGCTACCCGCCGCGCCCTCCCCCTTCGAATAATCCGGCGACGGCTTGCGTTGCGGCGCAGGTCCGCATTCCAACCTCGTTCGAAGGAGACAAGAAATGGCTCGCAAGATCCTCATGCTCTGCGGCGACTACGCCGAAGACTACGAAACCATGGTGCCCTTCCAGGCCCTGCTGGCCGTAGGCCACACGGTGCATGCCGTGGCGCCCGACAAGAAGGCCGGCGACTGGGTCCACACCGCCATCCACGACTTCGAGGGCGCGCAGACCTACAGCGAGAAGCCTGGCCACCGCTTCACGCTGAACGCCAACTTTGCCGACGTGCGCCCCGAGGCTTACGACGCCCTCGTCATTCCCGGCGGCCGCGCGCCCGAGTACCTGCGCATGAACAGCCGCGTGGTCGAGATCGCGCGACACTTCCTCGCGGCCGACAAGCCGCTGGCGGCGGTGTGCCATGGCGCGCAGCTGTTGGCGGCCACCGGCCTGCTGAAGGGCCGCAAGGTGTCGGCCTACCCGGCCTGCCAGGTCGAAGTGGAACTGGCGGGCGCCGAGTACATGGGCATTCCTGTAGACCAGGCCGTGACCGACCGCAACCTGGTCACCGCGCCCGCATGGCCGGCGCACCCGGCGTGGCTTTCGCAGTTCCTGGCCGTGCTGGGCACCCGCATCGAGCATTGAGTTCCCGGCGGGCGGCGCTACAGTGCACGCGTCGCCCACCTTCCCCGCAAAGGAGACAGCCCATCATGTGCGAAGTCTTCATCAGCGCCGACCCGCAGAGCTACGACGCGCGCACGCGCTCGGTGCGGCTGCACGGCGTGGTCACCAGCATCCGGCTCGAGAACCTGTTCTGGCAGGTGCTGGAGGAAATCGCGCAGCGCGACGGCATGGTCGTGGTGCAGCTCATCGAACGGCTCTACGACGAGCTGGTGGCCGCGCGCGGCGAAGTCGGCAACTTCGCGTCGTTCCTGAGGGTGAGCGCCCTGCGCTACGAGGCGCTGCTGGCGCAGGGGCGCATTCCTGCGGACAACTCGGTGGCGATCCGCTCGCTCGATGCGAAGGCCGTTCTGCGCGAGCTGCCGAAGGGCTGGGGCGGACCGCTTTCGGAGCAACAGCCCACCGCCGAGGTGCGCACGCTGCACGTGGCAGCACGGTAACTCGGCAGCCTGCTCAGTCCAGCGAAACGTTCGCCTTGCGAATCACGTCCGTGAACCGCTTCGTCTCGCTCGCCACGAACTCGTCGAACTGCGGGCGCGTGGTCGGGAAGGGCTCGTAGCCGAAGCTCTTGAACTTCTCCAGCACGTCGGGCTCGGCCAGGCCCTTCTCGATGTCGCGCTTGATCTTCTCGGTGACCGATGCGGGCAGGCCCTTGGGCACGGCGATGGCGTTCCAGCCGATGACCTCGAAGCCCTTCGGGCCGCCCGATTCGGCGACCGTCGGCACGTCGGGGAAGGCTGCCACTCGCTGCGGTGCGGCAGCGGCCAGGAAGCGCAGCTTGTTCGCGCGCTGCAGCGGGCCGGCGGTGGCACTGCTGCCCAGCGCAAAGGCCAGTTCGCCGGTTGCCACCGAGGTGTAGAGCTGCGTGGTTTCCTTGTAGACGATGTGCTCCATCTGCGTGCCGGTGGCCGACTCGAAGAGCTCCGAGCCCAGGTGCACCGGGTTGCCGACGGACCACGAGCCGTAGTCCAGCTTGCCGGGGTTGGCCTTGGCGTCGGCGATCAGGTCGCCGATGGTCTTGTACTTGCTGTTGGTGGCGACGGTGAAGAAGAAGTAGGTCTTGAACAGCGGCAGCAGCGCGTCGAAGTCCTTGCCCGTGTCGTAGGGCAGCTTCTTGAAGAGCGCCGGGTACGCGGCAAGGTGCACGTTGTCGAGCACGATGATGTCGTGGCCATCCTTCGCACCGCGCTTGAATGCGTCGATGGCGATGAAGCCGTTGCCGCCCGGACGGTTCTCGACCACCACGGGCTGGCCCCAGGCACGCGAGAGCTTGTCGGCCACGAGGCGGGCCACGCCGTCGGGGCCGCCGCCCACGGGGAACGGCGTGATGATGCGCACGGGCTTGCTGGGGAAGGCCTGCTGCGCCGGTGCGGTTGAGGGCAGCAGGGCTGCGGCCGCCAGTGCGAACGCGGCAATGCCGGCGCCGCGGCGCGTTGTCTTCTTCGACGTGTGGTTCATCCTCTGATCCTTCTTTCTCTCTGTCCTCTTGGGTTGAAAAAATGCCATCGGGCCGCTGTTGCCGCGGCTGCCGATGGCCTTGTCTTCTTGCTTCTCTGGTTGTTCTTCGTTTCGCCGTGGTCCGGTCGTCAGACGCGTTCGAGGATCACCGCGATGCCCTGCCCCACCCCGATGCACATGGTGCACAGCGCATAGCGGCCGCCGCCCTTGTGCAGTTGGTTGACTGCAGTGGTGGCCAGGCGCGCACCGCTGGCACCCAGCGGGTGGCCCAGCGCGATGGCGCCGCCGTTGATGTTCACGCGGGCGTCGTCGTCCTTCAGGCCCAGCAGGCGCAGCACGGCGAGGCCCTGCGCGGCGAAGGCTTCGTTGAGTTCGATGACGTCGATCTGGTCAAGCTTCAGGCCGGTGAGCGCCAGCACCTTTTGCGTGGCGGGCGCGGGGCCGATGCCCATCACGCGCGGCGCGACGCCGGCGGTGGCCATGCCGACCACGCGTGCGCGCGGCGTGAGGCCATGCTTCGCGGCGCTGGCTTCGTCGGCCAGCAGCAGCGCGCAGGCGCCGTCGTTCACGCCGCTGGCATTGCCGGCGGTGACGGTACCGTCGGGGCGGACCACGCCCTTGAGCTTGGCGAGCGATTCGAGGCTGGTCTCGCGCGGATGCTCGTCCTTGTTGACGATGATCGCGTCGCCCTTCTTCTGCGGCACGCTCACGGGCACGATCTCGGCGTCGAAGAAGCCGGACTTCTGCGAGGCCACGGCGCGCAGCTGCGAGTTCAGCGCCATCAGGTCCTGCGCCTCGCGCTCGATCTTGTAGTCGGTGGCGACGTTCTCGGCCGTCTCGGGCATGGAGTCGACGCCGTACTGCGCCTTCATGAGCTTGTTGACGAAGCGCCAGCCGATGGTGGTGTCGTACACCGCGTTGTTGCGGCTGAAGGCGCTCTCGGCCTTGGGCATGACGAAGGGCGCGCGGCTCATGCTCTCGACGCCGCCGGCGATCATCAGGCCCGCTTCTCCGGCGCGGATGGCGCGCGCGGCCGTGCCCACGGCGTCGAGGCCCGAGCCGCACAGCCGGTTGATGGTGCCGCCGCCGAGTTCGATGGGCAGGCCCGCCAGCAGCGCCGACATGCGCGCGACGTTGCGGTTGTCTTCGCCGGCCTGGTTTGCGCAGCCGTAGAGCACGTCGCTCACGGCCTGCCAATCGACGTTCTTGTTGCGTTCCATCAGCGCCTTCAGCGGCACGGCGCCCAGGTCATCGGTGCGCACGCTGCTGAGCGAACCGCCGTAGCGGCCGAAGGGGGTGCGAACGGCGTCGCAGATGAAGGCTTGGTTGGTCATGTCTGTCTCTCTTGGATTGCTTGAAGGGGTCAGGCTGCGATCGGGAGTCCGACGAGCTTCTCGAGTTCTTCGCGGCTCAGGCCGTCGACCAGGTCGACGAGCTTCAGGCCCTGCGGCGTGCATTCGAGCGTGGCGAGGTCGGAGTACACGCGCTTGACGCAGCCGATGCCGGTCAGCGGATAGGTGCATTCCTTCACCAGCTTGCTCACGCCCTGCTTGGTGAGCAGGTCCATCATGACCCAGGTCTGCTTGGCGCCGATGGCGAGGTCCATCGCGCCGCCGACGGCGGGAATGGCGTCCTTCTCGCCGGTGTGCCAGTTGGCGAGATCGCCGGTGGCCGACACCTGGAAGGCGCCGAGCACGCAGATGTCGAGGTGGCCGCCGCGCATCATCGCGAAGCTGTCGGAGTGATGGAAGAACGAGCCGCCCGGCAGCAGCGTGACGGGCTGCTTGCCGGCGTTGATGAGGTCGTAGTCTTCCTCGCCGGCCTCGGGCGCGGGGCCCATGCCGAGGATGCCGTTCTCGCTCTGCAGGATGACTTCGCGGCCCTTGGGCAGGTGGTTGGCCACCAGCGTGGGCTGGCCGATGCCGAGGTTGACGACGGCGCCGTCGAAGATGTCCTGTGCGACGCGGGCGGCCAGTTGGTCCTTGGTGCGACGTTGATAAGTCATGGTCATGCTGCCTTCTTGAAGCCGCCGGCCTGCGTGGCCACGCGTTCGATGCGCACCACCTGGTGCACGAAGATACCCGGGGTGACGATGGTCTCGGGGTCGAGGGTGCCGAGCTCGGCGATGTCGTGCACGGTGGCGATGGTCTTCTTCGCGGCCATGGCCATCACCGGGCCGAAGTTGCGCGCCGCCTTGCGGTAGACCAGATTGCCCCAGCGGTCGCCGCGCTCCGCCTTGATGAGCGCCACGTCGCCGTGGATGGGGTACTCGAGCACGTACTGCACGCCGTCGATCTCGCGGGTCTCGCGGTTCCCGGCAAGCTGCGTGCCATAGCCGGTGGGGCAGAAGAAGGCGCCGATGCCGGCGCCCGCGGCGCGGATGCGCTCTGCGAGGTTGCCCTGCGGCACGAGTTCGAGCTCGATCTTGCCGCTGCGGTAGAGCCCGTCGAACACCTGGCTGTCGGCCTGGCGCGGGAAGCTGCAGATGATCTTGCGAACGCGGCCTGCCTTGAGCAGCGCGGCGAGGCCGGTCTCGCCGTTGCCCGCGTTGTTGTTGACGACGGTGAGGTCCTTGGCGCCCTGCTCGACGAGGCCCTCGATGAGTTCGTTGGGAATGCCGGCGGTGCCGAAGCCGCCGATGAGAACCGTGGCGCCGTCCTGGATGCCTGCCAGGGCATCGGCGACCGAGCGCGCGATCTTGTTGATCATGAAGCCTGTCTCCGGGAGTGAGGAAAGAAAAGCGCGGGAGCGAACCGCCTGAACACGCCGACCGATTCTGCGAACCGCCGATTTGTTCGTCTAAAGAACATTTGTTCGTATAATGAATTCTAGAGAGGATCGAGCACCATGGCAACCCACCCCGCACAACCCGAAACACCCGCGCCCGGCGACAGCTACGTGCAGTCCTTCGCGCGGGGCCTGCAGGTGATCCGCTCGTTCAGTGCCAATGCGCCGCACCAGACCCTCAGCGAAGTGGCGGCCGGCAGCGGACTGACGCGCGCGGGGGCGCGCCGCATCCTGCTCACGCTGCAGACGCTGGGCTACGTGGTGACCGACGGCAAGCTCTTCACGCTCACGCCGCGCATCCTCGACCTGGGCTTCGCGTATCTCTCGTCGATGCCGATCTGGAACCGCGCGGAGCCTGTGATGGAAGCGCTGGTGCAGCAGGTGCAGGAGTCGTGCTCGGCCGCCGTACTCGATGCGACCGACATCGTCTACGTGCTGCGCGTGCCGACGAAGAAGATCATGCACATCAACCTCGGCGTGGGCTCACGCCTGCCGGCCTATTGCACCTCGCTGGGCCGGCTGCTGCTGGCGGACCTCGACGACGACGAAGTGCGCGCACGGCTCGAGGCTTCGAACATCGAGGCGCTGACCAGGCACACGGTGACCGACATCGACGCGCTGATGGTCAAGGTGGCGCAGGCGCGCAGGCAGCAGTGGTGCCTGGTGAACCAGGAGCTCGAAGAGGGACTGATCTCCGTGGCCGCACCCATCGTCAACCGCCAGGGCCGCATGGTGGCTGCGCTCAACATCAGCGGACAGGCGAACCGCACCAGCGCGAAGGCAATGCAGGAGACCATGCTGCCCGCGCTGCGCGAAGCGGCGGACAGGATTTCACGCATGCTCTGAGCGGTGTATTCATGGGCACGTCACATCGGTTTTCTAGATTGCGCCCCTCACTACAAAACCGATGGAGGGTCCATTCATGTCCAGTCTTTTCTTCTCGTCAACATTGCCGCGCCACCTCGCGCTCGCGGTCGTTGCCACCGCCGCGCTCACCGCATGCGGTGGCGGCAGCGGTGGAGGCGGCATCGCCTTTCCGCCGGTGGCGGCAACGCCCGCCCCGGCACCTGCGCCAGCACCCGCGCCAGCTCCCCAACCACCGCAGGACAATTCCTCGGGACTGCCCCACAAGCTGACGGGCTGGGCCTCCCTGCCCGCCACGTTCCGCCAGCCCGGTCCGACCACGGGCCAGTTCATCACCGCCACGCTCGGCGTGACACCGCCCTTCGTCGACGGGCAGCCGCTGCCGGGCTTCTCGGCACTGCTGAAGAACGATGACGGCACCTGGCTCGCCATGCCCGACAACGGCTACGGCAGCAAGGGCAACTCCGGCGACTTCGTGGTCGGTTTCTACAACGTCAGCATCGACTTCCGTACGGTGGCCAACGGCACGACGGTTCCCGGCACCGTGAAGGTGAACAGCCATGTCGCCTTCAACGACGCCAACGGCTTCCTGAAGGACGGCAAGGGCGTCGACCTGAAGATCACCGCCGACTTCGCCAACTACCAGAAGGTCAACGGCAACAACCTCGTCGACAGCGGCATACCCGTGGACCCGCGCATCGTCAGCGGCCGGCTGCTGACGGGCTTCGACCTCGACGTGGAGTCGATCGCCCGCGCGAAGGACGGCACTTACTTCGTGGGCGAGGAATTCGGCCCCTACATCCTGCACTTCGACAAGAACGGCACGCTGATGGGCGACCCGGTGCCGCATCCGTTCCTGCGCAGCCCGTTCAACCCGCTCGTGATGAACAACGGCGCCGCCGTCACCTCGCTCGCGAGCCGCGGCTTCGAGAGCCTCGCCTTCAACGGCGACAACAGCCGCCTCTATGCGGTGCCGGAAGCCGCGCCCTCGCTCGCCTCGCTGCGCCCCGTGGCCGACGACGAACGCTACCTGAACTTCTTCGAGTTCGACCCCGCCTCGATGCTCTACACCGGCAAGAACCCGGTCTACAGGAAGGATGGCCCGGCCAAGGACAACCAGATCGTCATCGGCGACATGACCAACATCGGTGGCAACAAGTTCGTGCTGATCGAGCGCGACAGCCTGTATGGCTCGAAGGCCGTGGTCAAGCGCCTGTACATGGTCGACCTCGACGTCAAGGATGCCGACGGCGTGCTGAAGAAGACGCTGCTGGTCGACCTGCTGAACATCTCCGACCCGACGGGCATCGGCGGCCCGCTGGCCGGCGTGGCGGCCGGCAAGTTCACCATGCCTTTCGATTCAGTCGAGAGCGTCGAGGTGGTGGACGACAACACGCTGGCCGTCGCGATCGACACCAACTTCCCGACGGAAGACGGCCGGGTGCAGGGCAAGCCGGACGACACGGAAGTCATCACGATCCGCTTCGACCAGCCGCTGTTCAAGCGCAAGAGCTGAAGACTGCCGCCTGACAGGCTGGCCGCCCCCGCGGTCAGCCTTCCGAGTGGATGCCCTTCATGATGATCACGCCGCCCAGGCGCGTGGTGTCGGCGCGCATGCGCTTGGCCAGCGTGTCGGGCGAACCGGGCTGGGCCTGCCAGCCGGTCTTCAGCAATGCCTGGCTAACCTCGGGCGAGCTGATCACTTCGACCAGCGCTGCGTTGAGCTTGGCCGCGCCCGCGGGCTTCATGCCCGCGGGCGCGGCCAGCGCGGTCCAGATCTCGAGATCGGCACCGCGCACGTCCGCATCGCGGATCGTGGGCAGTTCGCTCGCCAGCGGGCTGCGCTCGGGCGAGGTCACGCCGATGGCCTTGATCTTTCCCGACTTGACGTGCGGCATCGCGAGGCCCGGCGGCAGCAGCGCCAGCTGGATCTCGTTGGCCAGCAGGCCGGCGATGACCTGCGGATTGCCCGTGTAGGGCTTGTGCTGCGCGGTGATGGCCGCGCGGCTCTTGATGAGTTCCATGCCCAGGTGACCCACCGTGCCCACGCCCGGCGTGCCGTATTTGCCGCCGCTGCCGAGGTTGCGCACCCACAGCAGTTGCTCGGCCGAGGTCTTGCCCGTGGCGCTGCCCGACACCGCCAGCACCAGCGGCGCGGTGCCGATGAGGCCGACCGGCGCGAAGTCTTTCTCGGGATCGAAGGGCAGCGACGGATTGAGCAGCTTGGCGATGGTGAGGTTGCCGTTGATCAACGCGCCGACGGTGTGATCGTCGGTGGCCTTGGCCACCTGGTCGGCCACCGTGTTGCCGCTGGCGCCGGGCTTGTTCTCGACGATCACCGGCTGGCGCAGGATTTTCGACAGGGGCTCTGCGATGGCGCGGGCCGCAAGATCGGGCGATGCGCCTGCAGGAAAGCCGACAAGGATGTGGAGGGGCTTGGTCGGCCAGGAAGCGTCGCCGGTGCTGCTGTTGCGCTGCTGGGCCCACGAAGTCTTCGCAAGCAGCGAAGCGGCAATGGCTGCCGCGCCGCCTTCCAGCAGGCGGCGTTTGGTGATCGTCAAGATGACTCCAGGAGAGTGAGAAAAATTGGGGAAAGTGCTTACATTGTGTTTACAAGACGTTACAGGATGGTGATGCTTTTCGCAAGCCTGAAGTGGCTTCCCGTCAGGGTCTATCGCGTAGGAAAGTACTACCAGCAGGCGATGTACGCAGCAGCTTGCGCTGCGTGGGAAACAGCGACCAGCCCCACCGCTGTTGCGCATAGCCCCACAGCCCTTGCTTGAAGAACAGCGTGACGAGGATCGCAAGCAGGCCCAGCCCCAGCAGATACCAGGTGCCGTAGTCGCTCAGGAACTTGTTGAGCGCCCAGAAGATGAGCGCGCCGACGAGCGGCCCCTCGATGCGCCCGATGCCGCCGATGACCACCATGAAGATGGCGAAGGCCGTCCAGTTGACGCTGAAGGCCGCGTCGGGGCTGATGCGCAGGTTGCCCACGAAGTACAGCGCGCCCGCGAGCCCCGCGCCGAAAGCCGCGACCACGTACACGGCGAGCTTCATGCGCGCGACCGGAATGCCCTGCGACTCCGCCGCGACTTCGTTGTCGCGTATCGCCAGCAGCGCCAGCCCGCGCTTGCTGCGCAGGAACAAATACACCAGCGCGACGGCAGCGACCACGCAGGCCAGCGCCATCCAGTAGGTGGTGCTTTCACGTGTGGCCTTCTCGATGCCGCGCAGCGCGGTGAGCGTGGTACCCGAGCCGCCACCTACCGCCGAAACATTGGCGAAGCTGAGCCGGAACACCTCCGCGATGACCCATGTGCCGATGGCGAAGTAGCCGCCCGAGAGCCGGAACGCGACGAAGGACACAGGTATCGCGACAAGTCCGGCAGCCAGTGCGCCCATCGGTATCGCAATGAACGGGTTGACTCCCGCGAAGTTGCCGAGCATCAGCATCACGTAGCCGCCGAAGCCGAAGAAGGCCTGCTGCCCGATGCTCACCATGCCGCCGTAGCCGGCGAGCAGGTTCCACATCATCGCGAAGATGAAGTAGCAGGCGATCTCGACGAACTCGCGCATCCAGCTCGACTCGCCCCACCACGGGAGGCTGGCGGCCACGAGCACGATGGCGATGCCGACGATGAGCGCGGCGTGGCTCGCGGCTGTTGCGCGTTCGACGGCAACGATGGGAAGAGGCATGTTCGTCATCGGCCTTGTCTGCCTTTATCCGCGTGTCTTTGGAAAGAGCCCCTGCGGCCGCAGCACCAGCACCACGAGGAACACGATGTGGCCGAACCAGATGCCCCAGCCCGGGTCGAGCCGGAAGCCGATCTGCTGCGTGATGCCGAGGATCATCGCGCCGGCCAGCGTGCCCCAGAAGGAGCCCATGCCGCCGATGATCACGGCCTCGAAGGCGAAGAGCAGAAGCAGCGGGCCGTCCGATGGAGACACCGTCGTGCGCATGCCCTGCAGTGCACCCGCGATGGCGATCAGCACGAAGGCGATGGCGGTTGCGAACGCATAGACCTTCTTCGCGTTCAGCCCCATGAGCTCCGCGATCTCGCGATCGTCGGACACGGCCCGGAACGAGCGCCCCAGCGCCGTGTGCGCGAAGAGCCACTGCAGCGCGCCGGTCGCAATGACGGCAATGGCCAGTACCACGAGCGGCAACACCCCGAGCGACATCGCCTCGCCCAGCGCGATGCCCTGCGTGTTGAGCCCGCCGGTCTCGATGGCGCGCGGGTCGGCCGAGAACAGTTCGAGCAGCAGGTTCTGAATGACGATCGACAGGCCGAAGGTGACGACCAGCGAAGGCAGCGGGTCTTTTCCGAGCGTGCCATTGAGCACGTAGCGCTGCAGCGCGTAGCCGAAGCCGAAGGCCACCGGCAGCACCGCGAGCGCGACGAGCCAGGGCGCGACATCGCCCGTCAACGACACGCCCGCGATGACCGCGAACGCGCCGAGGATGATGAAGTCGCCCTGCGCCGTGTTGGTGAGCCGCATCACGCCGAACATCAGCGACTGGCCCAGCGCGAAGAGCGTATAGAGGCCGCCGAGCAGAACGCCCTGGACGATGGTTTCAAGCATGGGCCGCCTCCCCGATGCCGAAGTAGGCCTGCGAGATCTGCTCGCGGGTGAGGTCCGCGGAATTGCCTTCGAGCGAAACGCGGCCTTCCTGGAGGCAGTAGATGCGCCGCGAGACCTGCCGCGCCATCGTCACGTCCTGCTCGACGATGACGACCGTCATGCCCTCGCCGGTGATGCTCGGCATGGCGGCGTAGATCTCCCGGATGACGATGGGCGCGAGGCCGAGCGAGAGTTCGTCGCACAGCAGCACCTCCGGGTTGCTCATGAGCGCACGGCCCAGCGCGACCATCTGCTGCTGCCCGCCCGACAGCGACGTGCCTGGCTGGTGTCGCTTCTCAGCGAGGATGGGGAACAGCGCGTACAGGCGCTGGAGGTTCCACGGCCCCTTGCGCGCAGCGGTGGAGCCCATCAGCAGGTTCTCCTCGACGCTGAGGCTCGGAAACAGGCGGCGGCCCTCGGGGACCATGGCGAGGCCGCGGCGCACGATGTCGCCGGGAGGCAATCCGCCGATGGGCTCGCCCTTGAAGCGGATCGCATCGCGCGGCGCGCGCACGAGGCCCGTGAGGCTCTTGAGGAAGGTCGATTTGCCAGCGCCGTTGGCGCCGATGATGGCGACGAGCTCGCCACGCGCCAGCGAGAAGTCGATGCCGAACAAGGCTTGAGCGTCGCCGTAGAAGGCCTTCAGCGCACGGGTGTCGAGCAGCGCGCTCATGCTTCCATCCCCATGTACACGCGCCGCACCTCTGGGTCATTCATCACGACGAGCGGTGCGCCCTCCGCGAGCTTCTGCCCGAAGTTGATGACGAACAACCGATCCGCCAGCGACAGCAGCGCGTGCACGACATGCTCGATCCAGATCATCGTCACGCCCCGCGCCTTGATGCGCTTGAGCTCGCCGACCAGCACCGCGGCCTCGGGCTCCGTGAGCCCGCCCGCGATCTCGTCTAGCAGCAGCAACTGAGGCCGCGTGGCGAGAGCTCGCGCCAACTCCAGCCGCTTGCGGTCGAGCAGGGTCAGCCCGCCCGCAGGCTTGTTGGCATGCGCCATCAGGCCCGTCTGCTCCAGCACCTCATGCGCCGTCTGCCAAGCCTCGCGCTCGGTCTGCTGTCCGCCGAAGCAAGCGGCCGTCACGAGGTTCTCGAACACGCTCATGTTGCCGAAGGGCTGCGGCACCTGGTAGCTGCGACCGATGCCCGCATGGCAGCGCTGGTGCGGCTTGAGCCGCGTCACGTCGCGGCCCGCGTACTCGACGCGCCCTGCATCCACGCGCACGTCGCCCGAGATCAGGTTGAACAGCGTGGTCTTTCCCGCGCCGTTCGGCCCGAGGATGCCCAGCGTCTCGCCCTCGGTCACCGCGAGCGTGATGTCGTCGGTGACCTTGAGCGCGCCGTAGGACTTGCTCACGGCATGCAGTGCCAGAAGCGTCATGGCATTCCCGGGTTCAGAGCAGCCGCAGCTTGCCGCCGGTGGGGATGTTCGTCGCCGCCTCGTTGTTCACGATGGTCAGCTCCACCTTGTACTTCTGGCCCTTGCCCCACTGGCCGAGCACCAGCGGCGTCTTGCTGACGTTCTTGAAGGGCCCTTGACCGCCCCACTTCACCGGGCCGACCACCGAGCTGATGGAGGTCGACGCCACGGCGTCGCGCACGTCCGATGCCTTCAGCGACTTGGCACGCCCGAGCGCATTCGCCGCCACCTCGAACAGCGCGTGCGCGAAGCCGATGGGCTGCGTCCACTGCTTCTTCGTGCCGGCCTCGTAGGCGTCTGCCAGCGCCTTCGCGCTCTGCTGCGTGAGGCTCGACGTGAACGGGTGCGACGGGCTCCACCACACCTCGGTCGAGAGGCCATCACCCAGATCGCCCAGCGCCTCGATCGCACCGGGGAACAGCAGCGCCTTGCCGAGCGTGATGACCTTCGCCTTGAAGCCCTGCTGCCGCGCCTGCGTGAGGAAGGTCTTGGCGTCCGGCGGAATCACCACCCCGGTGACGATCTCGACGCCCTCCTTCTTGAAGGCCGCGATCTGCGCGCTGAAGTCCTGCGTGCCGTTCTGGAAGCGGCCTGGGTCGGTGAGCGTGAAGCCCATCTGCGCGAGCGGCTTCGGAAAGCCCAGCTCCTTGTCGCCCCAGGCGTTGCCGTCGCCGTCGTTGGGGAACAGGCCGCCCACCTTCTTGTTGGTGGCGAGCGTCTTCCAGCCGTTGGTGAAGTTGGTGATGACGTCTTCGAGCCCCCAGAACATGTGGTACGTCCAGTTGAAGCCCTTCGCCGGATCGCCCTTGCGCCCGAAGAACCAGGGCTGCCACGGCACCACGCTCGAGATGCAGGGCACCTCGTTGAGCTCGCAGGCATCGCTCACGGGGTTGGCGGTCTCGGGCGTTCCTGCCGTAAGCACCAGCGCGACCTTGTCCTTCAGGATCAGGTCGTTCGCCACCTCGCCTGCGCGGTTGGGGTTCGACTGGCTGTCCTTCAGCACGATCTGCACCGCGTACTTCTTGCCGCCCACGGTGATGCCGTCCTTGAAGGCCGTCTTCATCTGGTCGATGACCCACTTGTCGGCCTCGCCGAAGGGTGCGAGCGGCCCGGTCTGCGGAGAGACGTAGCCGATCTTCAGCGTGTCGGCCGCGAACACCAGCGGTGCCGCGCCCGAAGCCACCAGCGCGGCCGTGGCCTGCGTGAACTGTCTGCGATTGAATGTCATGGTTGTCTCCTTCTTCATCGGGTCGCTCGGCTCTACTCCAGGCTCAGCTGGCGCTCGCGCACCAGTCGGGTCCATTTGTCCTGCTCGGTGCGCAACACGGCCGCGAACTGCTCGGGCGTGCCGGCGATGCCTGTCAAACCCTGCTCCTGCAGGCGCGCGGCGAAGGCGGGATCGGCGACGATCTTCTTCACCTCGGCCTGCAGGCGGTCGACCACGGGGCGCGGAGTGCCTGCGGGCGCCAGCAGGCCTACCCATGAATTGACCTCGAAGCCCGGGTACCCGCTCTCTGCGACGGTGGGCGTGTCGGGGTAGGCGCTCGCGCGTTGCAGGCCGGTCTGGGCCAGCGCGCGCAGGCGGCCCGACTTCACGTGCGGCTGCGCTAGCACGGCGGAAAGGAACATCATCTCGACCTGCCCGCCCAGCAGGTCCTGCTGCGCGGGGCCACCGCCGCGGTAGGGAATGTGCGTGACGAAGGTGCCGCTCACCGCCTTGAAGTATTCGGCCGTGAGATGGTTGCTCGACCCCGGCCCGACGCTCGCATAGTTGAGACGCCCCGGCTGCGACTTGAGCACGCCCACGAAGCCCTTGAGGTCGCGCGCCTCGACCTTCGGATTGACCAGCAGCACCAGCGGATTGCTCACGATCTGCGTGACCGGCTGCAGGTCGCGGGCGATGTCGAAGCTGAGCTTCGGATAGACCAGCGGATAGGTGGCGTAGCTGTCGAACACCATCAGCAGCGTATGACCATCGGGCGCAGCCTTGGCCACCTCGGCTGCCGCCAGCGTGCCGCCGGCGCCGCCGCGATTGTCGACGATCACCGGCTGGCCAAGCGCGGCCTGCAGGCGCGGCTGGAGCTGGCGCGCCACCGTGTCGACGATGCCGCCGGGCGGGAAGCCGATGACCAGGCGCACCGGTTTCGTGGGCCAGGCCTGCGCGGCGGCAGGCGAAGCGGCGGCAAACAGCGTGCCGGCGGTGATGAGGCCCGCGACGAAGCGGGCGGCGATCGAATGCATCTCTTCTGTCTCCTCGTTCTTTCTTTTGCTCTTCGAGTGCCCGCTTCGTCAGCGCACGAAGTGCGGCGGTATCTGTGCGTCGACGTTCACCCACACGCTCTTCACCTGCGTGTATTCGCGCATCGCGTCGAAGCCCATCTCGCGGCCGTAGCCGCTCTGGCCGACGCCGCCAAAGGGCGAGCCGGGGTTCACGCGCTTGTAGCTGTTGATCCAGACCATGCCCGCGTGCAGGTCGCGCGCGACCTTGTGGGCGCGCTGCAGGTCGCGGGTCCACAGGCCGCTGCCGAGGCCGTAGTCGGTGCCGTTGGCGATCTGCATCGCCTCTTCGTCGGACTTGAAGGTGAGCACGGTGACGAAGGGGCCGAACACTTCTTCCTGCGCGACGCGGTCCTTGTACGACTTCGCGCGCATCACGGTGGGTTCGACGTAGCAGCCCTTCGCAAGATCGCCGTCTGGCGACTTGCCGCCTGCGAGCAGTTCGCCGCCCTCGCCCTGCGCCACGTCCACGTAGCTCAACACGCGCTCGCGGTGCTGCGCGCTGGTGAGCGGCCCCATCTCCGTCGCGTCGTCCAGCGGGTTGCCGAGGCGGATCGACTTGGCGAGCGGGATGAATTGGTCGAGGAATTCGTCGGCGATCCTCTCGTGCAGCATCAACCGCGAGCCCGCGATGCAGGCCTGCCCCTGGTTGTGGAAGATGGCCCACGCGCTGCCGTTGACGGCGGCCTGCAGGTTCGCGTCTTCGAACACGATGTTCGGCCCCTTGCCGCCGAGTTCGAGCTGCACCTTCTTCAGGTTGCCCGCGCTGGCCTGCACGATGCGCCGGCCTGTGGCGGTGCTGCCGGTGAAGGCGATCTTCGCGATCTCCGGATGCTCCGCGATGTACTGGCCCGCCACGCTGCCCAGCCCCGGCAGCATGTTGACCACGCCGGGCGGCAGGCCGGCCTCGGCCATCAGCTCGGCGATGCGCAGCGAACTCAGCGGCGTGATCTCCGCGGGCTTCATCACGATGCAGTTGCCGGCTGCGAGCGCGGGCGCCATCTTCCAGCTGGTGAACATCAGCGGGAAGTTCCACGGCACCACCTGGCCGACGATGCCGACGGGCTCGCGCAGCGTGTAGTTGAGAAAGCCCTCTTCCACAGGGATGGTCTCGCCCTGGAACTTGTCGGCCATGCCGCCGAAGTAGCGGAAGCACGCGGCCGTGCGCGGCACGTCGAGCCGGCGCGAATCGCGGATCGGGTGGCCGGTGTCCAGCGATTCGAGGCGCGCGAGTTCTTCGGCGTTGGCTTCGATGAGGTCGGCGAGCTTCAGCAGGATGCGGCCCCGGTCTGCGGCGGCCATGCGGCTCCACTTGGGAAACGCGCGCTTCGCCGCGGCCACGGCCTTGTCGACGTCGGCCTTGCCCGCGAGCGCAACATCGACGATGGGCGTGTTGTCGTGCGGATTCAGCGTGGCGAGGGTCTCGCCGGATTCGGCGTCGACGAAGCGGCCGTCGATGAAGAGCTGGTGGCGGATGGCGGAAGCAGGCATGAGTTTCCTCTCCCTCCCCATGCGGGGAGAGTTGGATGAATAGGCGGCGGGGAAAGAGAGGAAGACCAGTCAGAACTGGACCGGGATCTCCGGGCTCTCGCCCTTCTGGATCTCGTACACCAGGCTCGGCGAGCCGTTCTCCCACACCAGCAGCATCGAGCGCTTGGGGCTGAAGCCCTGGTGGCGGCAGTAGGCAGGCATGGCGGCCATATCGCCGGCCTTCATGACCACGCGGGCCATGGGCCTGCCGGTGTTCTTGTCGCCGCAGTCCCAGTGGATCTCGTCGGTCATCTGGAAGAACCACTCGACGCGGTCGTTGCCGTGGATGATCGGCAGGATGTGCTCCTCGGTCGTCGGGCACATGTAGCTGTGCTTCACCACCGAGGTGAAGCTCGGGTTCCACGTGACCTGCGAGCGGCTCAGGAAGCCGAAGAGATTGAAGGCGTGCACCTCGTTCTCGAAGCCGGGCTCGGGGTGCAGCTCGGGCTGGCCCTGCGGCACGTCGGCGAAGGCGCGGTTGACGGGCGCGCCGCGCTCGTCGCTGCGCAGGTCGAGGTCGCCCTTCAGGCCCACGCAGCGCTTGGCGAGCTCGCGCGCCCTCGTGATCTTGGCGGTGTTGTTGCCATTCTTGCGGCCGTAGGGCGAGCCGGTTTCCTGCGGCGCGGCGAAGGGGTCGAAGCTCTCGTTGGTCCAGTCGTCGAGCATGGCCTCGAAGGTGGCGCGGATCTGGGCGGTCGGGAAGTTCTCGAGCAGGTCGATGCCGGCGTCCTTCATGGTGCCGTTGAAGCTGCCTGCATACAGGTCGACCGACTCGTAGTGGTTGACGGTGCCGAACACGTCGTCGAAGTTGACCCAGCCGTAGAAGAAGCCCCAGGCCACGTCGCGCATCAGTGCACGCAGGTAGCTGCCGGCGTCCATGGTGTGGCTCATGGGGCGGCCATCACGGGTCTTCCAGCCGATGTGCACGAAGTATTCGTCGCGATGGAAGCTGAAGCTGCCGAGCGTGAAGTCCTTGTAGCCGAGCGTGGCGTCGGGCTGCGACGCGATCACCTTGGCGAGTTCTGCGGGTGCGTTCATGGTGTGGCTCCTGTGTTCGATGCGCTCAGTGCGATTGGCAGATGTCGGCCCACTTTTCCACCGAGAGATCGCCCTTGCAGCTCTGGAGAACAATCACACCGGGCTCGCCTGCGGCGCGGAACTGGTAGGCGGTGTTCTTCGGCAGCAGGCCCTGGTGGCCGCGGGAGAGCTTCATCCAGCCCATCTTCTTGCCCTTAGGCTCGCCCTTCACGAGCACGGCGCCGTTCTTTTCCTTGTCGGCCACCGTCTGGCTGTCGTCGAGCTGCACGAGGTGCACTTCGACGTCGCCGTCCATCACGAGCGCGAACTCGTCGTGCGCGCAGGTGTACCAGGGCGAAGTGCCTTCGGCGCGCAGCGTCTCCAGCACGTAGATCTGGTTCTGGCCGAACACGACCTTCTCGTAGGGCTTGCTGATGCTGGCGATCTCGAAGCAGTTGGAGAACGCGTAGTGGCGAACGTCGTCGTCGATGGGCTCGACGTGGCCCTTCTCGAAGTGCTTGAGGGAACCGAAGCGGGTCTTGTAGGTTGCGCTGGAATTGGTGGCTGGCATGGCTTGTCTCCTTGGATGAGCGAACTCTAGGAGCCAAGCGACTGCGCCGGTAGGGACCAGTTTGGAAGAGGATTATTCGGAGCTTCCGAATAATCGCTGGGGTTTACCCCTGTTCGACCTGCTCACCACGAGCACGCCATCGAGCTTGTTCGCGAGACGCCGCGGAACCGGCTTTGCCGGGCCGCAGGCGTCGCCCCCGGCGAGGGGGTTGGAGAAGCGACACGAAGTGCGCGAAGCCTGGGGGAGTATTCATTTCAACCGCTCGAGCGGCTGAACTCGATGAGTTCGGCGGGGATCAGGCCGCGCTCGATCAGCGTCGCATCCCACGGCGGCACGCGCGTGAAGCGGGTCGCGATGTGCTCGATGAACAGGCGCAGCTTCAGCGCATTGCGCGAGGTGCCCGCATACACCGCGCTCAGCGAGAACGACGACAGCTGGTGATCGGCCAGCACCACGCTGAGTTCGCCCCGCGCGATGGCGTCGCCCGCCACCAGCGTGGGCAGGCAGACGATGCCCGCATGCTCCAGCGCATATTCGCGCAGCAGGTGCACGCTGTTGGTCAGCAGCGCCGCCGCCAGGTAGATGGTGGTCTGCTCGCCCTGGTGGTGGAAAGTCCAGCGGTCGCGCGTGGGGTAGCCCGAGTAGAGGCCCAGCTTGTGCCGGTGCAGTTCGCGCGGCGTGCTTGGCGTGCCGTGCGCCTTCAGGTAGGCCGGCGTGGCGCAGAGCACGCGCCGCACAGGAAAGAGCGGTCTCGACACCAGCTCCTGCGAGGCCGCGGGAAAGATCTGCAGTGCGCAGTCGACGCCGGCCTTCACCGGATCGGCCACCGCGTCGCTCACGATCAGCTCGAGGTGGATGTCGGGGTAGGTCGTCTGGAACTCGCGCAACAGCGAAGCGAAGCGGCCCAGCACCATGCCGGTCAGCGCATGCACGCGCAGCGTGCCCGAGGGCGTGCCGCGCGCCTCGCGCATCTGGTCGACGATGCTGTCGGCGCGCACCACCAGCTCGGTGCAGTCGCGCAGGAAGGCCTGGCCCATGTCGCTGAGCCGGACCACGCGCGTACTGCGGTGGAACAGCGGCGCGCCCAGGAACTCCTCGAGCTGCTTGACCCGCGTGGTGACGACCGAATTGGCCACGCGCAGCTGCCGGGCGGCTTCGGCGAAGCTCTGGGTCTGCGCGACGCGAACGAAAGTTTCAATGCTTTGGAGGCGGTCCACGGCGGCACTGTACTGCGGGGCCGGCCGGCGCGGGGCGCCGAGCGGCGTTGCAGGCAAGCCTAAAGCCCGCGAAAGCCCCGTCATCCCTGTATCGGGGGGTTACCCGCCCCACTTACAATCCCTGCCGCATCACCCACCCCTACGAGGTCTTGTCCGCAATGCCCAAGAGCCCCAGGCCACGCGCCCGTTTCAGCTTCTCTCCCACCGTGCGCGCCCTGCTCCTGGCCGCGGCCACCTGTGGCGTCGCGCTTCCCGCGCTGGCCGCCATCGAGCACGAGGAAGTCGACAAGCTCATGCAGGCCGGCAAGCTCGACGAGGCCATGACGAAGGCCGAAGCCTTCCTGAAGGACAAGCCGCGCGATCCGCAGATGCGCTTCCTCAAGGGCGTGATCCAGCTCGACACCGGCAAGCGCAACGAAGCCATCGCCGCCTTCACGCAGCTCACGCTCGACGCGCCCGAGCTGCCCGAGCCGTACAACAACCTCGCGGTGATCTACGCGAGCCAGAACCAGTTCGACAAGGCGCGCAGCGCGCTCGAGAGCGCGATCCGCACCAACCCCAGCTACGCCACCGCCCAGGAAAACCTCGGCGACGTGTATGCGCGGCTGGCCAGCCAGGCCTACAGCAAGGCGCTGCAGCTCGACCAGAACAACACGGCCGTGCAGCCGAAGCTGGCGGTGATCCGCACGCTCTTCACGCCGACGCCGCCCGGCGGCAAGCCGACGGCGCTGATCGCCTCCGCTGCTCCGGTGCCCGCTCCGGCCGCCAAGGCAACCCCGGCTCCCGCACCCGCCGCGCCACCGCCGCCCGCCAAGGTCGCGGCCGCACCGGCTCCGGTGGCCGCGGCGCCCAAGGCGCCGGAAGCAGCCCCTGCTCCCGCGCCCGCCCCGGCACCGGCGGCCAGCACGGCTGCCAACGCAGAAGTCGAATCGGCCGTGCGCGCCTGGGCTTCGGCCTGGGCCAGCCAGGACATGGACCGCTACCTCGCGGCCTACGGCTCCGACTTCGCACCCGCCGGCGGCCAGAGCCGCAAGAGCTGGGAAGAAGACCGCCGCGCGCGCATCGTCGGCAAGTCGAGCATCAGCGTGAACATCGAGAACCTCGCGATCAAGGTCGATGGCCAGAACGCGACGGCCAAGTTCCGCCAGATCTACCGCGCGGACAACCTCAACGTTTCGAGCCGCAAGACGCTGGACCTGCAGCGCTCCGGCAATCAATGGCACATTCGCAAGGAAAGCGTCGGCGGCTAGTGGCAGACATCGTCCGGCAGGGCCGGCTCCAGAATCCCCCGTTCCGCCTGCGTGGCGGGCAGCAATTGCTCGTGGCGCTGATGACCGCGTCGGCGCTGATGCTCGCGGCGCCCGGTGCCGCGCTGGCATCGAACAATGGCACCGGCAAGCCGGGCAGCGCCAAGACGAGCAGCAGCGGCGCCCACAAGGAAAAGACCAAGGTCAAGGCCGCGGCAAGCAACGGCCGCTCCACGGCACGAGCCGGCACGACCGGCCGCTCTTCCTCCGCCAAGGAAGCCCGCGGGGCCCGAAGCAAGAAGGGCGCAGTGGAAGCCCGGACGGCAGTCGCCGCGGCAGCAGCGACTTCGGCCACAGCCGCGACGGCGGCACGAGCCACGCGCAAGCCCGCATCGGCGGGCGCCATCCAGGAAGCCAGCAACGCCGAAGCACGCCTGATCGCGGTCTATGAGATGTTCGGCCGCGGCCAGACCCGCCCCGCGCTGGCCAAGGCGCGCGACCTGGTGCGCGACTACCCGAACTTCCAGCTCGCACAGCTCGTCTACGGCGACCTGCTCGCGGCGCAGCTGCCGCCGTCGAATGCCCTGCCCGACTCCGCCAGCATCGCGAAGATGCGCGGCAACCCGGCCATGGCCGAACTGCACGAGGAATCGAAGCGCCGCCTGCAGGCCCTGCGCGAACGCCCGCCGGCCAACACCGTGCCGTCGCAGTTCCTGGCGCTGTCCACCCGCAGCCGCTACGCGATCGCCGTCGACGCCTCGCGCTCGCGGCTGTACCTGTTCGAGAACTCGGACAAGGGCCTGAAGCTCACGGCCGACTACTACATCTCGGTCGGCAAGTCGGGCACCGACAAGGTCACCGAAGGCGATGCCCGCACGCCGCTGGGCGTGTACTACATCACCAGCAGCCTCGATCCGAAGTCGCTGAAGGACTTCTACGGCGCGGGCGCCCTGCCCATCAACTACCCCAACCCGTACGACGTGCGGCGCGGCAAGACCGGCGGCGGCATCTGGCTGCACGGCACTCCGCCGCAGCAGTTCGCCCGGGCACCGCTGGCAAGCGACGGCTGCGTGGTCATGGCAAACCCGGATCTGAAGCAGCTTTTGCGAAAAGTGCAAATTGGCGCCACCCCGGTGGTGACCGCGCGCAGCCTGCAATGGATTTCGCAACCGCAGGCAGAAAAAGAAGCACAGTCAATTACAAGTGCTATCACCGGCTGGAAAGATGCCCGGGCCAATGGAAATGAAGCGCAATTGAAGAAATTCTATTTGCCCGATTTCCAGCGCATCAGCAATAAAAAAGCAGCCGAGGGAATTTCAATCGTCGACGACGAAGTGAAATACGCGCAGGGCAAGCGCGTGCAACTCAAGGACATGTCGTACCTGCACTGGCGGGACGGCGACGACACCATGGTCGTTACCTTCGGCGAAGTGTTCGAAGGCGAGAAGAGCGGACGCTCCCGGCGCCAGTACTGGTTACGCCAGGGTAGCGACTGGAAGCTCTTCCACGAAGAAATCCTGGGCTGAGGCCCGGTCGAAGCCCTCCCGGCAGCGAGGTCACCCCCTCAAACTCGTGACTTTTTGCTCACGGGAATGGGCTTTCTTGAGTGTTACATCTGCCCCTGCGGGGCCTGTGCTACGTAACACGTAACGCATTTGTTCCCGTAACAACCCTGCCCCGCGCGTTCCCTGCGGCGTAACGTCACATCCCCCCTTCATGGGAGGCGCCATGTGGCCCACAGAGGGAAAAATCCGTTTCCAGACTGTTAACCAGCCGCCAAGGGTTTCCCTGGCTTCGGCTGGCAGGAGGCTGGCCGCCATCCTGCTTTACCTCTTTTGGCTAGCACACCCTGACGAAAGTCTTGCGGGTTTGTCTTGTTGATACACGGAGTTACGCTGTATAACATCCACCTTGCAAGCCTTTGTTAACACTTCCTGAAAGGGGAAATCATGCATAGCTCAATACGGCATTTTTTGCACGATGAAGAAGGCGCAACCGCAATTGAATACGGAATTATTGCGGGCCTTATTTCGATCGCGATCGTCACCGTTCTTTCCGGAAATACCGGCCTCGGCAGCAAGTTGTCGAGTGTCTTTACCTATATCACGGACAAGCTGGCCGCCATCTCGATGACCTGATCGATACGTTAGTTCTCACAACTTCCTGTCGATTCTCGAAATCACGTTTCAACATTTCCCCTGTCGTTTTTCGGTTGTCCCCTCTGAAAGGTCCATCATGCGTAACTCCATCATCCGTTTCCTCCGCGACGAAGAAGGCGCCACCGCCATCGAGTACGGGATCATCGCGGGGCTGATCTCCATCGCGATCGTCACCGTTCTCTCCGGCAACACCGGTCTCGGCTCGAAGCTCTCGGGCATCTTCACCTACATCACCGGCAAGCTGGTTGTCCCGACGACCTGAGCATCCGAACCAGTGATGCGATTGGCGTGTTTGCTGTGGTTGCTGTTCGTCGCCGTGTATGACTTCCGTCAACGCCGCGTCCCCAACTGGCTCGTGCTTGCCGGTGCCGCAGTGGCGCTGGCGGCACTTGCCCTCGGGATGCAGCCCTTCGGCCTCGACTGGACCACGGCACTCACCGGCGCGGCCGCTGGATTCGGCTTCCTGCTGCTCGTTTACGCCATCGGCTACATGGGAGCGGCCGACGTGAAATTCGCAGGCGCGCTCGGACTCTGGGTCGGCCTGCCCGCGCTGTTGCCGATCTGGGTCGGTGCCAGCCTGCTGGCCGGACTTCACAGCGCGCTCTGGCTTGCGCTGCAGCGCTGGCCCTTCTCTCCCCGGCTTGCACTGATGCTGCACGGCCCCGCCTCTTCAGGCCCCTCTTCGTCCGCCGTCGAGACCGATGGCGGCGCCGCGCCGAAGCGCAGGCGCATCGTTCCCTACGCGGCTTATCTCGCCATGGCCACTGCGGTCTGGATGGTCTGGGGGCGACAGAGTTAGCAGTTCACTGCCTCTGTCACTGCGGGTCATCCATCTCTCAATTCACACGATCGCTTGCCCCCACTCTTTCATCCGCCGCCCATGATCAACATCACGAAAATCATCGCCGCCGTCCTCGTGCTCCTGGCCATCGCGCTCGGAGGCTATGCGTGGATGCTGAGCCGGCAGGCTCCCGCACCGGCCGTGGCGGCCGCGAACCCCGCCGCCGCGCCCACCAAGGCGCGGGAGGTGCTGGTCTATCCGGTGGTGGTAGCGGCCAAGTCCCTGCCCGCGGGCGAGGCGATTCCCGCCGACGCGCTGCGCGTGGAGCGCCTCACGATCAATCCGGTCGGCGCCTTCCAGGACGTGAATGTCGCCGTGGGCCGCGTGCCGGTGCTGGACCTCGCCGAAGGCACGCCCGTGATGGAGAACCAGCTGGTGTCGGGCCTGGCCACGCGCATCGACGAAGGCGAGCGCGCCGTCGCGATCAAGGCGGACGAGGTCATGGGCGTGGGCAACAAGATCCAGCCCGGCGATTTCGTCGACGTGTTCATCACACTCAAGTCGGACGGCAAGGACGTGGACCGCAGCCAGGCGCGCCTGCTGCTCGCACGCAAGCGGGTGCTGGCCTTCGGCAACGCCTCGGTCGACGGCATGCCGTCGAAGTCGCCGGACAAGGCTGCCCAGCAAGCGCAGCGCAACGACCAGGCACGCACCGCCGTGCTCGCCGTGCCGATCGACGAAGTGAACCGGTTGACCATCGGCGACGCCAGCGGCCGGCTGATGCTCGCGCTGCGCAATCCGGCGGACAAGTCGGAGCCCGATCCCAGGCTCTTCGCGGAACTGCCCACGGCTCTGCAGCCGGTGCAGGCCAAGGCGGGCGAAGCGCGCCGCGGCCCGCTCGAAGGCCTGGACCGCGCACAGGCCGGGCTCACCGCCGCCGACCTCGTCACCGGCGGCAAGGGTCCCGCTGTCCGCCCGCTGGCCACGGAGGTCCGCGCAGTCTCCGGAACCCCGCGAGCCGCAGGGTCCGCGCGAAGCGGCGGACTCCAGGTCGAGGTCATTCGCGGTGAACGCAGCGAAACCGTGAGTTACTGAGCCGACGCCAGCCAGCCGCCACCAGACACAGGTCACCCAGGAAAAACAAATGCATCACACGCCTCGCGAGTTGTCGACCCGTGCCGCTCGCCGTTCCAGAGATCTCAGCGATGTCGCGCCCAGGCTGCTGCGCTCATCGCTGATCGCCGCATTCGCGATGTCGCAAGCCATCTGGCCGATGGCCGTGACCGCCGCCGACGCGCAGGGAACAGGAACACGGCCGCAATTCCAGCCGCCGCGCTCGCTGGCGCTTGCCGCGGGCGCGCAGCAGGAGTTGCTGGTCGACAAGGGCATCGACCGCATGGCCATCGGCAACGAGGCCGTGGCCGGCGTCACCATCACCCGCAAGACGCCGAACTCGCCGGCCGCGCGGCTGATCGTGACCGGCAAGGCAGCGGGGCGCACCACGCTGATGGTCTGGGAAAAAGGCAACACCGCCGCGACCACTTACGAGATCGAAGTACGGCGCGCCACGGCCAACGTCACCGGCACCGTGGACAACATGGCCGCGCACCAGGCGCAGCGGACCGCGGCACTGGCCAGCCTGCCGCCCGGCGCCGAGAAGACCGACCTCATCGACCGCTCGGTCGTGAACGTGCGCAGCAGCACCGTCCAGGTCGAAGTGAAGGTGGTGGAGTTCAACCGCAGCGTGCTCAAGCAGGCCGGGCTGAACATCTTCAGCACGCGCGCCAACTCGAGCGGATTCAGCTTCGGCGTGTTCACGCCCTCGTCGCTCGGCAAGACCACCTTCTCGAGCAACGGGAGCATCAGCGGCGAATACAGCAACCCGGTAACGCAGGCCTTCGATCTTCTCTTCAACTTCGGCAAGGCCGGCATCGGCATCAACATGGGCTTCCTCGAAGGCAACGGCATGGCCCGCGTGCTGGCCGAACCCACTCTGGTGGCGCTGTCGGGCCAGAGCGCGAGCTTCCTGGCCGGCGGCGAGCTGCCGATCCCCGTGCCGCAGGGCCTGGGTACGACGAGCATCGAATACAAGCCCTTCGGCATCGGCCTCACGCTCACGCCCACCGTGCTGTCGAACGACCGCATCGTGCTGAAGGTGGCGCCGGAGGCCAGCGACCTCGACTACACCAACGCACTGAGCCTGAACGGCGTCGCGGTGCCGGCGATCACCACGCGCCGCGCCGACACCACCGTCGAGCTGGGCGACGGCGAGAGCTTCATCATCGGCGGCCTCGTTAGCCGCACCACCACCTCGAACGCTGACAAGGTGCCGCTGCTGGGCGACCTGCCGATCCTGGGCGCCTTCTTCAGCAAGAACAACTACCAGATGAAGGAGAAGGAACTGGTGATCCTGGTCACGCCGCACCTGGTCAAGCCCATCGCGCGCGGCACCGACCTCACACCGTATCTGCCCGGCACCGCCGAACAGCGCGACGGCGCCGTGTGGCGCTCGTACTTCCTCGGCGGCGCGGCCGACACCGCCGTTCCCGGCTTCTCCCGCTGACGGCAACCCGATGACCCGGACCATGCATCGCAGGCTGGCACCATGAACGCACCACGCGACAGCATCCCCGAGACAGGCAGCGAGACCTATCTGTTCGCGTCGAGCAACGGCGGCCACATCACGTGGCTGACTGACGCGCTCGGCACCCTCGGCTCCGTGGTGGTACTGCCCCCGGACACGAAGTCGATCGACGAACGCATCGCCCTGCTGGGGCCGGTGGCGGTCTTCATCGACTTCTCGCCCGACCAGGGCGCCACCGCCAGCCAGCTCCACCAGCGCCTCAAGCGCGACTGGCCCACGCTGCCCGTGCTCGCCACCGGCGTGTCGGCCGAGCCGGCCGCCATGCTCTCGGCCCTGCGCGCGGGCGTGGACGACTTCATCGACATGGCCGCACCACCCACGGAAGCCGTGGTGACGCTGCGCACGCTGCTCGAACGACGCAGCACGCTGCAGGGCGGCACGCGCGGCAGCACGCTGGCGCTGCTGGGCGCACGCGCCGGCCTCGGCGTGACCACGCTGGCCACCAGCCTTTCGCTGTCGCTGAACGACCAGCTCACGCAGGCGCCGCAGCGCCCGCCGGGCCGCAGCTCGCGCCACGGCGTGGCCCTGCTCGACCTGGGCCTGCCCGCGCGCGACGGCCTGCTCTATCTCGACACGCAAAGCGGCTTCAGCTTCGTCGACGGCGTGCGCAACCTGCGCCGGCTCGACCAGACGCTGCTGCACACCGCGCTCGCCCATCACACCAGCGGCGTGGCCATCCTGCCGCTGCCCGCGAGCCTGGCGCAGGTGCGCGAGATCTCGCACGCCGACTCCGTCTCGCTGATCAAGCGCCTGGCCGACTTCTTCGACTTCCAGATCGCGGACCTCGGCGGCTTCTCGACCATCGACTTCATGGCGCAGACGGTGCGCGAGGCGCAGCAGGCGTGGGTGGTGTGCGACCAGAGCATCGGCGGCATCGTTTCCACGGCCAACATGCTGAAGGAGCTGCGCGCGCGCGGCGTCGAGACCGAGCGCCTGTCGCTGGTGGTGAACAAGTTCGACAGCCACGTAGGCCTGTCGGCCAAGGACATCGCCGAGCGGCTCGAGCTGCCGCTGCGGCACGTGCTGCCCGCGCGCAGCGCACAACTTCTTGCCGCCGCAAGCCGCGGCGAGATGCTGGTGCGCACCGCGCGCAGCGACCCCTATGCGCAGGCCGTGACGGGACTCGCCCGCAGCCTGCACCAGGAATACATGTCTGCCACGGGCCAACCCCCGGCCAAGGATCCACGCTGGGTTGCGCTCATGTCGCAGGTCACCGGCCTCTGGAAGAGTTCACACGAAGGTTGAGCCCATGTCCACCGATATCGAATTTGCCGACGACGACCAGGCGTTCATCAACTCCCAGCAGTTCCAGGACATCAAGAGCTGGACGCACGACCACCTGCTCAGCCGCATCGAGGAGCTGGGCGCGGAGTTCGGCCGCTGGTCGCGCGCATCGATCCAGCAGTTCGTCGAACTGGAGGTCGACAGCTTCGTGCGCCTGCGCCGCGTGCCGATCAACGACCGCGAAATGCAGCTCATCTCCGATGCGCTCACGAAGGAGCTCGCAGGCTTTGGCCCGCTGGAAGACCTGCTCAACGACCCGGCCGTGGAAGACATCCTGATCAACGGCTACCAGAACGTGTACGTGTCACGCCACGGCGTTCTGGAGCGCGAGACGGTGCGCTTCGCGGACTCCGAGCACGTGATGCGCATCGTGCGCCGCATCCTCGCACCGCTGGGCCGCCGGCTCGACGAGTCGAACCCGATGGTCGACGCGCGCCTGCCCGACGGCGGCCGCATCAACGTGATCATCGAGCCGCTGGCCATCGACGGCCTGTCGGTGTCGATCCGCAAGTTCCGCAAGGAGCCGCTCACGCCGGCCGACCTGGTGAAGCTGGGCACCTTCGATGCGGGCATGGCGCAGCTGCTCGAGATCGCGGTGCGCGCGCGCTGCAACGTCCTGGTCAGCGGCGGCACCAGCTCGGGCAAGACCTCGCTGCTGAACGCGCTGGCGAGCTTCATCCCGGCGCGCGAGCGCGTCATCACCATCGAGGACACGGCCGAGCTGTCGCTGGGCACCAGCCACGTGGTGCGGCTCGAGAGCCGTCCCGGGGGCTTCGACGGCCAGGGTGTGGTGTCGATCCGCGACCTGCTTCGCAACAGTCTGCGCATGCGGCCCGACCGCATCATCGTGGGCGAGGTGCGCGGCGCCGAAGTCATCGAGATGATGCAGGCCATGAACACCGGCCACGAGGGCTCGATGGGCACCATCCACGCGAGCTCGCCGCGCGAATGCCTCTATCGCCTGGAGATGCTCGCGGGCTTCGCCGGCTACCAGGGCAGCGAAGTGAGCCTGCGCCGGCAGATCGCCAACGCCATCGACTTCATCGTGCAGATCGGACGGCTGTCGAACGGGCAGCGCCGCATCATCTCGCTGAGCGAAGTCACCGGCGTCAACGACAACGTGGTGGCGATGCAGGAGCTGTACCGCTACGAGCCCATCGCCTCGCCCGACGGCGAGGAGCGCGACCGCTGGGTGTCGCTGGGTATCGCGCCGCACTCGCCGAAGATCACGCGCTTCCGCCAGTCGCTGCAGCGCGCATCGCAGCATGGAGGCGACAACCGTGCATGAGGCCCTGCTCATCGCGCTCTGCATCGCGCTGCTGATGGCGGCCGCGGGGCTGTTGCTGTGGCAGTGGGCGAAGAACAGGCAGGTGCGGCTGGCGACGGAGCGGCATCTGGACCAGCAGATACAGGCAACTGCTGCTGCCGGCACGAACGCGACGCCGATACCGATGCCGCTGCGGGACCTTGCCAGCGACGGCCTCGTCTCCGGCCTCACCACCGACCCCTGGCTCGACGGCGAGGCGGCATCCGCCGCCCCCGTCAGCACCAGCCTGATCGAGCGCGCGATCCCCGGCTGGATGGTGGGCGTGATCGAGCCGCGCACCATCGTCTTCGCGCTGGGCGTCATTGCCGGCGTCTGCCTGCTGGTCGGCGTTCTCGTGGGGGCGCTCGCCGCGCTGGGGGTGCTGTTCCTGCTGGTGCTGATGGCGAGCTTCGTCCTGTGGCTGCAGCTGCAGAAGTTCCGCCGCAAGCTGATCCACCAGCTTCCCGGCTACATCGACGCGATGGTGCGGCTGATCACCATCGGCAACTCCACGCAGGCCGCGTTCCAGCTGGCGATCGCGACCACGCAGGCGCCGCTGCGCGGCCACCTTGAGCGCTCGGCGGCGCTGGTGCGCGCGGGCATGGACCTCGACCGCGCGCTGCACCAGACGGCCTCCAGCGTGCGCATCGAGGAACTGTACCTGCTGGCCGCGATCCTGGGCCTGGGCGTGCGCTACGGCGGCCGCGCCGACCTGCTGCTGGAGCGCGTCGGCAACTTCATGCGCGACCGCGAACAGGCGGAGCAGGAGCTCAACGCCCTGTCCGCGGAGACACGCCTGTCGGCCTGGATCCTGGGCCTGCTGCCGGTGGGCGTGGGCGCCTTCCTGATCCTCACCAACCCCGGCTACTTCATGGGGATGTGGAACGACGACACCGGCCGCATCCTGATCTTTTCCGCGCTGGGCTTGCAGCTGACGGGCGCGGCGCTCCTCTACCGGCTGGCGAGGCTGGCATGACATTGACGCCCAACCTGCTCGCCATCCTCAGTCTCGTGCTTCTGGCACTGGGCCTGCTGGTCGGCGCTGGAGCGCTCGTGGCGGCCGAACTGCGCCGCACGCGCAGCGGACAGATCATCGGCCGGGCGATCCGGCAGGCAGCCGTCGCGCCCGACCTCAAGTCCGCCACGGAAACTCCGGCGGACCCCGATGCGCCCTTCAAACCAGAACTGGACCTGCCGTTCCACTGGCTGGATTCGCGCGTCGGCCGGGCCCTGGTGGCGGACGAGGACCGCAACCTCATCGACCAGTGCGGCCTGCCGTCGAAGCGGGCCCAGCTGGTCTTCCTGGTCACACGGATCTCGCTCGCCTTCGTGCTCCCGCTGCTGGCGTACGTGTTCTGGAGCAGCGGTCACACGCAGGGCACCGTCACCATCGTGCTGACGGCAGCGGCGGCCATCGGATTCATGGCGCCCAAGTGGGTGCTGGGCCGTATCGCCGCCGGCCGGCGCGAACGTGCGGCCCGGGAGCTCCCGCTGTTCGTCGACCTGCTTCGGCTGCTGCAGGGCGTGGGCCTGAGCCTGGACCAGAGCCTGCAGATCATGGCGACCGATTTCTCGCACGTGCTGCGCGTGCTGGGCTACGAGCTGAGCATCGCCAACGCGCAATACAGCCAGGGCCGCACCCGCGAGCATTCACTGCATCGCCTCGCCACGCTGCACAAGAACGAGAACATGCGCGGCCTCGTCTCGCTGCTGGTGCAGGTCGACCGGCACGGCGGCGCGGTGCAGGAGCCGCTGCGCGTGTTCAGCGACCGGCTGCGCGAAAGCCGCCGCTCCGAATTGAAGGAACGCATCGGAAAGATCACCGTGAAGATGACCGGCGTCATGGTGACCACTCTGTTGCCGGCGCTGGTCATCGTCACCGCGGGGCCGGGCTTCATCGCGATATTCCGTTCACTGGGAGGCATCATCAAGTGAATACCGAAAACCTTCCCGCCTGCACGCACCGCGCCGGCCGCCTGCTGGCATGCGCCGTCGCCGCCATCGCCATCACCGGCTGCGGCGCGCTCAAGGACCAGTACGCCGCCAGCGCCGACGCCCAGCAGCGCGCCTCCGCCGAAGCTGCCGCCGACACCAAGGCCGGCGCCGCCGTCGACACCAAGGCCACCTACCTCAAGCTCGTCGAGCAGATGCAGAAGGAGGGCCTGTGGTTCGCCTCGCTCGCGCATATCGATGCGCTCGAACAGCGCTGGGGCGTGTCGCCCGAATCCACGCGCATGCGCGCCGATGCACTTCGCCAGGCCGGCCAGGCCGAAGCGAGCGGGCAGGCCTACAAGCGCCTCATGGGCACGCCGCTCGAAAGCGCCGGCTACCGGGGACTCGGCCTGCTGGCGGGCGCGCGCGGCAGCTATGCCGAAGCCGCGCAGCTGCTGAGGCAGGCGCAGCGCCTGACACCCACCGACGCTGGCCTGCTCAGCGACCTGGGCTACGCCAGCCTGCGCGCGGGCCAGGTCGCCGACGCCCGGCTGCCGCTGATGCAGGCGCTCCAGCTGCGCCCCGACAGCACGCAGGCCCTGTCCAACCTCGCGCTGTACCTTGAAGTCACGGACCAGGGCGAGCAGGCGAACAGGCTGATGGAAGCCAACCGCATGTCCCCGGCCGCCCGCGCGGCGGTGCGGGAGGCGGCACAGCAGCTTCGTGCGGGTGGCGTGACGCCGGCTCCAGTTGCCGTGCGCCCGCTTCCAGACACGACCACACTTGCACGCGAAGAGCCGATGCAGCCGCCGCCGCTGATGCTCAAGGCATCGCGCTGGCCGGGCAACGGCGGCATCCGCACCGCCAGCCAGCTCAATCCGTCCACCGCTGACACCGCCACCAGCGCCGCGGCGGCTTCCATTTCGCCGAATTCGACTTCACGAGGCACTCCATGAGAAAAACATCCACGCCCCGTCTCGCCACGCTTTCGTCCGCATTCGGCCTTGCGGCCGCATTGATGACGGTTGCGCCCTCCGCGCTCGCGCAGCAACAGCAGCCGGCCCCGGCCAAGGCACAGGAGCCCGCCGCGGCGCCCGCGAGCACCATGACACCAGCGGCAACACCGGTTGCACCGCAAGGCCAGGAAGAGGCAGCGCAGGCCCAGGAGCCCGTCTACGAGCGGCTGCAGGTGGGCGACGCCACGCAGAGCCTGCTCGCATGGCAACGCAGCGGCGAGATCACGTCCGCCACGCCGCGGACCATTTCGGGCGATGTCGCGAACCGCAGCTACGAGCGCTACCTGAAGAGCTTCGAGTTCCCGATACCGGAGCGCATGACTTCCAGCGTCAAGCCGTCGTCGGGCGGCGGTGGTGGCGGCGGCGCCACGCCGAAGTAGGCACGACCAGGCACAGGAAGATCCAGGCATCGCCATGGCAGCACCACGTCTTCGCACCGGCACGCGCGCGCATTCGCAGCGCGGCGCGTACGCGGTCGAGTTCGCCATGGTGTTCCTGATCTTCTTCGCGCTCCTCTACGGGATCATCAGCTACGGCATGCTGTTCGCGTTCCGGCTGGGGCTGCAGAACGCGGCGGAAGACGGCGCGCGCGCCGCCCTGCGCTACCAGTCGACCTTCGCGGCACGCGCCACCCAGGCCCAGACGACGGCAACGGCGAGCAGCGACTGGATGCCGCCGGTGGTCACGCGCAGCGTCAACGCCACCGTGTGCGGCGTGGTCAGCAACAACTGCACGGCCCCTACCTGCGGCGCCACCTGGGACACGCGCTGCCAGATGGTCGTGACCGTCACGGCCAGCAACCTGCAGATGCTGCTGCCGCCGTTCCCGAGCTTCGCCATGCCCACCACCATCGTCGGCAAGGCCAGCATGCTGCTCGACGGGAGGTCGCCATGATCCGCAACGGGCGCCCCCGGTCACTGCAGGGCAGCGAGCGCGGCGTGGCCGCCATCGAGTTCGCGCTGGTCTTCGTCGTGCTGTTCAGCGTGCTGTATGCGCTCGCGACCTTCGGCGCGGTGCTCTACACGCAGCAGTCGGTCACCCGCGCATCGGAGGAAGGCGCGCGCGCCGTGGGCCTGCTGACGCCGGCACCGACGGCGGCCGACCAGCGGGTCAAGGATGCGGTGTACGACTCGCTGGCCAACTCGCTCGTGGTTCCCGTGTCGGCCAACACCAGCGTGACGACGCGGCGCAGCTGGATCGTCTCCAACGTCACGGTCGACGTGACGCGCAGCGACCCGAGCGCGCCGGGCGCCTACATCCGCTACGTGGTGACCGTGACCTATCCGTACAGCGCCAACCGGCTGCTGCCGACGATGCCGCTGCTGGACACCAGCCAGTGGATGCCCGACCAACTCCGCAGCCGGACCACCGCCGCGCTGAAGTCTTCCTGAGGGCGCCAACGACATGAACGCCGCACCCCGGAACCGCTCCCGCCGCTCGCGATCGCGCGGCTCGGTCATCATCAACACCGCGATCGCGCTGAGCCTGATCGTGATCACGCTGATCGGCACCGAGATCGGCTTCATGTACTTCATGAAGCGCGAGTTCCAGAAGACCGCCGACCTCGCCGCGCTGGCCGGCGCGCAGCAGATCCGCGCCGGCTGCGCCGCGGCCACCACGGCAGCGCAGCTCAATGCCAACGGCGCATCCGGCGGCGTGCCGCGCAACATGCCGACGGGCCTCACACTGCTGCCGGGCGAAGTCCAGTGCGGCTACTGGGACAAGGACACCAGCTTCCAGTCGCCCGCCGTCACCGGCCCGGCCAACGCGGTGCGCGTGGCCTTCCAGAAGGCATCGCCCACGCTGCTGTCGTTCTTCACCGGCAACCGGCTCATCAGCGTGAGTGCGGTGGCGGCGCTGAGCGCGCCGCTCGCCGAGTTCTCCGTGGGCAGCAAGCTCGTCGTCGTGAGTGGCGACTCGACGCTGGGGCGACTGCTGAAGGGCATCGGGCTCGACCTGTCGGGCACCTCGCTGGTGGCCTACGACGGCCTCGCGCAGGCCAAGATCACGCCCGGCGGGCTGCTGGGCGCGCTGGGCATTCCGGTGGCCGCCGACATCGGCGTGGGCGAACTCAACACACTGCTCGCGGGGCGCTCGGTGGCACTGGGCGATCTGCTGAATGCCATCGTGACGGTGGCGGGGCAGAACAGCCTGCTGGCGAGCAACATCGCGCTGCTGCAGGCCATCCAGGCCAAGCTCGGGCTCACCAATCTCATGGTGCAGCTGGGTTCGCTGGCCAATGGGCCGAGCGGTTTGTTCGCGCAGATCATCTCGCCGGGCGGTACCGGCGCCAGCGCGCTGAACGTGGGGGTGAGCGCGCTGGACCTGCTCTATACCTCGATCGGCGTTGCGACTGCCAACCATGCGATCGATGTCAGTTCGCTCAACATCAACCTGCTTTCGCTGGCGCAGGTTTCAGTGAAGGCGGGTGTGATCCAGCCTCCGTCCATCGGCATCGGCGGCATCGGAGCCAAAGCCTACAACGCACAGGTTCGCACCTATATTCGTGTGACCACCACCGAAGGTCTGCTCGGCTCGCTGCTGAAACCGCTGGTCAGTCTCGACCTGCCGATCGTGCTCGATGCGGTCACGGGCACCGGCACGATCACCGACATGTGCACGCCTGCGCTGCAGGACCCGGCGAGCGGCAAGGATCGCGTTCAGTTTTCCGTGAACAGGAAGATCGCGAACGTGTGCGTGGGGGATATCGCGTCGACGGACCTGTTCTCCAAAACAAATGCCTGCAGCTATCCGGCCACGCTGAAGGACATGGAACTCATCAACGTGCTGGGGCTGCTTAAGGTGAACAACCACCTAGCCTTGGCTGCGCTGGAAGCCACGCCAGACGCGCAACTAACCCTTGCCGAAGGCGAGACCGGTACCACGCCAGTCAACAACCTGCAACTGGGCACACTGGTAGCGGACCTCCTTGGCCAATTGACCAACCTTCTCTTCGGAGGGCCTACGCCAACAGGTACCCCCAGCAGTGGTGATCTGGACAAGCTCACCAATCAGATCTGGGATCAAACTGCTAGCGTCTGCTCGGCGGATACATCCTCTTGCCGCGCCCAGCGACTCGACCAGGCTCGCGCCGTCATCGGCCAAAACTCACAAACCAGCGGTTTGCTCACGGGTTTGCTGAACGGGTTGAGCGACCTGCTTACAAGCATTGCCAACCCCTGTTCTGGTGTGATTCTTCTCGGTGGCGGCGACGTCACTGGGTGCAAAAAGATGATCAAAGACACCCTGAGCAAAACAACCGACGCGAATACGGGCGGCAAAGTCTCGAACGCGCTATCCGTCCTAGCAGGACTGCTAAAGCCCATCCTGAACGCAATTGGCGAGTCCGTCCTCACCCCCCTCCTGACCAACGTGCTCGGCATCAACCTCGGCCAGGTCGACGTGAACCTGAAGTCGCTCGATTGCAAGGGCCTGCCCATGCTGGTGTATTGAGACCCCTCCCCTTCCGATGAATTCCCCCGCCTCCAACTTCGACGAACTCGACCTCTTTGTCTGGGAAGGCAAAGCCGACATCCTCGACCGCATCGCGCGGTGCATGGCGAGCTTCGACGTGGAAGTGGTCCGGGCCGACGGCATGCCGCCTCCGCCGACGAACGGCGGCGCCGCGCTGCGGCCTTCGGTCGCGATCATCAGCGTCACCGTCATCGACAGCGGCGGGCTCGCGCATGCCACCGAGATGCTGCAGGGCATGCCGGTGATCTGGGTGGCGGCCGGTTCGCGCGAGCGCGACTCGCGCACCTATCCGCCCGAGTACCTGCACGTGCTGCCCTACGACTTCACCTGCGCCGAACTGCGCACGATGGTCGCGAAGCTGGTGCGGCAGTTGCGCGCGCGCGAGGTGGCGCCGCAGGCGCCCGACGTGCTGGTGGCGCACTCCGAGGCGATGAAGGCGCTGCTGGCCGAGGTGAGCGCCTTTGCCGACTGCGACCACAGCGTGCTGGTGCGCGGCGAGACCGGCGTGGGCAAGGAGCGCATCGCGCAGCAGCTGCACCTCGGTCACGAGCGCTACGGCAAGGGCGCGTTCGTGGCGGTGAACTGCGGTGCGATTCCCGACGGACTGTTCGAGTCGCTCTTCTTCGGCCACACCAAGGGCTCGTTCACCGGTGCCGTGCATGCGCACCGCGGCTACTTCGAGCAGGCCACGGGCGGCACGCTGTTCCTCGACGAAATCGGCGACCTGCCGCGCTACCAGCAGGTGAAGCTGCTGCGCGTGCTGGAAGACAACGCGGTCACGCGGCTGGGTGCGACGGCGCCGGTGCGCGTCGACTTCCGTCTCGTGGCGGCCACCAACCGCAACCTGCGCGAGATGGTGGCGAGCGGCGAGTTCCGCGCCGACCTGTTCTACCGGCTCGCGGTGATCGAGCTGCACGTGCCCAGCCTCGAGGAGCGCGGCGAGATCGACAAGATCGCGATCTTCAAGGCGCTGCTGACCAACGTGCTCGGCGAAGAGCTCGAAGCACTGGGCGAAACGCCGCACTGGCTCAGCGACGCGGTGGCCGAGACCTACTTCCCCGGCAACGTGCGGCAGCTGCGCAACCTCGCGGAGCGCGTGGGCGTGATCGCGCGGCAACTGCACAGCTGGGACCAGAACCTGATCCAGCGCGCCATTGCACTCACGCGCGGCACGCCTGCACCGGCGACCTCGGCCGAGCGCAACGGCATGAACGGCAACGGTGGCGGCGGTTTCATCGACGGCAGCGCCGACCGCAAGGGCTGGAACAGCAGCGAGCGCAACCGCATCATCGCGGCGCTGGAGATCAACGACTGGAAGCGCCAGGACACCGCGCAGCACCTTGGCATCAGCCGCAAGGTGCTGTGGGAAAAGATGCGCAAATACCAGATCCTCGACGGGGAACCCGGAATCCCTGAAGAGCAATAGGCTCGCCCCCAGGCTGCGCGGCACTTCGTGTCCGCTTCGCCTACCCCCTACCGGGGGCAACACCTGAGGCCCGGCAGAGCCGGTTCCTCGGTGCAATAGGCTCGCCCCCAGGCTGCGCGCACTTCGTGTCGCTTCGCCTACCCCCTACCGGGGGCAACACCTGAGGCCCGGCGAAGCCGGTTCCTCGGTGTTCTGGAATTTGGGCTTCGCTGCGCTTGCCCGTCCCCCAGGGGTCAGGGGATGGACAGTCGCTGTGCCCTGCGCAGGGACGGCGGCGCTCCTGTTGCGCCCACCGTGCGCTCGGCCACCGGCTCGCTTGCGCAGGTCGTGTTGCTCGAGATGCACAGCGTGCCGAGCAGGCCGTCTTCCGTCAGCACCTGGCGCCTCGGCGCGCCGAATAGGCTGTCGATCCAGCCGTTGGGGCCTGCCGGGTCGATGCGCAGTTCGCCGGTGGTGCGCGCCAGGCGCAGCTCGGAGATGCGGAGGTCGAACACACCGTCGACGTAGTCGAACAGCAGCGTGTAGTAGTCGAGCTGTGCGTCGAGCACCTTGGGCAGGGTCTCGCGGCCGAACTCCATCAGGCGGCGGCGGCCGCGGAAGGCCTGGCCCGATGTGCTGACGGCTTCCATCAATTGCTTCTCGCGCTCGCGGCCGGAGACGGTGCGCGACCACGATGCCGACGTGAGCTCGAACAGGTTGAGCTTCACGCCTTCGAGCTTGGCTTCCTGGTTGGCGACTTCGGCCAGCGCCGACTTCAGGCGCAGCTGCCGGTCGAAGCCGTTGCCGAAGTTCCAGTTGAGCTCGAAGGCCGCGCGCGTCGGGTCTTGCGGCGAGACGCCGCGCGGGTCCTTGCTCTTCACGAGCACGGCGTCGAGCGTGGGGTAGAGGCTGGCGTCCTGCTGGTCGGCCAGCGCCCTCGCCCGTTCGATGCGGCCCTGCGCTTCGGCGATCTCGGTGCTGCGCGCCTCTGCGCGGCGCAGCGCTTCTTCCTGCGTGCCGATGCGCCACTGCGTCGGCGCCGCGAGCACGGGGAGCGACTCGGCGTTGGGCGAGAACTTGAAGTAGTTGCGGAACTTGGCGAGCGCCTCGTCGCGCTGTGCCTCGAAGTCCGATTCGCGCGCGGCCACCAGCGCACGGCGCGAGGCGGCCATGTTGAGGTCGTTGTCGCCGCTCACGCCCAGCGCCACGCGGCGGGCCTCGGCCTTCGAGAGGTCAGCCACCACCTCGGTGGCCTTGTGCGCGATCTGCTTCTTGAGGTCGAAGCGCTGCACCTGCAGGTAGGCGGTGAGCGCGTCCAGCACGACCTTCTGCGAGGTGGTGACGACGGCTTCGTCGTCGGCCTGGTTGCCGGCCTCCGCGGCGCGCTGCGCGGCGCTCATCGCACCGCCGTCGAGCAGGCTCACGCGAGCCTCGGCGGTGAGCACGGTGTAGCCCTGCGTCTTGGCGTTGGCCGCGCCGCTGTTGTAGTTGCCGGACGAGGTGCCGACCTTGAAGCGCGGGTAGCGCGCCTGCTTCGCGGCATCCACGCCGTAGCTGCTGGTGCTGGCCGCGGCCTGCGCGGTCTGCACCTCGGGGTATTCCTGCGACAGCGCGACCAGCGCCTGCTTCACCTGCTGCGCATAGCTGGCCGCGCCGAGCGAGGGCTGGGACAACCTGCGCGCGAGCATCAGCGATGTGGCGCCCGTCTCCTCCTGGAATTGCTGCTCCTGCGCAAGGGCGGCGGGCGGCAGCGCGAAGCCTGCACACAGCGCCGCGCAGACGGCGCCGGTGCCCACGCGGCGCAGATCGACCGGGTTACGGTACTTCATGGTTCGCGGAAGGCTTCGCGGCGAAGCTTGAGCACGGGTCGAAGGATGTACCAGATGAACGGGTCGGTGCCCACACGCAAGTCCACTTCGGACTCCATGCCGGCGGTGATTCGGTTCTCGGCGCGGCCCACATGCGACTGCGACATGCTGATGAGCAACCGGTAGTACGGCGCGCCGCTGGAAATGGCAGGGTCGCGGTCGGCGTCGGCCGCCACCAGCTTGACCTTGCCGTCGACCGCGCCGTAGCGCAGGTAGTCGTAGGCGGTGATCTTCACGCGGGCCTGCTGGCCCACCTCGATGAAGCCGCGGTCGTTGGGATTGAGCCGCGCCTCGACCATGATCTCGTCCTCGTCGGGCACCACTTCGAGGATCGATTCGCCGGGCTTCACCACCCAGCCCGGGCTGGAGTTGCGCAGGCCCTTCACGATGCCGTCCGACGGCGCCTTCACCACCGTGCGCGAGCGCTGGGTGCGCGCGCGCGCCAGGTCTTCGGCCAGGCTCGCGAACTGGCGCTCGACCGTTGCCAGCTCGTCCGACGCGCGGCGGCGGAAGCGCCCTTCGGCCTCCGCCATCTTGGCCTGCGCCTCGGTGATGGAAGCGTTGGCCGAGACCACGCCCTGGCGCGCCACCGCGAGTTCGCTGCGCACGCTCTCGGCCTGGCGCCGCTTCTCCAGCACCTCGACCTGGCCGACCAGCTTCTCGCTGAGCAGCTGCTCGGATATTTCCAATTCCTTCTGCATCAGCGCCAGCCGGTCGCTCAGGCCCTTGACCTTGGCCTCCTGTTCCAGCTTCTTGCTGCGCGCCTGCTCCAGGCCCGACACGGCGCCGGCCATCACGCCGCGCTGTTCGAGCGCGCGTGCCTGGTAGGCGCCGGTCTCGCCCTCGAACACGCCTTCGTCGATGTCGGCTGCGAAGGAGCCGCGCGTGAGCGGCTGCCCCCGGCTCTCGGCCATGAGCCGCACGCGCGTGGCCTGCGTGGCTGCATAGCGGGCAGTGAGTTCTTCGAAGTTGAGGCCGCTGCCGCCGAGATCGATCTCGACCAGCGACTGGCCCTGCTTGACCTTATCGCCTTCCTTCACCAGTACGTTGCTGACGATGCCGCCTTCCAGATGCTGGATCGACTTGACGCGGTCCGACGGGATCACGCGCCCGGGCGCGACCACCACCGTCTCCATCGGAAAGCCGAGGCCGACCAGCGCAAGCACGCCGATCGCGCCGCCGATGATCCACTGGCGCCGCCGTCCCTGCGGCGAAGTCTGTGCCGCGCGCTTGTCGTTCTCGTCCTGAAGAATCTGCGGCAGGTCTATTTTCAAATCGCGTCCCCGGTCACTCGTCGTTCATCACTCGTCACGCCATGGAGCGGGAAGCTCCTGCTCCCGCCGCGCCGTCTTCCGCATCGCCCAGCGCGACCAGCGGCTTCTTCACGCCGAAGAGCTTCGGCACCATCACCGCGGCGGTGCCCGTCTCCACATTGCCCTGGCCGGTGACGTGGTAGACCACGTTGGCGGCCGAGACGATGCGCAGCGAGTGCGTGACCACCACCACGGTACGCACCTTGGCCACCGCGAGCAGCGTGGCGAGCAGGTTGCGCTCGCTCTGAAAGTCGAGGTCGTTGCTGGGCTCGTCGAGCACCAGCACCGAGGGCTTGCGCAGGAAGCTCATGGCCAGCGCCAGCTTGCGCCGCTCGCCCACCGACACGCCGGTGCCACCTTCGCCGACCATGGTGCGGTAGCCGTCGGGCAGCCGCGAGATGAAGTCGTGCGCGCCCGAGAGCCTGCAGGCCGCGACGATCTGCTCGTCGCTCTGGCCCGGGGCGTTGCGGCGCATCACGTCGATCAGCGAACCGCCGAACCAGTAGACCTCCTGCGAGAGGTAGCTGATCCAGCGAGAGAGTTCTTCGCGGCCGAACTGCGAGAGGTCGTACTCGCCGATGCTGATGATGCCGCGCGTGGGCGTGTACAGGCCCGACAGCAGCTTCACCATCGTGGACTTGCCCGCGCCGTTGCGCCCGACGATCACATGCAGCCCGCCCGGGCCGATGTCGAGGTCGACGTTTTCCAGCACCGGCTGCTGTGCGTTCTCGGTGAAGCTGAAGCTCACGTCCTTGAACGTGATGCGGCCCAGCGGCTGCGGCAGCGTCATGCCCGTGGGCGGCTTCTCGACCGGTTCGCGCAGCACGGTCTCCAGGCGCCTGGCGGCTTCCTTCGCGGTGGCCAGCGAGCGCCAGTTCGACACCAGCCCGGCCACCGGCTGCAGCGCCTTGAGCGCCAGCATGTTCGAGGCGACGAGGCCGCCCACCGTCATCCACTGCTCCATCACCGAGACCGCGCCCACCGTCACGACGACGACGGAGAACACGGTGAGCAGCACGGTGGTGCCGTCGCGCGCGGTTTCGATCTGGCCGTTCTTGCTGAAGCTCTCGGTGAGCCAGGCGTTGTAGGTCTGGCGCCACATCTCGATGGTGGGCCCGTCGTTGGCCTGGCTCTTGAGGGTTTCGCGCGCGTTGCAGATCTCGGAGGTGATGCGGTCCAGGCCTCTGCCGCGCTGCACTTCCTCGACGCGGCCGGAGCGCACCTCGTCGGCCCACCACCACGCCAGGAAGGACATGATCGCCAGGAACAGCGCCACCACCGGCAGCACCGGCAGCGCGACGATGCCGATGACGATGAGCGCGAAGATGGCCATGGGCAGGTCGAAGATGGATTGCGCCAGCCCGCCGGTGACGGTGCCGCGCACCGAGGCCACGTCGCGGAAGTACAGATGCCACACCGACGCAGGCCGCGCTTCGAGCGCGCGCAGCGGACGGCCCAGCATCGAGTTCAGCAGCGCGCCCGACACGCCGTGGTCGATGATGGCGCCCGCGTTGCGCAGCAGGCGCGAGCGGCGCGTGCGCAGCCAGAACTCGATGCACAGGAAGAACAGGATGCCGCTCACCAGCGCCGCGAGCGTGGAGGTGCCGCTGCGCGAGAGCACGCGGTCATACACCTGCAGCAGGAAGATCGAGGGCAGCAGCCCGAACAGGCTGATGGGCAGCGAGCGCCATGCCGCGCTCTTCACGAGCGGGTAGGCGGCGCGGAACGCGGCGTTCAGCGCGCCCGCGTAAGGACTGGCTCCGGGCTCATCCGGGGTCTCGGCAACCAGTTGGCTTGGCAGGAGGAACTTGATCATGGGAAAGAGCCGGTTCGTCGTGCAATGACGCCTGCGTCATTATCAACTGTTACCCAGCTGTTACAAGGCAAATATTCACTCACGATGTGCTTCAAACACACATCAGCACGGCAGCTTTTGCCCCCTCGCAATATCGGCCCTGATCCCATGAACCGGCTCCGGTTGCGCGGCGCTTCCCGTAACCGCGCAACCGGCCGGCCTCCCTGCCCTGGCCTCCCCTGTTTGTCCGGGCAAACCCTGTGCGAACACCAGCGCGATGTTGGCGCACAGCAGCATGCAGAGCACCCATGCGCACAGCAGCTGCAGCCAGCCCAGCCACCAGCGTCGCGCCGGCTCGCGCCGCAGCCGCGGCTCATGGTCGAAGGGCGAATGCAGGAGTGCGTTCCATCTCATGGCAGTGCTTTCAAAACCCGGGCCAGCCGCGACAGGCCGACACCCGCGGAACTCTTCGCCAACACCCAGTCGCCGGGCTGCAGCAGGCCACCCAGCGCGGTCGACAGGTCGGACACATCGACGAACCAGTGCGAACGGACCTTGGTGCGGATGCGCGCATGCAGCGCGCGCATCAGCGGACCGCACAGCAGCACGCGATCGGGCTGCGATGCGAGCAGCTCGGCCTCGAGGTCGAGGTGATGGCGTTGCGCGGCAGGGCCGAGCTCCTGCATGTCGCCGAGGATCGCCACGCGCCGCGCCGGCTCGCACGGCGCCTGCGAGAGCAGTTCCAGCGCCGCGCGCATCGAGCTCGGGTTGGCGTCGTAGGTCTCGTCGATCAGCTTGAAGCTGCCGCCGCCGATGTGAATGGTGTGCAGCGCGCCGCGTCCGCCCGGCGGCTCGAAATGCGCGAAGGGCTCGACCGCGGCGGCCAGCGGCAGGCGCATCGCCTGCAGGGCCGCGAGCGCGGCGATGGCGCTCGCGCCCATGTGGCGCCCCGGCGCATTGAGCCGCAGCTGGAAGGGTTCGCCCGCCACCTGCGCCTGCACTTCGCCGTGGTCGAAGGCGAGCAAGCGCACGTCGGCGTCCTTGTGCTCGCCGCAGGTCACGATCTGCAGCTGCTGCGCCATCGCCGCTTCTGCGAAGGTGGCGAACTCGGGCATGTCGCGGTTGAGCACCACGCTGTCGCCCGGCGCCATGGCCTGGAAGATCCGGCTGTCGAGCCGCGCGGCCGCTTCCGAGGGGCCGCGATGCTTCTGCGACGCGGCTGAGAGCCCCGTCACCACCATCAGCGAAGGCCGCACCAGCTGCGCCGATGCCGGCATGTGCGAGGTGCCCATCTCCAGCACCCAGTAGGCCGCGTGGCGCGGCATGCAGGTCATGTTCCAGGCGATGCCCGACGGCAGGCTGATGTTGCCCTCGGGCTGGCCGACCTCGCCCCACACGGTGAGTGCGCCGGCCAGCATCGCGGCCACTGTGCTGCTGCCCGCGCCGCTGCCGAGCACGCCGCACACGCGGCCCGCGAATTCGGCGCGCGCATGGTCGCCGAGCTCGAGCACGGCCTGCAGCACGTTCGACACCTTGAGCACGGGCACGCGCTTGTCGAGGTGCGGCTTGGGGTCCGAGCAAAGCACTGCGGCGGCCGGCTGCAGCACGCCCTTGAGCGTGACGGCGGCCAGCGGCGTCTTCGAGGGCCGCGTCTGGTGGTCGAACACCACGCGGCCCTTGCGCATGAACGAGCGTTGCGCCACGCCCGCGGCACGCCAGCCGTCCTCGGGCTTCACGACCCATTCGCCACCGGTGACGCGCGCCATCTCGCTCGCGGTCCACACGGCGCCGTCGTCGCGCGCGCCGCCGGAGCCCGTGCCCGCGCCGCCGGGCGAGGCGCGCCGCTCCACCAGGTAGCGGTGATAGGCGGCGAAGCCCGACAGGTATTGCTCCACGTCGTCGATGCGCACGCGGAACGAGTGGTGGCGGATGAAGAAGGAGCCCACCACGGTCGACGGCCGGCGGAAGTACATCGCCATCTCGGGCCAGAAGAAGCCGTTGAGCAGGTAGTGCGCGCGGTAGTCGAGCGCGCGGTAGAACTTCTCGACGTCGAGCTCGTCCAGAAGGTGCCGCATCGCGGGCATGCCTTCGAGCCGCTGGAGCATCTGCTGCGCGGCCAGCATGAGTTCGAGCAGCGTCGGGAAGGTGGTCTTCCGGTCGAGCACGAAATCGAGATACCCCGCCACGTTCTGCAGGCCGAAGCGGAAATACTTTTCCTGCGGGCTCCAGTGCGTGAGTTCGTGAACGCAGCAGCTGAGCCAGTGGTCGTGCGCCTGCCAGTGCTGGCTCGCGATGAAGTGGTCGAAAGCCTTCTCCACCACCGCCAGCCATTGCGGCTCGCGCGTGAGGCTGTACAGGCGCAGCAGGCCGTAGGCCGCCTCGCCGTCGTAGTAGATGATGCGCGAGGCCTGCTTGACCGTGAGATCGGCCGCGTGCAGCACGTGGTTGAAGCGGCCGGTGGCCGGGTCCTGCATCGAGGCGATGCCCAGTGCAAGCTTCTCGAGCAGCGGCAGCCAGCGGCGCGTGTCCATCAGCTCGCAGTACTTCACCAGCGCGAGCACGCAGGCCGCATTGCCGCCGAGCTTGATCTCGCCGCCGGTGTCGACAAGGAACGCCACCGCGCGCCCGTCGAGCAGTATGTAGTCGCGGATCAGCGAGCTGGTGAGATGGTCGAGCGCGCGGTCGATGGCCGCGCGCAGCGTCTCGTCGCGCGTGAGCTCCCACGACTCGAGCATGGCGTAGACCGCGCTCGCATGGCGCATCGCGTCGTAGGTTGGAATGCGGCGGTCGAAGCACGGGAAGTAGCCGTACACGAAGAGCCCGTCGCTCTGCACCTGGCGCGCCAGGTACGACGAGCCGCTGCGCACGAGGTCGAGCACCGACTGCGGGTTGAGCGCCGGCAGCTGCCGGCGGCCCGCGTCGAGCCCCGTGCCAACGAGCTTGTGCACCACGCCGTCGGGCTGGCAGAACACGCCCACGGTCGCGAGCAGGTAGACCGGCTGGTCCGCGGACATGTCCAGCGGCGGCGAGCACTGGAAGCGCGCCTGGCCGTAGACCTCGAAGTTGCGCACGTTCACCACCGAGTGCGGAATGGTCGAATCGCCGCACAGCATCGCGTTGGCGTTGAGCTCCTGCTCGGTGAAGGCCTGCGCGAAGTCCTTGTCGAATGCCAGGCCGAGGCGGAAGTAGTTGCGCTTGACCGCCGTGAGCTGGGTCTTGAACTGGGCCCAGTCCATCGGGCTCGCGCCCTCGACCCAGTCGATGCGCAGCCACGGCGACACGATGCCGCGCTCGCTCACCCAGCGTTCCACGTGCCCGGCGCCTTCGCGCCATGCGGTCTCGAAGTCGGCGGCCCGTGCGTGCACGACATGCGCGCGCTGCGAACCGTCGCTGACGGAGAAGAACAGCGTGAACGCAGGATACGGGGCAGGCAGCGCCGCGCACACCGACGCAAGGCGTTCGTGGCAGGCGTGGAGCTGGTCTGGGAAGGACATCATTCGGCCCCGGTCGGATGCGGGAAACCGGCCACGCCCGTCATCTGCTTTCGCTCTGGTGACGTATGCGCGGACCGGAAACTGCCGCTGAAGTCATCGCGGTGATCCGGCTTCAGCGATAGCTGAATTCGGCTCTGCGATTGAGCTGATAGCCCTCCTCGGTGGTCTCGTTCGATGCGGGTTTCTCCAGGCCCCAGCTGATGGCCTCGATGCGCTCGGCGGGCACGCCGAGCTGCGTGAGCGCGCGCTGTACCGAATCGGCACGGCGCTGGCCGAGCGCCAGGTTGTATTCGCGGCCGCCGCGCTGGTCGGTGTGGCCCTCGATCACGATCCGGCTCGACGGCCGGTTGCGCAGGAAGCTCGCGTGAGCTTCGACGATGTTGCGGTCGCCGGGCCTGATGTTGTATTTGTCGAAATCGAAGTAGACGATCTTCGGCACGCCGACCGGTCCGTTCTGCACCGGCGGCGGCGGTGCCGGTTCCACCTTCGGCACCGCGGTGGTGGCCTTGTTCGAGTAGTAGTAGGTCGCATCGTCACGACCGGTCTTCGGGGCCACGCAGCCCACGAGTGCTGCGCCGAGCGCGACGATGGCCAATGTCTGGAAATTCTTTTTCATGTCGGTCCTTTCGCGGGACAGGCCGGTGGCGGCCTGTCCCTGGTGCTGCAGCAAGCTCCCTCGCCCCTCTTCCTTCTGTTGTCTGTTTCCGGCCGATCAGCCCAGCAGGCCGTGCAGGACGTTCGTCACGGGCGACACGGCGTGCTCGACCAGGCTGGTGATCGGGGTCACGACGTTCGTCACCAGCGGGGTGACCGCATGGTCGACACCCGTCGTCACGCTGCTGACCGCGTCCGCCACCGGAGCCACCGCCGTCGTGGCGCCTGCCAGGATGTCGGTCACCGGCGCGGTCACGTCGTGCACTGCGCTGGTGGCGGTCGACACGACCGGCGTCACGGTGCCGGTCACGCTGCTGGCGACATCGGTCACCGGCTGCAGGATGTTGGCCACCGGGCTGTTGCCGCCGGTCAGGCCGCCGAGCAGGCTGCCCACCAGGCCGTCCTGACCCAGGAGGCTGCCGACGAGGCCGTCGTTGCCGAGCACGCCGTCGAGCACGCCGCCAGTGCCGCCGCCGGTCACCGTGCCGAGCAGACCGCCGACGAGGCCGTCGCTGCCGAGCACGCCGTCGAGCAGGCCACCAGTGCCGCCGCCGGTCACCGTGCCGAGCAGACCACCGACGAGGCCGTCGCTGCCGAGCACGCCATCCAGCACACCGCCGGTGCCGCCACCGGTCACGGTGCCGAGCAGACCACCGACGAGGCCGTCGCTGCCGAGCACGCCATCCAGCACACCGCCGGTGCCGCCACCGGTCACGGTGCCGAGCAGACCACCGACGAGGCCGTCGCTGCCGAGTACGCCGTCGAGCAGACCACCAGCGTCGCCGCCGGTCACGGTGCCGAGCAGGCCGCCGACGAGGCCATCGCTGCCGAGTACGCCGTCGAGCAGACCACCAGCGTCGCCGCCGGTCACGGTGCCGAGCAGGCCGCCGACGAGGCCATCGCTGCCGAGTACGCCGTCGAGCAGACCACCAGTGCCGCCGCCAGTCACACCGCCGAGCAGACCGCCGACGAGGCCGTCGCTGCCGAGCACGCCGTCGAGCAGACCACCAGCTCCGCCGCCGGTCACACCGCCGAGCAGGCCACCGACCAGACCGTCGCTGCCGAGCACGCCGTCGAGCAGGCCACCAGTGCCGCCGCCAGTCACACCGCCGAGCAGGCCACCGACCAGGCCGTCGCTGCCGAGCACGCCGTCGAGCAGGCCACCAGCTCCGCCGCCGGTCACACCGCCGAGCAGGCCACCGACCAGACCGTCGCTGCCGAGCACGCCGTCGAGCAGACCACCAGCTCCGCCGCCGGTCACACCGCCGAGCAGGCCACCGACCAGGCCGTCGCTGCCAAGTACGCCGTCCAGCAAGCCACCAGCGTCGCCGCCGGTCACGGAGCCGAGCAGACCACCGACCAGGCCGTCGCTGCCGAGCACGCCGTCGAGCAGGCCACCAGCGTCGCCGCCGGTCACGGAGCCGAGCAGACCACCGACCAGACCGTCGCTGCCGAGCACGCCATCGAGCAGGCCACCAGCGTCACCGCCGGTCACGCTACCGAGTACGCCACCAAGCAGACCGTTGTCGCCAAGTACTCCGCCAAGCAGACCACCGTCACCACCGAGCACACCGCCCAGCAGACCGTTGTCGCCCAGAACACCACCGAGCAGACCACCGTCACCACCGAGCACACCGCCCAGCAGACCGTTGTCTCCCAGAACACCGCCGAGCAGACCACCGTCACCGCCGAGCACGCCGCCCAGCAGACCGTTGTCTCCCAGCACACCGCCGAGCAGACCATCGCCGGACAGGAGGTTGGCTACACCGTCCGTCAGGTAGTCGACCTGCGCCGTGACGCCGTTCAGCAGCGCGGCCGTCGTGTTCGTGCCGAGCAGCTGGTCGGTCAGCGGGCTCAGCAGGCCGGCGGCACCGCCAGCCACCTGGCCAACGAGGCCGTCGACCGGGTCGAGCACGTTGGGATCGTTCGGCGTGAAGCTGGTGCCGAGCACCGGGCCCAGCAGGCCGTCGACCGTGTCGGTCAGGTTGTCGGCCACGCCGACCACCGGCCCGAGCACGTTGCCCAGGCCAAGCCCACCCAGCAGGCCTTCGTTCAGGCCGTCGGCCAGGTTGCCGAGCACGCCGTCGGCCGGATCGAGCAGCGCCGCGCCGGTGCCAGGGGTGCCGCCACCACCGATGCCGTCCAGCAGGCCGCCGAGCAGACCACCGACAAGGCCATCGTTGCCGAGCAAGCCGCCGACGACGCCGTCGTCGCTCAGGAGGCCGCCGACCACGCCGTCCGGCCCGAGCAGGCCGCCAGCGAGGCCGTCGCCGCCGAGCACGCCACCCAGCAGGCCATCGCCGCCCAGCAGACCGCCGACAAGGCCGTTGTCGCCGAGCAGGCCGCCCACGGGGCCGTCGCTGCCAAGCAGGCCGCCGACCAGGCCGTTGTCGCCGAGCACACCGCCCAGCAGGCCATCGCCACCGAGCAGGCCACCGACGAGACCGTCGTCGCCCAGCACACCGCCGAGCAGGCCGTCATTGCCGAGCACGCCACCCAGCAGGCCATCGCCGCCCAGGACACCGCCGAGCAGGCCATCGTTGCCGAGCAGACCGCCGACGAGGCCGTTGTCGCCCAGCAGACCGCCGACCAGGCCGTCGTCGCCGAGCAGGCCACCGAGCGCACCGCCCAGCAGGCCGCCTTCGCCGCCGAGCAGGCCACCCAGCGGGCTGTCGGCGATGATGCCGGAGATCGCGCCATCCTGGCCGAGCAGGCTGTCGATCAGGCCGCCGTGGCCCAGCAGTTCGCCGGTGAGGCCGCCGCTGCCGAGCACGTTGGACAAGGTGCCGTCGCCGCCCAGCAGGCCACCGACCAGGCCGTCGTTGCCCAGCAGGCCACCCAGTGCGCTGCCGTCGCCGAGCAGGCCGCCCAGCAGGCCGTCTTCACCCAGCAGGCCGCCGGTCAGGCTGCCCACCGCGCCGTCGCCGAGCAGGCCGCCCACGAGGCCGTCGCTGCCCAGCACGTTGCCGAGGAGGCCGCCCACGGCGCCGTCTTCAGCCAGCAGGCCGCCCACGAGGCCGTCGTGGCCGAGCAGGCCGCCGACCAGACCGTCTTCGGCCAGCAGGCCCGAGACCAGGCTGCCGTCGCCGAGCACGTTGCCAAGCAGGCCGCCTACCAGACCATCGTTGCCGAGCAGCTGGTCGGTGACGCCACCGAGGCCTAGGGCATCGGTCAGGCCGCTGACGATGCCGTGGTCGCCGACCAGGTTGGTCAGGCCGTTGTTCAGCGCGTCGGTCAGGTAGTCGACCTGGCCCAGCACGGTACCGAGGATGGCGGTGGTGGCACCGGCGCCCAGCAGGTTGTCGAGCGTGGGGCTCAGGGTGCCGCCCAGCAGGTCGGTCACGCTGCCGACGGTGTTGTCGATCGGATCGAACTGGTTGGGATTGTTCGGCGTGAACTCGCTGCCGAGCAACGGAGCCAGCACGTCGTCGAGCGTGTCGGTCAAGCCGTCGACCACGTTGGTGACCGGCGTGAGCGAGGTACCGAGGCCGAGCGCGCCGCTGAGGCTGTCGGTGACGTGGTTGACGAGGCTGTCGCCCGGGTCGAGGAGGTGGTCTGCGTCTGCATCGGCATCGGCGTCTGCGTCTGCGTCTGCGTCTGCGTCTGCGTCTGCGTCTGCATCGGCGTCTGCGTCTGCGTCTGCGTCTGCGTCTGCGTCTGCATCGGCGTCTGCATCGGCATCTGCGTCGGCGTCTGCATCGGCGTCGGCGTCGGCGTCTGCATCGGCATCGGCGTCTGCATCGGCATCGGCGTCTGCATCGGCATCGGCGTCTGCATCGGCATCTGCGTCTGCATCGGCATCTGCGTCGGCATCTGCGTCGGCATCTGCGTCGGCATCTGCATCTGCATCTGCGTCGGCATCGGCGTCTGCGTCGGCATCGGCGTCGGCATCACCGTCCGCATCCGCGTCGGCATCGGCATCCGAGTCGGCATCCGCGTCGGAATCACCCGGCGTGGTCGGGTTGCCCGAACCGACGAGCAGCGGAACCACGCTGTCGCTGCCGCCGCCACCGCCGCTGAGCGCGGCGCCGAGTGCTGCGGCGCCGAGGGCGCCGAGTGCGAATTCACCCAGCCCGATGCCGCTGCCGGCAGCGAGCTTCTTGGTGACGGCCAGGGCAGCTGCATCCGCATCGCTGTCCGGCGGGGTCACCTGCAGGTCGCCCGAGGCGACATCCACATTCACTTGTTCGAGGCCGCCGGGCAGCTTGGTCGAGCCGATGGTGGCATCGGTGCCGCCGGTGAACACGCCGGCGAGCGGGGCCTTGTTGGTGGCCGATCCGGGGAAGAGAACATTGGCGTGGCCGTCCTGAGGAACGATCACGCGGTCGCCGGCCATCAGCGTCTGATTGCCATCGACGGGAATGCGGACACCGTCGCGCATCACCTCCACGCCTGGCGTGGCGTTCGATAATGTGCCGATGCTGGCGGGGGCCGCAGCTGCGGCGGGCGCCGCCGAACTCACCACGCCGGGAGTGCCGAGCGGTGTGACGGTGGCCTGGGCGATGACCACAGGAGCAGCGCCAGCGGCGGCAAGTCCCTCGGTCGGATTGGTCGATGCTTGTTGAGCGGTCATGGCAGCCTCTGTGACAAAAGATGCCTACTCAGGGGCAACTAGCGTGCCGCTTTTTCCGCGCCCCATGCCAAAGCGGTTGCAGGTGCTGCAACTTGTTGATTCACATGGAGAATTTTCTTTTTGCCTGCCTTCCGGCGAGGTGTGGAAACAGCTCGTAAGGAGGTCAATCAGCGATTCGTTACGTAACGATGTAACGCCTCGTACCCGGAACGTCCGACACATCCGAGAGTCCGCGAAGCCGCCTGCGAAGAGGCTCGCGCGCACGGCCCCCACTCTTCTTTTTTCTACCTCTATATAGATATGTTCAACCCCTCCCAGGAAGACGTGCGCCGCTTCTTCTGCGACGTGTACGCCAAGCACCGGCAGGGCCTGCCGATGGAAGCGCTCGAGACCATCGCCGCCGGCTGGATCGACGAGCACCCCGAGTACCACGAGGACCTGGCCGACGCCGACGCGGCGGTGGCGCGGGTCTACGACGGATCGAACGGGCGCGAGAACCCGTTCCTTCATCTGTCGATGCATCTGTCGATCAGCGAGCAGTGCTCCATCGACCAGCCGCGCGGCATCCGCCAGGCCGTCGAGCTTCTGGCCGCGCGCCGCGGCTCGCTGCTGCATGCGCATCACGAGGCGATGGAATGCCTGGGGCAGATGATGTGGGAGAGCCAGCGCGCCGGCAGGCCGCCGGACGGCGAGGGCTACGTGGCCTGCGTGCAGCGCAGGGCGACGAAGGACTAACCCCCAGGCTTCGCGCACTTCGTGTCGCTTCGCCACCCCCTTGCAGGGGGCAACACCAGCGGCCCGGCAAAGCCGGTTCCGCGGTGTTCCCGGTGGAAACCGGCTAGCCGTCTCGCTTCCGTCAGCCGTCTCGCTTCCGTCTGGCTGCGGATGGCACCGCACCCTGCTGCTTCGCCGCCTCGCGCAGCAGCGCGGCCATGGCGCCGCGCAGCGCCGAAGGCTCGGCGTCGCTGCGCTGCAGCAGGCCGACCGGCTCCTCGGTGCCGCCGGTCTCGATGCGCAGCCGCACGAGACGGCCGTCCGCCAGCTCGCCGCGCGCGGCGCCCAGCGGCGTGATCCACACCGCATCGGACACCGCCACCAGCGCGCGGGCCACCGCCACGTCGAGCGTCTGCAGCGCATTGGCCGGCAGCACGAGGCCGCGTGCCGACAGGAAGCTCTCGGTGTTGTGGCGCGGGATCGTGCCCTCGCCGTACACCACCAGCGGATAGGCCAGCACCGCCTGCACCGACACCGCCCTGTGCGCCAGCGGATGCCCCGCGCGCACGGCGAACACCAGCGCCTCGGTGTGCAGCAGCTCGAAGCTCAGGCCGCCCATCAGGCGCGGATCGCTCATGCGGCCGACGACCAGGTCGAGCTCGCCGGCGCGCAGCTCGTCGAGCAGCGCGGCGTTGGCCGCGCTCTTCACCACGATCTGCACCGAAGGCCGGCTGTCGCGCAACCTTGCGAGCGCCGCCGGCAGCAGGGCCGGCGCCACGCTCGGCAATGCGCCGATGCGCAGGCGTTCGATGCGCCCGCCGGTTGCCGGCGCCACGGCCTGCGCGCTGGCGTCGAGCGCCTCGAGCACGCGCAGCGCATGCGCGAGCAGTTGCTCGCCGGCCGCCGTGAGCCCTTGCACGCCGCGCCGGCCGGCCTTGCTGCGCTCGACCAGCCGCGTGCCGGCGATGGCCTCCAGCTCGGAGAGCGTCTTGGACACGGCCGGCTGGCTCAGCGCCAGCCGCTCGGCCGCGCGCGCGAGGTGGCGTTCCTGCGCCACGGCGACGAGGCAGCGCAGGTGCCGCAACTGCACGTTGCGCACGAAATCCTGTCGAAGATCGGCGGAGTCTTTCAATGCCTTCTGGTTATTGAGAACGGAGCAATCTTCAATTTACATCATCGGATGCCGCTTCTAAAGTGGCGGCTTCCGGATTCGTCCCACGACAGGAGACAACGTTCATGTTGACCAAGACCCAAGGCAAATCGCCCATCCTCACGCCGCGCGACTGGGAAGCCCATCCCAGCTACGTGTATCCCGGCTACAAGTCCACCGTGAAGCGCGGCCCGCAGAAGCCGCTGATTCCGCTGAAGGCCTCGCTCGGCGAACTGCAGCAGCCGGTGTACGGCCACGACAGCATCGGCGAGTTCGACCACGACCTCACGCGCAACGCGCGCAAGAACGGCGAGCCGCTGGGCGAACGCATGATCCTCACGGGCCGCGTGCTCGACGACCGCCGCCGCCCGGTGGCCAACACGCTGGTCGAGCTGTGGCAGGCCAACGCCGCCGGCCGCTATGTGCACAAGGTCGACCAGCACGACGCGCCGCTCGACCCCAACTTCCTCGGCGCGGGCCGCTGCCTGACCGACAGCGAAGGCCGCTACCGCTTCCTCACCATCAAGCCCGGCGCGTACCCGTGGGGCAATCATCCGAACGCCTGGCGTCCGCAGCACATCCACCTCTCGCTGTTCGGCCAGAGCTTCGCGAGCCGCCTCGTCACGCAGATGTACTTCCCCGGCGACCCGCTGATGCAGTACGACCCGATGATCACCGGCACCCCCGAGCGCTATCGCAACCGCCTGATCGCCGATTTCAGCCTCGACATCACCGAGGAAGGCTACGCGCTGGGCTACCAGTTCGACATCGTGCTGCGCGGCGCAGACGAAACCCCCTTCGAGAACCGCTGAGCCAGGAGACACGCATCATGTTGATGACCGCACAGGAAGCCGACTTCGGCCAGACCCCCTCGCAGACCGTGGGCCCCTACTTCGCCTACGGCCTCACCGCCACGCAGTACGGCTACGACTTCGACCAGCCCTTCGACTCCGTCGTGGCGCTCGACAACGCCACCGGCCAACGCATCCGCCTCGAAGGCCGCGTGATCGACGGCGACGGCAATCCGATCAACGACGCGCTGGTCGAGATCAGCCAGCCCGACGGCGAAGGCCGCTATCCACAGACGCCGGAAGAAGCGCGCGCCATGGGCTTCCGCGCCTTCGGTCGCGTCGGCACCGGCACGCACGAGGGCAACCGCTTCGTGTTCCACACCGTCAAGCCCGGCGCCGAATCGCCCGGCGAGGCGCCGCACATCAATGTCATCGTGCTGATGCGCGGCCTGCTGCTGCATGCGTTCACGCGCGTGTACTTCAGCGACGAGGCCGAGGCCAATGCGAAGGACGCGGTGCTGCAGAGCGTGCCGGTCGACCGCCGCCACACGCTGATCGCCGAGCGCGTGGAGCAAGGCGGCGCCGTCACCTATCGCTTCGACATCCGCATGCAGGGCACGGACGAGACGGCGTTCTTCGACGTCTGATCCGCGGTTCTCTCAGGGAAATCCCGGACACAAAAAAGCCCGCAGCAGCGGGCTTTTTTGTTTGTGCGCAACGAAGCGCCTGCACTGAACGCTTATTCGGCGCCGTGATGGATGCGCGATTCGGGCACCGTCTTCAGCTCACCGGGCAGCGAGCTGATGTAGCTGGCGAGCGTCTTGAGCTCGGCGTTGGTGAACTTCTTCTCCTCGACCTGCTGGCCCATCACCGCATTCGAGCGGCCCAGGTGCGAGTTGTTCTTCACGCGGTACGACTTGAGTGCGACGAACAGATAGTCGGCATGCTGGCCGGCCAGCTTGGGCACGGTGCCATCGTTCGGCGTGTTGAAGTTGGCGCCGTGGCACTTGGTGCAGCTGTTGTCTGCGTTGCGGGTGATGAGTGCCTCGACGTTGGCGGGCGTGGCCTTGGCCAGCGTGGCGGGCGGTGCGCTGCCGTCCTTCGTGCCGAGCTGGCTGTAGTAGGCGGCGACGTCGGCGATGTCCTGGTCGGAGAGCGAGTCGGCGATGGCGCGCATCGTGGGATGCTTGCGGTCGCCGCCCTTGTACGCGGTGAGCGCTGCCGTGATGTAGGTGGCGCTCTGGCCGGCGATCATCGGCACCTTGTGAATCTCCGGGAAGCTGGCCTGATAGCCGATGATGCCGTGGCAGCCCACGCACATCTGTACCTTCTTTGCTCCGTCCTGGGCCTTGCCAGTGACTTGTTGGGCTTCAGCCGAGACCGTCACGGAAGCGACAGCAAGGGCAAACATCGTGGTCAACAACTTGTTCATTTTGCGCGCACAATCTCGTGGAGAGTACAGTTTTTCGGATCAACATTCGATTATATGCAGGGGTCCCCTGGAACCCTGTGCAGGCCAACCCTGAGGCTGCACGACGCACATCGGGTGTGTTCTTTTCTCCACCCCAGCCTCCGTTTCACTCATCGCATTCATGAAATTCCAGGGCTCAGACAATTACGTCGCCACGCAGGACCTGATGCTCGCGGTCAACGCGGCCATCACACTCAAGCGCCCGCTGCTCGTCAAGGGCGAACCCGGCACCGGCAAGACCATGCTGGCCGAGGAAGTGGCCCAGTCGCTCGGCCTGCCGCTTCTGCAGTGGCACATCAAGTCGACCACCAAGGCGCAGCAGGGCCTCTATGAATACGACGCCGTGAGCCGCCTGCGCGACTCGCAGCTCAAGGACGTCGACGGCGGCGAACGCGTGAGCGACATCAACAACTACATCGTCAAGGGCGTGCTCTGGCAGGCCTTCACCGCCGACCAGCCGGTGGCGCTGCTCATCGACGAGATCGACAAGGCCGACATCGAATTCCCGAACGACCTGCTGCGCGAAATCGACCGCATGGAGTTCTACTGCTACGAGACGCGCGAGCTGATCCGCGCCAAGCACCGGCCGGTGGTGTTCATCACCTCGAACAACGAGAAGGAACTGCCCGACGCCTTCTTGCGCCGCTGCTTCTTCCACTACATCAAGTTCCCCGACGCCGAGACGATGAAGCACATCGTCGGCGTGCACTTCCCCGGCCTCAAGCAGGAACTGCTCGCGGCCGCGATGAAGACCTTCTACGACGTGCGCAACCTGCCCGGCCTGAAGAAGAAGCCTTCCACCTCCGAGCTGCTCGACTGGCTCAAGCTGCTGGTCGCCGAAGACATCCCGCTCGAAGCCCTGCAGAGCAAGGACGACAAGGTCGCCGTGCCGCCGCTGGTGGGTGCGCTGCTCAAGAACGAACAGGACGTGACGCTCTTCGAGAAGCTCGTCTTCATGCAACGCAACAACCGCTGAACCCATGAGCAGCCAGAAACACTCCACCAGGCAGCTCATGAAGCTGGGCATTGCCCAGGCCGTGATGTTCGTGGTGGGCGCGCTGCTGGGCCGCGGGCTCGGGCTGCTGCTGGGCCTCGACGCCTTCGGCAGCGGCGAATACAACAAGCGCGAAATCATCGGCATCGCGCTGATCGGCCTGGGCGGCGGCGCCGGCGCACAGGCCGCGCGCGTCTGGTACGCGGGCAAGTACGGCGATCCGCGCGGCTGAAGCCCGAGGAGAGCCCGGAGAAAAGAATGGCATTCGTCGAACCCGTCACGCTGAAGGCCCGCGGCATCGCGCTGGTGCCGCTGTCGCTCGAACACGAAGACGGCCTGCGCGCCGCGGCCGCCGACGGCGAGCTGTGGAAGCTGCGCGTCACCTCCGTGCCCGAGCCGGAGAACACCCGCACCTACATCGAGACCGCGCTCAAGACGGCTGACCGCTTCGCCTTCGCCGTGACCGACGAGGCCACCGGCACCGTGCTCGGCAGCACCAGCTTCCACGACATCCTGCCGGCCGTGAAGCGCGTGGAGATCGGCTACACGTGGTACGCCGCGCGCTGCCAGCGCACCCACGTCAACACCACCTGCAAGCTGCTGATGCTCACGCACGCCTTCGACGCGCTGGGTTGCAACGTGGTGGGCTGGCGCACCGACAACTTCAACTACGCCTCGCAGCGCGCCATCGAGCGGCTGGGCGCGAAGAAGGACGGCGTGATCCGCGGCCACGCGATGCGCCGCGACGGCACCATCCGCGACACCGTCATGTACAGCCTGCGTTCGGGCGAATGGCCCGAGGTGAAGGCGCAGCTGCTGTACCTGCTCGACAAGCCGCGCGGCTGAGCTGCCTGCCACACACAAGGAAGGAGCGCCCCAATGCTCATCGACTTCTTCTACACCCTGCGCTCGGCCAAGCTGCCGGTCTCGGTCAAGGAATACCTCACGCTGCTCGAGGCCCTGCAGGCCGACGTGGTGGGCCCCAACTCCGACGGCGCGCACAGCCTGGACGACTTCTACTACCTCTCGCGCACCGCGCTCGTGAAGGACGAGAAGCACTACGACAAGTTCGACCGCGCCTTCGCCGCCTATTTCAAGGGCGTGGAGATGCTCACCGACTTCACCAAGGAAGTGCCGCTCGACTGGCTCAGGAAGACGCTGGAGCGCGAGTTCACGGCCGAGGAAAAAGCCAAGATCGAGAAGATGGGCTGGGACGAGCTCATGGAAACGCTCAAGAAACGCTTCGAGGAGCAGAAGGAGCGCCACGAGGGCGGCAGCAAGTGGATCGGCACCGGCGGCACCTCGCCCTTCGGCAACGGCGGCTACAACCCGCAGGGCGTGCGTATCGGCGGCGCGGGCAAGAACAAGAGCGCCGTGAAGGTGTGGGACCAGCGCGCCTACAAGGACTACGACGACACGCAGGAGCTCGGCACCCGCAACATCAAGGTCGCGCTGCGCCGGCTGCGCAAGTTCGCGCGCGAGGGCCATGACGAGGAGCTGGACCTCGACGATACCATCCACTCGACCGCCGCCAACGCCGGCTTCCTCGACATCAAGATGCGGCCCGAGCGCCACAACAACGTCAAGGTGCTGCTGCTGATGGACGTGGGCGGCACGATGGACGAGCACATCCAGCGCGTGGAAGAGCTGTTCTCGGCCGTGAAGACCGAGTTCAAGCACCTGGAGTTCTTCTACTTCCACAACTGCGTGTACGACTTCATGTGGAAGAACAACAAGCGCCGCTTCTCCGAGAAGTTCGCGACCTGGGACATCCTGCGCAAGTACAACAAGGACTACAAGCTCATCTTCGTCGGTGACGCGACCATGAGTCCCTACGAGATCCTGCAGCCCGGCGGCAGCGTCGAATACAACAACGAGGAAGCCGGCGCCGAGTGGATCCAACGCCTCACGCACACCTTCCCGAAGTTCGCGTGGATCAACCCCGAGCCGCAGGGCGTGTGGCAGTACCGCCAGAGCATCGCGGTGATGCAGCAGCTGATGTCGAACCGCATGTACCCCCTCACGCTGCGGGGCCTCGAGGAAGCGATGCGCATGCTGTCCAAGTAGGACGATGCCGGCGATCCGGCCGGGCCTTCAGGAACCGGCCGGGCTTGCTGTCAGAATCCGCCCATGGTCAGGGCGGTTTCTGTTTCTTCGCCGGCGTTGTGGCCGGCTTTGCTTTTTTGCGGCGTCCTGCTCCTGCAAGGCTGCAGCCTGCTGCCGAAAAAGGACTCCGCCGAAGAAAGCAACAAGCCCGTGGCGGGCCTCGTGCGTGCCGGCTCGGCCGGCGGCACCACCACCGCTTCGGATGAGGCCGGCAAGGAAGACGGCGACAAGAAGCCCACGGACAAACGCGACGCCTTCACCGTCGACGTGCGCGGCCCCGAGGCCGTGCGCGACTACCTCAAGCTGCACCTCGAGATCCAGCGCTACCGCGAGCTCGACGACCTGGGCGCAACCGAGATCTCCCGCCTCATGGTGGCCGCAGAGGCCAATGCGCGCGAACTGCTCGGCACCCTCGGCTACTTCGCTCCCACGCTGACGCTCGAACTCAACGAGACGCCGCAGGGCGAGAAGGCCCCGCGCGAGATCGTCATCACCGTGTCGCCGGGCGAGATCACCAAGGTCAGCAACGTGCAGATCAGCTATGCCGGCGCCATCGCGGACGACGCGGCGGCCGAGTCGCAGCGCGATTCGATCCGCACCGCCTGGGCCCTGCGCGCCGGCCAGCCCTTCACGCAGCAGGCCTGGGACGATGCAAAGACCACCGCGCTGCGCAGCCTCACAGCCAGGCGCTTTCCCACCGGCACCATCGAGATCAGCCGCGCCGAGGTCGATGCAGACCGCAGCGAGGCGCGCCTGAGCGTCACCTACCAATCCGGTCCTGCCTACAGGTTCGGCCCGCTGGTGCTGCGCGGCATCCAGCGCTACGACCCCGACGGCGCGCGCCGCATCGCGCGCCTGCCCAGCGGCCAGGACTACGACCAGCAGAAGCTGCTCGACGCGCAGCAGCGCCTTGCCAGCAGCGGCTACTACGACTCGGTGTTCCTCACGCTCGACACCGAGAGCGGCAACCCGCTGGCCGCGCCCGTCATCGCGCAGCTGCGCGAGGCGCCGCTTCAGAAGGTGGTGCTGGGCGTGGGCTTCACCACCGACAACGGCCCGCGCCTGTCGATCGACCACATCCACAACCAGATCCCGCTGCTGGGCTGGCGCGCCGTCTCGCGGCTGTCGGTGGACAACGACATCAAGTCGCTCTCCACCGAATTGAAGGCGATTCCCGACGACCACGGCTGGCGCTGGTTCTCGGGCGCCGAGCTCAAGAGCGAGCAGGCGGGCAGCTACGTGGTCGACAGCGGACGCCTGCGCGGCGGGCGCGACAAGTCGGGCGACCACATCGACCGCAGCTACTTCCTGCAGTACGACTACGCGCAGAACCGCGGCACCAACGCCCCGCCCTCGGCCTCCGCCGTGACGGCCAACTGGGGCTGGACCGGGCGCTACTTCGACAACAACTCCGCGCCCTCGCGCGGCTTCGGCATCGCGCTCGAAGTGGCCGCGGGCTACACGCTCACCGGCGAGCGGACGCCCTTCACCCGCACCTACGCGCGCTGGCTCGGCGTGCTGCCGCTGGGCTCGGGCGAAGACAAGGAAACCAGCGCGCGCCGCAGCCGACTGCAACTGCGGCTCGAAGCCGGCGCGGTGGCGGCCAAGGAAAGCGCGCAGATTCCCTCCACGCTGATGTTCCTGACCGGCGGCGACACCACCGTGCGCGGCTACAGCTACAAGCAGATCGGCACCGTGCGCGCCGACGGCACCACGGTGGCCGGCCGCTACCTCGGCGTGGCCAGCGTTGAGTGGCAGCGCCCCTTCGTCTACAACAACAAGCTCACCGAATGGGAGAGCGTGGTGTTCGTCGACGCCGGCGCCGTGGCCGACAAGCCCGGCGAACTCAAGCCCAAGGTGGGCGTGGGCGTGGGCGCGCGCTGGCGCAGCCCGGTCGGGCCGGTGCAGGCCGACCTGGCCTACGGCGTGGACTCGAAGAAGTTCCGCCTGCACTTCCGCCTCGGCTTCACTTTCTGACTCACCGCCAGATGCAGACCGACGACGACAAATCCACGCCGACGACGCAGCCCCCTCGCCGCTCGCGCGCGCGCCGGGTGATGCGCGCCGTGGCCTGGACCCTGGCCGGCCTGCTGCTCGCCGTGGCGCTGCTGGTCGCGGGCGCATGGTGGTGGCTGGGCTCGAACACCTCGCTCGCCTTCGCGCTCGCGCAGGCCGCGCAGCGTCTGCCGGCCGGGCAGACGCTCGAAAGCCGCGACGTCACCGGCTCGCTGCGCACCGGCGGGCGCATCGGCTGGCTCAAGTACCAGAGCGAAAGCATCGCCGTCGAGGTGAACGACGCCACCATCGGCTGGCAGCTCGCGCCGCTGCTGCAGCGCAAGGTGCAGCTCGGCGAGGTGCATGCGAAGCAGGTGCTGATCGAGAAGCGCGGCCCGCCGAGCGACAAGCCCACCGAACCGCTCGAACAGCTCGCGCTGCCGGTCGAGGTCGAACTGCCCTTCCGCATCGACGAGCTGCGCTGGGCCGGCCCGCCGGTGCTGCAGGCGCTGAACCTTTCGGGCAGCTACAGCTACAAGGCCGCGGAGCACCTGCTCGAGGTGAAGGGCGTGGACATCGCCGACGGCCACTACAGCACCCGCGTGAAGCTGCAAGGCCCGGCGCCGATGGCGATCGATGCCGCACTCGACGGCCGGGTGAAGGCACCGCTGGCCGAGGACCACGACATCGACGTGCTCGCCACCGCCACCGTGAAAGGCACGCTTGCCGGCACCGCCGCGCGGCTGCAGGTCGCGGCCGAGCTGAAGCCGGCCGAGGAGAACGCCGACGCGCCCATGGAAGCCAGCCTGCAGGCGCAGATCGCGCCCTGGTTGCCCCAACCGGTGATCGACGCCAAGGCCAACCTGCGCAACGTCGATGCATCGAGCCTCTGGCCCGGCGCGCCGCAGACCCAGCTCACAGGCACCGTCGAGCTGCAGCCCGACGCCGACACCGGCCCCGCCGCATGGAAGGCCTCGGCCGACATCCGCAATGCCGTGCCCGGCCCGTGGAACGAAGAAAAGCTGCCGATCGAACAGGTGCAGGCCAGGGTCGGCTTCGACGGCACGCACTGGACCCTTCCCGAAGCCACCGTGCGCGCGGGTGGCGGGCGCATCGACGCGGCCGGCAAGTGGAGCCCCGCGCCCTCCCCCTGGCAGGCGCAGGCCACAGTGCGCGGCGTGCGCCCCGGCGCGCTGCACAGCCAGCTCTCCGGCGCCCCCGTCAGCGGCCAGCTCAAGGCCGAACAGAAGGAAAGCACCATCGTCTTCGACGCGACGTTGCGCGCCGAGGGCGGCGGCGCGGGCAGCAAGGCCCTGCCCGGCTTCGCGCTCGACCGCGCGCTGGCCCAGGGCCAGTGGAAAGACCAGGTGCTCGACCTGCGCACGCTGCGCATCGAGGCACAGCGCGCCAGCCTCGACGGCCGGCTGCAGGTGCGCGTGGCCGAGCAGGCCGCCAGCGGCAAGCTCGCGCTCGTGCTGCCGGGTGGCAGCGCGCAGGTCGAAGGCCGCATCGCGCCGAATGCGGGCGCAGGCGACATCAAGGCAAGCATCGACGATGCCGACACCCTGCAGCGCTGGGTGCAGGGCCTGCCGGGGCTGTCGGACGTGTTCGCCAACGCGAGTGCCAAGGGCTCGGCGAAGCTGGACGCCAGCTGGCAGGGCGGCTGGCAGGCCATCCAGCGCCGGCTTGATAACCCCAACGCGCCCGCGTCGCGCGGCAGCGCAGAACCCAGCCTCAAGGCCGTGCTCGGCGTGCCGCGCCTGGACTTGGCCCTGCCTTCCGCGCAGCCCGGCGGAACCACCACCGACATCCAGGTGCGCAACCTGCAGGCCGACCTCGCCGGCAGCCTCGCGCAGGCCACGCTCGCGCTGAAGGGCGAAGCCGCCACCGGCACGCAGAAGTTCGACATCGACACCCGCGCCAGCGGCGGCATCGCCGGTGCCGGCCAATGGCGCGCTGCGCTGGCCAGCCTGAAGCTGCAGGCGCAGGACAGCGCCCGCCCCGGCGCGCCATGGGTGCTGGAGCTGGGCCGCGAGGTCACGGCGACGATCCGCAGCGGCAACAACAGCGCGGGCACCGCGCCGCGTCTCGACGTGGAGGCCTCCGCCGCCTCAGCCACGCTGCGCGGCCCTGTCCCCGGCACCGTGCGCATCGACTGGCAACCGCTGCGCTTCAGCCAGAGCGGCGCCGCGTCCAACCGCGTGTTCCGCGTGCAGTCGAAGGGCCAGATGCAGGGCCTGCCGATGGCCTGGGCCGGCGCGTTCGGCGCGAGCACCGCGCTGAGCGAGTACGGCATCAGCGGCGACCTCATGTTCAACGGCGACTGGGACATCGACGCCGGCGACACGCTGCACGCCAAGGCCCGCCTCGCGCGCCAGAGCGGCGACATCCGCGTGCAGGCGGGCGAAGCGGCACTCGTCACGCGCATCACCAGCACCGGCACGGGCACCGCCAGCGAGCGCACGATGAATTCAGCCTCGGCAGCGGGCGGCGACGCGCCCAGCACGCCCGCGGGCCTGCGCCAGGCCGAGCTGCGCCTCGATGCCGACGGCGACGCCGTGCGCGCCGTGCTCGCTTGGGACAGCGAACGCGCCGGCAAGATCGACGCCGACATCAACACCCGCGTGCAGCAGCGCGCCGGCGGCTGGCAATGGGCTCCCGACGCGCCGCTGGGCGGCACCATCAAGGCCACGCTGCCGAACCTCGGCGTGTGGTCGATGCTCGCACCGCCGGGCTGGCGCATCGCCGGCACGCTCGACGCCAGCGCCACGCTCTCTGGCAACCGCGCCGTGCCGCGCTGGAACGGCACGCTGGGCGCCGACAAGCTCGCGCTGCGCGCACCCGTCGAAGGGCTGGACCTGCGCGACGGCAGGCTGCGCGCCACGCTCACCGGCGAGCGCGTGGAGATCACCGAATTCACGCTCAAGGGCGGCGCCGGCAGCTCCGCGCGCATCGGCGGCCAGAGCGGCAACCGCAGCACCGCCGCGAGCGAAGCCCGCACCGACGGCGGCACCCTCTCGGCCACAGGCGACCTCAGCTGGGGCCCGGCCGGCGGCACCGCCTCGGGCATCCGCATGGCCCTGCAGGGCCAGTTGCGCGCGCTGCGCGTGCTGGTGCGCACCGACCGGCAGGTCACGCTCTCGGGCGACCTGCAGGCCAGGCTGGACAACGGCCAGTTCACCGTGCGCGGCAAGCTCAAGACCGACCGCGCCGTCATCATCCTGCCCGACGAAACGGCGCCCAGCCTGGGCAGCGACGTGGTCGTGCGCTCCGCCGCCAAGGACCGCGAGGCGGCCGAGACGGCGCAGCGCGAGTCCGCCCGCGCCGACGCGCAGGCCGCCAAGCCGCAGACCGCGAAACCGCCGGACATCGCCGTCGACTTCGACCTCGGCGACGACTTCGCGGTGCAGGGCCGCGGCATCACCACCCGGCTCGAAGGCAACCTGGAAATCCGCAGCACGAGGCTGAACGCGCCGCCGCGCATCACCGGCGAAGTGAAGACCGTGAAGGGCCAGTACCGCGCCTACGGCCAGCAGCTCGACGTGGAGACCGGCATCGCGCGTTTCAACGGACCCTTCGACAACCCGGCGCTCGACATCCTCGCGATCCGGCCGAACCTGTCGCAGCGCGCGGGCGTGCAGATCACCGGCACCGCGCAGTCGCCGCGCGTGAAGCTGTATTCGGAGCCGGCGCTGTCCGATGCCGAAACGTTGTCGTGGGTGATCCTGGGCCGCGCCTCGGCCACCAGCGGCGGCGAATCGGTGCTGCTGCAGCAGGCCGCGCTGTCGCTGCTCGGCAGGATCGGCGGCGGTGGCACCGGCGGCGGCCTGGCCAGCCGCTTCGGACTGGACGAGCTCGGCTTCAAGGGCCCGGGCAGCGGCGGCGACCTGCGCGAGTCGGCCGTGACGCTGGGCAAGCGGCTGTCGAAGGATTTCTACATCACCTACGAACGCAGCATCGGCGGCACCTTCGGCACGCTCTTCATCTTCTACGACCTGACGACGCGCCTCACACTGCGCGGGCAGGCCGGCCAGACCAGCGGGCTCGACCTGATCTACACGGTCAAGTACGACTGAAGGCGGCAGCGGGGTACCGCATCCGACTTCGGTCTTGACCCGCGTCTCGCGCGCGTGATAAGAACCGTCCCTCGCCTTCACCGAGGAGCGACGACGATGAAAAAAGATGGAGACAAGGGCGAGAGCCTTCGGAACTTTCCAGAAGGCTCTCGGACGTCCGCCCCACCCGGGCTCTCGCGCATCGCGTTCATGCGCGGCGCGCTGCGCGGCACGATCGCGCTGATCGCGGGCATCGCGGCGGTGGCTTCCATTCCCTACTGGGGTGGCGAGCACTTCCCGGTCACGAGCCTCGTGATCTACGTGGCGGGCATGGTGTTCATCGCCATGCCGCTGTGCCTCTACTACGAATCGCTGCTGCAGGCGCAGGAAGGCCCGGCACGCGAGCAGCCTCCCATCACGCCCGCGCAGGCGTGACCGCAGCGGTGCCCCTGCTCAGCTCCCGGTAGCGGGCAGCAGCGTCGCGCGGTGACTGCGGATCGCCGAGGCGACGATCGGCATCAGCAGCGGCGTCTTGCCCGCGTCGAAATCGCGCATCAGCTGGATGCGCATGCTCGGCGCCCAGAACGACTTCAGGTGCGCGGCGATTGCCTGCGTGGCAGCGCCCGCATCGCTCGGCGACTGCGCCTGGAAGAAGGTGCCGATCTGGTTGGCCATCTTGACCAGCTGTGCCGAGTGATCGTGCTCCATGGGACTTTCTGAAAAATGTGTTGCTTGATGAAGTAATGAAGCTTCAGCGCACGCTGTGCGGCTGTGCCGTGCGCAGCCGCTGCGGATGGCTGTAGACGCCCAGGTCGTGCTGCCGCGCGAAGCCCACCAGCGTGAGGCCCGCGCGCTGCGCCGTGGCCACCGCGAAGGAGGTCGGTGCCGACACCGCGGCGAGCAGCGGTGCGCCGGCCATCGCGGCCTTCTGCACCATCTCGAAGCTCGCGCGGCTGGTGACGGCAATGAAGCCGGCCGAGGCATCGACGTCGTTGGCAGCGAGCGCGCCCACGAGCTTGTCGAGCGCGTTGTGGCGGCCCACGTCCTCGCGCAGCCACATCACCTCGCCATCGGCAGAGCACCAGGCGGCCGCGTGCACGCCGCCGGTGGCTTCCTGCAGGGTCTGCTGCGACGGCAGCTGCGACATCGCGCGGCCGATGGCCTCGCGGTCGAACCGTGCGGTGTCGCCGCCGCTCAGCACCGGCAGTTCGCGCGACACCTGAGTCAGGCTCTCGGTGCCGCACAGGCCGCAGCCGGTGCGCCCGGCCATCGAGCGGCGGCGCTGCTTCAGGCGCGAGAAGGCGGCGCCCGACACCTGCATGTGCACCGTGAAGCCCAGCGCCGACTGCTCGGCCTCCACCGAATAGAGCTCGTGCGCCGCATCGAGGATGCCTTCGCTGAGCGAGAAGCCGAGCGCGAAGTCTTCCAGGTCGAGCGGCGTCGCGAGCATCACCGCGTGCGAGATGCCGTTGTATTCGAGTGCCACGGGCACTTCCTCGGCCACCCAGTCCTGCACATCGAACGGCCGGCCGCCGCGCACGCCGCGCACGGGCAGCAGCTGCGCGCCTTCGCAGAACTGCACGGTGTCGGTTGCCAGGTTCATGCGGCGGGCATCCTCACTTGGCCGGCACCATCTCGCCGCCCTGCGGCGCCGACGCGGCGGCGAGCAGCTCGTGCTGCGTGCGGTTGAAGCGGCTGTACTCCTGCTGCCACGAAGATGGCTGCATCACCGGCATCACCTGCACCGCCGTGACCTTGTACTCGGGGCAGTTGGTGGCCCAGTCGGAGTTGTCGGTGGTGATCACGTTCGCGCCCGACTCAGGGAAGTGGAAGGTGGTGTAGACCACGCCCGGCTGCACGCGCTCGGACACCGTGGCGCGCAGCACCGTCTCGCCCGCGCGGCTCTGGATGCCGACCCAGTCGCCTTCCTTCACGCCGCGCTCCTCGGCATCGTGCGGATGGATCTCCAGCCGGTCCTCGCTGTGCCACTGGTTGTTCTCGGTGCGCCGCGTCTGCGCGCCCACGTTGTACTGCGAGAGGATGCGCCCGGTGGTCAGGAGCAGTGGGAACCTGCGCGTGACCTTCTCGTCGGTCGCCACGTACTGCGTGACGATGAACTTGCCCTTGCCGCGCACGAAGCGGTCGATGTGCATGGTGGGCGTGCCGTCGGGTGCGTTCTCGTTGCAGGGCCACTGGATGCTGCCGAGCTCGTCGAGGCGCTTGTAGCTCACGCCGTGGAAGGTGGGCGTAAGCGCGGCGATCTCGTCCATGATCGCCTCGGGGCTCTTGTAGTCCATCGGATAGCCGAGAGCCTGCGCGAGCTTCACGGTCACCTCCCAGTCGGCAAGGCCGGCCTTGGGCGGCATCACCTTGCGCACGCGCGAGATGCGGCGCTCTGCATTGGTGAAGGTGCCGTCCTTCTCCAGGAACGAGGAGCCCGGCAGGAATACGTGCGCGTACTTGGCGGTCTCGTTGAGGAAGATGTCCTGCACCACCACGCATTCCATGCCCATCATCGCGGCCGCCACGTGCTGCGTGTTCGGGTCGGACTGCACGATGTCCTCGCCTTCGCAGTACAGGCCCTTGAAACTGCCGCCGATGGCGGCGTCGAACATGTTGGGAATGCGAAGGCCCGGCTCGGGGTTGATCTGCACGCCCCAGGCCGACTCGAACGTGGCGCGCGTGGTGCTGTCCGAAACATGCCGGTAGCCCGGCAGCTCGTGCGGGAAGGAGCCCATGTCGCAGGAGCCCTGCACGTTGTTCTGGCCGCGCAGCGGGTTCACGCCCACGCCTTCGCGGCCGACGTTGCCGGTGACCATGGCGAGATTGGCGATGCCCATCACGGTCGTCGAGCCCTGGCTGTGCTCGGTCACGCCCAGGCCGTAGTAGATGGCGCCATTGCCCGCCTTGGCGAACAGGCGCGCGGCGGCGCGCATCTCTGCCGCCGGCACGCCGGTGACCTGCTCGGTGGCCTCGGGCGACTGTTCGGGGCGCTCCACGTACGACTTCCATTCCTTGAACGAGGCCGAGTCGCAGCGTTCGGCGACGAAGTCGTCGGCCATCAGCCCTTCGGTGACGATGACGTGCGCCAGCGCCGTGACCACGGCCACGTTGGTACCGGGCCGCAGCTGCAGGTGATGCGCGGCCTTGATGTGCGGCGACTTCACGATGTCGATGCGGCGCGGATCGACCACGATCAGCTTCGCGCCCTGGCGCAGCCGTTTCTTCATGCGCGAGGCGAACACCGGGTGGCCGTCTGTGGGGTTGGCACCGATCACCATGATCACGTCGGCCTTGTCCACCGAGGCAAAGGTCTGCGTGCCCGCAGATTCGCCCAGCGTCTGCTTCAGGCCGTAGCCCGTGGGCGAATGGCACACGCGCGCGCAGGTATCGACGTTGTTGTTGCCGAAGGCGGCGCGCACCAGCTTCTGCACGAGGTAGGTTTCCTCGTTGGTGCAGCGCGACGAAGTGATGCCGCCGATGGAGTCCTTGCCGTACTTGGCCTGCAGGCGCTTGAACTCGCTGGCCGCGTAGTTGATGGCCGTGTCCCAGCTCACCTCCTGCCACGGGTCGCTGATGTTCTTGCGGATCATCGGCTTGAGCATGCGGTCCTGGTGCGTGGCATAGCCCCATGCGAAGCGGCCCTTCACGCAGGAGTGGCCCTCGTTGGCCTTGCCGTCCTTCCACGGCACCATGCGCACGACCTCGTTGCCCTTCATCTCGGCCTTGAAGGCGCAGCCCACGCCGCAGTAGGCGCAGGTGGTGATCACGCTGTGCTCGGGCTGGCCGAGCCAGATCACCGACTTCTCCTGCAGCGTGGCGGTGGGGCAGGCTTCGACGCAGGCGCCGCAGCTCACGCATTCCGAATCCATGAAGGCCTCGTCCTGGCCCGGCGACACGCGCGACTCGAAGCCGCGGCCGCTGATGGTCAGCGCGAAGGTACCCTGCGTTTCCTCGCAGGCGCGCACGCAACGGTTGCAGACGATGCACTTCGACGGGTCGTAGCTGAAGTACGGGTTCGACTCGTCCTTCTCGCTCTTGATGTGATTGGCACCGTCGAAGCCGTAGCGCACGTTGCGCAGGCCGGTCACGCCCGCCATGTCCTGCAGCTCGCAGTTGCCGTTGGCCGAGCAGGTGAGGCAGTCGAGCGGATGGTCGGAGATGTAGAGTTCCATCACGCCCTTGCGCAGCTCCTGCAGCTTCGGCGTCTGGGTGCGCACCTTCATGCCCGCCTCGGCCGGCGTGGTGCACGAGGCCGGAAAGCCACGGCGCCCCTCGATCTCGACCAGGCACAGCCGGCACGAGCCGAAGGGCTCCAGGCTGTCGGTGGCGCAGAGCTTGGGCACCTGGATGCCCGCATCCACCGCCGCACGCATCAGCGAGGTGCCCGCGGGCACCGTGACTTCGTTGCCGTCGATCTCCAGCGTCACCTCGCGCTCGGATTCGCGCTTGGGGGTGCCGTAGTCGGTTTCCTTGAGATGGTCCAACATGTCTGTCTAGCCTTGCTGATTTCTTCTCTGGATGCGGCCCGGGGCTCAGGCAGCTTTTCGGTCAGGTGCTTCGATGCCGAAGTCCTGCGGGAAATGGTCCAGCGCCGAGAGCACCGGGAAAGGCGTCATGCCGCCCATGGCGCACAGCGAGCCGTGGACCATCGTGTCGCACAGGTCGCGCAGCAGCATCACCTGCTGCGGACGGTTCTGATTGCCGCGGATCTTGTCGATCACCTCGACGCCGCGCGTCGATCCGATGCGGCAGGGCGTGCACTTGCCGCACGACTCCAATGCGCAGAACTCCATCGCGTAGCGCGCGAGCTTCGACAGGTCGGCCGTGTCGTCGTGCACCACGATGCCGCCGTGGCCCACGGTGCCGCCGACGGCCGCATAGGCTTCGTAGTCGAGCGGCAGGTCCCACTTCGATTCGGGCAGGTAGGCGCCCAGCGGCCCGCCGACCTGCACAGCCTTGATCGGCCGGCCCGAGGCCGAGCCCCCGCCGTAGTCGTAGAGCAGCTCGCGCAGCGTGACGCCGAAGGCCTTCTCGACCAGGCCACCGTACTTGATGTTGCCCGCCAGCTGCATCGGCAGCGTGCCACGCGAGCGGCCCACGCCGTAGTCGCGGTAGAAGGCCGCGCCGCGCGCCAGGATCAGCGGCACGCTGGCCAGCGTGATGACGTTGTTGATCAGCGTGGGCTGGCCGAACAGGCCTTCGATGGCCGGCAGCGGCGGCTTGGCGCGCACGATGCCGCGCTTGCCCTCCAGGCTTTCGAGCAGCGCCGTTTCCTCGCCGCACACGTACGAGCCCGCGCCCTTGCGCACGGCGAGCGAGAAGCGCTTGCCCGAACGCAGGATGTTGTCGCCGAGGAAGCCCGCGGCCTCCGCGACGCGGATGGCCTCGTTCAGCGTCGCGATCGCATGCGGATACTCCGAGCGCACGTAGATGTAGCCCTGCGTCGCGCCGGTGGCGAGGCCCGCGATGGTCATGCCCTCGATCAGCATGAAGGGGTCGCCCTCCATGGTCATGCGGTCGGAGAAGGTGCCCGAGTCGCCCTCGTCGGCGTTGCAGACGATGTACTTCTGCGCCGCCACCGTGCCCAGCACCGTCTTCCACTTGATGCCCGCCGGAAAGGCCGCGCCGCCGCGTCCGCGCAGGCCCGAGTCGAGCACCTGCTGCACGATCTCCTCGGGCGCGAGCGCCAGCGCGCGGCGCAGGCCGGCGAAGCCCTCGTAGGCCTGGTAGTCGGTGAGCGACACCGGGTCGGTGATGCCCATGCGTGAGAAGGTCAGGCGCTCCTGCTTCTTCAGGTACGGAATGTCTTCGGTCGGGCCGAGCGCGAGCGGATGCTTGCCGCCCGTGAGGAAGCCTGCATCGAACAGGCCGGCCACGTCGTCGGGCGTCACCGGCCCGTAGGCCATGCGGCCGGCGGGCGTGTTCACCTCCACCAGCGGCTCGAGCCAGAACATGCCGCGCGAGCCGTTGCGCACCAGCTCGAGCATCAGGCCGCGCGCCGCAGCCTCCTTCGCGATGCATCGGGCCACGCGGTCCGCGCCGGCAGCGAGCGCGGCCGAGTCGCGCGGAACGTAGACGGTGATCGTGCTCATGCGCGGCCTCCTTCGGCCTGCGCCAGCAGTGCGTCGAATGCCTTGGGCGTCACGCGCGCATGCGGCTGGTCGTCCAGCGTCATCGCGGGCGACGAGGCGCACAGGCCGAGGCAGAACGCCGGCTCCAGCGTGAACGCACCGTCGCTGGTGGTACCGTGCGCACCGCAACCCAGGCGCAGTTCGGCGTGCGCGAGCAATGCGTCCGCGCCCATCGACTGGCAGGCTTCGGCGCGGCAGATCTGGATCACATGGCGGCCCGCGGGCTCGCTGCGGAAGTGGTGGTAGTAGGTGACGACGCCGTGGACCTCGGCGCGCGAGAGGTTCTGCGCCTCGGCGATCACCGGCACCGCGTGGGCGGGGATGTAGCCGAGCGCATCCTGCACGTCGTGCAGTATCGGCAGCAGCGCGCCGGGCTCGTTCGCATGCAGCTGCAGGATGCGCTGCACGGCGGCGAGTGCGTCCGCATCGTGCTGCCCTTGCCGCGCCTGTTCTTGTTTCATGGTCCGTCCGATCTGCTCCGTTGCCATCAGCTTGCAAGCGGAGCTGTTTTCATCGTGGTTCTGTCACGGGTTCGACGTCGTGGAATTCGACGCGAATCCCGTGGTCATCCGCTTGGGGATCAATGTCGATGAATCGGGCGTCGGGGGCCTTGACACAAGTCAATTTCCGCCGAAACAAGCACGGTGCCAATGCGCACAAACCCTGCGGCCGAGCAGGGTTTCAATGCGCACAACCCTGCGGCCACGCAGGGTTTCGGAAGGACCGGAAAGACCCTATCGGGTGGAAGCTTCGCGCGCCCTGCGCAACTGCGCCTCGGCCTGCGCGTCGTCGACCTCGCCGACGACCTTTGCGGGGCGGCCCGCGATGCGCGAGCGATCGGGAAAGACCTTGCCTTCGGTCAGCAGCGAACCGGACTCGACGATGCACGAGCGCCCCACCACCGAGCCGTTGAGCGCGATGGTGTGCTCGCCGATCACCGCGCCGTCGCCCACGGTGCAGCCGTGCAGCATCACGTGCGGCTCCACCGTCACGTCGGCGCCGATGGTCAGCGGATAGCCCGGGTCCGCGTGCAGCATCACGCCCGCCTGCACTTGGCTGCCGCGGCCGACCGTGATGGGCTCGTTGTCGCCGCGCAGCACCGAGTGCGCGCCGATGCGGCTGCCGGGCGCCAGCACGACCTGCCCGATCACGCTGGCGCTTTCGGCCACGCGGGCGCTGGCGTCGATGACCGGTTCATGCGCGTCAAGTCGGTAGATCGTCACTGCGGGGGCTCCTGTTCATCGGCAAAAAGCCCCGCCATCTTCATGGCGGGGCTGTGTGGGGAAGCAATGTCCGGATGGTACCGGCGATGGAGGGAAACCGGTTGCCTATTCGGCGCGGCTCGCCTCGATGTGCTTGCGGCGCATCGGCCGCAGCACGAACCACGCCATCAGCGCCGCGAGCGCATTGACCGCGCTGGCCGCGATGAAGACGGCCTGCCAGCTGCCGGTGGCGGCGGCCAGAACGCTCGACAGCGGTACCAGCAGCGAGGCCGTGCCCTTGGCGGTGTAGAGCATGCCGGCGTTGGATGCCGCGTACCTGGAGCCGAAGGTGTCGGCGCAGGTCGAGGGGAACAGGCTGTAGATCTCGCCCCATGCGAAGAACACGATGCCCGTGAGGATCACGAAGAGGATCGGGTTCTGGCCGTAGTGGTAGAGCATCAGGATGCCGACCGACTCCATCGCGAAGGCGATGAACATGGTCTGCTCGCGGCCGATCTTGTCGGACACCCAGCCGAAGAAGGGCCGCGTGAGGCCGTTGAGCACGCGGTCGATCGCCAGCGCAAAGGTCAGCGCGGGCAGCACCAGTCCCATGATGTTGACCGGCACGTCCATGATCTTGAAGTCCTTGGCGATGGGCGCGAGCTGCGCGGTGGCCATCAGGCCGCCGGCGGCCACCATCACGAACATCGCGTACATCACCCAGAAGACAGGCGAGCGCAGCACCTCCGAGGGCGCGTAGTCGCGGCGCGACTGCTGCACGTTGCGGCTTCCCGAGGCCTTGGCATGGTCGGGTGCGCGGGTGAGCATCCATGCGAGCAGGAACACGATGAGTCCCTGCCCGATCCCAAAATAAAGAAAGGCTGCCTCGTAGCCGCTCGACTTGATCATCGCGGAGATCGGGATGATCGTGAGCGCCGAGCCCGCGCCGAAGCCCGCCGCCGTCATGCCCGCTGCAAGCCCCCGGCGGTCGGGGAACCACTTGAGCGCATTGCCCACGCAGGTGCCGTAGACAGCGCCCGCGCCGATGCCGCCGATAGCCGCAGCAACGTACAGCAGCGTCAGCGAATCGGCCACCGAGTTGAGCACCCAGCCGAGGCCGCACAGCACGCCGCCCACCAGCACCACGGGACGCGGGCCGAAGCGGTCGACGAGGTAGCCCTCGATGGGCACCAGCCAGGTCTCGGTGAGAACGAAGATGGTGAACGCCACCTGGATCGCGGCGCGGCTCCAGCCGTGCTTGTCGGCGATCGGATTGACGAAGAGCGTCCAGCCGTACTGCAGGTTGGCGATCATCGCCATGCAGACGATGCCGATCAGCAACTGACCCCATCGGTACGCCTCGGATCGGGTCGCGGTGGCGCCATAAGTTTCGGACGGGGGGTACATCGCGGGGTTGGATCCTGCGATCGTGGAGGTGGGCCGAGTCATGGAGTTGTCCTTGGTGTTTTCGTTGAAATCCGACGGGCTGCAAATGCAGAGCAATCAGTCGAGCTAGCGATGCGCATCGACGGGCGACGAGGCTTCGTTGACATCGATACACGGCATTGGGATCACCAGTTTTCTGCGCGTGAATGACTGTCGGACCGAGCGACTCAAAAACTCTTGACCTCAGTCAAGTTCACACGAATCGCGCTCTCGCGGAACCCCCGAGGTATCCCTATGAAATTGCGCCGTGCGCGATGCGCGATGAGAGGGCTTTGCGATGCGCATCCGGCGATGCTTTCGCGTTGCATGAAGGAAGAGAAATCGATGAGCGGAGTTCGATGATTTCCGCGTGATGCTTGAGCGATCGACGCGATGGTTCATGCGTCGTCTTCGGTGACTCCGCGGTGCGCGTTGCGCGCACTTCCGCTTCTCTTTCGAAGGGCTCTGGCAGCGGGATTTCCGGCGTATCCGGCCCCTCATCTGAAAAGGAAAAAATTGACCCAGGTCAAGAAACGCGAAAATGGCGTTTGCCCTCGTCTAGGGTAAACCCTAAAATTCAGGGTAATCCCTTCGGTCTTTTCGATTCAGTTTCAGATTCTTTTCTTGGAGCACTCAATGAGCCACACCACCCTGGATTCCAACGCACTGCGCGCCCCCGCCTCGTCGTCGACCGCCAGCAACATCATGCGCGAGCTGTTCGCCGTGATGCCCATCGTGATCTTCTACAAGGCCGCGCGCGCCGCGCTGATCCAGCGCCGCTCGGCGCCCGTGCAGCGCTGAGCCGCAACACCGGATCCGCACCTCTCGAAGAGCGCGCGCGAGTCACTCGCCGCGCTCTTTTTCCTTGGTGCCTTCGAAGGGCACGATCTGCGAGATCAGCGACGGTCCGTCGCTCAGGAGAAAGTCCTTGAAGGCCTGCGCCACCGGCGGCAGCCGCTTGCTGCGCCGGTGCACCACGTACCAGTTGAGCATCAGCGGAAAGCCTTCGACGTCGAGCACGCGGAGGCTGCCCGCGCGTAGCTCCTGGCTCACCGTGTGAGCCGACACGAAGCTCACGCCCATGCCCGCTATCACCGCCTGCTTGATGGTCTCTGTGCTGCGGATCTCCATCGCGACGTTGATGCCGCTCAGGTCGCCGCCGAAGCCGTCTTCCATCGAATGCCAGGTGTCGGATGCCTTCTCCCGCACCACGAAGGGCTCGCGCATCAGCCTCTGCATCGCGATCTTCTTCTCGCCCACCAACGGATGGCCCGGCGCGGCGACGATCACATAAGGATGCGGCGCGAACGGCTGGTTGACGGTGTCGAGGTCTGTGGGCGGCCGCACCATGATCGCGAGGTCGGTGAGGTTCTCCGCGATGTGGGTCAGGAGCCCCGCGCGGTTGTGCACGGTGAAGTTCAGCGTCACGCCCTGGTGGCGGCTCGCGAACTCGACCAGCAGGCGCGGAAAGAAGTAGTCGCCCGCGCTGATCACGCCCACGTTGAGCTTGCCGCCCGAGACGCCCTTGAACTGCATCATCGCGTGCTCCGCCGCCTCGAACTGCTGGATGATCGCGCGGCTGATCTGCAGCAGCTCGGTGCCCGGGGGCGTGAGGTAGATCTTCTTTCCGAACTGCTCGAAGAGCGCGTTGCCCGCATGCTCCTCGAGCTTGCGCACCTGCGTGGAAACGGCGGGCTGCGTGAGGTGCAGCTCCTCGGCCGCGCGCGAGAAACTCAGCAGCCGCGCCACCGCCTCGAAGACCTTCAGCTGGCGCAGGGTGGCGTGCTTCATCGGCTCAGTGCGGTATTCGCGCGACGTGCAGGAGATTGGTGGTGCCCGACTGTCCGAAGGGAAGGCCCGCGACCACCACCACGTCGTCGCCCGCCTTCGCGAAGCCCTCGGCGTGCGCCGTGCGGCACGCGCACTCGATCATCTCGGCCACGTCGTGCACGTCGTCGACCAGCACCGCGTGCACGCCCCAGACCATCGCCATGCGGCGTGCCGCTGCAATGTCGGGCGTGAGGCTCAGGATGGGCACTGCCGGGCGCTCGCGCGCCGCGCGCAGGCTGGTGAAGCCCGACGAGGTGTACGTGACGGTGGCCGCCGGTGCGAGCAGCGAGGCCACCTGGCGAAGCGAGGCGCACACCGCGTCGGCCGTGGTCGACAGCGCCGCGTCGTGCGTGGCGTCGATGCCCGCGCGGTACGACGGATCGGCCTCCACGCGCGCGATGATGCGGTCCATCATCGCGACCGCCTCGAACGGGTACTTGCCCGAAGCCGATTCGGCGGAAAGCATCACCGCATCGACGCCGTCGTACACAGCGGTCGCCACGTCGGACACTTCCGCGCGCGTTGGCACGGGCGAGGCGATCATCGATTCGAGCATCTGCGTCGCCACCACCACCGGCTTGCCGCGCTTGCGGCATGCGCGAACGATCAGCCGCTGAAGCTCCGGCACCTGCTCGGGCGGCAGCTCCACGCCGAGATCGCCGCGCGCCACCATGATGCCGTCGCACAGCGCGACGATCGCGTCCAGATGCTCGATGGCGGCGGGCTTCTCGAGCTTGGCCATGATCCAGGCGCGCGAGCCGATGATGGCGCGCGCCTCCTCGATGTCCTCTGGCCGCTGCACGAACGAGAGCGCGACCCAGTCGACGCCCATCGAAAGGCCGAAGTCCAGGTCGTCACGGTCCTTCGGCGTCAGCGGCGAGATCGGCAGCAGCACGCTCGGCACGTTGACGCCCTTGCGGTCGGAGATCGGTCCGCCGACCAGCACCGTGGTCTCGGCGAAGTCGGGGCCATGGCTGTCCACGCGCAGCCGCAGCTTTCCGTCGTCGAGCAGCAGCTCGGTGCCATCCTGCAGCGCGGCGAAGATTTCCGGGTGCGGCAGCGGCGCGCGGCGTGCGCTGCCGCTGGCCTTGTCCATGTCGAGCCTGAAGCGCGCGCCCGCATCGAGTTGCGCGCGGCCGCCCTCGAAAGAGCCCAGCCGCAGCTTCGGCCCCTGCAGGTCCAGAAGAATGCCGATGGGCCGGTCGAATTCCTTCTCGAGCCGGCGGATGGTCTCGAGCCGCCGCGCATGGTCGTGCTGCGTGCCATGGCTGAAGTTGAGCCTGAACACGTCCACGCCGCGCTCGAACAGCGCGCGGATGGCCGATTCCTCCGTGGTGGACGGGCCGAGGGTGGCGACGATCCTGGCGCTGCGCGTGCGTCTCATGGCTTCATGCCATTTCGTGCAGCTTGACCCGGCCGCGCTGGTCTTCCATCGTGCGCGCGAGCAGCTTGACGAGGCTGTAGACGGTGTCGATGTGCGGCGTCGGCGTCTCGGTGAGCCGGGCCAGCTCGACCACCGCGCCGACCAGCGCGTCGATCTCGGGTGCGCGGCCCGCTTCCACGTCCTGCAGCATGGAGGTCTTGTGCTTGCCGACCTTCTCGGCACCCGCGATGCGCTTCTCGAGCGTCACGCGGAACTCGATGCCGAGCTTGTGCGCGACCGCCTGGGCCTCGCGCATCATCGCCGCGGCAAGCTCGCGCGAAGGCGGGTACTGGCAGATGTCGACGAGCGTCGAATGCGAGAGGCTGCTGATCGGGTTGAAGGTGAGGTTGCCCCACAGCTTGAGCCAGATCTCCGCGCGGATGTTGTCGAGCACCGGTGCCTTGAAGCCCGCGCCGGTGAAGCAGGCCGAGACGCGGTTCACGCGCTCGCTCGCCGAGCCGTCGAGCTCGCCGACGGGGAAACGGTCGCCCTCGATGTGCCTGACCACGCCGGGCGCGATGAGCTCCGACGCCGGATAGACCACGCAGCCGATCACGCGCTGCGCCGGAATCTTCGCCGCGACGACGCCCGAAGGATCGACGCTGCGCACCGGGGTGCCTTCGAGCGCACCGCCGTGCTTGTGGAAGTACCAGTACGGGATGCCGTTCTGCATGGTCACGACCACCGTGTCGGGCCCGAAGAGCTTGGGCACGTCGTTGGCCACGGCCTCGACCTGGTGGGCCTTCATCGCGAGCACGACGATGTCCTGCGGGCCGGCCTCGTCATAGCGGTCGGTGGCCTTCACGTTGCGCGCCACCTGTTCCTCGCCCTCGGCCGAAACCAGCTTGATGCCGTTGCGCGATATGGCGTCGAGATTCGCGCCGCGCACGATGAACGTCACTTCCTCGCCGGCCAGCGCGAGCTTCGCGCCGACCAGTCCGCCGATGGCGCCCGCGCCGATGATTGCAATCTTCATGTCGATCCCCAAGAGTTGAATTCGTTGCGCGGTCAGCCGAAGCGATTGCTGAGCCTGCCGATGCCGCCGATCTCGATCTCCACGAGGCTGCCGGGCTTCATCGAGCCGACGCCGACCGAGGTGCCGCAGAGGATCACGTCGCCGCGGTGCAGCGTCATGTCCTGCGAGATGAGGCTCACGAGCTGTTGCACCGAGAAGCGCATGTCGCTGATCGGATAGTCCTGGCGCACCTCGCCGTTGAGCAGCGTGGTCACGGTGAGCGCGGTGGGGTCGAGGCCGGTGGCAACCACCGGACCCATGGGGCAGAAGGTGTCGAAGCCCTTGGCGCGCACCCATTGCGCGAAGGAAGCGTCGCGGTTCAGGATGTCGGCCACCGTCACGTCGTTGGCGCAGGTGTAGCCGAACACATGGTCGAGCGCGTCGCCTTCGGAGACGGCGGTGGCGGTCTTGCCGATCACGATGCCGAGCTCGCCCTCGAACACCACCTTGCCGTCGCACAGCGGCTTGCGGATGGGCGCGCCGGGCGCGAGGTACGAGTTGGGCGTCTTCAGCAGGTACAGCGGCTCGGCGGGCACCGGCAGGCTGAGCTTGGCGCCGAGCGCGTGGAAGTTGTTCCACAGCGCGATCACCTTGGTGGGCTCGGTGGGCGTGAGCAGCTGCAGCCCCGCCAGCGCGAACACGCGGCCGGTGGGCTCGGAGCTGCCGAACATGTCGCCCTGGCGCTCGTGCACGGCGTCGCCTTCGAGCGTGCCGAAGCCGATGCCGCCGGCGTGCTCGAAGCGGACCCATTTCCTCTGCTGCTGCTGTTCCATGTTGTTGTCTGCTTTCTGGATGGATGATGAAATTCGGGCCCGTCGCCGGTCGGTCAGTCGAACGGGAGGTAGTCGGGAATCACGAGCGAGGCGAGCAGCTTCCCCATGTCCGCCGGGTTGCGCGTGACGTGGATGCCGCACTCCTTCATCACCGCGAGCTTTTCCTGCGCGGTGCCGCGGCCGCCGGAAACGATGGCGCCCGCATGGCCCATGCGCTTGCCGGGCGGCGCGCTGGCGCCGGCGATGAAGCCGATCACGGGCTTGGTCATGTGGTCGCGGACCCAGCGCGCGCATTGCTCCTCTGCATCGCCGCCGATCTCGCCGACCATGATCACGGCGTCGGTGCGCGGGTCGTCGTTGAACATCTTCAGCACGTCGATGTGCCGCAGCCCACCGACCGGGTCGCCGCCGATGCCCACCACGGTCGACTGCCCGATGCCGAAGCTCGCGAGCTGGCTCGCGGCCTCGTAGGTCAGCGTGCCCGAGCGCGAGACCACGCCGATGCGCCCGCGCTGGTGGATGTGGCCGGGCATGATGCCGATCTTGATTTCGCCGGGCGTGATGAGGCCGGGGCAGTTGGGGCCGAGAAGCACCGTCTTGCGGCCCTGCATGCGATGGCGGGTGCGGATCATGTCGCGCACAGGAATGCCTTCGGTGATGCAGATCACCAGGTCGAGTTCGGCATCGACCGCCTCGTCGATGGCTGCGGCGGCGAAGGGCGGCGGCACGTAGATCACGGAGACCGTGGCGCCGGTCTCGGCCTTCGCCTCCTTCACCGTGCCGAAGATCGGGACGCCGGCCATCGACTGGCCGCCCTTCAGCGGATTCACGCCTGCCACGAAGCAGTGCCTGCCGTTGCCGTACTCCAGGCAGGCCTGCGTGTGGAACTGGCCCGTCTTGCCGGTGATGCCTTGCGTGATGACGCGGGTGTGCTTGTTGATCAGGATGGACATGCGGCGAGCTCCATCGAGTGTTGGAAAAAAGGGCGCTTCATCGCTGGCGCTCCCAGTTGCTGGCCGCACCGATGGCCCGCTGCGCCGCCTCGGCCATGTCGTCGGTGTTGATGATCGACAGCCCCGACTGCGCGAGGATGGTCCGCCCCAGGTCCTCGTTGGTGCCCTTCATGCGCACGATCAGCGGCACCTTGAGGCCGGTCTCGCGTGCCGCGGCGACCACGCCGTGCGCGATCACGTCGCACTTCATGATTCCGCCGAAGATGTTGACCAGAACCGCCTTGAGCTTCGGGTTGCGCAGCATCAGCTTGAAGGCTTCCGTCACCTTCTCCGGCGTGGCGCCGCCGCCGACATCGAGGAAGTTGGCGGGCGCGCCACCGTAGAGCTTGATCACGTCCATCGTCGCCATCGCAAGGCCGGCGCCGTTGACGAGGCAGCCGATGTCGCCGTCGAGCGCGATGTACGAGAGATCGAACTTCGAGGCCTCGACCTCCACCGGGTCTTCCTCGTCGGTGTCGCGCATCGCGGCGATCTCCGGCTGGCGGAAGAGCGCGTTGGCGTCGAAGTCGAACTTCGCGTCGAGCGCGATCACGCGGTTGTCGCGCGTGAGCACCAGCGGATTGATCTCGGCCAGCGAGGCGTCGCTGCCGTCGAAGGCCTTGTAGAGGTTCTGCATCAGCACGCGTGCCTGCACCACCGAGCGCTCGGTGATGCCGATGCGGCGCGCCATGCCGTCGGCTTCGGCGATGCCGAGGCCGGTGTCGGGGTTGATGAAGAGCTTGTGGATCTTCTCGGGCGTGCGCGCAGCCACCTCCTCGATGTCCATGCCGCCTTCGCTCGATGCCATCAGCGCCACGCGCTGCGAATTGCGGTCGACCACGAAGCCGAGGTACAGCTCCTTGTCGATCTCCACGCTCTCCTCCACCAGCAGCTGCTTCACCACGCGGCCCTCGGGGCCGGTCTGGGGCGTCTTCAGCGTCATGCCGAGCATCAGGTCCGCGTGGCGCCGCACTTCGGCAACAGACCAGGCGGGCTTCACGCCGCCGCCCTTGCCTCGGCCGCCCGCATGGATCTGCGCCTTGACCACCCAGGCGCGGCCGCCGATGCGGGTGGCGGCGTCCGCAGCCTCGTCGGGCGAGCGGCAGACGAATCCGCGAGGCGTTGCCACGCCGTATTGGCGCAGCACTTCCTTGCCCTGGTATTCGTGGATGTTCATGGCTGGAACGGGCTGTTTATTCGAATGGATGAATTTCAGGCACCGAGCTCGACGCCATGACTTTCCGCCCAATTGAAATAGCTCGAGGAGGCCATTTCCCGCTTCCGGTGAATTTCCTTCTTCTGCTCGATGGCAATAGCCAGGAATTCGGCGTCGTAGGCCTTCAGCAGATGCGGCTGATGGGTCTTCAGGTAATGGCCGATGCGCTCGTTGGCGTCCTGCCCAACGCCCATCAGGCGGTCGTAGGTTTCGCCGTCCCAATGCCAGCGCAATCCCAATTCGAAGAATGCGGCGTTATAGGCATTGCGCTCGATTTCGTCGCGCCAGTATTGAACGGGTGAATGGTTTTCCATGACCTTCTCCTTGAATGAATGCCGAATTGATGAATCGATTGAAGAATTCCGGCGAGTTCAAAATGTAGGATCGATGGACGATAAATAAAAATTAAATGAATTTATAAAAACCATTCACCATGAGTTATGGATTGGAGGCGCGCAATTCGCAGGCGCAGGAACCCTCCGCGCTGCCCACGGGCAGCGCTTTCAAGACTCGTAGATGACGGAAAGGCGGGCCTGCGCCGCGCCTCAGATCACGCGTTCGGCCCGCAGGGTCGCCAGGTCGTCCGCGCTGTAGCCGAGCTGCCTCAGCACTTCCTCGGTGTGTTCGCCCAGCAGCGGTGAACGCGTCACCTCCGTCGGGCTGTCGGACATCTTGATGGGGTTGCCCACCGTCAGGTACTTGCCGCGCACCGGGTGGTCGACCTCGACGATGGTGCCGGTCTCGCGCAGCGATTCGTCCGCGGCGATCTCCTTCATCGACAGGATCGGCCCGCAGGGAATGTCGTACTCGTTGAGGATGTCCATGGCCTCGAACTTGGTCTTGGTCATGGTCCACTGCTCGATGCGCGCGAAGATCGGCTTCAGGTGCAGCAGGCGCGCGGCCGGCGTGGCGTAGGCCTCGTCGTTGATCCAGCCTTCCTCGCCGATGACCTTGCACACCGCCGGCCACACGGCCGCCTGCGTGATGAAGTAGATGTACGCGTTCGGGTCGGTCTCCCAGCCCTTGCACTTCAGGATGGAGCCCGGCTGGCCGCCGCCCGATGCGTTGCCCGCGCGCGGCACCGCGTCGCCGAACTTGCCGTCGGGGTACTGCGGGTACTCGTGCATGGTGCCGGTGCGCTCCAGGCGCTGCTGGTCGCGCATCTTCACGCGGCACAGGTTGAGCACGGCGTCCTGCATCGGCGCGAGCACCTGCTGGCCGCGCCCGGTGCTGTTGCGCTGGAACAGCGCCGCGACGATGCCCAGCGCCAGATGCAGGCCGGTGCCGCTGTCGCCGATCTGCGCACCGGTCACGAGCGGCGGGCCGTCCTCGAAGCCGGTGGTGGAGGCCGCGCCGCCGGCGCACTGCGCCACGTTCTCGTACACCTTGCAGTGCTCGTACTTGCCGGGCCCGAAGCCCTTGACCGAGGCCACGATCATGCGCGGGTTGAGCTTCTGGATGTGGGCCCAGGTGATGCCCATGCGGTCGAGCGCGCCGGGCGCGAAGTTCTCGACCAGCACGTCGCAGGTCTTGATCAGGCTGTCCAGGACCTCCTTGCCCTTGGGGTTCTTGGTGTCCAGCGTGATCGAGCGCTTGTTGTGGTTCAGCATCGTGAAGTAGAGGCTGTCCGCACCGGGGATGTCGCGCAGCTGGCCGCGCGTGGCATCGCCTTCGCCGGCTCGCTCCACCTTGATGACGTCGGCGCCGAACCATGCCAGCAGCTGGGTGCAGGTGGGGCCGGACTGCACATGGGTGAAATCGAGGATTCGAACGCCCTCGAGTGCCTTGCTCATTGCCTGTCTCCTTCTTTGATCATCGTGGCTTCGACTTCTACCAGACGGGCGCGCAATTTGCGCTCCTCGGCAAAGCGGGCGGTCTCGTCGCGCACGATGGCAACGATGCCCGTGACCTCGTGATCGGCGGAGAACAGCATCGACACCGTGAAGGCGATCGACAGCGTGTGCCCGTCCTTGTGCAGCGCCGGCACGCGCAGCAGGTCGGCGCCGTACTTGGTGACGCCGGTTTCCATCGTCTTGTTGTAGCCGTCCCAGTGCCGCTGGCGCTGCCTCTGGGGAATGATCAGGTCGAGCGACTTCCCGAGCGCCTCGGCCTCGGTGAAGCCGAAGATGCGTTCGGCGGCGCGGTTCCACAACGTGATCGCACCTGCCGCATCGCACACCATGATCGCATCGCCGGCGCCTTCGACGAGCTGCTTGAAATCGACATTCGCTTGCATATGTACCTCCGGCGCTTCATTCCGATCCAGACCCTTACGCTACCGCCTCTCTTCCAGGGACACCGCGGAACCGGCTCCGCCGGGCCGCAGGTGTCGCCCCCTCGAAGGGGGGAGGCGCTGCCACACGAAGTGGGCAAGCCTGGGGGTGAGCCTTTTACACGGCCTTGGCTTCGCGCAGGTTGGAGATCTGGTCCTTGCTGTAGCCCAGCTCCGCCAGCACTTCTTCGGTGTGCTCGCCCAGGAGCGGCGAAGCGGTCACTTCGGGCTTGAGGTCCGAGAACTTGATCGGGCTGCCGATGGTCCAGTAGCTGCCGCGCTCCTTGTGCGGGACTTCGACGATCGATCCGCTCTTGCGCAGCGACTCGTCGTGCAGCAGTTCCTTCATCGACAGCACCGGGGCGCAGGGAATGTCGTACTTGCGGAAGATGTCCACCGCCTCGAACTTGGTCTTGTCCTTGATGAAGTCTTCGATGGTGGCGAAGATCTGCTCGATGTGCGGCTGGCGGGCCTTGGCCGTCATGTAGTCGGGATCGGTCTTCCACTCGGGCTTGCCCAGCGCCTCGCAGATCGGCTCCCAGGCGTGGCCCTGAACCGTGAAGTAGATGTACGCGTTCGGGTCGGTCTGCCAGCCCTTGCACTTCAGGATCCAGCCGGGCTGGCCGCCGCCGCCGGCGTTGCCACCGCGCGGCACGACCTTGTCGGCGAATGCGCCCATGTCGTGCGGGTACTGCGGGTATTCCTCGAGGTAGCCCACGCTGTCCAGGCGCTGCTGGTCGCGCATCTTCACGCGGCACAGGTTGAGCACCGCGTCCTGCATCGAGCAGGCCACCTTCTGGCCCTTGCCGGTCTGCTGGCGGCCGATGATGGCCGTCAGGATGCCGATGGCGAGGTGCATGCCGGTGTTGGAGTCGCCCAGCGCGGCCGCCGAGATCGTCGGGACGGAGTTCTCGCCCTTCCACCAGCCGGTGGTGGAGGCGGAGCCGCCGGCGCACTGCGCCACGTTCTCGTACACCTTCAGGTCCTCGTAGTGGTGGCCTTCGCTGAAGCCCTTTACCGACGCGACGATCATCTTGGGATTCAGCTCCTGCAGGCGCTCCCAGGTGAAGCCCATGCGGTCCAGCGCGCCGGGGCCGAAGTTTTCCACCAGCACGTCGGATTCGCGGATCAGCTTTTCCAGCACGATCTTGCCCTCGGGCTTCTTCGTGTCCAGCGTGATCGAGCGCTTGTTGCTGTTGAGCATGGTGAAGTACAGGGCGTCGACATTCGGGATGTCGCGCAGCTGGCTGCGGGTGACGTCGCCGGCGCCCGGGCGCTCGACCTTGATCACGTCGGCGCCGAACCAGGCCAGCATCTGCGTGCACGCGGGACCGGCCTGCACGTGCGTGAAGTCGATGATCTTGATGCCGCTGAGTGGTTTGTTGTTGCTGCTCATTTGGGTATCTCCTTGAATGATGGAAACGCGGGTTACTTCTTCTTCGCCGTGGCGGGGTTCAGGCTCGTGATGCGCCCGCTCTCGGTGCCGGCGGTCTCGTCGATGACGGCGTTGATCAGGGTCGGGCGGCCCGAGGCGACGGCCTCGGCCAGGGCCTTCTGCAGTTCGTCGGCGGTGGTGGCGTGCACGCCTACGCCGCCGAAGGCTTCCATGAGCTTGTCGTAGCGCGCGTTCTTGACGAACACCGTGGGCGCCACGTCGCTCGTGCCGCTCGAGTTCACGTCGGTGCCGCGGTACACGCCGTTGTTGTTGAAGACGATGACGCAGACTGGCAGGTTGTAGCGGCAGATGGTCTCGACCTCCATGCCGCTGAAGCCGAAGGCGCTGTCGCCCTCGATGGCGATCACCGGCTTGCCGGTGACCACGGCCGCGGCCACCGAGAAGCCCATGCCGATGCCCATGATTCCCCAGGTGCCCACGTCGAGGCGTTTGCGCGGCTCGTACATGTCGACGATGCTGCGCGCGAAGTCGAGCGTGTTGGCGCCCTCGTTGACGACGATGGCATCGGGCCGCGCCTTCACCTGGTCGCGAATCACGCTGAGCGCGCTGTGGAAGTTCATCGGCGAAGGCCGCGCGGCCAGCGTGGCGGCCATCTTCGACAGATTCTTGTCCTTGCGGTCGGCGATCGCGCCGGTCCAGTCGGCCGGCGGCTTGGCCCACTTGGCGTCGATGCCGCCCAGCAGCGCGGCAACGCAGGAGCCGATGTCGCCGATCACCGGCGCCTCGATGGCGACGTTGCTGTCGATCTCGGTCGGCGCGATGTCGATCTGGATGAAGCGCTTGGCGCCTTTCTCCTGCGCCCAGGTCTTGCCCTTGCCGTGCGAGAGCAGCCAGTTGAGGCGCGCGCCGATCAGCACCACCACGTCGGCTTCCTGCAGCACGTAGGAGCGCGCCGCCGCCGCCGACTGCGCGTGCGTGTCGGGCAAGAGGCCCTTGGCCATCGACATCGGCAGGTAGGGAATACCCGTCTTCTCGACCAGCGCGCGGATGTCGGCATCGGCCTGCGCGTAGGCGGCGCCCTTGCCGAGCAGGATCAGCGGGCGCTTGGCGTCCTTGAGGATGTCGAGCGCGCGCTTGACGGCATCGGGGGCGGGGATCTGGCGCGGTGCCGGGTCGATCACCTTGATGAGCGACTTCCTGCCGGCAGCCGCATCCATGGTCTGCGCGAAGAGCTTGGCGGGCAGGTCGAGGTAGACGCCACCGGGGCGGCCCGACAGCGCGGAGCGGATGGCGCGCGCGATGCCCACGCCGATGTCTTCGGCGTGCAGCACGCGGAAGGCGGCCTTGCACAGCGGCTTGGCGATGGCGAGCTGGTCCATCTCCTCGTAGTCGCCCTGCTGCAGGTCGACGATCTCGCGCTCGCTGGAGCCGCTGATGAGGATCATCGGGAAGCAGTTGGTGGTGGCGTTGGCCAGCGCAGTGAGGCCGTTGAGGAAGCCCGGGGCCGACACTGTCAGGCAGATGCCGGGCTTCTGCGTAAGGAAGCCGGCTGCGGCGGCCGCGTTGCCGGCGTGCTGCTCGTGGCGGAAGGAGATGACGCGCAGGCCTTCTGCCTGGGCCATGCGCGTGAGGTCGGTGATCGGGATGCCGGGCAGGCCGAAGATGGTGTCGATGTCGTTCAGCTTGAGGGCATCGATGACGAGATGGAAGCCGTCGATGGTCTCGGCTGCCGGCGTGTCTTCCGCCAGGTTCTTGATGGCGCGGACCACCGATTCGCCACCATCGGCATCACGGCTTTTCGCAGGCTTGAGGGCTTCGTCCAGCGTGGTGGTTGCCTCTTTCTCTGTTCTGACTGAAGACATGTCTCTCCTTCTGCATGGGTGAATGGCCAAGGCCCGAGCCAAGACTATGATTCGGGCTCAAGCTTTCGGCCGTTGACCTCGGTCAACTTTCCCGAAAACGGCGCCACCCCCGATGACCACCGGCGCTGGCAGCGAAATCGAGCAAGACGGTGACCATGACGTTGTTGGAAAACCATCCGGAGAAGAACATCATTCGCGCCCAGCTCCGGCAGAACGTCCTGCTCAAGGACCTGAGCGAAGCGGACCGCGCCGAACTGGAAGCCCACCTGGTGATCGTGGACGGCAACAAGGGCGAGTTCCTGTTGCACCAGGGGGTGCGGGAGATGGAGCAGTACTTCATCCTCGACGGCATCCTCAAGCGGGTGGTGAGCAACCCGGAGGGCAAGGAAATGATCCTCCGCTTCGCCGACGAGAACGACATGGAGACGAGCTATGCCGCGCTGCGGCTGGGCACGCCGACGCCCTACGGCATCGTCTGCGTGACGAAGGCAAGGGTCGCGAGCCTGCCGCTGAAGGAGTGGATCGCCTTCCTGAACAAGCATCCGCAGACGAAGGAGCTGTTCGAGTTCCTGGTGATGCGCGGGATGAGCGAGATCATGGCGCACACGATCACGCTGCACCTGCTCGATGCGGCCGGGCGCGTGCATCGGTTCATGCGCAAGCACCCGGAGTTGGAAGACCGGATTCCGAGCAAGGAGCTGGCGTCCTATCTGAATCTGTCAGCGGAAACCCTTAGTCGGCTTCGCAAGCGCGGGAAGATCTAGCGCTCCTGTTTGCCCGCGGCGTTTGGCCGGGTGCGTGCGAACGAAACCTACGTCTGCTTGGCAGAAGCAAAGCGCCGAGTACTGGCCATCAACCTCAGCTGGTTGTGGACGCCGCTGACACCGGACACCTCCGCCGCAACCGCCTCGGTCTGCGCCCTCTCGTCGGAGTTGAGCACGATGCCGCGCAGCAGCACCTCGCCATGGTTCGCGGCGATCGTCACGTTGATGTCCCGCGTCGCCTCGTGCTCCTTCAGTGCCGCGCGCACGCGCGCCTCCAGCGCCATGTTGGCAAGCAGCGCGCGTGACGCCGGTGTCTCTGCGAACTCGGGGCAGTTCACCATCAGCCGGATCTGCTCGACGCAACTCTCGACCGACAGGCGATCGGTGTTGAGCACAAGGTCGTAGAGCACCGGATCGCCCCACGTCACGCCGAACTGCGCATGCATGCGCGCTGCGTGCGCCTGGTCGCTGCGGCGGATCTCGGCTTCGGCGAAATCGGCGTCATCCGTTTCGAGATCGGCCATCAGCCACTCGACCCGCTTCTTCAGCGAGCGCGTGATGCGCACGCACACCACGTGCGGCACCGGCCGCAGCAGGCAGGTGGCGCCCCAGCCGCGCAGCACCACGTTGCCGCGGTCGGCGAGTGCGAACAGCTCCTCGGCCGTGTAGAGCGCCACGCTGCGCCTGTCGGTGGTCAGGCGCTCCACCAGCCCCGCCTTGCCGCTACGCAAACGGCCGATCAGGCTGGTGGAGACCTGCATGCGGTCGGCCACGTGCTCGATGACCTCGTGGCGCATCACGGCGAGGCCGAGGGTTTCGGCGAGCTTCAGCGAAACATCCTTCGCGAGGGAACCCATCTCCTGGGTCAGTGCGATCACTGGCATGTGCTTGCCTCCTTCCTTCAATCCACCGGCCGCTCGACCGCGAACTCGTCGGTCTTCTTCGGCTTTTTCACGAAGGCCAGGGCCTTGGAGATCAGCGGCCAGAAGAGCAGCACCAGCGCCAGCGTGGTGATGCTGCCGACCAGCGGGTTCGAGAACATCACCATCACGTCGCCCTGCGACACCAGCATGGCCTGGCGGAAGGAATCTTCCGCCTTGTCGCCGAGCACCAGCGCAAGCACCAGCGGAGCGAGCGGGAAGTCGAGCTTCTTGAACAGATAGCCCAGCACGCCGAAGCCGAGCATGAACCAGATGTCGAGCATCGCGTTGTGCACGGTGTAGGCGCCGATCGCGCAGATCACGATGATCACCGGCGCGATGATCGAGAACGGAATGCGAAGGATCGACGCGAACAGCGGCACGGTGCTGAGCACCACGATCAGCCCGACGATGTTGCCGAGGTACATGCTGGCGATGAGGCCCCAGACGAAGTCCTTCTGCTCGACGAAGAGCAGCGGCCCGGGCTGCAGGCCCCAGATCAGCAGGCCGCCCAGCAGCACCGCGGCGGTGGGCGATCCGGGGATGCCCAGCGCCAGCATCGGCAGCAGCGCGCTCGTGCCGGCCGCGTGCGCGGCGGTCTCGGGTGCGACCACGCCCTCGGGTTCGCCGGTGCCGAACTTGGCGCCCTTCTTAGACATCTTTTTGGCGAGGCCGTAGGCCATGAACGAGGCCGGCGTGGCACCGCCGGGCGTGATGCCCATCCAGATGCCGATGAGCGAGCTGCGCAGCGAGGTCACCCAGTACTTGGGCAACTGCTTCCACGTTTGCCACACCACCTTGGGATCGATCTTCGCGCTCTTGCCCGAGAACTTGAGGCCCTCTTCCATCGACAGCAGGATCTCGCCGATGCCGAACAGGCCGATCACCGCGATCAGGAAGTCGAAGCCGCGCATCAGCTCGGGCTGGCCGAAGGTCAGGCGCAGCTGGCCGGTGACGGTGTCCATGCCCACGCTCGCGAGCGCGAAGCCCAGCGCCATCGACGCGAGGATCTTGAAGGGCGAGCCCTTGCCCATGCCGACGAAGCTGCAGAAGGTCAGCAGGTACACCGCGAAGAACTCGGGCGAGCCGAACTTGAGCGCGAACTTCGCGACCAGCGGCGCAAGGAAGGTGATCATCACCACCGCGAGGAAGGCGCCCACGAACGAAGAGGTGAAGGCCGTCGTGAGCGCCGCGCCGGCCTGTCCGTTCTGCGCCATCGGGTAGCCGTCGAAGGTGGTGGCCACCGACCACGGCTCGCCCGGGATGTTGAACAGGATCGAGGTGATGGCCCCGCCGAAGAGCGCACCCCAGTAGATGCACGACAACATGATGATGGCCGAGGTCGGCGACATCGTGAATGTCAGCGGCAGCAGGATCGCGACGCCGTTGGCGCCGCCCAGTCCGGGCAGCACGCCGATCAGCACGCCGAGGATGATGCCGATGAACATCAGGCCGATGTTCATCGGCGAGAGGATCACCGAGAAGCCCTGCATCAGGGCACTGATTTCTTCCATTTCGCTTGTGCTCCGTGAGTGTTGGGTTCGGTCAGTAGCCGAGGAACCGAAGCGGATCGAGCGCGCCCTTGAAGAGCGGCACCTTGAACCAGACTTCGAACATGCAGAAGAAGAGCGTGTTCACGGCCAGCGCGGCGAACACGCTCTTGAGCCACGCGTACTTGCCCAGAATCACCATGAAGAGCGCGATGTAGATCGCCGACGCCACGTAGATGCCGAGGATGGAGATCGCCAGCACGTAGACCGTGGCCGGCACCAGGACCGACAGCACGCGCTTGAGCTGCACCGAGTCGACGAAGACCGCGGTGTTGCGGTTCTTGCCTAGCAGCGACTGGTAGAGGATGCCGGCGCCCGAGATCGTGATGATCACGCCGATGAAGAACGGGAAGTAGCCGGCGCCGGGGCCGTCGGTGGTCCAGCCCGCGCCCAGCTTGCGTGCCTCGAAGACCACCACCAGGCCGATGACCAGCAGCGCCACCGCGACCGCTGCCTCTACGAGGTGGGTGGAGATGCCCGTGCGCGCCGGGCCCTCGGATGTTTCGTCGTGCTCCATGGAGCCCCCATCGTGGTTGTTTGGAAGAAGGAAATCGGAGTGCGCTCGCGGCGCACTCGCCCGCTGCCGCAGGGCGCGGCAGTCGGTCACCGGCGGTCTGCCGGCTTACTTGTTGCTCGCGAGGAAGCCCGCGTCGGACATCAGCGTGCGGTGCGTGGCCTCGGCCTCGGTGAGCCATTTCGCGAAGGCGTCACCGGTCATGAAGGTCGGGTTGAAGGCGCCCTTCTCCATGTACTCCTTCCACTCCGGCGTGGCGGCCACCTTGGTCAGCAGGTCCTTGTAGAAGGCGAGCTGGTCGGGCGTGACGCCGGGCGGCATGAAGATGCCGCGCAGCATCGTGTACTTCGTGGGCACGCCCGCTTCCTTGCAGGTGGGGATGTCGTTCCACGACTGGGTGTCGGTGACCTTGGCCTTGAACGGCATGCGCTCGTCGTCGAACACGCACAGCGCGCGCAGCTTGCCCGCGCGCCACTGCGCCACCGCCTCGATCGGGTTGTTGACCGTCGATTGAACGTGCCCGCCCACCAGCTGCACCGCTACCTCGCCGCCACCCTTGAAAGGCACGTAGATGAACTTGGTGCCGGTGGCTTTCTCGAGCGCGACCGTGATGATCTGGTCTTCCTGCTTCGAGCCGGTGCCGGCCATCTTGAACTTGTTCGGCCCCGCGGCCTTCACGGCGGTGACGTACTCGCCGGCGCTCTTGTAGGGCTCGGACGCGTTGGTCCACAGCACGAACTGGTCGAGCGCCAGCATCGCGACGGGCGTCATGTCCTTCCAGTTGAAGGGCACGCCCGTGGCCATCGGCGTGGTGAACAGGTTCGACAGCGAGATGACGATCTTGTGCGGATCGCCCTTCGCCTCCTTCACCGCCAGGAAGCCCTCGGCGCCCGCGCCGCCGGACTTGTTGACGACGATCAGCGGCTCCTTCATCAGCTTGTACTTGATGACGATGCCCTGCAGCAGGCGTCCCATCTGGTCGGCGCCGCCGCCGGTGCCGGCGGGAATCACGAACTCCACCGGCTTGGTGGGTTCCCATGCGAAGGCGGGCGCGGCAGTTGCTGCCAGCGCTAGAGCGGTCGCGGCAACGACCTTCGTTCTGCCCGGAAAGAGCGAGGCGATCTTCTTCATCAGGTTGTCTCCTGTGTAGTGTTTCGCTCTTTTTTGTTCTTGGATCTGAGCAGAGATACGAACGGGCACGATGGTGCGCGCCGCCGATTCGAGCGGGCTTGATCGCGGTCAACTTTTCGCGGATTTCGTATTCGGGTTAGCCCGCGCTGGCGATTGCTGCCGGCTTGTCCGCAGGCCCCGCGCGAACTGTCATCGCGAACCCTATAAAATCGCGGGCGCGCTGCAGGCCCCCCGCCTCCTGGCGCCTCCATCCGGTCTTCGTAGTTCAATGGATAGAACGGGGTCCTCCTAAGACTCAGATACAGGTTCGATTCCTGTCGAAGGCACCAAACACCAGCATTACAACGTCTCATCCAATCGCAAAACCCGCGTGCTTCCTGGGCACAGCGGGTTTTTCTTTGTCCTGCGGCCTCTCACGGCGTAGCATCCCATCTCACAGAAATACCGTTACTTTCGCCGGTATCTCAGAAGTTCCCGGTTCGGCATACCGTCAAGGAGTGAGGATGGCACTGACAGACACGTTCGTTCGGAAGGTGAAGGCTACAGAGAAGGCCATCGGCAACAAGTACGCGGACGGTGGCGGCATGTACCTGCTGGTGAAACCGGCTGGCAAGTACTGGCGAATGGACTATTCATTCAGCGGCAAGCGCAAGACGCTGGCGCTAGGTACGTATCCTGAAATCTCTCTTGCAGTGGCTCGGGATCGACGAGCTTCCGCCAGGAAACTGCTTGCGGAAGGTGGAGATCCGAGTGCGGCCAAGCGGGACGAAAAGAAGGCCCGGGTCGATGCTGCAGCCAACACCTTCGAAGCCGTGGCTCGCGAATGGTTGGCAAAGACTGCAGCCAAGCGAGCAGACGGCACGCAGCTCAAGGTCAAGACTTGGCTGGAAAAGGATGTGTTCCCTTTCATAGGCAAGATGCCCGTGTCCGCAATTGGCCCCCGAGATGTCCTGGAGCGAGTCGTGCGCAAGCTGGAAGCCCGGGGAGCCATCGATACCGCCCATCGAGTGAAGCAGCTTTGCGGGCAGGTGTTTCGCTTCGCCGTGGTGTCAGGGCTGGCAGAGCGGGACGTGACAGCCGACCTGAGCGAAGCCCTAGCCTCGAAATCGAGCAGGCACTTCGCTGCCATCACAGAACCGAAACAGGTTGGTGATTTGATCCGGTCAATCAGTGCCTACAGTGGCCATCCCGCCACCGTGGCGGCCCTAAAGCTTTCCCCCCTGCTATTTGTCCGACCAGGTGAGTTGCGCACGGCGGAATGGTCGGAGATCGACCTGGACGCGGCCGAGTGGCGCATCGACGGGTCAAAGATGAAGATGAAGGTCGATCACATCGTGCCCCTAGCGACTCAGGCCGTAGAGATATTGCGCAACCTCCATCCCATCACAGGCCACGGGCGCTTCGTCTTCCCCAGCATTCGCACGGGTGAGCGTCCGATGAGCGAAAACACGATCAATGCCGCACTACGGGGCATGGGCTACAGCGCAGAAGTCCACACGGCCCACGGCTTCAGGGCCACTGCACGGACCATCATGGATGAGGTGCTGGGTGAGCGGGTGGACTTCATCGAGCATCAGCTCGCTCACATGGTCAAAGATGCCAATGGTCGAGCCTACAACCGCACTGCACACCTGCCAGCTCGACGGGAAATGATGCAGCGTTGGGCTGACTACCTAGACAAACTTGCTGAAGGCGCCGAGATCATTCAACTCAGAGCGGCGTGACAGCGAGCCCCATTGCCGAAAGGCGCCAACCTATTGGCACATGCCTTTCGAGAAAACAATCGAGAGGAGAAGACAGTGCCAGTCCAAATCACCGAGCGGGACGACAAGGCCATCGAATGCGTCCTCGAAGATGGAACGAAGAGGACTTATTACCCGGGTTGGCGAGTCATCGTCGATGTCCATGACGTCCAGGAAGTCGTAGAGCTGGAGCACGACCCCGAACTAGGCCCGACTGTCAAACGCTTTCTTGCTGGCACCGCTGTGCTCCAAGATCGTGACGTCTCGATCATCGGCGAGCCCGAGAAGAAAACTAAGACGCTGCGCTTGGCAGTCTTCGACCGCGAAGTGCCGGTTACGAAGGATGGCGAAGCTTTTTGGCTCCATTCGCCGTTGGGCTTTGCAAACTTGGGCTTCAATCGTGCTGATTGGGAGAGCGGCACAGACGATCAGTGGTACGTGTCCCTCTACCTACCGAAAGCTGCTTTCGATCCGCTGCGAGGGCTGGTCGCAGAGGGCAAGGCAGCCAGCATGCGCTTGAGTCTGCATTTGGCGATCTACACAATGAATCACCCAATGGCGCCGACCGGCCGGCGGGAGAATCTATTTCTGCGGCCTGCCGCACCCGATGATTCGCTTGATTGGCCCAAACCCGCGAATGGACACATTATCAATGTGGCAATCACAAAAACAAAAGTTGATCTGGCTTCGGCGAATCCAGCCGCGCGCGAGGAGTCAGAACCCCCGGAAATACAGGCTTCTGCCTCGCCTTCTACCGATGCGGTAGCCAGTTCGATCGCAGCCTTGGCCAACAGCATGGAGAAACTGCTGACAACCATGAGGTGGGGTATCGGCATCATCGCCATGGTGCTGCTGCTGTTTGTCGGAAAGTGACAAATGCGGCCATCTTGATAGCGGTCTCATGACGGCTGCACACGTCGCTCTTTAGGCTGGGGACAATACTGACGCACCTTCAGGCCTGATGCGACTCAAGACTCAGCGCCCCCGTCATCTTCCCCTTCCACCAGCCTGCGACCTTCGTCGATAACTTCCTTAGGCGCTGTTAGATACACGATCTGATGAGCAATCAGCGTGAAATCCTCTCCATCAACGTCCGTGAACGTCACCTTTTCCAGGCCTAGTTCCAACTCCCAAAACAGCGTATAGACGTCCTTTGAATCTTCGCTAGGCCACTCTGAAATCACCTGTCTTCCGCGAAGTGCAATCCGCATGTGATCGTCAGCGCTGACCCGCGAATCCGGCGGTGCCGGCGCAACGTCCCACAGATACCTCGCGCCCTGGAGATATGCGAGGTTCACGAGCACGCTCCGGCCATCGATGGTATCGAACCAGAACATCAGATCGGCCCAATTTTCACCGGCAAGAATCCGCTTCAACCTGTCGGCCTCCGACTTTCGAACCTCATAGATGAGGTCGTCCTGTCCTTCCAAAAGCAGTCGCAGGTGAAACGTCTGAGCCATGTCTATCCGAAGTACGGTGGTAGTTCCAAGCAACTCTACACACAGTCTGGCGCCAAACAATCTGAGAGGGACGCTCGGCGCTCTTTATGCATTACATAAAGTCCTTGATCAGATCGACTTTACGCATTACATTTAGTCCCATGACGAAGCAAGAACGCGAAGCTCTGGCCAAGATGGGGCGACCGCCACTCCCAGAGGAAGAAAGAAAGGTGAACGGTTCGGTGCGTTTGACACCTGCTCGATGGGCGAAGCTTCGTCGCTTGGGAATGGGATGGCTGAGCAAGGCCGTTGACCGGGCCAAGGAGCCGGCAAAGGAATAGGCGCCGCGCGGCAGAGCGCATCACGGTCGCATCGCCCGGCCGTGAGGATCTGACGCACAAAAAGCGACGGCCCAAGGTGTTGGAGCACCAAGGACCGTCTATCCACAACGTGCTCACCTGAAAGGACTGCACATCATGGCTCTTCCCGATTCTAAGACTGATGGCGCCGGTCGAAATCACCCGTCCACTAGTTCCGAGTGGTCACTTGAGACCGCCATTTCCCGGCATGTAAGCCGTAGTGCGGACGGTCGATGGCGTGTCAAAGGAAAGATCGTCCGCTGCAGCCTAGGCGGCCATGAAAGCAAGGCGCGCTGCCAAGCGATGGCGCTCGCTTTGAGCGATCGCTTGAAGCAGATGAGCCCAGAGCAGCGCAGGTGCTTCATCGAGAAATTCAACCGTACCGGAGGAGACCATGACTAAGCGACTTGCTACCGTTGACCAGCACCGGAAGTACAGGTTGATTGGAAAAAGGCTTGCGTGGACCCTTTGGGGACTCGCCTCCGCAGAGGGCGGAAGTGACGCCCGGCGCCTGTTCAATCTGGAACTGAGCGAAGATGGCGCCAGGGAGCTTGGCGAAGCGATAAACAAGATCTGGTCGATCTTCGATCAGGATTCATTGCGCGAGGTATCGCCCATGCGGTCGGCAGCAATTGCCGCTGCGGAGGACAAGAGGTTTCAGGACTTTCTTGAGGCTCAATGCATTCCGCATTCGCCTCAAGTTACGAAATGAATGGAGGGTGCAATGAATTATCCGATCTCAATGTTTCGCGTCATTGATGCAAGCATGACCAGCCCCGATTCTGAAGCGCAATACTCGTTCCCGGAGGGAACGGTTCTCTTGGTCGATCCCAACCGATCTGTTGATCCTGGCGACTTTGTGATTGCCAAGGATGTAGACACCCAACAAGCCACCTTCAAGAGACTCGCATACGACGGTGGCCGCTGGTATCTTCGCCCTCTCAATCCGAACTTCAAGACGGTTGAGATCGACGACCCAAAGCTCCGGATCATTGGTCGAGTGACTGAGTATCAATGTGTAGGGAGGCTGTAGGGGCCATTTAGGCAGGATCACAAGATCGGAAGGCGCTAGGGGTTGCTCCCGAACATCCGTTTCCCTGACGGTCTGCGCCGGCCTTTTCTTTCGGGGCTGCACTTCGGGAGTGCTATGAGCTTGAGTAAGGAAAGTGCGGATGCAATGCGCGAGTGCATTCGCATCTTGGCGCCCTTATATGACGCCGCCAAACGCAAGCAAATGGCGTTGAATGCGGAGAGCTATATCCAGAAGGGGAAGTGGATACCAGCATTCACACGGAAGCAGATTCCTCCGCTTTTCTATCCTACCAACCAAGCAAAGGCCGATGCCCTTCGAGCGCTGATGGACGAAGCAATCAAGGCGGGCGAACTGCATGTCCTAGAGTCGAATGACGGTTTTCTTCCAAGCCATCTTGCTGGTTGGCCAGACTGCCCATCTGTTCCATTAGATTCTCCGCTCCGATTTTGGCTTCCGGAAAGCATGCACGAGCGTAGTCTAGGAAATGTCGATCAGGCGGTCACTCCAGCTATCGTCCGCTACCTGGAAGTCCATGAGGCAAGACCTATTCCTTTTGGAGAGCTTCCGCACATGATGGCGAATGCGATGTGGCCAGATCGTGGCAATGCCGACAACCGCATGTCCTATGGCGTTGCCCGCGTCAATCTTGAGGCGGAATTAAAGCAATCTGTTCTGGATGGAAGGCTCACTGTACGTAATGCCTCTACCTTAAAGAAAGAAGTGCAACTTTTCGGGGAAGGCCTCGAAAGGTCGGTGGTTCTGCCCATTGATGACTTGGCGCCCTTTCTCCGGGAGCGAGGAGGTATTGAGCTTCATCTCATCCCGTATGGGAGCGGCCCGACCCATTGGACGATTGAGAATGCGTCGTCTGCAATAGCAGAACAGGAGGGATGGCATGCGGGCTCGCGCGATGCACTGAAAAAGCGCATGACAAACGCCGCGATGAGTGGCGAGTTGACCGTTCGTGATCCGCAAACGGATTTGCCGTACCGTCCAGATCGCGTTCGTGACTTCTGGGATCTGGTTTCCCCGCTCGACGTTAACGCATGGCTTCAATCTCAAGGCGTGCTGTATCGATGGAATTTGAGAGCAAGGCTTGAAGCCAAAGATACCTTCCGTAAATTTGATCCGCTACAGCGGTATGCCGACGAAGCGTCGAACAACGAATACACATTGGCGTGGTGGGATCTCACGCTGAATGCATCAAGGTGGTGGGGGTACTCAAGCGTCAAACCCAAGGAAGCTGCCCTGCTTCTATGCGGGCTTGATCCACACGACCCGACGTCGAATGGCGAGTTGTTGGCGACCGAGGGCGAGCCCAATGCAATGGACTACAGAAGCATGCTTCGTGGCTTCGAAGATGCTGCGCTTGATGGCAATGCTCGCACTTTGCGGCAATGGGTGGATATCGCCGCTGGTCAACGGCTAAAACATCACAGCTGGATAGATGAGTGGATTGCTGCGGTGCCCCAAGGAGAAAGCGAGGCACCCTCCTCCGATCACACGAATATCGCAAAGCCCCTACAGCGAAGCGCCGCGCATGATTCCAACGTTCTCACCGCACTGCGTAGTTTGGGCTTTGATCCCAAGCGCCTACCAAAGGCACCGCCAGGAAAACCGTCGGAGGCCAAGACGGCCGCGAAGTCGGCGCTGCCGGGTATGAGCAATGAAGTCTTCAGAAAAACATGGCAACGCTTGCGGAATACCGGGGAGATCGCCGATGCGTGACCTTGCGCCATAGCCTTGCTCCAAACTGGCCCATGGCCCAACCTTGAATGGCCCAGGGCCAACCGCAGACATTACTCCCACGCCGTGCCACGGCGATTTACAAAGGAGTTGCAAATGTCAAAGCGAGTCATCAGGGTTGCCGAATTAGCAACCACCAAGGGCAAGGATGGCCTTTTGCCTGTCAGCCCGGCCACAGTGTGGCGATGGGTCCGTGAAGGGAAATTTCCCAAGCCTTTCAAGCTTGGCGATTCCGTCACAGTGTGGGATGCAGCGGCGGTGGAAGACTTCATCGCCAATAAAGCGGAGGCTCAAACACAATGACCTCCCAAAAGAAAACCCCATCGGTTGCAGCCGTGGGGTCTCTCAAGAAAACGCAGTCGAGCCTGAAGTTTAGCGACAAGAGCACCAAGACGGAAGCCCAACAACGCCGCATCATCGCCGCCCTTCGAAATGGCCCCAAGACCACCGACGAACTGCGAGCGCTGGGCTGCTATCAGACAAGTGCCAGGATCTGGGGATTGCGTGCCCAGGGCTTCAACATCATCACTGATCTGTTTGATGGGTACGCCGCCGACGGCTATTCCCATGCACGGATGGCTCGGTACACGTTGATTGAAGAGCCGGATGGCCAACAGCCGCAATAGCGGCAGGCGGGGCGATTCTGGGCGCGATTCTGGCGGATTCGTAGCCCTACCCTGGTCCGTGCTCGATAGCCCAGCCTACGCCGCTCTAAGCCATCCTGCGCGCTCCCTGCTGCTGGAGATCGCCAGGCAGTTCGTTCGCGACAACAACGGTCGATTGCTGGCCTCAGCCGCCTACCTCTCAAAAAGAGGATGGAAGAGTGCAGACGTGATCACCCGTGCCAAACGCGAACTGTTGGCGGCCGGCTTCATCCACGAAACCGTGATGGGCCACCGCCCCAACAAGGCCAGTTGGTACGCCGTTACGTGGCGCACGCTAGACCGCTTGCCCGGCTATGACGAGGGCGCGGCGAAGGCGTTTGTACGTGGTGCCTACCAAAACGCGGAGCTTAGACCGTCTCACGGCGTAGAGGGGCGCCCCATTGCACCGTCTCACGGCGCAGGGAAGGCACGCTCTATACCGTCTCACGGTGCTATCCGGCCCATTTTTCAGGGCCTCTCTACACCGTCTCGCGGAAACCATCTAGAGAAGCCATCTCCTGTGCTTGAGACCACGCATTGAGGTAGCCATGAATCAATCTCTCACACAGGCCGCTCCGCATCTGCAGATCGAAGCTCTGCTCAACCCCCATTTGAAAGTGAGTCCAATGAAGAACTTCTTGAAGATCGCCGAAGGCTGCGATGTCATGCCGTTGATGTGTGCCTTGGCGTATCGGCCGGACCTCTGGAACCAGAACACGCTGCGCACCGCCATCCCGGGCACACCTCATTCCCAGGTCTCCGACATCTGGCTACGTTTCAACGACATGGAACGAGCTAACAGGACGGGCGATGCGTCGTATGTTTTCGACGAGCACGAGTCCATTGATTACCCCGCCTTCGGCCAGTTGCCTCAAGCACGACCGCTCATCTTCGGCCTGATGGCGAGAGTTGGTGGCGAACGTTTGGGGCGTTGCTTGATCACCAAGCTTCCACCGGGTGGCCACATAACACCCCATGTTGACGGCGGATCGCATGCCGCCTACTACGAGCGCTTTCACATTGTCCTGAATGCCAAGGCAGGATCGCGATTCCGCGCCGGGGATGAAGTTGTCGAGATGAAGACTGGCGAAATCTATTGGTTCGACAACAGCCAGGAGCACGAGGTGTTGAACGCCAGCAGCGATGATCGGGTGCACCTGATCGTTGATGTGCGCTGCAAGACACCGGCAGTGGCTAGGAGCGCCGAGTCTTCCCACGTAATCACGCCGGATGGGCTGTGGTGGGTAGAAACATCCCCCGCTGAGCAGGGTTGCCATGGCTAAGACAAGCGTCAGCAAGGGCGTTTCCACGAGCACCGATCCAAAGACATTGCAGCTCGTCCGATCCCCGGAAGAGACGTTGCCGCAGGCGGTTGGTCGCATTGCTCCCGATCCTGCTGTCAACGCCGGCACAGTGATGCAGTCGTATGGCGGGCACCTCGGAAGGGAGGTGGACCTCATGAGCATGATCAACGCGATCCAAGGCACAACCCAGCGTGTCAAGGCCGGCGATTTGTCAGACTTGGAGGCAATGCTGGTCTCACAGGCAACGGCGCTCCAAACCATCTTCACGAACCTTGCACGGCGCGCGCAGGGTCAGGAGTACCAACGCAACTTCGAGGCCTTCCTTGGCTTGGCCTTGAAGGCGCAGGCGCAGAGCCGGTCCACCATCTCCGCGTTAGTTGAACTGAAGTATCCGAAGACCACGGTGATCGCCAAGCAAGCGAACGTCGCGAACGGCCCGCAGCAGGTGAACAACGGCAATTTCGAGACCAGTACGCCCGCCTGCGCGCACGCGGCAGAAAACCGGATCCAGAAATTCAAAGAATTGGAGGCAAGCGATGGCAAATGGCTGGACGCCCGAACGCAGGGCGCGGCAGGCGGAACTGATCCACATCTGGCGACCGTGGGAAAAGGCGACGGGACCAACGAGCCCCGAAGGAAAAGCCCGGGTCTCCCGTAATGCTTACACCGGCGGACATTGGCGAACGCTGCGGCAGATGACCAAGGCAATGAGGGAGATGCTGAAGGACCGAAACGAAGTCACCTAGGGGCCAGTTGCTGCGAACTTCGAGCACCTTTTGCGTGACCGCCCTCCGGAGGTGGCAGAACGAGAAGCCACTTAGAACGAGATAGATGATCGCGCCACCGGATTTCAGGCTGGATTCTCTTCTAGGAATCTAACGACATTTGCCCTGGCACTCTCGTCGCCAAACTCCTCCTGTTCTTCCCCCAGCACTTCCTCGCTGCGGCTGAATGTCTCCGGGTGGAGCTTGCGAATCCTGCGATCCCGTTGTACAGACTTCAGATCAAATTCTGCTTGCTCAAGGGTGCTTTCCGCGGAACCTTTTGCGTTCCACACATAGCCTAGACCCATGAACAGGCCCAGCATTCCGCCTGCAATTGCGCCCGATGTACCCTTGCTGTACTCGCCGACGCCAAAGCAAAGTAGCGCGATGAATGCGCCCGTACCCCATGGCAAACGTCGAAGGGCTACCTTTGCTTTGCTGACTTCTGACGCCGCCTCACCAACATCTCGGTCCAACAGACTTTGATGGGTAGCTTCCAATGTTCTTACCGTTTTGATTAGCTCTCGGCGTAACTCTGCATCCTGGACCGAGAAATACGCCAGCCGGATGCCACGCCGCGTGTAGTCGGCCTCATCAGCAAAGTACTCTTGCGGGTCAACCTTATCGCCATCGATGCCGAGAGGAAACATAGAGCCTTCGCGTGCTCGATCCGCCTGCTCCCCGATGCCTGCCTTCTGCTCAAGCTCAGCCAACTTGGTCCTATAGGGGTCGAGTACCTTATCAATCTCACTGAACAGCATGTTTAGCGCCCCGGCCAACTGTGCCAATGCGCGCGCCTAGATACCGCAGCCTGTGCACTTAAGCCCTTTGTGCCGCTCCTCTTCTCATCGGCCATAGCCTCTACTCCTCGTTCGGGTTCGAGTCTCCAAATGCTATCGCCCGTGTCGGCTGAAGGCATTAGCGGACCGCAAGATGATGAACCAGGCGTGGATCTGTCGCAAACGGACCACATCAACGAATTTGCCGGTACTTTTTCCGGTATCTTTCTCTCCTAAACTAAAAAAACTCAGTATTCATGCGGGTTACATAGGGGTTTTCGATTCCTGTCGAAGCACCAAAAAACAAAGCCGTTGAGTTCATCAACGGCTTTTTTTGTTTGTGCGCACGTGGCGCATGACGAGAATCCCCCGGCTTCAGGCCCTCGTGATCAGCACGAGCCTTCCCGGGCGAGCTTGACCGGGTGCAATTCCAGATCGCCGAACTGGTCGATCACGACGGCTCTCATTGCCGCGACAAGAAGAGTCTCGCCATTCGCCTCGACGGTTCTGAAGCCCTGCTTGACGGCGACACACCATCTGGTCGCTCCGGAGCCGGCCCATCGGAAGCTGATTCGCTCTCTGTCGATGATCGGGCCGCCATCGGCCCATGTCGAAGATGGAGCAAAGGAAAACGCTTCGCTCTTCGCAGGAATCACAAAGCACGACGGCCTGCCCTGTGGCCGCAGGATGGTCGGCATCATGCCAAGCGCACGCGCCACCCAGTAGTCAAGTTCCACCCCGTTTGTTTCTGAAATTCTCATGGCGAGCCATTCTTCCGGGAAAGACCACATGGCCGGCGCCAGGAACGCCTGCATTCGTGACGTTTTGCTTCGAATGCGCTGAAAGCTTCCTGCCTTTCCCCAGGCTGACGCAGAGAGAAGGTAAGGCCAAACGATTTCCTTCGACCTATACCCAACCTGGATCGCCGGGATGCAAAGCGCTTACAAATTTGCAGGTTCGCTTGCCGTCGCCAGCAACAGGTACCGGGGCCGGGACTGTTACGGGCAGGGCATGTAACAACGCTACGTAACAAGCGCCGAAGTGCGCTCGCTGGAGAGTCCTCTCGCAGACTCTGCCAACGCCTTGCCCATTGAAATAATCAATAAAATCAACAACTTGCACACACTCCAGTGCAACGCCGCAAGCTGCCCGAAAAAGCGGCACACAAGTTGCCCCGTCAGTCAGTCCCACCACCGAGGAGGCTGCCATGACGAATGCCAATGCATCGACTTCTTCGATCGCCGGAGGCGCCGACAGCGGTGCCGCGCCGGTGATCCTCGCGCAATCGACAGTGATGCCGATCGCCCCCATGGGCGCGGCGGCCGCCACGGTACCGCCTGCCGCGACAGCCGGTGTCGGATCGCTGTCCAACGCCACGCCCGGCACTGTCGTCATGCGCGACGGCGTCGCGATTCCTGTCTCGGGCAGCCAGACGCTGATGGCCGGCGACCGCGTGATCGTTCCGCAGGACGGCCACGCCAATGTTCTCTTTCCCGGATCGGCCACCAACAAGGCCCCGCTCGCCGGCGTGTTCACCGGCGGCACCGACGCCACCATCAGCTCGACCAAGCTGGCCACCGGGCTCGAACAGGTGAACGTGGATGTGGCCAAGGGCGACCTCGAAGTGACCGCGCCCGACAGCGACGCCGAAGCCGCCGCGCTCGCGGTGAGCAAGAAGACCGCCGCCGGCAGCGGCATCGGGCTGGGTGAATTCGCGCTCGGCGCCCTGGGCGCCGCCGGGCTCGCCGCGGCACTGGGCGGTGGCGGTGGCAGCGACAGCGCGGTTCCCTTCTTCATTCCCGGCATCGGCGAAAGCGACGCGGATGCCGATGCGGACGCAGATGCCGACGCCGATGCGGACGGCGATTCGGATGCGGACGCCGATGCCGACGCTGATTCGGATGCCGACTCGGATTCCGATGCGGACTCGGATGCAGACTCCGACGCCGATGCGGACGCCGACCATCTGCTCGATCCGGGTGACGGCGCCGTCGGCCATCTGGTCGGCGCCCTCGACAACCTGCTCGGCCTGGGTGGCGGCGGCGGTACGGCAGCAGCCGCCCGCAGCGCCGCGGTCACGCACTCCGCGGGCACGCTGGCGTCGCTGCTGCCCACGGTCGACGGCCTCACCGACCTGGTGGACAACGTGCTCTCCCCGGTCGCGGGCAACGAGTTCAGGCCCAACGATCCGAACGGGTTCGACCCGCTGGACAACACCGTCGGCAACATCACCACCGACCTCGGCGGCGTGCTCACCCCCGTGGTGGACGGCCTGCTGGGCAACGGACTGACCGACGCGCTCATCGGATCGCTGAACGGCCAGGTCGACTACCTGACCGACGCGCTCAACAACATCCTCGAGAACGTGCTCGGCAGCAACGGCCTGCTCGGCGGCGTGACCACCGGCCTGGGCATCGACGGCCTCGTGGACGGCCTGATCGGCAACGACGGCGTGGTCAGCCAGGTGCTCGAAGGCCTGCTGGGCGACGGCAGCCTGGTGGGCAGCGTGCTCGGCGAAGGCGGACTGGTCGGACAGTTGCTGGGTGATGGCGGGCTCCTCGGTGGCGTGCTGGGAGACGATGGCCTGCTGGGCGGTTTGCTCGGTGGCGACGGTGGCCTGCTCGGCGGTGTGTTGGGAGACAACGGCCTGCTGGGCGGCTTGCTCGGTGGCGACGGTGGCCTGCTCGGCGGAGTGCTGGGAGACGGCGGCCTTCTGGGCGGTGTGCTCGGTGGCGACGGTGGCCTGCTCGGCGGAGTGCTGGGAGACAACGGCCTGCTGGGCGGCTTGCTCGGTGGCGACGGCGGCCTGCTCGGTGGTGTGCTGGGAGACGGCGGCCTTCTGGGCGGCGTGCTCGGCGGCGACGGTGGCCTGCTCGGCGGTGTGCTGGGAGACGGCGGCCTTCTGGGCGGCGTGCTCGGCGGCGACGGTGGCCTCCTCGGCGGTGTGTTGGGAGACGGCGGCCTTCTGGGTGGTGTGCTCGGCGGCGACGGTGGCCTGCTCGGCGGCGTACTCGGTGGCAGCGGCTCGCTTGCCGGCCTGCTGGGCAGCGAAGGGCTTACCGGTGGCCTGCTCGGCGGGGACGGGCTGGTCGACAGCCTGCTCGGGCCTGATGGCGTGGTCGGTGGACTTCTGAGCGATGGGCCCCTGGCCGGTCTGCTTGGAGGTGAGAACGGGCTGCTCGGCGGTGTGCTGGGCGACAACGGCCTGGTCGGTGGCCTCCTCGGTGGGGACGGCCTGCTGGGTGGCGTCCTGGCTGACGATGGCCTCCTCGGTGCCGGAGGCCCGCTGGGTGGACTGCTCGGCGGTGACGGCGGCCTCCTGGGAGGTGTGCTGGGCGGCGACGGCCTGTTGGGTGGTCTGCTCGGTGGCGACGGCGGCCTGCTCGGCGGCGTGCTGGGTGACGACGGCCTGCTGGGAGGCGTACTTGGCGGTGACGGTGGACTGCTCGGCGGCGTGCTCGGCAGCGTAACGGGTGGCGACGCCGGCGGTCTGGTCGATGGTCTGCTCGGTGAGCATGGCATCGTCGGTGGCCTGCTCGGCGGCGTGACCGGTGGCGACGCCGGCGGCCTGGTCGATGGTTTGCTCGGCGAACATGGTCTCGTCGGCGGCCTGCTCGGCGGCGTGACTGGTGGCGACGCCGGCGGTCTGGTCGATGGCCTGCTCGGTGAGCATGGCATCGTCGGTGGCCTGCTCGGCGGCGTGACCGGTGGCGACGCCGGCGGTCTCGTCGATGGTCTGCTCGGTGAACATGGTCTCGTCGGTGGCCTGCTCGGCGGCGTGACCGGTGGCGACGCCGGCGGTCTCGTCGACGGCCTGCTCGGTGAGCATGGCATCGTCGGCGGACTGCTCGGCACCGTGACCGGTGGCGATGCCGGCGGTCTCGTCGATGGCCTGCTCGGTGAGCATGGCATCGTCGGCGGACTGCTCGGCACCGTGACCGGTGGCGATGCCGGCGGTCTGCTCGGTGGCGTACTGGGCGCGGACGGTCTCGTCGGCCGCCTGCTCGGCTCGCTGGGTGGCGACGGCCCCGTGGCCAACGTGCTGCAGTCGGCGACTAGCGATGCGGTCGCTCCCGCAGCCCATGCAGCCTCTGGCGCTGCAGCCCCGGCAACCGACATCCTGGCAGGCGCTGCCGGTACCGTGGCGCCTGTCGTCCAGACGGTGGCCCACGTGGTCGAGGGCACGGTCGGTGCCGCCGGCGCGGGCGTGAGCGAGGTCGTGGCGCCGATCACCAGCCAGGTCGAGCAGACGGTGAGCCATGTCGTGAGCCCGGTCACCAACATCCTGCACGGCCTGCTCGGCTGACCGAAACGACGGGCAGGCGGGTCCGGGTTGCTGCTGTAGGCAAGCGCCCACGCGCCCGGCCTGCCCTGTCCCGCAGTCACGGGCCGCGCACGCGGCCAATGTAGAGGCCTGAATGTCTTCGACGGAAGAAATTCCATTCTCCGAACGGACTTCGGTTCCTCCTCGCGGCGCTTTATCGCGTCGTTAAGCGCTCCCTCGAGGAGCGCTTTTTTTCGCCTTGCGTTTCGCGTTCGCGATGGAGCCTCGGCGCAGTCAATGCACCGTAACAAGGCGCCGATGTAATCAGGCTTGTAAACATCCCAAGCCCTCACCCTCCCCCGCCGAACACGGCGGGAGAAACCGATCTCCCGTGACCTCCGACCTCCACACTCCCCGCTCCACCAACGTCCTCGGCCGCCGCCTGCTCGCCACCTTCGGCGTCGTCCTGCTGCTGACGCTCGCCGGCTCCGGCATCGGCATCCGCTCGCTGTCCAAGGTGGACGAAGCCACGCGCGAAGCCATCCAGCAGCATGGCGTGTCCGAGCGCATGGTGGTGGACGCCTACCGCCTGCAGTCCATCAACGCCGAGCGCTACAAGGCGATGGCGTTGAGCTCCGAACCCGAAGTCGGCGAGATCCTGGCGGCGGACATCCAGGCGACCGAGTCGAAGTACGACGCGCTGCTGCAGCAGGTGTCGCAGCGCCTGCAAAGAGACTCCGACCGGGAGCTGCTCGAACGGACGCAGGCTGCCGGCAAGGACTTCAGGATCGCCGTCAAGGAACTCGTCGCGGCACGCGACTCCGGCCTCACCGAGCGCATCCGCACGGTCTACGCGCAGCGCTTCCAGCCCGGTTCGGCGGCCCTGCTGGAGGCGCTGTCCCGGCTGGCTTCGGCGCAGCGCGAAGCCATCGATGCAGCGGGCAGCCGCGTCGAGGCGCTGAGCGCCTCCGGCCGCCTGGCGCTGATTGTGTTCAGTGTGGCGGCCCTGCTGCTCGGCGCCGTGCTGGCGCAGTGGCTGGTGCGCAGCATCAGCCGGCCGATCCGCTCGGCCGGCGAAACGGCCCGCCGTGTCGCCAGCCTCGACCTGCGCCATGACATCGAAGGCCATTCGCGCGACGAGGCCGGACAGATGCTGCTGGCGCTGGGCGCGATGCAGGGCGCGTTGCGCGAGCTGGTCCTGCGCGTGCGCGAATCGGTGCAGAGCGTGCGCGTGGCGGCCAACGAGATCGCGCACGGCAATTCGGACCTGTCGGCGCGCACCGAGGAAGCCGCGTCCAGCCTGCAGCAGACCGCCGCGGCGCTCGAGCAGGTGATGCGCAACGTCGAGCAGTCGAGCCAGGCCGCGAACCGCGCCGAGCAGATGGCCGGCGCCGCGGCGGCCGTGGCGGCGCAGGGCGGAGAGGTGGTAACGCAGGTGGTCGGCACCATGCAGGACATCCACCGCGCCTCGCGCAAGGTGGCCGACATCACCGGCGTGATCGACGGCATCGCGTTCCAGACCAACATCCTCGCGCTCAATGCCGCCGTCGAGGCTGCGCGCGCCGGCGAGGCGGGACGGGGCTTCGCGGTCGTCGCGTCGGAAGTGCGGCAACTGGCCACGCGCTCGGCCTCGGCCGCGCGCGAGATCAAGGGGCTGATCGACGACTCGGTGCAGCGCATCGAAGCCGGCACCGTGCTGGCCGACGGCGCGGGCCAGACCATGGAGCGCATCGTGGCGTCGATCGGGCAGGTTGCCGACACCGTGGGCGCGATCACGGCGGCCACCCGCTCGCAGACGCACGACATCGCGCAGATCAACACCGCCGTCGCGGGCCTGGACCGGATGACGCAGCAGAACTCGGCACTGGTCGAGCAGTCGGCCGCGGCATCGGAAGGCCTGCGCGACCAGGCGCGCAGCCTCGATGCGCTGATCAGCCAGTTCGTGCTGCCGGGCGACGGGGAAATGACACAGGACGCGCGGCGGATGCCGGTGCCCGCGGAGCCTTCGGCCCGCGCGGTGCGGCTGGCCGCGACGTCGGCAGACCGCCTGCTGCCGGTCTGAATTAGCCGCCGCTCTGTTGCCCCGGTCCGCGTCAGCGGATCAGGCTCATAGGCGCGATCTGCGGCGAGACCTTCGCCTCGGTCGCGGTCAGCAACTGGCCGTTCGATTCCTTCCAGCACATGAGGTTGGTGATGCCCGAGCCCGCCGGACCCGGGGCCTGAATCGACACCGCCTTCCAGCCCTTGCACGCGCCGCCCACGGTGGTGGGCCGGTCGAGAAACACGTAGTCGGTGCCGGCGTCGATGCGCATCACGCCCACCACGCCGGGCGGGAAAGGCTTGCGCGTCTGGGCCGATACCGCGAATGCAGCGGCCGCCATGACGATGCCCAGGAAGAAGATGCTGCGCCCCATGCGTGCTGCTCCGGTGTTGCCGAGGGGCGATATTACTTTTGCGATTCCGGCCGGCGCCGCCGTGCGCGCAGGTCCTTCGATCTCCCCAATTTCGGTGATGGATGCCGGGCACCAAAGCCGCTCCAATCGGCGCCTCGTGGCCGCGATCGGCGCGCCGCGCTGGAACAGTCTTCAGAAGAATCAACGAGGAAATCGATCATGGACCGGAGAAGGTTTGCACTCACCGCGGTGAGCGTCGCGGTGCTGAGCGGGTGCGGCGGTGGCGGCAGCGGAGGCGGCGGATTCGCCTTCCCGCCGGTCGGCACGCCACCCGCCCCCGCTCCGGGCGAGCCTCCGGCGCCGCCTGCACCGCAGCCGCCGGCCCCGCCCGCGCCCAATCCACCGGCACCGGCTCCCAGCCCCGAGCTTGCGACGCCGACCTCGCTGCCGGCGGCGACGATCCTCACGCAGAGCATCGCCAACCAAGACAAGGGCATCAACGCGGCCGTGGGCCCTGGCCAGGCGAATTTCTGGGACCTCACGCCCGACTTCTCCATCGGGAACGGCTGGGACAACCAGTTCGCGGGTTCGGGTGTAGGCGCAGGTTCGGGCGCATTGACCTTGGGTGTGACCGTGGGTGGCGGCTTCGCGGGCTTCAAGGCCACCCAGACCTTTGCCGAACTGACGCCACTGGGCCCCGAGATGACGGAGGCCGACGGCCTGAAAGTGGTGTCGATCACGACCGACCCACAGTTCCAGTCGAACGGTGTCGCGGCGTTCCTGCACGCGGTGCCCGACGCAAGGCTGCAGCAGACCCTGGACCTGCGGCAGACCACCGGCCAGGTGAGCCTCGGGTGGACCGGCAAGCCGGGCGTGGAGCGCGGCAACTTCCGCGACGAACTGGCGTTCATGCAGGTGGTCGTGCGCGACACGAGTGGCGGGCTGCTCAGCACGCTGTTCAGGACCGACCGCAGCGGCCCGACGGGCACGTGGGGGTTCGCCTGGCTCACGTCCTTTTCCGGCCAGGTGGTCGTGCTGTCGTTCGAACAGTGCAACCGCGGCCAGGGCACGTCGATCGAGCTGGTGTCGGTGGACGACGATGTGCGCAGCTTCATCGTCAACGGCGACTTCAGCAAGGGACTGACAGGCTGGACCGTGTCGCAGACGCGCGGCGCGCAGAACATCCGATCCGGCGTCAGGACACTGCGCGGCCTCGAAGTGCAGCGCACCTTCTACGCGCAACCCAACCAGTCGTGGGGACGCATGACGGACACCTTCCACAACCCCTCGGCATCGCCCATCACGGCAAAGGTGACGTACGCCAGCTTCCTCGGCTCCTACGGCGCGGGCGTGATCTACCCGCCGGCAGGCGCGCCGCAGAAGGCGCTGGCGGTTTGGGACGGCCTGGGCAAGGGCCGCGACGCGGGCTTCGTCTTCGGCGCGGCGGACCACGTGGACTACGCCTCGACCTCGGCGCTCAACGCTTCGGACGGCAGCAACGTGGTGACGATGGATTTCGACATCACGGTGCCGGCCGGCGGCACGGTCACGCTGGCGAATTTCCTGATCCTGGCGGGTACGAACACCTGGATCGGCGCCGCGAGCACCGCGGCCCGCGCCACCGATGTGGACGCGCAGGCCGCTGCGATCGCCACGAACTTCCGCACCAATGTGCTGTACCAGCGCGGCCTGACGCAGCTGCAGCTCGACACGCTGAAGAACTTCTGAGCGCGGGGCAGCGCAGCCGCTTCAACAAGGAAAAAGGCGCTTCACGAAGCGCCTTTTCCTTTGGTTCCGGGGAACGGTCAGTGCGTCTCGCGGCGCAGCTGCTGCACGTCCTCATGCAGCGACTGCGCCCAATCGCGGCGATCGCGGCCGTGCGGATCCTGCGGCTCGCCGAAGCGCACGATGGCCAGCAGCGGGGGCGCGCGCAACGTGTTCCACAGCGACATGACGAGGCTGTCGTCGTCGATGTAGCGCGGTGCCTGGCTGGTCTCGCCGGTGGCGGCGTCGGCAAAGCGCAGCGCGGCGGGCAGCACGGGCGCGCCCGAGGAGATCGACGCCTGCAGCAGGTTCGCATGAAAGGGCAGCAGGCCGCGGCCATCGCTGGTCGTGCCTTCGGGGAACACGCCGATCAGGTCGCCGTTGCGCAGCGCCTCGGTCATGTGATGCACCACGCGCAGTGCGTCGCGGCGGCGTTCGCGCTCGATGTAGAGCGTGCCCGAGCCGTTGGACAGCGTGCCGATCAGCGGCCAGCTCTTCACGTCCGACTTCGAGACGAAGCGCACATGGCGCGCGGCATGGATGGTGGTGATGTCGAGCCACGAGAGGTGGTTGCAGATCAGCAGCACCGGCCCGCCCGGCGGCGGCGTGCCCTGCACCACGAGCGTGATGCCCATGAGCTCCAGCATGCGCCGGGACCATGCCTGCACGCGCGCGTTGCGCTCGGCCTGCGAGAGGCTCGGGAAGGTGAAGCGGATCGTCCACCAGCCCGAGGCCGCGTGCGCCACGGCACGCGACAGGCGCCAGCAGGCTTTCAGCGAATGAAGCATCGGACGAGCGCCCTTTCGGCTGCCCCGATGAATGTTCGCGGAACACCGCGGAACCGGCTTTGCCGGGCCGCCGGTGTTGCCCCCTGCAAGGGGGTTGGCGAAGCGACACGAAGTGCGCGAAGACTGGGGGTGTGCGTCATTTCTATCCGTGGACGACGCGACCAGCGACCAGCGTGTGGCGCGCGCGGCCCTGCAGCGGATAGCTTGCGAACGGCGTGTGCTTGCCCTGGCTCCTGAGCGCATCGGGCAGCACCTGCCATTCGAGCGCGGGGTCGGCAATGCACAGGTCGGCGACGCCGCCTTCCTGCAGGCGGCCGATGCCGGTGCCCGCGTCGGCGGCGCTCAGCAGGCGCGCGGGCGCGGAGGTGACGACCTCGATGGCGCGCGCAATGCCCGCGCCGCTGCGCTCGCCCCACTGCAGCGCGAGCGGCAGCAGCAGTTCGAGCCCGGTGGCGCCCGCCTCGCTCTCGGCGAAGGGCAGCGTCTTGGCGTCGGCCTCGACCGGCGTGTGGTCGGACACCAGCGCGTCGATGGTGCCGTCGGCCAGCGCGGCCGAGAGCGCGTCGCGGTCGCCCTGCTGGCGCAGCGGCGGGTTCAGGCGCGCGCGGCTGTCGAAGTAGCCGATGTCGGTGTCCGCCAGATGCAGCGAGTTGATGCTGACGTCGCAGGTCAGCGGCAGGCCCTGCGCCTTGGCTTCGCGCACCAGCGCCACGCCGCGCGCGCTGGAGATGCGACACAGGTGCACGCGCGCGCCGGTGGCCTTCATCAGCTCGACGATGGTGAAGATGGCGATGGTCTCGGCCAGCACGGGCACGCCCGCGAGGCCCAGCCGCGTGGCCAGCGGGCCGCTGGCGGCGACGCCCTTGCCGAGGTCGCGGTCCTGCGGACGCAGCCATACGGTGTAGCCGAAGGTGCTGGCGTACGACAGCGCGCGCTGCAGCACCTGCGTGTCGGCCAGCGGCACGTCGGCCTGGCCGAAGCCGATGCAGCCGGCCTCGGTGAGTTCGGCCATCTCGGTCAGCACGCCGCCGGCCAGGCCGCGCGTGAGCGCGCCCAGCGGGAACAGGCGTGCGGCCTGCAGCTTCTCGGCGCGGAACTTGAGCATCTCGACCAGGCCGGGCTCGTCGAGCACCGGATCGGTGTCGGGCGGGCACACGAGGCTGGTGACGCCGCCGGCGATGGCCGCGGCCATCTCGCTCTCGAGCATGCCTTCGTGCTCGTAGCCAGGTTCGCGCAAGCGTGCGGCCAGGTCGACGAGGCCTGGGACGACGATGCAGCCCGTGGCGTCGATGGTGCGCTCGGCCTTGAAGCCGGCGGGAATGCTGTTGCCGATGCCGGCGATCTTCCCGTCGGCGACGGCGATGTCGGCCTTCCTGTCGGTGCCCGACGCGGGATCGACGACGCGACCGTTGGTGATGTGGATGTTCATGCGTCTGTACTTCCAGTGACGGTCATGGCCTTTTCGGGAAACACCGTGGAACCGGCTGCGCCGGGCCACTGGTGTTGCCCCCGACAGGGGGTTGGCGAAGCGACACGAAGTGCGCGAAGACTGGGGGCGAGCAACATTTCTATGCTTCGTTACCTGCGACGATGCTCATCACCGCCATGCGGACGGCGATACCGAAAGTGACCTGCGGAAGGATCACGCTCTGCTTGCCGTCGACCACGGCGGAGTCGATCTCCACGCCACGGTTGATGGGGCCGGGGTGCATCACGATGGCGTCTGGCTTGGCCAGCTGCAGCTTTTCCTGCGTGAGGCCGAAGGTCTTGAAGAACTCCTGCGACGAAGGCAGCAGCGCGCCGCTCATGCGCTCGTTCTGCAGGCGCAGCATGATGACGACGTCGCAGTCCTTGATGCCTTCCTCGAGCGTGTGGCACACGCGCACGCCCATGCCGGCCATGTCGCCGGGCACCAGGGTCTTCGGGCCGACCACGCGCACTTCGGCGCAGCCCAGCGTGGTGAGCGCATGGATGTCGGAGCGCGCCACGCGCGAATGCAGCACGTCGCCGACGATGGCGACCGTGAGATTCGAGAAGTCCTTCTTGTAGTGGCGGATCGTGTACATGTCGAGCAGCCCCTGCGTCGGGTGCGCGTGGCGGCCGTCGCCGGCATTCACCACGTGCACGTGCGGCGCGACGTGCTGCGCGATCAGGTAGGGCGCGCCCGACTCGCTGTGGCGCACCACGAACAGGTCGGCGGCCATCGCGCTCAGGTTGGCGATGGTGTCGAGCAGCGACTCGCCCTTGGTGGCCGAGGAGCGCGCGATGTCGAGGTTGATGACGTCGGCGCTCAGGCGCTTGGCCGCGATCTCGAAGGTGGTGCGCGTGCGGGTGCTGTTCTCGAAGAACAGGTTGAACACGCTCTTGCCGCGCAAGAGCGGCACCTTCTTCACCTCGCGGTCGCTCACGCTCGTGAAGTTGGCGGCCGTGTCGAGGATGTGCGTGACGATGTCCTTGGGCAGGCCCTCGATCGACAGCAGGTGGATCAGCTCGCCGTTCTTGTTGAGCTGGGGGTTTCGCTTGTAGAGCATTACTTGCTTTCCTCCACCTTGAGGCTGAATGCGCCGTCGGCTGCGCGGGCCAGGGCCAGCAGCTGGGAATTCGGCAGCGTGAGCGTCGTCGCGGCGAAATCGGCGGCCACCGGCAGCTCGCGGCCGCCGCGGTCCACCAGCACCGCGAGGCGCACGCTGGCCGGGCGGCCGAAGTCGAACAGCTCGTTGAGCACCGCGCGGATGGTGCGGCCGGTGTAGAGCACGTCGTCGAGCAGCAGCACGTCGGCGCCGTTCACATCGAAGGGCAGCGCGGTCTGCGCGCTGGCCGAGAGGCCGCGGCGCGAGAAGTCGTCGCGGTGCATGGCCGAGGAGATGATGCCGGGCGCACCGGGCAGGCCCAGGTCTTTCTGGAGCCGCTCGACCAGCCAGGCGCCGCCGGAGGTGATGCCCACCAGCTTGGTCTCAGGGCGCATCAGCGGCCTTACGCCGGCCAGCAGCTTCGTGTAGAGCGCTTCGGCGTCGGGAATTGAACTCACGGAATACTCCTCAGGAATTGCTCCAGGATGATGCAGGCCGAAGCCGCGTCGGCGTCGCGCGCGCCCGAGGCCAGCGCCTCGGTGGTGCTGTAGCGCTCGTCGACCTCGAACACCTGGAGATTGAAACGGCCACGCAGCTGGCGCGCGAACTTCTGCGCGCGGCGGGTGTTCTCGTGCTCCGCGCCGTCGGGGTGGTACGGCACGCCGATCACCAGGGCGTCGGGCTGCCACTCCTTGATGCGCGCCCCGACCTGCGCGAAGCGCGCATCGCCCTCGGCCTTGATGGTGGGTTGCGGGGTGGCGGTGCGCAGCAGCCGGTTACCGCTGGCCACGCCCGTGCGCTTCAGGCCGAAATCGAAGGCCAGGAAGCTCTGGAAATGGGCGGGGACGGGAACGGCGGGAACGGGGGAAGAAACGGCGGGGGCAGGAGCGTCGGGCATGACGGCTGCGCTCATGCGTGGCCCGCGTCGGGCGACAGCTTCCAGGCCTCGAGGCCCAACAGCAGCAGCGCCTTGTCGTAGCGCTGCTCGATGGGGGTGTCGAAGATCACGGCCGGGTCGGCGCCGACGGTGAGCCAGCTGTTCTCGGCCAGTTCGGACTCGAGCTGGCCCTCGCCCCAGGCCGCGTAGCCCAGCGAGACCAGCACCTTGCGCGGGCCGGCACCGGTGGCCAGGGCCTCCAGCACGTCCTTGGACGTGGTCATCTCGAGCCCGCCGGGAATGGTCATGGTCGAGGCGTAGACCGATTCCTCGGGCTTCTCGGCCTGGGCGAAGACCGGCTCGTGCAGCACGAAGCCGCGCTCGGTCTGCACCGGGCCGCCCTGGAAGACGGGGGCCTCGCCCAGTTCGGGGCGGGCCAGGTGGAGTTCGATCTTCTCGAACAGCACCTTGAGGTTGATGTCGCTGGGCTTGTTGATCACAAGGCCGAGCGCACCGCGCTCGCTGTGTTCGCAGAGGTATACGACGCTGCGGTTGAAAGTTTTGTCTTCCATCCCGGGCATCGCTATCAAAAAGTGATGCGTGAGGTTCATCGGGGCAGAATCGGCGGCCATATGCCCCCGATTTTACTGGCCGTCGACAAGACCTATCCCAAAGGGCTCATGTGGTTCCGCCGCGACCTCCGCGTGGACGACAACGCCGCCCTCTACCGGGCGCTGCGGGCCTGCCGGCAGGTGCTCTGCGTCTTCGTGTTCGACAAGGCGATCCTGGACGCCCTGCCCACCGTCGACCGCCGGGTGGAATTCATCCGCGAATCGCTGGTGGAGCTGGAGGCCGAGCTGCGCGCACTGGGCGGCGGGCTGATCGTGCGGCACGCCGTGGCGGCGCAGGAAATCCCTGCCCTGGCGCGCGAGTTGGGCGTGCAGGCCGTGTTCGCCAACCGCGACGACGAACCCGACGCGCTGGAACGCGACGCCAAGGTGTTCGGCGCCCTGGCCAATGCCGGCGTGACCTTCCACACCTACAAGGACTCGACCGTCTTCGACCGCGACGAGGTCATGACCAAGACCGGCCAGCCCTACACAGTGTTCACGCCCTACAAGCGGGCCTGGCTGGCGAAGCTCGATTCGTTCTTCCTCAAGTCGTACCCGGTGCGCGGCCACGCCGAAGCGTTTGTGCCCCCGCCGCAGGCCTACGGTGAGCCGGTGCCGGCGCTGCGCGAGATCGGCTTCGAGAAAAGCAACCTGTCGACGCTCGAGATTCCCACCGGCACGAGCGGCGCGGGCCAGCTCTTCGAGGACTTCTTCGAGCGCATCGACCGCTACGACCAGGCGCGCGACTTCCCCGCCGTGCGCGGCCCCAGCTACATGGGCGTGCACCTGCGCTTCGGCACGGTGTCGATCCGGCAGATGGCGAGCCTGTCGCACCAGCTCTCGCTGCAGGGCAACACCGGCGCGGCGACCTGGTTGAGCGAGCTGATCTGGCGCGAGTTCTACTTCCAGATCCTGGCGCACTTCCCGCACGTGCACACCGGCGGCAAGTCGAAGAGCTTCCGGCCCGAGTACGACAAGATCGCCTGGCACCACGGCAAGCACGCCGACCAGCTGTTCGACGCCTGGTGCCAGGGCCGCACCGGCTATCCGCTGGTGGATGCGGCCATGCTGCAGATCAACCAGAGCGGCTACATGCACAACCGCCTGCGCATGGTGGTGGCGAGCTTCCTGAGCAAGGACCTGGGGCTGGACTGGCGCCGCGGCGAGGCCTATTTCGCGCTGCACCTCAACGACTTCGAGCTGGCGTCCAACAACGGCGGCTGGCAGTGGGCCAGCTCCAGCGGCTGCGACGCGCAACCCTACTTCCGCATCTTCAACCCGGTGACGCAGAGCGAGCGCTTCGACCCCGAGGGCAAGTTCATCCGCCGCTACCTGCCGCAGCTGGCGGGGCTGTCGAACGCGGCCATCCACGCGCCGTGGATGGCGTCGCCGGTGGAGCTGGAGGCGGCCGGCATCAAGCTCGGCGAGACGTACCCGAAGCCGGTGGTGGACCACGCGGAGGCACGCGAGAAGACGCTGCAGCGCTACGGGGTGGCGCGGGCGAAGGCGCTGCAGAAATAGGAAATGAGAAAGGGGCCCGAAGGCCCCTTTTTCCATCGCTACCCGGAAGCGAACGCGTCAGGCGGCAGCCGCCAGCGTCGGTTCGCTCGTGTACGCACGCACCAGGCGCAGCAGTTCCTCTTCCGAGTACGGCTTGCCCAGGTAGTGGTTCACGCCCAGCGTGCGCGCGTAGTCGCGGTGCTTCTCGGCGATGCGCGAGGTGATCATGATGATCGGCAGCTCGGCCAGCGCGGCGTCCGCGCGGATGTTGCGGGCCAGGTCGAAGCCGTCCATGCGCGGCATCTCGATGTCCGACAGCACCACCGCCGGGCGCTCCTGCTGAAGGCGCTCGAGCGCCTGCAGGCCGTCGGCCGCGAGCGACACGCGATAGCCTTCGCGCTGCAGCAGGCGCTGCGTGACGCGGCGCACGGTGATGGAGTCGTCCACCACCAGCACCAGCGGAATCTGCGGCGCCACAGGTGCCAGCACCTGCACCGGTTCCTGCGGTGCGCCGTGCTCCGCCGGGGCGCTCGCGGCAGGTGCCACCAGCGCAGCGGCCTGGCGCTCGCGCGCCTGTTCGCCGTGCACCGCGGCCAGTGCCACGGGGTTGTAGATCAGCGCCACCGCGCCCGAAGCCAGCACCGAGATACCGGCCAGGCCGGGCAGCCGCGCGAGCTGCGGGCCGAGGTTCTTCACCACGACTTCCTGGTTGCCCAGCACTTCGTCCACGTGCAGGGCCACGCGCTGCGCGGCGCTTCGCACGACGACGATGGTGTTGTTCTTGGCCGCCGCATGCTCGCTGCGGGTCGAGGACTGCAGCAATGCGCCGGCCCAGTAGAACGGCACCTGCTCGCTGCCGAAGGGATGGCTGTTGTGCAGGTAGGCCGCCTCGAGATCGGTCCCGCCCACGCGCTGCACCAGTTCGACCAGGTTCGACGGCACGCCGATGGACACCTCGCCCGCGCGCAGCATCACCACGTGCGTCACGGCGGTGGTCAACGGCAGCACCAGCTTGAAGGTGGTGCCCTCGCCCTGGGTGCTGTGCGTCTCGATGCGGCCGCCGAGCGCCGCGATCTGCGCGCGCACCACGTCCATGCCGATGCCGCGGCCGGCCAGTTCGGAGACCTGGCCCGCCGTCGAGAAGCCGGGCTTGAAGATCAGCTCGGTGGCCTCCTCGGCCGACAGTTCCTGGTCATGGCCCAGCAGGCCGAGGGCGCGGGCGCGCTCGGCGATGCGCTTGTTGTCCAGCCCGGCGCCGTCGTCGCGGAAGCTCACCGAGACGTCGTTGCCTTCATGATGCAGGTCGATGACGATCAGGCCGCTGGCGTCCTTGCCGGCCTTCTCGCGCACGGCCGCATCCTCGATGCCGTGGGCCACGCAGTTGCGCAGCAGATGCTCGAAGGCGGGCGTCATGCGGTCCAGCACGCCGCGGTCCATTTCGATGGAGCCGCCGACGATGTCCAGGCGCACCTGCTTGCCGGTGTCCTTCGAGGCCTGGCGCACCACGCGGTAGAGGCGGTCGGAGATGCCTTCGAACTCCACCATGCGCGTACGCAGCAGGCCGCGCTGCAGTTCGCGCGTCTGGCGCGCCTGCACGCTGAGGTCGTCTTCCGTCGCCTGCACCGTCTTCTGCAGCGTGCGCTGCACGGTGGCCACGTCGTTCACCGACTCGGCCATCATGCGCGTGAGTTCCTGCACGCGGGTGAAGCGGTCGAACTCCAGCGGGTCGAAGCTCTGCTGCGAGTCCTTGGCCTGCGCGAGGCGCGACTGCATCTGGCTTTCGGCCTGCACCTCGATGTCGCGCAGCTGCTGGCGCAGGCGGTCCAGGTTGCCCGTGAGGTCGGACAGCGAACCGCGCAGCTGGCCCAGCTCGGCCTCAAGGCGCGAACGCGTGATGATGACCTCGCCGGTCTGCGCGACCAGGCGGTCGAGCAGCTGGGTGCGGATGCGCACAGCCTGGCCCGTCGCGGCGCGCAGGGGCGTGAGCAGTGCGGGCGCGGGACGCGGCTGCAGCGTCGCGGGTGCGTCCGGTGCTGCTGCCGCTGCGTCGGGTTCGTCCACCAGGCTCGCCACGGGAGCGACGGTTTCGTCGTTCGCTGGCACACCGGCTTCGGGCGCCGCCTGCGACACCTGGATGACGGGCGATGTCGCGGTGGCCGCGGCCACGATCTGGGCCAGCTCGACCTGCGTGGCGTCGTCGGCCGCGCGCAGCGCGTCGAAGGTGGCCTGGAGCGCGTCGAGGCGAGTCAGCAGTTTCTCGATGTCGGAGCGCTCGGCCCCCTGGGAGCCCAGGATTTCGATCTCGGACTCCATGCGGTGCGCGCGCTCGCCCAGGCGCATGGCGCCGGCCAGCCGGGCGCTGCCCTTGAGCGTGTGCAGCGTGCGCAGCACCGAGGCGCGCGGCGCGCTGTCGTCGGGGTGGTGCGCCCACTGGCGCAGCGCCTCGCCGAGCTGGGGCAGCAGTTCGGCCGCCTCTTCCTCGAAGATCGGGAACAGGTCGACGTCGACCGCGTCGGCCAGGTCGATGGCGTCTTCGGAATCGTCCAGCGCCACGTCGGCGACGGGTTCGCTCACCACCACCTGCTGCAGCGGCCGGATTTCGGCACGCATGGCGACTTCGGTCGGCATCGGCGAGTTGGCGATGTCGCGCAACGCCTGCAGCGTGCCTTCGGCCGGATCGCGCAGGAAGCCGACCGCGAACTGGTGCAGCAGACGGCGCAGCTCGTCGGCGGCGGCCACCAGCACGGTGCCCTGCTCGCGCGTGCCGCTGCCCTGCATCTGCAGGTGCTGCAGCGCGGCCTCGAACAGGCGGGCCATGCCGGACAGGCTGTGGAAACCGACCGTGGCCGAGCTGCCGGCCAGCGAATGGGCCAGCGCAACGGTCGAGTCGGACAGGCGCTCATGCGACTCGAGTGCCCACTCGCCCACGTCGGTGGCGAGCTGGCGGGACCATTCATCGGCCTCGTTGAGATAGACGTTGTAGAGCTGGATGCCGATGCGCAGCGGGCCGATGACCTTGACCTGGTCCTCGGCGCTTTCCTGCGGCGCGGCGGCCTCGACCGGCTCGGGCTCGGCTGCCGTGGCGGGTTCTTCGGGCACGGCATCGGCGACGAGGATCTGCGCTTCGGCGGGCACGGCCGGCGCCTGGAAGATGGGCACGACCACTTCCTCGACGGCCACCGGGGCGGGCTCGGGCTCGGGCTCGGCGACCGGCTCTTCCACGTGCACCGCATGCAGCGGCTCCGGCGCGGCCTCGACCACTTCAGGTTCGGCGGCAGCCTGCACGGGCAGCGGTTCGGGCTCCCACTGCAGATCGGGCTCGCCGGCCGTGGTCGGCACGGTGGCGGGAATGGCTTCGGCGGCAGGAGCTGGCGGCTCCACAGGCTCCGACTTCAGCTCCACCACCGCGGGCGTTCTCGCGGGCGGCGCCAGGAAGTCGAACATCTCGCCACTCGGCAGCACCAGCGGCGGGGGTTCGTCGGTCTGCTTCGCCTCGAAATCGATGAAGTCGGTCGACGCGAAATCGTCGTCCTCCGGCGTCGCGGCCTTCACGGGCTCCGGCTCCTGCCAGGCCACGGTCTCGAGCGACGGCGCCTCGGGGGCAGCGACCGGTGCTGGTGCCGGTGCCGGTGCCGGCTCTTCCGTCGTCAGCGACAGATCCGGCAGGTCGGGCAGCTGCAGGGGCGGCAACTCGGCCGCCACCGGCGCAGGTGCAGCCACCTCGAGCGGCTCGGGTGCGTACGTCGGCGGCTCGGCCGCGATGTGGCGCGCGGCGACCGCCAGGGCCTCCGCATCGGCCACGCGCACCGGCGGAGGCACGGGCTCGCCCGCCAGCAGCGCGTTGGCCACGCTGCTGAACGGTGCGGACTTCCAGCCATGAGCGGAGCCGGCGGCGATGGCCTCGACCCACTCGCCGAACTCCTTCATCGTGCGCTCGGTGCCTGCCAGCAGTTCCGGCGTGGCGGCGCGCTGGTCGGCCAGCCAGGTGTTGAGCACCTGTTCGAGCGACCACGCGGCATCGCCGAACTCGGTGAGGCCGACCATGCGCGAGCTGCCCTTGAGCGTGTGGAACGCGCGGCGCAGGATCGTGAGCTCTTCGGTGTCGTCCGGGTAGCCGGCGAGTTCGGCAATGGCGGCCAGGCCGTTCTGAACCACCTCGCGGGCCTCGTCGAGGAAGATGTTCTGCAGGTCGTCTTCTTCGAGCTCGGTGACCTCGGTGTCGGGCAGCGCGGTCGGACCGGAGATCTTGTGGGTCCAGCTGTCGGCCTTGCTGCTGAATTCCTCGATCGGCGAGGGCTTGGTCTTGGGCGCGGCGAGCGCCGCGAGCTTCGAGGCGATCTGGGCGTCGACTTCCTCGATGCTGAGCACCGGGGCGGCCGGCGCCTGGCTGGGCGCTGCGCCCTCGGCGGCCGTGGCGTCGGCGGCCTGGCGGCCCATCAGCGGCTTGAGCTCGCCTGCATCGGCGTCGAACACGAACAGGCGCTTGGCCAGCGCAGGCTGGTAGCCCAGCATGTCGATCAGGAAGCCGAGCGCGCCGAGGTTGTTGCCGAGCGCGTCGAAGCCGGCCATTTCCTCGGCCGGCGAGGTGCTGACGAGCATCGCCTCGACGTCGTCGCGCATGCGCTGCACGGTGAGCGCGGCCTGGTCGAGGCCGAGCACGGAGAACACGCCGCGCATCTGCATGAGCTGCGTCGGCACGGTGCGCAGCAGGCCCTTTTCGGCCGGGCGGCGGAAATACTGGTCGAGCGACTTCTCGAGTTCGCTCAGGTGGCTGCGCAGCTCGTCGACCACGGTGCCCATGGTCTGGCGGTCGCTCACGCGGCGGTAGAGATCCTCCATCCACGGCTCGAGCGGCTCGGAATGGCCGCCGGCGCGAACGCGCTCGATGCGGCCCGCCAGCTGCAGCGTGCGGGCGGTGAGCTGGGGATCGCTCGGGTCGAGGTCTTCGAGGGCGGCTTCCAGGTAGAGCACCGAGGTGGCGACTTCCATCGCGAGTTCGGTGCCCGGCGCCTGGCCGGAACGCACGGAAGCTTCGACCGCATGGGTCAGGGCCTGCACCATCGGCAGGCTCGGCGGATGCAGCTTCTGCAGCGATTCGCCGAGCTGCGCGAAGGTGTCGGCCACCTGGCGCGTGCGGGTGATGTCGCCGCCCGAAAGCGCCGACCACATTTCCTTGGCGGTCTCGATGCGCTTGCGCGCCTGTTGCAGCACGAGCGGATCGAAACGGCCGAACTGCTCGGCGTTGTAGTCGATGCGCTGCTCGCCGGAGATGCCCCACGCGAGGCGCACGGTGCGCAGCGTGGCTGCGTCGTCGCCGGCGGCGGGTACGGCCTGCGCGCAGAAGAAGAGCAGGTCTTGCCCGAGGCGGTCGGACACGAGGCTGTCGCCGCGCGCAAGCGTGGCGTACTGCAGCAGCACGCGCGAGGCGGCGCGCTTGACGTAGGCGTCGGGCGTGATCAGCCCGGTGGCCAGGGCTTCGAAGAAGCCGGCGGCCAGGGTCCAGAAGCTGGCGACGCGGGGCAGCAGAGCGCCACGGCCGAGGCCCAGGCACAGCGCATGCAGCCGGCGCGCGGCCTGCGTGTCGCCGCTCTTGACCAGCTGCAGCACCTCGCGGTCGAGCCGGGAGCGCACGGCCGGGTCGTAGGCGACGGCCGCCTGCGTGACCGCCGGCTTGATCTCGACCCAGCGCCACGCGGTGCTCCAGAGGTCCGCCGGATGCACGCGCTCGTTGCCGACCAGTTCCAGCACGTCGCGGTACTGGGGAAAGAGCGCGACCGACGAGACCGGCTTGCCAGCCAGCAGCGCGCCGAGGAAATCGGTGACGGCAAAGCCGGCACGCTCGATCTTGTGCACCGCAGCCTCAGTGCAGCGCTGCGGCTCGGCGATGAAGCCTTGCACCGCGAATTCGATGGCGCCCAGCACCAGCGCCGGCGAGGAATGCCCCACCATCTGGAGCGCGCCGACGGCCTGGTGAAGTTGCTGGCGGGCCATCTGCAGCGGCCCGCTCTCGGGCTCGCTCGCGGCATCCACCTCGCGCACGAAGCGCCGCAACGACTTGCCTACACCATCAAGGGATTTCTGGATTTCTCCCAGCACCCAGGCCAGCGGCCCGAGGTCTTCGGTGACCGGCGTGTTGCCGGCGTGAGGGGCCGTGGCAGGGGTTTGAATCGACACGTTGGATGCTCGCCGTTCTTATCTATCTGTTGTCAGGCAATCTTGAAACGGGCCACCGAGCGGCGCAGTTCTTCGGCCATCTGCGACAGTTCGCGCACCTGCTGGGCCGTGGTACGCGTACCTTCTCCGGTCTGCTCCGTCACCGCAAAAATGTGCTGGATGTTCGCGGCCACCACGTTGGCCGAATCGGCTTCGCGGGAGGCGGATTGCGAAATCTGCTCGATCAGGTCGGCGAGTCGGCGCGACACGCGGTCGATCTCGGACAGCGCGGTACCCGCGTTGTCGGACAGCTTGGCCCCTTCGACCACACCCTGCGTGGAACGCTCCATGGCGCCCACCGCGTCCTGCGTGTCGGTCTGAATCGCCTTCACCAGCGCCGAGATCTGGCGCGTGGCGTCCGCGGAGCGTTCGGCCAGCCGCTGAACTTCTTCCGCCACCACCGAGAAGCCTCGGCCGGCTTCACCCGCGGACGCGGCCTGAATGGCAGCGTTCAGCGCCAGCACGTTCGTCTGTTCGGTAATGTCCGAGATCAGCTCCGTGATTTCACCGATCTCCTGCGAGGATTCGCCCAGGCGCTTGATCCGCTTGGAGGTTTCCTGGATCTGGTCGCGGATGGAGTTCATACCGCCGATGGCGTTCTGCACGGCCTGCAGGCCCGAGGATGCAGCCTGCAGCGACTGGCGCGCCACCGTGGCGGACTCTTGCGCCTGCGTGGACACGCCGTTGATTCGCTCGGCCATGGTCAGCACCGACTGGCCGGTTTCGCGAATCTCGCGCAGCTGTTCGGTGGATGCGGCGAGCAGTTCGGTCGAGGTGCTTTCCACCTGCGACGTCGTCTGTGCCACGCGGGTCGCCGTGTTCTGCACGTTGCCCACCAGCAGTCGCAGTTCTTCCACCGTGTAGTTCACCGAGTCGGCGATGGCGCCGGTGATGTCCTCGGTCACGGTGGCTTCCTGCGTCAGGTCGCCTTCGGCCACTGTCTGCAGTTCGTTCATCAGGCGAAGAATGGCGGCCTGGTTGGCGTTGTTCACGCGGCCAGCTTCGTCGGAAGCCTGTTCGGCAGCCAGACGCTCGCGTTCGGCGACGGCGGCACGTTCGCGGCCTTCGCGCACCTGCACGAAACCGATGGCGCCCGCGAGTGCCAGGGCGGCCAGCGACAGCACGAACAGCAGCACGATGGTGCCGGCGCCGAGACCGGTGCGGGCGGAGAGCTTTTCCTGCAGGTCGCCGAGCGACTTACGCAGCGGCTCGCTGTCGGTCAGGATCGAGGCCTGCGCTTCGCGCGCCGCCACCAGACCCTGCAGGTTGCCCAGAATGGCCGAAGCCTGCGTGCGCATCTGCTCGTAGGTCTTCAGGATGGCCTCGAGCTGCTGGCGCGTCTGCGGGTCCTTCGAGCCGGGGAAGCGCTGCTGCGCATTGCCGTCGAGCAGGCCGCGCGTGGTTTCCTGGAAGGTGTTCAGGTCCTTGCCCAGCAGGAACACGGCGTCGGGGTTCACACCCTCGACCGTGAAGAACTCGTTGGTCGACTTGCCGATGCGCTGCGTCAGCATCACGAGCTGGCCGGCGGCGGAGATCTCGGGCAGCGTGGCGTTCTGCTGCATCTTCAGCGAGGCGACAGTTTCCGTCATCTCGAGCAGCGTGGACGACTGCTGGTTGATGTCGCGCAGAGCGGCGCCCACCTGCGTCAGGATCTGGCGCTGGGCCAGCACGGACTTGGCACTGGCCTCGGCGCGGGTGACGAGGGGGTTGATCTTGTTCATTTCCTCGTCGTACTGGTTGCCGACGGCCTCCAGACGCAGGGAATCGTCACCGTTGGTCAGGCCCTGCACGCGGCGCGAGAGGTCGTCCGCGCTGTCCTTCACTTCGACGAACGCCGAGGGGCTGCCGACGAGGGCCTGCGAGATCGACTTGGCGAGACGCTGCGACTGCATCAGCGACTGGCCGGTGGCAGCCACCTGCTGCGCGAGGCGTTCGGCGCGAAGAATGGCGGAGCCGGCTACCAGCAGCAGCAACAGCACCACGATCGCCAGCATGATGGCCAGGATCCGCTGCTGCTTCGCGGGGCTGGAGCCCGCACGGCCGCCGCTAGCATCGGGCGCCGCTTCGGCCATTGCCGCGCCGGGCTCGTTGGCGGCATCGCCGCCACCGGGCAGGTCGACATCGCCGAAGCTGGTGTCGGCGGGCTCGGAGCCCTTCTTGGCGAGGCGCACGGTTTTCTCGTCCGGAACCTGGACGGTGTCGACATCGTCGATCGATATCGAACCGGAGCCATCGACGCGGGCCTTGTCGTTCCCGCTGTTCGCGGGGAGTAATTTCTTGAACTTGTCGGCGATCGAGCTCACGGTCGGTCCTTCAGGTGGTTTCCGGTACGGCGTGCGGGGGCACTGCTACGCACCAATACTCAAAAACTGGGGTTGCTGCGAAAGCGCCTGCAGGTTGACTTCCTGCCAGCGCTCCCCCGCCGCGTCGGTAAACAGATGCCCATGCCAGGCAGGTGCTTCTGCGCCAGGAGGCTCGGACGCCGTGAAGGCCTCCGCCCCCCGCAACCCCGCCAGTCGATCGACCAGCAATGCGCAGTTGACTTCGAGCAGCTCGTTGAATGCAACGAGCCGCGACTGGATGCGCGCCGCCTCGGTGGCGGCCAGCGCGACTGGAACGCCGGTGGCGAACGCCGAAAGCTGCACGACGCCGTAGAGGCCGCCGCGCAGGTTGGCAACGCCGAGGAACCACGGCTCCGTGTAGGGCACGGGCTGCGGCGGCGTCCAGGGAAAGATCTCGCCGGCGTGTCCCAGCGGAAAGAGGTATTTGCCCTCGCCCGCCTCGACCGCCAGCCACGTGGCGGCCACGCCCGTCGTACGAGCGGCCTGCAGGCGGCTCGCCAGCCGGGACTGGAAGGCTCTCAGAGCATCGCGATTCGCCATGGACTCGGCAGGCTTTCGCTCAGTTCAGCGCGCTGATCTTGGACATCAGGTCGGCTGCGTTGACCGGCTTCACGATGTAGTCGCGCGCGCCCTGGCGCATGCCCCACACGCGATCGGTTTCCTGGTTCTTGCTCGTGCACAGGATGATCGGGATGGCCGCGTACTTCGGGTCGCGGGCGATGGCGCGCGTGAGCTGGAAGCCGTTCTGGCCGGGCATCACGACGTCCATGAGGATGAGGTCGGGATGCTCTTCCTCGAGGCGGCGCATGGCGTCGTCGGCGTTTTCGGCCGTCTTGACGGCAAAGCCGTTCTTCTGGAGGAGGTCGGTGAGGAACACCAGTTCCGTCTTGGAGTCGTCGACGACGAGGATTTTTCGAATAGGCATTACTGCGCTTCCTGTTGAACGGTGCCAAACTGCTGCACGGCCTGCAGCAGCTGGTCTTTGGTGAAAGGCTTGGTCAGGTAGTCCTGGGAACCGACCATTCGGCCGCGTGCCTTGTCGAATACACCGTCTTTCGAAGACAGCATGACGACCGGGACGTTGGAAAAGTGGGCGTTGCGCTTGATGATGGCGCAGGTCTGATAACCGTCGAGGCGCGGCATCAGGATGTCGCAGAAAATCAGATGCGGCTTGTGGTCGTTAACCTTGGAGAGCGCGTCGAAGCCGTCTTCGGCAAGAAGAACCTCATGCCCACCCTGCTTCAGAAAAATCTCGGCACTGCGCCGGATGGTGTTGCTGTCGTCGATGACGAGCACCTTGTAACCTGATCCATTCGGGCCCATTGCAAACGCTCCTGCTCATGAGACTTGGAAGCCCGCCGCGCCGAACATCGACGCAGACCGCGTAGCTCTATCTATGCCATGCTTTCAGATTTCAACCATTTCGAAGTCTTCCTTGCGCGCACCGCACTCAGGACAGGTCCAGTTCATCGGCACATCGGCCCAGGCCGTGCCTGCCGCGATGCCGTCTTCCGGTACACCAACCGCTTCGTCATAGATCCACCCACAAATCAGGCACATCCAAGTTTTCGTATTCATCGGAGCTTAAAGTCCTTGTTCATTAAATGCAACGAGTGTATCTATGCGTATCTCACTGGCAGACCGTAAACGTCGCGCCTATGCCACCATCCAGGGGATTCCGCACGGCGTATGACCATCTACTTACTTCCAGCAGACAGCGCCCGCAAACCGGGCGATCTTAACGACCCCTCGCAGGACGACGGCGAACTGGCCGAACGCGACCTGAATCCCCCCTGCGTGCTGGTCTTCAATGCCAGCGATCCCAGCGGTGCGGGCGGCCTGGGGGCCGACGCCCTGGCCATGGGGTCGGTAGGCGCACACATCCTGCCGGTCGTCACGGGCGCATATGCCCGCGACACGGCAGAGATTTTCGACCACTTCCCCTTCGACGAGGAAGCCATTGCCGAGCAGGCGCGCTCGATCCTGGAGGACGTGGAAGTCCAGCTGATCAAGGTGGGCTTTGCCGGCACCACGGAGGCCCTGAGCACCATCGCGGAAACCGCCGCCGACTATCCGGAGGTGCCCGTGGTGGCCTACATGCCCAACCTGTCGTGGTGGGACGAGAACCTGATCGAGCCCTATCTGGACGCTTTCCGGGAGCTGGTTCTGCCCCAGACGACAGTGTTGGTTGGAAACCACAGCACCCTCTGGCGCTGGCTTCTTCCGGACTGGAACGGCGACCGCCCGCCCGGCGCGCGCGACATCGCCAAGGCCGCCGGCGAATTCGGCGTGCCCTACACGCTGGTAACCGGCTTGGTGCTGCCCGACCAGTTCATCGACAACGTGCTGGCCTCGCCGCAGTCGGTGCTCGCCAGCGAGAAGTACGAGCGGCTCGAGGCCGTCTTCGCCGGCGCCGGCGACACCCTGTCGGCCGCGCTGGCTGCCCTGCTCGCGAGCGGCACCGACCTCGTGGCCGCGACCACCGAGGCGCTGGCCTACATGGACCGCTGCCTCGACGCGGGCTTCCGCCCCGGCATGGGCCACGTGCTGCCCGACCGCCTGTTCTGGGCCGAGCCCGAGGACGACGAAGACGGCGAAGACCCCGACACCCCGCCCGATTTCGCCCTCCCCCCCCACGACACCCGACACTGAGATGTTTGCTCGCCCCCAGGCTACCCGCACTGCGTGTCGGTCCGCCTACCCCCTACCGGGGGCGGGCCGGCCGCTTCGGGCGGCCGTGCGCGGCGGCCCTCACTGAAAAAATCCTTGAACCTGATGCCACACACTGACCGCAACGACATTCTTTTCGAGCGCGCCCGCGCCGTGATCCCCGGGGGCGTCAACTCGCCCGTGCGCGCCTTCAAGGCGGTGGGAGGCACGCCCCGCTTCATCCAGCGCGCGCAGGGCGCCTACTTCTGGGACGCCAACGACAAGCGCTACATCGACTACATCGGCTCCTGGGGCCCGATGATCCTCGGCCACGGCCACCCCGCCGTGGTCGAGGCCGTGCAGAAGGCCGTGCTCGAGGGCTTCTCGTACGGCGCGCCGACCGAACGCGAGATCGAACTGGCCGAGGCCATCCTCGCCCTGGTGCCGTCGATGGAGATGGTGCGGCTCGTGAGCTCGGGCACCGAGGCCGCGATGAGCGCGCTGCGGCTGGCGCGCGGCGCCACCGGCCGCAAGAGCATCGTCAAGTTCGAGGGCTGCTACCACGGCCACGCCGACGCGCTGCTGGTGAAGGCCGGCTCCGGCCTCGCCACCTTCGGCAACCCGACCTCCGCCGGCGTGCCGCCCGAGGTGGTACAGCACACCATCGTGCTCGAGTACAACAACCTGCAGCAGCTCGAGGAAGCCTTCGCGCTGCACGGCAAGGACATCGCCTGCCTGATGATCGAAGCCATCGCCGGCAACATGAACTTCGTGCGCGCCACGCCCGAGTTCGCCAAGCGCTGCCGCGAGCTCTGCACGCAGCACGGCGCGCTGCTGGTGTTCGACGAGGTGATGACGGGCTTTCGCGTCGGCCTGCACGGCGCGCAAGGCGTGCTGGGCATCAAGCCCGACCTTACCGTGCTGGGCAAGGTCATCGGCGGCGGCATGCCGCTGGCGGCCTTCGGCGGCCCGCGCGCGATCATGGAACAGCTCGCGCCGCTGGGCCCGGTCTACCAGGCCGGCACGCTGTCGGGCAACCCGGTGGCCACCGCCTGCGGTCTCGCCACGCTGAAAGAGATAGCGAAACCCGGCTTCTACGAAGCGCTCGGCAAGAAGACGCGCTCGCTGGTCGACGGCCTGAAGGCCGCGGCGAAGGCCGAAGGCCGGCCCTTCAACGCCGACAGCGAAGGCGGCATGTTCGGCTTCTTCCTGATGAACGAGCTGCCGCAAAACTATGCCACCGTGATGACAACCGACAACGCGAAATTCAATGCGTTGTTTCACGGTTTGCTGGATCGCGGCGTGTATATTGCCCCCGCGCTTTACGAGGCAGGCTTCGTGAGCGCAGCCCACAGCGATGACGACATCGCCGCCACCATCGAAGCAGCACGACAAATCTTCAGGACACCCTAGCCCATGAACTCCCTGCGCACGTTGCCGGTCTTGAGCATCGCTCTCCTCATTCCCGGCTTCGCGGCAGCGCAGGAGTCCTTCGACCCGAATAACATCTGGATCAACCCGGGCTTCTATTCGGCTCACTTCGACGGCGGCAAGGGCCTGGAGAACGTCAACCAGGGGCTGGGCTTCGAGTACCCGCTGAACGACACCTTCCGTGTCACCGCGGGCACCTTCCGCAACAGCGATCGCCGGCAGTCGAACTACGTGGGCCTGTACGCGCTGCCCTTCGAGTTCTATGGCGTGAAGTTCGGTGCGGTGGTGGGCGGCTTCGACGGCTACCCGAACTACCGCAACGGCAACTGGTTCCCGGCCATCCTTCCGGTGGCGGCCATCGAAGGCAAGAACTGGGGCCTCAATATCGCCTACGTGCCGACGATCAAGAACCGGCTGTACGGTGCGGTCACCTTCCAGCTCAAATACCGCTTCGGCACGCACGAGTAAGCCCCAGCGGGCTGGCGCCTAGCGGGTCGTGACCTTCACGAGCCGCGTCACGGGCTTGCCGTCCACAAGGATCGGCCTGTGGTGATCATCGGCCAGCAGGATTCCGATCACGTGTTCCCCCGTCGGTGACGGGCACGGGCCGAAGCGCGCCTTGATCAGCTCTCCACCGAAATCGCTGTTCATGCTGTTGTAGGGACGGCCCGGCAGGTTGCAGGTGTCGCCCTCGGGATCGATCTTCATGTGGATGTGGCCGCAGCGCCTGTCGCTGCCGCACTGCCCGGCCGCCAGCAGCCTGTAGTTGCTCTGCACGACCACGCCGATGGCGCGCTCGGCATCGCTGCCCAGTTGCACGGTGGAGCCCTCGGGCGGCCAGACGATCTGCAATGTCGGCGCGGATTCCTGGGCCGATGCCGCACCTGCCCAGAGGGCCGCGGCGAACAGAAAAGCAAGACGGATGCGCATGGAAACTCCAGTCGAAATGATGAGTGAAGAAATCGGATTGCCGCATCATGTAATCAATGCATACATCGCGGCGAAGCGCAGTCTAGCGCAAAATAAGCATTGATTACATGGACTGATGCAAGCTCCACCGCATGGCCACCCGCTCTTCTTCTCCGCCCGCCCCCGAAACCCGCGCCTATCACCACGGCAACCTGCGTGAAGCTCTGATCGAAGCAGCCGTGGAGCTGATCGAACGCGACGGGCTCGACAAGCTCAGCGTGCGCGAGGCCGCCAAGCGCGCAGGCGTGTCGCCGGGCGCGCCCTTTCGGCACTTCGCCACCAAGACCGCGCTGCTGACGGCGGTGGCCGAGCAGGCGACCCAACGGCTGCGCGCGCATGTGGAAGAGGCTGTGGCGACCGCGGCCGACGCACCGCCGCTGGTGCTCTTCGGCGCCATAGGCCACGCCTACATCGAATGGGCGCGCACGAACCCGACGCACTTCCGTGTCATCAGCGAACGCTCGCTGATCGACTACGACAGCTCACCGAGCCTGCGCAGCGACAACGAAACGATCCGTGCGCAGATGCGCAAGCTGTTCGACGAAGCCTTCGCACAGAACGGCAATGCGTCGAGTGCCGATGCCGCGCATGCGCAGATCGCCGCGCGCGCGCTGGTCTACGGCCTGGCGCGCATGGCGGTGGATGGTCACTTTCCGGAATGGAGCCTGTCGCGCCAGTCGACCGCGAAGACGATGGCGGGCACGCTGGACTTCTTCATGTCGCTGCTGGCGGGCGCCGCGCAGGCTGGCGACGAGGCCGTACCGGCCAAGAAAAAAGCCGGGTCGCGTACGCCAGCGGCAAAACGCTAGCGAACGGCCCGGCCGCACCGCTTCAGCGGCGGGATCTCAATGGCGGAAGTGGCGCACGCCCGACAGCACCATCACCACGCCGCGCTCGTCGGCGGCGTCGATCACTTCCTGGTCTCGCATCGAGCCGCCCGGCTGAATCACGCAGCTCGCGCCCGCATCGACCACCACGTCGAGGCCGTCGCGGAACGGGAAGAAGGCGTCGCTGGCCACGGCCGTGTCCTTCAGCGACAGGCCTGCATGCTCGGCCTTGATGCTGGCGATGCGCGCCGAATCGAGGCGGCTCATCTGGCCCGCGCCCACGCCCATCGTCATGCCGTTGGCGCAGAACACGATCGCGTTGCTCTTCACGTACTTCGCGACCTTCCATGCGAACAGCAGGTCCTGCAGCTGCTGTGGTGTGGGCTGCTTCTTGCTGACCACCTTGAGGTCGCTCGCCGCGAGTTCGTGGTTGTCGGCCGTCTGGATCAGCAGGCCCGAGCCGACGCGCTTCACGTCCATCGCGTTGCGGCCGTTGTCCCAGTCGGTAGCTCCGCCCTTGGGCAGCGCGATCTCGAGCACGCGCACGTTGAGCTTGGCCTTGGTGGCCTGGAACACTTCGAGCGCCTCGGGCGTGTAGCCCGGCGCCATCAGCACTTCGACGAACTGCTTGGCGATTTCCTGCGCGGTCGCGCCGTCCACAGGGCGGTTGAAGGCGATGATGCCGCCGAAGGCCGAGGTCGGATCAGTCTTGAAAGCCTTCGAGTAAGCCTCGGCCGCATCCTTGCCGATGGCAACGCCGCAGGGATTGGCGTGCTTCACGATCACGCAGGCCGGCACGTCGAAGCTCTTCACGCATTCCCACGCCGCGTCGGCATCGGCGATGTTGTTGTAGCTCAGCTCCTTGCCTTGCAGCTGCTTCGCCGACACCAGCGAGCCGGGCGCCGGGTACAGGTCGCGGTAGAACGCGGCCTGCTGGTGCGGGTTCTCGCCGTAGCGCAGGTCCTGCACCTTCACGAAGCGGCCATTGCTCTGCGCCGGGAACAGCGAGCGCTTGGGCGCGGGCTGGCCGATGCTGGCGTCGAAGTCGATGGCAGAGAGGTAGTCGCTGATCGCACCGTCGTAGTCGGCGATGCGGTTGAACGCGGCCACCGAGAACGCGAACTTGGTCTTGTCGCTGAGCTTGCCGTCGGCCTTCAGTTCGGCCAGCGCCACCGCGTATTGCGACGCGTCGGTCAGCACGCCCACGTCCTTCCAGTTCTTGGCCGCGCTGCGCACCATGGCCGGACCGCCGATGTCGATGTTCTCGATCGCGTCTTCCAGCGTGCAGCCGGGCTTGGCCACGGTGGCCTCGAACGGATACAGGTTGACCACCAGAAGGTCGATGGTGTCGATGCCGTGTTCCTTGATGGCGGCCACGTGCGCGGGCAGGTCGCGGCGCGCGAGCAGGCCGCCGTGGATCTTCGGGTGCAGCGTCTTCACGCGGCCGTCGAGCATTTCGGGAAAGCCGGTGTGGTCGGCCACCTCGGTGACGGGCAGGCCGGCATCGGCCAGCAGCTTGGCGGTGCCGCCGGTGGACAGCAACTTGATGCCCAGCGCATGCAGCGCCTGGGCGAATTCGAGAATGCCGGTCTTGTCGGAAACGGAGATGAGTGCAGTCTGGGCCATTGGATATGCCGTGGAGTTATTTCAAAAGTTTGTGCTCGACCAATTTCTTGCGGAGCGTATTGCGATTCAGGCCCAACCACTGCGCGGCCTTCGACTGGTTGCCCTCGGCGCGCGTCATCACGACATCGAGCAAGGGTTTCTCGACCACGCGCACGAGCATTTCGTACATGCCGTCGGGTTCGGTGCCGCGCAGATCGCGAAAGTAGCTGTCCAGACTGGTGCGCACGCAGTCCTCGATATGTTTCTTGCTCATTGCTTCTTCTCTTTTTTTCAATCGACGGCGCAGGCCGCCTCCTCTTCACCCGGCGACGCCTCTTCGTCCGCCAGGTGCTGCACGGGCATGCGGTCCATGCGGTCCGCAAGCCCGTCGAAATAGTCGCCGACCGCGCGCAGCTGCTCGGCACAGTCCTCGATGAGATTCATGCGTGCGCGGAACGCTTCGCCGTCGGGCAGCGTGCGCACGTACCAGCCGATGTGCTTGCGCGCCGTGCGCACACCGCTGTAGTCGCCGTAGAGCGCATAGTGCTCCACGAGATGGTCGAGCAGCAAGCGGCGCACTTCCACCACCAGCGGTGGCGCGCGATGCGTGCCGGTTTCCAGGAAGTGCGCAATCTCGCGGAAGATCCACGGGCGGCCCTGCGCAGCGCGGCCGACCATCACGGCGTCGGCGCCGGTGGCCGCGAGCACGTCGCGCGCCTTCTCGGGCGAGCGGATGTCGCCGTTGGCCACCACCGGAATGCGCACCGCGGCCTTCACGGCGGCAATGGTTTCGTATTCGGCAAAGCCCTTGTAGCCCTGCTCGCGCGTGCGCCCATGCACGGTGAGCATCTGCACGCCGGCCGATTCGAAGTCGCGCGCGAGCTTCACCGCGTTGCGGTGTTCTTCGCTCCAGCCGGTGCGCATCTTGAGCGTGACCGGCACGCCGAAGGGCTGGGCGGCATCGACCACCGCCTGCACGATCTCGAGCGCCAGCGGCTCGTCGCGCATCAATGCAGAGCCCGCCCATTTGTTGCAGACCTTCTTGGCCGGGCAACCCATGTTGATGTCGATGATCTGCGCACCGCGCTCGATGTTGTAGACCGTAGCCTCGGCCATCATGGCCGCATCGGTGCCTGCGATCTGCACCGCAATGGGGCCTGGCTCGCCATCATGGTTCGCGCGGCGCGATGTCTTGAGCGAGCCCCAGAGCTCCTTGCGCGACGTGACCATCTCGCTGACCGCATAACCGGCGCCGAGCTCGCGGCACAGCATGCGGAAGGGCCGGTCCGTCACGCCGGCCATGGGCGCGACGAACAGGCGGTTTTCCAGCGTGTGGTTGCCGATCTGCAAGGTCATTTTGAAAGGGGAGCGTGCGCGTTCGGCTGCTGAAAAATGAGGCACGATTGTAGCCACGCCGCATTTCAGCGACTGAAACGATTTGCGCCCTGGGTACCCGTACAAACACCGGTGCGTTCCGGGGCTTTCTCCAGTGCGGTTGCAGCACCGCCGCTGCCTATACTGCGCCGACCTTATGGAAGCCTGGCTCGATTCACTCTTGGCGCTGCTGGCATTGCCGCAGTACGGTCTCTCGACCTTGTTCGTGGCGGCGTTCGTCTCGGCCACGCTTCTGCCGGTGGGCTCCGAGCCCTTTCTCTTCGGGTTGCTCAAGCTCAACCCCGAGATGTTCTGGCCAGCCATCGCAGTGGCGACCGTAGGCAACACGCTGGGCGGCGCAGTCGACTGGTGGATGGGCTACGGCGCGCACAAGGTGGCCGACAAATACTCGCACTCGAAACACCATGTGCGCGTTCTGGGCTGGCTCGAGAAGCTCGGCCCGAAGGCCTGCCTGCTGAGCTGGCTGCCGCTGGTGGGCGACCCGCTGTGCGCGGTGGCAGGCTGGCTCAAGCTGCCCTTCTGGCCTTGCGTGGCCTACATGGCCATCGGGAAGTTCCTGCGCTACGTCACGATGACGGTTGCGCTGCTGTACGTGTTCCCGTCCTGAGGCCCGGACTCCGGCCCCTCAGTTCAGCAGTTCGTAGGGCCCGCCACGTTCGAGTGCGCGCTTGTACGCGGGACGCGCATGGATGCGCTCCAGGTACGCCAGCAGCTTCGGCCGCTTCGCATCGAGCCCGCCGCGCGCCCGGGAGGCCTCGACCACGAAGCTCATCTGGATGTCCGCGCCGGTGAACGCGTCGCCCGCGAACCACTCGCTCTTGCCGAGCTCGGCTTCCATGTAGTTCAGGTGGCTCGCGATGTTCGGATTGATGAACGCCGACTTCGTCTTTGCCGCGATGGCCTTGGCGATCGGCTTCGCGAAGAAGGGCATCTTTGCAGTCTCGAGGCGATCGAACACCAGCTTGAGCAGCAGTGGCGACATCGCGGTGCCTTCGGCGAAATGCAGCCAGTAGCGATAGCGCAACGCGTCCGGCGAATCTGCTGCAGGTGCAAGGCGACCGTTACCGTAGCGCTCGATCAGCGTCTCGATGATCGCGCCCGATTCCGCGAGCGTCTGTCCGTCATCCGTCGTGACAACCGGTGACTTTCCCAGCGGATGAATGGCCCGCAGCGAAGCGGGCGCCAACATGGTTTGAGGATCGCGCTGGTAGTGAACGATCTCGTAGGGCAACTCCAGCTCTTCGAGCAGCCAGAGCACGCGCTGCGAGCGCGAGTTGTTGAGGTGGTGGACGGTGAGCATGTGTGTGGGACTGGCAAGGAAAGTCGGGGCGCGCGGAGTCTATCCAACAAACCGGCGCAGCCACCGGGCCAGCAACAGCAGGTGCCGGCGTCCCGGCCTACTTCACTCCGGCCTTGCGCAGTTCTTCGGCCGTGATGCGAACCGGCTTCTGGCCTCGCTGCACCACGATGGCAGTGTTGGTGCGCACCGCGGCTTCACGCGCCGCCCGCGCGGCACGCCGGATCGCGATCAGCGAAGCTGCCAGATCCTTGTCCTTTGCTTTCGCAAGTTGATCACTGATCACGATGCTTCTCCCCATTCGATGAGAGCCGGCTCTTCGCCGGCGTTGTCGTAGAGCGCCCACGCATCCACTGCGGCACGATAGCTGTCTTCGAAGTTGCGACGCCCCGCATCGAAGCGGCGACGAATCACATCTTCAGGGATGTGATGCCCGCCCTGCCGGACACGCTCCGCCACGCGCGCTATTGCGAATTCTGCAGTCGGGAGAGCCAGAAAGAAAAGGCTCACGTGATAGCCCGACGCCTTCCACGCACCGATGTGACGCAGATAGCTCAGACCCGCCAGCGTGGTCTCGAATGCAAAGCTCTCCCGGCGCCGGACGCACTCTGCGATCTCTTCCAGCATCAGGCGACCGGCCTTGATTGCTTCCGCTTCCGGAGCGAAAGGCGAAAGCCCCGCGGCAATGAGGTCGGCGTTGATGAAGCGCGAGACCTGCGCCTCCTGAGGAAGGAAGGCGCGGGCGAAGGTGGTCTTGCCCGCGCCGTTGGGGCCCGCAATGATGACGATCTTGGGACTGCTCATCAGCGGGGCATTCTCCCGGCGGGAATCAGGAGCTGAAAAGGAAGTTCATCACGTCGCCATCCTTGACGACGTATTCCTTGCCTTCCGAACGCATCTTCCCCGCGTCCTTCGCGCCCTGCTCGCCCTTGAAGGCGATGTAGTCCTCGAACGCGATGGTCTGGGCGCGGATGTAGCCCTTCTCGAAGTCGCCGTGGATCACGCCGGCGGCCTGCGGGCCGGTGTCGCCGATGTGGATGGTCCAGGCGCGCACTTCCTTCACGCCGGCGGTGAAGTAGGTCTGCAGGCCCAGCAGCTTGAAGGCGGCGCGGATCAGGCGGTTCAGGCCCGGTTCTTCCTGGCCGATTTCGGCGAGGAACATCTTCTTGTCCTCATCGTCCATCTCGGCCAGGTCGGCTTCGATCTTGGCGCAGATGGCGACCACGGGCGCGCCCTGCTTGGCCGCGTATTCGCGCAGGCGGTCGAGGTACGGGTTGTTCTCGAAGCCGTCTTCCGCCACGTTGCCCACGAACATCGCGGGCTTGGCGGTGATCAGCGTGAAGCTCTTGACCAGCGGCTGTTCTTCCTTGGTGAACTCGAGCGCGCGCACCGGCGTGTTCTCGTTCAGCGCGGCCTGGCAGCGTTCGAGCAGGCCGACGAGCTTCTGCGCGTCCTTGTCGCCCGAGCGGGCCACCTTGGTGTGGCGGTGCAGCGCCTTCTCGACCGTGGCCAGGTCGGCCAGGCACAGCTCGGTCTGGATCACTTCGATGTCGGAGATCGGGTCGACCTTGCCGGCCACGTGCACCACGTTCTCGTCGTCGAAGCAGCGCACCACGTTCACGGTGGCATCGGTCTCGCGGATGTGGGCCAGGAACTTGTTGCCCAGGCCTTCACCGGTGCTGGCGCCGGCCACCAGACCGGCGATGTCGACGAACTCGACGATGGCGGGCACCACGCGCTCGGGCTTGACGATCTCGGCGAGCTGGTCGAGGCGGGGGTCGGGCACTTCCACCACGCCCACGTTGGGCTCGATGGTGCAGAAGGGATAGTTTTCCGCCGCGATGCCGGCCTTGGTCAACGCATTGAAAAGGGTGGATTTACCGACATTGGGCAGGCCGACGATGCCGCATTGCAAACTCATGGGAGGTCCTCTTGGGTAACCCGCAATTTTAGGCGAGCATGTCTCCATGCCCGTTCGACAGGTCTTCGAGCCGCCGCAAACCGCCTTCGTCGATCAGGGTTAGCACCGACTGGCAAACGTTTGCGCAAACGTTTCCGTCAGTTAACATCGGCGCCCCGGCCAAGACCGGCGCACCGTTGTTCCGATCAACCAATCCCAGGAGACATTCACCATGAAGTTCACCCGCCGTACCCTGCAAAGCGCTGCCGCACTGACGCTGCTGGGCGCCATGGCCGGAACGCCCGCCTTCGCCCAGGACAAGCCCAAGGTCGCGCTGGTCATGAAGTCGCTGGCCAACGAGTTCTTCCGCACCATGGAAGACGGCGCCAAGGCGCACCAGAAGGCCAACGCCGCCCAATACACGCTGGTGGCCAACGGCATCAAGGACGAGACCGACACCGCCGCCCAGATCAAGATGGTCGAGCAGATGGTGGCGCAGAAGATCAACGCGCTGGTCATCGCGCCGGCCGATTCGAAGGCGCTGGTGCCGGTGGTCAAGGCGGCCATCGACAAGGGCATCCTGGTGGTCAACATCGACAACCAGTTCGACGCCGCGGCACTGAAGGAAAAGGGCATCCAGGTGCCTTTCGTCGGCCCCGACAACCGCGCCGGCGCCAAGCTGGTGGGCGACGCGCTCGCCAAGGAGCTGAAGGCCGGCGACAAGGTCGGCATCATCGAAGGCGTGTCGACCACCTTCAATGCGCAGCAGCGCACGCTGGGTTATCAAGATGCGATGAAGGCCGCTGGCGTGACGGTGGTGGGCGTGCAGTCGGGCCAGTGGGAAATCGACAAGGGCAACACGGTCGCCGCCGGCATGATGCGCGAGCACCCCGACCTGAAGGCGCTGCTCGCCGGCAACGACAGCATGGCGCTGGGCGCCGTGGCCGCGGTCAAGGCAGCCGGCAAGACCGGCAAGGTGCTGGTCGTTGGCTACGACAACATCGGCGCCATCAAGCCCATGCTGAAGGACGGCCGCGTGCTCGCCACGGCCGACCAGTTCGCCGCCAAGCAGGCCGTGTTCGGCATCGAGACCGCGCTGAAGGCCATCGCCGACAAGAAGAAGCAGTCGGAGATGCCCGCCGAGGTGAAGACCGACGTGGTGCTGGTCACCAAAGATTCGAAGTAGATGTTGCTCGCCCCCAGGCTTCGCGCACTTCGTGTCGCTTCGCCAACCCCCTACCGGGGGCAACACCAACGGCCCGGCAAAGCCGGTTCCGTGGTGTTTCTGGAATAAGGTTGCCATCGATGGCTAACAACAATCGCAGCGCGCCAGTGCTTTCGCTCACCAACATCGGCAAGGACTATGCGGCGCCGGTGCTGGACGACGTCTCGCTCGTGCTCAACGCTGGCGAAGTGCTGGCCCTCACGGGCGAGAACGGCGCCGGCAAGAGCACGCTGTCGAAGATCGTCTGCGGCCTGGTGCAGCCCACGCGCGGCCAGATGCTGCTCGACGGCAAGCCTTTTGCGCCCGGCTCGCGCCGCGATGCCGAGCGGCTGGGCGTGCGCATGGTCATGCAGGAGCTCGGCCTCGTCACCACGCTGTCGGTGGCCGAGAACCTGCTGCTCGACCGCCTGCCCAACAAGACCGGCTGGATCCGCCGCGCCAAGCTGCACGAGCTGGCCGCGCGCCAGCTCGCGAAGATCGGCATGGAGAACATCGACCCGGCCACGCCCGTGGCGCGGCTGGGCATCGGCCAGCAGCAGATGGTGGAGATCGCGCGCAACCTGCTGGACGACACGCGCGTGCTGGTGCTCGACGAGCCCACCGCCATGCTCACCCCGCGCGAAACCTCGCACCTGTTCGAGCAGATCGACCTGCTGAAGGCGCGCGGCGTGGCCATCGTCTACGTTTCTCACCGCCTCGAAGAGCTTCAGCGCATCGCCGACCGCGTGGCGGTGCTGCGCGACGGCCGGCTGGTGGACGTGCGCGCCATGGCCGGCGTGCGCGAATCCGAGCTGGTGCAGCGCATGGTCGGCCGCGAGGTGCACGAGCACGAGGGCCGCGACCGCCGCGTGGCGGGCCCCCTGCTGCTGAGTGCGCGCGGCATCGGTCGGGCGCAGGTCGTGCGCGACGTCGACATCGACCTGCACGCGGGCGAAGTCATGGGCCTGGCCGGCCTGGTCGGCTCGGGCCGGACCGAGCTTGTACGGCTGCTGTTCGGCGCCGACCGCGCCGATCGCGGCGAGATCACGCTCCATGAAAACAACCAGCCCGTGCAGCACGCGCGCAAGGGCTGGCGCTCGCCGATGCAGGCCATCCGCGCCGGCATCGGCCTGGTCACCGAAGACCGCAAGTCGCAGGGCCTGCTGCTGCCGCAATCGATCCGCGTCAACGCCACGCTGAGCGACCTGGGCGCGATCTCGCACGCAGGCTGGCTGCAGCGCGCAAAGGAACGCGGCATCGCGCAGAAGCTGGTGGAACTGCTGCGCATCCGCTCGCGCAGCATCGAGCAGCCGGTTTCCACGCTCAGCGGTGGCAACCAGCAGAAGGTGGTTTTCGCGCGCTGGCTGCATCGCGAATGCAAGGTGCTGCTGCTCGACGAACCCACGCGCGGCGTGGACGTGGGCGCACGCGCCGACCTGTATGCCGAACTCGACCGCATGACCGACGCCGGCAAGGCCCTGCTGATGGTGTCGAGCGACCTGCGCGAGCTGATGGCCATGTGCGACCGCATCGGCGTGATGAGCGCCGGCCGCCTCGTCGCCGTGTTCGAGCGCGGCGAGTGGACCGAGCAATCGCTGCTAGCCGCAGCATTCAGCGACGCGACAGGACGCGCCGCCAACCCGCCGACGGTATCTCCCGTTTCCGTTCCGACCCCGGTCACCGCCGACACACCATGAACGCTGCCGCCCCCCCAACCTCCACCCCGAAGCCCTCGCCTTCCGCGCTCAAGGGCCAGCTCGGCACCTACCTGGGCCTGACGGTCGTGCTCGTGGGCATGATCGCGCTCTTCGGATCGCTCAGCGAATACTTCCTGACGCGCGAGACCTTCGTCTCCATCGCGAACGAGATTCCCGCGTTGGCCGTCATGGCGGTCGGCATGACCTTCGTGCTGATCATCGCGGGCATCGACCTGTCGGTGGGCTCGGTGCTGGCGCTGAGCGCGGCCGTCACGGCGGCCGCCATCCTCGAATGGAAGCTCTCGGTGCCGCTGGCCGCGGCGCTCGGCCTGGCCACCGGGCTGGTCTGCGGCACGGTCACCGGCGCGGTGTCGGTGGCGTGGCGGCTGCCGAGCTTCATCGTGTCGCTGGGCATGCTCGAGGCGGTGCGCGGCGGCGCCTACCTCGTGACCGATTCGCGCACGCAGTACGTGGGCGACGCCATCTCGGGCCTGGCCGCGCCGTGGGTCGGCGGCATCTCGGCGGCCTTCGTGCTGGCGGTGCTGCTGGTGATCGCCGGGCAGATGGTGCTCACGCGCACCGTGTTCGGCCGCCACGTGGTGGGCATCGGCACCAATGAAGAAGCGATGCGCCTGGCGGGCGTCGACCCGCGCCCGATCCGCATCATCGTGTTCGCCGTCACCGGGCTGCTGGCCGGGCTCGCGGGCCTGATGCAGTCGGCGCGCCTCGAGGCCGCCGACCCGAACGCCGGCGTCGGCATCGAGCTGCAGGTGATCGCGGCCGTGGTCATCGGCGGAACCAGCCTGATGGGCGGGCGCGGCTCGGTCATCAACACCTTCTTCGGCGTGCTGATCATCGCGGTGCTGGAAGCAGGCCTTGCGCAAGTCGGGGCGAGCGAACCGAGCAAACGCATCATCACCGGCGCGGTGATCGTCGTGGCCGTCATCATCGACACGCTGCGCCAGCGCCGCGCGGAACGCCGGCTGGCCTGACGACGCCCCTCATCCAGGAACAGGAAAGAACATGGCCACCATCAAGGACGTCGCGCTGAAGGCGGAGGTGTCGGTCACCACCGTCTCGCACGTGGTCAACGACACCCGCCACGTGAGCGCCAAGGTGCGCGAGCGCGTGGAGCTCGCCATCCGCGAACTGGGCTACGTGCCCAACGCAATGGCCCGCAGCCTGAAGAGCAACACCACCTCGACGCTGGGCATGCTGATTCCCAACAGCTCGAACCCCTACTTCGCCGAGATCGTGCGCATCGTGGAAGACCGCTGCTTCGGCGCCGGCTACACGCTGGTGCTGTGCAACACCGACGACGAGCCCCACCGCCAGAGCGTGTACCTGCAGGTGCTGGCCGAGCGCCGCATCGACGGGCTCATCGTGGTGTCGACCGGCACCGGCGACGAAGACTCCCTGATGAAGCAGCTGCGCGGCCTGCGCATGCCGACCGTGCTGGTCGACCGCGAGATTGCCGACACGGCCTGCGACCTGGTGGAAACCGCGCACATGCAAGGCGGCCTGCTCGCAGTGCGGCACCTGCTGTCGCTGGGCCACAAGCGTATCGCCTGCATCGGCGGTCCGGTGGGCGTGATGCCCAGCGAGCAGCGCATCGAAGGCTGGCGCATGGCGCTGGCCGAGGCCGGCGCCGCGCCCGGCATCGCCAATACCGATACGCTGCTGTGGCGCGGCGGCTTCACCAGCCAGGGCGGCTACGAGGCGATGCACGCCATCCTGCGCACCGAACAGAAGCCCTCCGCCGTCTTCGTCTGCAACGACCTGATGGCCATCGGCGCACTGCGCGCCGCGCATGAAAGCGGCGTGCGCGTGCCCGACGAGCTCTCTATCGTCGGCTTCGACGACATCGAACTCTCGGCCTACACCAGCCCTGCGCTCACCACCGTGGCGCAGCCCAAGGAACGCATCGGCGCGCTGGCGGTCGACATGCTGCTCGAGCGCGTCGGCGGCAAGCGCCGCGACGCGCGCAAGGTGGTTCTGCAGCCCGAGCTGTGCGTGCGCGCTTCGACCGCGCGGCACGCGAGCTTCCGCGAGCCCGCCGCCCCTGCCCCGACCGAAACGCCGTCCACGCAAACCCGAAAGTCCCGCACCCCGTGAGCCTGAAGCCTTCCTCCAGCAGCCCAGCCCAGGCACCGCGCATCGTGGTGCTCGGCAGCCTCAACATGGACCTGGTGCTGCGCGTGCCGCATGCGCCGGCCGCTGGCGAAACCCTGCTGGGCCACTCGATCGCCACCATTCCCGGCGGCAAGGGCGCCAACCAGGCCGTGAGCTGCGCGCGCGAAGGCGGCCGGGTCCGGATGATCGGCTGCGTAGGCGACGACGCGCACGGCACGGCCCTGCGCGATGCGCTGCAGCGCGACGGCATCGACACCGCCGCGCTGCGCACCGTGGCCGGCGAGCCCACCGGCACGGCGCTGATCCTCGTGGAGGACGGCGGCCAGAACCGCATCGTGATGATCCCCGGCGCCAATGCCCGGGTAGAGGTCGACGAAGCCTCGCTGAGGCAGCAGGTGCAGGGCGCCGCCTTTCTCGTGGCGCAGTTCGAGACGCCCATGGAGCAGGTCGCGCGCGCCATCGCCGTGGCGCACGGCGCGGGCTGCAAGGTGCTGCTGAACCCGTCGCCCGTGCAGGCGATTGCCGAGCCGCTGTGGCCGCTGATCGACACGCTGGTCGTCAACGAGATCGAGGCGCAGACGCTGTGCGGTCAGTCCGCCGACAGCCCGCAGGAGGCGGCGCAGGCCGGCCAGGCGCTGCGCGCCAAGGGCATCGCGCGCGTGGTGGTCACGCTCGGCTCGCGCGGCGCGGTGGCGGTCGATGCCGACGGCGCGCGCCATCATCCCGCGCCGAAGGTGCAGGCGGTCGACACCACGGCCGCCGGCGACACCTTCCTGGGCGCGCTCGCGGTTGCGCTGGGCGAAGGCCAGTCCTTCGACGAGGCCGTGCGCCTCGGCATACGCGCCGCCGCGCTGTGCATCCAGCAGCCCGGTGCCCAGCCATCCATTCCGCAGCGCGACGCCGTTCTGCGCAGCCCCATGCCTCCCGACTGGATCAAGCTGTGAAACGCTCTCCCCTGCTGCACGCGGAACTGTCCCACGTGATCGCCTCGCTGGGCCACGGCGACATGCTCGTGCTCGGCGACGCCGGCCTGCCCATTCCCGACGGCCCGCGACGCATCGACCTTGCGGTGGCGCGCGGCGTGCCGCTGCTGAACGACGTGCTGCAGGCCGTGCTGTCGGAAATGCAGGTGGAAGGCATCGTCGTGGCCGACGAAGCACTGGGTGGCGATACGAAGAAGCTGCCGGACTGGTATCCGCAGTCGCTGGGCATCGAGCCGCAGACGGTGTCGCACGAGGAATTCAAGCGCCGCACGGCCAAGGCACGCGCCATGGTGCGCACGGGCGAGTGCACGCCCTACGCGAACATCATCCTGGTCGCTGGGGTGAAGTTCTGAGGCGCCGGCAGGGCGCCGCCGATCATTCGAACTTGTAGTTCGCGCCCACGGACTGCCCCACCTTGAGCGTGTGCTCCACGCCCTGGATCACGATGCAGTTCATGCCGAAGGTGATGCCGCCATCCACCCGCGCGTCGGCGCGGTAGGTGCGCAGCGTGTTGCCGACCTCGGGGCTGCTGAGAGCCGTGGCCGGGTCGATATCGGGAATCGGGCAGCGCGTGCAGGGCTTGACGGGGCGAAGCTCGGCCCCGCCTTCGCCGGTGGAGATGTGCAACGCGTCGACCCGGTCCTCGTCGTGCGACTCGATGCCGGCCAGCACGATGTTGGGACGGAAGCGCTCGATGCCCACGGCGCCATGGCCCTGCGCGGCGAGGCGGTCGTTGAGCTCCGCCAGCGAGCCTTCGCTTGCCACCAGCAGCGGGTAGCCGTCGGCGAACTGGTTTTCCGCCTCGACGCCGTCGGTCCACTTCATGCTCGACAGGCGCTTCTGCTCGGGGTCGAAGCGCACGAGGCGCAGGGTCTGCGGCTTGCCTGGCTCCGAGAGGAAGTCACTGAACCACTGCGCGGCGATGTCGCCCATGTCGTAGGCGGCCACCTCGTCCTTCCACACGCGCACCCGCACCGGCTTCTCGACGCGGTCGAAGGCCAGGTGCAGCGCCAGCATGCCGGGCGCGCGCAGCACCACTTCCGTGTGCTTCATCTGCGGCTTGATGAGCACCATGCGCGGCAGCTGCCGCTGCGTGACGAATTCACCCTGCGCGTCGACCACCATCCAGGCCCGGTCGAACTCCAGCCCCGTCTCGGTCAGCAGCATTTCGGGGAGCTCGACGCCGGCGCAGGACTTGACCGGATAGACGAACAGGCGCGAGATGGTGGCTTCGAGGTCGAAAGCAGGCTGGGACACGGTGGGGGTTCCTTGGAATTCGGCCGCGATTGTCCCGCAGCTTTCGAAAATACCCGGTTCCTTCCAGGGATGCCGCGGAACCGGCTTCGCCGGGCCGCTGGTATCGCCCCCGTGAGGGGGTTGGCGAAGCGACACGAAGTGCGCGCAGCCTGGGGGTGGGCGTAATCCATACAATCCTTCGATGGCCCTCCCCCCAGAAGTTTGCATTCGCGGCGCCGGCATCGTAGGCCGCACGCTGGCCCTGCTGCTCGCACGCGAACGCGTGCGCGTCGCGCTGGTGGTGCCGCCGGCCACGCAGGGCAAGGAAGACATCCGCGCCTACGCGCTCAACACCGCCTCCCGCACGCTGCTCGAATCGCTGCGCGCCTGGCCCGACGCGGCCCACGCCACGGCCGTGCGAGAAATGCTCGTGCATGGCGACGAAGGCGGTCGGGTCCAGTTCAGCGCCGTGCGCCAGAAGGTCGAGGCGCTGGCCTGGATCGTCGACGTGCCCGCGCTCGAGCGGCAACTGGCGGACGCGGTGCGCTTCCAGCCGCTCATCGAAGTGGTGGCCGAGCCCGTGGCCGCCCCGCTCACCGTGGTGTGCGAAGGCAAGGCCAGCACCACGCGCGAGACCCTCGGCGTGAGCTACGAAGTCACGCGCTATCCGCAGCATGCGATCGCGGCGCGAATGGAAGCCGCGCAGACGCACGACGGCATCGCGCGCCAGTGGTTCAACGACAAGGGCGAGGTGCTCGCGCTGCTGCCGCTCGACGGCACGCATGGCAAGACGGTCGCGCTGGTGTGGTCGGTCGACCAGCTGCGCGCGCCCGAGCTGCTCGCGCAGGGCGCCGACGAATTCGGCGCCGCGATCACCGAAGCCAGCCACAACTCGCTCGGCGCGCTCAAGCTCGTCAGCGAGCGCGGCGCCTGGCCGCTGGCCCGCGCCATCGCCGACCGATGGACCGGCGCCATGCCCGGACAGCCCAACCGCTCCTGGGCGCTGGCCGGCGATGCGGCCCACACGGTGCACCCGCTGGCCGGCCAGGGCCTGAACCTGGGCCTGGCCGATGCCGCCGAGCTGGCCGACGTGATCAAGAACCGCGACTACTGGCGCAGCGTGGGCGATGCACGCCTGCTGCGCCGCTACGAACGCGCCCGTCGCGCCGACGTGCTGCAGATGAGCCTCGCGACCGACGGATTGCAGCAACTCTTCGCGCACAACCTGGGCCCGCTGCCCGCGTTGCGCAACTGGGGCATGCGCGGCTTCGACCGCACGCGCCTCGTCAAGCGCTGGATCACGGCCCAGGCCATGGGCCTGAAAGCCTGATGCCTGCGCCGCATTTCTCTATCTTCAGAACCGGACCAACGGATCTCCCGATGACACTCGTACGCAACCTTCTACTCGCCGCCTGCACGCTGGGCGCGGTCGTGGCCGCCACCGCCGGCGAAGCCGAGATCCGCAAGAACCTGCCCTCGCGCATTCCGCAGTTCCCCGCCATCGACGAAGTGTCGAAGTCGCCGATTCCGGGCGTCTATGAAGTGCGCGTGAACGGCTCGCAGATCTTCTATACCGACGAGCAGGGCAACTACCTCATCCAGGGCAACATGATCGACGTGAAGGCGCGCAAGAACCTGACCGAGGAGCGCATCGAGAAGCTCAGCGCCGTCGCCTTCGACCAGCTGCCGCTGAAGGACTCGATCAAGATCGTGCGCGGCAACGGCAAGCGCAAGCTCGCGGTGTTCGAAGACCCGAACTGCGGCTACTGCAAGCGCTTCGAGAAGGACATGAAGACGGTCGACAACGTCACCGTGTACCTGTTCCTGTACCCGGTGCTCGGCCCCGATTCGAACGTCAAGTCGCGCGACATCTGGTGCAGCAAGGACAAGGGCAAGGCCTGGAGCGACTGGATGGAAGCCAGTACCAAGCCGGCCACCGCGCCGGGCAGCTGCGACGTGACCGCGCTGCAGCGCAACGTCGAATTCGGCCGCAAGTACAACATCACCGGCACGCCCACGCTGATCTTCAGCGACGGCACGCGCACGCCGGGTGCCATTCCCGCGGAGCAGGTCGAGAAGCAACTCGCGGCTTCGTCCAGCTGATGGCGACGAAGGCTCCAACGCAGCACGTGGCGGGCGTGCGCTACCGCGTCGAATGCGCCGATCCGCATGCGCACCTGTTCGCCGTCACGCTCACCATCGACGCGCCCGCCGCACAGCAGCGCGTGTCGCTGCCGGTGTGGATTCCGGGCAGCTACCTGGTGCGCGAGTTCGCCAAGAACCTGCAGGGCCTGCGCGCCACCCAGGGCCGCCGCAAGCCGGCGCTGACGCAGCTCGACAAGTGCAGCTGGCTCGTCGAATGCACGCCCGGCCAGCCGCTGGTGCTGAACTACCAGGTCTGCGCGTACGACAACTCGGTGCGCACCGCCTGGCTCGATGCCGAGCGCGGTTTCTTCAACGGCACCAGCGTGTGCCTGCGCGTCGAGGGCCAGACCGAGACGCCGCATGCGCTGGAGATCGTCGCGCCCGCGCTGGCCGACGACGCCGCGCGCTGGTCGTGCGCCACCGCGCTCGCGCCGCTGAAGGCCGACAGGCACGGCTTCGGCAGCTACCAGGCCTCGGGCTACGACGAGCTGGCCGACAGCCCGGTCGAGATGGGCGCCTTCTGGAGCGCCGAATTCGAAGCCTGCGGCGTGCCGCACCGCTTCGTGGTCGCAGGCGCCGCGGCCTCGTTCGACGGCGACAGGCTCATCGCCGACACCAAGGCCATCTGCGAAGCCGAGATGCGCTTCTGGCACGGAGACAAGGTCGGCAAGCGCGGCGGGCCGAAGCCGCCGATCGACCGCTACGTGTTCATGCTCAACGCGGTCGACGACGGCTACGGCGGGCTCGAACACCGCCACTCCACCGCGCTGATCTGCAACCGCCGCGACCTGCCCCAGCGCGGCGAAAAGAAGAAGCAGCCCGACGGCTACATCACGCTGATGGGCCTCATCAGCCACGAGTACTTCCACACCTGGAACGTCAAGCGCATGCGGCCGGCCGAGTTCGCGCGCTACGACTACAGCCAGGAGAACTACACGCAGCTGCTGTGGTTCTTCGAGGGCTTCACCAGCTACTACGACGACCTGCTGCTGCGGCGCGCCGGTCGCATCGACGACACGGCCTACCTGCGCCTGCTGAACAAGACCATCAACCAGGTCATGCAGACGCCGGGCCGGCTGGTGCAGCCGGTGGCCGACGCGAGCTTCGACGCCTGGGTCAAGTACTACCGCCAGGACGAGCAGACGCCCAACAGCACGGTGAGCTACTACACCAAGGGTGCATTGGTGGCGCTGTGCTTCGACCTCACGCTGCGCCATGAAGGCAAGGGCTCGCTCGACGACGTGATGCGCCGGCTGTGGACGAAGAGCGACGGCGGGCCCATCTCCGAGGACGACGTCGCCGCCGCGCTCGAAGCCATGGGCGGCCGCTCCTACGCGCTGGAACTGGCGCGCTGGGTTCATTCGACCGAGGAGCTTCCGCTCTCGCAACTGCTGCGCGTGCATGGCGTGGCCACGCTCGAAGACCCGTCGCAGCAGGCGCAGGCTCTCGGCCTGCGCGTGGCCGAGGCCAACGGCGGCGTACAGGTGAAGGTGGTGCTGCGCGGCGGCGCGGCCGAGAAGGCCGGTTTTTCCGCGAACGACGAGTGGATCGGCATCGAGCTGCCCGCCGCCGGCAAGAAGGGCCAGCAGCGGCCTGCGCAGGCATGGCGGATCACCAAGCTCGACGACCTGGCGCTCTACCTGGGCGACGCGACGAAGTGCACGGCCATCGTCGCGCGCGACCGCAAGCTGATCAGGCTGCCGCTGGTGCTGCCGACCGGTGCGACCACCTGGCGCCTGTTCTCGCACGACGCAGGCAAAGTGACGAACTGGCTGGCCGGCTAGGCGTTTTCCGCTGCCGCGGCCGGATGCCGCACAAAAAGCATCGGCTGCGGCTCGCCCACCAGCACGCAGGGCTTGCCGGTGCGCCGGCAGTGGTCCTGCACGCGCCAGTAGGCGTCGTGGCTCACGCAGCCGGTCTGGCAGATCACGAGGTCGGCCGCGCGCAGGCTGGCTTCCAGCGCGGGATCGTCCGCATCGTCGCCGCCGTCGTGGTGCAGGTAGCGGCCGCCGGCAATCTCGACCAGCTGGCGCGCGAGCGAAGGCGCTTCTTCTTCATGGCCGACGCACAGCACGGCCTTCTCGCGCAGGTCAGCAGTCGCCTGCGACTGCGGCGGGATCGCCAGATGACGCCTGCTGCCCGGCGACAGCAGCGCACTCAGCCGCTTGGGCAGCGCACCGCCCGCCGAGGCGCGGGCGGCAAGCTCCTCGCGCACGATGGCAATGGCCGAATCTCGCGCCACCAGCGCACCGCGCAAACGCACGATCTGCGCTTCGAGCCTTTCGACGAGCGCGGCCTGTTCGACCAGCAGGCGCGAGCAGCGCTCCTGCACGCGGGCATAGGCCCGCAGCAACACGGCATGTTCTTGCATCGGGAACTCCATGGCGGGCATTCTAGATGAGAGCAATTCTCAACTTGAGCACCCACCCTTGCCGCTCAGTGGGAAACCGACTTCGAGAACACGTTCACCACCACCACGCCCGCGATGATCAGCCCAAGCCCCGCGATGGCCGGCGCGTCGAGCTTCTGGCCGAACCAGAGCCAGCTCACCAGCGAGATCAGCACGATGCCCACGCCGGACCAGATCGCGTAGGCGATGCCGGTGGGAATCGTGCGCAGCGTCAGCGAGAGAAAGTAGAACGCAGTGACGTAGCCCGCCACCGAAGCCAGCGTGGGCCACAGCCGCGTGAAGCCTTCGGAGCTCTTGAGGAAACTGGTGGCGATCACCTCGGCCACGATGGCGACGAACAGGAAGCCGTAGTTGGAGTTCATGGCGGGCACTCTATGGGAACCCGCAATGCCCCCGCACCCGCGGCGGCCATGCTGGGTATAGTGAAGCGCGTTTTTCTTCCCCTTCCCCGGAGACACCATGAGCTACGAAAACATCGAAGTGCGGACCGAAGCAGGCAAGGTCGGCATCATCACCCTCAACCGCCCGAAGGCACTGAACGCGCTCAACGACGCGCTCATGACCGAGCTGGGCCAGGCGCTCAAGGCCTTCGATGCCGACGACGCCATCGGCTGCATCATCCTCACGGGCAGCGAGCGCGCCTTCGCGGCCGGCGCCGACATCGCCGCGATGGCCAAGTACAGCTTCATCGACACCTACAGGGGCGACTACATCACGCGCAACTGGGAAACCATCCGCTCGATCCGCAAACCGGTGATCGGCGCCGTGGCCGGCTTCGCGCTGGGCGGCGGCTGCGAGCTGGCGATGATGTGCGACTTCATCATCGCGGCCGACAACGCCAAGTTCGGCCAGCCCGAGATCAAGATCGGCGTGATCCCCGGCGCCGGCGGCACGCAGCGCCTGCCGCGCGCGGTGGGCAAGAGCAAGGCCATGGACATGGTGCTCACGGCCCGCATGATGGACGCGGCCGAAGCCGAGCGCGCCGGCCTCGTGAGCCGCGTGGTGCCCTTCGAGAAGCTCGCCGACGAGGCACTGGGCGCGGCGCTGATCATCTGCGGCTTCTCGCAGATCTCGGTGATCGCGGCGAAGGAGTCGGTCAACCGCGCCTTCGAGAGCGGCCTGAGCGACGGCGTGATGTTCGAGCGCCGCCTGTTCCACGCTCTGTTCGCCACGCAGGACCAGAAGGAAGGCATGGACGCCTTCCTGACCAAGCGCCAGCCCGACTTCAAGAACGCCTGACCGGATCGGTCTGCCGTCAGCGCTGCAGCAGCGAACGCAGCGCGTCGAGCGCCTGGGCCGGCGGGGTGCCGACCACCGATGTGCCTCCGGGCAGCGAAGTCCAGCGCACCTGGGCGCCGGCAATTTCCAGCACGGCGACCGGTGTCTTGCCCCGGTAGAGCTCCAGTCGCGCCTCGACGGGCGCGGCCAGGGGCTCGTCGGGTGTGGTGGCCGAGCGCGCCACGGTGCTCATCAATGCCGGCAGGCCTTCGATGTCATCGCGCTCGTGGCGCACGCTGGTGCCTGCGCGCGCGAAGCTGAAGGAAGTCCAGCGATCCAGCGCCGTGAAGGATGCTGCTGTCGTGCTTCGCAGCCTTGCGACCTTGGCTGAGGCCGCGCCCGGCGCGCTCGGGCGCAAGGCGCCTGAGGCAGCTTCGGCGCTGGCGTTGTCCTGATTGGCGAGAGCTGGCGCGGAGTCTTGCTGAAGCTCGCGATGCGGCGGCGCCGCAGCCGGAGCTGGAGCCACCGCCGGTGCCGGCAAAGGTGCAGGGGCTGCCGCGACGGCTGGTGCCGGTGGAACCGGTGCGACCGTGGCAGGAGCCCCCGCTGCATACGCGCGGCGTTGCTGTTGTTCGTCTCTCGCATACGCCTCGCGACGCTCGTCGCGCGTGACGGGCGCCGGCGCGGCCTGCTCGGCCACGATCGGCGGCGCCGCTGACGCAGCGGCTGGAGCAACCGGCTCAGCGGGCGCGGCAGGGGCAGCCGGAGCAGCCAGCCCGGCTGATGGCGCCGGCTTTGCAGCTTGCCGGACGACGTCCGTATTCGCGGCCTTGGCGGTCTTCTCGGATTCCGTTGCGGACAAGGAAGAAGAATCGCGCGAAGCCCTGGCGCGCTGCTCTGCCTCCGGCGGCACCGCAGGCGCTCGTGCGACAGCCGACGGTGTCGGCGCTGCGGCAGGCGCCTGCGCCACAGCCGGCGGAGCGGCCTCCACGGAAGGCTGTGCGGGCGCCGATGCAGGTGCCGGCGGCGCGGTCGGCGCTGGCGCAGTCGTCGCTCCACCCACCCGCGCCTCGCCGTCGAGCCGCGCATCGGGCACGGGCTCGCGATGCCAGAGCACCGTCACGAAAGCGGCCACCAGCACCGTGGCGAATGCTGCGTTCCACGGCATGCGCGCACGCGGTTCGCCGCCGCCGAACAGGCGTCGCCACCAGGGCAGCGCATTCGCGTTGTTGGCGGCCTGGCTCGCAGCAGCCTGCACGGGCGCGAGGTTGTGCGCCATCTTCAGGATCGCCTCGCGGGTGCGCGGATGCGGCGTAGCCTCGCTGTCAGGCGCGTGGTCGAGCGCGCGACGCAGCGCCGGGTCGCGCAGGTCGTCGCGGTCGTCGCCGTATGCGGTGGTGTCGTTGCCGCTCATGCCTGCTTCTCCAGCACCGACAGGTAGCGCTCCATGCAGCCGCGCAGCTTCTGCAAGCCGTAGCGCAGCCGGCTGCGCACGGTCTCGAAGCCGATCTCCAGGCTCGTGGCCAACGCTTCGACGGTCAGGCCGTCTTCGTGATGCAGCAGGAACGCCGCGCGCTGCTCGGCCGGCAATTCGTCGAGGCAGGCCAGCAGGCGACGGCCCGCGGCACGCCAGAACGCGAGCTCTTCGGCGGACGGATGCGCCGCCGCATCGGCAGCGGCCCCACGCACGCCGCGTTCGAGCGTGGGCACGGGATCGCTGTCGTCGTCGTTCGCATGCGCGTCGAGCGCCACTTCGCGCCCGCTCACGCGCAGGCGGTCCATCGCAAGGTTGTGCGCGATGGTGAAGGCCCAGGTGCGCCACGTCGCGCCCTGCGGCGAAAAGCTCTCGCGCGCCGAGATGATGCGTACCCAGGTGTCCTGGAACACCTCGTCGGCCTGAGCCACCAGCCGTGCGCCCAGCAGCCGCTTGACGAAGCGGAACAGCCCGCCTTCGTGGCGCGCATAGAGCACGTCGAACGCGGCTGCGTCGCCCTGCGCGTAGGCCAGCATCAACTGGTCGTCGGGCATGGCCTGGCGCTCGGGGGCGTTCTTGGCTGAAGGGGCGCGGGGAAGCGCGGACATCGGAGGATTTTCACCCGAGCTTGTACGGGCGACGAACCGCATCGGGGTTCGGGGCGGCAAAAAAGTTACACGACTCAAACCCCGCTGGCGGCGCCCGGCCGTATCAGCCTGCACCCAACCACCCGGAGTGCTTCCATGACCCAGCCTTTCGTCCCCCGGTTCCGCCGCCCGCTCGTCGCACTGCTGTGCGCCCAACTGCTGCTGTCCGCCTGCGGCGCCACCGAAATAGCAGCCACTGGCAGTTCAGTGTGCTGGCCGACACCCGCGCCCGACAACCTCGTGCAGGCAGCGCAGACGATGCCGAACTTCGAAGCACCCTCAGCCACGAACTGCGCGAGGCCGGTCCGAACCTATGAGACGCCGGGCATGCCGCGCGTCGCCGATGCCCGACGCGAACTCTCGAGCTCCGACGCATTGAAGGACTATTCGCTGCGCCGGCCCGTGGCGCCCTCGGTCGCGGCGGCGAAGTCCGTGCCGGCGACTCCCGCCATGGAGGCCCGCGCCGACTCTGCCATCGCGGAAGCCCCGCCGGTGACGGCCTCGCCCGCGCCACGCGTGAGCGGCGGGCTCCAGCCGCCCGCCCAGGCCCCGCGCCCTGCCAACGAACCCGTCACCGCCGGCATGGTCGACGACAACGCCGACTTCAGCGAATACCTGGCTTTCCACGGCCGCACGCAGGTCGTGCACCGCGAGCGCGACATCAGCGCGCGCTACCTGCTGCAGGTGCGCGACGCGCGCGGCGCCGTCGTTCCCGACGCCGAAGTGGCCGTGCAGGCCGCCAACGGCGCCGCCATGTGGGCGCGCACCGATGCGGGCGGACGCGCCTGGCTGCACCCGAACGCCTTCGACAAGGCGCAGAGCCCGGTGTACGAAGTGACGGTGCGCAAGAACGGCCGCCAGAGCACCGTCTTCCTGCAGCGCGGCCAGAAGAACGCGGTCGACGTGGTGCTCGGCGGCAAACCCGGCGCCGTACCCGCACGTGCCAGGCTCGACCTGGTCTTCCTGATCGACGCCACCGGCTCGATGGACGACGAGATCGCCAAGCTCAAGGCCACCCTGCGCACCATTGCCGACCAGGTCGCAAGGCTGCCGAGCCGTCCCGACACCTGCTTCGGACTCGTGGCCTATCGCGACCGTGGCGACGAGTTCCTGGTGCGCCGCCACGACTTCACCAACGACCTCAACGCCTTCCAGGGCGTGCTCGACGCGCTGCGCGCCGCGGGCGGCGGCGACTACCCCGAGGCGATGAACGAGGCGCTGAACGAAACCGTCCACAAGCTGAGCTGGCGCGGCAACGACACCACGCGCCTCGTGGTGCTGTTGGCCGACGCGCCACCGCACCTCGACTACGGCGGCCCGCAGTACGACGACGACATGGTCGCCGCGCTGGGCAAGGGCATCAAGGTGTTCAGCGTGGGCGCCTCGGGGCTCGACAAGCAGGGCGAATACATCCAGCGCCAGATCGCGCAGTACACGGGCGGGCGCTTCGTGTTCCTGACCTACAAGGAGGCGACGAACCCGGCGAGCGGCCCGGGAACGCAGACGGTGCACGACGTCGGCAACTACTCGGTGCAGACGCTGGACAAGCTGATCGTGCGGCTCGTTTCCGAAGAATTGGGCAAGTTGCCGTCGGGTGGTTGAGCAACGCGTTCGGAGTGGGCTATAATCTTGGGCTCGGTGTGCAACGCCACCGAACGGCTCTTTAGCTCAGTCGGTTAGAGCGATGGAATCATAATCCACAGGTCCGCGGTTCGAGTCCGTGAAGAGCCACCAACAAAACGAAAAAGCCTTGCAGGTCAACGACTTGCAAGGCTTTTTTCTTTGTGGCGCGAGGCTGGCCGATAATCGCCGCCGATGCCCGCACCGTCCCACGCCACCCCGAATCGGCCCGCCGGCCTGCGGCGTCCGGGCGTGAGCCTGATCCGCTGGGTGCTGCTGTGGTTTGCGCTGTCGCTCGGCGTGGCCGTCGCTTCGCCGGTCGTGCATCCACAGACGGTGGAACTGGTCTGCTCGAACGCCGGTTCGGTGAAAGCCATCGTCCACACCGACGATGGTGCGCAGGAACTGGGCGCGGGCCACATGGACTGCCCGCTTTGCGTGCTCAACGCAGCCCCGCCTGCGACGACGCCGGCCGTCGAACTGCCGGTGCTGGTGCCGCTGGCGCGCGCGGTCCAGTCGATTCCGTCTACGCGCATCACCGTAGCCACCGCCGCGCCTTTGCCGGCACGCGGGCCTCCCCCGCTCATCTGACGCTTCTTCTTCAGCTTCCGCGCGCGTGACGCATGCGGCCTCCAGGCGAGGCTCGTTTGCCGCGTGCGCTCCTGCAGCAATGAATCGGCATCCGCCTGCACCGGTGCCGGAAAGAGAGATTCTTCAGATGAACCGCATTCCCCATCCAACCCGGCGCCGCCTGCTGCTGTCCGGCGGCAGCATCGCCGCGCTCTCGGCACTCGCAGCCTGCGACAAGGTGCTGCCCGCCAGCTTCAACGGCGTCGACATCACCGGCGCCAACTACGCGAACGACTTCCGCCTGACCGACGCCGACGGCCGCGAACGCACGCTGGCCGACTTCAAGGGCAAGGCCGTGATGATGTTTTTCGGCTTCACGCAATGCCCCGACGTGTGCCCCACCGCGCTCGTACGCGCGGCCGAGATCAAGCGGCTGCTAGGCGCGGACGGCGATCGCCTGCAGGTGATCTTCGTCACCGTCGACCCAGAGCGCGATTCGCCCGTCGTGCTCAAGGCCTACACGCAAGCCTTCGACCCGAGCTTCATCGGCCTCTACGGCGACATGCAGCGAACCAGCGAGACGGCGAAGGACTTCAAGGTGTTCTACAAGAAGGTGCCGACCGGCTCCTCGTACACCATGGATCATTCGGCCTTCAGCTACGTGTTCGACCCCAAGGGCAAGATCCGTCTCGTGCTGCGCCATGAACAGGGCGCGCAGGAATGCGCCGAAGACCTCCGCAAGATCCTGCAGTCCGCCTGAGCTTCATCGTTCCAACCCAAGGAGATTCCATTCATGAAAAACCGTATCGCACACATCCTCGCCATCACCAGCGCCGCATTGCTCACCGCGCACGCCGCGAACGCGCAGGTCACCGTCAAGGACGCATGGGTGCGCGCCACCGTGCCCCAGCAGAAGGCCACCGGCGCGTTCATGCAGCTCAGCGCCGCGAAGGACACGAAGCTGGTCTCGGCCAGTTCGCCGGTCACGCCGCTGGTCGAAGTGCACGAGATGGCCATGCAGGACAACGTGATGCGCATGCGGCAGGTTCCCGCGCTCGACCTGCCCGCCGGCAAGACCGTCGAGCTCAAGCCCGGCGGCTATCACGTGATGCTGCTCGACCTCAAGCAGCAGGTGAAGGAAGGCGACACCGTGCCGCTCACGCTCGTGTTCGAAGGCAAGGACGGCAAGCGCGAAACGGTCGAGGTGAAGGCGCCAGTGCGGGCGCTGAACGCCTCGGCGCAGCCTGCGGGGCATGGCGGCCACAAGCACTGAGCGCCCCGAAGCCGCCCCCTCCGCGCGACTGAAACTGGCCGGAGGAAATACCCTGTTTCGGTGATGGCGCCGGTCCCCCGGACCCACAAGAATTGTTGACAAACATTCACAATTCATCCCCTCCCCGGCCGGCCCGTTCATGGAACGGATCGCACCGGGGCTCATGAGTTGTCCAGGAAGCCGGAAGGCGTTCTCGCCGTTCCGGCTCCGGCTGGGTAGCTCTGCGCGGCATCGACGGCCGAGGGAGGTGCACACAGGGGTTTTTCGGTGCCGCTCAGTTACCTCCTCCATCTGGAGCACGCTCGCCTGCCGATGCACGTGACCGACGCGCCGGACGTGCGACGTGTCTCCGTCCTGAAGGCAACCGGCCTCATCGAGGCCTCCATCGACCCGGCCTACGACACCGGGCACGGCAGCTACAGACTGGCGCAGGCCGCGCTGGTGGTCTGCATCACCGAGGAGGGGCACGCCGAGATCGACCGGCTGCGCGGCCGCGACGGCATCGATGCGTCATCGAGGAAAGCATCGAAGGCGAAGAACCTCGAGCCGCTCGACTACCTGCGCGGCATAGAACGTTCGTCGTTCCCTCTTCGCGTGGAAGACCGGCAGGAGATCGGCTGTGTCGAGGCGCTGAAGCAGGCCGGTTTCGTCGACGCGGCCATCAGCCCCGCGCTGGCACGCAAGGGCGGTGGCGAGCCGCAGGAGCTGGCGGTGATCCGCCGCATCACGCCATTCGGACGAGCGCAGCTTGCGCGCGGCGCCACCAGGTAATTCCGCGGCATCTGGAATTTCCATGGACCGGCCCCACGACCGGGCCCGTTCCGCAACGCCCGCCTACTGCCGCGCCATGTCGAGCGCTTCGCACTGCCCTTCGATGCCGGCGTGCAGCATGCCCAGCGAAGCAATCAGCAGGCGCTGGATCGACGCGCGATGAACTTCGTCGAGCAGCGGCTGCGTTGCATCGCGGCGCTCTTCGTCCCATGCGAGCAGTTGCATCAGCGTGTGCGCGCCGTCGATCACGTCGCGCGCGTCGTTGAGGAACAAGGCACGCCGTCGCTCCTCGGGATCGAGCCCGTGAACGGAATTCCAGGCGAACGGCTTGAACTCCGCGCTTGTTGTTTGCGCGGTACTTGATGATGAATCGGCCATGTCGGCCCTCCCTGTCGGTTCAGCTTTGCTGCAACCGTCGCATCCGCTGTCAAACGAAGGCGGCGGCTCGAACAGGTTGACAGACCGGGAACCGCTAGGCGAAACCGGCAGGGCGCGAGCCCTCCCATCCGAGCCGCCTGAAAAGGGAAGCCGGAATGGCAAAAGCCGCAAACCAATTGCGGTATGCGGCTTTCACCGCGGTTCTTTCAGGCTGTCAAACCCGGCCTCGCTGGTCGCGAAGCGGTCTGGAATGTAGCCGTCCGTTCTACCCCCGTCAATCGACGCCGACGGACCTGTGCCCGGCCCGGTTTGTATACATTTGCGCCCGACTCCATCCTGTGCGAGCCGCTGCCTATTCAACAGGCAACGTGGTGGGAAGCCACGCCAGTTCTCGCTCTGCCTCCCTGCCTCCCCCTACAACTCACAGAGTTGTCCACAGAAAAATCGAACAAGTCATCAAAACGTCAAACAGATGTCGTCGCAACGTAACCTTTGAACTGTTCGCGCAGCTTTGTCTTCAGCAACTTGCCGGTGGCTGTATGCGGCAGGCTGTCGACGAAGACCACGTCTTCCGGTAGCCACCATTTCACGACGCGCTCCGCGAGGAATGTGAGCAGTTCCTCGCGCGTCGCTTCCATGCCCGCACGCTTCACCACGATGAGCAGCGGCCGCTCCTGCCACTTGGGATGCGCGATGCCTATCACCGCCGCTTCGGCCACTGCAGGGTGCAGGCTCGCCGTGTTCTCGAGGTCGATGGAAGAAATCCATTCGCCGCCCGACTTGATGACGTCCTTCGCGCGATCGACCAGTTGCACATAGCCGTCCTCGTCGATGTTGGCCACGTCGCCCGTCGGAAAGAAACCTTCCGCATCGAGCACCGGGCCACCCTCGCTCTTGAAGTAACCGCTCGCGATCCACGGCCCGCGCACGTGCAGGTGGCCGAACGCCTTGCCGTCGTGCGGCAGGCGCTGGCCGTCTTCGCCGACGATCTTCAGCTCCACGCCCCAAACGCCACGGCCCTGGCGCATCTTCACGCGCAGCTGCTCTTCCTTCGGCATCGACAGGTGCTTGGGCAGCAGGTTGCCGATCACGCCGATGGGGCTGGTCTCGGTCATACCCCAGCCCTGCACGAAGTCGGCGCCGAAGTCGCGCTCGAAGCGCTCGATCATGCTGCGCGGCGTGGCCGCGCCGCCCACGCCGATACGCTTGAGGCCTATGGCGCGCGTGTCGATCTCGGGATGCGCATCGAAGTACTGGAACAGCATCAGCCAGATGGTGGGCACGGCCTGCGAGAAGCCGACCTTCTCGTCGCGCATCAGCTCGTAGAGGCTCTGGCCGTCCATGTGCGGGCCGGGCATGACGAGCTTCATGCCGGTCATCGCGGCCGCATACGGCATGCCCCATGCGTTGGCGTGGAACATCGGCACCGCGAGCAGCAGCGTCATCTGCGAGTTGACGCCGAAGGTGTCGGGCGCGCACTCCATCAGCGAATGCAGCACGGTGGAGCGATGCGAATACAACACGCCCTTCGGATTGCCCGTGGTGCCCGACGTGTAGCAGAGCGACGAGGCGGTGCGCTCGTCGAACTCGGGCCACTCGTACTGCTCGCTCTGCGAGCCAACGAGCTCGTCGAAGCACAGCAGGTTGGGCACGTCGATGGCCGGCATGTGCGCGCGATCGGTCATCGCGATGAACGCGCGCACCGACTTCAATCCGGGCGCGAGCTTCTCGACCAGCGGCGCGAAGGTGGTGTCGAAGAACAGCACCTTGTCTTCGGCGTGGTTGACGATGTAGTCGATCTGCTCAGGAAAGAGCCGTGGGTTCACCGTGTGCAGCACCGCGCCCGAACCCGACACGCCGAAGTACAGCGCGAGGTGGCGGTATGTGTTCCACGCGAGCGTGCCCACGCGGTCGCCGGGCTCGATGCCGAGCGTCTTCAACGCATTGGCCACCTGCTTCGCGTGGCGCTGGACCTCGGCGTAGCTGGTGCGGTGCACCGGCCCCTCCACCGTTCGGCCCACGATCTCCGCGCGCGGGTGGAAGGTGGCCGCGTAGTCGATGAGCGACGAGATCAGCAGCGGGCGGTCTTGCATCAATCCGAACATGTCTTGTCTCCTGTACGCTGGCCGGATGCTAGGCAGCGGCCATGCTCCGCGGCATCGTCGGAACGGACGATTGAGGCCACCCGAGGGTTGCCCCTAGCATCAATCCCCAAGAGGACTTTTGCATGAACGTTCAGGACGCCATCGCCACCCGCCGCTCGGTGCGCGAATTTCTCGACACACCCGTGCCTGGCGACGTCATCCGCCGCGTGCTCGCGCAGGCGCTGCGCGCGCCCTCCGGCGGCAACCTGCAGCCGTGGCACCTGCATGTGGTGGGCGGGGAAAAGCTCGCCGAACTCAAGGCGATCATGCGCACGCGCGTGCAGGAAGCACCCACCGGCGAAGGCAGCGAGTACGACATCTACCCGCGCGAACTCGTCGCGCCGTACCGCGACCGCCGCTTCGCCGTGGGTGAGGCGATGTATGCGCGCCTGGGCATTCCGCGCGAGGACAAGGCCGCGCGCCGCGAATGGTTTGCGCGCAACTACCAGTTCTTCGGCGCGCCGCTTGCGCTCTTCTGCACTGTCGACCGCCGCATGGGCCCGCCGCAGTGGTCCGACCTCGGCATGGTGCTGCAGAACGTGATGCTGCTGCTGCGCGGCGAAGGGCTCGACAGCTGCCCGCAAGAGTGCTGGGCGATCTACCCGCAGACCATCGGCCGGTTCATTGCGCTGCCGCCCGAGCGCATGCTGTTCACGGGCATGTCCATCGGCTATGCCGACCGCAGCCGGCCCCTCGATGCGCTGGTGACCGAGCGCGCGCCGTTGTCGGAAGTGGCGGAGTTCTCCGGCATCTGACGGCGCGGCGGAACGGATCGTGCTTGCTGCCGTGGCAGCAGCAACCACAGGCCACGCATGCTCATCGCACAGATCTCCGACCCTCACATCCGCCCCGCCGGCCAGCTCTACCAGGGCGTGGCCGACTCGAATCGCATGTTCGAGGAAGCCATCGACCACCTCCACGCACTCGACCGCCGCCCCGACCTCGTGTTGCTGACGGGCGACCTCGTCGATGAAGGGCGGCCCGAGGAATACGCACAGGTACGGCACCTGCTCGCAAAGCTGGAGATTCCGTACCTCGTGATCCCCGGCAACCACGACCATCGCGAGAACTTCCGCGCGGCCTTCGCGGACCACGCCTACCTGCCGGCCGAAGGCGGGCTGCACTACTGCATCGACGACCATCCGGTGCGCGTCGTTGCACTGGACTCATGCATTCCGGGGTTGCATCACGGCGATGTCGACGCGCAGGGCCTCGCATGGCTGCAACGCACTCTGGAAGCTGATCGCATCAAGCCGACGCTGCTGATGCTCCATCACCCGCCATTCGTCAGCGGCATTCCCTACATGGACACGTACCGCTACATGGACACGACCCCGCTCGAAGCCATCGTGCGCGACGCACCCAACATCGAGCTGGTGCTGTGCGGCCATGTGCATCGCACCATGCTGCGGCGCTGGGCGGGCACGGTCGTTTGCTCGTGCCCGAGCAGCACGACAGAGATCGCCCTGCAGCTCGCGGCCGGCGCGGCGCCGGCCTCCTTCATGGGCCGACCGGGCTGCATGCTCCATCTGTGGAGCGAGGCGCACGGCATGGTGAGCCATGTGAGCCACATCGGGAAGATGGAAGGGCCCTATCCGTTCGCGTGAGACAGGGGCTCAGCATCTCTTCAGACGAAGCGGACAGAATCCGGGACTCGATGTCGATCGACGAGGAGATGCAATGCAGAAGCAGCCCTACTGGTTTCCCGCCAAGCGCTACGGCTGGGGCTGGGGTCCACCCACGTGCTGGCAAGGCTGGGCGGTGGTCGTCGTGTACGCCGTGCTGGTGGCGGCGGCGGTGCTCACGTTGCACCCCGAGCGGAAGCCGCTGCTGTTCTTCGCGGCCATCTCGGGACTGAGCGCGTTGCTTGTCGTGGTCTGCTGGATCAAGGGCGAGCCGCCGCGCTGGCGCTGGGGCGGGAAGTAGCCGGCGTTCACAGGCACGCGCAGAATCCCGCCATGCCCCAGGAACGCACCCTGCTCTACGCCGGCCGCGAGTTCACGGTGGAGCATGTGCGCTCGCTTGCGCATCACGGCCCCGGCTGGAGCGGGCCCTACACGCTGGAGTCGCGGCGCATCATCTTCCCGGTCGGACGCACGGTGCTCGATGTGCGTTCGGGTAGCGGCACCTGGCTGGTCGACGGCCTGACCGCCATGCAGTTCGACGACGCCATGGTCTATCAGCTGCGTCCCTCGACGCATGCGGTGCGGCGCAGCGTGGTCGTCCGACCGCATCACCACCCCTCTCGCTCGGACACTGCTCCGGCCTTCTGCCTGCTGTCGCCACGGTCGCTGTACCGGGTTCATGCCGCGCAACGGCACCTGCTTGCAGGCGATGCCGGAGCCGATGCGGCCATCGCCGGGCTGGTCGATGAACTCGGCACCATCCGACGCCAGGTGCCGCTCACCGGCACGGTCGCACGCGCAAGACGGCTGCTCGCCCAGACCGCCGACCGCGAAGCGAGGCTGTCGATGCACGAGGTGGCCGATGCAGTCTCGCGCTCACCGTTCCATCTGGCGCGCAGCTTCCGGCACGAGACCGGCCTGAGCCTTCATCAGTACCGCCAGCACCTACGGCTCGCGGCAGCCATGGAACGGCTGGCCGACGGCGACGGCGATCTCGCCGGCATCGCTCACGACCTCGGCTACTGCAGCCAGAGCCACCTGGGCGCGGTGTTCCGGCGCGAAACGGGCGTGACGCTCGGCGAAGCCCGCCGCGTGCTGGCGGGCACCAGCAGCACCAGCGCACGAATTTGATAGCCGTATCGCGGCGCGGTCGCGAGACTCGCCGCGATGCCCGATCGCAATCTCCTCGCCGGCCTGCTTGCCGCGCTCGCCGCCGCTTTCATCGGCAGCGCATGGCAACTCGTCTCGCGCCACGGCGTGACCACCACGCTCGGGCCGCTGGACCTCGCGCTGATGCGCTACGGCATTCCCGCGCTGCTGCTCGCGCCCCTATGGTTCGGCAGCAAGCGCATCGCGCCGAAAGCCTCGCGGCTGGTGCTCGCGCTGCTCGTCGTCGGCGGCGGCCTGCCCTTCGGCTTGCTGGTGCTGGCCGGCGCTCAATGGGCACCCGCGAGCCACATGGGCATCTTCATGGCGGGCAGCCTGCCGCTCTTCACGGCCATCGGCGCGTGGCTTCAGAAGGGTCAGCGAATCGAAGGCATCAGGCTGGCGGGACTGGCCTGCATCGCCATCGGCATGGCGCTGTTCGCCGTGGGGAGCATTCGCAGCGGCTCGCTCGACTGGCGCGGCGACCTGCTCTTTCTTGCGGCGGCCATGCTGTGGGCCGTGCACTCGCTCGCGTTCGCGCATTGCGGCCTCACACCATGGCAGGGCGCGGCGTTCGTGAACGGATGGTCGGCGCTGATGCTGCTGCCCCTGCTGCCGATCGCCGGCACACCGCGATTGCTCGGCGCACCGTGGCCCGATATCGCACTGCAGGCAACGACGCAAGGCGTGGTCGCCGGGCTGCTCGGACTGGTGGTCTACATGGTGGCTGTCGCCCGGCTGGGCGCGCCGCGCGCATCGCTTTCCGCAGCGCTGGTGCCGGTGCTGACCACGTTGGGCGCGGCGGCATGGATGAACGAGCCGGTCACCGGCGCGGTGCTGCTGGCCCTGGCGCTTGTGGTGCCGGGGATCGTGCTGGCGAGCGGTGTGGTGCGACGCTGACAACGGCCCTCAAGCCGCCGCAATCACCCGATCCCGCCCCATCTCCTTCGCCCGGTACAGCGCCGCATCGGCCAGCGCCAGCACTTCGTCGATGTCCGCTCCGCCGGTGCTGTCCTCGCCGGCCGCCACGCCGATGCTCACCGCCATCGAGCCGACGGCGGCCATCGGCGAATCGGACGGGAAGGGCTCGCCGACGGCCTGCCTGAGGCGGGCCGCGATTTCCATCGCCTCGGCCTTGCCGGCGTCGGGCAGCAGCACCACGAACTCTTCTCCGCCGTAGCGCCCGAGCAAGCCCGTGTCGCCGACGGCGCGCTGCATGCGGCCGACCGCCTCGCGCAGGACGGCGTCGCCCATCTGGTGGCCGAAGCGGTCGTTGATGCGCTTGAAGTGGTCCAGGTCCACCATCAGCAGCGCGCCGCGGCGCTCGCCGGAGGCGAACGCGCCATGGCAGGCGTCGAGCAGCGCACGGCGGTTGAGCGCGCCGGTGAGCGGATCGCGCGTGGCCAGGTATTCGAACTCGGTGTGCACGCGGTCGGTGGCCATCAGGATGACGGCGATGGACAGCAGCAGCACGGTGAACGTGTACATGCTGATGTAGAGCGACTGGATCCAGCTGCCCTCCATGAGCCCGCTGCCCGCAAGCCCCGCGACCACCGACACGAAGCGCAGCCCCGCCACCAGCGCCTGCGCCAGCAGCAGCCCGATCATCAGCCGCTTGCCGAACACAGGGCCCGCGTGGCGCATGTACAGCAGCGCGTGCCGGAAGAACAGCACGGACACCGCCAGCGTGACGAACAGCAGGCGCGTCTCGAAATCGGGCCTCACGATGCCGAACCAGAACATCGCCAGTGCCAGGGCGCCGTTGAGCGCCGTCCAGCCCCGGGTGTCGCTGTGGCCGAGCAGGAACTTCTGGCTGCCGGCGTAGTACAGGATGCAGGCCTGGAACAGCACGAAGTTGGCGACCACGATGGTCAGGAAGTCGGGGAAGAACCCGCGCGCCGCGAAGAGCAGCGTGCTCGCGAACGCCACCAGCGGCGCCCGTGCCCACTCCCCCAGGCCCTGGATGCTGCGCGGATAGCTGCGCTGCATGAAGAACACCACGAGCGCCATCATGACGCCCATGATGCCGGCGAGCAGGATGACGGAACGGGGATCGAGGATGGATGGCGAAGCGCCCATGGAGCCCGATTATGTTGGCATCCGCCGGGCTGCGCCCTCCCGGGAAAGAGCTATGGACGAAGCAGCTCAGTCCCGGCGGAACACCGGCTCGCGCTTCTCCATGAACGCCTTCACGCCCTCGGCGAACTCGGGCCGGTCCAGCAGCTCGCGCTGGCGCGCGGCCTCGTGGCTCATCTGCGCGACCAGCGACTGGCTCGCGGCCGACTCGTACACCGCGCGAATCTCGCGGGCCGCGTGCGCAGGCAGCCGCGCCAGGCGGTGCGCCACAGACACGGCCTGCGCGCGCAGTTCGGCATCGTCCACGCAGGCCCACACCAGGCCCCACTGCGCGGCCTGCTCGGCCGGAAGCCGCTCGCCGAGCAGCGACATGCCCACGGCCCGGGCTCGGCCCACCAGCCGTTCGAGAAACCAGGTGGTTCCCAGGTCGGGCACCACGCCCAGCCGGGGCATGAAGGGCAGATAGAAATAGGCAGAGCGCGCCGCGATCACGATGTCGGCAGCCAGCGCCAACCCCACGCCGGCACCCGCCGCCGGCCCGTTGATGGCGTTCACCACCGGAAAGGGCATGCCGCGCAAATCCTCGACGAGCCGGTTCGACAGCGACTCCATGGCGTCCGCTGTGCGCTGGCCCACGCTGCCGCCGGAGTCTCCGGAGGGGCCCATGCTCGAAAGGTCGGCCCCCACGCAGAAGGATTTGCCGACACCGGTCAGGACCAGCGCGCGCACGGTGCCCGCCTCGGCTTCCTCGCGCAGCTGCGCGAGCCTTGCGCGCAGGGCCTGCTGAAGCTCCACCGTCAGCGGATTGAGCCGCCTCGGAATGTTGAAGCTGAGGATCTCGACGTCGCCGTCGCGCTCGCACAGCAGCGGATCTTCGTCAGCGCCGCTCATGCTCACAGCCGCTCGACGATGGTCACGTTGGCCATGCCGCCGCCCTCGCACATGGTCTGCAGGCCGTAGCGCTTGCCGCGCTGGCCGAGCGCGTGCACGAGCGTGGTCATCAGTTTGGTGCCCGACGCGCCCAGCGGATGGCCCAGCGCGATCGCGCCGCCGTTCACGTTGAGCCGCGCCGGGTCGGCATCGAGCGTCTGCAGCCAGGCCAGCGGCACGGGCGCGAAGGCCTCGTTGACTTCGTACAGGTCGATGTCGGAGATCTTCATGCCCACCTTCTTCAGCGCGCGCTGCGTAGCGGGGAGCGGAGCCTCCAGCATGATCACGGGGTCGTGCCCCATCACGCTCAGGTGGTGAATGCGCGCGAGCGGCTCCACGCCCAGCGCCTTCAGGCCGCGCTCGTTCACCACCATCAGTCCGCTCGCGCCGTCGCAGATCTGGCTGGCGGTGGCGGCAGTGCAGCGCCCGCCCTCGGCGATGAGCTTCACGGCAGCGATGCTCTCCAGCGTGGCGTCGAAGCGGATGCCTTCGTCCACGGTGTGCTGCTCGCCGGGCTCCGTGCCGTCGGCCATGCGCACGGTCACCGGCACGATCTCGCGCTCGAAATGGCCGGCCTGCGTGGCGGCGATGGCGCGCTTGTGGCTTTCGAGCGCGTAGCGGTCGAGCTCGTCTTTTTCAATGCCGTAGTTCCTTGCGATCATCTCGGCGCCGGTGAACTGGCTGAACTGCACATCGGGATAACGCTTGGCCATGAGCGGGCTCACGTAGAAGCCCAGCCCGTTCTTCAGCGGCAGCGTGACGGGCATGCCCATGGGCACGCGCGTCATGCTTTCCACGCCGGCGGCGATCACGATGTCCATGGTGCCCGACATCACCGCTTGCGCCGCGAAGTGCAACGCCTGCTGCGACGAGCCGCACTGCCGGTCGACCGAGGTGGCCGGCACCGATTCGGGCAGCTTCGACGCCAGCACTGCGTTGCGCGCGATGTTGGAAGACTGCTCGCCGGCCTGGTCGACGCAGCCCATGATGACGTCCTCGACCAGTGCGGGGTCGGCGCCGGTGCGCTCCACCAGGGCGTTCAGCACCTGCGCGGCGAGGTCGGCCGGGTGCCAGCCGGCGAGGCGGCCGTTGCGGCGGCCGCCGGCGGTGCGCGCGGCGGCGACGATGAAGGCTTCGGGCATGGGGTTCTCCTGTCTGTTCCGTGTCTGTGTGGGTGCGAGGGTTCGTGTCAGCGCGGCGCCATGCGGATGGCCCCGTCGAGCCGCACGCTCTCGCCGTTGAAGTAGCCGTTGGTGATCATCAGCTCCGCCAGCGTCGCGTACTCCGCCGGGTTGCCCAGCCGCTTCGGAAACGGCACCGACGCCGCCAGCGCGGCCTTCACGTTGTCGGGTGCTCCCTGCAGCAGCGGCGTGTCGAAGATGCCCGGCAGGATGGTGTTCACGCGGATGCCCTCGCTCATGAGGTCGCGCGCAATCGGCAGCGTCATGCCGACGATGCCGGCCTTCGAGGCGGTGTAGGCCGCCTGGCCCATCTGCCCATCCTGCGCAGCCACCGAGGCGGTGTTGACGATGGCGCCGCGCTCGCCGTCCTGCAGCATGTCGAGCGTGAGCATGCCGGCGGCCGACTTGGCGATGCAGCGGAAGGTGCCGACCAGGTTGATCTGGATGATGCGGTCGAAATTCGCGAGCGGAAAGTGCTTGATCTCGCCGGTGGCCTTGTCGCGGCTCGCGGTCTTCACCGCGCTGCCGGTACCGGCGCAGTTGACCAGCACGCGCTCCTGCCCGTGCGCCGCGCGCGCCTTCGCGAAGGCCGCGTCCACCTGTTCCTCGGAGGTGACGTCGACCTTGCAGAAGACGCCGCCCAGCTCTTTCGCCAAAGCCTCGCCCTGCTCGGCGTTGAGGTCGAACAGCGCGACTTTCACGCCATGGCCCGCGAGGCGGCGCGCGGTGGCGGCGCCGAGGCCCGATGCGCCGCCGGTGACGACGGCCGCAATGCTGGAATCGAGTTGCATCTGCTGGTGTCCTTGAGGTGTCTTGAGTGGTTTGTCCACATCCAGTTTAGGAAGCAGAATCGGCCGCACACATCGTCGGAAACGACGGGATTTCAGCGCCGCATGCAGTCCCCCACACCCCGGATCCTCGAAACCAAGCTCAATCCCCCGGCCTTCGTCGCCACGCAGGTGCCGCGCACCGCGATTCGGGAAGAGGTCGCCGCGGCGGCCGTGAAGCTGGTGCTCGTGCGCGCTCCGGCCGGCTTCGGCAAGACCACCGCCATGGCGCAGATCCGCGAGCGCATGGAGGCCCAGGGCATCGCCACCGCGTGGCTCACGCTGGACCGCGCCGACAACGACGTCTCTCGCTTCCTCGACTGCCTGGCCGAGGCCGTGCAGCGCCTGGGCGTGGAAGACCCGCGCGGCAACAACGGCCCGTTCGACGCGGTGGCTGCGCTGGCCGCGCACGAATCGCCCTTCACGCTGTTCCTCGACGACTTCGAGCGGGTGCAGGAGCCGGCCGTGCTGGGGCTGATGCGCGAGATCGTCGAGCACCTGCCGCGCCGGGGGCAGATCGTGATCGGCTCGCGCAGCCTGCCCGACCTGGGCCTGGGCCGGCTGCGCGCACGCGGGCAGCTGACCGAGATCGACACCGACCGGCTGCGCTTCAGCCTCGAGGAAACCAGCGCCTTCCTCGGCCTGCGCCAGCCGCAGGCGGCCCAGGCGCTGCCGGCCGACACGCTTTCGCTGCTGCACCGCAAGACCGAGGGCTGGGTGGCCGCGATCTGGCTCGCCTCGATGGCGCTGGAGCGCCACGGCAGCGCCTCCGGTTTCGTCGAGCGCTTCTCGGGTTCCGACCGCGCTGTGGCCGACTACCTGGCCGAGGACGTGCTCGCGCACCAGCCGAAGGAGATCCGCGACTTCCTGCTGCGCACCAGCATCCTGCGGCAGCTCGACGCGTCGGTGTGCCAGGCGCTGTGCCCGCGCGTGGACTGCGCGGCCATCCTCGAGCGGCTGGCCACGTCGAACCTGTTCCTCACGCCGGTGAGCGGCGATGGCGATGCGTGGCGATACCACAGCCTCTTTGCCGACTTCCTCCGCGCGCAGCTCGCGCGTGAACTTCCCGGCGAGCCGGAACGACTGCACCTCGCGGCCTCGGGCTGGTACGAATCGCACGGCCGCCCGGTGCCCGCCATCGACCATGCCATCGAGGGCGGCGACCATCCGCATGCACTGACCCTGCTCGACAGCCACGCCGCGCAGTTCCTCGAAGAGGGCCGCATGCGCATGCTGGCGCGCTGGTTCTCGGCCATTCCCGAGCACCAGTTGCGCGAGCATCCGTTCCTGCAGCCGATCTCGCTGTGGGCCACCTGCTTCACCCACGGCCCGTGGGATGCGATGCGGCAGCTCAATGAATCGGGCTGCCTCGACAGCCCCATCGCCGAGGTGCGCGCGAGCGCCCACACGCTGGTGCCGCTGCTGCTGGCCATGCAGGACCGGCACGACGAGGCTTACGAAGCCGGCCGCCTGAGCCTGGCGCGCCTGCCCACCGGCCTGGCCTTTGCCGACAGCGTGCTGCTCAACGCCATGGCGCACATCCTCGCGGTGCGCGGCGACCAGCACGAGGCGCGGCGCCTGCTCGACGCGGCGCGGCGCCAGCAGGGCAACAGTGCATTCAACCGCATGTACACCGAGTCGCTGGCCGGCCTGTTCGACCTGCACGAAGGCCGGCTGCGGCAGGCCACCGCGCGGCTGCGCATGGCGGTCGATTCGACGCACGCCGTGTCGTACAACCACAGCCACGGCAACGCATGGGCCGGCGTGCTGTACGCAGGCGCCGTGTACGAGACCAACCAGCTCGCGCAAGCCGAGCGCCTGCTGAACGTGTACCTGCCGCTGGCGCGCGACGTGGGCCTGCCCGATCACATGATCTTGAGCCACGTGATGCGCTCTCGGCTGGCCTTCCACGCGGGCGACATCGACGCCGCCTTCCAGGCGCTGACCGAGCTCGAATACCTGGGCCACGCGCGCCAGCTGCCGCGCGTGGTGGCGGGCGCCAAGCTGGAGCGCTCGCGCATGCTGCTGCTGCAGGGCAACGGCCCCGCATCGCATGACGAGCTGCTGCGCGCCGACGACCCTGCGCTGTGGGAGCGCGAACTGCGCCAGCGCCTGCCCGCGCACGACCTCGACTATCTCGCGCTCGCGAAGGCGCGCTGGGAAATCGCCTTCGGCGACGCGCGCTCGGCGCTGGGCGTGCTCGACGCGGAACTGCACGCCGCGCTGGCAGTGGCCCGCAACCGGCGGGCCCTCAAGCTCAGGGTGCTGCGCGCGCTGGCGCTGCAGCGTGCCGGCGACGTGGCCGCCGCCGTCGAACAGTTCGGCGAAGTACTGCAGGCGGCCAGCCAGGAAGGCTTCATGCGGCTGATCCTCGACGAAGGGCCCGCCGTTGGAACACTGGTGCACCGCTGCGCGGCGGCGATGCAGGAGAGCGCCAGCACCGACCCGATCCTCGCGGACCACCTGCAGCGCCTGCTGCAGGCCGTGGGCCCGATGGCGACGGCAACCGAGGCGGAAGCGCCAGCCGGCGGCGACGCAATGAAGGAGCCGCTCACCCGCAAGGAAATCCGCGTGCTGCAGCTGCTGGCCGAGGGCTACTCGAACAACGCGATGGCCGAGAAGCTCTTCGTGTCGGACAGCACGGTGCGCACGCACCTGCGCAACATCAACATGAAGCTGGATGCGAAGAGCAGGACGCAGGCTGTGGCAATTGCGCGCAGGCTGGGTGTGATCCGCTGACCCGCCGCCCTCGCCGCGAACCGCTCATGCTTTTGCGAACTTTGGTTCGCATCCGGTGGACTCGAACTACGGATTTCGGTGATACCCCACCGCTGCCCGCGTCCCTAGCATTCCCTTGAGCGTTCCAACTGCCGCGATAGCGCAAGCAGCGCGGCGGCATCGAAGGCCACGCGCCCGGCCCAGGGATCCACCGCAAGCAACAGAGAGCGACGCAAGCCGAAGCACCATGCCCAAAGGAATCCCCAATCCCGCCGCCATGTATGGCATCTACCCCCGCAGCTGGGGCTACGAGGTGTCGATCGTGCGCAACGGCACGCGCTACTTCAGGCAGTTCGGCCGTGCCAGCTACGGCGGCGACCAGCAGGCGCTGCGCCAGGCGCAGGACTGGCGCGACGGCGTGGTGCGCAGCGTGCCGCCGATCCCGCGGCGCGACCGGGCCGAGAAGCTGCGGGTCAACAACACCACCGGCGTGTCGGGCGTGTTCTGCCAGGTCGCCCCGGGCGGCAAGGTGAGGGCCTGGGTCGCCAAGACCTACATCGGGCAGGACGAGATCCTGCGCACCGACTTCCCCGTGAACACGGTGGGCGAGTCGGCGCAGGCGCTGGCCATCGAGGAGCGCGCGCGCCAGCTCGACCGCATGGACGGACTGGCCAAGCTGCACCCGGCCGAGGAGACGATCCGCACGAGCCCCCCGGCCTTTTCCCCGGAACTGCTGTCGCCCAAGCGCTCGAAATCGGAAATCAAGCGCAGCACCAATTCCAGCGGGGTGAGCGGCGTGCACTTCAAGGCGCCGAACCCGGGCCATCCGGGCTACTGGCTCGCCATCACCTACACCGCCGGCAAGGGCAGTGTCAGCAAGGCTTTCTCCATCAAGGAACACGGGGCGGAGAAGGCGAAGCTGCTGGCCATCGAGGAGCGCGAGCGCCAGCTCGAGCAGAAGCTCCTGCACATGCGGCAAGCCGCAGCCGACACGCTCGTTGCCATTCCCTACCTGCGGGAAGCCAGGCAGGGCCTCGCCGCCGAAGCAAGGCCGCGGCAGTGAACGCACCGTTCACCGGGGCCGGCCCCGTTCGCGCGGCGGCCGGCGGATGCTCGCGTCCCCGGGTCGATGATATTTTTTCAGGCACGGCCGCACGCGCGGATTTGCCATGGTGCTTCGGCCAAAATAGCCGCGAAATTCGCGCGCCAAAGAGCCGCGGGCAAGTCGGGGAGCCCATCGGAATCAGCAATGCTGAGTACGAAAGTAGCAGCATCAATTCGAGAATGCCCAAAGGTATCCCGAACCCGGCAGCCATGTACGGCATCTACTCCAGATCCTGGGGTTTCGAAGTTTCCATCGTCCGCAACGGCGTTCGCCATCACAGGCTGTTCGGCAAGGCCAGCTACGGCGGCGCGGAGCAGGCACTGCTCCACGCGCAGGACTGGCGCGACCACATCGTGCGCAGCGTGCCGCCGCAGACGCGCAGCGCGCGCGCCGAGAAGCAGCGGACCAACAACAGCACCGGCGTGACGGGCGTGTTCCACCATCTCGCGCCGAACGGCCGGGTGCGCGCCTGGATGGCCAAGACCTACATCGCGCACGACGAGATCCTGCGCACCGACTTCTCCGTGGCCGACCTGGGCGACGACGCGCAGGCGCTGGCCATCCAGGAACGCGCGCGGCAGCTCAAACTCATGACCGGACTGGCACGCATCCATCCGGCCGAGGAAGCAATCCGCATGGGGCTGTCGGCGCATCCGGCGGGCCCGCGCACGCCCAAGCGCTCGAAGTCGGAGATCACCCGGCGCAACAACACCAGCGGGGTGAGCGGCGTGCACTTCAAGACGCCCAACCCCAGCCATCCCGGTTACTGGTTGGCCATCACCTACACCGCCGGCAAGGGCAGCGTGAGCAAGGCCTTCTCGGTGAAGACACACGGCGCAGATATGGCCAAGAGCCTGGCCGTCGCGGAGCGTGCGAGCCAGCTCGCCGACAAGCTGCGAACGGAAGAACAGGCCGAAGCAGCGGGCCGGGAGGCCGCGCCGCCCCCGCGGCGCCAGCCGCGCGGGCAGGCGGCAACGGTATCCGGAGCCAAGCGGAACAACGGATGAGTTCATTGCAAGGAAGCGGCTTCGCTGAAGCGGCGAAGCCAGAAAGCGGTCGCCTGCACGGAGCGAACCGCCCATGAAGCCCCCTATGACATACAGGCATCTCCACCAGCTGCTGCGCGTGGCATCGCATCTGCTGGACCAGGCAGCGACCGACGTGCGCACCACCGACCTCGAACCCGTGGACGAGAACATCCAGCGCATCGGCCGCGCGCTGATCGAAGTGATCGAGGTGCAGCGGCAGATCTACGCCGCGCAACCCGAGCTGCAGCCGAAGACGCTGGCCGCCACCCCGCGCGAGCACGACGCCAACCGGCTCTTCACCCAGTTCACGCTGGAGGCACTGGAGCTGGAAGACGCGGGCCACACCGACGCGGCGCGCGAGAAGTACACGCAGTTCATCGGCCTGTCGCCGTCGTACCACCACCGCGAGATCGCGCGGGCGGAGATCCGGCGGCTGTCCTGAGCCGCCAGGGCCTGTTCACAACGCCCTGGCGATCACCTCTTTCATGATCTCGTTGGTGCCGCCGTAGATGCGCTGCACCCGCGCGTCGGCGTACATGCGCGCCACCATGTACTCGTTCATGAAGCCGTAGCCGCCGAAGAGCTGCAGGCATTCGTCGATCACGCGGCCCTGGGCCTCCGAGCCCCAGAGCTTGGCCATGGAGGCGGTGGCGGTGTCGAGCTTGCCGGCCACGAGGTCTTCCACGCAGCGGTCGATGAAGGCCCGGCCTACCTTGATCTGCGTGGCGATCTCGGCCAGCTTGAATTTCGTGTTCTGGAACTCTGCAACCGGCTTGCCGAAGGCCTTGCGGTCGCGCACGTAGTCGAGCGTGGCCTGATAGGCGCCTTCCATGGTGGCCAGCGCGCTCAGGCCGATGATGGTGCGCTCGTAGGGCAGGTCGCTCATGAGCTGGAAGAAGCCCTGGCCCTCCACGCCGCCCAGCAGCGCATCGGCGCCCACGCGCACGTCGTCGAAGAAGAGCTCGGAGGTGTCCTGCGCCTTCATGCCGATCTTGTCGAGCACGCGGCCCACGCGGAAGCCCTTGCAGCCTTCCGTCTCCACGATGAGGATCGACGTGCCCTTGGCGCCCTGCGTGGGGTCGGTCTTGGCCACCACCAGCACCACGCCGGCGAGGAAGCCGTTGGTGATGAAGGTCTTGGAACCGTTGACGACATAGCCGCCGTCCTTCTTCTCGGCGCGGGTGCGCACGCCCTGCAGGTCGGAGCCCGCGCCGGGCTCCGTCATGGCGATGGCGCCCACCAGCTCGCCGCGCGCCATGCGCGGCAGGTAGTTGCGCTTCTGCTCCTCGGTGCCGTGGTTCAGAAAGTAGTGCGCCACGATGCTGTGCACCGAGGTCGCCATGCCGGTGAGCGCGCGGCGCGACATCTCCTCGTAGAACACCGCCTCGTGGCGGAAGTCGCCGCCCGCGCCGCCGTACTCCTCGGGAATGTCGGCGCACAGCAGGCCGAGCGCGCCGGCCTTGCGCCACACCTCGTGCCCCACGTGGCCGCGCTTGCGGGCTTCCTCGTCGTGCGGGAGCACTTCGGTCTCGATGAAGCGCACCACGTTGTCGCGGTACAGCTCCAGGTCTTCGTCGCTCCAGGAGCGGCGGAAATCGATGGCCATGTTGTCTTCCTTTGCTTTCTTTCTCGTCGTATCCAAAGAGTTCAGCCGACGCGGCGCTCCCTGCCGGCCCAGAAAGGCTCGCGCAATTGGAACTTCTGCAGCTTGCCCGCAGCCGAGAGCGGCAGCGCATCGCGGAACTCCACGCTGCGCGGGCACTTGTAGCTGGCGATGTGCTCACGGCAGTGGGCGATGACGGCTTCGGCCTCCAGCACCATGCCTTCGCGCCGCACGATCACCGCGTGCACGCGCTCGCCCCACTTGTCGTCGGGTATGCCGATCACGGCGGACATCAGCACCTGCGGCATCTGCGCGATGGCGTTCTCGACCTCGGCCGAATACACGTTCTCGCCGCCGCTCACGATCATGTCCTTCATGCGGTCGACCACGAACACGAAGCCCTGGTCGTCCATGTAGCCGCCGTCGCCGGTGTGCATCCATCCACCGCGCAGCGCGGCCTCGGTCTGCTCCGGCTTGTTCCAGTAGCCCTTCATGACCATGGGGCCGCGCGCGACGATCTCGCCGACCTGGCCGGGCGGCAGCTCCCTGTCTTCGCCGTCGACGATGCGCACCTCGGCGATGGGCACCGGCGTTCCCGCCGAACGCAGCAGGCGGTCGCGGTCCGGGCCAGGCAGGTGGCAATGCGGCGCCAGCGCGGTGACCACGGGCGACAGCTCCGTCATGCCGTAGACCTGCGCGAAGGATGCCTTCGGTATCGCGCGCATCGCCTGGTCGAGCAGCGCGGCGTCGATGGGCGCGGCGCCGTAGAACAGCAGCTGCAGGCTCGACAGGTCGAACCCGTCGAAACGCGGATGCTCGATCACGCGCTTGATCATGGTCGGCACCATGAACATCTCGGTGATGCGCGCGGACTGCACTGCCTGCAGCACCGCCAGCTCGTCGAACATCGGCAGCACGTGCATGGGCATCAGCCGCAGCATGTTCTGGATCGAGGCGCCGCAGCCCGCCACGTGGAACATGGGCGCCGCGACGAGCGACACCGCATGCTGCGCATCGCGCGGCAGCGCGGCGACCGTGCTCAGCGCGTTGATGCAGAGGCTGCCGTGCGTGAGCATCACGCCCTTGGGCTGGCCGGTGGTGCCGCCGGTGTACATGATGGCCGCGAGCTCGTCGGTGCCGTGCGGCACATCTTCGGCGGGCTCGGCCTTTGCCAGCAGCGCCTCGTACCCGACCATGCCCTCGGGCACCGCGCCCTCGCCGCAATAGACCACCGTGCGCAGCGACGCCGAGAGCTGCCGCAGCGCGGGAACCATCGGCACGAACAGGTCGTCGACCAGCAGGATGCGGGTGTCGCAATCGTCCAGCGAGTAGGCGACCTCCTTCGGGTTCCAGCGGATGTTGACCGGGTTGATGACGCCGCCGCCCCACCAGGTGCCGAAGAAGTATTCGACGAAGCGATGCGAGTTGAGGCTCAGCATGCCGACGCGATCGCCGCTCGCCATGCCGAGCTGCTTCAGCACGGTGGCCAGGCGCGCGACGCGGTCGGTGAAGGTGGCGAAATCGAGGCTGGTGCCGCCGCAGACGATGGCGGTGGCCTTCGCCTTCTCGCGGCGGCCCTTGTGCAGGGGTTGGGTGAGGAACACGAGGTCGTCTCCTTCAGGCACTGCCAAGAGGCGCGAGAGGCGCAAGAGGCGCGATCGCATCCGCCGCCACGCCCCAGCGGCGCAGCACGGCAGGGCCGTCGTCGCGCGCGGTTGCCTGCGGCAGCACCGGCGCGGTGCGGCTGAAGCGCGGCGCGGGCGCGGGCTGCACCACGCCGCCCACGTTGGCGAAGGTGCCGCGTGCCACGTTGTGCGGATGCTCCGGGGCCTCGTCCCAGTCGAGCACGGGCGCGAAGCAGGCGTCGCTGCCTTCGAGCAGCACGCACCACTCGTCGCGCGTGCGCGTGCGGAACACGTCGGCCATGCGCAGCTTGAGCAGCGGCCAGCGGTCGGCGTCCATCTGCGCGTCGAAGGCGGTGTCGTCGGCGATGCCGCAGCGTTCGCGCATGAGCGCGTAGAACTGCGGCTCGATGGCGCCCACGGCCACGTACTTGCCGTCGGCGCAGGCGTAGGTGTCGTAGAAGTGCGCGCCGCCGTCGAGCATGTTCTCGCCGCGCTGGTTGCTCCATTGCCCCGCCGACTTGAAGCCGTACATCATGGCCGACAGCAGCGCCGCGCCGTCGGTCATGGCGGCGTCGACCACCTGGCCCTGGCCGGAGTTCTTCGCCTCGTGCAGCGCGGCGAGGATGCCGAAGGCCAGCAGCATCGCGCCGCCGCCGAAGTCGCCCACGTAGTTGAGCGGCGGCACCGGCGGCTCGCCCGCGCGGCCGATGGCGTGCAACGCGCCGCTGATGGCGATGTAGTTGATGTCGTGCCCCGCCGCATGCGCGAGCGGCCCGTGCTGGCCCCAGCCGGTCATGCGGCCGTACACCAGCCGCGGGTTGCGTGCGTGGCATTCGGCGGGGCCCAGCCCCAGCCGCTCCATCACGCCGGGGCGGAAGCCCTCGATGAGCACGTCGGCTTTCTCGATGGCATCGAGCACGGATTGCGCAGCGCCTTCAGCGCGCAGGTCGACCTGCAGCGTGCTGCGACCGCGCGCGAGGATGTCGTGCGGCGCGGTGCGAGTGCCGGGGCGCTCGATGCGGATCACCTCCGCGCCCATGTCGGCGAACAGCATCGCGCAGAACGGACCGGGGCCGATGCCCGCCATTTCGATCACCCGAAGGCCTTGCAGTGGACCAGCCATGGTCTGTCTCCTGTGTGTGGAGGCATCTTGGCGCCGGCCCCACGGCGCCGCATCGTCGAAAGCGACGAATGCGCTACGCCTATGCTTGAACCGGGGCGGCGCGCAGCTTCGCCACGCGGCGCAGGTGCCAGGACGGCGGACCGAACTGCCCCTCGATGAGCGTGGCGCGGCGCACGTAATGACCCACCGCCAGCTCTTCGGTCATGCCCATGCCGCCGTGCAGCTGCACCGCGCCCTGCCCGACGGCCTTGCAGGCCTTCGCGGCAGCCACCTTGGCGGACGAGACCGCGCGTGCGCGTTCGGCGGGCGATGCATCGTCGACGACCTCGCCCACGCTGGCGGTGAGCGCCGCGGCCTGCTCCAGCGCCATGTGCATGTCGGCAAGGCGGTGCTGCAGCACCTGGAAGCTGGAGATCGGAACGCCGAACTGCTTGCGCTGGCGCACGTAGTCGAGCGTGTCGCGCATCAGGCGGCGCATGACGCCGACGGATTCGGCGCAGACGGCGAGCGTGGCCTCGTCGAGCGCCCGCTCGATCTGCGGCAACGCGCTGCCCTCGGCGCCGAGCAGTGCGTCGGCTGGCAGGCGCACGTCGTCGAAGGCGATGTCGGCTGCGCGGCCGCCGTCGCGTGTCGAATAGGCACGCAGGCGCACGCCGGTCGCATCCCTGGGAACGACGAGCAGCGAGAGGCCGGTGCCGCTGCGCGCGCTCACGATCAGGTGGCTGGCCCATGGCGCGGCATGCACCACGGCCTTGCGGCCATTCAGGCGGAAGCCGTCACCGTCGCGCGCGAGTGTTGCCTGCACATCGGCGCGGTCGTGCCGGCCCTGCGGCTCGCCGTGCGCGAAGGCGAGAACGGCCTGCCCCGCGACGACGCGCTTCAGCAGCGCTTCGGCCCGCGCGCCCGGATGGCGCTGCAGCAGGCCCGCGCCGATCACCATCGTCGAGAGGTACGGCTCGGCAGCGAGCGCGCCGCCCAGCGTTTCCATCATCGCGAGGTGCGCGGCCATGCCTCCACCGAGGCCGCCCTGCGATTCGGGCAGCGCCGCGCCCAGCAGGTCGAGCTCGCCGGCGAGGCCCTGCCAGAACGGCGGTGGCGCATCGTCGGCCTTGCGCAGCGTGTACAGCCGCTGCTCGAAGCCGTGGTTGTCGTCGAGGTAGCGCGCGAGGCTGTCGCGCAGCATGGCGAGGGTGTCGTCCCGTTCGGTGAAGGTGCTCATGGATGGACCTCAGTTCGCCAGCAGGTGGGCCGCGACGATGTTGCGCTGCACTTCGTTGGAGCCCGCGTAGATCGAAGCCGCGCGGTCGTTGAGGTAGGCCGACATCGAGAACACCGCATCCTCGGGAACCGGCAGCGCGTTGCCCTGCAGGCCGTCATCCAGCGGCAGGTCGGCGGCGGCGTAGTGGGCGGCGATTTCGACGCCGAGTTCGGTCAGCCGCTGGCGCAGCTCGGAGCCCAGCACCTTGCCCATCGACGGACGGATGCCGGGCGGCTCGCCGCGGGCCTGCGCGCGCAGCGACTGCAGCTCGGTGGCTTCGAGCGCATCGATGGCGCATTCGGCTTCGGCGAGGCGCAGGGACATATCGCCGGCTTCGTGCGCGTCATGCGCCGCCGTCGCGAAGGCTGCATCGGCGGCCGCCTGGAGCCGGCGAAGGCGCGCACGCAGCATCGGCGCCCATGCGCCGCCGCGCTCGTGCTGCAGCAGGTACTTGGCGATGGTCCAGCCCTGGTTCTCCTCGCCGATGAGGCCGTCGGCAGGCACGCGCACGTCGTCGAAGAACACCTGGTTGAGCTCGTGGTCACCCGAGATGCTGATGATCGGCCGGATGGTGATGCCCGGCGCGGGAATGTCGAAGCACAGGAAGCTGATGCCCTGCTGCGGCTTGCCACCCGAGGTCGTGCGCACGAGGCAGAACATGCGGTTGGCGTACTGCGCGTGAGTGGTCCAGATCTTGGTGCCGTTGATGACGTAGTCGGATCCGTCGCGCACGGCCTTGCACTGCAGCGAGGCCAGGTCGGAGCCCGACTGCGGCTCCGAGTAGCCCTGGCACCAGTAGTCCTCGCCCGAGCGGATGCCGGGCAGCCACGCGCGCTTCTGCGCCTCGGTGCCGAAGGCGATGATCACCGGCGCGACCATGCCCGGCCCCATGGGCGCGCGCGGCGGTGCGTCGGCTGCCGCCAGCTCGGCCGAGAAGATGTAGTGCTGCATCGGCGACCAGCCCGTGCCGCCGTGCTCCACCGGCCAGTGCGGCACGCTCCAGCCGCGCTTCGCGAGGATGCAGTGCCAGCGGTTGCCGAATTCGTAGTCGCTGAAGATGCCGGAGCAGCGCCGGCCAGCGGCGCGAAGCTCGGGCGTCAGTTCGCGCGCGAGGAAATCGCGCACTTCGTCTCGGAATGCGGTCTCCGCCGCCGTGAGTGCCCAGGCCATGGTGTTCGTTGTCTCCTGTCGGAATGCCCCGCCCGAGTGTGATGCCGGCGGGGCCGGCCGGCATCGTCGGATCGGACGAACATGGCCCGCGCGCCGTGGCCGCCAAGGCCCACGGATTTCCGTGGACTTTTGTTTTCATTCGGGATAGTCCGATACGGCGACGCGCCGGTTCCTGCTTCAATCGCTCCGGGGAGTTGTTCCGGGCGGCAGAGAAGAAAGCGCCGCCCTCGAAGGAGCACGGCAGTGAGCACTGTCATTCCCGGCTTTTCGCACAGCAGCGTCGAGCGCCTGTGCGACTACGAGTTGCCGGAACAACCTGACGTCACGCTTTCCCGGAACTCACCGGAACCCGACGGTCCGGAGAACCTCGCGCTGGCATGGTGGCTGTGGATGGACGAGCTGGGCAAGAGCATGCTCAGGCACTACGACGCCTGGCGCGAGCAGCTCGATCACACGACGAAAGCGAACAGCCGCGACCGGAAGGGCTGAGCGCAGCCCCGCTTCTTTTCTTCAGGCGGCGACCGCTTCGCGCTGCGGCGTTGCCTTCGACGGCACGGGCATGTGCTGCGCCCAGTCGATGATTTCCAGCCGGCCGTCGGCATGCTCGGCCAGCGCCGTCAGGCTCTCGACCCAGTCGCCATCGTTGCAGTAGAGGATGCCGTCGATGTCGCGCATCTCGGCGTGGTGGATGTGCCCGCAGACCACGCCCTGTGCGCCGCGGTTGCGGGCCTCGCGGGCCACGGCCGCCTCGAAGTCGCCCACGTAGCTCACGGCCCGCTTGACCTTGCCCTTGAGGTACTTGGACAGCGACCAGTAAGGCAGCCCCATGCGCGCGCGCAGCGAGTTGAGGTGGCGGTTGAGCTTGAGCGTGAATTCGTAGAGCGAATCGCCCACGTAGGCGAGCCACTTGGCGCACTGGATCACGCCGTCGAACAGGTCGCCGTGGATGATCCAGAGCTTGCGGCCGTCGGCGGTCTCGTGGATCCATTCCTCGGCCACGTCGATGCCGCCGAAATTGTGGTGGAGGTACTTGCGGGCGAACTCGTCGTGGTTGCCCGGGATGAAGATCACGCGCGTGCCCTTGCGCGCCTTGCGCAGCAGCTTCTGGATCACGTCGTTGTGCGCCTGCGGCCAGTACCAGTGGCGCTTGAGCTGCCAGCCGTCGATGATGTCGCCGACCAGGAACAGCGTCTCGCACTCGGTGTGCTTGAGGAAGTCGAGCAGCGCGCGGGCCTGGCAGCCGGGCGTGCCCAGGTGCAGGTCGGAGATCCAGAGGGTGCGGAATTGCAGGGGTGGGCGTGCGCGATCTTCGTCCTCGGGGTCGGGGGCCCGGGTTGCGGTGTCGCGCCATGCGCGAAGGAAAGCGTCGTCGCGTTGCATGGACGGGCAGGTTCCCATCGCACGATGACCACGCGATGGCACACCCGTGACATCCCGGTGACGCGTTGCCGCGCGACAACGCCACAATCCCGCGATGCGCCCTGGCCAGATCATCGTTCTCGCAACCCCTGTCTTCTTTCTTCTTATCGCGATCGAATTCGCGGTCGGCCGCGCACGCGCGCGCCGCGGCACCGGGCAGGACACCTACCGCCTCGCCGACACCGTGAACAGCCTCGGGCTGGGCATCCTGAGCCAGATCAGCGCGGTGCTCACCGGGCTGCTGCGCATCGGCATCTACACGGCCGTGTATTCGGCGGTAGCGCTGTTTCCGCAGGAGGCGGCAAAGGAGTTCTGGACGACGTGGTACGGCTGGCTGCTGGCGCTGCTGTTCTACGACTTCTGCTACTACTGGCTGCACCGCATGGGCCACGAGTCGGCCGTGTTGTGGGCGGCGCACGTGGTGCATCACCAGAGCCAGCACTACAACCTGTCGACGGCGCTGCGGCAGACCTCTAGCGGCGCTCTGCTCGGCTGGATCTTCTACATGCCCATGGCAGTGGCGGGCGTGCCGCCGGTGGTGTTCGCGGTGGTGTCGCTCGTCGACCTGCTCTACCAGTTCTGGGTGCACACCGAGCAGGTGGGCAAGCTGGGCTGGTTCGACCGCTGGTTCTGCTCGCCCTCGAACCACCGCGTGCACCACGCGGTGAACGACAGGTACCTGGACCGCAACTACGGCGGCATCCTGATCGTGTGGGACCGCATGTTCGGCACCTTCCGCGAGGAGGACGAGCGCTGCGTCTACGGCACGCGCGGCGAACTGCGCAGCTGGGACCCGCTGTGGGCCAACGCCGAGGTGTACTCGGCGCTCGCGAAGGATTCATGGCACGCACGCAGTTGGGCCGACAAGCTGCGCGTGTGGTTCAAGCCGCCGGGCTGGCGACCGGCCGACGTGGCGGCGCGCTTTCCGAAGCCGGCCTTCGACATCGCCAAGGTGACGCGCTACGAGCCGGCGGTGAGCCCCGGCGTGCAATGGTTCGCCGGCGTGCAGTTCGTGCTGCTGATCGGGTTCGCCGTGGTGTTCCTGTGGTTCTCCGACGAGATGCCGCTGGCGAAATCCGCCGTGTGGCTGGCCGCGCTGACGGCCATGCTGTGGGCCATCGGCGGCGCGCTGCAGGGGCGGCTGACCGTCACCGAGGTGCTGCTGGTCGAGGCTGCGGCCTTGGCCACGGCCAGCGCGGCGCTGGGCATCGGCTGGCTGCATTTCGTCTTCAAGCCACTGGCGCTGTCGATCGCGATCTTCTTCGCGGCCCGCCGTGCAATGGCGGCGGGCACGGTGACCGGCTTCGACGGCCTGCTGCTGGCCGGGCTGGTGGCCTCGCTGGCGGGCGACGTGCTGCTGATGGGGCCGAACCGGATGTTCGTTCCCGGCCTCGTGTGCTTCCTGCTCGCACACCTGGCCTACATCGCGCTCTTCCGCATCGGCGTCGGCATGTTTCCGCGCCGCGGGGCATTGGTGGCGACGCTGCTGATCGGTGCCGGCATGTACGCCTTCCTCTGGCAGGGCGGCCTGCCGGCGGCATTGCGGATTCCGGTCGGCGCCTATGTGGTGGTGATCGCATGCATGGCGGCGCAGGCCATCGGGCGTGCCGCCGTGCTGCGGGACACGGACCCGTCGGCCGCCTGGGTGGCGGTGGGCTCGTGTTTCTTCATGCTGAGCGATTCGCTGCTGGCCACCAACCAGTTCGTGTCGCCGCTACCGCTCGCGCCGCTGTGGGTGCTGTCGACCTACTACGCGGCGCAGATGCTGATCGTGCGCCACGCACGGCCCTCAAGGAAAACCGGCGGCAGCTAGTCGACGCAGCGCTGGATTTCCACCGTGGAGTGGCGGATTTCCTCGTGCATCGAGAAGCAGGCACGCACCTGGTCGGCCGTGAGCGTCGGCGAGTGCGTCACCACGGTGAGCGCGCAGGCGTAGGCATCGCGCCCCACGCGCCACACGTGCAGGTCGGCCACGCGGGTTTCGGAGTCGGCCAGCATGGTCTCGACGCCTTCGCGGATTTCCTCGGTGACGGGGTGGTCCATCTCGCGGTCGAGCAGCACCTTGCCGGTTTCCTTCAGCAGCCCCTTGGCCCAGACCGCCACCAGCACCGCGCCGACGATGCCCATCGCCGGGTCGAGCCAGGCCCAGCCGTAGAACCAGCCGCCCAGCAGCGCCGCGATGGCGAGCACCGAGGTCGCGGCATCGGCCACGACGTGCAGGTAGGCCGAGCGCAGGTTCAGGTCGTGGCCATGCCCATGGTCGTGGTGATCGTGATGGTCGTGCGCGTGTCCGTGGTCATGCCCGTGATGGTGATGCGCCCCGCCCAGCAGCCGCGCGCAGACGAGGTTGACCACCAGCCCCAGCACCGCCACCGTGATGGCTTCGGGATAGTGGATCGCCGCCGGCGACCACAGCCGCTCCAGCGAGCCGAACACCATCAGCGCCGCCACGCCCAGCAGCGCCAGCGCGCTCGCGAAACCGCCGAGCACCTCGATCTTCCAGGTACCGAAGGCGAAGCGCGGGTCGCGCGCATAGCGGCGCGCAGCCGCGTAGGCAAAAGCGCTCAGGCCGATGGCCAGCGCGTGCGAACTCATGTGCCAGCCGTCGGCCAGCAGCGCCATCGAGTTGAACCACCAGCCGGCGCCGATCTCGACGACCATCATCGCGAAGGTGATCCACATCACGAGGCGCGTGCTGCGCTCCGCGGAAGAGGTGTCCGCGCCGAAATGGTGGTCGTGCTGCCAGGCGCTCAGGTCATGGGTGTGCATCGGGAATCAGGCTCCAAAGAGATCGGGGCCGTCGGCACGGCCGGAAGGCGGGGCCACGCCGAGATGGCGGTACGCGGCCAACGTGGCGATGCGCCCGCGCGGCGTGCGCTGCAGGTAGCCCTGCTGGATGAGGTAGGGCTCGATCACGTCCTCGATGGTGTCGCGCTCCTCGCCGATGCTGGCGGCCACGTTGTCCAGGCCGACCGGGCCGCCGTCGAAGCGGTGGATGACGGCCTCGAGCAGCTTGCGGTCCATCAGGTCGAAGCCCTGCGGATCGACGTCGAGCATGGCCAGCGCCCGGTGCGCGATGTCTTCCGTGATGCGGCCGTTGCCCTTCACGTCGGCGTAGTCGCGCACGCGGCGCAGCAGGCGGTTGGCGATGCGGGGCGTGCCGCGCGAGCGGCGGGCGATCTCGAAGCCGCCGGCCTCGTCGGCCTCCACCTTGAGCAGGCCGGCGCTGCGGTGCACGATCAGCGCGAGTTCTTCCGCTGTGTAGAACTCCAGCCGCGCGACGATGCCGAAGCGGTCGCGCAGCGGGTTGGTCAGCATGCCGGCGCGGGTGGTGGCGCCCACCAGCGTGAAGGGCTGCAGGTCGAGCTTGATGCTGCGCGCCGCGGGGCCCTCGCCGATCATGATGTCGATCTGGTAGTCCTCCAGCGCCGGATACAGGATTTCCTCGACGACCGGGCTCAGGCGGTGGATCTCGTCGATGAAGAGCACGTCGTTGGGCTCCAGGTTGGTCAGCAGCGCCGCCAGGTCCTTGGGCTTCTCGAGCACGGGGCCGGAGGTCTGGCGCAGGTTGACGCCCAGCTCGGCCGCGACGATGTGCGACAGCGTGGTCTTGCCCAGGCCCGGCGGGCCGAACAACAGGACGTGGTCGAGGGCTTCCTTCCGCTTGCGCGCGGCGCCGATGAAGATCTCGAGCTGCTCGCGCACCTTGGCCTGGCCGACGTACTCGTCGAGCAGCTTGGGGCGCAGGGCCCGTTCGATGGCCTCCTCGTTGGGGGAGGCCGGAGCGGCGGACACCACGCGTTGGGGGGCGGGCGCGAAATCGTCTGTCTGGATGGTCATTGGCTGGGGGTGTGCGCCGATGAGTTTAGTGCCTGCCACACACTGGCAGAATGCTTCGGCCATATAACGAACGAGGGGAAGCCAGCACGTGTCGATCTACGAACTGAAGCCGCGTTTCCAGGCCCTGCTGCGGCCGCTGGTGGTCCGCCTGCATGCGATGGGCGTCACGGCCAACCAGGTCACGCTGGCGGCATGCGTGGTTTCGGTCGTGCTCGGGCTCTGGCTCTTCTTCGCGGCGCCTTCGCTGGCCGCCTTCGGGCTCATCCCTCTGTGGATGTTCCTGCGCATGGCCTTCAACGCCATCGACGGCATGCTGGCGCGCGAGCACAACCAGCAGAGCAAGCTGGGCGCCTTCCTCAACGAACTGACCGACGTGGTCTCCGACGCGGCGCTGTACCTGCCCTTCGCGCTGGTGCTGCCCTTCAGCGGCTTCTGGGTCGGCACGGTGATCGTGCTGGCCGGGCTGAGCGAATTCGCCGGCGCGCTGGGGCCCACCGTGGGCGCCTCGCGCCGCTACGACGGCCCGCTGGGCAAGAGCGACCGGGCCTTCGTGTTCGGCGCGCTCGGCCTCTACGTGGCGCTGGGCCTGCCGCTGCCGGGCTGGACGGCCTGGCTGATGCCGCTGCTGGCGGCATTGGTGGCCTGGACCATCGTCAACCGCATCCGCCGCGCACTGGCGGAGGCCGATGAAAATTCCACAGGGACTCAATGACCAACACGACTTCTCGCATCGCCGAAGAACTCCATTTCCAGACGCACGACGGCGAATCGCTTTTCTACCGCCGCTGGCCCGCCACGGGCGCCGCGCGGCGCGGCGCCGTGCTGCTGTTCCACCGCGGCCACGAGCACGGCGCGCGCATGGCGCATCTCGTCGACGAACTCGACCTGCCCGATTTCGACTTCTACGCCTGGGACGCCCGCGGCCACGGCCGCTCGCCCGGCCAGCGCGGCTACAGCCCCAGCTTCGGCACCTCGGTGCGCGACGTGCAGACCTTCGTGCAGCACATCGGCGCCGTCCACGGCGTGCCCGAGCAGGACATCCACGTGGTCGCGCAGAGCGTGGGCGCGGTGCTGATCGCCACCTGGGCGCACGACTACGCCCCCAAGGTGCGCGGCCTCACGCTCGCCTCGCCGGCCTTCAAGGTCAAGCTCTACGTGCCCTTCGCGCGCGCGGGGCTCGGGCTGATGCACAAGCTGCGCGGCCTGTTCTTCGTCAACAGCTACGTGAAGGCGAAGTTCCTCACGCACGACCCGGAGCGCATCGCCAGCTACGAGAGCGATCCGCTGATCTCGCGGCCCATCGCGGTCAACATCCTGCTGGGCCTGTACGAGGCCGCCGACCGCGTGGTAGCCGACGCCAACGCGATCACGCTGCCGGTACAGCTTCTCATCTCGGGCGCCGACTGGGTGGTGCACCACAAGCCGCAGCACCAGTTCTTCGAGCGGCTGGGCAGCGCGGTCAAAACCAAGACCGAGCTGCCGGGCTTCTTCCACGACACGCTGGGTGAGAAAGACCGCGCGCCGGCCGTGGCGCAGATCCGCGAATTCATCCTCCAGCGCTTCGACGAACCCGCCGTGCCGGTGGACCGCCGCGAGGCGCACCTGAGCGGCGACACGGCCGACGAGTCGCGCGCGCTGGCCGAACCGCTCTCGCCCCTGTCTCCGCGCGGCGCCTACTGGGCCATGACGCGCGCCGGGCTGAAGCTGGGCGGCACCATGTCCGAGGGCATCAAGCTCGGCCACGACACCGGCTTCGACTCGGGCAGCACGCTCGACTACGTCTACCGCAACCATCCTCAGGGCAGCTCGTTCATCGGCCGCTCCATCGACAAGACCTACCTGGAGTCGATCGGCTGGCGTGGCATCCGCCAGCGCAAGATCCACGTCGAGGAACTGCTGCGCATCGCGATGGAGCGGCTGGCCGAGATGCACCGCGAGGTGCGCCTGATGGATATCGCCGCCGGCCACGGCCGCTACGTGCTCGACGCGGTGCTGGCGAGCCCGGTCAAGGCCAGCTCGATCCTGCTGCGCGACTACAGCGACATCAACGTGCGCGACGGCCGCGCGCTCATCGCCGAGAAGGGCCTGGAAGACGTCGCTCAGTTCGTGCAGGCCGACGCCTTCGACCGCATGAGCCTCGCGAGCGTGGTGCCGCGGCCCACGCTGGCCGTGGTGTCGGGCCTGTACGAACTGTTCCCCGACAACGAGATGGTTCGCCGCTCGCTCGCGGGCGTGGGCGACGCGGTGGAAGACCGGGGCTACCTCGTCTACACCGGCCAGCCCTGGCATCCGCAGCTGGAGATGATCGCGCGCGCCCTCACCAGCCACCGCCAGGGCGAAGCCTGGGTGATGCGCCGCCGCACCCAGTATGAGATGGACCAGCTGGTGGAGGAAGCGGGCTTCCGCAAGATCGACCAGCGGGTGGACGAGTGGGGCATCTTCACGGTGTCGCTGGCGGTGCGCACCGAGCGATGAGCGCAGCGGCGCGCAGCACCGAGGCCCTGCAATGAGCGCCCCGCTGGCACGACGGCCATGGAAGCGCGCCGCCGCCTGGCTGGTGTTCCTGGGGCCGTTGTTCTACGCGACCTACGGCTTCGCCAACTGGTGGGCGACCACGCGCGCCAACGTGCCGTCGATGGCCTTCGAGTGGGAGCGCCACGTGCCGTTCTGGCCGTGGACCATCTTCCCGTACTGGACGATCAACGTCTTCTACGCGCTGTCGCTTTTCCTCGCGCGCAGCCGGCACACGCTCGACCGGCATGCGCTGCGGCTGGTGACGGCCACGCTCATTGCCTGCACCTGCTTCATCCTCTGGCCGCTGCACTTCAGCTTCGGGCAGCCGCCGGTCGACGGAGCTCCGGCCTTCCTGTTCAACGCGCTGCGCGGCTTCGACCAGCCCTTCAACCAGGCGCCCTCGCTGCACATCGCGCTGGCGGTGATCCTGTGGGACTGGTACCGGCAGTTCATCCGGCCGCTGTGGGCGCGGCTGGTGCTGCACGTCTGGGCCTTCGCCATCTGCGCCTCGGTGCTCACGACATGGCAGCACCACTTCATCGACATTCCGACCGGCGCGCTGCTCGGCCTGTTCTGCGTGTGGCTGTGGCCGCTGGAGCGCGTGGTGTCGATGCCGCGCGCATGGCGCACCACCCGCGATCCGCAGCGCTGGAAGCTGGCGGGCTTCTACGCCGTGGGCGCGGCGCTGTTCCTGGCGGCCGCGCTCTACGGCGGCGGCATCGCGCTGTGGCTCGCATGGCCGGCCGCCTCGCTCACGCTGGTGGCGCTCAACTACGCGGGCTTCGGCGCACGCGGCTTCCAGATGGACAGCCGCGGCCGCATGGGCTGGGCGACGCGCTGGATGCTGGCGCCCTACCGGCTCGGCGCAGCCGTCAATGCCTGGCTCTGGACCCGCAAGCTCCCGGCCTCGGTCGAGGTGGTGCCGGGCCTGCGGCTGGGGCGCCGGCCGACGCATGCCGAATGGCTCGCCGCCGGGCAGCCCCGGCTGGTGAGCCTGTGCGCCGAGCTGCAGATGCCGGCCGGCGTGCCGCATGCGCGCTGCGTGCCGGTGCTCGACCTGACGGTGCCGCCCACCGTACGCCTGCAGCGCGCGGCGGCCGTCATCGAAGGCCAGCGCCGAAGCGCGGACGGTGCCACAGTGTGGGTCTGCTGCGCGCTCGGTTTCTCGCGCAGCGCGGCGGCGGTGATCGCCTGGCTGGGCCGCTACGGGGCGGCCGGCGGCGTCGCCCAGGCCGAGGACACGGTGCGTCGGGCGCGGCCGCAGATCGTGCTGCGGGACGCCTGGCGGATGTCGCTGGAGCCGATCAAGCCCTTGCAGGAGGTGCCGCGCCATGACCGATGACAACGACAGGACCACCTGCGCCGCGCTCGCGGCGCTGCTGCGCGCGATGGCGCTGCTGGCCCTCTGGGGCTTCGCGCTCACCTGCATCTCGGCGCTGGTGCTCGCGCTGACGCTGCGCTCGCTCTCGACCACCGCCACCATGGGCTTCGGCGCCGTGGTGATCCTCGGGGCGCTGGAGCGCTACTTCGCGTTCCGGCTGCGCTTCGACGAGGCGCTGTTCGACGGCCTTGCGCGCAACACCGTGGCCTCGCTCGACGCGCTCGACCGCGCGCTCTCCTCCCTCGGACTGCGCGAGCCGCCGCCCTCGCAGCACGCGCCCCGCCCGCTCGACGACCGCGTGCAGGGCACCCGCCAGCTCATGCAGCGCCACGCCATCGTGGTGGCCTGCCAGAGCGCCATGTTCCTACTTGCCTTGATGACACAGGACATCTCTTGAACGCAGAAGAAGACAACAAGAACAGAGACGACAAGCCCGAAAGCACCGTGCTGCGGCGCGGCCTCGCCGTGGTGGCGGGCAAGCTCATCATCGGCGCGGCCGGGCTGCTGACAGGGGTGCGCGCCATCTGGTCGGGTACCACGCCCAAGGCGGAGCAGACGCTGTACTTCGCCAACCACACGAGCCACGGCGACTTCGTGCTGCTGTGGGCCACGCTGCCGCCCGACCTGCGCGCGCTCACTCGGCCGGTGGCGGGGCAGGACTACTGGATGGCCTCGAAGACGCGGCAGTTCATCGGCATCGACGTGTTCAACGCGCTGATGATCCGCCGCGACGGCTCGGGCCAGGGCGAGAACCCGGTCGAGCAGATGAAGCAGGCGCTGGACGCCGGCGACTCGCTCATCATGTTCCCCGAGGGCACGCGCAACACCGGCGACGAGATCCTGCTGCCGCTCAAGAGCGGCCTCTTCCACCTGGCGCGCGCCTGCCCCAACGTGCGGCTGGTGCCCGTGTGGATCGAGAACCTCAAGCGCGTGCTGCCCAAGGGCACGCTGGTGCCGATCCCGCTGGCCTGCACGGTGCGCTACGGCGCGCCGATCTCGCTGGCCGAGGGCGAGGACAAGAACAGCTTCATCGCCCGCGCACGCGCGGCGATGCTCGACCTGCGTCCCGAATACGACAGGATCGAAGAGAACGGACAAGCCGGAAAGAACAACGGAGGGGCCGCGGCATGATCGAGCTTTCCCCCTTCGCATGGACCACGCTCAAGCTCTTCGGCGGCGTGGCCGGCGTGCTGATACTGGCCTCGGCCATCGGCGCGCTGCTCAAGTGGCGGGTTGCGCACGGCCAGCCGCACTCGGTGATCGACAACCTCAACTCGCGCGTCAACGCATGGTGGGTGATGGTGGCGGTGATCGGCATCGCCTTCGCCTTCGGCAAGGGCGGCGTGATCGTGCTGTTCTACCTGATCTCGTTCTATGCGCTGCGCGAGTTCATCAGCCTGGCCTACACGCGACGCGGCGACCATGCGCCGATCGCGCTGGCCTTCTACCTCGCGCTGCCGGGGCAGTACTTCCTGATCTGGATCGACTGGTACGGGCTCTACGCGATCTACATCCCGGTCTATGCCTTCCTGCTGCTGCCCATCCTGGCGGCTGTCAGCGGCGACACGCGGCGCTTCCTGGAACGCACCTCGAAGATCCAGTGGGGGCTGATGGTGTGCGTGTTCTGCATCAGCCACGTGCCCGCGCTGCTCACGCTGCAGATCCCGGGCTTCGAGGGCCGCAACCTGCTGCTGATCGCCTTCCTCGTGATCGTGGTGCAGGGCAGCGATGTGCTGCAGTACGTGTGGGGCAAGCTCTTCGGCAAGCGCAAGGTGGCGCCCGAGCTGTCGCCTTCCAAGACCTGGGAAGGCCTGATCGGCGGCGTGGCGAGCGCCACCGCGCTGGGCGCGGCGCTGTACTGGGCCACGCCCTTCAACCCGTGGCAGGCGGCGCTGATGGCGCTCACCATCTGCCTCATGGGCTTCTTCGGCGGCCTCGTGATGTCGGCCATCAAGCGCGACCGCGGTGTGAAGGACTGGGGCTCGATGATCGAAGGCCACGGCGGCATGCTCGACCGGCTCGATTCGGTGATCTTCGCGGCGCCCATCTACTTCCACGCGCTGCGCTACTGGTGGGTGCCATGAGCAAGACAGAAGAGCGCGTCGTGCACGACACGCCCGTCGAGTGCACCAACGCGGCCTCGTGGGCACGCTGGCTCAAGCGCCACCATGCCAGCGCCGCCGGCGTGTGGCTGCGCATCGCGAAGAAGGACAGCGGCATCGCCTCCGTCGACTACGCCGCGGCGCTCGAAGAAGCGCTGTGCTGGGGCTGGATCGACGGCCAGCGCAAGAGCGACGACGCGCAGTACTTCCAGCAGCGCTTCACGCCGCGCACCAAGCGCAGCATGTGGTCGCAGATCAACCGCGACAAGGTGCTGAAGCTCATCGACGAAGGCCGCATGCAGCCGGCCGGCCATGCCGAGATCGAACGCGCGAAAGCCGATGGCCGCTGGGACGCGGCCTACGAGGGCGTCGCCGTGGCCACCGTGCCACCCGACCTTCAGGCCGCATTGGACGCCAACAAGAAGGCCGCGAAGTTCTTCGCCACGCTCGACTCGCGCAACCGCTTCGCCGTGCTCTTCCGCACCCAGAGCGCGAAGAAGCCCGAGACCCGCGCGCGCCGCATCGCGCAGTTCGTCGAGATGCTGGCCAAGGGCGAGAAGATCCACCCCTGAGCGTCTAGCTCAGGTGCCCACGGCAATGCGCGCCAGCCGCTCGGCATCGACGATGCGGATGCGCTTGTAGCGCATGTCGATGGCGCCCTCTTCCACCAGGCGCCCGAGCTCCTTGTTGATGGTCTGGCGCGACAGGCCGAGCATGGCCGCCAGGTCGTTCTGCGACAGGCGCACCAGCGGGCCGGCATCGTCGCCTTCTCCCGCGCCCGGCCCCTGCCCGTTGTAGAAGTGGACCAGGCTCATCAGCGTCGCGGCCACGCGCCCGTGGATCGAGTTGAGCATCTGGTTCTGCAGCAGCACGATGCTCAGCCGCTGGCGCTGCAGGCCGAGCTTGGCCACGTCGCGCCACAGCACGGGCTCGGCGTCGAGCACCGCGATCACGGCATCGCTGGGCAGGTGGACGATCACCGAATCCTCGTGCGCGTGGTAGTCGTAGGCCAGCGGAACGTCTTCCAGCAGGCGCACCAGCGGCGCCACCTGGCCCGGCCCCAGCAGCGCGTTGACGTACTTGCGGCCGTTGCTGCTCATGCTGCTGATCTCGAGGCAGCCCGACACCACCACCAGCAGTTCGCGCCGGTGGCGGTCGTGCGCCAGCACCTGCGTGCGCCGCCTGTAGCGCTCCATGCGCGCCGACTTCATCAGCTCCGCCCGGCGCGCGTCGGGCCAGCGCGAGAACAGCTCGTTCCAGCGCAGCGCCCGCTCGAGGAGCGCGGCGCTCTCCTCGGCGTTGCGGGGGGTGGAAGGGGTCGATCGGGCCAGCGGGTTCTCCCTGCAGTGATGTTCATGAATCTGTCAAAGCGTTGACAGATTCGGGAGCCCGTCATTTCTATCGTAAGCACCGGACATCGACAAGCACACAAGCGGCACCGCCATGCATCACCCGCATGCGGCAAGCCCTACCGGAGACAGACAACACATGAAGAAGACAGCCGCCGCCGGCCTCGCGCTGGCGGCCTATTCCTCGCTCGCGCTGGCGCAGAGCAGCGTGACCATCTACGGCACGGTCGACCTCTACATGGGCTTCGCCAAGTCGGGCAAGACATCGTCGACGCGGCTGGAGGACGGCGGCCAGACCGCCTCGCGCCTTGGCTTTCGCGGCGTCGAAGACCTCGGCGGCGGGCTCAGCGCGCACTTCACGCTGGAGAGCGGCTTCGCGCCCGACACCGGCAACGGCACGCTGCCCGGGCCCGCCATGTCGTTCAGCCGGCAGTCCTTCGTCGGCCTGTCGGGGCCATGGGGGCAGATCGACGCGGGCCGCATGTACACGCCGATGTTCTACACGCTGTTCAAGGCCGACCCGTACGGCGTGAACTCCGTGTTCTCTCCGATCAACCTGGTGGCCGCCACAGACGCGCAGCCGGGGCTCACGCCTTTCGCGGCCCGCGCCAGCAACATGATTCGCTACCGCACGCCGGCCAGCAGCGATTTCTTCGCGGACATCGCCTACGCGCCCGGCGAATCGAGCGCGCCCAGCCACCAGAGCGGCAACTTCTACGGCGGCAGCGCGGGCTGGTCGCGCAAGCCCTACTACATCGCCTATGCGTTCCAGCGTGCACGCTCCGGCTCGGCCGCGGCGCCCGTGGCCGACCCGGCCACCACCACCTACCAGGCGCTGAGCGGCGCGTACGAGCTGCCTGACATCGGGCTGCAGTTCTACGCCAACTACGTGCGCAACAGCTCGAGCCTGCCGCGCGTTCCCACGGCGAAGCTCGCGAGCCTGGGCGTCACCTACAACGTGACGCCGACGTCGAACCTGATGTTCGAAGCCATGCAGCGCAAGGTGGACGACACCGGCCGCTCGCAGCTCGCCTGGACGCTGGGCTACGACTACTACCTGAGCAAGCGCACGGTGCTGTACGCGCGCTGGCTGCGCCTGCTCAACCGCAACGGCGCCTCGGCCTCGCTCGCGACCATCACGGTCGCGCCGGACAGCGGCAACGGCGTGCGCGTGCTCGCCACCGGCATCCGCCACAACTTCTGAAACCTCTACGCCACGCTCCATGGATTTCTTCAGTTCCCAGGCCGAATCGCTCTCGGCCCTGTTCGCGCCACGCTCCATCGCGGTGGTCGGCGCCTCGTCCAACCCGCAGAAGATCGGCGGCATTCCGGTCGACTACCAGCGCCGCTTCGGCTTCGACGGCGCGCTCTACCCGGTCAACCCCAACGCCGACCGCATCCAGGAGCTGCAGGCATGGCCCAGCCTGCGCGCCATCGGCCAGCCGGTGGACCTGGCCATCCTCGCCGTGCCAGCCGCGCTGGTCGACGGCGCGCTCGACGACGCCATCGCCGCGAAGGTGAAGGGCGTGGTGCTGTTCTCGTCAGGCTTCGCCGAGACCGGCGCCGAGGGCACGGCCGCGCAGACACGGCTCGGCGACAAGGCGCGTGCGGCCGGCGTGCGGCTCATCGGCCCGAACTGCCTGGGGTTCATGAACATCGCGCGCAATGTCTACGCGACCTTCTCGCCGGCGCCCGGCGTGGGCCGGGTGGCGGCGGGGCGCATCGGGCTGGTGAGCCAGTCGGGCGCGTTCGGCGCGTACGCCTACTCGATGGCACGGGCGCGCGGCGTCGGCCTGTCGCTGTGGGCCACCACCGGCAACGAGGCCGACGTGCAGTTCGCCGACTGCCTGGCCTGGCTCGCGCAGGACCCGGCCACCGACGTGATCATGGGCTACATGGAAGGCTGCCGAGACGGCCCCCGGCTGCGCGCCGCGCTGGCCCTCGCGCAGGCGAACGGCAAGCCGGTGGTGATGGTCAAGGTCGGCAGCACGGCGCTGGGCGCGCAGGCTGCCGCCTCGCACACGGCCGCGCTCGCGGGCGACGACGCGGTGTACGACGCGGTGTTCCGCCAGTACGGCGTGCTGCGCGCGCGCAACCTCACCGAGTTCTTCGACCTGGCCCACAGCGCGGCCGTGGCCGGCCGGCCGCGCGACCGCTCTATCGGGCTGTTCACGCTCTCGGGCGGTGTGGGCGCGCTGATGGCCGACGAAGCTTCGGCGCAAGGCCTCGACGTGCAGCCGCTGAGCGAGGCCGCGCAGGACACGCTGCGCAGCTGGGTTCCCTTCGCGGCGCCGCGCAACCCGGTCGACATCACGGGGCAGGTCACGAACGACATGAGCCTGCTGGAGCGCAGCGCGCGCGTGATGCTCGACGACCGCGGCTTCGCGTCGTGGATGGGCTTCCTGGCGGCGGCCGGTGCGTCGGATGCGTTCTGGCCTGTGCTGCGCGAACTGGTGGGCTCGCTGCGCGCGGCGTATCCCGACACGCTGCTGGCCATCAGCACCCTGCTGGCGCCCGAGCGCCGCGCCGAGTTGGAGGCGATGCGCTGCCTGGTTTTCGCCGATCCGTCGGACGGCATCCGCACGATTGCCGCGCTGGCCGGGTTGAAGACCGGTGCGGCGCCTGCGGCGGACTCGGCTCCTGCCTCGAATCCGCTGAAGCTCGCACCCGGCACCATGTCCGAACCCGACGCCCTGGCGCTGCTCGCCGAAGCCGGCGTGCCCGTGGTCGAGCACCGCGTGGTGCGCAGCGCCGATGAGGCCACTGCCGCCGCCGAAGCCATCGGCGACGCGGTGGTGGTGAAGATCGTGAGCGCGGACATCCCGCACAAGTCGGACGTCGGCGGCGTGGCGCTCGGCCTGCGCGGCGCGGCGCAGGCACGCGCGGCCTTCGAGCGCACGCGCGACCACGCGCTCACCGCCCGGCCCGATGCGCGGCTCGACGGCGCGCTGGTGGCGCGCATGCTGGGCGGCGGCGTCGAATGCATCGCCGGCGTGCACCGCGACCCGGTGTTCGGCCCGGTGCTGATGTTCGGCCTGGGTGGCATCCACGTCGAGACGCTGCGCGACGTGTCGCTGCGCGCGCTGCCGATCACGCGCGACGACGCACTGGCCATGGTGCGCGAGCTGCGCGCCTTCGCGATCCTCGACGGCGCGCGCGGCCGTGCGCCTGTCGACCTCGAATCGATCGCCGATGCGCTGTGCGCGCTGGCCGGTTTCGCGCTGCGCTGCGGCGATTCGCTCGACAGCGCCGAGATCAACCCGCTGATCGCGCGGCCTCGTGCCGATGGCGGCTGCGTGGCGGTCGACGCGCTGGTCGTCGGACGCGCCGGATGAACAACAACCGGAGACAGATCGCATGACGACATCGAAGAGACAACGTGCCGCACTCGGCATCGGCGCCATGCTGGCCCTCGTGGCAGGCGGCGCGCAGGCCGAAGCGCCCTTTCCGTCGAAGCCGCTTCGCATCATCGTGCAGTACCAGGCGGGCGGCTCCACCGACATCCTCGCGCGCATCGTGGCCGAAGGCCTGTCGAAGCGGCTGGGCCAGCCGGTGGTGGTCGAGAACCGCAGCGGCGCGGGCGGGATCATCGGCACCGACTACGTCGCCAAGAGCGCGCCCGACGGCTACACGCTGCTGCTGACGGTGCCGGGCCCGGTCACCGCGAACATGGTGCTCTACAGCAAGCTGCCCTACGACCCGCGCACCGACCTGCGCATGGTCTCGGACATCGCCACCACGCGCACCGTGCTGGCGGTGCACCCCTCGGTACCCGCGAAGGACTTCAAGAGCCTGATCGCCACCGTGAAGGCCGCGCCCGGCAAGTACACGATGGGCTCGTGGGGCCCTGGCACGCAGCCGCACCAGATCCAGGTCTACATGGACAAGACCTACGGCCTGCAGACGCTGCACGTGCCCTACAAGGGCGAGAGCCCGATGGCGGTCGACCTGATCAGCGGCGTCATCAACATGACCGTCGGCTCGGTCACCACGCTGCAGCCGTACATCGCGGCCGGCAAGCTGCGACCGCTGGCGGTGGCCGGCCCGCGCCGCGCGAAAGCGCTGCCGGACGTGCCGACCTTCGCCGAGCAGGGCTACGCCGACGAGGTCTACGCGCTCACCGGCCCGACCTCGCTGATGGCCCCGGCGAAGACGCCCGACGCGGTGATCGAACGGCTCGGGCGCGAAGTCAGCGCGGTGGTCCGCCAGCCGGAAGTCAGCCGGCGCATCGAGGAACTGGGCGCCGAGCCCGTCGGCAACCTGCCGGCCGAGGCGAGCGCTGCCTACAAGGCCTTTCTTCCGGTGACGCTGCGGCTCACGCAGGCCACGGGCGTGAAGCTCGATTGAGCGCCGTCCATCCGCATTCCATGAACTCCAGCAAAGAGACATCCACCATGAACGCTCCCGATCCCAATCTCGCCGTTTTCCTCGCGCGCAAGGCACTCGCCCGCTCCATCGGCCTGGCCGCCTTCGTCTACGGCTACCCGCTCACCGAGACCTACCGCACCTGCGCCATGCAGACCGCGCCGCAGGCCGAGCGCCGCGCCGGTGCCTCGCACGGCTCGGACGTGCGTGCGCCGCTGAACACGCTGCACCACGCGCCGCGCCCTTCCACCCATGAAGACCGCGACGTGGTGACGCCGGCCAACGATCTGCTCTACACCATCGCGTGGGTCCACCTGGCCCCTGGGCCGATGCTGCTGACGGTGCCCGCGTCGTCGCGCCATCCCGGGCGCTACTTCGTGCTGCCGCTGTACGACGCCTACACCGAGAACTTCGAGAACCTCGGACCACGCAACTGCAACCCCGAGGGCGAGACCGTGGTGCTCGTCGGGCCCAACAGCATGGTGCCCGCATCGCTCGCCGGCCATCGCGTGGTGCATTGCCCCACCGATCTCGTCTGGCTGATCGGCCGCATCCTGGTGGGCGACGAGAGCGACTGGCCTGCAGCACGCGCGCTACAGGCCGAGATCAGGCTGGCACCCGCCCCCGGCACGGCACTGCAGGGCCGGCCGGCTGCGGTCGAGCACTGGGACGGCCCTCTGGTGGACGCGATGGCCGCCGCCTTCGAGAACGGCGAGCCGGCTGCACAGGTGGCACAGCGCTTCTTCACCAACATGTGCCGGGAACTCGCAGAGGCACCGGGCCGCGTGGAAGACCGTGCGCTGGTGGCCTGGTTCGGCCAGGCCGGGCTGCGGCCGGATGCCGCCTTCTCGTGGGACACACTGGACGAACCCGCGCGCGAGGGCCTGATCGAGGGCTTCGCGGAAGGCGTGCAGCTCGTCGGTGCGGCAGGCCGCAACCGCCGTCCCAAGCCCTGGTCGATGGCGCCCGCCACTGGACGCTACGGCGACGAGTTCCTCGGCCGCGCCCGCACCGCCTACCTGGGCCTGGGCGCGTTGGCCACCAGCGAGGCCGTGTACGCCGCTGCGCATCACGACGCGAAGCAGGAGCCGCTGGACGGCAAGCACAGCTACACCATGCGCTTCGAAGCCGACGACCTTCCGCCAGCGGATGCCTTCTGGTCGGTGACGCTCTACGACGCCGACCGTTTCCTCTACCCCAACGAGATCAGGCGCCACGCCATCGGCGACCGCACGCCCGGCCTGAAGCACGGCGCCGACGGCAGCCTGGAGATCCACATGAGCCACGCACGTCCGGCCGACGCCGCCAACTGGCTGCCGGCGCCGGCCGGGCGCTTCTACCTGATCCTGCGCATGTACTACCCACGCGAAGGCGTGCAGAGCTGGCGCGTTCCGGCCCTTCAGGCACGGGAAGGCTGAGCCATGCCAGCGACCATCGACAACGAACTGCGCACGCTGGCCGAGGAGGCCGTCGTCTACGCCTTTCCGCTCTACGAGATGAGCCGCATGCGCGCGGCCACCTCGCCGCAACGCACCGACATCGCCGGAGAAGCTCCGAAGCCTCATCGCTGGTGCAACGTGTTCACGCATGCGCGGCAGCTGCTGGGCGCGGGCAAGAGCCGCGTGGTCACGCCAAACAACGACACGCTCTACACCAACGCCTGGCTCGACCTGGGCGACGGCCCGCTCGTGATCGACGTGCCGGACACGGCCGGGCGCTATTACGTGCTGGGCCTGCTGGACTTCTACACGAACCCCTTCGCGCACATCGGCCAGCGGCTCACGGGCACGACCGCGCGCTCGTTTCTCGTCACGCCACCGGGCTGGCACGGCGAACTGCCGGCCGCGTTCCGGGAGGCGGGCGCGCGTATCGAAGCGCCGACGCGCTGGCTGTGGGTCATCGGGCGCATCCTGGTCGACGGGCCGCAGGACGTGCCTGCCGTCAATGCGCTGCAGGACGGCTTCATCGTGCGCACGCTCGGCGACTGGCAGGCGGGCAAGGCATCTTCGATGCCGAGGCACTTCGACCCGGCCTGTGATCCGAAAGCGCCGCTGACCGCCGAGCACTTCGCGGCGCAGGTGAATCGCGCGCTGCGCGAGAACCCGCCGCCCGCGCGCGATGCCGGGTTGATCGCCCGCTTCGCCTCGCTCGGTCTCGGACCTGACGTCGATGCGCTCGACGACACGCAGCGCAGTGTGCTTCAGGACGCACTCGATGCCGTGCTGCCGCAGCTGCGCGGCGCGCAATCCGGCACCACGTCTTCCACCGGCTGGGTGCAGATGCCGCTGGTCGAAGGCAGCTTCGGCGACGACCACCTGGCGCGCGCGCTGGTGGCGCTCAAGTACATCGGCATGCTCGAGAGCCGCGAGGCGACCTATCCGCTGGCGTGGAACGACGCTTCGGGGCGCAAGCTCAACGGAAGCAGCCGCTACACGCTGCGCTTCGCGCCCGGCGCGCTGCCGCCGGTCGAGGCCTTCTGGTCGCTCACGATGTACGACAGCCGCGACTACATGCTGGTGGACAACCCCATCGGCCGCTACGCCATCGGCGACCGAACGCCAGCGCTGCGCCATGACGCCGATGGCGGGCTTACGCTGCACATCCAGCATGCGCGCCCCGAAGGCGAGGCCGCGCATGCGAACTGGCTGCCGGCACCTGCCGGCGATTTCTATCTCTGCCTGCGCGCCTACGTGCCGCGCGAGGAAATGCTGGACGGCCGCTATGCGCTGCCGGCGCTGGTCCGCACCGGGGAGGCCGTATGAACACGAACGACACGGAACAGGAAAAGCCTTTCCTCATCGTCGGCACGGGCACCGAGACGGTGGCGCCGGGCCTGCACATCCTGCGCGGACAGGGCCAATCCTTCGTGGCCGAGACGGACGCCGGCCTCGTGGTGATCGACGCAGGGCCGGGCGGTCCGGTGACGCAGGGAATGATCGACGCGGTGCGCGAGCTCAGCAACGCGCCGCTGCATGCGCTGTGCTACAGCCACGGGCACGTGGGCTACAACTCCGGCGTGCCGATGTGGCTCGCGCATGCCGCGCAGCGCGGGGACGCGCCGCCGCGCGTCATCGCGCACCGCAACGTGCTGCGGCGCCAGGCCCGCTACCGGGAGACAGAGGCACTGCAGCACCGCATGGCCGAGATCCAGTTCAACCGGCCGGCTGGCTTCTTCGACCGGCGGCTCACGATGCACGCGCCCACGGAGACCTTCGAAGACAGGCTGCAGATCGGCCAGGGCGACAGCTGCATCGAGCTGCGCTGGGCGCCTTCGGAGACCGACGACGCGATCGCGCTGTGGAGCCCGTCGCAGCGCGTGCTGTACGGCGGCGCGGCGCTGATCGATTCGATTCCCAACATCGGCACGCCCTTTCGCACGATGCGCGACACGGTGCGCTGGGCCGACACGCTCGATGCGCTCGCGGCGCTCGGCGCGCGCAAGGCGGTGCGCGAGTTCGGCGCCACGCTCGAAGGCGAGGAGCAGGTGCGGCACGTGCTCACGCACACCGCGCGGGCACTGCGCTGGCTGCGCGCCGAGGTCGTGCGGCTGATGAACGAGGGCTTCAACGAGCGCGGCGTGCTGGCGCGCATCCGCTTTCCCGACGAGCTGTTCGGCGTCGAGTGGATGAAGCCCACGTATGGCGACCCCGGCTACATCGTGCGCGACATCTATCGCTCGGAGAACGGCTGGTGGGACCGCAACCCGACCTCGCTGCATCCCGAGGCGCCCGAGACCATCGGCCGGGCCGTGGGCGAGGCCATAACCGACAAGCGCGGCGTGATCGCGCATGCGCGCAGCCTCGCGAAGGACGGCAACTGGCAGCTCGCGCTACATGTGATCGACCTGCTGGCCATCGCCGAGGGCGACGCGCCCGAGATCGCGGAAGCGCGCTCGCTCAAGGCCGAATGGCTGCGCGAGCGCGCGCGGCAGGTGCCCAGTTACGTGTCGCGCAACCTGTATCGCGTCGGCGCGGACATGATCGAGCAGGGAACGCAGGGGCGCTTCGGCATTCACTGATACAGATGACAGGAGACAAGACATGAGAACAACACGCCTCCAGCGCCGACTGCGCATGCTGGCCCTGGGCGCGCTCGCGACCTGGGGCGCGACCGCCGCTCACGCGCAAGGCTCGGCCGATGCCTACCCCGACAAGCCGGTGACGCTGATCGTCCCCACGGCAGCCGCCGGCGGCACCGACACCATCTCGAGGCTGATCGCGGACGCGCTCTCCAAGAGGCTGAAGCAGCCCTTCATCATCGACAACCGCCCCGGCGCCAACGGCATCCTCGGCACCGAGCTCGCGGCGCGCGGCACGCCCGACGGCTACAAGCTGCTGTTCACCTACGCCGCGGCGATGGTGGTGAACCCCAGCCTCTACAGGAAGCTGCCCTACGACCCGGTGAAGGACTTCGCGCCAGTAGCGCAGATCGGGCGCGGCGGCAACCTGCTGCTGGTCCGGCAGGACCTGCCGGTGAAGACGCTCAAGGAATTCGTCGCCTATGCAAAGGCGCGCCCCGACAAGCTCAACTACTGCTCGTGGGGCAACGGCTCGGGCGGCCACCTCGCGATGGAGAGCCTCAAGAAGCAGGCAGGCCTTGCGATGACGCACGTGCCCTACAAGGGCAGCGGCCCCTGCGTGCAGGACCTGATGGGCGGCCAGGTGGATGCGGCGTTCGCGGACATGTCGTCCACTGTGGAGCTGGTGCGCGCCGGCCGCCTGAAGGCACTGGCGAACAGCGGCCCTTCGCGCATCCCGATGCTGCCCGACGTGCCGACGATGACCGAGGCCGGCTACCCCTTCACGAACTACTCCTGGTACGGGGTGCTGGCGCCCGCGAAGACGCCACCGGCCATCGTGAAGAAGCTCAATGTGGCGTTGAACCAGGTGCTGAAGGATCCGGCCGTGGTGCAACGCCTGCGAGAGCTCAACTTCACCGACCTTCCGCAGAACACGCCCGAGCAGTTCGGCGCGACGATGCAGAAGGACCTGCACGACTGGAGCGTGCTGGTGAAAGACATCGGGCTGACGCTCGAGTGAACGGCCTCCCGCTGGCCGAGGCTTACTTGGCCAGCGACTTCAGCGCCATCTTGATGCCCTCGCTCACCGTCGCATCCTTCGGCAGCGCCTTGAGCGCGAGCGCGGCTTCCTTGTCGCTGTAGCCCAGCGCGACCAGCGCCTGCAGGATGTCGGCCTGCGCATCGGAGGCCGCGTGCGCCGGCAGGCCGATGTCGGCGCCGAGCTTGCCCTTGAGCTCCAGCAGCAGCCGCTCGGCGGTCTTCTTGCCGATGCCGGGGATCTTCACCAGTCGGCCCAGTTCCTGCGTGGTGATCGCCTGCGAGAGCTCTCCCACGCTCATGCCCGAGAGCAGGCCCAGCGCGGTGCGCGGGCCCACGCCGGTGATCTTGATGAGCTGGCGAAAAGCCGCCCGCTCCTCGGCGGTACCGAAGCCGTAGAGAATCTGCGCGTCCTCGCGCACGACGAAGTGCGTGAGCAGCGAAACCTTGGTGCCGACGTTCGGCAGGTTGTAGAACGTGCTCATCGGCACGTCGACCTCGTAGCCGACCCCGTTGCAGTCCACAACCACCTGCGGCGGGTTGCGTTCGGCCAGCGTGCCGGTCAGTTTGCCTATCATGGGTGCCCTTTTTCCTTGAAATGTCCGGCGTGATTCTGCGACACACCTTTACCCCACTGAACAATTCGCGCCTCAGCCACCTGTGCGGCCCCCTGGACGCACACCTGCGCCGCATCGAGGAAGCACTGGGCGTGAAGATCGCGCACCGCCACGAGCAGTTCAAGGTCGACGGCCACAAGGCCGCCGCACAGCGCGCGATGGACGTGCTGCAGGCGCTGTACGAGATCGCGCAGCGCCCCATCGACGCGGCCGTGGTGCAGCTCACGCTGGCCGGCGACGGCGGCATGCTCGATGGCGACGACGACATGGCGATGCTCGTCACCCGCCGCACCGACCTGCGCGCGCGCACGCCCACGCAGGCGATCTACCTCGACAACATCGCGAAGCACGACATCACCTTCGGCATCGGCCCGGCCGGCACCGGCAAGACGTACCTCGCGGTGGCCTGCGCGGTCGATGCGCTGGAGCGCGCCGCCGTGCAGCGCATCGTGCTGACGCGGCCGGCCGTCGAGGCGGGCGAGCGGCTGGGCTTCCTGCCCGGCGATCTGACGCAGAAGGTCGACCCGTACCTGCGCCCGCTGTACGACGCGCTCTACGACCTGATGGGCTTCGAGAAGGTGCAGAAGGCCTTCGAACGCAATGCGCTCGAAATCGCGCCGCTGGCCTTCATGCGCGGGCGCACGCTGAACAACGCCTTCGTGATCCTCGACGAGGCGCAGAACACCACGCCGGAGCAGATGAAGATGTTCCTCACGCGCATCGGCTTCGGCGCGCGCGCGGTGGTGACGGGCGACGTGAGCCAGATCGACCTGCCCAAGCAGCAGCTCAGCGGGCTGATCGACGCGGAGCGCGTGCTCAAGCGCGTGAACGGCATCGCCATGACGCACTTCACGAGCGCGGACGTGGTGCGCCACCCGCTGGTGGCGAAGATCGTCGATGCCTACGACGGGCAGCGCAAGCGCGCGGGGAATCACTGAAATGGCCGCATCGAAGCTCCCTGCACTTTCGCTCTCGCTGCAGTTCGGCCGCTTCAAGGGCGTGGAGCGCCATCGCGCGGCGCTGCCGCGCCACAGCGTGACGCGCTGGATACGCCATGCGCTCGACATCGATGGCGAGATCACCGTGCGCATCGTCGATGCCGACGAAGGCCAGCGCCTGAACCGAGAGTTCCGCGGCAAGGACTACGCGACCAACGTGCTGACCTTCGACTATGCGCAAAGCCCGCTGGTGATAGCCGACCTGGTGCTGTGCGCGCCGGTGGTCGCGCGCGAGGTGAAGGAAAACCGAAAGACGCTGGCCGACCACTACGCGCACCTGCTGGTGCACGGCACGCTGCATGCGCAGGGCTGGGACCACGAGACCAGCGAGGCGGACGCCGACGAGATGGAGGCTTACGAGATCGAGATCCTCGCGGGGCTGGGCATCCGCAGCCCGTACGGCAAGTAGATCGACAGCAGCCGCTACGCCGTCATCTGCAGCGGGATCGTGACCGGCCCGTCGTTCAGCAGGTGCACCTGCATGTCGGCGCCGAATTCGCCGGTGGCAACCACCGGATGCGCGGTGCGGGCCTGCGCCACGAAGTATTCGTAGAGCCGGCGTCCCTCGTCGGGCGGCGCGGCCTGGATGAAACTGGGGCGGTTGCCGGCACTCGCGTCGGCCGCCAGCGTGAACTGGCTCACCACGAGCAGGCCGCCGCCGATGTCCTGCACGCTGCGGTTCATCTTGCCGGCCTCGTCGGCAAAGATGCGCAGCTTGAGGATCTTGGCGAGCATGCGGTCGGCGAGCGCATCGACGTCGCCGCGCTCGGCACACAGCAGCACGAGCAGCCCTGCATCGATGGCGCCGACGGTGCGGCCGGAAATGTCGACGCGTGCATTCGCCACGCGCTGGAGAACAGCTTTCATACGGGGTGATGTTCGCCGGCCTGGGTGGCGCGGGCTTCCATGGTCAGGGGCAGGAGCTGGATCGTGACACGCAGGCCGGGCACGGCGTCCATCAGGGCCTGCTCGAGTTCGTCGCGCATGCTGGCGGCGTGCTGCAGGGTCCACTCGCCGGGCACGTGCATGTGCAGGTCGGCGAAGCGGCGCTGGCCGGCGCTGCGCGTGACCATGTCGTCGAAGCGCAGCCGTGCGCCGTCGGGCACACGGGCGGCGAAGGCTTCGAGCGTGGCGCGCACGGTGGCGAGGGTTTCGGGGTCGAGGGCTTCGTCCATCAGCCCCTGCGAGGAGCGCCACACCAGCTTGACGCCCTCGCGCGCGATGTTCAACGCGACGCCGATGGCCAGGACCGGGTCGAGCCAGAGCCAGCCGGTGAGCAGCACGCCGAGGATGCCGGCCAGCACGGCGGCGGAAGTCCAGACGTCGGCCATCAGGTGGCGGCCGTCGGCCTCCAGCGCGATCGAGCGGTGGGCCTTTGCCGCGCGGAACAGCACGAAAGCCAGCCCGGCATTGAAGCCCGAACTCAGCACCGACAGCGCCAGGCCCCAGCCCAGCTGCTCCAGCGGCTGGGGAGACAGCAGGCGCTGCACCGAGACCCAGAGGATCGCGATGGCCGCGCCGACGATCAGGACGCCTTCGAAACCCGAGGAGAAGTATTCGGCCTTGTGGTGGCCGTAGGGGTGCTCGTCGTCGGCCGGCCGTTCGGCGATGGTCACCATGGCCAGCGCGAACATGGCGCTCGCCAGGTTCACGAAAGACTCCATGGCGTCCGATATCAGGCCCATGGAGTTCGTCATGTAGCCGGCCAGGCCCTTGAGCACGATCGTGATCAATGCCACACCGATCGACACGCGAAGCAGCGCCTTAGGGGTAAACATCATGCAAGAGCCATCAGGAAAGGGGCAGGAAGCAACGCAAAAAGCGGTAAAAGGCCGCAGAAACTGCCTGAATTATCAGCCTCGTGTCCATATGTAACGCCTTCGCATTAATATTTGCGACCATTGCGCAACAGTTCCTTGCAGAGAGCCAGATGATGAAAAACCTCGTGACCGCCCTGGGCGGCCTCGCCATCGCGGGGGCCGCGCTGGCACAAGCACAGACGCCGCCAGCGGCTCCCGCACCCGCGGCAACCACGCCTGCCGCGCCCGCCGCCAAGGCCGATCTCCAGGCCGGCTTCGTGAAATCCGTGCGCGGCAGCGTACAGCTGCTCAACGGCGCCGGCGCCGCCCGCACCGCCAGCCCCGGCGATGCACTGGGCGCCGTGGACCGCATCGTGACCGGCCCCGATTCCTCCGCCTCCGTGGTGCTGCGCGACGACACGACGCTGGTGGTCGGCCCCTCTTCGCGGCTCGACCTCAAGGAATTCCACTTCGACGGCACGACGCGCGACGGCGGCATGCTGCTCTCGCTGCTGCGCGGCTCCATGCGCATGATCACCGGCCTGATCGGCAAGACCAACCCCGACGCGGTTCGGGTCGAAACGCAGACCGCCACCATCGGCATCCGCGGCACCGACTTCATCGTGCAAGCAGACGGCCAACCATGATGAAGATGCCGAAACTCCAATCCTCCCGCCTCGCATCCCTTTTCGCGGCCACGCTGGCCGCAGCGCTGCTGGCCGCGTGCTCGACGCCCGGCACGCGGGTTGTGCTCCTGCCGCAGGCCGATGGCTCTGCTTCCGGGGTGGTGGTGCGCGCCAAGGACGGGGAGGAAGTGCTCTCCACGCCCTACCAGCGCGCCACGGCCGCGGTGGGCGCCAAGGGCGCGCCGGTGGTCGACAAGGTCGACCCGGCCAAGGTGCAGGCTGAAAACAAGTCGCTGTTCGACATGCGCCCGCCCCCGCCGCAGCGATACACGGTGTACTTCGAGCTCGGCGGCACCACGCTGACGGCGGCGTCGCAGCAGATCATGACCGAGGCGCTGGCCGCAGCCCTGGCGCGCAGCGGCGGCGACATCGTGGTCACGGGCCACACCGACACCAAGGGCAGCGGCGAGCAGAACGACGAACTGTCGCGCCGTCGGGCGCAGGAAGTGGCGCAGCTCTTCGTGGAGCGCCAGTTCCCGGCGAACCGCATCGAGGCCGTGGGCCGCGGCGAGCGCGACCTGGCCATTCCGACCGCCGACGAGGTGGACGAGCCGCGCAACCGGCGCGTCACGATCGAGGTCCGCTGAGAAGCGGACCTAGTCCGGCCGGCCTCAGCTCAGGGTCACGCGAGCGAACTTGCGCTTGCCGACCTGCACCACGTAGCTGCCTGCGGGCAGCTTCAGCGCCTTGTCGCTGACCACGGCGGAGTCGATCCGCACGCCGCCGCCGTCGATCAGGCGGTTGCCTTCCGAGGTCGACGGCGCAAGGTTTGCCTGCTTGAGCACCTGGGCGATGCCCAGCGGTGCACCCGACAGCGACACTTCCGGAATCTCGTCAGGCACGCCGCCCTTGCTGCGGTTGATGAAATCCTGCTCGGCCGCGTCCGCCGCCGCCGCATTGTGGAAGCGCGCGGTGATTTCCTTGGCCAGCGCGACCTTGGCGTCCTTCGGGTTGCGGCCGCCCTCGATCTCGGCCTTCAGCGCCGCGATCTGCTCGAGCGACTGGAAGCTCAGCAGCGTGTACCAGCGCCACATCAGGTCGTCGGAGATCGACAGCACCTTGGCGAACATGGTGTTGGCGTCCTCGCTGATGCCGATGTAGTTGTTCTTGCTCTTGGACATCTTCTCAACGCCATCGAGCCCCTCCAACAGCGGCATAGTGAGTATGCACTGCGGCTCCTGGCCATACTCCTGCTGGAGGTGACGGCCGACGAGCAGGTTGAACCTCTGGTCGGTTCCACCCAGTTCGAGGTCGCTCTTCAGGGCGACCGAGTCGTAGCCCTGCATCAGCGGGTAAAGGAATTCGTGGACCGAGATCGACTGGCCGGCCTTGAAGCGCTTGTTGAAGTCGTCGCGCTCCATCATCCGGGCCACCGTGTACTTGGCGGCGAGCTGGATCATGCCGCGGGCACCGAGGGGGTCGCTCCATTCGGAGTTGTAGCGGATCTCGGTCTTCTCGGGGTCCAGCACCAGGCTGGCCTGCTTGTAGTAAGTCTGAGCGTTGGCCTCGATCTGCTCGCGGGTGAGCGGCGGGCGGGTGCTGTTGCGGCCGGAAGGATCGCCGATGGTGGTCGTGAAGTCGCCGATCAGGAAGATCACCCGGTGCCCCAGGTCCTGCAGCTGGCGCATCTTGTTGAGCACCACGGTGTGGCCGATGTGGATGTCGGGCGCCGTCGGGTCCAGGCCCAGCTTGATCCGCAACGGGGTTCCGGTCGCTTCGGAGCGCTGGAGCTTGCGCACCCATTCGTCCTGCGGCAGCAGCTCGTCAGCGCCCCGGAGGGAGATTTCGAGCGCGCGTCCTACACTATTCGAGAGGCTCATGGATGTAACAGATTCGGCCTTTACGGGCTTTTTTGGCTGATTTTTGGGGTGCCGAAGCTATACTCAGCCCGACTTTTCAAGCGCCGAATTCTAAGCGGCGCTTCTTTCCGCACCGTCTCCTGCCGCCCTGAACGTTACTGGGCCTTGCAGCACGGACCTGCAGAACCTGAGCTGGAATTCATAGTTTGATCAACGGCATTCTTGCCGCCGAGGAGCTTCTCGCTTCTCGCGTGGCCTATACATTCCGGACGTACCCCAGGCAGATCACAGCGGTCATCGCTGCCGCCTTGCTGAGCGCCGGCACCCTCGCGGTGGCCTCCCTCGGCCCCGACGCATCCGACCTCCCGGTCCACCAGATCCTCGAAGCCACGGCGCCCGTCTCGTTCGCCGACCAGAGCGAATCGCTCGAGAACTTCAGCTTCACACTCTTCCGCACCGACGTCACCCGCTCGAGCGACACCGCCGACGCGCTGATGAAGCGCCTGGGCATCTCCGACCCGGCCGCCACCGCCTTCGTGCGCGGCAGCGTGGAAGCCCGCAATGCGCTGTTCTCGCGCGCCGGCCGCACCGTGACGGCCGAGGCCACGCAGGAAAACCAGCTCAAGAAGCTCAGCGCCCGCTGGATTCCCGATGGCGACGGCGGCTTCAAGCGCTTCGTCATCGAGCGCACGCCCACCGGCTTCGCCGGCGTGACCGAGCGCGATTCGCTCACCCCGGGCACGCGCCTGGCGAGCGGCACCATCCGCACCTCGCTGTTTGCCGCCACCGACGACTCGCGCATTCCCGACGCAGTGGCGAGCCAGCTGGCCGACATCTTCGCGGGCGACGTCGACGTGCGAAACCTGCGCAAGGGCGACCGCTTCGCCGTGGTGTACGAGACCTTCGAAGCCGACGGGCAGGCGCTGCGCAGCGGCCGCGTACTGTCGGCCGAGTTCGAGAACAACGGCAAGATCCACCAGGCCGTCTGGTTCCAGCCCCCGGGCGCGGGCCAGAAGGGCAGCTACTACCGCCCGAACGGCGACAGCCTGCGCAAGGCATACCTTGCAACGCCGGTCGAGTTCTCGCGCGTGTCCAGCGGCTTCGCGATGCGCATGCATCCGATCCTGAACAGCTGGCGCCAGCACAACGGCATCGACTACGCGGCGCCCACCGGCACCTCGGTGCGTTCGGTCGGCGACGGCACGGTCGATTTCGCCGGCACGCAGAACGGCTACGGCAACATCGTCATCATCAACCACCGCAACAACCAGCAGACGGCGTATGCGCACCTGAGCCGCATCGACGTCAAGGCGGGCCAGGCCGTGAGCCAGGGCCAGACGGTCGGCGCGGTGGGCTCCACCGGCTGGGCCACCGGCCCGCACCTGCACTTCGAATTCCGCGTGGGCGGCGTCTACCAGGACCCGACCTCCATCGCACAGGAAGGCGGCGCACCGATCACCGCCGCCATGCGTCCCGCCTTCGAGCGCGTGGCCATCGGCGCGCGCACCGAACTGGCCGCGGCCTTCTCCGTCATCCAGGCCAGCGCCGACTGATCACCCGGCAAATGGCGGCCGATCTCTTCATCGGCCTGATGTCGGGCACCTCGCTCGACGGCGTCGACGGCGTGCTCGCCGATTTCTCGGACGGCCGCATCGCGGTGCGCTCCTACGCCACGGCCGCCTTTCCCGTGGCACTGCGCGCGGAACTGCTTGCGCTCAACACTCCCGGCGACAACGAACTGCACAGGGCGGCCCTTGCCGGCAATGGGCTCGCGCGCGCCTATGCCGGCGTGGTCCACCAACTACTGGCGGACAGCGGCACGGACGCCCGCGCCGTCACCGCCATCGGCGCGCATGGGCAGACCGTGCGCCACCGGCCGCTCGAGTTCGACGAAGTCGGCTACACGCTCCAGATCAACAACCCTTCGCTGCTGGCTGAGCTGACCGGCATCGATGTAGTCGGCGATTTCCGCAGCCGCGATCTCGCGGCCGGCGGCCAGGGCGCACCGCTGGTGCCGGCCTTTCACAGAGCGCTGTTCGCGCGGGCCGACGAGACGGTCGCGGTGCTGAACATCGGCGGCATTTCGAATTTGAGCTTTTTGCCGGCCACGAACACGTCTGGCGGCGCCTCCGTGCTCGGCTTCGACTGCGGCCCCGGCAACGCGCTGATGGACCACTGGTGCCAGGCCCACCAGGGCCGGCCCTTCGACCTCGGCGGCCAGTGGGCAGCCAGCGGACAGGTGCTGCCCGGCCTGCTCGCGCAGTTTCTGGCCGATCCGTACTTCGGCAGGACGCCGCCAAAGAGCACCGGGCGCGACCTGTTCAATCCGGACTGGCTCGCCGCCCAGCTCGGCACCACGGTGATGGTGCCCGAGGACGTGCAGGCCACCCTGGCCGAACTGACCGCCCAAGCCTGCGCAGCGGACGTGAAGCGCTACGGAAAAGACAGCAAGCTGCTGATCGTCTGCGGTGGCGGCGCCCTGAACGACCATCTGCTGGCCCGCCTGCGCGCACTGTTGCCCGGCGTGACCGTCGCGGCATCGACCGATCACGGCCTGCCGCCCCAGCAGGTCGAGGCGGCGGCATTTGCCTGGCTTGCCCGCGCCAGCGTTCGTCGCGAGGCGGGGAACCTCGCCAGCGTGACCGGCGCGCGCGGAGAGCGCGTGCTCGGCGCGATCTACCCGGCCTGAATCAGCCCTGGCCGGAAACCTCCGGCTGCGCCGGGTGCGGCGCGCGCACTTCCGACGGCAGATGCCAGAAGATCAGCGCAGAAGCCACCGTGATGAGCCCCATGCTCGCAAAAGTAGCCTGAAAAGCGTCCAGCGTGTGCGCCGGCGTATCTGTACCGAAGATGCCGTTGTAGCCTGCCAGCACGGCACCCGCGGCGGCCACGCCCATGCTCATGGCCAGCATCTGCACCATCGACAGCAGGCTGTTGCCGCTGCTGGCCATGCTGCCGTCCAGGTCCTTCAGCGTGATCGTGTTCATCGCCGTGAACTGCAGCGAATTGACCGCACCGAAAGCCAGCAGCTGCAGCACGTGCAGCGCCATAGGCTGGCCCGGCGCCGTCAGGCCGAAGCTGGCCATGGTGCAGCCCACGAGGATGGTGTTGACCACCAGCACCTTGCGGTAGCCGTGGCGCGTGATCAACGGCGTGGCGAAGCGCTTCATGGCCATGCCGGCCAGCGCGATCGGCAGCATCATCAGCCCGGCGCGCACCGGCGAATAGCCCATCGACACCTGCAGCAGCAGCGGCACCAGGAAAGGCATGCAGCTGCTGCCCAGGCGCGAGAACAGGTTGCCGATCAGGCCGATGCTGAGCGTCGGCACGTGAAAGAGCGACGGTGCAAAAAGCGGCTCAGGTATGCGCGCGGCGCGCAGCCAGTAGGCGACGATGCTCGCGAAGCCGAAGATCAGCACGACCATCACGCCGCCCTGGCGCAGGCCCACGCCGTCGAGCGAGAGCGAGATCGCCACCATGCCAAAGGCAAGCATCGCGTAGCCGACGCTGTCGAAACGCTTCTGCACCACGCCACGCAGGTCGGGCATGTACTTGAGCGTGGCGATGCAGCCGGCCAGCCCCACGGGCACGTTGATCAGGAAGATCCAGTGCCAGGAGGCGTACTGCACCAGCCACCCGCCCAGCGTAGGGCCCAGCAAGGGACCTATGAGCCCCGGAATGGCCACGAAGCTCATCGCCTGGAGGAACTCCCCGCGCGGCACCGTGCGCAGCAGCGACAGCCGCCCCACGGGCAGCAGCAGCGCCCCGCCGAGCCCCTGCACCACGCGCGCCGCCACCAGCTGGCCCAGGCTGTGCGACAGCGCGCACAGCACCGAGCCGAGCGCGAACAGCACGATGGCCGAGAAGAAGATGCGGCGCGTGCCGAAGCGGTCAGCGATCCAGCCCGAGGCCGGGATCAGCATCGCCATGGTCAGCGCATAGGCCACCACCACCGACTGCATGCGCAGCGGGCTCTCGCCGAGGCTGGCGGCCATCGCCGGCAATGCCGTGTTGATGATGGTGGCATCGAGCGTCTGCATGAAGAAGCCGACGGCGACCAGCCACAGCAGGCTCTTGCGGACGGGATGGGCGGAGGGTTCAGCCTCGGAAGTCATGGGCGGGAGGAAAAAGAAGCAGGAACGAAAAAGCCGCCCGAAGGCGGCTTTTTGGGGAGGCTAGGTCAGAAGCATCCGGGCATCAGGCCGAGAAGCTCGATCCGCAACCGCAGGTACTGGTGGCGTTCGGGTTCTTGATCACGAACTGGGCGCCTTGCAGGTCTTCCTTGTAGTCGATCTCGGCGCCGACCAGGTACTGGTAGCTCATGGCGTCGATCAACAACGACACGCCGTTCTTGGTCATGGTCGTGTCGTCTTCGTTGGTGATTTCATCGAAGGTGAAACCGTACTGGAAGCCGGAGCACCCGCCGCCCTGCACGAACACGCGCAGCTTGAGGTCGGGGTTGCCTTCTTCGGCGATCAGGTCGGCCACCTTGGCTGCCGCGCTGTCGGTGAAGACGATCGGCTCGGGCATCTGGGTCTGGATGTTTTCGGCTACGGCGCTCATGGACTGGTAACTCCTTGGGGGCCGGACATGCGGCCAATGGAACGGATCGTACTGCAATGCGGCATTCCCGGCAGGCCGGGTGTGGCGTGCACCCCTATGCAAGTGGGGTCGGGACGCCGCCATGCCAGGGCATGCGATGAAAAGACCGCCCGAAGGCGGCCCTGGCAACGAAAAAGCCGCCCGAAGGCGGCTTTTTGATCGCAACAAGTGGATCAGCGCTTGCTGAACTGCTTGCGACGACGGGCGGAGTGCAGACCGACCTTCTTACGTTCGACTTCGCGCGCGTCACGCGTCACGTAGCCGGCCTGGCTCAGCACGGGCTTGAGCGCGGCGTCGTAGTCGATCAGCGCACGGGTGATGCCGTGGCGCGTGGCGCCGGCCTGACCCGATTCGCCACCGCCGTGCACGTTGACCATCACGTCGAAGGTTTCGAGGTTGTTGGTCAGCGCGAGGGGTTGCTTCGCGATCATGATCGAGGTTTCGCGGCCGAAGAACTCTTGGATGTCCTTGCCGTTGACCGTGATCTTGCCCGAGCCCTTTTTCAGAAACACGCGGGCGACGCTCGATTTGCGACGGCCGGTGCCATTGTTCCATTCACCAATCATTCTCAAGGCTCCTTACAGTTCCAGCACTTTGGGCTGTTGGGCGGTATGCGGGTGCTCAGCGCCACCGTACACCTTGAGTTTCTTGATCATTGCGTAACCGAGCGGGCCCTTGGGCAGCATGCCCTTGACAGCCTTTTCCAGGGCGCGGCCCGGGTGCTTCGATTGCATGTCGCGGAAGTTGGTCGCCGTGATACCGCCCGGGTAGCCCGAGTGACGGTAGTACACCTTGTCGATCGACTTGGCGCCAGTGACGCGCAGGTGCGATGCGTTGATGATGACGATGAAGTCACCGGTATCGACGTGAGGCGTGTAAATGGCCTTGTGTTTGCCGCGCAAACGGAGAGCAACTTCGCTGGCTACTCGTCCGAGGACCTTGTCGGTCGCGTCAATCACAAACCACTCGTGCGTCACGTCAGCGGGCTTGGCGCTGAACGTTTTGGTCATGAGTTTTTCTCTTGAAAAGAGGGTTTGGCGGGCCCTTTTCCACGGTCGGCGTTCCTCTGACGGGAATCTCTTAGGTGGGTTTGAAGTCTTCGCCGCGGGGCCACAAAAACGCTGCGAAGCCCGCGATTATACGAAGAATGGCCCTGCGCAGGCAAATTCGCGCTTCTGCGGCCCCAACACCGTTACCATCCTCCCCCTATGTTCAGTTACCGCCACGCCTTCCATGCCGGCAACCACGCCGACGTGCTCAAGCACACGGTGCTGATTGCGACGCTCGACCACCTGCTCGAAAAAGAGGCAGCCCTGACGGTCGTCGATACCCACGCCGGCGCCGGCCTCTACCGGCTCGATGGCGATTACGCCGGCACGAGCGGCGAGGCTGCCGAAGGCGTTTTGCGCCTTCTCTCTTCGGACAAGAAAGAGCCCGCCGCGCCCGCTCCCGCAGCGAAGTCTGCTACCAAAAAAATAGCATCCGAACCCGAAGCCCCATTGGCCAACGCCATCGCCCGCTACCTGAGCGTGGTCCACGACTTCAACCCCAAGGGCGGCGCCCGCGTCTACCCCGGCTCGCCGTTCATCGTGCAGCACCTGCTGCGCGACCACGACAAGCTCAAGCTGTTCGAACTGCATCCCACCGACGCCCGCACGCTGGACGCCAACATCGCGCAGCTCGAAGCCGGCCGCCAGATCGCGGTGCTGCGCGAGGACGGCTTCGGCAGCGCCACCAAGTTCCTGCCGCCGCCGTCGCGCCGCGCGCTGGTGCTGATGGACCCCAGCTACGAAATGAAGACCGACTACGGCCGCGTGCTCGACTTCGTGGCCGAGGCGCTCAAGCGCTTCGCCACCGGCACCTATGCGGTCTGGTATCCGATCATTCCGCGCCCCGAGGCGCATGACCTGCCGCGCCGGCTCAAGACGATGGCGACCAAGGCCGGCAAGCCCTGGCTGCACGCCACGTTGACGGTCAAGTCCAGCAAGATCACGAAGGATGCGGCCTCTGGCGAAACGCACCGGCCCGGCCTGCCGGCCAGCGGCATGTTCCTGATCAATCCGCCCTACACGCTGAAGCCGCTGCTGGCGGCGGCGCTGCCGCAACTGGTGCAGCGGCTCGGGCAAGACCGCAACGCCGCGTTCTCGCTCGATTCGGACGGCTGAAGCCGTCGCCTACTTGCGGCGACGCGGCGGCACCACCGCCTTGCGTCGTGCCGGAACCGGCGCACGCGCGCGTTGCTGCGGCTCGCTCGACGCCACCGGCGCAGTTGCATCGCCCGCTTCCACCTGCAGGCCGCCGCAGCGCATGCCGTCGCGGTCGACGACCGTCAGCGCCACCTGCTTGATGCCCAGCCCCGTGAGGCCGATCCGGTCGGCCGCCGCGCGGCTCAGGTCGATGACGCGACCCGCGGCATAGGGCCCGCGATCGTTGATGCGCACCAGCACCTCGCTGCCGTTGACGAGGCTGCGCACGCACACGCGGGTGTTGAAGGGCAGTGTCTTGTGGGCCGCCGTCATGGCGGTCATGTCGAAGCGCTCGCCGCTGGCGGTCTTGCGCTGGTGGAACTGGATGCCATACCAGGAGGCACCACCGCGCTCGAAGATCTCGCGCGGCCCGTCGTCGGGCACGCCGTCGTCCGGGGCCTGCTCTCCCGCGCCGGACACGGCGAGGTCATAGCGCACCGACGGCACGCTCGAGCGCGCAGCCGCGCCGGGAGGCACGGCAATCGCGCGAGGCAGGGGCAGCAGCTTTGCAGTCGCCCCGCCCTCGGCATCCGTGGCCGGCGGCATGGCGCACCCTGCGAGGACGCAGGTCGCCGCGACCAGGGCCGCATGCAGCCCCGTGCGCAGCGAGTCCGCCGCTCCGGCCACGCGCCCTCTCAATCGAGACGCTCCAGCACAGCCAGCGTGGCGACCGACTGGTTCATCGTGTAGAAGTGCAGCGCCGGGGCGCCGCCTTCCTGCAGGCGCGCGCACAGGTCGGTGACCACGTCGAGGCCGAAGGACTTGATCGATGCTGTGTCGTCGCCGAAGGCCTGCAGCCGCAGGCGGATCCAGCGCGGGATCTCGGCGCCGCAGGCATCCGAGAAGCGCATGAGCTGCGTCGAGCTCGTGATCGGCATGATGCCCGGCACGATCGGCGTGTCGAGCCCCAGCTTGCGCGCGTCGTCGACGAAGCGGAAGTAGGCCTCGGGGCTGAAGAAGTACTGCGTGATCGCCGAGTCGGCGCCTGCCTTCACCTTGGCGGCGAAGGCCTGCAGGTCGGCCTCGGGCGAGCGGGCCTGCGGGTGGATCTCGGGATAGCAGGCCACCTCGATGTGGAAGTCTCGGCCGGTCTCCTCGCGGATGAAGGCGACCAGGTCGCTCGCGTACTGAAACTCGCCGCCGATGCCGTAGCCGCTCGGCAGGTCGCCGCGCAGTGCCACGAGGCGCTTGACGCCCATGGCCTTCAGCTCGGCGAGCTGCTCGCGCACCGTGGCGCGCGTGGCGCCGATGCACGAGAAGTGGCTCGCGGCGTCCACGCCCTCGGACAGGATCTCCTGCACCGCACCGAAGGTGCCCTGGTGCGTGGAGCCGCCCGCGCCGTACGTGACCGAGCAGAACTGCGGCTTGCGCGCATACAGCTGCTGGCGCACCGCGCGCAGCTTGACCGCGCCTTCGGGCGTCTTGGTCGGGAAGAATTCGAAACTCAACGGAAGGCGCACCTGCGTCTCCTTAGGAACCGTTCGCATGAGCAGCGCGAACAGCGTGAATGAAAAACTCGCGGTTGCCGTCGCCGCCGGCGATCGGACTGTCGAACCACTGCAGCACCCGCAGGCCGAGCGCCTCGCAGGCGTCGTGCAGCCGCTTCTCGACCACCGCATACATCGACTCGTCGCGCACGATGCCGCCCTTGCCGACCTGGCCCGGCTGCAGCTCGAACTGCGGCTTGACCAGCATCAGCAGGCGCCCATCGTCCGCCAGGAACCCGACCACCGCCGGCAGCACCAGCGTGAGCGAGATGAAGGACAGGTCGCCGACGATCAGGTCGAAGCGCGACTCGCCCTCTTCCCCGAGATCGTCGGCCGACAGCGCGCGCGCATTGACACCCTCGATGGGCACCACGCGCTCGTCCTCGCGCAGCTTCGCATGCAACTGCCCGTGGCCGACATCGACGCCGACCACCTTCGCGGCACCGCGCTGCAGCAGGCAATCGGTGAAGCCGCCGGTCGACTGCCCCACGTCGAGGCACAGCCTGCCGGCAGGGTCAACGCCGCTTACGGCGAGCGCGCCTTCGAGCTTGAGTCCGCCGCGCGACACGTAGCGCGCCTCGGCCGCATCGACCAGCTCGAGCTCGGCCGATTCGGGCACGTCGTCCTTGTTCTTGACGACCGAGCGCCACGCGTCGCCCGTGCCCGCGTCGCGCCAGCGCAGGCCGCCGGCAATGAGCCGCACCGCCTGCGAACGCGACGCGGCCAGGCCGCGCTCCACCAACAGTTGATCGGCGCGCATGCGCTGTCGATCAGTAGCGGTACGTGTCCGGCTTGTACGGACCGTTCTTGTCCACGCCGATGTAGGCGGCCTGCGCGTCGGTCAGCTCGGTGAGCATGGCGCCGACCTTCTTCAGGTGCAGGCGCGCGACCTTCTCGTCGAGGTGCTTGGGCAGCACATAGACCTTGCCGGCCTGGTAGGCGTCGGGCTTGGTGAACAGCTCGATCTGGGCGATGGTCTGGTTCGCGAACGACGACGACATCACGAAGCTCGGGTGGCCCGTGCCGCAGCCCAGGTTCACGAGGCGGCCCTTGGCCAGCAGGATGATCTTCTTGCCGTCGGGGAACTTGATGTGGTCGACCTGCGGCTTGATTTCTTCCCACTCGTACTTCTCGATCGAAGCGACGTCGATCTCATTGTCGAAGTGGCCGATGTTGCAGACGATGGCCTGGTCCTTCATCTTGACCATCGTGTCGTGCGTGATCACGTCCTTGTTGCCGGTGGTCGTCACGAAGATGTCGGCCTTGTCGGCGGCGTATTCCATCGTCACGACCTTGTAGCCTTCCATCGCGGCCTGCAGGGCGTTGATCGGGTCGATCTCGGTCACCCACACTTGCGCCGACAGCGCGCGCAGCGCCTGGGCCGAGCCCTTGCCCACGTCGCCGTAGCCTGCCACGCAGGCCACCTTGCCGGCGATCATCACGTCGGTCGCGCGCTTGATGCCGTCCACCAGCGACTCGCGGCAGCCGTACAGGTTGTCGAACTTGCTCTTGGTGACCGAGTCGTTCACGTTGATGGCGCGGAACAGCAGCGTGCCCTTGGCCGACATCTCGTTCAGGCGGTGCACGCCGGTGGTGGTTTCTTCGGTCACGCCGATGATCTCGGCCGACTTGCGGGTGTACCAGGTCGAGTCGACGGCCAGCTTGGCCTTGATGGCGGCGAAGAGAATGCGCTCTTCCTCGCTGCCCGGGTTGGCGAGCACGCCCAGGTCCTTCTCGGCGCGCTGGCCCAGGTGCATCAGCAGCGTGGCGTCGCCGCCGTCGTCCAGGATCATGTTCGGGCCTTCGCCCTTCGAGTCCTTGGCGCCGAAGTCGAAGATGGCGTGGGTGTAGTCCCAGTAGTCCTTCAGCGACTCGCCCTTGATGGCGAACACCGGCGTACCGGCGGCGGCGATGGCGGCGGCGGCGTGGTCCTGCGTCGAGAAGATGTTGCACGAGGCCCAGCGCACGGTCGCGCCCAGAGCTTGCAGGGTCTCGATCAGCACGGCCGTCTGGATCGTCATGTGCAGCGAGCCGGTGATGCGCGCGCCCTTCAGCGGCTGCGACTTCGAGAACTCCTCGCGGATGGCCATCAGGCCGGGCATCTCGGTTTCCGCGATCTTGATCTCCTTGCGGCCCCAGGCGGCAAGGGACAGGTCGGCGATCGCCTGGTCGGCGGTCGAAACGGGGGTGGGCTTGAGAACAGCGCTCATGGGAACTCCAACAAAACTGGTTTGAAAGATGCCGCCGGATACGGGGAAAAAGGCTCACCGCAAGAACAGCGGGTGAGCGTCGTTGCGGTATGTGGTCCGAGCCTCACGCCTGATGGCGCTGCAACGCTCCTCGGAGGGGCGGATTGTAGTCGGGGCGAAAGGCGACGCCAATCACTGGGAGATACCACATCACGGAACGCACGCTTTTCGGTCGAGGCGTACATTGAATCGCCCCAACCACTGGAATCTTTCCATGCCTTTATCCATCAGGCGCTACTCGAGCTTGCTCGTCGCAATCACGTTTCTTGCCGCCGCAGGCGCCTCGTTGTCTGCCACTGCGCAAAGCTCCGACACCGTCCGCATCCGCGGCACCCTCGTTCGCGTCGATGCCAGCACCCTCGTGGTGCAGGACCGCGGCGGCGAAGTCGTCTCGCTCGCCCGCCCGGCCGACCTGGCCGTGTCCGAGGTTTATCCGATCAAGCTGTCCGACATCAGGCGCGGCAGCTTCATCGGCACTGCCGCCATGCCGCAACCCGACGGCACGCAGAAGGCGCTCGAAGTGGTGGTGTTCCCCGAGGCCGCGCGCGGCACCGGCGAAGGCCACCGGCCATGGGACCTGCTGCCCCAGAGCACGATGACCAACGCCACCGTCGCCGACCTGGCCGCGGCGCCGAAGTCGGTGCGCGGCGGACAGCAGTTGCACCTGACCTACAAGGGCGGCGAGAAGACCGTCATCGTGCCGCCCCACGTACCGGTGGTCACCTTCCGCCCCGGCACCGACGCGCTGCTGGTGCCCGGCGCCCGCGTGCTGGTGAATGCGCAGGAGAAGAACGGCACGCCCACTGCCCTGCGCGTGACGGCCGGGCGCAACGGCTTCGCGCCGCCGATGTAGGGCCGCGCCACCCAAGGGAAATCCCGCAGGCATTTCTGTCGCTGCGGCGACCTCCGGCGCACCGGTGCGGCGTATCGTGGCGAGGGACTTTTGCCGTCCGGCCGGTCCCTGCCATCCAACCGTTCACCGTCACAGGAGATTCCGCACCATGGCCACTGCCAAGAAAGCCGCCGCCAAGAAGACCACCGCCAGCAGTAGCAGCAACAGCAGCACCTCCGGCGCGAAGAAGGCGGCCCCGAGCGCCGCGGACATGCTCAACCCGCTGAAAGGCATGGCCGACAAGCTGCAGAACCTCAACCTGACCGGCGGCGCCGGCAAGCTGCTGGAGAGCGGCCGCAAGGACCTGGCGGCACTGATGCAGGCCAACGAGAAGTCCTACCAGGGCCTGCAGACCGTCGTGGCGCGGCAGACCGAGATGATCAAGAGCGCCATCGCCGAATGGCAGGCCGCGGCCAAGGAAATGCCGGGCAAGGACCCGAAGGAGAACTTGGCCAAGCTCGACGAGCTCGGCCGTCAGTCGTTCCAGCGCGCCATCGACGACATCAAGGAGCTGGCCAACCTCGCCGCCAAGTCGCAGGCCGACGCCTTCGACGTGGTGCGCCAGCGCATCCAGGCCAACGTGGACGAAGTGACGAAGCTGCTTCAGCGCAAATAGGCAAGGGCCCACGCATGACAGCAGTTCCGCCTCGCGTGGAGCAGCGCACGCGCGCCAACGGCATCGAGCTGGCCTGGGACAGCTTCGGCGACCCTGCCGGCTCGCCGCTGCTGCTGGTCATGGGCCTCGGCGCGCAGATGGTGGCGTGGGACGACGCTTTCTGCGCCCGGCTCGCCGAAGCTGGCGGGCATCGCGTGATCCGCTTCGACAACCGCGACATCGGCCATTCGACGCACCTCCCGCTGCTCGGCGTGCCCGACATCCAGGCGCTGATGGCGCAGGCGATGGCCGGCCAGCCGCTGCGCACGCCCTACAACCTGCGCGACATGGCGGCCGACTGCGTCGGGCTGCTCGACGCGCTGGGCATCGCGCGGGCCCACATCGTGGGCGCCTCGATGGGCGGCGCCATCGGGCAGGAGATGTGCATCCATCATCCGCACCGGATGCTGTCGTTCACCAGCATCATGTCGACCACCGGCGCACCCGGCCTGCCGCCGCCCACGCCCGAGGCGATGGCGGTGCTCTTCACGCCGGCGCCGACCACCTTCGACGCCTACCTGCCGCACCACGCCAGGGTGTGGCGCGTGCTGCGCGGACCGTCGGACTTTCCGCTCGACGAGGCGCAGGACGCGCAGCGCGCGCAGCTCGTCTTCCTGCGCGGACTCAACCCGCCCGGCGTGGCGCGGCAGCTCGCGGCCATTCTGGCCTCGGGCAACCGCAAGCCCGCGCTGCGCGAGGTGCGCGTGCCGACGCTGGTGATCCACGGCGACGCCGATCCGCTGGTGCCGGTGGCCTGCGGTGTGGACGTGGCCGATGCGATTCCCGGCGCGCAGCTGCTGCGCATTCCGCGCATGGGCCATGCGCTGCCGATCCCGATGTGGCCGCAGATCGTCGATGCCATCGCCGAACACACGGCACGGCATGCCGGCACCTGAAACGACAAGGACCCAGGCGACAGAAAAAAGGGAGCACCCGCCATGACGAACAAGTTCTCCCCGCTCGACCCGATGGCCATGTGGCGCGAACTCACGGCCCAGTGGGAAAAGAGCACCAACGAATTCGCCAACGAGGCCATGGCCTCGGATCCGTTCCGCCAGGGCATGCACGGCGGCATGAACGCCTCGCTCACCGCGCAGAAGGCGCTGGGCGACCTGATGGCGCGCTACCTCACGATGCTGAACCTGCCCACGCGCGCCGACCTCCAGGTGCTGGGCGAGCAGCTGCAGCGCATCGACGACCACCTTGCGCGCATCGCCCGCGCGGTGGAAGAAAGCGGCGCCGCCTCGGCATCGGCCGCGCCCGGACCGCGTCACACGCGCCAGCCGCCGAGTCCGCCACCGGCCACGGCGCCCCAGCCCGCCCGCACGCGCAAGCCCGCGGGAAAGCGCCCGTCATGACCGCCGAAGCCGACGCCTTCGCGCTGCCCGACATCGTCGGGGAGATCGAGCGCGCGATCCAGCGCAACATCAAGGGCCTCGATTTCCTCACCTCGACCGCGCCCTCGGTCGGCCAGACGCCCAAGGACGAGATCCACCGCCGCGGCACGCTGAGCCTGTACCACTACCGCCCGATGGTCGACGAGATCTACCGCGTGCCGCTGCTGATCGTCATGGCGACCACCAACCGCGGCTACATCCTCGACCTCGCGCCGGGCCAGAGCATGGTCGAACACCTGCTGCTGCAGGGCTACGACGTCTACATGATGGACTGGAACGCGCCGCGTCCGCAGGAAAAGCACCTGCGCATCGACGACTACGTGCTCGACTTCATCCCCGACTCGCTGCGGCGCGTGCAGGAACGCTCGGGCGAGGAAGACATCACGCTCATCGGCTACTGCATGGGCGGCGTGCTCTCCACGCTCTACATGGCGCTGCACCCCGACGGCCCGGTGAAGAACCTGGCGCTCTTCACCACGCCCATCGACTTCAGCCGCATGAAGCTGTTCCACGCGTGGTCGGACCGGCGCTACTTCGACGTCGACCGGCTGGTCGACACCGTGGGCAACGTGCCGCCCGAGATGCTCTTCGCCTCCTTCGACATGCTGCGCCCGGCAGGCCGAAGCGCGGGCATGGTGCAGCTGTGGGACAACATGGACAACGACGAATTCGTCAAGTCGTACCGCATGTTCGACCACTGGGGCAACGAGATGCTGCCGCTGGCCGGCGAGTACTTCCGCCAGACCGTGAAGGAACTCATGTGGGGCAACAAGCTGTTCAAGGGCGAGCTGGTGCTCCGCGGGCGCAAGGTGCAGCTGAAGAACATCAAGGTGCCGGTGCTGCACGCGCTCGCGCAGCACGACCACATCGTTCCCTACGAGGCCGGACAGCCGCTCATCGCCGGCATAGGCTCCACCGACAAGGAAGAGGTGGTGCTCAAGGGCGGCCACGTCAGCCTCGCCGCCGGCCCGAACGCCGTGCGCAGGCTGTGGCCCAGACTGGACGAATGGCTTGGAGTGCGATCGACATGAGCATCACCACCGTGACCGACTCTTTCTCGCGGACCTACCCGCGCACCGTGACCAGCAGCGAGGGCAACATCGTCCTGCGCCTGATGGGCGCGGAAGACGCCGGCGCCGTGCTCGCCTTCGCGCAGGCCTTGCCGGCGCACGATTTGCTCTTTTTGCCGCGCGACATCACGCAGCCCAAGGTGATGAACGCCTGGGTGCGCGCCATCGAGCGCGGCGACATCGACAGCGTGCTCGCCGTGCGCGACAAGGCGGTGCTCGGCTGCGCGGCGGTGATCCGCGACCCGCACTCCTGGTCCAGCCACGTCGCCGAGCTGCGCGTGCTCGCCGCGCCCGAACTGCGCGGCAGCGGCCTGGGCCACAAGCTCGCCCGCGAGGCCTGCGCGCTGGCCATCGAGCGCGGGGCGGAAAAGCTCGTCGCCCGCATGACCGTCGACCAGCGCGGCGCCATCGCCGTCTTCCAGGCCCTGGGCTTCAAGCCCGAAGCGCTGCTCAGCAAGCACGTGAAAGACCGGCAGGGTTTGACGCACGACCTGGTGGTGCTGAGCCACGACGTGGCGCGGTTCGAGGCGCAGATGCGGGCGTACGGGATGGGCGAGGCGCTGGGGGGCTGAAACCCCTTGGGCGGGGCTGCGGACGGGCGAAAACCGCCAGCCTTTTAAAATCGCGGATTCCCCCCGCAGATTGCCCACCTTGTCTTTCGTAGCCGAAACCCGCCGCCGCCGCACCTTCGCGATCATTTCCCACCCTGACGCCGGCAAGACCACGCTGACCGAAAAGCTGCTGCTTTTCTCCGGCGCGATCCAGATCGCCGGCTCGGTGAAGGCTCGAAAGGCCTCGCGCCACGCCACGTCCGACTGGATGGAAATCGAAAAGCAGCGCGGCATTTCGGTGGCCTCGTCGGTCATGCAGATGCTGTACCGCGACCACGTCATCAACCTGCTCGACACGCCCGGCCACAAGGACTTCTCCGAAGACACCTACCGCGTGCTCACCGCCGTCGACTCGGCGCTGATGGTGATCGACGCGGCCAACGGCGTGGAAGCGCAGACGCGGCGGCTGATCGAGGTCTGCCGCCAGCGCGACACGCCCATCATCACCTTCGTCAACAAGATGGACCGCGAGGTGCGCGAGCCGCTGGACATCCTGGACGAGGTGGAGCGCGAGCTCGGCATGCCCTGCGTGCCCATGACCTGGCCCGTGGGCCAGGGCAAGACCTTCCGCGGGATCATGAACCTGCGTACGCAGGCCATGACCGTGTTCGAGTCGGGCAGCGAGCGCCTGCCGCAGGACTTCGAGACCATCCCGCTGAGCGAGCGCGACACACTCGCCAAGCGCTTCGGCGCCGACTTCGAGACCGCCATGGAAAGCATGGAACTCGCCACCGGCGCCTCGCCCACCTGGGACCGCGAAGCCTTCCTGGCCGGCAAGCAGACGCCCGTGTTCTTCGGCTCCGGCGTGAACAACTTCGGCGTGATGGAAGTGCTCGACGCGCTGGTCGACCTGGCGCCTTCGCCGCAATCGCGCACCAGCACCACCATGGTCAACCGCCAGCCGGTGGTCAAGGAGATCCAGCCCGAGGACAAGGACTTCGCGGGCGTGGTCTTCAAGGTGCAGGCCAACATGGACGCCAACCACCGCGACCGCATCGCCTTCGTGCGCATGGCCTCGGGCAAGTACACGCCGGGCATGAAGCTCAAGGTGCAGCGCACCGCCAAGGAGCTGCGCCCCACCAGCGTCGTGACCTTCATGAGCCAGCGCCGCGAGGCGGTGGAAGAGGCCTACGCAGGCGACATCGTGGGCTTCACCACGCACGGCGGCGTGCAGCTGGGCGACACCATCACCGACGGCGCGAGCCTGCAGTTCACCGGCCTGCCCTTCTTCGCGCCGGAGCTCTTCATGACCGTGATCCTGAAGAACCCGCTGCGCACCAAGCAGCTGCAGCAGGGCCTGGCCCAGCTCGGCGAGGAAGGCGCGATCCAGGTGTTCCGCCCCGAGATCGGCGGGCCGATGCTGCTGGGCGCGGTCGGCCAGCTGCAGTTCGAAGTGGTGCAGCACCGCCTGAAGGCCGAATACGACGCCGACGTGCGGCTCGAAGGCTGCCAGTACACCGGCGCGCGCTGGATCACCGCCGACACGCCGGCCGAGCTGCGCGAATTCGTGAACGCCTACCCGCAGCGCATGGCGAAGGACGCGGCGGACACGCTGGCCTTCCTGTGCACATCGCCCTACGACGTGCGGCTGGCGCAGGAGCGCTTTCCGAAGATCCACTTCCATCCGCTGCGCGAGCATGCGGGGCTGGCGCTGCAGAGCGCGGGATAGGCATTCGTCATGGACACCTACATCCAGGTGGCGGGCATCGGCCAGGTGGTCGAGACGATCGTGGAGCAGCGCGCCGCGCTGACGATCACCGTCAAGGCTTCGAAGACCGAAGTGGCGATGGCGGAAGCCACCACCCTTCGCAACGAGACGATCCGCGCGCTGAAAGCCGCGGGCCTGGATGCGGACGAGATAAGCGAGGGCGGACGCCAGTCGTGGCAACCGTGGTACCGCAAGCGCAGCGCGGGCCAGGAAGTCTCGCATCGCGTGCTCCTAGCCTGTCGCGAAACGCCGCGCCTGTACAAGGCGCTCGATGCGCTGCAGCCGCTCTTCGAAAACTCCCGCTACACGCTGGACGTCAGCATGCAGCAGCCCCGTTTCGAGGCATCGGAAGATGCGGAGACGGCTGCGCGGCTCGCGGCCATCCAGCACGCGCGCGGCAAGGCGTTGGCCATCGCGAAGGAAGCCGGCGCGACGCTGGGCGCGATCGCGCAGGTCGAGGAACTGGGCTCGCAGGCGGAGAACTCGGGCTCCTACGGCGACCACACCTGGGCATATGCTGGTGGTGCGGTGGCGCTGGCCGCCGCAGGTCCGGGAGACGACTTCGAGGAGCTTGCCGGCGCCACGCGTGTGCGCACCCTGCGCTACCGCGTGCGCTTCCTGATCGGCTGAGGCCCTCTCAGCTCCCCGTCGAAGCGTAGTGGCGCAACCCGACGCGCCACACCCCGAACGCCGCCGCGAGAAACACGCCCCCCGCGAGCGGCGACACCAGGCCCACCCACGTCGGCGCCCCCAGCGGATCGGTCTTCCCCAGAATCGCCAGCACCGGGTAGTACGCCACGCAGGCCAGCGGCACGATGAAGGTCAGCACATACCGGAACCATCGCGCATAGAGCGCCAGCGGATACTGCGCCGCCTGCACGCCGCCATAGGTCAGCACGTTCGCTATCTCCAGGCTCTCGACGGTCCAGAAGGCCAGCGTGCCCTGCAGCACCAGGATGCCCAGGAACAGCGCCACGCCGCCCGCAACCGCAAGCAGCGCAATGGCGACGGCGCCCGGTGTCCACGCGATGCCCATCTGCTGCGTCGCGAACGCAATCATCGCCAGCCCCTGCAGAAGGCGGCCCAGCCGGCTGATGCGGAAGTCGTTGCCCATGAGCTGCAGCGAGAGCGGACGCGGGCGCAGCAGCAGGCGGTCGAACGCACCGGTGCGCAGGAACTCGGTGCCCAGTACGTCGAAGCCGCGGCCCAGTGCATCGGCCAGCGCGAACATGCAGTTCACGAGCCCGTAGAACAGCGCGACCTCGCCGATGCGCCAGCCCTGCACGTCGCCGAAGCGATGGAACAACGCCCACACGGCGACGGCCTCGATGCCGGTGCCGAGGAACTGGCCGACCGTCAGCATCAACGCCGAGGCCGGGTAGCGCGCCTGTCCGCCGACGGACGCGCCCACCAGCCGGAAGAAGAGCGGAATCGATCCCATCGCCCTCACCCGCCCTGCACCTGGAGGCTGCGCATGGTGCGGCCCATCGCCAGGTGCCCCAGCGTCACGAGCACGGCGATCCAGAAGACCTGCAGCCCCAGCCCGCCGATGGCCTGCCAGCCCTGCAGCTGCCCGAAGTACAGCCGCGCGGGAATGTCCATCAGCCCGGCCAGCGGCTGGATCAGCAGCGCCGTCTGCCACGCGTCCGGAAGCATCGCGAGCGGCAGCAGATTGCCCGAGAACACGATGACCACGGGCGTCGCCACCGCACTGATGCCGCGTTCGTTGAGCGCGGCGGTGGCCGCCACGTTCAGCAACATCACCATCGAGGTCGAGAGCAGCAGCGCGAAGACGGCCGACAGCGCGAAGGCGAGCCCCGCCGCCACGCCCGCCGGGAGCTGCCATGCCCAATCGCCGAGTCCGACCAGCGGCAACGCGACCATCGCGAAGGCCGCCATCAGCGCCACGCGCGGAAGCACGCGCGCGGCGATCCAGCCGGCGCTGCGCGCGAACCACAGCGCGTAGGCGTCCACCGGTCGCAGGCGGTCGTAGGCGACGGCACCGGTGCGCACAGCCTGCGCCACCTCCGGGTCGCCCAGCCAGGGCAGCAGCACGAGCAGCCCCTGCGCGAGCCACGTGTAGGTGATGGCCTGCGCGAGCGACATCGACGCGCTCGCCCCCGCAGCAGTCGCGCCGCCGTAGAAGGCCGCGAACACCATCACCTTGATGCCGCCCCACCAGCACTGCGTGGCAAAGCCGGCGAGCGCGGCGGTGCGGTACTGCAGCATCTGCATGAAGCGCGATGCGAAGGCCGCGATGTAGGGCCGCGCGAGGTCGTGCGCGCTCATCGCCGTCATGCCTCGGCCGCTCCATGCATCGCGTAGAAGCGCGCGATGACGGCCTCGATCGCCAGGCCTTCGAGGCGGATGTCCTCCACCGCGTGCGCGGCGGCGATGCGCGCGATGAGCGCTGGTGCGGCGGTCTGCGCCGGATCGAAGTCGAGCACCAGCGTCTGGCCGTCGCGCGAATGCACCCGTGCGCCGTCCACCTGCGCGGGCAGCTCGGCGCCCTGCGCGAAGTCGACGACGAGGCGGCGCTCGGCCATCACCTGCGCGCGCAGCGCCTCGACAGGGCTGTCGGCCAGCACGCGGCCGTGGCCGATGATGATCACGCGTCGGGCCAGCGCCTCGATGTCGTGCATGTCGTGCGTGGTCAGCAGCACGGTGGTGCCGCGCTCGCGGTTGGCGCGGCGCACGAAGTCGCGCACTGCCAGCTTCGAGGGCGCGTCGAGGCCGATGGTCGGCTCGTCGAGGAACAGGATGTCGGGCTCGTGCAGCAGCGCAGCAGCGATCTCGGCGCGCATGCGCTGGCCCAGCGAGAGCTGGCGCACCGGCTGCGCGAGCACGCGCTCCAGGTTCAGCAACGCCACCAGCTCGTCGCGCGTGCGACGGTAGCGCGCCGGGTCCACGCGGTAGATGTCGCGCAGCAGGTCGAAGCCGTCGCCCACGGGCAGGTCCCACCACAGCTGCGTGCGCTGCCCGAAGACCACGCCGATGCGCGCCACGTGGCGCTCGCGGTCGGTGAAAGGGTCGCGCCCGTCGATCTCCACGCGCCCGCCGTCGGGCCGCAGGATGCCCGAGAGGATCTTGATGGTGGTCGACTTGCCCGCGCCGTTCGGCCCGATGAAGCCCAGCAGCTCGCCACGCTCCAGCGCGAACGACACACCCGACAGCGCCTCCACCGTGCGATGGCGGCGCTGCACGAGCCCGCGCAGCGCGCCCATCACGCCAGGGTCACGCTCGGAGATGCGGTAGGTCTTGCGGAGTTGGTCGACGAGGATGTGGGGCATGGAAGGCGCCGCGCCGGCCTCGATGGCGCGGCGGGGGCGGGATGCTACACGAAAGCGCCGGTACGATCGCGGCTCCTTCCGGTTTCCTTGCCATGTCTTCGTCGTCCTCTCAGCCCGTGCTGCCCTCCCCGCCCCATCACCTGCTGCCCCTGTCCCGCTGGGAGGCCGCCGCGCGCGGCGGCCTCGTCGGCGTCTTCACCGACATCGACGACACGCTGACCCACGACGGCGCGATCACGCCCGACGCGCTGCAGGCGCTGGGCGATCTCAAGGCGGCGGGGCTTTCCGTGGTGGCGATCACGGGCCGGCCGGTGGGCTGGAGCCTGCCCTTCGTCAACACCTGGCCCATCGACGCCATCGTGGCGGAGAACGGCGCGGTGGCGCTGCTGCCTTCGGCCGGCGGCCAGGTCGAGAAGCGCTACCAGCAGGACGAAGCCACGCGCACCGCCAACTTCGCGCGCATGCAGGCGGTGCTGGAGCGCATCGAGCGCGAGCTGCCGGGCGTCGGCCGCGCCACCGATTCGCCGGGACGCGAGACCGACATCGCCATCGACCACAGCGAGTTCGTGCAGCTGAGCGACGAGACCATCGCGCGGGTCGTCGCGCTGATGCGCGGCGAAGGCATGCACGCCACCGTGAGCAGCATCCACATCAACGGCTGGTACGGCGACAACGACAAGCTCGAGGGCGCGCGCTGGATCGTGCGCGAACTGTGGAGCCGCACGCTCGACGACGAGATGGACCGCTGGGCCTACGTGGGCGATTCCACCAACGACCATCTGATGTTCCGCACCTTCGCGCACAGCATCGGCGTGGCGAACGTCGCGCGCTTCGTGCCGCAGCTGGAGCATCTGCCGCGCTACGTGACGCAGGGCGAGCGCGGCACGGGCTTCGCGGAAGCGGCGCGCGCGATTCTCTCGGCCCGCACGGTCCGCTGAGCAGCGCGGATCGCGGCGAAGAAACAACACACAGACGAAAAAAAGCCCGCACGAGGCGGGAAAAAAAGAACCGGTGAAGGCTCCTTGGAGAAAAGGTTGCGGTAGCCGGCGTGCGGCTCAGAAGCTGTGGCGGATGCCGAACTCGTAGCCGGTCGACGACTTCGGCTGCAGCGCCGTGCGGTTGAACGTGGCGACGTACGACGGGCCGGCACCGACCGTGTTGCCCGCGCCGTTCTTGTTGCTGACGCGCGCGATCGTGCCGTAGAGCGCGGTGCGCTTCGACAGGTTGTGCACGTAGCCCAGCGCCAGCTTGTTGGACTTCGGATCGGGAGCGTTCACGGCGAAGAGGGCCGGCGTGCGGTTGAAGTCGTACTTGATCTGCGAGTACGAGGCACGGATCTGACCCGGGCCGATCGGCACGGTCACGCCGATCAGGTAGCCGGTCAGGTCGGTGCTCGGCACGCGGGTGAAGACGTTCAGCGGATCGCGCTGGTCCTTCGAGCGCGAGAACTCGCCGAACAGCTTGGCCACGCCGAAGTCGTAGGTCGCGCCGAGGTTGAAGGTCTTGATCTTGCCCGGGCGCGCCACGGCGGCCGCGCCGGTGCCGGTGGTGAAGCTGGTGTCGTTCTGCGCGTAGCTGACGGCGACGTCGAACGGGCCCGACGCGTAGCCGACGCGACCGCCGATGTGGCGGCCGGTGTTGCTCCGGTCGGCGCCGGCCACGGAGTCCGGCGAGGTGCGGGTGATCTCATGCAGGCTGTAGCCCACGTTGCCGTAGAAACCGCCGAGGTTGCGCGGCAGGAAGTACTGCACCATGTTGCCGGCGCGCTTGTAGGTGCTGTTGCTGCCGTAGCCGGTGCCCGACACGCTGGCTTCGTTGGCGTCGATGATCAGCGAGCCGCCGATGCCGGTGTCGGCGAACGGGTCGAACTGCTCGTCGTTCAGCACGGTGGCGGTCTTGTCGCGGCCGAGGCGGACTTCGCCGAAGCTGCCGGCCAGGCTCACCGTCGAGCGGCGGCTGAAGTTGGAGACGCCGGTGGCGCCGTCGTCGTTGGTGATCGGGGCTTCGAGCCAGAAGCTCGCCGACAGGCCGCCGCCGAGGTCTTCCACGCCGCGGAAGCCGAGACGGCTGGAGCTCAGGCCCGAGTTGGCCAGTTCGCTGCGGCTGGCCTTCACGCTGTAGTAGGGGGTGAAGGGGGTAGCCGGAATCGACTCGCTCTTGTTCGACACGTTGCGGTAGGCGGCATCGACCACGCCGAACAGCGTCACGGTCGACTGCGCCGAGGCGGCACCGCAGGCCGCGAGGGCGGCCAGAACAAGCAGGGATTTCTTCATTCGTATCACTCCAGGATGGGGAATTGCCACACCCGTGTCAGGTGTGGCTGTTAAGGGCCCGGGCCTTCGCGCCACAGGTCTGCATCCGAGTGTTTCCATCGTGGAAGACAAATGAATTACATAGGGTAAATACTCTCCTGCCGAAGGGCCAAGGGACTTGACATACGTGTCCTGACTATTAACTGACTCGATACAAGATTCCGGGCTACTCGCTCACGGGCAGCTCGCGCGCACCACGACGCAACACCGCCCACTGGTTCCACACGCCGAAGGCGGCAATCAGCAGCAGCACCGCCGCATAGCCCTCGGTCGTGGTCAGCAGTCCGACGGGCGCCACCAGGAAGCCCGCCAGCATCGCCGGCAGGCTGAACGCGAGATAGCTCACCACGAAGATCGCCGCGAACAGCTCTCCGCGTTCGTGCGACTGCGCCAGCGGCGCCAGCGTCTGCACCAACGCAGAGAACGCGCCGCCGAAGCCCAGGCCCGCCACCGCCGTGCCGACGAAGAACAGCGCGAGCGAGCGCGTGGCGAGCGACGCGAGCAGCAGCACCAGCCCGACGGCGATGCTCGCCATGCCGAGGATGATCGGCTTCGGCGCGGCGAAGCGCGCGAGCAGAGTGGGCGCGATCGCCCCCATGCCCGACAGCACCGCCACCGTGAGGCCGTTGACCACGCCGTTGTCGATGCCGAACACGTGCAGCATCAGCGAAGGCGCGAGCGACAGGTAGAGCCCGCCGAGCGCCCACACCACGACGAACACCGGCAGCCCGCGCGCGAACTCGGCGCGCGCCCTCACCGGAATCGACACGCGCGGCACCAGCGAAGCCAGCGCGCCGGCGCGCGGCGTGACGGTCTCGGGCATCCACAGCACCACGGCCGCACCCAGCGCGAACACAAGGGCCAGCACGCCGAACACCAGCATCACCGGCTGGACCGAGAACTTCACCGCGATGCCGGTCAGCAGCGCCCCCACGGCAAGGCCAGCCAGCGGCGACACGCTCGTGATCATCGCCCCCAGCCGCTTGCGCGTGGCCGGCGCAGCCTCGACCACCGCCGCGCTCAACGCACCGCTCGCGACGCCCGTGGCGATGCCCTGCACCACGCGCGCGGCGATCAGCCCGCCGATGCCGTTTGCGAGCAGGAAGAGCCCCATCGCCACCGCCTGCAACACCAGCGCCGCCAGCACCACCGGCCGCCGCCCGATGTGGTCCGACAGCGAGCCCGCGATCAACAGGGAAACCAGCAGCGCGATCGCATAGACCGCAAAGGCCACCGTGAGCAGCGAGGACGAGAAGTGCCACGCATGCTGGAACACCACGAAGAGCGGCGAAGGCGCTGCAGCCGCGAAGAAGAAGGCGAACAGCACCGCCGCCAGCAGCGGAAAGGCCGCGCGTGGCGGCAGGCGCCAGGGCCTGGAGCGCGCCGCGAGGTCGGCGGTGGCGGATGCGAGTTCGGGGCAGGAGGACGGCATGGCGAATCCTTAATGCAACTTTTTTTGCTTTTGCGATTCTAGACCTGAGAATCGACTAAAGCAAATATCTTTGCGTTAAAGTGACAACCATGACTGACATCGCCCTTCCCAACAAACGCCCCGGCGGCCGCAGCGCGCAGGTGCAGGCCCTGGTGCGCACCGCCCTCGAAGAACTGGTGGTGGAGCAAGGACGGGAGCGCGTCACGGTGCCGGCCGTGGCCGAACGCGCTGGCGTCAGCGCATCGAGCATCTACCGGCGCTGGGGCGACCTGCAGGGCCTGCTGGCCGAGACGGCCACCCACCGGCTGGACCCGAACCGCCCGCTGCCGGACACCGGCTCCCTGCGCGCCGACCTGGAAGCCTGGGCGCGCGAACTCATCGAGCACCTGGCCAAGCCGTGCAATACCTCGTTGCTGAAAGCCGCGGCCGCGCTGGCCAATGGCAACTCCGACACCGACTGCCTGCGCAACCGCCGCAGGGAAGCGCTGGCGCTGGTCGAGCAGGCGCACGCCCGGGGCGAGCGCGCACCCGAGCCGCAGCAGGTGATCGATCACCTGATCGCGCCGATCGTGTTCCGGCTGGTGTTCGGGGGAGATGCGGTGCAGCCGGAGCTTGCGCAGCGGCTGGTGGACGAGCTCTTCGCGATCAGTTCGTCTTGACTTCCTTCGCCAGGCCCAGCTTGTCGATGATCGCCTTCTCGCGCACCACCGTGTCCTGCGCGAACTTGGTGTAGGTCGCCGAGCTCATGTAGTTCGGCAGCATGTCGTAGCGGCCCAGCGATGCCACATAGCTGGGCTCTTCCATCGCCTGCTTGAAGGCGTCGTGCAGCTTCTTCACCACCTCGGGCGGCGTGCCCTTGGGCGCGCCGATGCCGAAGGGCGAGTTCTGCACCACGTCGTAGCCCAGCTCCTTCAGCGTGGGCGCGTCGGGGAACTTGGCCAGGCGCTTCTCGCCCCAGGTGTTGAGCACGCGCAGCTTGCCGGCCTCGACCTGCGGCGCGAAGCCGGTGCTGTCGGCGGCGGCCATCAGCTGGCCGCTGACCACGGCGAGCATCAGGTCGGCGCTGCCCTTGTAGGGCACGTGCTGCAGCTGGATGCCGGCCTTCTGCGCGACGATCTCGGTGGTCAGGTGCGGGCTCGTCAGCGTGCCGGTCGAGCCGTAGGTGAGCTTGCCGGGGTTGGCCTTGGCGTAGGCGACGAAGTCGGCCCAGGTCTTGAAGGGGCTGTCGGCCGGTACCACGATGCCGAAGGCATAGCCCGTGACGTTCAGCACGTACGTGATGTCCTTCAGCGGGTCCCAGTTGATCTTGGTCGTGTAGCCCAGGCGGAACACGCCCAGCGGGATCTGCGCGACGGTGTAGCCGTCGGGCTGCGCGGTCTGCAGCGCCTGCGCGGGCAGCGTGCCGCCGGCGCCGGGCTTGTTGTCGATGATGACCGGCTGGTTGAGGATCTTGCTCGCGTTCTCGGCGAGCTGGCGCATCGTGATGTCGGTCGGGCCGCCCGCCGGGAAGGCGATCACCAGCTTGATGGGCTTCGCGGGAAAGCCCTGCGCAAAAGCCGCCAGGGGAGAAGCGAGACCGCACGCTGCAACGAGCGAGGCGGCACGGAGGAAAGTGGAGCGGCGGAGCATGGCTGACTGGTTCCTGACTTGGAAAAGCGCCGATTGGGCCCCGCCGGTCCGGTGAAGGCAATCGGGACTGCCCTGATTTCCCGCTCCGGCACGGGTGATTCGGGCAATCCGAGTCGCCTGCGCGTCAGCCGGTCAGGCCTGGGCGAAGCCTTCGATCACGTTCACCGCGTTGACGCCCACCTCGGCCACCGCATAGCCGCCCTCGAACACGAACACCGTCGGCAACCCGGCGCGCGCCAGGTCTTCGCCCATGCGCAGGTAGTCGTCGCTCCTGAGCTTGAAGCCCGAGATCGGGTCGCCCTCGAAGGTGTCGACGCCGAGCGAGACCACCAGCGCGCCGGCCTTCACCTCGGCGATGCGGGCCAGCGCAGTCTTCAGCGCCGCGCGCCATGCCGTGAAGTCCGTGCCGCGCGGCAGCGGCAGGTTGTGGTTGAAGCCCTCGCCCCGCCCGGCACCGCGCTCGTCGGCGTGGCCCAGGTAGTACGGATAGTCGGTCAGCGGATCGCCGTGCAAGCTCGCGAAATGCACGTCGTCGCGCTCGTAGAAGATGGCTTGCGTGCCGTTGCCGTGGTGGTAGTCGACGTCGAGCACGGCCACGCGTTCCACGCCCGCGTCGCGCAGCGCCTGCGCCGCGACGGCGGCGTTGTTCAGGAAGCAGTAGCCGCCGAAGAAATCGGCACCCGCATGGTGGCCCGGCGGCCGCGTCAGCGCGAAGGCAGCGCGCTCGCCGCCGACGATGCGCCGTGCCGCGGTCCACGCACAGGCCGCGCCGTGGCGTGCCGCCGCCCAGCTGCCGGCCATCAGCGGTGTGCCCGCGTCGAACGAGAACAGCCCCAGGCGCGCCGGAAAGCTCTTCGGCAGCACGTCGCTGCGCATGCCGCGCGTGGGCCAGTACGAAGGCAGCGCGTCGCGCGTCGCATTGGCCGGGTCCAGCGCCACCCACTCATTCCACGCATGCGCGATGAAGTCCAAATAGCGCGGCGCATGCACCTTGGCGAGCAGCGCGTCGTCGAAGGCATCGGGCGCCTGCAGCGGGCCGAGTCCTCGGCGCTCCAGCTCGCTCTTCACATGGTCGACGCGGGCGGGCACCTCGAAGCACGGCACGAGTTCGCCGCGGAACATCTCGACTTTGCCCTGGTGAAGAACGTGCTGGTCGTTGTAGATGGTGAGCATGGATGAGGGAAGGCGGGATCGGCGGTGACGAAGCCGCCCATCATGCCGCACGCCGCAGCACCGCCCGGCGCCGGCCCGAGGCCGTGAGCCCGAACAGGTCCTTCGGATCGTCGAGCTCGGGCACCAGCGCGATCTGCCGGCCGATGCCGCGCTCGGTGGCGATGCGCTGGATGTAGCGCAGCGCCGTGTAGTCCTCCAGCGCGAAGCCCACCGAGTCGAACAGCGTCACCTGCGCCGGGCTCCCCCGGCCGGGCACCTCGCCGAGCAGCACGCGCCAGAGTTCCTGCACCGGAAAGTCGGCGGCCACCTGCTGGATCTCGCCTTCCACGCGGGTCTGTGGCTCGTACTCGACGAACACGCGCGCCTTGCCGAGCACGCCGGGATGCAGCTCTGTCTTGCCGGGCGAATCACCGCCCACCGCGTTGATGTGCATGCCCGGCTCGATCATGTCGGGCGTGAGCACCGTCGCGCGCCCCTGGTAGGCGGTGACGGTGGTGACGATGTCCGCGCCGCGCACCGCCTCGGCCACGGAACGCGCACGCACGATCTCCAGCGGCGTGCAGGCTGCCAGGTGACGCACCAGCTTGTCGGTGGCGTGCGGATCGATGTCGAACACGCGCACCTCCTCGATGCCCAGCAGCGCATGGAAGGCCAGCGCCTGGAACTCGCTCTGCGAGCCATTGCCGATCAGCGCGAGGCTGCGCGAATCGGGTCGCGCCAGCGCCTTCGCGGCCATCGCGGAAGTGGCTGCCGTGCGCAGCGCGGTGGTGAGCGTGAGTTCGGAAAGCAGCACGGGGTAGCCCGTGTCGACTTCGGCCAGCACGCCGAATGCCATGACGGTCGGCAGCCCGACCTGGGTGTTGTGGGGATGCCCGTTGACGTACTTGAAGGCGTAGGCGCCGTCGTCGGCCACCGGCATCAGCTCGATCACGCCGAGGTGCGAATGGCTGGCCACGCGCGCCTTCTTGTCGAACTCGCGCCATCGCAGGAAGTCGTCGCGCAGCGCGTCGGCCAGCGCGGTGAGGAACTCCGGCACACCAGTCTCGTCCACCAGGCGGACCAGGCTGTGAACATCGATGAAGCGGGTCATGACATGGCTCCTTGCGTAGCCCCGCCGCGGCGCTTCATCCCCTCACATGTTTACTCCACCATGGCTGATTCAGGATGCGCCTGCGCCAAGGGTTGAAGCCATTGTGCGCCTCTTTGCACAACCCTGGCGAGGCCCCCGAAAGGCCTATGCGTTCAGGTGGAAGGGCGCGTTCGCGAACAGCTGCACGCCATGCAGCAGCGCGTCTTCGTCGAAGTCGAAATGCGGATGGTGATGCGGATGCACGATGCCCTTGGCGGCACTGCGCGCGCCGATGAACACATAGGTGCCCGGCGCGTGCTTCAGGAACGCGCTGAAGTCCTCGCTGTTCGGCAAGGGCCGGATGGTTTCCAGCGCCGCCGTCGCAATGCCCTGGCTCACCGCCGTGCGCACCAGTGCGGCCACGGCGGGATCGTTGACCACCGGGCTGTAGCCGCGGATGTACTCCAGCTCGCATGTCGCGCCATGCGCCGCCGCCACGCCATTGGCGATGCGCTCCACCAGCGCAGGCACGCCGGCGCGCACCTGCTCGCTGAAGCAGCGCACCGAGCCCCACAGCTCCACCGCGTCGGGAATCACGTTGAAGGCGCTGCCGCCGTCGAAGCGCGTGACCGAAAGAATCAGCGCCTCGTGCGGGTCGGTGTTGCGCGAAACGATGGCCTGCAGGTTCCCGACGATCTGCGCGCCGATCATGATCGGGTCGATGCAGCGGTCGGGGTTGGCCGCATGGCCGCCGCGTCCGCGCAGGCGCAGCACGAAGCGGTCGGAGCTGGCCAGCGCCGGGCCGTCGAGCACGGCGATGCTGCCGGTGTCCAGCGTCGACATCACGTGCGCCGAGATCACCTGGTCGACGCCCTGCATCACGCCCGCGTCCACCATCTGCTGCGCGCCGCCCGGATGCTGCTCCTCCGCGTGCTGGAAGAAAAAGCGCACTTCGCCCGGCACCTGCGCGCCCAGGCCGGCGAGGATGCGCGCCGCGCCGAGCAGCATCGCCGCGTGGCCGTCATGGCCGCAGGCGTGCATGACGTTGGCGTTGTCCGAGGCGTAGTCGCAGCTTTTCTGGTCCTGCAGCGGCAGCGCGTCGATGTCCGCGCGCATCGCCAGCGTGCGACCTTTCCTGCCGCCGGTCAGGCGTGCGAGCAGGCTGGTGGGCGTGGGGCGGGTCACCTCGAGCCCGTCGATGGCTGCAAGCTCGCGTTCGAGGAAGTTGGCGGTGTCCACCTCCTTGAACGACAGCTCGGGGTGGCGGTGCATGTGGCGCCGCCATGCGACGACTTCGGCATGCTGGCGCTGCGATTGCGCGTCGACGGTTTCGGCGATGGCGGAGAGCGAAAGGGGCGTGCTGGATGCGTTCATGGTGCTGTCGCTCATTCGGGGCTGATGCCTGCGGCCTGGACGATGCGGCGGTTGCGCGCCAGCCCGCTCTCGATCTGCGAACGGAAGACGTCGGAAGAACCGCCGACCGCCTCCACGCCCATCTCCTTCAGGCGCGCGAGCAGCGCCGGGTCTTTCAACGCCGCCACGGCCGCGTCGTGCAGCTTCTTCTGGATGGCAGGCGGCGTCTTCGCCGGCGCCACCAGGCCGAACCAGGTCATCGCCAGCTCGTTGAGATCGGGCTGACCAAGCTCCTTCAGCGTGGGCACCGAAGGCAGCGCCTCCAGCCGCTTGTGCGCGCCCACGGCGAAGGGCAGCAGCTTTCCGCTCTTGATGTACGAGGCCGACGAGGGGTACTGGTCGCTCGACACCTGCGTCTCGCCCGCCAGCGCCGCCGTCAGGGCCGGACCCATGCCGCGGTACGGGATGTGGCGCAGCTTGAACTTGAGGTCGGTGTTCATCGCCTCGATCAGCAGGTGGCTGATGGAGCCCGGCCCCGAGGAGCCCATGTTGTAGACATCGGGCTTCGCGCGCACCTCGGTCACCACCTGCTCGAAGCTGCGCCCCGGGAACGACGGGTGCACCATGAACACCGCCGGCACGGTCGCCAGCATGGTGATCGGCGCCAGGTCCTTCAGCGGATCGACGCGGTTCGCCTTGAGCATGACCGGGTTCACCGTCAGCGTGCTCACGGTGCCGATGCCGACGGTGTAGCCGTCCGCGTCGGCGCGGGCCACGGCTTCGGAGCCGATCATGCCGCCGCCGCCCGCGCGGTTGTCCACCACCACCGGCTGGCCCAGCGTGGCCTGCATCCTGTCGGCCACCAGCCGGGCCACGAGGTCGGTCGAGCCGCCGGGTGCGAAGGGCACGATCAGCTTGACCGGCCGCTGTGGATAGCTGTCCTGCGCGAAGGCCGGAATCGCGAAAAGGCCCAGCAGGGCCGCTGAGAAGGCCGCAAGCCGGCGACGGGAAAGCTGCATGTCATGTCTCCGAGGGAACCGAAAAGTGGCCGGATTATGTTGACGCCAGCGATCGGCTTCCAATAGATTCATTGCCCACTCGATAAGCAAACCCGATACCCCACGAAGCCAGCCATGCCCACGGTGACGCCCGCCTCCTCTGTCCTCTACGCCCGGCTGGTTGCGAAGGGACGCCTGCGGCACCTGCAGCTGCTGGTGTCCGTCGCCGATTCGGGCAGCGTGCGGCGCGCGGCCGAGCAGATCGGCATGAGCCAGCCCGCGGCGACGCAGGCGCTGGCGGACATCGAGGGCCTGCTCGACACGCCGCTGTTCGAGCGGCATGTGCGCGGCATGAGGCTCACGGCCGCCGGGCGCGCGGTGATCCCGATGGCCCGCAACACGCTGAGCGCCCTGCGCGCCTCGGCCGACACCGTGCATGCGCTGCAGGCCGGCGCGAGCGGCGTGCTGCGCGTGGGTGCGATCCCGGCGGCCGTCTCGGGCCTGCTGTGCCGTGTGCTGCCCGCGTTCGGCGCGCGCCACCCGGCCTTGCGCATCGAGGTGCTGGAGGCGCCCGGCGAGCAGCTGCTGGCCGACGTGATGTCCGGCCGCGTCGATGTGGCGCTGTGCCGCCGGCCGCCGGAGCTGCCCGCGCCCTGCACCTTCGAGCCGCTCGCGCCCGACGTGCCCTGGATCGTGGCGGGCCGCCGCCATCCGCTCGCGCGCAAGGCGCAGCCGACGCTGGCCGACCTGCGCGCCGCGCGCTGGACGCTGCCGGTGCATGGCATCGGGGTGCGCGGCGTCTTCGATGCGCTGTTCGACGCGCCCGATGCACCGAAGCCCGAACTCCATCCGATCTCGAGCACCTCGCTGCCGCTGGTGCTCGAACTCCTGCGCGGCGACCGCGTGCTCTCGCTGGTGCCGCGCAGCCTCATCGCGCCGTTCGTGCAATGGGGGCTGGTCGCGCGCGTGGCCTACGAACTCGACGGCGAGTTCGAAGGCATCGGCGCGCTGCAGGGCGCGGAGAGCGACAGGCCGGCCGTGGCCGCCTGCCTGGAAGCGCTGCGCGAGGCGGCCCGGTCGGAAGAAGCCGCCTGAGCGGCTCCGGTCAGCGCGCCAGCACCGGCGCCAGCGCCACGCCGGTGTGCGTGCCCAGCCGCACCACCTCTTCGGGCGGTGCCGACGCGACGATGCGCCCGCCCGCGTTGCCGCCTTCAGGCCCCAGGTCGAGGATCCAGTCGGCCTCGGCGATCAGGTCGAGGTCGTGCTCGATCACCACCACGCTGTGGCCGCCGTTCACCAGCCGGTGCAGCACGTGGATCAGCTTCTCGACGTCGGCCATGTGCAGGCCCACGGTCGGCTCGTCGAGCACGTACAGCGTGTGCGGCGCCTTCTGGCCGCGGCGGGTGATGTCGTCGCGCACCTTGCTCAGCTCGGTCACCAGCTTGATGCGCTGCGCCTCGCCGCCAGAGAGCGTCGGCGAGGGCTGCCCCAGCGTGAGGTAGCCGAGTCCCACGTCCTTCAGCAGCTGCAGCGGGTGGCTGATGTTGGGCATGCTCGCGAAGAACTCGACGGCCTCGTCGACTTCCATCTTCAGCACGTCGCCGATGCTCTTGCCGCGCCAGCTCACGGCCAGCGTCTCGGGGTTGAAGCGCGCGCCGTGGCAGACCTCGCAGGGCACCTTCACGTCGGGCAGGAAGCTCATCTCGATGGTGCGCACGCCCGCGCCTTCGCAGCCCGGGCAGCGGCCTTCGCCGGTGTTGAAACTGAAGCGCGCCGGGCCGTAGCCGCGCGCCTTGGCTTCGAGCGTGTCGGCGAAGAGCTTGCGGATGGTGTCCCAGAAGCCGATGTAGGTGGCCGGGCAGCTGCGCGGCGTCTTGCCGATTGGCGTCTGGTCGACCTCGAGCACGCGGTCGATGGTCTCGTAGCCTTCGACCTTGCTGCAGCCGGCCCACGCCGGGCGCTTGCCTGCGGCATCGGCGTCGCGGCCCGCCTTGGTCATGCGCTGCACCACGATGGCCTGCACGTTGGCCAGCAGCACGTCGCGCGCCAGCGTCGACTTGCCCGAGCCGCTGACGCCGGTGACCACCACGAGGCGGTGCAGCGGCAGCGTGGCGGTGATGTCCTGCAGGTTGTGCAGGTCGGCGCCGTGCACGGTGAGCCACTCGCCGCTCTTCCCGGCCTTGGGGTCTGGCGACGGCACCAGCCGGCGCGCCTGCAGCGGGTGCCTGATCGCATCGCGCAGGTAGCGGCCGGTCTGAGAATCGCCGGCCTTCTGGATGTCGGCCACCGTGCCTTCCGCCACCAGCCTGCCGCCGCGCTTGCCGGCGCTCGGGCCGATGTCGATGATGTGGTCGGCGCGGCGGATGGTGTCCTCGTCGTGCTCCACCACCACCAGCGTGTTGCCCTTGTCGCCGAGCTTGTGCAGCGCGTCGAGCAGGATCTGGTTATCGCGCGCGTGCAGGCCGATGGTCGGCTCGTCGAGCACGTAGCACACGCCCTGCAGGTTGCTGCCGAGCTGCGCCGCGAGGCGGATGCGCTGCGCCTCGCCGCCTGAAAGCGTGGGCGCGCCGCGGTCGAGCGTGAGGTAGCCCAGGCCCACTTCTTCGAGGAATTCGAGCCGGCTCCTGATTTCCGGCACGAGATCGCGTGCGATCTCGGCCTCGCGGCCGGTAAGCGTGAGCCCGTCGAACCACTGCCGCACCTCGGTCACGCTCATGCGCGCGAGTTCGGTGATGCCGATGCCGCCCGTGCCGTCGGCCGCGGTGCCGAAGCTCACGGCGCGCGCCGTGGCGTTCAGGCGCGTGCCCTCGCAGGTCGGGCAGACCACGTCGGCCAGGTCTTCGACCTCGGGCTCGGCGAAGGTCTGCTCGCGGCCCTTGCTGTCGTCGGCCAGCACGGAGTCGTCGAACACCTTGCGCTGGTCCTTGCTGAGCTTGACGCCCGTGCCCACGCAGTCGGGGCACCAGCCGTGCTTGCTGTTGTAGCTGAACAGGCGCGGATCGAGCTCGGCGTAGCTGGTGCTGCACACCGGGCAGGCGCGCAGCGTGGAGAACACGTTCACGCGGCCGATGCCGGCCGCGGACACGCCCGCCATCATCGCGGCGCGCAGCCCGTCGAGCTCGCTCAGCACATGCACCACGCCCTTGCCGTGTTCGAGCGCCTTGGCCAGCGCCTCGCGCAGCTCGTTCTCCTTCGAGGGCAGCACGTCGAGGCTGGCCACCGGCAGCTCGATGCTGTGTTCCTTGAAGCGGTCGATGCGCGGGAAGCCGGTGGTCGGCAGGAAGTCGCCGTCCACGCGCAGGTGCGTGAAGCCGCGCGGACGCGCCCAGTCGGCCAGCTCGGTGTACACGCCCTTGCGGTTGCTCACCAGCGGCGCGAGCAGGCCGATGTGCTGGCCCTTGAAGTTGCGCATGAGCTGCGCGGCGATGCTGTCGGGCGTCTGCGGCTGCACGGCCGCGCCGTCGTGGATGCAATGCTGGATGCCCAGCTTCACGTACAAGAGGCGCAGGAAGTGCCAGACCTCGGTGGTGGTGCCCACCGTGCTCTTGCGGCCGCCGCGCGACAGGCGCTGCTCGATGGCCACGGTCGGCGGAATGCCGTACACCGCGTCCACCTCGGGCCGGCCGGCCGGCTGCACGATGCTGCGCGCATAGGCATTGAGCGATTCGAGGTAGCGGCGCTGCCCTTCGTTGAACAGGATGTCGAAGGCCAGCGTCGACTTGCCCGATCCGCTCACGCCCGTCACCACGCTGAACTTGCCGCGTGGAATGTCGACGCTGAGGTTCTTCAGGTTGTGCTCGCGCGCGTTGACGATCTGCACCGCCTCGGCGCCCGGCGCCTTCCTGGCGTTGGCGATGTAGCGGCGCGCGGCGCGCTCGGCCACCTTGTAGGCGTCGGGGCCGATGGCCAGCTCGTAGTCGGCCAGCGCGGCGCCGGTGAGCGAGGCGCGGTTCTCGCGCAGCTGCTCGGGCGTGCCTTCGGCCACCACCTGGCCACCGCCCTCGCCGCCTTCGGGGCCGAGGTCGATGAGCCAGTCGCTGGCGCGGATCACGTCGAGGTTGTGCTCGATCACGATCAGCGAATGGCCGGCGTCGAGCAGCTTGCGCAGCGCGCGCATCAGCCGCGCGATGTCGTCGAAGTGCAGGCCGGTGGTCGGCTCGTCGAACAGGAACAGCGTGCCCTTGCGCGCCACCGACTGCTTGCTGGCGGTGGCGTTCTTCGCGGCCTCGGCCAGGAAGCCCGCGAGCTTCAGGCGCTGCGCCTCGCCGCCGCTGAGCGTGGGCACGGGTTGGCCCAGCTTGACGTAGTCGAGACCCACGTCGGAAATCGGCTGCAGCACGCGCAGCACGTCGCGGTCGGCCTCGAACACCGCCGCGGCCTCGGCCACGGTGAGGTCGAGCACGTCGGCCACGTTGTAGCTCTTGCCCTTGCGTTCCACGCGCACTTCGAGGATCTCGGGGCGGTAGCGCTTGCCGTCGCAGTCGGGGCAGCGCAAGTACACGTCGGACAGGAACTGCATCTCGACGTGCTCGAAGCCCGAGCCGCCGCAGGTCGGGCAGCGCCCGTCGCCGGAGTTGAAGCTGAACTTGCTGGCGGTGTAGCCGCGCTGGCGCGAGAGCGTCGCGGTGGCGAAGATCTCGCGGATGGCGTCCCAGGCGCCCACGTAGCTCGCGGGGTTGGAGCGCGCGGTCTTGCCGATGGGCGACTGGTCGACGAACACCACGTCGCCAAGGTGGTCGGCGCCCAGCATGCGGTCGTGCGCGCCGGGCGTTTCCGTGGCCTTGCCGAAGTGGCGCATGAGCGCGGGCGCCAGCACGTCCTGGATCAGCGTGGACTTGCCCGAGCCGCTGACGCCGGTGACGCACACCAGGCGCGCCAGCGGGAACTCGACCGTGATGTTCTTCAGGTTGTGCTCGCGCACGCCTTCGAGGATGAGCCGGTGCGTGTTCTCGCTCACGAGCCGCTTGAAGCCCATGCCGATCTTCTTGCGCCCGCCCAGGTACTGGCCGGTGAGCGTGTCGGCATCGCGCAGCTGGTCGGTGGTGCCGTCGAACACGATCTGTCCGCCGCGCGCGCCGGGGCCGGGGCCCATGTCGATCACGCGGTCGGCGGCCAGCATCACGGCCGGGTCGTGCTCCACGACCACCAGCGTGTTGCCCGCATCGCGCAGGCGCAGCATGGCCTCGGTGATGCGGTTCATGTCGCGCGGATGCAAGCCGATGCTGGGCTCGTCGAGCACGAACAGCGTGTTGACCAGCGAGGTGCCGAGCGCGGTCGTGAGGTTGATGCGCTGCACCTCGCCGCCGCTCAGCGTGCGGCTCTGGCGGTCGAGCGTGAGGTAGCCGATGCCGACGTCATGCAGGTAGCGCAGGCGGGTGGTGATTTCCTCGAACAGCAGCTTCAGCGCCTGCAGCTCGCCTTCGCTCGCCGTGTGGCCGTTGCTGCGGTGCTCGATGCGGTCGAACAACTGCCGCAGCCGCTCGATGGGCAGCAGCATCAGGTCATGCAGGCACAGGCCCGGCAGGGCCTCGAGCTGCGCGCGCGTCCACTTGGCGCCGGTGGGCATGAAGCGCTTTTCGGGCGGCAGCACCGCGTCGGCGTCTTCCTTGCTGCCGATGCGCCACAGCAGGCTGTCGAGCTTCAGGCGCGCGCCGCTGCAGGTGGGGCACGGCGTGTAGCTGCGGTACTTGGACAAGAGCACTCGGATGTGCATCTTGTAGGCCTTGCTCTCCAGGTAGCCGAAGAAGCGGCGCACGCCGTACCACTGCTTGTTCCAGTTGCCTTCCTTGTAGTTGGGCGTGCCCTCGATCACCCAGTGCTTCTGCTCCTCGGTGAGCTTGTTCCAGGGCGTGTCGCGCGGAATGCCCGCCGCCTCGGCGTGGCGCATGAGGTCGTCCTGCGCCTCTTTCCATGCCGGCGTCTGGATGGTCTTGATGGCGCCGGCACGCAGCGTGAGCTTGTCGTTCGGGATCACCAGCCCCAGGTCGACGCCGATCACGCGGCCGAAGCCGCGGCAGGTGTCGCAGGCGCCCACGGCGGAGTTGAACGAGAACATCGACGGAATGGGGTCGGCGTAGCGGATGTCGCTCTCGGGGCAATGCAGGCCGGTCGAGAACTTCCACACATCTGTCGGCGCGTTCTCTTCGGCACCCGTGGCATGCACAGTGACACGCCCACTGCCACGCTTGAGCGCAACCTCGATGGCTTCCACCACGCGCGAGCGCTCGGCGCTCGATGCGCGGAAGCGGTCTGCCACCACGTCGAGCACCTTGCGCGGCCCGGTGGGCGTGGCCACCTCGCGCTCGGCCTGCACGCGCGTGAAGCCGCTCGCCGACAGCCACTGCGTGACCTCCTCGGCCGTGGTGCTCGCCGGCAGCTCGACCGGGAAGGTGACCACCAGGCGCGGGTCGCCCGCCGCGGCTGCGCGCTCGACGATCTGCGCATAGATGCTGTCGGGCGAGTCGTGGCGCACCGGCAGCGCGGTCTCGCGGTCGAACAGGTTGGCCGCGCGCGCGAAGAGCAGCTTCAGGTGGTCGTTCAGCTCGGTCATCGTGCCGACCGTGGAGCGCGAGGAGCGCACCGGGTTGGTCTGGTCGATGGCGATGGCGGGCGGCACGCCCTCCACCTTGTCGACGGCCGGCTTGTCCATGCGGTCCAGGAACTGGCGCGCGTAGGCGGAGAAGGTCTCCACGTAGCGCCGCTGGCCTTCTGCGTAGAGGGTGTCGAAAACGAGGCTCGACTTGCCCGAGCCGCTGGGCCCGGTGACCACCGTCATCTCGCCGGTGCGGATGTCGAGATCGAGGTTCTGGAGGTTGTGCTGGCGCGCGCCGCGAATCCGGATGGAGCCCTGTGTCATGAGTGCCTTGGGGGGTGGGGCAAACATTCTAGGGAGTGCTCCGTGACGGGTTTGCGCACTACGTCACAAGGTCGGTGGCTGCGCAGGGGTTTGTCCGGATGGAGTTCAAAACACTTTCAGAAACAAATACCACATTTGTTTTCATGCGCACCCGAGCCGGGCTCGCGCATTGCCCCGAAAGGTTTCCATGACGAAAACGCGCATGCTTTGCGCCACCGCACTGCTGGCCTTCAGCGCGCTCGGCGCGTCGGCGCAGATCCTGATCGGCCAGACCGCCGGCATGACCGGCTCGGTGGCCGCGAGCGTGAACGAGACCATCGGCGGCGCGCAGCTGGTGATCGATGCGGCCAACGCGCAAGGCGGCATCCACGGCGAGAAGATCGAGGTGCTGCGCATGGACGACGGCTTCGACGTGAAGCGCGCCAGCGAGAACGCGCGCGTGCTGATCGAGGACAAGAAGGTGCTGGCGCTCTTCATGAGCCGCGGCACGCCGCACTCGCAGGCCATCATCCCGTGGCTCGACAAGTACGACGTGGCGCTCATCGGCCCCTCCACCGGCGCGATGGTGCTGCACAAGCCGCTGCAGAAGCATGTGTTCAACGTGCGCGCCACCTACCAGCGCGAGGCCGAGAAGGCGGTGCAGCACCTGCTGACCATCGGCCTCACGCGCATCGCGGTGGTGTACGTGACCGACTCCTTCGGCTCCGACGCGCTCGAAGGCGCGATGACCGGCTTCACCAAGGGCAAGGCCAAGCCGACCGTGACCATCCCGGCCGACCGCGACAAGCCCGACTACAAGGCCATCGTGCCGGCCATCAAGGACGCCAACGCGCAGGCCGTGGTGTGGATCGGCTCGGGCGTGGCCGTGGTCGACGGCATCAAGGCGCTGCGCGCCGCTGGCTCGGCGGCGCAGGTGGTCACGCTGTCGAACAACGCCTCGTCGGGCTTCATCAAGCAGCTGGGCGACGCGAGCAAGGGCGTGATCGTGACGCAGGTGTTCCCCAGCGAGCGTTCGCTCGGCCAGCCGATGGTGAAGGAAGCCCTGGCTCTCGCACAAGCCAAGGGCCAGACGGAACTGTCGCCGGCCGCGCTCGAAGGCTTCGCCTCGGCCAAGGTGCTGGTGGAGGCGCTGCGCCGCGCCGGCCCCAAGCCCACACGCGCAAGGATGGTCGCCGCGCTCGAAGGCCTGCGCGGCTACGACCTGGGCGGGGGGCTCGAGGTGAGCTACTCGCCGACCGACCACAGCGGCATCGATTTCGCGGACCTGTCGATCATCAGCGACGGGCGCTTCAAGCGTTGAGTCCCCGCCCCCAGAGGGCGTTTCCACAGGCCCGCCGGCGCAATCCGGCGGGCTTTTTTTGGCCTGAAAACCTTGGTCTGACAGGGTTTGCGCGAACTGGCGGACGGTGACGTTCAGCAACACATTACACACCTGTTGACAGAAGCACCCCGCTTCGTGGAAAGGCTTTGCTCGATGAAGAAGACGTTCACGTCCTGCGCCGTTGCGCTGCTCCTGGCCATGACGGCGCCGGATGCATCGGCCCAGATCCTGATCGGCCAGTCGGCCGACCTCTCGGGCCCCGTGGCGGCCAGCGTCAAGGAAACCATCATGGGCTCGCAGCTGGTCATCGACCAGGTCAACGCCCAGGGCGGCATCAACGGCGAGCAGATCGAGGTGATCCGCATGGACGATGGCCTCGACGCCAAGCGCTCGCTGGAGAACACGCGCGTGCTCATCGAGGACAAGAAGGTGGTTGCGCTGCTGCTCAACCGCGGCACGCCCAACACGCTCGCGGTGATCCCGCTGCTCGACAAGTACGGCGTGGCGCTGGTCGGCCCCTCGACGGGCGCGATGGCGCTGCACAAGCCGGTGCAGAAGAACATCTTCAACGTGCGCTCGACCTACCAGCGCGAGGCCGAGAAGGCGGTGCAGCACCTGCAGACCACCGGCATCCAGCGCATCGCCGTCGTGCAGGCCGACGACTCCTTCGGCAAGGATGCGATGGAAGGCGCGAACAAGGGCTTCGAGAAGGCCAATCTGAAGCCGGCCGTGGTGGCGCTGGCGGACCGCAGCAAGCCCGACTACGCGGCCATCGTGCCGCAGCTCACCAAGGCGAACGTGCAGGCGGTGCTGTGGATCGGCTCGGGCACCGCGGTGACCGACGGCATCAAGGCGCTGCGCGCCGCGGGCTCGGCGGCGCAGATCATCACGCTGTCGAACAACGCGGCCTCGGGCTTCATCAAGGAACTGGGCTCGGCCAGCGCGGGCGTGATCATCACGCAGGTGCTGCCCTACGAGCGCTCGTTCGGCCACCCGCTCATCAAGGAAGCGCTGGCGCTCGCCAAGGCCAAGGGCCAGAACGAGCTGTCGCCCGCGCTGCTCGAGGGCTTCGTCGCAACCAAGGTGATGGTGGAGGCGCTGCGCCGCACGGGGCCGAAGCCCACGCGCGCGAAGCTGATCGCCACGCTCAACAGCTTCCAGTACGACGTGGGCGGCGGACTCGACGTGAGCTACTCGCCGACCGACCACACGGGCATCGACTACGTCGACCTCTCCATCGTGAGCGACGGCCGGTTCAAGAGGTAGGCTCGCCCCCAGGCTTCGCGCACTTCGTGTCGCTTCTCCAACCCCCTACCGGGGACAACACCTGCGGCCCGGCAAAGCCGGTTCCGCGGTGTTCCGGCCTGAAGAATCCTCGGGCCTACTTCGGCGCCGCGGCTGGCGCGGGCTCGTGCGTGGTGGTGTCGCCACCATGCTTCTCGCCCGACATGTCGACCTTGTCACCGGCCTTCGAGATCACGTACAGGGCAATGGCGGCGAAGATGACGAAGCCGACGACGATTTTCCACATGGGTGCTGTCTCCTGGATGGTTCAAGAAAAAGGCCTCATGCGGTCGGCATGAAGCCTCTTTGTTGAACGGAGGGCGCGGAGCCCTCCTCTCTTTTCTTGTTCGGCGACGATCAGTCGTTGGCGTAGATGTCCACGTCCTTGGTCTCGCGGATGAACAGCGTGCCCACCACCAGCGTGATGCCCGCGATGATGATCGGATACCACAGGCCGTTGAACATGTTGCCGGTCGAGGCCACGATGGCGAAGGCGGTGGTCGGCAGCAGGCCGCCGAACCAGCCGTTGCCGATGTGGTACGGCAGGCTCATCGAGGTGTAGCGGATGCGCGTGGGGAACAGCTCGACCAGCATCGCTGCGATCGGGCCGTAGACCATGGTCACCAGCAGCACCAGCCAGAACAGCAGCACGATGGTCAGCACCTTGTTGATCTTGGCGGGATCGGCCTTGGCCGGATAGCCCGCGACCTTCAGGTCTTCGGCCACGCCCTTCTTGAAAGCGGCGATCTCCTTGACGGAGTTCTCGTCGAACTTCGAGTTCACGACAGTGCCCACGGGCGCCTCGACCGTCTTGTCGCCGATCTTCACGATGGCCTTCGAGCCCGGCGCGCCGGCCACGTTCTCATAGCTCACAGAGTTCTGCACGAGGTAGCGCTTGGCGATGTCGCACGAGCTGCGGAAGTCGATCTCGCGGGCCACCGGGTTGCCCTGGAACGAGCAGGTCGCCGGGTCGGCCGTCACCGTGACGCCTGCCGTGGCCTGCGCGCGGGCCAGGTCGGGGTTGGCGGCCTCGGTCAGCATCTTGAAGACCGGGAAGTACGTGACCACGGCCAGCAGGCAGCCGGCCATGATGATCGGCTTGCGGCCGATCTTGTCGGACAGCGTGCCGAACACCACGAAGAAGGGCGTACCCAGCAGCAGTGCCGCGGCGATCATCAGGTTGGCCGTGGTCGCGTCGACCTTCAGCTGCGCCGTCAGGAAGAACAGCGCGTAGAACTGGCCCGAATACCACACCACCGCCTGGCCGGCCGTGAGACCCACCAGCGCCAGGATCACGATCTTCAGGTTCTTCCACTGGCCGAAGGACTCGGACAGCGGCGCCTTCGAGGTCTTGCCCTCGGCCTTCATCTTCTGGAAGGCGGGCGATTCCGACAGCGTCAGGCGGATCCACACCGAGATGCCCAGCAGCAGGATCGACACCAGGAACGGAATGCGCCAGCCCCAGTCGTTGAACGCGGCTTCGCCCATGAACTCGCGCACGCCCAGGATCACCAGCAGGCTCAGGAACAGGCCGAGCGTGGCGGTGGTCTGGATCCACGAGGTGTAGGCGCCGCGCTTGCCGTGCGGCGCGTGCTCGGCCACGTAGGTGGCGGCACCGCCGTACTCGCCGCCGAGCGCGAGGCCCTGCAGCATGCGCAGCGCGATCAGGATCACCGGCGCCGCGACGCCGATGGTCGCGTAGCTCGGCAGCAGGCCGACGATGAAGGTCGACAGGCCCATGATCAGGATCGTCACCAGGAAGGTGTACTTGCGCCCGATCATGTCGCCCAGTCGCCCGAACACGATGGCGCCGAACGGACGCACCAGGAAGCCGGCGGCAAACGCCAGCAGCGCGAAGATGAAGGCCGCGCCCGCATCGAGGCCGCTGAAGAACTGCTTCGCGATGATCGCGGCGAGCGAGCCGTAGAGGTAGAAGTCGTACCACTCGAACACAGTGCCGAGTGAAGAGGCGAAGATGACTTTCTTCTCCTCCGAGGACATGGGCCGGGGGGCCTGATGCGGAACCCCCCTCGAATCCAGTGTGGCTGCCATTGGTCGTCTCCTGTATGTATGCGTTCATTCGTTCCCGGCATTCGGGACCGTGAGGCATTCTTGGAGGCGCGACTGACCCGAGCCTTGCGCGAAACTGAACGCGCGCTTACGGATTAGGGTGAAACCCGCGCAGCGCGTTTCAGCCTGTAAGAAATCGGGCCGTTACCGGGGCTTGCCCGGGTTTGTACTCAGGCCGGCTTGCTGCTGCGCAACAAGGCCGGGCGCTGGTCCGCCGAGGCCCATTGCGGGCCGTCGAACCAGGCGTCGCCCGTCAGGTACGCGCGCAGCATCTGCAGGCCGTCGAAGCCCCAGAACAGGCGGCCGTCGACCACATAGGAGGGCGTGCCGAACACGCCCTGCTGCAGGGCTTCCTCGGTGTTGCGCTTGAGCAGGGCCTTGCTCTCGTCGCTGTTCGCGTCGCGCTTCGGGTTGAGCTGGGCAGTGAGCGCGGCAAGGCGCGCCGCATCGCCAGCCTCTTCACCGCCGCGCCACACGTGACGGAAGATGGTCTCGGCCACGAGGCGGCTGATGCTGCCGTCGTCGCCCGTGGACACCGCGAGCCGCAGGTGCGCCAACGGGTTGTAGGGATGCGATGCGGGCATCTGGATCTCGATGCCGTTCGCATGGCCCAGCCAGAGCACATGGCGGTACGTCCAGCTGCGCTTCGACGGAATCTCGGCGGGGCCCAGCTGGCCATGCTGCTTGAGCAGCGCACCCAGCAGCACCGGCTTGTAGGCCACGCTGTAGCTCAGTCCCTCGAGCGCCTCGGGCAGGTGCTCGAACGCGAGGTGCGCGTAGGGAGAGATGAAGTCGAGATGGAAGTCGATGTGCTTCATGCGTGCCTGTCTCCTGTGTCGCTTGTGCCGTCTGGAGCCCGCCAGATGCCGGCCTTGGCACGCAACTCTATCGCGCGCCACACATGGCGCCGGGTCTCGTCTTCCATCTTGCTCCAGCCCGCGATCTCGGGAATGGTGCGCAGGCAGCCTTCGCAGAAGCCGCTCAGGCGGTCCATGCGGCACACCGACGAGCACGGCGAGGGCACGTCTTCCGCCATGGACTGCACGGCCACGGCGCGTTCGGCGAGCGTCTCGGCTTCCGCGAAATTCACACCACGTCCGCCACCGGCGCGCCGGTGAGCTTCTCGAGGTCGTGCGGGCGCAACTGGAACACCGCATGCGGATGGCCGGCCGCGGCCCAGATCTCCTCGAAGCGGAACAGCTCGCGGTCGATCAGCACCACGGGTTGCGTCACATGGCCCACGGGCGACACGCCGCCGATGGTGAAGCCGGTGCGCGCCTTCACGAAGTCGGCGTCGGCGCGGCCGGTCTTGCCGACCAGCGCGTCGACCTTCTTCTCGTCCACGCGCTTGTCGCCCGAGGTGATGACGAGCACTGCCACCTCGTCGCTCTTGCGCCGGAAGATGATGCTCTTGGCGATCTGGCCGACCGAGATGCCGAGCGCGTCGGCCGCCTGCTGCGCGGTGCGGCAGGCGTCGTCGAGCATGCGTGGCGAATGGGGATGACCGGCGTCCTGCAGCACGCGGGACACGCGCTGGACGCCTTCAGGGAGGGAATGGAGTTCGGAACCGCACATGGATTCGAATCTATCAGGCGCTGCGCTTGAACATGAACAGGAACGCGCCCATCGCCATCAGCACGCCGCCGAAGACGCGGTTCTGCGCGCGCCGGGCACGCACGCTGCGAAGCAGGCCCTGCAGCCGCGCGGCCAGCCAGGCGTAGCCGTGCATCACGGTCACGTCGACCATCACCGTCGTGGCCAGCAGCACCAGCAGCTGCAGCCACAGGGGCCGCGTCGGCTGGATGAACTGCGGCAGCACGGCCGCCATGAAGACGATGCCCTTGGGGTTCGTCACGTTGGTCAGGAAGCCGCGCAGCACGCGCTGCGAGGCCGTGAGGTCGGGCTCGGCGGATGCCTCCTGCGCGTTGCCTTCGGCCTTCGCGACGGGCGCGCGCCACTGGCGCCAGCCCAGCCACAGCAGGTAGCAGGCGCCGACCACCTTGATGACCGTGAACGCGGTGGCCGAGGCGGTGAGCACCGCGCCCACGCCGAGCCCGGCCACCAGCAGGATCACGGCGAGCCCCAGCTGGAGCCCGACGATGGTCGCCGTGGTGCGCCGCACGCCGTAGCTGAGCCCGTGGCTCATGCTGAGCACCGCACCCGAACCGGGCGACACGGCAATGACGCAGCTCGCCACCAGGAATGCGAGCCAGACTTGCAGATCCATGCTTCAACCCGCCCGCTTGGTGCGGATGGCCTTCGAGGCGCGCGAATTCGGCTCGCGGCCCAGTGCCTCGCTGATGTAGACGCCCGCGTCGATCAGCCTGTCGAGGTCGATGCCGGTCTCGATGCCCATGCCGTGCAGCATGTAGACCACGTCTTCAGTCGCCACGTTGCCCGTCGCGCCCTTGGCGTAGGGGCAGCCGCCCAGGCCGGCAGAGGACGACTGGAAGTTCCACACGCCCAGCTCGAGCGCCGCCAGCGTGTTGACCAGCGCCTGCCCGTAGGTGTCGTGGAAGTGGCCGGAGATGGCGTCGACATCGAAGTGTGCCAGCGTGGCCTCCATCGCCGCCTGCACCTTGCGCGGCGTGCCCACGCCGATGGTGTCGGCCACGTCCACGCGCTGCACGCCGATGCCCTTCATCAGCTGCGCGAGGTAGCCGACCTTGGCCGGCGCGATCTCGCCCTCGTAGGGGCAGCCGACCGTGCACGACATCGCGCCGCGCACGCGGATGCCCTTTTCGAGCGCCGCGGCCACCACCGGTGCGAAGCGCTCGATGCTCTCGGCGATGGAGCAGTTGATGTTCTTCTGGCTGAAGGCCTCGCTGGCCGCACCGAACACCACGATCTCGTCGGGCCATTCCTCGCGCGGTGCGGCGATGGCCGCCTCGAAGCCCTTCATGTTGGGCGTGAGCACCGAGTAGCCCACGCCGGGCTTGCGCTGGATGCCGTGCATCACCTCGGCGTTGTCGGCCATCTGCGGCACCCACTTGGGACTCACGAAGCTGGTGACCTCGATCTCCTTCAGGCCCGCGTCCTGCAGGCGGTGCACGAGGCCGATCTTCACTTCGGCGGAGACGGGCTGCTTTTCGTTCTGCAGGCCGTCGCGCGGGCCGACGTCGACGAGCCTGACTGTGGTGGGGAGTTTCATGGGATGTCTCTGGTATCGCGGGAGGATGGAAGACCGCCTCCGATTGTCGGCCACATGGAAATACCCTGCCTGGTACACAAGCGGCGGAAGGTAGCAATGCGTGCCTGTGGCGTTGCAAATGGTGCCAGCCGCGCGGCACCGGCGGCTGGAAGAGCCGGCTAGACGGTTTCGCGCTGCTCGAAGCCTTCGGGCAGGTCGTCCGCCGGCGTGGTACCGACCATGTCGCCCAGGTCCACGGCATCGACGCGCGCGCCGTCCGGACCCTGATGCGCCCAGCGCACCAAAGCCTCCACTGCGCCGGCCTCGCCTGCGGCAAGCGCCTCCACGCTGCCGTCGCGCCGGTTGCGCACCCAGCCGCGCACGCCGAACCGCCGCGCGGCCTGCACCATCGACCAGCGGTAGCTCACGCCCTGCACGAGGCCGTGGATGGCGAGATGGCGGACGACGATGGCGTTGCGGTCGTTCATTGCATGGGTTGGATCAGTACGACTTCGGCAGCCCCAGCGCCTTCTCGGCGATGAAGTTCAGGATCATCTGCGGGCTCACCGGCGCGATGCGCGGGATGTAGCTCTCGCGCAGCAGCCGCTCGACATGGTATTCCTTCGCATAGCCCATGCCGCCGAGCGTGAGCACCGCGTTCTGGCAGGCGTCGTGCGCCGCCTCGGCCGCGAGGTACTTGGCCGCGTTGGCCTCGATGCCGCAGGGCTCGCCCGCGTCGTACAGCGTCGCTGCCTTGAGCATCATCAGGTCGGCCGCCTCCAGGTTGGCCCAGGCGCGTGCCAGCGGATGCGCCACGCCCTGGTTCTGGCCGATGGGCCGGCCGAACACGACGCGCTCCTGCGCGTACTGCGAGGCGATGCGCAGCGCCGCGCGGCCGATGCCGATGGCTTCCGCCGCGATCAATATGCGCTCGGGGTTGAGCCCGTGCAGGATGTACTCGAAACCCCGCCCTTCCTCGCCGATGCGGTCTTCTTCCGGCACGTGGAGCCCGTCGATGAAGAGCATGTTGGAGTCCACCGCCGCGCGGCCGAGCTTGTGGATCTCGCGCACCTCGACCTTACTGCGGTCCAGCGGCGTGTAGAACAGCGTGAGGCCCTGCGTGGGCTTCTTCACCTGGTCGAGCGGCGTGGTGCGCGTGAGGATCAGCATGCGGTCGGCCACCTGCGCGGTCGAGATCCAGATCTTGCGACCGTGCAGCACGTAGCCTCCATCGGGCCGGCGCACGGCCTGCGTCTTGAGGCTGGTGGTGTCGAGCCCCGCGTCGGGCTCGGTCACGGCGAAGCAGGCCTTCTCGGTGCCCGCGATCAGCGGTGGCAAAAAGCGCTGGCGCTGCGCCTCGCTGCCGAACACCACCACCGGGTTGAGCCCGAAGATGTTCATGTGAACCGACGACGCGCCCGACATGCCGGCGCCTGATGCGCTGATGGCACGCATCATCAGCGCCGCCTCGGTGATGCCGAGGCCCGCGCCGCCCTGCGCCTCGGGCATGGCGATGCCTAGCCAGCCGCTTTCGGCCACGGCGCGATGGAACTCGTGCGGGAACACGGCGCGGTCGTCGTGGTCGCGCCAGTAGTCGATGGGAAAGTCCTCGCAGAGGCGTTCGATGGCGGCGACCAGCGAGCGCTGGTCTTCGTTCAGGGAAAAGTCCATTTCAGTCCTTGGCTGTGTCGGGTTGCAGCGTCACGCCGCGTTCGAGCATGCGTTCGATGGCCTCGTCGCCGTAGCCCGCCTCGCGGAGCAGCTCCACGCTCTGCTCGCCGATGCGCGGCGCCTGGCGGCGAATGGCGGCCGGCGTGGCGCTGTAGCGGCCTACCGGCGCGAGGGTGCGGATGCGGCCTTCGCTCGGATGGTCGAGCTCGGGATAGAAGCCGACGGCGCGCAGGTGCGGATCGTCGAGCAGGCTCTCGGTGCTGTGCAGGCGCGCGACCGGGATGTCGGCGGCAGACAGCGCGGCGAACCACTCGTCGCTGCCGCGCGTGGCCATCACCTCGGCCACGAAGGCATAGACCGCGCCGATGTTCGCGGCGCGTGCCGTGTGCGTGCCGAACATCGGCGAATCACGCAGCTCCGGCCGACCGATCACGTCGAAGAAGGCCTGCCAGTGCTTGTCGTTGTAGATGAGCACGCTGAGGTAGCCGTCGGCCGTGGCGTAGGGCTTGCGGTGCGGCGCGAGCAGGCGCGCGTAGCCGGTGGGGCCGAGCGGCGGCTCGAAGCTGTGGCCGCCGAGATGGTCGCCCATGACGAACTGCGACAGCGCCTCGAACATCGGCACCTCGACGGCCTGGCCCTTGCCGGTGCGCTGGGCATGCAGCACGGCGGCCAGCAGCGCGATGGCCGCCTGCAGCCCCACCGCGCGGTCGGCTAGCGTGACGGGCGCATAGCGCGGCGCGCCGCCGCTTTGCTGCGCGAACAGCGAGGCAACGCCCGCCGCGCCCTGAATCAGGTCGTCGTAAGCGGGCTTGCCTGCATAGGGCCCCTGCTCGCCATAGCCGAAGGCGCCGAGGTAGACGATCTTCGGGTTCACGGCGGACACCGCCTCGTAGCCGAGCCCGAGCCGGGCCATCGCCTGCGGCCGCGTGTTGTAGATCAGCGCGTCGCAGCCCGCCGCAAGCCGCAGGCAGGCCTCGCGGCCCTCGGGCTGCTTGAGGTCGAGCACGATCGAGCGCTTGTTGCGGTTGAGGTGCATCGCCATCGCGCCCATGCCCGGGTTGCGCATCGGCCCGACGGCGCGCAGGTTGTCGCCGCCGGGCGGCTCGACCTTGATGACGTCGGCGCCGAGGTCGCCCAGCGTCTGCGTCGCATACGGCCCCATCACCACGGCCGTGAGGTCGAGGATGCGGATGCCCTGCAGAGGTCCGCCCGCGCTCATTCGGGCTGGATCCCCGCTGCCTGGATCAGCTTCTTCCACTTCGCCAGCTCCGACACCGTGAACGCACCCAGCTCTTCGGGCGTGCTGCCGAAGGCATCGAAGCCCAGCTTCGCCACGCGCTCGCGGAAGACCGGGCCGTTCGCCATCTCGGCGAGCACCTTGTTGAGCTTCAGCACGATGTCGCGCGGCGTGCCTGCCGGCGCGAACACGCCGTTCCACGAGGTGATGTCGAAGCCCTTGAGCTCGGGCGTGTCGGCCAGCGGCGGCAGTTCGGGAAAGAGCTTGGTGCGCTCCTGCGTGGTGACGGCGATCGCGCGCATCTTGCCGGCCTTCACCGTGGCGAGGCCCGCGGCGAGGTCGACCACCATCATCGACACCTGCCCGCCGATCAGGTCGGCGATGGCCGGCGGCGTGCTCTTGTAGGGCACGTGCAGCATCGGCACGCCGCTCATGCGCGAGAGCGTGGCGCCGCTCACGATGCCGGTGCTGTTGCCGCTCGCGTAGGTGAGCTTGCCCGGGTGGGCGCGACCCCAGGCCAGCAGCTCGGCCACGCTCTTCACGGGCAGGTCGTTGTTCACCACCAGCATGAAGGGCAGGTTGCCCATACGGCTCACCGGCGCGAAGTCTTTCACCGGGTCGTAGGGCAGCGACTTCATCAGGCTCGGGTTGGCCGAGTGCGTGGTGTTGGTCGTCATGAACAGCGTGTAGCCGTCCGGCGCCGCCTTGGCGACGTACTCGGCCGCGATCACGCCGTTGGCGCCCGCCCTGTTGTCGACGATGACCGAGGCCTTCAGCGCCTCGCCCAGCATCTGCCCCGTGATGCGCGCCACCGCGTCGGTGCCGCTGCCGGCGGCGAAGGGCACGACGATGCGTATGGGCTGCTTCGGATAGCCGTCCTGCGCGAAGGCCCAGGGCATGGCGCCCGCAAGGCCCGCGGCCGCGCCGATGGAAATGAAACGGCGACGGTTCGCCATCGCGGCCGGTTGCCCGGTCGCGTTCTTCGTTGTCTGCATGGTTTGTCTCCGGTTGTAGTGCTGTCGGTTCTCAGGGCCGGATCACGCGCTCCGGCGATTCCTCGTAGGGCGGGCTGTAGATCACCAGCACGCGCACCGGCTCGTCGCTCACCACCGTGAAGGTGTGCATCGCGTCGGCGGGAAAGAAGCAGCTGTCGCCCGGGTGCAGCTCCTGCCGCTGGCCGCCCACCTCGGCGACCGCGCGGCCCTCGAGCATGTAGCAGACCTGCTCGATGCCCGGGTGGGCGTGAGGCAGCGCGCCTTTGCCCTTCTGGATATGGCCGACGAGCACCTCGAGCTGCTTCGCGCCCACGGTCTCGGGGCCGATCAGGCGCTTGTTCAGCGTGCCGGTGTGGTTGGCCGGGTGGTAGCCGGTGATCTCGTCCTCGCGGACGAAGTAGCGCGGGGAGCTTGCAGTCATCGGGGGCTTTCGTTCTTGGGTTCGATGGCGAGGCAGGCGGAGCGCAGCATCGCGGCGATCTCCTCGATGCGCGCCTCCATGCGGTAGCGCGGGCCTGCGACGGAGATGGCATAGGCCTCGCCGCCGATGCGCAGCGGCCAGGCCAGGCCGATCAGGTCGGGAATGCTTTCGCCGAGGTTGCCGTACCAGCCGCGCACGGCGGAGCGCTGCAGCTCGGCCTCGATGGCGTCGGCGGTGGTGAGCGTGGCGTCGGTCAGCGGCGCGAGCGTCATGCCTTCGAGCAGGCTGCGGCGCGCGCCGGGTTCGAGCGTGGACAGCAGCGCACGGCCGATGGAATTGGCATAGGCCGGGCGCGTCTCGCCCGACTCGGCTGTGTAGCGAATGCTCTGCGGCGCGCTCAGCACCTCCAGGTAGACCACCTGCCCCGCATCACGGAACTTGCCGAAGACCACCGTCTCGCGCGCCGCGTCGCGCAGCTCCTCGAGCGTGGCCTTCACCCGGTCGAGCACCGGGTCGTGGGCGGCGATGACCTGCGCCATCGCGAGCAGCCTGCCCGTCGGGTAGTAGCCCTGGCGGCGGCCGGTCTCGTACATGTAGCCCTGCTCCTCGAGCGTGCGGATCAGGCCCAGGCAGCTCGACACCGGCATGTCGAGCAGGCGCGCCATCTCGGAAAGAGCCAGCGGCTGCTTCTCCCGGGCGAAGAGCTCGACGATCTCGATCACCCGAAACGCAGTTTTCACAGTCATGAAAATATTTTCATACTTGTGAAAAACTATTGTTTCAGGGTTTCCCCTGCCCGCTTTGCACTCCGGCGGGCCCGGAGATAGGGTGCGCGCCCGTCAGTAGCCGCGCACCGGATCGACCACGCCAACGATCGGCAGCCCCTTCTCCATCGCACGGATCTTCCCGGCGATCTGGGCGATGGACTCCTCGCGCAGCGTGCGCGCCGAGCCGTGCGGGGTCACGGTGATCTTCGGATGGCGCCAGAAGGCGTGGTCCGATGGCAGCGGCTCGACCTGGAACACGTCGAGCGTCGCGCCCGCGAGCCGGCCGGCGTCGAGCAGCGGGATCAGGTCGTCTTCCACCAGGTGGCCGCCGCGCGCGATGCTGATGAGATAGCCCTCGGGCTTGAGCTTGCCCAGCGTGTCGCGGTTGAGGATGCCGCGCGTTGCCTCGGTCAGCGGCAGCAGGTTGACCAGCACGCGCGTGGACGACAGGAACTCGTCGAACTGCGCCTCGCCGCTGAACACGCGCACGCCTTCGATCTCTTTTGGCGAACGGCTCCAGCCCAGCACCGGAAACTCGAACTGCGCCACGGCCTTCGCCACGCGCTCGCCGAGCACGCCCAGCCCCATGATGCCGACCGGGAAGTCGCGCCGCAGCTTCGGCTTGCGGTAGCTCCACTTGCCCTCGCGCGCGTCGGCCTCGTAGACATCGAACTCGCGGAAGTGGCGGATCAGCGTGTGGCAGACGTACTCGGCCATCTGCACCGACATGCCCGCGTCGTCGAGCCGCACGATGCGGGTGTGCGCCGGCACCTTCAGCTTGAGCAGCGCATCGACGCCCGCGCCGATGTTGAAGATGCCGCGCAGCTTCGGCTGCTCGTCGAGAAACTCCTGCGGCGGCGCCCACACCACGGCATGGTCGGCCTGCGGAGCACCGGGCTTCCAGGCTTCGATGACGGCATCGGGGAGTTCGGCCTTCAGGCCTTCGATCCAGGGGTCTGGGCGGTTGTCGGTGAGGTAGACGGTGATTCGCATGGGCACGCATCTTAGGTCGCGGCCGCGTCGCCCTCGGCTTGTGCGGGCACTGGCCATCTCCTATCCTCGAACGCCCATCTCAGGAGACTCCTTGCATGATCAAGTTCAGCGTGATGTACCCCCACACCCCCGGCGCACGGTTCGATCACGACTACTACCGCGACAAGCACATGCCCATGCTCAAGGCCCGCATGGGTGACGCATGCCTCTCGTACACCATCGACAAGGGCCTGGGCGGCGGCGCGCCGGGCTCAGCGCCCACCTACGTCGCCATGTGCCACGTGTTCGCCGAATCGGTCGAATCCTTCCAGAAGGCCTTCGGCCCGCACGCGAAGGAGATCAGGGACGACGTGAAGAACTACACCGACATCGCGCCGGCGACGCAGATCAGCGAAGTAGTGGTGGGCTGACGGGCTCGCCGCCGCCGAAGACTCAGCGCGGCGGCCGCTCCAGCGCCACCCAGCGCTGCACCGAAGGCCGCTGCCACTGGCGGTCGGCATAGGAGGCCAGCCGCTGCGGCACGGCATCGCCGTTCATGACCAGACGGTTGAGCATCAGAGCCAGGTCGACATCAACAATGGACCACTCGCCGAACAGGTTCTCGGCGCCATCGGCAAGCAGCGCCTGCGCCACCTGGAAGAGCGTCTTCGCCGCCCGGTGGGCCGTTGCCGACAGCGGCGCGCCGGCCGGGCCGTAGAAGATCACCTCGGTGGGGCGTTCCTGCCGGATCGGCATCAGGTCGCTTCGGAGCCAGGCCTGCAGCTGGCGCGCCCGGGCCCTGGTGCGCGGCTCGGCGGGGTACAGCGGCGTTCCCAGCACAAAGCTCTCTTCGATGTACTCGGTGATGGCGGACGACTCCGACAGGGCGAAGTCGCCGTGCACCAGCGTCGGCACGCGTTGCGTGAGCGACAGCTGCGAGAAGCCCGCCGCCCGGTGCTCCAGCGCGCTCAGGTCGAGGGGCGACATCTCAAAGGCGAGCTGCTTCTCGTGCAGCGCCACGAACACCGACATGGCATAGGGGCTGGCGTACTGGGCATCCACGTAGAGACGCAGCGGATCCGGCATCGGGAAAAGCTCCTGGGGTAAGAAAAAGGGCCTAGAACAGAGCCCTCCCCGATCTTACTTACTCGGCCGCATCATTTGGCCGCGGCGCGGCGACGACGCCACAGCACGCGCGCCAGCCAGCCCACCGGCAGCACCACCAGCACCAGCCACGGCAGCACCGCCGCGATGAAGGTGATGAGCGAGCCCACGCTTTCCGCCAGCACCGAGCCGGCGTTGCGCAGCGCATGCCGCATCGGGCTGTAGCCGTCGCCGCTGCTCACCAGCGCGCGCTTGGCCGAGAACTGGATCTGGATGTGCTGCTTGCTGGTCTGCTGCGCCAGCACCTTTCGCTGCGTGGCGATGGCGTCGAGCTCGGCCTGCGTGTCCGACAGCGTGCGCTGGATGGCCAGCAGGTCGGCCATGGTGCGCTTGGTGACGGTGTCGCGCAGCATCGTGCGCAGGCTGTCGCGGAACTCGGTGCGGTTCTTGATGCGGGCCTCGACGTCGATCACCTCGGCGGTCTTGTCCTCGCTGGTGGTGGTGTGCGAGACCACGTTCGCCACGCCGGCCAGGCCGCCGAGCAGCTTGTCGACGTCGGCGGGCTCCACGCGCATCTCGAGCATGGCGTTGCCGGGCTGCTGCGGCGTCTCGCGCAGCAACGACGACGACAGCAGCTCGCACTTCAGCGTGCCGCACAGGTCGCGCACCTTTCCCCAGGCGTCGGCCAGCTGCTCGGCCGGCACTTCGACGTTCAGGTCCTGCCGCACGGCCAGGAAACGCTGCAGCGGCGTGCCGTCCTGCTGCGAGTCGGTGGCCGAAGGCGCGGAGGCCGGCTCCGCCGAGCGCATGCGCTGCTCCTTCATGGCCATGCCGCCACCGTAGCCGGCTGCCGCCTGCATGGGCGCGGGCGGCGGGGCCGGTTCGGCGAGCACGTTGGCTTCGCCGCTGCTGCGGTTGCAGCCAGCCAGCGAGAGCGCGGCTGCAAGGGCCAGCAGGGCGATGCCCGCATGGCGGCGGGCGGAGAAACGGCGGGGCAAACGGGGCAGGCGATAGGTCATGGAACGATTCCCTTGAGTGATGACTACCGCAGCTGATACGGGCAGGCGCCCGAAACGGGGTTAACTTTTTTTCGTCAGGCCGCCACCGCCGCGCTCATCCGAAGCAGTTCGTCGCCCTCGGCCACCTGCTCGCCCGGCGCGAACATCAGCTCCTCCACCGTGCCGTCAGCCGGTGCGGCGATGGTGTGTTCCATCTTCATGGCTTCCATCACCGCCAGCGGCTGGCCACGGCTGACCTTGTCGCCGGCCTTGACCGCGAAGGACACGACCTTGCCGGGCATCGGCGCCGTGAGGCGGCCGCCTTCGGCATGGGTGTCGCCGGCGTGGGCGAGGCGGTCGATGGCGGTGATCTTCGTGGCGCCCTTCGATGCAAAAACGTGCGCGGTGGCGCCGTCGAGGTGCACGTCGAGCGTCTGGCGCGTGCCGGCGAACTCCACCTCGAACTCGCCGGTCGGGAACTGGCCGATCACCAGCGGCCCTTCGGCGCCGCCGGCCTCGAGCCACAGGCTGCCGTCGCGCTTGTAGGTCAGCACCGCGGTCTGCTCGGCACCGCGGAACTCGAAGTCGAAGTGGCGGCGGTACTCGCCCAGCGAGCGCCAGCCATCGCGCCGCGCAAAGGGATCGGGCATCTTCGCGGGCCATTCGGTGATCAGCGTGCGCGTGATGGCTGCGGCAGCCGCCAGCGGCAGGCCCAGCGGCTCGCGATCGAACAGCACGGCGCGCTCGCGCTCGATCAGCGCGGTGTCGAGGTTGGCCTTCGAGAACGACTGGGTCGCCAGGATGCCGCGCAGGAACTGCACGTTGGTGGCCACGCCCACGATCTGCACCTGCGCGAGCGCAGCGTCGAGCCGGGCCAGCGCCTCTTCGCGCGTGGAGCCGTGCACGATCAGCTTGGCGATCATCGAGTCGTAGAAGGGCGAGATCTCGCCACCCTCGCGCACGCCGTCGTCGATGCGCACGCGGCTGCGCTGGAATGCGGTCGCCTGCGGCTTGCGGTACACGCGCAGCGTGCCGGTGGCGGGCAGGAAGTTGTTGTCGGGGTTCTCGGCGCAGATGCGCGCCTCGATGGCATGGCCGTGGATCTGCAGCTCCGACTGCTTCGCGGGCAGCGTCTCGCCCGAGGCCACGCGCAGTTGCCACTCGACGAGGTCCTGCCCCGTGATGGCCTCGGTCACCGGGTGCTCCACCTGCAGGCGCGTGTTCATCTCCATGAAGAAGAAGTTCATCTCGACAGAATCGGCCCCCACGCTCGGCACTGACGTGTCCTCGCTGCCCCCCGAGGGGGCGCTCGCTTGCTTGGGGCGGCCCGGCGCGGCGCGAGTTTCTCGCTGCTCGACGATGAACTCCACCGTGCCCGCGCCCACGTAGTTCACCGCGCGCGCGGCGGCCACGGCGGCCTCGCCCATCTGCTTGCGCATCGCCTCGGTCATGCCGGGCGCGGGAGCTTCTTCAAGTACCTTCTGGTGGCGGCGCTGCACCGAGCAGTCGCGCTCGAACAGGTAGACGTAGTTGCCGTGCGCGTCGCCGAACACCTGGATCTCGATGTGGCGCGGGCGCTGCACGTACTTCTCGATCAGCACCGCGTCGTCGCCGAAGCTGTTGATGGCCTCGCGCTGGCACGAGGCAAGCGCGGCGGCGAAGTCTTCGGCCTTGTCGACCGCGCGCATGCCCTTGCCGCCGCCGCCGGCGCTGGCCTTGATGAGAACCGGGTAGCCGATGCGATCGGCCTCGCGCTGCAGCAGCTGCGGGTTCTGGTCATGGCCGTGGTAGCCCGGCACCAGCGGCACGCCGGCCTTTTCCATCAGCTGCTTCGACTCGGCCTTCAGGCCCATCGCCTTGATGGCCGAGGGCGGCGGGCCGATGAAGACGAGGCCCGCATCGGCGCAGGCCTGCGCGAACTCCTCGTTCTCGCTCAGGAAGCCGTAGCCCGGGTGAACCGCCTCGGCGCCCGTGGCCTTGGCGGCTTCGAGGATCTTTTCCCAGCGCAGGTAGCTGTCCTTCGGCGCGCTGCCGCCGAGGTGCACCGACTCGTCGCAGGCGCGCACATGGTTGGCATGCGCATCGGCATCGGAGTAGACGGCGACGGTGCGTATCGCCATGCGGCGGGCAGTGGCAGCTACACGGCAGGCGATCTCGCCACGGTTCGCAATGAGGATCTTCTTAAACATTCGGAGTGTCTCCCGGAGGATTCTTTTTCAGTTGAAACGCGGGCACCACGCCCGGATCGGGCCGGCCGCTGAAGATGCGGGCCACGCGGGCGAACAGCGCCTTGAGGAAACGCCAGCTCTTGCGGATGAGCCACACGCTCGCCACAAGCACCAGCACGAACAGCACGAAGAAGACGAAGGGATGCGCCACCGCGAGCCACAGCCCCGCGGGCACCATGGCGTCTTCCGCCAGCGAGGCGCCGACGTTCGAGAAAGGCTCCGGCGACGTGTTGATCGCCGCGCGCGTCGTGGCCTTGGCCGCGTGCGCGGTGGCCGCGAAGCTGCCGCCCAGCAGCGCCGCGACGATCGCCATCACGCCATGGTCCACGCCGAACACGCTGGCCGCGAGCGCCGCGCCGGCCGGAATGCGGATCGCCGTGTGCACCACGTCCCACAGCGAATCGAGGCCGGGGATCTTGTCGGCGAAGAATTCGATGAACACCATGAAGCCGCTGGCCGCGATCACCACCGGATGCGCCAGCAACTGCAGCCCGCCCGGCAGCGGCACCCAACCGAGGTACCCGACCAGCCCCGTCAGCAGCACGACAAGGTAAAGCCGCACGCCGCTGGCCCAGCCGATGGCGGCGGCCAGTGCGATGAGCTGGGGCATGTCGAGGCTGGTGTTCATGGCGGGACCTCCGGAGGATGGGTCGTCAGGCCTTGTTCGCTTCGAGCCACGAGGGCTTGCGCTTCTGCAGGAAGGCCTGCACGCCTTCGCGGCCTTCGTCGCTCGCGCGGATGTCGGCGATGCCTTCGACCGTCTTCGCGATCAGCGCGTCGTCGATCTCGCGGCCGGCCACGTCGGCGATCAATTGCTTGCAGGCGCGCACCGCAGCCGGGCTCGCCCCGGTCAGTGCCTTCACGAGCTCGTCGACCTTCGCATCGAGCGCGTCGGCAGCGACCACTTCATGCACGAAGCCGATGCGATGCGCCTCGGCGGCGGTGAAGCGCTCGGCCGTGAGGAAGTAGCGCTGCGAGGCGCGTGTGCCCATCGCGCGCAGCACGTACGGGCTGATGGTCGCGGGCACGAGGCCGATCTTCACTTCGCTCAGGCAGTACCAGGCGGTGTCCACGCTCACGGCCATGTCGCAGGCGGCGACCAGCCCCATGCCGCCCGCATACACGTCGCCCTGCACGCGCGCGATGGTGGGCTTTGGGCATTCGGCAATCGTGCGCAGCATGGCGGCGAGCTTGCCCGCGTCGGCGATGTTCTCGTCGCGCGTGTAGTCGGCCATGCGGCGCATCCAGTTGAGGTTCGCGCCCGCGCAGAAGGCCGGGCCGTTCGCGCCGAGCACGATGGCCTTGACCTGCGGCGCCGCGCCGGCCTCGGTGAAGGCCTGCGTCAGCTCGGCGATGACGATGTCGTCGAAGGCGTTGCGTGCGTCGGGCTGGTCGAGCCAGATGCGGGCGATGGCGCCCTCGAGGCTCAGTTGCAGTTTGGTGTATTGGGTCATTGTTCCGGTTTCCAGACGACGTTGGCATCGACTGCATAGAGCTGGCATCCGCCCGCTGGTGCCTTGCGGGCGCAGCTTTCCATCGCCCGGCCGCGCGGGTCTTCTCCGCCCCATGCGGAGCCCCATCCGCCTTGCGAGCTGGCCGCGAACGCACGGGGAGAGGGCTTTTCCAGGAAGACCCGATAACCCTTCAGCGAAGCCTCGCTCTGGTCGGGCACGCGGTCCACCGCGTCGATGGCGGCAAAGCCGCTGGGCGGCATCGCCGGCTCGACCGCATAGCGCGCAAATTCGGCGCGCGGCTCGTCCGGCATGCCGATCTCGCGCAGGAATTTCGCGACCTCCGGCTGCCAGATGCGCGCGCCGTCGGCGGCGCCGAACATCGAGTGCGAATCGCCGCCGAAGGTGCCGAACGCCACCAGCCGGGCCCTGCCGCCCGCCGCGACGTAGCTCTCGTGCATGCCCTTCCAGGCGAAGGGCGGAAAATAGCTGTCGTTGTCGCCGTAGAACCAGAGCGATGGAACGCTCGTCCCCTTGCCGTAGCTGCCGGCCGCGCCGATCAGGCCCTGCTGCCAGCCCACGCACTGCTCCTGCTTGAGGCCGCCGGCGAAATCGATCAGCCCCTTCACGCCCGGATAGTTCAGCGTGCCGAAGGCCAGCGTGGTCCATCCGCCGTGCGACTGGCCCGCGACCACGATGCGCGTCTTGTCCGCCCAGAGCTGCGCCGTCACGTAGTCGAGTACCGCGGCCACGTCACCGGCCTGCTCGCGGCCGTTGCTCTCCACATTGCAGCCGCCGCCGATGTAGCTGCCGGTCGACTTGGAGAAGCCCTGCCGCATCGGCACCACCACGGCATAGCCTCGCGCCAGGAAGAAGCGGACCGCACCCAGCGGCCGGTAGCGGCCCTGGAAGCGCGGATCGCCGTTGGCCTTGCCGTGGTTGATCACCACGATCGGAAACGGCCCTGCGCCATCGGGCTGATAGATCGTGGTCTCCAGCTCTGTGGTGAACAGTCCCGACTTCTTCGGCACCATCACCACCGATTCCGGCAATGCTGCCGCGCCCATGGCCTGCGTGCACGCCAGCGCGGCAGCGGCGAACCCGAGCAGGGCCGCGATCCGCCGGGCGTGCAAGCCGATGGTGCGCGCGAGCCTCATCGCCTCACATCCGGAAGATGCCGAACTTCGGCTCGGGAATCGGCGCATTGCGCGCAGCCGCAAGCCCCAGCGCCAGCACGCGCCGCGTATCGGCCGGATCGATGATGCCGTCGTCCCACAGCCGCGCGGTGGCGTAGTAGGGGTGCCCCTGGTCTTCGTACTGCTGGCGGATCGGCGCCTTGAAGGCTTCTTCCTCTTCCTTGCTCCAGCTGCCGCCCTTGAGCTCGATGCCGTCGCGCTTCACGGTGGCGAGCACGCTCGCGGCCTGCTCGCCGCCCATCACGCTGATGCGCGCGTTGGGCCACATCCAGAGGAAACGCGGGCTGTACGCACGGCCGCACATGCCGTAGTTGCCGGCGCCGAAGCTGCCGCCGATGATGATCGTGAACTTGGGCACGTTGGCCGTGGCCACCGCCGTCACCATCTTGGCGCCGTGGCGTGCGATGCCTTCGTTCTCGTACTTGCGGCCCACCATGAAGCCGGTGATGTTCTGCAAGAACACCAGCGGAATCTTGCGCTGGCAGCACAGTTCGATGAAGTGCGCGCCCTTCTGCGCCGATTCGGAAAACAGGATGCCGTTGTTGGCGACGATGCCCACCGGCATGCCCTCGATCTCGGCGAAGCCGCACACCAGCGTCGCGCCGAAGCGGGCCTTGAACTCGTGGAACTCGCTGCCGTCGACGACGCGCGCGATGATCTCGCGCACGTCGAAGGGCTTGCGCGTGTCGGTGGGAATCACGCCGTAGAGCTCTTCGCGCGGGAATGCGGGCTCGCGCACCGCGGCACGCGCCGGGGCCTCTGCCGCCTTGGCATTGAGGTTCGCCACCGCCGAGCGCGCCAGCGCCAGCGCATGCAGGTCGTTCTGCGCCAGGTGGTCGACCACGCCCGACAGGCGCGTGTGCACGTCGCCACCGCCCAGGTCCTCGGCCGTCACCACTTCGCCGGTAGCCGCCTTCACCAGCGGCGGGCCGCCCAGGAAGATGGTGCCCTGGTTCTTCACGATGATCGATTCGTCGCTCATCGCGGGCACGTACGCGCCGCCGGCCGTGCACGAGCCCATGACCACCGCGATCTGCGGGATGCCCTGCGCGCTCATGTTGGCCTGGTTGTAGAAGATGCGGCCGAAGTGCTCGCGGTCGGGGAACACCTCGTCCTGGTTCGGCAGGTTGGCGCCACCCGAGTCGACGAGGTAGATGCAGGGCAGGCGGTTCTGCTCGGCGATCTCCTGCGCGCGCAGGTGCTTCTTCACCGTCATCGGGTAGTAGGTGCCGCCCTTCACCGTCGCGTCGTTGCACACGATCATGCAGTCCACGCCGTTGACGCGGCCGATGCCCGCGATGATGCCGGCGCCGGGTGCGGATTCGACGCCCTTGCCGTCGAGGTACATCGCATGCGCAGCCAGCGGCGCGATCTCCAGGAACGGCGTGCCCGGGTCGAGCAGCTCCGCCACGCGGTCGCGCGGCAGCAGCTTGCCGCGTGCCGTGTGCTTGGCGCGCGCGGCCTCGCCGCCGCCCTGCTCCACTTTCGCGAACTGCGTGCGAAGGTCGTCGACCAGCGCGCGCATGGCTGCGGCATTGGCCTGGAAGTCCGCCGAGCGGGCGTTCAGTTTGGTCTCGAGTTGGCTCATGCTGTCTTTTCCTGGCTCAGGCCGAGTTGCTCGGTCATGGCGTCGCGGATCTTGAATTTCTGGATCTTCCCGGTCACCGTCATCGGGAACTCAGAGACGAAGCGGATGTACTTCGGCACCTTGTAGTGCGCGATCTGGCCCTTGCAGAACTCGCGGATGTCTTCCTCGGTGGCGCTCTGGCCCGGCTTCACGATGATCCAGGCGCACAGCTCCTCGCCGTACTTGCGGTCGGGCAGGCCGACGACCTGCACGTCCTGCACCTTCGGGTGGCGGTACAGAAACTCCTCGATCTCGCGCGGATAGATGTTCTCGCCGCCGCGGATCACCATGTCCTTGATGCGCCCGACGATGTTGACGTAACCCTCGGTGTCCATGGTGGCAAGGTCGCCGGTGTGCATCCAGTGCTCGGCGTCGATGGCCTCGCGGGTCTTGGCTTCGTCGTCCCAGTAGCCGTGCATCACCGAGTAGCCGCGCGTGCACAGCTCGCCCGACTTGCCGGGCGGCATGACGGCGCCGGTCTCGGGGTCGACGATCTTCACCTCCAGGTGCGGCTGCACCATGCCCACGGTCGACACGCGGCGGTCCAGCGGCGTGTCGGTGCTGCTCTGGCAGCTCACGGGGCTGGTCTCGGTCATGCCGTAGGCGATGGTGATCTCGCTCAGGTGCATCTCGCTCACCACGCGTTTCATCACCTCGATGGGGCACGGAGAGCCGGCCATGATGCCGGTGCGCAGCGTCGACAGGTCGAACTCCCTGAAGCGCGGATGGTCGAGTTCGGCGATGAACATGGTGGGCACGCCGTGCAGCCCGGTGCACTTCTCGGCCTGCACCGTCTCCAGCACGGTGAGCGGATCGAAGCCGTCGTTCGGGTACACGATGGCCGAGCCGTGCGTAAGGCAGGCCAGGTTGCCCAGCACCATGCCGAAGCAGTGGTACAGCGGCACCGGAATGCACAGCCTGTCGACCGGCGAGAGCTTCGTGCACTCGCCGATGAAGAAGCCGTTGTTCAGGATGTTGCGGTGCGTGAGCGTCGCGCCCTTGGGAAAGCCGGTGGTGCCGCTGGTGAACTGGATGTTGATCGGGTCGGTGGCCTTCAACGTCTTCTGCACCTGCGCGACGCGCGGGTCGGCGGCATCGCCGCTCGCGAGCAGTTGCGAGAAGCGCTGCATGCCGGGCTGCTCCGCGCCCTCGCCCGGCTTCGCATCGATCCAGAAGGTGTGGGCCAGCTGCGGCAGGCGCTTCGGCCCCAGCTCGCGCAGCATGCCGAGGTAGTCGCTGGTCTTGAACTGCGCCATCGTCACCAGCGCCTTGCAGCCGACCTTGTTGAGCGCGTACTCGAGCTCGGAGGTGCGGTAGGCCGGGTTGATGTTGACGAGGATCAGGCCGACCTTGGCGGTGGCGATCTGCATCAGCACCCACGGCACGTTGTTGTGCGACCAGATGCCGACGCGGTCGCCGGGCGCGAGGCCCAGCTTCAGCAGCGCGCTGGCGAGGCGGTTCGATTCGGCCTGCAGCTCGCGGTAGGTGTAGCGCTTGCCTTCATGGCGGCTGACGAGCGCCTCGCGCTCCGGCTGCTTCGCGACCATGTCGTCGAAGAAATCGCCGATGGGTTGTTCGATCAGGGGGACGTCGGTGGCGCCCTTGCCGTAGCTCTCGGTCAACGAAGCAGTCATGCTCATTTCCTTCCTTGTCTCCGTTCGCTCTTTTCGCTTTTCTTCCCTGCCCGATTCGTGCCGGGCCAGGGAGAAAACATCCTATGCCGTCTCTGCGAAAAGCTCGCGGCCGATGAGCATGCGGCGGATTTCGCTCGTGCCCGCGCCGATCTCGTACAGCTTCGCGTCGCGCCAGAGTCGCTCGACCGGGAATTCCTTGGTGTAGCCCACGCCGCCCAGCGCCTGGATCGCCTCGCCGGCCATCCACGTCGCCTTCTCGGCCGAGTACAGGATGGCGCCGGCCGCATCCTTGCGGAAGGTGCGCGCATGGTCGTTGCGGTCGCAGGCCTTGCCCACGGCGTACACGTAGGCGCGCGTGGCCTGCCAGGTGGAGTACATGTCGGCCAGCTTGCCCTGCATGAGCTGGAACTCGCCGATGCTCTGGCCGAACTGCTTGCGCTCGTGAATGAAAGGCAGCACCGCGTCCATGCACGCGGCCATGATGCCCAGCGGGCCGCCCGAGAGCACGGCACGCTCGTAGTCGAGGCCGCTCATCAGCACCTTGGCGCCCTGGCCTTCGCCGCCGAGCACGTTCTCTTCGGGCACTTCGCAGTTGTCGAAGAACAGCGGGAAGGTGTTGGAGCCGCGCATGCCGAGCTTGTCGAGCTTGGCGCCGGCCGAGAAGCCCTTGAAGTTCTTCTCGACGATGAAGGCGGTCATGCCGCGCGCGCCCATCTCGGGCTCGGTCTTGGCGTAGATGACCAGCGTGTCGGCGTCGCCGCCGTTGGTGATCCACATCTTGCCGCCGTTGAGCACGTAGTAGCCGTCCTTCTTCTCGGCCTTGAGCTTCATGCTCACCACGTCGGAGCCGGCGTTGGGCTCGCTCATGGCCAGCGCGCCCACATGCTCGCCGCTCACCAGCTTGGGCAGGTACTTCTTCTTCTGCGCATCGCTGCCGTTGCGGTGGATCTGGTTCACGCACAGGTTGGAGTGCGCGCCGTACGACAGGCCCACCGAGGCCGATGCACGCGACACCTCTTCCATCGCCACGATGTGGGCCAGGTAGCCCAGCTCGGTGCCGCCGTATTCCTCCTTCACCGTCATGCCGTGCAGGCCGAGGTCGCCGAGCTTCTTCCACAGGTCGTGCGGGAAGAGGTTGTCGCGGTCGATGTCTGCGGCGCGGGGCGCGATTTCATTCGCGGCGAAGTCCTGGATCGCGTTGCGCAGCGAGTCGATGGTGTCGCCCAGATCGAAGTTCAGGCCGGGATCGTGCATGGGGTTTGTCTCCTCAGAAGGGTCTGCGCGCAATGCCACCCGCGCTGGGCGGCGCTTGCGAAAGATCGCAGCTTACGCCTCGCCGTGCCTCAATTGGCGCCACAATGGTTGCAAATCGCGCCACGACCGACCCGCCGAACCATGTCGCCCCCCTCGTTCCTCCGACCCGCCCGTGCCGTCACGCCGATGGCCTTCGTGAGAGCCATCGTGCAGGCCTATGAGCGCTACGGCATGGACCCCGCCGAGGCCCTGAAGGCGGCACAGATCACGCCGCGCGAGCTGGCCCGGGCGGGCGCACGGGTGACGGCCGCGCAGTTCGAGGCGCTGTCCAGCCACGCCATGCAGGAACTCGACGACGAAACGCTGGGCTGGTTCACGCGGCGCCTGCCCTGGGGCAGCTACGGCATGCTGTGCCGCGCCTCGCTGACTTCGCCCGACCTGGGCGTGGCCCTCAAGCGCTGGTGCCGCCACCACCGGCTGCTGACCGAGGACATCGGCCTGTCGCTCGAAGTGGCCGGCGGCGTGGCCACGCTGCGCATCGCCGAGAGCCGCCCGCTCGACGACGCCTTTCGCGAGTTCTGCCTGGTGACCACGCTGCGCTTCGTGCACGGCTACATGTGCTGGGCCATCGACTCGCGCATCTCGCTGCGCCACGCGAGCTTTCCGTTCGCCGCGCCGCCGCACAGCGACGCCTACCCGCTGATGTTCACGCCCGACGTGCGCTTCGGCGCGCCGCAGGCCGGCATCGCCTTCGACGAGCGCTACCTCGCCCTGCCCCTGCAGCGCGACGAACGCGCGCTGCGCACCATGCTCAAGCGCGCACTGCCGCTCACTATCCTGCAGTACCGGCGCGACCGCCTGCTGGGCCAGCGCGTGCGCGAGCTGCTGCGCTCGCGCGCCAGCGAGGCCACCACCGCCGAGGCGCTGGCCGCGCTGCTCAACGTGTCGGGCCGCACGCTGCACCGGCAGCTGCACGAGGAAGGCACTTCGCTGCAGATGCTGAAGAACGAAGTGCGCCACGAGATGGCCGTCGACCAGCTGCGCCGCACCACGCGGCCGATCAAGCAGGTGGCGCTGGCGGTGGGCTTCCGCAACGAGAAGAGCTTTTCGCGCGCGTTCCTGCAATGGACGGGGCAGGCGCCGCGCGACTTCCGGCAGCAGGGCAAGTGAACAGGATCAGGCGGTCTTTTCGCGATCCTGCAGCAGACCCTTGAATGCGGAGACCTGCCACGCGAACTCTTCCGCGAAGGCATCGGGATCGGTGATCGCGTAGGCGCCATAGGCATAGACCGTGGCGTAGGCTGCGTACTCCGCCGCCTGCAGCGCGCGGCCGGCCACCGCCTGGTAGACGGCATAGGTCGCGGACACCGCTGCGTGGGCCGTCCCGTCGATGGAGCGCGAGCCCGGGTGGCTGGCCGCCACCTCGGCCATGCGCTGCTGCGCCGATGCCAACGCGGCAGCATCGGCCTGGCCATCGACAAAAGCCTCGAGCGTGTCGAGGCCGCTCACGGCTTCGGGCGACTCCAGCAGGTGCCTCACGCGCTGCGCGCACATGAAACCGAACCGCAGCCGTAACGAGGCGTGGGTCTCCGCATCGATATCGGCCGCCCTTGCGAGCTGCTGGAGTTCCGTGTTCATGTCAGACGTCCCTCGGTGGATATCCAGCCTCGAAACAGGTGCGCCCCCGAGCCTCGCTTGCTCAGGCTGGTGCGTCGATCTGCGCGAGCGCGTCGGCGATCGACTGGCTGTCCTCAGGTCGCACCAGCTTCGCGACCTGCTTGCCGTCGCGCATGAACACCAGCGTGGGCCACAGCCGCACGTTGAACGAGCGGCCCAGCGGCCGGCCGCTGCCGTCTTCCACCTTGATGCGGCGCACGTTGGGGTACTTCGCAAAAGCCTCGGTGATGTTCGGCTGCGCGGCCTTGCAGATGCCGCACCAGTTGGTGCCGAACTCGACCACGGCGGGGCCGGCGAGCGCATCGATCTCGCTGCGCTCGGGTTGCTCGGTTTTGTATTCGGATGTCATGGAATGAAGTTCCTGCGGCTCGGTGATTTCGTCCCGAACCGCATTCCAACAGAAACTCAGGCCGCCTGCAGCCCGTAGCCCGAAAGCAGCGCCGGCAGTTCGGCCATGTCGCTGAACACCTTCACCGCGCCCACGCCCAGCAGCGCCCCCGGTCCACTGTGGCCCGACTCGCCCGTGCTGTAGCCGAACACCGTCGCGCCCGCGGCCACTCCGGCCATCGCGCCGGTGACCGTGTCCTCCACGATGGCGCAGCGCCTGGGGTCCACGCCCAGCGCTTCGGCGGCGGCGAGGTACACGTCGGGATGCGGCTTGGAACGCGGCATCTCATGGCCGCTGAAGATGCGACCCTGGAAATAGTCGAGCACGCCGACCTTCGCAAGCTGCAGTTCGACCTTGTGGCGATCGGCACCCGATGCGCAGGCGATGCGGCCCTTGAGCCTGGAGTGGACCTCGCGGATGGCGGCCGGGGCATGGGGGATGGCGGTGAGGTCGCGCTCCAGAGCCTCGTTGCGGCGGGCGCGGAATGTCTTGAGCCAGTCGTCGGTGATTTTGAAGCCGGTCTTCGATTCGATCAGCGCGGCTTCGTCCTTCACGGCCTTGCCGGTGAAGGTGTTCATCGATTCTTCCGTCGTGATGTGCCAGCCCAGTTCGCCGAGCATTTCGGCGAGGACCCGGTTGGTGATGGGTTCGGAGTCGACCAGGACGCCGTCGCAGTCGAAGAGGACTGCGGAGAAGGGGAAGGGGGTCATGGGATTGAGCCTGGATTGGGTTGCCTTGATGGTAGCAATCGGCTTCGGGCCCGGTTTGCTTCCTGGGCGGGGCTCGCACTGACCATGCGGCGAGCCCCCAGAACGACATCAGTTCCAGCGAGGAACCGTCTCATCCTTCAGCTGCTGCCGAAGCACGTCGTAATCAGGCACGACACTCTCGACGGTCTCCCAGAACCGGTGCGAGTGATCCATCACCCTGAGGTGCGCGAGCTCGTGCGCAACGACATAGTCGATCACCGGCAGCCGGAAGTGAATCAAGCGCCAGTTGAGCCGGATCGATCCATCCGCACTGGCGCTCCCCCACCGCGTGGCCGCATTCGACAAAGACAGCTTCTCCCACCGTACGCCAAGCAGCGGCGCGAAGTGATCCAGCCGCTCGATGAACAGCTTGCGCGCCTGCCGCATCAGCCAGGCCTGTGCCGCATCGCGAATCTGCGAAGGCTCGGCGTTCTGCGACACGGCCAGTCTCAGCACCCGCGGTGCATCGCCTTGCGCGGGATCGAGCGTGCCTCCGACACTGGCAAAGCCGTGCTTCGGATCGAGCCGCATCACGATCTGCTCGCCCAGGAACGGAAACCCGGCGCCGTCCTTCCACTCGATGCGCGTGGCTTCGACGCGCGCATGCCGTTGCTGCGTTTCGGTCAGCTTGCGCAGGATCCAATCCGACTTCTCGTGAATGGCCGCGTCGACGTCGCGCAGCGCCACCCAGCGCGGCGCGCGCACCGAGAGCCCATCGGCCCCGACGAGAAAGCCGATCGTCTTGCGCTTGCCGCGCTTGAATTCATAAGCCACGCGCGCGGAGCCCAGCACCACTTCGCGCGTGGCCTGGGGATGCGCGAAGTTCGCGAGCGTCAGCGTGTCGGCCAGCGGCACCGCGGGCGGTGCATCCGGATCGGGCAGCCCTGCCGCGGGAGCGACGACGGCTGGTGGCGGCGCCACCGGCGGCACGGGCTTCTTCTTCGAGCGCCGAGGCCGTGCCGGCGCGGGGGCCGGCGGCGCGAATTCGCTGCCCAGCCCCTCGAACAGATCCATCGTGAACCGGAGCAATCCCATGGCGGGCTTTCTCTTCCTCTTCAGCTCACCGCTTCCTGCTGCGCGGCCTGCCGGGAGCCGTCGGCGTAGGCCTCGGGGTCGAGGCGGCGCATCTCGGCCTCGATCCACTCCTCGACCTCGCGCATCAGCTCGTCGGGCTTGCGGCCCACGCTCGGAATGGCCGGGCCGATGGACACGTCGACCACGCCCGGACGCTTGATGAAGGCCTTGCGCGGCCACACCTTGGCCGATGTCACCGCAATGGGGATCACCGGCACGCCGGTCTCGCAGGCCAGCCGCGTTCCGCCGCTCTTGTAGGTGCCCTTCTGCCCGCGTGGAATGCGCGTGCCCTCGGGGAACATGATGATCCAGATGCCCTGCGCGAGCAGCTTGCGGCCCTGGTTCACGACCTTGTTGAAGGCCTGCGCGCGCTGGCTGCGGTCGATGTGGATCATGTCCAGCCGCGCCATCGCCCAGCCGAAGAAGGGGATGTAGATCAGTTCCTTCTTGAACACGTAGGCCAGCGGATGCGGCATCAGCGTGGGCATGAGGAAGGTCTCGAGCGTGGACTGGTGCTTCACCAGCAGGATCGCGCCGGCGAGCTTGTCGGTCGGCAGGTTCTCCATGCCGCTCACGCGGGTCTTGATGCCCAGCAGCACGCGCGCGCCGCCAATGGCCCAGCTGAGCCAGCGTTCGGCCATCCAGTAGAGCGGAATGCCACGCTTCCAGAGCGAGCTGACGCACATGATGATGCCCCAGGGCACCACGGTGACGAGCATCCACAGTGCGTGGAGAATGGAACGGAACAACGCCATCAGACAGCTACCTGCAGTGCATCCCGCGCTTCGCGCGCGAGCAGAAAGTCGACAAAGGCGGCGAGATCGTCGTGGACCAACGTGTTCGCCGGGTATTCGGAAGGAAGCGGATCGACGCCGCGGCAGGCCGCGCCCATGCCCGTGAGCAGCAGGTGCGGCTCGCAGCCGGCGGCCGCGCCCGCCTGCAGGTCGCGCAGGCTGTCGCCGCAGGTCGGGACGCCCTTGAGGTCGATGCCGTAGCGGTCGCCGATCTGCAGGAACAGGCCCGGCTTGGGCTTGCGGCAGTCGCAGCCCTCGTCGGGGCTGTGCGGGCAATAGAACACCGCGTCGACCTTGCCGCCCACGGCCGAGAGCATCTTGTGCATCTTGGCGTGCATGGCATTGAGCGAGGCCATGTCGAACAGGCCGCGGCCCAGGCCCGACTGGTTCGAGGCGATCACCACGTGCCAGCCCGCATGGTTGAGCCGCGCCACGGCCTCCAGCGCACCGGGCAGCGGCGTCCACTCGATGTCGCTCTTCACGAAGTCTTCGCGGTGCACGTTGATCGTGCCGTTGCGGTCGAGGATGACGAGTTTCATGGCGGTACCGCTCCTGGTGATGGAGGCGTCGTGGTCGGGATCAGACGGCCAGCCGTTCGAGCTGCGCCACGCGGTTCATCGCGGCGTGCAGCGACATCAGCAGGCCCAGGCGGTTCAACCGCAGGTCGGCCTGCTCGGCGTTGACCATCACGCCGTCGAAGAAGGCGTCGACCGGCTCGCGCAGCGCGGCCAGCGTCTGCAGCGAGGCGGTGTAGTCGCCGGCGTCGAACTGCGCGTTGGCGGCGGGCACGACCTGCGCCATGGCGGCGTGCAGCGCCTTCTCGGCGGGCTCCTGCAGCAGCATCTCGCTGACGTGCGCGTCGGCCTCGGGGGCCTTCTTGAGGATGTTGCCGATGCGCTTGTTCGCGGCGGCCAGAGCGGCTGCGGCCGGCAGGGCCGCGAAGGCGCGCACGGCAGCCAGCAGCTTGGGCACCTCGCCCAGGCGCTGCGGGCGATTGGCCAGCACGGCATCGACTTCCTGCGCGCTGGCGCCCTGCTCGCGCAGACTGCCGGCGAGGCGGTCGTAGATGAAATCGACGACGAGACGCACGTCTTCCGCGGCCTTGTGCAGCGGGAACTCCCCGGTCTTGCCGATGGCGTCGTCCAGCACGGTGCGCGCGGAACTCACCAGCGCGGTCAGGTCCAGCGGCAGGTCTTTCTCGACCAGCATGCGGATCACGCCCAGCGCATGGCGACGCAGCGCGAACGGGTCGCGGTCGCCGGTGGGCAGGTTGCCGATGCCGAACATGCCGACCAGCGTCTCGAGCTTGTCGGCCAGCGCTACCGCGAGGCCCACGCTGTTGCGAGGCAGCTCGTCGCCGGCGAAGCGCGGCTTGTAGTGGTCTTCGATGGCGTCGGCCACCGCTGCGTCGAGGCCGTCGTGCTGCGCGTAGTAGCGGCCCATGATGCCCTGCAGCTCGGGGAACTCGCCGACCATGTCGGTCACGAGGTCAGCCTTGGCGAGCTGTGCGGCCTGCGTGGCGTGCGCGGCGAGCGTCGCATCGCCGAGCTTCTCCGCAATGCCGCGCGCGATGCGCATCACGCGCTCCACGCGCTCGCCCTGCGTGCCCAGCTTGTTGTGATAGACCACCTTGCCCAGCGACTCGACGCGCGAAGCCAGCGACTTCTTGCGGTCCTGGTCGAAGAAGAACTTGGCGTCGGCCAGGCGCGGGCGCACCACGCGCTCGTTGCCGCCGGTGACCGCGCTCGCGTCGTCGGGGCTGATGTTGCTGACGACCAGGAATTTGTTGGTGAGCTTGCCCGCGGTGTCGAGCAGCGGAAAGTACTTCTGGTTGGCCTTCATCGTGAGGATCAGGCATTCCTGCGGCACTTCGAGGAACTCGCGCTCGAAGCTGCAGACCAGCACGTTCGGACGCTCGACCAGTGCGGTCACTTCGTCGAGCAGCGCGTCGTCCTGGATGGGCACCGAGCCACCGCCGACCTTCACTGCCGCGGCGGCCAGCTGGCGCGCGATTTCGGCGCGGCGCGCCTCGAAGCTTGCGATGACGGCGCCTTCTTCCTGCAGCTGCAGCGCATAGCTGTTGGCATCGCGCAGCACGACCGGATCGACCGCCGCCTCGAAGCGGTGGCCGTGCGTCTCGCGGCCCGCCTTCAGGCCCAGCGCCTCGACGGGCACCACGGCGTCACCGTACAGCGCCACGAGGCCGTGCGCGGGGCGCACGAAGCTCACGCTGCTCCAGCCCGGCAGCTCGCAGCCGCTTTCGAGCTGGTAGCTCATGACCTTCGGGATCGGCAGCTTGGCGATGGCTTCGGCCAGCGCCTTCTGCAGGCCCTCGGCCAGCGTCGCGCCCTTCGCGGTGCTTTCGTAGAACAGGGCTTCGGCCTTGCCATCCATGGCGCGCTTGAGGCCGGGCACGGCCGAGGCGTCGGCGCCCAGCGCGCCCAGGCGCTTGAGCAGCGCGGGAGTCGGCTGGCCCGAGGCGTCGAGGCCGACGGCCACGGGCATGAGCTTCTGCGACACGGCCTTGTCGGCGGCGCGCTCGGCCACATGCGTGATGTGCGCGGCGAGGCGGCGCGGCGAGGCGTACGAGGTCAGCACGGCGCCGGGCTCCACGAGCCCCTGCGCCACGAGCTGGTCGCGCAGTACGCCGGCAAAGGCGTCACCGAGCTTCTTCAGCGCCTTGGGCGGCAATTCCTCGACAAACAGTTCGACAAGAAGGCTGGCAGACGACATGGCTCAGAGAGTAGGAGGAAATGGGCCGCGAGCGGCACCGGCCACGGGCACGCAGCGAAGCTGCGCCGTGGAAGGGAAAGAAAGGACGAGAACCGGGTTCATGCGGCGACGGCGCCATCGCGCCGCTCCACATTGCGGCGCGCGACGAGCACGGCCAACGAAGCCAGCAGCAACGGAGCCCACACGGTGAGCATCTCGTTGAACAGCACCTGCGCGCCGCGCGGCGAGAAGAACTTCTTCAGCGCGATCGGCGACACCTCGATGGGTCGCCACGGGCTGAAATAGCGCACGTCGCTGAAGGGCCAGAAGAAGGCGATGCCGATGCCGCCGTTGGTCAGCATGTCCAGCAGCGGATGCGACACGGTGCACAGCGAGATCCACGCCCAGCCGGCCGCCCGGCGCATGCCCCAGTACTGCGCGAGCCACCAGCCGGCAAGGCCCAGCAGCAGCGCGAACACCAGCGTGTGCGTGAAGCCGCGGTGCCCCGACATGCCGCCGTAGGCGATGCCGAGCTTGAAGGCCAGGCCGTCGAAGTCGGGCACGATGGAAGCGAGCATGCCCGCCAGCAGCGCCGCGACCGGCACGCGCCGCGTGCCCAGCGCAATGGCTGCGCAGACCGGGACGGCGACGTGGGTGAAGACGGTGGGCATGGGACGAGAGGTGCTTCAGGCAGCTTTCTTCGGTGGAATCTGCGCGACCCACTCGCGCGGCGCCATCGGGAAGCCCAAGCGCTCGCGGCTGTCGTAGTAGCTCTGCGCCACGCTGCGCGCAAGGTTGCGGATGCGGCCGATGTAGGCAGCACGCTCGGTCACGCTGATCGCGCCGCGCGCGTCCAGCAGGTTGAAGCTGTGCGCGGCCTTCAGCACCTGCTCGTAGGCCGGCAGCGCGAGCTGGGCGTCCATGAGGTGCTTCGCCTGCTTCTCGTGCGCATTGAAGGCGGTGAACAGGAACTCGGCGTCGCTGTGCTCGAAGTTGTAGGCCGACTGCTCGACCTCGTTCTGCTTGAACACGTCGCCGTAGGTGAGCTTGTTGCCGCCGTGGCCTTCGGTCCACACCAGGTCGTACATGTTCTCGACGCCCTGCAGGTACATGGCGAGCCGCTCGAGGCCGTAGGTGATCTCGCCGGTGATCGGCTTGCAGTCGAGGCCGCCGACCTGCTGGAAGTAGGTGAACTGCGTCACTTCCATGCCGTTGAGCCAGACTTCCCAGCCCAGGCCCCAGGCGCCGAGCGTGGGGTTCTCCCAGTCGTCTTCCACGAAGCGGATGTCGTTCTTCTTCAGGTCGAAGCCCAGGGCCTCGAGGCTGCCGAGATAGAGCTCGAGGATGTTCGAGGGCGCCGGCTTCAGCACCACCTGGTACTGGTAGTAGTGCTGGCCGCGGTTCGGGTTCTCGCCATAGCGGCCGTCCTTGGGGCGGCGGCTGGGCTGCACGTAGGCGGCCTTCCAGGGTTCGGGGCCGAGGGCGCGCAGGAAGGTGGCGGTGTGCGAGGTGCCCGCGCCCACTTCCATGTCGTACGGTTGCAGCAGCGCACAGCCTTGGTCGGCCCAGTACGACTGCAGTTTGAGAATGATTTGTTGGAAGGTCAGCATGGATCTGCGTGAAGGCGGCCGCCCGGCGGGAGAAGAACCCGCGGCGCAACGAACCGGCTATTTTACGAGGCAGCGGGCGGTCAGGAACGGGCCGCTATGCTGTCGCCCTTTCCCCCGATCCCCAGCTTCCCCCGGCCTCCCTCTCCCCGGTACACCGTGACTCGACTGCCCTTGCCGCCCGAACGCTCCGCTCATGCCCGTTGACCATGCCGCATTGATCGCCCTGGGAGAGCGCATCGGCGCCCAGGCCTGGCCCGGATTCCTGGTTCTTCTCCTCGTGCTGACCGTGGTCGCCGGCGTCGCGGCCTGGGGCTTCGAGCACCTGCGGCGCCGGCACTCGGCGCAGCCCGAACCGGGCGCCGGGCTGCTGTTCGGCGGACTGGCCATCGGCGCGGCATCGGTGATCGCGCTGGCCTGGGGGTTCGCCGAAGTGGCGGAAGGCCTGGGCCAGGGCCGGCCGATGGGCCTGCTGGACGAGACGATCAGCCACGCCGTGGGCGCCCACACGCCGCCAGGGGTCCGCGAGGTGTTCTCGTGGATCACCCACCTGGCCGACCCGATCACGGTGGTGCTGCTGTGCACGGGCGTGGCAGTGGCGCTGTGGCTGCGCGGGCATCGCGGCTTCGCGGCCGGCTGGGTCGCGGCCACGGTCGGCAATGCGGTGCTGAACCACGTGCTCAAGCACATCTTCGAGCGCGCGCGGCCGGTGCACGACTTCGGCTTCGCGCAGGTCTCGGGCTATTCCTTTCCGAGCGGCCACAGTTCGGGCTCGATGGTGCTCTACGGCATGCTGGGCTACCTGGGGGTGCGCATGCTGCCGCCGCGCTGGCGGGTGCCCTCGGTGATGGCGGCCGCCGCCGTGATCGTCACCGTGGCCTGCAGCCGCATCTTCGTGCGGGCGCACTTTCCGAGCGACGTGCTCGCGGGGCTGTGCTCGGGCGCGGCATGGCTGGCGATCTGCATCGCGAGCATCGAGTACGCGCGGCACCATCGCGGAACAAGCCTCCGATAGGGAAGAAAAAAGAAAAAGCCGCAGCGGCTTTCACCGCTGCGGCCTGGCTCAGCAAGGGCACCAAATGCACCCCAAGGGAGATCAGTACTCCCAGAAGATGCGCTGCAGTTCCTTGGTGTTGCTGGTCTTGGTCAGGGCGACCATCGCCAGGATGCGCGCCTTCTGCGGACGCAGGTCATGCGCCACCACCCAGTCGTACTTGTCGTCGGGCTGCTCGGCGTTGCGGATCACGAAGCCGTCGGGCACGCGTGCGCTGCGGATCACGATCACGCCGTCGGCGCGGGCCTTCTGCAGGTTGGGCACGATGCGGTCGGCCACCGAGCCGTTGCCGGTGCCGCCGTGGATCAGCGCCTTGGCGCCGCTCTTGGCGATCGCGTCGATGGCCACCGACGACACGCCCTCGTAGCCCATCGCGATCTCGACCGGCGGCAGCGCGGTGATGCTGTCGATGTCGAACTCGGAGTTCATGGTGTGGCGCTTGACCGGTGCGCGGAACCAGTAGTTGCGGCCCTCCACGATCATGCCCAGCGGGCCCCACTGGCTGGAGAAGGCGTTGGTCTTGATGTTGACGTTCTTGCTCACGTCGCGGCCGGTGTCGATGTTGTCGTTCATCGTCACCAGCACGCCCTTGCCCATCGCGTCCTTGCTGCCCGCCACGTTCACGGCGTTGTACAGGTTGAGCGCGCCGTCGGCCGACAGCGCGGTGCCCGGGCGCATCGAGCCGACCACGATGATCGGCTTGTTCGTGTGCACGGTCAGCGTGAGGAAGTAGGCGGTTTCTTCCAGCGTGTCGGTGCCGTGGGTGATGACGATGCCGTCCACGTCCGACTGCTTCGACAGTGCCGACACGCGCTTGGCCAGCGTCAGCAGGTTGTCGTTGGTCAGGCTTTCCGATGCGACCTGGAACACCTGCTCGCCGCGCACGTTGGCTACCTTGGAGAGCTCCGGCAGCCCGGCGATCAGCTTCTCGACGCCGACCTTGGCGGCCGCGTACGTGGCGCTGTTGACGGCCGAGGCACCGGCCCCGGCGATGGTGCCGCCGGTGGCGAGGATCACCACGTTGGGCAGCGCCTGTTGCGCCTGCGCGAGCGCACTGGCAGCCAGCAGCGCGGCGCCCGCCGCGAAAGCACGGAAACGGGGAGAGAGGTACATGGAGAACTCCTGTGTTGAGTGGAATTTTTCGAGGCGGCGAGGAAGATACATGAACCATGCCCGCATGCCCCGTGCGCCCATGCCGGCATGGCATGCGGTCATGCGCAGGACCGGGGTGGTATTACCATCGACCGCGCGCACTGCCGCCCACCCGCCATCATGAACGCCGATCCCGCCGCCCTCACCGTTTCACCCGCACGGGAAATGCCCGCGCCAGATGGTCCGCTGTCGCGCGCGAGGCCCGGGCGCGAACGCATCATGGCGGCGATCCGCACCGCCGCGGTCACGGAATTCAGCCTGCACGGCCTGAAGGGCACCTCGACCCAGGCCATCGCGGCGCGCGCCGGCCTCACCAAGCCCCAGCTGCACTACTACATCGCCGGCAAGGAAGAGCTCTATGAAGAGCTGCTGATGCAGGTGCTGCACGCATGGAAGGTGGTGTTCTCGTTCGAGGATGCGAGCGACCCGGCCACGGTGCTGGGCAGCTACATCCGCAAGAAGCTCGACCACGCCATCGACAGCCCCGAGATGTCGCGCCTCTTCACGCGCGAGATCCTCGACGGCGGGCGCAACCTCGACCGCTACTGGCCCAACGCGCGGGCCTGGACGCAGAACAAGATCGACGTGATCAACGGCTGGATCGCGCGCGGGCAGATGCGCCCGCTCGACGCGCGCATGCTGCTGATGCACATCTGGGCCATGACCCAGAGCTATGCCGACTACGCGATCCAGGCGCGCGTGATGCTCGGCCTGCCGCCCGACGCGCCCATCGACCGCGAACCCATCGCGCGCGAGCTCGTGGCCTTCGTGCTCAACGGCTGCGGCATCAAGGCCTGAGCTTCGGCGCCTGAACGCGAGCCCCCGCGCCGGGTTCAATTCTTTCGTTCTAACTTTCTCCCGCGTTCTTTGAGCTTCCTGCAACGCAGTGACTTTCTGCACTGTGTTGGGCGTGCCTGCGCGCCTACCTTCGCTCGCTTCGCCGCCCGCCCTCTTTTTTCTTGCGGCGGCGAATCACGAACAAACAGGAGTAGAGGATCATGAAAACGAGATTGTTCTTTGCCGCGCTCGCGACGGCGGCACTGGTGGCGTGCGGTGGTGGTGGTGGAGGCGGTGGCGGTGGCAGCGGCTTCGACCCGGGGCTCTTCAGCCAGATCCCCCCGCCGCCGAAGGAGCCGCCGCCAAAGGAGCCGCCACCTGAAGAACCCGGCCCCGGCACCAATCCGACGCCCATCAACGCCCACTACAAGTACGTGACCTTCGAGCAGGACCGCGATCCGGACGTCGATCCGGCCGAGAAGCGCTACGACGACTACATCGCGCTGCTGAACCGCGAAGGCGCCGCGGGCTATCGCTATGTCGAAGGCACCCTCGGCGGCAACATCGTGCGGCTGCAGGACAAATTCATGGTGGTGAAGGACGTCGACACGACCTATACCTACGAGTACAAGACGATCGAGCTCGACATCCTGAAGCGCGACCTGCTGCCGCGGCTGCTGCAGCAGATGAAGGACCAGGGCGCGCAAGGCAAGGTCTTCGTGCAGCTGATGCCGCAGCTGAAGATCCTGCCGCCGCCGAACAGCAATCCCGTTTTCGGCGTGCTCTATCGCAAGGACATGGGCTCGTCGGCCACCTACGACTACAACTCCATCCCGATCCCCAACACCAAGGAAGACATGCTGAACGCGGCCAACGCGCAAGGCGCCAACGGCTTCAGGCCGTGGTTCGCGCCCAGCACCATCAACAACGAGAGCGCGTACTTCTTCATCAGGGACCTGAGCAGTTCCGCGCGCTACGAGATGAAGGCAGTGATCAGCCCGCTGAGCGTGGTCGGCGGCGACTTCCCCGACGTCCCGAAACAGATCCGCGAACAGGGCGCGCTGGGCTACCGCCTGCTGAAGGAGCGCTTCCTGACCGACACCGACGGCAAGCGGCCGAGCTTCTTCCTCTACATGAAGGACGTGACGCAGGCGAGCACCTTCGAGTACGAGTTCCCCAAGGCCAACGACATCTACTTCGGTCTTGACGAGAACAACATCATCCAGGCGAACGAGCAGACGGCCCTCGGCCTGCGCTACTTCGGCAACCCCGACGAGCCGATCTTCTTCCGGTCGCTGAACTGCACGGGGGCGCTTTGCCTGTCGCCTGACAACACCGAGATCGGCAACCAGGACTGAAAAAGACTGAGCGCGGCTAGAGGAGCCTAGAGACCGTGCACGACCCAGGCGCCGGGAGGCGCCGTGGGCACGTGCACGGTGTTCTCGCCAGGCCGCGCGAAGCGGTATTCGCGACCGCCGATCGTGATCGACTTCATGTTGGTCCAGACCAGATAGTCGTATCCCCCTGCGGTCTGCGTGGCCCGCAGCACCTGGAACACCGGCGGCACGACCACCACGAGGCGCACCCGTGCCGTCGCGGAGCCGGTGCCGAAGCTGCTCTCCGCCGCGCACGCCAGCGGCGCGAGCACCATCAGCGCGGCCAGGGCGGCGCGCGCCGGGTGAAGCCGATTTCCCGTCATGAGGTCCGATCCGTTGTCCGTCGCAAGAACATGAGATGCGGGCGCGCCATCGGCGCCCGACCTCCGGGTATCGGCAGGAACGGGAAGAAATTCAGGGTTGGGCAGGGCCGGCGCCCTGCCTGCGGCCTAGTAGGTCACTGTCACCCGCGTCGCATTGCTGCCATCGCCGGCCGCGGCTGTTGCGGCCTGCGACGAAGCGCCGCCCGTGATCGTCGCCATCGAACCCGTGGTGCCATGCCAGACGGCACCAAGGCTGTCGCGGCCGTCGGCATCGGTGCCGGGCACCATGAAGGTCGATTCCCCGACCTTGTCGAAGCGGTACTCACGCCCCTTGATGGTCACGGACGCCATGTTGGTCCAGACGCGGTACTCGTGCCCACCTTTCACAGGCGTGACGTCGAGCACCTTGAAGGTCGGCAGAACGTTGATCGTCAGATTGAAACGGCCCGTGGCGCTGCTCGTGGCGCGCATCGGCTCTGCGGAACTGAGCTGCAGCGGCAACGGCAACAGGAGCAGCAGCACGCCGACGGCAGCCATCGGGGGTACCGTTCGCGGCGACCGTAGCGCAGTCGCCCCTGCAGTGCGCCTGTTTCCGGGCATGGGAACTCCTCTCGTCGCAACCTGGGTGGGAGGCATCGGAGCGATGCCCAGTCAGGCTTATCGGCAGAGTCGCGGAAAAATAAAGGCTCCCTGAAGCGCGATTCTTCGCGCATTGCGCGCAATTTGCCAGCACGCATTTCGTGGCGGCAAGGCCGCGGGCCCGCCGAAACCCGGGCGGAAGGCGGGCCTCAGTAGGTCACGGTGACCGTCACGATGTCCTGGTAGCTGTCCGGCCGGACGTTGGTGCTGGCACCGAGGACACGGCCATACAGGGTCAGCGGCTGGACCAGGCCATTGCCCGAGCCTGCGACAGTGTTGGTTCCGATGACGCTGCCCCATACATTCGTGCGGCCAGGGTTGCGGTAGAGCTGGTAGGGCACCGAGTCGGTGTTGCCGGGCACGCCTCCCGTTGGCGTCATCGTCCCCGCACCGGCGGTCAGGTTGTTGGACGGTGTCAGCCCGACCGTGTAGGAGGTCGGCGTCGTGCAGGTGATGTTGATCGTGCTGGTCTGATCGACGTTGGCCCCGCCCGGCAGGCCCACGACAGAGCCGAAGTTCAGCGGGTCGGCCGTGACCAGGCAGCTCTTGGAAATGGTCGCGCTGACGATGAAGGCGAACTGGTCCGCCAGCGTCGTGCCGCAGGTAGTCGGCGGGGCACTCGTGCTCGACGTCAGCGTGATCGAGGTATGGATGCCGGCGAAGTTGTCCTGGTACGAGCCCGGCGGCACGGTGGTCTGGAGGGCAAGCAGCTCCCCGCGCATCGTGGCGGTTCCCGAGGAGGTGGTGGACCGGGCAGGAATGGCGATGTTGATCGTGTACGGGTTCGGCACTGCGGCGTTGCCGTTCGAGCCCCAGATCGTGGTGCTCGTCCCCTGGTAGAGCTGGAACTTCAAAGAGTCGCCGGCACCGCTCTTCATGACGCGTGGATTGAAGTTCGTGAGGCCTTCGTTGCCGTCGCCGATGTTGAAGCAGACCCTGGCGTATTCGGTGGTGTTGGTGTTGCCGGTCTTGGTGCAGGTGTAGCTCAGCGTGGCGTTGACGGACGGGGGCGTGCCGCCGGCGACCAGGTCGACCGGACCGAAGGCCACGGCCGTCATCGACGCGGTGCAGTTGATCGAGGCCTGCGCATTCCCCGCGAAGAGCAGCGACAGCAGCGCGCAGAACAGCGGCAGGCACAGGGCCCGCAATGTACGGATCAGAAGACTCATGGCGTCCTGGCCTCCCTTGTGCAGCGCAGCGGCCCGATCTGCGGGATTGCCGTGCCGTCCTTGCGATAGTCGAAGCTGGTCCGGCAGGCGCCGCCGGGCGTCTGCACGTCGAGCGCGTTGTGGGCCTGCAGCGATTCGAGATACACCGCGCCGTCGAAGCCGACCAGGGCCGGCTCGCCGCCCTGCCCGTTGGCGCGCACGCGGCTGCCCAGCGGCAGGGGCTTGCCCGCCTCGTCCACCAGCAGCAGCGCGGCCGCGCTGACCGGCGTGATGCCGAACCGCACCAACGTGCCGGAGCGGTCGCTCGGCGTGGCGACCGTCTTCACACGCTCGATCTTCACGTCGGCGGGCAGCTGCATCGGATCGATGGACAGCTGGTTGTTCTGGTAGGAGCGCAGCGGCGCCACCAGCAGCATGCCCTTGTCATCCGTGGTGCCGATGTCCCGGTTCTCCAGCCTCACGGGCACGCCGGCGATGCCGTCGGTGGAGACCACCGCGAAGGCGTCGTCGATGCGCCGGGCCGCGAAGGGCTGTCCGCCCATGAACGCGATGGAGCCGGTGGCGCCGGCGTAGGCGTAGCGGCTCTCGCCGAGCACGCTGATGCCGGCCATGGCGCGGCCGTAGCGGCCCAGGTAGTCGATCTCGGCCTGCCCGCCGTTCTGGCCGCCGCCCTGGCGCAGGCCGGCGCGCCAGCCGATGCCGCCGTCGCCCGGCATGGAGCTTTGCGCGTCTGCGGTGTAGACGGTCTGGCCGCGGTCGCGCTGCACGCCGGCGCTGGCCGTGATGTTGCCGTCCAGCGCCCAGGTAAAGCCGACGAAGAGGCTGCGTTCGCGGCGGTTGTCCAGGTTCTGGTTGAGGCTCACGTTCATCGAGGCGCTGCTTCCGATCGCCCTGAACCAGTAGACGCTGGCCATGCGCGTCGCCTCCTGCGCCGGATAGCGCAGGTAGAGGTAGCTCAGGCCGAAGCTGCCGAAGTCCTTCGTGGTGTAGCCGATCGACGCCCGGCCCGAACCGCGCGGCGGCGCGCTGCCGTACAGGGAGGCGACGTCGCGGTATTCGCCGCGCGTGCGCGTGCCCTCGACCGCGAAGTTGAACTGGTTGTCGCGCCAGCTGTAGCCCAGGTTGAGCAGCGAGCCTCCCTCCCCGCGATAGCTGCTCTGCGCCACGGCGCCAGTGAACACGCCGCTCTGCCCGAGCAGCCATGCGCCGCCGACGCCGCCCTTGACCAGACCTCTGGTGGCCTCGCCGTGCGCCTCCAGCGTGAAGCTGTTGCTCACGCCGTAGCGCCAGACACCGGTGGTGGCGGGGTCGCTGCCGTAGTCGTTCGAGCGCAGGCCGTAGTTCTTGCGCACCACGCCGAGATCGACGGACCAGTCGGACAGGCCCTCCTGCAGCAGCCGCTGCGTGTCGTACAGCGAGAAATCGAGCGTCGTGGCACGGCCGAAGGCGTCGGTGAGCACCACCTGGGCATTGCCCGCACCGTTGATGCTCGGAACCGTGTTGAGCTGGAAGGGCCCCGCCGGCAGCTGGCCCGTGTACTGGCGCAGGCCGTTGATGTAGAGCTCCACCTGCGAGGGCAGGGTGGCCGAGCCCAGGAACGCCGGCAGCGGGGTGGTGGTGCGATAGGGTTGCAGCGAAAAATTGCGCGACAGCTGGATGCCTCCGATCCGGGTGGACCGCGACCACGGAAGCGACGCGGTGGTGGTGTCGCCCACGCGTAGCGTCAGCATGTCGTCGGGAAACGACTGGCTCCAGGTGGTGTCGAGGCGGACCGAGTCGTGCTTCCAGTCGTCGTTGTCGACACGGTAGGCGCGCGACATCATCGTGCTGCTGAACACGCTGCTTCCACTGAAGGCGCGCACTTCGGCGAGCGCGTTGAGACTGGAGTTGTTGCCCCGGCCCTGCGTGCCGTAAAGGTCGTAGTTGAGCAGCAGGCCGGGCGAGGCGCTGGCCTTCGGGGAGGACACCGTCGACGTGTTGACCACAGTCCTGGGCAGGCGCAGCACGTCGTCGGAGGCATTGATCGAAAGGCTCTGCCTTGCGGTGTCGTACGACACCTGAACCCCGGGAAGGCTCTTGAGGCGCACGGGATCGGACACGCCCTCCGGCAGGATGAAGCCCAGCTGCCGCAGCGTGGTGGCGCTGGCCCAGAGCTCCTGGCCGCGCAGGCCGAAATGCACCAGCCCCTGTGGGTTGCCGTTGAGGCTCAGCTCCAGGTAGAGGTCGCTGCCGCCCGGTCCGGTGAGGTCGGCTTCCGCGGCGGATGCGACCAGCCATGAGCCCGGCCCGGCTGCAGTCTTCTCGGCCTGGGCATCGACAGACGCCAGACCCGACAGAAGCAGCAGTGGGAGCAGGCGCTCAGCGGACGCGTGGAAGTGGCGGAATCTTTTCCTGCGTCGCGTTGCCATTGATCTTCGTTTCCAGGACGCCGCCGCCAGCAAAGGCTTCCGCGGGTGTCTTCAAGGGCCAACGCATGCTCGCGCCAGGCAGCACGTAGCCCATCAGGCCGCCATGCACCGGGGTGCGCTTGCCGGCGGCATCGACAAAATCCAGATCGGCAAGCTGGGCGTGCATTCCGCCGCCGTTGGCGACTTCGAGCATCGCCTGGCTGCCCTCGCGGCGCAGCGACCAGCTGAGCTGGGGCGCGGCCGGCTGTGCTCCGGCGGCCGCGATGAAGATGGGAACCGAGTAGCGCAGCACCAGCTGCAGGCCCTTCTTCTCCTTCATCTCGACGGGCAGCTCGTCGATGATGACCCGGTACGAATTCTCGACCGCGCCGGCGGGAACCCCGGTGCGGATGACGCGGATCAACTGCCGCTCTGACGGTGCGAGCTGCACCATCGGCGGGCTCACGAGGAGCTCGCGCGAGGGCGTCAGCTTTTCGCCACCATTCTCCTGCGACCACTGATAGACCCGCACCTGCGCGTGCACAACGTCGTCGCCGGTGTTGCTGAGCCAGAGGCCATCCGCGTTCTGCGAGGCCTGGAGCGTCAAGGTGACCGGAGCGACCTGCAGCCCGCTCGCCGAGGCGGCCGCGCACACCAGCAGGGCGAACGCGAGGGCGAGTGTGTGGCGCAGCAAGCGGTGCACGGTCAGGCCATCGATCAGTAGTTGACCTGAACGGTCACGGTGTCGGAGTAGTCGCCAGGCGTCACGTTGACGCTCGCGACCGTGGCGAACACGGGGATCGACTGGGCCGCGCCGGTGCCGGTTCCAGCCACGGTGTTGGCGGGCGAGGTGGCGTTGCCCCAGACCGAGCCAGTGGCGCTAACCGAACGCAGCTGGTAGGGGATGGTGTCCGGACCGGCCACGGTGGGATTCATGACGCCGGCGCCGGTAGTGTTGGTGGGGACGCTCGAGGGCTGCAAGCCGATGTTGTAGGGCGTCGACTTAGAGCAGGTCACGCTGATGTTGCTGCTGGCGGACAGGGCGGTGGCGGTGGAAGTGACCGAACCGAAGTTGATGTTCGAGCCCGCACCTGCAGTAACCGAGCAGGCCTTAGTCACGGTGATGAGGACCTGGAACGTGGAACTGGTCGTTGCGGCGACTGCCGCGCTGGTGACCAAGGCAGCAAGAACGGCTGCAACGATGAGGGAAGGTTTTTTCATGAGGACGGACTCTCGGGTATCGAACGGTTGATGAAGAGAGAAATGAGGCCCAAAGTTCACAAACTTAGGACTGTGAATTTTAGTTAACAATTGGATGAAAGAGTGTGCGAGTGTTACGTAAAGCTCGAGGCCTTCGCTTTTCTCGTTGTGTTTCTGCCGGCTTCCGTGACTTTTGTTACGGAATTCAATCGAACTAAGGCGAGCCTTCCGGCCGACGCATCGCCCCGCTACCACGTAGCCCCAAACCAGTGCACCACCACTGGCACGTCGCTTGCATAACCTGACCACTTGCTCTGATTAAGCGGTCAAACACACCATGCGCGTGCTCGTCGTCTACTGCCACCCGGTCGAAACCAGCTTCCACGCCGCCCTGCACCAGGAGGTGCTGAAGAACCTCCGTGCCGCCGGGCACGAGGTGGACGACTGCGATCTCTACGCGGAGGGCTTCAACCCGGTGCTGTCGCGCGAGGAGCGGTTGGGCTATCACGACGTGCCCTCCAACCAGCTGCCGCTCGCGCCCTACGTGGAGCGGCTGCAGTGGGCCGAGGGCATCGTGTTCTGCTTTCCGACGTGGTGCTTCGGGCTGCCGGCGATGCTCAAGGGCTACTTCGACCGGCTCTTCATGCCGGGCGTGGCCTTCGACATCAGCGATCCGGCCAACGTGAAGCCGATGCTCACGCACATCAGGCGCATCAGCGCCGTCGTCACCTACGGCCGGCCGCGCTGGATGGCGATGTACATGGGCGACCCGCCGCGCAAGATCGTCACGCGCTACATGAAGCGGCTGACGGGACAGCGCGCCAAGGTCGACTACCACGCCCACTACCACATGAACGTCGCGACCGAGCCCCAGCTCAAGCGCTTCATGGCGCGTGTCGGGCAAGCCATGGCGCGGTTCGCATGAACGGGCCCGCCCCCACCCTGCTCGACAACGTGCGGCTGCCGCGCTGGCTGCTGCCCGCGGACTGGCCGCAGCGCGACGGCGTGCCTGCGCTCGCGCGCATTGCGATCAAGGCCGGTCGCGTCCAGTCGGTGCAACCCGCCACGGCCGAGCCATCGCCTTCCGCCTGGGACCTCGCCGGCACGTTGGCTCTGCCCGGCTTCGTCGACGTCCACACGCACCTCGACAAGGCCTTCACGCTGCCGCGCATGAAGCAGGTGCAACCCGGCCTGCTCGGCGCCATCGACGCGATGCTCGCCGACCGCGTGCACTGGACACCCGCCGACGTGCGCGAGCGCGCCACGCGCGGCCTGCAATGGGCCTGGGAATGCGGCACCGTGCACCTGCGCACGCATGTCGACTGGTGGGAGCCCGATGCCGTGCCGATGGCCTGGCCGGTGATGGCCGAGCTGGCGCAGGAGTGGGCCGGCAGGGTGCGGCTGGAGCAGGTGAGCCTGATCAAGCTGCCGCTCTTCGAAGACGCCGCGCAGGCTATGCGCCTCGCCAGGCAGGTGAAGGCGACCGGGCCGCACGCGCTGCTCGGCGGCTTCGTGCATTCCACCAACTGGAGCGAGAACGCGCTGCGCAACCTGCTGGTGTCGGCACAGGCCTGCGATCTCGACATCGACCTGCACGTCGACGAGGAACTCAACGCCTCGGCCGTCGGCCTGCAGACCACCGCGCGCATCCTGCGCGAGATCGGCTACGAAGGCCGCGTGGTCTGCGGCCACATCTGCGCGCTCGCGGCCCAGCCCGAGGCGCAGGCCTTCGCCACGCTCGATGCGGTGGCGCGCGCACCGATCACGGTGGTTTCGCTGCCCGCAACCAACCTGCTGCTGCAGGATGCAGTCACCGGCCGCACGCCGCGCCAGCGCGGCATCACGCTGGTGAAGGAAGCGCGCGATCGCGGCATTCCGCTGCTCTTCGCCAGCGACAACGTGCAGGACCCCTTCTGCCGCCTCGGCAGCTTCGACCCTGTCGAGGCGCTTGGCACGGCCGCACTGGTGGCGCAGCTCGACGAGCCCTTCGATACCTGGTCGCAGGCGCTGTGCCGCGGCGACTGGCTGCAGCGCGCACCTGCGTCGGCCGCGCCTTCGCTGGTCGGCCGCGCCGCCGACCTTGTGCTGTTCACGCAGGCCGACCGCCACGGCTGGCCTTCGCGCACATCCACCCGCGTGGTGCTGCGCGACGGCCGCGTCACGCACGGCGACGCGACGCCCTTCCTCCCAAAGTAAGAGAACAAGGACTCCCATGCTCCACGGCTACATCCCGCCCCACCGCTTCCTGCCCTACCTGAGCTGGACCGAGATCGCCGCGCTGCCCGATCGCGAGAACACCGTCATCGTGCTGCCCTGCGGCGCCATCGAGCAGCACGGCCCTCACCTGCCGTGCTCGGTCGACAGCGTGATCTGCTCGGGCGTGATGGGCAAGGCGCTCGAGAAGCTGCCCGCCGAGGTGCGCGCATTCGCGCTGCCGACCATCACCTATGGCAAGTCGGAAGAGCACCTGCACTTCCCCGGCACCATGACGCTGACCGGGACCACGCTGTTGTCGACCGTGATCGAGATCGGCGAATCGGTCTACCGCTCGGGCTTCCGCAAGCTGCTGTTCGCCAACGGCCACGGCGGCCAGCCGCAGGTGCTGGAGATGGCGGCGCGCGAACTGCGCCTGCGCCACGGCGACTTCGTGATCGTGCCGCACGGCGTGTCGCGCTTGCCGAGCGCGGCGAGCAAGCAGGTGAGCGAACAGGAAAAGAAGCTCGCGATGCATGCGGGCCATTCCGAGACGGCGCTGATGCTCGCGCTCGCACCCGAGACGGTGCACATGGAGCACGCAGTCGCCAACTTTCCGCCGCCCTTCCCGATCAAGCTGCTGTCGGCCGACGGCCGCCCGGCCTGCGCCTGGACCGCGCGCGACTTCGGCCCGAGTGGCGTGATCGGCGACCCGACCACCGCCACGCGCGAGCAGGGCGAAGCCATCCTCGACACGCTCTCCGACAGCTGGGTGCAAGCGCTGACCGAGCTGCATGCGCTGCGCTGGGTGGTGCGCGAGGAAGCCACCTGGGAGCGCGGGCACCAGCAGGGCTTCGTGCAGCAGAGCTTCCAGCCTGCCTGAGCCCGCTTCTTGCAACGGCCGATTCACCTTTTTCTTCTTCAACTCCCCTGCCTACGAGAGGTCCCCACCATGCGCTCCTTCGCACTGTCCATCGCCGGCGCCGCCGCCATCGCCTTCCTCGCCGCCGCGCCCGCACAGGCCGAGGACAAGTTCACCTACATGACCAACTGGTACGCGCAGGCCGAGCACGGCGGCTTCTACCAGGCCGTGGCGCAGGGCATCTACAAGAAATACGGCCTCGACGTGACCATCAAGATGGGTGGCCCGCAGGTCAACATTACACAGATGATGGCCGCCGGCCAGGCCGACTGCATCATGGGTTCGAGCGACATCCAGATGATGCAGGTGCGCGAAGGCGGCGTGCCGGTGGTCAACGTGGCGGCCTTCTTCCAGAAAGACCCGCAGGTGCTGATCGCGCACGACGACGTGAAGAAGTTCGAGGACCTGAAGGGCAAGACGCTGCTGATCGGCGCACAGGCGCAGCGCGGCTACTGGCCGTGGCTGAAGGCCAAGTTCGGCTTCACCGACGAGCAGACGCGGCCCTACACCTTCAACATCCAGCCCTTCGTTGCCGACAAGAACACCGCGCAACAGGGCTACCTGACCTCCGAGCCCTACGCCATCCAGAAGGCCGGCGTGAAGAGCACCGTGCTGATGTTCAGCGACCACGGCTTCCCGGCCTATGCGACCACGGTGTCGTGCATGGAGAAGACCGTGAAGGACCGCAGCAAGCAGGTCGCCGCCTTCGTGAAGGCCTCGGCCGAGGGCTGGAAGAGCTACCTCGCCGACCCGGCGCCCGCCAACGCGCTGATCAAGAAGGACAACCCCAACATGACCGACGACCAGCTCGCCTACAGCGTGGCCAAGCTCAAGGAGATGGGAATGATCACCGGCGGCGACGCAGCCAAGCTCGGCATCGGCGTGATGACGGATGCGCGTGCGAAGGCGAGCTACGACTTCCTCGTGAGCGCGAAGCTGCTCGACCCGTCGAAGGTGGAGCTGGCGAAGACCTATACGACCGAGTTCGTCAAGGACGCCAAGGTCCTGCCCTGACGCTCAAGCACTGCCCTGAAACCAGGCGGCCGCGCGATGCGGCCGTTCTCGAAAGGCCTCACGAATGAATCGCATCGACCCCCACACGCTGGCCCCTCCGCCCGAACTCGCGCCCGCCGTGCCGGCAGTGGAAGTGCTCTCGGCCGAGAAGACGTACCCCAACGGCACGCAAGCGCTGCTGCCGGTGGACCTGTCGATCGCCGAGGGCGAGTTCGTAACCCTGCTCGGCCCTTCTGGCTGCGGCAAGAGCACGCTGCTGAAGATGGTGGCCGGCATGCTCGAGCCCAGCGACGGCCGCCTGCTGGTGTGGCGCAGGCCGGTGGCGCAGCTGCACGACTGCCCGCACAAGCTGTCCTTCGTGTTCCAGTCGCCCACGCTGATGCCGTGGGCCAGCGTGCGCACCAACGTGCGGCTGCCGCTGGACCTGGCGGGCGTGCCGCGCAAGGAGGCCGATGCGCGGGTGATGGAATCGCTCGCGTTGGTGGGGCTCGAGAAGTTCGCCGACGCGCTGCCGCGTGCACTCTCGGGCGGCATGCAGATGCGCGTGTCGATCGCGCGCGGCCTCGTCACGCAGCCCGACCTGCTGCTGATGGACGAGCCCTTCGGCGCGCTCGACGAGATCACGCGCCACAAGCTCGACGCCGACCTGCTGGAGCTGTGGCGCAAGAAGAAGCTCACGGTGATCTTCGTGACGCACTCGATCCACGAGGCTGTGTTCCTGTCGAGCCGCGTGGTGATGATGGCCGCGCGGCCGGGCCGCGTGGTGGAAGAGTTCCGCATCGACGAGCCCTACCCGCGCAGCGCCGACTTCATGGTCACGCCCGAATTCGCGCGCCACGCCAAGCGGCTGCAGGACAGCCTGCTGCGCGCCAGCAGCACCGACGAGGAGGCCGCGCGATGACGAAGCCCATGCCTTTGCTGAACCAGCCGCGCGTGCAGCGCGTGCTCTACCCGGTGCTGATCGGCGTGGTGCTGGTCGCGTTGTGGCAGTGGATGGTGGTGGCCATGGAGCTCCCGCCCTACCTGGTGCCCTCGCCCTACCTGATGGTGCAGACGCTGGTGACCGACTGGGCACCGCTGGGCAATGCGCTGCTGGTCACGCTGAAGATCACGGTGCTGTCGTTCCTGCTCGCAACTGTGGCGGGCGTGCTGATCTCGTTCCTGTTCGTGCAGAGCAAGCGCATCGAGACCGCGCTCTTCCCGTACGCGGTGCTGCTGCAGGTGACGCCCATCGTGGCGGTGGCGCCGCTGATCATCATCTGGGTGAAGAACCCGGTGGCCGCGATGACGGTGTGCGCGGCGCTGGTGGCGCTGTTCCCGATCATCAGCAACACCACGCTGGGCCTGCGCAGCATCGACCCCGACCTGCAGAGCTACTTCAAGCTCAACCGTGCCACTCGCTGGCAGCAGCTGGTTCGGCTGCGCATTCCGAGCGCGCTGCCTTACTTCTTCGGCGGGCTGCGCATCTCCAGCGGCCTCGCGCTGATCGGCGCGGTGGTGGCTGAATTCGTCGCGGGCACGGGTGGCTCGGGCGCGGGGCTGGCCTACCAGATCCTGCAGGCGGGCTTCCAGCTGAACATTCCGCGCATGTTCGCGGCGCTGCTGCTCATCTCGCTCACCGGTGTCGCGCTCTTCGTGCTGATGGCCTGGCTCACGAAGCTGGCGCTGGGCTCCTGGCATGCGAGCGAACTTTCCCAGGATTGAACCTTGACCATGAATGCTCCCGTTTCCGCCATCGAGCAGTTGCTGCTCGAACTGCCAGACCTCGACTGGATCACCGACGAAAGCCGCGTCACGCGGCTGTCCTCCGACTTCTCGTGGTTCAGCCCGGTGCTCGTGCGCCAGCTGAAGGACAAGCGCGCCGACGTCGTCGTGCGACCACGCACCGAAGAAGAGATCCGCGCGGTGGTCGGTGCCTGCGCGCGCCGCTGCGTGCCGATCACCATCCGCGGAAGCGGCACCGGCAACTACGGCCAGACCACGCCGCTGGCCGGCGGTGTGGTGCTCGACATGACGGGCTACAACACCTGCCTGTGGGTGCAGCCCGGCGTGGCGCGGGCGCAGGCCGGCATCCGCCTCGGCGAGCTCGAGAAGCAGACGAAGCCCACGGGGCAGGAACTGCGCTGCGTGCCGTCGACCTACCGCAGCGCGACGCTTGGCGGCCTGTTCGGCGGCGGCTTCGGTGGGGTGGGCTCCATCAACTACGGGCCGCTGGGTGCGCCCGGCAACGTGCTCGGCATCCGCGCGATGACCATCGAGGCCGAGCCGCAGGTGATCGAGCTGCGTGGTGCCGAGGCGATGCGCATGCACCACCTGTGGGGTACCAACGGCCTCGTGCTGGAGCTGGAGATCGCGCTGGCACCGGCGCATCCGTGGCTGGAGACGCTGGTGACCTTCGGCGACTTCGAGAGCGCGCTGAACTTCGCGGACAAGCTGGCGCATGCGCCGGGCATCGTGAAGCGCGGCGTCACCTTCTTCGCCGCACCGATCTCCGACCACCTCGCACAACTGGCCTCGCACCTGCCGCAGGGCTGCCACACGGTGCTGTCGCTGGTGGCCGAGTCGAGCGAGCCGGCGATGCTGCTGCTGGTGGAGTCGCACAGCGGCACCGTGAGCTACCGCAAGACGGCCGCCGAAGTGCAGAAGAGCAACCGCACGCTGATGGAATTCACCTGGAACCACACGACGCTGCACGCGCTGAAGATCGACCCGACGCTGACCTACCTGCAAAGTGGGTTCATCCCGGGCAAGCATGTCGAGCAGGTCATCGAGATGGAGAAGCTGCTGGGCGGCGAGGTGATGATGCACGTCGAGTTCCTGCGCAACGTGGCGGGGCTCATGACCTGCAGCGGGCTGCAGCTGGTGCGATTCAGCACCGAGGAGCGGCTGCAGGAGATCATCCGCATCCATCGCGAGCACAACGTGCACATCAACAACCCGCACGTGAACATCGTGGAAGACGGCAAGGCCGGCGGGCCGCTGCCGCCAGAAGTCATCGAGGTGAAGAAGCGCTTCGATCCGCTGGGCCTGCTGAACCCCGGCAAGCTGCGCGACTGGCCTGTGAAGGCATCGTCGGCAGCCTGACCGCTTTCAGTTCTTGCGACGGCCTTGCACGAAGGCCACCGCCACGATGGCCATGGCCAGCAGCCACAGCGGCCAGAGGCCGAAGGGCGCCACCCAGCGTGCGAAGGGCGTGAGGCCGCGCCGGCCTTCCACGCTGGCTTCGAGCACGCCGCGCGTGAGGCGCGGCAGTTCGTGCGTGACGCGGCCTTGGGCGTCGATCACGACGGTCGCGCCGGTGTTGGTGGAGCGCACCATCGGCCGGGCGAACTCGAGCGCGCGCATGCGCGAGATCGACAGGTGCTCGTCGATGGCGACGGTGTCGCCGAACCACGCGATGTTGCTCACGTTGAGCAGGATGGTGGGCGCCGTGGCCTCGTCGCGGAAGTTCGCGCCGATCTCGTCGCCGAACAAGTCTTCGTAGCAGATGTTCGGCGCGATACGCTGGCCTTGCCAGACGAAGGGCGCCTGCGCGAGGCCGCCTCGCGCGAAGTCGCCCAGCGGGATGTTCATCATCTGGATGAACCAGCGGAAGCCCAGCGGAATGAATTCGCCGAATGGCACGAGATGATGCTTGCTGTAGGCGTAGGTCTGCGCGTCACCGGGGCGGAAGCCGAGCACCGCGTTGCTGTAGGTGCCCTGCCCTCCAAGCGGCAGGCCGACGATGGCGGCCTGGTTGCCCTGGCTGTAGCGTGCCTTGATCGCCTCCAGATAGCCGGCAGGCAGTTGCTGCGGCAGCAGCGGCAAGGCAGTCTCGGGGGTGACGACGAGCGAAGCCTTGGCATCGCGCAGTTGCTCGCCATACCACTGCAACGCAGTCTCGATGCCACCGCCGGGAACGAACTTCTCGTCCTGCGGAATGTTGCCCTGCAGGAGCGCGACGTTCAGGCTGCCGGTCGCGCCTTTCGCGCCCTGTACGTCGTCGCGGAGCGCGGGCACCAGATGAGGCACGGCGAACACCAGTGCGATCAGCGCTGCACCTTGTACGGCGTCGGCAATGCGAAGCGGCCGATTCAGTGCGACGAGCGCCACGACCAGCGCGGCCGCCGCACCGATGCCGTAGACACCCACCCATGGCGCCAACGCCGCGAGCGGTCCCTCGACGTGCGCATAGCCGCCGGCGCCCCACGGAAAGCCGGTGAACCAGCTGCCGCGCACCAGCTCGGCGAGCGTCCAGAGCGCAGCGAAGACCAGCGCACCCGTCACCCGGCCCTTCGGCCCGCGCACCACGAACCACGCGGCCGCCACGGCGTAGTAGAGCCCGAGCGCCGCGGCCAGCGCCAGCACGGCGATGGCCGCGAGCGGAGCCGGCAAGCCGCCGTAGGTGTGCATCGAGATGAAGAGCCACCAGAAGCTGCCCGTGAGCCAGGCGGTGGAGAAGAGCCAGCCATGCAGGCCGGCGCGGCGCCAGCCCGCGCCCTGCGCGCGCAGGCCGTCGAGCAGCCAGACGAACGCACCGAGCGACAGCAGCTGCAGCCACCACAGCGGTTTGCCGCCGACGGGCGAAGCCATCGACAGCGCCTGCGCGAGCCCGGCGGCGCCGAAGCCGATCAGGCGGAACAGGTTGGCGAAGGAGGAAGCCGGCGCGCGGGCCATCAGTCGGCCGCGTCGCCGCCGCGTGCCGGGGACACCTTGAACCAGCGCACCGCGCCGCCCTTGGTGTGGAGCACGACGAAGTCGAAACCGCCGATCGCATGGTGCTCGCCGCGCTTGGGCACGTGGCCCATCTCGTGCGCGATCAGCCCGCCGATGGTGTCGAAGTCTTCGCTGAGCTGCTCTTCGTCGAACACGATGCCAAAGGCCTCGGCAACGCGCTCGATGGGCGTGTCGCCCGAGACGCGGTAGGTGTGGTCGGCGAGGCCGAAGATGTCGCCCTCGTCTTCCGCGATGTCGAACTCGTCCTCGATCTCGCCGACGATCTGCTCGAGCACGTCCTCGATAGTGATGAGGCCGGCCACGCGTCCGAACTCGTCGATGACGATCGCCAGGTGGTTGCGGTTGCCTCGGAACTCGCGCAGCAGGTCGTTCAGGCCCTTGCTCTCGGGCACGAAGGTGGCCGGCCGCAGCAGCGCGCGGATGTTCAGGCCCGGCGCGCGCTGCAGCTTGAGCAGGTCCTTCGCGAGCAGGATGCCGATGATGTTTTCCTTCTCGCCCTCGTACACCGGAAAGCGCGAGTGCGCGGTGTCGATGATGAGATGCAGCAGCGCGTCGAACGGCGCGTCGATGTTCACCAGGTCCATGCGCGGCGCGGCGACCATCACGTCGCCGGCGGTCATGTCGGCCATGCGCAGCACGCCTTCGAGCATCACGCGCGACTCTGCGCCGATCACCTCGTTGTCCTCGGCGTCCGCCAGGGTTTCGATCAGCTCGTCGCGCGAGTCGGGACCGGGGTGGATGAATTCGGCGAGTTTCTGGAGAAAGCTGCGCTTGTCTTCCCGTTCGACGGGAGCGCGTTCAGGGTGAGGGTCGGCCACTGCGGGAGGGCGGAGTTGAGGAGGAACAAGGATACCGGATTGCGTGTGACACGCTCTACCCCAAGGCCGGCGTAGGCCGGCTGGGGGCGCCGCATTCCCTCAGGGAGCGGACTTCTTGCGGGCGTCGCGCATGCCGCTGCGCACTTCCTGCAGGCTGGCCAGGAAGGCCCAGAACTGCTTGGCGCGGCTCTTGAGCGCGAAGTCGACGGCGGCGTAGTGCTCCAGGGCGATTTCGCTCATTCGGCTGTCGAAGGTGGCGCTGGGCAGCTCCAGATGGGCCTCTGCTTCGGAGCCGCTGCGCACCACGGTGGCGCCGGCGTTGCGGGCGATCTTCAGCATGGCGGCGTTCTCGCTCAGCGCATGGATGAAGAGCATGCCCACGCCTTCGTTGCGAGCCACGACCACGGCGCGTTCGAACAGGCGGGCACCGTAGCCCCGGCCGCGCGCATGGGCCGAGACGGACACACCGAACTCGGCGCAGTCACTGTGCTGGTCGCCGGGGGCGAAGGCCAGGTGCGCCATCGCGATCAGGTCGAGGCGACGGTTGTAGATGCCGAAGAGCTCGTCGCGCTCGAAATCGAGGCCGTCGACGTAGCGCTGGATCTGCTCGTCGGCCGCCGCGTAGCCGAAACGCAGGTAGCGGTCGTGCGGGGTGAGGTCGAGCAGATGGCGGGCGATGCGCTCGCGTTCGCGCGGGCCGATCGAGCGGATCGGCACCATGACGGGTTGAGGCGCGCTGACTGCGCGTGGTTGCGCCTCAACCATCGGCGCTTTCAGGAAAGAGCCAATGCCGAGAGACGCTTTGAGAAGGGTCTTGGCGGTAAGCATGGCTCGACTTTAAGGGTTTTCCCTTAAACAACAAGTATGCAAGGTCAATTCCAGGACACATTCGTGACTCTCTACCAGAGCGCGTGGCGCTCGCGCAACCAAAATGTGGCTAAACAGGCACAGCTGTTGTGGCTTTGACACGGTCGAGCACGAAGCTGGTCTTGCAGTCTTCCACGCTGGGGTGCTTGAGCAGGGTGTCCATGATGAAGCGGCTGTAGTGGGCCATGTCGGCCACCACGACGCGCAGGAGGTAGTCCATGTCGCCGGTCAGGGCCGCGCACTCGACGACCTCGGGCCAGGTCTGTACGCTGGCGCGGAACAGGTCCATGGGGTTGCGCTTGTGGGTCTCGGTGTGCTTTTCGAGCCGCACATTGAGATATGCGGTCAGCCCCAGGCCGATGGCTTCCGGCTGGACGAGGGCCACGTAGCGGTCGATCACACGGTGCTCTTCCAGCCGCTTGACCCGCCGCAGCACGGCGCTGGGCGACAGGCTCACCTGCTCGGCGATCTGGTCGTAGGTTGCACGGCCGTCTGCTTGCAGCGTGCGCAAAATGAGCCTATCAATCTTGTCCAGTGCTTCCATTTCCGCATTCTTGCAGTTTTACTGCGCAATGACCATTGCAAGCGCCCGGAAACGCAGAAAACCTGAGAGGCATCCAACCTACATTGCATGACCGGCCGATTTCGCGCCCTATTCATTCAATCCCCACCCACCGGAGACCGCACATGAGCCAAGCCGACGCACCCGCCTTCACGCCCTGGGAGAACCCCATGGGCACCGACGGCTTCGAATTCATCGAGTACGCGGCACCTGATCCGGTCGCCATGGGCAAGGTGTTCGAGCGCATGGGCTTCAAGGCCGTGGCCAAGCACCGCCACAAGAACGTGCTGCTTTATCGCCAGGGCACGATCAATTTCATCCTGAATGCAGAACCCGATTCGTTCGCACAGAAGTTCGCCCGCGAGCACGGCCCGAGCGTCTGCGCCATCGCCTTCCGCGTGCAGGATGCCAAGCAAGCCTACGAACGCGCCACGGCACTGGGCGCCTGGGGCTTCGCCGACAAGGCCGGCCCCGGTGAACTGAACATTCCCGCCATCAAGGGCATCGGCGACAGCCTGATCTACCTGGTGGACCGCTGGCCCGGCAAGAACGGGGCGAAGCCCGGCGACATCGGCAACATCGGCTTCTACGACGTCGACTTCGAGGCACTGCCCGGCGTTGCGCCGGAGCAGGCGCTTTCGCCGTTCGGCAACGGCCTGACCTACATCGACCACCTGACGCACAACGTGTACCGCGGCCGCATGAACGTCTGGGCCGACTTCTACGAAAAGCTCTTCAACTTCCGCGAGATCAAGTACTTCGACATCGAAGGCCAGGTGACGGGCGTGAAGAGCAAGGCCATGACCAGCCCCTGCGGCAAGATCCGCATCCCGATCAACGAAGAGGGCAAGGAGCAGGCCGGCCAGATCCAGGAGTACCTGGACATGTACCGGGGCGAAGGCATCCAGCACATCGCCATGGGCTCGGACGACCTGTACACGACCGTCGACGCGCTGCGCGCCAATGGCGTGACGCTGCTGGACACCATCGACACGTACTACGAGCTGGTCGACAAGCGCATTCCCGGCCATGGCGAGAGCGTCGAGGCGCTGCAGAAGCGCAAGATCCTGATCGACGGCAAGAAGGATGCGCTGCTGCTGCAGATCTTCAGCGAGAACCAGCTGGGCCCGATCTTCTTCGAGTTCATCCAGCGCAAGGGCGACGACGGCTTCGGCAACGGCAACTTCAAGGCGCTGTTCGAGAGCATCGAACTCGACCAGATGCGCCGCGGCGTGCTGAGCGCCGCAAAATAAGGGCCCCTTCCCTTATTCACCTGCTTCTGGAGCACGCATGCGCAGCTGTACGCCTTCGATCGGTCTGACCTTCATTGCGGCAGCCGCCGCCGTTCTTTCGGGTTGCGCGATGGCGCCGGCGGCCACGCCGGCTGCCAGCGCCTCGCACCTGGACACGGTGCAGAAGGCCGCCGTATTGCGCATCTGCACGCCGGGCGACTACAAGCCCTTCAGCTTCCAGAAGACGGACGGCGCCTTCGAGGGCATCGACGTCGACCTGATGGCGGGCTTCAGCGCCAGCCTCGGCGCGAAGCCCGAGTGGGTCAAGACCACCTGGGCCAACCTGCTGCCCGACCTGGCGGCCGGCAAGTGCGACATCGCCGTGGGCGGCGTGTCTGTCACCACCGATCGCCAGAAGCGCGCCTTCTTCAGCGCGCCCTACATGGTCAACGGCAAGACGCCCATTGCGCGCTGCGCCGACGTGGCCAAGTACCAGAGCGTGGCGGCCATCGACAAGCCGTCGGTGCGCGTCATCTTCAATCCGGGCGGCAGCAACGAGCGCTTTGCCCGCGCCAATTTCAAGCAGGCCAAGCTCACGCTGCACGGCGAGAACGTGACGATCTTCGACGAGATCCTCGCCAACCGCGCCGACGTGTTCGTCACCGAGGCGGCCGAGGCCATCACGCAGCAGAAGCTCAAGCCGGGCCTGTGCGCGGTCAACCCCGACAAGCCGCTGCAGTACGGCGAAATGGCGTGGATGCTGCCGCGCGACGACGTGGCCTTCAAGTCGTACGTCGACCAGTGGCTGCACCTGCAGCAGGCCGGCGGCGACTTCCAGCGGACGATGGACCGCTGGCTCAAGTAAGCAATTCAAGACAAGACCGATCTCGATGGAAACCCCTGCCGCCGCCGTTGTCACCCCCGCCGTCTACGGCGCCTCGGATCGCCCGCCTCGTGGCGACTACTCGCGCGGCGGCAAGGTGCTGGCCGACTACACCTGCCCGCAGGACTGGGCCAGCTACACGGCGGCCGATCACGACACCTACCGCCGGCTCTACGAGCGCCAGGCGGCGCAGTTGCCGGGACTGGCCTGCGATGCCTTCATCAAGGCGCTGCCCTCGCTCGGCGTGAAGGACCGCATCCCGCGCTTCGACGAACTCAACGAACGGCTGCATCGCGCGACGGGCTGGGAGATCGTGGCGGTGCCTGGGCTTATTCCGGAACTGCCGTTCTTCACGCTGCTCGCGAATCGCAAGTTTCCGGTGACGGACTGGATCCGCAAGCCGGAGGAGTTCGACTACATCGTCGAGCCCGACGTGTTCCACGACCTGTTCGGCCATGTGCCGATGCTGTTCGACCCGACCTTCGCCGACTACGTGCAGCGCTACGGGCAAGGCGGCATCAAGGCGCACGAGCTGGGCGCCGGAGAGAAGCTGGCGCGCCTCTACTGGTACACGGTGGAGTTCGGGCTGATCCGCCAGCCGGATGGCCTCCGCGCATATGGCGCCGGCATCCTGAGTTCGGTGGGCGAGCTGAAGCACGCAGTGCTCAGCGACGAGCCGCGTCGGCTGCCTCTGGACCTGCTGCGCACCATGCGCACGCGGTACAAGATCGACACCTACCAGGCCAACTACTTCGTGATCGACAGCTTCGCCCAGCTGTTCGACCTCACGGAGCCCGACTTCACGCCGCTGTACGAGTCGCTGGAGGTCGCTTCCGACATCGAAGCCGGCGTGCTGCTGCCGGGCGAATCGGGCAAGGCCTGAAATTCCGAAGGGTTGTTCGGCGCGCGCAGCTATCGCGCGCGCGACAGCCCGCGCCCTTCCCCTAGGACAAGCCCGCTGGTCGCGGAGGCGCACTGCCTCCCACAATCCGCGCCAAAGGAGCTTGCATGCAGACCACATCCGCGCGACAGAACTATCCGGCCGGCGTACCGCACGAAATCAATCCCGAGCAGTACCGCTCCTTGCCTCACATGTTCGACGAGGCCTTCGGCCGCTATGCGGACCGGCCGTTCTCGGTCTGCATGGAACGCTGGATGTCTTATGGGGAGCTCGACACCCTGTCGAAGGCGCTGGGTGCCTGGCTGCAGTCGCGCGGGCTCGAGCCCGGAGCGCGCGTGGCGATCATGCTGCCCAACATTCCGCAGTTCGCGGTCACCATGTGCGGCGTGCTGCGCGCGGGGTACACCTGCGTCAACGTCAATCCGCTGTACACGGCGCGGGAGCTGGAGCATCAGCTGAAGGATTCCGGGGCAACGGCCATCGTCATCCTCGAGAACTTCGCCGCGACGCTCGAGAAGGTGATCGAGCGCACGCCCGTGAAGCACGTGGTCATGACGTCGATGGGCGACCTGCTGGGCGGCTTGTACGGCGCGTGGATCACAGTGGCCGTGCGCCACCTCGCGAAGCTGGTGCCGGCCTACAAGCTGCCGTTGAGCGACGGGCGCAGCGTGACGCCGTTCAACCAGGTCATCTCCGAAGGGCGCGGTCGCACGCTGGGGCCCGACCAGAGCACGCTCGATTCGATTGCTTTCCTGCAGTACACGGGCGGCACGACTGGCTTATCGAAGGGCGCGGTGCTGACTCATCGCAACATCGTCGCGGCCACTCTGCAGGCAGAGGCCTGGTTCACACCGGCGCTGTCGCGCGCCGGCGACCTGGCGAAGGTCAACAGCATCGCCGCGCTGCCGCTGTATCACATCTTCGCGCTGACGCTGTGCCTGCTGGTGATCCGCCAGGGCTCGCACATGACGCTGATTCCGAACCCACGGGACTTCAACAAATTCATCGCGGTGTTGAAGAAGCGGCCCTTCCACATGCTGCCCGCGGTGAACACGCTGTTCAATGCGCTGTTGATGCATCCTGAGTTCAAGTCGGTCGATTTCTCGACGCTGTTCGTTTCGCAGGCGGGTGGTATGGCTGCCTCGGAAGGTACGGCGCGCAAGTGGTTCGAAGCCACGGGTTGTCCGATGATCGAAGGCTGGGGCATGAGCGAGACCTGCGCGATCGGGACCAACAACCCGGTGTCGAACACCAAGTTCACCGGGACGATCGGCCTGCCATTGCCCAGCATCGAGATCGCGATCAAGGACGATGAAGGGAATTCGCTGCCGATGGGGCAGTCCGGCGAGCTTTGCATCAAGGGGCCGAACGTGATGACCGGCTATTACAACCAGCCGGCCGAGACCGCTGCGGCATTCACGGCGGACGGCTTCATGCGCACCGGCGACATCGCCGTGATGCAGGAAGACGGCTACAGCCGCATCGTCGACCGCAAGAAAGACATGATCCTGGTCAGCGGCTTCAATGTGTTCCCGAACGAACTCGAGAACGTGATCTCGCTGTGCCCCGGCGTCGTGGAATGCGCGGCAGTGGGCGTGCCCGACGAGAAGCAGGGCGAGGCCATCAAGGTTTTCGTGGTCCGCAGGGATCCTGCGCTGACCGAGGATGCAGTGCTGCAGTACTGCCATTCGCAGCTCACGGGCTACAAGCGGCCGAAGCACATCGAGTTCCGGGAGTCGCTGCCGAAGACCAATGTCGGGAAGATCCTGCGCCGCGAACTTCGCACCAGTGCGGGCGCCTGAACGATGAGCCATTCGTCGGCGAGCACCGGGCTGCCGGCGAATGTCGTTGTGCTCGAGCGGGGGTGGCTTTCCTCGAACAACGTCCTGTTCGTGGGCAAGGAAGAAACGGCGATCGTCGATACGGGGTACGCAACACATGCCGATCAGACGGTCGCGCTGGTCGAATCTGTGCTGGGAAGGCTGCCGCTCGATCGCATTCTGAATACACATCTGCACAGCGACCACTGCGGGGGAAATGCCGCGCTGCAGGCGCGGTATCCATCAGCTCGCACTGACATTCCGCCGGGCGAGGCTGCATTCGTGCAGAGTTGGGATCAGCAAGGCTTGAGTTTTCTGGCGACGGGGCAGACCTGTCCGCGATTCGGTTTTACCGGACTGTTGCAGCCAGGGACCGAGCAGTTGCTTGGGGATAGGCCGTGGCAGGTGCATGCAGCTCCTGGTCATGACCCTCACTCAGTCATCCTGTTCGATGCCGAGGCACGGACGCTGATCTCGGCGGATGCACTGTGGGAGAACGGATTCGGCATTGCGTTTCCCGAGTTGGCCGGGGAGCCGTCGTTCGAAGACGTGGGCGCCACCCTGGATCTGATCGCGGGGCTTGCGCCGCGGCGGGTGATTCCGGGGCACGGCTCTGTCTTCGATGGCGTCGACAAGGCGCTGTCCGTAGCGTATCGGCGGCTTGATGGCCTTCAGCGCGATCCTGTGAAACACGCGCGGCATGCCATCAAGGTGCTGATGAAGTTCAAGCTGCTGGAGGTGCAGTCGATCTCTGTGGCGGATTGGGATGCCTGGCTGCAGGGCACGGCTTATCTCAATTCAATTCGGGCACGCTTCTTCAACGACGTGGAACTGGATCGATTGACCGGAGATATTTTTTCGGAGCTGATTGAGTCATGCGCTGCGGAGAAGAGTGGTTCATTCCTGCGTAACCTGTAGTGGTTGCAGATTGCTCTGCCTTGGTTCCGAAGTTGTGTGTTTTCGGTGGCGCAAAGCAAAAACCCCCAGCCATTGTCT
>NZ_RXFS01000048.1 GCF_003952185.1 Variovorax sp. 679 | reverse complement strand
CGCTGCGATGGCGTGGATCATCGGGGCACGTTGCACGTCGATGCGGTAGTGCGCGGGATCGACGTGGGCCTGAAGCCGATCTGCTGCATTCGAGGCGTTGTCTTCTTCGAGCCACTGCAGCTTGAGTTCCGCATGCCGCTGCACCACCTGCACCGGCTCCTTCAACCCCTCCCACAGCACCGCCGTGCGCAGGATGTCGTGACGCTCGATCACACGGTTGAAGCTCTGCACGAACCGCTCCAGCCTCTGACGGCTGTCGAACCCCAGCGCGTGCGAGGTGATGTACGCATCGCCTTCGGTCTGCAGCAGGTGGTGGAACAGCATCCCCTCCTGCAGCGGCGCCAGCGGGTAGATGTCCTGGATGTTCGAAGCACCTCCGGCCACCTTGGCTTCGATGCGGCCGATCTGTGCTTCGTCGAGCTCGATCAGCGTGAGCATGTCCGGCTCGATCGCTTCGCAATCTTCGGGAATTCTGTTCGGAGGCACGACCACCTCCACCCGCCCCTGCTCCTGCAGCAGCGCCTGTGCGAAGGACGCCAGCTGCGGGTGCTGGAACAGCGTGCGCACCTGCACGCTCCAGCCTCGCTCGCGCACACTCTCCAGCAGCCGAAGTGCCAGCAGGGAATGGCCTCCGAGTTCGAAGAAGTTGTCGTTGCGGCCCACGCGGGTCACTCCGAGGACTTCGGCCCAGATCGATGCGAGGGTCTGCTCGACCTCGCCTTCGGGCGCCTCGTACGCCCTGTCGCTCGTGAACTCCGGCGCAGGCAGCGCCTTGCGATCCACCTTCCCGTTCGCGTTCAGCGGTAGCGCTTCCAGAACCACCAGCACGCTCGGGACCATGTAGTCGGGTAGCGCTTCCGCGAGGCGGGCTCTCAGGACAGCAGTGTCGATACCATTGCCGGAGACGTAGGCCACCAGCCTCGTACCCGCCAGACCTTCGTTCGCAACGACCACCGCCTCGCGCACTTCCGGCTGGGCCTGCAACCCCGCCTCGATCTCCCCCAGTTCGATGCGGAACCCCCGCACCTTCACCTGGTGGTCGATCCGACCCAGGTACTCCAGCTGACCCTCGTTGTTCCATCGCACA
>NZ_RXFS01000047.1 GCF_003952185.1 Variovorax sp. 679 | reverse complement strand
TAAGGGGTATCTATTTAGCTCCAGCAGCCCCATTGATACTGTGATTTCATCCAGCAATGGTATCCGATTGGCTCTCCCCGGTGTTCTTGCTCACGACATCCCCATACGTCACTGGCGGCGTAACCACCGCTTGCTGCAGCAAGCGGTAAAACAGCATCCCGCGTGAGCTGGATGTGCGCCGGTTGAAACGGAACACGAATTCATCGAGATAGGCGTCCAGGTGGTCTGGCTGTACAGAGCCATGATGTGTTCCCAGCACCCAGCGCTGTACCAGTGAGGCGACCCGGTGCACTCCCGCCATGGAGACATGGGCAGGTACGCCTGAGCCGAGCATGACGGTGCGCTGGTGGGTGTAACCCAGTTCTCCCAGAGCGCGGTATGCCGCCGAACCATCCGTGCGTACCTGGGCTCCAGGCTCGACCACCTCCTGCACAAAGGGGATTACGTGGGTGGCGGCGTCTCGGTCAATGCGGCGTAACCGGATGCGCCCAAACCCCTTGGGCTCCACGATCTCCACCGCCATGACCATCAACACTTTGGTGGTGCTGCTCTTGCGCCCTGCAGGGGTGGCGGGATTCTTGCGATCCGTGATGGACAGGTACGTTTCATCCACCTCCACAAGCCCCTTGAGCTTGTCCCGGCCCGGGCGGACCATGGCACGTCGAAACCGGTGCAGCATGGTCCAGGCGGTCTGGTAGCTCCCCAAACCCAATACGCGCTGCAGCCCCAGGGCGCTCACGCCTTGTTTCTGATTGGTCAGGTACCAAGCTGCAGCCAGCCAGACACGCAGCGGTGTGCGCGTCTTGTCAAAGATGGTTCCAGATGTCACTGTGCCTTGGTACTGGCATGAGCGGCACATCAGGCGGGTGCGGCTGGCGCGGTACACATCGCCAGCGTTGCCGCAACGCGGGCAGACGAAGCCTTGGGGCCACCGAAGCTTCTCCAGGAACGCCTGGCAAGCCTCTTCGGTGGCAAACCAGTCAAGAAATTCGTTCCAGGTGCGGGGGTAGTCCCCTCCAGGAGTTGGCGTTAGCATCTGGGTTTCCATCCAGCTATTCTCACGTCACTGGAGCTAAATAGATACCCCTTA
>NZ_RXFS01000046.1 GCF_003952185.1 Variovorax sp. 679 | reverse complement strand
TAGCCCGTCGTGCTCGCCGACACCAGGCTGCCCGTGTAGTTCACGTCGTTGCGGTTGTTCACGCGCGCCACCGTCGCATACAGCGCCGTGCGCTTGGACAGGTTGTGCACGTAGCCGACCGCGAACTTGCGCGCCAGCGGGTCTTCGCCCGTGATGCCCGCCGTGCCTTCGTTGTAGCGAACCTGCGAGTACGCCACGCGGATCAGGCCCGCACCCACCGGCACGGTCGCGCCGATCAGGTAGCCGTTGTAGCTGTCGTGCCTGTCGGCCGCTGCCGTGTAGTCGAACTTGTTCTTCACGTTCGACAGTTCACCGAACAGCTTCACAGGGCCGAAGTCGTATGAGGCGCCCAGGTTGATGGTCTGCACGCTGCGCTCCAGCGCGGTGGTGTCCACGACGGTGCTGCGGCCCACGCCCAGCGCGACGTCCAGCGGGCCGTTGGCATAGCCGAAGCGGCCGCCGACATAACGGCCCGCGCTGCTGCTCGAGGCCGCAGTGGTGCTGGTCGCGTCGGTGCTGGCGTTCTCGTGCAGGCTGTACTGCACCTGGCCGTAGAAGCCGCCCAGGTTCGGCGGCAGGAAGTAGCCGATCGAGTTGCTGGCACGCACGTAGTTGGCGTTGTTGATGGTGGTGTTGCCGCTGACGGTGCTGATGACGTTGGTGCCCGAGCCGTTGGTGCCGAACGGGTCGAAGACGGTGTCGTTCCAGAAGGTGGGCGTGTAGTCGCGGCCCAGGCGCAGTTCGCCGAAGCCACCCGACAGGCTCACGGTGGAGCGGCGGGCGAAGGTGGAGATGCCGGTGGCGCCGTCGTCGTTGGTGATGGGTGCTTCGAGCCAGAAGCTCGCCGCCAGGCCGCCGCCCAAGTCTTCGGTGCCGCGGAAGCCGATGCGGCTGGAGTTGTAGGCGGAGTTGCCCAGGCTCGTCCTGCTTTGCTTGACCGACGCGCCGGTGGTGGTGTCGCGCGAGGTCGTCGACTGGTAGGTCAGGCCGGCGTCCACGACGCCGAACAGCGTGACCGACGATTGGGCAGAAGCCAGGCCGCAGACGGCCAGGGCAGCGAATGCCGTGAGGGTTTTCTTCATTCAGGGTTCTCCAGTT
>NZ_RXFS01000045.1 GCF_003952185.1 Variovorax sp. 679 | reverse complement strand
ATGCAGCGACACCCGATTGCCGCCACCTGGGGGCGGTCCGATTTGGCATCTTCTGACATGATGAGCATGGAGACCACCAAACGGGTGTGGCAAGCCCGGCTTGATCCTCGGCGCAACACACCTTCCATTGGAATCTACTCCCATGTAAAAGACCGGTGGGGCATCTTCCATGCGCAGCCCTTTGTGCTCAATGAGCGCCAGGCGGGCGTGGCCATTGAAGGTGTCATCCGCCAAGAAAAGCTGGAGACCAGCCAGCTTGCTGTGGATACCCATGGCTACACCGACTTTGCCATGTCACATGCCCGTTTGCTTGGTTTTGATCTTTGCCCGCGGTTGAAGGAACTCAAACAGCGCCACCTCTTTGTGCCACGCGGCACCAAAGTGCCCGCAGAAATCGCTGCGGTGTGCGAAGCCAATGTCGACGTCGCTTTGATCGAAAAGCATTGGGATAGTCTGGTGCACCTGGCAGCCTCGGTCATGAGCGGACATGCCAGTGCGGTGGCAGCTCTTGCGCGGTTCGGTTCTGCCGCCCAGGGCGATCCAATCTATGAGGCTGGCGTGCAATTGGGGCGGTTGCTGCGTACGGCGTTTTTGGCTGACTACTTTGTCAAGGACGCTTTCAGGAACGAGTTGCGCCGGGTGCTCAATCGGGGCGAGGCTGTTAACGCCCTCAAGCGCGCCATTTATACCGGCCGGATCAGCCCGGCGCAGGCCAAACGTGTCGATGAAATGCAGGCTGTGGCCGATGCGTTGAGCCTGATGGCCAACATCGTGATGGCGTGGAATACCTCACAGATGCAGGCGGTCCTGGATCGCTGGTCGAACCGCCGCCAGGTCATTCCACCGGAACTGATCGGGAAGATTGCGCCCACCAGGCTGGAGAGCATCAACTTGCGGGGTGTGTTTCGCTTCCCGGTTGACCGCTATGCTGACCAAATCCTGCCTTCGCGGCCAAATGCATCGATAACTGGCACCAATGGATGAAACCGACCACGGTTTGACGCCACGAATCGCAGATTTGAAAGTGAACAGGAAAGTCAATGAAATCAACGATCTACCAACACCACCTCCGCGCCAGTGCTAGCTTTTCGTACCGTCACTTATTGCACTGAAAACGAGGAGACCCC
>NZ_RXFS01000044.1 GCF_003952185.1 Variovorax sp. 679 | reverse complement strand
TCAAGACGGGCACGCAACTCAGCATCTGGCACCGCACCTTGCGCGCTCAAGGCAACAAGTTCGCCGAGCAGCGTTTTGTACATTGCGGCCCAATTGACGGTAGCGGGGACATCGGCGGCAGCCTGACGCCACAGATCGGCGATCCGGCGCTGCACCATAAGGATCAACTGGTCTGTGGTGGTGAACAGGCAATACCGAAGAAAGCATGCGACCTCCACGGTGCGCGCTGGCTCTTTGATCTTGGCTCCGGCTGAGGGCGGCCTGGAGACAAGTCGGCGCGCGTAGCGGCGCAAGATGAGATCGGGGATGTCTGCCAGGTGCTTATGAACGTCCAGCGTGTAAAGCAGGTCGATGCGCTCCAGTACCTCGCTGATTTGGCGGGTTGAGTGTTTCGCCGGTGCAGCCCATAGCCAACTCTGCTGGGTTTGTCCATCTGGGCGCAGCTCTGAAACTGAGGCTCGCCAGCGATCAAGTGTTGCTGGATCAACGCTGGCGGCGATGGCGGTGCCTGTTTCAACTTCAAGCTGGGCAAGTGCCGCCGCAATCAGTGTCCGAATTGCCCGCTCGTGCACGATCACCAGCTTGTTCTTGTACAGCCATTGACGCGCCCGCACGAGTAGCTGATCGCGGTCGGCGCAGCGCGCCACTTCGTCGCGCAGTTCACGTACCAGTGAGCGGCGCTGGTGCTCGCTCATCCACTGGAATCCAAGGACCGTGCAGGCTACTTGTTGGTGATCGAATAGCGTGCGCCCGCGTTCATACATGGCTCTCAGCGAGGCGACTTCTGGTGCTGCAATGCCAAGCTCGTTGCCAAGGTGGCGCCACAAGGCTACTGGAATTACCCGAAAGGCACCGAGCAAACGCCCACTCATGCGCAGGAAACCAATATGGAGCGCCAGACCAAGCTTGTGGGAATCACCTCGGCGTGCATTGATTGCGTCGCGCTCGGCACCATCGAAGGTGAAAAATGCCTTCATCTCGAAGTCGCTGATATCGCGGGGGAGCCCACGCATCCCCAAAAACGTTGTGTGCCAACCCTGCATCGTGAACCTCAAAAGTGGGAGGCCACCATACCCGTTTACAAAGCGAACAGGAAAGTCAATGAAATCAACGGTCTACCCAGACCACCCCCGCGCCAGTGCTAGCTTTGCGTACCGTCACTTATTGCACTGAAAACGAGGAGACCCC
>NZ_RXFS01000043.1 GCF_003952185.1 Variovorax sp. 679 | reverse complement strand
CGGCTTAGATGTCGAGGATCTTCGCCACGACGCCCGAACCCACGGTACGGCCGCCTTCGCGGATGGCGAAGCGCAGGCCTTCTTCCATCGCGATCGGGTTGATCAGCTTCACGGTGATGCTGACGTTGTCGCCGGGCATGACCATTTCCTTGTCCTTGGGCAGCTCGATCGCGCCGGTCACGTCCGTCGTGCGGAAGTAGAACTGCGGACGGTAGTTGTTGAAGAACGGCGTGTGACGGCCGCCTTCGTCCTTCGACAGGACGTACACCTCGGCGGTGAAGTGCGTGTGCGGCTTGATCGAGCCGGGCTTGCACAGCACCTGGCCGCGCTCGACTTCTTCGCGCTTCGTGCCGCGCAGCAGCACACCCACGTTGTCGCCGGCTTGACCCTGGTCCAGCAGCTTGCGGAACATTTCCACGCCGGTGCAGGTGGTCTTGACCGTCGGACGGATGCCCACGATTTCGATTTCTTCACCGACCTTGATCACGCCGCGCTCGACGGCGCCGGTCACCACCGTGCCGCGACCCGAGATCGAGAACACGTCTTCCACGGGCATCAGGAACGTGCCGTCCACGGCGCGCTCGGGCGTCGGGATGTACGTGTCCAGGGCTTCGGCCAGCTTCATGATGGCGCCTTCGCCCAGTTCGCCCTTGTCGCCTTCCAGGGCGAGCTTGGCCGAGCCGTGGATGATGGGGGTGTCGTCGCCGGGGAATTCGTACTTGTCGAGGAGTTCGCGGACTTCCATTTCGACCAGCTCGAGCAGTTCCTTGTCGTCGACCATGTCGCACTTGTTCAGGAACACGATGATGTAGCCCACACCCACCTGGCGAGCCAGCAGGATGTGTTCACGGGTCTGGGGCATCGGGCCGTCGGCGGCCGAGCACACCAGGATGGCGCCGTCCATCTGGGCGGCGCCGGTGATCATGTTCTTCACGTAGTCGGCGTGGCCGGGGCAGTCGACGTGTGCGTAGTGGCGGTTGGCCGTTTCGTATTCGACGTGCGCGGTGTTGATCGTGATGCCGCGTGCCTTTTCCTCAGGCGCAGCGTCGATCTGGTCGTAGGCCTTGGCTTCGCCGCCGAACTTCGACGACAGCACCGTGGCGATCGCAGCCGTCAGCGTGGTCTTGCCGTGGTCGACGTGACCGATCGTGCCCACGTTCACGTGCGGCTTGGTGCGGGTGAATTTACCTTTTGCCATTTTTC
>NZ_RXFS01000042.1 GCF_003952185.1 Variovorax sp. 679 | reverse complement strand
AGACACCGTTATGCCTGTCAAGCACTGACTGCCTTGTGATGGTTCGCATCGAAGGGTTTGCCCGACTTCAACACACCGTAGGCGATGGCCAGCAGCTTGTGCATGCAGGCCACGACGATGAGCTTGCCGGGCTTGTTCTGCGCCTTCAGGCGCTGCCAGAACTCGGCCACCAACGGGTTGTATCTGCCGGCCACCATGGCCGGGAAGTAGAGCGCCTTCTTGAGCTCGCGATGCCCTTGGGGGTGCGTTCCTCGCCGCTTGTCCAGCGAGGTTCCGGACTGCCTGATCATCGGCGTGAGGCTGGCGTAGGCAATCAATGCCTTGACGCTCGCGAACCGCTCGGGGCGACCGATGTATGCCAGCAGCTGGGGAATGGTTCTGTCCCCGAGGCCCGGAATCGAGGCGAGGAGCTCGCCACGCTGCCGCAGGTCGGGGTCGTCATCGATGGTCTTGCGGATCTGCGTGCGCACCTCCTCGATGGAGCTGTCCAGGCTCGCGACGACCGCCATGAGGGATGGCCTGACCGAGTCATGGGCCACCTCCAGACGGTTCAGCTCACCTTGCCTGAGCTCCAGCAGCGTATCCAGCCGGGCCACCAGCGCCTGCAGGGATCGCACGGCCGCCGAAGGTGCCTCCCACAGCGCCGGGGCCGTCCTGTCGCAAAACCGCGCCAAGGCCTTCGCATCGCCCTCGTCGGTCTTGTTGCGCACCCGCTCGAGTTCCATGAAGCGCTTGACCTGCAGCGGGTTCACGACCGAGACCGCCACCGCGTGGTCGTGAAGAAAAAGCGCCAGGCCCTCGTGGTACGTGCCTGTGGCCTCCATGCAGACATGGGCTGCCGCCTTGCCGCCGGGCAGATTCGACTCCAGCCATTCAAGCAGCACCGCGAAGCCGGCGGCATTGTTGGGGAACACCTTGGATCGATATTTACCTTCCGACCTCAGCCATGCCACATCGAGCTTGGCCTTGCTGATGTCGACTCCTACGTTGCATGTCACCGCGCTACTCCTTGGCTCAAGGATCAATACGCCACATTCGACATGCACAGCCTGATATGCGGGGTCATCGCAGGCCAACCGGCCAGCGACGCCCCAAGACACCGTTCGAGCTACAGCGTCGAATCCGTCCGGCTCCCCAGTCTTTATTGCGGGTTGGTCGACCCAAGGAGGAGCACGGGTTCGCCGGACGGGCTCCCTTCAGCGCTACGGGAGCGGGAGAAACAATATCAGG
>NZ_RXFS01000041.1 GCF_003952185.1 Variovorax sp. 679 | reverse complement strand
CGATACCGGTTGTAGTGCAGCCCCGTCTCCTCATCCCAGTACTGCCCCTGGAACCGGATTGGGTTCCTGATTCCCGCCCTTCTCCCGGCCTCGCTGATCGCCTCCCGCGCCTCTCCCCACGCCTTGTACTGCGCCGACCACGCCACACTGCCTTCATGGTCCGTCAGCTCCTGCGGCGTACCCAGGTGATCGCACTGGTAGAACGCCATCTCCTTCCTGTCGAACGCTCGAGGCGCATGCCTCTGCTCGCCGTTCCACAACGGGTCCTGCTCGATGTCATAGACGCCTCCGTTGGCCTCCATCAACGCCTTCGCATCCGTCGTCTCGCTCAGCACCATCGCGCTCGCACGGCGCACCTGCACCAGCGGCACGAACGAGTTCGCCTCGTGGACGTAGTGCACGCTCCAGCCGTGCTCGCCGCCCTCCTCGATCGCTGACCTGCTCTGCGTGCTCTCGAAGGCGAGCACGTCGCCGTCCCAGCCGAACAGCGTGGTGGTCTCGCCCGAACTCTTGGAGAGGCGCCGCCCCAGCGCGTCGTAGCTGAAGGTGGTGGTGATGCCACTCTGATCGGTCGCCGCCGTCATGCGGTTGAAGCCGTCCCAGGCGAAGACGGTGCGCCAGCCGTTGTGCACCCGCTCCGTCATGTTGCCGCGCTCGTCGTAGCGGTAGCTGGTGCCGGCGTAGTTCTTCAGCAGGTTGTCCAGCAGCTTGCCGGCCGGGTGCCTGAGCGGGTCGCTGGCTGCCGGAGGGTCGACGATGTTGCCGGCCGGATCGAACGCGAACGCCTCGCGTCCGATGCGGCTGTTGGCTTCGAGCAGGCGGCCCACCGGGTCATAGCGGTAGCTCAGGTTGCCGCGCCGACTGTCGCCGATGCCCACCAACTGGCCTGCCTTGTCGTAGCTGTAGCTGCGCTGAATGCCCGCTGCCTCGATGGCGCCGGGCCTGATGCGCGAGATCTGCTGCTCGAGCAATCGTCCGGCCGGGTCGTACTTCTGCCGCTGGCTCAGTCCGTTGCCCTGCTCGCGCGCAATCTCGCGGTGAAGGTCGTCTCGCTCGAAGCCCAGGATGTCATGGCCGTCGAGCATCAGCCCGTGCACATGACCGGAGCCGTAGGTCAGCCACTGGGTGACGTGCCCGTCGGGGCGCACGGTGGCGATGCGCTGGTTGAGTTCGTCGTAGCGGTGCTGCCAGACGGCCGTGCGCTTGCGCTCCAGGTAGTGGTGGTGTTCGCGCGTCAGGTTGCCGGCCGGGTCGTAGAACCACTGAAGGCGCGCGTCGCTGTTGGTCGCTTCGAGCAGGCGGCCATTGCGGTCGTAGGCGAAGCGTTCGGATTGCCCGCCGGCGCGGCGTTCGCTCAGGCGGCCCAGCGGGTCGAATTCGAGTTCGGTGCGATGGCCTGCCTCGACCACTTCGGCGAGGATGCCGGTGGTTTCTTCATGGAGGTACTGCGTGGTCTTGCGGTCGAAGCCGGTCTCCTCCAGCAGGCGGCCCACGGGGTCGTAGCGGAAGTCGTAGCGGCTGCCGTTCTCGTT
>NZ_RXFS01000040.1 GCF_003952185.1 Variovorax sp. 679 | reverse complement strand
GGCTAGCAGTGCTTGTGTTCTGGGGCGCCACAGTTGTGGCGGACTCGGCGCAGTTCTCCAGTCTCTCGAGCCAGGCCTGCTCCGCAGATCTGATAGGCAGCGCGCTGGCGGTGCAAAACGCGATCGGCTTTGCCATCAGCATCATGTCGATCAGCCTGGTCACTGAGCTGTTCGGCTCAAAAGGAGAAGCGGCCGTGACCTGGCTTGCGCTTGGTCCTGCCTTGGGATTGGTGGCGATGTTCCTGCGAGGATCGACGAAGTTGCGCTGGCCGAAGTCGTCGCGCTATGAATGAAAATGGGGTTCAGTTTCGACGATTCGCGACTGCCTTGTCGCACGAGGGACGAGAAGATGCCAGCCTTGCGAGTCACTGGCGGTGGAACCCCGATGCATGGAAATTCGGCAGATCCAAAATGACTCAGGCGGGATCGTCCAGGAAACATCTGAGCGGCCGGGTGAGACCTAGTGCGTCCGCAAATACGTCCCCGAGGCTGGGCGACAATTGATTCCGACTACCTAACAGACATTCGCTATGAATCATCCGCTGACGCTTGGCGACTCCGTGCTCGATGAGGACCATCTGAGACTTGAGGACCTTGTTCTCCAACTCCGCGATGCACCCTTAGATGAAGTGTCTCGCCGTCTCGAAGCGGTGCGCGAGCACGCCTCAAGGCATTTCGCTCTGGAAGACATTGAGCTAAGGGCCATGGCGGATGGCAACGCCAAGTGCCACTTGGACGAACATGCGGCGGTGTTGAACTCACTTGACGAGGTGATGGTGGTGCTGACTCAGGTCGATGTCGCGGCAGAGAAGAAGGCACTGCTCATCAATCGCCTCGCGACCGAATTGCTCGTGTGGCTGCCGGGGCATGTTCATGAAATGGACGCCGGTGTGGCGTCGCATCGGTCTAAGCAGCGTTTCGGCGGCGCGCCAGTGAAGATCGCGCGGAGGCCGGGCACTTAGCCCACTTCCCACGCTGATCGCTGGAGCTTCGGGCTTCGGTAGCTTCCAGCCCATGTGACGACGCGTCCTCTTCATCACCCAGGCGTTGAATCACCGCGTCCGCGTATCGCGCAGGGTTGCTCCATAAACGAAGGTGCGGCCGCGCCCATGATGTCCCCGTCCGGAAGGCCGTGAAGCAATTCGAACGTTCAGTAGCTGTGGTCCGCGATTAGTACGTTGCGCCTTAAGCACAATCCGAGCGAGCTGCACTCCTAAACCTTCCGAGCTTCCGCCGTCGCGACTTGTTCGACACGCCACATCACGTAGGTCCCGTGTGCGCAGAATCCGGTTGATTGTTGATTTCCGAGCAAATCTGACCCCTTTGAGCTGAGTTTTTTCATCCAAATTTGACCCCTTGAATAAAGTCCTCTGCTTAACTTTTGAGCAGAGGGAGTCAAGGAGTGATCAAAGTGGGAACACTTGCGAAGATCCGGAGGCTGCACCTGCGAGAAGGCGTGCCGATCAAGGAAATCGAGAGGCGCACGGGGATTGCGCGAAACACCATCAAGAGCTGGCTGCGTAAAGGCCAGAT
>NZ_RXFS01000004.1 GCF_003952185.1 Variovorax sp. 679 | reverse complement strand
GACTCCGAAAAAAACGTTTCCAACGTATGCAGATGGGTTGCAATGCTGCCGTTGCAACCCCCAAAAACTGGTGCCCTTTGCGGGAATCGGACCCGCGACCTCTCCCTTACCAAGGGAGTGCTCTACCACTGAGCCAAAAGGGCTTTGTCTAACCAAATCGCTTTCCGGCGCCGAACCGGGTCTCTGGAGCGGGAGACGGGAATCGAACCCGCGTCATCAGCTTGGAAGGCTGGGGTTCTACCATTGAACTACTCCCGCATCGGGGGCACTCAAGGCACCCAAAGCGCGAAATCCAATCGCTCTTAGAAACCAAATTCATCGCTGGTGGAGAGGGCTGGATTCGAACCAGCGTACTCGTAAGAGGGCAGATTTACAGTCTGCTGCCATTAACCACTCGGCCACCTCTCCGGCGAACCTCGAAATATAGCACGGTTTTGTGACTACTCGGAAATCCAAGCATCACCGAAGATGCCAGGGAACCGCTCGAGGCGTTAGCCCACGATTATCGCCTAAGTTTTCACCCCTCCGACCGCTGCGCTTCCCGCCAGGCACGTGCTTCGCCGAAATGCCCGCAGCCGATGAACGGAACGGGCGGCCGCTGCGCCGAGAGAGGCGACGGATGATTCGACATCAGCACCTTATGGCGCTTAACGTCGATCAACGCCCGCTTACTTTGAGCGTGCGAGCCCCACAACATAAAAACAACAGGTTTGACACCATCTGAAACACGCCGAATGACGGCATCCGTCAGCACCTCCCAGCCACGGCCAGCATGGCTGGCCGGCTGCGCTTCCTCGACCGTCAGGCAGGTGTTGAGCAGCAGCACGCCGTGGGTCGCCCACTTGACCAGACTGCCGCCCGGATTGGGGAACGGCGGCGGCGCGGTGCCGAGATCGCGCTGCAGCTCCTTGAAGATGTTGCGCAGCGACGGCGGCAGCGCCACGCCGGGCGCCACGGAAAACGCCAGCCCCTCGGCCTGCCCGCGTCCGTGATACGGGTCCTGGCCCAGGATCACCACGCGCACATCCTCTGGCGGCGTGAGTTCCAGCGCCCGCAGCGGCTGCGGCGGAAAGATCACGGCGCCCGCGTCGAGCCGTTCGCGCAGGAAACCTTGCAGCTTCTGCCCCACGGCGCCGCCGAAAAACTCGTCGACCAGCGGCTGCCAGCCCGGCGACACCGGCCAGTCGGCAGGATCGCTGCTCGACAGCTGATCGGGCCGGCTCATTTGAACAACGCAGCGAGGGCCTCGCCGGGTTCCTTGGCACGCATGAACGCCTCGCCGACCAGGAATGCATTGACGCCGGCCGCGCGCAGCGTGGCGACGTCCTCGCGCGTCGCGATGCCCGACTCGGTCACCGGCAAGCGATCGGCGGGCAGCTTCGGCAGCAGATCGATGGTCGCCTGGATCGACACCTCGAAATTGCGCAGGTTGCGGTTGTTGACCCCGATCAGCGCCGTCTTCAGCTTGAGCGCACGATCGAGCTCGGCCGCATCGTGCACCTCCACCAGCACGGCCATGCCCAGCCCGCGCGCGATGGCCTCGTAATCCTTCATCTGCGCATCGTCGAGGCAGGCGGCGATCAGCAGGATCGCATCGGCACCCATCGCGCGCGACTCGTACACCTGGTAGGCATCGACGATGAAATCCTTGCGCAGCACCGGCAGGTCGCAAGAGGCGCGTGCCTGCTTGAGATAGTCCACGCCGCCCTGGAAGAACTGCTTGTCGGTCAGCACAGAAAGGCAGGCCGCGCTGATCTCGCCATCGCCCTCGGCGTAGCTCTGGGCGATGTCGGCCGGAATGAAGTCCGCGCGCAGCACGCCCTTGCTTGGACTGGCCTTCTTGACTTCGGCGATCACCGCGGCGTGCCCGGCTGCGATCTTGGCGCGCAGTGCGCCTTCGAAGTCGCGCGTCAGCACGCGGCTCTCCGCGTCGAATCGCACGGCTTCGAGCGGCGCGCGCTTCAGTGCCGCAGCCACTTCCTGGTGCTTGACGGCAACGATCTTGTCGAGGATGTCGGACATGACTTCTGGGGTTCCTGTTCTCTTGAAACTCAGACGGTCGCGGATGCCTTGACCAGCTCGGCCAGCTTGGCCTTCGCTGCGCCCGACGCGATGGCGGCGCGGGAACGCTCGACGCCCGCCTGCACCGAATCGACCACGTTCGCCGCGTACAGCGCCGCGCCGGCATTGAGCAGCACGATGTCGAGCGCTGGGCCGGCCTGATTGTCGAGCACGCCGAGCAGCATCGCCTTCGACTGCTCGGGCGTCTCCACGCGCAGCGCGCGGTTGCTCGACATCTGGAAGCCGAAGTCCTCGGGGTGCAGTTCGTATTCGCGGATCTCGCCGTCCTTCAGTTCGCCCACCATGGTGGCGGCGCCGAGCGAGATCTCGTCCATGCCGTCGCGCCCGTAGACCACCACCGCGTGCTCGGCCCCGAGCCGTTGCAGCGCGCGTACCTGGATGCCCACGAGGTCGGGGTGGAACACGCCCATCAGGATGTTCGGCGCGCCGGCCGGATTGGTCAGCGGCCCGAGGATGTTGAAGATGGTCTTGATGCCGAGTTCCTTGCGCACCGGCGCGACGTTCTTCATCGCCGGGTGGTGGTTCGGCGCGAACATGAAGCCGATGCCGCATTCCTCGATGGAGCGCGCGATCTGCTCGGGCTTGAGGTTGATGTTCACGCCCAGCGACTCCAGCACGTCGGCGCTGCCCGACTTGCTCGACACGCTGCGCCCGCCGTGCTTGCTCACCTTGGCGCCCGCCGCGGCCGCCACGAACATCGAGCAGGTCGAGATGTTGAAGGTGTGCGAGCCGTCGCCGCCGGTGCCGACGATGTCCACGAGGTGCGTCGTGTCAGCGACGGGCACCTTGGTCGACACCTCACGCATCACCTGCGCGGCGGCGGTGATCTCGCCGATGGTTTCCTTCTTCACTCGCAGGCCGGTGATCAGCGCGGCCATCATCACGGGCGAGCACTCGCCGCTCATGATGAGGCGCACGATGTGCAGCATCTCGTCGTGGAAGACTTCGCGGTGCTCGATGGTGCGCTGCAGCGCTTCCTGGGGGGTGATCATGGAAAGTCTCCTCGGGGTGAATCAGCGGCCGACGCGAACGGCGGGCGCATCGGTGAACGCGAGCTTGAGGCCGAAGCCGATGAACAGCACGCCGGCTGCGCGGTCGAGCCAGTGCATGCCCTTCTGCACGGCGCTGCGGCGGGCCATCCACCCAGCGGCGACGGCCCAGCCGACATTCACCGGAATGGCGTTGATGTTGAACAGCACGCCCAGCAGCACGAAGTAAAGCGCCGTGTTGCCGGCGCCGGGCGCGATGAATTGCGGCACGAAGGCCAGGAAGAAAAGCGCGACCTTGGGGTTGAGCACATTGGTCCAGAAGCCGCCGAGGAAGATCGCCTTCAGGCTGCGCTCCCCACCTGCCGCGGCTTCGGCCCGCAAGTCAGTTGGCGGCTTTGCACGCGACAGCACCATGCGCACGCCGAGGTACAGCAGGTACGCCGCGCCGATGTACTTGAGCACGGTGAAGGCCGTGGCCGACGTCGCCATCAGGGTACCCACGCCCACGGCGGCGGCGAAGATGTGAACGAAGCAGCCCGTCGTGATGCCGAGCCCCGCCATGATGCCGGCCCGCACGCCGGAGCGCAGCGAGTTGGTCACGACGTACAGCACGTCGGGTCCCGGTGTCAGGTTGAGCAGCCAGCCGGCGGCGATGAAGGCGAGCAGATGAGGAAGATCAGGCATCACGCTCCCCCAGGGCTCAGGCGTTGAAGAATCCGCGGATCGCGGTGACCGCGCGGTCGACGCCTGCGGCATCGACATCCAGGTGCGTCACGAAGCGCAGCCGGTAGAGCCCCGTCGCCAGAATGCCCTGCCGGTTGAGGCTCGCGAGCAGTTCCGCGGACCGCGCCTGCGCGGCACCGGTGAGGTCGACGAACACGATGTTCGTGTGCGGCGCCTCGACCTTCAGCCCCTCGATGCCTTCGAGCCCCTGCGCGAGCCGCTGCGCCAGCGCGTGGTCGTCGGCAAGGCGGTCGACATGGTGATCGAGCGCATGCGAAGCCGCAGCGGCCAGCAGGCCGGCCTGCCGCATGCCGCCGCCCGCCATCTTGCGGATGCGGTGCGCGCGGGCGATGAACTCGCGTGAGCCGACCAGCGCAGAGCCGATGGGTGCGCCCAGCCCCTTGCTGAAGCAGACCGACACGCTGTCGAAGCACTGCGCGATGCGGCGCGCTTCCGCGCGGATGTCGCTGCGCTTGTTCAGTGCCGCCTGCGCCGTCGCGGCATTGAAGAGCCGCGCGCCGTCGAGGTGCCGCTGCAGCCCCTTGCTCTTCGCCAGCTCGGTCGCGGCCTGCACGTACTCGAAGGGCAGCAGCTTGCCGCCCAGCGTGTTCTCCAGCGCCAGCAGCCGCGTGCGCGCGAAGTGCGCGTCGTCGGGCTTGATGGCCGCTTCGATCTGCGCCAGCGGCAGCGTGCCATCGGGTGCATGGTCCAACGGCTGCGGCTGCACGCTGCCGAAGACCGCCGCGCCACCGCCTTCCCAGCGGTAGCAGTGCGCCTGCTGGCCGACGATGTACTCGTCGCCCCGGCCGCAGTGCGACAGGATCGCGCACAGGTTGCTCTGCGTGCCGGTGGGCACAAAAAGCGCCGCCTCGAAGCCCAGCATGGCGGCGATCTTTTCCTGCAGCGCGTTCACGCTCGGATCGGTGCCGAAGACGTCGTCGCCAAGAGGCGCCGCCATCATGGCCTCGCGCATCGCGGGCGTGGGTTGCGTGACGGTGTCGCTGCGCAGGTCGACGAGGGAATCAGAGGTGGGCATGTCTTTGGGTCCTTAGTGGGAATACCGCGGAACCGGCTTTGCCGGGCCGCCGGTATTGCCCCCGGCGAGGGGGTTGGCGAAGCGACACGAAGTGCGCGAAGCCTGGGGGAGAGCCATGCTAGTCCAGAAAGTTTTTCAGCATGGCGTGGCCGTGCTCGGTGAGGATCGATTCGGGATGGAACTGCACGCCTTCGATGCGCACATCGTGCGCGAATCCGGTGTGCCGCACCCCCATGATCTCGCCGTCGTCGGTCCAGGCAGTGACAGCCAGGGCCTTCGGGCAGCTCTCGCGCTCGATGGAAAGCGAGTGGTAGCGGTTGACGATGAACTTCTCGGGCAGCCCCGCGAACACGCCCTCGCGCGTGGTCGTGATCTCGCTGGTCTTGCCGTGCATGAGCTGCTGCGCGCGCACGATCTTGCCACCGAAGGCCGCGCCGATGGCCTGGTGGCCGAGGCACACGCCCAGGATAGGCAGCTTGCCCGCAAAGGCCTCGATGGCCGCCACCGACACGCCCGCCTCCGCCGGCGAACACGGCCCGGGCGACACCACCAGCCGCGTCACGCCCGAAGCGATCAGCTCGCCGATCTGCTCCAAGGTGATCTCGTCGTTGCGGTGCACCTGCACGTCCGCACCCAGCTCGCCGAAGTACTGGACGATGTTGTAGGTGAAGGAATCGTAGTTGTCGATCATCAGCAGTTTCATGGCTTGCTCACAATCCGGTGCACGCCCTTGACGACGGGGAACACGTTGAAGTTGATCAGAAGGCCCAGCTTGAGGCCCGAGAGACGCAGCGCGGCCAGCACCTGCGCGCGATGAAGGTCGGTCAGCACGTCGGCCGCCCTGAGTTCGACGATGACCGACTGCTCGACCACGAAGCCCGCACGGTACACCTCGCCGAGCGAGCGGCCCTTGTAGCTGGCCGACAGCGCCACGTCGCGCGCGAAGCCGATCTCGCGCTCGGCGAGTTCGATGGCCAGCGCCGCGGCGTAGGCTCCTTCGTCGAGCCCCGTGCCGAGCACGCGCTGCACCTCGACGGCCGCGCCGATGATCTCGTGCGAGAAGTCGTTCTGGATGTCTGGCGCGGCGCTCATTCCAGCCCCTCCTCGACCAGCTCGGCCGCACGCAGCAGCGCACGCGCCTTGGCTTCTGTTTCCTTCCACTCCAGCTCGGGCACCGAGTCGGCCACCACGCCGGCCGCGGCCTGCACGTGCAGCATCTGGTCCTTCACGATGCCGGTGCGGATCGCGATGGCCACGTCCATGTCGCCCGCATAGCTGATGTAGCCGCACGCACCGCCATACAGGCCGCGCTTGGTGGGCTCCAGCTGGTCGATGAGCTCCATCGCGTGCACCTTCGGCGCGCCGGTCAGCGTGCCGGCCGGGAAGGTGGCCTTGAGCACATCGATGGCGGTCATGCCGTCCTTCAGCGTGCCCTCGACGTTGCTCACGATGTGCATCACGTGGCTGTAGCGCTCCACCGCGAAGGCTTCGGTCACTTTCACGGTGCCGGTCTTGGCGATGCGGCCGATGTCGTTGCGCGCAAGGTCGATCAGCATCACGTGCTCGGCGCGCTCCTTCGGGTCGTTGATGAGTTCCACCTCGGCCGCCTTGTCGAGCTCGATCGACGCGCCGCGCGGACGCGTGCCGGCCAGCGGGCGGATGGTGATCTTCTGCTCGCCCTCGCCCGTGTTCTCCTGGCGCACCAGGATCTCGGGCGAAGCGCCCACCACATGGAAGTCGCCCAGGTTGTAGTAGTACATGTAGGGCGATGGGTTGAGCGAACGCAGCGCGCGGTACAGCGACAGCGGCGACTCGGTGTAGCGCTTGCTGATGCGCTGGCCCACCTGCACCTGCATGAAGTCGCCGGCGGCGATCATTTCCTTGGCGCGCTCCACCGCCGCGAGGTAGTCGGCTTTGGCAAAGCTGCGCTCGGGCGGATGCGGCTGCGTGGGCTTCACGACGGGTGCGCTCACCGAGTACTTGAGCTTTTCCTTCAGCTCCCGCAGGCGGCGCTTGCCCGTCGCGTAGGCCTCGGGCTGCTTCGGATCGGCGTAGACGATGAGATACAGCTTGCCCGACAGGTTGTCGATGACAGCCAGTTCCTCGCACTGCAGCAGCAGGATGTCGGGGCAGCCCAGCGCGTCGGGCGGGCAGGTCTTCTCGAGCTTGCGCTCGATGTGGCGCACGGTGTCGTAGCCGAAGTAGCCCGCAAGGCCGCCGCAGAAGCGCGGCAGGCCCGGCCGCAGCGCGACCTTGAATCGCTTCTGGTACTCGGCCACGAAGTCGAGCGGATTGCCTCTGGCGGTCTCGACCACCTGCCCGTCGGTCACCACTTCGGTGACGGCCTCGGCGCCGAAGCCGCTGGCGCGCAGCAGCGTGCGCGCCGGCAGTCCGATGAAGCTGTAGCGCCCGAAGCGCTCGCCACCCACGACCGATTCGAGCAAGAAGCTGTGCTTGCCACCGCCCTGCGAATGGGCCAGCTTGAGATAGAGGGAAAGAGGCGTCTCGAGGTCGGCAAAGGCCTCGGCCATCAGCGGGATGCGGTTGTAGCCCTGGGCGCTGAGGCTCTTGAATTCAAGTTCGGTGATCACGGATACGTTCTCCAGTTGCCTGCGGCGCTCCTTCGGCCGGCGGCAAGGTCATTCACGGGTGGCCCGGTGTCGGCGTGCATGCCGGTCCGGAACCGCGGGCGCACGGCGTGCGCCGCGCAATCAAACAGTCAGCGAAGTATGGCTACGCCAGGGCCAGGCTCCCCGGCTGCCTTCACCTGTTTGAATGATGTGATGAACGAACATATGAGGCGCCGAGTTTAGCCCACGAAAACGCCGAAGCGTGCAATCGGCCGCATCCACGCTCGCCTTCAGGGTTCCCCCGAGGCCGTGGACATAAAACAAAAAGATACATTCGCACGACCGTTCGCAAAATTCCAAGGAGACTGCGTTGACCGCCCTTTCGCTCCCGACCGTGCTCTTCTCCCGCCTCGCACTGGCCGCCTGCCTGGCCGCCACCGCCCTCGGCGCCTCGGCCGCGCAGGTCGACGTGGCCGGCGTCAAGCTCGAAGACCAGATGGACCTGCGCGGCAGCCCCCTGGTGCTCAACGGCGCGGGCGTGCGCTACAAGGCCATCTTCAAGGTCTACACGGCTGGCCTGTACGTGGGCAAGAAGGTCTCGACCGCCGAAGAGGCGCTGGCCGCGCCGGGCCCCAAGCGCGTGGCCATCACCATGCTGCGCGACATCGACGCGAACGAGCTCGGCAAGCTCTTCACCAAGGGCGTGGAAGACAACTCGCCCAAGAGCGAAATGGTCAACCTCATCCCCGGCCTGCTGCGCATGGGCCAGATGTTCGCCGACCAGAAGCAGCTGAAGACCGGCGACACCTTCACCATCGACTGGCTGCCCGGCACCGGCACGGTGATCACGGTGCGCGGCGTGCCGCAGCCCGATCCGGTGAAGGAGCCGGCTTTCTTCAACGCGCTGCTGCGCATCTGGCTGGGGCCGAACCCGGCCGACTGGAAGCTGAAGGACGCGCTGCTCGGCAAGCAGTAGCGGCTACCGCCCGGTGACGGGCACCAGCTCCGCCAGCGAATCGACGAAACCATCGGCATCGACGCCGCGCACCGGCTCGCCGTGGTTGTAGCCGTAGGTCACGAGCACGACGGGGCATCCGGCGGCGCGCGCGGCACGCGCGTCGTTGCTCGAGTCGCCGATCATCAGCGTGCGCGAAGGCGCGGTGCCCAGCGCTTCGCAGGTCTTCAGCAGCGGCAGCGGATCGGGCTTCTTGCGCTCGAAGGCATCGCCGCCGAACACCAGCTCGAAGAAGCCGTCGAGCCCCTTGTCGACCAGCAACGGCTTTGCGAACGAAGTCGGCTTGTTGGTGAGGCAGGCCAGCCGCAGGCCGCTCGCGCGCAGCGCCTTCAGCCCGTCGATGACACCGGCGTACACCGCCGAGTGCCGTCCGTTGATGGCCAGGTAGTGGTGCTGGTAGCGCTCCCACGCGCGACCGAACAGGGCGCGCGCCTTCGCATCGGCATCGGCTGGCGGCAGCACATGCACGAGCGCGGAATGGATCAGGTGCTCCGAGCCCTTGCCCACCATCGTCTCGATGGCGGCGGGCGCCACGTGCGGCAGCGAGAGGTCGTCGAGCATGCGGTTCAGCGAAGCGGCGAAGTCGCCGAGCGTGTCGACCATGGTGCCGTCGAGGTCGACGATGGCGGCGTCGAAGTTGGTGTGATCGAAGCTGATGGGGTTCAAGACAGGCAAACAGGGTTGCGAAAACTGCCCTTCACTTTACAGGGCACCAGGAAGCGGAGCCTTGTCCGAAGCGGAAGTGCCGCACATCGGCTCGAAGTTCATCGAAGGCCCGCATTCGTCTTGCCGGCGCGCCCTCGCCGCCGGCCGGCCTGCAGCTCCCTCTCGGTGAGCACGTATTCCGAGCTGTCGCCGAGTCGCCGAACCGCCAGATCGATGAACGCGCGTGCGCGCATCGGCTGCGAAGACCTGCTGCCGAAGTAGACGAAGTAGTTGGCGTAGTTGGGCATGTGGTCGACGAGGATGGGGACCAGCTGGCCCGACCGGATATAGGGCGCCGCCGTCACACCTGCGAGCTGGCCCAGCACCTTGCCCGCCAGCACGGCTTGCAGCTCGAACAACTCGTCGTTGCTACAGATCGCCGGCACGACGGGCTGGTCGGCAGGCTGGTCGCCGATCCTCACGCGCCATGGAAGAACCCTCCCCGTGCTCGGATGCCGATAGGCGCTGCAGCGATGCGAGGCAAGGTCGGCCAGGGAGTCCGGCACGCCGTGCTGCTTGAAGTACGAAGGTGCGCCGCAGATCGGCAGCTGCACGGGAAACAGCCGTCGCGCGATCACCCCTTCATGCGGTGACGGCCCGAGGCGAAAACCGACGTCGACGCGGTCCTCCACCCAGTTGCCGATACGGTCATCCAGCAGCACGTCGGGCTGTATTCCAGGATGCAGGTCGCAGAACTCCTCGACCAGGCGCCAGAGAATCGGCTGGAACGTCGTGCGCGGCCCGGTGATCCGGAGGGGGCCGGCAAACTCGCCCTTCGCCGACCTGGCCGTCTGCAGCGCTCGCTGCATCCCCAGCACCGAAGGCTGCACGTCTTCGAACAGCCGTTGCCCCGCATCGGTCAGCGACATCACGCGTGTCGTGCGATGGAACAGGCGCGCATCCAGGTGCGCCTCCAGCTGGGCCAGCGCCTTGCTCGCCGCCTGGGGGCTGATGCCCAGCTCGAGCGCCGCCTTGCGCAGGCTGCCCAGCTCCGCTGCCTTGATGAAGGTCGTGATGGACCGGAGTTCGTTGATCGCCATGAAGGGGCTCCTCTTCAAATGGATTGTCATCATCCGGATGCCAATAAATCAACCCGAATATCACTATTCAGATGCCAGTGCCGTGCCTAAAGTTCGACCCCAACGAACCATCGAAGGCAGCAACCCATGCAACACGTCACCCTGAACAACGGCCTCCGGATGCCCGTGGTCGGCTACGGCGTCTTCCAGATTGCGGACGCCGACGAATGCCAGCGCAGCGTCGTCGACGCCATCGAAGCCGGCTACCGGCTGATCGACACCGCCGCCTCCTACATGAACGAAGAGGCGGTCGGCAAGGGCCTGCGGTCCAGCGGCATCGCGCGCGACCAGCTCTTCGTGACCAGCAAGCTCTGGGTCCAGGAGACCGGCTACGAGCGCACCCGGCTGGCCATCGAGAAGTCCCTGCGCCGGCTGCAGCTCGACTACCTGGACCTCTACCTGATCCACCAGCCCTTCGGCGACGTCCACGGCTCGTGGCGCGCCATGGAGGACGCATACCGCGCCGGCAAGCTGCGCGCCATCGGCGTCAGCAACTTCCACCCGGACCGCCTGATGGACATCAAGGGGTTCAACGAGATTGCGCCGGCGGTCAACCAGGTCGAAGTGAACCCCTTCCAGCAGCAGCTGGAGAGCATCCCCTTCATGAACGACATGGGTGTCCAGGCCGAGGCCTGGGCTCCGTTCGCGGAAGGGCGCAATGGCCTCTTCCAGAACGAGGTGTTGCTGGCCATCGCCGAGCGGTACGGCAAGTCCGTCGGGCAGGTCGTGCTGCGTTGGCTGGTGCAGAGAGGCGTTGTCGCCCTGGCGAAGTCGGTGCGCAAGGAGCGCATGGCCGAGAACATCGCCATCTTCGACTTCGCGCTCGACGACACGGACATGGCTCGCATTGCGGCGCTCGACACCAACACGAGCAGCTTCTTCTCGCACCGCGATCCGGCCATCGTCAAGTGGATGTCCGAGCGCAAGCTGGACATCTGAGCAAAGGCCATGAACGTCGCCGACACGCCTCTGCAGAGCCGGAAGGCTGGCACCGTGCTGGCCATCATCGTGGCCAGCTACCTGATGATCGTGGTGGACATCTCCATCGTCATCACGGGCCTGCCCCGCATCCAGGCAAGCCTCGGTTTCAGCGCCGCGCAGCTTTCGTGGGTGACCAATTCCTACACCCTGGCCTTCGGCGGCCTGCTGCTGCTGGGGGCACGCGCGGGCGACATCATGGGCCGCCGGCGCATGTTCGTCGCCGGGCTCTCCTTGTTCACGCTGGCGTCGCTGGCGATCGGCGTTGCCCCGTCGGCAACCTGGCTGCTCACGGCCCGTGCCATCCAGGGCGCCGGCGCCGCCATCCTGGCCCCTTCGACCCTGGCCCTGCTGTCGACGCACTTCGCGGAAGGCCCGGCGCGCAACCGGGCCCTGTCCATGTACGCCGCGGCGGCCGGTGTGGGCGCCACGCTGGGGCTGGTGCTGGGTGGCCTGTTCGCAGACCTGGTTTCGTGGCGCGCCGGCTTCTTCATCAACCTGCCCATCGGCCTGCTGCTGATCGTCGCGGCCCGCCGGCGCATCCCGGAGACGCCGAGGCATGCAGGCCGTTTCGACCTGGGCGGAGCGGCCAGCTCCACCCTGGGAATGACGGCACTGGTCTACGGGCTGGTGCGCGCAGCCGACGCTGGCTGGGCCGATACCCGGGCGCAGGCCGCGCTGGTCGGCGGGGTCCTGATGGTTGCCGCATTCGTGTGGATCGAACGCCGCGTCCGCCAGCCGATCCTGCCGCTGCGCCTGCTGGCAAGCCGCACCCGCGCGGGCGCCTATCTCGCTCGCATGCTCTTCCTTGGCGGTGCCGTCGGCTTCTGGTTCTTCTCCACGCAGTTCCTGCAGGGCGTGCTGCATCTGCGGCCTCTGCAGGCGGGCCTCGCGTTCCTGCCTGTCACGCTGCCCAATTTCGCTTCGGCCATGGCCGTCCCCAGGCTGGCTCGGCGTTTCGGCAACGAAAGGCTGCTTCTCGTGGGCTTGCTGCTGGCTGCCCTTGGCCTGCTGTGGCTGGGGCTGGCCGATGCCGACTCGAGCTACTGGACGCACGTTGCGCCACCCATGCTCCTCATCGGCCTGGGCCAGGGCCTGCTGCTGGGGCCGCTGACCGCTGCGGGTGTGGCGGGTGTCGCTCCCGAAGATGCCGGTGCGGCATCGGGCATGGTCAACGTCGCGCATCAACTGGGCGGGGCCCTGGGGCTGGGCTTGCTGGTGCTCGTCTTTGCCAGCGCGGCGCCCTCCGCCGCACAAGACGGTGCTGCTGCTCTTGCTCACCGGATTTCAGCGGTCATGAACGCAGGCGCCCTGCTGCTTGGCCTGGCGCTGCTCGTGTCCTGGGTCTTCATCGTCTTGCCGCGCCGCGGCGCTCAACAGAAGCCACAGGAGGCAATCTCGTGAAGTCACTGCTTTGCATGGCCATCAGCGGCGCTGCAGCAGCCGCCGGAGCGCAGTCTCCTGGCAATGCCGCTACTGCCGTGCCGCCAGTCGTGGAAGTGCGCACCGCGTCGTCCTCGCCAGTCGCCACTGGCGCAAGGGAGAACTTCACCGGCATCGCGCGCATCAGCTCTCCGTTCCAGGCGCTGCCGCCCGGAAGAGCCGGCGGCGCAACGGTGAGCTTCGAGGCTGGAGCCCGTACGGCGTGGCACACCCACCCGCTGGGACAGACGCTGATCGTCACGGCCGGGCTGGGCATGGTGCAGCAGCAGGGGCAAGCCGCCCGGGCCATCCGTCCCGGCGACGTCGTCACCATTCCCGCCAATGTGCGGCACTGGCACGGCGCCGGCCCCGACGGCCCGATGACCCACGTCGCCATCGCGGAGAAGGAAGACGGCATCTCGGTGGCCTGGCAAGACAAGGTCACCGATCAGGACTACCGGGCCGCCTTGGCCAGTGTTGGTCCCGGAGCCCCGGCGGCAGCACGTGCATATCCCAGGTCCGAAACGCTGTCCGCCAGGCAGCGTGCTCTTCCGCTGATCGCTGCCTTCACCGCGACCAGCGACATGCCCAGGCTCAACGCTGCGTTGAACCGGGGCCTGGATGCGGGCTTGACCATCAGCGAGGCCAAGGAAGTCCTGGTGCAGCTGTATGCCTACGCGGGTTTTCCCAGAAGCCTCAACGCGCTTGGCGAACTGCTGAAAGTCGTGGAGGCACGCAGGCAGCGCGGCATCCAGGACGCGCAGGGCCGGGACGCCGGCATGACGGTTGCCACAGGCAACGAATTGATCATGGCGGGACGGGCGAACCAGACCGAGATTTCCGGCGGGCCGGTTCAGGGCGCCGTGTTCGAGTTCGCGCCCGTCATCAACCAGTTCCTGCAGGCTCATTTGTTCGGCGACATCTTCGAGCGCGACAACCTCGACTGGCAGAGCCGCGAACTGGCCACCGTCGGCGCGCTCGCTGCAACCCCGGGCGCGGAGGCTCAGTTGCGCTCCCACATGCGGGCCAGCCTGCGCGTGGGCTTGAGCGCCGCGCAGTTGCGGCAGCTGGTACAGGCACTGGCCGACGGGGTCGGCCCCGAAGTCGCCAGTCGCGCGAGCGAGGCGCTTGCGCAGGCTCTTGCCGCCGCATCGAAGGATCGGACATGAGCGTCACCCGAGCCCTGTTGACCGCGAGCATCGCCATGGCGAGCCTGCTGACGGGCTGCAGCGCTCCCGGTCCCTTGATGATCCAGGCCCAGGGCAGCTTCGCGGTCGGCGGCACGGTACTGAAGACCCCGGGCGACTACGAGAACAACAAGCCGACCGCCGCGGGCCAGAGCTTCCACGGCGATCATCTCTACGCCTTCTATCAGGTCCCGCAGAACCCGAAGGCATTGCCCATCGTGATGCTGCACGGCGCTTTCCAGTCGGCACGCAGTTGGGAGACCACGCCGGACGGTCGGGAGGGTTTCCAGACCTTGTTCCTGCGCCGCGGTTTCCCGGTCTATCTGGTCGACCAGCCGCGGCGCGGACGAGCCGGCAACAGCACCGTAGCGACAACGACCGGGCCGACGCCCAACGATCAGCTCTTCTTCGACCAGTTCCGCATCGGCAAGTGGCCAGGCTACTTCGACAACGTTCAGTTCGACCGCAGGCCGGACACCCTGAACCAGTTCTTCCGCTCGGTCACGCCCAACACCGGACCGTACGACGCCGCCGTGATTTCCGACGCCATGTCGGCGCTGTTCGCCAGGACCGGCCCGGCGATCCTGTTCACCCACTCCCAAGGTGGCGGGCCGGGCTGGCTGACGGCGATCAAGAACCCCGACGTCAAGGCCATCGTCGCGTTCGAGCCCGGCAGCGGCTTCATCTTTCCGCAGGGCGAATTGCCGCCGGCAATGCCCAGTGCTGCCGGCACGCTGGTGCCCGAGGCGGTGTCGCCCGCGGAGTTCCAGAGGCTCACCCGCATTCCCATCGTCATCTACTACGGCGACAACTTCCCACTGGAGCCGACCCCGGAGCGCGGCCAGGACAACTGGCGCGTGCGGCTGGCCATGGCCCGGCTCTGGGTGGACGCCATCAACAGGCACGGCGGCGATGCCCGCCTGGTGCATCTCCCGGAGATCGGAATTCGAGGCAACACGCACTTCCTGATGTCCGACCTGAACAACGTCCAGATTGCCGACCTCGTGTCGAGGTTTCTGGCCGTGAAGAAGCTCGATTGACCCCTCTTGCCCGGCCGCGCGGTGCGGCGGGGCCACACGAAGAACTGGAGTTTGAATGAACCACGAAGCCGTCGACGAGAAGAGACGCGAGTTCCTCGGAACCTCTGCGCTCGTTCTCTCATTCGCAACCGCTGGAGTATCCGCAATGACCATGCCCTCCCCTGCAATCGCTGCCGACTACAGGAAGAATCCCTTCACGCTGGTGTATGACGGGGCCATCACGGCCAACGAACCCGGCAAGGTCAACATCCACCCGGTGAAGTACAAGCTCAACGGCCTGGACATCGTCGCCAACGTCTACACGCCAGCGAACTTCGATCCCAAGAAGAAGTACGCCGCGGTCGTCGTCGCGCACCCGAACGGCGGCGTGAAGGAGCAGACAGCCGGCCTGTATGCGCAACGGCTGGCGGAGTCGGGCTACGTCACGATCGCCGCCGATGCCGCATACCAGGGCGGAAGCGGCGGGCAGCCGCGTTCGGTGGACAAGCCGGCGAACCGCATCGAGGACATCCATGGCATGGCGGACTTCATCACCGCCTATCCGAGCGTCGATGCCGGGCGCCTCGGCCTGCTGGGCATCTGCGGCGGTGGCGGCTATTCGCTGTCAGCGGCAAAGACCGACAAGCGCTTCAAGTCGGTGGCGACGCTCAGCATGTTCAATTCGGGCCGCGTCCGTCGCAACGGCTTCGCCGATTCGCAACTCGCCACGGTCCAGCAACGCCTCGCACAGGCTTCCGACGCGCGCGCCCGGCAAATGGCCGGGGGGAAACCTCCCTACTCGGGCGACGCGGACATGACCGACGCCCAGATCGCCGCACTGCCCTTCGAGATGTACCGGCAGGGCTACGAGTACTACTGGAGGACGCACGCCCACCCCGGCTCCACCTTCAGGTACACCACGAGCAGCCTGCTGGACCTGATGCGTTGGGACGCTACCGACCAGATCGGGCTGATCGAGCAGCCGCTGCTGATGATTGCCGGCAGCAAGGCCGACAGCCTCTACATGACCGAGGAAGCGTTTGCGAAAGCGACGGGTGCGAAGAGCAAGGAGCTGTTCAAGATCGAAGGCGCCACGCACATCGAAACCTATTGGGTTCCCAGGTACGTGGACGCCGTGATTGGCAAGCTGACCCCGTTCTACGCCGGGAACCTCTGACCGGAAGCGCCGAGTCCGCTCTATTTCCGGATGTCGCCCAGGCAGAGGTACTTGATCTCCACGTAGTCGTCCATGCCGTGGTGCGAGCCTTCGCGCCCCAGGCCCGACTGCTTCACGCCGCCGAAGGGCACGTGCTCGGTGGCGATCACGCCGGCGTTGATGCCGACCATGCCGTATTCCAGCGCCTCCGCCACGCGGAAGATCCGGCCGACATCGCGGGTGTAGAAGTAGCTCGCCAGGCCGAACTCGGTGTTGTTGGCCGCGTCGATGCCGTCCTGCTCGGACTTGAAGCGGAACACGGGCGCGAAGGGGCCGAAGGTTTCCTCCCGCGCGCACAGCATGTCGGGCGTGGCCTCGGCGATGACGGTCGGCTCGAAGAACTGGCCCTGCAGCCTGTGGCCGCCCGCCAGCACCTTGCCGCCCTTGGCGACGGCGTCGTCGACGTGGCGCTGCACCTTGTCGAGGGCCGCGTCCTCGATCAGCGGGCCCTGCACCACGCCGTCGTCGAAGCCGTTGCCGACCTTGAGCGCCCTGACCCTGGCGGCGAACTTCTCGACGAAGGTGTCATAGATGCCTTCCTGCACATACAGCCGGTTCGCGCACACGCAGGTCTGGCCGGCGTTGCGGTACTTGCTCGCGATGGCGCCCTCGACCGCCGAATCCACATCCGCGTCGTCGAACACCAGGAAAGGCGCGTTGCCGCCCAGCTCCAGCGACAGCTTCTTGACCGTCGGCGCGCACTGGCTCATGAGGATGCGCCCCACCTCGGTGGAGCCGGTGAAGCTCAGGTGGCGCACGACGTCGCTTTCGCACAGCTCCTTGCCGATCGCGATGCTGTTCTGGCTGTCGGCCGTGAGCACGTTGAGCACGCCCGCCGGAATGCCGGCGCGCACGGCCAGTTCGGCGGCGGCGAGCGCGGTCAGCGGCGTGAGCTCGGCCGGCTTGATGACCACCGTGCAACCCGCGGCCAGCGCCGGCGCCACCTTGCGGGTGATCATCGCCAGCGGGAAATTCCACGGCGTGATCGCCGCGCACACGCCGATGGGCTGCTTCAGCACCAGCAGGCGGCGGTTGTTGTCGAACTGCGGCAGCACCTCGCCGTTCACGCGCTTGGCTTCTTCGGCAAACCACTCGATGAAACTCGCGCCGTAGGCGACCTCGCCCTTGGCCTCGGCGAAGGGCTTGCCCTGCTCGGCGGTCATCAGGCGGCCGAGGTCTTCGGTGTTGGCGACCATCAGGTCGAACCACTTGCGCAGCACGATGCTGCGCTCCTTGCCGGTCTTGCCGCGCCAGGCTGCGAGCGCCTTGTCTGCAGCGGCAATGGCGTGCGCAGCGTCCGCGCGCGCGAGGTTGGCGACGTCGACCAGCTTGCGGCCGGTGGCCGGGTCGTTCACGTCGAAGCGGCTGGCGCCGGCGATCCATTCGCCGGCGATCAGCGCATCGGTCTTGAGCAGGGTCGGGTCGTTCAGCAGTGCGAGGGGAGATGTCTTCGTATCCATGGTGTCGTGTTGTCTCGAAAGAAATAGGTAGCCGGTGTCAGCGGAAAGGCACGCCGGGAAGCACGCAGAGCATTTCGTAGAGCAGGTTGGCTCCGAGCAGCGCGGTGTTCCCGCTCGTGTCGTAGGGCGGGCTGACCTCCACCAGGTCGGCGCCCACCACGTTCAGGCCGCGGCAGCCGCGCACGATCTCCAGCGCCTGCGGCACGGTGAGCCCGCCGATCTCGGGGGTGCCTGTGCCGCCGGCGAACGAAGGATCGATGCCGTCGATGTCGAAGCTGATGTAGACCGGGTGCGTCGGACCGATGCGCTCGCGCACCTGCGCCATCAGCGGCGCGAGCGACTGGTACCAGACCTCGTGCGCCTGCACCACGGTGAAGCCCTGCGCGCGCGGCCAGTCGAAATCGTCCGCCGCATAGCCGGTGCCGCGCAAGCCGATCTGCCAGACCTTGTCGCAGGCCAGCAGCCCTTCTTCGACGGCGCGCCGGAACGGCGTGCCATGGGCGATGCGCTCGCCGAACATGTCGTCGTTCACGTCGGCATGCGCATCGACGTGCACCAGCGCGACCGGACCATGCCTGCGAGCCACCGCGCGCAGGATCGGCAGCGCGATGGTGTGGTCGCCGCCGAGCGTGAGCGGCGCGCAGCCGGCGGCCAGCACCGTGTCGTAGAAGGCCGAGATGATGTCCAGCGACTTGTCGAGCGAATAGGTGTTGATCGGCACGTCGCCAAGGTCGGCCACGTTCAGCCTGTCGAAGGGCGCCGCTCCGGTGGCCATGTTGTAGGGCCGCAGCAATGCCGATTCGGCGCGGATCTGGCGCGGCCCGAAGCGCGCGCCCGGCCGGTTGGAAGTGCCGATGTCCAGCGGCACGCCGATGAACGCGGCGTCCAGTCCTTCGGGCGAAGTCGCGGAAGGCAGCCGCATCATCGTGCCGGGGCCGGCGAAGCGCGGCATGGTGTTGCCGCCGAGCGGCTGGTTCGGAGTGGTGGGCATCGTGTGTGTGTATTCAGCGCCGCCGCCCGCGCAGCCATTCGAGCGCAAGCAGCAGCGTGGTGGTGAAGATGATCAGCAGCGTCGCCACGGCCGCGATGGTGGGCGAGATGTTCTCGCGGATGCCGGTGAACATCTGACGCGGCAGCGTGACCTGGTCCGGCCCCGCGAGGAACAGCGTGACCACCACCTCGTCGAACGAAGTGGCGAAGGCGAACAGCGCGCCCGAGATCACGCCCGGCGCGATCACCGGCAGCGTGACGCGCATGAAGGTCCTGAACGGCGTCTCGCCCAGGCTCAGCGACGCGCGCACCAGGTTCTGGTTGAAGCCGGCCAGCGTGGCGAGCACCGTGGTCAGCACGAAGGGCGCGCCCAGCGCCGCATGCACCACGATCAGCCCGAAGTAGGTGTCGGCCAGCCCGATGGGCGCGAAGTAGAGGTACGTGGCAACGCCCACCACCACGATCGGCACCACCATCGGCGAGATCAGCACGCTCATCAGCAGGCCCTTGAAGGCGAAGTTCGTGCGCGACAGCCCCACCGCCGCCAGCGTGCCCAGCACGGTGGCCAGCACCGTGGCGGCCGGTGCGACGATGAAGCTGTTGCGCGCCGCGCGCGCCCACTCGGGCGAGTCGAAGAGATTGCGATACCAGCGCAGCGACCAGCCCGGGATCGGATACGCCAGGAACGAACTGTCGGAGAACGACAGCGGAATCACCACCAGGATCGGCGCCAGCAGAAAGGCCAGCACCGCGACGCAGCCGATGCGCACCAGCCACCATCCGAGCTTGTCGGCGAAGGTGGCGTAGGCCGGGAATTGGGGGAGCTTCAGCATGCTTGTTTGCCTGTGTGTCTTTTTTTGTGCAGCTTCTCGTGCCGCTCAGCCGAGGCTCAGCTCGGCCTTGCCGATGCGGCGGTACACGGCATACAGCACCAGCGTGGCGACCAGCAGCACTGTGCCCAGCGCGCATGCCATGCCCCAGTTGATTTCCACGTTCGTGTAGCGCGCGATGTAGTAGCTCAGCATCTGGTCGTCCGCGCCGCCGAGCAGCGCGGGCGTCACGTAGTAGCCGATCGCCAGGATGAAGACCAGCAGCGCGCCGGCCCCGATGCCCGGGTAGGTCTGCGGCACGTACACGCGGAAGAAGGCCGCCAGCGGCGAGCTGCCCAGCGAGACGGCCGCGCGCAGGTAGGTGGGCGGCACGCTCTTCATAACGCTGTAGAGCGGCAGGATCATGAAGGGCAGCAGGATGTGCACCATCGCGATGATCACGCCGGTGCGGTTGAACAGCAGCGCCAGCGGCTGGTCGATCAGGCCGAGGCCCATGAGGCCGCGGTTGACCAGCCCCTCGGACTGCAGCAGCACGATCCATGCGGCCACGCGCACCAGGATGGAAGTCCAGAAGGGCACCAGCACCAGGATCATCAGCACGTTGGCCTTGCGCGCAGGCAGCGTCGACAGCCACCACGCCAGCGGATAGGCCAGCAGCAGGCAGAAGAAGGTGACCACGGCGCTGATCTGGAAAGTGCGCAGCAGGATGCCGGCAAAGGCGCGCTGGTCGGCAGGCATGCGCTCCACCTCGCCGGCCACGTCGCGCCGCAGGTCGACCGAGGCGAGCAGGTAGTCGGGCGTCCAGCGCGAGCCGTTCTTGGCGATGGCCTGCCAGTACGGCGCCTCGCCCCAGCGCGGATCGAGCTCCAGCATGCGCGCCTTGACCTCTTCCGGCGTGCCGGTGATGGGCAGTGCCCTGAAGGCGCCCATCACCAGCGAGCGGGCGCCGGCGATCTCGGTGTTGAGCCGGCGCGCCAGGGCGCCCGCGTCGGAGCTGTCGGGCAGCTGGCCCAGATCGGCCGCGATGGCCGCATAGGCCGCGGGCGCGGGCGCCTCCTTGCGGTTCCAGCCGTCGAGCGCGCGCACGGTGCGCGGCAGCGCGTTGGCCACTTCGGGGTTCTCGACCGCCCGCTGCAGTAGCGCCACGATGGGCACCAGCAGCGTCAGCAGCAGGAACACCAGCAGCGGCGCAGTGAGCGCGAAGGCGCGCCACTTGCGGCGGGCTTCGGCGCGCGCCATCGCACGCCGCAGATCGCCGGGCGGGGCCTGCGTTGGAACCGGGGGGGCAGACGTTGCCGCGTGCATGGCCTCTTTCTTTCGCACTCGCTCGTTGGTTCGTCTGTCTGTTTACTGCGTGGCCCAGGACGCGAAGCGCTTCTCGAGCGCCTCGCCCTGGTCGGCCCAGAAGCCGACGTTGAACTGCAGCGCGTCCTTGGCGTTGGTCGACGAGGTCGGCAGGTCGGCCAGCACCTTGGGGCTGAGCGATGTCAGCGCCTTGGTGTTGGTGGGGCCGTAGGCGATGCTCTGGGCGTAGACCGCCTGGTTGGCCGGCTGCATCGCGAACTGGATGTACTTCAGCGAGGCTTCCTTGTTCGGCGCGCCCTTCGGGATCACCAGGTAGTCGAGGTCGTAGATGCCGCCCGGCCAGTAGATCTTGAGGTCGCGGCCTTCGCGGTTGGCCGCGTCGATGCGGCCGTTGTAGACGGTGGTCAGCACCACGTCGCCGGCCACCAGGAACTGCGGCGGCTGTGCGCCGGCTTCCCACCACTGGATGTTCGGCTTGAGTTCGGCGAGCTTCTTGAACGCGCGGTCGGCGCCTTCCTTGGTGCCGAGCACCTTGTAGACGTCGGCCGGCTTCACGCCGTCGGCCATGAGCGCGAACTCGAGGTTGTAGCGCGCGCCCTTGCGCATGCCGCGCTTGCCGGGGATCTTCTTCACGTCCCAGAAGTCGGCCCAGCTGCTGGGCGCGGTCTTGAGCTTCTCGCCGTTGTAGGCCATCACGGTCGACCACACGAACAGGCCCACGCCGCAGTCGGTGACGGCAGCCGGCAGGAAGTCGGCCTTGCTGCCGATCTTCGAATAGTCGAGCTTCTCGAACAGGCCCTCGTCGCAGCCGCGCGCGGCGTCGGGCGACTCGACCTCGACCACGTCCCAGGTGACCTTCTTCGTCTCGACCATGGCCTTGATCTTGGCCTGCTCGCCGTTGTATTCGACCGGAATGATCCTGGTGCCGGTCTTCTCGTAGGGCTCGTAGTAGGCCTTCTTCTGCGCATTGGCGTTGGCGCCGCCGAAGTTGACCACGGTGAGCTGCTGCTGGGCGAAGGCCGGCAGGGCGAAGCTGGCGGCGACGGTGCAGGCGAGGAGTGTCTTTTTCATGGTGGAGTCTTCCTGGGTGATGGAGAAGGGGAGAAGGGAAACGAGGGAACAACAACCGGCCGGGTTCAGGGGGCGTAGATGCGCGCATGCGCCGTCGGAAACTCGAGCACCACCGCTTCGCCGGCCTGCGGCGCAGCGGCGCCGTCGAGGCCGTTCAACGGCAGCTTCACGGTGGCCTCGGCCTGACCTCCGCCGACGCTGCACAGCAGCCGCAGGTGGTCGCCGAAGTAGATGACCCGCGCCACCTCGGCGTCGAGCATGTTGGCGCGCTGCGCGTCGGGCCGGCGATGCAGCACCACCCGCTCGGGGCGGATGCAGGCCTCGACGGTCGCGCCCGCTGCCGCGCCGCTGACGTTGAGCCCGTGCAGCACGCGGCCATCGGGCAGCTTCATCTCCGCGTGCTCGCCACCGCGGCCCAGTTGGCCCTTGAGCACCGTGTTGTCGCCGACGAAGCCGGCCACGAAGCGGTTGGAGGGCGTCTCGTAGAGCCGGTCGACCGTGTCCAGTTGCTGGATCACGCCTTCGTTGAACACCGCCACGCGGTCGCTCATGGTGAGCGCCTCGCCCTGGTCGTGCGTCACATACACGAAGGTCACGCCGAGCTGGCGGTGCAGGTCCTTGAGCTCGATCTGCATGTGCTCGCGCAGCTGCTTGTCGAGCGCGCCGAGCGGCTCGTCCATCAGCACCAGCTGGGGCTCGAACACCAGCGCGCGCGCCAGCGCCACGCGCTGCTGCTGGCCGCCCGAGAGCTGGCCGGGCAGGCGGTCGGTCATGCCGCGCAGCTGCACCATGTCGAGCGCGCGCTGCACGCGGCGCTGCTGCTCGTCCTTCGGCACCTTGCGCACGGTGAGCGGGTAAGCCACGTTCTGGCCCACGCTCAGGTGCGGGAAGAGCGCGTAGTTCTGGAAGACCATGCCGAAGTTGCGCTTGTGCGGCGGCGTGCGGGTGATCGGCTTGCCGTCGAGCAGGATCTCGCCCGAGGTCGGCGACTCGAAGCCCGCCAGCATCATCAGCGTGGTGGTCTTGCCTGATCCCGAGGGCCCGAGCAGGCTCAGGAACTCGCCGCGATGAATGTCCAGATCGAGCTGGCGCACCACCAGGTGCTCGCCGTCGTAGGTTTTCTGGACACGCTGGAAGCGCACCAAGGGTTCAGCTGTCATGGAGGATTTCAGGAAAGGATCGTTCGATCAGCGCAGCGCGGCGAAGCTGTCCGCGAGAAGCGCCAGGCCTTCGTCCACAAGCAAGTCGGATGCCGTGAGCGGCACCAGCACGCGAATTACATTGCCGTAGGTGCCGCATGACAGCAGGATTAACCCGCGTCGCGCCGCTTCCGCGACAACCTTGCGGGTCAGCACGGCGTCAGGTCGCGCGGTGTCGCCCTCCTCGAACAGCTCGATGGCCACCATGGCGCCGAGCCCCCGCACGTCGCCGATGGCCGGCTCGGCTGCGGCGATGCGGCGCAGGCCGGCCGTGAGCCGCTCGCCCAGTGCACGGCTGCGCGCCAGCAGCTGCTCGTCGTCGAACACCTTCAGCACCGCGAGCGCCGCAGCGCAGCCGATGGGGCTGCCGGCGTAGGTGCCGCCCAGGCCGCCAGGCGCGGGAGCGTCCATCACCTCGGCGCGGCCCACCACGCCGGAAATCGGGAAGCCGCCCGCCATCGACTTGGCGGTGGTGATCAGGTCGGGCGGCACGGGCCACTGCTCGCTGGCGAACCAGGTGCCGGTGCGGCCCGCGCCGGTCTGCACCTCGTCGGCAATGATGAGGATGCCGTGGCGGTCGGCCAGCGCGCGCAGGCCCTCGACGAAATCGTTCGGCGCCACGTAGAAGCCGCCCTCGCCCTGCACCGGCTCCAGGATGAAGGCCGCCACGCGCTCGGGTTCGATGTCGTTCTTGAACAGCAGCTCGACCGAATGCAGCGCGTCGTCCACGCTCACGCCGTGAAGCGCGTTCGGGTACAGCGCATGGAACACCTCGCCCGGGAACGGGCCGAAGCCGACCTTGTAAGGCGCCACCTTGCCGGTCAGGCCCAGCGTCATCATCGTGCGGCCGTGGTAGCCACCGGTGAAGGCGATGACACCGGGACGCCGGGTGTGGGCGCGGGCGATCTTGACCGCGTTCTCCACCGCCTCGGCGCCGGTGCTCAGGAACACCGACTTCTTCGCGAACGCGCCCGGCGCCAGTGCGTTCAGGCGCTCGGCCAGCTCCACGTAAGGCTCGTAGGCCAGCACCTGGAAGCAGGTGTGCGAATAGAGGTCTGCCTGCGCCTTGACGGCGGCCGTGATCTCCGGATGGCAGTGGCCGGTGTTGAGCACCGCGATGCCGCCGGCGAAGTCGATGTAGCGGCGGCCCTCCACGTCCCACAGCTCGGCGTTGACGGCCCGGCTGACGAAGATTTCATGGGCCTGGCCGACGCCGCGGGCAACAGCCGCGCTGCGGCGGGCCATGAGGACGGCATTGCTGAGATGGGGTTCGCGTTGCATGGTACGACCTGTGCTTTGGTGCCTGGAGGAAGGAATCCCGGCACTCTAGGTCGCACGATCCGATCCGGCCATGTACAGCGGAAGCGATCGACCGGAAGACTGTACTGGTCTTGTATCCTGTACATACTTTCCTCAATATGGTGCAGGCCGGTCTGCCGGAGACACCCCCGATGCTCATTCTTCGCCCCGAACAGCCGACGCCACTGGTCAGCCAGATCGTTGAAGGGCTGCGCGGACTGATCGGCGCCCAGAAGCTCAAGGCCGACAGCAAGCTGCCGTCGATCCGTGCCTTTGCAGCGGCCCACGGCGTCAGTGTCTTCACGGTGGTCGAGGCCTACGACCGGCTGGTGGCCCAGGGCCTGCTGGTCTCGCGCGCCAATGCGGGCTTCTTCGTCAAGCGGCGCAGCGAGGAGAGCGCCGCCGGCACGGCCACCGCCCCCCGGCCGGACCCCCGCTTCGACGCCCGCTGGTACCTGCAGCAGATCTTCGAGAACCGCAACCTGCCGCTCAAGCCAGGCTGCGGCTGGCTGCCGCACGACTGGCTGTTCGAGGACGGCATGCGCCGCAGCCTGCGCCACCTGGCCTCCGAAGGCACCGACATCGGCGGCTACGGCCTGCCCTTCGGCCACATGGCGCTGCGCATGGCGACGGCCGAGGCGCTTTCGGAACAGCAGATCGTGGTCGAGGCGGCCCAGGTGCTGCTGACCCAGGGTTCGAGCCAGGCGCTCGACCTCGTCGCGCGGCGCCTGCTCAAGCCGGGCGACTCGGTGCTGGTGGACGACCCCGGCTATCCGAACCTGATGTTCATGCTGCGCTTCCTGGGCGTGGAGATCATCGGCGTGCCACGCATCCCTTCGGGCTACGACATGCCCGCGCTCGAGGCGCTGCTCGCGGTGCACCGGCCCAAGGCCTTCTTCACCCAGCCGCGGCTGCAGAGCCCGACCTGCTCGATGGCCTCGCTGCCGCAACTGGTTCAGCTGCTGCAGCTGGCCCAGGCGCACGACTTCACGCTGGTCGAGAACGACATCTACGCCGAGATGGACGCATCGATGCGCCCCTCGCTGGCCAGCCTGGGGCAGCTGCGCCGCGTGGTCTACGTGGGCAGCTACTCGAAGACCATCTCGCCGAACATCCGCGTGGGCTACGTGGTCGCCCAGCCCGAACTGCTCGAAGACCTGGCGCAGCTCAAGATGATCTCGGGCCTCACTTCATCCGACATCACCGAACGCCTGGCCTTCGGCACCGTGACCGACGGCCGCTGGCGCAAGCATCTGAAAGCCTTGCGCGAGCGCCTCGCACAGGCGCAAGGCAGCGTCGCGAGGCGGCTGGGCGGCCTGGGCTTCGAGCTGTTCCACGAAGCGGCGGCCGGCATGTACCTGTGGGCCCGGCACCCGGACATCGCCGACAGCGCCGAGCTCTCGCGACGCGCCGCCGCCGAGGGAATCATGCTCGGCCCGGGGCAGCTGTTCCTGGTCAACCCGCGCCCCACCGGCTGGCTGCGCTTCAACGTGGCCTTCAGCGAAGACGAGCGGCTCTGGCGTTTTCTCGAGCGCAGCATCGAGGAGCGCAGGTACGACTGACGGCCGGCCCGGCCTAGGGATGCCAGGTCGAGACGACGGCCGGTGTCTGCGCGGTGGGCCTGCCGGCCAGCGCATAGGAGAGCTCGTTCGCGGCCTTCATGATCGTCTTCGCGTGGCCCAGCAGCTTCGCCTTGGGCAGGCGGTCCGCGGGCCCCGAGATGCACACCGAGCCCAGCAGCGCCCAGCGCAGGCCGAAGACCGGCGCCGACACGGTCGCCACGTTCTTCTCGCGCTCGCCGATGGAGAAGTGATAGCCCTTCTTGCGGATGTCCTCGTAGAGCTTTCCGGGTTCGCCGGAGAACGCAAGAATCACCCGCCCCGGTGATCCCTTGTCCAGCGGAAGCATCGCGCCCATGCGTGCGTGGTGCCTGATGGGCTGCGGCCCCTCCACGCGCGCCAGGCAAGTTCTTGAGTTTCCTTCGCGAACATAGAACGCGGCGCTCTCGCCCGTTGCCTGCGACAGGGCGAGCAGCATCGGCTCCACCACGTTGTTGGCATCGAAGCTGGCCTGGTAGCGAGCCCCGAGCCAGCCCGCCGCGGGGCCGAGCCGCCATTCGCCGTCGTCGCGCTGCACCACGTAGCCGGCAAGCGCCAGCGTGCGCAGCAGCCGCAGCGCGGTGGTCTTGTGCATCTGGCTGCGACGGGTCAGTTCGGCCAGCGAGAGGCGCTCGTCCTGCATGCCGAAGGCGTCGAGCAGCTGCAGGGCGCGGGTGACCGCCGTTACTCCGCCTGCGGCCTCCGGATCGGCCTCGCGCGGCAGCTCGACCACCTCTGTGCGTTTGGTTCTGGCCGTTGAAACTCGTTTCACAGAGTGGTCCATGGTCCGTTCAGTGGACCACCATTGTATGGAATGGAACGCCTGCCTAAAGTCGCCTCATGCCCCGGAGCACCACCGCTCGCAGGCACTTGCAGACAGACCAACGATTCGGAGACAGACCCATGCGCACATCGAGCCCCGGCTCCATCCATCGCCGCGCGGCCCTCGGCCTCGCCCTTCTTCTTTCCTGCGGCGCGACGCTGGCGCAGGGCTATCCGGCACGCCCCATCCGCCTCGTCGTGCCGTTCCCGCCGGGCGGCGGCACCGACATCATTGCCCGCGAGGTGGCGACCAAGGTCGCGACCTCCGAAGGCTGGACCATCGTCATCGACAACAAGCCCGGCTCCGGCGGCAACATCGGCGTCGACGCGGCAGCCAAGGCCGCCCCGGACGGCTACACGCTGGTGCTGGGACAGACCAGCAACCTCGCGATCAATCCGTCGCTCTATGCCAAGCTGCCCTACGACCCGGTGAAGGACCTTGCTGCCGTCGGACTGGTGGCCTCCGCGCCGCTGGTGCTGGTGGTGTCCGCCAACTCGCCATACAAGAAGCTCGCCGACGTGGTCGCTGCCGCGAAGGCAAAACCCACCGCGCTCAACTACGCAAGCTCCGGCAACGGCACGGTGGCCCATCTCGCCACCGAGCAGTTCCAGAAGGCCGCGGGCGTGCAGTTCACGCACGTGCCCTACAAGGGCGCATCGCAAGGCCTGACCGACCTGGTCGGCGGCCAGATCCAGATGTACATCTCGTCGGTGCCGACGTTGATCGCGCAGATCAGGAGCGGCCAGCTGCGCGCGCTGGCAGTGACCTCGCTGCAGCGCAACCGCGACCTGCCCGACGTGCCGACCATGGCCGAGTCGGGCTACAAGGATTTCGAGGCCGTCACCTGGTTCGGCGTGGCGGGCCCCGCGGCCATGCCGAAGGACGCGATCGCAAAGCTCAACGCCGCCTTCAACAAGGCGCTCGCCACGCCCGAGGTGCAGAAGAAGCTCGCAGCGCAAGGCGCGGAAGTGATGTCCGGCCCGCCCGAGAAGTTCGCGTCGCTGATCCGCACGGACGGTGTCCGCTGGGGCGCCGTCGTCAAGGTCTCGGGCATCCGGCTGGACTGAGCACCGCCCTCTTTCACCCCATCACTTCTTCCTTCCGAAAGCACTTCACATGTCATCCGCCCTTCCCGACATCGTCCGCAACTTCGAGCGCGTGCCTGCTCACATCGTGGCGCAGGCGGCCGAGTTCCAGCCCGCCATCCTGGCCGACGTGGCCGGACGGCGCGGCGCGCTGGACGGTCGCATCAAGGCGCTGCGCCCCCGCATGAAGCTGGCCGGCACCGCGATCACGGTGGAAGTGCGCCCCGGCGACAACCTGATGATCCATGCCGCCATTGCCATGGCGAAGCCCGGCGACGTGCTCGTGATCGACGGCAAGGGCGACCAGACCTCCGCGCTCATGGGCACGATCATGATGACCGCCTGCAGGCAGGTCGGCATTGCCGGCGTGGTCATCGACGGGGCCTGCCGCGACAGCAACGAGATCGACGAGATGGACTTCCCGGTCTTCTGCGTCGGCACCAATCCGAACGGGCCGACCAAGAACATCGGCGGGCGCATCGGGCACCCGGTGTCGATCGGCGGCGTCACCGTGCATGCGGGCGACTTCGTCGTGGGCGATGGCGACGGCGTTGTCGTGGTGGAGCGCGGGAAGATCGAATCGCTGCTGCCCCTGGCGGCGAAGAAGGTCGAGGACGAGGCCGCGCGCATCGCCTCCATCAAGGGCGGCAACACCGCCGCCAGGTGGCTCGATGCAGCCTTGCGCACGGCCGGCGTCCTGAAGGAAGGCGAGACGCTGTGACGGCTGCCATCCTGGTGACGGGCGCGGACCTCGCGCCGCAGGCACTCGATCTGCTCGAAGGATACGAAGTCGTCTACGCAGGCCGGACGCCGACCGAGGACGACCTCGTGGCCCTGTGCCGCGCGCACGACCCCGTGGCCATCATCGTCCGCTACGGCAAGGTGGGCGCCGCGGTGATGGATGCGGCCCCTTCGCTCAAGGTGATCTCCAAGCACGGCAGCGGCACGGACACCATCGACAAGGCAGCGGCGCAGGCGCGCGGCATCGAGGTCGTCGCGGCCGTGGGTGCCAACGCGGCGGCGGTGGCCGAGCAGGCGCTGGCGCTGCTGCTGGCTTGCGCCAAGTCGGTGGTGGCACTGGACACCCGCATGCATGCCGGCCACTGGGACAAGGCGACGCACAAGAGCCTGGAGCTCGGCGGTCGCACCATCGGCCTCGTCGGGCTCGGCGCCATCGGGCTGCGCTTCGCGCGCATGGCCGATGCGATCGGCATGCGCGTGCTCGGATTCGATCCGTATGCGAGGAACCTTCCGGCCTTCGTGCAGGCCGTGGACCTGCCAACCCTCTGGGCCGAGTCCGATGCGATTTCCCTGCACTGCCCCTTGACCGACGACAACCGCGGGCTGCTCGATGCCGCGACGCTGGCACGCTGCAAGCGCGGCGTGATCGTCATCAACACCGCGCGTGGCGGCCTGATCGACGAAGCGGCGCTGCTGACAGCAGTGCGCTCCGGCCAGGTAGGCATGGCCGGGCTGGACAGCTTCGCCGCCGAGCCGATGACGCCAGGCCATCCCTTCCAGGGCGAGAAGAACATCGTGCTGAGCCCCCACATCGGCGGCGTGACCGGCGACGCCTACGTGAACATGGGCGTCGGCGCGGCGAAGAACCTGCTGCAGGTCATCGCGCGCCAGACGACAGCCGCCTGAAACGTGGGGCCGCGGCGTCGGCGCGGCCTCTTGCAAACTGTTTCAAAAAACCTCGTTGCCATGTCCCGGAAACTTTTCGGGGCCTTTTGCACACCTATGCCCCATCGTTTGCAAAAACCCAACAACGAGGAACACTCCATGCGTCTCACGACGAAGGGCGGCTTCGCCTTGACGGCCATGATCGATGTCGCAATGCGCGAGCAGGACGGCCCCGTGCCACTGGCATCCATCAGCAAGCGCCAGCACATTGCCCGCTCATCGCTCGAACTGCTGTTCAGCAAGCTGCGCCAGCACGCGCTGATCAAGGCAACACGCGGGCCGGGCGGCGGCTACACACTGACGCGCCGTGCGTCCGAAATCACGGTGGCGGACATCCTCGCCTCCGTAGACGGCCAGCCGCTGGCCGACACCGAGGACTCGCCGAAGAAGAGCGAACCCGGCAGCAAGGGCTGCTATTCGACCGAGGCTCTTTGGGCCTCCGCCAAGCACCACGTCATGGAGTTCCTGGGCTCCGTCACGCTGCAGAGCCTGGTCGAAGACCAGCTTGCCAAGGGCGTGCGCGTCGAGCACGAGCCGGCACCGAGGAAAAAGGAAGCCCTGCCGAGCCCCGCCGCGCTGCCGTTGCGCGTGAACGCACCCAACTCGGTGTTCGCGTGGAACGGCGTGTTCGCCAAACGCTGAGATCGCATCGCCGCCCTCCTGCCTGACGATGCCACGCTGGTTGCTGTCGCTGCTGCTCGTGCTCGCACTGGGCTGCCAGAGCTTTGCCGCGCTGGCCCAGTCGCATGAGGCAGCGATGGCCCCGGTCGCGGCCGTGCTTCATCTGCAGGATGCCGGTTGCGAGGCGCCGGCGGAGCCTCTCTCCACGCTCCAGGAACGGTCGCCGGCCACGGAGCTGGCGCCGGATCTCTCCGAAATCTGCGGGCTGCGCAACGCCGCCCTGCATCACGCCGCATGGCGCGGCGCGGCACCGCCGCAGGACATGCACACGCCCGCGTCCCGCGTGCCACGGGTCCCGCTGAAACCGCCGCGCACGCAGCACATCGCCGCCTAGGCGACGACGCGGGCTTGCTCGCCTCGCGTCTTTTCTCTCTCCATCGCTCCTTGGAAAACCGCGACGCGCGGGCCGCTGTGCCTGCGCGTCGCGTTCGTCCTGCGCGGCCGCGGCCGACGCGGGCATTCGATTCAACCCAACGCGCAATCGCTTTTTTCTCTCATGAACGAACTCACCCTGGTCACCTTCGGCGCCTGCCTCCTGCTGCTGTATCTGGCGTGGCGCGAACGCATCGTCGCGAACCACCGCGATGCCGGGCTGCTTGCCGGCGTGGCCGCCTGCGCGGGCGTGGCGGGCATCGCCTCCCTGGTCGTGTGACGGCGCCAGCGGCCGTACGCTGGATCGCCGCCGCGCTCGCCGCGGCGGCGAGCGCCTGCACCGACGGCTATCCGACGAAGGACGCACCCGCCGCCAACACCCTGAGCCCCGCCGAGCACATCCACGCGCTCAACGACATGCTGCTGCACGAAGCGCGCGGCGTGGATGCGAAGCTGACGCTGGCGACGCCCTGCGTCCTGCGGCTCGCGACCACGCCGCCGGGCGGACGCGAGACGATCGCCTCGGTGCGGCTGGAGACGCTTCACATCGCGTTCTCGGTGGACGAGCGCTATTGGGTGACCGTCGCCCGGGGCGCCGACATTCCCGCCGCACGCGATCACCGCTTCGTGGTGGACGACTGGCACGACGCGGTCGCTTTCCGCTCGCGCCTCCAGCAGCTGCAGATGGCCTGCGCGGCTTCGAAGGACTGAGACCGGGCCCTCTCTTTTTTCTCCTTTTTTGCAGCCGGGCATTGCGGGTTCCGGCATCTCGTTCGGCAACCGGATGAAAGCCTCTGAATTGCCAGAAGCGCCATCCGGAGATTGCCTTGGTTATCCTTCCTGCACGCCACCGCTCAGCCTGCGTCCGGCTGTCCGACATCGCACTCACGTTGCTCGCCATCCTCGCGATCGGCGCGCTGGTTCCCGCCTGCGGAGACACCCGCAGCAGCGTCGGCACCAGCAGCAGCAACCATGGAAAGAGCGGCATTTCCGCCCGCCCGACAGCGCCCGACGACGCGCCCCCGGGCGCGCGCGACTGCACCGTCACCTTCGAGGGCGACTCGATCCTCCACGGCAGCTACGCCAACAACCAGCGCTTCGACGAGCCGCCCGCGGCGATGCTCAGACGCCTGCGCCCCGCCTACACGGTGATCGACAACAGCGCACCCGGCACGACGGCCGCCCAGCGCGCGCCCGTGTTCTCCACGGCGCCGCTCACCACGCATTTCGTGGTGCTCCAGCACGGCATCAACGACGGGCAGTTCGGCCAGCCCTATGAGCCCGCGCTGCGCCGCATGGTCGCGCACGTCCAGGCCGAGGGCCGCACGCCGGTGATCACCGGGCTCAGCCGGCAGACGCATCCGCTCCTGGGCCGGGACGCGGCCGACGACATCGCCCGCCGGGTGGCCGGCGAAACCGGCGCACTGTTCGCCGACTGGGGCGCCGTGTCCTTCAAGCCCGCCGAGATGGCCGACGTGCTGCACCCCGCGCCCGCCTACAGCGAGCGGCTGGTCGCGCGCATCGTGTCCCTGCTGGACCGGGCCGCGCCCGAGTGCAGGTACTGACATCGGCATTTTTTCGACGCGCCATTGCGGGTTCTGCCGCTTCGTTCGGCAAGAGAGTGAATCCACCTGAAACCCGAAGAGGAACCGCCTCCCCATGCTTCAGAACACTTCCAGCCAGGCAGCACAGCGCGCTTCGCACCGCCGGGAGACCGCCCGATGAGCACCGGCAGCCTCGGCCTCGTGGTGGCCGCCCTTTTTGCGCTGGGCGCCGCCTGGCTCACGGGCAAGACGATCGGGACGCGCGCCGCGGGCACGCCACCGGCCCACGTAGCCACCCGAGAGCAATCCGTCGTCGTGCGCGAGCGCATCGACCTGCGGCAGCCGTTGCGCACGCTCGCGGCCGTCCACGGCGCGACGCTGGCGCAGCGCGGTATCGGACTCGACATGAACATGCCGGACGCTCCGCTGACGGTGACCGCTGTCGCCGGCGACCTGCCCCGGCTCATGGCGCACATCGCCGATGCGGCAGCCGCCACCCTGCCGCAGGGCACCACGCTGCAAGTGCTGGCGCGTGCCGAGGGGCACCAGGCGGTGATCAGCCTGCGCGAGGCCGACGCCGACACACCCCCGCGCCTGTCCCGGGCCTTCGAGACCGGCGCCGGCCGCCCGGTCGCGCCCCATGTCCACGCCTGCCAGGCCATCGCCGCGCGGCATGGCGCGCGCATCTACACCGCACCCTCGCCGCTGGGCGACGGCTGCCTCACGCTGCGGTTCGCGCTGGAGGACAGGCGCATCGCGCGCGCTCCAAAGGGGCTGCTGTGATGGCCACCCGCCGGCATACCGGCATCTTCCAGGCCCACATGCCATCGCGCCCCCGCAGCGCCGGTCCACTGCGGTCCTGGCTGGTCGACGGATGCTGCCTCGGCGCAGCGGCTGCCGGCCTCGCGCTCGCGGTGGGCTTCAGCCGCTGCGAGGCGGGCAGCGCCGGCACTTCGGCCCTGTCCACGCTGGCGCCGATCATGCAGACCCGGGGCCATCGGCCCCCGGGGGGATGCAGGCGCGGCAGAACTTCGGTCACAAATGTCAACGCAGTGAGATAGATTCATGCCTGCCGCATTCGCAGCGTTCCCGAACGACTTCCCCTCCCTCTCCATGCCGGACCGCCCTCCTTCGCGCAGCGTGGAAACCCTCTACGGCGACCATCACGGCTGGCTGCTCGGCTGGCTGCGCCGCAAGCTCGGCCACGCGGGCGACGCCGCCGACCTGGCGCAGGACACCTTCCTGCGGGTGCTGGGCCGCCCGCGGGACGTCGACGAGGTGCGGGAGCCGCGCGCCTGGCTCACCACCATCGCGCACGGCCTGGTGGTCGACCACGTGCGGCGCCGCACGCTGGAGCGCGCCTGCCTGGAAGCGATTGCAGCCCTGCCGGAGCCGCAGGCGCCTTCGCCCGAGGCGCAGATGCTGCTGATCGAGTCGCTGGTGCGCATCGACGCCATGCTCGACGGCCTGCCCGCCAAGGCGCGCAGCGCCTTCCTGCTCTCGCGGCTCGACGGCCTCGGCTATGCCGAGATCGCGCAGCGCCTGAACGTGAGCCTGAGCTCCGTCGAGAAATACATGGCGACCGCCATCCGCCATTGCCTTGCACTGAGATGAACGCAGCAGCCTCCCCTTCTTCCGACCTGCTCGACCAGGCCATCGCCTGGGCCGTGCGGCTCGGCTCCGGCAGCGCCGACACGAAAGCGCACGACGAATGCGACGCATGGCGCGCCGCGCACCCCACTCACGAACAGGCCTGGCAGCAGGTGCAGGCCGTGGAGGACGCTTTCCGGCAGGTGCCCCGCATGAGCGACACGGGCGGCGCGCTGGCCCACGGCGCGCTGCAGGCCGCCACCCGCATGCGGGCGCAGCAGGGCCGCCGCCGCGCGCTGGGAGCGATCGGCGTGATGGGCCTCGCGGCCACCGGCGGCGTGATCGGCCTGTTCGTCTGGCGCGAGCAACCCTGGGAGCAGCGCACCGGCTACGCCACCGCCGTGGGCGAGCGCAAGCGCGTGACGCTGGCCGACGGTACCGAGCTGAACCTCAATACCGGCTCCGAAGTGCAGGTGATCTTCTCGCCGCGCCAGCGGCGCATCGTGCTGAACCGCGGCGAACTCTTCGTGCGCACCGGCGCCGACAGCGGCGCGCTGCTCGGCCACCGCGCCTTCTGGGTCGAGACCCCGCACGCACGCTTCGAGGCGCTGGGCACGCGCTTCGGCGTGCGGGAGCAGGACGGCCAGACGCGGCTGTCGATGATCGAAGGCCGCGTGGCCATCCACACCGCCGGCGGCGACGCGCAGCCGGTGGTCGCGCAGGCCGGCGACGGCTACATCGTGCGAGCCGACGCGGCACCGCCCCAGCGCATCGTGGACCGCAGCTTCGAGCCCGACGCCTGGACCGATGGCGCACTGGTGGCCAGGCAGATGCGGCTGGACGCATTCGTCGCCGAACTGGCGCGCTACCACGGCACACCGCTGCTTTGCGACGCGGACGCGGCCTCGCTGCGCGTGTCGGGCGTTTTCCAGCTCAACGGGCCCGATCCGGTCGGCCGCGCACTCGAAGCGCTGGTGCGCACGCTGCCGGTCCGGCTCGAACATGGCACTGGAGGCACATTGACCATCGCGCGACGTTGAGAAGACTTCCTCCGGACCGCCATCCCGGGTTCTGGCGCTTCCGGCCGGCAAGGCCCACCCTGCTTCCCGCGCTGCTGCTGGGCGTCGCGGCGGGCTGGCTCGTGCCTGCGGGATCCGCACGCGCCCAGGCGCGGCCGGCGGAGGCCCCCGCACGCGCCGGTTTCGACATTCCGCCCGGCGCGCTGGAAGACTCGCTCAGCACCTTCGCGCGCCAGGCCGGCATCACGCTGTCCTTCGATCCGGCGCTGGTGCGCGGCAAGAGCGCCGGCCCGATCCAGGGCAGCCGCACGGTGCCCGAGGGTCTCGCCGAACTGCTGTCGCCCCACAGGCTGGAGGCCGTGCCCGGCACGAGCGGCGCGTATGCGGTGCGCCCCGCCGCAGCAGCGAGCGCGGCCGTTTCCGGCACGGGCGCCGCACTGCCGACGGTCACCGTCACGACGGCGGGCGAGCGCGCCGACGGCCAGGTCGATGGCTACGTGGCGCGGCGCAGCGCCACCGCCACCCGCATCGACACGCCGCTGCTCGAGACGCCGCGCGCCGTCACCGTCATCACGCGCGCGCAGATGGACGACCAGGCCGTGCACACCGTGGAGCAGTCGCTGCGCTACTCGGCCGGCGTGCTCACCGAGGTGAGCGGCTACGACACGCGCTTCGCCTCGCTCACGGTGCGCGGCTTCGCGCCCGCCGAGTACCTCGACGGCTTCAAGCTCCCCACCAACAGTTTCGCCACGCGCTGGCTGGTCGAGCCGCAGGCGCTGGAGCGCGTGGAACTGCTGAAGGGGCCGGGCGCGGTCTACGACCCGTCGGCGCCGGGCGGCGCCATCAACATGGTGTCGAAGCGGCCCTCGGCGGAGGCGGTGCGCGAAGTGAGTCTCTCGGTGGGCAACAGCAACCGCCGCCAGGCCAGCTTCGACATCGGCGGCGCGATGAACGCCGACGGCAGCCTGCTCTTCAGGCTCAACGGCGTGCTGCGCAACAGCGACGGCCAGACCGACTACTCGCGCGACGACCGCAGCTTCATCGCGCCCTCGCTGACGTGGACGCTCTCCCCGCGCACCAAGGTCACGCTGATGGCGGAGGCCACGCGCGACCGCACGACGCCCAAGAGCATCTGGCCGCAGGGCGCGCTCATCACGCCCAACCCGTGGGGCAGCATTCCGCGCGAGCGCTACACGGGAGAGCCCGGCTTCGACCACTACAACCGCGACGCGTTCTCGCTCACCTACCTGTTCGAACACCAGCTCGACGACAACTGGACCCTGCGGCAGAACGCGCGTCACGCGAAGCTCGACATCGACTACCGGCAGGTCTACGGCAGCAGCTTCCAGAGCGACCAGCGCACGCTCGATCGCCAGGTGATGCGGGCCAGCGAAAGGAACCGCAGCACCACGCTCGACACCCAGGTCGAAGGCCGCTTCAGCACCGGCCCCGTCTCGCACACCCTGCTGATGGGCATGGAGTACCAGCGGCAGACGAGCTCGCAGCAGAACGGCATCGGCCCGGCGCCATCCATCGACGCCTTCGCGCCGGTCTACGGCCAGCCGGTGTCCGACCCACCCCTGAACGGGCTGAACGACAACAGCATCACGCAGCGTGGCTTCTACGTGCAGGACCAGATGCGCAACGGGCCATGGTCGCTGGGGCTGACAGTGCGGCAGGACCGCGCGCGCAGCAGCGTCAGCCGGCTGGTGGCCCAGTCCTTCGGCATCGACACCAACGCCAAGACCACCTACAACGCGGGCCTGCTGTATCTGGCGCCGAACGGCCAGGCGCCTTACTTCAGCTACTCGACCTCGTTCACGCCGTTGTCTGGCGCCATCGCCGGCGGAACGCTGCTGAAGCCCGAGCTCGGTCGCCAGTTCGAGGCGGGCCTGAAGTACCGGCCACCCGGCGTGGACGCACTCTTCACCGTGTCGGTCTTCGACCTGCGCAAGAACAATTCGCCCACCTTCGATCCGTACGTGATCGGTCCGGTCTCGCAGATCGGCGAGGTGCGCACGCGCGGCCCGGAGTTCGAGGCACGCGCGGCGATCACGAAGCAGCTCAAGCTGGTGGCCAGCTACACGCTGCTCGACGCCAAGGTCACCCGCAGCCTGAACCCCGCGGAAGTGGGCAGGCAGCCGCTCAACACGGCGCGCCAGACCGCCGCGCTATGGCTCGACTACCGCTTCGGCAGCCCCGCGCTGCAGGGCTGGAGCATCGGCGGCGGCGTGCGCCATGTCGGCAAGGTGCCGGCCAACACGGACAACAGCCTCTACAACCCGCCCTACACGCTGCTCGACGCGGCCCTGCGCTACGAGCGCGGCCCTTACAGCTTCGCGCTGAACGCCACCAACCTCACCGACAGGAACTACGTCGCGGGCAACGGCCAGTACTTCGGCCAGGGCCGCGCGGTGCAGGCGAAGTTCGCCTACCGCTGGTAGCGGCGGCGGCTCGGCGCAGCGTCGCGTGCGTGTGCAGCGGATGCGCCAGCGTGTGGGCGATCGGCCGCAGGGCCTGATCGCACTGCTCGCACGACTGCACCGCAGCGGTTCTTCGTTCGCTCTCTTCCAGCGCACTCTTGTTGCGTTGGCAACGCTGCATTGCTTGCGGGAAAGCACAGGCACGGCCCCCGCGCCTCCTCCCTAGACTGCATCGCGCAACGCGGTGCGTTTGCAGCAAGAAGGGAGACAACCTGATGAGCACTCGAAGACTGTGCCGGCTCGCGCTGGCCATGGGGGTTTCGCTATTGGCCGCCTGCGGCGGCGGCGGTGGCGGATCGAACAACGCGCTCTGGCCATCGTCGGGATCGACGGGCGGCACCACCGGTTCCGTGGTTCCCGGCTCGGCGAACACCGACGGCACGGCTACGGCGACACCCGTCACCCCACCGGACGGCGGGGCAGGCACGCCGTTCGTCAAGCAGGCCCTCGCCGACTACGTGAACACCATGCGCGGCGCGAATTCGAGCGGCGACTTCACGCGGGGCAACACCTTCCCCGCCATCGCCGTGCCCTTCGGATTCAACTTCTGGACGCCGGTCAACCGCGACGACAACAACTGGTTCTACCAGTTCCACACGAGCACCGGCGAAACCTCCGACGGCTCTCCCATCACCACGATCCAGTCCTTCGCCACGGTGCACGAGCCCAGCCCGTGGATCGGCAACAGGCAGTCGCTGTCGATCATGCCGATCGCCGACGTGAACGCCACCGACACATGGAACCGGGCGCAGACCTATTCACGTGCAACGCAGGTCGCCCACGCGCACTACTACAGCGTTACCTTCGACAACGGCATCAAGACCGAGATCACGCCGACGGACCATGCGGCGTATTTCCGCTTCACCATGCCGGCATCGATGGCCACGGCCACCGTGCTGCTCGACCGCTTCGCCTCGGAGGGCTCCGGCAGCCTGAGCGTGGACACCGCCAACGGCACCGTGTCCGGAACGGTCGACAACAACGGCGACAAGAACGCGCCGCTCATGTACTTCCACGCGAAGTTCGATGCGCCCATCGTGGCCTCGAAGAACATCGACACCGGCAGTCTCAAGACCTGGGTGCAGTTCGCCACGCCCGGCAGCGGGAAGACCGTGGGCATGAAGATCGCCACCTCCTTCATCAGCATCGACCAGGCGAAGGACAACCTGGCGCAGGAGATCGCCGACAAGGGCTTCGACGACATCCGGCTGCTGGCCGCCGCAGCATGGGACGACAAGCTCAACACGGTGCAGGTGGAAGGCACCGCCGCCGATGCGAAGACACCCGAGGCCGTGAAGGCCTTCGAAGACAGGAAGGTCACGCTCTACTCGAACATGTACCGGGCCTTCCTCTATCCGAACTCCGCGTGGGAGAACGTGCGCGACCCGGCCACCGGCAAGGGCAAGGGCACGGCGACCTACATGAGCCCGTACATCTCCGGCACGCCCAAAAGACAGGGAAAGATCTGGGTCAACAACGGCTTCTGGGACACCTACCGCACCACCTGGCCGCTCTATTCGCTGCTCGTTCCGACTCAGGCGGGCGAGATGCTGGACGGATTCGTCAACGCCTACAAGGACGGCGGCTGGGTGCCGCGCTGGTCGGGCCCCGACTACCGCGACAGCATGGTCGCCACCAGCTCCGACGTGATCTTCGCCGACGCATACCTCAAGGGCGTGCGCAACTTCGACGTCGATGCGGCCTATGCGTCGATGCTGCGCAACGCCTCGGTCTACAGCAGCGACAACGCCCGCGGCCGCAAGAACATGGACAAGTCGATCTTCTACGGCTACGTGCCGTCGGACACGATGTCGCGCGAGAGCGTGGCCTGGTCGCTCGAAGCCAACCTCAACGACTTCGGCGTCGCCCAGATGGCCAAGGCACTGAACAAGCCCGACGACTACGCCTACTTCATCGACCGCGCGCTGAACTACGCCCGCCTCTTCTCCGACCAGGGCACGGGCGCCTGGGCCGGCAAGTGGTTCCGCGAGAAGGGCAGCTCCGGCAAGTGGACCGACGACGGCAACACGCCCGACGACTGGGGCTACGGCTACACCGAGGGCAACGCCTGGTCGTACCAGTTCCTCGCGCCGCAGGATGGCCAGGGCCTTGCCAACCTGCACGGCGGACGCGCGCAGCTCAAGGCCAGCCTCGACACCTTCTTCTCGGCGCCGACCTACCTGTCGCCCGGCAGCTACTGGACGGTGATCCACGAGATCAAGGAAGCCCACGCAGTGAGCGTGCTGGCCAAGGTCGGCCAGTACCAGCACTCCAACCAGCCGGTGCATCACTCGATCTACATGTACAACTACGCGGGCGCGCCGGCCGAAGGGCAGAAGCACCTGCGCGACGTGATGGACAAGCTCTACACGCCAGGGCTGGACGGCAAGGGCGTTCCCGACGGCAGCGGCTACATCGGCGACGAGGACAACGGCGAGCAGTCGGCCTGGTACGTGTTCAGCGCCATGGGCTTCTACCCGGTCAGCATGGGACGGCCCGAGTACGCCATCGGCGCGCCCTACTTTGCGAAGATGGCCGTGAACCTGCAGAACGGCAAGCGCATCGTCATCAACGCGCCCGACGTGAGCGAGACCAACCGCTATGTGCAGGGCCTGCGGCTGAACGGCCAGCCGATCACGCGCAGCTACCTGCTGCACACCGAGATCGCCGACGGTGCGACGCTGGACTTCGCCATGGGCGCACAACCCTCGTCGTGGGGCACGGGCGACAACGACGTGCCCGGCTCGATCACGCAGGGCAATGCGAAGCCTGCACCGCTGCAGTCGCTGCTGCCTACCGGCACGTACACGGTGTCATCGAGCACGCCGGCCCAGCTGTCGAACGTGTACGACCGCGACTCAGATACCGCGTGGCAGAGCGCGTCGGCGGCCGCGTGGATAGAGGCCGACGCCGCCACGAACCAGCCGGCCAGGGTGCTCAGGATCTACACCCTGACCTCGGGCGCGCAGGGCGCGGACCAGGACCCGAAGAGCTGGAAGCTCAAGGCATCGAAGGACGGCGTCACATGGGTCACATTGGACGAGCGCACGAACGAGAGCTTCCAGTGGCGCCAGCAGACCCGCCCGTTTGCGCTGAAGGCGAATACCGAGCCCTACAGCAGATACAGGCTGGAGATCGACAACACCGGCACGGTGACGGTGCCGGAGTTCGAACTGCTGGTGCAGGCCGACGCGGGCGGCCAGTAGGGAATAAGGAAGCGGATGAAGCCATCGCCTTGGTGCGGTTGCGTACGTCGAGCGCACGGAAGATCGCCGCCGAGCGCGACAACACCAACCAGTGCGTGAGCGGCCGCAACGCAAGAAAGCCGCCATCGCTTCTTCATGCGTGCGTCATGTTGGTTCCACCTAATGCGTGACTCAGTCGGAACCTTCACATGAACAAGCAAAGTACCTCAACGATCAACCAGGCCACCACGGACACGGACCCGCGCGAGGTCGCGAATCGGCACCGCCGCGACTTCCTGGATTTTCTCGTCAAGTCTTCTGCCAGCGCGGCTGCTCTTGCAGCGGCCGGCTCGTTGGCGGCATGCGGGGGAGGAGGCAGTGGCGGCGGCGGGTTCGACTTCACCGCTCCTCCGGCACCGGCTCCGGCCCCGGCGCCCGCACCGGCCGCCCCCACTCCGGCGGCATTCGCATTTGGAGTCGCCAGCGGAGACCCGTTGACGGATCGCGTGATTCTCTGGACGCACGCCAAGGTTCCAGGCAGCACCGCCGACGTAGCGCTTACCTGGGAAGTGGCCAGCGACGCCGCCTTCGCCAAGGTGGTTCGCAACGGCATGGTGACCGCCACCGAAAGCGCTTCCTTCACGGCCAAGGTCGACGTGACGGGCCTCGTGGCCGGTGCCAGTTACTTCTACCGCTTTCGCGATGCCAGCGGCGCGTCGTCGACCATAGGCACCACGCGCACACTGCCCGCGACCAACGCTGCGTCGGTCAAGTTCGCCGTGTTCTCCTGCTCGCTCTACTCCGAGGGCTACTTCCACGCATACGACGCGGCCGCGAAATCCGACGCGCTGTACGCGCTGCACGTGGGCGACTACATCTACGAGTACGGCTCGGACCCCGGCAAGTACGGCAACTCGAACATCCCGGGCAACCGCGTCACCAGTCCCGCCAACGACATCGTGACGATGAACGACTACCGCACACGCCATGCGCTCTACAAGTCGGACCTGAACCTGCAGGCCGCGCATGCCCGCATGCCGTGGATCACGGTGTGGGACGACCACGAGCTTGCGAACGACGCCTACGTGAACGGTGCCGAGAACCACAACCCGGCCACGCAGGGCGACTGGGTGACCCGCAAGAACATCGCCGCCAAGGTCTATCACGAGTGGATGCCGATCCGCACACCGGACCCGGCCAACCTGCTGAAGATCTATCGCCGCTTCGACTTCGGCAACATCTTCACGCTGCACATGCTGGACACGCGCATCGAAGGCCGGGACCGCCAGTACAACAACTTCGGCGATGCCGACGGTGGCATCGCGCGCTATCTCGCCGGACTGACGCCGGCCGCGAATGGCGTGCGTCCCGACGCGTCGCGCCAGATGATGAGCGCCGAGCAGCAGAACTGGCTCACCAGCGGCATGAATGCATCGACGGCGACATGGCAGTTGCTGGGCAACCAGACCATCATGGCCCGCATGTGGTTCCCGGCATCGGTACTGACCACAGTGGCCTCCAACCCCGCGGGCACCCCGGCGGCGATCGGCGCGTACCTCCAGGCCAAGGCGGTTCGCGCTTCCGGCGGCACTCTCGATCCGACACAGACTGCGCTGCTCGACCCCGCGACCAATCCGCGGCTGCCGTACAGCCTCGATGCATGGGATGGCTATCCGGCGCAGCGCGAGGCCATCCTGCAAACCATCAAGACGCAAGGCAAGCGGCTGGTAACGCTCTCCGGCGATTCGCACAACGGCTGGTTCACCCATCTGACCACCCTGGCAGGCGACAAGGTCGGCGTCGAGTTTGCCGGCACCTCGGTCACGTCGAGCGGATTCGAAGGCGCCGGGCTTGGCACAGTGGCGAGCTCCATCGATGGCAGCGCCCTCGTCCCGCAACTGGGTCAATCGGCCATCGGGGCAGGACTGGGCTTGATCGACGACGTCGGCTACTGCGACACGACGCGCCGCGGTTACCTGCTGATGACGGTCACGGCCGCCGCGGTCAAGGGCGAGTACGTCTACGTGACCAGCGTCAAGGATCCGACCTACACCGCAACCGTGGGGCGTACCGTCACCGTGGCCGCGACAGTCAACGGGATCGCGGCACCGGTCATTGCCTGAGACCGTGCACGGGCTGCTCAGGCCTGCTGCGCCTCGGTCAGCGCCTGCGCCGCCACCACCGCCTCGGTACGGTTGCGCACGTTGAGCGCCCGGAAGATGGCTGCCAGGTGGATCTTCACCGTGCCTTCGCTGATGCCCAGGCTGCGCCCGATGAGCTTGTTGGGCTTGCCCTGCGACAGCAGCTGCAGCACCTCGACCTGCCGCTCGGTGAGCACGCTGCGCAGGTGCTCCAGCGTCTGGGTGCCACCGCCACCACCGTTGCTGCCGGCGCCGCCGCCACGCACGAGCGATTCGGCTCCGGCCTGCGGCGCCATGCCGGCAACGATGCCAGGCGGCAGCGCCGTCAGCATCATCGGCGGCACGTACACGCCGCCGGCCAGCACCAGCCGCACGGCCGAGAGCATGACGTCGGGCGAATAGGCCTTGGGTATGAATCCGAGCACGCCGCGCTCGAGCGCGCTGCGCATGATGGCCGGGTCTTCGTAGCCCGACAGCACGATCACCGGCACCGCCGGATGGCGCTGCCTGATTTCGTCGATGTGGGCCTGGCCATCGGCACCGGGCATGTTGAGGTCGATCAGGGCCAGGTCGAGGTCGTCGGTGGCTCCGGCAAGCAATTCGTCGACGCTCATCGCCAGGACGAATTCGATGCCGGGCTCCAGCTCCGACAACTTGGCTTTGACCGCCTCGATGACGAGCCGGTGGTCGTCGGCGATCAGTATTTTCATGATGTCTTTTCCCCGTGTCCCAGCGTGCAACGCACGGCAGACGCCGAAGATACCGGCGAATGCCCCGCGCAGCAAGGCCGGCGGCCCCACCAACGGCATAGACCCCAAGCGGTATGGCGCCTGTCGCAAGCACTTTGAAAGAATGAACGCCCACTCGAAGGAACCGGGGACATGGGCATGTGCCATCGCTGCAGACGCCGGTGCAAGGCATCCTTCGCAATGCATGAATGAGCGGGCCCGCCCATGGCCCGCCTCCTAGACTGCTTCTCCAGCTTCATCTCGTCCGGCCTTGCACTGGACGCATCGATCGCGTCCGGCGCGCCCCTGCTGCCGCATGACGCGGCGCAGCAGCGGGCCCGGCAATTGCTCGATGCGGCGCGCGCCGCCGCCGAGGCTTCGGGCACGCCCGCATCGCAGATCGAGTCCGCGGCTTTCGCGATGGTGGCCTGGATCGACGAGATCCTCGCGCGCCACCCCGACGCCGCCACGGCAGCAGGCACGGTGGCCCCGCTGCAGGTGCAGCTCTTCAACTCCAACAACGCGCACAGCGAGTTCTTCCACCACCTGTCGGCCCTGGGCGCCAGCGACGATGCCGTGCGCGAGGTGTACTGGCACGCACTGTCGCTCGGCTTCAAGGGCCAGTACTACTTCGAGGACGGCGACCACGGCGAACTGGGCAAGCTGAAGGACCTGCACGGCCGCCAGCTCCTGCTGCGCCCGCTCTCCACGGGCAGCCTGGTGCAGGACCACATCACGCCGCAGCCGTACGACGTGCCCGACCCGCGCGGCCCCAACGACACGCGCCGGCGCGACCGCACGCTGCTGCTCAGCGGCGCCGCGCTGGCGCTCGCGGTGCCCCTGCTCTACATGCTGTGGCTGTGGTCGAGCGGCCCGCCCGCGGCCGCCACCGGCCTGGCCCAGCGCATCGAGCAGCACCTTCAGACTTTTGCCTGTGCCGACCTCACGGCCAGCGTCGACCACGAGGGCCGCACGCGGGTCACCGGCTTCGTCTCGCTGCCCGGCGACCTGCCGCGCGTGGAGCACGAAGTGAGCGCGCTGCCCGGCGTGAAGGCGCCGCGCTTCGACATCGGCCTGCGCGTATGGCCGCACTGCGAGGTGTTTGCCATCCTCAAGCCTTACCAGATGCGCAACACCGAGAAGGCCTATGGGCTGGACATCGACGCGCCCTCGGCCCGCGAAGGCCGCCTGCGCGAAGGCGACAACGTACGCGTGCAGGTCGTCGCGCCGCGCCACGACAGCTACATCTGGGTCGACTACTACACCGTCGACGGCTCGGTCATGCACCTCAACGCCGGGCAGGTTCCCACCCGGCTGCAGGCCGGCGAGACGCTGCAGATAGGCCGCGACATTCCCTCGAGCTGGCTGGTGAGCCCGCCCTTCGGCAGCGTGCTGATCACCGTGCTGTCGTCGCCCACGCCGCTCACGGAGACTTCCGACCGGCCACCCTTCGAACTGGCCTCGACCTACCTGCTGCGGCTGCGCGAATCGCTCGCGGCCAGCAAGAACAGCGAGCGGCTGATCGCCGACTTCGTTTTTCTCGAGACCGTCCCCCGATGAACGCGCTGCTGCTGTCGCCCACCCATCGCCTCTGGCTGCTGCTGTCGTTGTGCCTGCTAGGTTTCTGCCTGCTGTACGCGGTGGTGCGCGACGCGGGCCGGGGCGCGCGCCGGCGTGGTCTGCAAAAGCGCATCTCGGCGCTCGGCGACCCCGCTGCCGGCGCCGGCGAGAGCGCCATCGCCGCGCTGAGGGAAGGCATGACACAGGCGCAGCAGGCCATGCGCCGCGTGCACCGGCAGAAGCCCGCGGCGCCGGTGCCGTGGTTCCTTTGCTTCGGCGACGCGGCGGCCAACCTGCCGGGCCTGTTCGCGACGGCGCATGCCGAATGCGCGGACGACACTGCCCCCGGCGGCGCGTGGTGGCGCTGGTGGCTGACGTCCCGGCTGATGGCCATCGAGATCGATGCGGCGGCGGTCGGCGACATGGCCGGCGCGCCGCAATCGCGCGGCCTGTGGCTGCACTCGCTGCTCGCGCTGGCCGAGCGGCGCGACCGGCTGCCGCTCAACGGCCTGGTGGTGTGCGTGGCCGCCACCGACCTGCTGGAGGCCGACGCGGCGGAACTGAAAGCCCTGGCCGCGCGGGCGCGCCGCCTGCTCGACGAGACCAGCGACACGCTGCGCCTGCAGATGCCCACCTACCTCGTCGTGACCGGGCTCGAACGGCTCGCGGGATATGAAACCCTGCACGGCGCGCTGCCGCCCGAAGTGCTGGCACAGGTGCTGGGGCACCGCTTGACCGATCCGTCGGCCTTCATAGAGACGCCGGCCGGGGAGCGGCTCGATGCCGTGTTCGACCCGATCGCCGAGCAGTTGCACGCGCTGCGCATGGCATTGCTGCGCGAGCAGCCCGGTGCGACGGGCCGGCTCGCCATTCATGAATTCCTGGAGGCCGTGCGCGCCCTGCGGCCCGGCCTGCGCGAGTTCGCGCAGGTGCTGTTCGAGAACCACGGCAAGAGCCCGCGCGCGCCGCGCTGGCGCGGCCTGTATCTCACGGCCGCCGCATCGGGTGCTGTCGGCGGCGCCTTCGTGACCGACCTGTTCGAGCGCTTCCTTCCGGTCGACCAGCCGCTGGTGCGGCCGGGCCGGCCATCGCAGCCGTAGCTGCTGCTACTTGCTGTCGACGCGCATCGCGCGCGCGCCGAAGGTCACGTCGAGCGACTGCGCCTTGCCCGTGACGACGGGACGCACCTCGCGCCAGCGCGCGCGGTCCAGGTCGCGGTAGGCCGCCATCACGCCCATCGACTTCGCGTCGGGCGGCAGGTTGAAGTCGAGCTTCTTCGTCTCGCCGGGCCGCAGCAGCACTTCTTCGCGCTGCACGAGCTCGGCGCCGAGCGTGGCCTGATCCTTCTCGAACAGCGAGAAGAAGTCGGAGCCCTCGAACGGGCCCGGCGACTTCAGTGCATACACGCGCACGGTGAGCGGAGATGCGCGGCCGCGCGCATCGGGGTTGGCGTCGGCCCCCGCCGTGAGCGTGACGGCCACCGTGGTGACGACCGGCTTCGCCGCGCAGCCCGCAAGCAGAAGACCGGCTCCAGCAAGGCCGAGGATCGCGATGCGGCGCCGCGTTGCCGCGCCGAGGAAGCCTTCATAGGACGAATGGTGTGTACCCAGCGTGCGCATGCTATTCCCTTCGTTGCATTGACCGGTCAAGACGCATCTTTGATTATCACCAGCGGACTCCAACAGGCAACATGCTGAACAACGAACTCGCTGCAACACTGCTCGCGCCCATCGGCGATGCGTCGCCATGCGGCGACGATCTCGAGTACGACGCGGACTTCATGGCACTGGTCGCGGATGCGCAGGGCAAGCCCGAGCAGCAGTTCGGCGACACCGTGATTCCGGCGGTCGAGCCCGAGTGGCGCGAGGTCGGCGAGAAGGCCGAAAACATCCTTCGCCGCAGCAAGGACGTTCGCGCGGCCGTGCTGCTGCTGCGCGCATCCACCCGCATGCAGGGCGTGGAAGGCTTCGCCGCCGGGCTGCGGCTGCTCAACGGATTGCTCGACACCTTCTGGGACGGCATACATCCAAAGCTGGATGCCGACGACGACAACGACCCGACGATGCGCCTGAACGCGCTCGCGCCGCTGACCGACGAGAACATGGGCCTGCGCGACCTCTACGAGGCGCAGCTCGGCATTGCGCGCGGCGTGGGCCCGATCCGCGTGCGCGACATCGCCATTGCCCACAACGCGCTCACCGCCGTCGGCGGCGAGGCGGCGTATTCGATGGCGCAGGTGCAAGGCGGCCTGGAGGCCATCCAGTCCGAGCGGCCCGAGGCGATCCAGGCCGCGCTCGACGTGCCCGCGCAGGTGGATCAGCTGAGGAAGCTCATCGCCGACCGCACCGGCCGCGCCGATGCCTTCGACCTCGATCCGCTGCGCGCCATCGCGCGCGTGCTGCAGAAGGCCTGCGCCTCAGCCAGCGGTGCGCCGGCCGAAGCGGCCGCGGACGAAGCCTCAGGCACGGCGGACGCCCAGGCCAACGGCGCGGGTGCGCCCCGCTCCGCCGCGCGCGGCGAGATCCAGAGCCGGCAGGACGCTGTGCAGATGCTCGACCGGGTGATCCGCTATCTCGAGCAGGCCGAGCCAGGCAACCCCGCGCCGCTGCTGATCGAGCGCGCGAAGAAGCTCATCGGCGTGAGCTTTCTCGAAATCATGGCCAACCTCGCGCCGAACGCGATGGACACCATCGAAACGGTCACGGGGCGCCGCCCTTCCGAGTAAGCCCGGACCACATCTCTATCCGCCTCATCCGCCCCATTCACACCCGCAAGGAGCATCTCCATGGCCAAGAGCAGTCAGAAATTCATCGCCCGCAACCGGGCGCCCCGGGTCCAGATCGAATACGACGTGGAGCTCTACGGGGCGGAGAAGAAAGTGCAGCTGCCCTTCGTGATGGGCGTGCTGGCCGACCTCTCGGGCAAGCCGGCCGATCCGCTCGCACCGGTGGCGGACCGCAAATTCCTGGAGATCGACGTCGACAACTTCGACTCGCGCATGAAGGCCATGAAGCCGCGCGCGGCCTTCGCGGTGGAGAACTCGCTCACCGGCGAGGGCGACCTGAAGGTGGAGCTCACCTTCGAGAACATGGAAGACTTTTCGCCCGCCGCGGTGGCGCGCAAGGTCGGTGCGCTCAACAAGCTGCTCGAGGCGCGCACGCAGCTGTCGAACCTCGTCACCTACATGGACGGCAAGGGCGGCGCCGAAGACCTGCTGGCCAAGGTGCTCGAAGACCCGGCCCTGCTGCAGACGCTGGCCGCGAGCAAGAAACCCGAAGACAGCGGCAGCACGCCCGCCGCCTGACGACGACACCCTTCCGACCGTCACACAGGATCACGAGGAGTAAACCACCATGGCCACCGAAGCACTCGAACAGAGCGCGCTGAAAGATGTCGCGTACGCGGGCAGCGACTTTTCTTCGCTGCTGCAGAAGGAATTCAAGCCCCGCAGCGACGAAGCCAAGAGCGCCGTCGAAGCCGCGGTGCTCACGCTGGCGCAGCAGGCGCTGGCCAACAGCACCGTCATCGGCAAGGACGTGACCAAGTCGATCCAGGCCATGATCGCCGCGATCGACGCCAAGCTCACCGACCAGGTGAACAGGATCATCCACCACCCCGACTACCAGAAGCTCGAGAGTGCGTGGCGCGGCCTGCACTACATGGTGAACAACACCGAGACCGACGAAAACCTCAAGATCCGGGTGATGGACATCTCCAAGACGGAGCTGGCCAAGAACCTCAAGAAGTTCAAGGGCGCGGCCTGGGACCAGAGCCCGATGTTCAAGAAGATCTACGAGCAGGAATACGGCCAGTTCGGCGGCGAGCCCTTCGGCGCGCTGGTGGGCGACTACCACTTCGACCAGAGCCCGCCCGACGTGGAACTGCTCGGCGAGATGGCCAAGATCGCCGCCTCGGCGCACGCGCCCTTCATCACCGGCGCCAGCCCCAACCTGATGCAGATGGAGTCGTGGCAGGAACTCGCCAACCCGCGCGACCTGACCAAGATCTTCTCCACCCCCGAGTACGCCGGCTGGCGCAGCCTGCGCGAATCGGACGACTCCAAGTACATCGGCCTGTGCATGCCGCGCTTCCTGGCGCGCACGCCCTACGGCGCGAACACCAATCCGGTGGAGGAGTTCGACTTCGAGGAAGACACCGCCGGCGCCGACCACGGCAAGTACGCCTGGGCCAACGCGGCCTACGCGATGGCGACCAACATCAACCGCTCGTACAAGCTCTACGGCTGGGGTTCGCGCATCCGCGGCATCGAGTCGGGCGGCGCGGTGGAGAACCTGCCGCTGCACACCTTCCCGAGCGACGACGGCGGTGTGGACCAGAAGTGCCCCACCGAGATCGCCATCAGCGACCGCCGCGAGGCCGAGCTGTCGAAGGCCGGGCTGCTGTCGATGATCCACCGCAAGAACTCCGACTTCGCGGCCTTCATCGGCGCCCAGTCGCTGAACAAGCCGGCCGAGTACGACGACCCCGACGCCACGGCCAACGCCAACCTCGCGGCGCGCCTGCCCTACCTCTTTGCCTGCAACCGCTTCGCGCACTACCTGAAGTGCATCGTGCGCGACAAGGTCGGCAGCTTCAAGGAGCGCGAGGACATGCAGCGCTGGCTCAACAAGTGGATCATGAACTACGTGGACGGCGACCCCGCCAACTCCTCGGAGATCACCAAGGCCCAGAAGCCGCTTGCCGCCGCCGAGGTGATCGTGGAGGAAGTGGAGGGCAACCCGGGCTACTACACCTCCAAGTTCTTCCTGCGCCCGCACTACCAGCTCGAAGGCCTCACGGTTTCGCTGCGGCTGGTGTCGAAGCTGCCCTCGGCCAAGGGCGGCGCGTGAAAACCTGAAAAAACGGGCCGGATCTTCTTGAAATTCCGGCTCCCGTTTCGTTCTATCAACAGCTGCCACATACCGGCCTTGCCAGCAAGCCGGCGGCAGCCCAGGCATCCGTCTCGATCATCAACAGCAACTGCCCGAACGCAATCGGGTTCCAAGGAGTAGGAACATGTCTTCTGACTTTCACATCAAGCTCGACGGCGTCAAGGGCGAGTCTTCCCACAAGGACCACAAGGACGAGATCGAGATCTCGTCGTGGACCTGGAACGTGAGCAACGCGTCGGGCGCAGGCTCCGGCGGCGGCTCGGGCAAGGGCAAGGCCACGCCGGGCGAGTTCCACTTCACGCACACCTACGACAAGGCCTCCCCGGTGCTGGCCAAGAACTGCGTGAGCGGCAAGCACTTCAAGGACATGGTCCTGACCTGCCGCAAGTCGGGCGAAGGCCAGCAGGAGTACCTCAAGGTCACGCTCAAGGAAGTGTTCATCGCCATGGTCGGCCCCGGCGGCGCGCAGGGCGGCGACGTGCAGGAACAGGTTTCGTGCTCGTTCAAGGACATCGAGTTCGCCTACAAGGCCCAGGACGACAAGGGCGCGGCCGGCGGCGAAGTCAAGTTCGGCTGGAACGTCGCCACCACCGAGACCCGCTGACGGACGACGGACCCGCGGGGCACGGCATCGGGCGCGCCAGTGCCCGGTGCGGTTTCCACGCGTCCTCACCGCACCGGAGCAATGCTATGGCATTCAGCACCCCACTCATCGGCACCAGCGGCGCGCTGCTCACCGCCTACAACATCGACTGGTCGGTAGGCCGGATCGGTTCCAACACGCGTGAAGACGTGATGCTGGTACAGGCGCTGTTCAAGATCTTCTACTACGAGCTGATGGGCTTCAACCACGACCTGGACCCACCCCCGGGCCAGACCGAGGTGATCGTCGTGGACGGCTACTACGGGCCGATCACGCAGAAGCACATCACGCACTTCCAGACGCAGGCGATCGCGCTGGGACAGAAGGTCCTGCCGGACGGCATCTTCGATCCGTTCCGCGAGCCCGGCGCGTCCAGCACGCTGAGCAAGACGCGCTACGCGCTCGACCTGCTCAACAACGGCTGCGCCAACTGCTGCAAGGAGCAGGGCATCGACAACTACACCAACCTGCCCAACCGCCAGGACATGCCGCAGCTGCTGCGCAGCGCGCTGAAGAAGGTGAAGAAGACCGCGAGCAAGTACACCTACGTCGCGCCCGCCACCGTGCCCAGCACGGGCGGAGCCTGAGCGAAGGCTTCGGCACCGGAAAGCAAAGGGCCCCATCCGGGGCCCTTTCTTCTTGCGCCGGACGGGTGGGGAATCAGGGGTCGGTCGACGCGACGTTCTCCGGCATCAGCCGCGTCACGTCGTCGCCGTCCTCCTCGATTACCCACAGCGTGAGCGCCGTGTAGTTGTCGTGGCCCGGCTTGGCGTTGGCCTTGACCTGCGCGTCGATCAGCTCGGTCCATTGGCTCGGCGTGCGCGAGGCGTGCAGCGTGTCGATCAGGCATTCGTCGCCCAGCGGCTCCCACACGCCGTCGCTGCACAAGAGCAGCACGTCACCGGGCAACAGGCGCATGCGCTCCGACACCGAGATGTCGGGCGCCTCCTCGATCGAGCCCAGTGCCGACAGCAGCATGTTGCGCTGCGGATGCAGCCGTGCGCCCTCTTCGTCGAGCATGCCGCCGGCCACCATCTGCTGCACCAGGCTGTGGTCGGTGGTGCGCGCCACGATCGCGCCACCGCGAAAAAGATAGGCGCGGCTGTCGCCGCTGTGCACCCATGCGAGCGCCTGGCTCTCGAGGTCGATGGCCGCGAACACGATGGTCGAGCGCATGCCCGCGAGCTTGCCGCCCTCGGCCTGGCGCGCCACCACGTCGAGGTTGGCCTGCTCGACCAGCCCGCGCAGCGTGGCCTCGTCCAGCCCCGGCGTGGCCGAGAAGCCGCCGAGCATGCTGCCGCGCGCGATGGCCGCCGCCACGTCGCCGCCGCCATGGCCGCCCGCGCCGTCGGCCACCAGGCAGGCGACAAAGCGCTCGTCGTGCCAGTGGCCGTGCACGTCCTCGTTGTAGTTGCGGCCGCCCTGCCGGGAGAGCGTGACGATTTCGATTTCCAAGCGGGGTGCCTCGCGGGTGCTGGGGTTGTGTTGTTCGCTCTTCTTTTTCTTCTCTTCAGGCGTCGGACTTCAGGCGCGCCATCTGCTCTTCGTAGGCTTCGAGGAAGGCCTTGCCGAAGAGGCTGTGGAAGTCGTCCTCCGCCTCGCTCGCGATGCCGCCGTAGAGCGACACGAACTGGTCCCACAGCTTGGCCTTGCGGTTGGCGGTGAAGAGCGCGTCGAGCGCCGTCTTCGCGCTGATCTTCTTCTCCAGCTCCGCCGGCTCGAAGCGCGCGATGACATGGGCCAGCGCCGCGCGCATGCCCACCATCACGCCGAACTGGTGCGCGCGCAGGTCGTTGAACGCGTCGCGCATCGCGGCCTCGGGCGGCATGAAGCCGCGCACGCCGGGCCCTAGCAGGTGCGCGAGCGCCACCTCCACCGTGGGCGAGAACTTCAGCGGATTGTTGGCCTGCGCCGCGATCATCGTGACCTCGGCGCGCACCTCGCGCTTGAACTCCTGGCGCGTGAGCAGCAGCTGCAGCGTGCCCTCGGTGGCGCTGCGCAGCATCGAGCCGATGCGCTCCATCAGGCCCGGCGTGAGCATCTCGGGCGGCTGGTGCGTGCTCGCGAGACCGCGCAGGAAAGCGGCGAGCAGCTCGTCGTCGCTGGCCATGCGCTCGGGTGGCGGCGCGGCCGGGCGTGGAGCCGGTGCTGGTGCAGGTGCAACGGCCGGTGCAGGAGGCCGCAGCGGCTCCAGTGGCTTGCCGGAGCCCTCGGGCCCGCTGATGCGGATCGGCTGGCCGGTCATGTCGTCGAACTGCGCAGAGGGCAGAGCTGGTGCCGCCACGGGCGCGGGCTTCGGTGCGGGCGCAGGTGGCGCCATCGCCGGCGGCGGTGGCTCGATGGCCTTCGGCGGCGTGAAGCCGAACTGGTCGATGGGCAGGTGGTCGGAGCGCGGCGTGGGCGTGGCGGGCGCCGCCTGCTGCAGGGCTGCCAGCGGATCGGCGTTGGACGCCGTGTTCGGCTGCAGCAGCGGATCGGCCAGCGGCGACAGCGCGAGCGGATCGCCGCCGATGCCGCCACCGCCGGCGCCTCCCATGCCGCCGAACAGCTCGTCGATGCTCGCCGCCTTGCCATGCGCGGGCGGCGCGCCGAGATCGGAGAAATCGTCGAGCGCGCCGAGGCCGGCCGCCGGCGTCGAGGAGGGCGTGGGCCCGAGCAGGTTGGCGAAGGGATCGACCTGCGCGGCCTGCACGTTGCGCGAGCCGCTTTCCATCGGGTCGGGGAACAGCAGCGAATCGGGCAGCGCGGCGGCGGGCGAGGAAGCGGCGGGTGCCGCGGCCGGTGACGGTGGAGCGGGCGGCGGCGCGAGGCCCGCCAGCAGGTCGGCGAAGGGATCGTCGCTCGTCGGCTTTGCAGCGGCAACAGCGGCTGCGGGAGCGCCTCCGAGCACCGTTTCCGGAATGATGGGCGATGACTGCGCCGGCGCTGCTGCAGCAGCTGCCGGGGCCGTCACGCGCACCGTGAGCTCGAAGCTGCCCACCACCAGCCGCGCGCCATCGGTCAGCGCGGCCTCCTTGCCCGAGCCCAGCGACACGCCGTTGCACTGCATCGGATTGCTGCCCCGGTCGATGACGAAGTACTGCCCGTCGCGGCACAGCACCTGGGCATGCACGCGCGAGACCGTGCGGTCGGGATCGTCGAGCACCAGCGTGTTGGTGTCGGCCCGGCCGATGGTGCCTCCATTGGGGCCGAAGTCCGCCGAGATGGACTGACCAGCCGGAGCGCCTTGCCGGGTGATGACAGCGATATGGATCATGAATCGGCCCCCGAAGGCTCTGCGCCTGAATGCGCCCGAACAAACTCGCAAGGAGTATTCATTCCGTAAGGCATGTTGGCAATCTCGCCTTAAGAGGTATGCCATTGCAGCCAGGCTGCGATGGCGGTGAAGATGAGGGCGATGAGGAGCCAGGTGCGGGTGGCGGGGTCGGCATGCTTGGCGTTGCGTCTCCATCGCAGCGCCGCCGCGAGCAGGAAGGCTGCCGCCAGCAACGCGAGGATGAAGCGGGCTTGCACGGTTCAGGCCTCCATCTGCGACAGCAGCCACTGCTGGCGCCAGGCAGGCGCCGCGGTGTTGAAAAGCGGCGTGCCGGGGGACATCAAAGACAGGTACTCGGCGGCGGCGATGCGCTGGCGCTGCGCGCCCGTTCGCAGCACGGCGAGACAGTGCCGCGACGAGACCGGTTGCCCCATGAAGAAGCAGCTGCCAGAAGGAAAGCGAGCGCCGTTGTGCTGCCACCAGACGTCGATCTTCTCCGGGTCGGGCCAGGGAAGTCCGTCGTCCTCATCCATGGCCACGTCCTCGTCGTCCGGGTCGTCGCCGGGTCCGGACTCGTGCCCCTGCGGAGGCTTCAGCTCGAGATCCCCGGCCGCCAGGTCGAGCCCGGTGATCATGCTGAACGCCTCTCCGGCAAGCCGCGCGAGCTGCGGGTCGGCCATGCGTGCGATGAGCCAAGGCACATGGTGCGGATCACCGCCTGCGCCGACGCCGCGGACCAGGGTGCGCAGCGAAGCCTCTTCCTGCGCAAGCGCGCGCAGCAGCCCTTGCGCCTGAACCACAGGAAGGACTTTGAGGGCCAGCACCACTGCAACCGCCTGCTGCGGGCCGATCACTTCCGCCAGCGCGACAAGCGTCCGCAGCGCTTCCTGTCGATCACCGAGCAGCAGCGCGGCGCGAGCCGCCACGAAGCGCAGCACGGAGTCTTCGCGCGGCAATGCCGCCAGGCACCCGGCGAGCAGGTCGATCCGGCCCAGCTCTCCGGCGACCGCGATCGCTTGCGCCGCGTCCTGCGTATCGGCCATGGCCTCTTCCAGCACGCCTTCCGGATCGGCATGGTGCATGGCACAGGCCGCAAGGCCGATGTCGCGTCGAAAGGCATGAGGTGAATCCAGCAACGCACGGGTGATGCCCCGCAACGCGGTGGCCGGCACCCACCCGAAAGCCGAGACCAGGCCCGGCCGCGATTCGGGCACGGCCTCGGCAATCGACAGCAGCCTTTCGAGCCATGCCGGATCGCGCGCCTCGATCGCGCCCACGGTGTTGGCGAACATCGCACCCGGGCCGGGTGCGTCCAGCGCAGCCAAGCACAGGTCACGCCCGAAATCGCCAGCCACGGCAAGCCCGTCGAGGCTTGCCGCGAGGCGATCGTCCAAGCGGCGCAGGCGGTGGAGCTGGACGTGGGGCGCACACACGAGCACGGCGCGCGTGCCGCTCAGGACGACGGTGTTGTCGAGGTGCTGTTGCACGACGACGGGGATGGGGGGACGGAGCACGGCGGACATGAAGGCGCTTCTGTCTCTATCTCTCTCGGCGGCTAGTCGATGACGAACTCGCGCTGTGGCGTGACGAGCACCACGTCCTTCGCTCCCGTCGACAGCAGGACCTCGCCCCTCTTTGCATCCAGCCAGTAGAAGGCGCGAGGATCGCTGTCCAGCCCTATGGACTGGGGTTCGTCACCTTCGAAGCCGAACCTGAAGAGCTCCAGCGTGGAGGTCGCGATGACGGCATCCTGGTAGAGCGCCAGCGACCAAAGATTCTTGGAGAGTCCCGTCTCCAGGGCCCGCCACGCGCCTCGCCGCCCCTTCACGACAGTGCCCTCCTGCCCGCACGCCCAGAACGTGCCATCCGCGAGACCGATCACGTCGGAGAGGATCAGGTTGACCGGGCTGTCCTGGATCTCCCATTGCCTGCCGTCGAAACACCAGATCGCACCGTCCCATCCGACCGCGACAATGTCCGCGTGGGAGGTTCCGGCTACAGCCTCGAAGCCCAGGCCAAGCCCATCGGCGGGAACGCCGAGGTGCTGCGCCGACAGGTCAAGGCGCTCGTCATCGGGGCCTACCATCGCGCAACAAAAGCCGGTCCCGACGGCAAAGAGCCGGCCGTCGATGACAGCCGCGCCTTTCCAGAGGCACAGCCCGGATGACGCGCAAGTGGGGAGCACGTCCTCCACCAGGCTGCCATCGGCGCGCACCTTCAACAGTTGGCCTTGCTCGCCGATCACCGCGAATTCGGCATCGGGCCAATCGAGGAAGACCGCAGTGCAGGCGGTCCATGCCGTGGTGACTACAGGACGGAAACGCCCGTTGTCCCACAGCACCACGCCAGTGTGCGCCGCCCCTTCTTGCGCCATCTCGTCGTTGACGAGCAGCAGCAGAATGCGGCCATCCTTGCCGAGGCAGCCGCGACGGAATGAGTGAGCTCGGGTGAAGGTGCCTGGCATGGTGTCCGTTCCTGCGCGTTCGTTGATTCAGTGGAATGGAAAGCCCGGCACCCCCGAGGCCATTCCCTCGAGGCCGACGCCCGCGATCTCCATGGGCTCGGGTGCAACGGCCGCACATTCGGCGATGCCGCTCTGCGCGCGGGCTATACCTTCCCCGGGGTTGATGTTGCCCTCGACGACGGCCTTGATCTTCGTGTCGTCGGTGACGCCGCACTGGTTGTGATAGTTGTCCAGCTGGGCTTCCAGGCACTTGGGATCGCACTTGGAGCCAGGAAACACTTTCTGCATGGCCGTGATGGCATTTGCTTTCGCGGCCTTGTAGGTGGTGACGTTGGGAAACTCCTTGTCCACCCCGTTGACCGGAATCATCCCCTTCGGACACTTGTCGTTCTCGACGCTCTGGAGCGTATGCATCCAGCCGTGGGAACCGTCCATGTGCTGGCTCGTGCCTTCCGCACAGACGCATGGCGCCTTGTTCTCGTTGTACACGTTGTCCGGCCCTGTCGAGTTCACGCCGCCCAGCGGAACGGACCCAGTGCCGCCGCGCCCGTCGACAAACAGCGAGGATGCCTCGATGAGGTGATGCGGTGTCTGCGGTGGACAGCAGTTCGTCTTCTTGCGGTCGTACTGCTGGAGAAAGCACCGCCGCGCGCTCTCGCACTCGCTGGCAGCCACGTGCTTGGACAAGTCCCTGCTCTGCGGGCTCTCCAGCGACTGCTTGGGCTTGCCGCTGGCAGTCACCTTCGGGTAGGGCAGAGGTTCCAGCGCGGCACAGCGTTCCTCCTTGTCGCCGCAGTCCTTGCAGGCCAGCGTCGCGCGCGCAGCATCCTCCTGGCATGCCGCCGGCATGCTCATGGCGCTTTCGTCCAGGTAGGGCCAGGTGGGGCTGTTCCCGGGCACGGAGGCATGGTTGTGCGTCGTTATGTCCAGATTGCGCACGACGTTCTCTCCCTCCACCTTCACGTCCATCGACCAGGCGTTGAAGTACACCTTGCCCATGTTCTTGCTGGTGACAGCGCCTTTCTTCGGCGCACACCCGGCCTCGTCGCCCGAACTCTTCTTGAAGTAGCTCTTGTTCTTGAGCATCACCTCCTGGCCCGATATCTGCACGCTGGTCGATCCGTCCGTCGTGTCCGAAGCCATGCCCGTGTTCGGATAAGGAATCGGCACGCCGGGCGGCGTGGCGGGCGTCTGCGGCGGCGTGAAGCATACGTCGGGAAACGCGCATACGGCCTTGCCCGCGGCCTGCTTGCACGACACCTCCATGGCATTGGCGTAGACCTGGTTGCTCATTGGCGCACCGTGTATTGCAGGCAGAGCGCGGCGCGCTGCCCCGCGTCATTGGCCATGTGCGCGAGGATGTTCGGTCCGGGCGCGTACTGCTTGTCGCACGCCGCCTTGGCCGCGGCGACGATTACCACGCCGGAAGCAGCACCTGCCTCCCCCACGCACTCGGCCGGGTGCCAGAGATCGAACGCCTCTTTGCGCACGCGCTGGATGCGGCTGTATGCCAGCGCCGCCTCCTTGAAGTAGTACTGCTCGCCCGCGATGTCGGTGATGCGGAAATCCATGTGATGCAACTGGCAACCTGCATCAGCCAATGCCGCACCGATCGCCTGCATGAGCCCTTCGGCGCGCAGCGGTTGCCCGCCGCCGATGGCCGCGGCTTCGACACCGAATCCGATGCCGGTGCACAGCAGCTCGCCCGCGCCCCCCTGCGGGCGCCCTACCAGCAGAGCGCCGGCAGCTTCTCCGGGCATGAATCCGTCGGAGTTCTTGCCTGTCAACAACCGGTCCTGCCGGTCGTAGTGTCCGAGCGTCGGCCAGGACAGCAGACTGTCCACCGCCGCCACCAGAACACGCGGCGCGCCGAATCCCTCCATCAACGCCTGTGCCCGGGACAACGCCACGGCCACAGCCACACGGCCCTGCGCGACGACCACCGAGTCCGGAGAGAAGGCGATGCCCAGCTCTTCCTGTATCCGCAGAAAGAGCTCATCGTCCAGCTCCGGCCGGCGACCCGGCCGCTGCGCATCGGCAACGCAAAGGATCAAGGGCAGTCGGGCCCGCTCTTTCGCGGGCATGCCTTCCAGCACCTCGTCGATCGCCATCGCGGCCATCTTCGCGAGCTTGGCGATGCCACGCCATGGCTGCGCCAAGGGCACTTGGTGAGCCATGATCCACTCGCCGGCGAAGTCGATGAAGCGCGTCTCGGTGGGATTCGTGAGCTTGGCGCGGAAAGCCGCGCAACTCGACTCCGCATCCAACCCCACCGGGGTGACCAATCCGGTGCGCAGAACGGCGATTGGCGAGATCGCGCTCATGCCTGCGCCGCCCCCCCCGCGGCCATTGGAACCATGACGACCGGTACCGGAAAAGTGACGCGGTCGCGCTGCTGCCACCACTCCCGCCCCTTCTTTCCGACCAGCACTTGCCCGATTTCGAAGATGCTGTTCTCGAGCTGCCGTGTCACCCGCCAGGACAGAGTGAACCGCTGCGCATCCGGCTCGATCAACACCGTATCGAGCATCGCCGCATGGTCTTCGCGCGCTCCCTTTTTCGGAAACACATGCACCGGCGCCACCAGATGCGGAATGGTGAAGCGCGTGATGCCCTCCGGCGTCAGGTTGCCGAGCACCACCTCCACAGGACCTTGCTGAAACATCTCCGGCGGCACTTGCTGGTCCATCGGCGCCGCCTGGAAATATTGCGGATCGAAGTCCCGCGGGAGGAACGGGAAGTCCTTCTCCAGCCACTCGTCGTCGTAGGTGCCAGCGAAGCAGGACCGCGTGGACCAGCCCCTGCCCACCGGGCCGAAAGCCATCGGCCGATAGTTGCCGCCAGGGTCGCTCACCGTGTGCCCGATTTCCTCGGTGCTCGGCAGCGGCATCCCATCGACCCAGCTCGCGCGCAGATGCCTGTGGAAGCCACGACCCACGGGGTTCGGCATGAAGGCGGCATGCTCGGACGGGTCTTCATGCCTCAGGTCGGTCCCACCGAAAGCCACGTCGTACGACAGCGGCTGCCGCACGAACACGCCCGGCGGCGAGGCCGTGGCACCGAGCGGCCCGCATTCCCAGTGGCGCGGCCCCACGACCGACAGGCTCTTGCTCCAGTGGCCCACACGCAGGCCCGCCTCGATGCGGGTCGTCGGCCGACCCTGCGGTGCGTGGGCGCTGCCTACCAGCAGGATGTCGCATCGCTGCTTGCGCGGCGCGAAGTCGACCTCGTAGACCGGCGAGGAAAGGCCCGGCTCACCGGTGAAGGTATCGGCCATCACCAGTGGAAGCTGCTCCTCGTGCAACGAGAAATGACCCGCGGGCGCATCCGGCGGCGGCATGCGGAAGGTGCCCTTGACGATCACCACGAGCGATTCGCGCCCGCTGGGCTCCACACCCAGGTTGTAGCCGGCGACCATGCGCGTGGCGTTGATCAGTTCCACCGCAGGCTCCCGGTCAGTTGAGCTGCACCGAACCGCCCGAGATGCGGTTGACGCCGCTCGACCGGCTCGACACGTAGCTGCCCTGTATCAACACCTTGCCCGCCTTCGTCAACGTGATGCTGGCCTTGCCGCAGCGCAGCACCAGCTGCTCCTTCGCGCTCACGACCAGCCGGTGCCCATCCGCGTCGACATCGACCTGCGGCGCCGGTCCGGGCAACGGCGCGGCTTCGCCGCCTCGCAGCACGCCCATCACGACAGGACGATTCGGGTCGGAAGCCTCGAACAGCAGCAGCACCGGTCTCCCGATGTGCACGCCGTGCAGGTCAACCACGCTGCGCGCCCGAACGGCAGCGCTTCCCGGCTGCCCGGGAAACATGACAAGCGGCGTGCATCCGTCGTCCACGAGGGCGATGAGTTCGCCCGTCACGGCGACGCCGAAGGCCGTGGTGGCGCCGGCCGCATGAAGTTGCGATTCGTGCAGTTGCGCTTCGATCAGGTCCCTGCCGCTCATGGTCGGTCCTCCTTCATTCGTCGGATGGTCGGTTCAGTTCTGCAAGATCTTCGAGCCCTTGATCACCACGTCGCTGCTGGCCTTGACGTTGATCTTCCCGGAGCCCTCGACCGTGATGTCCTTGCCCTTGATCACGATCGTCCCGTCCTTCTTCATCGTGATGCTGGCGCTGCCGGTCTTGATGGAAATGGAATCGCCCGCATCGATCACGAGGTTCTTTCCCACCTTCAGCGCGTCGTCCTTGCTCACGCTGGTGGTCCGGCCCGCGCTCACGCTGCGCGACTCGTCCGCCCCCACGTTCGTCGACAGATTCGCCCCCACATCCACCGATCGGTTCGCCCCGATGCTGCTCGACTGGTTCGCGCCCACATTGATCGTCTGGCTCGCGCCCACCGTCACCGCCTGCATCGCGCCCACCGTGATTTCCTGCGCCGCGCCGACGGTGATGGTCTCGTTGATGCCCACCGTGTGCGTGCGCTGCAGCGCCACCGTCGCCGTCTCGCTCGCACCCACCGTGATGGTGCGGTTCTGCCCGATGGAGATCGTCTCGTTCAGGTCCACCGTCTCCGTGCGGTTCTGGTGGATCGTGATGGTCTCGTTCTTGTCCACCGTCTCAGTGCGCTGCCCGTGCACGGTGATGGTCTCGTTGTTGTCGACCGTCTCGGTGCGGTCGTGCTTCACGTGCGTGGTCTCGTCGTGGTCGATGGTCTTGGTGCGATCGTGGCCCACCCAGTGCGTCTCGTCGTTCTCGACCTCGATGTCCTGGTTCTTCTCGGCGTGCAGGTACACCTGCTCGGAGCCCTTCTTGTCCTCGAAGCGGAACTCGTTGCAGTTGGCCGCGCTGCCCTTGGGCGTGGAGCGCGTGCGGAAGCCGCTCTGCGTGTGAGTGCCGAAGGGAATGGGCTGGTCGTCGTTGTAGACGCGGCCCACGATGAGCGGGCGGTCGGGGTCGCCGTTGAGAAAGTCGACGATCACCTCCTGGCCGATGCGCGGGCAGAAATACCCGCCCCAGCCCTTGCCGGCCCAGGGCTGCGAAACGCGCACCCAGCAGGTCGACTTCTCGTTGCTCTTGTCGTAGCGGTCCCAGTGAAAGTGCACCTTCACGCGGCCGAAGTCGTCGGCGTGGATCTCCTCGCCCGAGGGCCCCACGACGATGGCCGACTGCGGCCCCGGCATCACCACGCGCGGCGTCAGCCGCGGCGGACGGAAAGGCATGTCGACCGGAAACACCGTCAGCAGGAAGGCACTGGTGCCCGGGCGGCTCGCGTCGAGCGAGGGCATGCGCGCGGCGACCGCCTCGAAGGCCGGCAGCGTGTCGGCCAGCACGGCGTCGTCGGCGAGCGCTTCGCGCAGCAGCTGCGTGGGCGGGGTGGGCGGCGCCTCGATGTCGGCGCCCTCGTAGCCCGGGTGGCTCGCGACGAAGGTGCAGGCGGCGATCACGTAGTCGCTGTCGCGCGTGCCGTCGGGGTCGTTCTCGAACTTGAAGCTGCGGCCGGCGGCCACGTCGGGCCATGGCGTGAGCGCCCAGTGCCGCTGGCGGCGCGCGCCGATCTCCTCGCCGCGCAGCTTGCCCTTGTCGTCGGCATCGCCGCCCGTGAAGTAGCCGCCCGCGAACTCGAAGGCTTCGAACTCGGCCAGCTCGTGCTTGTCGGGCGTGCCGCCGGCGGCCTCGAGCTTCTTCTTGATGGCCTTGAAGTCGCTGTCGGCCGAGGCGTACTTGCCGGTGTCGAACTGCCGCTCGCTGACCCAGCGCGAGATCTCGTTGAAGCGCGCCTCGGCGGCGTCGCTCGACACGTAGCGCAGGGTGCCGGCCGCGGACAGCTTCTCGTGCGCCATGTCGCTGGCATCCGAGAGGTGCATGGTGCCGGGCGCGTCGTGCGCATCGAACCAGTAATAGATACCTTCGTCTTCCAGCAGCCGCGATAGGAACTGATAGTCGCTTTCCTGATGCTGCACGCAGTAGCGCCGGGGCTTGTGGGTGCCGACGACGTTGTCGGTCCGGGTCTTCTTGAAGCGCTTGATCGGGCTGTCCTCGAACACCGCGTCGAGTACCTCGAGCACGGGCTTCTCCTGCAGGATGCGCGAATTGGCGCGCTTGGTGAGCAGCCAGAACCACGAGCGCAGGGTGAAGCGGTATTCGAAGTAGCGCCCTGCATGGCCTGCGCGCACGAAGCGCACCGCATGGCCCTGGCAGTGCCGCTCGTGCCTGGCGCCGTCGGCATCCTCGAAGCCGATGACGATGTCGAAGGCGCGCCCGAGCACGTCCTTGGCGTCGATGGCCTTGTTCTCCGACAGCACGGTGAGTTCGTAGGTCGAGGGGCGTGCCAGTGCCTCGTGACCCACGATGCGCCAGAACATCAGCTCGTCCTTCACGGGCGAGTCGCTCTCGATGCGGAACTCCTGATCTGCCATGAATGGCTTCTCCCCTCTTTCTCTGTACATGCGGCGCCTGGTCTGCGCGCCGAGGCTCCCCAGGGCGCTCCAGGCGCTCTATGGCGCCAGCAGCAGCACCAGCGGCTGGCTCGGCACGGTCCGCACGCCGGGGCAGTTGGTGCTGTTCTGCAGCGACACGCTGGTCAGGCGCGATGCGGGCATGCCCATCAGCAGCACCGTGAAGGCGCCGGTGAGATGGCGGCTCGGCCCCATCACCGTGCCCGAGGCCACGCCCAGCATCACGCCCGCGTTGTCGCCGTTGGTCATCGGAATGGTGGTGCCGAGGTTGTGGGCCGGACCGCCCATGATGAGGATCGTCGGGCAGTTCGGAATCGCCATCGGTCCCATGGCGATGTTCGGATACGGCACCGGAATCGGCGAAGGCGCGGCGGGCGTGATGCAGACATCGGGAAAGCCCATGTCCGTGCCCATCAGCTGGCAGTTGGCGAACATTTCTTTTCTTCTCCGCTGCCGCTTCAGCCGAAGTGGATCTGCGCGCCGCGCGCCTTGACGAGTTCGCGGCCGTTGACCAGCGTGTGCTCGCCCTCGATGCGCATCAGCTGCTTCGCCTCGCATTCGACATGCGTGGCCGCCACGCGGTCGATGCCGTCGGTGGTGCGCAGGTAGTGCCTGCTGAAGTGCTGCACGCGGTCCATCACCGACGACAGCACCGAGCCCACGAGCTTGAGGCTGGTGCCTACCACGCTGAGCTGGCGGCCGACGACATCGGCGCTGTCGGTAGCAAGGCGGGTGCGCTGCGTGGCGATGTCGAGCTCCTCGGCCGCGAGTTCGATGCGCCCGCCCTCCGCGGCGATGCGCATGTTGCCGCCTTCGCAGCTCACGACATTGGCCGTGCCTTCCTCGCGCTGCAGCACGGCCATGACCCAGACTTCGTCGGGTGCGATGCGCAGGCAGGCCACGCTGTCGCCTGCCGCGGGCTCTAGCAGGCAACTCGCGGCGCGGCGCGCGCGCAGCTTCAGGTCGCCGCTGGCAACGACCTGGCGGCCCTTCGCGTCGATGCCCAGGATGCCCACGCACCATTCGCCGCCGATGGCCTTCGCGGCCTGGCGCTGGCGTGTGCGGGTCTTCAGCGTCGTTTCGTTGTTCATGGCGTTTCCCCTCTGTGTTCGTTCATTCGTCGGATCGGGCGATCAGGCAACCTGCGGCTGCCAGCGCTCCGATTCCGCGAGCTCCGGATCGGTCTCGAGCGCACGCGCGCGGTCGCTCATCTGTGCGTTCTCGGTGATGGCGGCATGCAGCACGGTGCGCAGCATGGTGGCGCGGTGCAGGTCGGCCGACGTGAGGTCGGCATGCCTGAAATCGGCGTATGTCAGCTCGGCGCCGCTGAAGTTGGCACCCTGCACTTTCGCGCCCGCGAAATGGGTCTGGTACAGGTCGCAGCCCGCGAAGTTGGCTTGCGGCAGCACGGCGCCGGTGAAGAGGGCCTGCCGCAGGCGGGCGCCCGAGAAGTCGGCGCCCTTGCCGGTGGCCGCGCAGAAGATTGCCGACGGCGCGATCGCGTTCACGAACTTTGCGCCTTCGAGATTGGCGTTCTGGAAATTGCACTGCTGCAACGCAACGCCGCCGAAGTCGGCTCCGCTCAGGTCGGCGGACGAGAACTGGCAGCCATCGAGATCCAGCCCGGCGAACGACATGCCCTTGAGCGAGGTCTTGAAGAACACGTTGCGCTGCATGCGCGCGCCGGCCCACGTCAGGTGCGAAAGATCGCACTCGGTGACCGTGGTGTATTGCCAGCCTGTGTCGTCGGCGCACACGTCGAGCAGCACCGACTGGGTGATGACGGCCGCATCGAGCCGGACGCCGCGCAGGTTCGCATGGTCGAGCCGGCACTTGTCGACCGTCGCCATCGACATCGCGGCATCCGCGAGCTGCGCATGCATCAGGTCGCATTCGGTGAACACGGCACCGTGCAGGTTGGCCTGGCGCAGATCCGCATGATCGAGCTGGCAGCGATTGAACACCGCCTTGCGCAAGTTGGCGCCCGAGGCAATGAGGCCGCGCATGTCGCACTGGTCGAACACGGTCTCGCGCAAGTCGGCCTTGCGAAAATCGGCCTCGGCCATGCGTACCTGCGAGAACACGCCGCCACCGAGCGCCGCTCCGGCAAAACGGCCCTTGCCGAGGTCCGTGCCGTTCAGGGTTTCGCCCATGCGCACGGCCAGCGTCAGCAGCTTGGGAGTGACGGTCATTGCGCGGCCTGCTGTTCCGGCGTGAGGCGGGGCCAGGTGCGTGCCCGCTTCAGCAATGCCCCATCGAAGAGGGTGTCGCCATCGAGTCTCACGCGTCCGAGATCGGCGCCGAAGAGATTGCTGCGCCGCAGGTCGGCGCCGCGCAGGTCGGCTTTCTGGAGCACCGCATCGCTGAAATTCACGCCCGACAGCAACGCACCCGCGCAACCGGCCAGGCGCATCAGCGCTCCCTTGGCACTGGAAAGCCTCAGGTCGGCACCGTCGATGCGTGCCTCGCAGAGATTGGCACCATCGAGCGTAGCCCGGACCATCTTCGCGCCACGCAGATCGCCGGCGCCGAAATTGAAGCTGCGCAGATCGGCGCCACTCAGGTCGGCTTCTTTCATATGCGAGTTCTGGACCGCCACGGCGCCTGCACAGCGTGCAGCCCTCAGATCGACGGCATCGAGATTGCTGTTGACGAAGGTGGCGCTCTCGAGCGTCGCGCCATGCAGGTCGACACCCGACAGGTTGCACTCCATGAAGGTCGTGGCCGAAAGATCGGCCTCCGGCATGCGCATGCCCCGCAGATCGCGCTTGTGGAAAGTCTGGCCCGCCAGCTTTGCGCCCTGCCAGTCGGCGCTGCCCCAGGTGGTCTCGAGCAGATTGGCGCCCGCGAAGACGGCGCGGCGCATCTGCGTTTTCGCGAACGCGCAGCCCATGAGCACCGCGCCGGAGAAGTCGGCTTCGTCGAACACCGCGCCGGACAGTGTCGCCTTGCCGATGTTGGCCTTGCAGAACCTGGTGCCGATGGCAATCGCGCCGTCGAGCCGGGCATGCGCCAGCACCGCTCCCGAGAAATTGGCTCCCGAGAGATTGGCATTGCGCAAGTCCGCGGCCTCGAGCCAGGCGCCTTCGAAATTCGCTTCGCGCAAGTCCAGCCCCGAGAGATCGGCTCCGGTGAAGTCGATGCCCGCGAACATCCGGATGCCGGCCGGCACGGCGCGCGCCATTTCGGCGCGCAGTGCCGAAGCTTCCGCAGCCGGCATGGGATCGACCCGCGGCTGCATGTGAGCCGTTGCCAGGTAGCCCTGGCGATGTGTTTTCTCGAGCTCGTAGAGCTTGGGCAGCACCGGCGCGAGATCGATCGGACGGGTTCCCGAAGCCACCAGCGCACGCATCTCGGCCAGATGCTTCTCGGCGCGATAGACGGGCGGTCCGCGGTGCTGGAGTTTCGCGACGTCCATCTTGCCTGGCGGCAGCGCCATCGCCTTCTCGAGAACGCCCACGGCATCCTCGACGGCGGCCCACTGCTGCGCTTCCGCGAGCTTCATCTGCTCTTCGAGGTAAGGCGGCAGGGCGTCGCCGGTGGGCACCTTCTCCCGGGGCGGCATTCGGATGCCGAGCGCGTCGGGGTCCAGTCCCGCCTGTTCGGCCTTTCCACGCGCGATCGCGACATCCGCCTTCGCCCGGCGGTACTGGCCTTCGGCCTGCAGGTTGTCGGTGGCGAAAGACGCCTTCGCGGCCTCGACGCTCGGGTCGGCCGTGCTGACGCCTTCGGGCAGCAGGTCGTTGTCGAACAGCGCGTAGATCGAGCCCGTCTTCGGGTCAACGCGCCTGGCGGCGGCGTCGAGGTAGTACTGGTCGGTGCGGACCTCGCCCAGGCGCTCGACGGCGCCCATGAGGCTCAGCACGTCGGCACTGTCGTCCGTCCCCACTTCGGCCAGCCCCTGGAAGATCGCGATGCAGCGCTCCGCATGCGGGAAGAACCACACGGTGGTCAGGCGCAGCGGAACCTCGCGGATCTTCGGCTCGGCGTCCGGCATGCGATAGCCGGCGAACACGCGCACCCTCATGCCGGGCAGCCGGCCTTCGATCAGCGGCTTGCCGGGGTGCATGTTCTCGAACGAGAACGCCTCGTCACCGGCGAGCGCGCCACCCATCCACTGGTCGGGCTGCGCGAGGTTGAAGTAGCGCCAGTCGGTATCGGGCGCGAAGCCCGGTGCGTGCTGCTTGAGATAGTCGGCGTCGTAGGTGCCGCGGTACTGCGCGCGCTGCGGATGCATCAGGTCGAGCGCGCCAAGGCCGGCCGGCACGATGGCCTGGTCGGGGCGCAGCAGCCGGTCGGCCGGCAGCTCGGTGTTGGGCAGCCAGGTGACTCCATCCTTCGTGTCGCGCCCGCGCCCCTGGGGGTTGCCGGCGAAGTCGGCACCGCCATAGGCCGCGGACCAGTCGAGCGGCATCGATTCGAAAGCCTGCGGCGCGCTGGGCCGGCTGCCGTCCCAGTAGCGGTCGCCGAACACGAGCAGGGTCTTCTCGCGGTCGCCGAAGCGCGCGCGCACCGCGCAGGCCGAAGGCCGGTCCTTCGGCGGAAACGCCTTTCCGTGCACGAGGAACTCGGGCGTGAGCTTGGCCACGCCCTCGTCGATCAGCGGCTGCGCCATCTCCTGCGAGAGGAAGCCCCACATCGACTGCTCGGCCCACAGGCAACCGCGCGCGCCCTGCTCGAAAGGCAGATGCAGGTACGCGCTGATGCTGAGTCCGAAGCGCTTGCGGAACTCGATGGGCCTGGTGGACAGGCCGAGCGCCTGGGGTTTGAGGACTTGCATGCCGAGCTTGCGTCGTTAGATGCCGCCGCCAGAACCACCGCCTGCGCCGCCTGCTCCACCGCCGCCACCACCCGAGGACCCGCCGGAGCTTCCACCGGCGCCACCGCCGCCTCCAGCGCCGCCCCCGCTGCTGCCGCCCGCACCCGTGCCGCTGCCGCCGCCGGTGCCTCCACTGCTCCCACCGCTTCCGCCGCCGGTGCCCCCCGTACCCGAAGACCCACCCGTGCCACCCGCACCGCCGCTGCCGGGTGGCGGTGGCTGCCATGCCTGCGTAGGCTCGATCTCGCCGGGCGGCGGTGGCGGCGCGGCGGTCGTGCCGTCCGCATTGCTCGACTGGTCGCCGGCCAGTGCACCGGTCCCCGTCGAATCGCCGCCGGTGAAGACCTCCAGGAACACCTCGAGCCCCGTTCCGAGCACGGGCACCGCGCCCATGATCCCCTGGTTGTGTCGCATGCGGGTGATGGTCGCCAGGCTGGACAGGCGCCCGGCCAGGCCGGGCAGGCCGGCCGCCTCGGCCTCCTTGGCCGCGGTCTTCAGTTGTTCCTCGGCCGCCGCGTACTGGTCCAGCGTGGCGAGCACGTCCACGATGGCACTGCCCGCGCCGGCGACCGCCCCCAACGCAGCGGCGGCCGCGGCACCTGCACCCGCACTGCCGCCCGCGCCCGGCGTGAAGCACTGCAGCGTCGACTGGCGCACGTTGCTGGTCCTCTGCTCGATCGCCACGGCGGCCACGGTATCGATCGCTATGCCCGCCGTGTTGTCGATCTTGATGCCCACGAAGTTCGACATGCTCAGCGCGAGGGCGTTGTCGACGCTCATCCCCATGAAGGTCGCGCGCGCGATGCCCAGGTTGGCCTCGCTGTTGATGCCGATGTAGCCGCTCGAGTTCGGCCCCAGCACCGTGGTGTTGCTCCCAATGGAGGTGGCGTCGATGTTGCCCACCGCCATCATCTCGATGCCGGTGTTGCTCATCAGCTTGATCTTGTTGGCCATCAGGTGCAGCGGCCCGGTGGGCACCGTGATGTACTTCGAGCTCGCGCCCGTCACCATCCAGTCGATGTGCGCGGCCTCGAAGCTCATCTTCGCGGCCTTGTAGGTCAGGCTCCCGCTGACGGTGATGGTCTGGTTGCCGGTCACGCTGCGGGTTTCGCCGGCCCGCGAGATGTCGCTGCGCGCCCCCACCACCTCGTGCGTGCTGGTGCCCTTCACCTTGAGCGAGTCGTTGCCGTCGACGAAGGAGTCGCGGTTGCCCACCACCTGGTTGTTCTGCTTGCCCTTGACCGTGTTCTTCTGGTCGACCACCACCATGTTGGTGTCGTTGCGCGTCACCGTGCTCTTGCGGTCGCGGTCCACATGGTTGGTCTGGTCGCGCTTGACGGTGACGCTCTGGTCGCGGTCGATGGTGGTGGAGTCGTCGCGCTCCACGCTGCGGCTCATGTCGAGCTCTGCGTGGATGTTGATGTTCTCCTCGCCCTTCTTGTCCTCGAACATGATCTCGTTGTAGTTCGCGGGACCTCCGCCGGGCGTGGAACGGGTCTTGAAGCCGCTCTGCGTGGGCGACTTGTACGGTATGGGCTGCTCGTCGTTGTAGACGCGGCCCATGATGATCGGCCGGTCGGGGTCGCCGTTGAGGAAATCGACGATCACCTCCTGCCCGATGCGCGGAATGAAGTAGCCGCCCCAGCCCTTGCCGCCCCAGGGCTGCGACACGCGGATCCAGCAGGTCGACTTCTCGTTGCTCTCGTCGTAGCGGTCCCAGTGGAAGTGCACCTTCACCCGGCCGTGGTCGTCCACGTGCAGTTCGTCGCCCTTGGGACCGACCACGATGGCGGTCTGCGGGCCCGGCATGGTCACGCGCGGCGTGAGTCGCGGCGCGCGGAACAGGCGTTCGGCGGGCATCACGGTCAGCAGGAAGATGCTGTTGCCGGTCTGCGCGGCCGAGAGCGCGGGCGTGGTGGCGATGAGCTCCTCCAGCACCGGCAGCGTGTCGGCATTCACCGCGTCGTCGCGCAGCACTTCGGCCAGCGCGTCGAGCACCGGCCGGGCCGGGGCGCTTCCGCTCGCGCCCTCGTAGCCGCGATGGCTGGCGACGAAAGTGCAGGCCGCGATGATGTAGTCGCCGTTGCGCGTGCCGTCGGGGTCGCCCTCGTACTTGAAGCCGCGCCCTGCCGTCACGTCGGGCCACGGCGTCACGGCCCAGTGGCGATCGCGGCGCGCATTGAGTTCGTCGCCGCGCAGCTTGGCGCGGGTCTCGGCGTCGTCGCCCGTGAAGTAGCCGCCCGGAAACTCGAACAGCTCCAGGCTCGCCAGCTCGTGGTCGTCCGAGGCGTCGATGTCGGCGCCCAGCTTCTTCTTGATGGCCTTGAAGTCGCTGTCGCGCGAGGCATGCTTGCCTGTGTCGAACTGCCGCCCGCTCACCCAGCGCGAGATCTCGTTGAAGCGCGGCTCGGCGGCGTTGACGGCCATGTGGCGCAACGTGTCGGCCGCCGGCAGCTTGTCGTGCGCCATGTCGCTGGCGTCCGAGAGGTGCATGGTGCCGGGCGCGTCGTGCGCGTCGAACCAGTAGTAGATGCCCTCGTCCTCCAGCAGGCGCGAGAGAAAGCGGTAGTCGCTCTCCTGGTGCTGCACGCAGTAGCGCCTCGGGTTGTGCGTGCCGACGACGTTGTCGGACTTGGTCTTCTTGAAGCGCTTGATGGGGCTGTCCTCGAACACCGCGTCGAGCACTTCCAGCACCTTCTTTTCCTGCAGAATGCGCGAGTTGGCGCGCTTGGTGAGCAGCCAGAACCAGGAGCGCAGCGTGATGCGGTACTCGTGATGCCGCCCCACGTGGCCCGCGCGCACGAAACGCACCGCATGGCCCTGGCAGTGGCGCTCGTGCGTGCCGCCGTCGGCGTCCTTGAACTCGATGACCACGTCGAAGGCATGCCCCAGGATGTCCTTGGCGTCGATGGCCTTGTTCGTCGAGAGCACCGTGAGCTCGTAGGCCGAAGGACGCGCCAGCGCCTCGTGCCCCACGATGCGCCAGAACATCAGGTCGTCCTCGGCGGGTGAATCGCTCTCGATGCGGAACTCGTTGTCGGCCATCTTCTTCTCTTGAGGGTGGAATTCAGTCGAACGCGTAGGTGAAGTCGGCGTCCTTCACATCGAGCGCCACGCGACGGATCTCCCCACCCGAGGCCAGGCGCTGCAAGTACTCGACCGAGATCGTGGGCAGCACGGTGTTGGTGAGGATCGCGTCGATCACGCGTCCGCCCGACTCCGGGTCCTGGCAGCGCGCGACCACCTGCTCGACCACCGCCTCGCTGTACTCGAAGGGCACGCCGTGGTTGGTCTCGACGCGCTTCTTGATGCGGCCCAGCTGCAGCCGCACGATCTTCTTCATCATCTCGGGCGACAGCGGGTAATAGGGAATGGTGACGATGCGACCCAGCAGCGCGGGCGGAAACACCTTCATCAGCGGCGCCTTCAGCGCATCGGCCAGGCTGTTGGGCTCGGGCAGCAGCTCGGGGTCGCGGCACATGCTCATCACCAGCTCGCTGCCGGCGTTGGTGGTCAGCAGGATGATGGTGTTCTTGAAGTCGATCATCCGGCCCTCGCCGTCTTCCATCCAGCCCTTGTCGAAGACCTGGAAGAAGATCTCGTGCACGTCGGGGTGGGCCTTCTCCACTTCGTCGAGCAGCACCACGCTGTAGGGCCGGCGGCGCACCGCCTCGGTCAGGATGCCGCCCTCGCCGTAGCCCACGTAGCCCGGAGGCGCGCCCTTGAGCGTGGAGACGGTGTGCGCCTCCTGAAACTCGCTCATGTTGATGGTGATGATGTTCTGCTCGCCGCCGTACAGCGCTTCGGCCAGCGCGAGCGCGGTCTCGGTCTTGCCGACGCCGGAGGTGCCGCAGAGCATGAACACGCCGATGGGCTTCTGCGGGTTGTCCAGCCGCGCACGCGATGTCTGGATGCGCCGCGCGATCATCTCCAGCCCGTGCTTCTGGCCGATCACGCGCTGGTTGAGCGTGTCGGCGAGCTTGAGCACCGCTTCCACTTCGTTCTTCACCATGCGGCCGACGGGAATGCCGGTCCAGTCGGCGACCACCGAGGCCACGGCCTGCTCGTCGACCGAAGGCAGGATGAGCGGCGACTCGCCCTGCACCGCGTGGATCTTCGCCTGCAGTTCGTGCAGTTCGGCGAGCAGCGCGGCCCTGTCGTGAGCAGGTTCTGCAGCGGCGGGGGCTGCATCGGTGGCCGTGGCGGCAGCCGGCGTATCCACCGGCTTGTTGCCCGCGCGCAGCTTGCTGCGCAGCTCCAGCAGCCTATCGACCAGCCCTTTCTCTTCCTGCCAGCGCGCATTCAACGCATCGAGCTGCACCTTCGACTCGGCCAGCAGCGCGGCCACCTGCGCGGCGCGCTTGGTCACGTCGATGCCGATGGCTTCCTCGCGGCCGATGATTTCCTGCTCGACCGTCAGCCCTTCGATGCGGCGCATGCAGTCTTCCACCTCGGGCGGCGTCGCATGCTGCGACACGGCCACGCGCGCGCAGGCGGTGTCGAGCAGGCTCACGGCCTTGTCGGGCAGCTGGCGCGCGGGAATGTAGCGATGGCTCAGCTTCACGGCCGCCTCGATGGCCTCGTCGAGCAGCTGCACGCGGTGGTGCTTCTCGAGCACGCTGGCCACGCCGCGCAGCATCAGGATCGCCTTGGTCTCGTCGGGCTCCGGCACCTGCACCACCTGGAAGCGGCGGGTGAGCGCCGGGTCTTTCTCGATGTACTTCTTGTACTCGGCCCATGTGGTGGCGCCGATGGTGCGCAGGTTGCCGCGCGCCAGCGCAGGCTTGAGCAGGTTGGCTGCGTCGCCGGTGCCGGCCGCGCCGCCCGCGCCCACCAGCGTGTGGATCTCGTCGATGAAAAGAATGATGGGCGTGGGCGAGCTCTGCACCTCGTCGATCACCTGGCGCAGGCGCTGTTCGAACTCGCCCTTCATGCTCGCGCCGGCCTGCAGCAGGCCGATGTCGAGCGTGAGCAGCTTCACGTCCTTCAGCTGCGGTGGCACGTCGCCGCGCGCAAGTCGCTGCGCGAAGCCTTCGACGACGGCAGTCTTGCCGACGCCGGCCTCGCCGGTGAGCAGCGGGTTGTTCTGGCGGCGGCGCATGAGGATGTCGACGATCTGGCGGATTTCCTCGTCGCGGCCGGTGACCGGGTCCATCTCGCCCTTCTTCGCCTTCTCGGTGAGGTCGACAGCGAACTTCTTCAGCGCGTCGCCCTTGCCCATGGCGGCCGGCGCCATCGCGCCGGAATCTTCGCCCGGCGCGCCGCTGCCCATGCCGGTGCCGTCCTGCGCGCGCATCTGCGCTTCGGGCGATGCATCGCAGATCTTCGCGAAGTTGTCGGCCAGGTCCTCGACCTTTACTTTCTCGAACTGCTTCGACAGTCCGAACAGCGGATTGCGCAGGCTCTGCGTCTTCAGCATGCCCACCAGCAGGTAGCCGGTGCGCACCTGCGCCTCGCCGAACTGCAGCGTGGCGTAGGTCCATGCACGCTCGATGGCGTTCTCGATGTGCGGAGAGAAGTCGCTGATGGCGGTGGCGCCGCGCGGCAGGCGGTCGAGCGCGGCGGTCATGTCCTTGGCGATGACCGATACGTCGAGGCCGTAGTGCTGGATCACGCGGTGCAGGTCGGAGTCCTGCGCCTGCAGCAGCTGCGCGAACCAGTGCTCCAGCTCCACGTACGGATTGCCCCGCATCTTGCAGAACACGGTGGCGCCTTCGATGGCCTTGTAGGCCAGCGAGTTGAGCTTGCCGAAAAGGGCGGTGCGGCTGATTTCACTCATGAGGGACTCCGTATCTCTTCTGAACGAATGAAGATGGGCTTGTTGAAAGACTGGTTGCCGATGCGCACGTCGGCCGCGTCGCGCGAACGCGGGCGCTCGCCGAGCCACGACACCCAGCCGAGGCGCGGCGCGCTGCCCTTCGCGTCGCCCAGGCACGTGGCCGGCACCTGCGCCTTCTCGAGCACGAGCTCGGCATCCCACTCGAGCTCGTCGCCGAGCAGCTGCTGCATCCAGCGCTGGAGCACGGGGCGCGCATTGCCTATGGGCAGGAACATGCGGTACTGATCCAGCGTGAGCGGCCCCAGGTGCAGGCGCACGCGGTGCTGGCGGTCCCATGCTCGGGTGCCGAGCATGGCGCCCATGCCCATGGCGCGCGAGCTCTCGCCCTGCCCCAGCCGCGTGAGTTCACCGGCAGGCAGGCTCATCCAGTGGCCGACCCAGCGCTCCAGCTTCACCGGCACGCCGAAGTAGCTGCACAGCACCGACTCCACGCTCTCCACGTTGTGCACGCGGCGCGCGAGCCAGCCCGAGAAGTGCAGGCGCGCGTCGTCATGAATTTCGTCGCGCTCCACGCGGCCCGGCGTGCCGATGCCCACCAGCGCGCCGATCTGCAGGCGGAAGCGATCCTCGCCCGGCCGGTCGAGTGCCACGGCCGGCCGCGACTGCGCCCATGCGCGGTAGAAGTGCAGCGAGAAACGGTGCGAGAAACTGTCGAGAAAGGCCAGCCACGTGGGGTCGCCATGGTTCAGGCTGCGCTCGCGGATGAAGTCGCTCAGGTGCACCGGCAGCGGCCCGTTGGGGCCGATGTAGCCGAAGAACTGCTGGCGCAGGCGCGGTGGCGATTGCGCGGTGGCAGGCTCGAAGCGGCTGAAGCTCGCGGGCGCGAAAGACAGCGACGGCTCCTGCCCCACGCGCACGGGCTCGGCGCCGGGCAGCAATGCGCGGCCCCAGCGCGGCGTGGTCCGCGCGACCGATTCGAGCCGCCGCATCACGGCGAAGTAGTCGAAGGCCCACGGCTGCGCCGACCACTCGCGCAGTGCGTTGTCGACGCGGGTGCTCACAGAATCTGTCGCGTCCCGCACAGCGGCCTCCAGCGCATGGTCTCGCCCTTGCCCGCGATGCGCAGCACGGTCTCGACGAAATGGTTCACCTCGACATGGCGCGAGAGAAAGCGCGCCAGCACCGCGCCGAACAGGAAGCTGCTGTGGCCGTGAAAGGCATCCTTGTCGACTTCGAGCGTCACCTCGAGCCCGCGCCCGAAGGCGATCGGTCCCTTCAGCGGCAGCCTGCGCGCCACGGGCTTGCACTTCACCGAGAGCAGGCCGCGCACCTGGCCCTGCCGCATCTCGTCGGCATGCACCGCGTAGAGCATCAGCGTCTCGCGCAACGCGGCCGCACCCTGCTCCGGCGTGCTGTCGGACAGCGACAGGTAGTTGAGCGCGAGGTGATCGACCACGCGCCACCCGAGCCCCTGGCTCACCACCGGCGACACCGGCCGCGACGGCCCGCGCACCATGCGCACGCGCTGCACGGGGAATGAGTCGACGCAGTCGAAGTCGTTCTCGCGGCCCAGCGGCATCAAGAGCGGCAGGTCGCGGTTGGTGCACAGCGCCGTCACCGCGAGCTGCCGCAGCGTGGCCGCGTAGGGCGCCTGCTGCGGATCGACGATCTGCATGTAGACCTCGGAGCCGATGTGGCTGCTGCGGTTGCCCTCGGTGCGCTGGCGCACCGACAGCATGCGCGGCTCGCGCGTGGTCGTGAAGTAGGCCGGGTGGCTCATGCGGCTGCCGTGGAAGGCCGAATAGAAAGGCCGGAACGGCTGCTCCACCGCGGCGGCATCGGTACCGGGCACGCCGTGGCCGATGACCTCGGTGACGGTGTGAACCTCGAAGTCCTGCGGCCGCGTGCGGTCGGGCACCAGGTGGAACTGGCTCACGCCCTCGGTCATGGCCACGCGGTCGAGCCGCTTGCTGAAGATGTTCACCGCCGGCACGCAGTGCAGCAGCACGTTGTCGGCACTCACCAGCTTCTCGAGCGCCGCGTCGCCGCGCGAGAACAGCAGCACGATCTCGACCTCGGTGACGGGCATCTCCGACAGCAGCGCCTTGAGCCCGCCGATGCGCACGAACTGGAAGCGCTGCGGGAACGCGAAGTACTCCTGCAACAGCCTGAAGCCCGAGAAGCCGGTGGCGGTCACGGGCAGCAGCGCCTCGTCGTCCTCGAAGCCGACCGCGCCGATGGCGCTGGCCGGCAGGCTGCGCGCCGTGCCTTGCAGGGCACCGCTGGGCGAAAGGGGCCGCACCAGCACGCCAACGGGTTGGCCGAGTGCGCATTCGTGCAGTTGCCAGGCCACGTCCTCGGCGCCGCCGAAGTGCAGCACCAGGTCGTCGAGTGCGATCTGGCTGAAGTCCAGCCCGGCCGTGGCGCGCAGGGCGATGCGCAGGCCGCCGCGGATGGCGCGCGACTGCGGATGGGTGTTCAGCGGCAGGTCGGGCGCATAGGTGAAGTACTGCGCGCGCTGCACCTCGATGGGCCAGATGCGCAGCGCGCTCGCCGTGCGGAACTCGCAGTGCGTGTTCTGCCCCACCGCCTGCCGTGCGCGCAGGCCGCTGCCGCGCGGCAGGCTCGGGCCGGTGGCGAGGTTGGCGTCGTCCGGGTCGGGCGCGAAGGACACGACCACCATCGCCGGCGTGGGCGCGAGGAAGTGCGGATAGACGATGTCGAGCAGGTGGCCCGTGAAGCGCGGGTATTCGGCGTCGAGCTTCAGGCCCACGCGCGCAGAAAGGAACGCGGTCGCCTCGATGAGCCGCTCCACGTAGGGGTCGGCCACCTCCTGGCCCTCGATGCCAAGTCGATGCGCAATCTTTGGAAATGCCCGTGCGAACTCCGAAGAGCTCTCACGGAAGTAGCGCAGTTCCTGTTCATACAGGCTCAGCAGCCGAGGGTCCATGTCGGACTTACCTTGGGTTTTGCGCCATGTCCACGATCTCTATGCGGCCCTCTTCCAGGTCAACGCGGCTTCGCATGAGGAACTCCAGCGGCACGGGCTGCGCCCACAGCATGCCGCGGATCTGCAGGCCGATGCTGTTGTGGGAGTCCAGTGCCGGGCCTTCCATGATGAGTTCGACTTCGAGTGTTCGGGACAAGATGCGCGGCTCGAACTGCAGGATTGCGTTCTTCAAAGCCTGTTCCATGCTGACACGCTGCACCGACGAGGTGAACTGGCCAGACAGCATAGGCAATCCGTAGTTGATGACCGAGCGCGCCGCGTTCGGGTACTGCCTGTCGTCCATCGAGAGGCCGTAGCCGGTGGCGTTGAACAGCCAACCCAGGTCGCGCAGCACGGCCTGCCGCAGCGCCTGCTTGGTCAGCGTGCGCTTGTCGTCGCCTTCGCGCTTCTCGTCGGGCGCGTTGTCGACGAGGCGGTCGAGCAGCGATGGCTGCAGCCGCTCCTGCGCGGTGAGCTCAGCCATCGACCGCACCTTCGTCCGGCATCTCGGACGGCGTGAAGAGGATCTCGCGCACGTCCATCAGCGCATGCTCGCTGCCGTCGCTGCTGCTGAGCACGCGCTGGCCGAAGCCGGCCCAGACCTCGGGGCGCAGCTCGCGCCATTCGGTCTTGCGCGCGAGGCGCAGATCGCCGTCCTCCACCTTCTCGGTGCCCTCGTAGCGCGTCGGGATCAGCGCGAGCGTCTCGCCGCCATTCTCGAACTGCAGGTGCGCGGGCATCCACACGCAGTCCCGCAGGTCCTCGGGCGGATCGATCTTGATGTGCGCGAGACGTGCGTACGGGATCCAGTAGTACTTGCCGTTGACGAAGGCCTCGAGCACCGGCCCGAGGCGCATGTCGGCATCGGACAGCCACTCGAAGGGCTTGCCGTCGATGGTTCCGCCGATGGCGGGCGCGCCGTCGAATGCGCGCTGGCGCAAGTCCTCGGCCAGCTCGCTCTCGCCACGGCCCTGGCGCAGCAGGGACTCGATGAGCAGCGCCAGCCACTCGTCGGGCTGGCCGAAGATCATCGGGGTGCGCGTTCCGGCGAACACTTCGGCGCGCAGGCCCTCGCAGCGCACGGCCTCGCCGTAGACCTGCTTCATGGGCACGGCCAGCGCGTCGAGTTCGGCCGCGACGGTGAGCTGGTTGAGCGCGCGCTCCCACTGCCCCATCACGCACAGCAGCTGCGCCATGAACACGCGGTGCTTGCTGTCGGAGGGCTTGGCGCGCACATCGTCGCTCAGGGCCTTGAGGGCGGCGGCCGGGTCGGCGGCCTTGAGGAATTCGGCGGCGGTCGTCATGGCGTGCGGCTCCTTGTGGCTGTGCGACTCAGGCGCGGGTGAACTGGCATTCGCGCACCGCGCCGCGCAGGCCGGTGGTCTTCTGCGGTGCGGAGCGGATCTTCACCGTGCGGTAGCTGATGGAGATCAGTTCCGAGGGCACGCCCCAGTGGCCGCCGGAGCTCAGCACGAGCCGGCAGATGCGCGCGTTCTCCAGCACCATCTCGAAGGTCGACTGCGCATCGGGCGAACGCTCGTCGCCGCCGGACTTGAAGGCGCTGATCATGACCTTCAGGTCTTTCTCCTGCGCGCGCAGCAGGCTGGCGATGGTGGCGGTGGCCGCGTCGCTGCGGCGCGCGACGATCAGGTTGTTGGGCACGACCTGGTTCTGCGCGGAAGACTCGGGCACCTGCACCGACCAGTAGTAGCCGCCGATGTTCAGGCGGGCCTTGCCGTCGTCGAAGCTGCGGTCGAGTTCGCCTTCCACCGGCGCGCCCTTGTTCTCGATCAGCATGACAAGGTCGGTTTCGGCCGAGCCGGTGCCGATCAGTTCGTAGAACCGCCGGGCGTCTTCAGGGCTCCAGGAGCCGTCGTCTAGAAATGCCATATCACCTCCGGAAATCGAGAGAACAAGAACAGAAAGGAAGAAGAACCGGAACCGTCGTCATGGCCTGGCTCCCGCGTCCGCCGTGCCGCTCCTGCGCAGCAGGGCCGCGAACACCTGCCGCTCGCCGCTGTCGGCAGGCGGCTGCCCGCCGCGCACGCGCACTTCCGACACGTCGGCCTGCGCATAGGCCACGCCGAAGAGGCGCGGCGCGCTGTAGGGCGTCGCGGGCACGGCCATGACCAGCAGGCGCGCGTCGCCGGCGGCGTCGAGCCAGGGCAGGTCGAAGCGCTTCACCGAGGGCTGTTCGGGCGTGCCGCGCTTGAAGCGGTTGGTTTCGCCGGACTCGTCGGGGTAGACAGGCTGCAGGTTGCCGCGCGCGTCGATGCCGGCAATGACCAGGTCGAGCGAACGGCCGCTGGTGTTGCGCACGTTCAGGCGCAGGCGCTCGCCGGTGCGCGGCGGGGGCAACGCACCGGCCTGCGAAACGGGCACGCTGCGCAGCATGCTGTCGGCGTTCCACACTTCGATCGCCGCGTCGAAGCCGTCGAGCTGGCCGTCCTTGCCGTAGCTCTGCAGTTGCGCGAGCCACTTGAGCTGCGCCAGCGCCTGCAGCCTGCGGCGCAGCGCGGCGGTGTCGGGCAGCACCACGGTGGAGACGGTGGCACCGAAGAGCGGCGCAAGCAGTTCGAGGCGCTGGCCCGAGGGGCCAAGGTCGGTCCAGCGCACGTCGGCGGTTGCCACGTCGTCGGCCGGGCGAATCGCGGCCGGGTAGTCGAGGCTGAGGCCGGCGGGCAGCGGCTTGTCGGCGCGCACGCGCAGCGCGGTGGCGGACGGCTCGGTGACGGGCGTGACGCTCCAGAAGGCACTGCCCGGCGCGTCCTTCAGCGCGGCAGGCACGGCGAGCCAGGCGCCGCCGAGCTTGATCTGCGACACCGCGGCGGGTGCGCTGCGCACGGTGCCGTCCTCGAGCGCAGCGAGCACGCGCAGCTCCTGCTGCTGCGCAAGGCCGTCGAGCAGGCCCGCCTTGATGGCCAGGCTGTCGCCGCTGCGCTGCGCGCGCCACACGGGGCGCGTGGATGCGGGCGCGCCGCTGTTCGCGAACAGCGGCGCATCGAGGTTTCCTTCGGCCACCGGCGACGGCAGCTCGCGCGTGGGAAAGCGCTGCGCGAGTTCGTCGATGACCGGCGGGTACAGCGCGAGCACGCCGTCGAACAGCTCGCGCCAGGTGGCGGGCTTGCGCGACAGCGCTTCCACCACCGCCCAGGTCAGCAGGCCCTGCGGCCTGGCGTTGCGCGCCTTGCGCGGCAGGCGCAGCTCGGGCGTGATCTGGTGGCTTTCCGATGCGAAGAAGGCGACGTAGCGGGCGCGCGGCACGGCCTCGGCCGGCACGGGCGGCGCCAACGCGCGCGCAGGCGGAGCACCGCCTGCAAGTTGCGTTGCGCGCAGCCCCCGCCAGCGCACCTCGTCGTCGGGCGGCCCTTCGGCGGTGGCGGGCGCATCGGCGGTGCCGCGTGTCATGGAGTTGGCGGAACAGGTGTCGAACACCGAGGCGACGAACACGTTCTTCGCCAGGAAGGACTGGATCCACGCATCGAAGTCCACGTCGCGCAGGTCGCCGGCGAGCGCGTTGTCGCTGCCGAGCGTGCCGCGCACGTCGCGCGCGAGGAAGTTCTCGGACAGCCCGTCGGGCTCCTGGTAGCGCTTGACGATGTCGCGCAGGCGGGTGCCGTGGCCGGAGAAGTACAGCAGCACGAAGTCGCCGCTCTTCGATTGCGCGAGCAGCCGCGTCAGCGCATCGTGGATGGCCTGTGCCTCGGGCAGCGCGGCGCCGTTCACGCCGTCGGCCAGCACGGCGATGTCGGTCGCGGCAAAGCCCTGCTTCTGCAATGCGTCGCGCATCAGCATCACGTCGTTGCGCGGCGCCTGCAGCCACAGCGCCTGCGGCTGGTTGACGAGTTCGGAAACGCCTACGAGCAGCGCGCGCTGGGTGGCGAAGGCGAGGCTGCAGCAGGCGAGCAGCCACAGGATGAGCAGCACCTGCAGCAGGCGCAGTTGTCGCGTGCCCTCCTTCTTCGGGGAAGGACGGCGGGCTGCGCCGCGCGCCTCCGCTCCCGCTCCCCCTCCCGTTCTCCCCCAATGAGGAAGCGAGAAGGACGACTGGTGCATGGCGCGTCTCATGGCCGCTGCTCCCCGGCCGGTCGTGCCGGCCCGGCCGACTCCACCAGCGGAGAGGCCGCGAGCACCGCCAGCGCATCGACCGGCTCGGGCACCCGCAGGCGCCACACATTGCCGTTGCTGCCCGGCCCACCCACCACGTCGGCCGAAATCGACTGCAGCAGGCGGTCGGCTTCGTCCATGCGAACGCCGGCCTTCCAGCGCACCACCAGGTCGGCCCGCGCCGGTACGGGTGCGGCAGGCACGGCGCGGAAGCGCACTTCGTCTTCCTCGGGACCGGCGCCGCGCCCGCCGAGCAAACCGACGTTCTGGACCACCACGACCAGCGCGAGCACGGCGAAGGCCGGGCGCGCCCAGCCTTCGGCGCCGAACCAGCGGCGGATGCTGCCCCACCAGCCGCCTTCGGGTCCGGGCTGCGGCCGCGCGGGCGCCGGAGCGGGCGAGGAAGAAGCCTCGTCGCCCTGCGGCTGCGTCAGCGCCTTGCCCAGCTGCAGGCCCACGTCGCGGTACAGCTCCTGGTAGTCGGTGCGCGGGTCTTCGGGCCCGAGCGGCGTACCCGACAGCACCGAGAACACGCCGCCCACGCCGCGCAGCGCGATGCGCCCCGGCTCGGGCGCGATGGGCAGCGCCGCGTGCGCGGCCCACTCGTCGTGCACCGCGCGTATCGCCGCGAGCCGCGTGGCGGAAATCTCGCCGACCACGCGCGCGCACAGCTGCGGGCCGGGTTCGAGCCCGAGCACGTTCCAGGCCTGGATCACGCCGAACGCGGGCTCGAAGGGCTCGTCGTCGGGCTCCAGCAGCACGTCGAAGGCACCCGCCCAGTCGGCTTCGCCGGCGGCCATCCAGCCCTGCCAGCGTTCGCCCTGGATGCAGCGGTCGAGCAGCACGCCCAGCATCCGCCCCTGGTGCACCACGCTGACGAGGCGGCCCGGCGCCCAGCGGGCCGGGAAGGCTCGCTGGGCGACAGCCTCGCGGCGCCGGGCCAATTCGGTGAGAGGCAGCAGCAAGTCGGATGCCGGGGCGGCAGGAGCCGGATCCGGAGGCGCGCCGGGCATGGCGACGGCCGCGATGCCGGGCGCGCCGTCGGGCACGGCCGAGCCGGTTTCCAGCGCGCTGCGGATCACGCTGAGCGGGGGCCAGAGGTCGTGGGTCATGGCGTCTGTTCCTGAATGGCTATGTCTTCAGGCGTAAGACGCTTCAGCACCGAGGATTTTGAAAACCTGCAGGATCGCGGCCATGTTGTCGGGCTCGATGGCGATGCCCAGCGTCTGCTGGAGCCAGCCGCCGAGCCGCGTGCGGGCGTAGTCCGCGGTGAGCCCTTCGCGCTTGTGCACCAGCCCAAGCCGGCCCGCGCGGTAGTGGTAGGACGCGATGGCATGGCGCGAGGCGATGCCCGACAGCCCGCCCTCGGCCTCCTTGCCGAAGCCCTCGCACAGCAGCAGGCGCTCGGGCTCGGGCAGCCCGGCGATGAACTCGCGCGCGGCCTGCTGCACGGCCTGCGCGCTCAGGCCGTGCTCGGCGAGGCAGCCGTCGAGGTCCTCGCCCGGGCCGATCTCGTCCTCGAGCTGCGCCTCGGTGATCTGGTCGCCGATGGAGAGCTTGCGGCGGAATGCGCTGGCGCGCGTGCAGTCGATGAGGTAGCGGCGGAAGTAGGCGCACAGCGCGAAGGCGGTGGACGGCGCGCTGTGGCCCGCGCGCTCGTCGGTCTCGTCGGGGTCGGCGTCGAGCCGCAGCACCTTGACGTAGATGAACTGCGCCACCAGCTCCTGCCGCCCTTCGCCCAGCACCTGCAGCTCGGGCGGATTGCAGGCCACCAGCGCGTCGCCCACGATGCGGTACATGGCGCCCATCTCGCCCGGGGACAGCGTCTGCCTGCGCCGCCAGAGGCGGACGAGTTCAGAGCTTTCCGCTGACGAAAGGGTTTCCTGCATGAAGAGTCAAGGCGCCCGATCGACCGATCAATCGTCGACGCAGCTGCCCTCCGAAGGCACCAGGCATTGCGGCAGGTTCGCGCCTACCGGCCCGCCGCGCGTGCGGATGCCCGAGGACACGGCCGCCTGCGCCACCGCAAGGCCGCGCGGCAGCAATATCCAGAGCTGGCCGCGCTCCTTCATGCGGCGCGCATTGGTCGCGGCCTGCTGGCCGTTGCCGAAGAAATAGTCGGCCCGCACCGCGCCGCGAATGGCGCCGCCGGTGTCCTGCGCGATGGTCAGCCGCTGCATCGGCGCGCCGCTGCCGGGCGTGCGCGTGGAGACGAACACCGGGTAGCCCAGCGGCGTGCTGCGCGGATCGACGGCAATCGAGCGCCCCGCCGACAGCGGCACGCCGAAGGCCCCCACCGGGCCGCCCACGGGCGAAGGCGATTCCTTGAAGAACACGTAGCTCGGGTCCTTGATGCCCGAGCCGGTCACCGCGCCGCCGGCCGTCGGCCGCCGCCCCGGCACCACCACCGGGCCGCTCGCCACGGGCCGCACGAGCGTGAAGCCGCGCGTGCGGATGGTGCCGCTGGCCACCGCGCCGACATCGCTGTCGTCATCGTCGCCGTCGTCGAGCTGCAGCTCGATGGACGAGCCGCGCACCTTCACCGGGCTGCGCGGCTTGCCGTTGGCGGCCTGCGCCAGCGTCGGGCGGAAAGGTTGGCCGTTCTGCTCGGCGTAGGCGACGCGGACGATGTCGCCGTTGGCCATCTTGATGCGGCCCGAGCCCTGGATCTGCATCTCGTACAGCGCGGTGGCGCTGCTCACGAAGGCCAGCACCTTGGCGTTGGGCGCGCCCTTGGTCTCGATCTCCTCGCGCGTGTAGTACGGCAGCAGCTGCTTGCCCTCGACGCGCAGGCGCACCTTGCGGTCGAGCGTGTCGCGCGAGATGCCCGAGAGGTCGAGCGCGTAGAGGCCCGGCGCGCCCATGTCGCGCGTGCTCAGGCCGGTCTGCACCACCACGTTGCGCCCGTCCACGCGGGCCGCCACGGTGCCGTTGCCGGGCGGCAGCTTGCGCGCGTCGGCGAACAGCATGTCCTCGGGCTGGCCGTAGACGGGGTAGATGAAGGGCGCGCCGTACTGGCGCGCGCCCGCGATCTCGGGCTCGAAGTAGCCGGTGACCACGCCGTCGGGCCGGCGGTCGTCGTCGCGGATCTGGTAGGCCGAGAACTCGCCTTCGAAGAAGCCACGGATGGCGTTGTTGCTCTTGCCGTCGACCTTCTGTGCGCGGTCGCACACCTCCTTCCACTCGGCGCCGCGACCGTTCAGCACCTTGCAGCTGCCGAGGAAGGCGGGCCAGCTCTCGGAGAAATCGTCGCGCGACCAGCCCGGCACCGCGTCGAAGCTCACCGAGGTGTAGGTGGCGAGCTGGGTCGAGAAGGTGCGCGCCTGGCCGGCCACGCTCGCGCCGGTGGGCGGCGGGCGCGATGCCGTGCTGGATGTGTCGGTGGTGGCAGTCGTGGTGTCCGTGGCCGCCGGTGGCGGCGCGGCGCAGCCCGCCAGCGATGCGATGGCGGCGGCAACGCTCCAGCGGAGCGCACCGGCGAGAAGGCGCTGCCGTGGCTGCTGGTGTTGTTGTTCCTGCTGCGGTTGCGATGTGGTGGTCATCATGAAAGCCTCCTTGTCTGGAAAGTCACGGCCCGGGGGCCAACGCTCTGCAGACGATTACTTCTCGACGATTTTGAAATTGCCGACGCCGTAGACGTCGTTGCACGGGGTGTTGGGCGCGCACACCGGCTTGCCCAGCAGCGGCGACGGACCGGCGCCGCGCGTGGCCTCGAGCGCGGCCAGCACCGGCAGCGGGAACACGGGGAACACGCCGTCGTTCTGCACGCCGGCGGCACTGAAGTCGCGCTCGTGCTCGCTCACGAGCACCGCGAACTGGTCGGTGCCGGCCGGGCCGCCCGCGTCCATCGGCCACGAGGCGCGCGGCAGCGAGAGCGAACCGCCCGCGGTGATCTTGTTGTACTTGTCGAGCAGGTTCGGGAACAGCAGGAACATCTCGCCGCCGCTGGACAGCAGGAACACGTAGACGTAGCCCTCCCGCTTGCTGCGGACCTCGAAGGCGAGCCGGTCCTTGCCGATGGTGACCTCGGCCTTCTTCGGCGTGGCCGTCACGTCGAAGCCGGGCGCGGCGCCCGTGGCGAGCGACTGCAGCGACTCGGCCGGCGTGCGCGGGGCCGGAGGGGGAGCCGGTGGTGGCGGCGGCGGCGGCGGCGCTGGCGGTGCCTCCGCGACCTTGGTGTCGGACGGCGGAGCCGGCGTGGTGGTGACGACCGGCTTGTTGTCGTCGGCGCCGCCCCGGCCCTGGAACCACCACCAGCCACCGCCGGCAGCGGCCGCGAGCACGGCGATCGATGCGAGCGCGATCACTGTCTTTCCGCTGCCGCCCGCAGCGGGCGCCGGCGCGGGCGACGATGGCGACTTGCCGCCCACGGCCTTCTTGCCGCCGGTGGCGATGACCGTTGCGGCATCGGCGTTGCCCGAAGCACCTCCACGCGCGCCCGACGGCGGCTGCGTGCGCGGCGTCGGCGCGATGCTGTGCCCCACTTCCAGGTCGAGCGCCGCACGCAGCTCGGCCATCGACTGCGGCCGCTGCTCGGGCCGAACACCGAGACCCGCATCGATCGCCTCCAGCAGGCGCGGGCTGTAGCGCTTGCGCAGGATCTCGTTGCCCGCCAGCGGCACATAGCTGTCGGACAGCAGCCGCGCCACCGAAGGCGGCGGCGCGCGCCCGCACACCGCGACGTGCATCACCGCCGCGAGCGCGTACACATCGGTCCATGCGCCCTGCGACATGTCGGGCATCTCGGCGTACTGCTCGATGGGCGCGTAGCCCGGCTTCAGGATCACCGTGATCGCCTGCGTCTTGTCGGTGATCACGCGGCGCGCGGCACCGAAGTCGAGCACCACCGGGCGGCCCGAGCCTTCGAGCAGGATGATGTTGTCGGGGGCGATGTCCCGGTGGTAGCAGTTGGCGTTGTGCATCACCGCGAGTGCCTGCGTCACGCCGTCCATGATGCGGATCAGCCAGGCCTCGTCCACGCCGGCCGGGATCGCTACCAGGGCCTCCCTCAGCGTGTCGCCGCGGTAGAAGGGCATGACCATGTAGGTCGTGCCCTTTTCCTGCCAGAAGCGGTAGACCTTCAGCAGCGAAGGATGGTCGAACTGGGCCAGCAGGCGGGCTTCGTTGATGAAGCTGCGCATGCCCAGGTCGAAGGTTTCCCTGTGGCGCTCTGAGAGGGGGACTACTGTGCCGTCGTTCTGTCTTGTCGACAGGGATGTGGGGAGGTATTCCTTGATCGCGACCACGCGTTCGAGCGTGTGGTCCCAGGCTTCGTAGACGACGCCGAAGCCGCCCTGGCCTATGACTCTTGTGATTTCGAATTCTGCGAGGCGGCTGCCTACGGGGAGGAGGCCTGCGTCGGTTACGCCTGTGGCTGGGCCTGTTACCGGGTTTGTGCCGGAGATGCTTGTGGGCTGTGCGCCTGCCGTGATGACTGTGGCTGACGTGTCGCCTGTTGTCGTCGGCTGCGACGGCGGGGGTGATTTGGGGACTACGCGGGTGCGGTCGTCTTCGTTGGAGTCGGTCATTGACTGGCTCCTTGCTTGGTTGTGCTGAGGGTTTGCTTCCCGAGGCCGGGTCTCGGCCCGGCGGCCGACCTACTTTTCTTTGCTTCGCCAAAGAAACGTAGGCAAAAGAAAGGCGACCCCACTGTCTGCGACCCCTTCGCTTCGCTACGGGGCAACCTGCGGTGCTCGCGTTTCGCGGGGTCCGCAGAACTCGCTTCGCTCAAACAGCTGCGGCCCTGATCCGCGAAACGCTGCGCTCCTCGGCGCAGCCAGAGGGGAGTGGAGACGCACGGGCCTTTGCTTCGCTCGGCCACCAAGGCACAGCAAGCGCTTTGCGCCTGCTGTGCTTGGAATGGAGCGTTGGTCTTGTTTGGTTCACTGGGGTTGAATGCGCGGCCGAGCGAAGCGAAGGCCAGTCCAGGCTGTTCTGCGGCCGAGCGCAGCGATGGCGCGTTTCGCTCCCTTCTGGCTGTGCCGAGGAGCGCAGGCGCAGGAGGGATCAGGGCCGCAGCTGTTTGAGCGAAGCGAGTTCTGCGGACCCCCTCCTGCGCCGAGCACCGCAGGTTGCCCGTAGCGAAGCGAAGGGACACAGACAGTAGGGTCGCCTTTTCTTTGCCTACTTTCTTTTGGCGAAGCAAAAGAAAGTAGGTCGCCCGCCGGGGCGAGACCCGGCCTCGGGAAGCAAGACGAGGAGAAGCGCTCATCACCCCTCCTCCGCAAACCCAAGAAACAAAGCATCGAACTGCTCATCCCGAGGCAACCCGGTACTCAGCATCCGAATCCCATGCTCCGCAGCAGGATCACTCAACCACAGCGAAGCCCCCGCCAGAGGCAAGTCCAGCGACTCGACCGCCCCCTCAGGCACACCAGAAGCAGCGCCTTCAACAAACAGCCGATGCAACACAGCATCAAACCGCAAAGCATCCAGATCCCCATCAAGCCCTTCCAACGCAGCCTGCGTAGCATGAGCCCACCACCGCAACGCAGCAGCCAGCGCTTCCCCCCGCAAACACCCGGGCGCCGAAGCATCGAGCTCGATGGCCAGCGCAAACGGAAAGTACCGCCCCACTCCATCGACAGAAGGCATCAGCACCCCGATCCAAGCCTGTTCCCCTGCCACCTGCCGCCCGAGCGCAAAGCACCAGATAGGCGCCTCCAGATACCGCTCGGTCCAATCCGCCCGATCCCGCAGCCGAGACATGCCCCGCTGCAGCCAAAGATCCCACACCGCGCGGAACGGCTCAGGCAGCCGCCGATGCGCGAAGTCCCCCATGCCCGGCAGCTTGCCGAACCATCCCGGCAGCGCAGTCGATGCAAACAGCAGTGGAGAAGAAGAAGAGGAAGCCTCGCTCACAACCCCTCCGGACAAGAGAACTCGCGCAGCTCGCGCAAGCGGATCGGATGCTGCACGCTGTTGGTCGTCACCTCGAAGCGCGTCTTCCGGGCACCGACCTGGAAGGTGATGAAGAACTTCTCCGGCGCATCGCCCGCTTCGAGCTGCCCGTCGTCCAGCGCGCGGAACAGCGCCCACGGCCCGTCCACCGCCGACCCCGAGCTGCCGGTGGTCGAAGGCGGGCTCACCTGGATGCGCACCTGGTTGCTTCCCTTCGGGCCAGGCCACTGCACGGCCATCGGCACCACCGGCCCGTGCGCGTACTTCACGAGCTGTCCATCCACGTCGAGGATGAACTGGGTGATGCCCGCATCCATCTCCACCGGCTTGAAGTCCAGCCGCATCGACGGCCCCCGGCCGCCGCCGCGGAAGAAGATTTCCTTGATGCGCGCGGCGCGCTCGAACTGTGCGATCGCCTGCGTGGTGATGGCGCCGCGCTCGGCCACGGGCTTGTAGCGCCACGGGCGGGTGCTGGTGTCGACGATGGCGGCCAGGCGCTTCTGGAAGAAGTCATCCATCAGGCCACCGGGGCCGAACATCTGGCCGAAGTCCTCGGGCAGCACGTCGCGCTTGCTGCTCTGCACGAAGGGGTAGCGGCCGGCAATGGCGCGCGCGCAGAACTCGGTCACGGGGCGCAGGTCCTGGCTGAGGTTGCCGCGCTCGGCCACCTGCGCCTGCGCGGCGCCGGCCTGGCTCAGGTTCTCGACCATGGAGCGCACCGGCTCGGGCAGGCGGCCGGCGTCGGACTTGAGCTTGCCGGCCACGTCGCCGGGCGGCGGCGATGTGCGGCCCTTCACTGCCGTGTCGACCGCGTTGAGGTACACGTACACCTCGTTGAAGAGCTTCAGCGCGTCGTCGATGGGCGCTGGCTGGTTGGGGCCGCCGGCGGTGACGAGACGGCGCAGCGCCTCGAAGCGGTCGTCCACGATGCTCTCGATGCGCTTGCCCGGCGCCACCTGGCGGCCGGGGTCGCTGCCGAACAGGTCTTCCAGGCCCTTGCGGGTGTTGCGCACGGTCTCGGTGGCCTTGCTGACCACGTCCTTGTTGGCGTCGGCCGCGGGAATCAGCGTGGTCTGCTTGACCACCGCGCGCAGGAAGTTGGCAAGCGGCGAATCGACGCCCGAGAGGATGCGCGCGGTCTCGATGTTCTTCTCCAGCCCGCTCACGCGGATCAGGCGCACGTCGGCGAGCAGCGCCTCCCACTGCTTGACGTATTCCTCGAGGTACAGGCGGCGCACGCGGTCGGTCAGCGCGCCGAGCGCGGCCACGTCGCGCAGGCGGTCGGCGGCGTTGCGGTCCTGTCCCAGCACCCATGGGTCTTCATTCGCGAGCAGGCCGGTGAGCACCGTCACCTCGTTCTGGAAGCGCTTGTGATAGCCGTCGTAGGTGAACATGCCCGGCACGCCATCGGACAGCGGCTTGCCGCTGATGCGCTCGAACACCAGCGGGCCAGAAGGGCCGGTGGCGGCCGCCACGCTGAAGGCCGGAATGTCCTTGCTGGCGCGCTGGCGCTTCAGGCGGCTGAACACGCGCTGCTCCAGCGGATAGCTCGCGAGCACGGCACGCACGCTGCGCACCAGGTTCTCGTCCATCTTCAGCGGCGAGCGCGGCGGGCCCTGGGCGATGAGCACGTCGAGCTGGTCTTCGAGCTGCCTGCGCTGGTCCTCGGGAATGCCGCGGTCGAGGTTGCGCGACCAGTCGAGCGTGATCCAGGCCTTCAGCGCCTCGGCATCGAAGTGCTCGGGCTGGTAAAGCATCAAATAACTCTTGAGCGCCTCGTAGGTGAACTCGAGGTTGTCCTTCTGCGCGGTGCGCAGCTGGTCCTCGATGCGCTTGGCTATCTGCGGCAGGAAGGCGTCGTTGAGCGCGCGCTGGTGCGTGAGCATGGCTGCCGCGTCGAGCTTGTCGCCCTGGTAGAGGCCCAGCGTCATCGACAGCGGCTCGTCGCCCTGGCGGTTGTCGGGCGTCTTCCAGATGTCGCGCAGGCTCTGCAGCACGGGCGCGACCTCGACCAGGTTCTGCACGCGCGCCGGCAGCGCCGCGAGGTTCTGCCGGGCGGGCTCGACGCGGGCCTCGACCGACTTCAGGTAGTTCATGTTCTGCAGCGTGCTGTAGCCCCAGGCCGCGAGCAGGCCGACGGTGAGCAGCGTCATCGCCGTCACGCCGATCACGCGCAGCGTGTGGCGGCGGCGCTCCAGCTTCACGTCGGCGCCGGCAAGGCGCTGCTCGGGGAACACCACCTCGCGCAGCAGCGAAGTAAGGAAATAGCTGCGCCCGCTGGACTTCTGCGGCGCGAGCATCGCGCGCTCGATGCCGAAGCTGCGCGCAAGGCTGCCCATCACGCGGTCGATGGGGCTGCCTTCCTGCGTGCCGCTGGTGAAGTACACGCCGCGCACCCACGGCGGCTGCGCAAAACGCGAGCCGGTGAACACCTGCTCCAGCAGGTCGGACAGCAGCGGGCCGATGGAGCCGAACTGCGCCGGAAAGCCGAAGATCGCCGCGCGGCGGTTGCCGTCGGTCTCGCGCTGCATGCGCGCAATGAGGCCGTCGTTCACGCGGTTGTGCAGCAGCGCGAACTCGCGGTTGAAGGCGACGGAGAGCCCCTTCTCCTCGACCTGCAGGTTCTCGTCGACCGGCAGCGTGAAACCGAAGACCTGCGCGCGCTGTTCCTTGCCGAGGTCGTCGAAGTAGTCGGTGAAACCGTAGAGCAGGTCGCTCTTGGTGACGAGCACGTACACCGGCAGCCGCGTGGTGAGCTTGCCGTCGAGCTCCAGCAGGCGCGCGCGGATCGACGCGGCGAGCTGGGTGCGCGCCTCGGGGCCCTGGCTCAGCAGGTCGGCCACGCTGACGGTAAGGAACACGCCGTTCAGCGGCCGGCGCGGGCGCACCTTCTTCAGCAGGCCCAGGAAGCCCTCCCATGCGCTCTTGTCTTCCGACTGGTGGCTGTCCTGCGTGGTGTAGCGCCCGGCGGTGTCGATGAGCACAGCCTCGTCGGTGAACCACCAGTCGCAGTTGCGCGTGCCGCCCACGCCGCGGATGGCGCCGGGGCCGAACTTCTCGGCCAGCGGGAAGCTCAGGCCGGAGTTCACGAGCGCGGTGGTCTTGCCCGCGCCCGGTGCGCCGATGAACACGTACCAGGGCAAGTCGTAGAGATAGCTGCCGCCCGAGATGGAGAGCCAGTCGCGCCAGCCCGGCTTCTTGCCGGCGGCGTGCATGCGCATCTGCTTGAGCGTGGCGACGGCCTCGCTGAAGCGGGTGTCGAGGATCTTCTGTTCGCCATTGATGGGCGCGTCGGCCTTGGCGGCGGGCGCCTTCATGAGGCCGTCGGTCAGGTGCTGGCTCGCGCGGCGGGCGCGCCAGCGGCGGTACAGCGCACGCAGCACCACGATCAGCACGATGACGCCGATGACGACGGCGCGCGTGGTCTCGCTTTCGAGCGGCGCGAGCGATCCGATCTTCACCAGCGGGCCGATCCACCAGATCAGCAGCGCGACGACGATGAGCGCCAGCAGCGTGAGCAGCAGCGGGCTGAACAGGAAGCCGAAGATTTTCTTGATCATTTCGTCGCTCCAGCGGCAACGACGCCGTCCGGCCCGCTCAACAGCACGATCTCGACGCGGCGGTTCTTCGCACGATTGGCCGGCGTGTCGTTGGGGGCCACCGGCTCGGCGTCGGCCTTGCCGTCGGAGCGCATGCGCGCCGGGTCGACCAGCGTCGACAGAGCGCCCTTCACCGCGTCGGCGCGCGCGGCCGACAGGTGCCAGTTCGACGGGTAGCGCAGCGAGCGGATCGGCTGGTTGTCGGAATGGCCGGTGATCAGCACGTCGCCCTTCACCTCGGCCAGCGCCTGGCCGATGCGGTTCAGCACCGGCAACGACTGCGCCATCGGATCGGCGCTGCCGGAGCTGAAGAAGGAGTCGCCGCGCAGGCGCACCACGCTGCGGTCGGCCTCGTCGGTCACGGTGACCAGGCCCTGCTTCACCTCGGGCTCCAGGAAGCGCGCGAGGCGCGGCGTCTTTGCCGGCAGCGCGGGCGGCGCGATCTGGATGTTGGGCGCGCGCAGGCTGGACACCGCGGCATACGTGGTGTCGGAGCGGTAGTTGAGCGTGAGCCAAAGCCCGAACCAGGCAAGCGCCAGCAGCAGCGCGAAGCCGGCCGCGAACACCCACAGCGGCAGCGACTCGCGCAGCCGCACCGTGCCCGCGCCCTGCCCACGCCAGTGCGGCGAGAGCTCGGCTTCCACCGGCGGACGGTCCTTGGCGATCAGGTCGGCCAGGCGCTGGCGCACCGAGTCGAGCTGCGCGCGGCCGTTGTCGATCACGCGGTAGCGGCCTTCGAAGCCGAGCGCGAGCACGCTGTAGATCAGCTCCAGCAGCTGGCGATGCGTGGGCACGTCCTGCGCGAGCTTGGCCAGCAGCTGGAACACTTTCTCGCCGCCCCATGTCTCGTTGTGGAACTGCACCAGCAGGCTCTGCTTGTTCCAGCCCGCCTGCACGCCCCAGGGCGTGTTGGCCACGGCCTCGTCGAGCGCGGTGCACAGCACGTAGCGCGCGGCGAGCACCGATTCGTTGCCCACGCCGGCACGGCGCGCGCTGGCATCGAACTGGTTCACCGCCTCGGCGGTGGAGGCGCGCAGCGCCGGCACGTTGGGCGGCTGCGCGAGGTTGCGCAGCTTGCCGATCAGCACCAGCAGCTTGCCGGCGGCCGACACCAGCGGATTGAGCAGGCCGAGTTCGCCGACATCGGCGGCTGGCGTGGGGTCTGCGCCACCGAAGAAAGGCGCCGGTGCGGGCGCGCTCGGCGTGCCGCCCGGCGTACGCGGCTTCGGCTTGATGACCGTGCGTTCCGACTCGAAGGCGGCAAAGGGATCGGGAGGTGTGCTCATGATGGCTCCACGCTGACGGCGCCAATTCGCGGAACGCCGCGGAACCGGCTTTGCCGGGCCGCTGGCGTTGCCCTCTGGAAGCGGGTTTGCGTAGCGACACGAAGTGCGCGAAGACTGGGGGTCATGCTCGTATTGCCCAGAACTGGAGGTCGAGGCCGGGGAAGTCGCCCGCGATGTGCATCGCGATGCCGCCCGACTGCTCGAGCTGGCGCCACAGGTCGCTGTTGCGCGTTTCGAGCTCGAAGTAGTTGGCGCCCGTGTGGAAGGGGATCTGCCTCGGCGCCACCGGCATCGGCGTGAGCGTGACGCCCGGCAGCGCGAGGTTGACCAGGTCGCGGATGCGCTCCACCGGGCCGATCTTGACCTGCGTGGGAAAGCGCGCGCGCAGCGCCTCGCTGGGCATGTTGGCGTTCACCGCGAGAACGAAGGTCGCCTTGCGCTGCAGCTCCACGTCGGTGACCACTGCCACGCGCACGCCGTGCTTGCGGTCGTGCAGCTCGATGCGGATGGCCGACTGCTCGAACACCATCGAGAGGCTGCGGCGCAGATCGTCCATGAGCGGCTTGAAGCTCATGGCGAGGTCGTCGTGGATGTAGGGGCCGAAGCGCGACACGCGCCGCGAGTCGCGGAAGCTCGCGAGGTCGCCCGCGAGGCCCAGCGCATGTTCGAAGAAGTGCTGCGGATGCAGCATCGCGCTCTTCGCGAGGTGCGCGAAGATGGCCTCGTTGCGGTTCACGGCCTGCAGCAGCATGAAGTCGGCGATCTCGGCCACGCCGCCTGTGCCGCCCTGCGTGAGGCGGCCGGCCAGCGCCTCGCCGCGCTGGCGCAGCAGGCCCAGCAGCTCGTCGAGCCAGGCGCGGATGACGGCATGGCCGGCCACGTCGAGCAGCGGCGGCAGCATGGCGCGGTCGAGCTGCACCTGGTTGTCGACGCGGCGCTCGACCACGCGGGCCACGCCGATGGTGGTCCACGCATCGGTGGCCTCGCTGGCACGCATCAGGCGCGTGTGGAGCTGGCCCAGCTGCAGCATCGCGGTGCGCTCGCCGGCGGTGTTGGAGTCGGGCACTTCCGACTCGAGCACGCGGTGGCGCACCAGCTCTTCATATTCTTCCGCGTCGGCCTCGCGCGCGCCGGCGCGGCGCAGCGGCAGCGCGAGCACCACGGCCTCGTCGCGCATGGACGAGGGAATGTCGATGGGCTCGGGCAGCGGATCGACCGCCGGCATGTCGAACACCGTGCCGTCGCCGAAGACGCCGACCGCGCGCACCAGCGCCAGCTTGCCCAGCGTGAGCGCGGCGGGGTCGATCTCCAGCTCGGCGAAGCCCCAGGCGTAGGGGGTGGTGGAACGCAGCAGCACGTGCCGCGCGTGATCGGCATGACGCTCGCTCTGCTGCAGGTGCTGAGGCTGCAACAGCATCCCCTCGCTCCAGACCACTTTTGTTCGCCAACTCATCCGCACTCCGTCAACGGCAAGGGTGCCTGAAAGAAACACGAAGTTTCCGGCCCGGGGGACGGCAGGCAAATCCGCCTTAAGGCCTAGCTAATGGCCTAGGCGCGGGGATTTGGAGCTACGGCGAAGGGAGTAGAAAGAAGCGGGAAGAAAGCGGAAAGACCGGCTCAGCGGGCGGCGGCGCGCAGCGTCTCGACCTGCTCCGCGTAGGTCTTCTCGACGCGCTGCAGCCGCTGCTCGCGCGCGGCCTCGTTGACCCATGACGCCGCCATGGCGCGCTGCCTGCCGAGCTGGTGCTCCAGCCGCGCCTGGGGCAGCAGCGCGCTGTCGTCGGCCGCGACGTAGCCGTAGGCCGCGCGCAGGTTCTTGAGCACTTCGCGCTCGGCGTCTCCGCGCGCGCCCTTGCCCTTGCCGTAGCCGGTCAGGAAGTTCTGCAGCCGCGCCTGGAACTCGGGCGGGAAGTCGCGCCGCACCACCATCGGCGCGCCGGGCGGCGGCTCCGACTCCCACACCACCTGCAGCCGCCCGGCCTCCACCGGGAACTGCTGGCGGAAACGCTCGAGGTCGGTCGTGTTGTTGGTGGCCACGTCGGCGTCGCCGTTGGCCACGGCCAGCGCGGTGGCCTGGTGGGTGCCGACGAACTCGCTGCGAAAGCGCGTCTCCATCTCGATGTTGTTCGGCAGGAAGAGCTGGCTCTGCGGCACGATGAAGCCTGTGACGGAGCGGCTGTCGCCGCGCGCGAGCCGCCATTTCTCGGGCTGCGAGAGCACGCCCTCGAGCGTGTTGAGCGGCCCGGCCTTGCGCACCAGCAGCACGGCGCGGTGCTCGGGCACGTTGGAGTGCCGCGCGATCTGCGCCACCACCTTCATGCGCCGCTGCATCACGGCGTCGAGCGCCATCTTGGCCGAGAGGAAGGCCATGTCGATCTCGTCGCGGCCGATGGCGCGGTCGAGTTCCTCGTAGGTCGGCACCGAATACATGCTGACCGGCATGCCGAGGGCGCGGCCCATGTCGGTCATGAGCGGCGTCCACAGCGCGCGCGATTCAACGGTGCCGCCCAGCGGCAGCACGCCGAAGCGGATCATCCTGATGGCGGGCGGCGGCGCTGCCTTGTCGGGCGACGCGGCGGCGGCGGCGGTAGCGTGCTGCGCCGTGGCCGGCAGGACGGCGAAGACGAAGAAGACGAAGGCCAGCAGCACGGCCGCCGCGCGCCGAAGCCTTGCGAACGTCGTCGTCACGGCGAAACGTCCTTCAGCACGGCGACCTGGTCCGCGTAGCTGCTCTCGATGCGCTGCAGGCGGGCTTCGCGCGCGGCGTCGTTCACCCATTGCGCGGTCATGGCGTTCTGCTTCGCAAGCTGGTAGGCCAGCTTGGCCGCCGGCTGCAGCGAGCTGTTGTCGGCGGCCACGAAGCCGGCCAGGTCGTGCAGCGACTTGAGCACCGCGCGCTCGGCGTCGCCGCGCGGGCCCTTGACGCGGCCGTAGCCGGTCAGGAAGGTCTGCACGCGCTTGCGCAACTCGGGCGCGTATTCGCTGCGCACGACGATCTGGGCGTGCGGGATCAGCTCCGACTCCCACAGCACCTGCAGCCGTTCCGACTCGGCCGGAAAGCGCAGCTTGAAGCGCTCGAAGTCGGCGGTGTTGTTGGTGGCCACGTCGGCTTCGTTGTTGGCCACGGCCAGCGCGGTGGCCTGGTGGGTGCCCACGATCTCGCTGCCGAAGCGCGTCTCCATCGCGATGTGGTTCGGCAGGAAGAGCTGCAGCTGCGGCACGATGAAGCCCGACACCGACTGCTTCTCGCCGCGCGCCAGCCGCCAGCGCTCGGGCTGGTCCAGCATGTTCTTCAGCGAATTGAAGGGCGGCGCCTTGCGCGCGAGCAGCAGCGCGCGGTAGCCGGGCAGGCCGTCGTGCCGCACCACCTGCGCCACCACCTTCATGCGACGCTGGGTGACGGCGTCGAGCGCCATCTTCCCGGACAGGAAGGCCATGTCGACCTCGTTGCGCATGATGGCCTGCTCCAGCGCCTCGTACGAGTTGACCGACAGCACGCTCACCGGGCGATTGATGGCGCGGCTGAGTTCGGCCAGCAGCGGATCCCAGTCGCTGCGTGACTCGAAGGCGCCCCCCAGCGGCAGGATGCCGAAGCGCACCGGCCCGTCCAGCGGATTGACCTGGGCCGGGGCCAGCAGCGGCAGGCCCGCCAGCAATGCCAGGGCCACCGCGCGGAGGACCACTGCTGAGAATTCGGCGAATCGGCGCATGGAAGCCAGCATTTCAGGACCTAAAGACATAGGGCCGTTGCGCATCGGCGGGTCTAACATGGGCAGCGCGGACGCCATTAAATATCAATTGCCGACATTTTTTGTGATGTTTTTCCTAGCTTTCCCGCCCCGGATTGCCCTCATAAGCTCGGCGCCCATGCGTCCGAAGCCCCCATGAACTGGAATTTCCGCGTCATCCGCGGCCTGGCCCGCCTGACCTTCGCCCAGCAGCTGATCCTGCTGGCGATGGTGCCGGCGGCGCTGGCCACGCTGGCGGCAATCGCCGTTCTGACGCGGCAGCACTTGGGCAACCTCACCGAGCTGATGCGCGCCAATGCCCAGACGGTGGCGCTGCAGGTGGCCACGGTGGCGCAAGCGCCGCTGGCGCGCATGGACCGCCGCGCGCTGGCCCGTACCGCCCAGTCGGGCACCTACCAGCCCAACGTGCAGCAGGTGCAGATCTGGACGGAGGACGGCGAGATCGTGGCCAACTCCGAGACCGTGGACCGCGCCCGCGGCGACGGCCTGCAGGTGGTGGTGCCCATCGTGGGCGACGACGGCCGCCACAACGGCAAGGTGATGGTCGAGATGAGCCTGGCCGCCGTGCAGAGCGCTCGGCGCTCGGTCTGGTTCAACGTGGGGCTGGTGCTGGCGATCAGCCTGGTCGGCGTGGGCCTGGCGGGCTGGTGGGCGGCGCGCCGCATCAGCGAGCCGATACGCGCGCTGGGCGACGCGGTGGACCGCCTCGGCGCGGGCGAGAACGCGAGCGTGGCCATCGAGGGCACGGCCGAGGTGCGCCACCTGCAGCACGGCTTCAACCAGGCGGCGCGCGCGCTCGCGGAGAGCCACCGGCTGCTGCAGAGCCGCATCAACGAGGCCACGGCCGAGCTGGCGCGCAAGAACCAGCAGCTCGAAGTGGCGAGCCAGGCCAAGACCCGCCTGCTGGCCGCCGCCAGCCACGACCTGCGCCAGCCGCTGCACGCGCTCACGCTGTTCTCCGACGGGCTGGCCAACGGCGAGAACGACCCGGTGAAGCTGCAGCGCATCGGCCACATCCGCGAGTGCGTGGATTCGCTCGACCGGCTGTTCTCGGAGCTGCTGAACCTGTCGCAGCTCGACGCCGGCGTGCTGCAGCCGCAGTGGATCGACTTTCCGCTCGACCGGCTGTTCGAGGAGATCAGCCGCAACTTCCGCCCGGTGGCCGAGCAGCAGGGCCTGCGGCTGGTGGTGCGCAAGACCGACACGTGGGTGCGCTGCGACTACGTGATGCTCTCGCGCATCCTGAACAACCTGGTGTCGAACTCGCTGCGCCACACCATCGAGGGCGGCGTGCTGATCGGCGCGCGGCGGCGCGGCCGGGGCGTGCGCATCGACGTGGTCGACACCGGCGTGGGCATCGCCGCGCAGCACCAGGCGCGGGTGTTCGAGGAGTTCTACCAGGTGGAGCCCGCCGGCCGGCAGGCGGCGCGCGGCGCGCGCGGCATGGGGCTGGGCCTGGCCACGGTGCAGCGGCTGGCCGAGCTGCTGAACACGCGCGTCGAGCTCAGCTCGAAGCTGCACAAGGGCACCTGCGTGCGGGTGCTGGTGCGCTCGGCGCCGGCCGCGCTGCCGGCCCCCGCCGCGTCGCCGGCCTTCGCCGCCATCGAGGAGGAGGAAAGCCTCGCCAACGTGCGCATCCTTGTGATCGACGACGAGCGCACCATCCTCGAAGGCCTGACGGTGGTGCTCTCCAACTGGGGCGCCGAGGTGCTGCCCGCGCAGACCCGCGCCGAGGCGCTGGCCATGGCCGATGCCTGGGAGCAGCCGCCCGACGTGGTCATCAGCGACCTGCTGCTGCAGGGCGGCGACAACGGCCTCGACGTGATCGCCGCACTGGAGCGCCATCCGCGCGGCATCGGCGCCGGCACCGCGCGCCTGCTGGTGACCGGCGAGACCAAGCCCGACCGCCTGCGCGAAGTGGCGAGCGCGGGCATCACGGTGCTCTACAAGCCGGTGTCGCCGCGCGTGCTGCGCCAGGCCATCCAGGCGCAGCGCGCGGCGGCTGCCCAGGCGGTAGGTGCGTAGGTACGCCATCGGACATAGGCCGAGCGGCCATTTCCCCGTGGAATCCGTCACGCCGGCAGGCCCCCTCCGGCACTGACATAAGCCCTCCGCCTTATCGCGCAAAGCAGGGGGCGTCCTTACATTGGATCATCGCCCCTCGCTGCGGAAGCAGTCCATGTTTGTTGCCGTGAATTCCGTTCTCCCGCCCTTCTTTCGAAGGCTGCGGCGCGCCGTCCGCACCGCGCTGGCCGCGGGCCTCGCATGCGCCGCGGGCGTGGCTTTCGCGGCGGTCAATCTCACGGTGCTGATGGGCGACGACATGGCGGCGTCTTCCGAGTTCGTGCAGCAGCTGCGCGCGGACCAGGAGCCCGGCGGCAAGTTCGAGCTGGTGCGCCTCGCGCCCGGGGGCGCGGACCCGCAGGCGGCCGCCGAGCCCACCGACACCGAGCGCGCCGCGAACGCCGGCGTGCGCACGCGCAGCCTGCGCAGCGCCTCCGCCTCTTCTTCCGTCGACATACCGCTCACCATGGCCGTCGGCCCCGCCGCCGCGCGCGCCGCCGTCGAGCGCCCGGGACAGGAGCCGCTGGTGCTGGCGATGCTGAGCCGGCTCGAGTACGAGACCCTCAAGGCCTCCAGCCCCGCGCTGAAGCGCGGCGACCGCCGCGTGGGCGTGCTGCTGCGCGATCCGGCCATGGCCGACCAGCTCGCGCTGGTCAACGCGGTGCTGCCGCAGAAGCACCGCCTGGGCGTGGTCGCAACGCCCGAGTCTGAGCCGCTGGTGCGCGAACTGCAGCGCGCCGCGCAGGGCGCGAACCCGGCCTGGGACCTGCGCGTGGAGTACGCGCCCGACGCGAGGTCTCTCGCCAACGCGCTGCGCCAGGTGGTGCCGCAAAGCGACGCGCTGATGGTGCTGCCCGACCTGATCGGCGACAACCAGGCGGCCACGCTCTCGGTGCTGCGCGCCGCCGCGGGCGCCGGCCTGCCGGTGTTCGGCGCCAGCGAAGGGCTGGTGCGCTCGGGCGGACTGGCGGCGGCGGTTTCCACGCCGTCGCAGCTCGCGCAACAGGCCCGGCTGCTCGGCCAGAAGGTCGCGAGCGCCGGCACGGGCTCCGGCAACAGCAACGCCCCGCTGGTCGAGGCCGCGACGCCCGCCACCGTGCGCGTCAACGCAACCGTGGCGCGCGGACTCGGCCTGCGCCTGCCGGAGGAACGGGAACTGACCGACAGGCTCGCGGCCCCGCGATGAGCACCGCCGCACCTCCCCACAGCCTCGCGGCGTCCACCGGGCCGGAGGACGCCGCCGCGCCGCGGCCGCCGCCTCCGACCCAGCCGACCCCGTCGGCCCACACGCTCGTCGTGCGCGGCAACCTGCAGCGCGACCTGTTCCGCCTCGGCGTGGTGCCGTGCGCGGCGGTGGCGCTGGCGCTCACGGGCTGGTTCACGCACAACCGGCTGCAGACCCTCGAGGCCGCCTTCGACGCCGAAGGCCAGGCCGTGGCGCGGCAGGTGGCGGCCATGTCCGACCTGAGCCTGTACGCGGGCGACGTGCCGGCGCTGCAGAACGTGGCCAACGCGGCGCTGCGCGGCGGCCAGGTGACGCGGGTGGAGATCAGCAACAGCGCGGGCGTGTACGTCACGGCCGGGCCCAAGACGGCGTCGCTCGCGCAGCTGCGCATGTTCACCTCGCCGGTCACGCTGCGCGAGGCTTCGCGCGCCAGCGCCTTCGCGCCCGCCGGCTCCACCGCGGCGGGCGACACGCCCATCGGCCTGGTGCAGACCTTCCGCGACACCACCGCCTACACGCGCGAGCGCGGCCGCTCGCTCATCGCTGGCATCGGCATCGCGCTCGTTGCGCTGATCGCGGCGTGGGCCTCGGTGCGCCACATGGCGCGCACGGTGGCACGGCCGCTGCGGCGCGTGTCGCGCACGGTCGCCGCGCTGGAGGCCGGGCATTTCGAGGTGCGCTGCGACGTGGTGGAAGGCGGCACGCGCGGCACGCACGAGCTCGCGGTGCTCGCGCACGACATCGACCGCCTCGCCGAACGGCTGCAGCGCAACCGCCAGGTCAGCGAGGAGCGCGTGCGCGAAGCCACCGCCGTCGCGCTGCAGCGCATGGCCGAGGCCGAGCAGGCGGCGCTGTCGCGCGCGCGCTTTCTCGCGGCCGCGAGCCACGACCTGCGCCAGCCGCTGCATGCCATGGGCCTGTTCATCGACGGCCTGCTGCCCGGCGCCTCGTCCGCGCAGCGCCCGGCGGTGCTGCGGCTGCAGGAAAGCACCGAGTTCATGGGCGTGCTGCTCGACGACCTGCTCGAGATCTCGCGGCTCGACGCTCAGGTGCTGACGCCGGCCATCGCCAAGGTGCCGCTCGCGGAGCTGTTCGACCAGCTCGACGCGCAGCACGCCGCAGCCGCCGTCGAGGCCCGCGTGCGGCTGCGCTGGAGCGATCGCGGGCTGGCGGTGCGCAGCGACGCGGCGATGCTGCGGCGCATCGTCGGCAACCTGGTGACCAACGCGCTGCGCCACGCGCCCGAGGGCGGCACGGTGCTGGTAGCTGCGCGGCGCGCCGCGGGCGGCGTGCGCATCGAAGTGCGCGACAACGGCGTGGGCATCGCGCCCATCCACCAGGGCCGCATCTTCGAGGAGTTCTACCAGGTGGCGAACACCGAGCGCGACCGGCGCCGCGGCTTCGGGCTGGGGCTGGCCATCTGCGCGCGCATCGCGGCGCTGCTGGGCACGCGCATCACGGTGCGCTCGGCGCTGCAGGCGGGCAGCACCTTCGCCTTCACGCTGCCGGCCGCGCGGCTGGCCGACGTGACGCCGCCCGAGCCGCCGCCGCTGGCTCCCGCGCCGCTGGTGGGCCTGCGCTGCCTGGTGGTGGACGACGACCCCGTCATCCTCGACGGCAGCCGCACGCTGCTGGAGCAATGGGGCTGCCAGGTCGAATGCGTGAACTCCGGCGCCGAGGCCATCGCCCGGCTGGGCACCGGCGACATCCACTACGACGCCGTGCTGTGCGACCTGCAGCTCGCGGGCGACGGCGACGGCGTGGACGTGATCGACGCCGCCAAGCGGCTGCAGCCGGAGGCGCTGGCGGTGCTGGTGTCGGGCGCCACCGGGCCCGAGGTCCTGCAGCGGCTGCGCCATGGCGGTGTGATGCTGCTGACCAAGCCGGTCGCACCGGCCAAGCTGCGCGCGCTGCTCACCACGCGGCGGCAAGTTGCTGTCTGACCCCCAGGCTTCGCGCACTTCGTGTCGCTTCGCCACCCCCCCTTCCAGGGGGCGATACCTGCGGCCCGGCAAAGCCGGTTCCGCGAGAGCTTGAACTCACCCCCAGGCTTCGCGCACTTCGTGTCGCTTCGCCACCCCCCTTCCAGGGGGCGATACCTGCGGCCCGGCAAAGCCGGTTCCGCGAGAGCTTGAACTCACCCCCAGGCTTCGCGCACTTCGTGTCGCTTCGCCACCCCCCTTCCAGGGGGCGATACCTGCGGCCCGGCAAAGCCGGTTCCGCGGTATCCCTGGCATTCAGGGTTTCCTGATGCGAAGCACGCCCTCTTTCTCATTCATGCGCGCGAGAACTGCTGGCGATACGCCGTGGGCGACAGCTTGAAGGCCGAGACGAAATGCTTGCGCAGCGACACCGCCGAGCCGAAGCCGGCGCCGGTGGCCACGCGCTCCACCGGGTGGTCCGTGGTTTCGAGCAGCCGCTGCGCGAGCGCGAGGCGCTGGTTCTGCACCCACTGGCCGACGGTGGTGCCGGTGGATTCGCGAAAGCGCCGCGTGAAGTTGCGCCGGCTCATGAGCGCGCGCCGCGCCAGGTCGTCGAGCTCGTGCGGCGTGTCGAGGTTGCTGCCGAGCCATTCGAGCAGCGGCGCTAGACGGTCGCGCTCGGCCATGGCGGGCACGGGCTGCTCGATGTACTGCGCCTGCCCGCCCTGCCGGTGCGGCGCCACCACCATGCGCCGCGCGGCGCGGTTGGCCGTCTCGGCGCCGTGGCGCACGCGCAGCAGGTGCAGGCAGCAGTCGATGCCCGCGGCCGTGCCGGCGGAGGTGAGCACGCTGCCGTCGTCCACGTAGAGCACCTCGGGCTGCAGCTTCACCTTCGGATACTGCCTGGCGAAGATGGGCGCCAGCTTCCAGTGCGTGGTGACGGGACGGCCGTCGAGCAGGCCCGCCTCGGCCAGCACGAAGGCCCCTAGGCAAAGGCCCATCACGGTGGCGCCGCGCCTGTGCGCGGCCTGCAGCGCGCGGATCAGCTCGGGCGGCGCCACCGAGCAGTCGTCGTGCCATGAAGGCACGACCACGATCTGCGCGCGGCGGATGGCTTCGAGCCCGTGCGGGACGACGAGCGCGAAGCCGGCGTTGGTGCGCAGCTCTCCCGGCTCGGGCGCGCACACCTTCACGCGGAAGCGCGACTCGCCGGTCTCGGTGCGGTCTTCGCCGAAGACCATGCAGGGCACGGACAGGTGGAAGGGACTGATGCCGTCGAAAGCGACGACGGCGACGGTTTCGGCGGTTTGCTTCAGCATGGCCCGATCTTATCGATGAATGGCTTTCGGGCCACTGTCGGAAAACGAGGCCAAGGCGAAGAATCAGGCCATCCGAACAACCGAAGAAAGAGGAGCCTTCCATGAGCACAAGCACAGCAACCCCGCGCCGCGCCCTCGTCGTGATCGACGTGCAGAACGAGTACTTCGAAGGCGGCGGCCTGCCGATCGAGTACCCGCCCATCCTCGACACGCTGCCGAACGTGACGAAGGCCATGGACGCCGCCCACGCCACCGGCACACCCGTGATTGTGGTGCGCCACCATGCGCCCAAGGGAGCACCTGTGTTCCAGGCCGACACGCACAACGGCCAGCTGCATCCCGAGATCGCGAAGCGGCCGCACGACCACCTCGTCACCAAGAGCTTTCCGAGCGTGTTCACCGGCACCGACTTCGCCGACTGGCTCGCGCGCCACGAGATCGACACGCTGAGCGTGGCCGGCTACATGACGCAGAACTGCGACGCATCGACCGTGTTCGAGGCCATGCACCGGGGCCTGAGCGTGGAGTTCCTGTCTGACGCGAGCGGCGCGCTGCCCTACGAGAACGCGGCGGGCAAGGTCACGGCGGAGGAGATCCACCGCGTCTTCAGCGTGGTGTTCCACAGCAACTTCGCGGCCGTGACCACGACGGATGCGTGGATCTCCGCGATGCGCGAGGGCCAGGTCATTCCGAAGGACAACGTCGTCCTGTCCAACCGCCGTGCACGCGGCCTGGCGTAACCCGGTCGCCGGCTAGAAGTCGGCGCAGCCGTTGCGCTTCTCGGTGTCGACGCAACTCGACAGGTTGGGCCGCGAGCGCACGCGCGACCATTCGCGCGCCAGCACGTCGCCGCCCTGCGTCGCGCGGTCGCCTTCCAGCGGCCCGGTGGCGAAGCAGATCGGCGGCGGGCCGATGTTGCGGTCGTACACCCATGTGGCGGGCAGGTCGCGCAGCGCATCGGGCCGCGGCAGGTTGGGCACGCCGCCGACGAACAGGTTGCCCGGCACCACGTTGACCCTGTAGCCCTCGGCCGAGGTGAAGGCGCCGTTGATCGGGTACACGCCCGGCGGGCTCGGCTGCAGCGCCGGCGAGAACATGAAGCCGGCGAAGCCCGCGCCCGTGTCGCCCAGGATCAGCCCGGTCACGAGGTAGCTGAAGAGCGGATTCGGATAGCCGAAGGGCCGGGTCGCATTGGCGATGAGCACCGTGGCCACCGGCTGCTGCGCGTAGATGAAGTGGTTGGCGCCCGCCGGAATGCTCACGGCGCACAGGCCCGAGTAGGCGCAGTGGTACAGGTTGGGATACAGCCCCGAGCCCGCGAGCCCGCCGCGCGTCTCGCCCACCCAGGTGTCGGCCCACACGCGCCACGGTGCGCCGGCGATGGTGTAGCCGCCTGTGTTCTGGAAGCGCGAGGCCGCCACCAGGTCGACTCCATTGGTGCTGCTCACGTTGGTGCCCAGCAGCAGGTCGCCGCTGAGCGTGCGCACGAACACGGTGTCGGCCGCCATCGAGGTGGCGGACACCACCTGCGGCGCATTGCCTGCGGCGTCGTAGCCGGTGACGCTCACCGACCCGAGCTTGACGGTGTCGACGTCCACGTACCGGAAGGCGCCGGCCGCGCCGCCGCCCACGGTGTCGGCGCTGACGTTGTTCGCCGCCTGGTCGAGCAGCACGCTGCCGCCGGTGGAGCGCGCCAGCAGCGTGCCGGCGGTGATCGGTGCGGAAGCGGTCTGCGTGATGTTGCCTGCCGAGATCAGCCCGATGGTCGACGCGGTGAGCGCGCTGCCGAGCTGGATGCCGCCGCCGGCGCCGTTCTGCAGGGTCAGCGCACCGGGCACGGTGAGCGGCCCGACCACGCTGATGTTGCCCGCGTGCGCATTGCTGCCGGCCACGATGGTGGGCGCGTCGAGCCGCGAGAACTCGGCGGCCGACACCGCGAAGCCGGTGGCCGCCGTGCCGCCCAGCGTGATCGTGCTGCCCGTGCGGTCGACCGCGTTGCCGGCGGCATCGACGCCGCCGGGGCGCAGGTCGAGCACGTTGCCGGCGCGCACCGTGCCGGTGAGCACGAGCGCGTCGGTGCTGCCGTCGTTGCTCGCGCGCAGCACCACGTTGCGGTTGCCGTCGATGCGCCCGCCGGTGCCGAGGGTGACACCCGTGCCGTTGGCCTGCGACTCGCCCGCCACGTCGATGTCGCCCGCGCCCAGCGTGGTCACCAGCGCGTTGTTGGCGATCAGCACGCCGCCTGACGTGCTGCTCATGGGACCGGGCGTCACGAGGCCACGGATGCCGATGTTGCCGTCGACGCTGCGCACCGTGACGTTGCTGAGGTCGACGGCCTGCACGGCCAGCGGGCCGGTGCTGGGGTCCGTCACGCCGCTGCCGATGCCGACGATGGAGATGTCGCCGCTGGTGGTGAGGATCTGGCTGGGCCCCGTGCCCGCGCCGATGCGCACGCCGGTGCCGCCGGGCGCCGTGCCCGTGATCGACACGTCGCCGGTGCTGCTCTGGATGGTCGCGCCGCTCAGCTGCACCGTCGCGGTGAAGCCCGAGAAGGTGGGCATGCCGCGCTTGCCCGTGATCTGCACCGAGCCGCCGGGGCCCGCGTCGCCCAGCGCGGTGGTGCGCGTGTCGATCGTGGTGTTGGTGATCGAGACGGCCTGGTTGCCCGTGGGGCTGGTGTCGGCCGTCATCGTGACGTTGCCGCCGTTGGTGGCGATCTTCGCGCCGCTGAGGAAGATCGATCCGTTCTGCCCGCCCACGCCCGCGTTGAACACCACGTTGAGCGCGCCGGAGTTCGACTGGATCGAGTTGTTGCTGAAGGCGTTGATGTTGTGCGCCGCGTCGAGCTCGAAGGTGAGCGGCGTGGCGCCCTTGCTGCGCACGATGGCGGCGTCGGCCGCGAAGGTGATGTTGCCGTCGGTCGCGACCCCGCCGGTGCCGGTGGTGATCGTCACGCTGGTGCCGCCGTCCAGCGCGTTGTTGATGTCGCCGTCCTGGATGGTCGAGTTGGCCAGCGGATCGAAGGGGTTGCCCGTGAGGCTGCCCGAGGCGGTGCCGTGCGCGATGTTGACGTTGTAGGGGTCGATCGTCCACTTGCCCGCCGTGCCCATGGGTGCCGAGGCATCCACGCGCAGGCCGGTCAGATCGAAGTGCGGAGCCGAGGTCTCGATGTTGCCGCCGTTGCCTCCGCTGGCACCGCCGCGTGCCGACAGGCTGCCGTAGCCGCGCAGCGTGTCGCCCGCGATCACGTTGATCGTGCCGCCGTTGCCGGTGGCCGACTTCGCGTCGGCGCGCAGGCTGGCCTGGTCGCTGATGGCGATGGTGCCGGTGGCGCGCACGTCGATGGTGCCGGACTGGCCCGCGCCGCCCGCGTCGATGGTGGTCACGTTGTCGAACGAATCGAGCACCAGCACGTTGCGCCCGGCGAGGCTGACGGTGCCGCCCGCGCCTGTGCTGCTCGACACATCGAGCACCGGCAGGAAGACGGTGCCCGAGGGCACGTCGCGCACATTCACGCGCCCCACGCGCACGTCGCCGCCGCGTCCGTCGATCGCGATGCGCCCGCCCTCGGCGCGCACGGTGCCGCCTGCTTCCATGGCGAGCGCCACCGCCGATGCGTCGCCGCCGATGGTCGCGGTGCCGTTCGCCACGTCGAAACCCTTGCCGCCCGCCGTGCCGGAGATCGATATGTCGCGCCCCTTGCCAGCCGTGATGCTGCCGCCGAAGATGGTCACGCCGTTGCCGGCGGCGTAGGTCACGCCGGCGCCGCCGTTGGCAGCCGACGCCGAGGTCAGGAAGGCGCTGTTCGCGGTCAGCCCCTGCATGTCGCTGCCGGTGCCGTCGATGGCCACGCGCCCGCCTGCGTCGATGGTCGCGCCGCGCATCGAGATGCCGCCGATGTTGCTCGTGGTCACGTCGGGGAAGGAGCTGTCGACGAAGTCCACCGTGCCGCCGTACACAGCGACAGGGTCGGTGGCGGTCCAGCTGCGCGAGCTGCCGGTGATGCTCACGTCGCCGGTGCCGGTGCGCAGCACCGTGTCGTTGCTCTCGGTGCTGTCCATCAGGACGCCGCCCGCGCCGATGCCGCCCGCGCCGGTGATCGAGATGTTGCCCGCGCCGGTGGTCAGGCTGCTGCCCGAGACTTGCACGCCGTCGGAGCTCACGTAGTAGCTCGGATCGCCCGCCGAGGTGCTGGTGCCCTGCCCGCGCAGCGTGATGGAGCCGCTGCCGCCACAGTTGCCGGAGGCCATCGCGCAGGTGTTCAGCGAGCTGTCGAACAGCGAGATGCCCGCGCGCCCGACATTCGGCCCGCCATCGGTGGGCGCGATGCCGCCGACCGCGTAGCCGTTGACCGGATCGCCCTGGCCGTAGAAGCGGATGTTGCCGCCGTTGGTGGCGATGCTCGCGTTGTCGAGCTCGATCACGCCGCCGTTCTTGCCGCTGTTCGAGTTGGCGTCGAAGTCCACGTGCAGCGCGCCGCTCTCCGAGCGGATCGAGGAGCCGCTGCCCATGCGGATGTCGCGCAGCGAATCGACCGTGAGGCGCGCGTCGCGCCCCTCGGACTTGACGATGCTCGCGTTGTCCTGGAACACCACGTCGTTCGACTCGCCGTCGTTGGAGCCGGTGCGCAGCTTCACGTCGGTGGAGCGGCCCAGCGCATTGCCGATGGCGGTGGAGCTCACGCGCGTGTCGGCCGTGTTCAGCCCGTAGTCGTTCGGGTCGTACGCCGGCACGGTGTTGTCCACGTTGAGCGTGCCCTTCGACTCGACCACCCAGGTGCCGTTGGCGCCGCTCGCGCCGCCCGCCGCGTCGATCTGCGCGAGCTCCGTCACCTCGACCTGCCGGGCCGTGGTGGTGATGGTGCCGCCTGCGCCGCTGCCCGCGCCGCGCGCCTGGATCTGGCCGGAGACGTGCGTGTAGTCTGCGCTCAGGCTCACCGTGCCGCCCTGGCCGTTCTCGCCGGTGGCGTTGGCGCGCAGCGCCGAATCGGGCGACATGCTCACCGCGGCGTTGCCGGTCACCTGGATGCTGCCGCCCTTGCTTCCGCTGGCGTCCGCCGTCAGTCCGGACAGCCGCACGTAGTCGGCGCTCGCGGTGATCGAACCGCCGGCCACGCCGGCCTCGGAGCCGGTCGCGTCGATGGTGCCACCCAGCAGCATCTCGTTGCTGCGCGCGCTCGACTGGCCGCCGTCGAGCACGATCTCGCCGTTGCGCGTGGACAGCGAGCGGGCGCGGATCACCCCAGTCTGGCTCACCACGAGCTGGCGAGCGTCCACGTCGGCCGCGGCCGCCATCAGCACCACGCGGCCACCGTCGGCCGTGACCTTGCCGGTGCTCGTGTTCATGAGCTGTGCAGTGGTGGTCTTGTCGGTGGCCTGCAGGTCGGCGAGCTTGAAGGTGGTCTGCCCGTCCAGCGGCACCTTGAATGTGGTGAGCCCGTCGCCGTCGAAGTCCAGGTTCATCGAGAGCTTGCTGGCCGACACCAGGCCCACCGAGCCGCGCGCAACATTGATCTCGCCATCGTTGCGCACCGAGCCGCCGACCAGTGCCACGGTGCCGCCCGGCGAGGCGGTGATCGAGGCCCCCTGCTCCAGCCGCACCTGCGCCACGCTGTTCGCCGGCCCCACGAAGACCAGCTGCTCGCTCTTGTCGAAGGCCTTGTTCTCCGAGCCCGCGGGCATGAAGTTGCTGTTGGCGATGTCCAGCGTGGAGGCCACAAGCCCGCCCACGTTGACCGACGAACCGTTGCCGAACACGATGCCGCTCGGGTTGATGAGAAACACGCTGCCGCCCGGCAGGTTCGGATTGCCGATCAGCGATGTCCTCAGCGCGCCGTCGATGCGCGACGCCTGGATGGTCACGCCGTCGCCCACCACGCGGTTGAGCAGCACGGCGCGCGTGCTGGGCTGCGCGATGTTGACCGTGCCGCCCGCGCCGATGGAGAAGGTCTGCCAGTTCGCGATGCCACGCATCATCGGCTGGTTGATGCTCATCACGCTGCCGCTCTGCGTCATGGTGACGCCGCCGGCAATGGAGTTGAAGCCCGTGGGCAGCACCTGCGCCATGGCCGGCGCGGCGCCCGCGCAGATCAGCGACAGCGCGATGGGCCGCAGCTGCAGCCGCCGTTGTGTGAATCGGTTGCGTTGCTTCATGGTCAGAACGCCTTGATGAGCTGCACGTAGAGGCGCGGGTTGCGCCCGCCGCCGTCGGTCTGTGCAGGCGGCGTGCCCGCGCGCCAGGCCAGCGTCGCGTTGATCGAGAAGTTGCCCGGGCGCGACCAGCTCAGGCCCACGCCGTAGCCGCGCAGGCTGTGGCTGTTGACGCCGTCATAGGGCGTCGGGTTGCGCACGATCTTTCCGTGCGCGGCGTCGTAGAACAGGAAGGGCGTGAGCTCCTCGTTGAACGACCAGCGCCATTCGACCGTGCCGATCACGCCCTGGTCCACCAGCAGTTCGCCGGAAGGGTAGGCGCGTACCGCGCGCGCGCCGCCGAGCGCGAGCTTTTCCGAAGCGTCGAGGTTCTTGCTGGCCCACTGGCCGCCGACGGACAGGTACAGCGAATGGCGCGGCACGATGGCCTGCAGTCGCGAGAACTGGAAGCTCAGCTTGGTGAAGCCGCCTTCGGTGTGATGGCCCGTGACGCCCCGGTCGAAGTCGCGGCTTTCCGGATCTCGGATCGAGAGGTTGCCGTGGTACAGCGTGCCGGAGCTGGCCCAGTAGCCGCCGCCCAGCAGCTCGTCGCGGCGCTCCCAGGTCCAGCCCAGGCTGAGGCCGTTGACGCGCTTCTTCGAGTTGAAGTCGGCCGCGCGCAGTTCGTCGGTGAGGTCCTTCACGTCGACGCCCAGGCGCAGGAACAGGTTCTGCTGCCGCTGGCGGATCACCGGGTAGCTCAGCGAGAAGTCGAGCACGTTGGCGCGGCCGCGCGCATCGAGGTCGGCGAACTGGCCACCCAGCTCGTAGCTCACGCGCGAGAGGCCCACGCCCGCGCGCAGCCCGCTGGTGCCGATGGGCGCCTCGTAGGCGATGCGGCCGAACTGCAACGCGTTGCTGTTGGAGACCATCAGGCGCATGTCGAGGTTGTCGCCGATGCCGAACGGGCTGAGCCAGCGCGCGGTCCCACCGACGCGATAGCGGCCCGACTCCTTGGTGCCGTGGTTGTCGCCCTCGGCGGTGAAGGCCCAGCGCGGCGCGGCGGTCACTTCCACCGCGAGGTCGGTGGTGCCCGGCTGCGTGCCTTCCTGCAGGCCCGAGGACACCTTGATGCCGGGCTGGTCCGACAGCAGCAGCATCGCGCGCTCGTAGTCCGGCGCGCTCACGGCGGCACCCGGCTGCAGCGGTGCGAGGAAGCCGCGCACGCGCGACTCGGCAATCGGCGCATCGGGCGCGACCGTCACGTCGACCTTGCCGAGGCGGCCCTCGATCACGCTGATCTCGACGATGCCGTCGCGCACCGTCTGCACCGGCACCACGGCCTGCGCGAGGAAGTAGCCTCGCTCCTTGTAGCGGGCGGTGATGGCCTTGGCGAGTTCTTCCAGGTCGGTGAGCGTGACGTCGCGGCCGATGTACGGGCCGGTGATGGCCTGCAGCTCCTCGTTGCTCAGCGCCTTCACGCCGTTGAGGCGCAGGTCGTTGAGCTTGAATGTCGCGCCTGCTGCACCACCCGTGTTGCGGGGCGGCGCGGGCAGGCTCTGCGGGGCGACGGTGCCGGTCGGGGCCTGCGCAATGGGCCGGTCGCAACTGCCGCAGGGATCCTTGGTGGGCAGCAGTTCGGTGCCGCTGCTGTCCGCATCGGCGGCGTGCGTGCGCTGGGCCGCAATCAGCAGGGTCGCGCCGACGAGGGCCGTGACAGCGAAGGCGATCGGTGTGGGACGTTGACGGACTTTCATTTCAACTCCCGACCGTCAAGCGCCAGTTGCCGATCAGGTTGAACGGCGCCCAGAAGAAGGGATGGGACATCTTGGGATCCTTCAGCACCGCGAGCTGCCCGGCCTGCATGGCCTTCTGGATGTCGCGGCCCTTCGAGAGCTCGCCGTAGAGCGTGCTCATGAGCACGGCCGTGGCGTCGTCCGACACCGGCCACAGCGAGGCGATCAGGCTGGAGCTGCCGGCCGAGAGAAACGAGCGCGTGAAGCCCAGCACCTCGTCGCCCTGCGCGATGCGACCGAGACCCGACTCGCAGGCCGAGAGCGTGACCAGCGCGGTGCTGTCCATCGGCAGCCCGAGGATCTCGTGCGCCTCCAGGAAGTTCTGCTTGCCGCCCTCGTTGGCCAGCAGGATGCGCGAGTACAGCGGATCGACGGCGTCGGCCTCGGCGTGCGCCGCCACGTGCATCAGCGGCGAGCGCGCGGCCACGTCGCGGAACTGGGTCTTGGTGGCGGCCGCGCCCATGTACACCGCGTTGCGCGGGAACAGTCGCGCGAGCTGCTTCACCTCGGTCTCGGCGCCGGGCAGGTCGTACTTGTCCTCGATGCGCGGATTGCCGAATGCGGTGAGCGATGCGTTCACGCGCGGCGTGCGCTGCGCGAGCTGCACCGCGATGCTCATCGACGGCGCCACCGCCACCGGGTGCGTCTCGATGATGTAGCGGCCGTCGAGCCGAAGCGCCTGGAACGGCAGGTAGTGCAGCGGCCCGTGCGGCACCACGATCAGCCGCTGCCCCGGCGCAAGCCCGAGCGGCCCGAGCAGCGCGGCGCCCAGCTTGTCCGCATTGGTGATGGCGGTGCGGCGGCCACGCACGATGGAATTGCGGAAGGTCTCGACCAGCTCGTTGAGCTCGTCGCGCTTCACCGCCACCGTCTTCTCGGCAATGCCGTCCGGGCTCACGACCCACACCACGAGACGGTCGGGCAGCGAATGGAACTGCACCACGCGCTCGTCGGCCGCCAGCGTGCGCTGCAGCGTGGCCAGGTCGACGGTGGTGGCGGCCTGCTCGTTGATCTTCGCGCGGCCGCGCACCGCGTCGAGCAGCGCGCGCGAGCGGCTGTGCTCGCTCACCTCGAAGGCCTGGCGCGCATCGCCCGCGTCGCTGTAGATGGCCACGCCGCGCTCGAACACCGTCTGCAGGTCCGAGAACAGGCCCATCTTGAATTCCTCGCTGCGGAACCTGGCGCGCACCTTGTCGACGTCGCCCAGCGCACGGCCCACGGCCTCGGCGGCGGCCTGTTTCTGGCCCAGCGCGAGTTCGCTGCGCGCCACGCCGTCCCAGGCCCAGAGGCGGTAGTACTCGGTGTCGGCGCCCACCTGGCGCGCGGTGAGCGCGCGGTACGCATCGCGCGCTTCGGCGGGCTTGTTCTCGGCCAGCAGCAGGCGCGCGCGGGTGCGGTCGAGCTGCGCGGTGAGCGGCGCGTCCTTCGGCGGAGCCATGGTGCCGAGCACCTCGCGCGCCCGTGCCGGGTCGCCCGATTCGATCAGCGCATTGACCAGCGATGCCTGCACCAGCGGCGCATAGCGCTGCGAACTGTTGGCCAGTGCCTCGTCATAGCTGAGCACCGCGCCGGAGTAATCGCCGCGGCGCGAGCGCACGTCGCCGATCACCTTCTGCACGGGGCCGACCACCAGCTTGGGGTCGCGCGCCTGATGCCTGAGCGCTTCGCGTGCGAATTCCTCGGCCTTCTCGAGCTGGCCCGAGTAGCTGTAGACGATGGCCAGGTCGCGATTGGCCATGGCCATCAGGTTGGGATCGTTGGTGGCGTTGGCCAGGTGCAGCGCCTTGCTCGCGGCGCGCACGCTCTGGCGGAACTCGCCCGCCTCGGCCAGCGCGACGGCCTGGCTGCAGTACTGGTAGCCCGAGAGCTTGACCGAGTCCTGCCCGTAGAGCACCGCGCCTTCGCTGGTCAGGGCCAGCAGGGTGTCGGTGTCCGCAAGGCGGGCCTGCTCCATCCTGCTGGCCGCGGCCTCGGCGCTCGTCGCCTGCTGCTGCGCCGATGCCACGGAGCCGTAGCCCGCGAGAAGAATGCATGCCAGACCGAGTGCACCCGCGACTCCCGCACGGCGACGTGCAGGGCACTCCCATCCCCATCTCGAAAACCACGCCATTGGACCCCCGCCCGTGGCCCATGCAGCCGCTGTGCCGCGGATGCTCGACGCGGCGAAAGTGCGCGCCGTTCAGGCCTCGTGGGGGCGAAGTCTAGGAGTGGCCTTTTGCCGCGCCTATTCGCAATACGGTCTAGCGCTAAAGGACTAAGCTGGCACGGCGTCGGTGTTCGCGCGGTCCCAGTGCCGGTGCTTCGCGATGGCGGCGATGAAGCGGTGCGCGATGTCCGTCGCGCTCGTGCTGTCGCCCAGGTTGGTGACCGGCGTTGCGGCCACCACCAGGCCCGCGGGCAGCTCGTCGGCCGGCGTGTCTTCGGCGATGCCGAGCGTGGACAGCAGCCGCGCACCCTCGCCCACCGTGCAGATCGCCTTGCAGTGCTTGTAGGCCTCCAGCACGAAGTGCACCGCGTCGCCGATGGCCGCGAGCGCGGCGGCGCCTTCGCTGCCGGCCGGCACCAGCACGGCGTCGAACATCACCGAGGGCGTGTTGGCGAAGGTCGCGTCCACGTCGATCTGGCGCTTCGATGCGCTGGCCACGGTGCCCAGTCGCGGCCCCACCACCTTGCATTGCGCGCCGGCCTGCTCGAGCGCGTCGCGGATCGGCTTGAGCGAGGCCGAGTCGACGCCATCGGCCACGAGGATCGCGACCTTGCGCGTGCGCACGGATCCGTCGCCGCTGCCGGCCATGCTCAGCGCGGGCGACTCGTCGACGGGCAGCTCGATGCGGTGTTCGCGAAAACCCGCACGGCCGGCCGCGGCCTTCGCATCGGGCTCGCCGATGCCCAGCGGTTCGGCCACGCGGCGCGCGAGTTTCTCGTCGACGTGCGCGAGGTTGTCGACCACGCGCTGGCGGATGGCCGGCACCTCCAGCTTCGACAGCTCGAAGCGGAAGGCCGCGACGATGTGCTCCTTCTCGGCCGCGCTCTGGCTCTCGAAGAACAGGCGCGCCTGCGTGAAGTGGTCGTCGAACGAAGCGCTGCGGCGCCGCACCTTGGGCGGTTCGATCTCCTCGGGGAAAGACTGGAAACCGTGGCTGCCGCCGTCCACGCGGAACTCGGTGCCGCTGCCCAGCGTGTTGGGCTCGTAGGCCACCTGGCCGCGCGCGATGATCTGGCGGTGCATACCGTCGCGCTGGAAGTTGTGGAAGGGACACACGCCCTTGTTGATCGGCAGCTCGTGGAAGTTGGCGCCGCCCAGGCGCGAGATCTGCGTGTCGGTGTACGAGAAGAGTCGCCCCTGCAGCAGCGGGTCGTTGCTGAAGTCGATGCCTGGCACGAGGTGGCCGGGGTGAAAGGCCACCTGCTCGGTCTCGGCGAAGAAGTTGTCGGGGTTGCGGTTGAGCACCAGCCGGCCGATCTTCTGCACCGGCACCATCTCTTCCGGAATGAGCTTGGTGGGGTCGAGCAGGTCGAAGCCCAGTGAATGCTCCCTGTCCTGCGGAATCAGCTGCACGCCGAGCTCCCACTCGGGGAAGTCGCCGTTCTCGATGGCTTCCCACAGGTCGCGGCGGTGGAAGTCGGCGTCCTTGCCGGCGATCTTCTGCGCCTCGTCCCATGCCAGGCCGTGCACACCGAGCTTCGGCTTCCAGTGGAATTTCACGAAATGGCTCTCGCCGCGGCTGTTGACGAGGCGGAAGGTGTGCACGCCGAAGCCTTCCATCATGCGCAGGCTGCGCGGGATGGCGCGGTCGCTCATGGCCCACATCAGCATGTGGGTGCTCTCGGGCATCAGCGAGGCGAAGTCCCAGAAGGTGTCGTGCGCGCTCGCGGCCTGCGGCATCTCGTGGTGCGGCTCGGGCTTGACGGCGTGGATGAGGTCGGGGAACTTCATCGCGTCCTGGATGAAGAACACCGGGATGTTGTTGCCCACGAGGTCGTAGTTGCCCTCGCGGGTGTAGAACTTGACGGCGAAGCCACGCACGTCGCGCACGGTGTCGGCCGAGCCGCGCGAGCCGGCCACGGTGGAGAAGCGCACGAACACGGGCGTCTTCGCGTCCGGGTCCTGCAGGAAGTCGGCGCAGGTGAACTGCGACATCGACTTGTAGACCTGGAAGAAGCCATGCGCCGCCGAGCCGCGCGCATGCACCACGCGCTCGGGAATGCGCTCGTGGTCAAAGTGCGTGATCTTCTCGCGCAGGATGAAGTCTTCCAGCAGCGTGGGGCCGCGCGCGCCGGCCTTCAGCGAGTTGTGGTTGTCCGGCAGCTGCAGGCCCTGGTTGGTGGTGAGGGTCGTCGGGTGCTCGACGGTGAAGCCCTCGAGCTGCTGCTGCTTGGCGCTGCCGGCTTCACCCGCCCTGGCGGTGCTGGCGCGGCGGCCGGCGGCGGCCTTGTTCTGGGGCGACATCGTGGACTTGCTGGAATCTTTCATGGGATGGGAATGAAGGACAGGCGTTCAGCCTGTTCCGTTGCCGCCGTCGAGGAACATGTCGAGCACGTTGACCACGGCGACGAGACAGATGCAGCCCGCCACCGCGGCGACGGACCAGACGAGGATCTCGTCGCCCCAGCTGCCGGCGAGCGAGTCGAAAAGCGTTGAAAACTCCATGGTTCCCCTCCAGGGCGGCAAGCGAAATGCAAGGTTATGTTTCGCATGGTCCGCGCCCCGTAGTGGCCGCCCTCCCACCGCTGTGGGAGAAGGAATGCGCACAAGGTAGGAGTGCGCCGACAGCGCATCGCGCGCGCCTACGCAGCTTCGAGGGCCATCGCCGCAGCGGTGAAAGGGTTCGTCGCATAGGATGGGTCGGCGACGGCATCACGGCATCTTTCGTGCTTGTCGCTCACTGCCTCGCGCACCGGCCACTTCACCAGGATCGCCCGGATAGCACCGGGAAGAAAGTATCTCCATGCAGATCAGGATCGGTTTCGACATCGAACTCGGCGTCACCGCGCCCACGGCCGTCATCTACATGCTGCAGGTGCATCCGTCGCACGCCGGAGCCCTGCAGGGCGGAGAGCACATCACGCTCACCCCGCCGCTGCCCACGGACCACTACCAGGACGGCTTCGGCAACAGCTGCGCGCGCGTGCATGTTCCTGCGGGAGTGAGCAACGTGCGCCTGCGCAACCATGCGGTGGTGTACGACACCGGCTGGCCCGACCCCGTGGACCTGAGCGCCCGCGAGCACGCCGCAGCCGATCTTCCGGTGGAAACGCTGCCCTTCGTGCTGCCCAGCCGCTATTGCGAGGTCGACAGCGAGCTGCTGGCGTTCGCCTGGGCCAACTTCAGGAACGTGACGCCCGGCTGGCCGCGCGTGCAGGCGATCTGCGACTTCGTGCACCGGCACCTGCGCTTCGACTACGCGAGCGCGCGACCCACGCGCACCGCGCTGGAGGGTTTTCGCGAAGGCACGGGCGTGTGCCGCGACTTCGCGCACCTGGCGATCGCGCTGTGCCGCTGCATGAACATCCCGGCGCGCTACGTGACGGGCTATCTCGGCGACATCGGCGTGCCGCCCGTGCGCTCCCCGATGGATTTCAGCGCATGGTTCGAGGCCTACCTGGGCGACCGCTGGCACACCTTCGATGCGCGGCACAACACGCCGCGCATCGGCCGCGTGGTGATCGGGCGCGGGCGCGACGCGGCGGACGTTCCGATCACGATGGTGTTCGGCGCGAACGAGCTGCGGCGCTTCGAAGTCACGACCGAGGAGGCGACCGGCTAGCAGGCAACGGCCTCGCAACAAGCTGCCATACGGTGAAATCCGCGAGCAACATCGCGGCCCGACGCTCGCCGCTCCAACCACGATCGAGGAGCAAAAGTGTCGATTCCAGAATACCGGCAGCCCGGGCAGAACCACAACCACAAGCACGGCCGGAGGCACGCGGTCGCCGAACCGGTGCACGGCCACAACCTGGCCGACGATCTTCCGCTGATGGCTGCGCAGCTCGGTCTCCAGCGCCGCCGGGCGCTGGCGTGGCTCGGCTCCGCCGCCGCGGCCGGCCCGGCGCTTCTGCTGGGCGGCTGCGGTGGCGGCGGAGGAGGTTCCGACGCAAGCAGCAGCCTCGCGGGGCTGGTCGCGGCCTCGGGCACGACCTCGGCGAGCACGACGACGCCGGCCACTTCCACGTCGAGCTCATCCACGACCACCGGCAGCAGCACGAGCAGTTCCAGCAGCAGCAGTTGCACCGCGCTGCCCGGCGAGACGGCGGGGCCGTATCCGGCGGACGGCACCAACAGCTCGTCGGGCTCGACCTCCGACATCCTCACCGCCAGCGGCATCGTGCGCAGCGACATCCGCAGCAGCTTCCTCGGCACCACCACGCAGGCGGGCGGCGTGCAGACGACGCTGACGCTCACGCTGCTGAACACCTCATCGAGCTGCGCGCCGCTTTCGGGCTACGCGATCTACCTGTGGCACTGCGACCGCGACGGCAACTATTCGCTGTACTCGGCGCCCACCGAGAGCTACCTGCGCGGCGTGCAGGTGACCGACAGCAACGGGCAGGTGACGTTCACGACGATCTTTCCGGGCTGCTATTCGGGCCGCTGGCCGCACATCCATTTCGAGGTGTTCCAGAGCCTTTCCACCGCCACGACCGGAAAGAACTCGGTCCTGACCTCGCAGCTGGCGATGCCCAGTGCCGTGTGCAGCGCGGTGTACCCCTACGCCACGGGCTACACAAAAAGCGTGGCGAACTTCGCGGCGATCAGTCTCTCCACCGACAACGTGTTCGGCGACAACACCTCGGCGCAGATCGCGGCGATGACGCCGACCATGAGCGGCAGCGTCGCCGCCGGCTACACCGCGACGGCGACCATCGGCATCGCGCGCTGAGCCGAAGGCGCGGTCAGGTCACCGCCCCGAGCCGGCGTTCGCTCGGGTGCGCGAAGTAGAACCACTCGGCGCCCGGCAGCGCCATCGCGTTGGGAAACACGATGAAGCCGTCGTCGGGCGCGCTCACCAGCGTGCCGTCGTGGCGCATGCCGATGGGCTCGCCGCGCTGCACTTCGTCGAAGGTGGCCCAGTCGCGCACGAAGCTGTCTTCCTCGTGCAGGCGGTCGGTCACGCTGGCAAGGCGCAGCAGCTTCGGCGGCTGCGCGGGGCCGCCCGAAAGCCCCTCGGGCAGCTCGGCCATGCCCAGCAGCGCGAGCGTGCGGCGGATGGCGCGCCACGCGACCTCGGGCGCCTGCGGGTCGAGGTGCTGGCCGCATTCGAGCGTGACGCCGTAGCCGCCGCGGCTGCGGATGTATTCGTTGGTGCCGCGGCCGAAGTCGAGTTCGGCCTCGCTGGCCGGTGCACCGCCCGCGCGCTGCGCGAGGCCGGCGGCGTAGATGTCGAGCCAGCCCTCCACCACGATGGGCGTGCCGATGTGCAGCGCGAGCTGGCCTTCCTCGAACGAACGGGCGAAGGGCTCCAGCGTGCCGCTGTTGTCGCGCGGGCCGATCATGGCGAAGGCCTCGCCCTCGCTCTGGAAGGAATGCAGGTCGAGCAGCACCTCGTGGCGCTCGATGAGAGGGGCCAGCACGTTGGTCACGCGGGCCTCGTAGTCGGCCGGCGCCTCGGTGGGACGGAACAGGCGGTTGAGGTTGCGCTCGCCCTCGCGCTGCAGGCGCCGCCGCGCGAGCGGGTTGGCGACGGGCACCATGGTCAGCTCGCCGCGCAGCAGCCGCAGCGAGCCGGCCGCGAATTCGGCCAGCACGCGCTCGATGCCCAGGGTGCCGGAGACTTCGTCGCCGTGCACGCCGCCCATCACGAGCAGGCGGGGACCGGGGTTCAGCGAGGCGAAGGCGTGGATGCGCAGGCTGTCGGTGGCCACGCCGGCAAAAGGATCGGAAGACATCGGGGGATTATTGCGGAGCCCTTTCCCTGTCCGCAAAAGCGCTATTCATTCAATAGCAACCGGCGGCCCCGCGACCGCCTTGCCGCGACCCGGTTCAGGCCTTGGCGACGCCCGCCAGCTGCTTGCGCATGTCGGTGATGACGGCGCCGTAGTCCTTGGCATTGAAGATCGCGCTGCCGGCCACGAAGGTGTCGGCGCCGGCCGAAGCCACGCGCGCGATGTTGTCGGCCTTGATGCCGCCGTCGACCTCCAGGCGGATGTCGCGCCCGCTCTGCTCGATGCGCTTGCGCGCCTGCTCGATCTTGCGCAGGGCCGAGTCGATGAAGCTCTGGCCGCCGAAGCCGGGGTTGACGCTCATGATGAGGATCAGGTCGATGTCGTCGATGGCCCAGTCCAGCGCCTCCAGGCCCAGCCCCGGGTTGAACACCAGCCCGGCCTTGCAGCCGGCCGCCTTGATGGCCTGGATGCTGCGGTGCGTGTGGGGCGAGGCGTCGGGGTGGAAGCTGATGTAGTCAGCGCCCGCTTGCGCGAAAGAGGCTGCCAATGCGTCGACCGGCTGGATCATCAGATGCACGTCGACGGGCACCGGGGTGCCGTCGGCGGTTTTCGCGTAGGGCTTGAGCGCCTGGCAGATCATCGGGCCGAAGGTCAGGTTCGGCACGTAGTGGTTGTCCATCACGTCGAAATGGATCCAGTCGGCGCCGGCCGCGATCACGTCGGTCAGTTCTTTGCCGAGGTGCGCGAAGTCGGCGGACAGGATGGAGGGCGCGATGCGGAACGGGGTGCTCATAGCCCCTGATTCTCGCAGCCGGCGCAAGCCCGACCAAAGGCCTCCGTTACCATGCGCCCCATGTCACACAGCCCCTTCAGCGTACAAGTCGAGCCGCGCTACCTGGCCGACCAGTCTTCGGCCAAGGACAACATCTACACCTTCTCGTACACGGTCACCGTCACGAACACGGGTTCGGTGGCCGCCCAGCTGATCGCGCGCCACTGGCTCATCAACGACGCCTCGGGGCATGCGCAGGAGGTCAAGGGCCTGGGCGTGATCGGCCAGCAGCCGCTGCTGGCACCGGGCGAATCCTTCCGCTACACCAGCGGCTGCCGCCTGCAGGCGCCCAGCGGCACGATGCACGGCAGCTACTTCGTGGTGACGGAAGAAGGCGAGCGCTTCGACGTGCCGATTCCGATGTTCGTGCTCGAAGCCGACATCGGCGGAGCCCCGGTCTCTCGCGTCCTGCACTGAGCGCAGCGCCCTCTCTTTTTCTTCCCCCCGCCCCCCGACATGGCTGCCGCATCGCGCGACTTGCAGGGGCTGCTTGCCGGCCTCGATCCCACGGCCGATGTGGCGCAGCGCCACATCTGGCTCATCAACATCTTCGACTGGGTGCGCGGCGACCGCGCCTCGCCCCAGGCGGCCATCGGCCGCGTGCAGCTGCTGCTCGACGCCATCGAGGCCCGGCCCGAACTGCGCGAGCGGCTTCGCGCCTGGTGGCGCGCCTTCACGCGGACGGTCGACCTGACCACGCTGCTGGCCGACTACGGCTTCGCCCCGCGCACCGCCTTCGCGAGCGAGCTCGGCGAGAGGCTGCGCCGCAAGATCCTGCCCGGCACGCCCGAGACCACCGACGCCTCGGACCTGTTCCGCATGGTGCTGCCCGGCGTGTTCGACGCGGGCTGGATCGCGCTGCTCGACGAGACGCAGCTCGCCCGCATCGGCGCATTGCTGGCCGACGCCGCGCTCGACGAAGACGGCGCGCCGCGCTGGCGCCACACGGTGATGGACGCCGTCACCTACTGCAGCAGCCAGGTGGTGGCGGCCGGCTTCTCGCCGGAATTGCGCCTGCGCATGAACTCCGAGGTGCTGGGCGAGACGCGCCCCTTCCACTCGCTGATGGCCGACCTCGACGAACTGCGCGAGCAGATGTTCGACCGCCCCGGCGAGCCGCGCAACGAGGAGGCGCTGCAGGCCGCCTTCGTCGCCTTCCGCGACCGGCTCGACGCCTGCCGAGGCGGCGCCGCCTCGGTCTACACGCACCTGGAAGACAACGGCATCTCGGTCGGCCTGGTGTTCCGGCTGCGCCAGCTGCGCGAGCGGGTGCTGCGCATCCGCGAGCTGCTCGACTGCCTGATGGCGCCCAACCCCGGCCCCAGCGTGGCGCGGCTGGTCGGCAGGCTGGTGCTGGCCGGCGGCGAGCGCAACAGCATCCGGGCGCTGATCGCCTCCAATTCGTCGATGCTGGCCGCCAAGGTGACCGAGCGCAGCGCCGAGACCGGCGAGCACTACATCACCCGCGACCGCGCCAGCTACCTGCAGATGGTGAAGAAGGCCGCCGGCGGCGGCGCGCTCACCTCCATCACGGTGCTGCTGAAGTTCAGCATCTACGCGCTGGGCCTGTCGGCCTTCTGGAGCGGACTGGCCGCAGGGCTGATGTACGCGGCCAGCTTCGTCGCCATACAGCTGCTGCACCTGACGCTGGCCACCAAGCAGCCCGCGATGACGGCGCCGGCCCTGGCGGCGCGGCTGCGCGACATCAAGTCGGACGCGGCGGTGAGCGATTTCGTCGACGAGGTCGCGAACCTCGTGCGCTCGCAGGTGGCGGCGGTGCTGGGCAACGTATTGGTGGTGGTGCCGGCGATGGCGGCCGTCGCGCTGCTGGCCCAGCTGGCGCTGGGTCGGCCGCTGCTCAACGCCGCCCACGCGGCCGCCACGCTGAAATCGCTGTCGCTGGCCGGCCCGACCGCGCTTTATGCGGCAATCACCGGCATCCTGCTGTTTTCGGCCAGCATCATCGCCGGATGGACAGAAAACGCCTTTGTCCTGCATCGGATGGACTCGGCCATGCGGTACAACCCCCGCATTGGCGCCTTTCTGGGCGCCGCACGGGCTCGCCGCTGGGCCGATTTCATGCGCACACACATCTCAGGCTTCGCCTCCAACATCTCGCTGGGACTCATGCTCGGACTGCTGCCCGCGTTCGCGGGTTTCTTCGGGCTCGGGCTGGATGTGCGGCACGTGACACTGTCTGCCGGACAGATCGCCGCAGCCGCGGCATCGACCGGTCTGGCAGTGCTGCAGCAGCCCGCGCTGTGGTGGGCGGTGGCGGCGATCCCGGTCATCGGCGCGCTCAACGTGAGCGTGAGTTTCTACTTCGCTTTCCGGCTGGCGCTGCGCGCGCACAGCGTGAGCCTGGGTGACCGCGCGCGCATCCGCAGCGCGATCTGGGCCCGCTGGCGCAGCCGGCCGGTGAGCTTTTTCCTTCCTGGATGAATTTGACGAGCTTCTTCAACGATCTGCTGGGTTTCTGGTCCGAATGGGTTCGCCCCTCGGCGGGCCTGCCCACCGTGCTGTGGTCGCTGCTGCTGGCGGCTGCGGCGGCTTCCGGCCACCTGGTGCAACGCTACCTGGGGCTTCCCAAGGTGATCGGCTACTCGCTGGTCGGCGCCGTGGTCGGCTTCGCCGGCTTCGAGGGCGCGATCTGGCCGCTGCGCGGCATCAGCCTCTTCCTGCTCGAACTCGGAGCGGCCGTGGTGCTGTTCGAAGCCGGCGGGCGGCTGCCGCTGCGCTGGTTCCGCCACAACCCGATGGTGCTGGTGCAGAGCCTGCTCGAAGCCACGCTGACCTACTTCGGCGTGTACTGGATCCTGACGCTGCTGGGCCTGCCCGAGCCGGTGGCCAACCCGATCGCGCTGATGGCCATCGTCGCCTCGCCGGCCGTGCTGAGCCGCGTGATCATCGACACCCGCGCCGCCGGCCCCGTGACCGAACGCGCGATGACGCTGGCCACGCTCAACACCTTCTATGCGCTGGCACTGGGCTACGCGCAAGCGGGGCTGATCGAGCGCGCGCCGCAGACCATGCTGCAGAAGCTCTACCCCATTGCCGTGGTGCTGGGCCTCTCGTTCGTGGTGGGCGCGATCATGGCGCTGGCGCTGCGCTCCGCGCTGCGGGTGATGAGCCCGTCGAGCGAGAACACGTCGATCCTGCTGCTGGCGATCATCGCGGCGGGCGCCGCGCTCACCGCGCACATCGGCGGCTCGGCGCCGCTGGCGGCGCTGATCGGCGGCGTGCTGCTCAAGACGCTCAACCCCAAGCCCTGGGCCTGGCAGCGGCAGCTGGGCACGGCCTCCTCGCTGCTCACCATGCTGATGTTCGTGCTGGTGTCGATCGTGGCGGCGCAGGCCGACTGGACCTTGCCGGTGGCCAGCGTGGTGCTGGCCGTGATCGGCGTGCGCCTGCTGACCAAGATCGCCGGCGTGGCCGTCGCCAACCCCGGCAGCGGCGCGAGCTGGAAGCAGGCCTTCTGGGTCGGCTGCGCGATGTCGCCGCTGTCGTCGATCGCACTGCTCATCGCCTCCAACTTCGCCAGCGCCTCGCCGCTGCTGGGCACGATGATCACGCAGGTGGCGCTGCCCTCGATCCTGCTGATGGAGGTGGTGGGCGCGGTGCTCGCCACGTTGGCCATCCACGCGGTGGGCGAGAGTTCGGTGCCCTGGGCGCCCCAGGCCTTCAGCATCACGGAGGACACGCAGCGATGAGCACCGCAAGCCACAACAGCACGCCGCCCGTCGACCCGGACAGCGACGACGTGCGCTCGGCGCCGCTGCCCTCGGACCCCGAGAGCCGCGCGGTCAAGCTCGAACCCTTCAACAAGTCGGAGGCGCTGTCGCTGGGCGTGGAGCTCGAACTGCAGCTCGTCAACACGCACGACTACGACCTCGCCCCCTACGCCGAGGACATGCTGCGCCTGATGGCGCAGACCCCGCTGCCCGGCAGCGTGGTGCCCGAGATGACGTCGAGCATGATCGAGATCTCGACCGACATCTGCCACTCGGCACAGGACGTGATCACGCAGCTCTCGCCGATCCGCGAGGCGCTGATCCGCAATGCCGACAAGCTCAACATCGCGGTGGTGGGCGGCGGCACGCACGCCTTCCAGCAGTGGCACGAGCGGCGCATCTACGACAAGCCGCGCTTTCGCGAACTGTCGGAGCTCTACGGCTACCTGAGCAAGCAGTTCACCATCTTCGGCCAGCACGTGCACATCGGCTGCCCCGACGCCGACGCGGCGCTGCTGATGCTGCACCGCATGTCGCGCTACATCCCGCACTTCATCGCGCTGTCGGCGTCTTCGCCCTTCGTGCAGGGGCAGGACACGCAGTTCGACTCGGCGCGGCTGAACTCGGTGTTCGCGTTTCCGTTGTCGGGCCGCGCGCCCTTCACGCTGAGCTGGAAGGAATTCGAGGCCTACTTCGAGCGAATGACCCGCACCGGCGTCGTGCGCAGCATGAAAGACTTCTACTGGGACATCCGCCCCAAGCCCGAGTTCGGCACCATCGAGATCCGCGTGTTCGACACGCCGCTCACCGTGGAGCGCGCCGCCGCGCTCGCGGGCTACGTGCAGTCGCTGGCCGCCTGGTTCCTGCAGGAGCAGCCCTTCGAGCCGACGGAGGACGACTACCTCGTCTACACCTACAACCGCTTCCAGGCCTGCCGCTTCGGCCTCGACGCGGTGTACGTCGACCCGGCCACCGGCCAGCACATGCCGCTGCGCGATCACATCCTGATGACGATGACGCAGCTCGAATGGCACAGCGAGGCGCTCAACGCCACCAAGGCGCTGGGCGAGCTGCGCACCAGCGTGGAATCGAACCGCAACGATGCGCGCTGGCTGCGCGAGAAGCAGGGCAAGGAACGCCTGCTGGCCGAAGTCGTGCGGCAAGCGGCGCTGAGGTTCCGGGGCGCGGCCTGACCAGGGTCCGGGGCTTGGCCCCGGGCCGCGGCCTCAGATCAGCACCTTGCGGATGCGCGCCGACACCAGGTCGATGAGGCTCACGCTGATCACGATGATGATCATCACGGCGCAGGTCTCGGCGTACTGGAAGCCGCGGATGATTTCCCACAGCACCACGCCGATGCCGCCTGCACCCACCATGCCCACCACCGACGCCGAGCGCACGTTCGACTCGAAACGGTAGAGCGCGAAGGAGATCCACAGCGGCATCACCTGAGGCAGCACGCCGTACACGATCTCGTGCAGGGCGCTCGCCCCGGTCGAGCGGATGCCCTCCACCGGCTGCGGGTCGATCGCCTCCACCGCCTCGGAGAAGAGCTTGGCCAGCACGCCGGTGGTGTGTACCCACAGCGCCAGCACGCCGGCGAAGGGGCCGAGGCCCACGGCCACCACGAACAGCATCGCAAACACCATCTCGTTGATGGCGCGGCAGCTGTCCATCAGCCGGCGCATCGGCTGGTAGATCCACCACGGCACGATGTTGGCCGAGGCCAGCAGCGCCAGCGGCACGGCAGTGGCCACCGCCAGCGCGGTGCCCCACAGCGCGATCTGCAGCGTGACCAGCATTTCCTGCAGGTAGATGCGCCACTGCGTGAAGTCGGGCGGAAAGAACTCGGCGGCGTAGGTCGCCATGTTGCCCCCGTCCCGCAGCAGGTCGAGCGGCCGCATGTCGGCGCCCTTCCATGAGGCCAGCAGCAGGAGCAGCAGCGCGGCCCAGGAGAGCTGCCACGCCAGGTTGCGCTTGGGGGCCGTCGTGGCGAGCGGCGGGCGGTTCATCGGGATCGAGGAAGACATGGGTGGCGAACGAGCGGTCGTCGGAAAGGAAGCGGTCTTGCGCTCAGTTCAGCGCGGCCAGCTTCTTGTCGATGTCGGCCAGCTTCGCCTTCTTGTCCGCGTCGTTCAGCGCGGCGTCGGCCTCGACCTTGTTGCGCTGGCCGAAGAGTTCGATCTGGCGGATCGGCAGCAGCTGCTTGTCGCTCGACTCCTTGAAGCCCGCGAGCTTCGAGATCTTCATGACGATCTCCTTCTCGCGCGGATCGGTCTTGGCGTAGTTGACGAAGAAGTTGCGGATCTTCGCCTTCGTGGCCTCGGGCAGGTCCTTGCGCATGACCAGCGGATCGAGCGGGATCAGCGGCGAGGTCCAGATCACGCGGATGTCCTTGAACTTCTCGGGGAAGCGTTCCTTGATCTTCTCCAGGTTCTCGCTGTTGTTGGTCGCCACGTCCACCTGCTTGTTGGCCACGGCCAGCGCATTCGTCTCGTGGTTGGCGCTGCGGGTGATGCGGAAGGCGGTCTTGGCGTCGACCTTGTTCTGCGCGAAGACGTAGAAGCCCGGCACCAGGTAGCCCGAGGTGGAGTTCGGCTCGCCGTTGCCGAAGCTCAGGCTCTTGGCGTTCTTCAGCACGTCGTCGAGCGTCTGCAGCGGGCTCTCGCGGTTGACGATGAGGTACGAGTAGTAGCCCAGCGTGCCGTCGGCATTGACCTTCTGCGCGAAGACTTCACCGTTGGCGCGGTCGACCGCCTCCATGGCCGACTTGTTGCCGAACCAGCCGAGCTGCACCTTGTTGAAGCGCATGCCTTCGATGATGCCGGCGTAGTCGGGCGCGAAGAAGGCATTGACCTTCAGGCCGGTCTGCTTGCTCAGGTCGTCGATCAGCGGTTGCCAGTCGGCCTTGAGGTTCTGCGACGACTCGGTCGAGATGAGGCCCATGTTGAGGGTGTCCTGCGCGAATGCGCCGGCCATGCCGAGGCCGAACGCCGCGGCGGCGATGAGTTTCTTGATCATGCATGACTCCAGTGGATGCGGAGGGGAAACGGGGGATGGAAGAAAGGGAGCGTCCGAAGACACCCCGGGGAAATCAGGCCGCGCTTGCAGGCTGTGCGCCCCACGGCAGCGCGGCGGATGGTTGCGGCTCGGGTGCCGGCCCGGCGGGCCGCAGCAGCTCCTCGGCCTGCACGCCGTACAGCTCGTGCAGCAGCGCGGGCGTGAGCGCCGACGAGGGCCCGTCGAACACCACGCGGCCCTGGTTCAGCGCCACGACGCGCGGGCAGTACTTCATCGCGATGTCGACCTGGTGCAGCGACACGATGACGGTGCAGCCGTCCTCGCGGTTGATGCGCGCCAGGATCTCCATGACCTTGCGCGACGACTCCGGGTCGAGCGAGGCGATGGGCTCGTCGGCCAGCACCACCTTCGCGCCCTGCACCAGCGTGCGCGCGATGGCGGCGCGCTGCTGCTGTCCGCCCGAGAGCGTGGATGCCCGCTGCGCATGGCAGTCGGCGATGCCCACGCGCGCCAGCGCCTCCAATGCCTGGGCGCGCTCCTGCGCGGTGAACAGGCGCGCCCAGCTGCGCCACCACGGCATGCGATGAAGCGAACCCACGAGCACGTTGACCAGCACAGGCAGCCGCGCAACGAGATTGAACTGCTGGAACACGAAGCCGACCTGCGAGCGCACCTTGCGGATGTCGCGATGGATGCGGCCGCCCTGCTGCACGCAGCAGCCGTCGATTTCAATCAGCGACTCCGAACCGCCATCGGCCGCCACCAGCCCGGCGACGTGGCGCAGCAGCGTCGACTTGCCCGAGCCTGATGCGCCGATGAGCGCCACCATGTCGCCGCGCGCCACGTCGAGGTTGATGTCGCGCAGTGCGTGCCGGCCGTTGGCGAAGTGCTTGTCGAGTTTGCGGATGCGCAGGAGGGCGTTCATTTCTTGTCTCCAAGTCGTCTAGACAAGTTGAGTTTGTCCAAGCCGTGTGACGAGGCGGCGACACTTCGGCGACGACGGCATGTCAGGCCTGGAGCGCGAGGTTTTCAGAGCACCCTGCGGCCTTCGCGCCAGACGCCGCGCACCACCGGATGCCGCACGCCGTCGGACAGCGTGCACATGCGCACCTGCACGAGATCGGCGCGCAGGCCGGCTTCCAGCGCGCCGCGGTCATGCAGGCGGGCTGCACGCGCCGGCGTGCGCGTCACCATCGCGACGGCCTGCGGCAGCGTGGCGATCTCGTCGTTCACCAGCCGCATCGCAGCGCCCAGCAGGCTGCTCGGCACATAGTCGGACGACAGGATGTCGAGCAGCCCGTGGCGCGCCAATTCGGCCGCGGCGACATTGCCGGAGTGCGATCCGCCGCGCATCACGTTGGGCCCGCCCATCACGTTCGACAGGCCCAGCCCGTGCGCAGCGCGCGCCGCAGCCAGCGTGGTCGGGAACTCGGACATGCTCGCGCCCTCCGCATGCGCCTGCTCGACGTGCGCCACGGTGGTGTCGTCGTGGCTCGCAAGCGCGATGCCGTGCGCGCGGCAGTAGTCGACGAAGTGCCGCCGGTGCGGCTGCGCGTACTCGGCCTGCAACATGCCGGCCTGCGCCACGCGCTCGTCGAACTTGCGGTCGCTCCAGCCCTTCTTGCCGGTGTAGTAGATGCGGGCGAGTTCGATGTTCTCCCACTGCCGCTGGCCGGGCGTGTGATCCATCAGCGAGATCAGCGACACGCGCGGGTGGCCCCTGAACGGCTCGAACAGCTCGATGGTGTTGGGCGCCGGCAGCTCGCAGCGCACGTGCAGGTGATGGTCCGCGCGCAGCACGTCCTGCGCGGCGCAGGCGTCCAGCGTGGCCAGCGTCGCGTCCCAGGTGCTGCCGCGCAGGCTCTCGGGGTCGGCCTCGCCGACGCCGAGCGCGTCGAACACCGTGGTGATGCCTGCGGCCGCCATCTCCGCGTCGTGCGCCAGCAGCGCGGGCAGCGGGTTCCAGTGCACCTTCGGGCGCGGCACCAGGTGGCGCTCGAAGTTGTCGGTGTGCACCTCCACCAGGCCGGGCAGCAGGAAGTCGCCGTCGAGGTCGACAGAGCCTTCGGCGGTGGGACCGCCATCGATGCTTGCGATGCGCCCACCGTGCACGGTCAGGGCACCCGAGATCACCTCGTCGGGCAGCACCATGCGTGCGTTGGCAAAGACCGTCGTCGCACTCATCCCTTGCTCCTGAAGGCGCCGACGTCGACGCGGCGCGTCGCGACGGCCGCGCCGACCTCGGCATCGTGAAAGATCCCGACCGTGGCGGCGCCGCGCGCGGTGGCTTCGCGGATCAGCGAGATCACGGTGTCGGTGTTGGCCGCGTCGAGCGAGGCGGTCGGCTCGTCGAGCAGCAGCAACGGCTTGGGCTTGATCATGTTGCGCGCGATGTTGATGCGCTGCTGCTCGCCGCCCGAGAAGGTGGCGGGCGGCAGGTGCCACAGCCGCTCGGGAATGCGCAGGCGCGCGAGCCAGCGGCGTGCTTCCTCGCGCGCGGCCTCGATGCCGGCGGGGTCGTCGCCCGCGTCCTCGGCCAGCGGCTCGGCCACCACGTCGAGCGCCGGCACCCGCGGGATCACGCGCAGGAACTGGCTCACGTAGCCGATGGTGTCGCGCCGCAGGCTCACCATCTCGCGCGGCGACGCCTGCGTCACGTCGACCGGGCCGGCCGCCGACTGCACGGTGATGCGGCCCGCGCTCGCGCGGTAGTTGGCGTAGACCAGCTTGAGCAGCGTGCTCTTGCCGAGGCCGGAGGCGCCGTCGAGCACCACGCATTCGCCGGCGGACACGCTCAGGTCCACGTCATGGAACACGGGCAGCTCGAGGCTGTTCTGCCGGTGCAGCGTGAAGCGCTTGGCCACGCCCTGGAGTTGAAGCATTGGAGTTGCCATCATGGTTGCAGTACCGAGGAAACGAGCAGTTGGGTGTAGGCGTGCTGCGGGTCGTCGAGCACCTGGTCGGTGAGGCCGGCCTCGACCACCCGCCCCTGCTGCATCACCAGCATGCGGTGCGCGAGCAGGCGTGCCACCGCCAGGTCGTGCGTGACGACGATGGCCGCGAGCTGCATCTGCCGCGTGAGCTGGCGCAGCAGGTCGAGCAGGCGCGCCTGCACCGACACGTCGAGGCCCGAGGTCGGCTCGTCCATGAACACCAGGCGCGGCTGCGTCACGAGGTTGCGCGCAATTTGCAGGCGCTGGCGCATGCCGCCCGAGAAGGTGCGCGGTGCGTCGTCGATGCGCGCCGGGTCGATCTCGACGCGGCCCAGCCATTCGGCGGCGGTGGCACGCAGGCGGCTATAGTGGCGCTCGCCCAGGCCCATGAGCCGCTCGCCGACGTTCGCGCCGGCAGACACGTCCATGCGCAGGCCGTCGGCCGGGTTCTGGTGCACGAAGCCCCAGTCGGTACGCGCGAGCATGCGCTGCTGCGCCTCGGTCATCGTGAACACTTCCTGCAGGCCGCCGCCGCGCACCTGGAACTCGACGCTGCCCGCGTCGGGTTTGTCGCGCGCGGCAATGGCATTGAGCAGCGTCGACTTGCCCGAGCCGGACTCGCCGACCACGGCCAGCACCTCGCCGGGCCAGAGGTCGAACGAAGCGTCGTGCAATGCCACGCGATCGCCATAACGCTTGGCGATGCCGCGCACGCGCAACAAGGGGGAATTCGTATTCGGGGTGTTCATGCAAGGGCCTGTTCGGGTTCGGGCCGTGGCACGGGAGCCTGTTGCTGCTCCTGCTGGCGCGAATGGCAATGGTCGGAGTCCGAGCACACGTGCATGCGGGTGCCGCGGTCGTCCGTGATGATTTCGTCGAGGAAGCTGTCGGTCGCGCCGCACAGCGCGCACGGCTCGTCCCAGCGCTGCACCTCGAAGGGGTGGTCGTCGAAGCACAGGCTCTCGACCGGCGTGTAGGGCGGCACGGCGTAGATGCGCTTCTCGCGCCCGGCTCCGAAGAGCTGCAGCGCGGGGTTCATGTGCATCTTGGGGTTGTCGAACTTCGGGATCGGCGAAGGCGACATCACGTAGCGGCCGTTGACCAGCACCGGGTAGTCGTAGGTGGTGGCGATGTGGCCGTAGCGCGCGATGTCCTCGTAGAGCTTGACGTGCATCAGGCCGTACTCGGCCAGCGCGTGCAGCGTGCGTGTGGCGGCCTCGCGCGGCTCCAGGCGCTGCATCGGCTCAGGCACCGGCACCTGGTAGACCATTACCTGGCCTTCGGCCAGCGGCGCCTCGGGAATGCGGTGGCGGGTCTGGATGAGCGTGGCGTCGACGGTGCGCGTGGTGGTCTCCACGCCGGTGGTGCGCTGGAAGAAGCGGCGGATGTTGACCGCGTTGACGGTGTCGTCCGAGCCCTGGTCGATGACCTTGAGCACGTCCTTCGGCCCGATGACCGCGGCAGTGACCTGGATGCCGCCCGTGCCCCAGCCGTAGGGCAGCGGCATCTCGCGCGAGCCGAAGGGCACCTGGTAGCCGGGGATGGCCACGGCCTTGAGGACGGCACGGCGGATCATGCGCTTGGTGCGCTCGTCGAGGTAGGCGAAGTTGTATTCGGTGGTGGCGGTGGTCATTGCGGCTCTTCTCCTGCGCCGTTGGCGCGCATCTTCCGAACGAGTTCGAGTTCGGACTGGAAGTCGACGTAGTGCGGCAGCTTCAGGTGCTGCACGAAGCCCGAGGCCTCCAGGCTGTCGCTGTGCGAGAGCACGAACTCCTGCATCTGCGCGGGCGCCTCGACGGGCTCGCCCAGCTCTTCCGCGCGCAGCGCGCGGTCGACCAGGCTCATGGCCATCGCCTTGCGCTCGCTGTGTCCGAATGCCAGGCCGTAGCCGCGCGTGAACTGCGGCGGCTCGGTCTTGCTGCCGGCGAACTGGTTGACCATCTCGCATTCGGTGAGCGCCATGTCGCCGATGGAGATGGCGAAGCCCAGCTCTTCCGGCACGACTTCGAGTTCGACGGTGCCCACGCGGATCTCGCCGACGAAGGGATGGCTGTGCGAGTAGCCGCGCTGCGTCGAGTAGGCCATGGCGAGCAGGAAGCCCTCGTCGCCTCGCGCGAGGTTCTGCAGGCGCGTCGCGCGGTCGGCGGGAAAGCGCAGCGGCGTGCGCGTGAGGTCCACGGGGGCCGGGTCGCCGGGGGGAACCTCGTGCGTCTCGATCAGGCCCTCGTGGTTCAGCAGGTCGACCACGCGCGGCGTGAAGGCCGGCGCCTCGCTTGCCGGTGTCGCGGCGGGCGTGTCCTCGGCCTGCTGCCCGTTCGCGAGCAGCGTGAAGTCGAGCAGGCGCTGCGTGTAGTCGTAGGTCGCACCCAGCACCTGCCCGCCGGGCAGGTCCTTGAAGGTGGCGGAGATGCGGCGGTCGAGCTGCATGCGCGCGGTGTCGAGCGCGACGCTGGTCCCCAGGCGCGGCAGCGTGGCCCGGTAGGCGCGCAGCAGGAAGATGGCCTCGACCACATCGCCCGCCGCCTGCTTGATGGCGAGCGCGGCCAGCTCGGGGTCATACACCGAGCCTTCGGTCATCACGCGGTCGACTGCGAGCCTGAGCTGCTCGCGGATCTGCTGCACCGACAGCTCGGGCGTATCCGCGTCGCCGCGGCGCCGCTCGGCGAGCAGCCGGTAGCTGTTGAGGATGGCGGTTTCGCCGCCCTTGACTGCGACGTACATCTCAAGCCTCCTGTGCCATGTGCGTTTCGATGCGCGTAGTGCGCGGAAGGCCGACGATCTGCCGTGGCGAGGCCAGGAACACGTCGATGCCGCGCGGGAAGGCCTCTTGATTGGCACGCCACTGCGCCGCGAAGGCGGTTGCGCCGGTGCGCGGCAGGCCCACGACCGCGATGGACGCGCTGTCGCGGATGCCGGGACCGCGCAGCGTCCATGCATCCGTGCCGCCCTCGTCCAGGGCGACCACGTCGACCACGCAGGTCGTCGACTGGTCGGGATAGGCGTCGCTGCCCTGCGCGAAGCTGCCGAGCCTCGGGCATTCATCGCCCTGCGCAACCCATGCGAACTGCGCGGCCACGGGCGTGTCGACCAGCACGCAGCCGGTGTGAAAACGCAGCCATGCGGCGGCATCGCTGCCAGCGAGAGATGGCGAGAGCCAGAGCGTGCAGTCGGGGTCGAGCAACGCGAGCAGCAGCGCGGCGGAGGCGGGGTGTCCGCGCGACGGTGTCTGCGCGTCGTGCGGCAGGGTGACCGCGCGGCCGGGATGCGAGAGCGCATGCAGCGCCGCGCGGAACACCGACTGGCTGCCCAGGGCCTCGTCGGAAAAGCCGGCGCCCAGAGTGGAAAGATCGAGCGCGGTCATTCGGCGTCGTCCTCGCCTTCGGTGTCGCCGGCTTCGCGCGCGACGGTGAAGAACTCGACCTTGCTGCTCTGCGCACTGGCGTGGCGTTGCGCACGTTGCAGTTCGAGATGGCGGCGCACGGGCGCCAGCAATTGCGTATCCAGCAGCGGCTGTTGCGCGGGGTCTTGCAGCAGCGCATCGGCCACGGCGGCCAGTTGCGCATGCCGGTGCGAGCGGCCCATGACGTAGGCGACGCCGACAGCGGAGCCGACCTCGCCCAATCGCAGGGCACAGCGCGTCACCGTGACTTCACCGAGATTGAAACGCTCGCCCGAACCACCGGCGCGGCCCTGCACCATCACGAGGCCGGTCTCCGGCGCACGCAGCCACTGCGGCGTACCCTGCGCGTGGGTGCCCAGCGCCGGCTCCAGCAGTTCCAGCGGAGCCCGCGCCAGCGTTGCCATCCACTGGGCGCGGTCGAGCGGACGCCCGGCCGGTTCCGTGTCAAAAGCATGAAACATGTAAGTGATACTCTGAGAAAGTTGTATAGACAAATTCGACAACCGGCGCGAGCTTAGATAGCGCCCAAGACAAGTTCATGACAAGCACGACAAGCTCTTCCGCATCGCTTCCCGCACGCACTCCACGCGACAGCTTCTGGACCCGCATCGCAGCCGACATCGCCGACGCCATCGCGCGCGGCGTCTATCCGCCTGGGCAGCGGCTGCCTTCCGAACACGCGCTGGCCGAGCAGTTCGGCGTCAACCGCCACACCATCCGCCGCTCACTGGCCGACCTCACGAGCCAGGGCCTGCTGCGCGTGACGCAGGGCAGCGGCACCTATGTGGAAGACTTCGCGATGGACCTCGCACTGGTCAAGCGGCCGCGGCATCACCAGCGCATGGCGCTGGCCGGCCTGCGCGGCGCGCTGAACGTGGTGGCCGCCAGCACGGTGCGCGCAACCGCTGCGCAAGCCCGCGCACTCGATGTGGCGGCGCGCGGCCCGCTGCTGTGCCTGAACGTGATCGGCGATGCCGAAGGGCAGCCGCTGCATTTCAGCGAGCGCTTCTTTCCGCTGCCGCGCTTCGCGAAGCTCGAGGAAGTGGTGCGCGAGACCGGCTCCATCACCGCGGCCTTCGCGGCCCACGGAGTGGACGACTACACGCGGCGCGACAGCCGCATCACCGCGCAGATGCCCGAACCCGTGGTGGCCGGCCATCTGCGCCAACCGGTGAGCCGGCCGGTGCTCTTCGTCGAGAGCGTCAACGTCGACACCGCCGCCGTGCCCATCGAGTACGCCCGCACCTGGTTCGCAGGCGACCGCATCTCGCTGACGGTGACCCACGATGAGTGACGGGCGCCGTCACCGCTACGCGGCCTACTTCGCGCCGCAAGTCGAAAGCGCATGGTGGGAGGCCGGCAGCCGCTGGCTGGGCCGGTGCGCCGCGAGCGAACGCACATGGCCGCTGCCGGCCATCGCGGAAGTGCCGATGGAACTGCTGCAGCGGCTCACGGCCGCGCCGCGACGCTACGGCTGGCATGCGACGCTCGCTGCGCCCTTCGTGCTGCGACAGCAGTTCGGCGAGCAGGAGTTGCGCGCCGGCATGCAGGCGCTCTGCCGCACGCTGGAGCCCTTCGACATGCCTGCGCTGGAGGTCGCGCTGCTCGACGATTTCCTCGCGCTCGTGCCGGCCCGGCCGAACGCGTCGCTGCGCGCGACAGCCGATGCCTGCGTGACGGCGCTGCATGCCTTCGCCGAGCCGCTTCCACCCTCCGAACTCCAGCGACGCCGCGCGGCCGGCCTCACGCCCGAGGAAGACGCACTGCTGCTGCGCTGGGGCTACCCCTTCGTGATGGACCGCTTCCGCTTCCACATGTCGCTGACCGGCTCGTTGCGCGACGTCGAGCCCGGCATCGTGGCGGCGCTGCAGGCGGCGGCACGGCAGCACTTCGCGCCACTGCTCGCATCGACGGCACCGCTGCGCTTCGAGGCCGTCAGCCTCTTCGCCGAACCGTCGCCCGGAACCGACTTCGTGTGCCTCGCACAGATGGAGCTGGGCCGATGACCGGCCGCCTCGTGTACGTGGCGGGCCCTTCCGGCGCCGGCAAGGACAGCCTGCTCGGCTGGCTGAAGGAACACCTTCCGCACGACGCACCGGTCGCCTTCGCCCGCCGCACCATCACGCGCGCCGTGGCCGCCGGTGGCGAGCAGCACGACAGCGTCGACGTGCCCGGCTTCCTGCAACTGCGCGGGGCCGGCGCCTTCGGGCTCGACTGGGAGGCCAACGGCCTTTGCTACGGCGTGCGCCATGCCGAGCTGGTGCCGCCGCGCGATGACGGCACGGTGATCGTCAACGGATCGCGCGCCTACCTGCCACAGGCCGCGCGCCGGTTTCCGCACATGACGGTCGTGCACGTCACCGCCAGCGTCGAGACGCTGCGCAGCCGCCTGATGGCGCGAGGGCGCGAGTCGGCCGAGATGGTTGAAGCACGCGTGCGGCGAGCGCTCGATTTCCGCATTCCACCGGGGCTGGCGGCCATCGAGATCCACAACGAGGACGTGCTTGCGGACGCCGGCGCCAGGCTGCTTCAAGCGCTGCGGCTGCCGCGCCGGGAACTCCGCCCGGCGGCGTAGCCTTTATGCTCTCACCCCCAATGGGTGAATTCGACCTGATCGCACGCTATTTCAAGCGCCCCGCCACGCGCTCCCCGCTCGGCGTGGGCGACGACTGCGCGCTGCTCGCGCCGGCTGCGGGCATGCAGCTCGCCGTCTCCTCCGACATGCTGGTCGAGGGCCGGCACTTTCTTTCCACCGTCGATCCGGCCCGGCTCGGCCACAAGGCGCTGGCGGTGAACCTCAGCGACCTGGCGGCCTGCGGCGCGAAGCCGCTGGCCTTCACGCTGGCGCTGGCGCTGCCGGGTGTCGACGAACACTGGCTCGAAGGTTTCTCGCGCGGCCTGCTTGCGCTGGCCGACGCGCACGGCTGCGAGCTGGTGGGCGGCGACACCACGCGCGGCCCGCTCAACATCTGCATCACGGTGTTCGGCGAGGTGCCGGCCGGCGCGGCGCTGCTGCGCTCGGGCGCGCGCGCGGGCGACGACATCTGGGTGAGCGGCACGCCGGGCGAGGCGCGCCTTGCGCTCGAGGTGTTCCGCGGCACGATCGCACTGCAGGCGGACGCCTTCGACGTGGCGCGCCGGCGCATGGAACAACCCACGCCGCGCGTGGCGCTAGGGCAGGCCCTGCGCGGCATCGCCACTTCGGCGGTGGACGTGAGCGACGGACTCATCGGCGACCTGGGCCACATCCTCGCATCCAGCAATGTAGGCGCCACGCTCGACGCCGACGCGGCCACCGCGCTGATCTCGGTCGACACCGGCAACCTGAGCGAGGAGCTGCGCCGCACCTGCGCGCTCTCGGGTGGCGACGACTACGAGCTGGTCTTCACCGCGCCCGCATCGGCACGCAACGCGATCGGGCAGGCGGGCATGGACAGCGCCACGCGCGTCACGCGCATCGGCCGCATCGAGGCCGACGCCGGCCTGCGCATCGTCGACGCGGCCGGCGCGCCGGTGTCGCAGCGCTTCGGCTCATTCGACCATTTCATCTAGCCTCCCGCAATCCCGATCTTTCGGGAAACACCGAGGAACCGGCTTTGCCGGGCCTCAGGTGTTGCCCCCGGTAGGGGGAAGGCGAAGCGACACGAAGTGCGCGCAGCCTGGGGGCGAGCCTATCCTCCTCGCACCACCGCCTGCATCTTGCGTTGCGCCGCGTTGATGGCGGCCGACTGGCCGTTGAGCTGCTGCAGCATCTTGTTGAGCTCGGCCTGTACGGCAGGGTCGGTCACGGTGATGCTGCTGCCGGCGATCTGGATCTTCGACTTGTTCTTCTCGAGGAAGTCTCCGATGGCCAGTGCGCTGTCGAACACGGTGTCGAGCGCGGGGAACACTTCCTTGAAGGTGGTGGCCGGCACGGTCACGGTCCGGTCGAAGGCCTTGTCGTAGACCTGCTTCAGGTCGTCGGGCTGCTTGAGCTGCGCGTGCGCGGCATCGGCCTTGGCGGCCTGCTGGTCGAGCGCGGTGCGCAGGCCCGTGAGGCCGTCCTTCGCGGCCTTGAGGTCGTCGCGGCGCGCCGGGAGGTCGGCGATGGAGCGCAGCGCGCCCTTGGCCATGATCTGCGTCATGGGCTGGCTCACCGACTTGTTCATGCCTTCGTTGAAGTCGGTGATCACGGCATAGTGCTGCGCGTAGTCGCCGAACGAGGCTTTTTCTTCCGCGCTGGGCGTCGGCACGTGCAGGCCGGGCCTGTCGAGCACGCGGGCCTGCAGGAAGGTGATGAACGCCTTGCGCTGCTCGGCCTCCTTGTTGCCGCAGGCCACCAGCGCGAGGCTGAAGGCAACGAGGAGCGACATCGCCCCGAGACGTCGAATGAAAGTTCTCATGGGCCGGGCCCTCCTGTTGTTGTGCCGAAAAATTATAGGGAGCGCTTCAGTGCCTCGATGAAGGCGCGCGCCGCGGCCGAGAGCGAATGGCCGCGCTTGGTGACGATGGAGATGTCGCGCGACACGCGCGGCGAGCTCAGCACCTTGATGACCAGCGACGGATCGGCCTCCGCGCGCGCGAAGGCCGAGGGCATGATCGACGCGCCCATGCCGGCGGCCGTCATCCAGATGGCGGTGGATAGGAACGACACCTCGTTCACCACGTCGAGCGCCACGCCCGCCTCGGCCGCAGTGCCGTCGATGAGCGGGCGCACGCCATACCCCGGGCGCACCGTGATGACCGGATGGCCGCCCAGGTCGCTCCAGCGCACCACGCGGGCCCTGGCCAGCGGATGGTCGGTGCGGCAGACCACGGCGAGGTGGTCGCGCATGAGGCGCTGCACCTCGACCTCGGGGCCGGGCCGCTCGGGGGTGCCGATGCCGAAGTCCACGTGCTCGCCGATGATGCGCGAGATGAACTGGTCGGGCGCGCAGTCGTTCACCAGCACGCGGACGCCGGGGTGCTGTTCGTTGAAGGCGCGTATGGCATCGGGCAGCAGGAAGGCCGCGAGCGTGGGCGTGATGGCCAGCGTGACGCGGCCGCGCTCGAGCGTGGCCAGCTCTCGGAAGTCGTTCGACAGCGAATCCACGTCGCGCAGGATGCGCTCGACCGTCACCATCATCTGCTCGGCCGCCGCCGTGGCCTTGAGCGAGCGCGTGGTGCGATCGAACAGGCGCGTGTCGAGGCCCTCCTCGAGCTGGCGGATCAGCATGCTCACCGCAGACTGCGTGACGAACAGCCGCTGCGCCGCCGCGCTGAGCTTTTTCAGCTGGTAGACGGCGAGGAACGCACGCAGCTGGCGGATCGTAGGACTGAAGTTCGCATTCATCAGCAAAGATGATATTTCATTAGAAATTTCTTGATTTACGAATGAATACTCTCATCGTTCAATCATCCAAAAGACACATCACATTCAAGGAGTCTCGATGGCAGCACCCCTTGCCCGCGGGAAGAGCGTGCTTCGCCGGCAACTGCTGCTGGCGGCCGCCGGCGCGGCACTGACCGGCGGCGCGGCGCTCGCGCAGGCGCCCTCTTCGACAGCCGCCGATTTCCCGAACAAGCCCATCCGCCTGGTCGTGACCTTCCCGCCCGGCGGCAGCGCCGACGCAGTGATGCGCATGCTGGTGCCGCGGCTCAACGAGAAGCTGGGACAGCCGGTGGTGATCGACAACAAGCCGGGCGCGGGCGGCAACGTGGGCCTCTCGCTGGTGGCGAAGACGCCCGCCGACGGCTACACGCTCGGGCTGGGCGCGGCGGGCGCGCTGGCCGCCAACGTCAGCCTCTATCCGCAGATGCCCTTCGATCCGGTGAAGGACTTCAAGCCCGTGGCCATGGTCGCGGCCACGCCCTTCGTGATCGTGGGCCACCCTTCCATTGCCGCGCGCACGCAGCGCGAGCTGATCGCGCTGGCCAAGGCCAACCCGGGCACGCTGTCGATCGGCCACGGCGGCAACGGCACGGCGATGCATCTGTCGGCGGCCCTCTTCGCGCAGATGGCCGACGTGAAGCTGGTCGAGGTGCCATACCGCGGCTCGGGCCCGGCGGCGCTCGACGCCATCGCGGGGCAGATCCCGCTCGCGCTGGTCGACCTGCCGGCTTCGCTGCAGCAGATCAGGGCCGGCAAGCTGGTGGCCTTCGCGGTGACGAGCGCGCAGCGCGTGCCGATGCTGCCCGAGGTGCCCACCGTGGCCGAAGCCGGGTTGCCGGGCTACGACTCCACCGGCTGGTTCGGCGTGGTGGCTCCCGCAGGCACGCCGGCACCCGTCGTCGCGCGCCTCAACGCAGAAATCAACGCCGCACTCGGCGACGAGCAGATCAAGGCCTCGATGCGCAACCTCGGCGCGGAGCCCGCGCCTGCCTCCACCGAGGCCTTCGAGGCCTACATCCAGTCCGAAACGAAGAAGTGGGCGAAGGTGATCCAGGCCGCCCGCATCCGGCTCGACTGACGACGCACCCGCCAGAGCATGACCGACCGCCACCACACCTCAGCAGCACTGCAGGCCGACGTGATGATCGTCGGAGCCGGCCCCGTGGGCCTCACGCTGGCCATGGACCTCGCCTCGCGCGGCGTCTCCGTCCTCATCTGCGAGACGCGCCGCTTCGCCGAGCCGCCGAACGTGAAGTGCAACCATGTGGCTTCGCGCACCATGGAACAGTTCCGCCGCCTGGGCGTGGCGCAGAAGCTGCGCGACGCGGGGCTGCCGGCCGACCATCCGAACGACGTGGTGTTCCGCACCACCGTCACGGGCACCGAGCTCACGCGCATTCCGATTCCCTGCCGGCGCGACCGCTACACCGAGACCGAAGGCCCCGACGCGTGGTGGCCCACGCCGGAGCCGCCGCACCGCATCAACCAGATCTACCTGGAACCCATATTGCTGAAGCACACGGCCGCGCTGCCGGGCGTTCAGCTGCTCAACCGCACACAGTTCGCGGGCTTCACGCAGGACCACGAGGGCGTGACCGCCATCGCCACCGACATGGACAGCGGCGTGACGCGCAGCATCCGCTGCCGCTACATGGTGGGCTGCGACGGCGGCTCCTCGGCCGTGCGCAAGCAGATCGGCTCGAAGCTCGAGGGCACGGCGGTGATCCAGCGTGTGCAGTCGACCTTCATCCGCGCGCCGGAGCTGCGCGCGCTCATTCCTGGCAAGCTGGCGTGGTCGTACTACGCGATGAACCCGCGCCGCTGCGGCACGATGTTCGCCATCGACGGGCACGAGACCTGGCTGGTGCACAACCACCTGAACGCGGAGGAGCCCGAGTTCGACTCGGTCGACCGCGACCAGTCGCTGCGCGACATCCTCGGCGTGGGCCCCGACTTCGAGTACCAGATCATCAGCAAGGAAGACTGGATCGGCCGCCGCCTCGTGGCCAACCGCTTCCGCGAGGGGCGCGTGTTCCTCGCCGGCGACGCGGCGCACCTGTGGGTGCCCTACGCGGGCTACGGCATGAACGCGGGCATCGCCGATGCGCTCAACCTCTCGTGGCTGCTGGGCGCGGTGGTGCAGGGCTGGGGCGACGAGGCCATGCTCGATGCCTACGAGGCCGAGCGCCAGCCGATCACCGAGCAGGTGTCGAACTTCGCGATGGACCATGCGCAGAAGATGATCCGCGCGCGCCGCGCCGTGCCGCCGAACATCGAGGAGCCCGGCCCGGCGGGCGACGCATTGCGCGCCGACATCGGGCGCGAGGCCTACGAGCTGAACGTGCAGCAGTTCTGCTGCGGCGGGCTCAACTTCGGCTACTTCTACAGCGGCTCGCCGATCATCATCGCGGACGGCGAGCACAGGGCACCGCCCTACTCGATGGGCGAGTTCACGCCGTCGACCGTGCCCGGCTGCCGCGCGCCGCACTTCTGGCTGTCCGACGGGCGCTCGCTCTACGACGCCTTCGGCCCCGGCTACACGATGCTGCGCTTCGACCGCAGCGTGGACGTGCGGCCGCTCGAGCGCGCGGCGGCCGCCTACAACATGCCGCTCACGGTGCTGGACATCGAGACCGAGGACGTGCCCAAGGCCTACACCCACCGCCTGGTGCTGTGCCGCGCCGACCAGCACGTGGCCTGGCGCGGCGCGCACCTGCCGTCCGAGGTCTACGACCTGGTGGGCCTGCTGCGCGGAGAGATCCAGCGGATCAGGGCGCGCCGGCGGGCGCTGGCGTGGGAAGGCGTGGTCGCCTGAGCCACCCCGCTCACCAGCCGCGCCGCGCAACGACGCGGTACGCGAGCCATGCCGCAGCAACCGGTGCGAGCGCGAAGCCCGCGAACAGCCACACGGCCGCCGACCGGGCACCCTCCGCGCCTCCCGGCACGCTGAGGCCCGCCGCGTTCGCCACCAGCCCCGCCACCGCCGCGCCCACGGCCATGCCGTAGAGCTGCACGGTGGTGATCGAGGCCGATGCAAGGCCCTCCTCGCCCTTCGGCGCCAGCGACATCACGCGCGTGATCAGGTGCGGCCAGCCGATGCCCACGCCGAGCCCCACGGCGGCGAGCGCGGCGGCGATCAGCAGGGTCCCGGCGCCCGCGCCCAACACCCCGGGCGAAGGCAAAAGCAGCGCGAGCGCCACCAGCCCCAGCGTGCAGGCGACCGGCCCGGCGCGCAGCATGGCGTCGGCCTTCGCGCCGCTGCGGCCCGAGGACAGCAGCGAGCCGGCGCTCCAGCCGCCCGCCATCGCGGCCGTCAGGTAGCCCGCCGCCAGCGGCGAGTGGCCGTGCAGCAGCTGCAGGAAGTACGGCACGAAGATCTCGGTGGTGCTGCCGATCAGCAGCAGCGCCACGCTCGCGTAGATGGCGCCGAGCGGCGCGCTCACGGCGTAGGCGCCCGACGGCAGTACGCGCACGGGGGCGCGGCTGTCGATGCGCGTGGCGGCGAAGCCGATGGCCAGGCCCAGCACCACGCCGACGGCCTGTAAGGCGAGGTCAGGCACCAGGCCGCTGGCGGCGATCACCAGCACCGAGGCCGCGAGCAGGCCGATCTGCAGCGCCGGCACGCGCGGCGCAGCGGCGGGCCGCGTGTGCTTCACGCCCATCGAGGGCCGCAGCTGCACGAGCACCAGCAGCGCCTGCGCCGCCGCCACCGGCAGCAGGAACCAGAAGGCCCAGCGCCAGTGCCCGGCCTGCGCGAACAGCCCGCCCACGGCCGGCCCGCACAGCGTGGCCACGCCCCACATGCCCGACACCAGCGCCACCGCGCGCGGCCACAGCCGCTGCTCGAACACCAGCTGGATCAACCCGTAGCTCAGCGCCGCAAGCAGCCCCCCTCCCAGCCCCTGCACCGTGCGGCCCGCGAGCATCCACGGCATGGCCGGCGCGAGCGCGCAGCCCACCGAGCCCGCGCTGAACACAGCCAGCGCCGCCAGGCAGGCGCCGCGCGGGCCGAGCACCGCGAGCAGCCGCACAGACAGCGTGGCGCCGAGGATCGAGCCGATCACGAAGAGCGTGGTGCTCCACGCATACCAGTCGAGCCCGCCGATCTCGCGCACCACCGAGGGCAGCACGGTGGTCACGATGTGCACATTGACCGCATGCAGCGCGACGCCGCCGGTCAGGGCCAGCGCGCGCCAGCCGTTGCGGCCGCTGAACAGTTCGCTCCAGGCGGCGGTGGGGGCGGTGGGAACAGGGGGCGGCAAAGCGGCGGAAGAGGAGGACGCGGAAGGCATGGCGCGGACGGGAAGAAAGGTCTGGAGGAGCCCGGATACTAGGCGCCGCACGCCAATTAAACAAGCTATTGCTTTGATAAATAAAACTGCGCCGAACCGGTGCCGCCGCAGATGCGCGACACTCCTGCCCCGATGCAAGCCGCTTCCTCCATTCCTTCTTCATCCTCGTCCACCGCGACTTCCGGCGCCATGCCCCGACCCTCGATGCGCCGCCCCACGCTGGGCTTCCTGCTCTCCCACCCCGCGCACTTCATCGCGCTGGGCTTCGGCTCGGGCCTCTCGCGCCTCGCGCCCGGCACCGTGGGCACGCTGTGGGCCTGGGTGGCGTTCTCGGTGATGCAGCTGTGGTTCACGCCCGCCACCATCGGCTGGATCATCGCGGCCTCGCTGCCCGTCGGCTGGTGGGCCTGCACGGTGACCGCGCGCGACATGAACGTGGCCGACCCCGGCTCCGTGGTGTGGGACGAGGTGGTCGCCTTCTGGATCGTGCTCTGGCTGGTGACGCCGGCCGGCCTGCTCGCGCAGACCGTGGCCTTCCTGCTGTTCCGCTTCTTCGATGCCGCCAAGCCCGGTCCGGTGGCCTGGGCCGACGCGCTGTTCAAGCAGCGCGACGCGGCGCAGGTGCGCTGGTGGCGCGCGGGCTTCGGCATCATCCTCGACGACCTGGTGGCGGCGTTCTGCACGCTGCTGGTCATCGCGCTGTGGCGCGCATGGTGAACCCGATGGACTCCTCCCCCTCTTCGACCACGCCGCTCGCGGACCAGGGCACGCCCGAGCTGGTCGTGACCCTGGCCGGCCTGCTGCAGAAAAAAGGCTGGATGCTGGCCACGGCAGAGAGCTGCACGGGCGGGCTGATCGGCGCGGCCTGCACCGATCTCTCGGGCTCGAGCGTCTGGTACGAGCGCGGCTTCATCACGTATTCGAACGAAGCCAAGACCGAACTGCTGGGCGTGGACGCCGGCGTGATCGCCGCGCACGGCGCCGTCAGCGAGCCGGTGGCGCGCGCCATGGCCACCGGTGCGATCGCGCATTCGCCGCCCTCGCGCGTGGCGCTGGCCGTGACCGGCGTGGCCGGCCCCACGGGCGGCACGCCCGACAAGCCGGTGGGCACCGTGTGGTTCGGCTGGTCGGTCGATGGCGACGTGCGCACCGAGCGCCGCCGCTTCGACGGCGACCGCGCCACGGTGCGCGCGGCCACTGTTCACCACGCGCTGCAGACCTTGGTCGAACTGCTGCTCGCGCGCTGAGCGGCCGGAACGCTCCGGCGCTCAGACCGTCATGAAATCGGCGAGCGGACGGCGCGGCGCGGCCGGTACCGGCGCCATCGGGTAGCCGAGGCGGCACATCATCTGCAGCGTCGGGCTGCGCTTGTCGCGCGGCGGCGCGGTGCCCAGCAGCATGTCGTGCGCGGCGGCGTGGTGCGGCGCCATTTCCGCGAACTCCTCCAGCGGCTGGCTCATCGGGTGCATGCCCAGGCCCAGGTCGGTGGCGCGCAGCTGCTGGCGCACGTAGGCGCGGCCCGCCGCGATCTGCTCGGTGCGGCTGTTACCGCGCGTGCTGAGCCAGACGAAGCCCATCGCGGTGTTGGCCTGGTCCTCGAACAGCTGCAGGGTGCGGCGGAACGAGAGACTGTCCTCGGCCGCGGGCGCGCCGCGGTCGAACTGCCCCAGCGCAACGGCGACGCGCAGCGCCGGATCGTTGAGCGAGAAACCGTCGCGGTGCTCGAGGATTTCCTGCGGGCCGACGCGCAGCAGTTGCAGGTTTTCCATCGCGGTGCCGGGCGTGGCGAGTTCCACTCGCGCGGCTGCCGCGCAGAGCTTGCGCAGGGGCAGCACGCGCGCCATGTCCACCGTGCCGGCCGAACTCACCGTGCCGCCCGCGGGTGCGATGGCGGTCAGGCCCTGCAGGATGTCGGCCGACACCGGCCGCGAGAGATCGAAGCGCTGCTTGGGCGTGCGCCGCCGCAGTACCTGCGCGAACAGCGGATCGGGCACGCCGCCGCCAGCCAGCCGCAGACGCGCCACCGGGACGTGCGGCCAGTGCCTCGGCTCGCCGGTCAGCTCGCCCTGCGGCCAAAGCTGCACGCCGGCCTGCACGCCCTGCTGGGCGAGTGCCATCACCAGCAGCTCTATGAAGGCACCGTGGCCGATGATGATCTGGCGACCGTACGGATCGGTCTCGGGCTGCACGCGTTCGCGATCGCAATAGACAACGATGGCGTCGGGCTCGCGCAGGTCGACCAGCCAGGGCTGGCGGTTGTACGCGGTGGGGGCGGTGACGGCGTACGCGACGGCGCGCTTGCGCACGTCGGGCTCGTCGCCGGGGCCGTTCCATATCTCCAGCGCGGCCGCCGGCACCTCGGAGTTCAGCCACCAGGTCGCCAGCGCGGCCGCACCCGCCGCAATGACAACGCCGCCTCCCAGCAGCCGGACAAAGTTTCTACGTTCATCCATCGGGCGGATTATCGAAAGCGCACCTGCGGTTAACAATGGCTTAAGCTTTCATAACAGCTATTCAAAACTGAATACCCGATGAGAACCGACAACGAACTCGGCTTCGACTGGCGGCTGGTGCGCGCCTTTCTTGCCGCGCTCGACCACGGCAGCCTGCTCGCGGCCGCGCGCGCCACGGGTACCAGCCAGCCGACGCTGGGCCGCCACATCGCGGAGCTGGAGTCGCAGCTGGGCGTGCTGCTCTTCGAGCGCACCGGCCGGGGCCTGCGGCCGACGGCCATGGCCACACGCCTCGCGGACTCGGCGCGTGCCATGGAAAGCGGCGCGCTCGCGCTGTCGCGCAGCGTGTCGGGCGCCAACACCGCCACGGCGGGCTCGGTGCGCATCTCGGCGAGCCAGGCCACGGCGCGCCAGATGCTGCCGGGCCTGCTGGTGCGGATGCGGCAGGAGCTGCCGGAAATCCAGGTCGACCTGGTGTCGACCAGCGAGATCAGCAACCTGCTGCAGCGCGAGGCCGACATCGCCATCCGCATGACGCAGCCCACCACGGCCACGGTGGTGGCGCGCCGCATCGGCAGCTTCGCGCTCGGCGCCTTCGCCCACACCGACTACCTGCGCCGCCGGGGCACGCCGCGGCAGGCGACCGACCTGTACCGGCACGACGTGCTGGGCTACGACAGCATCGACACCATCATCCGCATGTCGGCGCAACTGGGCACGCCACTGCAGCGCGAGCACTTCTGCTTTCGCACCGACGACATGGGCGCCTATTGGGAAGCACTGCGCCAGGGCATGGGCATCGGCTTCGTCAGCGAGTCGCTCGCGCGCACCGACGGCTCGGTGGTGCGCGTGCTGCCGCAGCTGAAGATCAAGTCGCTGCCGGTGTGGCTCGCGGTGCACCGCGAGATCCGCACCGACCGGCGCATCCGCGCGGTCTATGATTTCCTCGCGCGCAACATCCCGGCGTCGATCTGACGCCACGCCGCTCCGACCCACCCCAAGAGGCCTCATGACAGCAGCCACCAACGCCCAGACCATCGAACGCTTCTACAGCGCCTTCGCCAAGCTCGACGCCCCCACCATGGAAGCCTGCTACGCGCCCGACGCCGTGTTCGACGACGAGGCCTTCTCGCTGCGCGGACGGCGCGAAGTGGGCGGCATGTGGCGCATGCTGGCCGGTGGCACGAGGGCCAAGGGCGCCGATGTGTGGCGCCTGACATGGCGCGACGTAAAGGCCGGCGACGACGGCACCGGCAGCGCCCACTGGGACGCGCACTACCGCTTCAGCGCCACCGGCCGCATCGTCGACAACAGCATCGACGCGCGCTTCACCTTCACGCCCGATGGGCTGATCGCCACGCATCGCGACAGCTTTCCTTTCTGGACCTGGTCGCGCCAGGCGCTCGGCACGCCGGGCCTGCTGCTCGGCTGGAGCCCCATGCTGCGCAACAAGGTGCGCGCCACCGCCGCAGCCAACCTCGCAACCTTTCTCGCACGCCAACCATGAGCAACACCAACGACACCGCCCTCGCCTTTTCGAACAACGAAGCGCAGCACCGCTACGAGGCCACGCTCGACGGCAAGCTCGCCGGCTACGCCGAATACAACATGCTGACCGACGCGATCATGTTCACGCACACCGAGGTGCTGCCCGAATTCGAGGGCAAGGGCGTGGGCTCGGGCATCGCGAAGCATGTGCTCGGCGAGGCGCGCGCCAGGGGACTGCATGTGATTCCGGTGTGCCAGTTCATCGCCGGATATATCCGCAAACACCGCGAGTACGTCGACCTGGTTCGGCCGGACATTCAACGCGCCTTCAAGATCTGAACAAGGCTCGCCCCCAGGCTGCGCGCACTTCGTGTCGCTGCGCCAACCCCCTACCGGGGGCAACACCTGCGGCCCGGCAAAGCCGGTTCCGCGGTGTTCCTTGATCAGGCCGAGGAACTCTTCGGCGCGGGCAACCACGCGAAGGCCGCGATGCCGATCACCAGCAGCACGGCGATGGTCGCCAGCACAGCAGTCAGCGGATCGCCTCCATGCGCCGCCGCCACCGAAGCGGCCACGCCGGTGCCCCACTGCATGAGCGCCACGCCGAGGAACATCGCCATCGTGAACACGGCCATCGCGCGGCCGGTGAGCGTGGCCGGGTAGGCACCGCGCACGTCGGCGTACTGCCAGACAATGAAGCCGGAGAGCACGCCGATCAGCACCATGCCGGCGATGTCGAGCCAGGCCGAGTGCAGCACCGCGATGAGCGCGAAGAGCCCCGCATAGCCCAGGCCGCAGATCACGATCCATCGGCGGCGCGCGGTGCCGTCGCGGTCGAGCCGGCCGAACAGGGGCGCGCCGAACAGCGAGATCACCGACACCGCCAGCGCGACATTGCCGCTCTGCACCAGCGAGTAGCCGTGGCGCTCCATCATCAGCGGGCCCAGCCACAGGCCGCGCAGCGAGATGAAGGCCGCGTACGTGACCGCGCCCAGCACCATGATGCCCAGCGTGTGCGGCATGGCGAACAGCGCGCCGAACTGGCGGATCGCCTCGGGAATTGACTCCCGCTTGCCCGGCACGGCCGAAGCCGGCTCGTGCACCCAGTACCAGATCGCCAGCCACGCCAGCGCCGCGGCCACGGCCAGCACCAGGAAGCCCGCGCGCCAGGAATACGCCTGCACCAGCCACGCCAGCGGCGTGCCGGTGGCCAGCATGCCGATGCCGCCGACAGCCAGCACCATGCCCGACACGGTGGCGAAGCTCGCCGCCGGAAAGTGCCGCGCGATGAACACCGTGCATACCAGGAAGGCCGGCGCGCAGCCGACGCCGATCAGCGCCTGCCCGGCCACCAGCACCAGGTAGCTGGACGACACCGCCGACAGCAGCGCACCCGCGATGGCGACCGGAAAGGCCACCAGCACCGTGCGGCGCACGCCGTGCAGGTCGATGCCGATGCCCATGAACAGCTGCATCGCGCCGAACGCGAAATGAAAAGCCCCCGAGAAGATCCCGAGGGCCTGTGCGGAAAGATGGAAATCGGCCTGCAGCGGGCTCGCCATGATGGCGCCCACCGTACGGAACGCCTGGCTCAGCGCGACCCCGGCGCACAGCGCCAGGACCATCACCCATGCCGCGCGGGGCGTCAGGGGTTCTGCGGCGGAGCGCTGCGCCAGGACTGAGCTCATTTCAGGAATACCGCGGAACCGGCTTTGCCGGGCCGCAGGTATTGCCCCCTGCAAGGGGGTTGGCGAAGCGACACGAAGTGCGCGAAGCCTGGGGGTGAGCCCAGTCACTCACCGTGGCACTTCTTGTACTTCTTGCCGCTGCCGCAGGGGCAAGGGTCGTTACGTCCGGGCGTGGCTTCCTTGCGGATGGTCTCGGCCTTCGGGCCCAGGCTCTTCCAGAGCTGGCGCAGGTCGTACACGGCCCAGATGGCGGCGCCGAAGTCGTCCAGCCGCTGCTGGCTCACGCTGGGCGGGGCGTCGTCGCTGTACATCGACAGCGTGGGCTTGCCGGTGTCGTCCTCGGTGAGGGCGACGATGTTGTCGAGCGCGTCGTTCAGCATGCGCGCGGCGTCCTTGTCGCGCGGCTCGGCCCAATCTTCGGGCCAGTTCTCGACCGCGTACATGAAGCCGAGCGCCCAGACCTGCGCGAACGAAGGAATGGCCTCGCCGGCGACTTCGGCACGCTCTTCTTCCGGCAGGGAGGCGATGGCGCCGCGGGTGTCGAGCACCTCGGGCTGCCAGCTGCGTTCGTCGTCGAGGGTTTCGACGGGGGCGTCGAGGCCCTCCTCGATCTCGATCCAGCGGCGCTTCCAGTTCCAGACGAACTCCATGTGCTGGGCGGACGAGAAGCTGTCGCCCAGCAGGACGGGCCAGTATTCGGACGGCAGGATGGGCCGGCGGGTGCAGATCAGGGCGGCCATGAAGCCTTCGCAGAACTCCCACTGGGGGATTTCCTCGTCGTGCTCGCGCATGGCGTCGAGCGCCTGGTCGAGAGCGTCGAAATCGTCGGGACCGAGGGGAGTGCGGGCTGCGGGGGTGCTGTCGGGGGGCGAAATGGGGTCGGGAATGGTCGTCATGGCAAGTTCGAGGCAGCCCTCTATGATGCAGCAGGCCACGGTCGAGACTATTTCTATGCCCACGATTATTCCGTTTCCGACGCGCTACAGCGCTTTCGCCCTGTGCGTGGTCGGCTTGGTGGCATGCCTGGCCTTCGTGCTGGTTTCGCCCCACCTGTGGCTGGCCTGGATCGGCGTGGCCGTTTTTGCGGTACTCACAGGTACCGGCGTGCACGACCTGCGGCAGGCCCGCCACGCCATCCTGCGCAACTACCCGGTGATCGGCCACCTGCGCTTTTTGCTGGAGTTCATCCGCCCCGAAATGCGGCAGTACTTCATCGAAAGCGACTCCGAGGCCGCCCCCTTCTCGCGCGCCCAGCGCTCGCTGGTGTACCAGCGCGCCAAGGGCGACCCCGACAACCGCCCCTTCGGCACGCAGATGAACGTGACCATCGCGGGCTACGAGTGGATCAACCACTCGATGCGGCCGACCAAGCTCGCCGACCACGATTTCCGCATCGTGATCGGCGGCACGCCGCAGCCGGCGGGCGCCAACCCCGCCCAGGTCTGCACGCAGCCGTACAGCGCCAGCGTGTTCAACATCTCGGCCATGAGCTTCGGCGCGCTGTCGGCCAATGCCATCCTCGCGCTCAACAAGGGCGCCAAGATGGGCGGCTTCGCGCACGACACCGGCGAGGGCTCGATCTCGCAGCACCACCGCGTGCACGGCGGCGACCTGATCTGGGAAATCGGCTCCGGCTACTTCGGCTGCCGCAACGAGGACGGCAGCTTCAGCGAAGAACGCTTCACCGCCAACGCGCGCGACCCGCAGGTGAAGATGATCGAGATCAAGCTGAGCCAGGGCGCCAAGCCCGGCCACGGCGGCGTGCTGCCGGCCCCCAAGGTCACGCCCGAGATCGCGGCCGCGCGCGGCGTGCCGGTGGGTGTCGATTGCATCTCGCCCGCCTCGCACAGCGCCTTCTCCACGCCGACCGAGATGATGCATTTCGTCGCCAGGCTGCGCGAGCTGTCGGGCGGCAAGCCGACCGGCTTCAAGTTCTGCCTGGGCCATCCGTGGGAATGGTTCGGCATCGTCAAGGCGATGCAGGCCACCGGCATCACGCCCGACTTCATCGTGGTCGACGGCGCCGAGGGCGGCACCGGCGCGGCGCCGGTCGAGTTCAGCGACCATGTGGGTGCGCCGTTGCAGGAAGGCCTGCTGCTGGTGCACAACACGCTGATCGGCGTGAACCTGCGCCACCGCATCAAGATCGGCTGCGCGGCCAAGGTGATCACCGCCTTCGACGTGGCGCGCATGATGGCGCTGGGCGCCGACTGGTGCAACGCCGCGCGCGGCTTCATGATGGCCCTGGGCTGCATCCAGGCGCAGAGCTGCCACACCGGCCACTGCCCCACCGGCGTGACCACGCAGGACCCGCTGCGCCAGAAGGCGCTGGTGGTGCCGACCAAGGCCGAGCGCGTGCACAACTTCCACCACAGCACGCTGCACGCGCTGCAGGAGCTGGTGCAGGCCGCCGGGCTCGACCATCCGCAGCAGATCACCGCGCACCACATCGTGCGCCGCATTTCCGACACCGAGGTGCGCCTGTTGAGCAACCTGGTGATGCAGGTGCAGCCGGGCGCCCTGCTCGGCCCGCTCGACGAGCAGCACAATGTCTTCCGTACCTACTGGCCGCTGGCCAGTGCAGAGAGTTTCCAGCCCGTGACGCAGGGCCCGCAGGGGCTTGTGTCGGGCTTTGCATTGGCCGCATGAACCCACTGAGTAGAGGCGCCAGCCGGCGCCTGCAAACGCGCAAAGGCGCAGCTTCGGCGCCCGCGCCCCTGGACGCGCTTTCCCCCAACCCGCCGGCGCCCGGCGACTACGCGGAATTCCTGCGCGCCACCCTGCCCCAGCAGCAGAAGAACGTGGCCAGCCACCGCTTCGGCAGCGAACGCGTGTGGCTCAAGAAGGCCGGCCCCCGGCACGGCAAGTGGGGCTACCGCGTGATGGCGGCGGTCGCGCGTATGGCGCGGCTGGACATCATCAAGCCCGTGCCCAACCCGGGCGGCGAGGCCGCCATCGCCACGGAGGCGCGGCGCCTCAAGCAGCTCGCGGCCGCCGGCCTGCGCGTGCCGGTGGTGCTGGCGCAGCAGCCGGACGGCCTGCTCATTTCCGACCTGGGCGAAAGCGGCCGCGCGACGGTGGTGCTGCAGGAGCGGCTCGACCACGCCGCAGCCGCCGGCCCCGCCGCGCTGCTGGCCGTATGGCGCGAGGGCCTCGCCGCCATTGCCGCCGTGCACGTCTGCGGCCAGCACCTGAGCCAGGCCTTCGACCGCAACCTCGTGCAGTGCCCCGACGGCGTGATCGGCTACATCGATTTCGAGGACGACCCGGCCGAGGTCATGACGCTGGCGGAATGCCAGGCGCGCGACTGGCTGAGCTACCTGCACTCGACGGCCATGATGCTCGAGGCCGCCGCGCCGCAGGCTGCAGGGCAGCACTGGCACGCGGCGCTGGCAGACGTGAACGAGGAAGTGCGCGAGCGCATCGCGAACGCGGCGAGGCGCATGAAGTGGGCGCAGAAGCTGCCGGCGAGCCGGCGCTGGGGGCGGGATACGCAGCGGGTGCGGGCGGTGGCGCGGTTGTTGGGGCGGTGGCATCTGCAGGCTGCCAACGGGGTGCAGCACTAGCGGCTGTCGAGCTGCTTCCGCCGCAATCTGCGGAACAGCCGGTCGCCAAGCCAGCCGCCGATGACGACAAGAATCCCCTGGGCGACAAGCGCGAGAACATAGGCCTGCGACAAGTCGTCGAAATCCTGGGCCTTGTTCATTTCGTACCACTGCCCGATGGGAATCAGTACGGTCTTGGTCCCGAGAAAGCTGAACGCCAGAGCCCCTGCAAGGATGCAAAGCAGCCGAACGAGCAGCTGCGTCAAGGCAGACAGAGTCAAGCTTCGTACCTCTTCCGGCGCCATCTGCGGAACACCAGGTCGCCCAGCCAGCCTCCGGCAAACAGCGCGACCAACTGAACGGCGAGCGCGACCATGTACGCGCGGCCCAGGTCGTCGTCGTTCCTTGCGAAGTTGAACTCGTACCAACGGCCCACCGGCCCGATGAGCTTGTAGAAGACAAGGCCGAGCACGATCGCGCCGACGGCGATGGAGAGTGTGCGAACGACGGGAAGAATGGCTGGGAGATTTCCGCTCATCACGAGTTGGGAGGCATGGCATGGCCCTGCCGGAAATCTAGTGCCGCTTCAAAACCGCTCGATGAACGAAACGTTGTCAATTGCTTCCTGACGCCGGCGCCGACACCGCCGCCAGTCGCCGCTACACCCCGTACGCCGCCTGCACCACCACTCCTCGCAGCGCCAGCCGCTTCTTCATCGACAGCACCGCCCGGTCCTTGCTCAGCAGCAGCGCCTTGTGCGCCACTGCCAGGTCGATGAAGACCTGATCGTCGGGGTCGCTGCACACGCAGGGCGCGCGCGGCGGAGTGCCTTCCACCATCCGCACCCGCGCGTCGAAATCGGCGAGCACCGCCGGCACCTGCAGTTCGCGTTGCGCCATGCGCCTGGCGATCAGGGGGTAGCCCAGTACGCGCTCGAGTTCGGTGCGCATGGCGGCGGTGGCCAGCCAGTGCAGTTCGCCGGCGGCGAGCCGGGCGGTCAGCGGCCCCCAGGCGGGGTCTTCGAAGACCAGCAGGTCGAGGGCGATGTTGGTGTCGATGACGACAAGGCTGGCGGGTTCTGTCAACGTCATGGAATGTGCGGGGAATATCGCCGATGTTGCACCATGCAATGCAGCGGTCAGGCCTTCGTTAGCCCGGCCGACGACAATCGGACCTCACCAATCACAGCCCTCTCTGCCTTCCTTCATGAAACGCCTGCCGCTGCTCTGCCTCGCCCTGCTCGCATCCGTGGGCGTCCGGGCCGAGTGGCTGACGCTGTCGGGCACGCCGGGCGACGACAGTTCCAGCTATGTGCAGGTCGATCCGACCAGCGTCGAGGCGGACGGATCGAAGCGCCTCGTGAGCCTTCGCATGAGCCTGCCGCAGGACCGCACGAGCCGCGACGGCATCCGGTACCGCTCCTTCCAGGCCCAGGCCAGGGTCGATTGCGAGGCCCGCAGCGCGCGCTACGTGAGTGCCACCTACTTCGGACATCCGAACTTCGTCGGCGAACCGGTGGCGGTGAGGCATTTCGAGGAGGACGACCTGCGCACGGTGAGCCTGGCCGGCGCGCGCGACCTCGTCACGCGAACGATCAACGCGGCCTGCGCGGTGCGCCCCAGGGAAGCCGTCAAGGAGCCGCAGCAACCGCAGCCCAGGCCCGAGGGCGAGCCTGCGCTACTTCCGCGCTGAGCCCGCAACCATGTCGAAGCGGAACAGACGGCATTCGATCGGGCCGTTCCACATCGGCACGCGGCGCGATTCCTTCAGGCGCATCTGCCTGGGCAGCTTCAGGTCGGGCGTGAGCACCCAGGCGGTCCAGCCGGCGTAGTTCTTCTTCCAGTGGGTGGCGAGCTGCGCGAAGAAGTCGCCGGCATCGCCTTCGCTGGACTGAGCCGCCTCCCGCGCGCCGGGACGCCCCGCGCCAGCCACGCCGCCCACTTCGATGCGCTCGCCGTACGGCGGGTTGAGCATGATCACGCCGCCCTCGGCCGGCGGCATGCGCTGCAGGGCGTCACCGCCGCGGAACTCGACGGCCTGCGCCACGCCGGCGCGCTCGGCATTGCGCTGGGCGAAATCGACCATGCGGTGCGACACGTCGGAGCCGAAGATCGCCACGCCGCCCTCCCGCACGGCCGCCTCGGCCTGCTGCCTGATGGCGGTCCACACATGCGCCTGGAACGGCAGCAGCTTCTCGAAGCCGAAGCGCCGCAGCGACCCGGCCGCGATGCCGCGCGCGATCTGCGCCGCCTCGATGGCGATGGTGCCGCTGCCGCAGCAGGGGTCGTACAGCGGCTGGACCGACACCTCGCCGGTCTCGGGGTTCCACCAGCCGCTGGCGGCGAGCATGGCGGCGGCCAGGGTTTCCTTCAGCGGGGCGTCGCCCTTGTCCTGGCGCCAGCCGCGCTTGAAGAGCGGCTCGCCGCTGGTGTCGATGTAGAGCGTGCAGGTATCGGTGGTCAGGTGGGCGAACACGCGGCAGTCGGGCCACTGGGTCTCGATGCTCGGGCGCACGCCGTTGGCCTTGGCGCGGAAGCGGTCGGCAATGGCGTCCTTGATGCGCAGGGTGGCGAAATTCAGGCTCTGCAGCGGGCTGTGCTGGGCGGTGGTCTCGATCTTGAAGGTCTGCTTCGGCGTGAACCAGATCTCCCAGGCCACGCCGCTGGCGATGCCGTACAGGTCGTTTTCGTTGCGGTACGGCCCGTGGGCCAGCTCGACCAGCACGCGCTGCGCGAGGCGGCTGTGCAGGTTGAGCTTCAGGCCGTCGCGCCAGTCGGCGCGCACGCGCACGCCGCCACGCAGCGAAAGCAGATCCTGGCCGGCGCGGCCGGTCAGGGCGTGCACCTCCTGGGCGAGGAGTTCCTCGACGCCGGCGGCGCAAGGCAGGAAAAAGGAGAGATCGTTCACGGCAAGCTGACCATCGGGAAGCCCGACTAAGGGACTCCATTGTCGCCGCGCTGCAAACCTTCTCTATATAGTCGATTCGCCGATGACCCCCACCCACGCATCTCCGCCCGCACCGGCCTCCGCCGGCAACGGCAGCGACCCCTTCGCGATCCAGTGCGAGGTGCTGCGGCTGTCCATCAAGCCCATCGGGCCGGTGCTGCTGGTGCAGTTCCTGCTGAACTGCGGCGTGGCGGCGCTCTTCGCCTGGCAGTTCTCGCTCGCGCGCGCCCTGGTGTGGATCGCGCTGATCACCGGCGTGACGGCAATGCGCGGCTTCTTCCCGCAGCGGCTGCCCGAGCCCTTCACGCCCGCCAGCCTGCGCGAGGCCCAGCGCAAGCACACGCTGCGCACCGCCGTCTGGGAGCTGGCGCACGGGCTGGCCGGGGTGCTGCTGTTCGACCCAGGGCGCGTCGACATGCAGCTTCTGCTGGGCGTGATCATCATGGGCATGACGCTGTCGTCGGCCTTCTCCGTGTCGTTCTACACGCCGGCCACGCAGCTGGCGATCACGCTGCTGCTGGCGCCGATCATCGTCACCGGCCTCTGGCTGGGCGCCCCGGTGATGGCGGCGGTGGCCGTGATCGGCATCGGCCTGACCGCGATGATGTGGAAGCTGGTGGCCGAGCGCTCGCGCCAGCTCGAGGAAAACATCGGCCTGCGGCTCAACGAGCACAAGCTGCGCGAACAGGCCCTGGCCGGCCTGCGCGCCTCCGAACAGGCGCAGGCCGAACGGCTGCGCTTCTTCTCGGCCGCCAACCACGACCTGCGCCAGCCGGTGATGGCCATCGGCCTGCAAGCCGAGGTGCTGCGCCAGCAGCTGAACAACGGCGCGGACATGGTGGCGGTTCAGCACACGGTGGACTCGCTGGCGCGCGCACAGCAGGCGCTGGAGGGGCTGACCAACCAGTTGCTCGAAATCGGCCGCATCGAAGCCGCCGTCGACCCGCTGCGCCCGACGGCCGTGGCGCTGGCGCCGCTGCTGCAGGAGCTGGCCCGGCAGGCGGGCGACGGCCGGGTGCTGGTGCGCTGCCCGGGCGGCGCAATTGCCTGGAGCGACACGGTGTCGCTGCGCCGCGTGCTCGCCAACCTGGTCGACAACGCCGTCAAGTTCACGCCGCGCGGGCGCGTGCTGCTGGCGGTGCGGGCGCGACGGCGCGGCACCGGCCTGGCGTGGCGCGTGGAAGTGCGCGACAGCGGCATCGGCATCGCGGCCGAGGCGCAGCAGCGCGTGTTCGACGACTTCGAGCAGATCGGCAACGTCGAGCGCAACCTGCAGCGCGGCCACGGCCTGGGCCTGGCGATCGTGCGGCGGCTGGCGGCGCAGCTCGGCATCGAGGTGTCGCTGCGCTCGGCGCCGGGGCGGGGGTCGGTGTTCAGCTTCGAGCTGCCCGCCGCGCCGGCGGGCGCGGAGGTGGCCGCGCGGCCTGACGCTTCCGCGGCGAGGCACGACGGCACGGGCGCCGACGCCGCGCACGCGCTGCGCCCCGGTCTCGCCGTGCTGGTGGTGGAAGACAACGCGGTGGTGGCCGACAGCCTCTCCGCGCTGCTGCAGCAGTGGGAGGTGGAGCCGCGCGTCTATGCCAGCGCAGCCGAGGCGCTGGCGCTGGCCGACCTGCACGCGCTCGACGCGGCGCTGTGCGACATCCGCCTGCCGGGCGCGCTCGACGGCATCGCGCTGGCCGAGAAGCTGCAGCGGCAGAAGCCCTCGCTGGCGATCGCGCTGATCTCGGCCGACATCAACGAAGCCACCCAGCGGCTCGCCACCGAGCGCGGCTGGCATGCGCTGCGCAAGCCGGTGCAGCCCGAGGAGCTGCGACGGGTGCTGCTGGGAGCGCAGCGGGTGCCCCGGGCGCATCCGGTGCATCCGGCACAGGGCTGACGCGGGAGCTGGCACGGCCCGTGCTGTCATCGCTTCCGGGATATGCTCCGCGCACAGGCCGCCAGCCCTGCCCCGATGTCCACCGACACGCCTTCCTCCCCTCTCGCCGCCGACCCACCCGGCCCGCGCTACGACCCGTTCGCGATCACGCTGCACTGGCTGCTGGCGGTGCTGATCGTCGGCTCCTTCGGCGTGGGGCTCTACATGACCGGACTGCCGTTCTCGCCGCTGCGGCTGAAAATCTACAGCTGGCACAAGTGGGCCGGCGTCACGATCCTCGCGCTGTCGGCGCTGCGGCTGCTGTGGCGGCTGGGGCATCGCCCGCCGGCGCTGCCGCGGGGCGTATCGCGCCTGCAGCTGGCGAGCTACCGCATCAGCCACACCTTGATGTACCTGCTGTTCTTTGCGGTGCCGTTGACCGGGTGGGCCTACAGCTCGGCCATGGGCATGCCCGTCGCGTGGTTCGGCGTGCTGCAGCTGCCCGACTTCGTGCCGGTCGACCACGACTTCGCCGAGGCGGTGCTGCAGCCGCTGCACCGCAACTGCGCCTTCGCGTTGGCGGGCGTCACGCTGCTGCACGTGGTGGCGGTGCTCAAGCATCACTGGATCGACCGCGACGGTCTTCTGAAACGCATGTGGCCCGCGCCACGCCAGGAATCAGCTCGATGACGATGAAGATGAAACTCCCGCTGTTCACCCCGGCGCTGGCCCTGGCCATGGCGCTGCCGGCCGGCGCGGAGCCCCCGGCCGCGAAGCTCGTTGCCGACAAGAGCCAGATCGTCTTCGTCAGCAAGCAGATGGGCGTACCGGTGGAAGGCACCTTCAAGAAGTTCGACGCGCACGTCGCCTTCGATCCGAAGAAGCCCGAGGGCGGCAGCATCGTGCTGCAGATCGACACGGCCAGCGCCGGCTTCGGCGTTCCGATGAGCGACGCCGAGCTGCCCAAGCAGCCGTGGTTCGACGCTGCGCACTTCCCGCAAGCGAGCTTCCAGTCGAGCGCGATCAAGGCGCTGGGCGAGGGCAGGTTCGAGATGGCGGGCAAGCTCACCATCAAGGGCACGTCGAAAAACGTGACGGTGCCCGTCAGCATCGCGCCGGCGCCCGGCGGCAACTACGCGGTGGTCACCGGAAGCCTTACGATCCAGCGGCTCGACTACAAGGTGGGCGACGGCGAATGGACCGACACCTCGATGGTCGGCAACGAGGTGCAGGTGCGCTTCAGGTTCACGCTGGCCGGCCTCGGGCCGCTGTGATCTGCTTGGTCCGCCCGCCCTCCTTCATCCGTTTTTCTCTTTCATGACCCATACGACCAACGCCATGAAAAAGCTTCTTCTTGCCGCGGCCCTGTCGGCCGCCGTGTTCACCGGCGCCACGGCGCAACAACCGCTGCCCTCGGAATTCGCGCCGGCAGCCTCCGCCAAGCCCGCGGGCGGGCCGGCGAAGAACGCCAACTACGTGATCGACCCCACCCACACCTTCGTGATGTACGAGATGGGCCACTACGGCACCACCACCAACCGGGGGCGCTTCAGCACCAAGGACGGCTCCGTGCAGATCGACGGCAGCGGCAACAGCGGCAAGGTCGACATCACGATGGACATCAGCTCCATCAACACCGGCGTCGACCTGCTCAACCGCCACGTGCAGAGCAAGGACTTCTTCAACGTGGCGGAGTTTCCGACCGGCCGCTTCGTGGCCGACCGCATCGAGTTCTCCGGCGACAAGGTGGTCGACGTGCCCGGCAAGCTCACGCTGATGGGCCAGACCCGCCCCGTGACGCTGAAGGCCGTGCGCTTCAACTGCTACCTGAGCCCGCTGATCAACCGACAGGTGTGCGGCGGCGACTTCGAGACAACCGTGGAGCGCAGCGACTGGGGCATCACCTGGGGGCTGAACTTCGGCTTTGAGAACAAGGTGAGGCTGCTGGTGCAGGTCGAGGCGGTCAACGTGCAGTGACACGGATGCAGGAGACAACAACATGATGGACACCACCCTCGCCCTCCTCGGCATCGCCGGCGCCATGACCGTGGGCGCCATGAGCCCGGGCCCCAGCTTCGTGATGGTGGCGCGCACCGCCGTGACCTCGCGTGCCGACGGCCTTGCGGCGGCACTGGGCATGGGAGCGGGCGGGCTGGTCTTCGCGATCGCGGCGCTCGCAGGGCTGCAGGCAGCGTTCCTTGCGGTGCCGGCGCTGTACCTGGCGATCAAGGGGCTGGGCGGCGCCTACCTCGTCTACCTGGGCATCCGCATCTGGCGCGGCGCGCGGCAGCCGCTGGCCGTGGCGCAGGAGGCCGCTGACCCTTCGCAGCGTCCGCAGGGCCGCGGCAGGCGCACCTTCCTGCTGGGCCTCGCCACGCAGGTCAGCAACCCGAAGACCGCGGTGGTCTACGCGAGCATCTTCGCGGCCTTCCTGCCGCGCGAGGTGCCGTTGGTGCTGGCGCTGGCGGTGCCGGCGGTCATCTTCTGCATCGAGACGGGGTGGTACGCCATCGTGGCGCTGGCACTGTCCTCGGCGGCGCCGCGCTCGGCCTACCTGCGCTACAAGGTCTGGATCGACCGCTCGGCAGGCGGCGTGATGGGCCTGCTGGGGCTGCGGCTCGTGTGGTCGGCCGTGCACGACGGCCACTGAGCGGCAGGGCTCAGAGCAGGCTTTCCGGCGTCAGCGGCGCCAGTATCTCGAGCATGGTTCGGTCCCAGAAGCTGGAGTCTGGCTCCTCGGTCAGCACGGTGAGCTTGCCGGCGTCGTCGCTGACCCATTCGATGCGCGACTCGTTGCTGCCCTCGGCAAAGCGCAGCCGGTAGGCGCCCTGCTGCTTGAGCACGTCGATGAGTTTCAGCGCCTGCTGCGCCATCTCGGGGCTGCGGATGAAGAGGCCGATCTCGGTGTTGTGCGACTCCGAGCGCGGGTCGAAATTCATCGAACCGACGAAGAGGATGCGCTGGTCGATCACCGCCGACTTGGCATGCAGCCGGCCTACCGAGGTGCCGAAGAGGCCGAGCCGCACGCTGCGCCGGGTGCGGTTGGTGCTCAGCTCGTAGAGGTCGGCGCCCAGCTTGAGCATGTCGGGCCGGTAGCGGCGGTAGGCGGTGTGCACCAGCGGCTCGTCGGTCGCGGCGAGCGAATTGGTGACTACGCTGATCTTCACGTTGCGCCCGCGGATCTCGCGCATCACGTCGAGCCCGGAAGCCCCCGGGATCAGGTAGGGAGAGACGATGGTCACCTCCGAGCGGGCGCGGCGCATCTGCTCGACGACGTTGTAGCGCACGCTGTCGACGTCGAGCAGCGGCACGCCGCCATAGGAGGCCGTCTTGCCGATCACGCGTTCGGGCGAATCGGCATAGGCCTCGGCGGTGGTCCAGATCAGGCCGAGCTTGCCGGCATCCAGGTCTTCCGCCATCGGGCTGTAGCCGAGCAGGTCGTTCGGCGCGGGCTTGGGCGGCGGCGGCGTGGTGTCAGGACCGGTGGCGGCGTCGAAGCGCTTCTGCAGCTCCTCGCGTGACAAGGCACTGCTCGCCACCGACTGGATCGGCCGCACGTAGACGCTGTTCCAGTACTGGTCGAACAGGCTGCCCAGCCGCGGCACCAGCGCACCGGTGACGAAGGTGTCGAGGTCGATGAAGTTCTCGCCCGCCGTGCGCCTGAAATACTGGTTGCCGATGTTGCGCCCGCCCGCCACCGCCATCGCGCCGTCGGCGATGAACAGCTTGTTGTGCATGCGGCGGTTGACGCGGCTGAAGTCGAAGAGCGAGGCGGTGAAGCGCTTCAGCAGGCTGCCGCGCCCGGCCGGGAAGGGGTTGAACAGGCGCAGCTCCACGTTGGGCGTGGCGGCGAGGCCGAGCAGCAGCTCGTCTTCGCCGGATGTGTAGAGGTCGTCCATCAGCAGCCGCACGCGCACGCCGCGCAGGGCGGCGTCGCGCAGGGTGCGCAGCAGGTAGCGGCCGGTCTCGTCGTTCTCGATCTGGTAGTACTGCACGTCGAGCGTGCGCTGCGCGCGGCGGGCGAGCTGGATGCGGGTGTCGAAGGCGAAGTCGCCGCCGGGCATCAGGCGGAAGCCGCTCAGGTCGGGATCGGGCTGGGAGGCCAGCGCGATCTTGCCGAGGGCGGTGTCGGCCGAGACGGCCATGGCCTTGGTGGGCGTGCGCGGCGCCTCGTCGGGCAAGGTGGCGCAGCCGGTGAGCAGCAATGCCGCCATGACGAAGACCCAGAGCCCACAACGCGACAGCAGGCGACAGGTCATCGGCAGCTTTCTACAGAGCCTTGCGAAGGTTGGCGGGAGCGATGCGCAGCGCTTCGCGGTACTTGGCCACGGTGCGGCGCGCGCACTCGATGCCCTGCTCCTTCAGCATCTCCGAGATCTGGCTGTCCGACAGCGGCTTCTTCACGCTCTCCGAACCCACGAACTGCTTGATGAGCGCGCGCACCGCGGTGCTCGACGCATTGCCGCCGGTCTCGGTGCCCAGCGCCGAGCCGAAGAAGTACTTGAGCTCGACCGTGCCGAAGGGCGTGGCCATGTACTTGGCGGTGGTCACCCGCGAGATGGTGGATTCGTGCAGGCCCAACTCGTCGGCGATCTCGCGCAGCACCAGCGGGCGCATCGCGAGCTCGCCGTGCACGAAGTAGCTCTTCTGCCGCTCGACGATGGCGTTGCTCACGCGCAGGATGGTGTCGAAGCGCTGCTGGATGTTCTTGATGAACCAGCGCGCCTCCTGCAGCCGCTGCGACAGCGCCTGGCTGCCCTCGCCCTTGTGCGACTTGAGCGCGCCGGCGTAGATGTCGTGCACGCGCAGGCGCGGCATCACCTCGGGGTTGAGCATGACGCGGAACTTCACGTTCGTGCCGCGCCCGGTCTTGGTGACGATCACGTCGGGAATGACGATGTTGCGCTCGACGTCCACGAAGCTGCGACCCGGCTTGGGCTCCAGCCGCGCGATGATCTGCAGCGCCGAGCGCACCAGCTCCTCGCTGCTGCGGGTGAGCGTGGCAAGGCGCTTGAAGTCGCGGCGCGCGAGCAGCTCCATGGGCTGCTTGCAGACGGCGATGGCGGTCTTGCGGACCAGTTCTTCTTCCTCGGTCTCGTCCTCGCTGGCCATGGCGCGCAGCTGGATGCTCAGGCACTCGCCGAGGTCGCGCGCGCCGACGCCGGCGGGCTCCAGGCTCTGCAGCAGGCCGAGCGCCACCTGGAAGTGATGCACGAGGTCGTCGAACTGGTCGTTGTCGTCGCCGGCCAGGCCCGAGGCCAGCGCGGGCAGCGAGTCTTCGAGGTAGCCGTCGTCGTTGAGCGATTCGATGAGAAAGCGCAGCGCGGCGCTGTCGTTCTTGTCGAGCCGCAGGCTCAGCGCCTGGCGGTGCAGGAAGGACTGCAGCGACTCCTGGCTGCGCGCGAGTTCGGTGGCGTCGGCACGTTCGTCGTCGCCCAGGTTGTTCTGGCGCGCGGGGGCGTCGCTGCCCCATTCGCTGTCGTCGGGCGCCATGTCGACGGTGCCGTCGCCTTCCCAGTCGGGCTCGCGCTCGGCGACGTCGGCGGTGGGGCCTTCGGAGTCGGCCGTGCTGGCGGCGGTTTCGGTGGAACTGGTGGATGCGCTGGGGGCCGACGAAGCGAAGTCGCTCTCGCCCTCACCGCCTTCGTCGCGTGGCACCGGGGCGTCGGCGGTGTCGAGCCCGAACTCCTCGCGCGCGGCCTCTTCCGCCGTGCGTTCGAGGAACGGGTTCTCGTCCAGCATCTGCTCGACCTCCTGGCTCAGTTCGAGCGTGGAGAGCTGCAGCAGCCGTATGGACTGCTGCAGCTGCGGCGTGAGCGCCAGATGCTGCGAGACGCGAAGGGACAGCCCCTGCTTCATGGAGAACCCGACCTTCCTTACATCCGGAAGTGTTCGCCCAGGTACACCCTGCGTACCTCGGCGTTGTCGACGATCTCCGAAGGCGTGCCTTGTGCCAGCACGTGCCCGTCGCTGATGATGAACGCGTGATCGCAGATGCCCAGCGTCTCACGCACGTTGTGGTCGGTGATGAGCACGCCGATGCCGCGCTCCTTCAGGAAGCTGATGATCCGCTGGATCTCGATCACCGCGATCGGGTCGATGCCGGCGAAGGGCTCGTCCAGCAGGATGAAGCGCGGCTGCGTGGCCAGGGCGCGCGCGATCTCGACGCGGCGGCGCTCGCCGCCCGACAGCGCGAGCGCGGGCGAATCGCGCAGGTGGTCGACGCGCAGGTCGGCCAGCAACTCGGACAGGCGCTCCTCGATGTGCTGCTTCGACAGCGGGGCCATCTTGCCGTTCGCGTCGGGCTCCATCTGGAGCTCGAGCACGGCGCGCACGTTTTCCTCGACCGTGAGCTTGCGGAAGATCGAGGCTTCCTGCGGCAGGTAGCTCAGGCCCATGCGAGCGCGGCGGTGGATCGGCATGTGGGCGATGGGCTCGCCGTCGATGGTGATGTCGCCGGCATCGGCGCGCACCAGTCCCACGATCATGTAGAACGAGGTGGTCTTGCCTGCGCCATTCGGCCCGAGCAGCCCGACGACTTCGCCCTTCTGCACGTCGAGCGAGACGTCTTTCACGACCGTGCGGCTGCCGTAGCTCTTCTTCAGGCCGCGCGCGACCAGGCGGCTGCCCGGTGCGCCGTTGGCGTCCTGCGTTCCTGCGGATTCGATCACTTGCGGGTATCTCCCTGGTCACTGCCGAGCGTGGTGCTCTGGCGCAGGCCCTTGCCGGGTGCCGGGGTGGGCGCCGGCGGCGGAGCCTTCGCGCCGGCCGGGGCCGAGGCGCCGGCAGCGGGCGCGGTGGCGGTCGCGGCCTTGGGGGTCAGGATGGTCCTGACGCGTCCGCCGGGGGCCGAGGCGTTGACGGCGGTGTTCGGCGGCACGGTGGAGCCGTTGACGGTGTAGGTGTCGTTGCTCTGGTCGTAGACGATCAGTGCGCCCTGGCTCTCGTCGTTCGGCGTGGCGCCGAGCAGGCGGCGCATGGTGGCGTTGCGGATGAACTTGACGTTGTCGGCGCGGCTGTCGTACTCGATGACTTCCGACTCGCCCTCGATCCACTCGTCAGGAGCGTTGCGCTTCTGCTTGTAATAGGCCCGTTTGCCGGGCGCCGCCGTGACCACGCCGTACTGGTAGCCCTCGGCGTCCTGGCGCACGTCCAGCCGCGCGCCGCGGATGATGATCGTGCCCTTTGTCACCAAAACGTTGCCGGTGAACACGCTCGTCTGCTTCAGGTCGTCGTAGCGCATCGAGTCCGACTCGATGTTCATCGGCTTGGAGCGGTCGGCGGTCTCGGCCAGGGCGCCCGAAGCGAGGCCGGCCAGCAACAGCGCGCCGGCGGCCAGGCGACCGATGCGACGGAGGAAGGGGGTGGTGGGGTAAGAGTGCAATGTCATAGAGGCACGAAACTTGCTCGGCATTGTATGCGGCTGATTGCGTCAGCCCCGCACGCACAGATGAAAAAGCCCGCCGAAGCGGGCTTGACTTCCTCCCGGATTCCCTTCCGGGAACACCGCGGAACCGGCTCCGCCGGGCCGCAGGTGTTGCCCCCTGCAAGGGGGTAGGAGAAGCGACACGAAGTGCGCGAAGCCTGGGGGTCAGCCCTTTTTAGCTTCGCCGATCAAATAGTTCACGACCTGAAGCACTTTGGTCATGTTGCCGGCGGTTTCGCCGTCCACGTACCAGCGGCCTGCGACGGCCATCGCGGGCACGCCGGCCACCTTGTAGGAGTCGGTCATCTGCGAGGCGCGCTTGGCCTTGCTGGCCACGCCGAAGGAGGTGAAGGTTTCCTTGAACTTGGCGGCATCCAGGCCGTTGGCGGTGGCCCAGGCGATGATGTTGGCGTCGCCGTTCACGTTCTGGCGCTGCGCGTGGATCGCGTTGAACACCTTCGGCTGGTACTCGTCGACCTTGCCCATGGCTTCCAGCGTGTAGTACAGGCGCTGCTTGGCCTCGACGTCGTTGCCCACGAAGGGCACCGGGATGCGGCGGAAGGCGACTTCCTTCGGCGCCGTCTTGATCCAGGCTTCCAGCGACGGCTCGAAGTCGTTGCAGTGCGGGCAGTTGTACGAGAAGAACTCGACCACCTCGATCTTGCCGGCGGGCGCGTCGACCGGCACGCGCTTGTCGAGCACCAGGTACTCGGAGCCGGCCTTGGGCACGCGCGCCTGGGCGTGGGCCTGGTTGGCGGTCAGGGACAGCAGCCCGAGCGAAGTGGCGGCCAGCGAAAAGTCACGACGTTTCATTGAAAGAGCTCTCCAGTTATTACGGCAGACTGAGCCGGCGCGCGGCGGGGAGTTCCCCCGCATCCGGCGCGCCCGAGGCTGTGGATGGTGGCGGCAAATGCCGCACGGCGAAGTTTGGGGGCTATTCGTGTCGGTTGCCGGCCAGCCTGCGCCGGGTAAGGGCCGGTCAGCGCTGCACGCGGACCAGCGCCGAATCCATGCCGCCGCCGTCGAGCCGCTCCTTCAGGCGGTCGGCGTCGTCCTTCTTGTTGAAGGGGCCGGCGCGCACGCGATACACGGTGCGGCCCGCCTGCTCGCGCTCGGTGACCTTGGCCTCGACGCCCATCAGCGACAGCTTGGCGCGCTGCGCCTCGGCGTCCTCGGTGGTACGGAAGGCGCCGGCCTGCACGAAGTACATGAACGGATCGGGGCCGGAGCTGCTGCCGCTGCTGCTCGGCGCGGCCGAAGCGGTGGTCGTGCTGCCGGAGCCGGAAACGCTGCCCGATCGCGCCCGGGCCAGGTCGCCCAGCGGATCGTTCGACGGCGGCAGGGCATTGGCCTCGGCCGGCACCGGCGCGGTGCGCGGCTTGGGCGCCACCACCACGGGCACCGGCGGCGCGGTGTTGGGCGATGCGGTGGCCGGGGCCACGGCGGTGGTGCCAGTGGCCGGCTCGCCGGTGACGGGATTGACAGGGCCGGTCGGGGTGGCGGGTGCCGCCGGCTTGGCTGCGCCGGCCTTGCCGGCCAGCGGCGCGTTCGGATCCCAGTCGCGGTTCTTGCGGGCCTCGGCCTCGTCCTGCTCGGCGCCGCCGCGCTGCGTCTTGGTCACGAACGGGATCGGCACCTTGGTCACGTAGACCGCAATGCCCAGCGCGACGCCCAGGCCGAGCACCAGCCCGATGATCAGGCCGATGACGATGTTGCCGCGTTGTCTGGTTGTCTTCTTCATGGTGAGAGAGTTCACATCTTGCTCGGCGCACTGACGCCAAGAATCGCGAGGCCATTGTGCAGCACCTGCGCGGTCGCGGCGACCAGCGCGAGGCGGGCCAGCTTGACCTTTTCGTCGTCGACCAGGATGCGCTCGGCGTCGTAGTAGCTGTGGTAGCTGGCGGCCAGTTCGCGCAGGTAGAAGGTGACGTCGTGCGGGGCGAAGTCCTTCGACGCGGCGGTCAGCATGGCCGGGTACTTGGCCAGCAGCAGCATCAGCGCCTGGGCGGCCGGGCTTTCCAGCGGCGACAGGTCGACGTCCTTGAGCGCGGCGGCGTCGCCGCCCCAGCCGGCCAGCACCGAGCAGATGCGCGCGTGGGCGTACTGCACGTAGTAGACCGGGTTGTCGTTGTTCTTCGTCACCGCGAGGTCGACGTCGAAGGTGTACTCGGTGTCGGGCTTGCGGCTCAGCAGGAAGAAGCGCACGGCATCGGTGCTGGTCCACTCGATCAGGTCGCGCAGCGTGACGTAGCTGCCCGCGCGCTTGCTGATCTTGACCTCTTCGCCGCCCTTCATCACGCGCACCATGGTGTGCAGCACGTAGTCGGGGTAGCCCTCGGGGATGCCCTCGCCGGCGGCCTGCAGGCCGGCGCGCACGCGGGCGATGGTGCCGTGGTGGTCGGTGCCCTGGATGTTGATGACCTTGTGGAAGCCGCGCTCCCACTTGGCGATGTGATACGCGACGTCGGGCACGAAGTACGTGTACGTGCCGTCCTGCTTCTTCATCACGCGGTCCTTGTCGTCGCCGTAGTCGGTCGACTTCAGCCACAGCGCGCCGTCCTGCTCGTAGGTCTTGCCGGCGGCCACGAGCTTGCGCACCGCTGCATCGACGCGGCCGCTGGTGTAGAGGCTGGACTCCAGGTAGTACTGGTCGAAGCGCACGCGGAAGGCCTGCAGATCCAGGTCCTGCTCGCGGCGCAGGTAGGCCACGGCGAACTCGCGGATGGCGTCGATGTCCTCGATGTCGCCGCTGGCGGTGACTTCGCGGTCTTCCGACTTGACGGTCTTCTTCGCCTTGAAGTCGGCCGCGATGTCGGCGATGTAGTCGCCGTTGTATGCAGGCGCCTTCTCGCCGCTGGGCCATTCGGCGTCGCCGGGCTTGAAGCCGCGGGCGCGCAGCTGCGTGCTGTTGGCCAGCGTCTGGATCTGCACGCCGGCGTCGTTGTAGTAGTACTCGCGCCACACGCTCTCGCCCTGCGAGGCACGCAGGTTGCAGATGGCGTCGCCGAGCGCGGCCTGGCGGCCGTGGCCGACGTGCAGCGGACCGGTCGGGTTGGCCGAGACGAACTCGACCAGCACCTTCTCGCCGGTGGCCGGCTGTTGACCGAAAGTATTCGCGGCCGACAGCACCTCGCGCACGATCTGCTGCTTGGCCGCCGTCTTCAGCCGGATGTTGAGAAAGCCGGGCCCGGCGATCTCGATGGCGTCGACCCACTGGGCGAACGCGGGGGTGGCGAGCAGCGCGGCGCTCAGTTCCTCGCCCAGTTCGCGGGGCTTGCGCCCCAGCGGCTTGGCGAGCTGCATCGCGGCCGTGCAGGCGAAATCGCCGTGCGCGGCCATCTTGGGCGACTCGAACGCGGCCTTGGAGCCGGCGCCGGGCGAGAGGGATTCGAGCGTGTTCGCGAGCGCCGCGAGCAGCTCCTGTTTGACCAATAGCATCCGTGAATTTTACCGGGGGCAAACCCGGGCGCTGTTGACGATGGTCATCCGATCGTTGCCTTGGCCCGTTACGATGGTCGGCCCCGAGGCGGGGAACCTGTCACAACTCAATCTTGCGAGGACATATCACCATGAAGAAGCTCCTTTCCCTGCTTGCACTCGGTGCCTGCCTTTCCTTCGGCGCCGCACAGGCTCAAGACAAGGCTCCCGCTCCGGCTGCAGCCCCCGCCGCTGCCGCTGCACCCGCAGCAGCCCCTGCTGCCGGCGCGACCTGCGAAGCCAAGGCCGTCGACAAGAACGGCAAGGCCCTGGCCGGCGCCGCCAAGGCCAGCTCCATCAAGAAGTGCGAGAAGGAAACCAAGGCCGCAGCGGCTCCCGCCTGTGCCGCCAAGGCCATGGACAAGAACGGCAAGCCGCTGGCCGGCGCCGCCAAGAACAGCTTCATGAAGAAGTGCGAGAAGGAAGCCAAGGCCTGATTAGCCACGCCGGACCGACATCCATGAAAGAGGCCCGCTTCACGCGGGCCTTTTCTTTTGCGCGGCCGCCCGCCCTCCCGCCAGCCCTCTACTTCAGCGCGCCGAGCAGGTTGTTGAAGTCGTCGGTCCAGGGCCGCTGCCCCGGCTGCGTGGCGATGGCAGCGGCGGCCTCCCCCACCGGCTCGCGCGCCAGCACCCGCGGATCGCGCGCGACCAGCACCCAGTCGGTGCGATTCAGCCAATCGGCCTGCTCCGCCTCGTCGTGCACCAGCACCGCGTGCAGCCCGCGCGCCTCGGCCACCTTCGCGACCACGGGCGCCAGCGCCAGGAAGCGGTTGGTCACGTGGAAGGCGATCACGCCGTCGGGCTTCATATGCCTCAGGTACGCATCCATCGCCTCGGCCGTGAGCAGGTGGACGGGCACGGAGTCGCCCGAGAAGGCATCCACCGCGAGCACGTCGAAGCCCTGCGACGGCTCGCGCTCCAGCGCCAGCCGGGCATCGCCGAGCACACGTTCGATGCGCGCGGCGCTGTCGCGCAGGAAGCTGAATTCCTTGTCCGCCATCTCGAACACCTGCGGATTGATCTCGTAGAAGCGGTAGACGTCGCCTGCGCGGCCGTAGGTCGCGAGCGTGCCGGCCCCCAGCCCGATCAGGCCCACGCGGCGCGGCCCTTCGGGCGCCGCCGCGATCGCGAGGCCGATACCCGAGGTCTCGCCGTAATAGGTGGTGGGCTCGCGCCGCCGCGCGGGGTCCATGAACTGCGCGCCGTGCTTGACCGAGCCGTGCGCCAGCTGGCGCAGGCTTTCGGAGGGCGGGTCGAGAATCGTGTCGTACGCGAGCAGCGCCCCGTAGAAGTTGCGCTGCAGGCGGCGTGCGTCCGAGCGGTCGTTGCCGATCTGCAGCAACAGGAAGAAGGCGCAGCAGGCGGCCAGTGCCACGCAGGCGACCCGCAGCCAAACGCGCCTGCGCAGCACGGCGGCGCCGGCCAGCGCGGTCAGCATCAGGCCGAGCCCCAGTTCGTAGTACGCCACCAGCACATGCGGCGCGACCAGCCCGACCGTCACGCCGCCCAGCGCCCCGCCGAGGGACAGCATCAGGTAGAAGCGCGTGAGATGGCGCGGCCCCGGCCGCAGCCTCGCGGTTTCGCCGTGCAGGAACATGCACAGCACGAACAGTCCCGACACATACAGCGGCAGCGCGATGCGCACGTCGCCGCCGATCCAGTGCCGAAGCCCGAACGCGCACAGCAACAGCAGGGCGGCGGCCAGCGGCAGGAACACGCCGCGCCGGTACCAGCGGTCGCTTTCGAAGCACAGGATGAAAGTCAGCAGGTACAGCGACAGCGGCAGCACCCACAGGAAGGGCACCGCTGCGACGTTCTGGGTGATGTGGTTCGTCACGGCCAGCAGCAGCCACGAGGCCAGCGCCGGCAGCGCGAGCCACAGCAGGTAGTCGGCAAGGCGCGGCGGATTGTCCGGCGCGGCAGCCTGGCCGTCCGGCTGCTGCGGCACGACCTCGCCCGGCAACCGCCGCGCCATGTACAGCGTCGTGCCCGCGCACAGCAAAACGAACGCGCCGTAGCCCCACGACCATCCATGCGCCTGCTGCCGCAGCGCACTGAACGGCTCGATCAGCACCGGATAGCTCAGCAGCGACAGCAGCGAGGCCAGGTTCGACAGCGAGAAGTACCGGTACACCTTCGTGCCCCACGGCGTGCGCGCCACCCACGACTGCACCAGCGGCCCGGTGGTGGAAAGCAGGAAATACGGCAGGCCGATGGTGCCGAGCAGCAGGCCCAGGATCCGCCAGGCCGGGTCTTCGGCGCCGGTCGGCTTCCACTGCGCACCCACCACGATCGGAAGAAAAGCCAGGCTGGCGACGAGCAGCGCCACATGCAGCACGGCCTGCGCCCGCATGCGCAGATGGCGTGCCACCCAGTCGGAATACGCGTACCCCGCGAGCAACACCACCTGGAAGAACACCATGCAGACCGACCACACCGCGGCCGAGCCGCCGAACCACGGGAGGATCTGCTTCGCGATCAGCGGCTGGACCAGGAACAGCAGGAACGCGCTGCTGAAGATGGTGCCGGCAAACAGGAGCTGAATGCCGGCGCGTCCCATGTTGCGCCTACTTGCCGAAACCCCGGGCCAGGAACACCGCCACCAGCGGGATCAGCGCGATCAGGTGCGCCTGGATCATCACCAGCTTGCGCGTCTTGAGGATGTCGGCCTCGGCCGGCAGCTTGCCGGTGGCGCGCAGCGTCTTGCGCCAGCGGAAGTAGGTCAGCGTCGGGAAGATCGACAGCACGCCCACGATGATGAAGAGCCCCAGCTTCACGTGCAGCAGCGGGTTGGTCCAGTACCAGGCCGTGCCCTTCACGCCCCACCAGGTGCGCGCGATGCCGGTGGCGAGCACCGCGATGGCGGCGATGCCGTAGACCATGTCGACCTTGGCAAGCCGCTCGACCACAGCCGCATTGAGCCACTGCACGCGGCACAGCGCCGCTTCGCTGGAAATGAACACCACCATCGTCAGGATGGCGAGCAAGTGCAGGTACGCGAGGATGGCTTCGAGCGTCATCGATGGCTTTCAAGGTAGCTCGCCCCCAGGCTGCGCGCACTTCGTGTCGCTTCGCCACCCCCCTACCGGGGGCAACACCTGAGGCCCGGCAAAGCCGGTTCCTCGGTGTTCCGCGAAAGACCTCGATCGCTGTCAGCGTGGGGAGCGTATCAACGAAATTTCAAATGTGAACAGATTGTGCAGCCGCTAGGCGAGCTCAGGCCCTTCCTCCCCAGAATTCCGGATTTCCGTATTGCTCCTTGAGGAAATCAAGCCACAGTCGCACCCGCAGCGGCATGTGCTTGGCGCCCGCGAACACCGCGTAGATGCCGTTGGGCGGCGCGGCGTACTCGTCGAGCAGGGGCACGAGCAGGCCGGCGTCGATCTCGGCCTCGACCTCCCAGGTGCTGCGCCAGGCGATGCCGTGGCCGGCGAGGCACCAGTCGTGCAGCACCTGGCCGTCGGAGCAGTCGAGCGGGCCGCTCGGTCGCAGGTGGATCAGCTCCTGGTTGCCCTCTTCGTTGACGATGCGGAAGGCCCAGCCGCGCGTCTGCGAGGCGTCGCTCGACAGCGTGAGGCAGGCGAAGCGCGAGAGCTCGCCCGGGTGCTTCGGCATGCCGTGGCGGCGCACGAACTCCGGCGTGGCGACGCAGCGGCGGCGGTTGTCGGCGAGCCGCACGCTCACGAGGGAGGAATCGGGCAGGTCGCCCACGCGCACCGCGCAGTCGAAGCTCTCGCCGGTGACGTCGACCACGCGGTCGCTGAGGTTCAGCGAAATGGTCACTTCCGGATGCAGCGCATGGAAGCGCGGCACCAGCGGCGCGACGTGGCGGCGGCCGAAGCCGGCCGGCGCGGTCACGCGCAGGTGGCCGCTGGCCTTGAGGCCGCCGGCGCTCACGCTGGCTTCGGCATTCGCGAATTCGGCAAGGAGGCGCTGGCAGTCCTCGAGGAAGGCGCTGCCCTCGTGCGTGAGCGTGATGCGGCGCGTGGTGCGCACCAGCAGCTTGACGCCCAGCCGCTCTTCCAGCGCATCGAGCCGGCGCCCCATGATCGCGGGCGCCACGCCCTCGGCCTTGGCCGCGGCGGTGAGGCTGCCGCGGGTCGCGACCGAGACGAAGGATTCGAGTTGCTTCAGGCGGTCCATGGGGCGGGAACTATATCGCCCGCCGCCCGGAGGGCGCCTACTCGGGCCGCACGCCCGCCTCGCGCACCGCCGCGCCCCAGCGCGCGTGCTCGGCCTTGATGTACTGCGCCGCCTGCTCCGCGCTGCCTCCGACAGGCGTGCTGCCTTCGGCCAGCAGTTGCGAGATGGTCGCGGGCTTGGCCAGCGCCTTGTCGACCGCGGCGCTGAGCTTCTTCACGATGTCGGCTGGCGTGCCTGCCGGCGCCACGAGCGCCTTCCAGTCCACCGCCTCGAAGCCCTTGTAGCTCTCGCCCACGGTGGGCACCTCGGGCATCACCGGCAGGCGCTTGGCCGAGGTGACGGCCAGCGCGCGCAGCTTGCCGCCCTTCACCATCGCGAGCGCGCCCTGCGGCGTGGCGAACATGTAGTCGGTCTGGCCGCCGAGCAGGTCGGTGATGGCGGGCGCGGCGCCCTTGTACGGCACGTTGAGCACCTTGAAGCCCGCGCGCTTTGCAAGCACCTCGCCGGCCATGTGGCCCAGCGTGCCGGTGCCCGCGAGCGCCTGCCTGATCTCGCCCGGCTTCGCCTTCGCGGCGGCGACCAGGTCGGCCAGCGACTTGAACGGCGCGTCGGCGCGCACCACCAGCACCACGGGCTGCGAGGCCACCACCGACACCGGCACCAGGTCCTTCAGCGCGTCGTAGGGCATCTTCGGGAACAGCGTCGGGTTGATCGCGAGGTTGGCGGTCTGGCCCAGGCCGATGGTGTAGCCGTCGGGCTTGGCCTTGGCCACCACGTCCATGCCGATGTTGCCGTTGCCGCCCGCGCGGTTGTCGACGATGAAGGTCCACCTGGTGTCGTCGGAGAGCTTCTGCGCGACGAGCCGCGCCACGATGTCGGTGGCGCCGCCGGGCGTGTACGGAACGATCAGCCGCACGGGCTTGTCGGGCCAGGCGGTGTCGGCGAGGGCGGGAGCGGCGTTCAGCCATGCGGCGGCCGCGGCGCACGCCAGCAAGGCGCGCCGTGCAGTGAAAAACATGAGGTCAGTCTCCGAGGGTGATGTTGCGCGTTTCGAGCGCGGCGATTTCTTCGTCGCTGTAGCCCACTTCTTTCAGCAGCTCGCGGCTGTGTTCGCCGACGTGCGGCGGCTGCAGGCGGATGCCGGGCCGTTCGCCGTCGAGCGTGAACGGCATCAACGGCACCTTGGCCGTGCTGCCGTCGTTCATGCGCACCGGCGCGAGGCCGCCGGTGGCGTTGAGGTGCGGGTCGTCGAACAGCTCCTGCGGCCTGGTGATGGGCGCGAAGGGCAGCTCGTTCTTCTCGAACACCGCGGCGAGATCGGCCGCGCTGTGGTTCGCGAGGTGCGAGCGCAGGATCGGCATCATCCATTCGCGCGCCAGCACGCGGTCGTTGTTGGTCTTCAGGCGCGGGTCGGCCAGCATCTCTTCGAGGCCGAAGGCCTTGCAGAAGATGGCCCACTGCTTGTCGCTCACCGCCGCCAGGAAGATCTGCTCGCCGTCCTTCACGGTGAACACGTCGTACACGGCCCAGGCCGAGATGCGGCTGGGCATCGGGTCGGCGGCCTTGCCCGTGGCGGCGAACTGCATCATGTGCTGCGCGACCAGGAACACGTTGTTCTCGAACAGTGCCGACTGCACTTCGCAGCCCTTGCCGGTGATGTCGCGCTGGCGCAGCGCGGCCATCGCGCCGATGGCGCCGAACATGCCGCCCATGATGTCGTTCACGCTGGTGCCCGCGCGCAGCGGGTCGCCCGAGCGGCCGGTCATGTAGGCGAGGCCGCCCATCATCTGCACCACTTCGTCGAGCGCCGTGCGGTGGTCGTAGGGGCCGGGCAAAAATCCCTTGTGGCTCACGTAGATGAGGCGCGGGTTGAGCTTGCTCAGCGCGTCGTAGTCGAGCCCCAGCTTCTTCATGGTGCCGGGCTTGAAGTTCTCGCTCACGATGTCGGCGGTGGCGATGAGGCGCAATGCAGCCTCCACGCCCTCGGGTTTCTTCAGATCGAGCGCGATGCTCTTCTTGTTGCGGTTGAAGGTCGGGAAGAAGCCCGAGCCCGAACCCAGCAGGCGGCGCGTGTTGTCGCCCTCGATGGGCTCGACCTTGATGACCTCGGCTCCCAGGTCGGCCAGCAGCAGGCCGCAGGTCGGGCCCATGACCATGTGCGTGAACTCGACGACGCGGACGCCGGCGTACGGCAACGGATTGGCTTCAGACATGTGCGGTGTGTTCCTGGACAAAGCCTTTTGGCAGGCCGGCCTCGGGCGTCATGCCGTAGACCGGTTCGCCGGGCAGGCCGGCCATGAGCGGCGCGCGCGCCGCGATGAGTTTCCGGATGTCGATGCCAGTGCACACGCCCATGGCCTCGAACATGAAGACCAGGTCTTCGGTGACGGCATTGCCCGAGGCACCCGGCGCATAAGGGCAGCCGCCGAGTCCGCCGAGCGATGCGTCGAAGGTGCGCACGCCCTCGTCCCACGCCGCGAGGCAGTTGGCGATGCCGAGGCCGCGCGTGTTGTGCATGTGGGCCGCGCCGGCGTGGCTGCCGATCTCGGCACGCAGCCGCTTGAAGAGACGGCGCACCTGCGCGGGGTTGGCATAGCCCACGGTGTCGGACAGGCCCGATTCGTCGGCCCCGGCCTCGACGCATTGCGCGGCCAGGCGGATCACGTCGTCCTCGGGCACCTGCCCCTGCAGCGTGCAGCCGAAGGCGGTGGAGATGCCGGCCTCGAGCTTCACCTGCGGCGCGATGGCGCGGCGCAGCTCGGAGATGGCGCGCACCTCCTCGACCATCTCGGTCGGCGTCTTGCGCACGTTGGCCAGCGAATGCGCCACGCTGGCCGACACCGGCATCGTGAGCTTGTGCACGCCGGCTTCGAGCGCGGCCTGCGCGCCCTTGCGGTTGGGCACCAGCGCCATCACCACGAGGCCGGGCAGCGTGACGGCGTGGCGCACCACCTCGGCGGCATCGGCCATCTGCGGCAGCAGCTTCGCGGGCACGAAGGAGGCGACCTCGATCTCGCGCACGCCGGCGGCGTAGAGCGCGTCGATCCAGCGCAGCTTGTCGGCCGTGGGCATGGTGGCCTTGACCGACTGCAGGCCGTCGCGCGGACCGACCTCGCTGATGAGGACGTCGGGGGTTGTCATGGGATTCAGTCTCCTGTTCCGGGATCGCTTGACTGTTCTGTCTTGCAGAACTATATTCCGTTAAACAGAATTAGACCGTCGATCCACCACGACTGTCAAGCCGAGCCATTCCCGCCCATGCCCCGCAAAGCCCAGACCGAATCCGTCTCCGACCTCAATGCCGCCCCCGGCGGCGCGGCCGCGGTCGACCGCGCGCTGAGCCTGCTCTCGGCCTTCCAGCCGGGCGACGAGGCGCTGTCGCTCGCGCAGTTCGCCGAGCGCACGCAGCTCTACAAGAGCACCGTGCTGCGGCTTCTGGCCTCGCTCGAACATGCGCGGCTGATCCGCCGCCGCGACGACGGCCGCTATGCGCTGGGCATGGAAATCGCGCGGCTGCACGGGCTGTACGCGGCATCGCTGTCGCTCGACCACATCGTGCTGCCGGTGCTGCGCGCGCTGGTCGCGGCCACCGGCGAGAGCGCGGCGTACCACGTGCGCCAGGAGCAGGGCGACAGCTGGGTGCGCCTGTGCCAGTTCCGGGTCGATTCGTCGCATGTGGTGCGCGACCACGTGCGCGCCGGCGACCTGCTGCCCAACGATCGCGGCGCGGGCGCGCGCGTGCTGATCGCCTTCGGCCCGGAGGCCGAGCTGCCGCGCGGCGCGAAGGAACGCAAGCTGTACGACGGCATCCGCGCGCAGGGGTTTTGCGCGCTGGTGGGCGACCGCACGGCCGAGCTGGCCGGAATCTCGGCGCCAGTGTTCCGTGCCGACGGCAGCCTGGCGGCGGCCGTCACGCTGACGATGCCCACGCACCGCTACGACGAGCGCTACATCGAGCCGGTGCGCGCGGCGGCGAAGGAACTCAGCGGGCAGGTCTGAGCGATCAGGACTCAGCCTTGAAGCCGGAGTTCTTGATCGGCATTTCCCAGCGCTTCAGATGCGCCGCCTGGATGGCCGCCAGTTCGACCGGCCCCGCGTGCGCAGGCACGAGCCCCAGCGAATAGATCTTTTCCTGCACGTCGGGCATGCGCAGCGCATCGGCCACGGCCTTGTCGATCCGCGCGACCAGTTCGGGCGACATGCCCGGCGGGCCATACAGCCCGAAGAAGGCATCGGCCGCCACGTTGATGCCCGCCTCCTTCAGCGTAGGCACCTCGGGCAGCGCGCGGCTGCGCTGCTCGCCCGTCACCGCGAGGATGCGGACCTTGCCGGCGCGGTGGTGCTCGATGGTTTCCGAAGCGGTATCGACCATCAGCGGCACCTGGCCGCCGATCAGGTCCTGCGCGGCCGGCGCACCGCCGCGATAGGCCACGTGCGTCATCGGCACGCCGATCGCCTGTGCGATCAGCTGCCCGGCGAAGTGCGGCACGGTGCCCGCGCCCGAGGTGGCGTAGTTGGCCTTGGCGGGGTTGGCCTTCATCCATGCGAGCACCGTCTTCAGGTCGCCGGCGGGCGCGCCGGGCCCGGCCGTCACCGCGAAGTCGAAGGTGCTGCCGAGGGCGATCGGCGTGAAGTCCTTGGCCGGGTCGTAGCCGAGGTTCGGATAGAGCCACGGGTGGATCACCATCGCGCCGCTGGGCGAAAAGGCCAGCGTGTTGCCGTCGGGCGCCGCGCGCTTCAGCTCGCCCAGCGCGAGCCGGCCGGCAGCGCCGGGCTTGTTGTCGATGATGACGTTCTGCCCGAGCGACACGCGCATCTTCTCGGCCAGCACCCGCGCCACCACGTCCACCGACCCGCCCGGCGGAAAGCCGACCAGGATGCGCACCGTGCGGTCCTGCGCGAACACCAGCGGCGCGGCGGCCGCGACGGCGAGAACGGCAGCGGATTGCGCTGCGAACTGACGGCGTTTCATGGTCTTGTCTCCTCGGGGCGTTGTGGAAATGTCGGACCCGCCGGGCTCCCCCGGCTTTACTCGGCTCGGCTCAGCGCAGGGCCGCCAGCACCGCGCCGTTCTGCCCGGGCAGGCCGATGCTGACGCGCAGCCACTCCGGCAGGCCGTAGGGGCCGAGCAGCGAGACCTCGATGCCGGCCGCCAGCAGGCGCGCATGCACGGCCTGCGCGTCGCCGACGCGCACCATCAGGAAATTGCCGGACGAAGGAACGTACTCGAGGCCGAGTTCCCTGAAGCCCGTGGCGAGCTGGTCGCGCCCTGCCGTGTTGAGTTCGTAGGTGCGCGCCAGAAACTCCGCATCGGCCAGCGCCGCCACCGCCGCGGCCTGCGCCGGCGTCGTCACGTTGAAGCGCGGGCGGTGCGCGTTCATGCGTGACGTGAGCGCCGGCTGCGACACGCCGTAGCCGATGCGCAGCCCGGCCAGGCCGAAGGCCTTGGAGAAAGTGCGCGCCACGATCAGGTTGGGCAGCCGCCGCACCCACTCGATGCTGTTGTAGCGCTGCGCGGGCGACAGGTATTCGGTGTAGGCCTCGTCCAGCAGCACCGTCACGTGCGCGGGCACCGACTGCAGGAAGGCCAGGAGCGGCGCCGCATCGATGAAGGTGCCGGTCGGGTTGTTCGGGTTGGCGACGAACACCAGCTTCGTGTCGTCGCCGATGGCTGCGCGCATCGCGTCGAGGTCGTGGCCGAAGTCGCGCGACGGCACGACAGTTGCGTGCGCATGGGCATGCGCCGTGGCGGCCGCGTAGACGATGAAGCCGTACTGCGAATAGACGACGCCCTCGCCCGGCTTCAGGCTCACCTGCGCCGCTAGCTCGAGGATCTCGCTTGATCCGCTGCCCAGCGTGAGCCAGTCGGCCGGCACGTCGAGCCGGGCGGCCAGCGCGTTCTTCAACGCCGTGCCGTTGCTGTCAGGGTAGTTGCCGGCGCCCGCGAGCGCTTCGGCGGCCGCGCGGCGGGCCGATTCGGGCATGCCGAGGGGGTTTTCGTTGGAGGCCAGGAGGATCATGGAATTGGAATTCGTTTTTTATTTAAGAAGTTAAATATATCCGGCACTTGCGACGCTCTTATCAGTGCCTACCCTTTGCGCCGCGGGGCGCCCGACACCGATTACCTCCATTTTTGTCACGGATAAATCCCGCTTCCGGCTCTTACTCTCCAGCAAAGTATCGAATAAAGTTCGTCCCAGGATTGCATTTGTCTCAAGGAGAACCCCCATGACCGCCCGCACCACCGCCCACGGACTCCAGGTCGCGACCGAGCTGCACCGCTTCATCGAGGACAAGGTCCTCCCCGCCAGCGGCGTGGCCAGCGACGTCTTCTGGAAGGGCTTCGACGCCATCGTCAGCGACCTCGCGCCGAAGAACATCGCCCTGCTCGCCGAACGCGACCGCCTGCAGAGCGAGCTCGACGCCTGGCACAAGAAGAACCCCGGCCCCATCGCCGACATGCCGGCGTACCGCGCCTTCCTCGAGAAGATCGGCTACCTGCTGCCCCAGCCCAAGGGCACCAAGGCCACGACCGCGAACGTCGACTCCGAACTCGCGCTGCAGGCCGGCCCGCAACTGGTGGTGCCGATCCTGAACGCGCGCTACGCGCTGAACGCCGCCAACGCACGCTGGGGCTCGCTGTACGACGCGCTCTACGGCACCGACGCGATTCCCGAGACCGGCGGCGCCGAGAAGGGCAAAGGCTACAACCCCGTGCGCGGCGCCAAGGTCATCGAGTTCGCGCGCAACGTGCTCGACCAGGCCGTGCCGCTGGCCAACGGCTCGCACAAGAACACCACCGGCTACAGCGTGAAGGACGGCCAGCTGGTCGTCGCGCTGCAAAGCGGCAGCACCGGCCTGGCCGACGCCTCGCAGTTCATCGGCTACCAGGGCGATGCCGCCGCGCCGTCGTCGGTGCTGCTGAAGCACAACGGCATCCACCTCGACATCCGCATCGACCGCAGCACGCCCATCGGCAAGAGCGACGCGGCCGGCATAAGCGACCTGGTGCTCGAAGCCGCGCTCTCGACGATTCTCGACCTCGAGGACTCGGTGGCCGTTGTCGACGCAGCCGACAAGGTGGTCGCGTACTCGAACTGGCTCGGCATCGTCGAAGGCACGCTGACGGAAGAAGTCGCCAAGGGCGGCAAGACCTTCACGCGCGGCCTGAACGCCGACCGTGAATACACCGGCGCAGACGGCAAGCCCGTGAAGCTGCACGGCCGCTCGCTCATGTTCCTGCGCAACGTGGGCCACCTGATGACCAACCCGGCCATCCTGTATGCCGGCGGCAAGGAGATTCCCGAGGGCATCCTCGACGCCGTGGTGACCACCACCATCGCCACCATCGACCTGAAGCGCAAAGGCAACTCGCGCACCGGCAGCATCTACATCGTCAAGCCGAAGATGCACGGCCCGGCCGAAGTGGCCTTCGCCAGCGAGCTGTTCGGCCGCGTCGAGCAGCTGCTCGGCCTGCCCGCCAACACCGTGAAGCTGGGCATCATGGACGAGGAGCGCCGCACCAGCGTGAACCTGAAGGCCTGCATCGCCGAGGCCGCCGCGCGCGTGGCCTTCATCAACACCGGCTTCCTCGACCGCACCGGCGACGAGATGCACACCGCCATGCAGGGCGGCCCGATGATCCGCAAGGGCGACATGAAGTCCAGCGCGTGGATCGGCGCCTACGAGAAGAACAACGTGCTGGTCGGCCTGTCGAGCGGCCTGCGCGGCAAGGCCCAGATCGGCAAGGGCATGTGGGCCATGCCCGACCTGATGGCCGCGATGCTCGAGCAGAAGATCGGCCACCCCAAGGCCGGCGCCAACACCGCCTGGGTGCCCTCGCCCACGGCCGCCACGCTTCACGCGCTGCACTACCACCAGGTCAGCGTGACCGCGGTGCAGCAGGAGCTGGAGAAGATCGACGCCGACGCCGAGCGCGACAACATCCTCAACGCGCTGCTGCAGGTGCCGATCGCGGCCGAAGCCAAGTGGTCTGCCGAAGAGCGCCAGCAGGAAATCGACAACAACGTGCAGGGCATCCTCGGCTACGTGGTGCGCTGGATCGACCAGGGCGTGGGCTGCTCGAAGGTGCCCGACATCCACAACGTCGGCCTGATGGAAGACCGCGCCACGCTGCGCATCTCCAGCCAGCACATCGCCAACTGGCTGCTGCACGGCGTCGTGACCAAGGCGCAGGTCGACGAGACCTTCCAGCGCATGGCCAAGGTGGTCGACGAGCAGAACGCGGGCGACCCGCTGTACCAGCCGATGGCCGGCAACTTCAACACCTCGGCCGCCTACAAGGCTGCGCAGGACCTGGTGTTCAAGGGCATCGAGCAGCCCAGCGGCTACACCGAGCCGCTGCTGCACGCATGGCGCCTGAAGGTGAAGGGCGAGGCCTGATAGGCAGCCTGTGCCGCGGCCCGGCGCATTGCCGGGCCTGAACGGATGATCGAACGAACGGCGCCCGAGGGCGCCGTTCTGCATGAGGTGCGGCAAGCCGGTAGCATTCGTGCCGCTTCTTTTCTCCGACCCCCTCCCCTCCTGATGAACACGAACGCGGCATCGCCGCCTCCGCCGCGCTGGTCCTCTTCCGCGGCCGCCATGCTCGTCGCACTGGCCACCGCCTTCGCACTGAGTCAAGCCTTCCGCACCGTCGGCGCGATGATGGCCACGCCGCTCACCAGCCACTTCGGCCTCACGCCGCAGCAGCTGGGCACCTGGGCGGGCACCTTCCACTTCATGTTCGGGATCATGCAGCTCGCGATGGGCGTGTCGATCGACATGTTCGGCGTGCGCCGCACGGTGCTGACGGCCTTTCCGCTGGCCATCGCGGGCGCTGTGCTGTGCGCGATGGCGCCGAACTTCCACGCACTGCTGCTGGGACAGGCGCTGATCGGCGTGGGCTGCGCGCCGGCCTTCCTTGCCTGCACGGTGTTCATCGCGCGGCACTTCGACGCATCGCGCTTCACCGCGATGTCGGGGCTGGTGATGAGCCTGGCCGGCCTGGGCATCCTGTTCACGGGGACGCCGCTGGCCTTGCTGATCGAGGCTTCGTCGTGGCGCGTGGGCTATACGGTACTGGCGGGGTTCGCCGTGCTTTCGTGGCTGGTCATCTCATGGCGAGTGCATGAGCCTGCGCGTGCAGCGGATCTTCCCGGGCAGACCGAACGCCAGTCGCTGCGCAAGGCCGTGCGCGAACTGCTGCCGCTATTCGCCATGCCCCACACGCTGGGGCTGCTGTGCTTCGCCTGCGTTTCGTATGCGGCCTTCATCACGCTGCGCGGCCTGTGGCTCGGCCCGGTGCTGCACGACCGCCACGGCCTCTCGCTGGTGGCGAGCGGCAACGTCGCGCTGGTGATGACCGTCACCGGCATGATCAGCCCCACGCTGTTCGGCCGCATGGACCCGGGCGGCGTGCGGCGCACGCGCTGGATGATGGGTTGCGCGTTCGCCGGTGCGCTGATGTTCGGCGCGATGGCGCTCACGCATTCGCGCGTGGTGGACATCGGCCTGCCGATCATCTACGGGCTGCTGTCCGGCTACAGCGTGCTGCAGTACGCGTACACCAAGAACGCCTACCCGGCCGCCATGACGGGCCGCGCGATGGCGCTGATGAACATGGCCATGTTCCTGGGTGTCTCGCTTATGCAGTGGACGACCGGCGTGGCCGCGTCGTGGGCGGTGGCGCAAGGCACGGAGCCGTTCCGCGCGGTGTTCCTCACGGTGGCGGGCATGCTGGCCGCGGGCACGCTCGCGTTCATGTTGCTGCCGCGGGCGCCCGTGCCAAGGCGACCTAGCGCTTGATTGCCAGCATCAGCACGCCGCCCGCGATCATCGCGACGCCGGCCCACTCGCGCCCGGATGGCCTCTCGCCGAGGAACATCACCGCGAAGAGCACGACCAGCACCACGCTGAGCTTGTCCACCGGCGCCACCTGCGAGGCATTGCCCATCTTCAGCGCACGGAAGTAGCAGACCCACGACGCACCCGTGGCGAGCCCCGAGAGCACGAGGAACAGCCAGGTGCGCGGCGACAGCTCCAGCGGGTTCGTCCACTTGCCGGTGGCGTGCACGAAGACCAGGAGAACCGCGAAGATCACCACAGTGCGAACCAGCGTGGCCATGTCGGAGTCCACGCCGGCGAGGCCGAGCTTGGCGAGAATGGCCGTCAAGGCGGCGAAGACAGCCGACAGGACGGCCCAGAGAAACCAGTTGGAAGCGGTGAGGCTCATGGTGCTTTCTTTCATCGACGGCGAGGGGACGCCCCGATCATGCGCGATCCGACCCCGTCTCAACCTGACGCACGGCGTCAGGCATCTTCGCCAAGCCGCGCCCAAACGGCCTTTCGACTGAGCTGGCGCTTGGTCGCCGCATAGACATCCGGCCGTCCGTACATGGCCTGGTTGCTCGATACGCCGAACTCCGGTCGGCCCCATGCGCAGGTTGTCTTGACGAAGCAGCGTCGCAACACATCGAAGCGCTTGTCCCAGACACCCGGGGCCTTCATCGGTGGCGTTGGCCCCAGCGTGATCTCATACCAGTAGCCGTCCACGCGGTGCCATTGCGTGAGCTCGTCGATCACGATGAACGAGGCCTCCGGCTTCTTGCCGCGCTGCCCGTTTCTCTCGTCCCGCTCGCGCTGCCGCGCCTGGGCGATGCGCCGGTTGGGCAGCAGGATGCCGGTGACCGGGTGCACGAAAAGCTCCACGCTCGAAGCCTCCTCCAGCGGAACGCGACCACCGCGTCCCCACCAGGCAGCACGCACCAGCACTTCGCCATCGCGCATCACCGCATCGCGCACGACGAACTGGTCGATGTGCTCGAAGATGTGCGCCTGCACCGTGCTGCGCTTGTCGATGCCGCTGCAGAGTTCGGCATACACCTTGTCCCACGGCCGGTGCACCTGCTTGTGCAGCCAGCGCTTGAGCGGCGCGAGGTTTTCGTTGAGCCACTTGGTGCGGCCATAGCCGCGCTTCATGCCCAGGTGCGAACCGCGCTCCTTGCTGTTGCGCCACTTGCGCCCATCTCCCTGCACACGGCCGCCGCGGCGCGGCCGCTCGACGATGACCTTGTCCATGTCGTCACGCATCGTCGGCCCTCCCGATGCTGCGCGCGGCCTTCTGCAGCGCCACCTTCTGCGCGCGCCGCTCGGCGCGATGGGTGCGCAGGTGACGCCCGGCCTTCTGGTTCGATTCGCCGCGCGCCATCGCGGCCACCACCGGATTGCGAGGTGCCGCAGTCGGCACCGAAAAATAGAACCGGCCCAGACGCTTGTCGTCGTCTCGGGCCTTTCGTTGAGCACTCATGTGCACACACTCCGAAAAACAAAAAAGCCCCGGCGAATGGCTGCGCGGGGCCTTTGTCGACGGGCCTCGGGCGGGTGCATGGATGCACATCCGGCCGGGGCGGTCGGTGTGCGGGTCAGGTGTTCAGGAAACGGTTCATTGAATTGGTTTGCCGCCCGGGAGGTTGGTCGTCGCCGGGCGCGGTGAAAAGAAACTGTTGCTGAGCTGAAAAACGAAGGGCGGATTCTGGCGAGCGTGCATGCGATGCGCAAGTGCCGCGTGCGCTGCTGTGGCGCAAAGCCTACGCGGCACATCCCGTGAATCCAGTTGCGCGAACGCGCCGTATCCGGTTCAAGCGCTTCGCGCCTCCGAGCTGTTGGCGGTTTCCACAGAGAACTTCAAGAACCAACCATCTTTCCAGGAGCCTTCCATGAAAAAACTCGTGATCGCAGTCGGTGTATCGGTCCTCCTCGGCGCCTGCGCGGGCGGCATGGGCATGAGCGGCAGCAGCAGCGGCATGTCGAACCCGATGGTCGGCGGCGCGCCGATGTACCCGACGAAGGACATCGTCGACAACGCCGTGAATTCGAAGGACCACACCACGCTGGTCGCCGCGGTGAAGGCAGCGGACCTCGTCGGCACGCTGAAGAGCCCCGGCCCGTTCACCGTGTTCGCGCCCACCAACGCGGCTTTTGCGGCGCTGCCGGCCGGCACGGTCGACACGCTGCTCAAGCCCGAGAACAAGCCCACGCTGACCAAGGTGCTGACCTACCACGTCGTGCCCGGCAAGCTCGACGGTGCGGCGCTCATGAGCGCCATCAACGCGGGCGGTGGCAAGGCCGTGCTGAAGACCGCGAGCGGCGGCACGCTGACCGCGACCATGAGCGGCAGCAACGTGATGGTGACCGACGCCAAGGGCGGCACGGCGATGGTGACGATCGCCAACGTCTACCAGTCGAACGGCGTGATCCACGTCGTCAACAAGGTGCTGCTGCCGGGTTGATCCTCGGTCAGCTTCGCTGCGCGGCCTCGGCTTCGTCGCGCAGCCACTGCGCGAAGTCCTGCGCGTCGCGGTTGCCCGCGGCGCGCCTCGACATCTCGATGAAGTAGCCGCGATGCGATGCAACGCCCTCGCCGAGCGGCGCCACGAGCCTGCCATCGCGCACCAGCTCGCCCAGCAGCGGCAGCCGGCCGATCACCACGCCCTGGCCCGCCACCGCGGCGGACACGGCATCGGCGTACTGCGTGAAGCGCAGCGTGCTCTTCATGCGCAGGTCTTCCAGCCCCATCACCTTGAGCCAGGGTTCCCAGTCGACGGTCGGGGCCTCGCTGTGGTCCGGGTACTCCACGGTGAGCAGCGTGAGCTTCGAGAAATCGGATAGCTCGCGCAGCGACGCGGCCAGCTGCGGCGAGCACAGCGGGATCACCGACTCCTCGAACAGCGCCGCTCCGATGCCGCGGCCGATGGGCACGAAGCGCACCGCCAGGTCGATGCGGCTGCTTTCCAGGTCGAGCACGTCGAGCGTGGCCGACACGCGCACGTCGACCTGCGGATGGCTGCCGGTGAAGCGCGCCAGCCTCGGAATGAGCCACAGCGACGCGAAACCCGGCGTGGTGGTGATCGCCACCTGGCGCGGTGCCGAACTCGCGCGCACGCGCGCCGTCGCGTCGCGCAGCCGCTCCAGGCTGTCGGTGACGGCGCGCTGCAGCACGCCGCCGGCCTCGGTGAGCGCCAGCGCGCGATGGCGGCGCTCGAACAGCAGCACGCCCAGGTTGGCCTCGAGCTGCTGGATCTGCCGGCTCACGGCCGACTGCGTCAGGTGCAGTTCGCCGGCCGCGAGCGTGAAGCTCAGCCGGCGCGCGGCCGCCTCGAAACTGCGCAGGAGCTCGAGCGGCGGCAGCTCGCCGCTCATGGCTCCGGGGGCTTTCGCATTCTCTGGATGCATGCAACGAGTTCCGAATGACCGTGTGCAAAGAAGGGATCGGCTCACTATATTCATTCGCATGACGAATGCAATGGAGCTTGCCATGAGCACCTCTTCCTCCTCCGACTCGCCCTCGATCACGTTTTCCTCCAGCACCTCGCGCTTCCACGTGAGCCTGCCGAAGCGTTCCGTCTTCGCCGTGCCCGATGGCGCGGGCGTGGGCATCGAATGCCGCAGCGGCTCGGTGTGGGTCACGCTGGACAGCGACACGCGCGACATCGTGCTGGAGCCCGGCGAGCGCTTCGAGAGCACCGATCACCGGCGCGTGCTGGTGTCGGCGCTGGAGTCTTCGTGCATCACCGTGTCGGATGCGCGGCCGGCTGCAATGCCGCTGCGGACGAGCCCGCGCGCATGGTCGCCATGGCGACTTCTGCCCCACGGGTTGTCCCCGGCTTGACCGGCTCCCATGTGCATCGAACCATCGATGCCATGAGTTCCGACACACCGAATCAACCCTTCATCCTTGTCGAGCAGGCCGACGGCATCGCGACGCTGACGCTGAACCTGCCCGCCAAGCTCAACCCCATCGCGCGCGACCTGCAGGTCGAACTGCGCGACGCGCTGGAGCGCATCCGCGACGACCGCTCGGTGCGCGCGGTGATCCTCACGGGCGCCGGCAAGGCCTTCTGCGTGGGCGCCGACCTGAGCGCGATGACGCCGCCCGAGGAAGGCAAGTCGCTCGGCACGCAGACCGCCGAGTGGATGCAGAGCCTGAGCAATCCGCTGATCGAGACGCTGCGCACGCTGCCGGTTCCGGTGGTGGCCGCCGTGAACGGCCCCGCGGCCGGCGCGGGCGTGGGCCTGGCACTGGCGGCCGACGTAACCATCGCGGCACGCAGCGCCTATTTCTACCTGCCCTTTTTGCCAAAGCTCGGCATCGTGCCCGACCTGGGCTGCACCTGGGCCATTCCTCGCCGCGCCGGCCGGGCGCGCGCCATGGGCATGGCGCTGCTCGACGAGCGCGTGGGCGCTGGCCGCGCGGTGCAGTGGGGCCTGATCTGGGCCTGCGTGGACGATGAGCAGTTGCTCGAAGAGGCCAAGGGCATCGCACAGCGCCTTGCCCGCCTGCCGGCGCATGCGGTGATCGAGGCGCGTGAAGCCTTCGAGGCCTCCGAGCACCACACGCTGAAGGAACAGCTTCACTACGAGAGCGAGCGCCAGCGCGAGCTGATCGACCGCCCGAGCTTCCGCGAAGGCGTGAGCGCCTTCCTGCAGAAGCGCCCGCCGGTCTTCGGGGGCCGCTGACAATCCGACACCGGCGCCCACTGGCGCCGGCCAGGGGGGTGCAGGACAATGCCGCGCATGTCCCTCCCCAACGCCTTCTACGCCCAGTCGGGCGGCGTCACCTCGGTCATCAACGCGTCGGCCTGCGGCGTGATCGAGACGGCGCGCCGGCACCCCGACCGCATCGGCAAGCTCTACGCCGGGCGCAACGGCATCATCGGCGCGCTGACCGAGGACCTGATCGACACCGGCGCCGAATCGGCCGAGGCCATCGCGGCGCTGCGCACCACGCCCTCGGGCGCCTTCGGCTCCTGCCGCTACAAGCTCAAGTCGCTGGAGAAGAACCGCCGCGAATACGAGCGGCTGATCGAGGTGTTCAAGGCGCACGGCATCGGCTATTTCTTCTACAACGGCGGCGGCGACTCGGCCGACACCTGCTTCAAGGTGAGCCAGCTCTCGCAGTCGATGGGCTATGCGCTGCAAGCCATTCACGTGCCCAAGACCATCGACAACGACCTGCCGCTGACCGACTGCTGCCCCGGCTTCGGCTCGGTCGCGAAGTACGTGGCGGTGTCGACCATTGAGGCCTCGTTCGACGTGCGCTCGATGGCGGCGACATCGACCAAGGTGTTCGTGCTCGAGGTGATGGGCCGGCACGCGGGCTGGATCGCCGCGGCGGGCGGCCTGGCGGCGGACCAGGGCATTCCGGTGGTAGTGCTGTTCCCCGAGATCGAGTTCGACAAGGCGCGCTTCCTCGCGCGTGTCGACGAGCTGGTGAAGCAGCACGGCTACTGCTCGGTGGTGGTGTCCGAGGGCTGCCATCACCCCGACGGCACTTTCCTCGCGGAGCAGGGCACGCGCGACGCCTTCGGCCATGCGCAGCTCGGCGGCGCAGCGCCGGTGGTGGCGCAGATGATCAAGGAAGCGCTGGGCCACAAGTTCCACTGGGCCGTGGCCGACTACCTGCAGCGCGCCGCGCGCCACATCGCATCGGCCACCGACGTGAGGCAGGCCTACGAGCTCGGGCAGCGCGCGGTCGAGCTGGCCCTCGAAGGCCGCAACGCGGTGATGCCGACCATCGAGCGCACGTCCGACGTGCCGTATGCCTACCGCATCGGCAGCGCGCCGCTCGAATCGGTCGCCAACGTCGAGAAGCCGATGCCGCGCGACTTCATCTCCGACGACGGCTACGGCATCACCGAAAAATGCCGGCGCTACCTGCTGCCGTTGATCGAGGGCGAGGACTACCCCGCCTACAGCGGCGGACTGCCGGTGTACGTGACGCTGCGCAACGTGGCCGTGCCCAGGAAGCTGCCGGCCTTCGAGATCGCATGATGACGACCCTGGCGACGCCTCCGGGCCTGATCGACGCCACGCGCTGTCCACTGTGCGGCGAGCCGAACCGCTGCGCGATGGAGATCGAGCGCGAAACGGGGCAGGCGCAGCCGCCGTGCTGGTGCATGCAGGTCGACTTCAGCAAGGCGCCGCTCACGAACCTGCCGGAAGACATGCGCGGACTCGCGTGCATCTGCATGCGATGCGCGACGGGCGCGGCGTCTCAGGACTGACCGGGCGTCTGCTGCTGCTGCACCTGTGACTGCGCCTGCCCGGGCGCGGGCTCGGCCACGTCGGCGGCCACCACCATCGTCGGCGCGTCGCCGGGCCGCTGCTGCGTGATCACGCGATGGATGAACTGCAGCTTGCCCACCGCCACGCGCGGCATCACGAAGGGGTAGTAGTCGGGCTGCCCCATGCTGCGCGACAGCTCGTTGAGCACGTTGGTGAGCAGCACCCAGCCGTTGACGAAGTCGAGGAACTTGCCGGCATCGGGGTCGTCCGGCTGCCAGAGGTCGTCGAGGGTGAACAGGTCGCTCGCGAGCTCGACGTTGGTGGCGTCGACGCCGAAGCTCATCGCGGTGTCCGCCGTGTCGGCCATGTGCAGGTAGTGGGCCCAGGTCTCGGCCCAGTCTTCCCACGGGTGCGTGCTCGCATAGCTGCTCACGAAGCGGTCGGCCCAGTCGGGCGGCGGGCCCTGCTCGTAGTGCGTCTGCAGCGCGGCGGCGTAGTCGGCGCGCTCGTCGCCGAAGAGCGTGCGGAAATCGTCGATCCACTGGGTGGGCTGCACCAGCAGGTCCCAGTAGTAATGGCCGACCTCGTGGCGGAAGTGGCCCAGCAGTGTGCGGTAGGGCTCGCGCATCTCGGCACGGATGCGCTCGCGGACGGCGTCCTCGGCCTCCTCTGCGTTGAGCGTGATCAGGCCGTGCTGGTGGCCTGTCATGACGTGCGGGCCGCCCGGCACGTTGCTCAGGAAGTCGAAGGTCAGGCCGTGCACCGGATCGACATGGCGGCTCACCACCGGCAGGCCGAGCGCCAGCAGCTGCGAGACGAGCCGGCGCTTGGCGGTCTCGAGCTTGCGCCACAGCTCGCCGTTGCCCTCCACCGATAGATCGGGAATGGTGCGCGTGACGCTGCAGGCCAGGCAGTAGCCGGGCGCGAGGCCCTGGGTGTCGGCCGGCAACTGCTCGCCGTCGCGCGCGGCAGGCACCATCCAGTTGCACGCGGCCGGCGTCATGAGGTTCGCGCAGCGGGAATAGGTCTTGCCGTGCGGGTCGCCGAACACGGTGAAGGTGTCGGGCTGCGCGCCCTCTCCCGCCGCCGGCGCGAGCGGCACGACGCCCAGCCGTTCGATCACGTAGCCCAGCGGCGTGTGGCACGCCAGGCATTCGCTGTTGCGCAGGAAGATGGGACGGCCGCACTGGCAGCGATAGGCGCGGCTGACGGTGGGCGCGGCCAGCTCGGCGGCGAGCGTGGGTGCGCCCTCCGGCTCACTGGCGACCGGCTGTGCGTTGGCTTGTTGTTGTTCGTCGGGCGAAGAGTCCATGTTCTTGTCTTGATCTTCTTGACGCGGAGGGGACAGCGAAGGCATTGTGCGGCCGCCCCGTGCGTTCCCGCTCACTCAAAGGCCGATATGCTTGTAGGACGACGGACCCCGAGACATTCCGCCGCCCCATGACCTCCCCACAGACATCCGAAGCCGCGAGCACGCCGGCCCCGCCCTCCATCGGCACGCTGCGCCAGCGCTACGGCGAACGCTACCGCTGGTACCTGCTGCTGTCGGTGATGGTGGGGACGATGGCGTCGATCATGTCCTCGACCATCGTCAACGTGGCCATTCCGGGCATGAGCCATCACTTCTCGCTAGGCCAGGAGCGCGCGCAGTGGGTGAGCTCGGGCTTCATGGTGGCGATGACGGTGTCGATGCTCACCACGCCGTGGCTGCTCTCGCGCTACGGCTACCGCCGCACCTACGTGGGCACGATGCTCCTGCTGCTGGTCGGCGGCATCGTGGGCGGCCTGGCCAACGACTTCTCGCTGGTGCTGTTCGCGCGCGTGGCCGAAGGGCTGGCTGCCGGCGTGGTGCAGCCCATTCCGGCCATCATCATCCTGCGCGCCTTCGAGCCGCACGAGCAGGGGCGTGCAAGCGGCATCTTCGGCATGGGTGTGGTGCTGGCGCCGGCCATCGGGCCGAGCATCGGCGGGGTGCTGGTCGACCTGTTCGGCTGGCGCTCGATCTTCTTCATGGTGGTGCCGTTCTGCCTGGCCTCGCTCTGGCTGGCCTACAAGTTCGTGCCCAAGACCGCGCCCGGCGGCGTGGCCGCGACGCGCGGCGACGGGCTCGACGCGCGCGGACTGGCGCTCGGCACGGTCGGCACGCTGTGCCTGCTCAACGGACTGGTGGCGCTGCGCGGCGATTCACCGCTGCAGGCGGCGCTGCTGCTGACCGGCGCGCTGGTGGCATTCGGCGTCTTCGTGTGGTGGCAGAAGCGGCTCGCGGCATCTGGCGGCACGCCGCTGATGAACCTGGCGCTCTTCCAGTACCGGCAGTTCGCGATGGGCAGCGTGGTCGCCTTCATCTACGGCACGGCGCTGTTCGGCTCCACCTACCTCCTGCCGGTGTACATGCAGGTGGGGCTGCACCTGTCGGCTTCGCACGTGGGCACCATCCTGCTGCCGGCGGGCATCGTGCTGGCGCTGACGATCGCTGGCGTGGGCCGGCTGGCCGACAAGCACCCGACCTGGGTGCTGGTGACCATCGGCCTCGCGCTGCTGGCCGCCTCGTTCGCGCTGATGATGATGCTGCGGCTCGACAGCGCGCTGTGGCTGCTGGTGGCCTTCGCGATCATCGGGCGCGTCGGGCTGGGCTTCATCCTGCCCTCGCTCAACCTGGGCTCGATGCGGCCGCTGGCCAAGCCGCTGATTCCGCAGGGCGCGAGCGCAATCAACTTCGTGCGCATGCTCGGCGGCGCGGCCGGTGTGAGCCTGTGCGCCATCGTGCTCGAGTGGCGCCTCGCGGCGCATGGCGATTCGCTCGCCAACCCGATGAGCAGCCCGGCGCGGCTGGCAGCCTTCGACGAGGTTTTCGCAATGCTGGCCGGGCTCTGCGCCCTGGCCATCTGCGCGGCCTGGCAGCTGCGCCAGGGGCCCGCAGAACCCATGAAGCCGGCGGGGCCGCCGCGCAACACGGGGTAAACCCCGGCGGCGGAAGACGGGGCTTTCGCATTCAATTGTTATCAGTTGTATCGTAATCAGGCCCCCATGCATCGCAGAAATTTCATCGCCGCCTCGGCTGCGGCAGTGGCCGGCTTCGGCCCGCTTTCATCCGCCCTGGCCGCCGAGAACGGCGTCACCGACAGCGAAATCGTCCTCGGCCACACCGGCATCCTGAGCGGACCGCTGGGCGTGCCGGTCAAGGTGGTGATGGCCGGCGCGGGGCTGGCCTTCGATGCGGTCAATGCGCAGGGCGGGTTGTCGGGCCGCAAGATCAGGCTGGTCTCGCTCGACGACGAACTGAAGCCCGAGAAGGCCGTCGCCAACTACGAAAAGCTGCTGGCGGAACATCGTGTCTTCGCCTTCTTCGGCTGTGTCGGCTCCGCCACCACCGCCGCGGGGGCCAAGGTGCTGAACCAGAGCGGCGCGCCAACGGTGGGCGGCTACGCGGTGTCCGACTCGGCCCGCGAGAAGGTCGGCGGCGCCGGCTACTTCGTGCGCGCCACCTTCGCCCGCGAGGCCCAGGCGCTGGTGCAGCACCTGACGACCATCGGCGTCTCGCGCATCGCCGTGGCCTACCTCGACAACCCGGGCGGCGCGGAGGTCGCCAAGCTCGTCGGCGAGGCACTGACCGCGCTGAAGCTGAAGCCCGAGGCGGCGGTGGCGGTGAAGGGCGACGGCACGACCAACGAGGCGTCCGGCAAGGCGCTGGCCGACAGCAAGGCGCAGGCCGTGATCATGTACCTGGGCGGCGGCATCGGCGGCGAGGTGATGAAGGCCGCCTGGGCCGCGGGCGGGCGCCAGATGTTCTACGGCATGTCGATCGTGCCGGGTGACGTCACCGCGAAGTTGGTGGGCGACAAGACCAGCGGCCTCGCCATCTCGCAGATCGTGCCCTACCCCTGGAGCGAGGTCGACGCCGGCGCGAAGGAATACCGCCAGCTCGCCGAGCGCGCCAAGGTGGACATCGGCTACCTGAGCTACGAGGGCTACGTGAACGCGATGGTGATGATCGAGGCGCTGCGCCGCACAGGCCGCGACCTCACGCGCGCGAAGCTGCACGCAACGCTGAAGGCCATGAAGCTGCGCATGAGCAACATGGAGATCGACTTCACCGGCGCCAGCAACACCGGCTCGCGCTTCATCGAGATGGTGCGGGTGACGAAGGAAGGCAAGTTCCTGCGCTAGGAACGCCCCTCACGCGGCCCGCGCCGATGCCGGCACCCGCGCGCCGCCGTCGGCCACCAGCGCTGCGCCAGTGACGAACGCAGCCTCGTCGCTGGCAAGGAAGAGACACACGGCGGCCATTTCCTCCGGCGTGGCCATGCGGCCCAGCGCGATGCGCGCCACCGTCTGGGCGCGCGCGGCGTCCTCGTCGATGCCGCGCTCGGCCGCGAGGTCGCGCATCTCCTGCCGGCTCATCGGCGTATCGACCCAGCCGGGGCACAGCGCGTTCACGCGCACGCCCTTCGGCCCGTAGGCCTGCGCCGCCGAACGCGTGAGCGCGACCACGCCGGCCTTGCTCGCCGCGTAGCTCGCCATGCCGGCACCGGCATTGAAAGCCGCGACCGAGGCGATGTTGACGATGACGCCGCCACCCTGCGCCACCATGCCGGGCAGCACCGCGCGCTGGCAACGCATGGTGCCGCCGAGGTTGACCTCGTGCAGGCGCCGCCAGTCGTCGTCGTCGATGTCGGCCGCGTCGTCGTTGCGCACGATACCGGCGCAGTTCACCAGCACGTCGATGCGGCCGAAGGCGGTCTGCACCGCGGCCACGGTGGCGCGCACGGCCGCGTCGTCGGTCACGTCGCAATCGAAGGCAGGGCCATCGCCCATCGGCTGCGGCTTCGGCCAGCCGGCCACCGCGACGCGCGCGCCCTCGGCCGCGAAGCGCGCTGCCACAGCGGCGCCGATACCGGTGGCGGCGCCGACCACTAGACAAGCCTTGCCCTGCAGGCGCCCGGTCATGCCTGCTCCGCGAAGAACGGGCTCTCGGGCAGCGTGGAGCCGCCATCGACCACGATGGTCTGCCCGGTGATGTAGCGCGCCGCCGGGCTGGCCAGGAAGCGCATCGCATACGCGATGTCCTCGGGCCGCCCCAGTTCGCCGGCCGGAATGTGCCGCGCGATGCGCGCAGCCTTGGCCGGGTCGGACAGCAGCGAGCCGCCCTGCTTGGCGATGTAGCCCGGCTCCACGCCGTTGACGGTGATGCCCTCGCGCGCGTACTCCAGCGCCGCCGTGCGGATGAAGCCGTTCACGCCCGCCTTGCTCGCCGCGTAGTGCGCGCTGCCCGGCATCGCCACGCGCGGCCCCGTCACCGACGAGGTGACCAGCAGCCGCCCGCCGCCGCGCGCGCGCAGGTGCGGCACCGCCGCCTGCGCGAGCCAGAAGCAGGCCTTGAGGTTCACGGCCAGCGTGTGTTCGAGCTGCTCGTCGGTCATCGCGTCGATCGCGGCCCAGGGGTTGACGGCCGCGTTGTGGACCACAATGTCGAGCGCGCCGAAGATGCGCACCGCCTCGGCCACTGCTCGTTCGGCTTCATCGCGTCGGCCGATATCGCAGGCCAGCGCCTGTGCGCGAAGGCCACGCTCGCACAGCGCGGCCGCCACCGCCTCGCCCGCGCTGCCGGTGCGATTGGCGATCAGCACCGAGGCGCCGGCCTCCGCGAACACCTGCGCGATGGCCGCGCCGATGCCTCGCCCGCCGCCCGTGACCAGCGCGACCTTGCCTTCGAGGCCGAAAGCGTCGCCCGCGCTCATCCCCTGCACTCCCGCACGAAGTCGGCGAAGGCGGCGTTGTGCTCATCCACCTCGCGCTCGGTGGTGCCGGGGCAGCACAGCATCATGTTGTGGAAGGGCGTGATGAGTACGCCGCGGTTCATCAGGTAGAGGTGCAGCAGCGCCTCCAGGTCGCCGTCGCGCGTGCGGCGCACGTCGGCGGCGTTGCGCGGCGCGTCGGGGCAGAAGAGCGTTTCCACGCGCGCACCGACCTTGGTCGCGTGCCACGGCAGGCCCGCTTGCGCGATGCTGGCGTTGACGCCATCGGCCAGCCGCTGCGCGAGCGTGCGCATGCGCTCGAAGGCCTCGGGCGTGAGCACCTGCGAGAGCACCGCGCGCATCACGGCCACGGTGAGCGCGTTGCCCGCCAGCGTGCCGCCGAAGCCGGCATGCGCCGACTGGCGTTGCGTGGGATGCAGCTTGGGCAGCACCTGCCAGACCCGCTCGGCGGTTTCCGAGCTCAGCCCGAAGGCTGCGGCGGGAATGCCACCCGCGATGGCCTTGCCGATCACGAACATGTCGGGATCGAGCCCGTGCTCGCGGGTGTAGCCGCCGGGCCCGCTGGAGATGGTGTGGGTCTCGTCGATGACGAGCAGCGTGCCGGTCTCGCGCGTGAGGCGGCGCAGTGCCTCGTGGAAGCCCGGGTCGGGCGCGATCATTCCGTAGTTGGTCATCGCGGGCTCGGCCAGCACGCAGGCCACGTCGCCGGCGCGCAGCGCGCGCTCCAGCGCCGGCAGGTCGTTGAACTCGACCACGGCCGAAAGCTTCTCGTGCGGAAAGCCGTTGGGGTGGATGTTGTTGCGCATCGCGATCGCGCCGTCGCGCAGCTCCACGTGCGCCTCTTCCACCGAGCCGTGATAGCAGCCCGAGAACACCAGCACGCGCGGCCGGCCCGTGACCATGCGCGCCAACCGGATGCAGGCGCGGTTGGCGTCCGAGGCCGAGGTCGTGAGGTTCCAGTACGGCAGGCCGAAGCGGCGCGCGAGTTCCTCGCCGACCCAGGCCGCGTCGTCGTTCGGCAGCATCAGCGAGGTGCCCACGCGCGCCTGCCGCGCCATCGCCTCGACGATGGCGGGATGGCCGTGGCCGCACATGCCGCCGGTGTCGCCGAGGCAGAAGTCGGCATAGCCGTTGCCGTCCACGTCGACGAAGCGCGCACCATAGGGCAGCTGCGCATCCTGCACGTACAGCGGCCAGCCGCCGATCCAGCGGCGCATCCAGTGCGATGGGGCGCCGTAGAGCCAGGCCTGCTGGCCCTGGGCATAGAGTTCGCCGGAGCGGGCGTGGGTGCGCGCGTAGCGCTCCTGTTCGGCCCGCATCAGGGCCTGCACGCGCTCGCGCGGCACGGTGGGTTCGAAGGTCGGTGTCATCGGAAGAAAGATCAATCAGTCGAAGGAAGAAGCGACACCCAGCAGCGCCAGGGCCTTCGCATAGCTCGCGCCGGGATGCATCACGTCGAAGTGCACGGTGCGCATGCCCACGCGCTCGGCGCCGGCGATGTTGCGCAGCTGGTCGTCGACGAACACGCACGCATCGGCGCTCAGGCCCAGCTGCTCGATGCATTGCCGGTAGGCGCGTGCGTCGGGCTTGAGGATGCCGGTGTGCGTGGCGTCCACCACCACGTCGAAGGCGGCCATGAAGGGCAGGCGCTTGCGGAAGTCGGCGCCGTAGAACAGGTCGAGTTCGTTGGAGAGGATCGCGAGCCTGCAGCCCGCGCGGCGTGCCGCGTCGATGGCCGCGATCGCCTCGGGGCGGATCGCCGCCTCGGGGTCGGCGCCGCGTGCGCGCTGCACGAAGGTTTCCATGCGGTCCCAGCGCTCGCCGACCAGCGCACCGACTTCGCGGGTGCGCGCCATCCAGTAGTCGCGCTCGGAGATCCTGTCGGCCTGCATGTCGCGCCACAGCGGATCGCTCGCGACGTCGAAGGGGCCGCGCCAGGTCAGCGTGCCGCGCGGCAGCGACAGCGCCTCCTCGGTGAGCGCGTGCGTCTCGAACAGCGTGCGGCTGATGACGCCGCCGAAGTCCAGCACCAGTGCCTGGGTGCCGCGACTCATGCGGGCCTCCCCGCGGGCACGGTGCCGTCGGCCACCCAGGCATCGAACACGCGCAGCGCGGCGTCGCAGAACGCGTCATCGTTGATGTGCGCGTCGAGTTCGATCAGTCGCGTGGCATTGCCGATGCTGCCGCGCAGGCCGTCGGTGAAGGCCGCGAGGCCCTCGGGGTCGTGCAGCGGCTCGCCGGGGCGGTCCCAGCCTTCGATGCCCTGCAGCGGCATCAGCACGCAGGTGGCGCCTTCGGCACGGGCCAGCCGGCGCGCGATCTCGGCCGCGACGCCGCGGCGGAAATCGGGGGCGCTCAGCGCGGAGGCCAGCAGCCGGTTGTGCATGTGCGCGGGCCGGCCTTCCAGTCCCGCAGGCATCGGCTGCCACGCGGGGTAGTCGAGCATGTCGATCGCACCCGGCGCGACGATCTGCGGCGTGCCCGCGCGGCCCGCGCCGAGCAGCCGGTCGGGGCCCGCGTTGACGCAGGAGCCGCCGAGCTGGTTGGCCAGCTCCTGCAGGCTGAAGTCCATCACCGCGCAGAAGCGGCCCTCGGCGGCCAGCGCCTCGAAGGCGCGCCCGCCCATGCCGGTGGTGTGGAACACGGCCACCTCGTAGCCGCGCGACTCCAGCGCGGGCTTGAGCGTCTTCATGTAGGTCAGCGCGCTGGAGCCCAGCGAGGTCATGCCCACCAGCGGCCGCCCGAAAGCCGGCGCGCGCACCTGGCGGCAGGCGCCCAGCACTGCGCCGGCCGCCTGGCTCAGGGCCGAGCGGCACAGGCTGTTGAGGCCGTAGAGGCCGCCGGCCCACAGCACCATGATGAGGTCGGGCGGAATGCGCTCGGGCGGCAGCAGGTGCGAATAGGCGATGGTCGAGACCAGCACCTTCGGCACGCCCAGCGGCAGCGCCTGCGCCACGTCGAGCGCGAGGTCGGTGCCCATGGTGCCGCCGAGCGCCAGCATGCCGTCGATGCGACCCTCGGCCTGCCAGCGGGCTGCAAGTTTCGCGGCGCCGTGCGCCATCAGCGTCATCGCGGTGTTCTCGTCGCCGCTGGCCGCGACTTCGGCGACGGTCTTGCCTGCCGCCGCGGCCACTTCGACGTGGGTGATCTCGGGCACGAAGGGCGCGCCGTCGAGCACGCCCACGTCCATCACCACCGTGCGGCCGCCGCCGGCCTCGATGCACTCGCGCATGAAGAGCAGCTCGGCGCTCTTGGTGTCGGCGGTGCCGATCAGGAGGATGGTCGGAACGGTCGGTGTCACAGCGTCGCTTCCACCTCGGCGAACGCGCCTTCGAGCGCATCGACCATGAAGTCCACCTCCTCGCGCGTGATGACCAGTGGCGGCGAGAGGATCAGGTTCGGCCCCGAGATGCGCACCATCAGACCGCGCCGGTAGGCGGCCTGCGCCACCTTCGCCGCGACCGGGTTGCCGCGCGGCAGCGTGGCGCACGTGGCCTTGTCGGCCACCATCTCGATGCCGAGCATCAGGCCCATGCCGCGCACGTCGCCAACGAAGCTGAAGCGCTCGGCGAAGGGCCGCATGCGGGCCTGGAAATGCGCACCCACGCGCGCGGCGTTGCCGGGCACGTCGAGCGCCTCGATCTGGTCGAGCGTGGCCAGTGCGGCGGCGGCCGCCACCGGGTGCGCGCTGTAGGTGTAGCCGTGGCCCACCGCGGCCTGGCCCGTCGGGTCGTCCATGAATGCCTCGGCCACCTTGGCGCCGATGGCGGTGGCGCCCAGCGGCACGTAGCCCGAGGAGATGCCCTTCGCCAGGCACCAGAGGTCGGCCTTCACGTTCCACAGCCGCGTGCCGAACATCGCGCCGCCGCGGCCAAAGCCGGTGACGACCTCGTCGGCGATCAGCAGCACGCCGTACTTGTCGCAGATCTCTCGCACGCGCGGCCAGTAGTTGGGCGGCGGCACGATCACGCCGCCGGCGCCCTGGATCGGCTCGGCGATGAAGGCGGCGACGGTGTCGGGGCCCTGGAACAGGATCTCGCGCTCCAGCAGCGTGGCGCAGATCTCGCCCAGCTCCTCCGGGTCTTGCGTATACGGGTTGCGGTACAGCCATGGCGTGTCGACATGGAAGCAGCCGGGCAGCAGCGGCTCGTAGGCACGGCGGAAGTTGAGGTTGCCGTTGACGCTCATGCCGCCGAAGTGCACGCCGTGATAGCCCTGGCGCAGCGCGATGAACTTGTGGCGGTCGGCCTGCCCCTTGAGCTTCCAGTACTGGCGCGCGAGCTTGAGCGCGCCTTCCACCGCGTCGGAGCCGCCGTTGCTGAAGAACACGGCCGTCACGCCATCGGGCTCCATGGTCTGCACGATGCGCTTCGACAGCTCGATGGCGCGCGGATGCGTGGTGCCGCGGAACACGTTGTAGAAGGGCAGCTCGTCGAGCTGCGCGACGATGGCGTCGCGCACCGCCTTGTTGCTGTGGCCCAGGTTCGCGGCCCACAGGCCGCCGACGCCGTCGAGCATCCTGTGACCATCGACGTCCCAGATCCAGCAGCCCTCGCCGCGCGCGATGATGTCGGGCTTCGTCTTCTGCATGGCCTGCGGATGGGCCATGGGGTGCCACAGGTACTGGGCGTTGTCGCGCTTGAGCGCCGCCACTGCGGCGGCATCGGTCGATGTCATGCGTTGTCTCCGGAAATTTGCGTCAGGCGGGTACGCCGACGGTGAGGGTCTTGACTTCGGTGTAGTGCAGCAGCCCTTCGGCGCCCATCTCCTGGCCGATGCCGCTTTCCTTCCAGCCGCCGAAAGGCATCTCGGGCTGCGAGACGCCGAAGTGGTTGATGCCGACCATGCCGGCCTCCAGCGCCTCGCCGAGGCGGTGAGCGGTCTGCAGGTCGCGTGTGAAGGCGTAGGCGCCGAGGCCGTAGGGCAAGGCGTTGGCGCCCGTGATGGCCTCGTCGAGCGTGTCGTAGGGCTGCAGCACGGCGATGGGGCCGAAGGGTTCCTGGCGCATCACGCGGCTGTCAGGCGGTGCGTTGGCGATCACTGTGGGCTCGAAGAAGTAGCCGGGCCGCTGCGCACGCTGGCCGCCGCACAGCAGCTGCGCGCCGCGCTCGACGGCGTCGTCGACGAAGCGCTGCATGTCCTCGATGCGGCGTGCATGCGCGAGCGGGCCCATCTGCGTGGCCGGGTCTCTGCCCGGGCCCATGCGCAATGCGCGCGCGGCCTGCACGAAGGCTTCGCTCCATTCGCCGAAGCGGCTGCGCGGTATGTAGAAGCGGATCGGCGAGGCGCACACCTGGCCTGCGTTACGGAACTTGGCAGCGATGGAGTTCTTCAGTGCGAAAGGGAAGTCGGCGTCCTCGCAGACGATCACCGGCGCGTGGCCGCCGAGCTCGCCGGTGAAGCGCTTGACGTGGCGCGCAGCCTGTTCGCCCAGCAGCTTGCCCACCGCGACCGAGCCGGTGAACGACACCTTGGCGATCGCCGGATGGTCGATGAGGAACGAAGAGACCTCGGCCGGCTCGCCGCACACCATGTTGAGCGCCTCGGGCGGCACGCCCGCATCGAGGAAGGCGCGCACCAGCAGCATGCAGGTGCCCGGCGTTTCCTCCGCGGGCTTGATGACCACGCTGCAGCCCGCGGCAAGTGCGCTCGCCAGCTTGCGCGCCGGCAGGTTGGCCGGAAAGTTCCACGGCGTGAAGGCCGCCACCGGCCCCACCGGCCGGCGCACCACGGCCTGCGAAAGAATGCCCTCGACGCGCGGCGGCACCAGCCGGCCGTAGAGGCGCTTGGCTTCCTCTGCCTGGAAATCGACGATGTCGGCCGACAGCGTGACCTCACGCACCGACTCGGCCAGCGGCTTGCCCTGTTCGAGCGTGAGCACCTGCGCAATGGTCTTCGCCTGTTCGCGGATCTTCTGCGCGGCGGCGCGCAGGATGTTGCAGCGCTCGAGCGCGCTCTTCGCGCGCCATTGAATGAAGCCGCGCTGCGCGGCCTCGGCGGCCTCGGCCAGTTCCTCGCGGCCTGCGAGCGGCAGGTGCGCGATCGTTTCTTCGGTGGCGGGGTCGATCACGGCGCGGCGGCCGCCTTGGGTCTGCGTGCGCCACCGGCCAGCGATGTGCAGTGCGAGTTCGGGGTAGTCCATGCCTGCACGATAGGTAGCGACCCGCATGCGGCGTTATCGAAAACTGGCAAACCTCGCGCGGCCCTGTTCGCGATGCGCGAAGGCCTTCCTATACTGCTCCTCGCTCCGATCCATCGACGACACGCACACTCACCACACACTCGCACCGTGCCCCGTTCACGCACTCCATCACAGCCAAGTTCCAGGACCTCCACGCGCGCGCGCAGCAATGCGAGCGTCGATGCATTCGACCTCGAGACCTTCCTGCCCTTCCAGCTTTCGGTGGTCGCCAATCGCGTGAGCCAGACGGTGGGCCAGTCGATCGCAAGCCGCTTCTCGCTGCAGATTCCCGAGTGGCGCATCGTGGTGGTGCTGGGCAAGTACGGTGCACTCTCGGCATTGGAGATCGCGCAGAAGACGAGCATGGACAAGGCCCGCGTGAGCCGCGCGCAGCACCGGCTGGTGGACCTGGGCCTGGCCAACATGCATCCGTCGGCCGAAGACCGCCGCAAGGTCATCGTGTCGCTGGAGGAAGAAGGCCTGGCGCTGTACCGCGACATGGTGCCGCTCGCGCACGACACGGCGCAGCGCCTCTTCGCGCAGCTCACGCCCGACGAGCAGCAGGTGCTGCAGACCATCGTGCAGAAGCTGTTCGACAGCACCACCGGCTTCGAGCCCAGCGGCGAGCTCGAATAGCCTGCGCACAGGCACTTGCCCCTTGCGCTTAGGGGTTTGTCCTGTCACTTTGAAATCGTTGTCAACGAAACAATCTGGTCTGGAGATTGCTTGAGGGAGGGCCACGCACGCCCTTGCCGAAAGACTCGCCGGACCGCCATGAACCGCCAGACCGCCTCCGCCCAACACCAACCCGCAGTCGAGCGCTGGACGCTGACCACGCACGACATCGACGCCTACGCCACCAGCCAGAGCGGCTGGCATCTGGAGTGCGACATGCTCTCCGGCGGCAGCTTCGCGGGCTTCCTCGACCATGTGCAGCTGCCCGGCCTACGGCTGGTGCGCGAGACCACCAACCGCGCGTTGCGCCAGCATGGCGAGATGAACCCCGACTGCTGCGGCTTCGCGCTCACATGCAGGCAGGACGGCGAGGCGCGCTTCTCGGGCCAGCGGCTGGACACGGAATCGGTGATGGTCGGCCGCTGCGACGAACTCGACCTGTGCAGCCCCGCAGGCTTCGAGCTGACGGGCATCGTGGTCGACAACGCACTGCTGCAGTCGCTCGCCGAGCGGCTGAACGATCGCGCGCCGCCCGCGTGGCTCGAACGCCGCGTGGTGCTGCACTTCGACGAGACGACGATGCAGTCGCTGCGCGGCACGCTGCGAGGCGCCTTCACCGCGCTCGACGCCATACCCGCCCTGCTCGACGACCACGTCGCCACGATGCAGCTGCGCGACGACGTGCTGCTGGCCTGGCTCAGTGCGCTGCCCGAGGACGTGGACCTGCGCGAGCTGCGCTCCACCGAGGCGCAGCGCCGCGTGGTGCGCCGCGCCTGCGAGCTGATGATGGCGCGGCCCGACGAACCGCTGTCGATGCTGGAGGTGTGCAACCGCATCGGCGCGAGCCAGCGCAAGCTGAACTACTGCTTCCAGGAAACGCTGGGGCTGAGCCCTGCTCGCTATCTGCGGGCGCTGCGCCTCAATGGCGTGCGCCGCGCACTCAAGCGGCCCGAATCGCGTTCGGTGCAGGACATCGCGGCGCACTGGGGCTTCTGGCACCTGAGCCAGTTCGCCACCGACTACCGTCGCCAGTTCGGCGAGCTGCCATCGCAGACGCTGCGCAGCGCGGCGGTCACGCACCACTGAAGCGCCGGTCCCGCGCGGCGGGCGCGCGAAGTTTGCCGTTTTTCGATACTGGCTTGGCGAGGCGGTCGCTATCGTTGACCGCCATATGTCCGCCTCCACGTCGACCGAGCCGACCACGCTGAGCGCCCGCGCGCTCGCCACCGCCCTGCAGCGCCGCGAGCTCTCGTGCCGCGAACTGATGCAGGCCTGCCTCGCGCAGATCGAGCGCTTCAACCCGGCCGTCAACGCACTGGTCTCGCTGCAGCCCGCGGCACAGCTTCTGCAGCAGGCCGACGCCTGCGATGCACGCCTCGCGCGTGGGGAGGCGGTGGGAAGGCTGCACGGCTTTCCGATGGCACCCAAGGACTTCGTCGCCACCGCCGGCATGCCCACCACCATGGGCAGCCCGGTGTTCGCGAAGCAGGTCACGGCGCATGACGCGATCATGGTCGAGCGCCTGCGCCGCGCCGGCGCCGTCTTCGTCGGCCGCAGCAACACGCCGGAATTCGGCCTGGGCTCGCACACCTACAACACGGTGTTCGGCACCACGCGCAATGCATGGAGCACGGACCACGCGGCCGGCGGCAGCAGCGGCGGTGCCGCGGTGGCGCTCGCGCTGCACATGCTGCCGGTGGCCGACGGCAGCGACATGATGGGATCGCTGCGCAACCCCGCCGCCTGGAACAACGTCTACGGCCTGCGCCCCTCGCTGGGCCGCGTGCCCACCGGGCCGGGGCCGGAGCTCTTCTTCCAGCAGTTGGGCTGCGAAGGGCCGATGGGCCGCACGCCGGAGGACGTGGCATGGCTGCTGTCGGTGCAGGCCGGCCACGACGAGCGCTCGCCGCTGAGCCTCGCGGGCGACGGCGAAGTCTTCGCGCAGCCGCTCGACGCCGAGCTGCGCGGCCAGCGCATCGCATGGCTGGGCGACCTCGGCGGCCATCTGCCGATGGGGCCGGGCGTGATGGCGCTGTGCGAGTCAGCGCTGCGGCACTTCGACACGCTGGGCTGCAGCGTCGAAACGGCCGTGCCCGATTTCGACTTCGACGCGCTGTGGACCGCATGGCTCCGCCTGCGCGGCTTCATCGTCGCGGGCGCGCTGCGAGGCCTGCATGCCGACGCCGCCACGCGCGCGCAGCTCAAGCCCGAGGCCTGCTGGGAAGTGGAACAAGGCGAGCGCCTGAGCGCGGCCATGCTGCATGAGGCCGCCGTCACGCGCACGCAGTGGCACGGCGTGCTGCTGAAGCTCTTCGAGCGCTTCGACTTCCTGGTGCTGCCGGCCGCGCAGGTGTTTCCGCTTTCCGCCGACGAGCACTGGCCGCGCGAAGTAGGCGGCCGCGCGATGGACACCTACCACCGCTGGATGGAAGTGACCATCGGTCCCACGCTCGCCGGCCTGCCCGCGATGGCGATACCGGCCGGCTTCTCGCAGCAGGCCGGCACGCGCGGCCTGCCGATGGGGCTGCAGCTCATCGGCCGCCCCGGTGCCGACCTGGAGGTACTGCGCATGGCGCACGGCTGGCACCGGGCCACGCCCTTCGCGGGCATGCGCCCTCCGCTGCTGCTGCAGCAGCACGCGAACTGAATTTCCGCATCCAGACGACAACACGAGGAGACAACCCATGCGCAGACGTTCACTGATCGGCGCCGGCATTGCCGCCGGCTTCTCCAGCCTCACCGGGCTCGCCGCAGCCCAGGGCCCGGCGGGCAAGACCCTGAGCCTGATCGTCCCCTACCCCGCCGGTGGCGGCTCCGACATCAACGCACGGCTGGCCGCGCCCGAGTTCTCGCGACTGCTGGGCCAGACCGCCATCGTCGACAACGTGCCCGGCGCCAGCGGCTCGCTCGGCGTGATGAAGGCCGCCAACGCGCCCGCCGACGGCTCGGTGCTGCTGCTGGGCTCGCCGATGGAGCTGATGCTCACGCCGTTGACGCTCGCCAGCGCGCGCTACAAGGCGGAAGATTTCCGCCCCATCGGCGTGATGGCCGTCACCTCGATGGTGCTGCTGGCGCGCAAGGATCTCGGCGTGGGCAGCGTCGACGAACTGGTCGCGATGCTGCGCCGCCCCGATGCGAAGGAGCTGAGCTACGGCAGCATCGGCCCGGGCTCGCTCTACCACCTGCTGGGCGAGCGATTCACCCAGCAGACGGGCACGAAGATGCTGCACGTGCCCTACAAGGGCATGGCGCCGGTGGTCAACGACCTGCTCGGCGGGCAGATCGACCTGGTGTTCATGCCGCTGGCCGGCAACGTGCCCGACCTGCTGGACGCGGGCAAGGTCAAGGCGCTGGGCCTTGCGGCCACCGTGCCGCACGAGCGCTTCACGGCCATTCCGCTGATGCGCAACAGCAAGGGGCTGGAGGACTTCGTCTACAGCCTGTGGTCGGGCGTGCAGGTGTCGCAGCGCGTGCCGGAGGAAACGCAGCAGCGGCTGCACGCGGCCTTCAACCAGATGATGCAGAAGCCGGAGATCCGCCGCGGCATCGAGCTCGGCGGCAGCAAGGTGCCGCCCGAGCAGCCGCTGGCCGAGCTGCGCCGCGCCTACCAGGCCGACGTGGAGCGCTATCGGGCGATCGCGAAGTCGGTGAACCTGCGGCCCGAGTGAGGCGCTCGGACCGCGCCTCGCCTTTTGCCAGTTTTCGATAACGCCGCTCGCCGGTGCGGAGAGACGATGCGGCCCAGCCCACTGTCCATCCTCCACACGCCAAGGAGAACCCCACCATGACCGCCGACTCTTTCCGCGAAGCCTCCGGCGCGCTCACGCGCCGCCAACTCGTCATCGGCGGCGGCGCGGCCGCGCTGGCCGGCGTGCCCGTGCTGGCCAATGCGCAGTCGAAGACGATCAAGATCGGCTACCTCACCACGCTGTCGGGCGTGCGCGCCAATTTCGGCGAGGCCGACCCGTGGAGCCTGGAGCGCGTGCGCGCAGCGCTGAAGGACGGGCTCACCATCGGCGGCACCAACTACAAGGTCGAGATCGTGGTGCGCGACACCCAGTCGGACGCCAACCGCGGCGCCACCATGTCGAGCGAACTGCTGCTGCGCGAGAAGGTCGACCTGCTGCTGGTGCAGGACAGCGACGCCGCGCTGGCCGCCGGCCAGCTCTGCGACGTCAACGGCGTGCCGATGGTCTCCACCATGGGCCCGTGGCAGGCCATCACCTTCGGGCGCGGCTCCACGCCGCAGAAGGGCTTTCCGTTCTCGTTCCACTTCTTCTGGGGCGCCGACGACGTGCTGAAGAACTTCTTCGGCATGTGGGAGCCGCTGAAGGTGGAACGCACGCTGGGCACGCTCTACATCGACAACGGCCCGGGCCACGCCTTCGCCGATCCGGCCAACGGCATCCCGAACGGCGCGAAGCAGCGCGGCTACAAGGAGACCAACGGCGGCTTCTTCAAGATCGCGACCGACGACTTCAGCAACCAGGTCTCCAGCTTCAAGGCGGCGCGCGCGAACATCGTCTCGGGCTTCGCCTACGCGAACCACTTCGCCACTTTCTGGAAGCAAGCGCAGCAGGCAGGCTACCGGCCCGAGGCGGTGACGATGGCCGCGGCCTTCCTGTTCCCGAGCGCGGTCGAGTCGCTGGGCGCGGCGGGCAACGGCATGTCGACCGAGATCTGGTGGACGCCGAGCTTCCCGTTCAAGTCCTCGCTCACCGGTCAGAGCGCCAAGGCACTCGCGGCCGACTGGGAGAGCAGCACCGGCAAGCAGTGGACGCAGCCCATCGGCTACGGCCATGCGCTCTTCGAGGTCGGTATCGCGGCGCTGAAGAACGCGAGCAACCCGAAAGACAAGAAGGCAGTGCGCGACGCGCTGGCCAACCTGCAGCTGGACTCGATCGTCGGTCGCATCGACTTCAAGGGCAGCCCGATCAAGAGCGTGGCAGTCACGCCGATGGTGGCGGGGCAATGGCGCAAGACGAAGGCCGGCGCGAAGTTCCCGTACGAGCTGGTCATCACGCACAACAGCACCGCGACGCAGATTCCGGTGGAAGACGAGCTGAAGCTGCTGTCGCAGCTCAAGTCCGCCTGAGCCTCTGCAGCAGAAACATCGCCTCGGCATGACCGGCTGCCTCGTCATCGAAGGCCTGTGCAAGCGCTACGGCGAGATCGTCGTGGCCGACGGGGTCTCGCTCTCACTCGCGCGCGGCGAGTGCCTGGGCGTGGTCGGGCCCAACGGCGCGGGCAAGAGTTCGCTGTTCAACCTGATCACCGGCGTGGCCGTGCCCGATGCCGGCAGCATCAAGCTCGAGGGCCGCGAACTGGTGGGCCTGCGCGCCGACGTGCGTGCGCGGCTGGGCGTTGCGCGCGCCTTCCAGATCCCGCAGCCTTTCGCGCACCTGAGCGCCTACGAGAACGCACTGGCCGCCGCGAGCTTCGCCGCGCGGCTGCCGCGCGCGCAGGCTGAGCGCGAGGCCTGGGCGGTGCTGGAGCGCACTGGGCTGGCCGACCGCGCCGACACGCCGGCCGGCCGCCTGCCGCTGCTGGACCGCAAGCGGCTGGAGCTGGCCAAGGGCCTCGCGGCGCGGCCGCACCTGCTGCTGCTCGACGAGATCGCGGGAGGCCTGACGGAGGCCGAGGTGCAGGTGCTGGTGGCGCTCGTGCTGGAGCTCAAGCAGGACGTGGCGATGATCTGGATCGAGCACATCGCGCAGGCGCTGATGGCGGTGGCCGACCGCATCATGGTGCTGAACTTCGGCCGCAAGCTGCTGGAGGACGCGCCTGCTGCCGCGATGGACAGCCGCGAGGTGCGCGAAATCTACATGGGCGTGGGAGAAGAAGCCACGGAAACCCTGGAGGCCGGCCATGCCGCTGCTTGAGGTGCGCGAGCTGTGCAGCCACTACGGCGACCTGCAGGCGCTGTTCGACCTGTCGCTCGACGTGGGCGAAGGCGAGGCCACCGCGCTGATCGGCGCCAACGGGGCGGGCAAGTCGACGCTGATCCGCGCCATCGCGGGACTGGGTCGTCGCAGCCGGGGCGCCATCCGCTTTGACGGACAGGCCATCGAGGCCGAGCCGGCCGAGCGCATCGCGCACCGCGGCATCGCGCTGGTGCCCGAGGGGCGCATGCTTTTTCCCTCGCTCACCGTGGAGGAGAACCTGCGCATGGGCGCGCTGAGCCAGCGGCCGGGCCACTGGTCGCTGGCGACGGTGTATGCGCTGTTCCCGATCCTGCGCGAGTTTCGCCATCGGCCGGCCACGCAGCTGTCGGGCGGCCAGCAGCAGATGGTGAGCATCGGCCGCGCGCTCATGGCCAATCCGCGCCTGATGCTGTGCGACGAGATCTCGCTGGGCCTCGCGCCGGTGGTGATCGAGCAGATCTACCGTGCGTTCGTCGACATCCGCGCGCAGGGCACGGCCTTGCTGATCGTGGAGCAGGACGTGACCCGCGCCTGCCGCATCGCGCAGCGCGTGTACTGCCTGCTCAAGGGACGCGTCACGCTGGCGGGGCGCGCGAGCGACTTCAGCGCGCAGCAAATAGCCAACGCGTACTTCGGACACTGAAGAAGAAAGAGCAGCCGTGGCCTGGATCGAAACCATCATCAACGGCGTGCTGCTGGGCGGCCTCTATGCGCTCTTCGGCCTCGGGCTGGCGCTGGTCTTCGGCGTGATGCGCATGGTCAACCTCGCGCATGGCGAGTTCGTGGTGCTCGCGGCCTACTTCGCGGTGTTCCTTGCCACGCAGTTTCCGGGCGTGTCGCCGCTGCTCTTCATCGTGCCGGTGGCGCTGGCGGCCTTCGGCACGGGCTACCTGCTGCAGCGGCTGCTGCTGAACCGCGCCGTTGCCACCGACGATCCGCTTACGCCGGTGCTGGTGACCTTCGGCATCGCGGTGGTGCTGCGCAACCTGATGGCCGAGCTCTTCGGCGCCGACCCGCGCGCGCTCGACGGCGGCGCGCTGGCCACGGCCGGCTTCGAGATCGGCGGGCTGCGCATCGGCTGGTATCCGGTGCTGGTGCTGGTGCTCGCGGTGCTGGCCTTCGGCGCGCTGCAGTGGCTGCTGCAGCGCTCGCGCTTCGGCCTGATCGTGCGCGCCACCTCCGACCACCGCGAGATGGTGCGCACGATGGGCGTGCGGCCGGCCCACGTGTACGGCGTGGTGATGGGGCTGTCGCTGGCCTTCGCGTCGGTGGCGGGGCTGCTGCTCGCGCTGCGCACCTCGTTCACGCCGTTCTCGGGCGTGGAGCGGCTGCTGGGTGCCTTCGAGGTGGTCATCATCGGCGGCATGGGCTCCTTCCGGGGCGCGCTCGTGGGCGGCATCGCGCTGGGCGTGGCGCAGCTCGCGGGGCAGCGGCTCGACTCCAATGCGGGCGCGCTGTATGCGCACCTGCTGTTCTTCGTGGTGCTGATGGTGCGTCCCAACGGCATCGCGGGCCCGCGCTCCTGATCGGCGAATTCCATGCGTGACCGCTCTTCTCCTGTTCCCTGGATCTGCTTCGCCATCGCCGCGGCGGCCATCGCGTTCGCGCCCACGGTGGCCGACGGCGGCACGCTGCGCCTGTTGAGCGAAGTGCTCGTCACGCTGGCCATGGCCCAGATGTGGAACCTGCTGGCCGGCTACACCGGGCTGGTGTCGATGGGCCACCAGGCTTTCGTGGGCATCGGTGCGTACCTGCTGTTCATCGCCTCCGACCGGCTCGGCATCTCGCCCTACTGGATGGTGCCGGTGGCCGGCATCGGTGCGGCGCTGCTGGCAGCGGTGGTGGCGCCGCTGATGTTCCGGCTGCGCGACGCGTACTTCTCGATCGGCATGTGGGTGCTGGCCGAGATCGTGCGGCTGCTGGTGGCGAAGTTTCCGCTCTTCGGCGGCGAGTCGGGCGTGCCGCTGCAGGCCGTGCGGCTGGTGGAGGCCGAGAGCTTTCAGCAGAACGCGTTCTGGATTTCGGGCGCCATCGGCCTCGCCGCCGTGGCCGGGGTCTACCTGCTGATGCGCTCGCCCTTCGGCCTCGGGCTGATGGCGGTGCGCGACAACGAACTGGCCGCCACCAGCATCGGCGTGAACGTGTGGCGCAACCGCTTCATCGCCTTCGTGCTCTCGGGGCTGGGCTTCGGGCTGGCGGGCGCGGCGCACTTCATGGGCACGATGTTCGTCTCGCCCGACTCGGCCTTCGACATCAACTGGGTGGTGACCGCGATGTTCATCGTCATCATCGGCGGCATCGGGACCATCGAGGGGCCGCTGATCGGCGCGGTCATCTATTTCGGGCTGCGCGAGCTGTTCAACACCTGGTTCGCGATGTCGGGCGGCTGGTACCTGATCGCCATGGGCTGCATCGCGGTAACGGTGATGCTTCTGGCGCCGCGCGGCCTGTGGGGCCTGGCTCGCGAGCGCTGGGGCTGGCGCGGGCTGAGCGTGCAGCGCCATCCGCCGTCGCGCGATCACACTTCGCCTTCTCCTTCCGCCACTTCCTCTTCCCTTCCTTCCGAATCCACGCGAGGACGCACCGCATGAAGACCGCCACCACCGCCTTCTTTCACGACGAACGCACCTTCTGGCACGTGCCGGGCGGCTTGCATGCGCTGTTCCTGCCCGTGGGCGGCTGGGTGCAGCCCATGGCCGGCAGCGGCATGGCCGAGTCGCCCGACTCCAAGCGCCGCATCAAGTCGCTGATGGACGTATCGGGCCTGAGCGCCCGGCTCGATCTTCTTGGAGCGCCGATGGCCGCCGAGGAGGACCTGCGGCGCGTGCACCCCGCGAGCTACTTGGAGAAGTTCAAGGCCGCCAGCGACGCCGGCGGCGGCGACCTGGGCGAGGTCGCGCCCTTCGGGCCGGGCAGCTACGAGATCGCGAAGCTGTCCACCGGGCTGGCCATCGCCGCGATGGACAGCGTGCTGCAGGGCCGCCACCGCAACGCCTTCGCGCTGACGCGCCCGCCGGGCCACCATTGCCTGCGCGAGCACAGCATGGGCTTCTGCCTGTTCAACAACATCGCGGTGGCCATCGAGACCATGAAGGCCCGCCACAAGCTCGGCCGCGTGGCGGTGATCGACTGGGACGTGCACCACGGCAACGGCACGCAGGCGATCTTCTACGACCGACCCGACGTGCTGACGCTGTCGCTGCACCAGGAGAACTGCTTTCCTCCCGGCTACAGCGGCGCGGAAGACCGCGGCGAGGGCGAGGGGCTGGGCTTCAACGTCAACATTCCGCTGCAGCCCGGCGGCGGCCACAACGCCTACATGTATGCCTTCGAGCGCATGGTGGCGCCGGTGATCGATCGCTTCAGGCCCGAGCTGATCGTGGTGGCGAGCGGGCTGGACGCCAACGGCGTGGACCCGCTGGCGCGGATGCAGCTGCATCCCGAGTCGTTCCGCCAGATGATGCGGCAGGTCAACGCGCTGGCCGCCAGGCATTGCGACGGGCGGGTGGTGGTGGTGCACGAGGGCGGCTACTCGGAAGCCTGCGTGCCGTTCTGCGGGCTGGCGGTGGTGGAGGAGCTGTCGGGGCACCGCACGGAGGTGCAGGATCCGTTCAGCGAGTTCTTCGGGCTGCAGCAGCCTTCGGCACGCTTCGATGCGTTCCAGCGGGAGCTGATCGACGAGATGGCTGCGCTGCACAGTCTCTGACAAGGGCCGTGCGATCGGCGCGCGAATCGCGGTCTAATCGCAGTCATGTGCCAATTGCTAGGGATGAACTGCAACACGCCGACCGACGTGACCTTCAGCTTCACGGGGTTCGCGCAACGCGGCGGCCGCACCGACCACCACGCCGACGGCTGGGGCATCGCGTTCTTCGAGGATCGCGGGCTGCGGCACTTCGTCGATCACCAGCCGGCGAGCGAATCGCCGGTGGCGGATCTGATCCGGCGTTATCCGATCCAGAGCCGCAACGTCATCGCGCACATCCGCAAGGCGACGCAGGGCGAGGTCAACCTGCAGAACTGCCATCCGTTCGTGCGCGAGCTGTGGGGACGCTACTGGGTGTTCGCGCACAACGGCGACCTGAAGGAATTCCGCCCGCGCCTGCACGGCAACTTCCACCCGGTGGGCAACACCGACAGCGAACACGCCTTCTGCTGGATCATGCAGGAGCTGGCCAAGTCGCACGCGGGCGTGCCGAGCATCGAGGAATTGACGCTCACGCTGCGCGAGCTGGCGCCGCAGCTCGCGGGCCACGGCACCTTCAATTTCATGCTGTCCAACGGACAGGCGCTGTGGGCGCATGCCTCGACCAACCTCTGGTACGTGGAGCGGCGCCATCCCTTCGTGACGGCGCAGCTGTCGGACGAAGACCTCGAAATCGACTTCGCGCAGCACACCACGCCCAACGACCGCGTGGCCGTGGTCGTGACCGCGCCCCTGACCACCAACGAAGCGTGGACGCAGTTCGCTCCGGGCGAACTGCAGGTGTTCGTGGACGGACAGCGTCGGCAGCGCTGAGCCCGAAGTCAGTCTTTTGACTGACACTTTTTCGCAACATTGCAAGAAAGTATCGGCGATCGATCTTCAAATGTGAACAATAACAGTTCTCATTTGTATTTTCGAATCGACCATGCCCGCTGCCTTCTTCAATCTCCGGCCTTCCGTGGTCGCAACGCTGCTCGCACTCAATGCTGCGGCGGCACTGGCCCAAACCACCGCGACGGAGCCGGCCGCGCCGACGACATCGAGCGGCACGCTGTCGACGGTGACCGTCGAGGCCAGTGCCGACGCCTCGGCCGAAGGCCTGACCAAGCCCTACGCCGGCGGCCAAGTGGCGCGCGGCGGGCGCGTCGGCATCCTGGGCAACCAGGACATGATGAGCACGCCGTTTTCCAGCAACAACTACACGAACGAGCTGATCCAGGACCAGCAGGCCAAGAGCGTGGCCGACGTGCTGCTGAACGATCCGTCGGTGCGCCAGGCGCGCGGCTTCGGCAACTTTCAGGAGCTGTACGTGGTGCGCGGCTTCCCCGTGTACTCCGACGACGTGTCGTACAACGGCCTCTACGGCATGCTGCCGCGCCAGTACATCGCCTCTGAATTCTTCGAGCGCGTGGAAGTGTTCCGCGGCGCCAACACCTTCCTGAACGGCGCCGCCCCCGGCGGCAGCGGCATCGGCGGCGCGATCAACCTGCTGCCCAAGCGCGCGCCGAACGAGCCGCTCACCCGCGTCGGCTTCGGCGTGCAGACTGGCGGCCAGGGCTTCGTCAACCTCGACCTCGCGCGCCGCTTCGGCCCCGACGACAGCCTGGGCGTTCGCGTGAACGCGGTGCGCCGCGAGGGCGGCACCGGCGTGAAGAACGAGAGCCAGCAACTCAGCGCCTTCGGCATCGGCCTCGACTGGCACAACCGCAACGTGCGCCTGTCGGCCGACTTCGGCTACCAGGACTACGACCTGAAGGACGGTCGCCCGAGCCTGACGCCCTCGTCCACCCTGCCGATCCCGCGCGCGCCCGACGCCCGCACCAACTTCGCTCAGCCCTGGACCTACTCGAAGGAAAAGGACAAGTTCGCCACCTTCCGCGGCGAAGTCGACATCACCGACAACATCACGGCCTGGGCTGCCGGCGGCGTGCGCCGCAGCAGCGAGGACAACGTGCTGTCGAATCCGACGCTCACCGACTCCTTCGGCAACACCAGCAACACGCGCTTCAGCAACACCCGCAAGGACCGCATCGGCACCGCCGAGATCGGCGTGCGCGGCAACTTCGCCACCGGCCCGGTGAAACACACCGTGGTGGTCTCGGCGGCCAAGTACAGCAACGACCGCGACAACGCCTACGCCATCTCGGCGCAGAGCGTGCGCAACAACATCTACACGCCGTACGCGTCGCCCTACCCGATCACCAATGGCGCTTTCGTAGGCAACGCGCTGGACAACCCGCGCCTGACCGACCGCATCGACACCTCGAGCGTGGCCATTGCCGACACCATGTCGTTCATGGACGACCGCCTGCTCGTCACGCTCGGCGCGCGCCGCCAGACCATCGAGCAGACCAGCTACGCCTACAACACGCTCAAGCAGACGAGCACCTACGACAAGAGCAAGACCACGCCGGTCGCAGGCGTCGTGTTCAAGATCACGCCGACCGTCTCGGCCTACGCCAACTACATCGAAGGCCTGGTCAAGGGCAACGTCGCGGGCACCACCGTGAACAACCGCCCGGTCACCAATGCCGGCGAGATCTTCGCGCCCTACCAGGCCAAGCAGAAGGAAATCGGCGTCAAGTACGACGGCGGCACGCTGGGCGCCAGCGCCGCGTTCTTCACCACCGACCAGCCCACCTACTACTACTCGGGCCAGACCTACGGCCTCTACGGCAAGCAGCGCAACCAGGGCCTGGAGTTCTCGGTGTTCGGCCAGCCCACCAGGGGCCTGCGCCTGCTCGGCGGCCTGACGCTGCTCGACGCCAAGCAGAAGAACACGCAAGGCGGCGCCACCGACGGCCTGACCGCCATCGGCGTGGCCAAGCAGCAGGCCAACCTCGGTGCCGAATGGGACGTGCCCGGCATGCGCAACCTGTCGCTGAACGCCCGCGTGCTCTACACCTCGAAGCAGTACGCCAACGCCGCCAACACGCAGTCCGTGCCGTCGTGGACGCGCTTCGACGTGGGTGCACGCTACCTGGTCGACCTCGGCAACGGCCGCCTGCTCACGCTGCGCGCGCGCATCGACAACCTCTTCAACAAGTCGTACTGGGCCTCGGTGGGCGGCACGCAGGGCAGCAACTACCTGGTGCTGGGCGCGCCGCGCACCTTCGCGGTGAGCGGCACGATCGACTTCTGATCGGGCGCTGAGACCGGATCAACGGCCCTGCTGGCGCAGGGTCGCTTCGAGCGCGTCGATGAACATCGCCGGCACGTCGAAGCCGGTCTGCTCGGTGATTTCCTGGAAGCAGGTCGGGCTGGTCACGTTGATCTCGGTGACCGAATCGCCGATCACGTCGAGCCCGATCAGCAGCAGCCCGCGCGGCGCCAGCGCGCGGCCCACGGTCTCTGCGATCTCGCGGTTGCGCGGCGTGAGCGGCTGCGCCACGCCCTTGCCGCCCGCCGCCAGGTTGCCGCGCACCTCGGTGCCCTGCGGAATGCGCGCCAGCACGAAGGGCGCCGGCTCGCCGGCGATGATGAGGATGCGCTTGTCGCCCTGCGAGATCTCGGGCACGAAGCGCTGCACCATGATGGTTTCGGCGCCGTCCTTGTTGAGCGTCTCGACGATGGAGCCGAGGTTCAGCGCATCCTGCTTCACCCGGAAGATGCCCATGCCGCCCATGCCGTCGAGCGGCTTCAGGATGATGTCGCCGTGCTCGGCATGGAAGTCGCGCACGGCCTGCGCGCTGCGCGTCACCAGCGTGGGCGTGGTGAACTGCGGAAACTCCATGATCGCCAGCTTCTCGGGGTGGTCGCGCAGCGCGCGCGGCTTGTTCACCACCTGCGCGCCCTCGCGCTCGGCCTGCTCCAGCAGGTGCGTGGCGTAGATGTACTCGGCGTCGAAGGGCGGGTCCTTGCGCATGAGCACGGCGTCGAAGTCCTTCAGCGCCTTCGCCTCGGTGATGTCGACGCTGTACCAGTCCTTGGCATCGCCGGTCAGCGTGATCTGCTGCACCGTGGCCGTGACCACGCTGCCCGACTTCCACTGGATGTCCTGCGGCAGGCAGGCAGCGATGCGGTAGCCGCGGCGCTGCGCCTCGCGCATCATCGAGAAGGTCGTGTCCTTGTAGATCTTGAAGTGATCGAGCGGATCGGCAACGAAGAGCAGGTTTTTCATCAGGCGTTCTTTCTTGCTGCGGTACCGGCAACGGCTGGTGCTGCTGCCGGGGTATCGGGCGCGATGTTGCCGGAAGCGGCGATGTCCTTGTTGGCGGGGGCCTTTTTACCTGCCCCGCCCCGTCGCGCTAGATCTCGATCTTCGACCCCAGCTCCACCACCGCGTTGTTCGGCAGCCCCAGGAAGGCCGCCGCACCGCTCGCGTTGTGGTGCATCTGCGCGAACAGCTTCTCGCGCCACGGCGCCATGCCGCTGCCCAGCGTGGGAATGACGACGTCGCGCGACAGGAAGTAGCTGGTGGTCATCTGTTCAAGCTGGCAGCCGCGCATGCGGGCGTTCTCGAGCGCACGCGGCAGGTCGATGTCGTTCTTGAAGCCGTAGTGCACGATGATCTGCCAGCAGTGGTGGCCCAGCGCCTCGATCTCGATGCGCTTGTCCATCGGGATCCATGGCACCTCGTGGTTGCGCACGGTGACGAACATGTTCTGCTCGTGCAGCACCTTGTTGTGCTTCAGGTTGTGCAGCAGCGCGTTCGGCACCACGCCCGGCTCGGCAGTGAGAAACACCGCCGTGCCGTCGACGCGCGCGGGCGGGCTCACGAACACAGAATCGAGGAAGGACTTGAGGTCGATCGCGTCGGCGTGCTGTGCCTCGCCCATCAGGCGGCGGCCTTCCTTCCACGTCATCATCAGCGTGAAGACGAAGCCGCCGATCAGCAGCGGGAACCAGCCGCCTTCGAACATCTTCAGCAGGTTCGACGCAAAGAACAGGAAGTCGACCACGAAGAAGACCGCGGTCGAGGCGATGCACAGCGCCAGCGGCAGCTTCCACGCGTAGCGGATCACGAAGAAGGTCAGCACCGTGGTGATCAGCATGTCGGTGGTCACGGCGATGCCGTAGGCCGCGGCCAGGCTGCTCGACGAGCGGAACATGACCACTGCCAGCACGATGGCCACGAACAGGCCCCAGTTGACCAGCGGAATGTAGATCTGCCCCGCGGTGCGCACGCTGGTGTGCTCGATGTTCAGGCGCGGCAGGTAGCCCAGCTGGATGACCTGGCGCGTGACGCTGAAGGCGCCGGTGATGAGGGCCTGCGACGCGATCACCGTGGCGGCCGTGGCCAGCAGCACCAGCGGAATGAGCGCCCACTCGGGCGCCATCATGAAGAACGGGTTCTTCACCGCCTCCGGGTTCTCCAGCAGCAGCGCGCCCTGGCCGAAGTAGTTGAGCGTCAGCGCCGGCATCACCACCGAGAACCACGCGATACGGATCGGGCTCTTGCCGAAGTGGCCCAGGTCGGCGTACAGCGCCTCGGCGCCCGTCACGCACAGCACGGTGGCACCCAGCAGGATGAAGCTGGTGCCCGGGTTGTCCCACATGAACTTCAGCGCATAGAACGGATTCAGCGCCTTCAGGATTTCGGGGTGGTGCAGGATCTGCGACACGCCGAGCACGGCGATCGCGGCGAACCAGGTCAGCGTGATCGGTCCGAAGAACTTGCCGATGCCCGCGGTACCGCGCTTCTGCACCACGAACAGGCAGAACAGCACGACCAGCGTGAGCGGAATCACGTAGTGCGAGAAGTGCGGCGACACCACCTCCAGACCCTCGACCGCCGAGAGCACCGAGATGGCCGGGGTGATGACCCCGTCGCCATAGAAGAGAGAGGTGCCGAAGATGCCGACCACCAGCAGCAGGTGGCGCAGCCTGGGCTTGTCGGCCACCGCGCGGGACGCCAGAGCCAGCATGGCGACCAGGCCGCCCTCGCCTTCGTTGTCGGCGCGCAGCACGAGCACGACGTACTTGATGGAGACGATGACCGTGAGCGTCCAGAAGAACATCGAGAGGATGCCGTAGACGTTCTCGACGGTGAACGGCACGTGGCCGTGGCCGAACACTTCCTTGACGGCATACAGCACGCTGGTGCCGATGTCGCCATAGACGACGCCGATGGCGCCGACGATGAGGCCGGCTGAGAGATTTTTGGGGGCTGACACGAAGTCGATGGAAAAGGACAGGCTGCTGGAGTCGACGCGTCAGTCAGGCACGCCGGGTGCGAAAGGCGAACTTTAGTCCACCTTCATCGCCCTCCCGCCCTTTTGTTTCCGTTGCTGTGGGGCCGCTATTTTGCCGTTGCCCGCTGCCGAGGCAAGCCGCCTCCGGCAATCATTCGTAGATTTCGGCGTCCGGGTCGGTCGCTTCCATTTCGTAGCTGGCGGCCACCATGGCCAGCCGACCGACCACACCGTACATGTAGAAGCGATTGGGTGCACTGGCTCCAGGCTTGGCTCCGGGCTGTGGCAAGTGCGCACTTTCAGAGAAGGCCAGCGGCACGAAGCTCGCGCCCGGCAGCTTCAGGTTCTCGTCGGCGGCGCGCTCGGAATGCACGCGATAGAAACCACCGACCACGTAGCGGTCCATCATGTAGACCACCGGTTCGGCCACGCCGTTGTGCACGCGCTCATTGGTGAGCACGCCTTCCTGGACGATCAGCTCGGTGGGTTCGCGCGGCTCGCGGCCCGCGCCGGTCTTGGTGGCCGGGGTGCTGGCGGCGGCGCCGCGCGGCTTGCCGATCAGCGCCTCGACGTCCTTGGCGTCCCGCACCGTCACCACGCCTGGACTGCCGCTGCCGCTGTGGCCGCCCTTGACGACCACGAACGGCTTCTCGTTGATACCGTATTCCTTGTACTTGCGGCGCACCTTGGTCAGCACCGCGTCCACATGGCTGGTCAGCACGTCGATGCCGCGGCCTTCCGCCACGTCCACGCCTTCGGCGCGCGCATAGATCGGGTTGATGAGCCACGGGTCGATGCCCAGCAGCTTGCCGAAGCGCTTCGACAGCTCTTCATAGCTGTGCAGGTGGTTGCTCTTGCGGCGCACCGACCAACCAGCGTGCAGCGGCGGCAACAGGTATTGCTCGTGCAGATCCTCGAGGATGCCGGGCGTTCCTGCAGAAAGCTCGTTGTTGAGCAGAATTGTGCAGGGATCGAAGTTCTTCAGCCCCAGGCGGCGCTTGCTGCGCACCACCGGCTCGAGCGTCACGGTCTCGCCGTTCGGCAGTTCGATCTTCTTGGGCGACTTGATGGCCGGATCGATCGACCCGATGCGCACGTTGAGCCCCGCCATATGGAAGATGCGCACCAGTTGCGCGACGTTGGCGAGATAAAAGGTGTTTTTAGAGTGATTTTCCGGAATGACGAGCAGATTGCGCGCCTCCGGACAGATCTTCTCGATGGCAGCCTGCGCGGCCTGCACCGCCAGCGGCAGCATTTCCTTGGTGAGGTTGTTCCAGCCACCCGGAAAGAGGTTGGTGTCGACGGGCGCCAGCTTGAAGCCCGCATTGCGGATGTCGACCGCGCTGTAGAACGGCGGCGTGTGCTCCATCCACTCGAGCCGGAACCAGCGCTCGATGGCGGGCATCGAGTCGAGCACCCGCTGCTCCAGTTCGTTGATCGGGCCGGTCAGGGCGGTGACTAGATGCGGAACCATGCGGCGGCCTTGTTGGTTTTTTGCTTAAAGGTGGAGCGGAATTGTAGGATTTGGGGATGGCCGCCCCAATGACAAGACCGCACGCGGGCGCATCGGATGATCGGATCAGGTCCGGACTTCGCCCTGCCCCAGCACCACGTACTTGAGCGAGGTCAGTCCTTCGATGCCGACCGGTCCGCGGGCATGGAACTTGTCGGTGCTGATGCCGATTTCGGCGCCCAGACCGAACTCGAAGCCGTCCGCGAAGCGTGTGCTCGCATTGACCATCACGCTGGCCGAATCGACCTCGCGCAGGAAACGCTGCGCATGCACGTGGTCGCGCGTGACGATGGCGTCCGTGTGGTGGCTCGAATAGCGGTTGATGTGCGCGATGGCCTCGTCCACGCCGGCCACCACCTTGATGCTGATGACGGCGGCGAGATATTCCTCGGACCAGTCGGACTCGACCGCATCGACCACCAGCGCCTTCGGATCGAGCGCGGCGTCGGCGCGCAGGATGGCGGCGGCGGCCGGGTCGCAGCGCATTTCCACGCCCTTGGCCGCGAAGATGGCGGCGATCTCGGGCAGGAAGTCTTCTGCCACCGATGCCGACACCAGCAGGCCTTCGGCGGCGTTGCAGGGGCTGTATTTCTGGGTCTTGGCGTTGTCGACGATGCGCAGCGCCATGTCGAACTCGGCCGTGTCGTCCACGTAGACGTGACAGTTGCCGTCCAGATGCTTGATGACCGGCACCTTGGCGTCGCGGCTGATGCGCTCGATCAGGCCCTTGCCGCCGCGCGGAATGATCACGTCGACGAATTCGGGCATGGCGATCAGCTGGCCGACGGCCTCGCGGTCGGTGGTCTGCACCAGCTGCACCGCCTCGACCGGCAGGCCCGCTTCGGCCAGCGCCTCGGACACCAGCAGCGCCAGCGCCTTGTTCGACTCGATGGCTTCCGAGCCGCCGCGCAGGATGGCCGCGTTGCCGCTCTTGATGGCCAGGCTCGCAGCCTCGATGGTCACGTTGGGCCGGCTCTCGTAGATCATGCCGAAGACACCGATCGGCACGCGCATCTGGCCCACGCGGATGCCGCTGGGCTGCTGCTTCATGCCGATGATTTCGCCGATCACGTCGGCCATGCCGGCGAGCTGCTCGCAGCCCTGGGCGACGGTCTCGATGACCTTGGGCGTGAGCTTGAGGCGGTCGACCATCGGCGCCGAGAGGCCGGCGGCCGTGGCGCGCTCCAGATCCTTCTGGTTGGCTGTCGCCAGCACCGGGCCGGCTTCGCGCAGGCGCCGGGCCAGCGCCTTCAATGCTATGTTTTTGGTAGCTGCATCCGCACGGGCCATGAGGAATGCAGCGGCTTTGGCTTGCAGACCCAGGGTCTGCATGTGTTCGCTGACGTTGAACGCGTTCATCCGTGCATTTTCCCACGGCGGCCTGTGGCCCGGCTTACACGGGCCTTTTGATGGCTCGAGCCATCGTCTCGTGCCGAAGCCGGATCAGGCGCGTCGAGGAGCACCGCCCGCCGCGTTGCCGCAGGCGCGGCACAGCATCAGCGCCAGCCGCTGCAGGGCCTGCCAGCCGCTGGCGGGCCAGTCGGGCTGCTTCAGCCCCTTCACGATGCCGTCCACCACGTGCGCGGCGCGCAGCAGCCGGGCCAGCATGCGGTCGTCCAGCCGCGGCAGCACGCGCTCGAAGGCCCGCTCGCGCGGGCCCCAGATGCGGTTCTCGCGCAGCGCCATCGGCAGCGGACGGCCCGAGGCCATGGCGTCCTTCACGCGCTTGAGTGCGCGGATGTCCTCGGCGATCGCGTAGTGCACGAGCACTTCGGCCTCGCCCTCGGCCTGCAGGCCGTCGAGCATGCGCGCCACACGCTGCGGATTGCCGGCCAGCACAGCTTCCGAGAGCTTGAACACGTCGTAGCGCGCCACGTTGTTGACCGCGCCCTCGACCTGCTCCCAGCTCAGCTCGCCGGCCGGATGCAGCAGCGCCAGCTTCTGGATTTCCTGGTGCGCGGCGAGCAGGTTGCCCTCCACGCGATCGGCGAAGAACTGCAGCGTGCGCTGCCCCTCGTCGCCGGGCATCACGCGCTGGCCCTGCTGGCCCAGGCGCTGCGCGATCCATTGCGGCAGCGCGTTGCGCTCGATCGGATCGACCTGGATGCTCGCGCCGTTGTTCTCCAGCGCAGAGAACCAGGCGCCGGTGCGCGTGGCCTTGTCCAGCCGCGGCAGCATCACCAGCGTGAGCGTGCTGTCGTTGCCCGGCGCGGATTCAGCCAGCTGCTGCAGCGCCGCGCTGCCGTCCTTGCCGGGCTTGCCCGAGGGAATGCGGATCTCGACGATCTGCTTGTCGGCGAACAGCGAGAGCGAGCCCCCGGCCGCGAGCACCGCGCTCCAGTCGAAGTGCGCGCCGGCCACGGTGTACGAGCTGCGCTCGGTGTAGCCCTGCGCGCGCGCGGCGGCGCGGATGGCGTCGGCCGCTTCCTGCGCGAGCAGCGGCTCGTCGCCGTGGATCGTGTAGAGGGGCTTCAGCCCTTTCTGCAGATGGGCCCCGAGCTGGGCACTGGCAAGTTGCATGGAAACGAATCGGCCGTGACGTCCGGGTTCAGAGTTCCTTGACCGCCGCAAGACGGCGCATCAACTGCTGCGCGATGTCCGACTGCATGTCTCGGAACAGCAGGTCGGCCTCGCCTTCCTTGGCCAGCGCGTTGGTTTCGTTGAAGCTCAGGTCGCGCGTCTGTGAAACTTCGGTCGGCGGCAGCAGATCCTTGCCGCCAGGCGTGCGCAGCTTGAAACGCACCTTCAGCTGCAACTGCAGCTCGCGCACCAGACCGGCCGAATTGGTCGAGATCACGATGCGGTTGCGGTCCTCGGCCAGGATCTCGAGCACGACGTCGGCCTTGGCAGCATCTTCGCCCGGCAGCACCGTCACGGAGCCTGTCGCCCGCAGCTCACGCCGGATCTGGTTGATGATGGCCGAGTTGCCCGACACCGACAGCGTCTTGAACGCGAAGACGGGCGCCTTGCGCAACTCGAAGCCGCAACCGGTCAGGCCGAGCGAGGCGCCGGCCGCCGTCAGCCCGAGAAGAAAGCCGCGGCGCGGCAGCGAGACATTGCGAGTGTTCATGCTTGGTTGATTGAGTCGTTCGTTCGTCGTTCAGATCAGATGACCACGTTGACCAGCCGGCCGGGCACCACGATCACTCGCTTGGGCGGCGCGCCTTCGGCGAAGGCGACGAAGTCGTCGCAGGCCAGCGCGAGCTTCTCGATCTCGTCCTTCGACGCGCCGGCCGGCACGCTGAGCTTGCCGCGCAGCTTGCCGTTGACCTGCAGCATGAGCTCGATCTCGTCCTGCACCAGCGCGCCGACGTCGACGGTGGGCCAAGGTGCGTCGAGCAGGCCGCCGGATTCCTTGTCGTAGCCGAGCTCGTTCCAGAGCTGCTGCGCGATGTGCGGCGTGGCCGGGTAGAGGCAACGCAGCAGGATGCCGAAGCCCTCGCGCACCGCCGCCGCGTCGCTCGCGCTGCCGTCGGGCTTGAAGCCTTCCAGCGCGTTGAGCAGTTTCATCGCGCCCGACACCACCGTGTTGTATTGCATGCGCTGGTAGTCGTAGTCGACCTGGCGCAGCACGGTGTGCACTTCGCGGCGCAGCGCCTGCGCGCCCTTGCCGAAGGCCTGGCCCTCGGTCGTGACCGGGGCCACGTCGGCCTGCGAGACGCCGAAGTTCCACACCCGGCGCAGGAAGCGGTAGCTGCCTTCGACGGCCGAATCGTTCCACTCGAGCGTGGCCTCGGGCGGCGCGGTGAACATGGTGTACAGGCGCGCGGTGTCGGCGCCGTACTTCTCGATCAGGTCCTGAGGGTCGACGCCGTTGCGCTCGGTCTTGCCCATCTTGCCGACGCCGCCGTATTCCAGCTTCGTGCCGTCGGCCAGCGTGCCGCCGGTGATGCGGCCCTGCGCATCGACCACCGGGGTGACTTCGGCTGGCGGGAAGTAATTCTTCTCGCCCTTGTCGCCCCGGTTGTAGAAGATGTGGTTGAGCACCATGCCCTGCGTCAGCAGCTTGCTGAAGGGCTCGTCGGCCTTCACCAGGCCGAGGTCGCGCATCACCTTGGTCCAGAAGCGCGCGTACAGCAGGTGAAGAATGGCGTGCTCGATGCCGCCGATGTACTGGTCCATCGGCATCCAGTAGTCGGCGCCGCCGGCCACCATCGCCTCGTCGTTCTTCGGATCGCAGTAGCGCATGAAGTACCACGACGAGTCGACGAAGGTGTCCATCGTGTCGGTCTCGCGCCGCGCGGGCCTGCCGCACACGGGGCAGACCACGCCTGCGTGGAAGCCTTCGTGCTTGTGCAGCGGGTTGCCGGAGCCGTCGGGCACGCAGTCGGTGGGCAGCACCACCGGCAGGTCCTTCTCGGGCACCGGCACCGCGCCGTGTTCGTCGCAATGGATGATCGGGATCGGCGTGCCCCAGTAGCGCTGGCGGCTCACGCCCCAGTCGCGCAGGCGCCAGGTGGTCTGCAGCTCGCCCAGGCCCTTCTGGCCCAGCGCATGCGCCACGGCGGCCACGGCCTCCTTGTAGGTCATGCCGCTGAAGTTGTCGGAGTTGATGGTCACGCCGCGCTGCTTGTCGCCGTACCAGTCCTGCCACTTGTGATAGTCGAAGTGCGGCTCGTCGTCGACCAGCACCACCTGGATGATCTCGATGCCGTACTTGTTGGCGAAGGCGAAGTCGCGCTCGTCGTGCGCGGGCACGCCCATCACGGCACCGTCGCCGTAGCCGATCAGCACGTAGTTGCCGACCCACACCGGCACCTGCTCCTCAGTGATCGGGTGCATCACGGTGAGGCCGGTGGGCACGCCCTTCTTCTCCTGCGTGGCGAGTTCGGCCTCGGTGGTGCCGCCGCTCTTGCACTCCTCGATGAAGGCCGCGACCTTGGGGTCGAGCGTGGCGGCGTGTGCGGCCAGCGGGTGCTCGGGCGCCACGGCGCAGAAGGTCACCCCCATGATGGTGTCGGCGCGCGTGGTGAACACGTACATGCGGCCGTCCTGGATCAGCTTGCCGTCGGCGCCCTTGATGTCATGCGTGAAGGCGAAGCGCACGCCCTCGCTCTTGCCGATCCAGTTCTCCTGCATCAGCTTGACGCGCTCGGGCCAGCCCGGCAGCTTGTGCTGGGTGTGCTCGAGCAGTTCCTCGGCGTAGTCGCTGATCTTCAGGTAGTAGCCCGGGATCTCGCGGCGCTCGACCGTGGCGCCGGTGCGCCAGCCCTTGCCGTCGATCACCTGCTCGTTGGCCAGCACGGTCTGGTCGACCGGGTCCCAGTTGACGACCTGGGTCTTGCGGTAGGCAATGCCCTTTTCGAGCATCTTCAGGAACAGCCACTGGTTCCACTTGTAGTAGCTGGGGTCGCAGGTGGCGATCTCGCGGCTCCAGTCGATGGCCAGGCCCATGGCCTGGAGCTGGCCCTTCATGTAGGCGATGTTCTCGTAGGTCCACCTGGCCGGCGGCACGCCGTTCTTCAGCGCCGCGTTCTCGGCCGGCAGGCCGAAGGCGTCCCAGCCCATGGGCATCAGCACGTTGTAGCCGCTCATGCGCAGGTAGCGCGTGAGCATGTCGTTGATCGTGTAGTTGCGCACGTGGCCCATGTGCAGCTTGCCGCTGGGGTACGGCAGCATCGAGCAGGCGTAGTACTTCTTGCGGCTCGCGTCCTCGGTGACGCGGTAGGCATCGGCGGCGCTCCATTGCGCCTGGGCAGCGGACTCGACGTCGCTGGGTTTGTAGCTGGGATTCATGGCGGTTCGGCAAGAGCCCGGCGCAAGGCGGCCGGGAACGCGGGATTATCGCGCCCGGGCGAAGCCCCGGCCCGCAGACTCTAGACTCGGGGCACGTAACCTGCGTGTTGCGCGGGTAACGCCTGCCGCCGGGCAGGTTCATCGCACCGCCTCGAACACCATGAAACTGCGCCTGAAACACCTCGCCCTGGCCCTCGCGGCCGCCGCCGGCCTTGCCGCCCTCCCCCTCCGGGCCCAGCAGAACGACAAGCCCCTGCGCATCGTCGTGCCCTTCGCCACCGGCGGCGCGCAGGACGTCATCGCCCGCTACCTGGGCGCCAAGCTCACCGACAAGCTGGGCCAGCCCGTCATCATCGACAACAAGGCCGGCGCCGGCGGCATCGTGGCCGCCGACGCGGTGGCCAAGGCGACCGACGGTGCCACGGTGCTGCTGGCCACCGGCGGCGCGGTAACGATCGCCCCTCATCTGCAGGCCAAGCTCCCCTACGACCCGGTGCACGAGTTGGTGCCAGTGGCCCTGGTTGCCGACACGCCCATGACGCTGTCGGTACGCGCCGAAAGCCCCTACAAGACGGTGGCCGACGTGCTGCGCGACGCCAAGGCCAAACCGGGCCAGGTGACCTACGCCTCGACCGGCAACGGCACCGTCTCGCACCTGACCGGTGCGTTGCTGGCGCAGGCCAGCGGCACGAACCTGCTGCATGTGCCCTACCGGGGCGCCGCGCCCGCCCTCACCGACCTGCTGGGCGGGCAGGTCGCGACCATCGTGACCAGCGTGGCCTCGATCGAACCGATGGTCGCCAGCGGCAAGGCCCGCGTACTCGGCACCTTCTCGCGCGCCGCGCTGCCCAGCATGGGCTCGGCCCCGACCATCGGCGAGGCCACGGGCCTGCCGGGAATGGAAGTGCCGGTCTGGGTCGGCGTGATGGCGCCGGCGCGCATGCCGGCGGCGAGCGTCGAGAAGCTGTCGGCCGCGCTGGTCGAGGTGTGCAACCTGCCGGAGACGAAGCAGCGCTTCGCCCAGCTTGGCGCGGTCAATACCTGCGGCGGTGCGGCGGCTCTGGGCAAGGTCGTGACCGAGGACAGCCAGCGCTGGGCCAAAGTGATCAAGCAAGGCGGAATCAAGGTTGACTGAGCCTGCGGGCCGCAAATACCGCGTCGGCATCGCGGGCGCCGGGGCGATCGCGCTGGCCAGCGCGGCCTGGCTGCGGCGGGCGGGGCATGGCGTCACCGTGTGGTCGCCGGGCGGCCGGGGCGCGGATGCCCTGCGCACGCAGGCGCTGGAAGCCGGCGGCATCGAGTCGTTCTCGGTGACCGTCGAGGTCGCCGACGACGCGGCCAGCCTGTGCAACACCGCCGACGTGCTGCTGCTCGCGCTGCCCGTCAACGGCCACAAGCGGGTGATGGACGCCCTGCTGCCCTTCCTGCGCGACGGCCAGACCGTGATCGTCAGCTCGATGGCCTCGCTGTCATCGCTCTATCTGCATGAAGCGGCCCGCCGGGCCGGCCGGCAGGTCACAGTCGCCAGCTTCGGCACGACCGTGCTGACCGCGCGTCGCGAATCGGGTACCCAGGTCAAGGTGATGACGCGGCGCAAGGCCGTCGGTGTCTCCGCCCTGCCCGGCTCCAGGGCAACCGAAGCCGTCGCGCTGTGCACTGCCCTCTTCGGCGAAGGTTTCTCGGAGCAGCCCGGCGCCCTCGCCAGCGCCCTGGCCAACGTCAACCCACAGTCCCACGGGCCGCTGACGGTCTTCAACTGGACCCGCATCGAGCGCGCCGAGAACTGGCCGCAGTACCACTGCATGACGCCCGGCGTGTCGCGCGCGATCGAGGCGCTCGATGCCGAGCGCCGCGCCGTGGCCGCTGCCTTCGGCATCGAAGTCGGTCCCATCGAGGCGCACTTCGCGCGCTCCTTCGGCACCCAGTCGGAAAAACTCGCCGACATCGCCGCCGAGCTGCACGCCAAGCGCGGCGGCCCGCCCGGCCCCACGCAGACCGACACGCGCTACGTGAGCGAAGACATGCCCTACGGCCTGGCCTTCGTCGAGGCGCTGGGCGCCATCGCCGGCGTGCCCACGCCCGCGACCCGCACCATCGTGGATGCGGCCTCGCTGGTCAACGGTATCGACTACCGCCGCGAGAACGACCTGATCGAGCCGCTGGGTCTGGCGAACGAAACCGTCGCCGGCCTGCTCGCACGCCTATGACGCGTCGGCTTCGGGGAACACCGGCTCCCCGAGGTTGAGCATCAGCCGGTTGGCCCAGGCGAAGATGGCCACCGAATGGATCAGGTCGAGGATCTCCAGCTCGCCCAGCCCGACATCCTTCAGCTTGCGGATGTCCTCGGCCGAGACCTTGTCGGGCTCCGCACCGAGGCGGATGGAGAACTCGACGATCGCCTTCTCCCGCGCCGTGGTGCCCGCGCCCGCCGGCTCCTCGAACACCTGCGAGATCACGTCGTTGCGCTTGGCCAGCTGCTCGAAGCGCTGCGCGTGCACCGAGGCGCAGTACACGCAGCCGTTGACGCGCGACTCCACCGTTGCGCCCAGCTCCCGCTCCGCGCGCGGCATGCCGCCCGGCGCGAACATGATCGCGTTGAAGGCGATGGAGCGCTGCAGCAATATCTCGGGCTGGTGCGCCAGCACCAGGAAGTAGGGCGAGGTGCGGGCCTGCGGGCTCATCTCGTCCAGCGCCGCCAGTTGCTGGGGCGTGGCGGTGTCGACGTTCACCGTGTCGAGCCAAGGCTTCCACTTGAGCACTTCGTTGGTGAAGCCCTTGATGCGGATCGGCGCGCTCATGCCAGGGCCTCCATCGCCTTCAGCCCCGCGGCGACGCGGATCTGGTACGAAAGGAAGGCGATCAGCTGGCTCATCGCCACGATGGCCGGCGTCGACAGGCCGCTCGCGGCCAGCGACTGCACAGCCGCCTTGTCGCCTTCGATGGGGCGCTCGATCAGCTTGCCGGTGAAGGCCAGCACGGCCTGCAGGCGCGCATCGGCCACGGGCTTGCCGGCGTCGACAGCCGCGATCACGGCGGCGTCGGCGCCTTCGGCCGCGAGCCGGTCACGGTAGTGCGCAGCGAGGCTGTCGGCCTTCGAGACGCGGCAGGCGTGCAGCGCCACCAGCAGCCGCTCGCTCACCGAAATGCCCTCGACGGAGGGAGCAAACATCGCGTCGTAGCTGCCCTGCGTCGCGGCGAGCACCTTTTCGCGCTGGCGGCGCAGCGCCCAGTTGGGCTGGTCCGGCGTCAGGGGGACGACGGCATCGATCACATCGGTAGTGCTTGTCATGATTCGGTTTTTCTCAATTTCTTTCTTTGGGCGGCAGGGCAGGCGTCCACTCGTCGCCGAAGAGCTCCGGCTCGGCGAACTCCTCGAGGTTGGCCCAGTGATGGTCGAAATCCTCGCGGTAGAACAGGCTGGCGATGCCACTGGCCAGCCGTTTCGCGCCATCGCTGATGGCCGGGATATCGCCCGACACCGTGCCGTGCGACAGCGCCGCCGGGTAGCAGAAGCAGTGGATGCGCCCGAGCCCCGGGCATGCGCCGGACGCGCGCTCCTTGAATTCGAAGGCCGGCCCGAGGTCGGGCGAGTCGTCCAGTTCCTGGTCTTCGTCGCCGGGAGCGGGCACGAAACGGTCTTTCCAGGTGCGCACGTGGGCGGCAATGCCGTCGAACTCGGGGCGGTTGGGCCAGTCGACCTTGAAGCCGGTCGAGACGATCAGGAAGTCGAACTCGAAATCGCCCTTGGGCGTCGACACCACCATCCCGTCGCCCTTCGGCTCGATGGCCAGCACCGGGCAACCGAAGTTGAAGAAGGCATTGGGATGGCGCGACACCCGCAGCGTGCTGCCGTGCGGCGGCGGCACGTTCAGCACGTTGATGTAGTGGCGGATGCGCCACTTGAGTTCGTCCGGCAGGTCGTAGTGCCCCTGCGTGAGCCCCGGCACACCCGCGCCCTTCCCCTTGTTGACGCGCGGCAGGTCGCTGCGGCGGATCAGCAGTTCGACGCTGTGGGCACCGGCCTCCAGCGCGGTGGCCGCGCTGTCCATGGCCGACGAGCCCGCGCCGATCACGCCCACGCGCAGGCCCTTGAGCCTGCCGTAGTCCATCTCGTCGGAGGAATGGGCCCACTTCGATCGCGGCAGGGCATTCACGAATGCTGGAACGGCCGGCCCGCCGAGGCCGTCGCGCCCGGTGGCGAGGACGACACGGCGCGCCAGCACGCTGCTTTCGCCTTCGGGCGTGCGCAGGTCGAGCCGCACGCCGGTCGCGTCGGGCAGGGGCCGGATGCCGGTCACGGCGGCGTCGTTGCGCACGTCCACGTCCATCACGCGGCGATACCAGACGAGGTAGTCCATCCACTGCAGGCGCGGGATCTTGTCCATTGCCGTCCAGGCCTCCAGCCCGAACTGGGCCTCGAACCATGCGCGGAAGGTGAGCGCGGGCAGGCCCATCGCCGGGCCGGTGAGCTCCTTGGGCGAGCGCAGCGTCTCCATGCGCGCCGTGGTCGCCCAGGGGCCTTCGCTGCCCGCGGGCGAACGGTCGAAGATCACCGCGCGAATGCCCAGCTGCGCCAGCGCGACCGAGGCGGCCAGCCCGGCCTGTCCGCCACCGATGATGGCCACGTCGAGCATCGGTTCATCGTCGGCCTGCCGCGGGGGCATCCACTGGCGAGCGGGCCAGCCGAGGCATTGGAGGTCCTGGGCGAGCCGCGCCTCGAGCGCGGCGAGGGAAGAGGAGGAAGCGGGATCGGAAGTCGTCATCTTGATAAACGGGAACGGCGTCAAGTGTAGAAAGCTTCACGGACCTTCGCGCCACGCGCCGCCAACCCGCATGACCGTATCACTGGCCCGGATTTCGCATGCCACAATGATTTCAGACCACAGGGACCGGCATGGGCAGCAAAACCGACGGCAGCAGCAGCGAATGGTGGCGCGGCGCGGTGATCTACCAGATCTACCCGCGCAGCTTCATGGACAGCGACGGCGACGGCATCGGCGACCTGCCGGGCATCACGTCCCGGCTGGAGCACGTGGCCAGCCTCGGCGTCGACGCCATCTGGGTCTCCCCCTTCTTCCGCTCGCCGATGAAGGACTTCGGCTACGACGTGGCCGACTACCGCGCGGTCGATCCGCTCTTCGGCACGCTGGCCGACTTCGACGCCATGCTGGCGCGGATGCACGAACTGGGCCTGAAGCTCATCATCGACCAGGTGCTCTCGCACACATCCGACCAGCACGCCTGGTTCGCCGAGAGCCGCAGTTCGCGCGACACCCCCAAGACCGACTGGTACGTATGGGCCGACCCGAAGCCTGATGGCACACCGCCGAACAACTGGCTCTCGGTGTTCGGCGGCCCGGCGTGGCAGTGGGACTCGCGCCGCAAGCAGTACTACCTGCACAGCTTCCTGGCCGAGCAGCCCGACCTCAACTTCCACAATCCAGAGGTGCAGGCGGCGCTGCTTGGCGAGGTGCGCTTCTGGTGCGAACGCGGCGTGGACGGCTTCCGCTTCGATGCCTGCAACCACCAGTTCCACGACGCGCTGCTGCGCGACAACCCGCCGGCCTCGCTGGCGTCCATCGGAGAAGTCAGCACGGTGCGCGCCGACAACCCGTACGCGATGCAGCAGCACCTGCATGACAAGAGCCAGCCCGAGAACCTGGTCTTTCTGGAAGGCCTGCGCCGGCTGCTCGACGGCTACGGCGCGGTGGCGCTGGGCGAGGTCGGCGACGAGAACGCGCCGCCCGTCATGGCTCGGTACACCGAGCGCGGCAAGCGCCTGCACCAGGCCTACAGCTTCAGCCTGCTGACGGCCGACCACAGCCCCGCGCACCTGCGCCACCAGGTCGAGGCGCTCGACGACGCGCTCGCGCACACGGGCGGCTGGGGCTGCTGGGCGGTGTCGAACCACGACGTGCCGCGCGTCGCCACGCGCTGGAGCGACGGCGGCGCACCCGACACGCGCCGCGACCGGCTCTGGCTGGCCCTGCTGCTCGCGCTGCGCGGCAGCGCGAGCATCTACCAGGGCGAGGAGCTGGGCCTGCCCGAGGCCGAGGTTCCCTTCGAGCTGCTGCAGGACCCGTACGGCCGCGCCTTCTGGCCCGAGTTCAAGGGCCGCGACGGTTGCCGCACGCCGATGCCCTGGACCGCCGAGGCGCCGAACGGCGGCTTCACCACCGGCACGCCCTGGCTGCCTATGTACGGCTCGCACCTGCCGCTGGCCGTCGAACGGCAGGCCGCCGACCCCGGTTCGATGCTGGCCTTCAGCCGCGCGCTGCTGCACTGGCGGCGCACCCAACCGCTGCTGCGCACCGGCGGCATCCGCTTCATCGATGCGCCCGGGCCCCTGCTGCGCTTCGAGCGCAGCGACGGGAACCGATCGTTGCAGGTCGTCCTCAACCTTGGAAGCGAGCCGGTGTCGATGCCACTGCCTGAAGGGCTGATGCCTCTCGTCGGACAGCCGCTCGCGCCGACCGCCGTCATCCAGGACTCAGACGAAAAGCGCATGCTGACGCTGTCGCCATATGGCGTCTTCTTCGGCACGCCCGCCGCGGAAGAAGGACGAAGCTGAGCACCATGTCATCGAAGACGAAGCCGCCGCTGCTGCCCGAATCCGAAATCCACGCGCTGATGCGCGCGGAGCACGGCGATCCATTTGCCGTGCTGGGTCCGCACGAGACTCCCGAGGGCCTGGTGGTGCGCGCCCTGCTGCCCGGCGCGCAGCACGTGGCCGTGGTGCATTCGCGCACCGGCTGGCCGCTTTCCATTCTCTCGCGGCTCCCGGGGTCGGACCTGTTCAGCGGGCTGGTGCCTGCGGCCGAGGCTCGCATGGGCTATTCCTTCCAGATCGACTGGGGCACGCACACCTCGCGGCTCGAGGACCCCTACCGCTTTCCGTTCGTGCTCGGCGACACCGACGTGTGGCTGCTGGCCGAGGGCACGCACCTGCGGCCGTGGGAGCGGCTGGGCGCGCACCTGCGCGAGATGGATGGCGTGAAGGGCGTGGCCTTTGCGGTCTGGGCGCCGAACGCGAAGCGCGTGTCGGTGGTGGGCAGCTTCAACAACTGGGACGGCCGGCGCCACATGATGCGGCTGCGCCGCGAGTGCGGCGTGTGGGAGATCTTCGCGCCACACGTGTCCGTGGGCGACTGCTACGAGTTCGAGATCCTGTCGGCGCAAGGCGATGTGCTGCGCAAGGCCGATCCTTTTGCCTTCTCGTCGCAGCTTCGGCCCGACACCGCCTGCGTGGTGCAGCCCCTGCCCGCGCCGGTGAAGATGCCCGAGGGCCGCGCCGCCGCGAACGGACGCGATGCGCCGATCAGCATCTACGAAGTGCACCTCGGTTCGTGGCGCCGCAAGAACGGTCACGAATGGCAGGACTACCGCGAACTGGCCGACACGCTGGTGCCTTATGCGCGCGACATGGGCTTCACGCACATCGAGCTTCTTCCCATCAGCGAGCATCCCTTCGACGGCTCGTGGGGCTACCAGCCCATCGGCCTCTACGCGCCGACCTCGCGCTTCGGCACGCCGGGTGACTTCCGGTATTTCGTCGAGGCCGCGCACGCAGCGGGGCTGGGCGTGATCCTCGACTGGGTGCCCGCGCACTTCCCCACCGATTCGCACGGCCTCGGCCGCTTCGACGGCACCGCGCTGTACGAGTACGCCGATCCGCGCGAGGGCTTCCACAACGACTGGCAGACGCTGATCTTCAACTACGCACGCACGGAGGTGCGCAACTACCTCGTCGGCAACGCGCTGTACTGGCTGGAGCGCTATGGCGTAGATGGCCTGCGCGTGGACGCGGTGGCCTCGATGCTGTACCGCGACTACAGCCGCAAGTCAGGCGAGTGGGTGCCGAACGCGCTGGGCGGGCGCGAGAACCTGGAGGCCATCGAATTCCTGCGCCGCATGAACCGCGTGGTGGGCATCGAGCGTCCGGGAGCGGTGACGCTGGCCGAGGAGTCGACGAGCTTTCCGGGCGTGACCCGGCCGCCGGAAGACGGCGGGCTGGGGTTTCACTACAAGTGGAACATGGGGTGGATGAACGACACGCTGGCGTATGCCGGCACCGATCCGGTCTACCGCAAGCACCATCACCGGCAGATCACTTTTGGACTGATGTACGCGCACAGCGAGAACTTCGTGCTGCCGCTGTCGCATGACGAAGTGGTGCACGGCAAGGGCTCGATGATCGCGCGCATGCCTGGCGACGAATGGCAGAAGTTCGCGGGGCTGCGCAACCTGTACGGCTATCTCTGGGCTTATCCGGGGAAGAAGCTGCTGTTCATGGGTGGGGAGTTCGCGCAGTACGCGGAGTGGAATGCGGATCGCAGCCTGGATTGGCATCTGCTGGAGCATGCGTCGCATCAAGGGGTTCGGCGGCTGGTGCGCGACCTGAACAACGTGTATCGGCACTTTCCTGCGCTGCATGAGCTCGACCATGACGGGGCGGGGTTCGAGTGGATCGTGCATGACGATGCGGATCAGTCGGTGTTTGCTTTTGTGCGGCGGGCGCGGGGTGGGGCGTTTGTTGTCGTGGTTTGCAACTTCACGCCTGTGCCTCGGCATGGGTATCGACTGGGGGTTCCTTCTAGCGGGTCCTACCGGGAGGTCATCAATACGGATGGGGTTGTCTACGGGGGGAGTGGTGTGGGGAATGGAGTTGTCGAGAGTGCTCCATTGCCTTGGCATGGGAAGGCGGATTCGCTGTCTGTCAGCTTGCCGCCGTTGGGGACCTTGATGTGGGTGCTGGTTTGATTTCTGGGGCTGGTTGTTTCCCGAGGCCGGGTCTCGGCCCGGCGGCCGACCTACTTTTCTTTGCTTCGCCAAAGAAACGTAGGCAAAAGAAAGGCGACCCTACTGTCTGCGTCCCTCCGCTTCGCTACGGGCAACCTGCGGTGCTCGACGTAGGAGGGGGTCCGCAGAACTCGCTTCACTTCGTTACGCTCAAACAGCTGCGGCCCTTATCCCTCCTACGTCTGCGCTCCTCGGCGCAGCCAGAAGGGAGTTGGGAACCGAACAGGCCATCGCTACGCTCGGCCTCTGAACAGCCTGGACTGGCCTTCGCTTCGCTCGGCCACGTATTCACATTCAACTTCAGCGCCTCCAACAGGAGCAGCGATTCATTCCAAGCACGGCAAGCGCGAAGCGCTTGCCGTGCCTTGGTGGCCGAGCAACGCGATGGCCCGAGTGTTCCCTCTCCCCTCTGGCTGCGCCGAGGAGCGCAGCGTTTCGCGGATCAGGGCTCGCAGCTGTCTGAGCGAAGCGAGTTCTGCGAGACCCCGCGAAACGCGAGCACCGCAGGTTGCCCCGTAGCGAAGCGAAGGGGTCGCAGACAGTGGGGTCGCCTTTCTTTTGCCTACTTTTCTTTGGCGAAGCAAAGAAAAGTAGGTCGCCCGCCGGGGCGAGTCCCGGCCTCGGGAAGCAACCTCCCTGGGGAGCCCAAAGCATGCTGAGCCCAGGCAAGCCCTACCCCCTAGGCGCAACCCCCTCCCCACAAGGCGTCAACTTCGCCCTGGCAGCCCCAAAAGCAGAAGCAGTAGACCTCTGCATCTTCGACACCACAGGCAAGAACGAACAACAACGCCTAAGCCTGAAGAATCAAATAGACGGCATCTGGCACGGCCACCTGCCCAGCGGCAAACCAGGCCTCGTCTACGGTTACCGAGTCCACGGCCCCTGGAACCCACAGTCAGGCCAGCGCTTCAACCCAGCCAAGCTGCTGCTCGACCCCTACGCCCGCGAGATCGTAGGCACCTACGACGGCAGCGACCTCTTCCTGAGCCACGACCCGGCGAATCCGGCAAAGAGAGACACCCACGACAACGCAGCAGTCGCCCTCAAGGCCCGGGTAGCGCCGGCAACGACCGGACACGAACCCGCAGGCCGCGCCCGCATCGCATCAGGCGACCGAGTCCTCTACGAACTCCACGTCAAGGGTCAGACAAAGCTCCACCCCGCCGTCCCCGCGGCACTCAGGGGCACCTACGCCGGCCTCGCCGAACCCGCGGTGCTCGACCACCTCCAGCGCCTCGGCATCACCACCCTGAGCCTCATGCCCGTGCAACACCGCGCCGACGAGCCGCGCCTCCTGCGCATGGGCCTGAGCAACTACTGGGGCTACAACACCATCGGCTGGTTCGCCCCCGAAGCCCGCTACTGGAGCGGCCGCCCCGGCACCACGCCCGCCGGCGAGTTCCGCGCCATGGCCGACGCCATCCATGCACGCGGCATGGAGCTGGTGATCGACGTGGTCTACAACCACAGCGCCGAGAGCGACGAGCTCGGCCCCACGCTCTCGATGCGCGGCATCGACAACGCCCTCTACTACCACCTGCGCGCCGACGACCATGCGCTCTACGAGAACTGGGCCGGCACCGGCAACTGCCTGAACCTCGGCGAGCCCCGCGTGCTGCGGCTGGTGATGGACAGCCTGCGCTTCTGGGCCTGCGAGATGGGCGTCGACGGCTTCCGCTTCGACCTCGCCCCTGTGCTCGGCCGCAGCGACGCACGACACGGCTTCGACCCGCGCGCGCCCTTCTTCGCCACCATCGCCCAGGACCCTGTGCTCTCGCGCACGCTGCTCATCGCCGAGCCCTGGGACATCGGCCCCGGTGGCTACCGCCTGGGCGAGTTCCCGCCCGGCTGGCTCGAATGGAACGACCGCTACCGCGACACACAACGCGGCTTCTGGCTGCGGCAGGACCATGACGACAAGGCGAAGCTTGGCGACTTCGCCCATCGCTTCACCGCCTCCAGCAGCCAGTTCGCGCACGATGGCCGCGCGCCGACCGCGAGCGTCAACTTCATCACCGCGCACGACGGCTTCACGCTGCGCGACCTGGTGAGCTACAACGAGCGCCACAACCTGGCCAACGGCGAGGGCAACCGCGACGGGCACGGTCACAACATGAGCAACAACTGCGGCGTCGAGGGCCCGAGCGGCGACCCCGCCGTGCTGGCGCTGCGCACCCGCCTGCAGCGCGCGCTGCTCGCCACGCTGATGCTGTCCCAGGGCACGCCCATGCTGCTGGCCGGCGACGAGATCGGCCACAGCCAGCAGGGCAACAACAACGCCTACTGCCAGGACAACGAAACCACCTGGCTCGCATGGATCGGAACCTCCGCACCCGGCAGCGAGCCGGCCCTCCTGAGCGCCTTCGTCGCGCGCCTGGCCGCCCTTCGCCGCGAGGCCCCGGCCCTGCGCAGCACCCGCTGGTGGCCGGCCGAACCGCCGCAGGGCACTCCGCCGGGCATCCGCTGGCTGCGCCCCGACGGCGAGTCGATGACGCCCTCCGACTGGAATGGCGCGGGCACGGCCCTTGCAATCCTCTTCGGCAATGACACCGACGACGACAACAACAGCGGCAACGCGTGGCTGGTGATGGTGAACGCAGGCCCGCAAGCCGTGCCCTTCACGCTGCCCGCGGGCGCGTGGAGCCTGAGGCTTTCCACCGATCCCGGGCACGACCCGGGCGAGGCCGGCCAGGCGCTGGGCGGCACGGCACAAGTGCCTTTTTCAAGCATCTGGATTGCAAGAACGTAGGAGCCAGGCGCACAACGCGGTGCTAGTCTCGATGCAGAAACTCTGACGGCGGATTCCGGCAAGCGAACAGACCAACGAACGGAGACACAGGATGGACAACCTCACCCCTCGAGCGAAGGCACAGGTGCCGCAGCTACAGCAGCCGCAACAACAGGAGCTGCAGGCCCATCAACTGGTACGCCGCACCATCGCGCTGGTGCTGGCCGGCGGACGCGGCTCCCGGCTCAAGCAGCTGACCGACCGGCGCGCCAAGCCGGCCGTGTACTTCGGCGGCAAGTTCCGCATCATCGACTTCGCGCTGTCCAACTGCCTGAACTCGGGCATCCGTCGCATGGCAGTGGTCACGCAGTACAAGTCGCACTCGCTCATGCGCCACCTGCAGCGCGGCTGGAGCTTCCTGCGCGCCGAACTCAACGAGATGGTCGACGTGCTGCCCGCCCAGCAGCGCGTGGGCGACGAGCACTGGTACCGCGGCACGGCCGATGCGGTGTTCCAGAACCTCGACATCATCCAGACCCGCTCGACGCGGCACGACTACGTGGTCGTGCTGGCCGGCGACCACATCTACAAGATGGACTACTCGATCATGGTGAAAGACCATGCCGAGCACGGCCTGGGCTGCACGGTCGGCTGCATCGAGGTGCCGCGCATGGAGGCCACGGCCTTCGGCGTGATGGCCGTCGACGGCGACCGCCGGATCACCGACTTCCTCGAGAAGCCCGCCGACCCGCCCGCCATGCCCGGCCAGCCCGACGTGGCGCTGGCGAGCATGGGCATCTACGTGTTCGACTCCGAATACCTCTACCAGCTGCTGGAGGAAGACAGCGTCAACCCCGATTCGAGCCACGATTTCGGCAAGGACATCATCCCGCGCGCCGTGGCGCAGGGCCGCGCGCTGGCCCATCCCTTCGGCATGTCCTGCGTCACGCGAGCCTCGCGCGGGCCCGACGCCAAGGCCTACTGGCGCGACGTGGGCACGATTGATGCATTCTGGGCAGCCAACCTCGACCTGGCCTCTATCACCCCGGAACTCGACATCTATGACACGGACTGGCCCATCTGGACCTACCAGCGGCAGCTGCCGCCGGCCAAGTTCGTGCTCGACCGCAACGGCCACCACGGCATGACGGTCAACACCATCGTCTCCGGCGGCTGCATCGTCTCGGGCTCCAAGGTCAGCAGCTCGGTGCTGTTCTCGGGCGTGCGCATCCATTCCTTCTGCGAGATCAACGAGGCCGTGCTGCTGCCCGACGTGGAAGTCGGCCGCGGCGCCAGGCTGCACCGCGTGGTGGTCGACCGCGCCTGCGTCATACCGGAGGACATGGTGATCGGCGAAGATGCCGAGGCGGACGCCGCTCGCTTCGAACGCACCGAGAACGGCGTCGTCCTCGTCACCCGCGAGATGCTGAAACGGCTGGCTGCAGCCTGATCCAAACACGATGCGAATCCTCCAGGTCAGCGCCGAACTCTTTCCCCTCCTCAAGACCGGCGGCCTGGCGGACATCGCCGGCGCCCTGCCCCTGGCGCTCATGGCCGAAGGGCAGGACGCGCGCGTGCTGCTGCCGGGCTTTCCGGCCATCGTGGCCGGCGTGCGCGACCTGGCGCCTGTGGCCGCCTTCAGCGCGCCCTGGGGCGAGGGTTTCGGGCTGCGGCTCGGGCATATCGACATCGACGGGGCTCCGGGCATTCCGGCCTACGTGATCGACGCGCCGGCGCTTTACGGCCGGCCGGGCAATCCCTACGAAGACACCTCGCGCCAGCCCTACGGCGACAACCACCGCCGCTTCGCGTTGCTGGGCTGGGCGGCGGCGCAGCTGGCGCAGGGGCTCGATCCGCAATGGCAGCCCGAGGTCGTGCACGCGCACGACTGGCACGCGGCGCTCGCGCCGGCGTACCTGCACTTCGCGCGGCAGGCAGGCGGCCCGCGCGTGGGCAGCGTCTTCACCGTGCACAACCTGGCCTACCAGGGCATCTTCGCGCCCTGGCACTTCACCGAGCTCGGCCTGCCGGGGACGGCGTTCCAGATGAACGGCCTCGAGTACCACGGGCAGGTCTCCTTCATGAAGGCCGGCCTGTACTTCGCCGACCGGCTCACCACGGTGAGCCCGACCTACGCGCTCGAGATCCAGACGCCCGAGCAGGGCTGCGGGCTCGACGGGCTGCTGCGCCAGCGCAGCGCGGTGTTGAGCGGCATCCTCAACGCGGTCGACGACAAGGTCTGGAACCCGGCGACGGATGCCGCGCTGGTGCAGGGCTATCACACGCCCGAGGGCCGCCACATGGCCGGCAAGGCACGCAGCAAGTCGGTGCTGCAGCACCAGCTGGGGCTGGCCGACCGGCCGGACGCGCCGCTCTTCATCGTCGTGAGCCGGCTCACCGAGCAGAAGGGCCTGCACCTGGTGCTGGGCGGGCTCGACGCACTGCTCGCCCAGGGCGGCCAGCTCGCGCTGCTGGGCAGCGGCGAGGGCTGGCTCGAGGAAGCCTTCCGCAAGCGCGCGGCGGCCGCGCCGCAATCGGTGAGCGTGACCGTCGGCTACAACGAGACGCTGGCCCATCAGCTCTTCGGCGCGGGCGACGTGACGCTGGTGCCCTCGCTCTTCGAGCCCTGCGGCCTCACCCAGATGTACGGCCTCAAGTACGGCAGCCTGCCGCTGGTGCGCCGCGTCGGCGGGCTGGCCGACACGGTGGTCGACAGCTCGCTGGAAGACCTGGCCAGCGGCGAGGCCACCGGTTTCGTGTTCGACCGCTTCGAGGTGACCGACTACGAACGCGCCGTGCGCCGTGCCTTCGCCCTCTACGAGCGCGCCCCCGACTGGCGCCGCGTGCGCGGCAACGCCATGCGCCGGCCGGCCGACTGGGCCGCGGCGGCGGCGCAGTACATCGATGTCTACCAGCAAAGCCTGAAATAACCACTTCCGGGAGCGTTCCGATGACGATCAAGGACTTCGCCTACGACCACCCCGACCGCGACGTAGCGGCCTTCAAGCGCGCGGTGGCCAACAAGCTGATCTACGCGGTCGGCAAGGACCCTGTCGCGGCCAGCCAGGACGACTGGCTCAACGCCACCTCGCAGGCGGTGCGCGACCAGCTGGTCGAGCGCTGGATGATGACCACGCGCGCCAACTACGCGCAGGACCTGAAGCGCGTCTACTACCTGTCGATGGAGTTCCTGATCGGGCGCACCTTCACCAACGCGCTGCTGGCCGTGGACCTGTACGACACGGTGCGCGAGGCGCTGGCCGACTTCGGCGTCGACATGGCTGCGCTGGCCGAGCGCGAGCCCGACGCGGCGCTGGGCAACGGCGGCCTCGGGCGGCTCGCGGCCTGCTTCCTGGACTCGATGGCCACGCTCGGCGTGCCGGGCATGGGCTACGGCATCCGCTACGAGTACGGCATGTTCCGCCAGCGCATCGTCGACGGCCAGCAGGTGGAAACGCCCGACTACTGGCTCACGCGCGGCAACCCGTGGGAATTCCAGCGGCCCGAGGTGAACTACCGCGTGCGCTTCGGCGGCCATGTGCAGAAACGCGAAGGCGCCAGTGCGGCTTCAGGCGCGGCCGACTGGGTCGACACGCACGACGTGCTGGCGGTGGCCTACGACACCATCATCCCGGGCTACGGCACGCAGGCCACCAACACGCTGCGGCTGTGGTCGGCGCGCGCCACCGAGGAGATCGACCTCTCGGCCTTCAACCGCGGCAACTACATGGGCGCGGTGGAAAGCAAGAACCAGTCGGAGAACGTGTCGCGCGTGCTCTACCCCGACGACTCCACGCCCTCGGGCCGCGAGCTGCGGCTGCACCAGGAATACTTCTTCTGCAGCGCGAGCGTGCAGGACCTGCTGCGCCGCTACCTGCGCAACCACAAGACCTTCGACCAGCTGTCGGAGAAGGTCAGCATCCACCTGAACGACACGCACCCGGTGCTGGCTGTGCCCGAGCTCATGCGCCTCCTGCTCGACGAGCACGGCCTTTCCTGGGACGTAGCCTGGGCGCACACGCAGAAGGTGTTCAGCTACACCAACCACACGCTGATGCACGAGGCTCTGGAGACCTGGCCGGTGGAGATGCTCGGGCGCATCCTGCCGCGGCACCTGCAGATCATCTACGACATCAACGCGCGCTTCCTCGCCGCCGTGACGCAGAAGGTCGGCAACGACGTGGAGCTGATGCGCCGGCTGTCGCTGGTCGACGAGGCCGGCGAGCGGCGCGTGCGCATGGCCTACGTGGCAGTGCTCGCGAGCCATTCGGTCAACGGCGTGTCGGGGCTGCACTCGGAGCTGATGAAGCAGTCGATCTTCTCGGACTTCGCGAAGATCTTTCCAGAGCGCTTCAACAACAAGACCAACGGCGTCACGCCGCGCCGCTGGCTGGCGCAGGCCAACCCGCCGCTGGCGGCGCTGCTCGACCAGCGCATCGGCAAGGGCTGGCGGCGCGACCTTTCGCAGCTGGAGGCGCTGAAACCCATGGCTGCGCAACCGGCTTTCGTGCGCGCCTTCCGCCACGCCAAGCGCGAGAACAAGCTGCGGCTGGCCAACTGGGTCGAGCAGCACCTGAAGATCGATATCGACACCGACGCGATGTTCGACGTGCAGGTCAAGCGCATCCACGAATACAAGCGGCAGCTGCTCAACGTGCTGCACGTGGTGGCGCGCTACCACCGCATCCTCGACGCGCAAGCGGCGGGCGGGCCGGTCGACATCGTGCCGCGCGTGGTGGTGTTCGCGGGCAAGGCGGCATCGGCCTATGCGATGGCCAAGCTGGTCATCCGGCTCATCAACGACGTGGCGAGCACCGTCAACGCAGACGCGCGCGTGGGCAAGCTGCTGAAGGTGGTGTTTTTGCCGAACTACAGCGTGAGCCTGGCCGAGGTCATCATGCCGGCGGCCGACCTCTCGGAGCAGATCTCCACGGCGGGCACCGAAGCCTCGGGCACCGGGAACATGAAGTTCGCGCTCAACGGCGCGCTCACCATCGGCACGCTGGACGGCGCCAACGTCGAGATGCGCGAGAACGTGGGGCCGGAGAACATCTTCATCTTCGGCAACACCACGCCCGAGGTGGCCGACATCCGCTCGCGTGGCTACCAGCCGCGCGAAATCTACGAGGAAAACGCCGAGCTCAAGCGCGTGCTGGACGCGATCCGCGACGGAGAGTTCTCACCCGGCGAGCCGGCACGCTACCAGGGCATCTACGACGCGCTGGTGAACTGGGGCGACCACTACCTGCTGCTGGCCGACTACGCGAGCTACGTGGCGAAGCAGGCCGAGGTCGATGCGCTGTACCGCGACTCGGACGCGTGGACGCGGATGGCGGTCCTGAACGTGGCGGGGATGGGGGCATTTTCGTCGGACAGGACGATTGCGCAGTACGCCCACGAGATCTGGCACACGAAGCCCGTGGTATTAGGCTAACCCCCAGGCTTGCCCACTTCGTGTGGCCGCCAACCCCCTTGCAGGGGGCAACACCAGCGGCCCGGCAAAGCCGGTTCCGCGGTGTTCACGAAAAGAGTCGTGTCAGCGTGGAGGCTTCTGCGGCGCAGCTTCCGCCTCTGTCACGAAGCCGATGCGGCTCAGCCCAGCTTTGTTCGCGATACCCATCAGCGCCACCACCTTGCCGTAGGGCACGGTCTGGTCGGCGCGCAGCTGCACCTCGGTGTCCTTGCTGTCGGCGGCGGCTTTTTCCAGTTGCTGCGCCAGCTCCTCGTCGGTCACGGCCTTGTCGTTGAGGAAGACCTTGCCCGAGGCGTCGACCGACAGGCTCACGAACTTGGGCGCGTCGTTGGGCTGGCCGGCGTCGGTCTGCGGCAGGTCCAGCTTGATCGAGCTGGCCATCAGCGGCGCGGTGATGATGAAGATCACCAGCAGCACCAGCATCACATCGACCAGCGGCGTGACGTTGATGTCGGACAGCGGCCGCTGCGCGCCCGCGCCCATTGCGCGACCGCCGCCGCCGGTTGCGCTGCCCAGTGAAGTGCGACCGAAGGCCATGGTTGCCGTTCTTCTATGCGCTCAGACCGGCATCGGCCGTGCGGGCGGCGGCGCGACGGGTGCCGGCGGGGCGCCGAAGCTGCCCAGCAGGTCGTGCGCGAAGCCTTCGAGCTCGGCTTCGATACGGCCGATGACGCGGCCGAAGACGTTGTAGGCCAACACGGCAGGAATGGCCACGGCGAGGCCGAAGGCCGTCATGATGAGCGCCTCGCCGACCGGGCCCGCCACCTTGTCGATGGTGAAGCCGCCGGTCTGGCCGGCGATGCCGGTCAGCGCGCCGTAGATGCCCCAGACCGTGCCCAGCAGCCCGACGAAGGGCGCGGTGGCGCCGACCGTGGCGAGCAGGATCTGCCCCGCCTGCAGCCGGCGCAGCGCGCCGTGCAGGGCGTCGCGCAGCACGCGCGTGAGCCGCTGGTTGCGGTCGACCGTGGCGCCCAGGGTGCCGGCCGGCTCGCCGGCGGCCACGCTCCTGATGGCCGACACGGCGGGCGACACGAGCGTGGCGCGGTCGAAGGCCTTGAGCTTCTGCTCTGCATCAGCCAGCGTGGAAGACTGCCAGAACGCCGCGATGCTGCGCAGCACGTCGCGCGTGCCGCCGCGCAGCAGCCATGCCTTCCAGAGGATGATGACCCAGCTCGCGATCGACATCGCCAGCAGCAGCGCGGCCACCGAACGGCTGACACCGTCACCATGGGCCAGCAGTTCGAGCACGCTCATCGGCGGTCCTTCTTGCTGTGCGGTCAGCGAAGACCGAGCACGTCGTACATGTCGAACAGGCCCGCGCGCTGCCCGGCCAGGAAGCGCACGGCGCGCAGGCTGCCTTGGGCGTAGGTGACGCGGCTCGACGACTTGTGGGTGATCTCGATGCGCTCGCCGGTGCCGGCGAACAGCACGGTGTGGTCGCCCACGATGTCGCCGCCGCGGATGGCCGAGAAGCCGATGGTGGACGGGTCGCGCTCGCCGGTGATGCCCTCGCGGGCGTAGACGGCGCAGTCCTTGAGGTCACGGCCCAGCGCGTCGGCGATGACTTCGCCCATCTTGAGCGCGGTGCCCGAGGGCGCGTCTACCTTGTGGCGGTGGTGCGCCTCGATGATCTCGATGTCGTAGCCGGTGGCCATGGCCTTGGCCGCCATCTCGAGCAGCTTGAAGGTGACGTTGACGCCCACGCTCATGTTGGGCGCCATCATGATCGCGATGTCCTTGGCGATTTCGGCGATCTCGGCCTTCTGCGCGTCGCTGAAGCCGGTGGTGCCGATGACGGCCTGCACGCCCAGTTCGCGGCAGACCGCGAGGTGCGCGAGCGTGCCTTCGGGGCGGGTGAAGTCGATGAGCACCTGCGCGTCCTTCAGGCCGGCGCGCAGGTCGGACACGATCGGCACGCCGCTGTCGAAGCCCAGGAAGGCGCCGGCATCGGCGCCGAGGGCCGGGCTGCCGGCGATGTCGAGGGCGCCGGCCAGGCGCAGGTCGGGCGCGTTGCGCACGGCCTCGATCAGCATGTGGCCCATGCGGCCCGAGGCTCCGGCGATGGCGACACGGCGCGGCGCGGAGGCGGAATTGCTGTTGGGAGTGGAGGTGGGTTCGGTCACGCTGGTTCAGTCTTCGGGAATTTCGAAACGGCCAATGGCATGCATGGACACGGAACGGACGCCGCCCGACTGGCGGGCGCCGCCCGCAGCCGCCGATGCTCCTGCGCGCTCAGCGCGCGGCTTCGAGCGGGGGGTAGGCGGCCGGCAGCGGCGGCAGGGAGGCCGATGCGCCCGTGGCGGAACCGGCTTTTTTCTCGTCGTCCTTGGGCGCGTATTTCTTGAGCTCGTCTTCCGAGGCCTCGAGCGTGGGCACCTTGCCGGATTTCTTGCGGGTGTCGAGCGTGGCGACGAATTCTTCTTCGCTGGGCATTTCGTCGCCCTCGAAGCGGTCCATCAGCTCGCCGTTGAAGAACACCGTCAGGTGGCGCTCCTGCGGGTCGACGCCCTGGCGGCGGATGGTGAACACGTAGTCCCAGCGGTTGGCGTGGAACACGTCGTTCAGCAGCGAGGTGCCGAGGATTTCACGCACCTGCTGGCGGGACATGCCCGGCTTGAGCGCCGCGACCTGTTCCTTCGACACGAAATTGCCCTGAACCACCTCGACTTTGTAGGGGGTTACGGCGGCCAGCGCGCCACGCGTGCGCTCGGTGAAACCGCTGCAGGCACCGAGGCCGAGCGTTGCCGCGACGGCGACAGCCAGCAGCCAGGGCCGGCGTTGGAAGTTGGCAGGCATGGGAGGAAAAGGGGGTAGCGATATGATCGGCCATTGTAGCGGCTGGCCTTTTCGGGGCCTTTAGCCGCAGCCCTCCGGGGCGCAGGAACCAACATGGCCAACATCGACGAACTGAAGAACACAGGCCTCAAGGCCACCCTCCCGCGCCTGAAGATCCTGGAGATCTTCCAGACCGGCAGCCAACGGCACATGACGGCGGAAGACGTCTTCCGCGTGCTGCTCAATGAACACTCCGACATCGGCCTGGCCACGGTCTACCGCGTGCTCACCCAGTTCGAGCAGGCCGGCATCCTGGAGCGCAGCCACTTCGAGAGCGGCAAGGCGGTCTACGAGCTGAACGAAGGCACCCACCACGACCATCTGGTCTGCACCTCATGCGGCAAGGTCGAGGAGTTCTACGACGCCGAGATCGAGCGCCGCCAGCAGATGATCGCCAAGGACAAGGGCTGGATCCTGCAGGACCACGCCATGTCGCTCTACGGTCTTTGCGGGGACTGCGCGAAAAAGCGCTGACCCCGGAACGGGAGACGCGGCCCGGCGGCGGCCGCATCCCCGGGATCGATCAATCCCCGTCGCGGGAGTTTTCCATCGCCTTGTGGTGGCGCGCCACGAAGTCGGCATAAGTGTCGATGCCGCGCAGCTGCAGGATCGAATTGCGCACCGCCGCCTCCACCAGCACGGCGATGTTGCGCCCAGCCACCACCTGGATGATGACCTTGCGCACGGGGATGCCCAGCACGTCCTGCGTGAGCGGCGCCGAAGGCATGCGCTCGTAGTCGCGCTCGAAGCTGTCGCGCCGCACGAGGTGCACGATGAGCTTGAGCCGCATCTTCCGGCGCACCGCCGTCTCGCCGAAGATCGCGCGAATATCCAGCAGGCCGATGCCGCGAACCTCGAGCAGGTTCAGCAGCAGGTCGGGGCAGCGCCCCTCGATGGTGTTCTGGTTGATGCGGAACAGGTCGACCGCGTCGTCCGCCACGAGGCCGTTGCCGCGCGAGATCAGCTCCAGGCCGAGCTCGCTCTTGCCCAGACCCGACTCGCCCGTGATCATCACCCCCATGCCCAGGATGTCCATGAACACGCCGTGCATCGAGGTGCGCTCGGCGAAGTGCTTGGACAGGTAGGCGCGCAGCAGGTCGATCACGAAGGCCGACGACTCGCGCGTGGCGAACAGCGGCAACTGGGCGCGCTCGCAGATCGACAGCAGCTCGTCGGGCGCGGCCTGGCCGTCGGCCAGCACAAGCATCGGCGGCTCCAGCGTGACGATGCGGGCGATGCGCCGCGCGCAGTCTTCCTCGCTGCCGCGCGTCAGATAGGCCACCTCGCGGGCGCCGAGGATCTGCACGCGGTACGGGTGGATGTAGTTGAGGTAGCCGACGAGGTCGGCCGCCGACTGGGCGCGGCTGATGACCTCGGGGTCGAACTGGCGCTCCGAGGCGCCGAGACCGGCGAGCCATTCCCAGCGGAGCGAGCCGCGGAACTCCTCGAACATGGCATCGGCGCTGATGACGGTCGGCTTCATGCGTTCAGGAGGCGGCGCACGGGCGCCGGCATTGCGTTGGAGTGAGGGAGGGTGCCGCGCAGCTTATCAGCAGCCGCGCGCGCCGACGCATGCGCTCAGGCGACCTGCGTGGACTGCCAGCTGGCGATGAGGTCGTGCAGGGCCGCCGCGTCAGTGCTGGACTTGATCTGTTCGCGGAGGCTGGCGTCGCTCAGCAGCTCGGCGATTTCGGAGAGGATTTCGAGATGCTTCTGCGTGGCCGCCTCGGGCACCAGCAGGAAGATCAGAAGTGCGACGGGTTGCTCGTCGGGAGCATCGAAGCCGATGGGATTGGCCAGCTGGAACACGGCGGCCATCGGCGACTTGAGGCCCTTGATGCGGCCATGCGGAATGGCGACGCCATGGCCCAGGCCGGTGGAGCCGAGGCGCTCGCGCGCGAACAGGCTGTCGGTGATGAGGGCACGGCCCAGGCCGTGAAGGCTTTCGAACAGCAGGCCGGCTTCTTCGAAAGCACGTTTCTTGCTGGTAGCGTCAACGCTCACAAGCACTTGAGCGGGCGGCAGGATGGACGCGAGGCGATTCATGGTGGGTGCAGAGCGGGGGCGATTATGCACCCGCTTGGTAAAAACCCCCAGTCCCCTTATTTACTTTCTGTCTACATGTTGCCCGGAGGCCTCGCGCTCCCCTCTGGGCGCTTGCCAAAAGACCCAGTGCCCCGGTCGGAAAACACGGGAAGGCGCGGAAAAACAAAAGGCCGCCCGAAGGCGGCCTGTGATGCGAGCCCTGAGGCTCCTATTTACATCACGCGCTTGGGTGCCGCGTGATGGTGATCCTGCAGGCGGTCCTTGTGGCGCACCACCTGGCGGTCGAGCTTGTCGACCAGTTCATCGACCGCAGCGTAGAGATCAGCGTGGCTCGACTCCGCGAACATGTCATTGCCCTTGACGTGGATGTTGCATTCCGCCCTTTGGCGGCGTTCCTTTTCCTTCTGCTTTTCCACCGTGAGGATCACCTTTACATCGACTACCTGGTCGAAGTGTCGGATGACCCGGTCCAGCTTGCTCGTGACGTAGGTGCGCAAGGCAGGTGTGACGTCGAGGTGATGACCGCTGATCGTCAAATTCATGAATGACCTCCTGGAATTGACGGTTGGGGAAATGACCGCGCCGCGGAATGCGGTTTGGCCGGCGAAACGGGAGTTCTCTGGGGACGGGGAGAGGAAAGAGGGGGAGAGGGAAAGAAGAGGGGAAGGTCGATTCACTATGCCCAAGCTGTCACGGTATTGCAATACCTGAGTTGCCCGGGGTTTTGCAGCTTTGTGCGCAGCTTTTCACACGCTAGTGAATCGATAGCAGCTGGCGCGCGCGGGGCAGGCGATGCCGCGTTTTCGGAACAAGTGTTTCACCGGTGGTCAGCCTGTGACCCTGCCGCCGGAAGGGCCTGCCACCCTGCCCGATCGCTCAGCGCCAGGCCGCACGCATCCTGTTGCGCAGGTCGATCACGGCGCTGGGCGGCGGCACGGCCGGCGGGCGCTCCGGCGGAGGCGGCCAGGTCTGCTGCTCGAAGCCTTCGAGATCGGCATCGGCGATGAAGCGCGTGCGGTTCGCGTACAGGTGCCGGTCGCCGCGCGCCGCCTGCTGCGTGATGTGGAAGCGCTGCGGCACCAGCAGATGCAGGTGGTCGCGCGCCCGGGTCATGGCCACGTAGAGCAGCCGGCGCTCCTCTTCCAGCTCGTGCGCGCTCTGCGCCACGTCGGCCGGCAGGCAGCCGTCGACCACGTTGAGCACATGCACCGAGTTCCACTCCTGCCCTTTTGCCGAATGGATGGTGGAGAGGATCAGGTAGTCCTCGTCGAGCAGCGGCGGCCCCGGGCGGTCGCTGGTGGCTTCGGGCGGGTCGAGCGTGAGTTCGGTGAGGAAGCGTTCGCGCGAGGCGTACCCGGCCGCGAGCCGGGCGAGCTGCTCCACGTCGGCGCGCCGCACGCCGGAGGTGTCCTCGTACAGCCGCTCCAGATGCGGCAGATACCACTCCATCGCCAGCTCGATGTCAGCCGGCCATTTGAGCGCGGGCGCACGCAGGGCGGCATAGGCCTCGGCGAAGTCGGCCCACTGCGCGCGAGCCGCCGAGGGCGGCACGAACTCGCGCACGGCTTCGGCCGGATCGGCTGCCAGCTCCATCGCGTCGAGCAGCCGCGTGGCCGTGGCTGGGCCGATACCCGGAATCAGCTGCGTCACCCTGAACCCCGCCATGCGCCCGCGCGGGTTCTGCGCGAAGCGGAGCACCGCGAGCAGGTCCTTCACGTGCGAGGCTTCGAGAAACTTGAGCCCGCCGAACTTCACGAACGGGATGTTGCGCCGCGCCAGCTCGAGTTCGAGCGCCGCGCTGTGCGTGGAGGTGCGGAACAGCACCGCCTGCGACTTCAGCGCAAGCCCGCCTTCGCGATGCGCCAGCACCTTGTCGGCCACCCATCGCGCCTGGCCCGCCTCGTCGGGCACGAGCACCAGCAGCGGCTTGCCGGCCGAGGGCTTGTCGGTCCACAGCGTCTTGGCGTGCCGCTCGGCGGCCTGCGCGATCACGCGATTCGACACGTCGAGGATCGGCTGCGTCGAGCGGTAGTTGCGCTCGAGCGTGACCACGCGCGCGTCCTGCGTGAACTGCGACGGAAAGTCGAGGATGTTTCGCACCGTGGCGCCGCGGAAGGAATAGATCGACTGCGCGTCGTCCCCCACCACCGTCACGCCGCGCCCGTCGGGCTTGAGCGCCAGCAGGATCGAGGCCTGCAGCAGGTTGGTGTCCTGGTATTCGTCGACCAGCACATGGTCGAAGCGCGCGCCGATGTGCGCGGCCAGCGCGGGCTCGGCGGCCATTTCGGCCCAGTAGAGCAGCAGGTCGTCGTAGTCGAGCACGTTCTGCCGCTGCTTGGCCTCGACGTATGCACCGAACAGCTTCTTCAGCTCAGCCTCCCATTCGTCGCACCAGGGAAAGGCATCCTTCAGCACCTCCACCAGCGGCGCGCGCGTGTTCACGCAGCGCGAGTAGATCGACAGGCAGGTGCCCTTGCGCGGAAAGCGGTTGACGGTGGAAGACAGGCCCAGCTCGTGGCGCACCAGCCCCATCAGGTCTTCGGCGTCGCCGCGGTCGTGGATGGTGAAGTTCTCGTCGAGCCCGATCTGCGGCGCGTACTCGCGAAGCAGCCGTGCGCCGATGCCGTGGAAGGTGCCGGCCCAGGGCAGCGCGGGAGGCGCCTCGGACTTCAGGCCCAACACCTGCGCCAGCACCCGGCCGGCACGACGCTCCATCTCCTGCGCGGCACGGCGCGAGAAGGTCAGGAGCAACAGGCGCTGCGGATCGACGCCGCCGGCGATGAGGGTTGCGACGCGGTGCGCCAGCGTGCTGGTCTTGCCCGAACCCGCACCGGCGATGACGAGCAGCGGACGCTCGTCGCATTCGGCCGTGGCTGCGCTCACTCCATGCTCGACCGCCGCGCGCTGCGCCTCGTTGAGCGAGGCGAGCGCGTCGGCCAGGCGTTCGGCCTGGGTCTTCGGTGCGGCGGGAAAAACGGGGAGCGCAGTGGTCTGCATGACGCACGACTTTACTGTATGTCCGTCCAGTCCGGCCGCCGTGCCGACATATGGCCGGTGACATAATCGCGCCTCGCTGCAACCGGAGATTTTTCCAATGGAAACCGCCCCGTCTCGGCAGCTTTCAACTCCCTTCCACTGACGCGCTTTTCGTTGTTCGCGCACGTCGGGCCGGGAATTGAAAGCGCCCCCTCCCCCGCCCATCGTCCAGTCAGTCACCCCCGGGAGTGAGCCCAATGCTCAACATCTTCACGCTCGCCAACGGCCGCCTCGTCCAGGAAGAGATCGAGGCCCTCGAAGAGCTCTCCAGGTTCCAGCCGATCTGGGTCGACCTCGAGTCGCCCACGCTCGAAGAGAAGCGCTGGATCAAGCAGTACTACGGCCTGTCCATCCCCGAAGACGCGATGGACGAGGACATCGAGGAATCGGCGCGCTTCTACGAGGAAGACAACGGCGAGCTGCACATCCGCTCCGACTTCCTGATCGACGACGACGAGGCCCCGCGCGCGGTGCGCGTGGCCTTCATCCTCAACCAGCACAACACCGACCTGCGCAGCCGCGGCGTGCTGTTCTCGATCCACGACGAGGACGTGCCCGTGTTCCGCCTGCTGCGCATGCGCGCACGCCGCGCACCGGGGCTCATCGAGGACGCCAAGGAAGTCATGCTCAAGCTCTTCGACGCCGACGCCGAATACTCGGCCGACTCGCTGGAGAACATCTACGACGAGCTGGAGGCGGCCAGCAAGAAGGTGCTCTCGGGCAACGTCAGCGACGAACTGGCCGGAGAGGTCCTCGGCGCCATCGCACGGCAGGAAGACCTGAACGGGCGCATCCGCCGCAACGTGATGGACACACGCCGCGCGGTCAGCTTCATGATGCGCAGCAAGATGCTCAATGCCGAGCAGTTCGAGGAAGCGCGGCAGATCCTGCGCGACATCGAGTCGCTGGACAACCACACGGCTTTTCTCTTCGACAAGATCAACTTCCTGATGGATGCGACCGTCGGTTTCATCAACATCAACCAGAACAAGACCATCAAGATCTTCTCGGTGGCCAGCGTCGCGCTGCTGCCGCCCACGCTGATCGCCAGCATCTACGGCATGAACTTCAAGTTCATGCCCGAGCTCGACTGGGCCATGGGCTACCCCTATGCCATCGTGCTGATGGCGGCCAGCGCGCTGGTGCCCATGTGGTACTTCCGCCGGCGCGGCTGGCTGAAGTAGTCCCGGTCCGGGGGCACGGTGCTAGAGTGGCCGGCAGCCAGGCGCTGACCGGAGAGCCACCGTGCGCAGACTTCGTTTCCTCACCAACCGCCATCGCGCGCCGTCGACCAATGCCGCGCTCGGCCTGCTGCTGGCCTTCAACGCCGGCGCCGTCAACGCGGGCGGCTTCCTCGTGCTCCACATGTACACCTCGCACATGACCGGCTTCGCCTCGCAGCTGGCCGACGGCATGGTGCTGGGCAACGTCACGCTGCTGCTGAACGCGCTGGGCGCGATCCTGGCCTTCCTGAGCGGCGCCGCCGTCTGCGCCGTGCTCGTGAACTGGGGCCGGCAGCACCGCATGCACGGCGTGTACGCCCTGCCGCTGATGCTCGAGGCCGCGCTGATGTTCCCGTTCGGGCTCATGGGCGCCATCACGCTGACCTGGGCGACGCCGTTCGCGGTGCCGCTCACCGTGCTGCTGCTGTCCTTCATCATGGGCCTGCAGAACGCGGTGGCGTCCAAGACCTCGGGCGGCAGCATCCGCACCACCCACATGACCGGCAACATCACCGACCTGGGCATCGAGATCGGCAAGATGCTCTACTGGAACCGCCGCTCGAAGTCGGCACCGGCGCCGGCCCTGGTCGTGCGCCACGACCGCAGCCGCATGCGCCGCTCGGGCGGACTGTTCGGCATGTTCGTGCTCGGCGGCGCGGTGGGGGCGCTGGGCTTCAAGTACGTGGGTTTCGTCTGCGTGGTGCCGCTGGCTGCGCTGCTGCTCGCGTTGTCGATCCCGCCGCTGCTGCGCGACATTCCGCGCCGCCGCACGCCCTCGCTCAGCTGAGCTCCTGCGGCAACGACGCCACCAGCCACGCGCCGACGAGCGCAAGGCTGTAGCGGCTCGCGACCGCAACGACGAAGCGCGAGAAGTCGCCGTGCGCAGCATCGTCTGCGCGATCGGAGATCGTCCGCATCGCCGCGAAGGGCACGCCGTAGTCGTGGCACACCTGCGCCACCGACGCACCCTCCATCTCGACCGCGAGCGCATCGGGCAAGGCGCGCTGCAATGCCTCGCTCTCGGCGGTGGTCGAGACGAACCGGTCGCCGCTCACCAGCAGCCCGCGGTGCACCTTCGGCGAACGAAGGCCGAACTCGTCGACAGCCTCCTGGCCCAGCAATGCCACCGGATCGCGCAGCGTCGCTTCGGCAACGTTCGCCAGCGCATCGCCGATGGCGGTGTCGGCCGCGAAGCGCGACAGGCCCATCAACGGCACTTCGTATTTCGGGAAGATCGGCGAGGCATCGAGGTCATGCTGCAGCAGCTGCGTCGCGACGACCACGTCTCCCACATTCACGCCCGGCGCAAGCCCGCCCGCGACGCCGGTGAACACGATGGCCCGCACGCCGAAGCGCTCCAGCAGCACCGTGGCCGTGATTGCCGCCGCGACCTTGCCAATGCGCGACAGCACCGCGACCACCGGCTGGCCATGCAGATGGCCCACCCAGAAGTCGCGGCCCGCGACGCGCACGCGCTGCTCGTCGGGCATCAGCGCGAGGAGCGCGCCCAGCTCCTCGTGCATCGCCGCGACGATGGCAATGGGCGCGCGTGACAGAGAGCTCAAGCTACTTCTCTTTCCAGGAACACCGTGGAACCGGCTTTGCCAGGCCGCAGGTGTTGCCCCCTGCAAGGGGGTTGGCGTAGCGACACGAAGTGCGCGAAGCCTGGGGGTTTACTTGATATCCACACCGTAGAAGGTGTGGCGGCCGAAGGGGCTCAGCTTGAAGTCGACGACCTCCTTGCGCACCGGCTTCAGCTGCACCGCGTGCGCGATGGTGAACCACGGTGCCTGCTCCTTGAAGATCACCTGCGCCTTCTTGTAGAGCGCGTCGCGGTCGGCCTGCTTCACGGTGCTCTTGGCCTTCACCACGAGGTCTTCGTACGGCTGGTAGCAGAACTTCGAGATGTTGCTGCCGCTGGCCGACTTGGCCGAGGAGCAGCCCAGCAGCGTGTACATGAAGTTGTCCGGGTCGCCGTTGTCGCCGGTCCAGCCCAGCATGCCCATCTGGTGCTCGCCGGCCTGCAGGCGCTTGCGGTACTCGCCCCACTCGAAGCTCTTGATCTCGGCCTTGACGTTGATCTTGGCAAGGTCGGCCTGCATCAGCTCGGCGATGCGCTTGGCGTTCGGGTTGTACGGGCGCTGCACCGGCATGGCCCACAGGTCGGTCGAGAAGCCGTCAGGGAAGCCGGCCTGCGCCAGCAGCTTCTTCGCGGCTTCGGGATCGTACGGGTCGTCCTTCACCGCGTCGTTGTAGGACCACATGGTCGGCGGGATCGGGTTCTTCGCCGCCACGCCGGTCGACAGGTACACGCCGTCGATGATGGCCTTCTTGTTGATCGCCATGTTGATGGCCTTGCGCACGCGCACGTCGTCGAAGGGCTTCTTCGTCGTGTTGTACGAGAGGTAGCCCACGTTCAGGCCGGGCTGCTCCAGCAGTTGCACGTTCGGGTCCTTGCGGATCGCGTCGAGGTCGGCCGGGTTCGGGTACGGCATGACGTGGCACTCGCCCTTCTGCAGCTTGGCCCAGCGCACCGACGCGTCGGGCGTGATCGCGAACACGAGGTCGTCGATCTTCGCCTTGCCGCCCCAGTACTGCGGGAAGGCCTTGAAGCGGATGATCGCGTCCTTCTGGTACTGCACGAGGTAGAAGGGGCCGGTGCCGATCGGGTCCTGGTCGACCTTCTCGGGCGTGCCGGCCTTCAGCATCGCGATGGCGTACTCCTTCGACTGGATGCCCGCGTACTGCATCGCCAGGTTCGCCAGGAACGGCGCCTCGGGCTGGTTGAGCACGATCTTCACCGTGTAGTCGTCGATGCGGTCCACCGTCTTCAGCAGCTTGGGCATGCCCATGTCGTTGAAGTACGAGTGGTTCTGGCTCGTCACCTTGAAGAAGGGATCGCTCTCCTTCCACTGCCGCTCGAGCATGAAGATGAAGTCGTCGGCGTTGAAGTCGCGCGTGGGCTTGAAGCTCTTGCTGGTGGAGTGCCACTTCACGCCCTTGCGCAGGTGGAAGGTGTAGACAGTGCCGTCGGCCGAGATGTCCCATTTCTCGGCGAGGCCCGGCACGACCTTGGTGCCGCCGCGCTCGAATTCGACGATGGTGTTGTAGACCTGCGTGGTCACGTCGAACGAGGTGCCGGTGGTGTTCATGCCCGGATAGAAATTCTCCGGGCTGCCTTCCGAGCAATACACCAGCGTCTTGGCTGACACGGCGCCGCAGGCCAGGGTAAGGGCCGCAAGCGCAGTCGGTGCCAGGAGCGCCAGGCTTTTTGAGCGGCGCGAAACGGTGGGCTGGGTCTTCATTTGGACTCCTTGATACACGGTTGAAAAAACGAACGTTAAGGATTCGTCGCCATCGCAATGGCGGCGGAGGGAACATCCGCGCGCACGAGCGGCGCGCCTTCGAGGAACTTCTCGGAGAAGTGGCAGGCCACCAGCCGCTCGTCGAGCATGCGCGGCAGCGGCCTCTCTTCGCGGCAGCGCGGCTCGACATGCGGGCAGCGCGTGCTGAACACGCAGCCCGATGGCGGATTCAGCGGCGACGGCAGCTCGCCCTTGAGCACGATGCGCTGGCTGCTGAGCCCCGGCGTCGACGCCAGCAGCGCCTGCGTGTACGGATGCAGCGGCCGCGAGAAGATGCGCGACTTGGGGCCCTGCTCCACCGCATGGCCGAGGTACATCACGAGCACGTCGTGCGCGATGTGCCGAACCACGCCGAGGTCGTGCGAGATGAAGAGATACGCGAGGCCCAGCTCGGCCTGCAGGTCGGCCAGCAGGTTCAGCACCTGCGCCTGGATCGACACGTCGAGCGCGGACACCGGCTCGTCGGCCACCAGCAGGCGCGGGTTCAGCATCAGCGCTCGCGCGATGGCGATGCGCTGGCGCTGGCCGCCCGAGAACATGTGCGGATAGCGGTTGGCGTACTCGGGCCGAAGGCCCACGCGCGCGAGCATGTCGCGGGCCTTCGCGGCGCGCTCGGGCTTGCTCATGGTCGTGTTGATGGCGAGCGGATCCTCAAGCACCGCCGAGATCTTCTTGCGCGGATTGAGCGAGCCGTACGGGTTCTGGAACACCAGCTGCACGGCCTGGCGCAGCTCGCGCTTGCGCTCGGCCGGCGTGTCGACCGCGTCGGTGCCGACCAGCGTGAGCTGTCCCGCCGTAGGCTTCTCGATCAGCGCGACCATGCGCGCCAGGGTCGACTTGCCACAGCCCGACTCGCCCACCACGGCCAGCGTGCGGCCACGCTCGATGCGGAACGAGATGTCGCCCACCGCGCGCAGGTGCGAGGGCGCGCGGAACAATCCACGGCGGATGTCGTAGGTGCGCTGGAGGTTCTTCGCTTCGACGACCAATTCGGTCCACGCGCGGGTGGAGGCTTCGCTCATGCCGCCACCTCCGCGGCCTGCCGCTTCGGCGGATCGCTCGCGATGGCCTCCCCGCGCCCCGGATCGCCGAGCGGGAAATGGCAGCGCACCTCGGCGCCATGCGATTCCCGCAGCGCGGGCCGCACCTGGCAGGCGCGCTCTGTGACATAGCCGCAGCGCGGCGCGAACAGGCAGCCTGCCGGCCGGTCGTGCACGCCGGGCACCATGCCGCTGATGGTGGCCAGGCGCCCCTCCGGCGCGGCACGCTCGGGCAACGCCGAGAGCAGCGCCTCGGTGTAGGGATGCTGCGGCGACGCGAAGAGCCGGTCGACGCGCTGGTGCTCCATCACCTGCCCCGCGTACATCACGGCGATGCGCTGCGCCATCTCGCTGACCACGCCCATGTTGTGCGTGATGAGCACCAGCGCCATGCCGCGCTCCTTCTGCAGCTCGCGCAGCAGGTCGAGGATCTGCGCCTGGATGGTCACGTCGAGCGCGGTGGTCGGCTCGTCGGCAATCAGCAGGCGCGGGTTGCAGGCGATGGCCATGGCGATCATCACGCGCTGGTTCATGCCGCCCGAGAGCTGGTGCGGATAGCTGCCCAGGCGCGACGAGGCGGCCGGAATGCCCACCTGCTCGAGCAGCTCGGTGGCGCGCTTCTTCGCCTCGCGCTTGTCGAGCTTCAGGTGCAGACGCAGCGTCTCCATCAGCTGGAAGCCGATGGTGAAGCAGGGGTTGAGGCTGGTGGTCGGCTCCTGGAAGATCATCGCGACCTCCTTGCCTACCAACGCGCGGCGCGCCTTGTCGGAAATGCCGAGCAGGTCGTTGCCGGCGAAGCGCATGTGCTCCGCGCGCACGCGGCCCGGGAAGCCGACGAGGCCCATCAGCGCCATCATCGTGACGCTCTTTCCCGAGCCCGATTCGCCGACGATGCCGAGCACCTCGCCTTCCTCGAGCGTGAGGCTCACGCCGTCGACTGCATGCAGCACGCCGCCTTGCGTGGGGAACTCGACGTGCAGGTCCTTTATTTCAAGCAAAGGCATATCAGTGACTCCGGCCCGAAAGGCCTGTTCCAGGAACACCGCGGAACCGGCTTTGCCGGGCCGCTGGTGTTGCCCCCTGCAAGGGGGTAGGAGGCCACACGAAGTGGGCAAGCCTGGGGGTGTACTTCATGCTAGCGCTTGAGCTTCGGGTCCAGCGCGTCGCGCAGGCCGTCGCCCAGAAGATTGAAAGCCAGCACGGCCGCGAGGATCGCCATGCCGGGGAAGGTGACGACCCACCATGCGCGCAGCACGAACTCGCGCGCGTCGGCCAGCATGGTTCCCCACTCCGGAGACGGTGGCTGCGCGCCGAGGCCGAGGAAGCCGAGCGCCGCAGCATCGAGGATCGCGGTCGAGATGCCGAGCGAGGCCTGCACGATCAGCGGCGCGGCGCAGTTGGGCAGCACCTCGCGGAACATCAGCCGCAGCGTGCCGGCGCCGCTCACACGCGCGGCGGTCACGTAGTCGCGCGAGACCTCGGCGATGACGGCGGCGCGCGTGATGCGCACGTAGTGCGGCAGCACCACGATGGCCACCGCAAGCATCGCGTTGACCAGCCCCGGCCCGAGGATGGCAACGATCACGATGGCCAGCAGCAGGCTGGGCAGCGTGAGCACGATGTCCATCAGCCGCATGATCGCGATCTCCAGCACGCCGCGGAAGAATCCCGCGATCAGCCCGAGCACCACGCCAGCAACCACCGACAGCGCAACCACTGCGACGCCGATCGACAGCGACAGCCGCGCGCCGTACATGAGCCGCGAAAGAATGTCGCGCCCGATCGCGTCGGTGCCCAGCAGGTAGCTCATGGAGCCGCCCTTCTGCCACGCTGGCGGCTGCAGGAAGACGGCACTGTTGGTTTCGTTGGGCGCGTGCGGCGCGATCCACGGCGCGAACAGCGCGACCAGCAGCAGCAGGACGATGGTGGCGAGCCCGATGACCGCGCCGCGGTTGGCCGAGAAGGCCGTCCAGAACTCGCGCCAGGGGCCGGGAGGTGCGGCGCTTTTCACGCCGTTCGAAATGATCTGTGTCGAGGCCATGAGCTCAGCGCCGGATCCGAGGGTTGATGACGCCGTATGCCACGTCGACGAGAAGATTCACGAGCATCACGATGCCGCCGAGCAGCAGCATGCCGCCCTGCAGCACCGGGTAGTCGCGCCGGCCGATGGCCTCGATGAGCCACTTGCCGACGCCGGGCCAGGAGAAGATGGTCTCGGTGAGGATCGCGCCGGTGAACAGCACGCCCACCTGCAGGCCGATGACCGTCACGACCGGGATGAGCGCGTTGCGCAGCGCATGCAGCCCCACCACGCGAAAGCGCGACAGGCCCTTGGCACGCGCGGTGCGGATGTAGTCCTCGCCCAGCACCTCGAGCATGGCGGAGCGTGTCATGCGCGCGATGACGGCGAGCGGCACGGTACCGAGCACGACGGCCGGCAACACGAGGTGATGCAGTGCCGACCAGAAGGCGCCGGTGTCGCCGGCGCGCAGCGCGTCGATCAGCAGGAAGCCTGTGTCGGGCTCGACGTAGTACTGCACCGCGATGCGGCCCGACACGGGCGTCCATCCGAGCTGCACCGAGAAGAACAGGATCAGCAGCAGCCCCCACCAGAAGATCGGCATCGAGTAGCCAGTGAGCGAGGTGGCCATCACGCCGTGGTCGAAGATGGAATTGCGCCGCACCGCCGCGAGGATGCCGGCCGGCAACCCGAGCAGCAGCGCGAAAAGAATGGCGCACACAGCGAGTTCGACCGTGGCCGGGAAGAGCGAGAGGAACTCGCTCATCACCGTGTCCTGCGTGATGAGCGACTTGCCGAGGTCGCCGTGCAGCACGCGGCCGATGTAGATGCCGTACTGCACGATCACCGGCTTGTCGAAGCCGTAGGCGGTGCGCAGTTCGGCATGGCGCGCGGGGTCTATTCCGCGCTCGCCGGCCATGGTTTCAATGGGATCACCCGGCACAAGCCGGATGAGGAAGAAGGCGAGCAATGTCATGCCGAAGAAGGTCGGCACCAACAAACTCAAACGGGTAAAGACAAACCTGATCATCGACCCGCGAATATGCAAGATCGATGCCTCGGCCCCACCCGGGCCGAACCCTTATTTCGGCACTTACTTCTTGGCGTCGCGCAGCTCGCGGCGAAGGATCTTTCCGACCGGTGTCTTCGGCATGTCGGTACGAAACTCTACGATGCGCGGTTGCTTGTAACCCGTAAGGTTTGCTCTGCAGTATTCGCGCACCTGAGCCTCCGTGAGCGAAGGGTCTTTCTTGACGATCACGAGCTTCACGGCCTCGCCGGTCTTGTCGTCGGGCACGCCGACCGCGGCGCATTCGAGCACGCCCGGAATCAGTGCGACCACATCCTCGATTTCGTTCGGGTACACGTTGAAGCCCGACACCAGGATCATGTCCTTCTTGCGGTCGACCACCTTGAAGTAGCCGCGCTCGTCGACCACGCCGATGTCGCCGCTCTTGAAGTAGCCGTCGGCCGTCATGACCTTGGCGGTCTCGTCGGGACGCTGCCAGTAGCCGGCCATCACCTGCGGACCCTTGATGGCGATCTCGCCGCGCTCGCCGACGGGCACTTCGTTGCCGTCGTCGTCGAGCAGCTTGAGCCAGGTGCTCGGCAGCGGCAGGCCGATGGTGCCGGTGTAGGCGGTGCTGTTGGTCGGGTTGCAGGTGGCCGAAGGCGAAGTTTCGGACAGGCCGTAGCCTTCGCAGATCGGGCAGCCGGTCTTCTCGAGCCAGAGCTTTGCGACAGCGGCCTGCACCGCCATGCCGCCGCCAACCGAGACCTTGAGGTTCTTCCAGTTGACGGTGTTGAAGTCGGGATGGTTCGCCAGCCCGTTGAACAGCGTGTTGACGGCCGGGAAGCTGTGGATGGTGTGCTTCGACAGCTCCTTCAGCACGCCGGGGATGTCGCGCGGATTCGGGATCAGGATCAGCTTGCCGCCCGTGCGCATGCTCAGCATCATGCCGACCGTGAACGCGAAGATGTGATACAGCGGCAGCGCGCACACACCGGTGGGCTGCTCGTTGGCCGGCACCTTGTTCATGACCGGCTCGTTCCAGGCCTCGGACTGCAGCACGTTGGCGATCACGTTGCGATGCAGCAGCACCGCGCCCTTCGACACGCCGGTGGTGCCGCCGGTGTACTGCAGCACAGCCACGTCGTCGGGGCCGATGGCCACCGGCTTCAGCGAAGCGCTCGCCCCCTTGTCGAGCGCGTCGTTGAAACGCACCGCGCCCGGCAGGCTGAACTGCGGCACCATTTTCTTGACGTTGCGCACCACGTAGTTGACGAGTGCGCCCTTCAGGAAGCCGAGGCGGTCGCCCATGGAAGCCAGCACGATGTGCTTGACCGGCGTGGCCGCGATGCATTGCTGCAGCGTGGTGCCGAAGTTCTCCATGATGACGATCGCCTTCGCGCCCGAGTCCTTGAGCTGGTGCTCGAGTTCGCGCGGCGTGTACAGCGGGTTCACGTTGACCAGGATCAGGCCGGCGCGCAGGATGCCCGCGACCGCGACCGGGTACTGCGGGCAGTTGGGCATCATGACCGCCACGCGGTCGCCCTTGGCGAGGCCCAGGCCCTGCAGGTAGCCCGCAAAGGACTTGCTCTGCCTGTCGGTCTCCCCGTAGCTGATGTCCTTGCCCATGAAGCTGTAGGCCGTGCGGTCGGCGTACTTCGTGAAGCTCTCCTCCATGAGCGCGACCAGCGAAGGGTACTGCGAGGCATCGATATCGGCGGGCACACCTTGCGGGTAGCTGCTGAGCCAGGGACGATCGGTCATTGGATTTGTCTCCTCCGGGAGTCGGACTGTTGAAAACGAAAACGGCGCACGAAGTGGCGCCGCGAAGAACTCGCCCGCCACGCGGGCAGGGACCTTCGGCCTATTCGATGGCCTTGCCCATATCTTCCACTACTTTTTTGGCATCGCCAAAAACCATCATGGTCTTGTCCATGTAGAAGAGTTCGTTGTCCAGGCCGGCGTAGCCCGCGGCCATGGAGCGCTTGTTCACGATGACGGTCTTGGCCTTGTAGGCCTCCAGGATCGGCATGCCGTAGATCGGGCTGCCCTTGGTGTGGGCAGCGGGGTTCACCACGTCGTTGGCGCCCAGGATGATCGCCACGTCGGCCTGGCCGAACTCGCCGTTGATGTCCTCCATCTCGAACACCTGGTCGTAGGGCACCTCGGCCTCGGCCAGCAGCACGTTCATGTGGCCGGGCATGCGGCCCGCCACCGGGTGGATCGCGTACTTCACGGTCACGCCCTTCTCGACGAGCTTCTGCGCGAGCTCCTTCACCGCGTGCTGGGCACGGGCCACGGCGAGGCCGTAGCCGGGCACGATCACCACCGTCTCGGCGTTGCCGAGCACGAAGGCCGCGTCGTCGGCGCTGCCGCTCTTCACGGGGCGCTGCTCCTTCGCGCCACCGGTGGCAGCGGTCGCGTCGCCGCCGAAGCCGCCCAGGATCACGTTGAAGAACGAGCGGTTCATGGCCTTGCACATGATGTAGCTCAGGATCGCACCCGAGGAGCCCACCAGCGAGCCGGCCACGATCAGCATCGCGTTGTTCAGGCTGAAGCCGATGCCCGCGGCCGCCCAGCCCGAGTAGCTGTTGAGCATCGACACCACCACCGGCATGTCGGCGCCGCCGATCGGGATGATGATGAGCACGCCCATCACGAAGGCCAGCGCCAGCATCGCGAAGAAGGCCGGCCAGCTTTCGGTGAAGACGAACACGAGGCCCAGGCCGATGGTCGCCAGGCCCAGCACGAGGTTGAGCATGTGCTGGCCTGCGAACTGCACCGGCGCGCCCTGGAACAGGCGGAACTTGTACTTGCCCGAGAGCTTGCCGAAGGCGATGACCGAGCCGCTGAAGGTGATGGCGCCGATGGCAGCCCCCAGGAACAGTTCGAGCCGGTTGCCGCTCGGGATCGGATCGCCCTTGAGCGCGATGCCGAAGGCGTGCGGCTCGGCCACGGCGGCCACCCCGATGAACACCGCAGCCAGGCCGATCATGCTGTGCATGAAGGCGACCAGTTCGGGCATCTTGGTCATCTCGACCTTGTTGGCCATGTAGGCGCCCAGGCCGCCGCCGACGACCAGCGCGACCAGCACGTAGGCCAGTCCGTTGAGGTTGCCGCTGGCGAGCTTGTAGATCAGCGCGCCGGTGGTCAGCACGGCGATCGCCATGCCGGTCATGCCGAAGATGTTGCCGCGGATCGAGGTGGTGGGATGGCTCAGGCCCTTCAGGGCCTGGATGAAGCAGATGCTGGCGACGAGGTACAGCAGCGTGACGAGGTTCATGCTCACTTGGCGGCTCCCTCTTCGGCCTTCGGTGCGGCCTTCTTCTCTTTCTTCTTGAACATCTCCAGCATCCTCCGCGTGACGAGGAAGCCGCCGAAGACGTTCACCGCGGCCAGCGCCACGGCGAGCACGCCCATGGTCTTGCCCAGCGGCGTGTCGGTGAGCGCGGCCGCCAGCATGGCGCCCACGATCACGATGGCCGAGATGGCGTTGGTCACGGCCATCAGCGGCGTGTGCAGCGCTGGCGTGACGGTCCACACGACGTGGTAGCCGACGTAGATGGCCAGCACGAAGATGATCAGGTTGATGACTGTGTGAGAGACGATGTCCATGTTCTTCTCCTCGGCGGGCGTTATTTCTTCGTGACCTGGCCGTCCTGCGTGACGCGGCAGGCGGCGACGATGTCGTCCTCGAGGTCGATCTTCAGCGCGCCCTCCTTGGTGACGATGAGCTTGAGGAAGTCGAGCACGTTGCGCGCGTAGAGCGCCGAGGCATCGGCCGCCACGAGCGCGGCGAGGTTGGTCTCGCCGACGATGGTCACGCCGTGCTTCACCACAGTCTTGTCGGCTTCCGACAGCGGGCAGTTGCCGCCGATGCCGTCCGCACCCTTGCCGGCCGCGATGTCGACGATGACGGAGCCCGGCTTCATCGACTTGACCATGTCCTCGGTGATGAGCGTCGGCGCGGCACGGCCCGGAATGAGCGCGGTGCTGATGACCACGTCGGCCAGCGCCACGCGCTTGGCGACCTCGGCTTGCTGGCGGGTGAGCCAGCTCGCGGGCATGGGCCGCGCGTAGCCGCCGACGCCTTCGGCCGCGTCTTTTTCTTCCTGCGTCTCGTAGGGCACGTCGATGAACTTGCCGCCCAGCGACTCGATCTGCTCCTTGACGCTCGGGCGCACGTCGGACGCCTCGATGACTGCGCCCAGGCGCTTGGCGGTGGCGATGGCCTGCAGGCCCGCCACGCCGACGCCCAGGATGACGACGCGCGCGGCCTTCACCGTGCCGGCAGCGGTCATGAGCATCGGGAAGAAGCGCTGGTACTTGTCGGCCGCGATCATCACGGCCTTGTAGCCGGCGATGTTGGCCTGGGAGCTGAGCACGTCCATGCTCTGTGCACGTGTTGTGCGCGGCGCGGCTTCGAGCGCGAAGCCGGTGACGCCGGCGGCCGCCAGGCGCTGCAGGCCGGCTGCGTCGAAGGGATTGAGCATGCCGATGACGACGGCGCCGGACTTCAGCAGCGCGGCTTCGGACTCGGTGGGCGTGCGCACCTTGAGCACCATGTCGGCGGAGAAGGCACCCGTTTGATCGGTGATCTCGGCACCTGCGGCCTGATAGGCACCGTCGGTGGCGCTGGCCGCGATGCCCGCCCCCGACTGCACCCGTACGGTGTGCCCTGAGGCGACAAGTTTCTTCACCGTCTCAGGTGTAACAGCCACGCGGGTTTCGCCTGCCAGTGTCTCGGCGGGCACGCCTATCAGCATAGAGATCTCCTCAGAGCAAGGGGCACAGGGGGAATGCCGGCAGCTTACAGCAAGATTACAGCCGATCGCTGTCGCCGGAGTGCTCTGTCGTTTTCATCCCAAAGCGTCGAGGAGCTTATGGATACTATAACTTCAGCTATTCAATTGATAGCGAATTCGGGTATTCGATAGCGGCCCGCGAGAAGAAGTCGGGCATGTTTCTTCAGCGTGCCGGACGAATTCCTGCCGGATTGCCCGGCAAAGTACCGCCAACGGCTGACGGAAGCTCGTCATTCGAAATCTCTATTTGTATCCAATTGCGCCCATCTTCGTTAACAAGCCATCAGAAATCATCGATTTGCGTGCATTATTTGCAAATCCAAAAACTTTACCTTAGTCGCAGATAGATACACTTCTACTAACAATCGCCAGTTCACGGAAGCTGACGAAGGGAGGAAGAAGGGGCAGGAATGCGAATCGCGGTACTCGATGAAGGTGCAGAGCACTTCAAGCGGATCAATCAGACAATGGCGGCGCTCGAGCACGAGTGCCATCCCTACACGGAAGGAAAGGCGCTGCTGCAGGCAATGCGCCGCCAGACCTTCGATCTGCTGATACTCGGCTGGAGTCTCCCTGACATGAAGGGGCCCGACGTGGTGGCGACCATCCGTCGGGATCTCAACAGCCGGCTTCCCATTCTTTTCGTGTCCGACCGGCCAGGCGAGGCGAACATGGTCGAGGGCCTGAACGCGGGCGCGGACGACTTCATGACCAAGCCCGCCCGCGCCGGCGAGCTCGAAGCCCGGGTGAACGCGCTGCTGCGCCGCTCCTATCCGGCCCAGCACGAGATCGAACTGGTCTTCGGCCCCTATCACTTCTATCCACCCTCGCGCGTCCTGAAGGTTCGCGGCGTCCAGGTCGAGCTCAAGAATCGCGAGTACGAACTCGCCCTGTTCCTCTTCCAGAACCTTGGCCGGCTGCTTTCTCGGGAGCATCTGCACGAGGCCGTCTGGGGCCTCGGCATCGAGGCGCTGTCGCGATCGCTCGACACCCACATCTCGCGCCTGCGAACGAAGCTCGACCTGCGCCCCGCCAACGGATTCCTGCTGCTCGCCATCTACGGCCTGGGCTATCGGCTGGAAACCATCGAGGCCGACTCGCTGCCACGTGTCGCCAGCGCGCGCGGAGCCTGAATCTCCCGGCGAGCTAAAGTAGTCTCACACGGCTTGCGCGGCGACAGAAACTGCGCCGCAAGAACGGGCCGCATGCCCCGCCGTCACGAGGAACGAGACGAATGAATCCGATGATCCGGCTGCTGCTCGCCGTCACATTGATCCTGAGCTGGCTCCACCCCGCCGCCGCACAGGAGGTCGAGCCCAGCGACATGGTGCGTGGCGGCATGCAGGTGATCGAGATGATCGACCAGGGCAAGGCCGGTGAGCTGTGGGACGGCGCCACGCCGGCCACGCGCAAACGGGTGACGCGCGCCGACTTCATCGGCCAGGTCGCCCGGAACCGCGCACAGATCGGCGTGCCGCAAATGCGCACCTGGGTATCGGTCAATCGCCAGGTCGTTACTGCTTCCGATGGCGACGCCGCCGGCCAGTACGTCAGCGTCGAATACGAAACCCGCTTCGCCAACAGGCCCGACACCACGCTGCGCGAACTCGTGAGCTTCCACCTCGACACCGACCGCGTCTGGCGCTTCAGCGGCTATGTTCTGAAATAAGGGGCCAAGACATGGCAAGTCCACGCTGGAAACCCAACGTCACCGTGGCCTCGGTGATCGAGCGCGACGGGCGCTTCCTGCTGGTCGAAGAGCAGACCGGCAACGGCCTGCGGCTCAACACGCCGGCCGGCCATCTGGACCCCGGCGAGTCGCCCGCCGAAGGCTGTGCGCGTGAAACGCTGGAAGAAACGGCTCATCATTTCACGCCAACTGCGCTCATCGGCATCTACATGGCGCGTTCCCGGCCGCTGGCCGAGCGCGGTGAAGACACCACCTACATGCGTTTCGCCTTCTCAGGCACGCTGGGCGCGTTCGAAAAAGATCGCCCGCTCGACGAAGGCATCGTGCGCACCGTGTGGATGACGGTGGACGAAATCCGCGCGAGCGTCGCGCGGCATCGCAGCCCGCTGCTGCTCCAGTGCATCGAGGACTACCTGGCTGGCAAGCGCCATCCGCTGGACCTCGTCCACGTCGACGGGTCGGTGCGGTCGGCGCCCTGACGAGAAATCAGGCTCAGACGATGACGCCGCCGCCAAGGCAGCGCTCACCGTCGTACAGCACGGCCGACTGCCCCGGCGTCACCGCCCATTGCGCATCCCCGAAGCGCAGGCCGAAGGTGGAGGCATCGCCCGCATCCAGCTCACAGGCCGCATCCGCCTGCCGGTAGCGCGCCTTCGAACCGTAGCCGCCCGGCGCCGGCGCCTCGCCCGAAACCCAGCTTGCGTCGCCTGCCTTCAGCTCCGAAGACAGCAGCCACGGATGATCGTGCCCCTGCACCACCCACAGCGTGTTCTTCTCGACGTCCTTGCGCGCCACGAACCACGGCGAGTGGTCGCCCGAGCCGCGCTGCGCGCCCTTTTCCTTCACGCCGCCGATGCCCAGCCCCTGCCGCTGCCCCAGCGTGTAGAAGCTCAGCCCCTGGTGCTCGCCCAGCTTGCGGCCGCGGTCGTCCTTGATCGGGCCCGGCTCCTTGGAGATGTAGCGGTTCAGGAATTCGCGGAACGGCCGCTCGCCGATGAAGCAGATACCGGTCGAGTCCTTCTTCTTCGCATTGGGCAGGCCGATTTCCTCGGCGATGCGGCGCACCTCGGTCTTGTGCAGCTCGCCGACCGGGAACATCGTCTTCGACAGCTGCGCCTGGTTCAGGCGGTGCAGGAAGTAGCTCTGGTCCTTCGACGGATCGAGCCCCTTGAGCAGCTCGTGCCTGCCGGTAGCTTCGTTCAGCCGCACCCGGGCGTAGTGCCCGGTGGCGATCTTCTCTGCGCCCAGCCGCATCGCATGGTCGAGAAAGGCCTTGAACTTGATCTCGGCGTTGCACAGCACGTCGGGATTCGGCGTGCGGCCGGCCTTGTACTCGCGCAGGAATTCGGCGAACACGCGGTCTTTGTAATCGGCTGCGAAGTTGACGTGCTCGATCTCGATGCCCAGCACGTCGGCCACGCTGGCGGCGTCCACGAAGTCGATGTTCGACGAGCAGTACTCGCTGTCGTCGTCGTCTTCCCAGTTCTTCATGAAGATGCCGACCACCTCGTGCCCCTGCTGCTTGAGCAGGTGCGCCGTCACCGCGGAGTCCACTCCGCCGCTCAGTCCCACAACGATCCGATGCTTTGCCATAAGCCCCCTATTGTCCCAGCCTCCCGCAAGAGGCTTCCGGCGTGTGGGAAATCGGGAAAACCCGTGTCGCCGGCTTGTCAGGCACGGCTCCCCGGCTCGAAGGCCCGGCGCTACAGTGCCGCTGGATGAAGGCGGCACAGATCCGCCACGCAATTTGCAACAGACAACAGCAAAGCGGAGACAAGACGCATGGCCACCCCCTCCCCCGCCGCCCTCTCCGGCGACATCACTCCCTGGACACGCGCCTACCCGCCCGGCATGCGCTGGGACGCCGACCTGCCCGTCAAGCCGGTGCAGCAGATGCTCGACGAGGCCGTCGAGCGCTGGCCCGACCGGTCGGCCGTCGAATTCATGGGCAAGGTCATCACCTACCACGAGCTCGGCGCAGCAGTCGAGCGCGCCGCCAAGGGCCTGCAGGACCTGGGCGTGAAGCCAGGCGTACACGTCGGCCTCTATCTGCCGAACACGCCGCACTACCCGATCGCCTTCTTCGCCGTGCTCAAGGCCGGCGGCACGGTGGTGAACTACTCGCCGCTCGACGCCGAGCGCGTACTGGCCCACAAGATCGAGGACAGCCGCACCGACATCCTCGTCACGCTCGACCTCGTCAACCTCTACCCGCAGATGGCGCGCCTGCTCGACAACTCGCGCCTGAAGACGCTGGTGGTCGGCAGCCTCGGCGACTACGGCGCCATGGGCGACAAGGTGCAGGCCCAGTTGCAGGGCGCCGGCCAGATCGCCCCGGTGCCCGTGGACGACCGGCACGTGCGCTTCACCGATCTGCTGACGAGCGAAGGCACGCACGCGACCTATCCGCTGGGCGACCTCGCCGAAGAGATCGTCGTGCTGCAGTACACCGGCGGCACCACCGGCCTGCCCAAGGGCGCGATGCTCACGCACGCAAACCTCACGTCGGCCTCCGCGCAGTACTACGAGTCGACCAAGGGCGACCCGCCCATCCTGGCCGAGGGCACCGAACGCTTCCTCGTCGTGCTGCCGCTCTTCCACATCTTCGCGCTCAGCGCCGCGATGCTGCTCGGCGTGCGCCTGGGCGCCGCGCTGGTGCTGCACACGCGCTTCGACGTCGACGCGGTGATGAACGAGCTCGCCGCCAGCCGGATCAGCGTGTTCCCTGGCGTGCCGACGATGTACACCGCGATCCTCTCGCACCCCAAGGCGAAGGAGATGGACCTGCGCTCGCTCAAGTTCTGCGGCTCGGGCGGCGCCCCTCTGCCGGTGGAAGTGGAGCAGCGCTTCTTCGAACTCACGGGCTGCCACCTCAACGAAGGCTGGGGCATGACCGAGACATCGCCCGTGGGCACCTTCACCCCCGCGCGCGGCCTGCGCAAGGCGGGCTCGTGCGGCATGCCGCTGCCCCGGGTGCACATCAAGCTCGTGAGCCTCGACGACCCGTCGAAGGACATCGCCACCTTCGGCGAAGCCGGCGAGCTCTGCATCAAGGGCCCGAACGTGATGAAGGGCTACTGGAACAACCCCAAGGCCACGGCCGAATCGATGACGGCGGACGGCTACTTCCGCAGCGGCGACGTCGCGAAGATGGATGCCGACGGCTACCTCTACATCGTCGACCGCACCAAGGACATGCTGCTGTGCGGCGGCTACAACGTCTATCCGCGCGTGCTGGAAGAGGCGGTGTACGAGCACCCCTCGGTGGCCGAGGTCTGCGTGATCGGCATCCCCGACGAGTACCGCGGCCAGTCGCCCAAGGCCTTCGTGAAGCTGAAGGACGGCGCCCCCGAACTGACGCTCGACGAGCTCAAGTCGTTCCTGAAGAACCGGCTCGGCAAGCACGAGATGATCGGCGCGTTGGAGATCCGCGCCGAGCTGCCCAAGACGCCGGTGGGCAAGCTCTCGAAGAAAGATCTCGTCGACGAGGAAGCCCGCAAGCGGGCCTGAGGCCTGCTAGCGCCTCTTCTGCCCGAAGGCCTCGGCGAGCAGCTCGTACGAGCGCAGCCGGGCGACGTGGTCGAACACCTGCGAGGTGATCATGAGTTCGTCCGCGCCCGTGCGCGCGACGAAGGCCTCCACGCCCTTCTTCACCGTCTCGACCGAACCCACCGCGGAGCACGACAGCACCGAGTCGAGCAGCGCGTTCTCCGCCGGCCCGACCTTCTGCCGATAGTTCTCCACCGGCGGCGGCAGGCGTCCGGGCCGTCCGCTGCGCAGGTTCACGAAGGCCTGCTGCCACGAGGTGGCGCGGAACTCGGCCTCCTCATCGGTGTCGGCCGCGAACACGTTGAATCCCAGCATCACGTACGGCTTCTGCAGCTGCGCCGAGGGCTTGAAGGTCTCGCGATAGATCTGGATGGCCTGCATGATCTGCTGCGGCGCGAAGTGCGAGGCAAAGGCATAGGGCAGGCCCAGGTGCGCCGCGAGCTGCGCGCCGAAGGTGCTCGATCCGAGGATCCACACCGGCACCTCGAGCCCCGCGCCCGGCACGGCCCGCACGGGCTGCTGCGGTGTCTTCGACATGAAGTCCATCAGCTCGACCACGTCCTGCGGAAACTGGTCGGCGTCCGATTCGAGGTTGCGCCGCAGGGCACGCGCGGTGCGCTGGTCGGAGCCCGGCGCACGCCCGAGACCCAGGTCGATGCGCCCCGGGTACAGCGATTCGAGCGTGCCGAACTGCTCGGCGATCACCAGCGGCGAATGGTTCGGCAGCATCACGCCGCCGGCGCCGATTCGGATGGTGGACGTACCCGCCCCCACGTACGACAGCAGCACGGCGGTGGCCGCGCTCGCGATGCCCGGCATGCCGTGGTGCTCGGCCAGCCAGTAGCGCGTGTAGCCCAGCTTCTCTCCGTGCTGCGCCAGCGAGAGCGAGTTGCGGAACGACTGCGCGGCGTCGCTGCCCTCGGTGATCGGGGAAAGGTCGAGGATCGATAACGGAATCATGGCCGCGATCATGGCGCGAACCGCCCAACGCCGCTGCCCCAGGGGCTATTCGGTTTGGTATAGCGTCGTCACGCTCGCGAAGTCGCGGCCGTTCTGCTCCACGCTCACCTGGAAGGGCACGCTCTCGCCCGGCGCGATGGCCGGCAGGTTCTCCACCAGCTTGAAGCCCGTGAGCTGCCCGTTGCGGTCGCGCAGGCTCACCCACAGCCGCACCTTGCCGACGATGCCCGTGCCGGGGTTCTTCACGCTGCCGCTGACCTCGACGTACTTGTAGGCGAAGCGCTGGCTGAAGTTGAGCAGCACGCTGCCCGTCGCGGCCTTGGTGCCCGTCACCTTCACCTCCAGCGGCTTGCGCGGGCCGGGCAGCGCCGCACGGCGCATCGGCTTCCACTCGATGCGGGTGTCGGTGAAGCGCTCCATGTCCTGCGGCTCCAGGAAGATCGGGAAGCGCTCGCCGGGATAGAGATACGCCAGCCCCGCGATGGTGGTCGTGCCATGCGCCTTGCTGCCGCTGAAGCGCGAGATCACGCCGCCCGGCGCGAGCACAACGGCGTCGGTGCTGCGGTTGACGAGCTCGCCCAGGAACAGCCGCTGCTGGATGTTGTTGCGCCCGTCCACCAGCGGCAGCAGCTCGAGCAGCTTGTCGTCGAAGCGCTCGCTGTCGTCGGCCAGCAGGTCGTCGGTGCCCAGGCGCAGCTCGGGGTTGAAGGTCTCCGGGCCGCCCGCCGTGCGGATCACGCGATCGCCGCCGGTCAACACCGGCGTGCGCGCGCCCGATGCGTCGACCGTGCTGTAGCCGACGCGGTAGTCCCACGCCGCGATGGCCGCGGCGCGGCCGAAGCGCGAGATGCTCACGTCCACCGACGTGCGCGCGCCCGGCTTGATCTCGTTGGCCTGCCCGTAGCCGTGGCCGAAGCCGATCACCTGCCCCGCGTCGTCGTACAGCGTCGCCAGCACCTCGAAGCCGCCGAGCACGGCGGCGTCCTTGCGGTCGTTGACGATGCGGCCCACCAGCCGCACACGGTCGCCCTGCTGCACGAGCCGCACGCGCGACAAGGCCATGCGCAGCCCTTTCACCGCGCTGTAGGGCTCGGCCAGCTTCTGCACGCGCAGCTCCTGCCGCGTGACGTTCTTGCCGCTGGGCATGTCGATCAGCGCGGGCGCGCTCTCGCCGGGCTCCAGCACGGACACCGGCAGCATCTCGCTGCGCTCGTCGAGCTTGTTCTCGCCATCGAAGTACACGGCGCGGATGCCCGCGCGCGACAGCGGCTTGCCGGTTTCATTGCGCGCCACCACCAGCAGCTTGGGGCTGGCCGAACTGCCGCTGCCCACGAGCACCTGGCGCGGCTCGTCGAGCTTGAGGCCGTCGACGGGAATCGTGCGGTCGACCGCGGCCACGACACGCTGCGAGCCGGACGCACCGCGCGTGTCGGCATTGCGGCTGCCGAGGAATACGCCCACCACGCTGAAGAGCACCACCGCGACGGCCACCCCGATGCCGACCTTGCGCATCATGAGCGCCTGCTTGCGCGCCTCCTCGGCCGCGAGCCGGCGGCCGGCTTCGTTCTTCACCTGGTCGAGCACGCGCTCCAGCCGGTCGGATACGTTGTCTTCCACCAGCGTGACGGAGCCGCAGTGCTCGCAGGTGTATTCGTTGAGGCCGGTGCGCTTGAGCACGCTGCTGCCGCATTCGCCGCACTTGAGTGTCTGGAGATCGATGGTCATGTCTGAAATGCTGCTCCCGTGTTCTTCTTTTGCCGCGGCCCGCTGAAGGCCGAAAGTGTTCGCGCGATGATCGGCACCGCGAGGCCCGCGCGAGCCCATGCTATCGATGCCACGTGTCGTCTCCGTTCAGGAAGAGCGGCAGGCCGCGAGCAACGCGGCGCGAAGCGCATCCACGTCACCGGGCGCGATTTCGCGTACGCCGTGCAGCCCACCGAGGCCGCATGCCGCCGACGCTACCACCGGCACGCCGGCCGCCACTGCGCGCAGCACCGCACGCGGCGAATGCTCGATGTGCGCGGGCAGCGCCACGACGTCGGCGCCGGCCAGCCAGTCGCCCTGCCAGTTCATGTGTTCGACGTGCCCGATGCCCTGCCAGAGCCGCGCATCGTCCGAAGCCGATCCCAGCACGCGCAGCCTGCACGGCCAACCCTGCAGCGCGGCTGCGAGTTCGCGTGCGCCCTTGCGCGCCAATGCGCTGGCGGCGAACACGACGAGTGGAAGCTCCTGGCGTTCGACGTTGGCACGATGAATGGCTCTCGCATCCGGCAGCGCCCAGTCAAGTCGCCTCGACGCCGCTTGCGGCGCCAGTGCCGCGAGTTGCCGGACGACTTCGGCATGCGGCGTGACCACGACCGACGCGCGCGCAAGCGCCTGCGACTCGGCCCGCACCAGCGACGGTTCGGCCCGGAAGTCGCGCAAGGTGGCGTCGCCGGGCCAGCGCTGTGAAGCTTCGTCGAGCCGCTTTTCGATGTCGGTCATCGGCAGCGCGCCGGCCAGCACGATGATGCGGCGGCCGTCGAGCGCGCCGATGCGCTGCAGGTGCGGCAGCAACGACTGCTCGACCACCAGCTGCGTGTGCTCCGGTTTCAGCCTCGCAGCGAAGGCCTGCGCGAGCCAGCGCTGGCCGTCGATCAGGCTGGCCTGACGCCGTCCCGGCTGCCGCGCCCACAGCCGCTGCCACAGCGCGCGGCGCAGGCTCGCGGCCCATGGCTCCCGCGCGGGCGCGACACCCTCTGCCACCGGTTCGCGATGCCAGCCCGTCGCGGGGCGGCGCCAGAACGCCAGCCGCAACGGCACCGGCTGCATGCGCTGCGCGCCCGGATGTTCCTCGCGCAGGAAGCGCGCGAACTCCGGCGTCCAGCCATCGAGCAATGCAGCGGTGAGCCCCTCGGGTCCGACGTCGACCTGCGGACGATGGCGGAAGCACGCGGTCTGGTCGCAGCTGAGGCAGCCGCGCGCCACGGGCAATGCAGCGCCCGCGTCCTCGCTTGCGCGGTGCATCGTGACGGGCACGAAAGGCGCAACCGGCGCGTCCCGCCCCCGGATGCGCAACACCAGCTCCGTGCCGGTCAGCTCCACTTCGAGCCGCCATGCCTGCCTGGCGCGCACCTTGAGATCGACGTAGTTCCAGAACACCGTCGCGTCGACGGCATCGCCAACCAGCTCGCCCGCCTGCTCGATGCGCGCCGTGTGCCCGTGCCGCTCCACCAGTTCGAAGCCCGCGCGCACCGCCGCGGTGGCGAGCGCATTCGACAGCTGGCACAGCCCGCCGGCCAGCGTCGGCACCACGCAGCCGCCGCGCAGTTCGCGGCCCTGCACGAAGCCGCGCCACGAGGCCGGCCTGCCCAGCTGGCGCCAGAAGCTCAGTACCTCGCCGGCCGGTACCTCGACGGCGTCGAAGGCACGGCGTGCCACGCGAAGGTTGTGCACCTTGCCGGCCACGAGCGGGAATTCGTCCGCGCGGCCGTCGGTCCACAAGGGTGCGCGGTATTGCGCGAGCACCGGCGCGTCGGCCAGTGCGTCGCTGGCAGCAGGCCATCGGCGGGCCGAAGGCCGCAGGGTCTCGCGCAGCGCATGGGCCGCGGCCAGCAGCCGCGAACGCAGCCAGAAGTCGATCGCGTCGATGCGGCGCGGCGGCTGCCAGGCCTGCACGCTCACGCGGAGGGGCCTCGCTTGCGCCATTGGCCGAGGTCGGCTTCGATGCGCTCGTTGATGTTGCCGCTCCAGTGCGCGCCGAAGCCGGCCGCGCGCAGCAGTTCGACGATGCGATGGCCCACCGCCGCGGTGTTGGCCTCGCGCTGCTCGATCTCGGGGATCATGCCGCCGCTGAAGGCAAGGTGCAGGCGGCCGGTGCGCACCGCCGTGTCGAGGTCCTGCGCGTGATAGAAGCAGCAGCCGCGGATGCCCGACTCGGCCCGGCCGGCGGCGCGCCACTGCTCGCGCACGTCGTCGTGGCCATCGGCGAGGGTGTTGCCCGCACGGTGCAGCGCAATGATCTTCTCGCTGCGCAGTTGCGCGAACACGGCTTCGAGCCGGTCGTATTCAGTCTGCGCAGGCCAGCCGGCCTCGGCCGCGCGCCTGGCGGCGCAGGCGCTCGCCGCCTCGGCCTTGACCCAGGCGCGGTCTTCGCTGGTGATTTCGTCAGGGTCGAGGTACTCGTCGGTGATCATCCACTCGACATCGGCGTCGGGATAAAAGCCGCTCCATACCAGGTCGTGGATGCGTCCGCGCGTGTCTTCTGGGTCGAGAGTAAGGGCCATGCGTGTTGGGCTGCCGCTTCGGCGGCAACGGGTCATGCTTTCTTTTTTCCTGGCGGAAGCGTGTTCGTATTTTTACCCGAGCGCACCACGATGGCGCAGTAGTGCGAAAGCATGATGTCCAGCGGCATCCCTTCCGTACCGCACCATCATGAAGGATGCGCAATGGCAAGGCAATGCGCCTTATGGCGAAGCCGGCTCTGCCACTTGGCCGGGGCTGCACCACCCGGGGCCGCCGGGCTGCTGGCTATGCTCGGCGGCTCTTCATGCCGCATCGACACCATCCAGACATCGCCCCTTCGTCGGCCGGCGAACGCCTGCCCACCTCGTGGACTTCGGCCATGCCGCAGGCCACGGAACGGGTGTCGAGGTCGGCCGCCGACCGCATCGCCTGGCTGGTCGCGCTGGCGGTGCTGGTGTTCATGGCGGTCTTCGGCTTCCAGGCAATGCGCTGGTCGCTGGCCGGCGGCTGGCAATGGCTCTGGATGCTGGTGGGGGTGCCTTTCTTCGGCGTCTTCTCGGTGCTGTCGGTGCTGGCCGTCGTCACGAGGCTGCGCGAACGCCGCCGGGTGCGGGTCGCGCTGGAGAACATGTCGCTGGAGCGCGGGGAAGGCTTTCGCATCGGCGAGCCCTTCGAGCTGCGCCTGCACGCGACGGTGCCGGCTGCGCAAGAAAGCGAACGCACCGTGGCGCCTGAGCGCATCGCAGTGCGGCTGGTGCGGCGCTGCGTCCTCGATGCGGCTGACGGTACGCGCTCGCTGGCCGGGGAGTGCTGCGATGAAACGATCGCGTCGCGCGAGGATGCGCGTGCCGGAAGAGTCGTCTATGCCTGCGAACTTCGCGCGCAATCCGGGCGCGGTGATCAAACCGCGCAATGGTCCGTCGAGCTGCGCGAAGCGGCCGGCGGCAGCGGCGAGCCCCTGCTCGTCGCCGCGCTGCGGCTGCTGCCCCCGCGCTGATGCCGGCAAAAAAGCCGGGCCATGGCCCGGCTTTCTTTCAACCCCGCAGGGAATTACAGCGGCAGTGCGTCGCCATGAGCGGCAGCGCGGGCTGCGGCGCGGTCCACCGAGCTGGCCACGATGGGGGCCACGCCCGAGGAAGCACCTTCGGCATACGGGTCACCGCTGCGGGCGGCGGCCACGGCTTCGGCGCGAACGGCGGAGCGGCTGGCGGTCGAGACGATCACCTTGGCCGGGCCGGCATTGGCACCGGTGGCGTAGGGGTTGGCGCTATGGGCGGCAACCACGGCCTGGCCGGCGACGTCGGCGCGGCTGGCGGCCGAGGTCAGCTGGTGCACGCCTTCATAGGTTTCGGCGTGGGCACCGCCGGCAACGGCCAGCAGGGCGAGGGAAACGGCGGAGAGGAGCTTCGAGGCGGTCATTTGGATGTGTCCTTCAATTGGTTCGGTTCTTGTTTCTTGGTCTGGATCAGCTGAAGGGCTGGTCCATGGGAAGAATTGTGCGCCGTTATCTAAGTAAAAACCCTTAGACAATGGAACCGCGGTGTTCACACCATGGAAACAATCAACCGCCAAGAAAGCAGATCACCGCCTGCCGTAGAGTCCCCCGCATGAGCGAACCGGCCCCTGCCCCTTCACCCCCCTTGGCCCCTTGGGGCAGCCCCGACGCCGTGTTCGACAGGCTGGCGGGCGAATGGACCCTGCAGCGGAACATCGAGGGCCAGGCCAGCATGAGCGGCGTCGCCACGTTCACGCCGCTGGAAACCGGAATGCTCAAGTACCGCGAGGAGGGCCGGATCCGCCTGACCGACGGCAAGGAATTCGACGGGCACCGCGAATACCTCTTCGAGCGTGCGCCCGGCGGCTTCCTGGTGCATTTCGCCGAGACGCCGCCGCGCCTGTTCCACGCCATCGCCATCGTTCGCGATGGCGACGCGCTCGCCGGCTCGGCCACGCACCTGTGCACGCCCGACACCTACGACAGCAGCTACCGCTTCCTGCCCGACGGGTCATTCACGATCCGCCACACGGTGCACGGCCCGCGCAAGGACTACCTCTCGGCCACCGTCTTCAGCCGGCGCGCCGGGTAGCCGGAAAGCTCAGTCGCGGTCGAGCCGCCAACCGGGCATGCCGCGCATCACGGTCTGCACCAGCATCGCGCAGATGCCGCACTTGATGAGGTCGCCGGGAATGAATACCAGCATGGCCAGCGCGGCCTGCGACAGCGACATGTGCGCGATCAGCGAGAGCCCGACGATGCCGAAGGCGTAGACCACGCCGATCCCGCCCACCACCGACGACAGGAAGGCCGCCACCAGCAGCCCCGTGCCCGTGGCCTCGCCCATGCGGCGCACAGCGAGGCGCATCAGCAAGCCGCAGGCGAAGGCACCGAACATCCAGCCGAACAGGAAGCCCCCGGCCGGTGCCACGAACACGCTCAAGCCGCCACGGCCGCCCGGCAGCAGCGGCAGGCCCAGCGCCACCGCGAGCAGGAACAGCGCGATGGCCAGGAAGCCGCGGCGCGGCCCCAGCAGGCAGCCCGCGAGCATCACGCCCAGCGACTGCAGCGTGATCGGCACGCCGAACGGCAGGTCGATCTTCGGGATCAGGCCGAACACCGCCATCAGCGCCGCGAACAGCGCGATGTACGAGAGCGAACGGGAGGAAGTGAGGGAGCCTGAAGTGGTGGTCATGGCAGTCGCAATCGAGAAAAGACGGAAAGAAGGATCAGCGCCCGAGCCGCGCGGCCAGCGCGTCCGCCACGCGCTCCGCCGTCTGCAGCGTGCGGATGGTCAGCGGCGCCAGCAGCCGCAGGCCGCCACCGTGGCCGGAGCGCGCGCGGTAGGCATCGTCGAGGCGCTGCCACTGCACATAGAAATTTTCGGCGAAGCGCAGCATCAGGCCAAGGCCCAGCGCGATCCGCTCGGTCGGGACGCCGAAGCGCTGCAGCGGATGCAGCACCGCCTCGAGCACCGCCAGCAGGTCTTCGAAGCGGGTGGTCAGCGTGAGCATCAGCGCGAGCGTGGCTGCGCTGGCGAGGCGCAGCGCACTGGCCACGCCGAGCGGTGTCGTGCCCATCGCCCAATGGAAGCCGACGATCAGCCCACCGGCAACGGCCACGCCAACCAGCATGCGCACGCGGCGCCACGCAGGCGCCCCGAGCGAGACGAAGATCAGCATCACCGCCGCGCAGGCGATGGCCAGATGCACAGGCCGCTCGACCAGCACCAGCAGCGTGCCGCACACCGACAACACCGCGAGCTTGATCCATGCCGCGATCGCATGCATCCACGTCGGCTGCTCCGAATAAAGGCTACGCATGACGGCGCGCCCGTTCCGCCTCGGCGCGCTCCCGCACGTTCTCGGCATAGGCCTCGCACACCTCGCGGCCCGGTCCATCGCCGCGCACCTTGCCCCGTTCGAGCCACAGCACGCGCTCGAAGTCGTAGACGTGTTCGAGCAAATGCGTGGACACGAGGATCTGGTGATCGCTCGCCTCCAGTTGCGCGGCCAGCCGGGCCTGGCTCAGGAGGTCGAGGCTGGCGAATGGCTCGTCGAGCAGCAGCGTGGCGGGCTCGCTGATCTGCAGGGCCAGCAGGCATACCTGCTGGCGCTGGCCCTGGCTCAGCTCGCTCACCGCGCGCCCGGCCCAGGCTTCAAGCCCGCGCTGCGCAAGAAAATCGCGCGCCTGCTGCCGTGCCGCCTGTCGCGTTTCGCCGCGCGCGGTGAGGCTGAAGGCCAGCTCCTCGGCCACGGTCGGGAAGATGATCTGGTCGTCGGGGTTCTGGAACATCAGCCCCACGTGCCTCGACAGCTGCCTGCGGTCGGCCTGCGTGTCGCAGCCATGCACGACCACGCGCCCTTCCTGCGGCTGGTCGAGCCCACTGATGAGGCGGAACAGGCTGCTCTTGCCGGCGCCGTTGTCGCCGATCAGGCCGATGCGCATCTCCTGCAGGCCGAGCGTCAGCCCCTCGAAGACATGCTGGCTGCCGCGCACCAGCGTCACCGCCTCCAGGCGGATGCTGTGCGGGGAAGCTGTTTCGGACGGGGTCGGCTGCGGCAAGGGGCGCCCACTGTACCCGAAGCCGCTCCCGCGGCATGGGGCTCAGGGCGTGGCCGGAAAGAGCCCATTGAGTTCGCCGACCGACAGCATGCCCTCGCCCATCGTGCCGAAGCGGCCGTGCTCGAAGGCTTCGGTGGCGATGCGGGCCACGAGCCCCAGCGCCGACTGCAGCGGGCCGCAGCCCAGGCTGATGCGCCTCGCGCCGGCCCGCACAAGGCTTTCGGCCGGAGGAGCGCCGGCATAGCCCGCGTACACGTTCAAAGGCAGGCCCAGCACGCCGGACAGTCGCCCGATCTCTTCGGGGCTGGACATGCCCGGCACGAAGATGCCGTCCGCACCCGCCGCCGCGTAGAGCTTCGCGCGGCGCAGCGCCTCCTCGAAGCGGGCCGCCGGGTCGTCCCAGGGCACGAAGTACACATCGGTACGCGCGTTGATGAAGAAGCGCGCATCGAGCTTCCGGATGGCGGCGATGCGCTCGCACTGCACCTCGGGCGGCGCCAGCTCGCGCGTGCCCGGCCGCGTGCCGTCCTCGATGTTGATGCCGGCTACGCCCATGTCGATCAACGCCCCCGCCACATCGCACACCGCCTGCGTGCTGTCGCCGTAGCCGCTTTCGACGTCGACGCTCACCGGCACGCCCGCCACGCGGCTGATGCGCGCGCAGGCCGCAAGCAGTTCGCCGACGGGCAGGCGCTCGCCATCCGCGTAGCCGAGCGACCAGGCCATGCCCGCGCTGGTGGTACCGATGGCCGTGGCCCCGGCGCGCTCGACGATCCGGGCGCTGGCGGCGTCCCACGCATTCACCAGAACCAGCGGTTCAGGGCCGGCATGCAGCCGATGAAAGATGTCAGTCTTCTGTTGCGCGTCGCTGGATCGCATGGCCATTCGTTCCGAGGCAGTTGAGGATTGGCCACAGCCTAGGCGCGGCGCACCTCCGCGACTTGGAAAAAACTGCTATTTCACGCCGTACCGCCGCGCAGCCCGCAGCGCCGCCAGGCTCACCAGCACGCCGAAGCCCACGTAGAACGCCGGCGCGATCTTGCTGCCCGTGGCCGTGATGAGCCAGGCGCTGATGAAGGGCGCGAAGCCGCCGAAGATCGCCACGCCGAAGCTGTAGCTCACCGACAGCCCGGTGCCGCGCGTGGCCGCGGGGAACAGCTCCGACATCGCCGCCGAGATCGGCCCCCAGTAGGCCGAGGCCACCACGCCCATGGCCGTGAGCGCCAGCATCAGCGCCGGCACCGAGGGATGGTTCACCAGCAGGTAAAAAAGCGGCACGATCATCACCAGCATGACCAGCGCCGCAGCGCGCATCACCGGGATACGCCCCACGCGGTCCGACATGCTGCCGAACAGCGGCACCAGCGCGAACTGCAGCACGCCGAACCAGAAGGTGCCGGCGAAGGCCATCGACGGCGGCAGGCCCAGCTGGCGCACCGCGAAGGTGGGCATGAAGAGCCCCGTGTACGCGACGATGGTCGCGAGGATGATGAGCCCCATCGCCGCCAGCGTGCGCCCGCGCTGATCCACCAGCGTGGTGCGCACCGGCGTGGCCTCCTGCGCCGCGCGCTTGAACTCCACGCCTTCGTCGAGGTGACGGCGGATGTACAGGCCGGCCGGCCCGATCAGCAGCCCGAAGAAGAACGGAATGCGCCAGCCCCACGACAGCAGCTGCTCGGGCGTGAGCAGCGCGTTGAGCCCCATGCCGAAGCCCGCCGCCAGGAAGGTGGTGATGCCCTGGCTCGCGAACTGCCAGCTCGAGAAGAAGCCGCGCCGGCGCGGGTCCTGCTCGGCCAGCAGCGCAGTGGCGCTGCCGAACTCGCCGCCCGCCGCGAAGCCCTGCAGCAGCCGCGCGAGGATCACGAGCCCAGGCGCCCACAGCCCGATCTGCGCGAAGGTCGGCGACACCGCGATCAGCAGCGTGCCGCACAGCATGATCGCCATCGACAGCGTCAGTGCGTTCTTGCGTCCGCGCGCATCGGCATACGCGCCCAGCACCAGCGAGCCGACCGGGCGCATCACGAAGGTCACGCCGAAGGTGCCCAGCGTGATGAGCAGCGACACAGTGTCGTTCTCGGCGGGGAAGAACAGCTTGGAGATGGTCACGGCGAGAAAGCCGTAGATCACGATCTCGAACCACTCCAGCGCGTTGCCGATGGAGATGGCGGTAATGACCCGCAGCGTGCTCTGCCGGGTGGCTGGCCCGGCGGGTTCGGAAAGCTCGGCGGCGCGTGGGGCGAGTGTGCTCATGGTGCTTCGTGCTCCAGGGATGGTTGAACTGCAAGGTCCGCGCCCGTCTCGGGGCGGACGCCGAAGTGATGCAGTACGTTGCGCAGCACCCCTTCGAAACATGGATCGACGCCGAGCACCCAGCTCGCACCGACGGCACCGGCGTTGAACACGCGGCCGCCCTGCGGGCGCTCCCAATAGATCATCTCGGCCGAGAGCCCGTCGAGCGATTCGGTCACGTTCGAGAAGTAGTCGAGGTACGCATCGAGGCGCCCTGGCCGGTGCCGGCGACCCTGCGCGATCACCTGGATGCCGCGCTGCGGCTCGGGCAGGCTCTCGCCCGCGGGCAACACGTGCGTCATGCGGCGCAGCGTCGCCACGCTCAGGTCCCACTCGTGCCCGATGGCGCGCGGCAGGCCGCCGCCCGGCGCATGCCCGAAGGTCGCGCCCTCGGCCAGGCCCAGCGCGTGCGGCCGCGTGAACAGGAAGTGCCCGGGCTGCGTGGCGTGGTACACGCCGAAGTCGCTGCCGTCGGCAAAGGCCCAGCCCGCCGACTCCAGCCCGATGAGCTCGGCGCAGGAGCGCCCGGCCTGCCTGAACTGGCCGCCGCGCGCCCAGTCCTGCGAGTGGTACTGCTCGCCGTAGGGGCCGGCGGGCGGGCGCACCTTGGCGGCTTCCTCGCTGTCTTCGTCGTTCGGGCCGAGCACCTTGCGCTGCTCCATCACCGTGCAGTCTTCGTCGTAGCTCACGCGCAGGTACATGGTGTTGCCCGACAGCACGATGGCGGTGCCGCCGCCCGACAGGTAGTCGTCGAGCCCGTCGCAGGCCGGCAGCGACCAGTACTCGCTGTGGCCGTTGATGACCACCGTCCTGTAGGCCTTCAGCAGGCCCGGGTCGCGGTGCAGGTCGAGGTCGCTGACCACGTCGTAGTCGTAGCCGGCCCGGTCGAGCCACACATGCAGCCGGCGCTCCAGCCGGGTCCACTGGCTGAAGCCGGCGTCGGCCGGGTCGTACAGCGCGTTGGGGCTGGCGTTGGGCCAGGGCATGCGCAGGCCGACCTGGTAGGTGGGCTGGCCGCCGCGGTGGTAGGTGTAGCTGCAGAAGGCCGGCGCCTCGGGGTGGCTGTTCTCCAGGCCCGCCGAGCGGCGCGGCCACACCGGGTCGCTCGCGGCGTTCTTCGCGAAGGGCGTTGCCGCGTAGGCCAGCCAGCTGTTGGTGGCGCACAGCACCAGCACCGGCGCGGGCGCCTGGTGCGCGGCACGGCGCACGATGAAGGTGATGTCGTGCTCGACGGGCCGGCCGTCGAGCAGGAAGTGCACTCGGCCCACGTACACGCCAGACTTCGCGTTCGCCGGAACGCGGAAGGTGTGGCCCTCTGGCCAGCGGCAGTCGTAGAGGTCGTCGCTGGCCAGCCGCAGGCCGTGGCCGCGCGTCGGATCGGCCAGCGGGTCGTAGCCGTCGTCGGAAAACTCGTTCACGCGCGCCGGCTCGAAGGCCGGTCCGACGATCATCCAGGTGCCATGGTTGACGATGCGGCCGGTGCGCTGGTGGCCGCTGGCATCGGCCACCACATCGCCGCGCTCCTCGCGCAGCGGCCAGCAGGCGAGCACGGTGCGGCCGCGCGGCGTGTGCAAGCCGCGGTCCGCGAAACGGGCGCGCACCTCGTCGGCCTGCAGCGCGTGCGAATAGATCGCCGGCATGACGACGTCGCCCTCGAGAAATGCGTCCGCAAAGCCATCGATGCCGCTGGCGCCCAGGCGCAGCGGTGCGCGCCCCGGATGCAGGGAGCCGGTCCATCGACCACGCGCGACCGCCTCGCCATCGACCCACAGCACCGTCTCGCTGCCGTCCCAGGTGGCGACGATGTGATGCCAGCGCTTCGGCTTCAGCGCGCCGCCCGCAAGCTCGCCTTCCGGGCGGAAGGCACCGCCATCGCCCAGGTAGAACACCGCGCGACCTGCCTCGTCGACGAAGAGCCCGTAGCCGCAGACGGCGGGCAGGTCGAACTGCCCGATCACGCTCTGGCGCGTGCCCACGCTCCACACCTGCACCCAGCACTCCAGCGTGAGCGCACGCAGCGGCTGGTCGAGCCCGCGCTCGACGCGCACATAGGAGCCGGGGTGGATCGGATGCACGCGCGCAGGCGATGGCTCGAAGGCATGCAGCACCGTGTCTGCCGAACGGCCCTCGGTGTCGGGGCCGAGCCGGCACACCGAGAGCGCATAGGGCACGTCGCTGCTGATGTGGAAGCGCACCACCTCGCCGGCGGCCACGCTCTTGCGGTCGGTGTAGCCGTGCACGCCGGGAACGTGCAGGCTGCGATGGGGCGGCATCGGCATGGCCTTCATCGCGCCGGGCTGGCGAAGCCCTTGGCCGCGATCTCATCGGCCAGGTCGCGCAGCGAGCGTTCGAGCAGGTCCGCCAGTTCGTCGATCTCGGCGGGCGTGATGGTCAGCGGCGGCGTGATCATCTGGAAATCACCGAAGGCGCCCAGGTTGGCACGCCGGTTGTACAGCGCGATGCCGTGCTTCAGCCCGTGCTCGGTGAGTCGCGCCGGCGCATTGAAGCTCGCCGGCAGCTGCCGCTTCGTCGCCTTGTCGGCCACGATCTCGATGGCGGTGAAGAGCCCCTTGCCGCGCACGTCGCCCACGATGGGCGAGCGCTCCGCCACCTCGCGCAGGCGCGCCATCAGCAGCTCGCCCATGTCGCGCGCGCGGTTCACCAGGTCCTGCCGGATGACTTCGCCGAGCACCGCGTTCGCCACCGCGCACGACAGCGGGTTGGTGAAGTAGGTGTGGCCATGCACGAAGCCGCCGCTGCCCGCGATCGCGTCGACGATGCGGTCGGGCGCCAGCAGCGCGCCCAGCGGCGTGTACCCCGCGGCCAGCCCCTTGGCCAGCGTGACGAGGTCTGGCCGCGCGCCGGCCCAATGGTGCGCCGCGAGAAAAGCCCCGGTGCGGCCCGCGCCGCTCATGATCTCGTCGTAGATCAGCAGCACGCCGTGGCGGTCGCAGATCTGGCGCACGCGCTCGAAGTAGGCGGCGGGCGAGACCGCCGCGCCGGTCGACAGCCCGCCGATGGGCTCCATGATGAAAGCCAACACCGTGTCGGGCCCTTCGCGCACGATGGCGGCCTCGAGCTCGTCGGCGCAGGCCATCGCATGGCTCAGGGCGGTGTGGCCCTCGGGCACGCGGTACGACAGCGGCGCGCTCACTTTCGGCATCTCGCGCACCATCGGCCCGTAGATCGACTGCGTGTGCGCGTCGCCCGTCACCGCCAGCGCGCCGAGCGTGGAGCCGTGGTAGCTGGGGTTGCGCGAGATGACCTTGGCGCGGCGCGGCTGGCCCGTGACCACCGCGTACTGCCGCGCCAGCTTGATCGCCGACTCGTTGGCCTCCGAGCCGCCCGAGACGAAGAAGGCGCGGTCGAAGCCATCGCCCGCCAGCGCGCAGACGCGGTCGGCCAGCTCGATGCTGTGCTCGCTCTCGAAGAAGCGCGGGTAGGCGAAGGTCACGCGCGCTGCCTGCTCCTGCATCGCCGCCAGCACGCGCGGATTGCCGTGGCCGATGTTGGCGACCACCGCGCCGGCCGTCGCGTCGAGGAAGCGGCGGCAGCCCGTGTCCCACAGGTAGATGCCCTCGCCGTGCGCGATGCGCGGTGGCCGTGGCGTGCCCCTGGCGGCGTAGAAGCCGAGCACGGAACCGCCCTTGGGCGTGTCGCCCACGGTGCGTGGGGTGTCTTCGATCGAGGCGCTCATCGGGAAATATCCATTCATTCGCTTGTCTTGAACGGCCCAGACGATAGGCAGCACCCGCTGCCGTGGGTAGACGTATGGTCCGATGAAGTGCTATACGTCTGGCGCATGAAGAACACCCACGACCGGCTCGACCTGCTGCAGACATTCATCCGCATCGGCGAGAGCGGATCGCTCAGCAAGGCGGCGCGCCTGCTCGACACCACGCAGCCCACCGTGAGCCGCCGCCTGCTGGAGCTGGAACGACTGCTGGGCTGCAAGCTGGCCATTCGCAACACCGCGAACTTCTCGCTCACCGACGAAGGCCGCTCGCTTCTGGCCGAGGCGCACGACCTCACCGACCGCTGGTCGGGCCTGTCGCAGCGGCTGCAGGGCGGACAGAGCCGGCCCGAGGGCACGCTGCGCGTGATCGGCCCATCCGGCTATGGCACCGGCTTCCTCACCGACGCGGTGACTGACCTGCGCGCCGCGCATCCGCAGCTGCGCGTGGAGCTCACGCTGACCGACCGCGTGGTCGACCTCGCGGCCTCCGGCGCAGAGTGCTGGGTGTGCGTGGGCGAGGTGCGCGACCCCGGCCTCGTCTGCCGCACGGTGGGCCGCATGGAGCGCGTGCTGATCGCCACGCCCGAACTGCTGAAGCGCACCGGCCCCGTCACGCTGGCCCGGCTGCCTCAGTTGCCGTGCGTGGGCCTGATCCCGTACGTGACGGGCAACGTGCGGCTCATCAACCGCGCGGGCCGCTCGCGCATCGTGCCGCTCGACACGCCCATCCGCACCGACAGCCTGCTCGCGAGCTACCGCGCGATCCTCAACGGCGCAGGCATCGGCGCGGCCGCGCCATGGATGTGCCACGAGGACATGCAGGCCGGCCGCCTGAAGCGCGTGCTGCCGAACTGGTGGCTGGAGCCGATCGGCGTGCACGTCGCGCTGCCGCCGGGGCTGTACCGGCCGGCGCGGGTCACGGCTTTCGTGGAGGCCCTGCGGCAGCGCATGCATGCGCTGCCGGGGTTCAGGCCGGCGGGGTGAGCCGCGACTACATCAGCGCGACCACCGGGTAGCAGCGCCACTCGGGCTCCGCGTGGCGCCTGCCGTGCGCGAAGATGAAGCCCAGCACCGCCTTCTGGTCGCCCAGCTTCTCCGGGTTCCCGGCCTTCCATTGCTCGAACAGGCGTCTCAGCTCGGGCTCTTCTTCCAGCATGCGCAGCGCGGTGTCCTCGAAGACATAGGGCGAGAAGTTCTCCTTCTTCTCCAGCACGCTGTTGAAGAAGCCCCAGCGGAAGAAGCTGTCATGGGCCTGCGGCTCCAGCGTCTCGACCGCGTAGCGGGCATTGGGCTGGTCCAGCGACACCAGCACGTCGCCCGCCCTCGCCTGGAACGGCTCGATGCCTTCGGCGAGCTCCACCTCGTCGTGGAACATGTGGCCTTCGTAGGCGTTCGCGCGGGAAGTCACGCTGCGGATGCGGTACACGCGCGCCGCGTCGAAGAGCCTGTCTTCGTCGAGCCGGCTCAGCTCCACGCCGTTCCACTCCAGCCGCTCGATCGCCTCTCGCCACGCCTGCGGCACGAGGTAAGCCCTGGGCGCCGCGACCGTCGCCTCCTCGATGCAGCGGTCGAAATGGACGATGTCCTTCTCCCACGGCTGGCTGCGGTCGTAGGCCAGGCGCTCGTAGCTGCCCAGCAGGCTGGGCTTGCGGACCGCGCGATAGCCCTTGAAGCGCAGGCTCGCCGGCCGGCTGCGGTCGTTGCGCCATGCCAGCGGCCAGCGCGCCTGCCGCGCGGCCGCGGCCTTCGCTTCGCGCCGCAGTTCCTGGATGCGCGCCGCATTCGCGATGCTGAAGTCCAGCACCGTCTCGACCAGCGCCCGCATCGAAGCCACGCGGTCGGCGAAGGGCTTGAGCATGTGGGTCTCGGGCATGAAGCCGATGGTGTGGTGCAGCGCCGCATAGCCGGTGGAAAAGCGCGGAGTGTCGAGAAAGTCCTCGATGCCGTCGCCGGGCGTCTCGGCCAGCAGGTTCATGTACGGGCAGGTGGGCCAGCCGCGGCGCTCCATGCCGCCGTAGATCGCGGGCAGCATGCTTTCGCGCAGGAAGGCGCCAAGCCCGCCGCCCAGCTTGTCGGGCTGGGTCGGGATCAGCGTCATGGTGTAGCTGTAGTCGGCGCCGTTGGAGGTGTGGGTGTCGACCATCACGTCCGGGTCCCACGCGGTGAAGAAGCGGTTGAAGACCTGCGCCGCGAGGCTGTCGCACTTGATGAAGTCGCGGTTCAGGTCCAGGTGCCGGCCGTTGCCGCGGAAGCCGAACGATTCGGGCCCGAGCTGGTTCACGCGGGACCTGTCCTGCCGGTTGATGCAGCCGTCCACGTTGTAGACCGGAATGAAGAGGAACACCGTGCTGCCCAGCGCCGCGAGCCGTTCCGGCTGGGTGCAGAAGTCGCGCACCAGCGCCATGCAGGTGTCGATGCCCTCGGGCTCGCCGGGGTGGATGCCGTTGTTGTTGAAGAACACCGGGCGCTGCTGCTGCTTGAGCGTCTCGCGGTCGAACACGCCGTCGGCGGTGACCACGCCGGCGTGAATGGGAACGCCGGTGTCCGACCTTCCGATCTCGCCCCAGCGCAGCACGCCGGGAAACTCCCTGGCCAGCCGCTCGTAGAAGGCGATGCATTCGGCCCAGGTGGTGGTCTGGTTGCCGTTGCCCGATTCGAACGGCGTGGGGTACAGGGCGTCTTGTGGAGCGGTCATGGGAAGAAGGCTACAGTAGTCGCCCCTCTCGGTCATCCAGCCCTTCTTTCTTCAAAAGAGCCAGACAAGGCCGCAAGCAATACATATTCATTCAAGGACACGGACATGGGCGCCCAATGGAAAGCCAAACACAAGGACATCGCGGCCAATGCCAAGGGCCGGCTGTTCGGCAAGCTGGTCAAGGAAATCGTGGTGGCCGCGCGCAACGGCGCCGATCCTGCCTCCAACGCACGCCTGCGGCTGGTGGTGGAGCAGGCCCGCAAGGTCTCGATGCCCAAGGACACGCTCGACCGCGCCATCAAGAAAGGCGCGGGCCTCACGGGCGAGGCGGTCAACTACGAGCACGTGATCTACGAAGGCTTCGCACCGCACCGCGTGCCGGTGATGGTCGAATGCCTGACCGACAACGTGAACCGCACCGCGCCTGAAATGCGCGTGCTGTTCCGCAAGGGTCAGCTCGGCACCTCTGGCTCGGTGTCGTGGGACTTCGACCACGTCGGCATGATCGAGGCCGAACCCGCGAAGCCCGACGCCGATCCCGAAGTGGCCGCCATCGAGGCCGGCGCGCAAGACTTCGAGCCTGCCGGCGAAGACCACCCCGCGGTCTTCCTCACCGACCCCACCGACCTCGATCTCGTGAGCCGCGCCCTTCCGGCGCAGGGCTTCACGGTGCTGTCGGCCAAGCTGGGCTACAAGCCGAAGAACCCGGTCGATCCGGCGAGCCTGAGCGCTGAAGACCTGGAAGAAGTCGAGACCTTCCTGGCGGCCATCGACGCGAACGACGACGTGCAGAACGTGTTCGTGGGGCTGGCGGGTTGAGCATCCTTGCCGGCAGGTGCCTGTGCGGTGCCGTTCACTACGAGGTGGCGGATGAGTTCGCCTACTCGCTGAACTGCCACTGCCCGGACTGCCGGCGCGCGACGGGCTCGGCCTTCAAGCCTTTCGCGGGCATCGAGCGCGGCAAGTTCGCCATCACGCTTGGTGAAGACGCGTTGATGATCCACGGCAAGCCCGATGCGGGCGACCTGCATTGCGCGAAATGCGGCTCGCTGCTGTGCTCGGTGGTGCGCGACGGGCAATTCGTGCACGTCGCGATGGGCACGCTGGTCGATGCGCCGTCCATCCGCCCGACCGCGCACATCTTCGTGGGCTCGAAGGCGCCGTGGTTCACGATCACGGATGACCTGCCGCAGCACGAGGCGCACGCGGGGCCGACGCCGAAAGCCTGAGGAGCCTTCGGGCAGGCGCCGCGCGGCGTTCATTGCTCACCAGCGGTGGGTGTAGCTCACCTTCAGCACCGCCCCCGCGGCCGGCAACCGACTGGTGTTGTTGCTGTTGCGTAGCAGCTGGCTGTAGAGCGGGAAGTAGCGTCGGTTGAACAGGTTCTCGACACCCACGACGACGGTGTTCTTCTCGTCGATCTTGAACCGGCTGACGAGGTCGAATGTGGTGTAGCCGCTGACGTCGCGGCGGCCGAAGCTGTTCACGCCGTCGAGCCGGTAGTCCTTCGAGCCATAGGACACGGCCTGCAGCCGGTGGCTCCAGCGCGCACTCGGCCTGTATTCGACGTATGCCGTCAGCTTGAGCGGCGGAATGCGGTAGCCCCACATGTCCTGGTAGCGCGTGCCGCCCTGCGGCAGCTCGCGCCCCTTCATCCACGTGAAGGAGCCGCCCGCGCCCCAGCGGTCGCCGCTGTCGACGTAGTCGATGGCGCCTTCGATGCCGTGGATGCGCTCCTTGGTGCGGGTCATGATCAGTCCGTTGAACGAGCTCTGCACCGCGCCCAGCGCGGACTGCGACTGGAACACGCTCAGGTTGGCCACCGCGTTGTCGAAGCGGCCGCGCCAGCCGAGCTCCACGGTGTCGGTCTTCACCGGCTGCAGGTCGGAGCCGCGGATGTTGAAGCTCGGCGTCGCGTTGCGAACCTGCAGGCCGATGTCGGGCAACTCGAATCCCTGGCTGTACGAAGCGTAGATGTCGTGGCGCGACGTCGGGTTGTAGACCACGCCGGCGTTGTAGGTCCACGCGCCGTAGTCGACCGTGCCGCCCTTCACCTGCGCAGGGTTGCGTGCACGCAGCTGCGACAGCGGCGTGAAGCTGTCGAACCTCGCGCTGGCCTTGTCGTAGCGCGCGCCGCCCTCGACCGACCAGTTGTCGTTGAAGCGATGCTGCAGCTGGGCGAAGCCGCCCATGGTGCGCGTGGTGATGGGCGGCATGAAGATCAGCGTGCCGGTCCGACTGAAACTCAGGCCGCGGCTGGCGTCGTAGAGCTTCGGGTCGAACACGTCGAGCGGCATGTCGGTGCGTTCCTGGTTGAAGTCCGCGCCCCAGGTGAGCTGCGTCTTCCGGTCGGCGCCGAACGGCGTCTTGACCGTCAGGCGGCCGCCGAACACGCGCGAGTTCTGCATCACCTGGTCGACGCTCGATCCACGGGCCACGACGCCGCGCGCGTCGAAGGGCGCGAAGCGGGTGAAGAAGTCGCGGTAGTAGAGCTGCGCGGCCAGCGTGCTGCCAGCGATGTCGCGGTTCGTGTAGTCGAGGCCGAGCAGGCTGTTGGTCACGCGGTTCTGCTTGTCGAGCTGCAGTCCCTTCAGGGGCCGCGCCGCGACGCTGCCCGCCGGCAGCCTGGCCACGGACTGGTCGGAGGCGTAGTCGGTGTCCTGCTTCGCGTCGTAGTGGCTCGCCGAGAACTGCAGCCGCTGGTTCGCGTCGATGCGGTAGCCGATCTTGGCGGAGGCGTTGTAGATGTTCGAGTCGAACAGGTCGCCCTGGCTGGGCTCGGGCGCGATGCGGTCGCCGCGCGCGTCGTAGGAGCCGCCCACGTGCCGCGTACCAAGGCTCACCGCGTAGTCGAAGACTTGGCCACTGCCCGAGATGTAGTGCTGCACTTCGCCGCCCAGTCCGGCCGAACCGATGCGCGAGAGCGGCGACACGCCGGTGATGGTGGTCTCGGCGCGCGTCTCGCCGCTGGGCTGCCGCGTGCGGATCGACACGATGCCACCCGCCGCGCCGCTGCCGTAGATCGCGCTGCTGCCGCGCAGCACCTCGATCTGGTCGACGTCCGCCGGGTTGATGTTGGCGAGGTTGCGCGAGGAGTGGCGGTTGGTGTTGAGCGGGATGCCGTCGACCAGCACGAGCATGTTGCGCCCGCGCAGGGTCTGGCCGAAGTCGGTGATGGTGTGGCTCGAATCGGCCATGCCGGGCACGACCTTGCTCAGCAGCGTGGCAACGCTGTCGGAACCCTGGCGCAGGTTGTCCAGTTCATCGCGCTCGAGCACGGTGACCTGGCGGGTGGGCGCCATGAGGCTGCTCTGCGTGCGCGCGGTCACGGTGACGGCCGGCAGGGCATCGGCCGATGCGGCGGGCTCCACGGGCGGGGCGGAGGCGGTGGGCGCCGGTGCGGCGTCGAGCGTGAAGTCGCCACTGGCGAGCCGGCGCGCGCGCAGGCCGCTGCCGGCCAGCAGCCGGCCGAGGCCCTCCTCGGCGGAAAACTCCCCGGTCAGGCCCGGCGTGGTCAGGCCGCGCGTGCGGGCGAGGTCGAAGCTGAGGTTGAAGCCCGCCTGCCCCGCGAAGGCCAGCAGGGCCGGCCCCAGAGGACCGGCCGGAATGCTGTAGGCCTTGCGCGCCGGGGCCGCCACGGCATCGGCCGCATGGGCCGGCAGCGAGGCGAGCCCCAGCGTGGCCACGCCGAGGGCGTACAGCGCGCCCTGCACGGCGCGCACGGTCCGGCGCTGTCTGCGCCTCGGGCCGTGGGGATTCTGGGGAGCGGAGGGCCTGTCGGTCATTGGGAGCGTCCTTGTCGCATGTCGGGATGTGGATTGGTTTCAATCGACATGACAGGCGAGACGCAGAAACCGGACACGCATCGGCAAGAAAAATCGCCCGCCGATGCGAGCCTCACGAGGAAATGGAAATCACCGGGCGGTCACCGTCACCCAGTAGCGGGTGCGCGCGTCGACGCGCACCGGCAGCGTCTGCGCGAGAACGGAAAGGATGCGATCGGTGTCGTCGAGCTGGAAGGCACCCGACACGCGCAGCCCTGCCACCACGGGGTCGCAGCGCAGCACGCCGCTGCGGTAGCGGCCGACTTCCGAAAGCAGGTCGGCCAGGCGCATCTCTTCGGCATAGAGCACGCCCTGGGTCCATGACTCCGCACCGGCTGCAACCGGCGCCAGGGGGCTCGTCGCATCGGCGGTGAATGCGATCTGCCGCCCGGCCGGTACGACGACCGGTGCGCCGGACGCACGCGCGGGGTTCACCTCGACCGCACCGGCGAGCACGACCAGGCGGCTGCGCTGCGCTTCCTCGTCAACGCGCACGATGAAGCGCGTGCCCAGCGCGCGCAGCCGGCCTTGCGGCGTATCGACAAGAAAGGGCCGCTGGAAGCCGGCGTTCGGGTCCGGCGCCGTGTCGACCAGGATCTCGCCGTTGCGCTGCCGCACCAGGCGCTGAGAGGCGTCGAACAGAACGTCGATGGCGGTCGACGTGTTGAGGATGACGCGGCTTCGGTCGGCCAGCTCGATGGTGCGGCGCTCGCCGGTCGCCGTGCGGTACTCGGCGCCCAGCGATTGCCACGGCACGGCGCGATAGCCGATCCAGGCGGCGGACGGCGCGCCCAGCAGCAGCGCCACCGTCCTGAGCAATGCGCGCCGGTTCGCGAGCATGCGGCGCCGGCCCAGAACCGGCATGCCCACGCCGGGCGGCACCGCGCCGAACCTGGCGCTCAATTGCTCCGCGCTCTGCCACACGCGCTGGTGCTCGGGGCTCTGGTCGCGCCACTGCGTCCAGCGCAGCGCATCGGCCTCGGTGAAGCGGCCCGCATGCATGCGCGCGAGCCACTGCGCGGCCTCGTTCACCAGGCGCGGATCGACGGCGCCGGAGCCCTGCGCCGCGCTCACGGCTGCGGCGTCAGCATGAGACGCAGACACTGCGCGAATCCCTGTGCCATGTAGCGGGTGACGGTGCGAACGCTGACGCCGAGCTGCACGGCGATGTCCTCGTACGCGAGGCCTTCGAGCTGCGACAGCAGGAAGGCGGTGCGCACCCTGTCGGGCAGTTCGTCGAGCAGCGCGTCGAGCTCGTGCAGCGTCTCCAGCAGGATCGCGCGCTCCTCGACGGAAGGCACAAGCGCCTCGGGCAGCAGCGCGAGCGACGCCTGGTAGGCGCGCTCCAGCGATTGCCGCTCGTGGTGGTTGATCACCAGGCGCCGCGCCACGGTGGTCAGGTAGGCGCGCGGCTCGCGCAGCGTCGGGATCGCGCCGGCGCGCAGCCCGATCCAGATGCGCATGAACGTGTCGTGGGCAATGTCCGCGGCGTCGAAGCTGTTGCCCAATCGCCCGCGCAGCCAGTTGAAAAGCCAGCCGTGGTGCTCGCGGTAGAGATGGTGGACTTCGCGCTGGAGTGACGGCTCGCCGGCAGCCATGGATGAGTGCGTCGCTTCGATGTCGGGGAAGAGATGGCAGCCGCGCTCAGCCGGCTTGCCGGGTACCGCCCCACCAGCCGCGGACCATGTGCAGCAGCGGGACCAGCATCAGGGCGGCGCAGAGCCAGAAGTGCAGCGCGCCGCCTTCCAGGAACGGATCGATGGCAGCGGGCCATGCATCGCCGCCGCGGGCGGTGGCCTGCAGGCGCAGCAGGTCGCTGATGCCGTGCAGCATCATCTGGATCGACAGCAACGACAACAGCAGCGCCGACGCCCGGAAGAGCACGAGCAACCCGGAGCGGATGCGCAGCCATTTCCAGATCGGCACCAGCAGGCCTGCGGCGACCATGCCCAGCAGCATCCCGGCAAGCGCTTCCGCCACGCCGGAGCGGGCGCTGATGGAACGCATGAACACCGCGACTTCGAGCGACTCGCGAAAGGCCGCCAGCGCGATGAATCCGACGATGATTGCCGGCGCGCCCCGCCGCTCGAGCCAGCCTTCGATCAGGATCTGCACCCGGCTCTTGATGCTGCCCGCGGAGGCGGCCATGCTCATCGCCACCAGCAGCACGCCGAAGCCCATCACGGTCGACAGGGCCGCCTCGACGACGCCGTCGAACGCGGCATCCATCAGCACCACGGCCAGCGCCGCGGCCGGCACCAGGCCGAGCACGAGGCCCCAGGCGATGTACGGCATCAGCCGCAGCCGGCGCGTCTGGAACAGGCATGCGCCGAGTGCGCCGACGATCAGCATCAGCTCCGCCAACTCGCGCAACGTGACCGCGAAAGCATCAAACATGGGGGTGCGGCAGGGAGCCGGAATCAGGGAAGATGACAATCATTCGCATTCCCAGAAGTATCGCATGACCGGCATTCCCATCCGGCGTGCGACACTCCTCTCCCACTTCGCGCCCCCTCCAACCCACCCTCCCAGACATGCCTGCCCCGATGAGCGACCAGGAAATCCTCGGCATCGTGGACCGCGCCGTGGACGACTTCAACGGCGACCTCGACGACCTCGAGAGCGCCATCGGCATGCTGATGCTCGGGCGCCACTACGGGTGGCGGGTGATCCTGCTGATCCACAGCCCGACCACGGTGCGCAAGTACCTGAAGATCCTCGGCCTGAAGAACCTGCGCGACGTGCTGCCCGAGGTCGGCGTGCTGGCGCACCGCTCGAACGCATGGCGCCTGCTCGACGGCACCAAGAACTTCTGGAAGGTCGTGCGCGGGCAGATCAGCGGCGTGCGATCGCCCCGCGTCGAGAAGGCGCCCCGCGAGCCGTCCTGAGCGGGCTGCGCACGACCGGCCCTCGGCGGGCCATCTCCCGATCGCTGAAGTAGTCATCCGAACAACCACTCGGATCGGCCGCTTGCACGCCTTCGCAGGCTGTTGCATGACACCCTCACTCGGCTTCGCCCGAAAGCAGTAGCACTTGACAGTACTACTTCTCGCTTCTACATTTCTCCGAAATTGCGAATCGTTCGTATTTCCTGCTTCCCGGCGCGGCCGCGCGGAGAAAGCCCGGAAGGCCGGCGCTCGCCTTTTGCAGACGGCGCGCAGGCGCCAGCCCTTTTCCTCCATCCGTTTCGCCATGAACATGAAATCCAGTCCGCGACGCGCCGTCGCGGCGCCCCGCTTCGCCCAGCCGTCGATCGTCAAGGCCGTCCACCTGCTGGCCGCCGGCGCCACGCTCGCCATCTGCACGACACCCGCCTGGTCGCAGACCGCCAGCGGCGCGCTGCCGCCCGTCACGGTGACGGGTGAAGGCGATCAGGGCTACTCGGCCAAGCGCAGCACCACCGCGACCAAGACCGACACGCCGCTGCGCGACACGCCGCAGTCGATCAGCGTCATCACCGCCGACGAGATGCGCGACCGCGCCGTGCAGAGCATCGCCGAAGCCGCGCGCTACGTCCCCGGCGTGGGCTTCGCGCAGGGCGAAGGCAACCGCGAGACGCCGATCTTCCGCGGCATCAGCACCACCGGCGACTTCTTCATCGACGGCATCCGCGACGACGTGCAGTACTACCGCGACCTGTACAACATCGAGCGCGTCGAGATCTTCAAGGGCCCGAACGCCATGGTCTTCGGACGCGGCGCGACCGGCGGCCTGATCAACCGCGTGAGCAAGCAACCCGAGTGGACGCCCTCCTACGGCGCCTCCCTGACGCTGGGCTCGCAGAGCAACCGCCGCGTCACCGTCGACCTGAACCAGCCCATCAACGACCAGCTGTCGTTCCGCCTCAACGGCCTCTACGAGAACTCGAAGAGCTACCGCGACGGCGTGTGGCTGGAGCGCTCGGGCATCAACCCGACGATCAGCTGGCGGCCCAGCGCGAAGACGCTGGTCACCCTGGGCTACGAGCACTTCAAGGACGACCGCATCGCCGACCGCGGCATCCCGTCGTTCCGCGGCGTGCCGGTCGTCACCGATCCGTCGACCTTCTACGGCAACGCGGCCGGCAGCCCCACGGGCTCGAAGCTCGATGCATTCAATGCGCTGGTCGAGCACGAGTTCGACAACGGCGTGCTGCTGCGCAACCGCACCCGCTGGTCGCAGCAGGACAAGTTCTATCAGAACGTGTTCCCCGGCGCGGTGAACAACGCAGGCACCGGCGTGGCCCTCAGCGCCTACAACAACGCCACCTCGCGCAAGAGCATCTTCAACCAGACCGACCTGACGTTCTCGCTGAACACCGGCGCGGTGAAGCACAAGCTGCTGGTGGGCGCCGAGCTCGGCCAGCAGGACACCGACAACTTCCGCAACACCGGCTTCTTCAACAACACCGCCACGAGCGTGACGGTGCCGCTGGCGTTCCCGACCACCTTTGCGCCCGTGGTGTACCGCCAGTCGGCGACCGACGCCAACAACAGCGGCAAGGCGACCGTCTCGGCGCTGTACGTGCAGGACCAGATCGAGCTGAGCCCGCAGTTCCAGGTGATTGCCGGCCTGCGCTACGACCAGTTCAAGGTCGACTTCCGCAACAACCGCAACTTCGACCGTTTCAAGACCACCGACGACCTCGTCTCGCCGCGCCTGGGCGTGGTCTACAAGCCGGTCGAGCAGGTTTCGCTGTACGCCAACTACAGCATCGCCTACCAGCCGCGCGCCGGCGACCAGCTCTCCTCGTTGACCCTGAGCAACGCGGCGCTCAAGCCCGAGAAGTTCAAGAACTACGAGATCGGCGCCAAGTGGGACGTGCTGCCCAACCTCGCGGCCACGGCGGCGCTGTACCGCCTCGATCGCTCGAACGTCATCGTGCTGGACCCGACCGACCCGACCAACACGCGCACCATCCTCAGCGACGGCCAGCGCACGCAGGGCCTCGAGCTGGGCCTGAGCGGCAACATCACGCCGGCATGGAGCGTCGCGGGCGGCTACTCGTACACCGATGCGAAGTTCAAGGCCGACACCTCCGCCACCATCCGCGCCGGCGCCACCGTGGGCCTGGTGCCGAAGCACACCTTCGCGCTGTGGAACCGCTACGACTTCTCGCCGATGTGGGGCGCCGGCCTCGGTGTGATCCACCGCACGAAGATGTTCGCCTCGAGCGAGCAGATCGTGACCGCCGGCACGCCCTTCCCCAACGTCGTGCTGCCCGCATACACCCGCGTCGACGCCGCGCTGTTCTTCACGCTGAACAAGAACGTCCAGATGCAGGTCAACGTCGAGAACCTGTTCAACCGGAAGTACTTCCTCAACGCGAACAGCAACTCGAACATCACGCCGGGTTCGCCGCGAGCCTTCCGCGTCTCGCTGAACGCGAAGTTCTAGGCATGCGGCGCGAGCGTCCTTCCTCCCGAACATCGTGAACACGGTGCAAAGACGCGCAGGCACCCGCTCCGTGCTACGGCACGAGCGGGTGATGCGGGTCATGGAAGAGGCGCGCGGCGCCAGCCTCAACGCGATCGAAATCAACAAGAGGCTCGGACAGGACGGGGCATTGCTCGCGATGTCCGCGCTCTACCGGGACCTGAAGCGCCTGGTCGAGGCCGGTCGCCTGAACCACGAATGGACGACGCGCAACGGCCATGTCTCGTCGGTCTACCGGATAGCCGCCGTGAGCCCGCCCGCCGCTCCGGTAAGGCTCATGTGCAGCGCCTGCGCGAGCGCGGTCGACATGCCCGCGGCAGGCCTGCTCTCGCAGCTCATCGCGCAGGCATGCAACGCGCAGGGCATGCCCGTTTCCAGCGACCCGATCGAGATCCGCATGCTGTGCCGGCGTTGCGGGCAGCTGCCGCAGGCCGCCTCGCCCGGCACCGATGAAGCAACGGCTGTCAGCCCGACGCGCCGGCTGCGCACCGGCTGCAGGTAACCAGCACCAGCGTTTCTCCCTCCGATACCGGAAGGCCCTGCAGCGCGCCCGCGCTCTCCAGCTGCTCGCGCAGCCGCTCGTCGTTGGCCTCCACCAGGCGGTTGCAGCTGCGGCATCGAAACCGCAAGGGCGACTTCGCCCCGGCGAGCCTATAGCCCAGACTCGGCCGTCCCGAAGACGCCTCGATCTCCCTCGTCACCACGCCCCGCTGCTCCAGCAAATGGAGGGTGCGATAAAGGCGCGTGATCGCCGCCGGGTCGGACGCCGCGCCCAGGCCCGACTGCGCGAGTTCCTGTGCAGTCCACGCGCGGTCATTGAACCTGATGAGCAGCCCCAGGACCCGTACGCGCTCCGCGGTGACGCCGATTCCGGCATCTTCCAGGCGCGCCGTGGCGGTCGCGCGAAGCTCTTCGTCTTCTTCCTTGTTTGTCGGATCGGCCTGGGTCATCGAAAGATTCCGGATGTGAATGGGCTTGCCGCATCGTCGCGAGTGCCGAAGGCACCCAGGGCATCGCCGGTCTGATCGTAGACCTTATGGAGCCGGCATCCCGCCCGGAGTTTCACCATTCGACGCCGTGCAAGAAGATGCCGCGGCAGCGCCGACAACGACATCCTGTGCCGCCACGCGGCCCCAGTTCGGGACGCGCGCCGAAGCGCCACATCTATGCTCGATGGAGCCATCCCCACTTCATCCCTGGAGCGTTTCCATGTCCCTGCAAGATTTCAAGGTCCTCACCTTCGACGTCGTCGGCACGCTGATCGATTTCGAGGGCGGCATGCTCGCCTACCTGCGCAGCGTGGCGCCCGATTCCAAGGTGAGCGACGACGACTTCCTCGCCGCCTACCGGCGCGCACGCGCCGACGGCAACGCCGGCTGGTATCCCGACGACCTCGAGCGCTGCTGGCACGCCGTAGCCCCCGCGCTGGGCCTGCCCGACACCGATGCCATCGCGAAAGGCCTGCGCGACTCCGTCTCGCAATGGCCGGCATTTCCCGACTCGGTGGAGGCGCTCAAGCGCCTTGGCAAGCGCTTCAAGCTGGTGACGATGACCAACGCGCAGGCCTGGGCGCTCGCGCATTTCGACAAGACCCTGGGCTCGCCCTTCGACATGCTGCTGAGCTGCGACGACGCGCTGTGCGAGAAGCCCGACGCGCGCTACTTCGCCTATGCACGCGGCCGCTTCGAAGGCGCCTGGGGCTACAGGCAGGCCGACAACCTGCATGTGGCGCAGAGCCAGTACCACGACATCGGCATCTCGAAGCAGCTGGGCATCACCACCTGCTGGATCGAGCGGCGCCATGCGCAGAAGGGTTCGGGCGGCACCATCGAGTCGAAGCACACGGTACCCGACTACCACTTCCACACGCTGGCCGAGCTGGCCGACGCGGTAGAGGCGGGACGTTGAGCATGACGGGCATCACCATCCTGCGCCAGTCGGCCACCATCGGCGGCCTGCAAGACCAGGGCACGCCCGCGCGTCCCCTGAGCCAGCCGCCCTGCCGGCTCAGCGGCATCGACGTCGAGCTCGCCGGCGCGGGCGAGAACAAGAGCGGCATCTGGCAATGCGAGCCCGGCCGCTTCGAGCGCCAGCTGGCCAACGCCGAGGTCATGCACATCCTGGCCGGCGCCTGCACCTTCACGCCCACCGGCGGCGAGGCTCTGCAGATCCGCGCGGGCGACACGCTGTTCTTTCCGGCACACACCACTGGCGAGTGGCATGTGCACGAGACCCTGCGCAAGGTCTTCGTCGTGATGGCATAGGGCTCACCCCCGGCTTGCTCACTTCGTGTAGCCGCCACCCCCTTGCAGGGGGCCATACCGGTGGCCCGGCAAAGCCGGTCCCACGGTATGGCTGGAAGGGCAACCCTTGAACTCAGGCCGCTTGCTTCGTCAGTTCGCTCGCGAACCTGCCGATGGAGAAGCTCTCGATCGGCGTCGAGGCCCGGCCGGTGGCGATCAGCTCGGCCATCGTCTCGCCCACGCCGGGGCTGATCGCGAAGCCCTCGCCGTTGAAGCCGAAGGCGTAGTGCAGGCCCGGCACGCGGGCGCTCGGGCCCATCACGGGCTGCCAGTCCGCCGTATAGCCCTCGATGCCGCTCCACACTCGGATCAGCTGCACGTGCTCGAAGGCCGGCACGAAGCGGCGCAGCTCGCGCATCTGGCGCAGCACGTTGTCGGGTTTCACGTAGGCGCGGATGTGCTGCGCATGCGCCGGCCCCTTGAGCCCGCCGCCGAAGACGATGTTGCCGCGCGCGATCTGCCTGAAGTACAGGCCCTCGTGCTCGATGGGCGAAGAGATGCCGATCGACGGCCCGATGGCATAAGGCAGCGGCTCCGTCACGCCCATCTGCGGGCCACGCGCCTCCATCGGCACGGCCTCGCCGAACTGTTCGGCCATGCGGTTCGACCACGCGCCGCAGGCCACGAAAAGCTGCGCCGCGCGAAAGCGCCGGCCGTCCGCCGTATGGGCGACGAAGCCCGCGCCGTCGCGCTCGACCTGCACTACCTCGGCATGCTCGACGATGTTCGCGCCCGCGCGCCGCGCGGCCCGCGCGAAGGCAGGGCCGGCCAGCCGCGGGTTGGCATGGCCGTCGTTCGGCGACAGCGAGCCGGCCACGATGCCTGGCGCGAAGATGCCCCAGCGCCTGCGCAATTGCTCGGCGTCGAACAGTTCGAGATCGAGGCCCAGCGGCTTCACGTCCCTTGCGTACTGCTCCAGCACCGCCGCCTGCTTCTCGGTGTAGCAGACACGCAGGTGGCCGTAGGGCACGAACTCCAGGTCTTCGCCGAGCAGTTCCTTCACGCGGCCCCAGACGGCGCGTGCGCGGTTGGCCAGCGGCATCTGCGCCAGCGCGCGGCCCTGCCGCCGCACGTTGCCGAAGTTGGTGCCGCTGGCCTGGCGACCCACGAGCTCGCGTTCGAGCAGCGTGACCGACAGCCCATGCTGGCGACGCAGGAAGAAAGCGGCGGTGGTGCCCATGAGGCCGCCGCCGAGCACCAGCACGTCGGTGGTGGTCGTCGTATCGCTCATGCCTGTTCCACCTCGCGCATGTTCATCATCATCGGTTTGACGGGCGCCTGCGAGCGCAGCCGCCCCACCAGCTCCACCGGCACGCCGCTGGCCTGCGCCACGATCTCGGCCGACGCATGGCCGCAGAAGCGGCCCTGGCAACGCCCCATGCCGACGCGGCTGAAGGCCTTGGCGCGATTGACTTCGTGGCTGTCCATCTCGTTGACGCAGCGGCGCAGCTCGCCGGCCGTCACGGCCTCGCAACGGCACACGACCGCGTCGTCTGGAAGTGCCGCCGCCTGCGCATGCGGCCATGGAAAGGCACGCGCCAGCCCTTCGCGAAAGCGGTTCATCTGCGCCAGGGTGCGGCGCAGCGCGACGGACTCGGCGTCGTGAAGAGCACGGCCCTGCGCGTGGCCCAGGTCGGCCAGCGCGGCGAGCGCCGCCAGCCTGCCTGCCGCCTCGGCACCGTCGGCCCCGAGGATGCGGGCGCCATCGCCGGCCAGGTACACGCCCTTCGTGCTGCTGCGGCCATCGGCATCGATGCGCGGCAGCCACTGCCGGCTCAGCGGCTCGAATTCGAAGTCGCAGCGCGCCAGATCGGCCAGTTGCGTTTCGGCGCGCAGATGCCAGCCGAGGCCCACGGCATCGCATTCGAAGCGTTGCTCGCGCCCCCGGGCGTCGCGCACGACCACCGCCTGCACGCCCAGGCTGTCGTCGCCGTCGATGCGCAGCGGCGTCACGCCCTGCAGCACCGGCACGCCCGCACCGCGCAGGCTGCGGATCAGCGCGAGCCCGCGCAATGCCAGCCGCGGCCGCGCGAGCAATCCGGCTACCGCGCTCCAGGACTTGGCGGCCGGCGCGGTGTCGAGCACCGCCGCCACCTGCGCGCCGGCCTGCACATACTGCGAGGCCACGAGGTACAGCAGCGGACCGCTGCCCATGAAGACGACACGCGAGCCGATCGCGCAAGCCTGCGCCTTCAGCGCGATCTGCGATGCACCCAGGCTGTAGCAACCTGCGCGATGCCAGCCGGCAACAGGCATCAGCCGATCGGTCGCGCCGCTGCACACCAGCAGCGCATCGAATGGCAGCGTCTGCGGCTCGCCGGCATGCACGACGTGCAGCGCACCTTCGCTGACGTTCCAGGCCAGCGTGTCGCCGCGGTAGTCGATGTGTTCGCGCAGCGCGTCGAAGTCGCCGTGCAGCGCCTGCGCCTTCGCGGCCTCGGTGCCGTAGAGCTTGGCGTAGGAGCGCTTGAAACCCTCGGGCTGCCGGCGGTAGATCTGGCCGCCGTCGCGCCGGCTTTCGTCGATGACGATGGGCCGCACGCCGGCGCGCACCAGCGCCTGCGCGGCGCGCACGCCGGCGGGCCCCGTGCCGACGACGACGATGCGCGGTGAAGAAGAAGAAGAAGAAGAAACCCCGCTCATGCCCCGGCCTCCGGCGCATGGCGGGCCAGCGACTGCTGCAGGTCCGGCGTCGCCGTCCATTGGTTCACGGGCGGATGCGTGAGCACCGACATGCCTTCCTCGACAGCCGTCGAACAGGCACGAAGGCGCTCGCCGGCCGGCGTCCACACCCAGCAGTCCTGGCAGGCGCCCATCAGGCAGAAGCCGGCGCGCGGCCCGTCGCCGAACTCGCTGTCGCGCACCCGTCGCCCGTTGCTCAGCAGCGCCACCAGCAGCGTGTCGCCGGCCAGCGCCGTGCGGGCCTCGCCGTCGATCTGCAGGGTCAGCGCGGGCCGGTCGGTTTCCGCGAGCCGCACGAAGCGGGCCGACGGTGGGAGGCGAGGCGTGGGTTCGGGCATGGAGAAGCGTCGGGAGCGCCGGTCAGCGCTCGTGGGGAAAAAGCCGTTCGATCGGACAGTGCGTCTTGATGAACGGCGACTTGATGACGATGTAGCTGAAGTACTTCGAGATGCCGATGTTGCGTTCGAGCAGCCCCTCGATCACTTCCTGGTAGTGGTTCACGCCGCGCGTGAGGAAGCGCAGCAGGTAGTCGTAGCCGCCGCTGACCAGGTGGCATTCGAGCACCTCGTCGACCTCGCGGATGGCGGCCTCGAAGCGCACGAAGTCTTCGCGATGGTGGTCCTGCAGCGTGACCTCGGTGAACACGGTGAGCGTGTCGCCGAGCTTTTCGAGCCGCAGGTGCGCGCCGTAGCCGGCGATGTAGCCCGCCTGCTCCAGCCGCTTCACGCGGATCAGGCAGGGGCTGGGCGACAGCCCCACCGCATCCGCCAGGTCGACGTTGGTCATGCGCCCGTTCTTCTGCAACTGGGCCAGGATACGCAGGTCGAGTCGGTCGATCTTGAAAGCTTCTGACATGGCGGGGCCTGATAACGAAACGAGAGATCCCGATTCTGCGTCGGCGGCCGGCTCTTGCGGGTATTGCGGGACGCCGTTTCAGGCGGCCATCGCGGCGCGGACGTCGGGCGCGGCCAGCACCTCGTCGAGCGTCTTCTTCAGCCGCGCGAACATCTGCGCGAACTCGTCCTCCGTGAAAGTGAGCGCGGGCGCGAAGCCGAGGATGTGGTCGCCGAAGGAGCGGAACACCAGGCCGTTGCGGTAGCCGGCCGCGAAGATGCGGTCGGACAGCCCGAGCGCGGCGTCGAATCCGCGCTTGCTGGCCTTGTCGCTCACCAGCTCCAGCGCGCCGAGCAGGCCGCGATGGCGCGAGTCGCCCACCAGCGGGTGCTCGAGCAGCGCGTCGAGCCCGGCCGCGAAATGCGCCGCGCCGCGCTGGCCGTTGGCGAGGATGCCGCCTTCCTCGTAGAGCCGCAGCACCTCGAGCGCGACCGCGGCGCCGACCGGGTGCGCCGAATAGGTCGCGCCGTGGCCGATGGCGGCGCCCGCCGGCGCGCCGTCGGCGATGCCGGCGTAGACCTTCTCCGACATCATGGTCGCGCCCATCGGCACGTAGCCCGCCGTCAGGCCCTTGGCCATGGTCATCAGGTCGGGCTCCACGCCTTCGGCCTCGCAGGCGAACATGGGGCCGGTGCGGCCGAAGCCGGTGATGACCTCGTCGACCACGAAGAGGATGTCGAGCTCGCGCGCGGCCTCGCGCATGGCCGTCAGCCAGCCCTTGGGCGGCACGATGACGCCGCCCGAGCCCTGGATCGGTTCGCAGAAGAAGGCGGCCACGTTGTCCGCGCCCAGCTCGGCCACCTTGGCGCGCAGCGCAGCGACCGACGAGGCGATCAGCGCCTGCGGGTCGGCACCGTCGGCATGACGGTACGCGTAAGGCGAGGCGATGTAGTGCTGCGTGGGCAGCGGCAGGTCGAAGCCGCGGTGGAAGGCCGGCAGCGCAGTGAGGCCCGCGCCGGTGGACGACGAGCCGTGATAGCCGCGCTCCAGCGAGATGAACTGCTTCTTCGACGGACGGCCGGTCGCGTTGTAGTACTGCACGATGAAGCGCACGGCGGCGTCGACCGCCTCGGAGCCGCCCAGCGTGAGGTACACGCGCGTCAGCGAAGCGGGCGTGATCTGCACCAGCTTCTGCGCGAGGCGGATGGCCGGCTCGCTGCTGAAGTGGAAGTAGCCGGTGGCGTACGGCAGCTGGCGCATCTGCTCGGCGGCGGCCTGCACCACGCTCTCCTGCCCGTAGCCCACGTTCACGCACCACAGGCCCGCGAAGGCGTCGAGCAGTTCGTGGCCGTTGCTGTCGGTCAGCCATGCACCACGGCCCGATGCCAGCACGGTGGGGCCGCGCCGTTCGTGCGTGCGCCAGGGCGAGACGGGGTGGATGAGGTGCGCGCGGTCGATGGCGTCGAGCGCGGCGTTTTGAGGTAGTGCGGAGGGGTGCGTCATGGGGTGTGAAGGAGCGAGAGCGAAGGGAGCTTTCGATGCCTTCAGCTTAGGCGGCGCACCGCATGAGGTGGTGCTTCTTTGGGGGTGTCGCACGAAGCAGGCTGCGGTTGTGCGTGCGGTGCGCAGCAGATCGTGCGGTGCTCTTCGTCCCCGATCAGTACCCGCGCGAGCGATCGACCAGGCCGAGCATCGGCTCGCCCGTCTCGAACCTCTCGAGGTTGTCGAGCACCACTTCCGCCGCGCTCAATGGCTGCGTCATGCTCGCGATGTGCGGCGTGAGCTGTATGTGCGGATGCCGCCAGAAGGCATGCTCCGGCGGCAGCGGCTCGGGGTCGGTCACGTCGAGCACCGCATCGCCGATCTGTCCGCCTGCGAGTGCGGCGAGGAGGTCGGCGTCCACGAGCTGCGGTCCGCGCCCCACATGCACCAGGCCTGCGCCCTTCGGCAGCAGCGAGAACAGTCGGGCATCAAGAAAGCCGCGCGTCGAATCGGTCAGCGGCAGCAGGCACACGAGGATGTCGGTGCGGGCCAGGAATGCCGGCAGCTCGTCGGCGCCGGCGTGACATTGGACGCCGTCGACTTCATGCCACGAGCGGCTCCATCCCGCGCAGTCGAAGCCCAATGCGACGAGTTGCGCCAGCACGGCCTGCCCGAGCGAGCCCAGTCCGAGCACACCGACGCGTCGCTCGCCGGCAGGACGCACCGTCAGCGGCCTCCACAGGCCCTGCTGCTGCTGGCGCCGGTACTGCGGGATGTCGCGATGCAGGCCGAGCACCGCATGCGTCACGTACTCGACCATGCCGCGCACGATGCCGGGCTCCACCATGCGCACGACCGGCAGTTCGGCAGGCAGCGCCGCGAAGTCGAACTGGTCGACGCCTGCGCCGGAGGAGAACAGCACCTTCAGATTCGGAAAGCGCGTCGCCAGGTCGTCCGGCGGCTCCCACGCCGCGAGAAATCGCACCTGCGCCGGATCGCCGATGTCGGGCCAGATGCGAAAGTCGATGTCGGGAGCGCGGCGGCGAAACACCTCGGCCCAGAGGCGGCCTCTTGCCGGGTCGGATTTGTAGAGGAAAGTCGCTCTCATCGTTCACCCGACAGCCTGGGTCACGATGGCAAAGAGCGAAGGCCCGCCCGCCGGCGTGAGAAGCGGCGCCCCTCGCACCATCGTCGTTGGCGCATCCACGCGCAGCAGCCCGATGCTTTCCAGGCACTCGGCCAGCCCGCTGTCGAAGTCGATGTCGATGCGGGTGAAGTGCCCCGCATTCACGCTGGCGAGATGAGCGATCAGCGCCTTCGCGCCATCCAGGTCGGGAGCGACCACGGGGCCGATCGAATGACCGCGCCCGAACCGGCGCAGCATCGCGAAGCCGCGCGGCTCGTTGTCGTGGTCCAGCACCACGCAGGCATCGGCACCGGCAAGCAGGTCGGAGATCAGTGCATCGCGCGGCATGCCGCGCGCGGCGGTGTCCAGGGCCTGCAGCGCCGCGGCTTCGTGAATGCCCGCGGGCCGCAGTCGCCAGCCCGGCTGCAGGGCCACCAGCGGCGCCGGCTGCGCGATGCCCTGGTGCTGGCGCAGCTCGCCGGTGCGCACGAAGCCCAGCCGCTCGTAGAGGCCGCGCCCTTCGGCGGTGGCATGCAGCAGCACCGTGCGGTCTTCCAGGCCCTCGAGCACCGCGCTCATCAGGCGATGCCCGATGCGGCGCCCCTGGCAGGCCGGCGTGACGATCACGAGGCCGACGGTGGCGTGGCGCTCGCCCCAGAGCCAGCGCAGGGCGCAGCCGACGATCTCGCCATCGCGCTCGGCCACGACGCCTTCGGCATGCGCGAACACCTGCTCCCAGTCCGCCAGCCGGTGCGGCCAGCGCAGCAGGTCCGTCATCGCGTGAGTGAACGGCAGGTCGGCGGGCGTCATCGGTCTCAGCGCCACGCCGTCGTCGGCGGGTGCATTCGGGGTCTGGTCGGGCATTGAAGGATCTCTTGGCGAAGGTATGTCCCTTCCATCTTGGACGACATCGGGCCGCGGTGCCAGACCGAAATCGGCCTTCGCCGCAACTTGCAAGCTTCGGCTGCGACGCGCCCGGGTTTTGCAATTCGCTGCGGTGAAGCGCCTGCGTACGCATACAAATGCTGCGCCGGCCTGCCCAGGATCGATCGCCGCTTCCGCGGAGCCTCATCGATCACGAGCCCATGCAAGCCTTCGACCCGCGACGGACTCACCTGCCTTCGGGCGATTTCACCGTCGGGCGCAGCGGTGCGCGACGCCGTCGCATGGGCCATTCCCTTCTTTCACCGCCGGGAGCCTGCGCTTCAAAAGCGTGCTCATCGACTTTGCCGCGACGCGCCGAGGTGCACGCCGCACGCATGGAGGGCAGACCGCATGGCATGCCGTCGCCGGCCCTCCAAACCGCAGCTTCGTCGTGGCAGGCAACGTATTTCCCTACAACCTCCGCGCTGCTGCGTGCTGCAATCAATCCGTAATTTGCTTGTCGCAATTGCCGTCTGAAGAAGTGGCCGGCGACCGGTACGAACCGACCCAACACAGGAATCGAGACCATGACCTTCAAGCCCAAGTACGTGACCTTCGACTGCTATGGAACGCTGACCCGCTTCCGCATGAAGGAGATGACGCGCGATCTTTTCGCAGACCGCATCCCCGCCGATCGCATGGAGCAGTTCATCGCCGACTTCGCCGCCTACCGCTTCGACGAGGTGCTGGGCGCCTGGCAGCCCTACGAGGTGGTGCTGAAGAACGCGGTGCGGCGCCTGTGCCGCAAGTGGAAGGTCCAGTACTTCGACCTCGACGCCCAGAAGATCTACGACGCCGTGCCCACCTGGGGCCCGCATGAAGACGTCGCCGCCGGGCTGGCCAAGGTGGCGAAGGAAATCCCGCTGGTGATCCTGTCGAACGCCTCGGACGACCAGATCCAGAAGAACGTCGCGATGCTGGGTGCGCCCTTCCATCGCGTCTACACCGCGCAGCAGGCCCAGGCCTACAAGCCGCGCCTGACGGCCTTCGAGTACATGCTCGATTCACTGGGCTGCAACCCCGAGGACGTGCTGCACGTGTCGTCCAGCCTGCGCTACGACCTGATGTCGGCGGACGACCTGGGCATCGTCAACAAGGTGTTCGTCAATCGCGGCCATGGCCCCGGCAACCCGGCCTACCGCTACACGGAAATCAAGGACATCGGCGGCCTGCCGGGCGTCGTGGGCCTTTGATCTTTCTTCTTTCCGGAAACAGCCTCGACAAGCCATGAAGCTCGACTCCTACTGGACCGACTCGGCGCCCGCCTTCGAGCCCGAAGCCCGCGAGCTTCCGGCGCAGGTCGACGTGGCCATCGTCGGCGGCGGCTTCACCGGCCTGTCGGCGGCGCTTGCGCTGGCCCGGCGCGGCGCGAGCGTCGCGGTGCTGGAAGCCGGCTCGCGCGTGGCGGCCGAGGCCTCGGGACGCAACGGCGGTCACGTCAACAACGGGCTTGCGGTCGACTACGCCGATGTGGCGGCCAAGGTCGGCGTGGAGCGCGCGCGCGGCTGGTACCACGCGTATGACGATGCGGTCGACACGGTGGCGCGGCTCGTGCGCGAGGAAGCCATCGACTGCGACTTCATGCGCCACGGCAAGCTCAAGCTCGCCACGCGGGCGAACCAGATGAGCGCGCTGGAGCACAGCGCGCGGCGCCTGGTCGACGACGGCGTGGACAGCGACGTGGAGATCCTCGACGCGGCAAGCGTGCGCGCCGAGGTGCAGAGCGACCGCTTCCACGGCGGCCTGCTCTACAGGCGCAGCGGCCAGATGCACATGGGCCGCTTCGCGCACGGGCTGGCAACGGCGGCGCAGCGCAGCGGCGCGCAGATCCACACCGGCACCGAGGTGAGTCGCATCGAGCGCGTGGGCCAGGGCCATGCCCACCGGCTGCACACCGCGCGCGGCACGGTCGCCGCGCAGCAGGTGCTGCTGGCCACGGGCGCGACGCGCCATGGCGGCTACGGCAGCTTCGGCTGGCTGCGCCGGCGCATCGTTCCCATCGGCAGCTTCATCGTCGTGACCGAGCCGCTGGGCGCGGAGCGCGCGCAGGCGCTGCTCGCGGGCCGGCGCACCTACACGACCATCGCGAACATCCACCACTACTTCAGGCTCACGGCCGACCACCGGCTGGTGTTCGGCGGGCGCGCGCGCTTCGCCATATCGAGCCCGCAGTCGGATGCGGCCAGCGGCGAGATCCTGCGCGCGGGGCTGGCCGAAACGTTCCCGCAGCTCGGCAAGGTGCGGCTCGACTATTGCTGGGGCGGACTCGTCGACATGACGCAGGACCGCCTGCCCCACGCCGGCGAGCGCGACGGCCTCTACTACGCCATGGGCTACAGCGGCCACGGCACGCAGATGTCGGTGCACATGGGCCAGCGCATGGCCGCCGTGATGGGCGGCGACGCTGGCGCCAACCCCTGGCAGGGGCGCGACTGGCCCGCGATTCCCGGCCACTTCGGCCCGCCGTGGTTCCTGCCGGCGGTGGGCCTCTATTACCGGCTCAAGGACAGGCTGGCCTGAGGGCCCGCGGTCATCTCTTTCTTTCGTTCGTTCCCGATTTCTTCCACCCCACGGCCCCCAGGAGCACTCACCATGAGCGACAGCAGCAGCGACAACAAGAGCTTCGACAAACTCGTCGGCCCCGATGAAAGCCTTCGCGTGATGGCATCGCTGCGACGCGGCGCCACGCGGCGCGACATCCTGTCGATGCTGATGGCCGGCGGCATGCAGGCCACGCTGGCCGGCAGCCTGGCGGGCATGGCGGTGTCGGCCCACGCGCAGACGCCGCGGCGCGGCGGCCGCATCCGGGTGGCGGGGGCCACCGCCGCTGCGACCGACACGCTCGACCCCGCCAAGCAGTCGAACCAGACCGACTACTCGCGCGGCAACATGCTCTACAACTGCCTCACCTCGCTGGACGGCAGCCTCACGCCGCAACCCGCGCTGGCCGAGTCGTTCACCACGAAGGACGCGAAGACCTGGGTGTTCACGCTGCGCAAGGGCGTGGTGTTCCACGACGGCAAGGCGCTCTCGCCGGCCGACGTGGTCTTCTCGGTGATGCGCCACAAGGACCCGGCCACGGCCTCCAAGGCCAAGGTGCTCGCCGACCAGATCGAGAGCGTGAAGGCCACCGGCCCCAACGAAGTGACGGTGCTGCTGAGCGCACCGAACGCCGACCTGCCGGTGATCCTGGGCACCTTCCACTTCCACATCGTCAAGGACGGCACCACCGACTTCAACGCCGGCATCGGCACCGGCCCCTACAAGCTCAAGGAGTTCAAGCCCGGCATCCGCTCGCTGGTGGTGCGCAACGAGGCCTACTGGAAGCCCGGCAAGCCCTACCTCGACGAGATCGAGTTCGTCGGCATCGGCGACGAGAGCGCACGCGTCAACGCGCTGCTGTCGGGCGGCATGGACCTGGTGGGCTCGGTCAATCCGCGCTCGGTGGAGCGCGTGAAGGGCACGCCGGGCTTCGGCATCTTCGTCACGCAGTCGGGCCAATACTCCGACCTGGTGATGCGCAAGGACGCGGGCCCCGGCGCCAACCCCGACTTCGTGCTCGGCATGAAGCACCTGTTCGACCGCGAGCAGATGAAGAAGACCATCGCGCTCGACTACGCGGTGGTCGCCAACGACCAGCCGATCGACCCGACCAACCGCTTCCACTTCGCCGGCCTGCCGCAGCGCCCCTTCGATCCGGAGAAGGCGAAGTTCCATCTGCAGAAGGCCGGCATCACCGGCAAGGTGCCGGTGGTTGCATCGCCGGCGGCGCTCTACTCGGTGGAGATCGCGCTGATGCTGCAGCAGACCGCGCAGCGCGTCGGCCTGGAACTCGACATCAAGCGCATGCCGGCAGACGGCTACTGGTCGAACCACTGGCTCAACAGCCAGGTGGGCTTCGGCAACGTCAACCCGCGCCCGAGCGCCGACGTGCTGCTCACGCAGTTCTTCCAGTCGGGTGCGGCCTGGAACGAGTCGCGCTGGAAGAGCGAGAAGTTCGACCAGCTGCTGCTGGCCTCGCGCGCCGAGACCGACCTGGCCAAGCGCAAGCAGATGTACGCCGACATGCAGACCATGATCCACCAGGACGCGGGCATCGGCATTCCGCTGTTCCTCGCGAGCATCGACGGCCACAGCTCGAAACTCAAGGGGCTGTCGCCGATTCCGCTGGGCGGCCTGATGGGCTACAACTTCGCCGAGAACGTGTGGCTAGACGCATGACGCGCATGGGTCGGTCCTCGCTGGGGTGTTTCCCATGAACCAGGTGATCCTCAAGCTCCTTGCACAGCGCATCGCGCTCGCGCTGCTGTCGCTGCTGGCGGTGTCGGTGATCGTGTTCTCGATCACCGCCGTGCTGCCCGGCGACGCGGCCGAGGAACAGCTCGGGCAGGACGCCACGCCCGAAGCGCTGGCCGCGCTGCGCGCGCAGATGGGGCTGGATGTGCCGGCGCCCAAGCGCTATGCGCAGTGGTTGCTCGGCATGACGAAGGGCGACCTCGGCCGCTCGGCCACGACGCAGATGCCGGTGTCGGAGCTGGTGGCCAGCCGGCTGCCCAACTCGCTGCTGCTGGCTGCCGTCACCGCCCTGTTCTCGGTGCCGATCGCGCTGGCGCTGGGCATCGCCTCGGCGGTGTGGCGCGGCTCGTGGTTCGACCGCGCGGCCTCCACCTCGGCGGTGGCGGTGGTGTCGGTGCCGGAGTTCCTGGTGGCGACGCTGGCGGTGCTGGTGTTCGCGGTGAAGCTTCGCTGGCTGCCGGCGCTTTCCTTCGTCAACGACATCGATTCGCTGGGCCAGATGCTGCAGGCCTTCGCAATGCCGGTGCTGGTGCTTTGCTGCGTGATCGTCGCGCAGATGATGCGCATGACGCGCGCCGCGGTCATCGACCAGCTGGAGGCGCCCTACATCGAGATGGTGCGGCTCAAGGGCGCATCGCCGATGCGCACGGTGTTGGCGCACGCGCTGCCCAACGCGGTGGGGCCGATCGCCAATGCGGTGGCGCTGAGCCTGTCGTACCTGCTGGGCGGCGTGATCATCGTGGAGACGATCTTCAACTACCCGGGCATCGCCAAGCTGATGGTCGACGGTGTCTCGCAGCGCGACATGCCGCTGGTGCAGACCTGCGCCATGATCTTCTGCGGCGCCTACCTGATCCTGGTGACCGCCGCCGACATCTGCGGCATCGTCGCCAACCCGCGGCTGCGGCACCGCTGACGCAGAGGCCACCGACATGGAATCGTCCACCTCCTCTGCGCCTTCGCCGTCTTCTCCGGCCATGAGCGCCGCGGCTCCTGCCTCCCGGGCATCGCCGCTGCGCTGGCTCGCGGGCTTCGGGCCCTCGGGCCTGCTCGGGCTCGCGGTGCTGCTCTTCTGGCTGCTCGCGGCGGCTTTCGGCCCCTGGCTGCTCTCGTACAGCACAGTGGCCACGGGCACCTCGAACGTGTTCTCGCCGATCAGCGCGGCGCACTGGCTCGGCACCGACTACCTCGGCCGCGACATGCTGGCGCGCGTGATCGAGGGCGCGCGCTACACGGTCGGTGTCGCGCTGCTCGCCACCGTCGTGGCCAGCGGCGTCGGCACCACGCTGGCGCTGCTGGCGGCAGCCAGCGGCCGCTGGATCGACGCAACGCTCAGCCGCGGGCTCGACACCCTCACTGCCATTCCGAGCAAGATGTTCGCGCTCATCATGGTGGCGGGCTTCGGCTCCTCGGTGCCGATGCTGGTGGCCACGGCGGCCATCATCTACGTGCCGGGCGCCTTCCGCATCGCGCGCTCGCTGGCCGTGAACATCAACGCGCTCGACTACGTGACGGTGGCGCGCACGCGCGGCGAAGGCACGCTCTACATCATGCTGCGCGAGATCCTGCCCAACATCGTCGGCCCGATGCTGGCCGACCTGGGCCTGCGCTTCGTCTACATCGTGCTGCTGCTGGCGAGCCTGAGCTTCCTGGGCCTGGGCATACAGCCGCCCGCCGCCGACTGGGGTTCGCTGGTGCGCGAGAACATCGGCGCACTGGCCATGGGCGGCGCCTCGGTCATCGTGCCGGCGCTGGCCATCGCGAGCCTGACCATCGCGGTCAATCTCGTCATCGACAACCTGCCCGGCCGTGCCGCGCGCGAACGGGGGACACGCTGATGGGCGCACCACTTACCGTCGAAGGCCTGAGCATCTGCGCCGGCGCCGCCACGCTGGTCGACAACCTGAGCTTCTCGGTGCAGCCCGGCGAGGTGCTGGCGCTGATCGGCGAGTCGGGCTCGGGCAAGACCACCACCGCGCTGGCGCTGATGGGCCATGCGCGCCACGGCTGCAACATCTCGGCGGGCAGGGTGCTCATCGGCGACACCGACGTGCTGGCGCTCGATGCCCGTGCGCAGCGCGCGCTGCGCGGGCGTACCGTCGCCTACATCGCGCAGAGCGCGGCGGCATCCTTCAACCCTTCGCGCACGATCATGGACCAGGTGGTCGAGCCCACCGTGATCCACGGCCTGTGCAAGCGGGCCGAGGCGGAGGCCAAGGCGGTGCAGCTCTTCCGCGAGCTGGCGCTGCCCGATCCGGAAGGCATCGGCGCGCGTTATCCGCACCAGGTGTCGGGCGGCCAGCTGCAGCGGCTGATGGCGGCGATGGCGCTGATCGGCGACCCCGACCTCGTGATCCTCGACGAGCCGACCACCGCGCTCGACGTGACCACGCAGATCGAGGTGCTGCGCGCCTTCCGCCGCGTGGTGCGCGAGCGCCGTGCCACCGCGGTGTACGTGAGCCACGACCTGGCCGTGGTGGCGCAGATGGCCGACCACATCCTGGTGCTGCGCAACGGCACCATGCGCGAGCTGAACGCGACCGGCCGGATCCTCGCCGCGCCGGCCGACGACTACACGAAGAGCCTGCTGGCCGCCGCGCGGCCGCAGACGCGCGCTTCGGCCGGTGCCGCGGACGACGGCCGTGAACTGCTGCTCGAAGTGCGCCAGCTCTCGGCAGGCTACGGCCCGGTGGATGCACAAGGACGCCCGGCCAAGCCGATCCTGCAGGACATCGACCTGAAGCTCTACCGGGGCCAGGCGATCGGCGTGATCGGCGAGTCGGGCTCGGGCAAGACCACGCTGGCGCGCGCGGTGGCGGGCCTGCTGAAGCCCAGCCACGGCAACGTGCTGTTCCACGGGCGGGAACTGAAGCCCACGCTGCAGCAGCGCGAGCGCGACGAGCTGCGCCGCATCCAGATCGTGTTCCAGATGGCCGACACGGCATTGAACCCGTCGCAGACCATCGAGCGCATCCTGGCGCGGCCGCTGGAGTTCTACAAGGGACTGCGCGGCGAGCCGCTGCGCAAGCGCATCCGCGAACTGCTCGATCTGGTGAAGCTGCCGCAGACAGTGGCCGGCCGCCTGCCGGGCGGCCTCTCGGGCGGGCAGAAGCAGCGCGTGAACCTCGCGCGTGCGCTCGCGGCCGAGCCGGACCTGATCCTCTGCGACGAAGTGACCTCCGCGCTGGACACCGTGGTGGGCGCGGCGGTGCTCGACCTGATCGCGGAACTGCGGCGCGAGCTGGGCGTGTCGTACCTCTTCATCAGCCACGACCTGCACACGGTGCGCGCGGTGTGTGACGAGATCGTGGTGATGCAGCATGGCCGCAAGCTCGCGCAGGTGGCGCGCGCCGACTACGACCGCGGCCCGCACCACCCCTACTACGAGCTGCTTGCGCGCTCGGTGCCCGAATTGCGCCAGGGCTGGCTCGACGAGATGGACCGCGTGGACCACGCCAAGGCGCTCGCATCATGAGAAAGACCGAAATGACCCCCACCTTCCGCATCGCCGTGATTCCCGGCGACGGCATCGGCAAGGAAGTGATGCCCGAGGGCCTGCGCGTGGTGCAGGCCGCCGCGGAGCGCTTCGGCTTCGAGCTCGACTGCCGCACCATCGACTGGGCGAGCGCAGACTATTACGCCGCGCATGGCCAGATGATGCCGAACGACTGGAAGGAGCACCTCAAGGGCGTCGACGCGCTGTACTTCGGCGCGGTCGGCTGGCCCGCCACGGTGCCCGACCACGTGTCGCTCTGGGGTTCGCTGCTGAAGTTCCGCCGCGAGTTCGACCAGTACATCAACCTGCGCCCGGTGCGCCTGTTCGAGGGCGTGCCCTGCCCGCTGGCCGGCCGCAAGCCCGGCGACATCGACTACCTCGTGGTGCGCGAGAACACCGAGGGCGAATACACCTCGCTCGGCGGCGTGATGTACGAGGGCACCGAACGCGAGATCGTGATCCAGGAGTCGGTGTTCTCCCGCCACGGCGCCGACCGCGTTCTGCGCTTCGCGTACGAGACCGCGCGTGCGCGCGGGCGCAAGCACCTGACGGTGGCCACCAAGAGCAACGGCATCGCGATCAGCATGCCGTGGTGGGACAAGCGCGCCGACGCGGTCGGCCTCGACTACCCGGAGGTGACGGTCGACAAGCAGCACATCGACATCCTGTCGGCGCGCTTCGTGCTGCAGCCCACGCGCTTCGACGTGGTGGTGGCGAGCAACCTGTTCGGCGACATCCTCTCCGACCTCGGCCCCGCGACCACCGGCACCATCGGCCTTGCGCCGTCGGCCAACCTCAACCCGGAGCGCAAGTTTCCGTCGCTGTTCGAGCCGGTGCACGGCTCGGCGCCCGACATCTACGGACAGAACATCGCCAACCCGATCGCGATGATCTGGTCCGGCGCGCTGATGCTGGACTTCCTCACGCAGGGGCAAGGCGCGGGGCGCGCGGCGCACGACGCGATCCTGGGCGCCATCGAGGCGGTGCTGCGCGACGGTCCGCGCACGCGCGATCTCGGTGGCTCGGCGAGCACCACCGAAGTGGGCATCGCGATCGCCGAGCGCGTCGCGGCGGCCTGAAACGAAGAAAGACTTTTCGACAATGACTCTCGAACTCCAACGTGAAGACCTGATGCCGGGACGGCATCTCATCGGCGCCGAGTGGCGCGAAGCCGGCGACGGCCGCCGCCTCGATGTCACCGACCCCGCGACCGACGGCGTCTTCGCGAGCGTGCCGGACGGCACGGCCACCGACGCGCGCGCGGCCACCGATGCAGCACATGCGGCCCTCCCCGCCTGGCGCGCGGTGCCCGCAAAGCAGCGCGCGCAGATCCTCAAGCGCTGGAACGACCTCGTGATGGCGCACCAGGAAGACCTGGGCCGGCTCATCTCGCGCGAGCAGGGCAAGCCGCTGGCCGAAGGGCGCGGCGAGGTCGCCTACGCGGCCAGCTACATCGAATGGTTCGCCGAAGAGGCCACGCGCGCCAACGGAGAGATCATTCCCGCACCGGTGACGGGCCGCCGCATGCTCGCGCTGCGCGAGCCTGTCGGCGTGGTCGCCGCGATCACGCCGTGGAACTTCCCGGCCGCGATGATCGCGCGCAAGATCGCGCCGGCCCTCGCTGCCGGTTGCACCGTGGTGTGCAAGCCGGCCGAAGACACACCGCTGACCTCGCTGGCACTCGTGAAGCTGGCACAGGAAGCCGGCGTACCTCCGGGCGTGCTGAACATCGTGACGGCCTCGCGCGAACGCACGCCCGAGGTGGTCGACGCCTGGCTCGACGACCCGCGCGTGCGCAAGATCACCTTCACCGGCTCCACCCCCGTGGGCAAGCACCTCGCACGCCGCTCGGCCGACACGCTGAAGAAGCTCTCGCTCGAACTCGGCGGCAACGCACCTTTCATCGTGTTCGAGGACGCCGACATCGATGCCGCGGTCGAAGGCCTGGTGGCCGCGAAGTTCCGCAACGGCGGGCAGACGTGCGTGTGCCCCAACCGCGTGTTCGTGCAGGCTGCAGTGCACGACGCCTTCGTCGACAAGCTGGCCTCGCGGGTCGGCGCGTTGAAGGTCGGCCCCGCCACGGAGCCCGACTCGCAGATCGGCCCGATGATCAACGCGCGCGCGGTCGACAAGATCGAGCGTCACGTGCGCGATGCCGTCTCGCGGGGCGCCCGCGTGGTCGTCGGCGGTAAGCGGCTGCGCGACGCGCGCTGCGACGGCCCCAACTACTACGCGCCCACCGTGCTGGTGAATGCCGACCCGACGATGGAATGCAGCTGCGAGGAAACCTTCGGGCCCGTGGTGCCGGTCACGCGCTTCGAGAGCGAGGTCGAGGTGGTCGCCGCCGCCAACGACACGCCATTCGGCCTCGCCGCGTACTTCTATTCGACGGACGTGCGGCGCATCCAGCGCGTGGCCGATGCGCTGGAGTCGGGCATCGTCGGCATCAACGAAGGCGCGCTGGCGGCCGAGGCCGCGCCCTTCGGTGGCGTGAAGGAATCAGGCTACGGTCGCGAGGGCTCCGTGCATGGCCTGGAGGACTACATGCACATCAAGTACGTCTGCCAGGGCGGCCTGAGCTAGCCGCCCCAGGCACGGCCGGCGCGGAACTCGCCCGGCGTCATTCCCTCGATCCGCCGGAAGTGCCGGTTGAAGTTCGAGATGTTGTTGAAGCCGACCTCGTAGCAGATGCTGCTCACGTGCTGGCGCGTGGATGCCAGCAGCCGGCAGGCCCTGGCCACGCGCAGGCCGATCACGAAGTCGGTGAAGGTCTGCCCCGTGGTGCGGCGGAAGCTGCGCGAGAAGGCGTTCTCGCGCATGCCCACGATCGCGCCCACCTCGGCCAGCGACAGGTCCTCGGCGTAGTTGTCGCGGATGTGGTCGATCGCCTTGTGCATGCGCAGCGCACGGGCGTCGTCGCCCAGGCCTTCGCCGGCCAGGGCAACGCCGGAGAGCACGCGGTAGTTGCTCCACTGCGCGAGCTCGTTCAGCAGCGCGGTGAATTCGGAAAATCGCGCGAGCCCGCGCAAGGTTTCGATGCGGCGCAGGCGCGCGAGCGTGCCCGCCTCCAGCCCGACGAACTGCACGCCCAGCCGCGCGCGGGCCAGCAGCGGCCCCGCGTCGGCGAGTTCCGGAAAGAGCGCCATGCCGCGCTTCAGCGGCTCGTCGCTGAAGCGCAGCACCAGTCCACCCGCGCTGCTGCTGTCCGGCTGCACGCGGTGCTCGAAGGCGAGGCTGCGCGGCAACCGGGGACCGAGCAGCACGACGGTGCCCGGCGCGAAGCTGTGCATCTCTTCGTCCGCGCCGCTGCCGATGCGCAGGCGCGCGGGTATCGAGCCGATCAGGTGCAGTTCGTGATCGTGCAGGCAGCGCGCTGCGCTTGCGTGGGCCGCGGGCGCGGTGGCCGGCTCGCATCGGACCGTGGCGGAAGCATCGCGCGGCGCTTCGGCGCGAGCCGGCGCGGGGGCCGTCGGCGCACGCCATGCGACCGTCTCCATGCCGCGTGAGCCATGCCGCCGCACCGGCTGCACCAGTGGCATGGGGCGCGCGGCTTTCGCATGCGGATGCGCATGGGTGATGGAGGCGGGCGTCATCGTGTTCAGCAAGATCAGTTTTCCTCCAGCACATCTCCGATGGACAACGACGACCCTGGAGCCGTCAGCTTCGCCGCGCCGGCGGCGGCATCGCCGTCTGCTGCTGGAACGCGGCGAGCAGGCGGTATTCCTCGCCGAGCTTGCGCGGCAGCGAGAGGTACACCGGCAGCAGCTGCCGGTAGAGCGCGGCGTTCTTGGCGTTGGGCGTGTGGCGGTGCGTGGCGCCGACCATGCCCGCGACGGCGTCGAGCGAATCGACGTGGCCCAGCGCATAGAGCCCCAGCACCGCGGCGCCGAGGCATGAGCTCTCGAAGCTCTCGGGCACGACCACTTCGCGGTCGAACACGTCGGCCATCATCTGGCGCCACATGCCCGAGCGCGCGAAGCCGCCGGTGGCCTTGATGCGCGCGCTGCGCCCGGCGATCGACTCGACCGCCGGCAGGATGCTGTACAGGTTGAAGATCACACCCTCGAGCACCGCTCGGATCATGTGCTCCTTGCGGTGGTGGATGCCCAGCCCGAAGAAGGAGCCGCGCAGGTCGGCGTTCCAGTAGGGCGCGCGCTCGCCGGTGAGGAAGGGGTGGAACACCAGCCCTTCCGAGCCGGCCGACACGCGCTCGGCGATGCGCGTGAGCACCTCGTAGGTGTCGATGCCCAGGCGTTTGGCGGTCTCGGCTTCGGCCGAGGCGAACTCGTCGCGCACCCAGCGCAGGATGATGCCGCCGTTGTTCACCGGTCCGCCCACCACCCAGCGCCGTTCGGCGAGCGCGTAGCAGAAGGTGCGGCCTTCGGGGTCGGTCATGGGGTGGTCGACCACGGTGCGCATCGCGCCGCTGGTGCCGATGGTCACTGCCACCTCGCCGGGCGCCACCGCGTTCACGCCGAGGTTGGAGAGCACGCCGTCGTTGGCGCCGATCACGAAGGGGGTGTCGCGCGACAGGCCCAGCTGCGCCGCCACGTCGGCCGCGAGGCCCTCGATGTGCCAGGTGGTCGGCACCGGCTGCGACAGCTGTTCGGCGCGCACGCCGGCGAGAGCGAGCGCCGCTTCGTCCCAGTCGAGCTTCCCGATGTCGAAGAGCCCCGTGGCCGAGGCGATCGAGTGGTCGACCTGCCACTGGCCGAAGAGCCGGAAGAACACGTACTCCTTGATGCCGACGAAGCGCGCGGCGCGCGCGAAGAGCTCGGCGCGCTCGTGGCGCAGCCACACCAGCTTGGCCAGCGGCGACATCGGATGGATCGGGGTGCCCGTGCGGCGGTAGATCGCGAGCCCGTCCCACTCGTCGCGGATGCGGCTGGCCCAGGCCGAGGCGCGGTGGTCGGCCCAGGTGATGCTGTTGGTGAGCGGCGCGCCCGCGTCGTCGACCAGGATCAGGCTGTGCATCGCCGCGCTGAAGGACACCGCGAGCACGTCGGCCGGCGCGGCCTTGCTCTGCTTCACGCAGCTGGCGATGGCCGAGAGCACGGCCTGGAAGATCTGCTGCGGGTCCTGCTCGGCGGCCGCTGCCTCGGGCTGCAGCAGCGGGTACTCGATGGTGTCGTGCGCCAGCACGCGCCCGGCGGGCGTGAAGGCCACGGCCTTGGTGCTGGTGGTTCCGATGTCGACACCGATGACGATGCGGCCCATGGCGCGTCTCCTCAAACGATCAGGCTCAACAGCATGATGAAGATGATGGCCACGACCGAGATCAGCGTTTCCATCACTGTCCAGGTCTTGAAGGTTTCGGCCACCGTCATGTTGAAGTATTGCTTGACCAGCCAGAAGCCCGCGTCGTTGACGTGGGACAGGATCAGCGAACCCGCGCCGGTGGCCAGCACCAGCAGTTCGCGGTTCACGCCCGGCACCATGGTCGCCAGCGGCGCGACGATGCCCGCGCCGGTGATGGTGGCGACGGTGGCCGAGCCGGTGGCGATGCGGATCAGCCCCGCCACCAGCCAGGCGAGCAGGATCGGCGAGACCTGCGCATGCAGTGCCATCTGCCCGATCGCGTTGCCCACGCCGCTGGCCACCAGCATCTGCTTGAAGCCGCCGCCCGCGCCGATGATCAGCACGATGGCCGCGGTGGGCGCGAGGCTGTCGTCGACGAACTTCATGATCTGCTTCGAGGTGAAGCCGCGCGCGAAGCCGAAGGTGTAGAGCGACAGCAGCAGCGCCGCCAGCAGCGCGGTGATCGGGTGGCCGATGAAGTCCATCCACTGGCGCACGATGTTCTTCTCGTCCAGCGCCACGTCGGCAAAAGTCTTCAGCAGCATCAGCGCCACCGGCAGCAGCACCGTGACCAGCGTGATGCCGAAGCCGGGCAGCTCGCGGGCCTCGGGCTCGCGCGCCAGCTGCTCCATCAGCTCGGGCGAGGCCTCGCCCGGCACGTACTTCGAGATGAACTTGCCGAAGATCGGGCCCGCGATCATCGCGGTGGGCAGGCCGACGATCAGGCCGTAGAAGATGGTCTTGCCGATGTCGGCATTGAAGACGCCGATGGCCAAGAGCGGCCCCGGATGCGGCGGCACCAGGCCGTGCACCACCGACAGGCCCGCCAGCAGCGGAATGCCGATGCGGATGAGCGACACGCCGGTGCGCCGCGCCACGATGAACACCAGCGGGATCAGCAGCACGAAGCCGATCTCGAAGAACAGCGGGATGCCGACCAGGAAGGCCGCGAACATCATCGCCCAGTGCACTCGCTCGCGGCCGAAGGCGTCGATCAGCGTGCGCGCGATGCGGTCGGCGCCGCCCGACTCCGCCATCATCTTGCCGAGCATGGTGCCCAGGCCCAGCACGATGCCCACGAAGCCCAGCACGCCGCCGAAGCCGTCCTGGAAGGACTTCATGACCTTGTCGACCGGCATGCCCGAGGTCAGGCCGAGGAAGCCGGCGGCCAGCGTCAGCGCGATGAAGGGGTGCACGCGCCAGCGCGTGATCAGAAGGATCAGCCCGACGATCGCCACCAGGGCATCGACGAGCAGGAACATCTCTTGGCTCATTCCGAACATGGTTGTCTCCTGAATCCGGGCCTGCCCATGAAAAAGAAGGCTGGAAGGCTGCCCGGCGGGTGGGACAACAGTCTGGATAGCGCTGTCCCGCACAATTCAAAAAAACCAGCTCTGGTGCGCGCTCGGGTTTTTCCGAATCGGACAAGGGCTGGGATAGCGCTATCCTAGGACAGCGCTGTCCAAATCCAGCTTGGTACTAACCCTAAGATCCGCCCGACCATGGCCGACACCCCCGACCGCCCGCGCTCCCGCTCTTCCAGCCACGTCACGCTCGACGACGTGGCGCGCGCCTGCGGGGTGAGCCCGATCACCGTGTCGCGGGCGCTGCGCGGTGCGCGCAACGTGGCGCCCGAGCTGCAGGCCCGCGTGCAGGCGGCGGTCGACCAGCTCGGCTACGTGCCCAACGTGGCGGCGCGCGCGCTGGCCTCGGCACGCAGTTCGCACGTGGCGGTGCTGATCCCCTCGCTGACCAACCAGCTCTTCGTGGAACTGCTGGAGGCGGTTCAGGACGCGCTGTCGCCGCACGGCTTCCAGTCGCTCATCGGCGTGACGCACTACGACCCGGCGCAGGAAGAGGCGCTGCTGCGCAGCTACCTCTCGCAGCGGCCGGCGGGCGTGCTTCTGACGGGCTTCGACCGCAGCGCCGCGGCCGTGCAGATGCTCGAGCGCAGCAAGGCGCCCTGCGTGTACCTGATGGAAACCTCGGCCGAACCCGGCGTGCACAGCGTGGGCTTCTCGCAGCAGGACGCGGGCCGAGCCATCGTGCAGCACCTGCTGCAGCGCGGCCGCCGGCGCATCGCGTATGCCGCCGGCCAGCTCGATCCGCGCGTGATGCTGCGCTTGGAAGGCTATCGCGAGGCGCTGCGCGCGGCGGGCTGCCACGATCCGGCGCTCGAACTGCTGGTGCCGGGCCCGACCTCCATGGCGCTGGGCGGCCGCCAGTTCGAGGACCTGCTCGCGCGCCACCCCGACGTGGACGCCATCTTCTATTGCAACGACGACCTCGCCCAGGGCGGGCTGCTCGCCGCGCTGCGCACCGGCGTCGAGGTGCCGAAGCGCGTGGCGATCGCCGGCTTCAACGATCTGGGCGGCAGCGACCAGATGCTGCCGCCGTTGACCACCGTGCGCACCCCGCGCCAGGAGATCGGCGAACGCGCGGCCAACATGCTGCTGGCGCTGATGCGCGAGGAGACGGTGGCCGAGCGCACGTTGGACCTGGGCTTCGAGCTGGTGGTGCGGCAAAGCAGCTGAGGCGCCTACAGCGCCAGCGCCGCCACTTCCGCGCTGCCGAGCGCACCGCCGTAGACGCGGAAGTCGTCGATGCGGCCCTGCAGATAGGGATCGCTCGAGAACTGGGAGCGCCCCAGCCAGTTCTGCGTTGTCGCGCCCAGGTCGAAGGGCGCCAGGCTCATCTGCGCATTGGAGCCGGCCTCGACGCCATCGACGTACAGGGTGCCGAGCGCGCCGGAAACAGTGACCGCGACATGCACCCAGCGGCCGGTCGGCAGCGCCGCCGAGCCATCGATCACCTGCTCGTTGTAGCCATGGACGGTGGAAATCGAGAACCGCGGCACGCCGCTGCCGTTGCGCACGGTCAGCATCATGTAGCGGCGCTCGCCCGAGCCGAAGTCGAAGACGCGCGACCAGGTCGAAAGCTTGTCGAGGTAGAGCCAGGCGCTGACGCTGAAGTCGCCGAGGCTCTTCGCCGCGCCCGTCGGCAGGACGACGTGGCCGGTAGCGCCGTCGAGGGCGACCGCGTTGCCTTCGCGTCCGGCGGCCAGGGTCGCGCCGCCTTGCAGCCCGCTCGCGGCGAACCGGCCGGTCGCGTCCGCCACCTGCGTGCCGCCCGATTCATCGAACTTCAGCTGCATCAGCAGCTCGGGCTTGAGCGCCGCCCTTTCCTCGTTGGACGCAGCACTCTCGCCCGACGCGCTCACCGCGACGACCACGTAGTACCAGACCTCCCCGGCGTTGACGGTGCCGTCGGTGAACGTGAGCGTGTCGGTGATGCCCGGGGCGACGGTGGAGTAAGGCCCGCCCGCCGTGCTCGCGCGCTTGACGGTATAGCTCTGCGCATCGGGGCAGCCCCACCACGACAGCACCACCTGCGTGCCGCGCACGTGCGCGGTGAGCCTGCTCGGCTTGCCCTGCGCCGTGAGCGGGTCGCGCGTGAAGGTCAGCGTGCCGAAGCCCAGCTGGTCGCCGTTGCCGCTGTCCGACTCCGGGCGCATCTGGATCGCCTGCAGCGAGGTGTAGGGCGTGGCAATGCCGAGACGGTTCGCGTAGTGGTTGTAGACGCTTTCCCAGATGCCGCGCCGGTGCCCCTGCCCTGCGGTCGACAGCACGGACTGCGTGCCCTGCCTGTTGATGTTGGTGAAGAAAGGCACCGTGTAGAAGTCGCCGGTGCTGCTGTCGGTCAGGTTGGACTTGGCGACGTACTCGGCGCCCGCGAGGAAGCGGTTGTTCTCGTAGCCGTAGGTGTCGTCGCCCTGGTTCCACGCCATCTCGTGGAACGCGCCGGCAAGGCCGATGCCCAGCGTGCAATGGCCCTGGTCGCGCCCGCTCTCCTGCCACTGGCCGAGGTAGCCCGGATGCACGTGGTAGACCGCCTGCAGGCCCGCGCCGTTGCCCTGCCCGGTCTTGTAGTAGCTCATCGCCTCGTCGTAGATGTCGGGCCGGTCGCACAGCACGCCGATGGCCAGCATCGAGGCCAGCGTGCACTGGTCCCAGTTGGCCCAGTAGTTGGTGATCTCGGAGCCGTTGTGGTCGATCAGGAAGCTGTGGTTCAGCGGATAGAACACGGTGAGCATCATGTTCTGGAAGCGCGCGAAATCGCTCGCCGCCCAGCCCTCGTAGGTGCGCATGATCTCGCCCGCGTTGGCGAACTGGTAGCCGTAGATGCCGGCCGCGAGGAAACGGTCGGAGTTGCCGGTGACCAGGGTCAGCGTGGACGACCATGCGTTCAGGAAGGCGACGGCGAGGTCGGCATAGCGCGTGTCCTGCGAGACCTTCCAGCGCAGCGCGAGTTGATAGGCACGCGCGATGTCGATGTACATCTGCGCGAAGTTCGAGCCGTCGCCGCCGCGGATCACCGTCGCCAGCGGCCGTGGCGTGGCGCCCAGCTGCGAGCGGCCGTTGGAAGTCAGCGTGTTCCAGCCGTCGAGCCAGGGCTGCGCCTGCGCCGCGACCTTCTGGCGCATGCGCTCGAAGTCGGCCTCGGTGTGCAGCAGGCCGGGGTGGACGAACTTGCGGGCTTGCGCCGCGGGTGTCGCCGATGCCGGGTCGGCGGCCGTGGTGGTGCCGGCGGTATCGGTGGCGCCTGCCGTCTGCTGCCCGGCAGCGGTCTGCGCGCCAGTGCCAGTCACCGGAAAGGAGAAGCCGCCTCCTCCACCTCCGCAAGCCGTCGTTCCCAGAACGAGGGCACCTGCGGTGCCCAGAAAGAAAACACGGCGGTCCAGGGAGAAGCCGTTCTTGTCATCGTCCAACGAATGCATCCTTGCCGAAATCTGTAAAGATTTGATTCAGCAAAACGCGTGCCCCGTCGCCTGCGCCGCAACATGTCGTGCCATTACCGGCACCGGTGAATGCAATGGCACGCATTGCATCGAAGAATGCATGTACCGGAGTGACATTCGCTGTCACCACGGGCGCCCGGCAGGCCCGGGAATGTCAGTGCCAGTTCGCGGACCGCGCGGCGAACTCAGAGGCTGTCCGCCCGCGCCTCGACATTCATGACCTCGGCGATGGCCTGCATGAGCGTGGCCGCGCTGACGGGCTTGAACAGCACGGGCACGCCCCACTCGCGCACGCGCTGCAGCCGTTCGGGTGCCGTCTCGCCGGTGATCAGCAGCATCGGCGCGTCGAGCCGGAAGCGCTCGCGCAGCCGCAACCCCACCTGCAGCCCCTCCGCGCCCTCGCCCAGCCGGTAGTCGCACACCAGCAGGGCCACGGGTTTCACTTCCGCGTCGGGCTGCATGAGCACTTCCTCGGCCTCGGCCTCGCCGGCCACCGCCACGACCTCGATTCCGTAGGCATGCATGAGCTCCGTCATCGCCTCGCGGATGTCTTCCTCGTCGTCGATGAGAAGGACGCGCCCTTCCAGCTCCGGCACCTGGAAGAAGTGGCGCACGGGCGATTCGAGTTCGCGCAGATGGAGGTCGTCCTGCGATGCCTCCGTCGGCTCGGCCAGGGGCACCGTGAGACGAAAGCGCGTGCCGCGGCCGGGGCGCGACCGAAGCTCGATCGGATGGTGCAGCAAGCTGCCCAGGCGCCGCACGATCGACAGGCCGATGCCGAGGCCGCGCGAGCGGTCGCGCCCCGGGTTGTTCACCTGGTAGAACTCCTCGAAGATCCGGCTCGATTGCTCCGGCGCGATGCCGATGCCGGTGTCGCGGACCTCGATCCATGCGTGCTGGCCGCGCGTGCGCGCCACCACCGTCACGCCGCCCTGCCTCGTGTACTTCAGTGCGTTGTCGACGAGGTTCGAAAGCATCCGGTACAGCAGCTGCGGGTCGCTATGCACCCACAGGCCGCTGGCGCGCACACGCAGCTGCAGCTTCTTGCGCTCGGCCTGTACCGAGAAAGTGTTGTGCAAGGGGACGAACAACTCGTCGAGCTCCAGCGCGTGCGACACCGGCTGCACCACGCCGGCGTCGAGGCGCGAGATGTCGAGCATGGTGTCCAGCGACGCACCGAGCGCATTCACCGCGCGCATCATGCGCTCGACGTTCCTGACCTCGGGGCGATGGCGCAGCGTGTTGCCCAAAGCGGCGCCGAACAGCGCAATGGCATGCATCGGCTGGCGCAGGTCGTGGCTGGCGGCGGCCAGGAAGTGGGTCTTCTCGGCGCTGGCGCGCTCGGTGGCGGCGATCTGCTCGCGCAGCTGGGCTGCGAGCGCTTCGTTCTCGAACTGCAGGATCAGCGAAGCCGTCAGCCGCTTGTTCTGCTTGACGCCCTCACTCAGCGTCAGCACCAGGTTGACGAAGGCGAAGCCGGCCAGGAACCAGTTGAGCGCGCCGCCATACCAGGCCAGCGAGACGATCAACCCGCTCATCATGGGAATGCCGTAGCCGAACATCGCCCTCTTCAGCGGCCAGCGGGCCTGCACGGCGCGGGTCCAGCTGCCCATGATCACCACCGTCACGAAGGTGGTCAGCATCGGGTCCTGGATGCTGACGAGAAAGAGGCTGCTGGGCGCGGTGATGGTGCTGATGATGGTGACGACGCGGGTGTACTTCCTCTCCCAGTAGGGCGTCTCGGACAGCGGCACCGACGGCGTCCAGCGCGGCGTGAGCAGCGCGTACAGATCCACCAGCACGATCGCCGTGATCAACGCGACGATCAGCAACCTGAAAGCCGGGTCCACGTAGAAGTAGCCGAAGCAGCCGATGACGACGGCGAAGCCCATGTGCGCGGCAATGGCCGTGGTGTTGCCCGCGTACACCGAGGCCACGTGCTCGCGCAGCACGCGCATCTCGAGCGTGGCGTCGACGGGCAGGCGCCCGGGGGTCTGGTCGTTCATTGCCTCTGTCTCCCTCCGGGGTCTTTCGCGAGCCCCGCTTTTTTCGCTTCGCCCGCAGGACTCAGCGCAGGCTGCTGATCAACTGCGCGCGCGAGCGCATGCCGAATTGCAGGAGGATGCCCGCGACATAGTTCTTCACCGTGCCTTCGCTGATCTCGGCGAGCACGGAGATCTCGTGGTTGCTCTTTCCCTCCAGCAGCCAGTTGAGCACCTGCAGTTGCCGCCTCGTCAGCTTGTGCCTGGCATTGCTGGAAAGCGGCTGCGCGACTTCGGCGGACGACGGCACGGGAAAGGCCTGGTAGTTCACCGCGTCGCCGCCCAGCAGCCCGCAGGCTCGGATGAAGCTCACGACTTCCCTCAGCGTCGCGGACTTCGGCAGGAAGGCGAAGGCGCCCAGCGTCATGGCGCCCTGCGCCAGCGTGTCCTGCGCGAGCGAGGTGGTCCCGGTGCCCGAGAGCACCACGATGCGTGCGGTGGGGTAATGCGAGCGGAACTCCATGAGACCGCTCAGGCCCTGCGTATCCGGCAGGGCCAGGTCCAGCAGCACCAGCTCGATCGCGTCCTCGTTGTCCTCGTAGATGGCCATGGCTTCCGCGAGAGTGCCGGCCTCCATGACTTCGATGGGCGTCGACGACACATTGGCCTGCAGCAGCGCGCACACGCCCATCCTCACAAGATCGTGATCGTCCACGACCAGGATGGCGCGCGGCCTGGCCGCGGTGTCTTGCGGTGTCTCGGAAAACGGGAGTGAAGTCCTGTCGGGCTCTGTCATGGGCGGATGCTATGCGGCGCCCGCGCCGCCCCATAAGTGCCCAAAGTCATGTCGGTGCATGCATTCGGGGCACCGGAACCTCATGGCCGCCGGGGCGGGCCAAGGAAGTCGGACAAAAGGCCTCTCCCGGGAAAAAACGAAGAGCCCGCCACCGACAGGCTCGAGGCCGCGATCTACGTCGGCGAGGCAGCTGCCCCGGGGCGGCGCGATGCGATGCGCGCCCTGGCCCTGCGATACCAGACGAGCAGGCCGGCCGCCGACATCAGTGCGACGCCGATGCCCAGCAGCGCGACCAGCGCCTTGTAGGGCGTGCCGAAGTTCCGGGCCATGTGCAGCGCGCCCAGCCACTCCTCCAGTGCTCCCGCGCGCGAGTCGCCCGCGAAGCCGCGCGCCATGCCGGTCGTCGCATCGACGAGCACGGTTGTCGCGCCGGCGGCACCGGGAATGTCCAGGCTCGATCGGACCCGATACACATAGACACCACGATGACGGTCCAGGCGAAGGTCGCGCTCCGCCTCCACGATGAAACCTTTCTGCCGCGCGATCGAGTCCAGTGCGTTTCGCGCCGCCATGTGAGCGGAGCGCCAGTCGATCGCCGGCTGCAGCATCGGCGTGCGCCTCGGCGGCACGCCGGCCCAGAGGTCCGGTGCGGAGACGACGACCGACATGACGGGCCGGTAGACACTTTCGCGCATGTTGAACATCACGCTCGACCACGCGAAGACCAGCATCGCCGGCCACAACCAGAGACCGGATGCGCGATGCAGGCCCAGCACCACGCGAGCCATGCCGCCCGAAGGCGAGAAGCGCCAGGCCGTGCCCCACCGCCGCCACCAGCCCTGCTCGGAGCGGCCCGCGCCGCGACGCGGAAACGTCAGCCACAGGCCGACGAGGCAGTTGAGCGTCCACAGCAAGCCCACGGTCCCCAGGATGCGCGCGCCCCACGGCGCGGGCATCGCCAGCGAGTAATGCAGCCTGTAGAGAAAGCTGACGGCGGTTTCGCGCCGGAACAGCGACTCGCCCCACAAGCGCGTGCCGAGCACCGCGCCGGTATGCGGATCCATGAACAGCTCGTCGACATCGAGCGGCAGCGGCCGGCCCGTCTCCGGATCGGTCCGTGGCGACAGGATGAAGCGCAACGACCGGGAGGGCTGGAGACCCAGGATCACGGTGTCGACATTCGCCTGCGGGGGCGCCGCGCGCTGCGCCATGTCCCGCAGTTCGAATGGATCGAACTGCCGCGGCCGATCGGGGCCCGCCGGTGGCGCGACGACGAAGAGCCCGGGGTTGAACCGCACCTCGAGCTCGTCCTCGAACGCCAGCAGGCTGCCGGTCAGCCCCGCGAGCACCAGGAAAGCCGCGCTGGCAAGGCCCATCCAGCGGTGCAGGCGCAGCAGCAGCTGCCGTCGAAGCATCGCCTGCGCCGTGCGTTCAGTCGCCGGCGCGCGGCAGGGTGAAGGCGAGCGTGGCTTCGAGCCCGTCTTCGTCCGCCTCGCGCCTGTCGCTTCGCGGCCTGTTCAGCGACACGGCCACCACGTTCAGCCCGCTGCTGCCCACCACGATGCTCGCGCGTCCGGCCTTGTCGGTCTTCACGCGCGGGCCCGCAGTGTTGCCGATGAAATCGCCGATGACCGCCGCGCCAGCCACCGGCTGTCCCCTGGACAGCACGCGCACGGGCAGCAGCTGCCCGCGACGCAGCTTCGACGGATCGATCAGCGGCACGATCTCCAGGTCCAGGCCAAGCGGAGCGAAGGGCATGGCCACCGGCTTGAGCAGCGTCGTGCCGAACTTCATGTAGTAGCCCGCGCGCCGCGCATCGGGCACTTTTGCCCGCGAGCCGCTGACCCATTTGCCGTCGGCGCCTTGCGACCAGAAGCCGTCTTCCACGGCCACGGAGAGCACCGCAGCGTCGGCTTCGGGTACGACGACGACGTTGCGCTCGCGCGGCTGCAGCTTCACGCCCGAAGGCGCACCGTTCGCGGTGAACGCCTTGGCTTCGCGCACCTGCGCCGGTTCGTAGGCTTCGTCGAGCGCGCCTTCGCCGAGGACCACCGCCAGCTCGCCGGCACGCTGCGCGACCCAGACGCCATGCGCGCCCGCCGGCGCGCACAGCAACGCCGACAGGCCGCAGGCAGCCAGCAGGCAACGGATGGGTGATGTCGATTTCATGGTCACGCCCTTCAGAAATTCGTCGTCATCGCCAGGCGGACGATGCGCGGGTTGCCCTGGGTCACGCCGCCGTAGTTGACCGAGCTCCAGTAGCGCCTGTTGGTCACGTTCTCGATCGACAGGCGGATCACGGAGGACTTGCCCATCAGCTTCGTCACGTACGCCGCGCCGAGGTCCCAGCGCGTGAAGCCCGGGACGATCATGGTGTTGGCACGGTCGAGCGGCCGGTTGCCGACGTGGTAGACGCCGGTGTTGAACGACAGCCCCGGCACCGACGCCAGGCGGTAGTCGAGAAACACGTTGGCCTGGAAGCGCGCGACGTTGCTGGGGCGCCGGCCTTCGAGCGCCGCGTCTCCCGTGTCGCGCTGCTCGGCGTCGAGCCAGGACACGCCGGCGATGCCGCTGAGCTGCGGCGTGATCTCGCCGTTGGCCGTGAGCTCGATGCCGCGATGCCGCTGGCTGCCCTTCTGGCGGAAGATGTTGTCCGAAGGCGTGACGGCCTGCAGCGGCTTGTCCATGTCGAAGGCCGCGGCCGTGACCATCAGGCCGTCGAGCACCCTGCTCTTCACGCCGATCTCGTACTGGCGGCTCTTGATGGGGCCGAGCTTCTGCAGTGCGTTCTCGGCGTAGCTCGGCGCGTAGGCGCCCTGCTCGAAGCCCTCGCCGTAGGTGGCGTAGACGGTGGTGCGCTCCGTCGGCTTGTACATCACGCTCAGCGTGGGCACGGTGACGCGGGTCGTGTACTTGGGCGTGCCGTCGTACTTGCTGCCGATGTCGCTGCTGTAGCTGATGTGCCGCGCGCCCAGCAGCAATTGCCACTGGGGCGTGAAGGAGATCGTGTCGCTCAGGAACACGCTGCTCTGCCGCGCCGTGCTCGCGGGCAGGTGCGTGTCGCCCGGCAGGTAGGGCTGCGCGTACGGCAGCGGACGGAAGACATTGCCGATGAACTGGGGAAAGCGCAGGTAGTCGCCGTCGGGCGACTGCAGGCTCGAGTACGAGTAGCCGATGACGGCCTCGTGCCCGATCGAGCCGGTCTTGAAGCGCCCCGTGGTGAACACCTGCCCCGCCGCGGTCGGATAGGCCTCGCCTTCGTAGCGCGTGTTGCCCTTGAGCACGTTGCCGTTCGCGTCGATCTGCGATGCGTTGAAGAAGATCGCGTTGCGCTTGGTGCGGCTGAATCCGAGCTGGGCCGTCAGGTCCCAGTTGCTGTTGAGCGCGTAGTCCAGGCGCGCGCCGAGGTTCCAGGCGTCGGTCTTGTATTGGCCCCAAGGCTGCCCGACGAGCGTGCGCGGGTCGAAGCTGGAGGCCGGTAGCACGGTGCCGTTGCTGCGCGGGCCGATCATGCCGCTGGCGGCGAGCGATTTCTTCTGCCAGTCGAAGTCCAGCTGCAGCAGCGCGTCGCGGTTGATCTTGATGTCGACCGCGCCGCTGAGGAAGTCGCGCTTCAGGTCGCCGAAGTGCGTGAAGTCGCCGACCTTCTCGCTCGCGGCGTTGAAGCGGTAGCCCACCGTGCCGTCGGTATTCAACGGGCCGCCCGCGTCGACGGCCGCATAGCGCCCGCCGTAGCTGCGCACTTCGGCGGTCACGCTGGCGAAGCGCTCGCGCGTGGGCCGCTTGACCACGTAGTTGACGATGCCGCTGGGCTCGCCCACCCCGTACAGGAAGCCCGACAGGCCCTTGAGCACGTCGACGCGCTCCTTGTTCTCGAGCGGCACGTCGCTGTAGATGTTGGCCAGCAGCCCGTCGCGGCGCACGTTGTTGAACGAGTTGGCCGAGAAGCCGCGCACGGCCACGCCGTCGAACGACGAGAAGCCCGAGGTCGGCGTGACCGACGGATCGTTGCGCAGCACGTCCAGAGCGGTGCGTGCGCGCTGGGTCTCGATGGTGTCCACGGTGTAGGAGCCCACGGCGAACGGAAGGTCCTGCAGCGAACGCATCCCGAGCGCGCCGGCGTTGACGTCCTGCACGTCGTAGAGCCGTTCGCGCTGGGCGCTGACGACGATCGGGGCCAGCATCGGCCCGCCCGCATCGGTGCGCGGGGTTGCGCTGTCGCGCGCGTCCGCTGCCGGCGTGCCCGGCGATGCCTTGCGCAGGCGCCATCCGCCGTTGGTGCCTGCCACGGCTTCGAGGCCGCTGCCGGCAAGCAGTTTGCCCAGGCCGTCGGAGACGCTGAAGCTGCCCTGGAGCCCGGGGCTGTCGAGGCCCCTGGTGAGAGTGGGATCGATGGCGATCATCACGTTCGCCTCGCGGCCGAAGCGGCCCAGCACGCTGTCCAGGGTTCCGGGAGCAATCGCATAGGCCCGGCTCGGCGCGCCCGCCTGGGTGGTCTGCGCCCAGGCCGGCGCGCCGCTTCCCGCCGCCGCGCCCAGCGCAGCGGCGAGGCAAGCGGCGCGGGCAACCGCCGTCAAGGGAGAAGGCACGAAGCGCCGTCCGGACTTTGCAATGAATGCCATTTGAGAGTTCTCTGTGATCGGATGAAATGAAGGTTGCACCGCTCGCTTTTGCGGTACCTGCATTCCTTGATGCACGAGATTCCGGAACCTGCCGGTTTCTGCAAAATATTTTTGAAACGCCGCGAAACGGCTGACTTGCCCGATCGACGACACCGGCCGGGAGCCGGCCGATCGTATGTCGGCGGCAGCCCGTTGCGCCCGTGGCGTCATGCCCCGGGTGCGGAGGCAGGCAGGGCCTGGCGATCGGGTGCCAGCGCGGCGAAGCTCAGGCCGAGCTCACGCTGCACGGGCGGAAGCTCGTCACCGAGGACCGATGCCGCGAGCGCCTGCGCCAGCGCCGGGGAAGCAAGGATTCCGCAGCCGCCTTGCCCGGCCAACCAGTGAAAGCCTTGCGAGCCGGCGCGGGGGCCGACCACCGGATTGCGGTCGGCCGCGAAGGTGCGCAGCCCGGCCCATTGCGACTGCACCTGTTTCACGCGAAAGGTGGTGTCGCCCTCGATGTTGGCGATGGCTTGCGCCACGTCTTCGTCGCGCGCGCGAAGCTCCTCGGGCGCGGCGAGCACCGCGTCGCACAGGCTGCCCAGCATGTGCCCCCTCCCTGGCCGGATGTACCACCGGTAGTCCAGGTTGCTGACGAAGGGCCATGTGTCGGGGCTGGCGCCGCCCTCGGCCACGAAGTTGAACGCCGTACGGCGCATCGGCTGCAGGCCCAACGGCGTTTCGCCAGCCAGCACGGCCACCTGATCGGCCCATGCGCCGGCCGCATTGACCAGCACCGATGCCTCGATCGTGGTGCGCGGCGTACGCAGGTGCCACATGCCACCGCGACGCTCGATCGACAGCACAGGCTCGCCCGGCACGAACACAGCACCGCGTGCCTTGGCTCCGCTTGCGTAGCCGTTGAACAGCGCTGCAATGTCGAGATCCATGGCGTCCGGCTCATGGACACCGGCCGCCACGCCACCGGGGCGCAGGGCCGGGAACAGCGACAGCGTCTCGCCGGCATCGGTGATGCGCGCCCGCGCGCCCACGCTCCGGATCTGCTCGCGAATGCCCTGAAGGCGCGACTCCTGGCCGCTGCGGGCGACCGTGAGGCAACCCCGCTGCGCGATCAGGGAGCCGCCGCAGAAACCGGCGGGCGGCTGTTCGAAGAAGTCCTTGCTGGCCGCCGCCACGCGCCGCATGGTGTCGGCCGCGATACCCAGCGTGTACTGGGCGGCGGTGCGCCCCGAACTGTGATGGCCCAGCGTGCTCTCCCGCTCCACCAGTGCCACCGACATTCCTTGCGACAGGAAGAAGGCCGCCGAGACGCCAGCGATTCCGCCACCCACGATCACGACATCTTTTCTCATCCGAACCCTTTTGTTGAACTGCGATGCCGCTGCATGGCGATTTCAGGCCGTCGGGCCTTGGCGGGCGCGGCAGGCCGATCTACGCAATGCCGTCCACGATGACCCGCGCGGTGCCACGCGAGCACCGCTCGACGCGTGCATCGACCCGGTAGACATCGCGCAGCATGGCCGGCGTGATCACATCCTCGCAGCGCCCGCTGTGCAGCGCCCGGCCGTGGGCGAGCACCACGACCTGGTCGGCGAATTGCAGCGCCTGGTTCAGGTCGTGCAAGGCGATGACGACGATCTTTCCGCGCTGGCGCGCGAGCGAACGCAGCAGCGCGAGCACCTGCGCCTGCCGGCGCATGTCGAGCGCGCTCGTCGGCTCGTCCAGCAGCAGGATGTCCGGGTCGCGCACCAACACCTGCGCGATCGAGACGAGCTGGCGCTGGCCACCGCTCATCTCGTCGAGCGTCCTGAAGGCCAGTGCCTCGATGTCGAGCCCGGCCATCACCGCGTCGATCCGCGCGAGGTCGGACGCCTGCACCGCCCAGCCGTGTTGCTGCTGCTTGCACGCCAGCAGGATGCCTTCGTAGGCCGTGAGCCGGGCCGTGACGGTGCCGTCCTGCGGCATGTAGCAGACCCCGGCCTCGCCCCGTGAGGCCGGGCCGAATCGCACGACGCCGGGCCCGGCGAGAAGCCCGGCGATGCGGCGCAGCAGCGTCGACTTGCCTGCGGCGTTGGGACCGATCAGCGCGATGACCTCGCCGGCGTTGAACCGCGGCGTGCCGACTTCCGACAAGATCTCCAGGCCCGCATACGAGGCGCCCACGTTCTCGAGCTGCAGCGTCACCACGAGCGCCCCTTCGACCGCAGGATGAGCGAGATGAAGAACGGCACGCCGACGAGCGACGTCACGACGCCGATCGGAAAGATCGCACCCGGCACCAGGGTCTTGCTGACCACCGAGCTGGCCGACAGCATGAGCGCGCCGGCCAGCAGCGAGCCCGGCAGGAAGTAGCGCTGGTCCTCGCCCAGCAGCATGCGCGCGATGTGCGGGCCGACCAGGCCGACGAAGCCGATCACGCCGATGAATGACACCGGCAGCGCCGCGAGCAGGCTCACCATCACGAGGGACTCCAGGCGCAGGCGCTGCACGTCGACCCCCATGCTCGCGGCCTTGTCGTCGCCGAGCCGCATGGCCGTCAGCGACCAGGCGCGCCGTGCGAACAGCGGCAGCATCAGCAGCAGCAAGGCGAGCACGGCACCGACCTTCGGCCATGTCGCGCGGCCCAGGCTGCCCATGGTCCAGAAGACCACCGCGGCGACGGCCTGCTCGCTGGCGAAGTACTGCACCAGCGCCAGCAATGCATTGAAGGTGAAGACCAGCGCGATGCCCAGCAGCACGATCGTCTCGGAGCCCACGTTGCGCCGCGTGCTCACGAGATGGATCAGCACCGCCGACAGCATCGCCATCACGAAGGCATTGACCGGCACCAGGTAGTCGGCCAGCAGCGGAAACAACCTGACGCCGAAAGCGAGCCCGAGCGCGGCGCCGAAACTCGCCGCCGCCGAGATGCCCAGCGTGAACGGGCTCGCCAGCGGGTTGTTGAGGATGGTCTGCATCTGCGCGCCCGCCAGCGACAGCGCTGCACCTGCGACCACCGCCATTGCGGCGACGGGCATGCGGATGTCCCACATCACGACGCGCAGCTGCACCGGCACGCCGTCGGGCCGCACCAGCGCAAGCGCCACCGACGCGAGGTCGTGGCGCGCCGGTCCCGTGGCCATGTCGAGCATGAAGCTCAGCAGCAGCAGGCCGGACAGCGCGGCAAGGATCCAGCGCTTGCGCCGCACGAGTGCGCGGTACGTCGCCCCGAGCGCGGGCTGCCGCGTCATCGCGGTCACGGCGTCGGCGCCTTCGGCAGGCTGACGAAATAGCCGGGGGCGTAGTCGAGCGGCAGGAATCGCTGGTGGAATTCACGGAAGGTCGCATCGGGATCCAGGCCGGCGAACAGGTCCGGATGCAGCCATCGGGCCAGCTGCTGGATGGCGACGAAGTCGTACGGGCTGTTGTAGAACTGGTGCCAGATGGCGTGGAACGCACCATTGCGCTGGGCTGTGGTGCCCGCGTAGGCGGACCGCCGCGTGAAGCCGCGCAGCTTTCGCGCGGCCTCGTCCAGGTCGGCGCCGGGGCCCACGCCGATCCACGGGCCCTTGGGCACGAAGGCTTCCCAGTTGGCGCTGGTCACGAGCACCTGCTCGGGATCGGAGGCCAGCACCTGCTCGGGGTTCAGCTGGCCGAAGGTGCCGCGGATGATCTGTCCGGCCAGGTTGTGGCCGCCGGCCATTTCGACGAACTTGCCGAAGTTCTCGTTGCCGAAGCTCAGGCAGCAGTCCTCGGTGTAGCCACCGATCCTCTCGATGAAGACGCGCGGCCGCGCAGGTGCCGCGGCCCGGATGACATCGGTCACGCGCCGGATCTGCGCCGCGCGGAAATCGATGATGTCGCGCGCTCGCGCTTCCTTGCCCATGAGCTGGCCGAGCAGGCGGATGGTCGGCTCGGTGTTCTCGACCGGGTAGTGCCGGAAGTCGACGTACACGATGGGGATGCCGACCGCCTGCAGCCGCTCGACATAACGTGCGTCCTCGGTGGCACGCTGCGACTCGATGTTCATGAGGATGACATCGGGCTTCAGCGAGATCGCGAGTTCGAGATCGAAGGTGCCGTCCTCGAAGCCGCCGAACTGCGGCAGTTCGGCGATGCGCGGAAACTTGTGCAGGTAGGCGGCGTACGTGTCGGGGTCGGACTGGATCAGATCCTTGCGCCACCCCACGACGCGCCCGATCGGGTCTTCGGTGTCGAGCGCGGCAAGCAGGTAGAGCTGGCGGCCTTCGCCGAGCATCATGCGCCGCACCGGCAGGCGCACCTCGACCTTGCGCCCGAGCAGGTCGGTCACGATGGTGGGGGCGCGCGCATCGGCCTGCCCGGGTGTGCCGGGCCCGCCCGGGCTCGGCGAGAACCACAGCACGGCAGCCACTGCAAGAACGGCAGCGGCCACGACCGCACCGACAAGGAACTTCGTTCGGGTCATGGCGCGGCGTACCTGCGGTCTAGAAGTCAACCGAAGCGGACAGCACGAAGGTGCGCGGAATGCCTTGCGAGATCGTGCCGTACGAGGCGACGCCCGACCAGTACGCGCGGTTGGTGGCGTTCGCCAAGGTGCCCCGGAAGGTGGTCGTGCGTCCGGCGATGCGGGTCGTGTAGCGCACGCCGACGTCGAGCGTGGTCCAGGAGGGGATCGACTGGGTATTGGCCTGGTTGACGTACTCCTTGCCCGTGTAGGTGAGGCTGCCGTTGAGCGAAAGGCCGCTGACGCCCGGAACATCCCAGTCGGCACCGAGATTGGCCATGACCGCGGGAACGCCCACGGGGCGGTTGCCGAGCGTGGTGCGGCTGTTGGTCTTCGTGAGCTTGCCGTCGAGCAGCGTCAGGCCGCCGGTCAGTCGCAGGCCCTTGACGGGCTCGCCGAACACGTTGAATTCGAGTCCGCGGTTGCGCTGTTCGCTGTCGGCCGCATAGAGGTTTCCCGTGAGCTGGCCGCTGGGCTTGGTGATCTGGAACGCGCTCACCGTGGCCATGGTGCCGTCGAGGTCGAACTTCGCGCCGACTTCGTACTGCTTCGACTTGTAAGGCGAGAAGATCTCTCCCGCGTTCGAGGCGGTATTGGGAGCGGTGTCGCCCTTGCTCAGGCCTTCGATGTAGTTGGCGTAGATCGACACGTTGCGCGCGGGCTTGAAGACCACACCGGCCAGTGGCGTCACCGCGCTGCGGTCGTAGCGGGCGGTCACGGCGCCGGTGCTTGCGCTGAAGTTGTTCGACTGGACGCGCTGGTGGCGCAGGCCCAGCGTGAGCTGCAACCGGTCGTCGAAGGCGCTGAGCGTGTCGGCCAGCGCCACACCCGAAAGACGCGAAGCCGAAACCTTCGGCGTGCGCAGCGGCTCGGCAACGTTCTGGTAGGGGCGGTCGACCGGCGCGTAGATGTTGGTCAGCATCGCCTTGCCGGTGTTGTTGGCCTGTGCCACCCGGTCCTCGTAGTTGCTGAACTGAAGACTCACCGTGTGCTTGACCGCGCCGGTTTCGAAGCGTCCGCGCAGACCCGCGTCGGCGGTGTGCCGGTCCACCTTGAACTTGTAGTTGGTGGGCGTGGAGGTCGCGAGACCGAAGCCGTTGAGCAGCGTGGGCGTCTGGTCGGACAGGCGAGCGATGCTGACCGTCGAGCCGCCGGCATTGGCGAACAGCGTGAGCCTGTCGCTCAGGTCGTACTCGGCGCGCAGCAGCGCGGATTTCCCATCCGATTTCCACCAGCCCCATGGCTGCGAGATGTTGCGGCGGCCGTCCGGCGCGTCGGGCACCTGGATGCCGGACGCCACGAGATAGGGGCGTGTCGGCGCATCGACGTTCTCGACCTGCGACAGGAAATCGAACGAGGCGCGCAGGCGTTCGCCCTGGTAGTCGAGCGACAGTGCGCCGATGTCGGTACGCGATTTCTGGTTGTCCAGCGGCGTGTCGCCTTCGCGGTGCGCGCCGTTGAAGCGGATGCCCCATTCGCGATTGGCGCCGAAGCGCCGGCTCAGGTCGAGGTGCTGGCCCAGCTGCGAGCCGCTGCCGTAGTCGAGCGAGACCCGGCTCAGGTCTTCGGGCAATGCACGCTTGGGCACGATGTTGATGACGCCGCCCACGCCGCCATTGGGCGACATGCCGTAGAGCAGCGCGGCCGGGCCCTTGACGACCTCGACGCGCTGCGCGTACTCGGTGAACACGTGGTAGTTGGGCGCAACGCCGTACACGCCATCGAATGCCACCTCGCTCAGGTTGCCCTCGCCGATGGGCAGTCCGCGGATGTAGAAGGAGTCGGTGACGCCGCCGAGCTGCCCCGTGAACCGCACCGAGGAATCCTTGTTGAGCACTTCGGGCAGCGTGGCCGCCTGCCGGTTGGTCATCGCTTCCGACGTGAAGCTGCTGGTGCTGAACGGCGAGTTCATGATGTCCGCATTGCCGAGAAGGCCGAGCCGGCCGCCGCGCGCCATCTGTCCGCCGGCGTAGGCGCCAGGCAGCTCGCCGGGCAACGGCTCGACCGCCGTGACCGTGACGGTGGGCAGCACGGCCGAGTCGCCGGCCCTGGGTGCCGGTGATGCGCGCAGCGAATAGCTTCCATTGCCTGCCTCGACCAGCTCGTAGCCCGAGTCGCGCAGCAGCCGCGAAAAGCCTTCCTGCACCGTGAAGCTGCCGCGCAGGCCGGGACTCCGGACGGCGGCGAGCGGTGTCGGGTCGAACGACAGCGGCACGCCCGCGAGACCTGCGAACTGCGCCAGCACGTCACCGAGCGGGCCGGGCTGGATCGCGTAGGAGCGCTTCGATTCGTTGCTGGACGGCTGCGCGGCGTGCACCGCCGTGAGCGGCGCGACCACGGCAAGTCCGAGGCCGGCCAGCGTCCATTGCACGCAGAGCACGAGGCCGATCGGCCTGCGGATCGACGGAGGCGCGCAGCGGGGACGACTGGAGGCATCCTCGCGCAGGCGAGGGAAAAGGCCGGGGACCATCAAGAGAATCCTTTCGCAGGTGAACGCATGGGTGGCGCGCTGAAGCGCCTTCACCCGGTACACCGTACGAAGCGAAAAAAGGTATCACCCCCGGGAGAAAAAATAATCACCGCGGCTCGATGACGACCCAGTAGCGCGTCATGGTCGAGATGCGCACCGGCAGGGTCTTCTGCAGCAATTGCAGGCTGGCATCGGTGTCCCTGAGCGGAAAGGCGCCCGAGACCCGCAGGTCCGCCACGTCGGGGTGGCAGCGCAGCACGCCGGCGCGATAGCGGCCGAGTTCCGCGGCAAACGCGCCCAGCCGCATGTCGCTGGCGACCAGCATGCCCTGCTCCCAGAGCGCGGCGGTAGGCGATGCGGCGCGCGGAGGCTCGATGGCCGTGGCGCTGAACACGGTCTGCTCTCCCGCCCGCAGCACGAGCGACTGTTCATTTTGTTCTGCCCGGATCCGTACCGAGCCTTCGAACAGCGCGACGCGCGTGCCTTCGCCTTGCACGCCGACCGAGAAACGGGTGCCGAGCGCACGCACGGTTCCTTGCGCGGTCTGCACGATGAACGGCCGGTCGACCGGCGACGGATCGTCGTGCGAAGTGGTGACGAGAATCTCGCCGTGTCGCAGGCGCAGGCGGCGCTCGGCACCCGTGAAGACGACATCGACCGCGCTGGAGGTATTGAGGACGAGACGGGTGCCGTCGGCCAGCGTGATCGTCTTCTGCTCACCAGCCGCGGTATGCAGGTCGGCGTTCCAGCTCGCTATCCAGGTGCCGACGGACGGATCGCGCCATGCGAGCCAGACGACCGGCGCGGCAACCGCGGCGATGCCCAGCGCACGCAGAGCCTGGCGGCGCCCCGGGCCGGCCAGGCGTTGCATGGTCTGGCGGCCGATGGCCTTGGGCACGATCTCGAAAGTGCCCATCACGGCCTCGGCTCGCCTCCAGGCTTCCGCGTGGGCGGCGCTGCGTGTCCGCCATTGCTCTAGCTGGCGCAGCGAAAGCTCCGTCATGTCTCCGGACTGCAGCCGGACCATCCAGTCGGCCGCTTCCCCGAGCAGTTCGTCGGCGCCGCCAGCCATCGGCAAGGGTCTGCAGCTCATCGGTTCAAGCGGCCGCCAGGCACGCCGCGAAGGCGCGTCGCATGTGGCGCTTCACGGTGATCAGCGAGGTGTCGTGCTGCTTCGCGATTTCGGCATAGGTCATGCCGTCGAACTGGGCCAGGAAGAACATGTCGCGGGTCTTCTCGGGCAGGTCGCGCAGCATGGCTTCGATGCGCTGCAGGGCTTCGAGGATCAGCAGGCAGGTCTCCGGCGATGGGGCGGCGTCCGCCGATATCACCGCAAGGCTGTCGAGATAGGCGCGCTCCACATCCTGCCGGCGCCAGTGGTCGATGACGAGGCCCTTGGCGATGTGCGTCAGCAACGCGCGCGGCTCGCTGCGCAACGCAGCGAACTTCCGGCCGATCAGGACACGCACGAAGGTGTCCTGTGCCAGGTCGGCCGCATCGCAGCCGTTGCCCAGCTTCTTGCGCAACCACGCGTGCAGCCAGCCGTGATGGTGGCTGTAGAGCGCATGGAGTTCCGCGGAAAAGGATGATTCAGCAACGGACACGAAGAGCACCAGGACGAGGTCGGGAGTCAGGAAGAATGAAGTAAACGATTCTCATTTTATTGCCGGCGTGATATCGAGGTGTCCAAACTGTCTGCGCGGCGTGACCGACAGCAGCCGCGTCCTGTCGCTTCGCCGTTATCCCGCTGCGACCGTGACCCAGTACCGGCTCAGCGACCGCAGCCGCACGGGCAGCGTCTCGCCGAGCATCGCCAGCACGGCGTCGGTATCCGCCAGCGGGAACGCGCCGCTGACCAGGACGCCCGCCACCTCCGGGTCGCAGCGCAGCACACCGGTGCGATAGCGCGCCAGTTCGCCGATGAAATCGTCCAGCCGCATGCGTTCCACGACGAGCATGCCGTCCGCCCACGCCGCGGCGCCGTCCGGCGGCGTGCTAAGGCTGCCGACGCCGGTGCCGCTGAATCGCACGCGGCTGCCGGCGGGCACGCGGGTGACCTGCGAGCGCTCGCCGGCGCTCAGGTCGACGGCTCCTTCGAGCACGGTCACCTCGCTGCGCCGGTCCCCTGCATCGAACTCGCGGACCAGGAAGCGCGTGCCGACCGGCACGATCCGGCCATCGCGTCCGAGAACGACGAACGGACGCCCGGCGGAGTCCTTGGCGGTGGTCACCATGATTTCACCGCCCACGAGCCGCAGCGTCCGGGCGGTGGCGTCGAATCGCACGTCGATCGCGCTGCGCGTGTTCAGCAGCACCCGTGTGCCGTCGGGCAGCACGATGTCGCGGCGCTCGCCCGCGGCCGTCCGGTAGTCGGCATTCAGCAGGGCGAGGTCGTGCCGCATCGCCCATGCGGTCCACGCGCCCACGCCCAGCCCCGCGATGGTCTTGAGCGCCCACCTGCGGCGCTGCCGGTCCGCACCGCGCAGTGCCATGCGCGCAACGTGCGGATCGACCGCCCCCGTGCCTTCACGCAGATCCCGCCCGAGGCCGCACACCCGCAGCCAGGCGCGCTCGTGGTCGGGGTGCGACTGGCGCCATCGGGCGCAGGCATCGCTGTCCTCTGCCGAAGAGCGGCCGGACTGGATCTTCACCAGCCACTCCACGGCCTGATCGACGATCCTCGCGTCTATCGGACGCGCCGCGTCCGCGATCGACCGGAACACCGACTGCTCGACACGGGCACCGGCCTCACTCGCCATACACAGCGTCGTAGCAATGCCGGTAGGCCTTCACCATCGCCTTCTGCACCACGTTGACCGAAACCCCGAGCTGCTGCGAGATCTGCGGGTAGGTCAGGCCGTCGAGCTGCGACAGCAGGAAGATCTCCCGCACATGCGGCTTGAGTCCCTCCAGCACGCGGCTGATGGCAGTCAGTGCCTCCAGCACCAGCAAGCGGTGCTCCGGCGAAGGGCTCGCCGCCTCGGGGAGATGCGAGATGGCGTCGAGATAGGCGCGCTCGAGGGCGAGACGGCGGAAATACTGCGCGGCGATGCGTGTCGCCACGGTCGTCAGGTAGGCGCGCGGCTCGCGCAGAGGCCCAGCCTCGTTGGACGACAGGATGCGCGCAAAGGTGTCCTGCGCGAGGTCAGCGGCGTTCTCCAGGTTGCCGAGCTTGCGGCGAAGCATCTCCAGCAGCCACGAATGGTGGTCGCTGTAGAGCCTGTGCACGAGGCGAACGGAAGCTTCGGTAGTGGGCATGCAGGCTTGCTACGGAACCGCGACGCTTGTTGAGAATAATTATCATTGTAGTTCATTGGTATTGCAGTCGATGCCGGCCCGCAGGCAGGACCGACAGGTGCAGCAGCGCCTGCCGCAGCGCGGTGTCCACCCTTCGCAGCGACAGCCCGTGCCGCACCGCCACTTCCTGCCGGGTGAGTTCGTGCACCCGCAGCGCCACCAGGATGTCCTGGTGCCGGTTGGGCAGGCCCTGCATGGCGCGCTCGACCGCCTCCAGGTCGGAGCGCACCTCGGCGATCAGCTCGGGCCCCGGCGAGTGGTCGACCACCTGCTCCAGCATGTCTTCGGCATCGCCCGCGTATTGCCACGGCCGCTCGGCGCGCAGCCGGTCCGTGACGGCGTTGCAGGCCACGCGGTAGATGTAGGCCACCGGGTTCTGCACCGTGCCTTCGAAGCGGGCTCCGGCCAGCTTCATCCAGGCCTCGTGCAGGCTCTCGCTGGCCGCGTCGGCGCAGCCCAGGTACCGTGCGAGCCTGCGGTGCAGCCCGGTGTAGTTCTCCACCAGCAGCGCCTGGAAATCCGGTTGCGGATGCTCCGGCGGCGACGGCGGGGCGCAGTCGATCTCTGCGGCCTCGCCGCAGGGCTCGTACATGAACATGGTCATGGCGCGACGGCGTGGCCTAGCGTCCGCGCGGCAGGCCGCGGCGCTCGCTCTCGCTGAGCCGCGCGATCTGCGCGTCGGTCAGCGCCCCGTGCCCCACCATCTGGATGAAGCTCGACGGGTCGTAGCTCGCCTGCTCCGCCGGCTTGCGCCGCACCTCGCCCGCGCCGGGCGCCCCGCTCGCAGGCTCGTCGCCGAAGCCCAGCACCCGCACCGTGAACACCGAGGGAAGCGCCTGGCGCTGCGCCGCGCGCTCGCGTTGCAGCACCTCCTGCGCGGCACCGGCCGCCTGCGATGCGGCCGCGCTGGCGTTGGTGAGCGCGCCGACGTTGACCGCCGCCAGCGTCGGAATGCCCGCCGACTCGCCCTTGACCGCGATGTTGGCCGCGTTCACCACCTGCAGGGCCGCCAGGTTCACGTTGCCCGACACGCGGATGCCCGCTTCGCCCGCGTCGATGGTGCCCAGCGGCGCGATCAGGTCGATGTCGCCGGCCGGCACCTCCGGGATCGGCGCCAGCGTGGCAATGCCCGCGCCGGTGCTCGGCACGTTCGACGACAGCGTCACGTTGCCCCACTGGTCGTACTCGCGCTTGGGCGGCGTGTAGACCACCGTGGTCTTCGAGCCCCGGCCGGCGTTGATGTCGCCCTCGGCCGACCAGCCCATGATGTGGCCGCCGAAGGTGGTCATGATGCGGCTCTGGCCCAGCAGGATGCTGCCCAGCGAGTAGGTCGAGATGTCGCCCTTGCCCTGCGTGATGACGCCCGGCGTGATGCCGCCCCTGGCCACAGGCGCATTGCCCTCGATGCCGAACACCTGCGCGCCGCCGGGCGTGAACACCTGGATGCCGCCGCCGAACAGCGTGTTGACGCCGGCCGGCCCGTACATGGTGATGTCGCCGCGGTAGCCGATAGCGCCGCCCGCGGCATCGCTCTCGGGGAAGAGCGCCGCGATGGCGTTGCGACCGCGCAGGTAGCTGCCGAAGCGCGCGCTGCGTGCATCGTTGTACTCGCGCCCGCTCGCCTTCAGCTCGGCGAAGTACACCTGGCGCGCGAACACGCGCTGCTGCTCGGCCGGCAGCGCGTCGAAGAAGGCCTGCGCCTCGTTCGCCGTGCCGCTGAAGCCCAGGCCGTTGTCCTTGTCGGAGAGCCACGCGAGCAGTTCCGCCTCGTAGGTCTTGACGACCTTGCCGGACTGGCTGGCCAGCGAGGCGCCGGCCTGCGCGCGGTTGGCCGCGCCGAGATAGCGCGCCAGGAAGCCCGAATAGTCGGCTCCGTGCGCGCCCGTGCCGGCCATCATCGCGATGCTCGCGCCCAGTCGCTTGTCGCCCGCCGTCAACGGGCCCAGGCTGGCGATGGCGGCGCGGTCTTCCATCACGATGTTGCGGCCCGCGCTGACTTCCAGCGTGCCGGGGCCCGCCACGTTGAAGCTGCTGTAGAGGATGTCGCGCCCGGCGACCACGCGCGAGACGTCCTGCGCATGGCCGTGGATCGCGAGATTGCCGCTGGACGTCGCACCATTGTTCGAGCCACCCAGGCTCGTGAACGTGGGCTGCCCGAGCACGGTGCCCGCGCTCACGATGTCGCGCCCGGCGATCACCCAGCTCGGCGCCGCGGCTTCGTACCAGGTGCTGCCGTCTTCGCGCGCGACGATCTCGCCGCTTCGCAGGCCGACGATGTCGCCGGTCATCGCATAGAAGCGGGACGGCGTGCGCAGCGCATCGGTGGCCGCATAGGTTTCGGGAGCGAACGCGAACAGGCGGAACGGGTCGGTGCGGGCTGTCATCGTCAGCCCCTCCGTGCCGAGGTTGCTGGCCACGCGCGTGTTGCCGTTGAAGCCGGTGAAGGCTGGCCTCGACGGGCTGGGCATCGCCGCCGGGTCCGCGCCCGACTGGTTGATCGGGTAGCTGCCCATGTACAGCGAATCGCCGGCCAGCAACTCGAGCTGACCGCTGCGCGACGGCGCGAGCAGCAGCGACGTGCGCGACGCGAATTCGTTGACACCCTCGCTCGCCGCGTTGGCCGCCGCACCGTTGTAGATGCTGCCGCCCGCAGCCACCGCGCGCAGGATCGCCGGATAGACGAAGCGGTAGTCGCTGGCCGACGCATTGACGCTGGTGGTCAGCGACTGCAGGGTCGATTCGCTCATCTGCGTGCTCGGGGTCAGGCTGCCGCCGGCCGAGAACAGGTCGATGGCGGTGCGGTCGGTCCACAGCGAGAACCAGCTCAGCCCGCCGCCACCGTAGGTGCCGGAACCGGTACTGAAAGGCGAGCTGTTCTGCATCCGCACGCGGCCTGCATCGGCCGCCGCGCCCACCACCAGGTCGCCCAGCGTGTCGATGCGCATCGCCGAGTCGCCGGGAACCAGCACCAGGCCGCCGGTCGATTCGGCGCTGTTCGAGCTGAAGGGATCGAAGGCGCGCGGGTCCTTCAGGTCGCGCCCGCCCAGGATCATGCCGCCGACCGATGCCGCGCTCAGCTGCGTGGCGCCGCGCAGGTTGACCAGCGCGCCCTGCAGGTCGTGGTTCGGAACGAAGGTGGTGTTGGCGTTGCCGCGCGCGAGTTGCGAGCTGTTGACACCGCCGCCGATGCGCATGTCGATGTCGCCGCCGCCCGTGAGCACGATGCTGCCGTCGTCGGCCACGCGGCCGGTACTGCCGACCGCCACCACCAGCCCCTGGCTGCGCGCCGTGCCCTTGCGCTCGAGCATGCCGGCGTTGCCGCCGGCCTGCACCTGCACGTTGCCGCCGCCGAGTGCGCCGAAGCCGGTGAAGCCCACCAGCGACGGCTTCACGTCGGCGGCCAGCAGGCCCGCCGGGTCCACCGCGTAGCTGCCGAAGTTGATCCACCACGCCGTCGGCAATTGCGCGCTGCCGTCGCCCTGCCGCCAGAGCCAGTTGCCCACGCCCACGCTGGCCTTCTGCGCCGCGTCGTTGGCGGGCGTGGACAGCATGTCGCTCGTGAGGTTGCCGCCCGCGCGCACCGTGAGGTTGCCGCCGGCCTCGGGGAACCACGCCTGGTAGACGCGGCCGTCGCCAGCCACCAGCGATTCGTAGTCGGCGCCGCCCGCGCCGAGCACGCTGCCCGCGCCCGGCGCGTTGCCGCGCGCCCGGTTGAAGCGGCCGTCGACACCCGCCGACTGCGTGCCGGCGGTGTAGATGCCGTAGAGCGAGCGGGCGTCGATGTCGCCCGAGGCGATCAGGTCGAGGTCGCCGGTGCCGGTGCGCACCACGCTGATGCCCTGGCCGTGCGCGGCGATCACGTTGATGGCCATGCCGTAGTCGATGCAGGCGTCGACGTTGGTCAGGCAGCGCGGCAGGTCCTTGTCGGGAACGGTCGTGCCCGCGGGCTCGCCGAACACGTTGCCCGGCGCCCATACGATGCCCGTCTTGCTGACGCAGTCGCCCGGGTCAATGAGCGGGCACAACGCCTCCTCTTCCTTGGTCACCGGCTGCCCCGCGGGCATGCCCCAGTTGTTGTTCTCCGCCCAGACCAGCGTGCCGCCGCCCTTGGTGACGGTGGCGCCATAGTGGGTGTCGGCCAGGCGCAGGCTGCCGGTGTTCGCCAGCGCGATGCGGGTGTCGGCCGCGCCCAGGTCGGCGCCCGCCACCAGCCGCACCGCCCACGACTCGCTGCCTGCGGGCAGCATCGGCGCCAGCGCCCAGTTGCGGCCGCGCGTGCCGTTGCTGTCGGGGCGCAGCTCGATGTAGCCGACGCCGTTTTCGAGCACCACCCGCGTGGTCGACGGGATCAGCGCGCCGCGTCCCAGTTCGAGCGCACCGCGCAGCAGCACGGTGTTGCGCACGACGTCGTTCTCGTAGGCCACCGGCAGCGGCACGCCCTTGGGCCACAGCATGGCGCGCAGCGCGGTACCGCTCGGCAGCGGCGTGCCGGCGCCCAGTTGCGTGCCGGCCGGCAACGTGACGGCGTCCTTCAGCAAGGTGCCGCGCGCATGCAGCAGCTTGCCCGCCGCGTCGCGCACATCGGCGGCAAGCACGGTGCCGGCGGTCAGGGTGAGCGGTTTCGCCAGCGTCGCGGCCGCCGGCAGGCGCACGGCCGCGCCCAGCGTCAGCTCCTGGATCGGCAGGTCGTAGTTCAGCGTGGTGCCCGACGGAAACGCCGTGCCCTCGGCCAGGCGGACGCCGCCGATCGGCAGCACCAGGTCGCCGTTGTAGGGCTGCACGCCCGGCACCAGCGCCCAGCCGTTCTCCTCGGGCGTGACCGGCGGCGGCGCGAAGCCGTCGTTGATGCTGCCGTAGATGTCCATGTTGCCGGCGGCGCGCAGCACCAGGCTGCCCGCTTCGCCGGAGCCGTACACGCCGGTCTTCTGCGTGCGCGGGTTCAGGCTGGCGTAGCGGTAGCCCGACAGGTCGAGGTCCCCCTGCACCACGAGATCCTTGCCGGTCACGATCTCCACGCCGGGGCGCAGGTGCAGCGCATCGGCATAGGAGGCGTTGTTCAGGCCGGCGAGCTTGCCGTGCAGCAGCTCGCCGTTGGCGAGCGCGGCGTCGATGAACTTCGTGCTCTGCGCGTGCTTCTGGTCCAGGTAGGCCTGCGTGATCTCGCGGTACGGGCGCCCGCTCACCGAGTCCAGGCCATCCTTGATGACGGCCAGCGGGTCGGTGTCGTCGTAGCGCCAGACGGCATTGAGCGCGATGGAGCGCGCGCCTTCGATGTTCAGGCTGCCGCTGGCGTCGATCCTGATGTCGCCGCTGGTCTCGCCGGTGCGCGGCGCATTGAGCTCCAGCGTGCCGCGCTTCTGGCCGTCATGCTGGCCGGGCTGGTTTCCGACGGTGGCGCCGGTGCCGTGGCGCAGGTCGATGTGAGCGCCGCTGGCCAGTGTCAGTTGGCCGTCGCCGCTGCTGAGTTCGACGATGGCGCGATTGGGCGCGTCGATGATCTTGCCGCGGCTGTCCACGCGCAGCACCGTGCCGTGCGCATCGAGCAGCGCACCGCCGCCGATCGTCAGGCCATGCTTGCCCGCGAGGCGGATGCTGCCCACGCGTTCTCCGCTGGCGTCGATCGTGCCCAGCACCGTGAGGCTGCCGTTGTCGACCGAGACATTGACCTCGCCGGCCTTCAGGCCGTTGCCGATGACGAGGTCGCCCTGCTTCAGCTGGAAGCTGCGGTTGCCGAACACCGCGCCGTCGTTCAGGCGCCGGTTGAGGCCCGCGAACTGGTCGTCGAGCGTGCCGCTGTCGCCCAGGCGCTGCGCGCGGATGTCCACGCTGCCCGCCTTGAACGGCACCATCGTGCCGCCGGCGTCGTAGTGGCCGCTGCTGGCGCCGAGGATGCGGCCCTGCAGGTCGACCACGCCCGCCGAGGCGCCGAGCGCCACCGCCTTGAGCGTGCCGGCGCGGTTGCCCTGCGCCGACAGGTCGATGGTCGCGCCGGCCGCCTGGCGGATGCTGCCCGCCTGGCTTTCGAGGCCGACGTCGCCGCCCCAGCTGAACTTGTCGAGGTCGTTGAAGCCCAGCTTGCGGCCACCGACGTCGATGAGCGCGCCGTCGGCCAGCGCGATGTCGTCCTTCGCCGTCAGCGTCAGCTTGCCGGTGGGCAGCACGATGGCGGTGTCGAGCACGATGTCGCGGGCGTTCAGCGCGAGGTCCGCGCCCAGCGCCCGGATGTCCTTGCCCACCGCCGCGTCGTGGCGGTTGCCTGCGGACGCGCCGATGCGCAGCGTGCCGCCCGCGGTGATGCGGTTGACCGCGCCCGCCTCGCCGGTGACCAGCGGCGTCGCGATTTCCAGGTTGCCGCCGCTGTAGACATAGCCCTTGCCGTCTTCGTAGGCGCCCTGGCTCTGGTAGACCGAGAGACTGCCCCTGCGGCTGCTGGTGAGGCGATCGCTGGCGCCCAGCTTCACGGTGGCGAAACCGAGCGCGAGGCGCGCGTTGTCGTCCTGGCCGTTGCTCACGGTGTGGGGCATGTCGCCGAGTTCGATGCGTTCGGCCCGGATGTCGAGCGTGCCGCTTCCGGTGCCCGCGCCGCCGCCTGCCACCGCGCCCGGGGCCTGCGTCGCGCCGCTCCAGACCAGGTTGCGCGTGCGGATGGTGGCCACGTCGCCCGCGCCGCCCGAGCCGTAGATCGCCGGGGTGCCGAGCACCAGCGTGTCCAGGCGCGACTTGCCCGTGGCCGGATCGGTGGTGTCGAGCGTGACGCTGCCGTAGAAGTTGATCGCGTCGCGCGCCGTGAGCGTGAGCGACTCGAGCGCCGGCGCGCCGGTGCTGGTGTCGCCGTTCAGCAGGCGCTGCAGCACGTCCTGGTTCAGCGTGAGGCCGTTGGCCAGCACGCCGCGCGCCTGCGCGTCGGCCAGCGCCGGCACCGAGCCGGCGTTCACGCCGCCCACCGCCAGCGCCAGGTGGCGCGTGCCGTAGCGCGACGCTTCGCTCAGCTCGAACGCGCCGTTGGTGGCCGCGGTGATCGTGCCCTCCGAATAGAAGGTGCTGTTGGCGCTGCACGACGAGGTGTTGCACACGCCCAGCAGGATCGAGCCCTTGCCCGTGGCGGCTGGCGCCAGCACGTCGAGCCGGCCGTTCGACACGGCCAGCAGGCTCGAATCGCCGGGCTGGTAGACAAAGCCCGAGGACGAGTCGTAGATGGCGGCGCCCTGCCCGAGCGTGGAGATGCCGGCGCCGGCCTCGACGGCCAGGTTGCCACGGCCCGCGAGAAAGACCTCGGGGGCCTTCAGCACGGCACCCGCGCGCAGCTTCACGTCGCTCATCGCTTCGCTGAAGCCGACGTAGCGCCCCTGCTGGCCGTAGATCACCGTGGGTCTCGCGCCGACCACCAGCCGGTCGGCATGCAGGTCGTTCAGCGTGTCCGCACGCACCGAGGCGCCCTCGAAGCCCGCGGTGCGCGACTGCCCCGCGCCCAGCACCTCGACGTCGCCGCCCAGCACCATGGCGGTACCGCCACGGCCGCCCTGCGCGGCCTGGAAGCGCGCGAGGCCGTCGAAGTCCAGCGACATGCCGCCACGCCCGGAGCCCAGCACGAAGGCCAGCGATCCGGCATCGGCCGGCAGCACCCCGCGCGGCACGCCCAGTCGCGCGGCGTCGGCGCGCACGAAGTCGGCATAGCTCGTCTCGTTGTATTGCGCGTAGGTGCGCAGCACGTCGGCCGGGGTCACGATCACCTGGCTGGGCAGGCTGTCGCGCAGGCCCGTGCCGGCCACCGAGAGCCGGCCCGTGGCGGCCCAGGAACCGTTGCGCATCGCCAGCGCCTGCCCGGTAGTGCCGACGTTTCCGGCCGCGCCGTTGAGCTCCACGCGGAAAGCGCCCGGCAGCAACGCATAGGTCGACGGCATCAGCGTGTAGGTGCCCGCCGGCAGGCCGGGCACGCCCGCCCCGATGGTGATCTGCCGGCCCGTGGCCGCCTGCGAAGCCCCCGCCGGACCGCTGGCCGGCGCGGCCAGCGGCTGTGCACCGGGCACGATGGCGTACACCGCGTTGGTGGACAGCGAAGGCAGCGAGAAGCGGCCGTCGGCGCCGATCTGCATCAGCGGATGGAAGCGCGCGTCGGTCGAGCCGCCGCGGCCCGCGACGAAGCCGGCGCCGGCGAGTTCACCGCCGCCCGAGAGATCGAGCAGCGCGCCGGCCTGCACGTCCACATGCTCGGCGCCGAGCCGGATGCCCGCGCCGCCGCCCGCGCCCACGGGCCGCACCGAGCGCCCGTCGTACTTGTAGTCGATGCCGTCGGTCGTGCCGCCGTAAGGCATCGTCAGCCCGGCACCGCTGACCGAGGTGATGCTGCCCGGCAGCAGCGCCACGTTCAGCGCGCCCTGCTCGAGATCGGTACCCAGACGGATGCTGCCGAGCGGCGCGCGGACGACACCGGCCTGCTCGATCACCGCGGCGCCGAATTCGAGCGCGCCGAAGGCCGAATACGGAACGCCGGCCGGCGCGTCGCCGCGACGTTCGATGCGCAGCACGCTGTCGGGGTCGTACACGACACGCAGCGCCACCGGGTCCATGCGATAGCCCGCGTTGACCTGCGCGATGGCGCCGGTCTCGGGGTAGAGCTGCGCCGCGGCGAACGTGAGGCTGCCGTGCGTCCACAGGCGCGAGCGGCTGTCGTTGTCGTTGGCCAGCAGGAAGCGGATGTCGCCGTCGCTCGCCAGTTCCACCTTCTCGAAGCCGCGCCGCTCGACGTGCACCGGTGTGAACTCGCCCTGCATGGCATAGCGGCCCTCGGTGCCGAAGGAGATGCTGTTGCCCAGGTCGAGCAACCGGCCGGCCTGCACCGAGAACTCGGCCGTCGAGTCCAGCGGCGTCATGCCGTGCAGCATGCGCGGGCGCAGCACCCCGACGGCCGCGTAGTACGCACCCGTGCCCGACAGCTTCACGTAGGGCGCCGCCAGCTGCACGCGCGCCGACGCGCTGGAGGACTCGGCCAGCGACAGCGAGCTGGAGAACAGCGTCAGGCCCTGGCCCATGCGCAGCGACACGTCGCCGTCGAACGAGAGCTGGCCGTTGGCCAGCAGCGTGAGGTTGTCGAAGCCGCCGGCGCCCAGCCGATCGGCCGACAGCCGGGTCTTGCCGTAGCGCAGCGCCGCGTCCGCCTGGCCGGGCGCGAGATCGTCCGGCAGCAGCGAAGCGCGCGACTGCGACTGGGCCACCGTCAGCTCGCGCGGAACGATGGCTTCCTGCTGCGCCCGGTCGAGCCCGCCGGAGTCGTACAGCGGCGACTCGAGCGCGATGTCGAGCGAGCCGCCTGCGGCTCCCGCGCCGCCGGCCGCCGCGCGCAGCGAGCCGTCGATGTGCAGGCCGAGGTACGAACTCAGCGAGATGCGCCCGCCGTCGGTGGCAACGGTCGTGGGGCCCAGGCCCGGCACGTCCAGCACCGCCTGCGCGCCCGAGGCATCGAGCTTCGCGCCGGGCCGCACGATCACGTAGGCGTCGGCCGAACTCGCCACCGCGCGGTCGTGGTCGATGACGCCGCCCAGCACGATGCTGCCGCCGCGTTCCACGCGCCCATAGGTGCGCCCGTGCACGTCGGTGGCCGTGTGCGCGCGGCCCGACACGTCGAGCACCGCGTTGTCGCCGATCCAGATCGAGCGCGTGTGCACCTTGCCGTCGGCCTCCGGCGTGAGGCCGGCGACGTCGACGAAACCGTACTGCTGCTGGCGCACGTCGATGCTGCCGCTGTGCGCGGTCAGCGCGCCGTCGATGGTGATCTGGCCGGCTCCGCGCAGCGCGATCGATTGCCCCGGATCGACCTCGATCCGCGCGCCGCGCCCGACGGCCAGCGTGCTCGTTGCCGGATCGATCTCGGTGATCAGGCTGCGGCCGGCCTGCAGGCTCAGGCTCGCGCCCTTGCGCTGGCGAAGAACGGCATTCACCGCGTCTTCCTGGTAGAGCGGCGGCGTCCACAGTTCGAGCGCGCGCGCCGGGCCGGCGCCGCTGGCCACGCGGCGCGCGTCGTCGCGGAAGCGATACACCGGCATCGTCACGTCGACCTGCGTGCCTTCGGCCACGGTGAGGCCTTCGCCGCCGGTGATCTCGTAGGCGGAGAAGCCCTTGTCGAAGAAGTTGCCGCCCAGCACCAGCGTGCCGGGCGGCGTGGCGCTGGCGCTCGCCGGCTGGTCGGAGACCAGCACCTTGCCGGCCTGGATCGACAGCGTGCCGCCGCCCGCGACGCCGTAGCCGCGCAGTTGCGCCTCGGGGTCCAGCTGGAGGCTGCCCTTGCGCGTGGTGGTGGCCAGCGTCACGTTGCCGCCCTTGCCGGCCTGCGTCTTGCCGCCCGTTCGCATGACCGCGCCCGAGGACACGTCGATCACGCTCGCCCTTTGCAGCGCCACGTCGCCGGTGCCGCGGATCGACACGCTGCCGCCGTTCGCATATGCCAGGTCTGGCGTGAAAGGGTCGAGCTCGGCGTTGCGCCACAGGCCGCTCGCGTCGAGCCTGGCGCCCTCGGTCAGGGTCACATGCCCGAGGGGCTCTTTCGCGTTCACGAGGGTGTCGAGCGTGCCGCTCGGGCCGGTCTGCGCGAGCGTGTTGCCCAGCATGATGCTGCCGCCGTGCGCGCTCAGCCCGGCCTTCACCACGACGTTGTTGCCGTACAGCGTGATGTTGCCGCCCGCGGCCGCCTGCAGGTCCGCGTTGACGTCGATGCGGTCGCGCGCGGCGATGCGCACGGCGCCCAGCGACATCCCGTTGAGCTGCGCGGTGTCGAGCAGCAGGCTGTTCCTGCGCTCGGCCGGCAGGGCCGTGGCAAGGTCCAGCGCCGCCGCGATGCGTTCGCCCGTGTCGCCCATTTCCTTGAGTTCCACCCGATCCATGTTGGCGCTGAGCAGGTGGTTGAGCGCGCCGGTGCGCCGGTCGAACATCGGCAGGTATTCGCCGACGATGAGCTGGCCCCTGCGCGATGCGGCGTCGTGCGACTGGTTGTAGCCGTCCAGCCCCGCCTGCGGCGCCTGGGTCTGCCGCGTGCCCTGGAAGGCTTCGGCGGTGATGCCGCCTTCGAGCACCGCGGCACCCGTGGCGACGACCAGCTTGCCGGCATCGCGCCCGACCGTGTAGCCGTTCTCGAGTCGCTTCTGCGCACCGATCAGCGGGTTGTAGAAGTAGCCGGTGGTCTTGTCTCCCCAGCGCTTGTGCTCGTCCTCGAAGCCGCGGTAGAGCCCCTCGTAGCGCTGGTCGCCGGGCGCCTTCGACACTTCATACAGGCGCCCGTCCGCGCCCTTGAGCCAGGTCTGGCGGATGAAGCCGGTCTGCACGTTCAGCGTGCCGCCCGAGAGATTGATGCTCGAGCCGCCCTGGGTCACGACTTCCGCGCCGCCGAAGGTGACGGTGCCGCCCTGCGCCATCCATTCGCTCGCGGTGTGGCCTTCGGTGCCGAGATAGCCGCCCACTTCCAGCAGGCCCCCGGCCGTGTACCAGCGGTCGCTGGCGTAGCCGTTGGTGCCCTTGGGCACGAAGACCAGGCTGCGCCGGTCGATCCACACGTCGTTGTTGTTCAGCCGCTTGCCGTCGCGGTTGAGCGGCGCATCGCGCTGCTCGTTGCCCTGGACGTTGATCTTGACGTTGTTGCTCTCCATGGCCAGGCTCACGCCCACGGCGCCGGAGACGTCGATCTGCGCGCGATCGCGCACCAGGGTGCGGGCGGCGGCGGTCACCGCGATCTGCCCGCCGGTCGCGAGCGTCAGGGAGTCGGCCTGGAAGTCGACCGTGCCGCCGCTGGCGATCTCGATGCGCGACTGGTCGCGGCGATCGGCCACCGCCACGATGTCCGGGTTGCCGTTGACCAGCGCGGGGCCGCGCAGGCCGTCGCGCTGGCTGTCCAGCGCGGTGGTCTTGCCGTCGTCCTCGATCACCACGGCCGTGGTGGCGCCCTGCCCGAGCGCGACCTTGCCGTCGGCTCCCACCGCGGCGAGGTGGACGGTGCCGCGGGTGTTGACCGTGGTGGCGGCGAGGGCCACGCCGTCTTGCCGCACGTCGCGCCCCACCATCGTCACGTCGCCCTCGCGCGCGACGATCAGGCCGGTGTTGCTCACCTTGCCGGCGGTGCTGTCGGCACCGAACTGCGGCGTGACCTCGTTGCCGCGCGTGGTGGAAGCCTGGTTGCCGCCCGTGCCCGAACCCTTCTTGATGAGGAAGCTGTCGCCCGCCGCGAGCACCGCCTGCCCCCTGGGCGTGGCGATGTCGCCGGCGTTGTGCACCTCCTGGCCCACCAGCAGCACGTAGCCGCCGCCCTCGGTGGAAATGGCCGGCGCGCGCGTCGCGATGCGCGCGCCGGCCTGCACCTCCACCTTGCCTTGCGCGCCGGTGAAGCTGGGCGCGGTGCCCGCGCTGTAGATGCCGTTGGCGTTGAACTGCGAATCGGAAATGTGCGCGGCCGCGGCGACCAGGTTGCGCGTGTCGACCTGGCTGGTGCCGCTGAAGACGATGCCGTTGCGGTTCGCGATCAGCACCGTGCCGTCGGCCTTGATCTGCCCCTGTATCTGCGAGGGCCGCGCCTGCGGGTCGTTCACGCGGTTGAGCACCGCCCAGTCGGCCTGCTGCCTGAAATCGACCGTGGTATTGCGCCCGACGTTGAAGGTCTCCCAGTTCAGGACGGCCCTGTCGCCGGTCTGCTGGATCGCCACGTTCGTGCGCCCGTCGGCCTGCCGCGTCTGCACCGGCGCGTTGGCGTTGGCCCAGCCGGCCGTGAGGCTGTTGGTGTCGACCCTCAGGCCGCCGTCGGCCAGGCCGTCGGGCACCGAGGCGTCGTTCTGCGCGGCCGCGCGTGCGGCGGCCTGGGCAGCCTGTTGCGCCGCGATGCCGCGCGCCGCCAGGTTCAGGTTGTTGATCGACTGCTGCAGCTGCGCGTTGGCGCGCTGTTGCTGCGCCTGCGGGCTGGCGAGCATCGACGCGGGCATGCCGTTGGGCAGGCGGCCGGTGGCGGCGGCGGCGTTCTGCGCCATGTTCTTCTGCGCCATCCACGCCGGGCTGAAGGCCTGCTGCGCGTGGGCCGGCGCGGTGATCGTGGTGGTCGCGCCGGCGGCCAGCGCCAGGGCCAGGGCCTGGGCCAGCGGCGAAATGCGGAAGCTCCTCTGATGCACGACGGCGGCGCCCGGCTTGCGGCTGCGGCTGTCGTGTCCCTCGTGTTTTTTCATCTGGCGCCCGGTAAGGAATGAACTGCATGGGCACGGAAGGCGCGCCCCTTACTTGTCAGACCGGGCGAAGTAAACAGAACCGCTAACTTTTTCAATCCTGACCGGGCTCGGGGGCCAATCGAGCTGTCACAAACATCAGCTAAGCACCAGCACGCGGCCCGGCAATGTGCGCGCCTCGAGGTCGTACGAGCGCTGGATCTGCACCAGCACCGTGTCGAGCGAGGCGATGGCGAAACGCCCGCTCACCGGCCGGTCGGCCAGTGCGCGCGCAAGCAGCACCACGCGGCCCGGGCGGTAGCGGTTGATCTCGGCGATCACGTGCGCCAGCGGCGTCTGCCTGAACACCAGCACGCCCGAACGCCAGGCCGATACGTCGGTGCCCTGCACGCCGGTGGCGGCGCCGATGGAACCAGCGTCGTACACCACCTGCTGGCCGGCCTGCAGGGTGCGCGCGCCCCTGGCGTGCGCGACGCTCACGCTGCCCTCGATGCAGGTGACGCAGGTGCTGCCGTCGATGTGGCGCACCTCGAAGCGGCCCGACTGCGCGTCGCTGCGGCCCGCGCCGGCGACCACGCGGAACGCGGAGGCGCCGGATGCCGGGGAGAGATCGACCGCCGCCTCGCCCGAGATCAGGTCGATGCCGACCGTGCGACCGTCGCGCGTCTGGCGCTGCGCGCTGGTCTGCGTGTTGAGCACGAGGCCGACGCCTTCGGCGAGCACCACGGAGCGCTGCTCGCCGGTGGCAGTGTGGAAATCGGCGCTCCACTCGCTCACGGATGGCCACAGCGCCAGCGGCGGGTACACGGCTGCAGCAACGCCTGCTGCGCTCACCGCGGCACCGAGGAATGCACGACGCGCGAGCCGCGGCGACTGCGCCTTCTGCCGCATCGACTCGCGGTGGTCGGACAGCAGCGCGGGCTGCGCCTCCATCATCTGGCCGATGGCCGGATCGAGCGTCTTCCACAGCCGCTTCGCCTCGGCGAACGCCTGCGCGTGCAACTCGCTCGCTTCCTGCCAACGGCGCAAGCCCTCGAGGTCGCGCTGCGTGGCCTCGCCGGACGTGAGCCGGCGCAGCCAGGCCTGCGCTTCGCGCTGGACCTGGGCGGCCTTGTCGGGCTCGGCACGGATGTTCATATCCATGAGACGGCTGCGGGCACGGGGAACCGCATTTTATTTTTCATGGGCCCCCGGCGCATCGGGCGGACGACCCATGCGGGCCGCGCAGAAATCGTGGGCGTCCTTCAGCTCCTTTTCCACCGTGCGCAGCGAAACGCCGAGCCGCGCGGCCACCTCGCGCTGCGGCAGATGCTCCCAGCGCACCATCACCAGCACCTGGCGGCGGCGCGGCGGCATGCGTGCGATGAGCGCCGCGAGCGCGGCCATCTCGGAACGGTCCTCGGCGATCTGCGCGGGGCCGGGGGCCGTGTCGGGCGCGTCCTCGAGCAGCGCGTCGATCTCTTCCGACGTGGCCAGCCGGCCCTGCCTTGCGAGCTGGTCATAGGCCAGGTTGACGGCAACACGCAGCAGGTAGGACGCGGGGTCGCGCACTCCGTCGATGTCGTCGCGGCTTTCCAGGCGCAGCCATGTGTCCTGCAGCGCGTCGCCCGCGCGGTCGGCGTTGCCCAGCCGGCGCGTGAGCCGCTGCTTGAGCTCGTCGTAGCGCGAGACCAGGAAGTCGCGCAGCGCCGGCAGCGCGTTCTCGGGCATGACGGCGCGGCCTCAGCGCTGCGCCGGGCATTCGAGCCCCGGCGTCTGCGAGCGCGGCAGTATCAGCATCGTGAGCGGCTGCGCCATCCCGGGCGGCGGCGGTCGGTCGATGCGGATCTGGCCCAGGGTTTCGAGGATCGCGCCGTCGCGCGCGCGGTCGCCGCTGGTGTGCAGCAGGAAGGCGTTGGCGATGCGGCCTGTGCCGTCGATCACGAAGCGCATCGCGGCCCGGTACCCGCCGGGCGCGGTGCGCGGGTTGCCGCAGAAGGCCTCCCAGATGCGGGTCTGCACGAGGCCGTCGTAATTGCGGTCGGGCGATGCGGCAGGCACGGGGCCGGAGCCTTCGGTGTTCGAAGCCGGCGCGGCCACGGCATCCGTCGGGGCGGGCTTGAGCACGAAGGCGGCCGTTGCGCCGGAGCCCGCGTAGTCGGCCACCAGGCCCGTGCCCCGCAGCATCGCGCGCAGTGCCTCGGATGGTGTCGCCTCGGCATGCACGGCATTCGACTCGCGCTCCGCAACCAGCGCCGCGTCGAAGAACACCGGAAGGCCCGTGCGCAAGCCGTACTGTTCGAGCGCGGCGTGCAGCGGCTGGCGCGCGATGTCGAAGCGCAGGGGCACTGCCTCCTGCGGCTGCGCGCGCGCGTCCACGGCGGGCAACGTCATGCAGCACGCGAGCACGAGGCTTGCCAGATGAAACAGAAAGGGAGGGTCATGCCGCATGAGTTCGAAACGCCCGGCGAAGGCCGCCGCCCGGGGGCATGTTGCAGCGGATGCTAGGGCTGCTTCGTGACGATCGAGTGACTCGCACGGCGCCTTGCCGCCGGATCAGCACCGCCGCATGAAGCGAGGGGCGAGCGTCAGGTCGCGCCGAGGCTGAGCTGCAGCACCATCGGCTGGCGCATGTCGCGCGGCGGCGGCTCGGCCAGCGGTTGCGTGGTGAGCAGCGTGCGCAGGTCGGTGTCGGCCTGCGCATCGCCCAGCGAGTCGAAAGCCACGCGGTCGATCTTGCCGCTGGGCGCGACCCAAACGCGCACCACCACCGGCGGAGGCGGCACCGGCTGGCCCTCCTTGGTCGATATGCGCCCCTGCATCCACGCGTGCAGGCGCACCACCGTCTCGCTGGCGGGGTCGCCCAGCGTCGACTGCAGCTGGCTGCCGGCGAGGTTGGCGTAGCTGATCCAGTGCTGCGGCACCTGCTGCTGTGTCTGCGCCAGAGCGGTCACGGGCACGGCGGCACTGGCAAGCCCCAGGCCGAGCCAGCCGAGCGCGACGCGCAGGCGGGCCCGGCGGGGCATGGATCCTGGGGACTGTCGCTGGCCGCGAAGGCGAGCGAGAAAAGCGGCGGGGGGCATGAATGACAAGTGCGGTCGCGGAAGCTCCAATACCTCGACGGTTCGGAGCGCACGGGACTGCGCTTTGTCATGAAAATTTCATGAGAACGTCAGTCCGCAACGATTTGGACGGGCAGTAGCGCCGAACCGTCGCGGAAAAAAACAAAGAGCTGCTCCCATGCGGAAGCAGCTCTTTCATCTGCAAGACCCCGAAGGGTATTTTTCAGAACGGAATATCGTCGTCCATATCGTCGAAGCCCGACGACGACTTGGCCGGAGCCTGGCGCGGGGCCGGTGCCGGGGCACGCGGTGCAGCCGCTGGTGCGCGCGGGGCGTAGCCGCCACCGCCGCCGCCGCCATAACCGCCGTCGTCGTCGCTCGGACCCGACGGACCGCCCTGGCCCTGGCGGCTGCCGAGCATCTGCATCTGGTCGGCGCGGATCTCGGTGGTGTATTTTTCGATGCCGTCCTTGTCGGTCCACTTGCGCGTGCGCAGGCTTCCTTCGACATACACCTGCGAGCCCTTGCGCAGGTACTGGCCGGCGATTTCGGCCAGGCGGCCGTTGAAGACGATGCGGTGCCACTCGGTGGCTTCGCGCATTTCGCCGCTTTGCTTGTCTTTCCAGCGATCGGTGGTGGCCACTGTGACGTTCGCGACCTGATCGCCGCTCGGGAATGTACGCATCTCGGGGTCGCGCCCCAGATTGCCGACGACGATGACTTTATTGACCGATGCCATATGCACTGCCCCTGATAAGTAGATGGAGGAGGAGGTTGAGAAGAACCCTCGATTGTGCCCCAAGGCAGCCCGCCCTACTCCCGCCCGGTGCCAGAATGGGCCCCTGCGATGAACAGGGAACCTGACTTTTTCGAGCATCTGCGCGCCGAGCTGTCGAGCGGGCGTGTATGGCTCGACCGGGCGATCGTGCTGGGCTACGCCATCGCGGCAGGCCTCTTCGTGGTGGGCTTCACGCTGGCCAGCGACTGGGTCTTCGGCGAATTCCACCGCTTCTACCGCGCCTGGCCCTGGGCGGTGCTGCTGACCACGCCGCTGCTCACGGCCGGCATCGTCTGGTTCACGCTTCGATTCTTCCCCGGAGCCGGCGGCTCGGGCATTCCGCAGATCAAGGCCGCCCTGCATCCGGCCCTGCCCGGCGAGCGGCGCTTCGTCTTCGCCTCGCTGCGGCTCACGGTCGCGAAGATCGGGCTGGGCGTGGCGGGTTTCGCGGCCGGCCTTTCGATCGGGCGCGAAGGCCCCTCGGTACAGGTGGCGGCGGGCGTGATGCAGCATGCGCGCCGCTGGCTCTCGCCCAACACGGCCATCGACGGGCGCGCGCTGCTGGTGGCCGGCGGGGCCGCCGGCATCGCGGCGGCGTTCAACGCACCGCTGGCGGGCGTGGTGTTCGCCATCGAGGAGCTGTCGGGCCGGCTCGAGGCGCGCTCCAGCGGCCTGATCATCACGGCCATCGTGCTGGCAGGCCTGGTGGCGGTCTCGGCTTTCGGCAACACCAGCTACTTCGGCGTGATCCACGTGCCCCGGCTGGGCTGGGACGTGCTCGGGCCCGGCCTGCTGGTCACCCTGCTGAGCGGCGCCGCGGGCGGGCTGTTCGCGCGGCTGCTGATCGCCTCGCTCACGGGCACGGCCGGGCGCTTCAACCGCTGGCGGGCGCGCTTCCCCGTGCGCTTCGCAGCCATCGGCGGACTGGCGGTGGCCGTCATCGGGCTGGTCACGGGCGGCGTCACCTTCGGCGCGGGCTCGGAAGCGGTCAAGCAGATGCTGCAGGGCCACGACGAACTCACGCCGCTCTACACCGTGCTGAAGTTCGTCGCCACCTGGCTCACGGCGTGGTGCGGCGTGCCGGGCGGCATCTTCGCGCCCTCGCTGTCCATCGGCGCGGGCATCGGCGACGCGGTGGCGCGGCTGGCCAGCAGCGACCAGGGCCCGGCGCTCATCGCCATGGGCATGGCCGGCTTCCTGGCCGCGGTGACGCAGGCGCCGCTCACCGCCTTCATCATCGTCATGGAGATGGTCGACGGCCACTCGATGGTGCTGAGCCTGATGGCCGCCGCCATGCTGGCCAGCCTGGTCTCACGGATGATCAGCCGCCCCCTGTACGACACGCTGGCCGAGCACATGGTGAGCCGAGCGATCAGCAGTGGGGGCAGCGGAGGTGGCACCGACCCGGTGCACCCGCCTCCCGCAGAAGCCCCGAAGCCCGAACCGCCGGTTCCCTCCCCCTCGCCATGAAATCCCCGGCGGTCTATCATGTCCGGTTGCCCTCGGACGATCGCCCCCTTGAATTCAAAAGCCACTGAATACACCGACGCCGACGCGGAAAGCGCCCGCGACGCGGAACTCGAACGCAATACCTACCTCGGCGCGGTGCTGGCGCAGCAGCGCATCAGCATCCGGGGTGCGCGCACGCACAACCTGAAGAACGTCGATCTCGACATTCCTCGCAACAAGCTGGTGGTCATCACCGGCCTGTCGGGCTCGGGCAAGTCGAGCCTGGCCTTCGACACGCTGTATGCCGAAGGCCAGCGGCGCTACGTCGAGAGCCTGTCGGCCTATGCGCGGCAGTTTTTGCAGCTGATGGACAAGCCCGACGTCGACGTGATCGAGGGCCTCTCGCCCGCCATAAGCATCGAGCAGAAGGCCACCAGCCACAACCCGCGCTCCACCGTGGGCACCGTGACCGAGATCCACGACTACCTGCGCCTGCTGTACGCCCGCGCCGGCACGCCCTACTGCCCCGACCACCACCTGCCGCTGCAGGCGCAGACCGTGTCGCAGATGGTCGATGCCACGCTGGCATTGCCCGACGAGCCGCGCCTGATGATCCTGGCGCCGGTCGCGCGCGAGAAGAAGGGCGAGTTCCTCGAGCTCTTCGCCGAGATGCAGGCGGCCGGCTACGTACGCTTCCGCGTCGACGGGCAGACCTACGAATACAACGACCTGCCCAAGCTCAAGAAGACCGAGAAGCACGACATCGACGTCGTCATCGACCGCCTTCGCGCGCGCCCCGACATGCAGCAGCGCCTGGCCGAGAGCTTCGAGGCCGCATTGCGCCTGGCCGAGGGACGCGCCATCGCGCTGCAGTTGGGCGCCGAGGGCGCGCCCGACAAGGAGCACCTGTTCAACGCCAAGTTCGCCTGCCCGATCTGCCACTACTCGCTGTCGGAGCTGGAGCCGCGCCTCTTCTCGTTCAACTCGCCCGTGGGCGCCTGCCCGAGCTGCGACGGCCTCGGCCACCGCGAGGTGTTCGATCCGGCGCGCGTGGTGGCCTTTCCATCGCTCTCGATGGCCAGCGGCGCCGTCAAGGGCTGGGACCGCCGAAACGGCTACTACTTCAGCATGATCGAGAGCGTCGCGAAGCACTACAAGTTCGACGTCGACGCGCCCTTCGAATCGCTTCCCGCCTCGGTGCAGCACGTGCTGCTGCACGGCTCGGCCGCCGAGGAGATCAAGTTCAACTACACCATGGAGTCGGGCAACTTCGCGGGCAAGAAGCTCACGAAGAAGCATCCCTTCGAGGGGATCATTCCGAACATGACGCGGCGCTACCGCGAGACCGACTCGGTGATGGTGCGCGAAGACCTCGCGCGCTTCCGCAACCTGCAGCCCTGCCCCGACTGCGGCGGCTCGCGCCTGCGGCCCGAGGCGCGCAACGTGTTCCTGGTCGACGAGGCGAACCGCCCGGCCGACGGCGGCGAGCCGCCGCGCATGGCCATCTACGAACTCAGCCGCCTCACGCTGCGCGATTCGTTCGCATGGTTCGAGAAGCTCAAGCTGCGCGGCGCCAAGGCGGAGATCGCCGACAAGGTGGTGCGCGAGATCGGCCTGCGCCTGAAGTTCCTGAACGACGTGGGCCTCAACTACCTGAGCCTGGACCGCAGCGCCGAGACGCTTTCGGGCGGCGAGGCGCAGCGCATCCGCCTCGCCTCGCAGATCGGCTCCGGCCTCACTGGCGTGATGTACGTGCTCGACGAGCCCAGCATCGGCCTGCACCAGCGCGACAACGACCGCCTCATCGGCACGCTCAAGCACCTGCGCGACATCGGCAACAGCGTGATCGTGGTCGAACACGACGAGGACATGATCCACGCCGCCGACCACGTGATCGACATGGGCCCCGGCGCCGGCGTGCACGGCGGCCGCGTGATGGCGCAAGGCACCTACACCGAGGTTTCGTCGAACCCCGATTCGCTCACCGGCCAGTACCTGTCAGGCGTTCGCAAGATCGAGGTGCCGAAGCACCGCACCGCCTGGCTGCCGGCGACGAAGCAACCCGCCTTCCACGAGGGAAAGAAGCCCCCGCGCTTTCCGCCCAGCCCGGCCGCCGAGCGCCGCGCCGCACGCGAGGCAGCGCACCTCGCCACGCAGACCGACCTGCAGGAAATCCGCGTCGTCGGCGCCACCGGCAACAACCTGAAGAACGTGAGCGTGGCCTTCCCCGTCGGCCTGCTGACCTGCGTGACGGGCGTGTCGGGCTCGGGCAAGTCGACGCTGGTGAACGACACGCTCTACACGGCCGTCGCGCGCACCCTGTACCGCGCCCACGAGGAGCCGGCCGCGCACGAATCGGTGGAAGGCATCGAGTACTTCGACAAGGTCATCAACGTTGACCAGAGCCCCATCGGCCGCACGCCGCGCAGCAACCCGGCCACCTACACGGGCCTGTTCACACCCATCCGCGAACTCATGGCCGAGACCAACACCGCGCGCGAGCGCGGCTACGGCCCGGGCCGCTTCAGCTTCAACGTGGCGGGCGGGCGCTGCGAGGCCTGCCAGGGCGACGGCGTGGTGAAGGTCGAGATGCACTTCCTGCCCGACGTGTACGTGCCCTGCGAGGTCTGCCACGGCCAGCGCTACAACCGCGAGACGCTGGAGGTGCTCTACAAGGGCAAGAACATCGCGCAGATCCTGGAGATGACGGTCGAGGCCGCGCACGATTTCCTGCGAGCCGTGCCCACCATCGAGCGCAAGCTGCGCACCCTGCTGGACGTGGGCCTGAGCTACATCAAGCTGGGCCAGTCGGCCACCACGCTGTCGGGCGGCGAGGCCCAGCGCGTGAAGCTCGCGCTGGAACTCAGCAAGCGCGACACCGGCCGCACGCTCTACATCCTCGACGAGCCGACCACCGGCCTGCACTTTGCCGACATCGAGCTGCTGCTGAAGGTGCTGCACCAGCTGCGCGACGCGGGCAACACCATCGTCGTGATCGAGCACAACCTCGACGTCATCAAGACGGCCGACTGGCTGATCGACATGGGCCCCGAAGGCGGTGCCGGCGGCGGCACGGTGGTGGGCGAAGGCACGCCGGAGGACATCGCGGCGAATGAAGCGAGCCATACGGGGCGGTATCTGAAGCGGCTGCTGTAGCCGCTCCAGCACGAATGCCCGGGCCGCGCCACAATCGCGGCCCATGCCCTCCTTCACCCCGCGCCAGTTCGTCCTTCTCGTTCTCCTGACCCTCGCGTGGGGCTTCAACTGGCCGGTGATGAAGCTCGGCGTGGCCGACTACCCGCCGCTGGCCTTCCGCGCAATCTCGATCTGGCTGGGCCTGCCGGTGCTGGGACTGGCCCTGGTCTGGATGAAGGTGCCGTTCCGCGTGCCGCGCAGCGCGTGGTCCGAGTTGGTCTGGCTGGGCGCCACCAACATGTTCGTCTGGCACGCCTGCATCATCCTCGCGGTGAAGGCGCTCTCGGGCGGGCGCGCAGCGATCCTGGGCTACACGATGCCGGTGTTCTCGGCCGTCATCGGTGCGCTGCTGTTCTCCGCCGCGCTCACGCGGCGCGCGTGGCTGGGCGTTGGCGCCTGCGCGGTCGGCGTGGGCCTGCTGCTGTGGCACGAGCTCACGAACCTGTCGGGCCGGCCCGGCTACGTGGCGCTGGCACTGGTGGCCGCGGCCACGTGGGCGCTGGGCACGCAGCTGCTGCGCCACACGCGCATCGGCCTGCCGACGCTCACGCTCTCGTTCTGGATGACCGCGATGACGGCCGTGGTGATGACGGTGCTCTCGCTGCTGTTCGAGCGCGACCAGTGGCGCTGGCCGGGCCAGGTGACCTGGGGATCGATCCTCTACAACGCGGTGCTGATCTTCGGCTTCGCGCACGCCGCATGGTTCTACCTCGCGCGCGGCCTGCCGCCGATCGCGTCGACGCTGAGCGTGATGTTCATCCCGGTGCTCGGCGTGTTCAGTGGCGCGGTGTGGCTCGGCGAGGCTGTGCACTGGCAGGACTGGGTGGCGGTGGCGCTGATGATGGTCGCCATCGCCTCGGTACTCTGGCCCTCGAAGGCGGCCAGGAGCTGAACCCGGACCTCAGGTCGTCGTCTGCACGTGCAGGCGGCTGGTCTTGCAGCGGTGCAGCGCGCGGTAGTGCTCCAGCGGCCTGCCGTTGGCCCCGTAGGCAATCGACTCGATGCGCAGCAGCGGCTCGGGCTGCGGCAGATTGAGCAGGTCGCAGGTCTCGGCGTCGGGCAGCACGGCATCGATCCAGCGTTCGGCGCGCACCAGGCGCAGGCCGTACTGGCGGCGCAGCACGTCGTAGAGCGAGCGATCGTCCAGGCGCGTGCGGTGCAGGCCCGGCGCCAGGTCGGCGGGCACCACGGTCTCCACCAGCAGGCGCAACTCGCCGTCCACGCTGCGCAGGCGCTTGAGCGCCACCACCTGCGTGTCGTCGGTCAGGCCGAGCGATGCGGCCTCCTGCTCGGTGGGCGCGCGCAGCTCCTGCGTGAGGATCTGCGTGCGCACCGAGCGGCCCTTGCGCTCCATCTCGTCGGAGAAGCCGAGCACGGTGGAGACGAAATCTTCATCGCGCTCGCGCGCCGAGACGAAGGCGCCACGGCCCTTGATCTTGTAGATGAGGTTGTTGCGCACCAGGTCGGCCAGCGCCTCGCGCACCACGATGCGCGAGATGCCGAACTGCTCGCCTAGCTCGGCTTCGGACGGCAGCTTGGCGCCGATGGGCAGCACGCCCTGCAGGATCTGCATGCGCAGCGCGTCGCGGAACTGGGCCCACAGCGGGGACTCGGAGTCGCGGTCGAGGACGGTCGAAATTTCGGTCTGAGAGTTCACGTCGAGGGCTGGCCCATGGCCTGAGGAGTCATCAATGATGCATCGAAAGATGCCGGCGCATCGGCCGCCACCGGCGAAAGCCGCACGCCGTGGCGCTCGCGCAGCGCGGTGGCGCAGGCCTTCAGCTCGGCGTGCTGCTGCGCCGAGTCCCAGCCCAGCGCCTCGGCGGCGATGCCGGCCATCTCGGCGAGCGCGGCATCGGTGACGAGCCCGCGGATGGCCAGCAGCGTGCGGCGGATCACGAGGTCGTCGAGATGCACCACGCCGGTTTCGAGGCAGAGATACGAAAGCTCGGCGACCGAGTAGTCGGGCGCATGGTGCAGCGGCATGTCGCCCGAGGCCGCCAGGCGCTGTGCGAGCGGCAGCGCCTTCGATCCGTAGCGCCGCAGCAGCACCTGCGCGCGCGTGCGGCTCATGCCGGAGGCACCGACCATGCGCTCGACGAAACGTTCAGCCGCCTGCGCGTCGGCCGGCAGCTCGGCACCACCGCCGATGGGCAGCATGTCGGTCGATGCCGTGCGCGGACGGCCCAGCTGCTTCAGCACTTCGTTGGTGGCTTCCTCGGCAAGCGCGCGGAAGGTGGTCCACTTGCCGCCGACGAGGCCGACGACGGGAATATCGCGCGTGGCGCTCGGCGGGTCGAGCACCACCGAGTGGTCGCGCGAGATCTGCCCCGGCTTGTCGGCATCGGAGCGCGCCAGCGGCCGCACGCCGACATACGTGTACACCACGTCGCCGCGGCCGAAGCGCAGGTTCGGGAACACCTCGGCCAGCACGTCGAGCAGGTAGTCGACCTCCTCGGGCTCGGTCACGATCTTGTCGGGGTCGTCCACCGGAATGTCGGTGGAGCCCACCAGCACGCGGTCGAGGAAGGGATAGACGATGCATACGCGCCCGTCCACCGCCTCGAAGTAGGCCATGCGGCCTTCGAGCGCGTCGCGCAGCGCGGGGTGGTCGAGCACGAGGTGCGAGCCCTTGGTGCCCATCACGCGCGGGCCGGCGCCGCCGAGCACTGCCGTGCTGCGGTCCAGCCATGCGCCACTGGCGTTCACCACGGTGTCGGCCGTCACGCGTACCAGCGCGCCGGTGATCTCGTCGCGCAGCGTGATGATGTTGCCCGCGCAGCCCATCACGCGGCAGTAGTTGGCGGCGGCCGAGCGCGGCTGGTCGCGGCAGGCATCGCCGATGAGTTCGAGGATGAGCCATTCGGGGTGGCTGATCCACGCGTCGAAGAAGGTGGCGGTCCAGCGCACCGCGGCGCGGAACAGGCTGCGGTCGTTCTGCGGCACGCGGCTGATGCGGTGGTTGGGCATCACGCGCTGGCGGCGGCCGAGCAGGTCGTACAGGCGCAGGCCCGCCGCCACGGCCAGCAGCCCGCGCGTGCGTTGCGGCGGCGTGCGGCCGAAGAACTTGAGCGCGCTGCTCATCAGGCCGCCGAAGAAGCTCGACAGCGGCACCACCGTCTTCAACGGCTGCACCAGGTGCGGCGCATTGCGCAGCAGCAGGTTGCGCTCGCGCGTGGCTTCGGCCACGAGCGAGAAGCTGCCGTTCTCGAGGTAGCGCAAGCCTCCGTGGATCATGCGCGAGGGCGCGCTGCTGGCGCCCGCGCTGAAGTCGCCCTTGTCGACGATGAGGCAGTCGACGCGCTGCAGGCACAGGTCGCGGAACACGCCGACGCCGTTGATGCCGGCGCCGATGATGACTGTCGAGAAATGGCGGTCCGCCAAAGAAGCAGGACGCACGAAGGGCAGTTGCCAGGCGCTCATCGGGAAACCTCCGCGCTGGGCGCTGCGGTGCGGACGCCTTCGGGCGGCCGGGCGGCGCCCATCGCGCCTCCCGCCAGATGGGAAAACACAGGAGACATGGTGTCGATCAGTTCGTTGAAGCCGGCAATGAAGTCGGCATGGGCGCGCGCCTCGGCGGCATCGGGTTCTACGGTGTCGCAGGGCGCGAGCAAGGCGCTGTCCTCTTCGGCACGGTCGATGCCCTGCGACATGGCCGCGTAGATGGCGGCACCGCGCGCGCCGGTTTCATCGTCGGCGCAGCGTTCGACCGGATGGCCGAGGAAGCCCGCGAGCAGGCGCACGAGGCGCGTGTCGCTCGCGCCGCCGCCGAGCACGGTGGATGCGGACACGGGCAACCCGCAGGCCGCGAGACGCGCCGTGTGCCGTGCATGCAGCGCGGCGACCGCATCGACCACCGCGCGCGCCATGTCGCCGCGCGTGTGATGGCTCTTGAGGCCGACGAAACCCGCCGTCACGCCTCCACCGCCGTTGACGAAAGGCAGGAAGCGCAGGCCGCCGGCACCCAGCGGCACCGACATCGCCAGGTCGACCACCGCGCGCGAATCGGGCAGCCCGAGCACGCCGGCCAGCCACGCGATGTTGGCCATCGACGAAGGGCTGTTCTCCATGTAGAGCCGCTTGTCCTCGCGACCGAAGTTGACGACGGCGGCCACGGCCGGCTTGGGCTCGATCACCGGCCCGATCACCGCATTCACGCACCAGGTGCCGAAGACCGACACCGCGCGCCCGCGCCCTTCGGCACAGATCGCGGTCATCGAGGCGAGCAGGTCGATGGCGCCCATCGCCACGGGAATGCCCGATGGCAGACCGCACAGCGCGGCTTCCGAAGGCCGCAGCCTGCCGACGATCTCGCCGCTGGGCACCAGCGGACCGAAGACGTGGGGGCCGAGGTCCGCGATGCCCGAGGCATCGAAGGCCGCCTGCGACCACGTGCCCGTCGCGATCGACACCAGTCCGGCGGTGCTCGCGTCGCTCGCATCGGTCGCGATCTCGCCGGTCAGCAGGAAGCCGAGATAGTCCTTCGCAAACATCAGCCGGCGCACCGCGCCGCGCTGCACGGCGTCGGTGCCCAGCAGCTCGGCCGCGATCACCGTGGGCTGACCCGGCCAGGGCTGGCAGCCCACGTCGGCGAAGAGCGCCGGGCCGTGGCCGAGCGCGAGGGAACGCGCACGCGCGTCGGCGCGCTGGTCGGTGGAAGCGACAGCGCGTCCGCCCACGAGCTCGTTGCGCGCGTCGAGCGCATAGAGTCCCGCGCCATGGCCGGTGCAGCCGATGGCGCGGACCTCCGCCACGCGGTCTCCGAGTTGATGGGCGACGTCGCGCAGCACGTGGGTAAGCGCTGCGCGGATGGCCGTCACGCTCACTTCGCATCCCCCTCCGGGCAGCCGGTCGTGCGGCAGTGGCATTCGGGACAGGGCGACGGAGCGGCCGCTCCCGGCTTCGAGGGCCAGGGCTTTCAGGCTGCTCGACCCCATGTCGATGCCGATCAGTATGTTTGGCTTCATGTCATAACAGCTTCGGCTGAATAAAAGCGCCTTGCCAGTAGCGTTTCCCCTAGTTATGCCTGCAAACGGCCAGCGCGTACATTCTAGCCTGTCATAACAACTGATGTGACAAAGAGGTTCCAGGTGCTGCCCTGAAAAGCAGCGCCGACAAGCTGTGCCACCCAACGTGAGGAGACAAAAAATGAGGCGTAATTTCCTGAAGTCCGCCGCGGCAGCCGGCATCGGCCTGGCCGGCGCGAGCGCATTCGCGCAGCAGCAGGCGGCTGCCCCCGCCGCGGCAGGCGGCCTGCGCGGCAACCCCAGCGACGTCTACGTGATGAACGTGATGGTGTCGGGGGTCGAGTACTGGTTTCCGGTCTACGAAATGATGAAGCAGCTCGGCCGCACGCTGGGCGTTCGCACCCGCTACACCGGCACGCCGGAGTACGACGTGAACAAGCAGCTCGCGTCCTTCGAGCAGGAACTGGCGCGCAAGCCCGCGGGCATCCTGCTGCACCCGATGAACCCCGACCCGTTCATCGAGCCGATCAACCGCGCCGCGGCAATGGGCATCCCGGTCGTCACCTTCGCGGCCGACTCGCCGAACTCAAAGCGCACTTCCTTCGTCACCTCCGACAACGACCGCGAAGGCACGCAGGCGGCCGACGCCATCGCGGCCTCGCTGGGCGGCAAGGGCGAATACGCCGTGCTGGAGAACCCGGGCCAGGACAACCACGACCGCCGCATCGCCGCCTTCGTCAACCGCATGAAGGCCAAGCACCCCGGCATGAAGCTGGTCGGCCGCGCCGCCAGCAACCAGGACCCGAACAAGGCCTACCAGGCGGTGCTGAGCCTCGCGCAGGCCAACCCGAACCTGGGCGCCCTCTTCATGCCCGAGGCCAACTCGGCGCTCGGCGCGGCGCAGGCCAAGGTCGAGACCAAGAAGAACATCAAGGTGATGTGCTGCGACGTGAACGCGAAGATCCTCGACATGATCAAGTCGGGCGACGTGTTCGGCTCCATCAACCCGAACCAGGGCATGCAGGGCTACATGGGCATGATGATGCTGTTCCTGGCCAAGAACCCGACGCTCATCGACCCGATGAACGACGCCAAGCGCAACGGCACCAACCCCATGGCCGTGCCCTTCCTGGACAACGGCCTGTCGGTGGTGAGCAAGGCCAACGCCGACGACTTCTACTGGGACAAGTACCTCGCCCGCCGCGGCACCAAGGGCATCGGCGAGTGAATGGGCACGAAGCGATGAGCGCACTGCTCGAATTGCGGCGCATCAGCAAGCGCTTCGGCGCTTCGCGCGCGCTCTCGGGCGTGGACTTCACGCTGCACAGCGGCGAGATCCACGCCCTGTGCGGCGAGAACGGCGCGGGCAAGTCCACGCTGATGAACATCATCGACGGCATCCACCAGCCGGACGAGGGCACGATCGCGCTCGACGGGCAGCAGGTGGTCATAGACGGCCCGGCGCACGCCATGCGCCTGGGCATCGGCCTGGTGCACCAGGAGATCGCCCTGTGCGGCGACGCCACCGTGGCCGAGAACATCTTCATGCCGGAAATCAACGCCGGCAAGAGCGCGTGGATGAACTACGCGAGCCTCAACGAACGCGCGGCCAAGGTGCTGCAGCGGCTGGGGCAGGACGTCGATCCGTCCGCGCTGGTGAAGGACCTGAGCATCTCCACGCAGCAGCTCATCGAGATCGCGAAGGCGCTCACGCTGGACTGCAAGGTGCTGATCCTCGACGAACCCACCGCCGCGCTGACCGACAACGAATCGGCCGCGCTCTTCAAGGTGCTGCACGACCTCAAGGCGCAGGGCATCGGCATCATCTACATCAGCCACCGCATGGCCGAGATCTTCGCGCACTGCTCGCGCGTGACCGTGCTGCGCGACGGGCGCGACGTGCACAGCGGCCCGCTGGCCGAGCTCGACGCCGACGGCCTGGTGCGCCGCATGGTCGGGCGCGACCTCGGTAACTACTACCCGCCCAAGCAGGATGAGCCTGCATCGGGCGAACACGTGCTCGAAGTGACGGACATCGCCGACGGCGAGCGCGTGCACGGCGTGTCGTTCAGGCTGAAGCGCGGCGAGATCCTCGGCATCGCGGGCCTGATGGGCGCCGGCCGCAGCGAACTCGCCGAGACCGTGTGCGGCCTGCGCACGGCCCGCGGCGGCAGCGTGCGCCTGCGCGGCAGGGAACTCGCGATCCGCAAGTACAGCGACGCGCTGCGCGAGGGCATCGCCTATCTCAGCGAAGACCGCAAGGCGGCCGGCGTGTATCTCGACCTGCCGATTGCGCAGAACATCGCGTCGATGGCGCTGAAGCGCGTGAGCTCGCGTTTCGGCCTGCTGCAGCGCGCGGCCGAGCGCAGACTCGCGATCGACCTGGGCGCCAAGCTCAAGCTCAAGTCCGACGGGGTCGACATCGACGTGGCGAGCCTGTCGGGCGGCAACCAGCAGAAGGTGGCCATCGCCAAGCTGCTGGCCACCAATCCGTCGGTGCTGCTGATGGACGAACCCACGCGCGGCGTGGACGTTGGCGCCAAGTCGGAGATCCATCACATCCTGCGCGAGTTGGCCGGCCAGGGCGTGGGCGTGATCGTGATCTCGTCGGAGTTGCCCGAGATCATCGGGCTGTGCGACCGCGCGCTGGTGATACGCGACGGCCGGCTCGCCGGCGAAGTGCAAGACAAGGACATGACGGAAGAGGCTCTGCTGCGGCTGGCCTCCGGACTTTGCGAAGAGGAAGCGACAGCATGAATTACCCAGCACAACTCGATGCGGGGGCCGCCCCAGGCCTCCAGCCACGCCAGTCGGGCGGAGGAGGCCCCGTGAAACCCGCCAGCAAACTCGGCAGCATGCGCGAGATGGGCTTGCTGCTCATCATTGCCGCGCTGTGCGTGGGCATGAGCTTCGCCTCGCCCTACTTCCTCACGTGGGACAACGTGCGCGCGATGCTGCTGTCGTTCTCCATCGAGGGCATCGTGGTGGTGGGCATGACGATCCTGCTGATCGTCGGTGGCATCGACCTGTCGGTGGGCTCGGTGGTGTGCTTCGCGATGGTGGTCACGGGCAAGCTGTTCCTCATGGGCTTCGACCCATGGACGGCGGGGCTCATCGCCATTGCCGCCAGCGCCATGATCGGCGCGATGATCGGCGGCTGCGTCACGCGCATCGGGCTGAACCACTTCATCGCCTCGCTGGCCTTCATGGTGATCGTGCGCGGCCTGTGTCTCGCACTCACGCAGGGCACACCGCAGTCGCTGTTCTCGTTGCCGGCGGAGTTCAAGTTCATCGGCCAGGGCACGCTCTTCGGCATTCCGGCGGTGATCCTGATCTTCCTGGTGATCGTGGTGGTGAGCGACTTCGTGCTGCGCCGCTCCACCCTGCTGCGCCGCGTGTTCTACACCGGCAGCAACGAGAAGGCGGCGCTCTATTCGGGCATCCGCGTGGGCCACGTGAAGTTCTGGGTCACGGTGCTGTGCGCGGCCTCGGCCGGGCTCGCTGGCGTGATCTACACGGCGCGCTTCGGCGCGGCCACGCCCACCTTCGGCATGGGCATGGAGCTCAACGTGATCGCCGCGGCAGTGATCGGCGGCGCCAGCCTCAAGGGCGGCTCGGGCACGGTGCTCGGCGCGGTGCTGGGCCTGGCGCTGCTGTCGGTGGTGACCAGCTCGCTGATCCTGCTCGACGTATCGCCCTACTGGCAGGACGTGATCAAGGGCCTGATCCTGCTCGCGGCCGTGACCATCGACCACCTCATGAACACGAGAAAGACAAAGCGATGAGCAACAACGCATCGACGATGAAGAAAACCACCCTCGGCCCTTCCGGCATCGAATGCTCGGCCATCGGCCTTGGCACCTGGGCCATGGGCGGCTGGATGTGGGGCGGCGGCGACAACGCAGCGGCCGTGCTCGCCATCCAGGCCTCGCTGGACGCGGGCGTGAACCTGATCGACACCGCGCCGGCCTACGGCCTCGGGCGCTCCGAGAGCATCGTCGGCACCGCGCTGAAGGGCCGGCGCCACGAGGCCGTGATCGCCACCAAGTGCGGGCTGGTGTGGCACACCCAACAGGGAACGCACTTCTTCGAAGAAGACGGCCACCCGGTGTACCGCTACCTCGGGCGCGAGTCGATCTTCCATGAATGCGAAGAGAGCCTGAAGCGCCTGCAGACCGACTACATCGACCTCTACATCACGCACTGGCAGGACGCCACCACGCCTGTGGCCGAGACCATGGACGCGCTGCTCGAACTCAAGAAGCAGGGAAAGATCCGCGCCATCGGCGTGAGCAACGTGAGCCCCGAGACGCTTGCCGAGTACCTGCGCTACGGCCCCGTCGACGCCGCGCAGGAACGCTACAGCCTGATCGACCGCGAGATCGAACAGACGCTGGTTCCGCTGTGCACCGAGCACGACGTGGCGGTGCTGGGCTACTCCTCGCTCGCGCTGGGCCTGCTCGCCGGCCCCATCGACCCCGAGCGCAAGTTCACCGGCGATGACCAGCGCGCCGCCAACCCGCGCTTCAGCGCGCAGAACCGCGCGAAGCTCAAAGCCTTCTTCGAGGAGCTGGAGCCGCTGCGCACGCAGCTCGAATGCTCCTTCGGCCAACTGATGATCGCCTGGACGCTGGCGCGCGGAAGCATCTCGGTGGCGCTGTGCGGCGCACGCGTGAGCAAGCAGGCCATCGAAAACGCGGGCGCCGGCGCTGTGCGCCTGCACGACGCGGCGCTGGAGCTGATCGACGCGGCGGCCGGCAGGCACCTGGGCTCGCTCGCCTGATCCATTTTTCTGTCACACCCACAAGCAACCCAACAAGGACTTCTTTTCGTATGTCGAAGGACAAGACCGCACGCCTGAACAGGCTGCTCAACAACGGGCGCTGCCTGGACATCGCACTCGACCACGGCGTGTGCAACGAGCCCAGCTTCCTCGACGGCCTCGAGGACATGCCCTCGGTGATGGACCGTCTCGTGGCCGCCCGCCCCGACGCGATCCAGCTCAACTACGGCCAGTCCGACCTGCTGCAGGACCGCCCGGGCCGCGACAAGCCGGCGCTGGTGATGCGCATCGACATGGGCAACCCCTACAACGCCACGCGGCACCGCGTGATGTGGGCCGTGCTGCAGAACGAGCACGACCCGGTGCTGCCGGCAGTGCAGCGCGACGCGGCCTGCGTGGTGGTCAACCTCTTCATGCTGCCCGACGAGCCCGACCTGTTCCGCCAGTGCGTGCAGAACATCGCCCGCGTGCGCGCCGACTGCGACCGCTACGGCATGCCGCTGATGATCGAACCACTGGTGATGCAGGCGCCGTCGGCCGGCAGCCGCTACTCGGTGGATGGCGATGCCGAGAAGATCGTCACGCTGGTGCGCCTGGCGCGCGACATGGGCGCCGACATCATCAAGGCCGACCCCACCAGCGACCCCGCGGACTTCCACCGCGTGGTGCAGGCCGCGCGCTGCCCCGTGCTCGTGCGCGGCGGCGGCCGCGAGGACCTGCAGCAGGTGTTCGCGCGCTCGCGCGTGCTGATGGACGAAGGCGCCGTCGGCATGGTGTACGGGCGCAACGTCTACCAGCACGGCAATCCGTCGGCGGTGGTGGACGCGCTGATGGCCATGATCCACCGCGGCGCCAGCGCCAAGGAGGCATGGGACATCTACGAATCGGGTGGCGCGAAATGACATGACGAAGACGCGCCCTCTTTAGGAGGAAGAAAGAAGGAAGAGAGCTCACGGCGGGCGACGGATGCGTCGCCCGCCGGGGTGCGTCCTGCGCGCGCGTTTTCCGCCATGCGCGCAGGCGGGCAAGGAAGAGACGAGCGAGACAAGACAAACACGGAGTTAGTTGGCCGAGAAGAAAACGGTTCCCCTGCGGACTTCAAACAACCTGGAGGCGACGATGAAAATCCGGTATTACTTGATGGCGTTCCTGCTGCCATTCGTCACGCTGCTGACGCATGCGGCAATCACGGGGGTCAGTCCGATGACGACCCTGAACAACATGGCGACGGCAATGGCCGAAGCCGTGGCCGACCCGCTGCCGCTGCAGGGGCCCGGCCTGGGCAATCTCACCTACACCTCGGCCGAGCTGTTCAAGCCGGTCTCGATGATCACCAGCGCCGCGCATCCGCTGGACCCGGCGCACAGCAGCGCCTACGAGTCGCGCGAGGTGCCCGCCACCTACCCGGGCCGCAAGGACTACGGCATGAACGCCGGCATCATGGTCAACGGCTACTTCCTCACCTCCTTCGCGCCGGACAGCGGCCTTGGCCCCGGCGGCTTCCTGCTGTACGACATCTCGAACCCGCGCCAGATCAAGCTCGTGAAGAAGATCTACGAGCCCGAGGGCCGCACGCAGGAGTTCCGCGAGACGCACTCCTTCGGCACCGCGAAGATCGGCGGCAAGACGTACGTGGTGCTGCCCAGCATCAACGGCGTCGAGTTCTGGGACTTCACCGACGTCAACGACATCAAGCAGGTCAAGAAGCTCGCGCTGCCCGGCGTCAACGGCGGCGACTACGAGAACGTCGCCTGGCAGCTCTGGTGGCAGGCGCCCTACCTGTACGTGGCCTCTGCAGGCCGCGGCATCTTCATCGTCGACGCCACCGATCCCGCGAACGCCGTGGTGGCGAACCGCGGCGCCGGCAAGCCCAACCCGGTGCCCACCGGCGAACTCGGCGGCTTCCGCATCGGCCCGATCTTCACCATGGGCAACCACATGGTGCTGACCTCGATGGACAACACCGCCGGCTTCTCCAGCCTCGACATCTCCGATCCGCTGAACCCCAAGGTGCTGGACACCGTGGGCTCCAACCCCAACTACTACGCCACCTGCTTCGACGGCAAGACGCTGCACGCCTCGGCGCGCGGCGGCGGCGCGAAGATGTACAGCTACGACCTGAGCGACCGCGCCAACTTCGTGGCCGAGGACAACCGCCTCGTCATCGACGAGCAGCTCTACTGCGCCACGCAGGACCACTACGTCATTCAAGGCGCGCAGACCTACATCCACAAGGTCGACGTGAGCAATCCGCTGAACCACGTCGAGGTGGGCCGCGGCAGCATCCTGCGCGAGGACGATCCGAACTTCTCGCATTCGGACAACGGCCAGGTCGCCGCCTTCGGCAACCTGATCTTCGTGGGCAACGACCACGGCTCGGGCAGCGGCTTCGTCGTGCACCAGGTCGAACCCGACACCACCAAGCCCGAGGTGAAGCAGGTCTCGCCCGCCAGCAACGCGAAGCAGCAGGCGCTGACCTCGCGCATCGGCCTGGGCATGAGCGACAGCATCCGGCCCGAGAGCGTGAACTCCAACACCTTCATCGTGCGCCCGGTGGGCGGCAACACGCTGGCGGGCACCTACAGCGTGCAGCTGGGCATCATCAACTTCCACCCTGCGGTGCCGCTTTCTCCCGGCACAAGCTATGAAGTGTTCCTGCCGGCCAACGGCGTGAAGGACTATGCGGGCAACGCGATTGCGGCGGACTACAAGTCGGTGTTCCACACCGGCAACGCCGCCGAGATCGGCCTGATGCACTACTGGTCGCTGACGGGCAACCTCTCCGACCAGATCGGTGCCAACAACGGCACGCCCGCCACCGGCGACGCCTTCGAGAGCATCGGCCTGAACTTCGCGAACCGCACGGCCGGCGTGCCGCTGAAGAGCGACACCGTGGCCACCGTGCTCGGCGGCAGCGCCTCGCTGAGCTTCTACATGAAGACCACGCAGGCCGGCGGCCCCAACTCCTGGACCGCGCCCGGCATCTTCGGGCGCGACCAGTCCGGCGGCGCCGACGACGTGTTCTGGGGCTGGCTCGACAACAGCGGGCGCATCAAGCTGTCGGTCGGCAACGACGCGGGCACCACCTCCACGGCGGCGGTGAACGACGGCACCTGGCACCACGTGGTGATGACGCGCGACGCCGCATCCGGCGCACAGGCCGTGTACGTGGATGGCGTGAAGACCACCTCCACCGGCTCCACCGGCAACAAGGGCCTGTCGAACAAGTTCGCCGTGCTCGGCCAGATCCAGGGCAATACGGCGCTCTTCAAGGGCACGCTGGCGGAAGTGCGCGTCTACGGCCGCGTGCTGAGCGACACCGACGTGAGCACGCTGCGCGGCCAGGCCATCATCGGCGACCCCGGCATCGGCGGCGGGCCCAAGCTGGTCAACGGCCAGCTGACGTTCAACCCGGCCACGCTGGGCAGCAGCGGCGCGCAGTACCGCTGGAACTTCGGCGACGGCACGCAAACCGCCTACTCGAACCAGGCGAACTACAGCTACACCTACACGCGCCCCGGCCACTTCACGGTGACGCTGACGGTGAAGGACGCCAACGGCCGCGAGACCTTCTACACCTACAACCTCACGGTGATCATGCCGGTGACGGCAACGGCGCCGAGGCACACCACCAACATCGCGGGCGATGCGAACTCGGTGTACTCGGTCAACCCCGACAGCGGCACCGTCGCCGCCATCGACGCGCAGAGCCTCGTCAAGCGCTGGGAGGTCCGCGTGGGCGACGAGCCCAAGACGCTGGCCATCGGCCCCGACGGGCGCATCTGGGTCACGGTGCAGGGCGAGGACAAGCTGGTGGCGCTCAACGCGGCCGATGGCAGCCTCTCGGCCACCGTGCCGCTGGCCTACGGCAGCGGCCCCTACGGCGTGGCCTTCACACCGAACGGATCGAAGGGCCTGCTGACGCTGGAGAGCAAGTCGGTGCTGATGAGCTTCGACCCGAGCAACGGCGCCACCACCGGCGCGGTCGCGCTCGACGGTGCGCTGCGCGGGATCGCCATCGAGTCCGGCTCGCAGGTGGCCTACGTCACCCGCTTCAAGTCGAAGATGACGGGCGGCCAGCTGCACAAGGTGAACCTGCAGAGCATGAGCGCCATGAGCACCATCGCGCTGCCGGTCGACACCACCACGGTGGACACCGAGAGCCGCGCACGCGGCGTGGCCAACTACCTGAGCCAGGTGGTGATCTCGCCGGACGGCGCGCGCGCGGTGCTGCCTTCGAAAAAGGACAACATCGTGCGCGGCAAGTACCGGGACGGCAACAACCTGGTGCACGACCAGACGGTGCGCTCCATCCTGTCGCAGGTCAACCTGCAGACCGCGGCGGAAGAGTTCGGCGAGCAGATCGACTTCGACGACCGGGCACCGGCACGCGCGGCGCTGTTCTCTCCTTCGGGCGACTACCTGTTCGTCGCGCAGATGGAAGGCAACCGCGTCGCCATCGTCGATCCGTACAGCCGCGCGGTGCGCGGCGAGATCAACGCCAGCAGCGCGCCGCACGGCCTGTACCTGGACGCCACGCGCAAGCGGCTGTTCGTCAACAACTTCCTGGCGCGCTCGGTGTCGGTGCACGACGTGGCGACGGTGCTGTCGTCGGAAACCAATGTGCCGACCTTCCTGCAGACGGTGTCGACGGTGGCTGCGGAACCCATGTCGCCGGCGGCCCTGCGCGGCAAGCAGGTGTTCTACAACGCGTCTGATCGCCGCATGAGCAAGGACAACTACATCTCCTGCGCGAGCTGCCATGCGGACGGCGGCGACGATGGCATGGTGTGGGACTTCACCCAGCGCGGCGAGGGCCTGCGCCGCACCATCAGCCTGCAGGGCCGGCGCGGCATGGGCCACGGCAAGCTGCACTGGACGGCGAACTTCGACGAGCTGCAGGACTTCGAGAACGACATCCGCAACGAGTTCGGCGGCACCGGCTTCCTGACCAATGCGGACTTCGCTGCCACCTCCGACCCGCTGGGCGCGCCCAAGGCCGGCAAGAACGCGCAGCTCGACGACCTTGCCGCCTACCTGACCTCGCTGAACAAGTTCATGCGCAGCCCTGCGCGTGCGGCGGATGGCAGCCTCAGCGTGGACGCGGCGCGCGGCCAGACAGTGTTCAACACGGCGCAGTGCGCGACCTGCCACACCGGCGCCACCTTCCGCGACGGAATCCGGCATGACGTGGGCACGATCCAGGCCTCCTCGGGCAAGGGCATGAACCAGCCGCTCGCCGGCGTGGGCTTCGACACGCCGACGCTGCTGGGCACCTGGAACACCACCGCGTTCTTCCACAACGGCCAGGCGGCCACGCTGCAGGACGTTCTCAACAGCGGCCACGGCAACGCCTCCAGCCTGCCGGGCAACGACGTGGTGGCGCTGCGCGAATACGTGCGTTCGCTCGACAACGACCCGACGCCGGTGGTCACGCGCATCCGCTCGAACCACAGCAACCTGTGCGTGAACGTGAAGGGCGCGGCGACCACGAGCGGCACGACGGTGGTGCAGTGGCCGTGCGGCAACGCGGGCAACGAGCGCTTCACCGTGACCCAGCTCGGTGGCGGCTTCGTGCAGTTCAAGGCCGAGCACAGCGGCCTGTGCCTCGCACAGAGCGGCACCGCGACGACCAATGCGGCCGTGGTCCAGCTGGCCTGCTCGGCCGGCGACACGACGCAGTGGAGCCTGGTCGGCGCGGCCCTGCGCAACCGCGCCTCGGGTTCGTGCCTGGACGTGCCGAACAATGCGACCGCGCAGGACACGGCGCTGATCACGTGGACCTGCAACGGCGGCAACAACCAAAATTGGACACAGCTTCCGTAAGCACTACCGGCGCACTCGCCTGAAAGCCGCCCGTTCCGACGGGCGGCTTTTTTTCGTGCAGCCCATGACCTCTGACGTCATGGACCGTGCGCAGCCGCTCTGGGAAAGTACGTCCATCGAGGCAGCAACCGGTGACTCGATTCACCAACCAACCAGGAGAAAACACCATGACCGGCTTCAACATCCTTCCCCTCGCAGTTGCACTGCTGATCGGCGTCGCCGCCCTCGGCTCGTGCCTCGGCATCGGACTGGTCGGCCAGAAGTTCCTGGAGAGCACCGCGCGCCAGCCCGAGCTGGTCGACACGCTCCAGACCAAGTTCTTCCTGGTGGCGGGCGTGACCGACGGAGCGTTCATCATTGCCACCGGCATCGGCCTGTGGTTCGCCACGGCAAATCCTTTTGGCTAACCCCCAAGCTTCGCGCACTTCGTGTCGCTACGCCAACCCCCTTGCAGGGGGCAACACCTGCGGCCCGGCAGAGCCGGTTCCGCGGTGTTCCTGAAACAGGCCCGCGCAGCAGAAAGCAAGACAACGCACTGGCACCATTCGTGCTAGCACTGTTGACACCGAATTGTTTACAGCTAAAGTATTTAGCCATCAACGGTTTGATGTCACCGGTGCCGCATGGGGCGGTGCCGGAGCGTTGTTTCTGCATCCTTCCCTGCCGGAGAATCCATGAGCCACCTGCCCCCGAAGTCGCCCGCGCTGCCGCGCACCCTGCTCTCGCTGCTGCTGTGCGGCTCGGTCCTCGGCACTGCAATGTCCGCCGCGGCCGCGCCCGTCAAGGTGGGCCTGGCCCTCGACATCTCGGGGCCGTTCGCGGCGTTGGGCGCCGAGGCGCGCGACGGCTTCGCGCTGGGCATCAAGCAGCTGGGCGGCAAGCTCGGCGGGCAGGACGTCGAATTCGTGCAGGCCGACATGGCCGGCAGCCCCGACCAGGCCAAGCAGCTGGTCGACCGCATGATCCAGCGCGACAAGATCGACATCTTCAGCGGCCCCATCGGCTCCAACGTGGCGCTGGCCGTGGGCCCGACGCTCTTCAACGCGAAGGTGCCCTACCTCTCGGCCAACGCCGGCCCTAGCCAGTTCGCGGGCGCGCAGTGCAATGCCTATTTCTTCGGCACTGCCTACCAGAACGACCAGTTCCACGAGGCCGCAGGCAAGTTCGCGCAGGACCGAGCCTTCAAGAAGATCGTGCTGATCGCTCCCAACTACCCGGCCGGCAAGGACGCACTGGGCGGCTTCAAGCGCCAGTTCAAGGGCCAGGTGGCCGACGAGCTCTACACCAAGCTCGGCCAGATCGACTACGCCGCAGAACTCGCGCAGCTGCGCGCGGCCAAGCCCGACTCGATCTACTTCTTCCTGCCCGGCGCGATGGGCATCAACTTCATCAAGCAGTTCGTGGGCGCGGGCCTGTCGAAGGACATCACGCTCGTGACCAGCGGCTTCTCGGCCGACGAGGACGTGATCGGCGCCGTGGGCGAACCCATGCTCGGCCTGTTCAACACCTCGCACTGGGCGCACGACCTCGACAACGCCGCCAACAAGGCCTTCGTGGCCGCGTTCCGCAAGGAATACAACGGCCGCTACCCGTCGGTGTATGCGGCCCAGGCCTATGACGCGATCCTCGCGATGGACGCCGCCGTGAAGCAGGCCGGCGGCAACGCGCAGAACCGCGAGGCCGTGGTGGCCGCGCTGAAGAAGGCCAACTACGCCTCGACGCGCGGCAACTTCAAGTACGCCAACAACCACTATCCCATCGAGAACTTCTACCTGCGCGTGATCGGCAAAGACGCGCAGGGCAAGGTCACGAACAAGCTGATCAACACCGTGCTCACGAACTACGGCGACTCCTACGCCGACAAGTGCCCATTGAAATAGGCTCGCCCCCAGGCTGCGCGGCACTTCGTGTCCGCTTCGCCAACCCCCTACCGGGGGCAACACCTGAGGCCCGGCGAAGCCGGTTCCTCGGTGTTCCCTGAAATCAATGCGGGCAACCCTCCTGATGGTTCTATGAGTGGAATTCTTGTTCTCGAGCAGCTGCTCAACGGCCTCGGCTACGGGCTGATGCTGTTCCTGCTGGCTGCGGGGCTCACGCTGGTGTTCGGCATCATGGATGTGCTGAACCTCGCGCACGGCTCGCTCTTCATGGCCGGCGCCTACGTGGCGGCCGAGGCGCACACGCGCACCGGCTCGTTCGCGGCGGCCATCGTCATCGCGGTGGCGGTCACGGTGGTCGTGGCGCTTCTGCTCGAAGTGCTGCTGATGCGCCGGCTCTACACGCGCGACCACCTCGCGCAGGTGCTCGCCACCTTCGGCGTGATCCTGGTGGCCGACGACATCGTGAAGATGGCCTGGGGCCCCTCGCCGGTGATGGCGCCGACGCCCGCCGAGCTCTCGGGGCCGATCGACCTGATGGAGGGCCTGCCCTATCCGGCCTATCGCCTCGTGATCCTCGTCGGCGGCCTGCTGGTGGCGCTGGCGCTGTACCTGCTGGTGAACCACACGCGCATCGGCATGCGGGTGCGCGCGGGCGCCTCCGACCGGCCGATGGCCGAGCTGATGGGCGTGCGCGTGGGCCGCATCTTCAACGGTGTGTTCCTGCTCGGCGCGGCGCTGGCCGCGCTGGCGGGCGCGCTGATGGGGCCGATCGTTGCCGTGCAGGTCGGCATGGGCGAGGCCATCCTGATTCCGGCGCTCGTGGTGCTGGTGATCGGCGGCATCGGCTCGGTGCGCGGCGCCTTCGTGGCCGCACTGCTCGTGGGCGTGGTCGACACCGTGGGTCGCGCCTTCGTGCCGATGCTGCTGCGCGCCACGCTGCCGCCGGCGACCGCGGCCGACCTGGGCCCGCTGTTCGCCGAGGTCGCGATGTACGCGCTGATGGTGGTCGTCCTCATCTTCCGGCCCTCGGGGCTCTTCTCGGCACGCGCATGAAGACATCCTCAAGCTACATCGGCCTCGGGCTGCTCCTCGTGCTGCTCGCGGCGTTCCCGCTGGTCGCGCCCGTCTTCGGGCTCGAGTTCTACATCGGCTTCGTACGGCGCGTGCTCATCGTGGCGCTGGCCGCCGCGAGCCTCAACTTCATCCTCGGCTTCGGCGGCATGGTGGCGCTGGGGCACGCGGGCTTCATCGGCGTGGGGGCGTACACGGTGGTGGCGCTCAGCGACGCGGGCGTGATGTCGGGCTGGCTCATGTGGCCGGCCGCGGCGCTGGTCGCCGGCCTTGTCGCCGCGCTGATCGGCACGGTGGCGCTGCGCACGCGCGGCGTGTACTTCATCATGACCACGCTGGCCTTCGTGCAGATGCTGTACTTCGTGGTGGTGTCGCTGCGCCGCTATGGCGGCGACGACGGCTACACGCTGATGTCGCGTCCCACGCTGCTGCCCGGGCTGGACCTTGGCAACGAGGCGAACTTCTACTGGGTGGTGCTGGCGATCGTCGCGCTCGCGCTGTGGTGGCTCCATCGAGCGACGCAATCGCGCTTCGGCCACGCGCTGATGGGCATCCGCGACAACGAGACGCGCATGCGGGCGCTGGGCTATCCGGTGTTCCGGCTGCAGCTGGTGGCGTTTGCCATCGCTGGCGCCATCGCCGGGCTGGCCGGCGCGCTGCTCGCTGGCGGCAACGGCTTCGTGAGCCCGGCGACGATGCACTGGACGCAGTCGGCCACGCTGCTGGTGATGGTCGTCATCGGCGGGCTCGGCCGCAGCTGGGGTGGGCCGGTGGGTGCCGTCGTCTGGCTGGTGCTCGAAGAGGCGCTGAAGCAGCACACGGAGCATTGGCACATGCCGCTGGGGCTGCTGCTGATCGCCGTCGCGCTGTGGGCGCCGAAGGGACTCGCTGCGCTGTCCCGCCGCAAGGCCACTCTCACCCCGGGCAAGACGACACCATGAGCCTTTTCCGAATCGAAGGATTGGTCAAGCGCTTCGGCGGACTGCTGGCGACCGACCATGTGAGCCTCACCGTGGAGCGCGGCGAAGTGCATGCGCTGATCGGGCCGAACGGCGCGGGCAAGACCACGCTGGTGAACCTGATCACCGGCCTGCTGAAGGCCGATGCCGGGCGCATCCTGCTCGACGAAGCCGACATCACGAAGCTGAAGGACCACCAGCGCGTGGCCGCCGGCATGTCGCGCTGCTTCCAGGTGACGCGCGTGTTCCCGAAAGAGACCGTGCACGACAACCTGATGCTCGCGGCGCAGGCCCATGCGGGCACCAGCCTGCGCTTCATGGCACCGCGCGCGAAGGAGCGCGATCTCGTCGATCGCGCCGTGGCGCTGGCCGACCGCGTAGGTCTCGGCGCCGAACGCACACGCATCGCAGGCACGCTGCCGCACGGCGCGCAACGCGCGCTCGACGTGGCGCTGGCGCTCGCGGCCGAACCCAAGCTGCTGCTGCTCGACGAGCCGATGGCCGGCATGGGCCCGGACGAATCGGCGCGCATGGTGGAACTCATCGAATCGCTGCGCGCGTCGATGGCCATCCTGCTGATCGAGCACGACATGGACGCGGTGTTCCGCTTGGCCAACCGGCTCACCGTGCTGGTGCAGGGCAAGGTGCTGATGAGCGGTACCGCCGACGAAGTGCGGGGCCATCCCGACGTGCAGGCCGTCTACCTGGGCACCGAAGCGGAGGGCCACTCATGAACACGGCCACCATGACATTGCTCGAAGCGAAATCCATCGAAGCCGGCTACGGCGCCAGCCAAGTGCTGTTCGGCATCGACCTCGACATCCGCCCCGGCGAAGTGCTCGCACTGCTCGGGCGCAACGGCATGGGCAAGAGTACGCTGCTGAAGGTGCTGACGGGCACGTTGTCGCCGATGCGCGGCAGCGTGCACTTCGGCGGCGCGGCCATCGGTGGACACAAGCCCGACGCCATCGCGCGGCGCGGCGTGGCCATCGTGCCCGAGGGACGGCATGTGTTTCCGAACCTCAGCGTAGACGAGCACCTGCGCGCCTTCGCAAGGCCGCGTCCGGGCAGCGCGCCGCGCTGGACGCTGGAGGCGCTCTACGGCCTGTTCCCCCGTCTGTCCGAACGCAAGGCCAACGCAGGCAACCAGCTATCGGGCGGCGAGCAGCAGATGCTGGCGATTGCGCGCGCGCTGTCGACGCACCCGCGCCTGCTGATCCTCGACGAAGCCACCGAGGGCCTGGCCCCGGTGATCCGCGAGGAGATCTGGCATTGCATCGCCACGCTCAAGGCCGAGGGCGAAGCGATCCTGGTGGTCGACAAGTACGTGCAGCGCCTGCTGCCGCTGGCCAATCGTCATGTGATCCTCGAACGCGGCCGCGTGGTGTGGCAGGGCGACTCGGCCGCGCTGGACGCCGACCGGTCGCTGTGGACGCGCTACCTGGGCGTGTAGAAGCGGCTTCGCCACCGGCTCACGGCTGCTGCGGGCGACGCGCCAGGAAGTAGACCCACGCCTCGTCGTTGCGGCCGATGCGCTCCATCTCCCAGCAGGGGTGCAGGCCGGCCGCCTCGAGCTCCGCGGCGAACCGGTCCTTCGCCCAGCACACCGTGTGATAGTCGCCGTTCTTCTCGCCTTCGCCGACGCGCATGGACACCAGGAAGACGCCGCCGGGCCTGAGCGCATCGAAGACCTTGCGCAGCACCGGGGCGACCTGCGCGCGATCAACATGGATCAGCACGCACATCGCGAGGACGGCGTCGTAGGGCCCGCCCAGCGCATCGGTAACGACGTCGAGCAGATCGCCCTTCTTGCCTCGCTGCGCCTGCAGATCGAGAAATGCCTGCGCCGCATCGGTGCGCCGGACCACGCCGCCCAGCGACTCGACGAAGTCGGCGTCGCGCCCCGGACCGGAGCCGATCTCGAGCACGCTGCCGCCAGCGGGCACGTACTCCATCATCCGTCGCATCGAATCCGCGATCTCGGGCTGCAGCGGATGCTCGGCCACGATCGCGTTGTACTCGCGGGCATGCGCGTCGTAGGACTGGACGGTGCGGCGCGCATTCTCCAGCGCCTGCGCGGGGATCTTCATGGGGGCCTCACACCGATCGCGTGATGCCACCATCCACGCGCAGGTTCTGCCCGGTGATGTAGCCCGCGCCTTCCGAGGCGAGAAAGCCGATGACGGCGGCGATCTCGCTGCTCTTGCCGTAGCGGCCCATCGGAATGCGCGAGCGGAACTCGGCCTTCTCGGGCAGGCTGTCGATGAAGCCGGGCAGCACGTTGTTCATGCGCACGTTCTTCGCGGCGTAGGTGTCGGCGAAGAGCTTGGTGAAGGCCGCGAGGCCGGCGCGAAACACGCCCGAAGTGGGGAACACAGGGTCGGGCTCGAAGGCGGCGAAGGTGGAGATGTTGATGATCGCGCCGCCGCCCTGCTGCACCATGAGCGGCGCGACGAGCCGCGCGGGGCGCACGGCGCTCAGCAGGTAGACGTCCATGCCGCGGTGCCAGTCTTCGTCAGTGATGTCGAGGATCGGCGCGCGCGGGCCGTGGCCTGCGCTGTTGACCAGCACGTCGACGCGGCCCCACTGGGCCACGACCTTGTCGACGAGTCGCTTGAGGTCGTCGTTCGACTGGTTCGAGCCGGTCACGCCGATGCCACCCAGCTCGGCGGCCAGTGCTTCGCCCTTGCCCGACGACGACAGGATGGCCACGCGGAAGCCGTCGTCGGCGAGCTTGCGCGCCGCGGCGGCACCCATGCCGCTGCCGCCTGCGGTGACGATGGCTACTTTTTTCTGGTCTTCAGAAGACATTCGGGATTCCTTGGTTCATGCGAGAGCTCGCATTTAGCCAAGGATTCGGATCTCCTGCCAAGTAGAGACTTTCGGCTAGTCCGGGGTGCGTGCACAGGCCGCCGAACGAAACTCAGGCGGTGGGCAAGGTCGCCTGCATCGAAGCCCGCTGGTTGAACACCTTGAACCACTTCGCGCTGTTAGGTGCCTCGGCGCGCCAGTCCACGGAAGGAAAGCGGAAGTCCATGTAGCCCAGTGCGCAGCCGAAGGCGATGGTGCCGATGTCGACGCGGTCGCCGAATGAAGGGGCGGCGGTTTCCAGCCATTCGAGGCCGGTGCGCACCTTGGCGAGCTGGCCGTCGGTCCAGTCGGCCCAGCGCAGTTCCTCGGGGCGCAGCACGTTCTCGTAGCGCGCAAGCAATGCGGCGCCGGTCATGCCGTCGGCCAGTGCGAGTTCGGTGAGACGGGCCCAGCGCTCGGCGCCATCGGACGGGAAGAGCTTGCCCGACTGCGTGGCGTTGAGGTACTCGCAGATCACGCGGCTGTCGAACAGCACCTGGCCGTCGTCGGTGATGAAGGTGGGCACCTGGCCGAGCGGGTTCTTCGGGATGATGGTGGCGTCGCGCTTCACCGGGCCGGCCGCGCTCGGCAGCTTCTCGATGCGGTCGGCGATGCCGAGCTCGTGGGCCACGACCATGCACTTGCGCACGAAGGGGGAAGCGGGGGAGAAGAAGATTTTCATGACGATGTTCAGAGCTTGTGTTTCAGACGCGTGCCTCGGAGCCGTGCGCCAGATGCATGCCGGCCACCCAGCCGAAGGTTAGCGCGGGGCCGAGCGTGATGCCAGGTGCGGGGTACTCGCCGCCCATGACCGAGTGCATGTCGTTGCCCGCCACGTAGAGGCCGGCGATGGGTGCGCCCTGCGCATCGAGTGCGCGGGCGTTGCCATCGGCGCGAATGCCGAGTGCGGTGCCGATGTCGCCCGGGTACACCTTCACCGCGTAGAACGGCGCCTTCTTCACCGGCGCGAGGCAGGCGTTGGGCTGATGGTCGGGGTCGCCCAGGTAGCGGTTGTAGGCGTCGCCGCCCTTGCCGAACGCCGGGTCCTGTCCCTGTTCAGCGGGCGGGTTGTACCCGGCCACCGTACGTACAAGGCCGGCCGGGTCGACGCCCGCCTGCTTCGCCAGGTCCTGCAGCGTGTCGGCGCGGAAGAGGTATCCCGCGCGCACCAGGTGCTCACGCGGCCGGCCGCCGGGCAGCGCGAGGCCCAGGCCCCATTTCTCGACGAAGTCGCTGTCGCACACCAGCAGCGCCGGAATGCTCGTGGACTTGCCGTTCGCGCGGTACATGCCGCGCACGAACTCGTGGTACGAGGTCGACTCGTTGACGAAGCGCTCGCCGCGCGCATCGACCGCGATGAGGCCCGGCTTGGCGCGGTCCCACACTAGATGCGGATAGCGCAGCACGCTGCCGTCGGGCCGCGTCAGCAGCGAGACAGGCGCCCACAGCGCCGGCCCCGCATGGCCCGTGCCGAGCACGCCGCCAGCCTGCTGCGCCATGGCGATGCCCTCGCCCGCGTTGTCCTGCGGGGACATCGAGTACGGCCCGGTGGGAGCCGGATAGTGCTGGCCGCGCATGGCTGCATTCCACGGAAAGCCACCGGTGGCGATGACGACGCCGCGCCGCGCGTGCACGGTGACCTCCCTGCCGTCGCGGCGCAGCTTCACGCCGGTGACCTTGCCGCCAGCGTCCTGCTCCAAGCCGAGCGCCGGCGTGTCGGTCCAGAACGGAATGCCCTGCTCCAGAACGCTGTGAAAGAGCCGCGCCGCGAGTGCATTGCCCAACAGCAGCCGTGTTCCTCGGTGATGGCCGCTCAGCCTGTCACCGAAATAGCGCAGCACCAGCTTCGCGCCGTGCTTCCATGACGCGAACGAACGCCAGACGCCGAGCAGGTGCTTCACGTCCGTCATGTTGACCATCATCCCGCCGAGCACGCAGAACTCGGGCAGCGGGTCGCGCAATGTCTTGAAGTGCGCACCGAGCAGCCGGCCGTCGAACTCGATGGGGTCCAACGAACGCCCGCCCATGGCGGCGCCTTCGCGGTCGGGGTAGTAGTCGGGCGAGTAGGTGCGCGCTGCGAGCTTCACGTCGGTGCGCTCGCGCAGGTAGCGCAGCGCACGCGGGCCCGCATCGAGAAAGGCGTGGCGCAGCGCCTCGTCCCCGGCGGTACCCACCGTGTTCTGCAGATAGGTCAGGGCCTTCTCGCATGTGTCGGGATGGCCCGCCGCCTCCGCCTGGTCGTTGAGCGGCACCCAGACTGCGCCGCCGGAAATCGCAGTCGAGCCACCGATGCGGTCGGTCTTCTCGACCACGAGCACGTCGAGTCCTTCGAGCTTCGCCGTGAGCGCTGCTGAAAGACCGCCGGCTCCACTGCCGATGACGATGACGTCGTACCCGGTTTTCTCTTGCTGCTGCGCCATCAGGCCCCCGAGCCGCCGAGCGACTTGCCGCCGTCGACGAAAAGCACCTGCCCGGTCACGAAGCAGGTCGAGGGCGATGCGAAGAAGGCCACGGCATTGGCGATGTCCTCGGGCCGGCCGGCCGCGCCCGTGGGTTGCAGCGCGAGCTGCGCGGCCAGCCGCTCGGGCGAGAGCGCGCGCAGCAGCGGCGTGTCGATGAGCCCCGGCGCGATGGCGTTGACCATGATGCCGCGCGGCGCCAACTCCATCGCGCTGGCGCGCGTGTAGCCGACCAGCGCAGCCTTCGAGGCCACGTAGTGCGGGTGGTTCTTCGCGCCCAGGTAGGCGCGCGACGCGATGTTGACGATGCGCGCGCCGTCCGCCATCGTGCGCGCGGCCTCCTGCGTGAGCGTGGCCACGGCAAGCAGGTTGACTTCGTACATGCGACGGAAGTCGGCGGAGCTCACGTCCATGAACTTGCGCTCATCGAAGATGCCTGCGTTGTTGACCAGCGCGGTGAGCGGCGGCAACGCCTGCACCATCGCGCGCACCGCCGGCTCGTCGGTCAGGTCGATGGCGCGGCATTCCACGTCGAGGCCTTCGGCGCGCAGCGCATCGGTCTCGCGCTGCGCAAGTTCGCCGTTGTAGTCGGCCATCACCACGCGCCAGCCGTCGCGGGCCATGCGTTCGACGATGGCGCGGCCCATGCCGCTGGCACCGCCGGTCACGAGGACGAGCGGCTTTTCTTCACTGCTGTTGTTCATGTTTGTTCCGTTGGAAGGCAGCCGTCAGACCGCCAGGTAGCCGCCGTCGACCGGCAGCACCACGCCATTGACATAGCTCGCCATCGAGGAAGCGAGAAAGACGACAGGGCCCGCGATCTCGTCGGCCTCGCCGTGGCGCTTGACGGGCACGCGGCTCATGTACCAGTCGGTGCCGTGCTCGGTCTCGCGCTGGCCGGCCGTCATGTCGGTGACCATCAGGCCCGGCGCCACTGCGTTCACGCGCACGCCATACGGCGCGAGGTCGCGCGCCAGCACCTGCGTGAGCGAGCGCACTCCGCCCTTCGCCACCACGTAGCCGGCCGAGGAGATGCCCGCGCCGAAGGCCACGATGGACGAGAGATTCACGATGTTGCCCTGCGTGCGCTTGAGCGCGGGCACGAAGGCCTGCGTCACGTTGAACACGCCCTGCAGGTTGACCGACATCACGCGGTCCCAGGCCTCGCGCGCGCCGGGCTCGTCGAACTTCGAGCGCGCGGAGATGCCGGCGTTGTTCACCAGGATGTCGATGTCGCCGTGCGATGTTGCGATGCGCGCCGCGAGCGCGTCTACCGCCGCGGCGTCGCTCACGTCGACGCTGTCTGCATCGGCGCGGCCGCCTGTCTCGCGGATCGACGCAGCCACCTGCCGGGCCACATCAAGGTCGCGGTCCACCACCAGCACGCGCGCGCCTTCGGCCGCCATGCGGCGCACGATGGCCTCGCCCAGGCCGCGCGCTGCGCCGGTGACGAGCGCGAGTTTGTCTTCGAGAAGCATGAGGGTTTCCTTTGCGAAGGCGCCGTCAGACGCCGAGGTAAGCGCGGCGCACGGCTTCGTCGTTGGCCAGTTGCGAAGCAGGGCCGTGCAGCGAGATCTCGCCGTTCTCCAGGATGTAGCCGTAGCTCGACACCGCCAGCGCGAGCTGCACGTTCTGCTCGACCAGCAGGATGGTGATCTTCTGTTCGCGGTGCAGCCGCTCGATGATCCCGAACATCTGCTCCACCAGCAGCGGCGACAGGCCCATCGACGGCTCGTCGAACAGCATCACGCGCGGACGCGCCATCACGGCGCGGCCGATGGCCAGCATCTGCTGCTCGCCGCCCGAAAGCGTGGCCGCCATCTGGCCCTGGCGCTCCTTCAGGCGCGGGAACATGCCGTACACCGCCTCCAGGTCGTTGCGGATGCCCGCGCGGTCGCGCCGCAGGTAGGCGCCGAGGTCGAGGTTCTCGCGCACGCTCATGTCGCGGAACACCTGCCGGCCTTCGGGCACCTGCACGATGCCGCGCTTCACCAGCGCGTCGGAGCCGAGGCGGTCGATGCGTTCGCCCGCGAGCCGCACTTCGCCTTCCGTGCAATCGACGATGTTCGAGATGCAGTTGAGCGTGGTGGTCTTGCCCGCGCCGTTGCTGCCGAGCAGCGCGACGATCTGCCCCTCGGGCACTTCCACCGACACGTTGCACAGCGCCTGGATGCGGCCGTACGCCGCCGAGATGCCGCGCAGCGACAACAGTGCTTCCTCAGCCATGCGCGGCTCCCTTTCCACTTCCCTTGCCCAGATAGGCCTCGATCACGCGCGCATTGCTGCCGATCTCCGAAGGCGTGCCCTCGGCGATCTTCTCGCCGAAAGCCATCACGGTGATGCGGTCCGAGATCGACATCACAAGTTGCATCACGTGCTCGACCAGCAGCACGGTGATGCCGTCGCGCGCCACCAGCTCCTTCAGCAGCCGGTCGAGGCTTTCGATCTCGCGGTTGCGCAGGCCGGCTGCGGGCTCGTCGAGCAGCAGCAGCTTCGGCTTGATGGCCAGTGCGCGCGCCAGCTCCAGAAGCTTCTGGCGGCCGAAGTCGAGGTCGCGCGCCGGCTGGTGGCGCTCGTCGGCCAGGCCCACGCGCTCCAGCAGGTGCATCGCGAAGTCTTCCGTCTCGCTGCCGGGCCTGCGCAGCAGGCGGCCGATGGTGTTCGCGGCGCGCGCATGGGTACCGAGCAGCACGTTCTCCAGCACCGACAGCTCGGCGAAGAGCTCCAGGTTCTGGAAGGTGCGCGCGATGCCCAGCGAAGCCATGCGGTGCGGCGATACGCGCGTGAGCTCCTGGCCTTCGAAGGTCACGCTGCCGCTGCTGGGCGTGTAGAAGCGCGAGATGCAGTTGAAGGTGGTCGACTTGCCGGCGCCGTTCGGCCCGATCAGCGCATGGATGCGGCCCTGCTCCACCTGGAACGAGAGGCCGTTCACCGCCTTGAGGCCGCCGAACACCACGCTGATGTCGCGCACGTCGAGGAATGCTGTGGCGCTCATGCGTGCTTCTCCGCCACGTCAACGCTGCTCGCGCGTTTCGATTTGCGGCGCGCCGCAAAGAGCGACGCCATGCCCTTGGGCAGGAACATCATGAAGAGCATGAGGATGCCGCCGTAGATGATTTCCTGGTACGACGGCGCCTGCCGCAGCAGCTCCGACACCAGTCCGAACACGATGGCGCCCGCCACCGCGCCGCGCACCGAACCGAGGCCGCCCACCACCACCATCGTGAGGATCAGGATGGTGGTCTGGAAGCCCAGGCTCTCGGGGTGGATGAACGAGGTGAACAGCGTGTACATGCCGCCCGCCACGCCCGCGAAGGCCGCCGAGAGCACGAAGGCGGTGACCTTCACCGCGCGCGTGTTCACGCCCATGGCCACGGCCGCCACGTCGCTCTCGCGCACCGCGCGGAACGCCGAGCCCAGCCGCGAGCGCGACAGCGCCACCGTGAGCCAAAGCATCAGTGCCGCGATGGCCACCACGAAGGGATACGCCTGCAGGTCGTTCATCAGCTGCAGTCCGCCCAGCGAAGCCGGCTTCATCTGCAGGCCGTTGGAACCGTTGGTCACCGACTCCCAGTTCAGGAACACCCACTGCATCGCCTCGCCGAAGGCGAAGGTGGCCAGCGCGAGGTAGATGTCGCGCATGCGCAGAGCCAGCAGGCCGATGACCCAGCCCAGCGCGGCCGACAGCACCGCACCCGCGAGGATCGACACGAAGAACGGCGGCTGCCACTGGTTGTTGATGAGCCCAGCCGTGTAGATGCCGATGCCGAAGAAGGCCGCGTGCGAGAGCGCGAACTGGCCCGTCTCGCCGATGACCAGGTGCATGCCGAGCGCGAGAACGGCGAACACCATCAGCAGGTTGACCACGTACAGCACGTAGCCGCTGGTGGTGAAGGGCAGCACCGCGAGCACCACGGCCATGGCCAGCAGCACCCCGCGGTCCCACCATGGCGAAGCGATGGGGGAAGAAACCGTCGACGCGCTCATACCTTCTTCACCTGCGGCTTGCCGCCGAGCAGTCCTTGCGGGCGCACCAGCAGCACCACCATGATCGCCACGAAGGGCGCGACCACGATGGCGTTGGACGAAATGAAAAGCCCCACCAGGTTCTCGACGATGCCGATGATGAAGCCGCCCACCACCGCGCCCGGCAGGCTGGTGAAGCCACCGACGATGGCGGCCGCGTAGGCCAGGATGGCGATGTGGCCGATGTCCGGCGTGATGAGGATCTTGGGCGTGATGAGCAGCGCCGAGATGGCCGAGATGACACCGGTGAGCGCCCAGATCTGCATGCGGATGCTGCCGAGCTTCACGCCGACGATCTGCGCGCCGCGCGGGTTCATGCCCACCGCGCGCATGGCCTGGCCGGTGCGGGTGCGCGTGAACATCAGGTACAGCAGCACCATCACCACCACGGCCGAGCCGAAGATCGCGAGGTCGAGCAGCGTGAGCGATGCCTGTCCGATCATGATCGGGTCCTGCGGCACCAGCGAGGGCAGCGAGCGCGGCGTGTCGCCCAGGCCGGTCTTGCGCACCAGACCCTTGAGCAGGTAGGCGAAGCCCAGCGTGGCGATGACCAGCTGCACGCCCACGCCGCGCGAGGCGGTCACGCGCTGCATCACCACGCGCTGGAACAGCGCGGCGAGCAACGCGGTGACGGCGATGCTCGCGAGCACCGCGCCCCAGTAGGGCCAGCCCCACACCACCAGCGGAAAGAGCGCGGCATAGCCGCCGGCCATGAAGATTTCGCCCTGCGAGAAGTTCGGCACGTCGGTGGTCTTGAAGACCATGACGATCGCCACCGCGAGCAGCGCGTAGACGCTGCCGGTCACGATGCCGGACAGCACGCCCTGCTGCACGAAAAGCCAGATGTCGGAAAGGCTCATGAGATCGCAGCCGCCCTCAGGGCTTGTACTTCCACACGCTCTTGTAGCTGCCGGGCACCAGCGCCATGCTGCTGCCGTCGAACTTGATGTAGATCGCAGACTCTTGCGCCGCGCGGTCGTCGGGGCCGAACTCGATGGGGCCGGCCATCACGCCGGAGTCGAACTTCATCGTCGACAGCGCCGTGAGCACCTTCTCGCGCGTGGGGTTCGGGCCGGCCGCCTTCAGCGCGTTGACCACCGCCATCGCCGGGGGAATGCCGTAGGGCATGTAGGCCTGCGGATGGCCGGGCTTGGAGGCCAGGTCGGGGTAGGCGGCCTTGTACATGTCGTACACCCACTTCAGCTTGGGACCGCCGGGCACGTCGGCCAGCACTTCCTGGATGTAGACGTTCTTGAAGGCGTCCTTGTTGCCGACGTTCTCCACCAGCTGCTTCAGGTCGGCGGTGGAGTTCACGGCCAGCACGATGGGCTTGTTGAAGCCCAGCTCGAAGGCGCGCTTGACGATCAGGCTCACGGGCCGCGCGTAGGTGGTGAGCAGCAGCACGTCGGGGTTGGCGGCCTTGATCTTCAGCATGGGCGCCGTGACGTCGGTGATGTTCGGGTTGACCGACTGCACCTGCAGGTCGATGCCGCCGAGCGCCTTGGCCTGCGCCTGGGCCGACTCCAGGTTCCAGCCGCCGTAGGCGTCGTCGTGGTTGATGTAGCCGATCTTCTTCGCCTTGAGCTGCTCGCTCGCGAACTGCACCATCGAGCCACCCACCGCGTGCTGCGAGATGGAGAACGCGCCGTAGATGTACTTCGACGGCGGATACAGCGCGCCGTCGCCCGAGGCGTTGAGCATCACCAGCGGGATCTTCGCGCGCTCGACGTATTCGCGCGCGCCCACCACGGCGGCCGAGCAGGAGCCGCCGTTGAGCAGGAACACCTGGTCCTGCTCGGTGAGCTTCTTCACCGCGGCCAGCAGGTCGTTGGCGTTGCAGCGGTCGTCTTCCACCACCAGCTCGATCTTGCGGCCGTTCACGCCGCCTTCCTTGTTGACCTTGTCGTAGTACATCTTCGCGGCGTTGATGACGTCGAAGCCGTAGTTCATCGACGCGCCCGACATCGGCGAGAACATGCCGATCTTGATGGTCTTGTCGGTGAGGCCGGGTTCGGCCTGCGCGAGCGCGGCGGGCGACGCCGCGCAGAGCGCTGCGCCGAGTGCCAGGGGTGCGAGGGCAGAAATCAGGAAGTTCTTTTTCATGAGCTGTCTCCGTTCGTTGGAATGAAGGGGTGAAGGACCGGCGCGGCGCCGCGTCACTGCATGCGGTAGCCGCCGTTGACGTCGATCACGTTGCCCGTGATGTACGCCGCCTGTTCCGAGACCAGGTAGTCGACCGCGCCCGCCACGTCGTCCACCGTGCCGATGCGCCCGAGCGGGATGCTGGCGGCGGCCGCGTCGAGCGCGCCGCTGCTGCGTACGGTGCCGCGCAGCATGTCGGTGTCGATCAGGCCGGGCGCCACCGAATTGACGGTGATGCCCATGTGCGCCGATTCGCGCGCCATGGCCTTGGTGAGGCCCAGCACTGCCGACTTGGCACCGATGTAGGTGGCGCTGGAGCGGTAGCCGCCGAGCTGCGCCGCCACCGAGCCGAAGGTGACGATGCGCCCGTGCGCCACGGGCTTCGCCTCGCGCCGGCGCAGGTATGCACGCCCGCAGAGGAACACGCTGCGCGCGTTCACGGCGAAGGTGCGCTCCCAGTCTTCGAGCGTGGTGTCCTTGATGAGGGAGCGCTCGCCGCCCGGCATCAGCAGCACGCCGGCCACGCAGACCAGCGCGGCGATGGGGCCGATGCTGCCCTCGATGTCGTCGAACACGGTCTCGACCGCCGCTTCATCGCTCACGTCGAACTGGCGGAAGTGGTGCCCCTCGCCCATCGACTGCGCCACGGCGCGCGCGTTGTCGCCGTCGATGTCGGCCACCACGACGCGAAGGCCGCTGGCCGCGAGCCGGCGGCACACGGCCTCGCCGATGCCCCGGCCGCCGCCGGTCACGAGGGCCAGCCGGCCGTGGGGTTGTGCATGATGTTCCGCCATGGGCTGCAGGGTCTCCGGGCCGCGCAGGGGCGGCTTGAAAGTTGATCGAGGGCCGCATTGTGTATACATGAAATCATTCATGCGCCCTCGTTTACCCTAATAACTCGAACTATTCGTTCAATTTCACGGTATCATGTATACCTGACATGGACACACTCTCCCAACAAGTCACAGAGACGCTGCGCACCTGGATCCTTCACGGCAGGCTCTCGCCGGGCATGCGCGTGGAGGAAGTGCCGATCGCCGAAAGCCTCAAGGTGTCGCGCACGCCGGTGCGCGCCGCGCTGGCCGCGCTGGCGATGGAAGGGCTGATCGACCATCAGCCGAAGAAGGGCTACCTGGTACGCGCCTTCGCGCTCGAGGACATCCTCGCGGCCTACGAGGTGCGCGCGGTGCTGGAGGGGCTGGCCTGCCGGCGCTTCGCGGCGCTGGGCGTGGACGAGCCCACCGCCGCCCTGCTGCGCGAATGCCTGCGCGAGGGCGACGAAATACTTGCGAAGGGAAAGCTGCTGGTGGAAGACCTCGCGCCCTACCAGCAGATGAACGTGAAGCTGCACAACGCGCTGATGCACGGCGCGGGCAACCAGTGGATCGTGCGCTTCGGCGCGCAGGCGCAGGCGGTGCCCTTCGCGTCGGACCGGATCATGCTGTGGAACGACCACGGCGTGATCCTGCGTTCGCACGACGACCACCACCGCATCGTGCAGGCCGTGATTTCAGGCGACGCGGCCCGCGCCGAGCAGCTGATGCGCGAGCACGTGTATTACGCCGGCATCCTGCTGCGCGACAACTACCAGCGGCTGCTGGACGAACGCAGCCGCGACGGGCTGCCGCCCACGCTCGTCACGAACGAGCAGCCGGCTTCCTGATGCGCAGCATGCCCTCCTGCGCGGCCGAGGCCACGAGCCGGCCGTCGCGCGCATAGAGGCTGCCACGGCACAGGCCGCGCGCGCCGCCGGCGCTGGGCGAATCGAGCACGTACAGCAGCCAGTCGTCCATGCGGAAATCGCGGTGGAACCACATCGCGTGGTCGAGGCTGGCCGGGCGCACCTGACCGCTCATGAAGCTCAGGCCGTGCGGCAGCATCGCGGCGCGCAGCAGGCCGTGGTCGGAGGCGTAGGCCAGCAGCGCGCGGTGCACCATCGGGTCGTCGGGCAGCGGCGCGATGGCGCGCATCCAGATGGCGCTCTGCGCCGAGGTCGGGCGCGGCAGCGGCGCCATCAGGTCCTCGGGATCGACACGGCGGTACTCGATGCCGTGCGGCTGGATCGCCTTGGTGCGCCACGGCTCCGGCAGGCGGTCGCCGAGGGCGATGCGCTGGTCGAGCTCGCTGATCAAGCCCTCGGGGCCGGCCACCTGGGGCATGTCGAACTGGTGCTCGACGCCCTCGTCCACGGTCTGGAACGAGGCCGACATTTCAAAAATGATGCGCTCCTGCTGGCGCGCCACCACATGGCGGGTGGTGAAGCTGCGGCCGTCGCGCACGCGGTCGACGCTGTACTCGATGGGTGCATGCTCGCCCGGCAGCAGGAAGTAGGCGTGCATCGAATGCACCGGGCGCTCGGCGCCCACGGTGAGGCTCGCGGCCATCAGCGACTGGCCCAGCACCTGGCCGCCGAACACGGCGGGCGTGCCGATGTCCTCGCTCTGGGCCCTGAAGCGGTCGCCGCCCAGTGGCTCGAGCTGCATGAGCGCGACGAGTTCGTTGACGAGGCGGGAGGCGGTGGCGGAATCGGTGGTCATCGGAGGGGAAGGCAGTCGGAAAGCAACCCTCGACCATAGCAAAGCCCGCGCCCGCCGGCTGTCGCGGGCCTGTCAGCGGCCTTGCGCTACTTGTAGAAGCACATGCCCATGAGACGGGCGCGGCAGCCGTAGTCCGTGCCGCCCTGCACGACGCGCACCGGCACGCCGGCCAGCAGCAGCGAGCCGTCGTCGGCATACACCAGCGGCGAAGGCGCGGCCTTGCTGAAGGGGGCGCTGAGCGTTTCCTGCTCGACGTAGCCCAGGTACTGCCGCCGGGAGAAGTCGACCGTGTCGGCCGACTTCAGCGGCGCCGCCGCATAGCGCTTGCCGTAGACGGTGCCGAAGTAGCGCAGCGTCGGCCCGGGCCGGTCGCCGTATTTCGCGTCGGTTTTGGCAAAGCCGGTCTGGATCAGGAAGGCCCGGTCTTCAGGCGTCAGGTCGGCATCGAAAGCCATCAGCACGTACTGGCCCTCGAAGCTCTGGTTGCGCGCCACCTTGAACTCCCCCAGCAGCGCAGGCGTGACCTTGGTGCGCCCTTCCCAACGCAGCAGCGCCGCCACGGAAGGATCGCCGTCGAACACGTAGTGGTAGTTCTCGCCGGCGATGGCAACCTTGCGGCCGTCCTTGGCCGCGAAGAAGCTCAGCAGCCGGTCCTTGCCGTGCACCGGCTCGCCTTCGGGAGTACTGGCGCAGCCGGCCAGCGAAAGACCGATGGCGGCGCAGGTCAGCGCCAGAAGGGTGCGACGCGCGGGTGTCGACAACGAAGGGAAGTGCACGTTTCGTCCGGGGTTCGAGTTCATCAAGCCCCGGACTCTAGCGCGCCGCTGCGCTCAGCGGTCGAGGTCGACGCCGTCGGCGAGCAGCTTTTTCTGCAGCGCGGGAACGTCCACCTGCGCGAAGCTGCCGCCGCCCAGCGACGCCGCCGCCGTGCCCGCGGCCTGCCCCATGACGAAGCAGCCGCCGCTCGCGCGCGCGGCCGACTGGCCCTCGTGCGTCATCGACGCGCAGCGCCCGGCAACCAGCAGGTTGTCGAGCGTCTGCGGCACCAGCATGCGCCAGGGCAGGTGGTTGTAGGCGTTGTTTTCATCGTCCGGGAAGGCCCACACGATGCGGCCATCGGCGTGCATCTCCATCGGCCAGGCGTTCAGGCCGATGTTGTCGTCGAACTTCGCCGAGCCCAGGATGTCCTCGCGCCCGAGCGCGTACAGGCCCTGGATGCGCCGCGTCTCGCGGATGCCGACCTGCGGAGCGATCTCCACGATGGCCGACTGCGCGAAGCCCGGCACCTCGGCCTGCAGGAACCTGAAGTACTCGCTGATCTGGCGGCGACCTTCGAGTTCGCCCTCGGTGAGCTCGCGCGCATCGACGCCGTTCATCGCGCGGCCCTGCGAATTGCGGATCTGCGTGACGTTGGCGCGCCATTCGCGCGGGTCCTTGTTGGGCCGCAGGATCGCGCCCTCGCGCGGGAACTTGTAGACGCCCGGCTTCTGCTGCTCGGCGCGCGCCATGAAGTCGTTGATGGCCTTGAACTCGCCCACCGCCTCCAGCGCGGCCGGCGCGTCGACCTGGCCGATGCGGAACATCGTGGTCGGAAAGAGCCCGCTGCCGTGGCCGTCGCCCACCTCGAAGGACACGCCCGCGAAGGCGGCCACGTCGGCGTCGCCGCTGGCGTCGATGAAGGCATTGGCGCGGATGGCCTGACGGCCCGACTTGGTCTCGACCACCAGCGCCGCGATGCGGTCGCCGTCGCGGATCACCGCAGCCGCGTACGCATGGAACAGCAGCTTCACACCCGCGTCACCCAGCAACTGGTCTGCGGCGAGCTTGTAGGCCGAGGTGTCGTACGAGCGCACGCAGATGCGCCCGCCCATGCCGTTCTGCGGCTGGTTCATGCCGTTGAAGCCGGCGATGCGATCGATCAGCTCGTCGACCACGCCGCGCACCAGCTGCGTCATCTCGCCCTTGCGCTTGCCGTACAGGCCCGCGAAGTTGGTGACGCCGCCGGCCGTGCCCATGCCGCCGAGAAAGCCGTAGCGCTCCACCAGCAGCGTATTGGCGCCGTGGCGCGCGGCGCTCACGGCAGCCGCGATGCCGGCGGGGCCGCCGCCGACCACCACCACGTCGTATTCGCCGAAGACCGGCAGCGCGCGCGCCGGTTCGTTCAATGTCCGGGCTGTCATCACTGCAACTTGATGCCGCGGGCCGAGATGATCTTGGTCATGATCGCGGCCTCTTCGTTGACGCGGGTGCGCATGCCGTCCGGCGAGGTGCCCACGGCCTGCCAGCCCTGCTCGAAGAGCTTGCGGCGCACGTCGGGGTTCTTCATCACGGCTTCGAGTTCGCGGCTGATGCGCGCCTGCGCCACCTTCGACAGGTTGGCCGGGCCCAGCAGCGCCACCCACACCTCGAGGTTGAAGTCCTTCACGCCGGCGTCGGACAGCGGCGGGATCTCGGGCACCAGCGCGCTGCGGCCACCCGTGAGGCCGATGGCCTTGAGCTTGCCGGCCTTGATCTGCGGCATGGCCACGCCCGGCGGGATCAGGCCCATCTGCACCTGGTCGCCCAGCATCGCGGTGATGACCTGCGGGTTGCCCTGGTAGGGCACGTGCTCGGGCTTGAAGCCGGGCACGCGGGTCTTGAGCAGCTCCATGCCCAGGTGGCCGACCGAGCCGATGCCCACCGAACCGTAGTTCCACTTGTCGCCAGCCTTGCGGCCTTCGTCGAAGAAGGCGGTGCCCGAGGGCAGGTTGTTCTGCGCCACCAGAACCAGCGGCGCGGTCGCGATCAGCGAGAGGTACGTGAAGTCCTTGACCGGGTCATAGGGCAGCTTGGGGTAGAGCATCTTCGACGACGTGAGGTTGCCGTTGATGACGAGTCCCAGCGTGTGGTCGTCGGTGGCCTTGGCCACCTGGTCGGCCGCGATGTTGCCCGAGGCGCCGGCCTTGTTGTCGACCACGATCGGCTGGCCCAGCGCCTTCGACAGCGGCTCGGCAATGGTGCGCGCGGCAATGTCTGGCGTGGAGCCGCCCGGGAAGCCCACCAGCAGGCGGATCGGCTTGTTCGGCCAGGCGGCGTTGTCTGCGCTGGCGCTCAGGGGCAGCGCGGCAGCGGCGGCCAGGCCGCAGGCAATCAAAAGGGCTCTCTTGGTGGCGTGCATGAAGGGAAAGTGTGAAAAAGTTGTCAAAAACCAAAGAGGGCCAGCTTAACTGCCGGAGAAGACACCGGGCAAGACCGGAGCCCGGCAATGCCCTCGCTATTCGAGGCTGATGTTGCCCCTGCGCACCAGCTCGCCGTACACCTTCGACTTGGCCTCGGCGTTGCGCTCGATCTCCTCGGGCGACCATGCGAGCGGCTCGAAGGCGAAGGTGTCGAAGCGGGCGCGGATTTCCGGGTCGGCGATGACCTTGGCCACGTCGGCATTGATCTTCGCCTTGATGGCCGCCGGCACGCCCTTGGGCGCGAGCAGCGACACGAAGGAGTTGACCTCCAGCGAGGCCGGGCCGCCGGCCTCGGCCATGGTCGGCACGTCGGGCATCTGCGGAATGCGCTTGCTCGCCGCGACCGCGATGTATCGCAGCTTGCCGGCCTTGTAGATGCCCTGGCTCGACGGAATGCTCGCGAAGGCCCACGGCACCTCGCCGGTGCCCACGTTGGAATAGAGCTGCGACACCTCGCGGTACGGCGCGTGGCGCATATGGATGCCGGTGAGCGCCTCCAGCTGCTGCGCGCCCAGGTGGCCCGGGCTGCCCACGCCCCACGAGCCGTAGACGATGCCGTCGGGGTTGGCCTTGGCGGCACCGATCAGGTCGCCCATGTTCTTCCACTTCGACTCGGTGGCCACGGCCACGAAGAAGGGCGTGCGAAAGAGCGAGGCCACGGGGTCGAAGTGCTGCAGCGTCACGAAGTTGCGCGACTTGTACAGGTGCGGCAGCGCGGCGATGTGCTCGCTGTCGAGCTGCAGCAGCGTGTAGCCGTCGGGCGCGCCGCGGCGGGCCTGGTCGATGGCGATGAAGCCGCCGCCGCCGGGCCTGTTGTCGATGACCACGCGTTGGTTCCACAGGCGCGAGAGCTTGTCGGAGACGAGGCGCAGCACCGCGTCGGGGCCGCTGCCCGCGGCGAAGGGCGTGACCAGGGTCACGGGCTTGCTGGGGTAGTCGGCGGCTTGTGCCAGAGCTCCGGTGGTGGCCGTCAGGGCCAGGAGGCCCGTCAGCAGTACGCGCGAAAAGTTCATGTCTTCTGTCTCCTGGGCCTTCGGCCTCGATGGTTATGAATGCGGAAAGAAAGCTGCTTCAGTGCGGCGAGAGCGCGGCTGCGGCTTCGGCGACGGCCGCGGGCGAAGGACGCAGCGCCTCGGGCGCGTCGTCCAGGCAGCGCTCGGGCCGCCATGCGTAGAGCCACTCGACCGCGTCGTAGAAGCGCTCGGGCGTACGGCCCGGCCACAGGCTGTTGCGCACCAGGCGCTCCACGCCCTTGGCGTGATACAGGCGCCCCATCTCGCGCACGGACAGCACCACGCGCGCCGTGCGGGCGACGCGCGCCGCCTCGTAGAGCTTGAAGGCGGCAGGCATGTCGAAACCGCAGGCCTTCACTGCCTCGCCGAGCGTCACGGCGTCTTCCAGCGCCATGCAGGCTCCCTGCGCGAGGTACTGCATCATGGGATGCGCCGCGTCGCCCAGCAGCGTGGCCGGGCCCTCGCTCCAGCGTTCGACCGGATCGCGATCGGCAGTGCTCCAGCGGCGCCACGAGGTCGGGCGGTCGAGCAGCTGGCGCGGGCGCGCATGCACGCCCTCGAAGTACGAGAGCACTTCTTCCTTGCTGCCGTCGGTCACGCCCCACTCCTCCTGCTCGCGGCTGTGGAAGGTGACGACCAGGTTGTATTGCTCGCCGTGGCGCAGCGGGTAGTGCACCAGATGGCAGTTAGGGCCGGCCCAGACCACCGGCGCGTTCCAGCGCAGGTCGGCCGGCATGTCGGCAGCCGGCACCACGGCACGGTAGACCACGTGGCCCGACACGCGCGGCGCATCGCCGATGAGCTTGCTACGCACCACCGACTTCACGCCGTCGCAGCCGACGATGGCGTCGGCCTTGAAGCTGCGGCCGTCGCGGGTGATTGCCGTGACGCCCTGCCCTCCCAGTTCGATGGACTCGACTTGCGCCGAAGTGTGGAAGCGGATCAGCGGATGCTGCTTCACGGCTTCATGGATCGCGCCATGCAGGTCGGCGCGGTGGCTCACCGCATACGGATTCTTGAAGCGCGCGCGGAAGGCTTCACCGACCGGCACCGAAGCCACTTCGCCGCAATCGACGGCGTCCATCATCACCAGCCGGTCGGTGAACACCGAGCCCCGGCGCACCGCCTCGCCAACGCCCAGCGCGTCGAGCGCGGCGAAGGCATTGGGGCCGAGCTGCAGGCCGGCGCCGATCTCGCCGATGATGGCGCTCTGCTCGAGCAGGTCGATGGCAACGCCCAGCCGCGCGAGCGCCAGCGCGGCGGCCATGCCGCCGATGCCGCCGCCGACCAGCAGCACGGTGGGAGGGTTCTTCGATGAGGTCATGGCGGGCTCGTGCGGTGAAGAAGATCAGTCGATCTGCACAGTCAGCGAAGGCAGGCGCTCGATGCTCACCTTGATGGTCTGGCCCGGCTTCACCGCGCCCACGCCTTCGGGCGTGCCGGTGAAGATCAGGTCGCCGGGCTGCAGCGTGAAGAGCGTCGAGAGGTTGGCGATGACCTCGTTCACCGACCAGATCAGGTGCGTGATGTCGCTCTTCTGGCGCACCTCGCCGTCCACTTCGAGCACGATGGCGCCAGCGTTGATCTCGCCCACGTCGGCCAGCGTGCGCAGCGGCGCGACGGGCGCGGAGAAGTCGAAGGCCTTGCCGATCTCCCACGGGCGGCCCTGCTCGCGCATTTTCATCTGCAGGTCGCGGCGGGTCATGTCCAGGCCCACGGCGTAGCTGTGGATGTGGCTGGCGGCCTGCTCGACCGGGATGTTGCTGCCGCCCTTGCCGATGGCGACCACCAGCTCGGCCTCGTAGTGGTAGTTGCTGGTGAGCGGCGGGTAGGGAATGGACGCGCCCTTGCCGTCGAACACCGGCACCACCGAGGCGTCGTCGTTGGGCTTGCAGAAGAAGAAAGGTGGCTCGCGGTCGGGGTCGAAGCCCATCTCGCGCGCATGGGCCGCGTAGTTGCGGCCGACGCAGTAGACGCGGCGCACGGGGAACTGCTGGTCGGAGCCCACGATGGGCAGGCCGACGATGGAAGGAGGCGTGAAGACGAAGGACATGGGAGGCTCCTGCCGCTCGGGGCGGCACAACGGTCAAACAGGAAAAGGGACGATCGCCTCGGGCTTCAGGCGTCTTCGAGGAAGGCTTCGCGCAGGATGCCCATGGCCTGCTGCACCGGACGGTCGGAGAAGCTGAAGAGCACGGCGTCTTCGCTCGGCGACGACAGCTTCAGTGGTGCCCACGAGGGCACGACGAAGGTGTCGCGCGGGCCGAACGCGAAGCGCTGGCCGGCGATCTCGGCCGTGCCGTGGCCCTCGACCACGCTGTACACGGCGCCGTCGGTCGCGCGATGCGTCCTGCCGGCGAAGCCCTTGGGAAGCAGCTGCAGGTTCGTCGAGATGGTCGGCATCGGCGAGCCGCCCGTCAGCGGGTTGATGTAGCGCAGCTTGTGCCCCAGCCAGGCATCGGGCGCTTCCTGCTTCTGCAGCTGCGCCAGCGCCTCGCGGCTGCGCGCATAGGGGTAGTTGAAGATCGGCGAGGTGGCCGACGCGTGGTCGTGCCGCACCGGCACCATGTTGTGGCCGAAGCGCGCGAGGCTGTTGCCCTCGGGGCGCGAGACGTGCTGCACCTTGGAATCGTCGTTCTCGGCGAAACCGGCGTCGAAGAAGCGCAGCATCGGGATGTCGAGGCCATCGAGCCAAACCACCGGCTCCACGCTGCCGCCGATGCCTTCGTTGCCGTGGTCGTGCCAGGCCCACGAGGGCGTGATGATGAAGTCGCCCGGGTACATGGTGGTGCGCTCGCCGCCCACCGTGGTGTAGGCGCCCTTGCCGTCGACGATGAAGCGCAGCGCCGACTGCACGTGGCGATGCGAGGGGGCGACCTCGCCCGGCATGATGAGCTGCAGCCCGGCGTAGAGCGACTGCGTGATCGACGAGTTGCCGGGCAGTGCCGGGTTCTCGAGCACCAGCACTCGGCGCACGGCCTCCTCGGCGGTGATGAGATCGGCCGACTGCATCAGCAGCGGGCGGATCTCGTCGTAGCGCCACAGGGCGGGCACGCAGGGCGTCTGCGGTTCCTTCGGCACCAGCGCATGCAGCGACTCCCACAGCGGCGTGAGGTGCAGCGGACGGATGCGGTCGTAGTAGTCGCGGCGTTCGGCCGCATTGGAGGGGGCGGGTTTCATGGGGCGGGTGTCTCCGTGGCGGCATTGTTGGCCCGCACCACTATTTCCTCAAGACCTACAGCCAATACACGGAATTCGAAATTTCGATAATGGTGTCTTTCGCACTCCCAGGCAGAAAGCCCATGTCCAAGCTCGACCTCGAATGGCTCGCCGTGTTCGACGAGGTCTACAAGACCGGCAATGTTTCGAAGGCGGCCGAACGGCTGGGCATGGCGCAGGCGGCGGCCAGCACCGCGCTCAACAAGCTGCGCGCGCACTTCGACGACCGCCTGTTCACCCGCACCGCCCAGGGCATGCAGCCCACGCCGCACGCCGAGCGCATCTACCCGAACCTGCGCGAGGCGCTGGCCCAACTGGCGCAGGCCCAGGGCAACCGCAGCAGCTTCGACCCCGCGCAGGCGCAACGGCGCTTTCGCATCTGCATGACCGACATCAGCGAGGTGGTGCTGCTGCCCGGCCTGCTCGACCACCTGCGGCATGCGGCGCCGGGGGTGCAGATCGAGACCGAGATCATCTCCACGATCAGCGGCCGCCGGCTGCAGGACGGCGAGGTCGACCTCGCGGTGGGCTTCATGCCGCAACTGGACGCGGGCTTCTACCAGCAGACGCTCTTCATGCAGAACTTCGTCTGCCTGGCGGCGCAGAACCACCCGCGCATCGGCGCCAGGCTCACGCGCAAGCGCTTCGAGGCGGAGGCGCATGCGGTGGTGTCGACCTCGGGCACCGGGCACGCCATCGTCGACACGACCATCGCGCGGCTGGGCCTGAAGCGCAACGTGGTGGTGCGGCTGTCGAGCTTCCTGAGCGTGGCGCGCATCGTGGCGCACACCGAGCTGATCGTGGTGGTGCCGCGCATCCTCGGCAAGGTGCTGGCCACGCAGGAGCCGGTGAAGCTGCTGGAGCCGCCCTTCACGCTGGCCGACTACGCGGTGAAGCAGCACTGGCACGAGCGCTTCCACGCCGACCCGGGCAACGCCTGGCTGCGGCGCACCCTGGCGCAACTGTTCAGCGGCAGCTAGCCGGGCGGGCCTGTCCGGACGACGGGCGGCACCGGAAAGCGTGCGCCCGCTCGCATAATCGCGGCTCCCCACTCCATAGCCATATTCACAAAGGCGGCTTCCATGTCTTCGATCACCCTGCGTTTTCTTGCCGAACCCAGCACCGTCAACTTCGGCGGCAAGGTCCACGGCGGCACGGTCATGAAGTGGATCGACGAGGCCGGCTACGCCTGCGCGACCAGCTGGGCCAAGCGCTATTGCGTCACCGCCTTCATCGGCAGCATCCGCTTTCACCGGCCGATCATGATCGGCGACCTCGTCGAGGTGGAGGCCCGCCTCGCCTACACCGGCAACACCAGCATGAACATCTCGGTCGAGGTGCGCAGCGGCGACATGAAGGGCGGCATGATGGAAAAGACCACCGAATGCCTGATCGTGTTCGTCTCGGTCGACTCGCACGGCCGGCCGCTGCCGGTAGAGGCCTACGTGCCCGGCACGCCCGGCGAAATGGCGCTGGCCGAGCGCGCCAAGGCACACCTGGACGCCAGCCGCGCGGCCGGCGGCACGCCCTGAGCCTTGGTCAGCGGGCCATCCCCGTAGACGCGAAGCTCTAATGCCGGGCGTGTCGAACGGCTAGAGTCAGGCGATTGTTTTCAAAGGAAGATTCGCATGGCTACCCAGGACGACGACAGCAACGGCAAGGCCGCCGACCGCATCAAGGATTCCGCCCAGCAGATCTGGCTTGCCGGCCTCGGTGCCTTCGCCAAGATGCAGCAGGAAGGCAGCAAGGCCTTCGAGGCGCTGGTCAAGGACGGCGCGGGCATGCAGAAGAAGACCCAGCAGGCCGCCGAGGAAACCCTGGCCCAGGCCCAGCAGCGCATGGCCGGCTTCGCCAGCGAGTTCGGCACCAAGGCCGCCGGCCAGTGGGGCAAGCTGGAGAACATCTTCGAGGAGCGCGTGGCGCGCGCGATGGAGAAGCTCGGCGCACCCAGTGCCGCCGACATGGCCGCGCTGCAGGCGCGCGTCGAGGCGCTCGAGGCCCAGCTGAAGAAATCGCAGGGCGCCGCCGCTCCGCGCAAGACCGCGGCCCGCAAGACGGCTGCCGCGCCGGCCGCCAAGAAAACCCTGCGCCGCAGCAAGGCGAGCTGAGCCGCATTGCGGCGCTGCACAAGAAATCAGCGCCCAGAAACATGTCCCGCACCGTTCATGGTGCGGTGCACATACGCTAGAGTGCTCCCAAGAGACCACGAGACATCCGGGGGCAACAGCATGGCAAAGAAGGCGCCACGCCGCACAGCGCAACGCATCCTCGAAGCCGCATTGGATCTGTTCAACCGCTTCGGGGAGCCGAACGTCTCGACCACGCTCGTGGCGAGCGAGCTCAACATCAGCCCGGGCAACCTGTACTACCACTACCCGGCCAAGGAAGAGCTGATCAACAAGCTCTACGAAGCCTACGAAGCCGAGCTCGACGAACTGCTGCACGCCAGCGAGGGCGTGCACGACGTGGAGGACGCGTGGTTCTTCATGCACAGCCTGTTCGAACTGATCTGGCGCTACCGCTTCCTGTATCGCGACCTCAACGACCTGCTCAGCAAGAACCGGCGGCTGGAGACCCAGTTCCAGCTGGTGCTGAAGAACAAGGCACGCGCCATCCGCCAGCTGATCGCCGGCCTGAGCCGCGCCGGGCACCTGGAAATCGACGTGCACGAGGTCGATACGCTCGCGCAGAGCATGGTCGTCGTGCTGACCTACTGGCTCAGCTATGAATACGTGCGCAACCCGCGCGAGGCGCTGGAGCCCGCGCATGCGCAGGGCGCGCTGATGCGCGGCGGCCTCCATTCGCTGCACCTGCTGGCGCCTTATCTGGGACGCGAGCAACGAAGGCATCTGCTGGCGCTCGGCAATGCCTACAACGGCGAAGACCCCGGCAGCAGCAACGCCGGCGCCGCGGCTTCCCCTGTCGATATGGCGGTCTAGAACCATGCCCCACCACGATTTCAAACCGCTCTCGCTGATGTCCGCCAGCGCCGCCACCGACACCGCCCCCTGGGCCCCCCTGCCCTGGGCCGACGCACCCCGGTACGACGCTCGCAGCGTGCTGCCCCACTGGCCGCGCCTGCACGCCGGCCACGAGTTGCCGCTGCCGGCCGAAGGCTCGCCGCTCGCCGAGGGCTGGGCGCTGTATCACAGCGGCGAGTTCGAACGCGCCGCCGCCATCGGCCTGCAGCAAGGCGCGGAAGGAATGGCGCTGGCCAACCAGGCGACCGCCATCTACGCCAACTACCTCGAGCCGCGCGAATCGGTGCGACTCGCAATGTTCCGCCAGGTGATCGAACGCGCGGGCGCGCAGGCCGCCGCCGAGCCCGAGAACTGCCAGGCGCTCTACTGGCAGTCGTATGCGCTGGGCCGCTACAGCCAGGGCATCAGCGTGGCACGCGCGCTGGCGCAGGGCCTGGGCAGCAAGCTCAAGGGCGCGCTGGAGCGCGTGATCGAGCTGCAGCCGCGGCACGCGGACGCGCATCTCGCGCTGGCATCGTTCCACGCCGAGGTGATCGACAAGGTGGGCGCGCTGGTCGGGCGCATGACCTACGGCGTGCGCTCGGAAACCTCGGTCGAGCTGTTCGAACGCGGGCTCGAGCTGCACCCCCACTCTGCCGCCGGAATGATGGAGTACGCCCGCGCGCAGCTGATGCTGCATGGCGAATCGCGCATGGGCGAGGCGACGCGGCTCTACGAGAAGGCCGCGGAACTCAAGCCCGCGGATGCGCGGGAGCGGCTGGATGTGGAGCTGGCGCGGGCGGGGTTGAGGGACTGATCTGGTACCGCGCTGTACCGCACGATTTAAGATGCGTGCTTTCCGCTTTTCATCACCCTGACCGCCATGTCCGATCTCAACGCCCAGTTCGAAGCCGCCCAGGCCAACTCCAAGCTGCTCGCCGAGCGCCCCGACAACCCGACGCTGCTGAAGATCTACGCCCTGTTCAAGCAGGCCACCGAAGGCGACAACACCGCCAAGAAGCCCAGCTTCAGCGACATCGTCGCGCGCGCCAAGTGGGACGCGTGGACGGCCCAGAAGGGCGCGAGCGCCGACGAGGCCAAGCAGAAATACATCGACCTGATCGAATCGCTGCGCGGCTGACAGACAGCCCCTCGGCTCAAGCCGGCAGCTTCGTGTCCGTGAAGCGCCGGATAGGCTGGACGAACGCGAGGTCCGCGCCGTCGAGCACGTCGCGCCCCGCGAGGCTTTCGAAGCCGAGCCCCGTTTCCGCCTCGATGAACGCCAGCGGCCGCTGCGAGGTGCCGAAATCCTCGAGGTCGCGCGCCACGCCCGAATCGAGATACCTGCCCTGGCTCATCAGGTAGGCGATGGCGGCCAGTTCGCCGGTCGCCTCGCTGACGAAGGCGACCACCTTCCAGAAATCGCGCGGGATCCGGATGCCGAATCTCTCGGGGTCGTCCGCCCGCAGGATCGGGCCGGTGAAGACGCTGATGCGCTTGTCGTCGCCCTGCGCGTTGCCGAGGACGTAGTCCTCCAGGTCACCCCAGAGCCCGTCGTTGAACGGCTGCCATTGCGGGCAGGCGTTGGTGGCGAAGAAGGTGTCGATGTTGGCCTTGCGGGCCGTCGCCAGCTGGCCCCAGTTCGGGTCCTGCCTGCGCGTCATGTGGCCGCGGGAGAACTTCCCGTCCTGCTGGGGGCCGTAGGCCTCGCGCAGCATCTGGTGCTCCTTCGCGATGCGGCCGTCGTAGCTCCAGGTGTCGTGGCGCGGGACGTTCTTCGACTTCGAGCCGTCGATGTTGCAGGCCGAATAGAGCGGCACGCGCCGGGACATGCTTTGCACCGTGCTGAAGTGCTGGTACCTGAGCTCGAAGGAGCCGTCCTCGAGCCTCGCGATGTCGTCCATGGCGATGGGCTCACCCATCGATGGCAGCTCGACCTGCGCGGCGTGCCCCAGGAAGCCGGCCGAATAGCCCTGGCGACCCTCGAAGAACTCCGGCGGCTTGGGCGTCGCGGCGACGCGCTGGATGCCGGCCCACGAGTCGCTCACGACCTGGATGTCTGCATCGGACATGAAGAACCTCCCTCTTTCGGAAAACTCCACGGCCATCGGCGGCAGTGGGCGCCTTGCGGCTACTTCGCGAGCTTGGCGCGTGCGTTTTTCAGATTGAAGGCAGGTTTGCGGATTTCCGCGAAGGTGGGCTGGGACACTGCCCATTCCGGGTTCTGCTCGAGCGCGGCCAATTGCTCCTCGTCGACCTGGGCTTCCAGCAGGGTGCTGGTCTTGGCCGTGAGGACGACACCGGGCACGCGGCGACGCAGCCGCGCCTTCGCCGACAACTTCTTGTCGGGGCTGCCTGTGTAGGTCAACACCACGCTGGTCACTTCAGAACTCCGAATCCTTCGTACTCGGCCGGCCAACCCACCCTTTGCGCTGCCTCGGACAGCATCCTGACGATGGCGTCGGCCTTTTCAGGGCCTCCGGGCATGGTAAGCAGCTTCGAATTCCCTGACAACAGACGGGCCGCCATGCCCGAGGAGTACGGCGTGGCCATCGAGGTACCGGACATCATGGCGTACCTTTCGCCCGGAAAGGTCGACAGCACCGCCACGCCGGGGCCGATGAAATCGGTGGAGAGCCCGTAGTTGGAGAACTCGGCGACGAACTCCTTCTTCCGGCGGATCTCGCTTTCCTGGAAGCTCTCGGGGCAATCCGCCGGAAACGTTCCGTCGCGCCCCAGCGCGCCCACGGCCAGGGTGTGGCTGTAGCGGGCGGGAAAGCGCAGCAGCGGCTGGCCGTCGTTGCCGGTGGCCGCGAACACCACCACGCCGGCATTGCGCGCCTTCTCGAGGATGTCGGGCATCTCCGGCATCGGCTCCAGGCTGCCCATGCTGATGTTGACGATGTGGCAGCCGTCGGCGATGGCGCGGTCGAGCGCACTGGCGATGTCGGTCGATTTCGCGCGCCCGCGCTCGCCGCTCTTCGGGCAGACGCGGTACGCCATCAGGCGGCAGGCCGGCGCGAGGCCGTGGATGCCGGTGCCTTCCGCCATCCGGCCCGCGATGATGCCGGCCACGTGCGTGCCGTGGCCGATGCCGTTGTCCAGGAAGTCGGCCGGGTTCTCGCCGGTGACGAAACAGCCGCCGCCCGCCACGGCGATATCCGCATGCGGCCCGACGCCGCTGTCGATCACGCCGACCGTCACGCCCGCCCCCGCCTGGGCATCGTAGGGCGCGTAGTGCGACAGCAGCCGGAAGGAATCGGGCGCCAGCGGCAGGGCCCGCACGTCCAGCCGCCTCGGTGCCGCCGCGCGGTCGAAACCCTTGAGGAAGACCGACCAGTGCGTATGCTCCGGCTCGACCAGGATCATTTCCACGCGCGGATAGAGCACGGGAATCCCGATGCTCGCGATGCCTTCCTTGTCGGTCACCGCCGGCACGTGCGCGCCGTCCCAGTCCACGAGCGCCTTGACCCGCACGCCCGCCACCGGCTTGCCATGCGGATCGGCAAAGCGCAGCTCGAATCGCTTGACCTTGGTCCCCGCCGCGACCTGGATCGCGCCGGCTTCCAGCTCGTCGCCCAGCGGCCGGATGTATTGCAGATACGCCCACGCGGCGGGCGCGACGCGCAGCCCCGGTGTGTTGCGCCGCATCGCCAGCAGGGCGGCCGAATTGGCGCTCATCACCGATACGCCATCGACCTGCTTGAGGAGCTTCATCCGGGGAACGCCGCGGCCTTCCATCCTCTGCCCGATCGCAGCCGCTGCGTTGCCTAGATTGATCGCGCTCAGCGTCGCCAGCTCGGCGCCGCCGGCCACCGCGCTGCGCGGGGGCCAGACGATGACGTCGTCGGAAAACCTGGGCTCCACTGCCATGCGGCGCAGGCGCAGCTCCTGCAGCAGGCGCTCCAGCTTCTGCTCGTCCGATTTCGACAGCTCGCTCTTCACGGGCTGATGGTGGATTTGCCTCGGTGCCTCACGTCGCTCGTTCGCTGCTGCAGCCATGGACTCTCTCTCCTTGTTGCCGCTTTATCGCACGAAGGCCATTTCGCCCCGGTGAATCGAGCCTATCCCACGATCCCGCGCTCGCGCAGCGCGGCGATCTGCCCCTCGTTCAGGCCGATCTCCTTCAGCACCGCATCGGTGTCCTCCCCCAGCGCCGGCGCGTTGTGCCGGTGGCTGGCCGGCGTGAGCGACAGCTTGGGCACGAAGCCGGGCACCGCGAGCGCGCTGCCGTCGGCCATGCGCACCTGCTGCAGCATGCCGCGCGCCGCGTAGTGCGGATCGGCCGCGATGTCTGCGATGGTGTAGATGCGCCCGGCCGGCACATGCGCCGCATCGAGCGCCGCCAGCACCTCGCCCACGGTGCGCTGCGCGGCCCAGTCGCCGATGGCGGCGTCCAGCATTTCGACCTTCGCCACGCGGCCCGTGTTGCCGGCCAGCGAAGAGTCCGCCGCCAGGTCGGGCCGTCCGATGCACTCCATGAGCCGCCGGAAGATGCTGTCGCCGTTGCCCGCGACGATGGCGTAGCCGCCGTCGGCGCAGTGGTAGGCGTTGGTCGGCGCGATGCCGGGCAAGGCACTGCCGGCTGCCTCGCGCACCGCGCCGAAGGCGTCGTACTCCGGCAGCAGGCTTTCCATGCAGTTGAAGACCGCCTCGTACAGCGCCACGTCGACCACCTGCCCGCGCCCCTTCGGATACTCCGCGCTCACCGTCGCATGCCGGTGCTGCATCGCCATCAGCACGCCGATCACGCCGTGCAGCGAGGCCAGCGTGTCACCGATCGACACGCCCACGCGCACCGGCACGCGGCCCGGCTCGCCAGTGAGATGGCGCAGCCCGCCCATGGCTTCGGCCACCACGCCGAAGCCGGGGCGGTCGCGATACGGGCCGGTCTGGCCGTAGCCGCTGATGCGCAGCATCACGAGCGCGGGGTTGGCGGCCAGCAGCTCGTCGGGGCCGAGGCCCCAACCTTCCATCGCGCCAGGGCGGAAGTTCTCGACCATCACGTCGGCCTCCGCCGCGAGCTTGCGCACCACGGCCTGCGCCTCGGCCTCGCGCAGGTCCAGCGCCAGCGAGCGCTTGTTGCGCGACTGCACCTGCCACCAGACGGAGGTGCCGTCCTTCAGCAGCCGCCAGGTGCGCAGCGGATCGCCGGCGCCGGGCGGCTCGATCTTGATGACGTCCGCGCCGAAGTCGCCCAGCGTGCGCGCGGCGAAAGGCCCGGCGATGAGCTGCCCGAGCTCGATGACCTTGAGGCCGGCCAGAGGGCCCGCCGAGGGAGATGAGGTTGTGCTTGTGGTCGTCGTCATGGCGCCAGAGTGTGCCGCCCCGCCGGGCCGGGAAGGGAAAACACCTATGAATTCTTGACTCCGCCGATCCGGCGCCTTCCGCGGTGCAGCAATCGATGCCCGTGCCGGCCTCCCTCCCCGGGGAGAAAGGGCTTTGCTGCGGCGCAATGCGTGTTACGGCACCCGGCTTTCAGGCCTCCAGGAAGGTCAAAAAAGTATCGATTCCGGGCGCTATCTCTGGTTGTTGGCATCAGGAGCGATTCGTACAGTCCGCCCCATGCAACCCGACCTGGAAATCGTCGAAGTCCGCGGTGACGAATCGTTCACCTGCTGGGCGCACGGATACCCGTACCGCACGGTGCGCTGGCACTTCCATCCCGAGTACGAGATCCAGCTGATCGTCGAGACCCAGGGCGTGTATTTCGTGGGCGACCACGTCGGCCACTTCGAGCCCGGCAACCTGGTGCTGATGGGCCCCGACCTGCCGCACAACTGGATCAGCGACGTGCCCGCCGGGCAGAGCGTGGAACGGCGCGGCATCGTGATCCAGTTTCCGGCTTCGCTGGCGCAGGCCATGGCCGCGAGCTTTCCCGAGTTCGAGCGCATCGCGCCGCTGCTGGCCGAGTCGGGCTCCGGCCTGCTGTTCTCGGCAGAGACCGCCGCCGCGGCCAAGCCGATCATGGAGTCGCTGCTTGAGGCGCGCGGCCTGCGCCGGGTGATCCTGCTGCTGTCGCTGCTCGAGCTGCTGGCCGACGGCCAGGACCGCCAGCGCCTCGCGAGCCCCGCGTTCAAGCCCGACCCGAAGGCCTTCATGTCGCACGCGATCAACAACGTGCTGGCGCACATCGCGGCCAACCTGGGCGACGAGCTGCGCGAGCCGATGCTGGCCGAGCTGGTGGGCCAGAGCCCGAGCGCCTTCTCGCGCTCGTTCCGCAAGCACACGGGCCAGTCGTTCGTGCGCTACGTGAACCGGCTGCGCATCAGCCGCGCCTGCGAGCTGCTCACCAACAGCGAGAAGCCGGTGCTCGACGTCTGCATGGACGTGGGCTTCAACAACGTGTCGAACTTCAACCGGCAGTTCCTGCTGCACAAGCGCATGCCGCCGACCAAGTTCCGCAATTTCCACCGCATGCAGGCAGCCGCCTCGCGCGCAGCCAGCCCGCCGTAGCCGGGCTTCCGTGTTCCCCGCGTCGTCACCGACGCGGCCCTTCGGGCGCCGCGTGGGGCGAGCCTTTGTCCGCGTTTTTCGACAGTCACAAACCCAAGGAGACAGCCACCATGAAGAACATCCTCAAAGCCACCGCCCTTACTGCCGCGCTGGTCTGCGGTGCCTCGGCCGCGCAGGCACAGCAGGCGCCCAAGCAGCCGCTGCGCATCGGCATGACCTTCCAGGAGCTCAACAACCCCTACTTCGTGACGATGAAGCAGGCGCTCGAAGAGGCCGCCGCCAGCATCGGCGCGACCGTGGTCGCCACCGACGCGCGGCACGACGTGGCCAAGCAGATCGGCGACGTGGAGGACATGATCCAGAAGAAGGTCGACATCCTGCTGCTGAACCCGACCGACTCCACCGGCGTGCAGTCGGCCGTGCGCTCGGCCAAGAAGGCGGGCCTGGTGGTGGTGGCGGTGGACGCCAACGCGCAGGGTCCGGTCGACTCCTTCGTGGGCTCGAAGAACACCGACGCCGGCCGCCTGGCCTGCGAGTACCTCGCGAAGAGCATTGGCGAAAAAGGCGACGTCGCCATCCTCGACGGCATTCCGGTGGTGCCGATCCTGGAGCGCGTGAAGGGCTGCCGCGAGGCGCTCGCCAAGTACCCCGGCATCAAGGTGGTGAGCACGCAGAACGGCAAGCAGGAGCGCGCCACCGCGCTCACCGTGACCGAGAACATCCTGCAGGCCAACAAGGACCTGAAGGGCGTGTTCAGCGTGAACGACGGCGGCTCCATGGGCGCGCTCGCGGCCATCGAGGCCAGCGGCAAGGACGTGAAGCTCACCAGCGTGGACGGTGCGCCCGAGGCCATCAAGGCGATGCAGAAGCCGGGCTCGAAGTTCATCGCGACCACCGCGCAGTACCCGCGCGACCAGATCCGCCTGGCCATCGGCATCGCGCTTGCCAAGAAGTGGGGCGCCAACGTGCCGCTGGCGGTGCCGGTCGACGTGAAGCTGATCGACGCCGAAGGCGCGAAGACCTTCACCTGGTAACCCGGGCCCCGACGAGTTCACGGCCATGGAAGACACCGCCGAAATGCTGCGGCTCGAAGGCGTCTCGAAGAGCTTTCCCGGCGTGAAGGCACTCACGGGCATCGACCTCTCGATCCGCAAGGGCGAGGTGCACGCGCTGCTCGGCGAGAACGGCGCGGGCAAGTCGACGCTGATGAAGATCCTCGGCGGCATCCACCAGGCCGACGAGGGGCGCATCTTCATCGAGGGCAGCGAGCACAGGTTCGCGGGCTACAACGACGCGATCGCCGCGGGCATCGGCATCATCTTCCAGGAGTTCAGCCTGGTGCCGTACCTGAACGCGGTGGAGAACATCTTCCTCGGCCGCTACCTGAAGAACCGCTTCGGGCTGATGGACAAGGCGGCGATGAAGCGCTCCGCGCGCGAGCTCTTCGACGAGCTGGGCGTGCAGATCGATCTCGACGCGCCGATCTGCCGGCTCTCGGTGGCGCAGCAGCAGTTCGTGGAGATCGGCAAGGCGCTGTCGCTGAAGGCGCGCCTGCTGGTGCTCGACGAACCGACCGCCACGCTCACGCCGAACGAGGCGGGCCATCTGTTCAGGATCATGCGCGAGCTGCGCGCCAAAGGCGTAGCGATGATCTTCATCTCGCACCACCTCGACGAGATCTTCGAGGTGTGCGACCGCATCAGCGTGCTGCGCGACGGCGCCAACGCAGGGCACGCCGAGGTGGGCGAGACGAACGTCGACGCGCTGGTCGAGATGATGGTGGGCCGCCGCATCGAGCACAGCTTTCCGCCGAAGCCGCAGCCCGCGCCGCGCGGTCGCAAGGTGCTCGAAGTACCCCACATCCAGCTCGCGAAGGGCGGGCCGGTCAATGCCTTCGAGCTGCACGAAGGCGAAATCCTCGGCTTCGCGGGGCTGGTCGGCTCGGGCCGCACCGAACTGGCACTGGGCATGATGGGCGCCGACCGCGTGCACCGCAAGACGGTGCTGCGCAACGGCAAGCCCGTGCGCCTGGACGATCCGACGCAGGCGCTGGAGAACGGTATCGGCCTGCTGCCCGAAAGCCGCAAGGTGGAAGGGCTCATCACCGACTTCACGATCCGCTTCAACATCTCGCTGAACAACCTGGGCAGGCACCGAAGCGCGGGGCTGGTCAGCAGGGCGTCGGAAGAGCGCTCGGCCGCCGAGCTCTCGCGCCGCGTGGGCGTGAAGGCGCCCGGCATCGAGACCCGCGTGGCCACGCTGTCTGGCGGCAACCAGCAGAAGGTGGTGATCGCGCGCTGGCTCGGCCACGAATGCGAAGTGCTGATCTTCGACGAGCCCACGCGCGGCATCGACGTGGGCGCCAAGGCAGAGATCTACGGGCTCATGCGCGAGTTCACGCGGCAGGGAAAGTCGATCGTGATGATTTCGAGCGAGCTGCCCGAGATCGTCGGCATGTGCGACCGCGTCGCGGTGTTCTCGGGCGGCTCCATCGTGGCCACGCTCGAGGGCGACTCCATCAACTCCGGCGACATCATGCGCCACGCAACCAAAGGGGGCCTGCAATGAACGCCACCGCCACCCATCCCGTGCCGCCGGTTCCCGCCGGCGGGCTCTTCACCCGGCTGCGCCGCTCGACGGCCTTTCTTCCGCTGGTGGGCCTGATTGCGATCTCGGTCTTCATGATCGTGGCGACCGACAACTTCCTCTCGTGGAGCAACCTGCAGAACATCGCGCTGCAGTCGTCGATCAACGCGATCATCGCGGTGGGCATGACGGCCGCGATCCTCACCGGCGGCATCGATCTCTCGGTGGGCGCGGTGGTGGCGCTGTCGGGCACGCTGGCCTCGGGGATGATGGTGCAGTTCGGGCTGCCGCCGATGCTCGCCGTGCCGCTCGGCCTGGGCGTGGGCGTGGTGATCGGCCTCTTCAACGGCTACTGCGTGGCCTACCTGCGCATGCCGCCCATCATCGTGACGCTGGCCACCATGGGCATCGCGCGCGGCATCGCGCTGATCTACACCGGCGGCTATCCCATCGACGGACTGCCCGACTCGTTCGCCTTCCTCGGCGGCGGCGTGCTCGCGGGAATCAAGGTGCCGATCCTCATCATGCTGGCGACGTATCTCGCGGCCTACGTGCTGCTGAACATGGCGCCCTTCGGCCGGTACGTGTATGCCATCGGCGGCAACGAGGAAGCCACGCGGCTTTCGGGCGTGCGGGTGTCGCGCTACAAGCTGCTGGTGTATGCGCTCAGCGGATTCACCGCCGCCATCGCGGGCATCGTGCAGGCCTCACGCGTGACCAGCGGACAGCCCGGCGTGGGCGTGGGCTTCGAGCTCGACGCCATCGCAGCGGTGGTCATGGGCGGCACCTCCATCGCGGGCGGTCGCGGTGCCATCGCGGGCACGCTGGTCGGTGCACTGCTGCTGGGCGTGCTGAACAACGGTCTCAACATGATCGGCGTGTCGCCGTACCTGCAACTGATCATCAAGGGCGGCATCGTGCTGCTCGCCATCTTCATAAGCCGCGAAGCAAAAAGATGAACTCGCCCCCAGGCTTCGCGCACTTCGTGTCGCTTCTCCTACCCCCTACCGGGGGCAACACCGGCGGCCCGGCAAAGCCGGTTCCGCGGTGTTTCGCGAAAGAACCGCAACCCTTCTGACCAGAAAGAACCATGAGCTACCAGAAACTCCAGCCCGGTACATCGGGCGCCATCGCCCAGCTCGCCTCCATGCAGGCCGTCGTCTGCCACGGCCCCAAGGACTACCGGCTCGAAACCGTCGACATGCCGGCCATCGGCCCGAACGAGCTGCTGATCTCCATCGCGGCCTGCGGCATCTGCGCCTCCGATTGCAAGTGCCACTCGGGCGCGAAGATGTTCTGGGGCGGCGACGGACAGCCCTCGTGGGTCAAGGCGCCAGTCATTCCGGGCCATGAGTTCTTCGGCTATGTCGAGGCGCTGGGCGAAGGCGCGGCGGAGCACTTCGGCGTGGAGAGAGGCGACCGCGTGATCGCCGAGCAGATCGTGCCCTGCGGCAAGTGCCGCTTCTGCACCTCGGGCAAGTACTGGATGTGCGAGGTGCACAACATCTTCGGCTTCCAGCGCATCGTGGCCGACGGCGGCATGGCCGACTACATGCGGCTGCCGCCGACTTCGCGCGTGCACAGGATCCCCGACGGCATCTCGCTGGAAGACGCGGCCATCATCGAGCCGCTGTCGTGCGCGATCCACACGGTGAACCGCGGCGAGATCCAGCTCGACGACGTGGTGGTGATCGCCGGTGCAGGCCCGCTGGGGCTGATGATGGTGCAGGTGGCGGCGCTAAAGACACCGAAGAAATTGATCGTGATCGACCCCGTACCCGAACGCCTCGCGCTCGCGAAGCAGTACGGCGCCGACGTCGTCATCGACCCAAAGGCCGGGAACGCCGACGCGGTCGTGAAGGGCCTGACCGAAGGCTACGGCTGCGACGTGTACGTCGAGACCACGGGCGCGCCCATCGGCGTGACGCAAGGGCTGGACATGATCCGCAAGCTCGGCCGCTTCGTGGAGTTCAGCGTGTTCGGCTCGGAGACGAGCGCCGACTGGTCGATCATCGGCGACCGCAAGGAGCTCGACGTGCGCGGCGCGCACCTGGGGCCCTACTGCTACCCCATTGCCATCGACCTGCTGGCGCGCGGCCTCGTCACCTCGAAGGGCATCGTCACGCACGGTTTTCCGCTGACCGAATGGGAGCGCGCATTCGCGCTCGCGAACTCGCTGGACTCGATCAAGGTGCTGCTCACGCCACAATCCCGGCCATGAAGAAATACGTGATCGGCGTCGACATCGGTACCCAGAGCACCAAATGCCTGCTGGTGGGCATCGACGGCAAGGTGCATTCGCAGGCGAGCGTGACCTACCAGCCTGAGACGCCGAAGCCGCTGTGGGCGCAGCAGGATTGCACCGTATGGTTCGATGCCGTGTGCGAGAGCGTGCGCGCCTGTGTGGCTGGTAGCGGCGTCGCGCCGTCGGACATCGCGGCGATGTGCGTGAGCAGCCTCTACGGCGGTGCAGGAATTCCGGTCGACGAGGAGATGCAGCCGCTGCATCCCTGCCTGATCTGGATGGACCGCCGCGCCACGGCCGAAGTCGCCTGGGTGAACGCGAACGTGGACGTGCCGCGGCTCGAAGCCATCACCGGCAACGGCGTCGACAGCTACCACGGCTTCACCAAGATCCTGTGGGTGCGCGAGCACCTGCCCGAGGTGTGGACGAAGACGCGCCACTTTCTGCCGCCCAACAGCTATGTCAACTGGCGGCTCACCGGCGAGCTGGCGGTCGATCACAGCTCGGCCGGCAACATTGGTGGCGTGTACGACGCGGCGCGCCGGCAGTGGTCGCAGGAGGCAATGCGCATGCTGGACGTTCCGTCGCGCATGATGCCGGCGCGCCTCGTCGAGTCGAGCGACGTGGTCGGCGGCTTGAGCGCCGAATGGGCCGCGAAGCTCGGCCTCGCCGAGGGCATGCCACTGATGGCGGGCGGCGTCGACGCCGCGGTGGCCACCTTCTGCGCGGGCGTGACCGGCAGCGGCGACCACGTCGCGATGATCGGCACCAGCATGTGCTGGGGCTTCGTGAGCCCCACGGTCGATGCGCGGCACAAGCTCATCACGATGCCGCACGTGTATCGCGGCGCGGACCGCAGCTACGTATTCGGCGGCGCAATCACGGCGGGTGCCGCGATCACATGGTTCCGCGAGGCCTTCTGCCAGGCGGAGATCGCCGAGGCGGCGCGCACCGGCGAGGACGCGCATGCGCTGATAGAGCGCAAGGCCGTCGACGTTCCACCTGGAGCGGACGGCCTCGTGTTCCTGCCCTACCTGATGGGCGAGCGCAGCCCGATCTGGGACGCGCAGGCCAAGGGTGCCTTCATCGGCCTGTCGCTCGCGCACAGCCGCGCGCACCTTTACCGCGCGGTGCTCGAGGGCGTGAGCTTCGCGCTGCAGCACAACATCGAGGCCGGACGCCGCAGCGGGCAACCGCTGGACGACCGGCTGATCGTGGTGGGCGGCGCGGCGCACTCCGACCTGTGGATGCAGATCGTGGCGGACATCACGGGCTATCCGGTGTTCACCATCGAGGAGGAAGTGGAAGCTGCGCTTGGTGCGGCGATGCTTGCTGCGCTCGGCGCCGGATTGGTGGATGCAGCCACGGCAGAGCGCGGCTGGGTCACGCTGGTGGAGCGGGCGCGGCCCGAGCCTGCGGCGCAAGCGGTGTACCGCGAGCGCTTCGAGATCTACAAGGCGCTCTACCCTGCGTTGCGCGATGCGATGCATCGGCTGAAATGAAAGCAGGAGCATCCGAAATGCCGATCGCCTTCGACTTCTCGGGCAAGCGCGCACTGGTGACCGGTGCAAGCAGCGGCATAGGTCGCGCGGTGGCGACGCAGTTGGCGCAGTCAGGCGCGCAAGTCACCGCCGTGGGACGCAACGCCGCAGCATTGGAAACCTTGCAGGCCGAAACCGGCTGCACACCACTCGTGCTCGACGTGGCCGATGCGAATGCACTGGAACGAGCGCTCGCCAAACTGCGGGCATTCGACTTCGTTGTGAACTGCGCAGGCATCGCACTGCTCGAGTCGGCAATCGACCTGCAAGCCGGCAACTTCGACGCCGTGATGGCCGTCAACGCACGCGCCGCCGCGCTCGTGGCCTCGCGCTGCGGCAAGGCCATGATCGCAGCCGGCACACGCGGCAGCATCGTCAACGTATCGAGCCAGGCTTCGCTGGTCGCGCTCGACGCGCACCTCTGCTATTGCGCCTCGAAGGCCGCGATGGACGCCATCACGCGCTCGCTGTGCCTGGAGTTCGGCCCGCACGGCATCCGGGTGAACAGCGTGAACCCGACCGTCACGCTCACGCCGATGGCCGAGCAGGCATGGGCCGATCCGGACAAGAGCGCAGCCGCCCTGAAGAACATTCCGCTGGGCCGCTTCGCGCAGGTGGAGGAAGTGGTGGCGCCGATCCTCTTCCTGCTGGGCGACGGCGCGTCGATGATCAGCGGCGCGGCGCTGCCGGTGGACGGCGGCTACACCATCGTCTGAGACCGGGGAAACTCAGGCGAGCCGCGTGCCGCCCCGGGACGATTCGAGCATCGCGTCGAGGTTGCGCGTGATCTTCTGCTCGATCATTTCGCTGAAGCTGCTGAACAGGAAGCCCAGCGTCGCGTCGAGCTTGAAGGTGGTGTCCGTGACCTCGACGGTGCCGTCGATGCCCGCGCGGGTGAAGGTCGCGGTGTCGCAGCCTTCGCCCGGGGTGTAGACGCATTCGAGGCCGAACTCCTGTTCGGCCTGCTGTATCCACTTGCGCGCGACGACACGCGCTCTCGCGATGCCCAGCGTGTGGTTGCGTTCGATATGGATGTCAGGCACCGTGATCTCCGTTTTTTTGTTCCGGGCTGGAATGGGTTTGCAGGATGCCGGTCGCCGCCTGCAGTGCAGTGCGGCGCTCTTGCGTGGTCGGCAGCGCGGCGATGCGCCGGACCTCAGTGTAAAAGCGCGGCCAGTCGCGGCCCTCGCGCTCGAAGAGTTTCTCGAAGCTGGGCACGAGGTCGTCGTATGCGCCCTGCGCACCGAACGCCGCATTGTTGGCGCGCGCCACCCAGGCGTCGTAGGCGTTCTGGCGCGGACCGCTCCAGCCGGCCTTCAGCTTCGCATAGCGTTCGCGGAAATCGGCCATGGCCGCCTGCTTCATGACCTCCACCTTGGCCCAGTCCTTGGCCCTGGCTTCGGGCGATTCGTAGACCTGCGTGAGTGCGCGGCGGGTGTTGAGCGCCAGCGCGCGGAAGTCCTGGCGCTGCGAGTCGAACTGCGCGTACTCGCGCCGCGCCGCGTCGCCGGCCTCGCGCTGCAGCCACATCGCGCCGCCGATGCGCTCGACCGCCGTGGCATACGACTCGTTGAACACCGTGTCGCCGGCCACATACAGCACCTGGTGCGCCAGCTCGTGGAACACGATGCGGGCCAGCTCGCCCTCGGGGTAGCCGATGAAGGTGGACAGCAGCGGATCGCCGCCGGCCCAGTTCATCCAGCCCAGCGTGGAGTACGCGGGCACCGGGTACACGGACACTTCCAGGTCCTGCTTCTTCTGCTCCTCGGCTTCGGCCTTGGCCGCTTCCTCGCTGTAGTAGCCGCGATAGCCCACGCAGCCCGCCACCGGGAAGCACCAGCTCTTGAGCGTGAGCGAATACGGCGGCGCCGCCACCACGTTCCACACGGCCGCGGGGCGGTGAAGATCGGCGTACGACTTGTAGCTGGCGTTGTCGGGCAACCCGAGCTCGGCCGACGCGAAGCTGCGGATGCGCTGCGTGAGTTCGAGCTTGGCCTTCAGCGCCGCCGACACCGACGGATCGGCCAGCCACTCGGGCACCGGCTTGGCGGCCCGCATGATGCCGATGTGGCCGCTGGCCGACTGCCAGTAGTAGCCCAGGTCGGCGCAGCCGGTGAGAAGGAACAGCGAGCCGGCGAGCGTGAGCGCCGGAAGAACGCGAAGAGGCCTCACACCTTCTCGACTTCGACCAGGCAGTCGTAGAACGTCGGCCCGCGGCCGATGTCGGTCAGGCGCTGGCTGGTGAGTTCGTTGACGTTGGTGCCGTCCATGCCGAGCTTGCGCCACCAGATGCCCATGCCGTGCACCACGCCCTGCCGCGCGCGGCGCGAGACCTCGGCGCGGCAGCGGTGCTCGCCGCGCTTGTTGAACACGCGCACCGTCGCGCCGTCCTCGATGCCGCGCGCGGCGGCGTCGGCCTCGTGGATCTCCAGCAGCGGCTCGACCTCGATGGCGCGCAGGCTCGTCACGTTCACGAAGGTCGAGTTGAGGAAGTTGCGCGCGGGCGGCGAGATCATGGCCAGCGGGAACTCTGTCGAACTGCCGGCCGGCTCCCAGTTGGGTACATGGTCGGGCAGGCCGTCCATGCCCATGGCTTCGAGGCGCGCGCTGAAGAATTCGCAGCGGCCCGAGGGCGTGGGGAAGCGGCCTTCGGCGAACGGCGCCTCGGGCAGCTTCACGCTGGTGAAGCCCTGCGCCAGCAGTTCGGAGAAGTCGATGGCCTTCTCGGCGAAGGCCGTGCGGCACAACGTCTCGTCGGAATCCGAGAAGCAGGCTTCGTCGAAGCCCATGCGCTTCGCCAGCTCGCGGAACACCCAGGCGTTGCTGCGGGCCTCGCCGCGCGGCGCCACGGCCGGGCGGTTGAGCAGCACGTCGGTGTGGCCGTAGCTGCAGTGGATGTCCCAATGCTCCAGCTGCGTGGTGGCGGGCAGCAGGTAGTCGGCGTAGTCGGCGGTGTCGGTGCGGAACTGCTCCAGCACCACGGTAAAGAGGTCTTCGCGCGCGAAGCCCGCAGCCACCTTGGCCGACTCGGGCGCCACCGCCACCGGGTTGCTGTTGTAGACCACGATGGCCTTCACCGGGTTCGCGGTGTCCAGCAGCGCGTCGCCGATGGTGCTCATGTTGATGGTGCGCGGCTTGCGCCCGGCCAGCAGGTCGGGGCGCTGCAGCGCGGCGCGGTCCACCGGGTAGTGGCCCGAGCTGCTCAGCAGCAGGCCGCCCGCGCGGTCGCGCCAGGCGCCCACCAGCGCCGGCAGGCAGGCGATGGCGCGGGCCGCGTTGCCGCCCCCGCGCACGCGCTGCATGCCGTAATTCAGGCGGATGGCGGCCGGCTTCGTGGTGCCGTAGGCCTTTGCCAGCGAGACGATCTGCTCTTCCGGCACGCCGCAAACCTCGGCCGCGCGCGACGGCGGCCATTGCAGCGCGCGCTCGCGCAGTTGCTCCCAGCCCAGCGTGTGGCTGGCGATGTAGTCGTGGTCGAGCCAGTCGTTCACGATCAGCTCGTGCATCAGGGCCAGCGCCAGCGCGGCGTCGGTGCCGGGCAGCAGCGCGATGTGCTCGTCGCACTTGTCGGCGGTTTCGGTACGGCGCGGGTCGATGCACACCAGCCGCGCGCCGGCGCGCTTGGCGGCCTGGGCGTGGCGCCAGAAATGCAGGTTGCTGGCGATGGAGTTGCTGCCCCAGATCAGGATCAGCTTCGCCTCGGCGAAGAACTCGATGCGCATGCCGACCTTGGCGCCCAGCGTGTAGACCATGGCCTCGCCACCGGCCATGGAGCAGATCGTGCGGTCGAGCAGGGTGGCGCCCAGCTTGTGGAAGAAGCGCCTGTCCATCGACTCGCCCTGCACCAGGCCCATGGTGCCCGCATAGCTGTAGGGGACAATAGCTTCGGGTTTTCCCTGTAATACTCGAAGATTCGCGGCGATGTCGTCCAGCGCGGCGTCCCAGCTCACCGGCTCGAACTGGCCGCTTCCCTTGGGGCCGACGCGTTTCAGGGGCTGCACCAGCCGTTCGGCATGGTCGTTGCGTTCGATGTAGCGCGACACCTTGGTGCACAGCACGCCGCCGGTGTGCGAATGGGCGGCGTTGCCCTGCAGCTTCACGGCCACGCCGTCCCTGACGGTGGTGACGAGCGCGCAGGTGTCCGGGCAGTCGTGCGGGCATGCGCCCAGCACGGTGGTCGTTACGGGCTGGGCGGGCGCTTCTTCGAGCGAGGTATCCGGTGCGTGGGCCATCGGGCGAGTCTAATTTGTGCGCGTATCAGAGCGCGGGAGTGGGTTTTCATCATGTTGAATCGACGTCATTTTTCTCTGGCCGCAGGCGCGGCCGCCACGCTGGGCGGCTTCGGCATCGCCCGGGCGCAGGGCGACATGCCGCTGGTGCTCGGCCAGTCGGCGCCGTTCACCGGCCCGGCGGCGCAGCTGGGCATCCAGTTCCACCAGGGCGCCAAGCTGTTCCTGGACCAGTACAACGCCCAGCCGGGCCGCCGCAACGTCGTCATCAAGAACCTCGATGACGGCTACGAGCCCGACCGCTGCGCGGCCAACACGCAGAAGCTGATCGACGAAGACGTGTTCGCGCTGTTCGGCTATGTCGGCACCCCGACCAGCCTGGCCGCGCTGCCGCTGGCGGCGAAGGACAAGGTGCCTTTCGTGGCCCCCTTCACCGGCGCGATGTCGCTGCGCGAGCCCTTCCAGAAGAACGTGTTCCACCTGCGCGCCTCGTACAACGACGAGACGGCGCTGATGGTGAAGCAACTCACCCACCTGGGCCTGAAGAAGATCGCGGTCTTCTACCAGAACGACGCCTACGGCAAGGCCGGGCTCGACGGCGTGACGCTGGCGCTCGCCGAGCAGCAGCTCAAGCCTGTGGCGCTGGCCACCGTGGAACGCAATTCGGCCGACGTGGCGCAGGCGGTGAAGACCATCGTGGCGGCGCGGCCCGACGCGGTGGTGCAGGTGGGCGCGTACAAGGCCTGCGCGGCCTTCATCCGCGAGGCGCGCAAGGCGGTCTACGGCGGCACCTTCTTCAACATGTCCTTCGTGGGCACGCAGGCGCTGGCGGACGAGCTTGGCAAGGACGCGGCCGGCGTGATGGTGACGCAGGTGGTGCCCTCGCCCTACAACCAGGCGAATGCGCTGGCGCGCGAGTTCAACGAGGCGGTGCGCAAGGCCGGCGGCAGCGCGAGCGCCAATTTCTCGAGCATGGAAGGCTACCTGGCCGCGAAGGTGCTGACCGAGGGCCTGCGCAAGGCGCCGGGCAAACCCACGCGCGAAGGCCTCATTGCCGGGCTGGAAAGCCTCGACCGCCAGCAGTTCGGCGGCTTCGAGGTGTCGTTCTCGGCGAAGAACCACGTGGGCTCGAAGTTCGTCGAGCTCTCGATGCTGACGGGCGACGGCCGCGTCAGGACCTGAGGTTCTTCGACCGCTGCGTCAGGCCGTCAAACCGTCGACGGCCTGGAACATGGCTTGGCGCGCCTGGCTGACGATCTGCCCGCGCCAGGCGTCGGTGTCCGTGTAGAACGCCTCCACCATGCGCGCCCGGATGCCGTCGGCCAGATCGGCCGGCGCCTCGGGGTGCTTGTGCAGCCAGTGGTCGGCACGCAGCGCGCCGGTCACTTCGAGGATCGGCAGCGTGCCGTACTCGAGCGCGATGCCGGTGTACTCGGCCTGCGGGCACTCCTCGTACACCGAATCCCACATCAGCCCGCGCAGCAGCGCCGAAGTGGAGGAGCCGTCGTAGATCGAGGTGACGGGCGCCGCGGGCGTGCCCCACCACGCATTGGCGCGCGCATAGGCGACCTTGTCGTCGCGGCAGGCGAAGATGCGTTCGCCCAAACCGTTCGGGCCCAACCCCGTGTGCAGGTCGATCCAGGCGATGCGCTTGGCGCGGCCCGCATGGCGGCGCAGCACCTCGCGGATGGTCTTGTTGCTCCAGGTCGGCGCCTTGCCGCCATAGAACAGGCCGTCGTCGAACTGGTATTGGCCGCTGGTCACGGCAGCCTGATAGGCGGTGGCGCCGTTCTTCTCGATCCACTTGCCCACGGCCGCCTGGTTCTCCGGCGTGGGCGGCCAGGTGTCAGGCAGCAGCAGCTCGTGCAGCTTGGCGTAGGGCTCGTTGACCGGCACCGGCTTCGAGAAGTCGATGAAGTTGCGGTTCAGGTCGACGTTCTCGTGCGTCACGCGCCGGCCGTACGAGAAGCCGTGCGGGTTGAGCGCGTGCACGTACAGCACCGCCACGCCCTGCGCCTTGGCCTTCTCGCGCCATTCGGCGTCGTGCAGCGCGAACACCTGCACGCCGCTGCCGCAATGACCCTCGACGCCGTGGCATGCACTGCTGACGACCAGCAGGTTCTGCGCATCGGGCTCGCCGTCGAGCGCCACGTCCATCGACAGGTCTTCGCCCTCGCGCCCCTTGAGCGGATGCGCGTGCGGCTCGACCGTGATGCCGGCGCTCACGCAGCCCTGCAGGAATTTCTGGCGCGCCTGTGCGTAGCGCGGCGAAAAGGCTTCGGCTATTCCGATCATGTGACGCTCGACCTCCGGTTGAATCAGGCGATCAGGCAGCAGTGCCGCCGGGCTTGAGGAACTGTTCCGCGATCTGCACCCAGCAGGTGGCGCCCAGCGGGATCAGGTCGTCGTTGAAGTCGTAGCTCGCGTTGTGCAGCGTGCACGGGCCCTCGCCGTGGTGGACGTCGCGGTGCGCGCCATCGCCGTTGCCGATGAAGGCATAGGCGCCGGGCTTGGCCTGCAGCATGAAGGCGAAGTCTTCCGAGGTCATGGCGGCTTCCTGCTTCAGCACGTTCTCGGGGCCGACGATGCTGCCCATCACGCGGCGCGCGAAGTCGGCCTCTGCCTCGGTGTTGATGGTGGGCGGGTAGTAGCGCTCGAAGCGGAACTCGCAGGTGGCGTCGTGCGCCGCGCAGATGTGGTCACAGATCTGCTTCATGCGCGCCTCGATCATGTCGAGCACCTCGATGGAGAAGGTGCGCACCGTGCCCGACAGCTCGCAGTTGTCGGGAATCACGTTGTTGGTCTCGCCGGCATGGATGGTGGTGACCGAGATCACGGCCGAATCGGTCGGTTTCATCTTGCGCGTGAGGATGGTCTGGAAGGCCTGCACGATCTCGCAGGCGATCGGCACCGGGTCGACGCCGGTCTGCGGCAGCGCCGCGTGGCCGCCCTTGCCGACCACGTTGACGAAGAACTTGTTGCCCGAGGCCATCACCGGGCCGGGGCTCACGGCGAACTGGCCGGCCTTCATGCCGGGCCAGTTGTGCATGCCGAACACGGCATCCATGGGGAATTGCTCGAACAGCCCTTCCTTGATCATCTCGCGGGCGCCGCCGCCGCCCTCTTCGGCCGGCTGAAAGATCAGGTAGACGGTGCCGTCGAAGTTGCGATTCTTCGCCAGGTGCTGCGCGGCCGCGAGCAGCATGGCGGTGTGGCCGTCGTGGCCGCAGGCGTGCATCTTGCCGTGGTGCTTGCTGGCGTGGGCGAAGGTGTTGAGCTCGGTGACGGGCAGTGCGTCCATGTCGGCGCGAAGGCCGACCGCGCGGTTGCTGGTGCCGTTCTTCACGATGCCCACCACGCCGGTGGTGCCGAGGCCGCGGTGGATGGGAATGCCCCATTCGGTGAGCTTGCCTGCCACCACGTCGGCGGTGCGGACTTCTTCGAAGCAGAGTTCGGGATGAGCGTGGAGGTCACGTCGGACGGCGGCGATGCCTGCCGCCTGCGTGACGAGCGAGTCGATGAGTTTCATGGGGTGGGCGTCTCAAAATGCCAGTCTATCCACTCTGGCGTTTCGAGGCACCTCGGAAAACACGCAACCGGAGGGGCTGCAAGGGCCGTTCTTCAGTGCCCCGCGCTCCAGAAGCCCACGTGCGGCGCGGCGGCTTCCTGCTCGAGCAGCGGCCCCACCACCTCGACGCGCCGCTGTCCGCGCGCGAAGACTTCGCGGCAGGGCAGCGAAAAGGTCGGGTTCTCGGGGTGGTCGCCGGTCAGGCCGAGCAGCGCATGCTCCGAAAGCGCGTAGACCACGCGGCCGATGTTGGTCCAGTAAATGGCGCCCGCGCACATGCAGCAGGGCTCGGCGCTGGTGAAGAGCGTGCAGCGCGCAAGCTCCTCGGGCGTGAGCAGCCGCGCGGCCTGCGCGGCGGCCACCAGCTCGGCGTGCTGCGTGGGATCGCCCTCGGGGGGCATCGAGTTGTTGCCCGCGGTGACCACCACCTCGCCATGCTCGTTCGCCACCAGCGCGGCGAAGGGATGGCGCCCGCGCGCCTTCGACTCGTCCGACAGCCGGATGGCCATGCGGAGCAGTTCGAGATCGCGCGGGGAAAGGTCGTCGGTGGTCATGCGCGGACGATACCCCGGTCAGCGGCCGATGCTCTTGAGGTAGTCGGCGCGCGCGGCCAGCGCGGTGTCGGTGAAGTCGGTGAACACGCCGTCCACGCCGAGCTTGTAGTACACGCCGTATTCGTTCTTGCCGTCCTTGTTGTAGTCGGAAGCCAGGCGGCGCGACTCGTTGCGGAAGGTGAAGGGGTGCACGAACAGGCCCGCCTTGTGCGCGTCGGCAATCAGCGAGGTGGGCGCCATCGAGGTGGCGTCGGCGTCGTTGATCTTGCCGTCCTTGTTGACGTCGACCGGCTTGCCGTCGGCGCCGATGGTGCCCTTGACGCTCACGATGTAGCGCTTCCAGGGGCCGATGCCGTCGGCGTAGGTCTTGATCTCGGCCAGGCCCGCGGGCGTGACCATGGCGTCGAAGTTGCGCTTGTCGCCGGCCTTGGTCCAGTCGTAGGGGCGGTCGCTGGGCACGGCGAAGGTCACGGCGCCGGTCTTCAGGTCGACGCTGTCACCGTCGATCAACTGGATGATCTTGGTGTTCAGGCCCTTGCTCTTCATGTACTTCAGGCTGCCGGGCTCGAAGGACTGAACGTAGATGGGCGCGGTCTTGCTGTTCCAGCCGGCCGCGTTGATGGCGGCGACGACCTTGTCTTCCATCGGCAGGCCGAGCTCGCGGAAGTAGGTCGGGTTCTTGGTCTCGGGGTAGATGGCGATGGTGCGGCCGGTTTCCTTCGACTTGGCCTTGGCGAAGTCGATGATTTCCTGGAAGGTCGGCACCTTGTACTTGCCGTTGAATTCCTGCGGGCGCTCGGCGTCGGTGGAGATGGCGCCCAGGGTCTTGATCTCGGCCAGCGTGAAGTCGTTGCTGAACCAGCCGGTCTGGGTTTCGCCGTCGACCTTGATGGTCTTCTTGCGCGAGGCGAAGCGGGGGTGCTTGGCCACGTCGGTGCTGATGGCGAGGTTGGGGTCGTGGCGGGCGATGAGCACGCCGTCCTTGGTGGAGATCAGGTCCATCTCGATCACGTCGGCGCCGAGTTCGATGGCGCGCGTGTAGGCCTCGAGCGTTTCTTCCGGCAGATAGCCCGATGCACCACGATGGGCAATGACCAGCGGCGGGTTGCCGTCGAGCGTCAGCAGCTTGCCGCTGCTGGAGGGGCCTCCGGTGCTGCTGCAGGCTGCGAGAGCGATGGCGGCGGTGGCGGTCAGGGCGATCTGGAAGGTGCGCATGGTCCTTGTTTCTCCGTTCAAAAGAAGAGGCGCAGGGTACCCGTTTCGCGTGACAGCTTCGACCTCGACGCACGCATGGAGCCGACTTCCGGGAGAATGTGTTGCATGCTCCATACGCTTTCTCCCCAAAGCCTGCTGCTGGCCCAGACCCTGGTGCGCATGAACACCATCAGCGCCAACAGCAACCTCGAACTGATCGACTTCGCGCAGAGCCACCTCGCGGCCCTGGGCGTCAAGAGCCGCATCACCTACAACGCCGAACGCACCAAGGCGAACCTGTTCGCCACGCTGGGCGAAGGCAAGCCGGCCGGCGTCATCATCTCGGGCCACACCGATACGGTGCCCTGGGACGGGCAGGACTGGAGCGTCGACCCGCTTTCCGCCGTGGTGCAGAACGAGCGCCTCTACGGGCGCGGCTCGGCCGACATGAAGAGCTTCATCGCCATCGCGCTGTCGAACGCGAAGCGCTTCCTGGAAAGCGACGCCCCTTTCGCGGTGCACTTCGCCTTCAGCTACGAGGAAGAGATCGGCTGCTTCGGCGTGAAGGAACTCATCGCCGACATGCGCGACGCCGGCATCAAGCCTGTCGCCTGCATCGTGGGCGAACCCACCAGCATGGTGCCCGCCATCGCGCACAAGGGCGTGTACCGCTACAAGTGCTGCGTGCGCGGCAAGGAGGCGCACTCCTCGCTCACGCCGAAGTCGGTCAACGCCATCGAGATGGCAGCCCGGGTGATCGGCAAGGTGCGCGACATGGCCGAGGGCTTCGAGCGCAGCGAGCCGCGCTACGAGGGCTTCGACGTGCCTTTCAGCACCGCGAGCGTGGGCCAGTTCCACGGCGGCATCGCCGACAACGTGGTGCCGCGCGACGCCGAGTTCCGCTATGAATTCCGCGACCTTCCCACCGCCGATGCCGGGAAGATGCAGGCCGAGGTGGTCGCCTATGCGGGCAGCCTCGAACCCGCGATGAAGAAGGTGGCGCCCGACACAGGCTTCAGCTTCGAGACCATCTGCGAGATTCCGAGCTTCCTCGGCGCGGCCGAGAACCCGATCACCAAGCTGGCACAGCGCCTCTCGGGCGAAGAGCGCACCACGCTGGTGGCCTTCGGCACCGAAGCGGGTCTTTTCAAGAACGCCGGCATCCCCACCGTGGTGTGCGGCCCGGGCAGCATCGAGCAGGCGCACCAGCCCGACGAATTCGTGAGCCTCGAGCAGCTGGCGCGCTGCGAGCTGTTCATGGAGCGCCTTGCGTCCACGCCGAGCATTGGCTGACAGCAGCGACAACGACGACGCATCGCGGCGCATGAAGCGCGTCGCGCTCGGGCTGCTGTGCGGCGCGGCGCTGCTCTACGCAGTGGCGAGCGTGCTGCATGCGCAGCATCCGGCCTGGGGCTACGTGGCGGCCTTCGCCGAGGCCGCGATGGTCGGCGCCATTGCCGACTGGTTCGCTGTGGTGGCGCTGTTCCGCCATCCGCTGGGCCTGCCGATTCCGCACACGGCGATCATCCCGAGCAACAAGGACCGCATCGGCGCCAAGCTCGCGGGCTTCATCTGCGACAACTTCCTGAGCACCGCGCAGGTGCTCGGCAAGCTGCGGCAGTTCGACGCGGCCGGCCGCATCGCGGACTGGCTGGCGCGTCCGGCCAGCGGCGAGAAGCTGGGCGAATGGGGCGTGGCCGCCACGCGCTACGGCCTCACGGCCTTCGACGACGAGCGGGTGCGCGACTTCCTCGGCCGCGCCGCCGCGGCGGGCCTGGAGAAGATCGACCTCTCGCGCCTCACGGGCCAGGCGCTCGACGCCCTCACCGCCGGCGGACGCCACCAGGCGCTGCTCGACGACGTGCTGCAGCAGGTGGCCGATCTGCTCGAAGGCGAGGAGGTGCAGGCGCACATCACCGAGGCCATCGCGCGCGAGATCAAGACGCTGCGCTACGTGGGTCTCGACCAGGTGGCTGCCAAGCTGGCCACGCGCAAGATCGTCGCGGCCGTGGCGCGCACCATCGGCGAGCTGGCGGCCGAGCCCGACCATCCGATGCGCAAGCGCTTCGACCACTTCGTCGACGACTTCGTGGTGCGCCTGAAGCTCGACCCCGAGTTCCAGCAGCGCGGCGAGCAGATCCGCGCCGAGCTCATCGCGCACCCCGCGCTGGGCGACTACCTGCACGGGCTGTGGGGCGAGCTGCTGGCGTGGCTGCACGACGACCTGGGCCGCGGCGACTCGGCCATCCGCCGGCGCATCGCCTCGATGGCCGGCGCACTGGGCACGCGGCTGCAGGGCGACGAGGCCATCCGCCGCTGGATCAACGAGCAGATCGAGGCGGCCGCGCCGCTGGCCATCGAGCGCTACCGCGAGGACATCCGCCGCTACATCGAGGAGCGCGTGGGCGAATGGAACGCGCAGGAGATGACGGTCGAGCTCGAACGCCACATCGGGCGCGACCTGCAGTTCATCCGCATCAACGGCACGCTGGTGGGCGGGCTGGTCGGGCTGCTGATCCACACGGCCACGCAGCTGCTGCGCGGCTGAGTTGGAGCCAAGCGAGCGCGGGTAATCCACAGCGGACGAAAGTCCGCATCGTGTCCCCGGCGGGACTCCGCGGCCCACCTGGCCTCCTAGACTGCTTCGCGCATCAACAAGAGGAGACGCCAACCATGCCCCGTCGAAGCAGTCTCGGCGCCATTGCGCTGACCGCCACCCTCGCCCTGCTGGGCGCCTGCAGCAGCCTCGCGCCGCCATCGGCCACCCGGCCCGCCTCGTGGGCCACGCCCGAAGCGCTGGTCGCCCCGTCGGCCTTCATGGGCGTGCACGGGCTGGCCATCGACGCGAAGGGCCGGCTGCTGGCGGGCTCCGTGCTCGGCAACACGATGTGGGAAGTCGACCGCAACACCGGTGCGGCCAAGGTGTTCATCGACGCGCCCGAAGGCCAGGCGGACGACATCGCCGTCGGCCCGAAGGGCGAACTGGCCTGGACCAACTACCTCATGGGCATGGTGCGCTACCGCGAGAGCGACACCGCCCCCATGCGCGTGCTCGCCAAGGACCTGCCCGGCATCAACTCGCTGGACTTCGACCGCCGCAACGGCAAGCTCTACGCCTCGCAGGTGTTCCTGGGCGACGCGCTGTGGGAGATCGACCGCGAAGGGCAGAAGCCGCCGCGACTCATCAAGAAGGACATGGGCGGCTTCAACGGCTTCGAGGCCGGCCCCGACGGCATGCTCTACGGGCCGCTGTGGTTCAAGGGCCAGGTGGTGAAGATCGATCCGGCGAACGGCAACATGGCCGTGATCGCCGACGGCTTCAAGATCCCGGCGGCAGCCAACCTCGACGGCAAGGGCAACCTCTGGGTGGTCGATGCGCGCAGCGGCGAGCTGGTGCGGGTCGATCTGGCCACCGGCCGCAAGACCGTCGCGAAGCAGCTGAAGCCCTCGCTCGACAACCTCGCCATCGCTCCCGACGGGACGATCTATGTCTCGAACATGGCGAACAACGAGGTGCAGGCCTTCAACCCCGCCACCGGCGAACTGCGCACGCTCACCAGCGGCAAGGTGGCGGCGCCGGCCGGCATGAAGATCGACGGCAACGACCTCTGGGTGGCCGACGTCTTCGGCTTCCGCCAGGTCGACGTGCGCACCGGCGAAGTGCGCGACGTGTTCCGCATGCAGCGCGATCCGGAGCTCGACTACCCGTTCGCGGTCGGCCTCTCGCCCAGGCTCTTCGCGCTGACTTCGTGGTTCACGGGCTCGGTGCAGCTGGTCGACCGGCAGACGCTGAAGACGGTCGACACCCTCCACGGCCTGAAGGCGCCCTTCGACGCCATCCCCATGCCCGACGGCAGCGTGATCTACGCCGAGATCGCCACCGGCAGCATCACGCGCGCCAGCGGGCCGAAGTTTGCCGAAAAGTCAGTGCTCGCCAGCGGCCTGAACGGCCCGGTGCAGATGATCGTCGGCCAGGACGGCGCGCTCTACGTGACCGAGGCGGCCGGCAAGCTGCTGCGCATTCCGCTGGACGCCAGCGCGCCGCTGCGCACCGTTGCCGACGGGCTGGCGCTGCCCGAGGGCGTGGCGCAGACGCCTTGGGGGAGCTTCGTGGTGGCCGAGAGCGCGGCGCGGCGACTGGTCGAAATTGCGCCCGACGGCACGCGCCGCACCGTCGCCGAGAACCTGCCGATCGGCGTGGCGCCGGGCCCCGGACTGCCCCCGCCCTACGTGGTCACGGGCGTCGCCGTGGGCCGCGACGGCACGATCTACATGGCCGCCGATCGCAACAATGCGATATATCTAATCCGTCCCGTAAGGTAGGGTAACAATAAGTGTAAATTGCAGTTTACTTTTAAAAACAAATATTACAGACTGCGCGGGACGTCTTGCGGCGCCCCGTTCGCATCCGGCGGCCGGGGTCTGCGAGACGCTCTTTTTGACCTGAAAGGGACATCGCATGACTCCGCTCGTCGTAGGCCAGATCCTGTCGCCCGAGTACTCCCTGGGCATGGTGGCGCTCTCCTTCCTCATTTCATTCGCGGGCTCGCTGGTGGCCCTCATCTGCGCCGGGCGGATGGTCGGCGCGGATGGCAAGCCGAACCTCGCTGTCGTGGCCTGCGCCGCGGTGGCGCTCGGCGGCATCGGCATCTGGTCGATGCACTTCATCGGCATGCTGGCCTACCGGCTGCCCGTAGCCATTTCGTACAACATGCCGCTCACGGTGGTGTCGCTGGTGGCGGCCATCCTGATCTCGGGCATCGCGCTCTACATGGCCGGCGGACGACGCAGGTTCAGCAAGCCAGGCTGGCTCGCCGGCAGCCTGCTGGCGGGCATCGGCGTGTGCGTGATGCACTACATGGGCATGTTCGCGATGAACATGCGCGCCTCGATGAACTTCGATCTCGCGACGGTCGGGCTGTCGGTGCTGATCGCAGTCACCGCCGCCGGGGCCGCCCTCTGGCTCGCCTTCAACCTGCGCAAGTTCACGCACAAGGTCGCGGCCGCCGCCGTGATGGGCGTGGCGGTCTGCACCATGCATTACGTGGGCATGAGCGCGGCCAGCATGGTCTGCATCGCGGCCGCGCCGACCGACGCGCTGGCCATCGGCGGCAGCTACATGGGCCTCACGGTGTTCGGCACGGCCGGCGCGGTGCTGATCTTCATCTACTGGGTCGTCACGGGCAGCAGCCTCGACGCCCCGGTCGCGGCCCGGCGCGCCCGCGCCGGCTGACCCGGCACCAGCCAGTAAGCGCAAGCGGGCGCCGCGCCCGCGTCCTAGAGTCGGTGCAGAGCGAAAAAAACGATCTGCACAGACTCTCACATGCCAGTCATCGAATCCCGGCTGCAAGCGGCCAGCGACACCTTCCAGGCCAACAGTGCCAGCATGCTGGCGCTCATCGGCCAGGTCCGCGAACACGAGGCGCGCGCCGTCTCGGCCTCGGGCGCATCGGCCGAGCGCTTCGCCAGGCGCGGGCAGCTGCTGCCGCGCGAGCGCATCGCGCTGCTGCTCGACACCGGCGCGCCCTTCCTGCCGCTGGCCTCGCTCGCGGGGCTGGGACAGGACAACCCCGACCTCTCGAAGAGCGTGCCGGGCGGCGGCCTGATCTCCGGCATCGGCTACGTGTCGGGCGTGCGCTGCATGGTCAATGCGTCGGACTCCGGCATCGACGCCGGCGCGCTGCAGCCCATGGGGCTGGACAAGCAGCTGCGCGTGCAGGAAATGGCGCTGGAGAACAGGCTGCCCTACGTGCAGCTCGTGGAAAGCGCCGGCGCCAACCTCATGCAGTACCGCGTGCAAGACTTCGTGCGCGGCGGCAACATCTTCCGCAACCTCGCGCGACTGTCGGCCGCCGGGCTGCCGGTGGTGACGGTGACGCACGGCTCCTCGACTGCCGGCGGCGCCTACCAGACGGGGCTTTCCGACTACATCGTGATGGTGCGCGACCGCACGCGCGCCTTTCTCGCCGGGCCGCCGCTCTTGAAGGCGGCCACCGGCGAGATCGCGACCGAGGAAGAACTGGGAGGCGCCGTGATGCACACCCACGTCTCGGGCCTCGGCGACTACCTCGCGGAGGACGACCGCGACGCCATCCGAATCGCGCGCTCGATCCTCGGCGGCATCGACTGGGCACGCGAGGAAAAACCGCGCACATTCGCTGCGCCGCGCTACGACGCCGAAGAGCTGCTCGGCATCATGCCGACCGACGGGCGGAGGCCGGTGGACATGCGCGAGGTCATCGCGCGCATCGCCGACGGCTCCGAGTTCCTGGAGTTCAGTGAGCACTACGGCAGCGCCACCGTCTGCGGCCACATCCGGCTCGAAGGGCATGCGGTGGGCATCATCACCAACAACGGCCCCATCGACTCCGACGGCGCCACCAAGGCCACGCACTTCATCCAGGCCTGCTGCCAGTCGTGCACGCCCATCGTCTACCTGCAGAACATCACCGGCTACATGGTGGGCCGGGCGCACGAGGAGGCCGGCATCATCAAGCACGGCGCGAAGATGATCCAGGCCGTGACCAACGCCACGGTGCCGCAGATCACGCTGCATTGCGGCGCCTCGTACGGCGCGGGCAACTACGGCATGTGCGGCCGGGGCTTCGCGCCGCGCTTCTGCTTCAGCTGGCCCAACGCGCGCACCGCCGTGATGGGCGGCGAGCAGGCGGCGAAGACCATGGCCATCGTGATGGAAGCAGGCATGGCGCGAAAGGGCGCGGTCGACCAGGCGAAGCTCGACGCGATGCAGCAGCAGATCGTCGAGCGCTTCGACCGGCAGATGAGCGTGTTCACCACCAGCGCACTGCTGCTGGACGACGGCGTGATCGACCCGCGCGACACGCGCGCGGTGCTGGCCGAAGTGCTATCCATCTGTCGCGATGCCGACGCACGCGTGACGCAGCCCATGCAGTTCGGGGTGGCACGTCCATGAGCAGCAACACCAGATTCCACAAGATCCTGATCGCCAACCGCGGCGAGATCGCGATGCGCGTGATGCGCACCGCGCGCACCATGGGCTACCGCACGGTGGCCGTGTACTCCAGCGCCGACGCGAATGCCGAGCACGTTCGGTTCGCCGACGAGTCGGTGCACATCGGCGCGCCGCTGCCCGCGCAGAGCTACCTGAACATCGCCGAGATCATCGAGGCCGCGCGCGCCAGCGGTGCCGACGCGGTGCACCCCGGCTACGGTTTCCTCGCGGAAAACGCCGCTTTCGCCCAGGCCTGCCGCGACGCCGGGCTGGTCTTCATCGGCCCCTCGCCCGAAGCCATTCGCGCGATGGGCGACAAGGCCGGCGCCAAGCGGCTGATGCAGGCCGCGGGCGTGCCGTGCATTCCCGGCTACCAGGGCGAGGACCAGGGCGAACGCACGCTGGCGGCCGAGGCGGCACGCATCGGCTGGCCCGTGATGATCAAGGCCACCGCCGGCGGCGGCGGGCGTGGCATGCGGCTCGTCACCTCGGCCGCGAGCTTCGCCGAGCAGCTGCGCAGCGCGCAGTCGGAAGCGCTCAATGCATTCGGCGACGCCACCGTGATCCTGGAGCGCGCCATCGTCGCGCCGCGCCACGTCGAGGTGCAGGTGTTCGCGGACCGGCACGGCAACGCCATCCACCTCGGCGAGCGCGACTGCTCGGTGCAGCGCAGGCACCAGAAGGTCGTCGAGGAAGCGCCCTCGCCCGCAGTATCGGAAGCGCTGCGCGAACGCATGGGCGCCACTGCCGTTGCCGCGGCGAAGGCCATTGCCTACGAAGGCGCGGGCACGCTCGAATTCCTGCTCGACACCGAAGGCCAGTACTGGTTCATGGAAATGAACACGCGCCTGCAGGTGGAGCACCCGGTGACCGAAGCGGTGACCGGCCTCGATCTCGTCGAGCTGCAATTGCGCGTCGCGGGAGGCGAGCCCCTGCCGCTGACGCAGCAGGACGTGCGCATCTCCGGCCATGCGATCGAGGTGCGCCTGTGCGCCGAAGATCCGCTGCAGGGCTTCATGCCGCAAAGCGGAACGCTGGCGGCATGGCGCCCCTCCGCGGCGCTGCGCACCGAGCACGCACTGCGCGATGGCTCCGAAGTCCCACCCTTCTACGACTCGATGATCGCCAAGCTGGTGGCAAGCGGCCGCACGCGCGAGGACGCACGGCAGCGGCTCATCGCGGGGCTGCAGGACACCGTCGCGCTCGGCATTCCCACCAATCAGCAGCTTCTGCAACGCACGCTGGCGCACGAAGTTTTCGCCAACGGCGATGCAACGACTGCCTTCGTCGGCGATCACCTCGACGCCCTGCTCGCCATCGACAAGGCGGGCGAAACCCGCGCGGCGCTGCTCGCCGCCCTGCTGCTCCAGCTGGGCGAACGCGGCTGGCCCTCGCCGCTGGTGCACACGCTGCCCAACGCCCTGCGCTTCTCGCTCGACGGCACGGTGCACGCGGCCCGCGTGACGCCGCGCGGCGCCAACACCTTCGACATCGCGCTGGACGACAACCAGCCAGTGCAGCTCGCGCTGCTCGCCCTTCCCGGCGACGGCAGCCTCCGCTTCTCGTGCGGCGGCCTGTCCGCGCAGGCTTTCGTCGCACGGCATGACGACCGCGTGTTCTTCCACCACGACGGACAGGCGCACCAGCTGGACAACCTCACGCACGTCGCGGCGGCCCGTGCCGACGGCGGCGATGGCGACGGCCTGCTGCGCGCCTCCATGAACGGCCGCGTGATCGCGCTGCTGGTGGCCGAGGGCGATGCGGTCGCCGCGGGCCAGCCGCTCGTCACGCTCGAAGCGATGAAGATGGAGCATGTGCATTGCGCGCCACGCGCGGGCCGCGTCGCCCTGCATGTCGCGGTGGGTGCGCAGGTGGCGGCACGGCACGTGGTCGCGCAGGTCGCCGAGGCGTGACAGAGACAGCCCTCAAGGACTCCACAAGGTCATTCGCATGAACGCTTCATCCTCCTCCCGCTACCGCTCCGTCTTCGCGCCCGGCCTGTTCGACGGACAGGTCATCGTCGTCACGGGCGGCGGCTCGGGCATCGGCCGCTGCACCGCGCACGAACTCGCCTCGCTCGGGGCGCATGTGGTGCTGGTCGGCCGCAAGCCCGAGAAGCTCGACGCGGTGCGCGCCGAAATCGAAGCCGCCGGCGGCAGGGCCGGCACGCAGGCCTTCGACATCCGGCAGGAAGAAGCCGTGCGCGAAGCCGTCGCGGCCATCGTCGCGGGGCATGGCCGCATCGACGGCCTCGTCAACAACGCGGGCGGCCAGTACATCACGCCGCTGCACGCCATCACCGCCAAGGGCTGGGAGGCGGTGATCCACACCAACCTCACGGGCGGCTTCCTCGTCGCGCGCGAGTGCTTCGTGCAGAGCATGCAGGCCAACGGCGGCGCCATCGTCAACATCGTGGCCGACATCTGGGGCTCCATGCCCAACATGGGCCACAGCGGCGCCGCGCGCGCCGGCATGGTGAGCTTCACCGAGACCGCCGCGCTCGAATGGGCCGCAAGCGGCGTGCGCGTGAACGCTGTCGCACCCGGCTACATCGCGTCGAGCGGCATGGACCACTACCCGCCCGAGGCCGGCGACATGCTGCGCGCCATGCGCAAGACCGTGCCCGCCGGCCGCTTCGGCAACGAGGCAGAGACCTCCGCGGCCATCGCCTTCCTGCTGAGCCCCGCGGCCAGCTTCGTCAGCGGCACCGTGCTGCGCGTGGACGGCGCGCGGCCGCAGGTGCGCATGGGCTGGCCGATGGCGATTCCCGATGCGCAGACTCAGCAGCGCGCGGCGGTGAAGCCCTTCGACGGATTCCACCTGGCGCAGGCGCCGCGCGTGTTCCAGGACAAGTAAAGAACGAACGGAGACCATTTCATGCAGTACACCCACGAACACCTCGAGATCCAGAAGACCCTGCGCCGCTTCATCGACGACGAGATCAACCCGCACGTGGACGAATGGGAGGCTGCCGAGATCTTCCCGGCGCACGAGGTCTTCAAGAAGCTCGGCAACCTCGGCATGCTGGGCCTGAACAAGCCCGAGGCCTTCGGCGGCGCCGGGCTCGACTACTCGTACGCGATGGCCATGGCCGAAGCGCTGGGCCACATTTCCTGCGGCGGCGTGCCGATGGCCATCGGCGTGCAGACCGACATGTGCACGCCCGCGCTCGCACGATTCGGCAACGACGAACTGCGCCGCGAGTTCCTGGCGCCCGCCATCGCGGGCGACATGGTCGGCTGCATCGGCGTGAGCGAGCCCGGGGCGGGCAGCGACGTGGCGGGCCTGAAGAGCCACGCGCGCAAGGACGGCGGCGACTACCTCATCAGCGGCCAGAAGATGTGGATCACCAACAGCCTGCAGGCCGACTGGATGTGCATGCTGGTCAACACCAGCGACGGCCCGGTGCACCGAAACAAATCGCTCGTCATGGTGCCGATGAACCTGCCGGGCATCGAGAAGGCGAAGAAGATCCGCAAGATCGGCATGGATTCGAGCGACACCGGGCTCATCTACTTCGACAACGTGCGCGTGCCGCAGCGCTATCGCATCGGCGAGGAGGGCCAGGGCTTCGTCTACCAGATGCAGCAATTCCAGGAAGAGCGGTTGTGGGCCGCCGCGAGTTCGCTCGAATCGATGGAAGACTGCATCGCGCAGACCATCGAATGGGCGCAGCAGCGGCAGATGTTCGGCGCCACGCTGGCCGACCAGCAGTGGGTGCAGTTCAAGCTCGCCGAGCTCAAGACCGAGGTTGAAGCACTGCGCGCACTCACCTACCGCGCCTGCGACCTGCATGTGAAGGGCGAGGACGTGCTCGAACTCGCGTCGATGGCCAAGCTCAAGACCGGGCGGCTCACGCGGCAGGTGGCCGATACCTGCCTGCAGTTCTGGGGCGGCATGGGCTTCACGCTGGAGAACCGCGTGTCGCGGCTTTATCGCGACGGTCGGCTGGGCTCCATCGGCGGCGGCGCCGACGAGGTGATGCTGGGCATCCTCGCGAAGACGATGGGCATCGCCAAGCGCCCGCCGCGCGGCTGATCGGGAAAGTGCATCGCATGGACGCCGAACTGCGATCCGACCGCGCCGCGCTGGCCGACACGGTGCGGCGCTTCGCCGAAAGCGAGATCGCGCCGCACGTGCAGGCGTGGGACGACGCGGGCGAGTTCCCGCGCACGCTCTATGCGCGTGCCGCAGAACTCGGCCTGCTGGGCCTGGGCTATCCGGAAGAGCTTGGCGGCACACCCGCCTCGTATTCGCTCAAGCTGCCCGCATGGATCGCGCTCGCGCGCCACGGCAGGAGCGGCGGCGTGCTCGCGAGCCTGTTCTCGCACAACATCGGCCTGCCGCCGGTGGTGCTGCATGCGAGCGATGCGGTGCGCCGCGAAGTCGTGCCGCCGGTGCTGCGCGGCGAGAAGATCGCGGCGCTGGCCATCACCGAGCCCGGCGGCGGCTCCGATGTGGCCGCGCTGCGCACGACGGCGCGGCGCGATGGCGACCACTATGTCGTCAACGGTGAGAAGACTTTCATCACTTCCGGCATGCGCGCCGACTGGATCACGGTGGCCCTGCGCACCGGCGAAGGGCGCGGCGCGGGCGGCATATCGATGCTGCTGGTACCGGGCGATGCGCCGGGCCTCACGCGCACGCGGCTTTCGAAGATGGGCTGGCTGTGTTCCGATACCGCCACGCTGCACTTCGACAACGTGCGCGTGCCTGCACGCTACCTGCTGGGCGACGAAGGCGCGGGCTTCCGCATGATCATGGGCAACTTCAACGGCGAGCGCATCGGCCTCGCGGCGGGGGCGCTGGGTTTCTCGCAGGCATGCCTCGACGAGGCGCTGGCTTGGGCGCGCGACCGCAAGACCTTCGGCGCCGCGCTCATCGAGCACCAGGCGGTGCGCCACAAGCTGGTCGACATGCAGATGCGCATTGCATCCACCGAAGCCTGGATCGAGGCGGTGTCGGCCGAGGGCGACGCGCTCGAGGCGGCCGGGCGCTTCAACGCGCCCGAATGGGTCGCGCAGATCTGCATGCTGAAGAACCACGCCACGCAGACCATGCAGTTCTGCGCCGACCAGGCAGTGCAGATACTGGGCGGCATGGGCTTCATGCGCGGCACGGTGAGCGAGCGGATCTACCGCGAGGTCAAGGTGATGATGATCGGCGGCGGGGCCGAGGAAATCATGAAGGAGCTGGCGGCCAGGCAGATGGGCTGGTAGATGGGCCGGTAGGCGCCGGCCCCTTTTCCCGAGGCCGTGGCGGAACGCTGCCGCGCGCCGGGTGTCCAACCATCCAGCGCTTTCGCTGGGTCGCAGGAGACCGACATGCTCTCTCTCACCTCAGGCATCGGCGCCGTCATCCTTGTTCTGCTGGCGGTGCTGCTCTTTTCCGCGATTTGGATCTTCCGGGAGTACGAACGCGGCATCGTGTTCACCCTCGGGCGGTTCTCGAAGGTCTCGGGCCCCGGCCTGGTGCTGGTGATACCCGCCATCCAGCAGGTGGTGCGCGTCGACCTGCGCACCGTGGTGCTCGAAGTGCCCACGCAGGACGTGATCTCGCGCGACAACGTGTCGGTGAAGGTCAGCGCGGTCGTCTACTTCCGCATCGTCGACGCCGAGAAGGCCATCATCCAGGTCAAGGACTTCTTCAACGCCACCAGCCAGCTGGCCCAGACCACCCTGCGCTCGGTGCTGGGCAAGCACCAGCTCGACGACATGCTGGCCGAGCGCGAGCAGCTGAACCTCGACGTGCGCGAGTCGCTCGACACGCAGACAGCCTCGTGGGGCATCAAGGTGTCGAACGTGGAGATCAAGCAGATCGACCTCACCGAATCGATGGTGCGCGCCATCGCGCGGCAGGCCGAGGCGGAACGGGAACGACGCGCCAAGGTGATCCACGCCGAGGGCGAGCTGCAGGCCTCCGAGAAGCTCTCGCAGGCCGCGCGCGTGCTGGCGCAGGAGCCGCAGGCCATCCAGCTGCGCTACCTGGAAACGCTCACGGTGATCGGCGCCGACAAGAACACGACCATCGTGTTTCCGCTGCCGGTGGACCTGCTGGCGAACTTCCTGGGCAAGCGCGCCACATAGCGGCAGCGGCACGAATGCGGAAAACTGTTCTTCACCGGCGCCGCTCGTGGCGTCTGGTATTTCGCGCGCGCCCTGCCTACGATCGGCCGCACGACCCTCGCCATTTTTTCCGACAAGCCCGACTCATGTTCAAGCACATCGTGATGTGGGACCTGCGCGCCGATTCACCGGCGCAGAAGCAGCAGGCCACGCAGCTGCTCAAGCACAAGTTCGAATCGCTGCGCGGGCAGATCCCGGGCCTGCTTCATCTGGAAGTTGGCATCGATTCGAGCCGCGTCGGCTATGCCTGCGACGTGGTGCTCTACAGCGAGTTCGACAGCCAGGCCTCGCTGGACGGCTATGCCACGCATCCGGCGCACCTGCGCGTGCGGGAGGAACTGGGCGATCTGCGGATCGCGCGGCACCAGGTGGATTACGCGGTGGGCTGACCGGACTCCGGTCAGTCGTTCGTCTCGGGAGCGTCTCCGGTCGTGGCAGCCTTCGCAGCCGCCGCCCGCAGCTTGTCCTTCTTGCTCGGCCGCTTGCCCTTGATGCCGCCCGTGCCCGACGCATCGACCAGCGGCGGCGCCACCTCCACCGGCTCGAAGCCCTCGACGCGCTCCCGCGGCAGCCGGAGCCCCTGGCGCTTCTCGATCAGCCGGAAGTGCGCCTCGGTCGATGCGCTCACGAAGCTGATCGCCAATCCGCTCTCGCCCGCGCGGCCCGTGCGGCCGATGCGATGGGTGTAGTCGGTCGGCGAGCGCGGCAGGTCGTAGTTGATGACCACGGGCAGCTGCGCGATGTCGAGGCCGCGCGCCGCGAGGTCGGTGGCGATCACCACGTCCCAGCGGCTCTGCTTGAACTGCGAAAGGATGTCGGTGCGCGTGCGCTGCGCGATGTCGCCGTGGAAGGGCACGGCGTAGATGCCGTTCCTGTAGAGCTTCTCGGCCACGGTCTGCGCGGCATGCTGCGTGGCGACGAAGACCAGCACGCGGTCCCACTCGTTCTCGTGCTGCTTGAGCAGGTGGCGCAGCAGCTGCGTGCGGCGGCTGGCGTCGACCTCGATCACGCGCTGCACGATGTCGGGCGCGGTATCCGGCTCTCCCTGCACGTCGACGACGGCCGGGTCGTGCAGCATGCCGTCGGCCAGTGCCTGGATGGCGCTCGGGAAGGTGGCGGAGAACAGCAGGTTCTGGCGCCGCTTCGGCAGCAGTTCGAGGATGCGGCCGAGCTCCTCCGCGAAGCCGAGGTCGAACAGGCGGTCGGCCTCGTCGAGCACGAGCATGGCCACGGCGTCCAGCCTCAGCGCGTTGTGCTCGACGAGGTCGAGCAGCCGGCCCGGCGTGGCGACGACGATGTCGGCGCCGCCGCGCAGGCTCATCATCTGCGGGTTGATCGACACGCCGCCGAAAGCGACGACGATCTTCAGCCGCTCGGGCAGGTGCTGCGCGAAGCCTTGCATGGTTTCGCCGACCTGGGCCGCGAGTTCGCGGGTGGGCACGAGCACCAGGGCGCGCACGCGACGCGAAGCCTGCGGCCGCTCGGTGGCCAGGCGCTGCAGCAGCGGCAGGGAAAATGCGGCGGTCTTGCCGGAACCGGTCTGCGCCGAGCCCCGCACGTCGCGGCCTTGCAGAATCGCGGGAATGGCCGCGGCCTGGATGGCGGTCGGCGCGGCGTAGCCGCTTCGGGCGGCAGCCTGCACGAGCGCGGGGGCCAGGCCCAGTGAGTCGAATGGCATGTAGGCAGACAGAGAAAAGAAAGACGGATCGGATGTCGACGATGAAACAACAGCAGCAGCGTAAGGAAACCGGCAGCGCCCTGGTGTACTCCACCGAGGCGGGGGGCCGCATGTGCCCCGACTGCGGGGAGCCCATTGCCCAGTGCCGCTGCAAGGAACTCAAGGCGCGCCCGCCGGCCACGGATGGCATTGTCCGCGTATCGCACGAGACCAAGGGGCGCAAAGGCAAGGGCGTGACCGTCATCAAGGGTGTCGCCCTGAACGCCGAGGCCCTCGTGGCGCTCGGCAAGCAGCTGAAGACGGCCTGCGGCACAGGCGGCACGGTGAAGGACGGCGTGATCGAAATCCAGGGCGACCACCGCGAAACGGTGATCGCCGCGCTCGCGAAGCTGGGTCACACGGTCAAGCGCACGGGAGGCTGAGCACGCGATGAACCCCGAAGACCTGCAACGACTGGTTACGCTCGAAATGCCCTTCGGCAAGCACAAGGGCACGCTGATTGCCGATTTGCCCGGAAATTACCTGAACTGGTTTGCACGCGAGGGTTTTCCCTCGGGAGAAATTGGCAGGCTGCTCGCGCTGATGCATGAAATAGACCACAACGGGCTTTCGGATCTGCTCAAACCGTTGCGAAACCGCCCGTCTGTCCGGGGAGTTTCCCCATAACACACAAATTCACCGCGCTTTTTGCAAATCGGGCGGGATAATGCCCGCTACGTGTCAGCGGGCCTTGCGGCTCCCGTGCACGTAATTCGGTGATCGGTCAGTTTCGCGCCACAGCGCATTTTGTTTGTTGTGATTCTGGGACTCCATCGCTTTTTGTTTTTGTTTGGTTTGAATCAGGAGTCCCTCAATGGGCAAGAAACTCTACGTAGGCAACCTCGCCTACTCCGTGCGTGACAACGACCTCGAACAAGCCTTCGGCGAGTTCGGCGCAATCGTTAGCGCCAAGGTCATGATGGAACGTGACACCGGCCGTTCGAAGGGCTTCGGCTTTGTCGAAATGGGCACGGATGCCGAAGCACTCGCAGCCATCGAAGCCATGAACGGCCAACCCCTGCAGGGCCGCGCCCTGACGGTGAACGAAGCCCGTCCGATGGAAGCCCGTCCCCCCCGCACCGGTGGTGGCGGTGGCTACGGCGGCGGTGGTGGCGGCGGCGGCTACGGCGGTGGCCGCAGCGGCGGTGGCGGCTACGGCGGCGACCGCGGCGGCGGTTACGGCGGCGGCGGTGGTGGCTACGGCGGCGGTGGCCGCGGCGGCTACTGAGCCCTTTCCCTCCGGAAGCCTTCGGGCCTCTGAACAAAAAAGCTCCTTCGGGAGCTTTTTTTCATTCCGGAACCGGCAAAGCCCGGGGAGAACCCTTGCACCCCGGTACGCATTTGTTCGTACCGCACTGGTCAGCCAACGGTCAGGCTCGCAGAACGACCCTCGTCCCCTCAAAACAAGAGGAGCGAGACATGCGCATCAAGAGTCAGGCGGACTTCTTTTCAGGAGTCATGTTCACCAGCGTGGGGGGCGCCTTCGCGATAGGCGCGACCACCTACAGCATCGGCGACGGCGCCCGCATGGGGCCGGGCTACTTCCCGCTGATGCTGGGCATCCTGCTGGCCGTGCTGGGCGCGATCATCATGTTCCAGGCGCTGGTGGTCGAGACCAACGACGGCGACCCGATCGGCAAGTGGGCCTGGAAGCCGCTGGCCTTCGTGCTCGGCGCGAACCTGGCCTTCGGCGTGCTGCTGGGCGGGCTGCCCAGCATCGGGCTGCCGGCCATGGGAATGATCATCGCGATCTACGCGCTCACGATCATCTCGAGCATGGCGGGCGAGCAATTCAAGCTGCGCGACGTGCTGATCCTCGCGACCATCCTGGCGGCCGGCAGCTACGTGGCCTTCATCTGGGCGCTCAAGCTCCAGATCCAGGTCTGGCCCACTTTCATCTCGGGTTGAGGAGCACACCGCCATGGAACTGTTCAGCAACCTCGCGACCGGCTTCGGCGTCGCGTTCACCTTCACCAACCTGCTGTACTGCCTGATCGGCTGCATCCTGGGCACGCTGATCGGCGTGCTGCCGGGCATTGGCCCGGTCGCGACCATCGCGATGCTGCTGCCGGCCACGTACGCGCTGCCGCCCGTGTCGGCGCTGATCATGCTGGCCGGCATCTATTACGGCGCGCAGTACGGCGGCTCGACCACGGCCATCCTGGTGAACCTGCCCGGGGAGTCGTCCTCGGTGGTCACCTGCATCGACGGCTACCAGATGGCAAGGCAGGGCCGCGCAGGCCCGGCGCTGGCCGCGGCCGGCCTGGGCTCGTTCTTCGCGGGCTGCGTGGGCACGCTGATCCTGGCCGCCTTCGCGCCGCCGCTGACCGAGCTGGCCTTCAAGTTCGGCCCCGCCGAATACTTCTCGCTGATGATCCTGGGCCTGATCGGCGCCGTGGTGCTGGCCTCGGGCTCGCTGATCAAGGCGGTGGCCATGATCGTTCTGGGCCTGCTGCTGGGCATCGTCGGCACCGACGTGAATTCGGGCGTGGCGCGCTACAGCTTCGACATTCCGGAGCTCACCGACGGCATCGGCTTCGTGGTGATCGCCATGGGCGTGTTCGGCTACGGCGAAATCATCGGCAACCTCTCGCAGCCCGACGACGAGCGCGAAGTGTTCACGCACAAGGTCAAGGGCCTGTGGCCGACCAAGGACGACTTCAAGCGCATGCTGCCCGCGGTGCTGCGCGGCACGGCGCTGGGTTCGGCGCTGGGCATCCTGCCCGGCGGCGGCGCGCTGCTGGCCTCGTTCGCCTCGTATGCGCTGGAAAAGAAGATCCGCATGCGCCCCGGCGAAGTGCCCTTCGGCAAGGGCAACATCCGCGGCGTGGCATCGCCCGAGTCGGCCAACAATGCCGGCGCCCAGACCTCCTTCATCCCGCTGCTGACGCTGGGCATTCCGCCCAACGCGGTGATGGCGCTGATGGTGGGCGCAATGACCATCCACAACATCCAGCCCGGCCCGCAGGTGATGACCAGCAACCCCGAGCTTTTCTGGGGCCTGATCGCCTCGATGTGGATCGGCAACGCGATGCTCATCATCCTGAACCTGCCGCTCATCGGCATGTGGATCAAGCTGCTGACGGTGCCCTACAGGTTCCTGTTCCCGGCGATCGTGCTGTTCTGCGCGATCGGCGTGTACTCCACCAACAACAACACCTTCGACGTTTGGATGGTGGCGGCCTTCGGCTTCATCGGCTATCTGTTCATCAAGCTGCGCACCGAGCCCGCGCCGCTGCTGCTGGGCTTCATCCTGGGCCCGATGATGGAAGAGAACCTGCGCCGGGCGCTGCTGCTGTCGCGCGGCGCGTGGAGCGTGTTCGTCACGCGGCCGCTGTCGGCGGGCCTGCTGATCGCGGCCGTGCTGCTGCTGGGCATCGTGCTGCTGCCGGCCATCAAGGCGAAGCGCGAAGAAGCCTTCGTCGAGGACTAGGCCCGCCCCCAGGCTGCGCGCACTTCGTGTCGCTTCGCCTTCCCCCTGCCGGGGGCAACACCTGCGGCCCGGCAAAGCCGGTTCCGCGATGTTCCTGAATTGAGAAAGGCCCGGAATTCCGGGCCTTTCTCATTTGAGGAACGCGTCGTAAGCGGTCTTCAGGATCAGCGCGCTCACCACCACGATGAACACCACCCGCACGAAGCCCGCGCCGTGCTTCAGCGCGACCCGGGTGCCGAGCACGCTGCCCGCCACGTTGGCCACCGCCATCACCAACCCGTAGTGCCACCAGACATGGCCCTTGGCCGCCAGCAGCACCAGCGCGGCGGCATTGGTCAGGGTGTTGATGATCTTGGCCGAGGCCGAGGCGTTGAGGAAGTCGTAGCCCATCCAGCGCACGAAGAGAAACACCAGGAAGCTCCCCGCACCCGGCCCGAAGAAGCCGTCGTAGAGCCCGATCGCAAGGCCGATGGCGCAGGCCGCCAGCGTCTCGGCCCGGCCGGAGAAGCGCGGCGCATGCATGCGCCCCATGTCCTTGCGCGCCAGCGTATAGAGCAGCACGCCCAGCAGGATGAGCGGCAGCGCCTTGCGCAGGAAATCGCCCGGGAACATGGTGACGCCCCAGGCGCCCAGCATCGAGCCTGCGAAACCGAGCAGCGCGGCCGGCCACAGGGCGCCCCAGCGCATCTGCACCCGCTGGCTGAACTGGGCCGCGGCGGCGGCCGTGCCCCAGATGGACGCGCTCTTGTTGGTGCCAAGCAGGGTCGCTGGTGGTGCACCCGGAAAAACGGCGAACAGCACCGGCACCAGGATCAACCCGCCTCCGCCCACTATCGAATCGACAAAACCAGCGAGCAGAGAGGCGCTCGTCACCACCAGCATTTCCATGGCGGCGATTGTCGCACCGGGATCGCTATCGAAAAGATAGCTTCATGACTCCATGCCGTCGGCACTGGAGCCTGGTTTGGCCAGGGAGAAAAAGCACCGCCGGCGCGATGCGCGCGGGCATAAAAAAGGCGCCGACCAGCGGCGCCTTCCAAAGTCGAACAGGCATCTCGTATGGAGCCTTTGAAGATTTTTCTTGTTGCTTGGGGGGATTGTCTCCTCGGACCCTCGGCACACGAGCAGGGCCCGTTCGCGAGTGCGCAGACTTTATGGGCACGCACCTCCTCAGTGCATTGGGAATTACCCGCTTTGCCTTACCGAAGAAGCCCGGTTTGCAAACCAAAGTGTTTCTGATAGTTAACGACGTGGCACGACTTGTGCACGGGGCGCCATGGTCCATCACTTGAAGAAGAAAGCGACCATGGCCCTGGCACCGCAAGCCTCCATCAACGCGGCAGACACCGCCTGGATGATGACCTCGACCGCGCTGGTGCTGCTGATGACGCTGCCCGGCATCGCGCTCTTCTACGCGGGCATGGTGCGCCGCAAGAACGTGCTGGCCACCATGGCGGCGGTGGTGGCGATCGCCGCGGCGGTCTCGCTGACCTGGTTCGCGGTGGGCTATTCACTCGCCTTCACCGAGGGCTGGCCCTGGCTGGGCGGCACCGGCCGCCTCTGGTTCTCTGGCTTCGACTATCTGAAGGAAGCCGGGCAGCTGGCGGTGAGCCACGTGGCGCCCAACGTGCCCGAGTCGGTCTACGCGATGTTCCAGCTGACCTTCGCGATCATCACCACCGCGCTGGTGCTGGGCGCCTTCGTCGAGCGCATGCGCTTCTCGGCGATCCTGTGGTTCGCGCTGCTGTGGAGCGTGCTGGTGTACGCCCCCATCGCCCACTGGGTGTGGGAGCCGGGCGGCTGGCTCGCGCAGATGGGCGCGCTCGACTTCGCGGGCGGCTCGGTGGTGCACGTCAACGCCGGCATCGCGGGGCTGGTGTGCGCCTACGCCCTCGGCTCGCGCAAGGGCTACGGCCGCGAGGCCTTCGAGCCCTACAACCTGGCGCTCACCATGACCGGCGCGGGCCTGCTGTGGGTGGGCTGGTTCGGCTTCAATGCCGGCTCGGCGGTGGCGGCCGACGGCCGCGCGGGGCTGGCGATGCTGGTGACGCACATCGCGGCCGCCGCCGGCGCCCTGAGCTGGATGCTCGGCGAGTGGATCGTGCGGCGCAGCCCTTCGCTGCTGGGCCTGTGCTCGGGGCTGGTCGCGGGCCTGGTGGCCATCACACCGGCGGCCGGCTTCGTCACGCCGCCGGCCGCACTGGCCATCGGCGCCATCGCCGGGCTGGCCTGCTACTGGGGTGCCACCGGGCTCAAGCACCTGCTGGGCGCCGACGACTCGCTCGACGTGTTCGGCGTGCACGGCATCGGCGGCATCGTGGGCGCGCTGCTGACGGGCGTGTTCGCCGACCCGCGCATCTCGGGCTCCACCGGCGACGTGCTGACGCAGGCGATCGCGGTCGGCAGCGTGGCCATCTTCAGCGCCACGGGAACGGCGGTGGTGCTGTTCCTGGTGCACGTGCTGGTCGGATTGCGCGTCGACGCCGACAGCGAGGTGCTGGGCCTCGATCTTGCACAGCACAGGGAACATCTCGGGAGCAGTTGAACCACCGACGGAGGAACCATGCCATCCATGTCCGAAAGCGAACGCATCGCCCTTGCCGCCCGCCTTCACGTGGCGCTTCGGCGAAAGCATGGCCGCGTGACCGACACCGAGTGGATGGCGACCAACGCCGAGTACGCCGCCGAGATCGTGCGCATGACGCGCGCGCACGCGGCGGACACCAAGGACGAGGAGCTCTACCTGCTTGCCACGCGGCTGGAGCAGGCGATGGAGCCGCTGGCACGCGCCGCCCGGCTGGCGGCGCGGCAGCCCGACGGCCAGCCGCCCACGCCGCCGCCGCGCTACGTCGGCGGGTTGCGCTGACGCGGACTCAGCTTGCCGCGAGCGCCGCCTTGCGGATCGATTGAAGCGTGCTGGCCGGCGTGATGGCCTCCGGGTCCAGCAGGCAATGCAGGATCGCTGGCTTGCCGCTGGCCCTCGCGCGGGCCAGCGCGGGGCCGAATTCCTCTGTGCTGGTCACGCGCTCGCCGTGGCCGCCGAACACCTCGGCATAGCCGCGGAAATCCGGGTTCTTCAGCTGCGTGGCGCTGATGCGGCCGGGATAGTGCTTTTCCTGGTGCATGCGGATCGTGCCGTACATGGCGTTGTCCAGCAGCACCACGATGATCGGCAGGCCGTACTGCACGGCGGTGGCGAACTCCTGGCCGTGCATCATGAAATCGCCGTCGCCGGCGAACACCACCACCTCGCGCTGCGGCCAGAGGCGCTTGGCGCCGACGCCGGCCGGCAGGCCGTAGCCCATCGAGCCGCTGGTGGGCGCAAGCTGGCTGGCGTACGAGCGGAACGGCCAGAAGCGGTGCACCCAGGTGGCGAAGTTGCCCGCGCCGTTGCAGAAGATGGTGTCGGCCGGCAGCACCTCGCGCAGGTGCTTCATGACCTCGCCCATCTGCAGCGGGCCGGGAATGCGGATCGGCGACGGATCGCTCCAGCGCAGGAAGTCTTCGCGCGCGGCCTTCGTCTCCGCCTGCCAGGCCGACACCTGCGCGGGGCGCAGCATGGACACGGCCTCGGCGAATGCCTGCGGCGTGGCGTGGATGCCTTGCGCCGGGCGATACAGCTTGCCGAGCTCGTCTGCGTCGGCGTGCACGTGCACCAGCGCCTGCTTCGGCTGGGGAATGGACAGCAGCTCGTAGCCCTGCGACGGCACTTCCGACAGGCGCCCGCCCACCAGCAGCACCAGGTCGGCACTGCGGATGCGCTCCAGCATGCGCGGATTGGCGCCGAGCCCCAGGTCGCCCGCATAGCTCGGGTGATCGGCCGACATCAGCATCTGGCGGCGGAACGAGCAGTACACGGGCAGCGAGAACGCTGCCGCGAAGTCCGCGAACTGCCGCGATGACTTCTCCGACCAGCGGCTGCCGCCCAGGATGACCACCGGCCGCTGCGCCTGCGACAGCCGCTGCTGCAGCTCGGCGATCTGCGCCGCGCCGGGATGGGTTTCGGTGACGGCATAGGGCTGCGCGTCGGCCACCGCCGCGGCCTCGGTCAGCATGTCCTCCGGCAGCGCGATCACCACCGGCCCGGGGCGGCCCGAGGTCGCGACATGGAAGGCGCGCGACACCAGTTCGGGCACCCGCGCCGGATCGTCGATCTGCACCACCCACTTGGCCATGGTGCCGAACACCGCGCCGTAGTCCAGCTCCTGGAAGGCCTCGCGGCCCAGCGCGTCGCGCGCGACCTGGCCGACGAACAGCAGCAGCGGCGTCGAGTCCTGGTGCGCGATGTGCACGCCGGCCGACGCATTGGTGGCGCCCGGCCCGCGCGTGACGAAGCACACGCCCGGCTTGCCGGTGAGCTTGCCCTGCGCCTCGGCCATCATCGTCGCGCCGCCTTCCTGGCGGCACACGGTCACTTCGATGGAGGCGTCGTGCAGCGCGTCGAGCACGGCCAGAAAGCTCTCGCCGGGCACGCAGAAGAGCTGCTCGACGCCGTGGGTGATGAGCTGGTCGACCAGGATCTGGCCGCCGGTGCGGGGTGTGGTCATGGGGTTTCCGATGAAATGAAGGAAGTCATTCGAGCGCGGCGCAGGCAGCGGCGATGCGCTCGCACGCCTCTTTCAGCTGCGCCATCGAGGTCGCATACGAGATCCGGAAGTACGGCGCCAGACCGAACACACTGCCCGGCACCACCGCCACCTCGAAGTCCTGCAGCAGGTAGCGGCAGAAGTCGCTGTCGCTTTGCAGCAGCGCGCCGCCGCGGGTGCGCTTGCCGAGCACGCCGGCGCAGCTCGCGAATGTATAGAACGCGCCTTCGGGCACGCGGCAGTGCAGGCCCGGCGCGCGGTTCAGCGCAGCGACCACGAAGTCGCGGCGCGCCTGGAAGTCGGCGCAGCGCTCGGCCACGATGTCCTGCGGCCCGGTCAGCGCCTCGATGGCCGCGGCCTGGCTGACCGACGAAGGGCACGAAGTCGTCTGGCTCTGCACCACGGCCATGGCCGCGATCAGCGCGCGCGGACCGGCGCCGTAGCCCACGCGCCAGCCGGTCATCGCATAGGCCTTGGACACGCCGTTCACCGTCAGCGTGCGCTCGCGCAGCCGCGGCTCCACCGCCACGGGCGTCGCGAAGGCCAGTCCGTCGTAGAGGATGTGCTCGTAGATGTCGTCCGCCAGCACCCACACCTGCGGATGGCGCAGCAGCACTTCGCACAGCGGCTTCAGTTGCTCTGCGCTGTAGGCCGCGCCGCTCGGGTTCGAGGGCGAGTTCAGGAACAGCCAGCGCGTGCGCGGTGTGATGGCGGCCTCGAGCTGCGCGGCATCGAGCCGGAAGCCGTTGGCTTCGGTGCCGGCCACGGGCACCGGCACGCCGCCGCAGATCTGCACGATGTCTGCATAGGAGGTCCAGTACGGCGCGGGCAGGATGACTTCGTCGCCGGGGTTCAGGCTGGCCATCAGCGCGTTGAAGATCACCTGCTTGGCGCCCGCGCTCACGCTGATCTCGTCGAGCGCGAAGTCGAGCGCGTTGTCGCGCCTGAACTTGAGCTGCACCGCCGCCTTCATCGCCGGGCTGCCGTCGAGCACGGTGTAGCGCGTGTCGCCGCGCCCGATGGCGCGCACCGCGGCCTCGCGCACGTTCTGCGGCGTGTCGAAGTCGGGCTCGCCCGCGCCCAGCACGATCACCGGGCGGCCCGCGCGCTTCAGCGCATTGGCGTGGTCGGTGATGCGCAGGATCTCCGAGACGCCGATGGCGCGCACGCGCTGTGCGGGCTCGAAAGCGATGGAGGTGGCGGTATCTGCTGTCACTTGGCGTAGGCCTCCAGCGGCTTGTCGTTGGGCTCCGCGATGAGCTGCTTCAGCGTCGTGCTCATCGGCAGGTTCAGGCTGGTGTTCTTCGGCGGAATGGCCGCCACGAACCACTTGGTGTAGATCTTCTCGAGGTCGCCGCTCTTCATCATGCGGCGCAGCGACTCGTCCACCGCGGCCTTGAAGGCCGGGTCGTCCTTGCGGAACAGCAGCGCGATCGGCTCCGAGCCCAGCGGCTCGCCCACGATGCGGTAGGCCGACGGATTCTTCGAGTTCGCGATGATCCCGGCCAGCAGGTTGTCGTCGAGCACGAAGGCATCGGCGCGGCCCGACTCCATCAGCAGGAAGCTCTCGAGGTGGTCCTTGCCGAGCATGGTGTTGTACGAGACGTTCTGCGCGCGCTCGCGCTTGCGCAGCAGCTGCACGGCAGTGGTGCCGGCGGAGGCCGACACGTTGCGGCCGGCGAGCTGGTCGAGGTTGGTGATGCCCGAGTCGACCTTGGTGGCCATGCGCACCTCGCTCACGTAAGTGGTGAGCGCGAAGGCCACCTGCTGCTGGCGCGCGGTGTTGTTGGTGGTGGGGCCGCAGCCGATGTCGAGCGTGCCGTTCTGCACCAGCGGGATGGTGTTCTGCGCGGTCACGGCCATGTACTCGAGCTTCGCCTGCGGAGCGATGTCCTTCAGCACGCGCTCGCACAGCTCGACGTGGTAGCCCACGTACTTCTCGCCCGCGCCCAGCATGTAGGCCATGGGCGGCGAGGCTTCGCGCACGCCGAGCACCACCTTGCCGCTGGACTTGATCTTGTCGAGCGTGCCGCCAGCGGCGGTCTGGGCCGTGGCGCCGAGCGAAAGTGCCAGCAGCGCGGCTGCGGCAGCGATGGCTTTGAAGGAAATCCTCATTTTTTCTGTCTCCTGGTTGTGGTTCTGGTTGCGATGAATGCATGCGGCTGCCGGCCTGGCGCACGAAGCGGCAGGCTCGGACAAGCCGGAAAGCGATCGGTCAGTCGCCGATGTCGAAGGTCACGCCCTGCGCCAGCGGCAAGGCGGTCGAGAAGTTGATGGTGTTGGTGGCGCGGCGCATGTACGCCTTCCAGCTGTCGGAGCCGGCTTCGCGTCCGCCGCCGGTTTCCTTCTCGCCGCCGAAGGCGCCGCCGATCTCGGCGCCGCTCGGGCCGATGTTGACGTTGGCGATGCCGCAGTCCGAGCCCGAGCTCGACATGAAGCGCTCGGCCTCGCGCATGTTCAGCGTGAAGATCGACGACGACAGGCCCGCGCCCACCGCGTTGTGCTGTTCGATGGCCTCGTCGAGCGAGCTGTAGCGCACCACATACAGAATGGGCGCGAAGGTCTCGCGCAGCACCGGGCCTTCGTGCGACTTCAGCTCCACCAGCGCGGGGCGCACGTAATAGGCGTCGTTCGTGCCGATGCCTTCCACGCGCTGGCCGCCGTGCACCTTGGCGCCGATCTCGCGGCTTTCGGAAAGCGCCTTCTGCATGCCGTCGAAGGCCGCGCGGTCGATCAGCGGACCGACCAGCGTGCCGGCCTCGCGCGGATCGCCTACCTGCACGTTGCCGTAGACCTTGGCGAGCTTGGGCACCAGCTGGTCGTACACGCTGTCGTGCACGAACAGGCGGCGCAGCGTGGTGCAGCGCTGGCCGGCCGTGCCCATGGCGGCGAAGGCGATGCCGCGCAGCGTGAGGTCGAGGTCGGCCGAGGGCGTGACGATGGCGGCGTTGTTGCCGCCGAGTTCGAGGATGGCGCGGGCGAAGCGCGCGGCCAGCTTCGGCCCCACCTGCCGGCCCATGGCGGTCGAGCCGGTGGCCGAGAGAACGGGCACGCGGTGGTCGTCCACCAGCACCTCGCCGATGTCGCGCTGGCCCAGCAGCAGGCCCAGCAGGCCTTCGGGCGCGTCGCCGAAGCGCTCGATGGCGCGCTGCGCGATGGCGTGCACGGCCAGCGCGGTCAGCGGTGTCTTCTCGGAAGGCTTCCACACCACCGGGTCGCCGCACACCAGCGCCAGCGCCGCGTTCCACGACCACACGGCCACCGGGAAATTGAAGGCCGAGATCACGCCGCACACGCCCAGCGGATGCCAGGTTTCCATCATGCGGTGCTCGGCGCGCTCGGTGGCCAGCGTGAGGCCGTAGAGCTGGCGCGAGAGACCGACCGCGAAGTCGCAGATGTCGATCATTTCCTGCACCTCGCCCGCGCCTTCGGACGGGATCTTGCCGGCCTCCAGCGTGACGAGCAGGCCGAGGTCGCGCTTGGCGGCGCGCAGTTCCTCGCCCAGCAGGCGCACCAGCTCGCCGCGGCGCGGGGCCGGCACGTTGCGCCAGGCCTTGAAGGCCTCGTGCGCGCGGCCGATGACCGCCGTGGCCTCGGCCGCCGAGGTCTGCCGCACCTGCGCGATCACCTCGCCGCTGACGGGCGAGCGCACCGTCAGCTCGCCGCCGATGTGGGCGTTGCGGGGAACGCCCAGGCGCTCCAGCAGCTGTTCGATTTCGGTGGCGACGGAAACGGGGGCTTGGGATTCGGACATGGACGCGCTCCGGGGAGGAGGTGAAGGAAATGAGCGGAAAGGGTCGGCGGAATGCGGCCAATATCTGCGAATCCCGCGCGATTGCCTAGTGAAAATATGGAAGGACCTGATGCGTTTCAGGAAGGATCCCAAGCCTTTGACGTGCGGTCAGCGCACAAGCCGGGTCGCCGCCAGGACCCACAGCATCACCAGCACCACATTGCTCGCCGCGAACAGCCCCAGCCGGTGCAGCACGTGGTTGTAGGTCAGGTGGACGACGCTGTGCAGCGCCCGCAGCCCGACATAAGCCCAGGCCAGCCAGACCGCCGCGGGCGTCGGCTGCACCGCCACGTAGAAGATCAGGCACACCACGTAGAACAGCACGGGCAGCTCCAGCAGGTTCATGTAGTTGCGGTTGGGGATGCGCACCGCGTCCGGCACGGCCTCCGACTCACCCAGCCTGAAGTCGGCCGCCCGGATTTCGCGGCGCAGCACGGCTCGAACGCGCGTGAAGGGGATGAGCAGCAGCACCATGCCGGTGAGGGCTGCGAGGGCGAAGACGGGGTAGAGGATCGAGGGGTTGTTCATAGTCGGCTCCTTGTTCAGCCCGGCCCCGGTGCCTCGGGCAACGGAATCTTCTGCCCCGCCGGCGACCCCGCCAGGCTCTGCGCGGGTCGCCTCAGCGTCGCGTCGAACGGATTGATCCTCGGCCCGATCGCCGCCGCCTCGCGCTTCAGCAATTCGACCACCGTCGGCATGCGATCCGCGTTCAGCCGGTCGGCGATCGTGCCCACGCTCAGCGCCGCCACCGCGCGCCCTTCGCGGTCGAGGATCGGCACGGCCACGCCGGCCATGCCTTCGAGCAGCCCGGTGTTGCGCCCCGCGTAGCCCTGCTGCCGCACGCGCTCGATCTCGGTGCGCAGATACACCTCGTCGTACACGCCGTACTCGCGCACGCGCGAGAGGTTGAAGCGGATCACCTCCTCGCGCTCGGCCTCGGGCAGGAAGGCGAGGATCGCGAGCGCGCCCTGCCCCACGCCCAGCGCGATGCGCCCGCCGATGTCGCCGGTGAACGAGCGGATGGGGAACGGCCCCTCGCTCCTGTCGAGGCACACGGCGTCGAAGCCGCTGCGCGCCAATAGAAAGATGCTGTCGCCCAGGCTTGCGCACAGCCGCAGCAGCACCGGCCGGCAGATGGAGCGCAGGTCGCCCGGGTTGCCCGCGCTCGCGGCAAGCGCGAAGAAATCGATGCTCAGGCGGTAGAGCTTGCTGCGCTCGTCCTGCTCGACCATGCCCTCGGCCATGAGCGACTGCAGCAAACGGTGCGTGGTGGCCTGGGTGAGGCCCACGGATCGTGCGATCTGGGTCACGCGGCCGCCCTCGGCCTGCACCGCGCCGAGCGCGCGAATCACCGAAAAGACGCGCGGCACGCCGCTGCTGCTGGCCGCGGGTGGCGCCGAAGTGGTCTCCATACCTTGCTCCTGTGGAATCCGAAGTATCAGTCGCGACCATCATATTTCATTGAACGGAATAAATTGAAGAAATATTCTGATTAATGGAATACCCGAGGCGATCTGGCGCAATCGTTGCAATAGAGTGAATCAAGAACAGCAAGCTGTCCATGGCCCGCACCAAGGTGAAACAAGGTGCCTGGAGCCATCTTTTTCGCCCCCGAAGAAAGGCCCGTTCCATGTCATTCCTCCGGCTCACCGACGTGACCAAGTTCTATGGCGCCACCCGCGCGGTGTCGGCCATGAACCTCACGGTGGAAAAGGGCGAGTTCGTCTCGCTGCTCGGCCCCTCGGGCTGCGGCAAGACGACCACGCTGCAGATGATCGCGGGCTTCGAGGCCGTGAGCAGCGGCCGCATCGAGCTCGCGGGCAAGGACATCACGCATGCCAAGGCCAACACGCGCGGGCTGGGCATCGTGTTCCAGACCTACGCCCTCTTCCCGCACATGACGGTGGCCGACAACGTGAGCTTCGGCCTGGAGATGCGCAAGATGCCCAAGGCCGAGCGCACCGAGCGGGTGAAGCAGGCGCTGGCGCTGGTGCACCTCGAAGCGCATGCCGGGCGCTACCCGCGCGAGCTTTCGGGCGGCCAGCGGCAGCGCGTGGCGCTGGCGCGCGCGCTGGTGATCGAGCCGCCGGTGCTGCTGCTGGACGAGCCGCTGTCCAACCTCGACGCCAAGCTGCGCGAGGAGATGCAGTTCGAGCTGCGCCAGATCCAGCGCAAGGTCGGCACCACCACGGTGATGGTCACGCACGACCAGAGCGAGGCCATGTCGATCAGCGACCGCGTGGTGGTGATGGAAGGCGGCTGCGCCACGCAGATCGATCATCCGCAGCGCGTGTATGAACACCCGAGCACGCGCTTCATTTCCACCTTCGTGGGCAAGGCCAACCTGCTCGATTGCCGCGTCTCGAACAGCGGCGCCACGCGCACCTGCGTCGAAGTCGGCGCGCTCTCGCTCGACGTGGACGACACCGGCTTCAGCGTCGACGCCGCCGCACTGCTGAGCGTGCGGCCCGAAAAACTCCAGCTGGTGCCGCCGGGCCGGGGCCGCCTCGACGGCGAGGTGCAGGAGCGCTTCTTCCTCGGCAGCCAGTGGCTCTACCGCGTGGCGACCGCCGTGGGCGAACTCACGGTGCTGAGCCCCAACGACGGGCGCGAAGCGCTCGAGGAAGGCAGCCGCACCGGCATCGACTGGCCGGCTCACTGCATGCGGCTGCTGCCTGCGGAAGAAAAGGCCGTCGCAGCATGAGCGCCACGAAGAGCAAAGCCACCCCGTGGTGGCTCTCCGGCCCTGCGCTGGTGCTGTTCACCGTGCTGCTGCTGGTGCCGCTCGCGCTCACGGCGGTGCTGTCGTTCAACGTGTACGACCCGGCCACCGGCCCGAAGTCCGGCGAGTTCACGCTCGCGCACTACGCGCTGGTGTTCTCCGACTCCTACTACCTCGGCATCTTCTGGCGCACCTTCTGGGTCTCCGCGCTGGTCACGCTGATCTGCGTGCTGGTCGGCGCGCCCGAGGCCTATGTGCTGAGCCGCATGCGCAACCCCTGGCGCTCGGCGCTGCTGCTGGTGGTGCTGGCACCGCTGCTGGTGTCGGTGGTGGTGCGGGCCTTCGGCTGGAGCATGCTGCTGGGCCCCGAGGGCGCGGTGAACGCGCTGCTGCAGTTCGTCGGCATCGGGCCGGTGAAGATCCTCTACACCAGCGCGGCCGTGGTCATCGCGCTGGTGCACGTGATGCTGCCCTTCATGGTGATCCCGGTGTGGACCTCGCTGCAGAAGCTGGACCCGGGTGTCGAGAACGCTGCCCTCTCGCTCAACGCCACGCCCTTCACCACGCTGCGGCGCATCGTGCTGCCGCAGGTGATGCCGGGCATTCTCTCGGGCAGCCTGATCGTGTTCGGCCTGGCCGCGAGCTCGTTCGCCATTCCGGGCCTGCTGGGCGGACGCCGGCTGAAGATGGTCGCGACCATCGTCTACGACGAATACCTGAGCGAGCTCAACTGGCCGCTCGGTGCGGCCGTGGCGCTGGTGCTGCTGGTAGCGAACCTCGTCGTGATGCTGAGCTACAACCGCCTCGTCGAAGGCCGCTACAAGAAAGCGCTGGGCTGAAGCCATGACTAAGAACGGCCCCATCGCCCTCGCGTTCAACGCGCTCGTCATCGTCTTCATGCTGGCACCGCTGGTGGTGGTGTGCGTCGTGGCGTTCACGCCCGAGAACACGCTGACCATTCCGACCACGCACTTCTCGCTGCGCTGGTTCGAGGCGGTGTTCGCGCACCCCGACTTCATGCAGTCGTTCTGGAACAGCCTGTGGCTCGCGCTGAGCTCGGCCACCATCGCCACGCTGCTCGCTGTGCCGGCCGGCATGGCGATCACACGCTACGAGTTCCCGGGGCGCAACTTTCTCAACGGCCTGTTCCTCTCGCCGCTGATCGTGCCGCACCTGGTGCTGGGCGTGGCGCTGCTGCGCCTCTTCTCGCTGGTGGGCGGGGCGGGCAGCTTCGGCTGGCTGGTGCTGGCGCATGCGCTCATCGTCACGCCCTACACGCTGCGCCTGGTGGTGGCTGCGCTGGTGGGCTTCGACCGCAGCGCCGAGCAGGCCGCGCTCTCGCTGGGCGCGAGCCAGGCCACGGTGTTCAGGCGCATCACGCTGCCGATGATCCTGCCGGGCGTGACGGGCGGCTGGATGCTGTCGTTCATCAACAGTTTCGACGAAGTGACGATGTCGATCTTCGTCACCTCGCCGAGCACGGTCACGCTGCCGGTGCGCATGTACATGTATGCGACGGAGTCGATCGACCCGCTGATGGCGGCGGTGTCGGCGCTGATGGTCGCGGTGACCGCCTTCGCGATGGTGCTGCTCGACCGCGTGTACGGGCTCGACCGCGTGCTGGTGGGGCGCAGATAAATGAAGATGACCATGACTGCACACGCATTGCTTCACCGCGTAGCCGAGAAGACCGGCCGCGAGGCCGTGCCCTTCACGCTCGACGGCGAACCCGCGAGCGCCCTGGCCGGCGACACCGTGCTGACCGCCGTGCTCACGCAGTGCGGCCAGCTGCGCCGCAACGAGTTCAGCGGCCAGCCGCGCGCGGGCTTCTGCATGATGGGCGCCTGCCAGGACTGCTGGATCTCCACGAGCGAAGGCGATCGGTTTCGCGCCTGCTCGACCTTCATCGCGCCGGGCATGACGCTGGTCACCGGAAGGAACGGCGCATGACCGCGACGGCAAAAGAGATCCGCCCCGTGATCGTCGGTGCCGGCCCGGCCGGGGTGCGCGCGGCGCAGGCGCTGGTGGCGCATGGCCTGCGGCCCGTGGTGATCGACGAGGCCCCGCGCGCCGGCGGCCAGATCTACCGCCGCCCGCCCGTAAGCCTCGCACAGCGGACCGCGCGAACGCTCTACGGCTTCGAATCGAAGCGCGCAGACGCAGTGCACGCGGCCTTCGACGCGCTGCGCGGCAGCATCGAGCACCACCCCGACAGCCTCGCGTGGAACGCGCAGGACAAGGTGCTCGACGTGATGCACAACCCCACGCTCGGCAACCGCCGCGTGCCCTACAGCCATCTCATCGTGGCGACGGGCGCCACCGACCGCGTGCTGCCCGTGCCGGGCTGGACGCTGCCGGGCGTCTACACGCTGGGCGGCGCGCAGGTCGCGCTCAAGTTCCAGGGTTGCGCCATCGGGCGGCGGGTGGTGTTCATGGGCACGGGGCCGCTGCTCTACCTGGTGGCTTATCAATATGCGAAGGCCGGCGTGGACGTGGCCGCGGTGCTCGACACGGCGCGCCTCGCCGACCAGATCGCCGCCGCGCCTGCGATGCTGGCGCAGCCTGCCGTGCTCGCAAAGGGCATGTACTACGTGGGCTGGCTGCGCACGCACGGCGTGGCGCTGCACAGCGGCGTGCGTCCGCTGCGCGTGCTCGGCGATGAGGCGCAGGGCCGCGTCACCGGCGTGGCATGGCAGGACGGCAATGAAGAGCGCTCAGTGGCATGCGACGCCGTCGGCTTCGGCTACGCGCTGCGCTCCGAAACGCAGCTCGCCGATCTGCTCGGCTGCCGCTTCGAGTACGCACCGCTGCACCGCGCGCACCTGCCGGTGCGCGACGCGGCGGGGCGCTCCAGCGTGGAGGGCGTGTACCTCGCAGGGGACGGCGCCGGCATCATGGGTGCGGACGCGGCCGAATGGGCGGGCGAGCGCGCGGCGCTGGCGCTGCTGGCGGACGCAGGTATCGCCATCGACACCGCGCGTGCTGCAGAACTCGAACGCAAGCTCGACAGGCTCGCCGGATTCCGCCAAGGCCTCGAACGCGCCTTCCCAGTACCGCAGGACTGGGCTGCGCATGCAAGCGACGACCTCGTGATCTGCCGCTGCGAGAACGTCACCGCCGGCACGCTGCGCCAGACCATCGCCAACACCGGCGCCGACGAGATGAACCGCCTCAAGGCTTTGTCACGCGTCGGCATGGGCCGCTGCCAGGGCCGCATGTGCGGCGCGGCGGCGGCCGAGATCCTCGCCCATGCGACGCGGCAACCGCTGCAGCAGGTGGGCCGGCTGCGCGGGCAGGCGCCGATCAAGCCGATTCCGATCAGGCTCGTGCCGGCCGAAGGGAGCGGCGCATGAGTTCGATCAGGAAGCTGCGCACCGACGTAGCCATCGTCGGCGGCGGCATCGTCGGTTCTTCCGCCGCGCTGGCGCTGCGCCGCATGGGCCTCGGCGTGGTGCTGCTGGAGCGCGACCTCTGCGGCTCGCGTTCCAGCGGCGTCAACTACGGCGGCGTTCGCCGCCAGGGCCGGCCGGTGAGCCAGCTGCCGCTGGCGCAGCGCGCGCATCGCATCTGGGGCAACCTGGCCGGGCTGCTGGGCACCGACGGCGAATACATCCGCTCGGGCCATTTCAAGATCGCGCGCAGCGAATCGGACATGGCCTCGCTCGAACGCTACCGCGCGTTGAGCAGCGACTTCGACCTGGGGCTGGAGCTGATCTCCGCCGCGCGCCTGCGCGAGCAATGCCCGTGGCTCGGCACGCGCGCCGTGGGCGGCTCGCTGTGCGCGGAAGACGGACAAGCCAATCCACGCCTCGTGTCGCCGGCCTTCGCGCTCGCGGCACAGCGCGCGGGCGCTCAGGTCTTCGAACGCCACAAGGTCGACGAGGTGGCGCACGACGGCGCGATGTTCATGGTGCGCAGCGGCAACGCGCTCGAAGTGCAGGCGCCGGTGCTGCTCAACTGCGCGGGCGCCTGGGCCGGCGCCATCGCCAGCCAGTTCGGCGAGGCGCCGCCGATGTTCGCGCGCAGCCCGCTGATGGCTGTGACCGAGCCGGTGCCGCATTTCATGCAATGGAGCCTCGGCGTGGAAGGCGGCGGCATCTACTGCCGGCAGGTCGCGCGCGGCAACGTGGTGCTGGGCGGCGGCACGGGCATCACGCTCGATGCCGAACGCTCGCGCGCCGAGCGCGACGGCATCGCCACGCTCGCGGTTCAGGCCGTGGAACTGCTTCCCGCGCTGCGCCATGCCCACATCATCCGCACCTGGGGCGGCACCGAAGGCTACCTGCCCGACCGCGAGCCGGTACTCGGGCCCAGCCGCACCACGCCCGGCCTGTTCCACGGCTTCGGCTTCGCGGGCGCGGGCTTCCAGATCGGCCCCGCCGCCGGCGAGGTGCTGGCCGAACTCGCGCGCGACGGCCGCACAGAGACACCTATCGACGCCTTCGCCATCGAGCGCTTCGACAGCGTCGCCGAAGAATCCCTCACCGTTTCCCCCACCTGACCCTGATTGGAGAGCATCGCCATGTCCCGCACTGCCAAGTCTTCTTTCCTTCTCGTCCCTCTCGCCGCGGCGTTGCTCGCGGCAGCCGGCGGCGCCGCCGCGCAGACCAAGACCCTCTACATCGGCATGAACGGCGGCACGATGGAGAAGGCGTACACGCAGTACGTCTTCCCCGCCTTCGAGAAAGCCTACGGCGCAAAGGTGGTGGTGGTGCCCGGCACTTCGTCCGACATCCTCGCGAAGGCGCAGGCCAACAAGGACAAGCCGCAGATGCACGTGATGTTCCTCGACGACGGCGTCATGGTGCGCGCCATCGGCATGGGCCTGTGCCAGAAGCAGAAGCCAAGCCAGTCGCTCGGCGAGATCTACCCGGCCGCGCGCTTCAAGGACGACATGGCCAGCGGCGTGAGCCTGGGCATGACGGGCCTGGCCTACAACGCGAAGATGTTCAAGGAAAAGGGCTGGGCCGCGCCCACGTCATGGATGGACCTGGCCGACCCGAAGTACAAGGGCAAGGTGGTGTTCCAGTCGATGTCGTCGTCTTCCTTCGGGCTGCACGGCTTCCTGATGTTCAACCGCATCCAGGGCGGCAACGACAAGAACGTGGAGCCCGGCTTCAAGGCCTGGCCCACCACCATCGGGCCGAACGTGCTGGAGTACATCCCGAGCTCGGCCAAGCTCTCGGAGATGGTGCAGACCGGCGAGGCGGCTATCTTCCCGCTGACGCCCACGGCCGTGGCCGCGATGAAGAGCAAGGGCATCCCGGTCGAGTACGCGCCGCCCAAGGAAGGCGCGGTGGTGCTCATGGTGGGCCAGTGCGTGATCGCCAACAACACCGAGCCCGAACTGTCGCAGAAGCTCGCCGAGTTTTTGCTGAGCCCGCTGGCCCAGGCCAACGTGCTTCAGTACGGCGCGCAGATTCCGACCAACCCCAAGGCACCGGTGGTGGGCGAAGGCGCGGCGCAGGTGGCCGACATCAACAAGTGGATGAAGACCGCCGTGACCATCGACTGGGAGAGCATCAACGCGAACCGGCCGGCCTGGAACGCACGCTGGAACAAGACCATCGAGCGCTGAGCCGCCGCATCATTCCCGGCGCAAGGGCCGCAGGTTTTTCTTGCGGCCTTTTCTTTTTTTGTGATCCGATGTCGAAACCGCGCCGCGCCACGCGACATTGTCCAGGCGAGGCATGGTGCCGCGCCGTCACCTGAAGGAAGATCGTCATGGAATACATGCTGCTGCTCTTTTCGGACCCCACCGGGTTCGCGGCCCTGACCCCCGCGCAGACGAGCGAAGCCCTGGCCGCCTACGGCGCCTACGGCGAAGCCCTGCGCAAAGCCGGTGTGATGCGCCACAGCAGCCGGCTGAGGCCGGCGACCACGGCCACCACCGTGCGGCTGCAATCCGGCAAGACCGAAGTGCTCAACGGCCCCTTCGCCGACACGCGCGAACAGCTCGGGGGCTACTACCTGATCGACGTGCCCGACCTCGACGCGGCCCTGTCCTGGGCCGCGCGCTGCCCTGGCGCGAGCCACGGCGCGGTCGAGGTGCGGCCGCTCTGGCCCGCCACCGACTACTGAGACCCGATGACGGCCGACGAAGCCCGTGCGGCGGCACGCGCGGCCGAATCGGCCGCGCGGCACAGCTACGGCAAGCTGGTCGCCTTTCTCTCGGCCCGCACGCACGACGTGGCGGGCGCGGAGGACGCGCTGTCCGAAGCCTTTGCCGCCGCGCTGGCCGACTGGCCGGTGCAGGGCGTGCCCCGGGCGCCCGAAGCCTGGCTGCTTACCGTGGCACGGCGACGCCGGGTCGACGCGGTGCGCCAGCGGGTGCTCGACGAGGACGCGGCCGCCCACCTGCAATGGCTGGCGGAGCTGACGGCCGACGAACACGAGGGCCGGGACGATCCGTCCGGCATGCCCGATCGCCGGCTGGGCCTGCTCTTCGCCTGCGCGCATCCGGGCATCGACCGCGGCGTGCGCGCGCCGCTGATGCTGCAGGTGGTGCTCGGCTTCGATGCCGCGGCGATTGCCTCGGCCTTCCTGGTCGCGCCCGCCGCCATGGGCCAGCGGCTGAGCCGTGCCAAGGCGAAGATCCGGCAGGCCGGCATCGGCTTCGAAGTGCCGCCGCGCCATCTGCTGGCCGAGCGGCTCGACGCGGTGCTCGAAGCCATCTACGCGGCCTTCGCCGAAGGCTGGTCGGACCCCGAGGGCGCCGACGCGCGCCGCCGCAATCTCGCGGAAGAGGCCATCTGGCTGGGCCGCTTGGTCGCGTCGCTGCTACCCGACGAAGGCGAGGCGCTGGGCCTGCTGTCGCTGATGCTGCATGCGCACGCACGCCGCGAGGCACGACGCGATGCCTCGGGCGCCTATGTGCCGCTGGGCGAGCAGGACACGCGGCGCTGGGACGCCGCGATGATCGACGAAGCCGAAGCGCTGCTGTCGCGCGCCAGCCGCTGCCAGGATGACGGCGGCCGCTATCAGCTGGAGGCGGCGGTGCAGTCCGCGCACGCGGTGCGCCGCCACACCGGCCGCGCCGACTGGGTGGCCGTCGGACAGCTGTACGACGCGCTGTGCGCGCTCACCGGTTCGCCGGTGGCGGCGCTCAACCGGGCGGTGGCCCTGGCGCAGACCATGGGGCCCGCGGCCGGCCTGTCGGCGCTCGATGCGCTCGCCAGCGACACGCGGCTGGCGGACTACCAACCCTACTGGGCCGCGCGCGCCGACCTGCTGGCCCGCTGCGGCGACGTGCCGGGGGCGGCACAGGCCTACCAGCTGGCGATCGGACTCGAACGCGACCCGGCCGTGCGGCAGTTTCTTCAGCGACGCGCTGCGGTGGCTGCCGGCGTCTGAGGCTTTAACGCCCCGGCGCCTGAGGCGCTGTCCTGCGCAGCAGCACCGGCAGGCACAGCACATAGAGCGATGCGCCGGCCAGCCACACGATGCCCGGAAAGCGCGTGCGGAACGCGAAGTAGAGCGGGCTGATCAGCAGCGGGCCGAACACCGCCGCCAGGCTGGTGATGCTCGCGAGCACGCCCTGCAGCCGCCCCTGCTGTGCCTCGCCCACGCGCGCCGAGAGCGTCGCCTGCAGCGCGGGGGCGCAGACGCCGCCCATGCACAGCAGCGGCAGCAGCGCGATGACCATCCAGCCCTGCGTGGCGAAGGCGATCAGCGCGTAGCCCGTGCCGTCGGCGATGGTGCCGACGGCGATGGCCGCCCGCTCGCCCCAGCGCTCGACCAGCGGGCCCGCCGCGAAGCCCTGCACCAGCGCATGGAGCAGGCCGAAGACCGCGAGCGAGAAGCCGACCATGGTGCCGTTCCAGGCGTAGCGGTCCTGGCCGTAGAGCACCCAGGTCGTTCCGGCGACCTCGCCCACGAGCACGAGCAGCAGGAACACGCCGAGCAGCGGCAGCAGTGCCGGAAAGCTCGTGGCCCAGCGCAGCGGCGCGAGCGGATGCAGCACGCCGCGGTCGAAGGGCTGCGACGCAAGCGCCGGTGGACGCGACTCGCGCAGCAGCAGCAATCCCGCGAGGAAGGTCAGGCCGTTGAGCACGGCGGCGGCCATGAACGGCAGCCGCACGCCGTGGTCGCCGAGCACGCCGCCGATGGCGGGCCCGGCGATGAAGCCCAGCCCGAAGCAGGCACCCATGCGGCCGAACCAGCGCGCGCGCTGGTTCTCGGGCGTGAGGTCGGCGATGGCGGCGGAAGCCACCGCCATGTTCGCGCCCGTCATGCCGGCGATCGCCCGGCCGACGAACAGCAGCCACAGCGAGGGCGCGAAGGCCATGAAGAGCGCATCGATGGCCGCGCCCGCCACCGAGACGAGCAGCACCGGGCGCCGGCCGAAGCGGTCGCTCAACGCGCCGAGCACGGGCGCGCAGAGGAACTGCATCAGCGCATAGAGCGAGAGAAAGGCGCCGAAGCGCCAGCCGAGGTCGCCGGTGTGGCCGACCTCGCGCAGCAGGCTGGGCACGATGGGCATGACCAGGCTGATGCCGACGGCGTCGAGCGTGACGATCGCCAGGATCACGGCATGCGCGTGGCGCCCGCCAGCGAATGGGTTCGAGGTGGAAGACATCTTGGAATTTATCGTTGATAAGGAATTATCAGCGATAAATTCCAGGCCGTGAAGTACCCTCCCGGCTCGATACCGGCAAGCACACCCGAATGAAACTGGACCGCGAAGTGATCCTCGAGACAGCCCTCACGCTGCTCGACGAGGTCGGAATGGACAAGCTCAGCACCCGGCTGCTGGCCGAGCGGCTCGGCGTGCAGCAGCCGGCGCTGTACTGGCATTTCAAGAACAAGCGGGCGCTGCTCGACGCGATGAGCAGCGAGATCCTGCGCCGCACCCACGAGCGCAAGCTGCCGCTGCAGGGCGAATCGTGGGAAACCTTCCTGCGCGAGAACGCGCGCAGCTTCCGGCGCGCACTGCTGGCGCGGCGCGACGGCGCGCGGCTGCATGCCGGCACCGAGCCCGACCCGGGCGACCTGGAGATGGTCGAAGCCCAGCTCGCCGCCGTGGTCAGCCGCGGCGTGCCCGCCGTGCAGGCGATGACGCTGCTGATCGCGCTGGGCCGCTACACCGTGGGCTGCGTGCTGGAAGAACAGGCGGCACCGCCCGATGCCGAGGCGCGACAGCAGGTGCTCGATGCCTCCGCCGCCTCGCGCCCCTTGCTGGCTGAAGCCTTCGCCGCCTATCGCGAGGCCGGCCCCGACGCGATGTTCGAGATCGGCGTGGACCTGATGATCGAAGGCGCGAAGGCACGCCTCGAGCGCCAGGCCGAAGCCGCCGGGGCTAAGCCGCGCCGCGGATCCAGCCGGCGGCCTTCTCCGCCATCATCAGCGTAGGGCTGTTGGTGTTGCCGCTGGTGATGGTGGGCATCGCGCCCGCATCCACCACGCGCAGGCCCTGCACGCCGCGCACGCGCAGCCGCGAGTCGAGCACGGCGGTCGGATCGTTGTCGGCGCCCATCTTCGTGGTGCCCACAGGATGGAAGATGGTGGTGGCGATGTCGCCGGCCAGCCGCGCCAGGTCTTCGTCGGTCTGGTACTGCACGCCGGGCTTCCATTCCTGCGGCTTGTACTTGGCGAGCGCGGGCTGCTCGGCGATGCGGCGCGTGACGCGCAGCGAATCGGCCGCCACCTTGCGGTCCTCGTCGGTGCTCAGGTAGTTGGGCGCGATGGCCGGGGCGTCTTCAAAGCGCCTGCTCTTGATGCGCACCGAGCCCCGGCTCGTGGGGTTGAGGTTGCACACGCTCGCGGTGAAGGCCGGAAAGCTGTGCAGCGGATCGCCGAAGGCATCGAGCGACAGCGGCTGCACGTGGTATTGCAGGTTGGGCCATTCGCGATCGGGCGAGCTGCGCGTGAAGGCACCCAGCTGCGACGGCGCCATGCTCATCGGGCCGCTGCGCTTCAACAGGTATTCGAGGCCGATCTTCGCCTTGCCGACCATCGACGAAGCCATCACGTTGAGCGTGGGCGCGCCCTCGATCTTGTAGACCGCGCGGATCTGCAGGTGATCCTGCAGGTTGGCGCCGACGCCGGTCGCGTCGAGCACCACGTCGATGCCGTGCTGGCGCAGCAGTTCAGCCGGGCCGATGCCCGAGAGCTGCAGGATCTGCGGCGAGCCGATGGCGCCCGCGCTCAGCACCACCTCGCGCGCGGCGTGCGCGGTGACCATCTCGCTGCCGTTCCACACCTCGGCGCCGGTGCAACGGCGGGTACCGTCGGGCAGCGTCTCGAACAGCAGGCGCGAGACCTGCGCGCCAGTCCAGAGCTCGAAGTTGGGCCTGCCGTAGCAGGTCGGGCGCAGGAAGGCCTTGGCGGTGTTCCAGCGCCAGCCGTTCTTCTGGTTGACCTGGAAGTAGCCCACGCCTTCGTTGTTGCCGCGGTTGAAGTCGGCGGTGTGCGGCACGCCGGCCTGCGAAGCAGCTTCTGCAAAGGCGTCGAGGATGTCCCAGCGCAGGCGCTGCTTCTCGATACGCCACTCACCGCCCGCGCCGTGCATCTCGTCGGCGCCGAGGTAGAAGTCCTCGTGCTTCTTGAAGGCCGGCAGCACGCTCTGCCAGCGCCAGTCGTCGTCGCCCGTGAGGTCGGCCCAGTGCTCGTAGTCGCGCGACTGGCCGCGCATGTAGATCATGCCGTTGATGCTGGAGCAGCCGCCCAGCGTCTTGCCGCGCGGATAGCGCAGCACGCGGCCGTTGAGGCCCGCGTCGGGCTCGGTGCTGTAGAGCCAGTCGGTGCGCGGATTGCCGATGCAGTACAGATAGCCGACCGGGATGTGGATCCAGTGGTAGTCGTCCTTGCGGCCCGCCTCGATGAGCAGCACGCGCTTGCTCTTGTCGGCGCTGAGCCGGTTGGCCATGAGCGAGCCGGCGGTGCCGGCGCCGATGATGATGTAGTCGAATTGGGTGTCGCTCATGGCGTGCTGCCTTGTCTCTCTTTTTTGTTCGACGGAATTCCCGGGCGGAATCGCGGCGCCCCTCGCGCCGCGCCCGATGCTACTTGGCTGTCGGCATGACGAACTCGGCGCCCTTGCCGATGCTCTCGGGCCAGCGCTGCATGACCGACTTCTGCTTGGTATAGAAGCGCACGCCCTCTTCGCCATAAGCGTGCATGTCGCCGAACAGCGAACGCTTCCAGCCGCCGAAGCCGTGCCAGGCCATGGGCACCGGGATCGGCACGTTGATGCCGACCATGCCGACCTGGACGCGGCGGCTGAATTCGCGCGCCACGTTGCCGTCGCGGGTGAAGCAGCTCACGCCGTTGCCGAACTCGTGCGCGTTGACGAGGTCGATCGCGTCCTTGAAGTTGGCCACGCGCACGCAGCTGAGCACCGGGCCGAAGATCTCTTCCTTGTAGATGCGCATCTCGGGCGTGACGTGGTCGAACAGCGTGCCGCCCATCCAGAAGCCGTCGCCGCAGCCTTCGCCTGCCTTGTTGCCGTCGAACTGGCGGCCGTCGACCAGCAGCTTCGCGCCTTCTTTCTCGCCCTGCGCGATGTAGCCGGTGATGCGCTCGTGCGCGGCGCGCGTGACGATCGGGCCCATTTCGGCGGCGAGGTTCTCGCCGTTGAGCACCTTCAGCGTCTTCGTGCGTTCGATGAGCTTGGGAATGATCTTGTCGGCCACGTCGCCCACCAGCACCGCCACGCTGATGGCCATGCAGCGTTCGCCGGCCGAGCCGTAGCCCGCGCCGATCAGCGCGTCGACCGTCTGGTCGATGTCGGCGTCGGGCAGCACCACCATGTGGTTCTTCGCGCCGCCCAGGGCCTGCACGCGCTTGCCGTTGCGAGCGCCGGTCTCGTAGATGTAGTTGGCAATGGGCGTGGAGCCGACGAAGCTGATGGCCTTGACGTCGGGGTGCTCCAGCAGCGCGTCGACCGCGGCCTTGTCGCCCTGCACCACGTTGAACACGCCGTCGGGCAGGCCGGCTTCCTTCAGCAGCTCGGCCATGCGCAGCGAGGGCGTCGGGTCGGTCGGGCTGGGCTTGAGCACGAAGGTGTTGCCCGCGGCGATGGCCACCGGGAACATCCACATCGGCACCATCACCGGGAAGTTGAAGGGCGTGATGCCCGCGACCACGCCGAGCGGCTGGCGCAGCGTCCAGTTGTCGATGCCGGTGCTCACCTGGTCGGTGAAGTCGCCCTTGAGCAGTTGAGGAATGCCGCAGGCGAACTCGACGATGTCGATGCCGCGGCTGACTTCGCCCTGCGCGTCGGTGAAGACCTTGCCGTGCTCGGCGGTGATCATGTGGGCCAGCTCGTCCTTGTGCTCGTTGAGCAGCTGCAGGAACTTGAACATGACGCGCGCGCGGCGAATGGGCGGAGTGTCGGCCCAGGCCGGGAACGCGGCCTGCGCGGCGGCGACGGCGGCGCCGACCTGGTCGGCATTCGCCAGGCCGGCCTTGCCGGTGACTGCGCCGGTGGCGGGGTTGGTCACGTCCTGCGTGCGGCCGGAAGTGTTGGCGACGAGCTTGCCGCCGATGAAGTGGTCGATGGAAGTAGGCATGGGGAGGGCTCTGGAAGGAGGTTCGCTGACGAAGGAGTGCGGCCAGTTTAGGCAGCGTGTTGTTCCTCGCCTAGTCACGAAGACTGAACTTATTGTTCAGAATAACGAACAATGGAACCATGAAACCCCAAAATATCGAGTCGCTCTGGACACACCTGCACTGGCTCACGGTGCTCGCGCAGCAGGGCAGCTTCACGGCCGCCGCGCTGCGCCTGGGCGTGAGCAAGGCAGCCATGAGCCAGCGCATCGCCGAGCTCGAACGCGCGGCCGGCGCGCCATTGGTGCAGCGCACAACGCGCAGCGTGCGGCTCACCGAAGCCGGCCAGCGGCTGGTGGAAGACATGCGCGGCCCCTTCGAGCAGATCGCCCACAGCTTCGCCGGCGTGCGCGACCTCGCGGGCGTGCCGCGCGGGCTGGTGCGGGTGACGGCGCCGGTCGCCTTCGCGCGCCAGCAGCTGGTGCCCAGGCTGGCCGACTTCCTGCGCGCGCAGCCCGAGGTGCGCATCGAGCTCGACCTGTCCGACCGGCTCAGCTCGCTGGCAATGGAAGGCTTCGACCTCGCCATCCGCCACACCGCCGCGCCGCCCGACACGCACGTGGCCTGGACGCTGTGCGAAACCCGCTCGGTGCTGGTGGCCAGCCGCGCCTACCTTCGCCGCCGGGGCACGCCGCGCGAACCCCAGGCGCTGGCCGACCACGACTGCCTGCACTACCCGCGCGCGCAGGAAACGCCGACCTGGCACTTCGAGGCCCGCAAGGCCTCGGCGCCGCGCATCACGGTGCCGGTGTCGGGTCCGCTGGTGGCGAACAACAGCGAGGCTCTGCGCGACGCAGCCCTGAGCGGACTGGGCATCGCGCTGGTGCCCGACTTCAGCGCGCAGGCGGCGCTGCAGTCGGGCAAGCTGCAGCAGGTGCTGCCGCAGTGGCGCTCGGTTGGGGCGTTCGGCGAGCGGCTGTATGCAATTCGCCCGTACGCCACGCACGTGCCGCAGGCGGTAACCGCTTTCGTGGGCTGGCTGCGCGAGGCGTTGTCGGAAGGTTTCGAACCCTGAAGAAATCATGAAGAAACGGCGTCGTGCCCTACGCGAACGAAGGGTCTGGAGCACCTTGACTCCGGATGCACGCGGTTACGATGCGCGCTTGCGCCCCTGCTTTTGTTAACTTTCCCGCTCACCTGCCGTGTCTATGTCTCCCGCCACATCGCCTGCCGACGCCTCCGCCGCCGACAGCGCGTGGCCCCGCATCGGGCAGCGGGAGCAGGATGGCCGGCAGTGGACGGTGGCCAGCGGCTGCTGGACCACGCTGGCGATGTCGTCCAAGCCGGCCTGGATGGCGCTGGCGAAAAGCCTGGAAGCCGCCCCACCCGCCGACGACCGGGCCTGGGACCTGCGCCCCATCGGGCAACTCGACCACATCGGCGCGCAGCTGCTGTGGGAACACTGGCGCCACCAGTGGCCGGCCACCCTCGAAATGCTGCCGCAGCACAAGGCCGTGCTCGACCAGGTGGCGCAATACACCGTCGCCACGCCGGACGAGCCCTCGCCTTCGCTGAACGAGCGCATCCGCGCGTTCTCGCACAACGGGCCGCGCGCCATGTATGTGATGCGCGACTTCACGATGCTCGTCGGCCAGCTCGCGCTCGACCTGGGCCGGCTGGTGCGCGCGCCGCATCGCGGGCCGTGGCGCGATTTCTCGGGGCACCTCTATCAGTTTGGCGCGACGGCGCTGCACATCACGGCACTGGTCGGGCTGCTGATCGGCGTGGTGCTGGCCTACCTGATCTCGCAGCAGCTGCGGCAGTACGGCGCCGAGACTTTCGTGGTGAACATCCTCGGGCTCTCGCTGATCCGCGAGCTGGGGCCGGTGCTGGCGGCAGTGCTGATCGCCGGTCGCTCGGGCTCGGCCATCACGGCGCAGATCGGCGTGATGCGCGTGACCGAGGAGCTCGACGCCATGCGCGTGATGGGCATTCCGCACGGCTTTCGCCTGGTGATGCCGCGCGTGCTGGCGCTGGCCATCGCCATGCCGCTCATCAGCCTCTGGACCTCGATGGCCGCGCTCGCGGGCGGCATGCTGGCGGCCGACGCGGCGCTCAACATCTCGCCCTCGTACTTTCTTTCGGCGCTGCCGCGCGCGGTGCCGATCTCGAACCTGTGGCTGGCCATGGCCAAGTCGGCGGTGTTCGGCATCCTGATCGCGCTGATCGGCTGCTACTTCGGCATGAAGGTGAAGCCCAATACCGAGAGCCTCGGGCGCGGCACGACTTCGTCGGTCGTCACCTCGATCACGGCCGTGATCCTGGTCGATGCGTTGTTCGCCGTGCTCTTCAAGGGCATCGGCTTCCGCGCGTGAAGGCATGAAACCATGAGCATGCCCGTGCGCCCCGACAGCTACGCCACCGTGGTGGACATCCGCGGCCTGTGGACCGTGTTCCAGAGCGCCGACGGCGAGCAGGTGGTGCACCGCGACCTGCAGCTGCACATCGACCGCGGCGAGGTGCTGTCGCTGGTCGGCGGATCGGGCACCGGCAAGACTGTGCTGCTGCGCCAGATCCTCGGCCTGGAGAAACCCACGCGCGGCCACGTCGAGGTGCTGGGCCAGGAGCCCGGCGAGCTCAGCGCCTCGGGCGCGGCCAACGTGGGCATGCTGTTCCAGCATGGCGCGCTGTTCTCCGCCTTCAGCGTGCTGGAGAACGTCGCCTTTCCGCTGCGCGAGCTGAAGCTGCTGCCCGACGAACTGATCCGCCACGCGGCGCTGGTGAAGCTGCAGATGGTGGGCCTGGGCCCGCAGCACGCGAACAAGAGCCCGGCGGACCTGTCGGGCGGCATGATCAAGCGCGCAGCTCTGGCGCGCGCGCTCATCATGGACCCGCCGCTGCTGCTGCTCGACGAGCCCACCGCCGGCCTCGACCCCGAGGCCTCCGACAGCTTCTGCGACCTGCTGCGCGGCCTGCACCGCGAGCTGGGCCTCACGGTGGTGATGGTCACGCACGACCTGGACACGCTGTTCGACCTGAGCACCCGCATCGCGGTGCTGGCCGACCAGAAAGTGATCGTCACCGGCGCGGCGCGCGAGGTCATCGCGTACCCGCACCCCTTCATCCACGAATACTTTCTCGGCGGGCGCGGCCAGCGCGCCCTGGAAGCGCTGCATGACAAGCCAGCCGGACAATCCCCCGCGCAGCCCGCCCCCGGGGCGGCGCGCTGAAAGGTAGGTAGCAACCATGGAAAACAAGGCCCATGCCCTCGCCGCCGGCGCCTTCGTGCTCGGCCTGATCGCCGCGCTCGTCGCGTTGGTGATCTGGTTCACGCGCGACAACACCGTGCGCAACATCTACGAGCTCTCCACGCGAGAGGCCGTCAGCGGCCTGCAGCCGCAGGCCATGGTGCGCTACCGCGGTATCGCGGTGGGCAAGGTGGCATCCATTGACTTCGACCCGAAGGTCAAGGGCAACGTGCGCGTGCGCATCACTGTGGACGAGCGCGTGCCGCTCACCACATCGAGCTTCGCCACGCTGAGCTACCAGGGCGTGACCGGCCTGGCCTTCATCGCGCTGGACGACAAGGGCGAATCGACCGTCTCGCTCAAGCCGAACGACGACGACCCGCCGCGCATTCCGCTCAAGCCCTCGATGCTGGCGCAGCTGCAGGACCGCGGCGAGGCCATCATCAACCAGGTCGAGGAAGTGACGAAGCGCGCCAACCAGCTGCTGAGCGACCCCAACCAGAAGCGCGCGGCCGATGCGCTGGAGAACATCGCGGCCGCTTCGGCCAGCGCCAACACGCTGCTCAAGACGCTCGACGGCACGGTGAAGACCGGCCTGAACCCCGCGCTCACCAAATTGCCCGACACGCTGGCGTCGGTGAAGAAGGCGGCCGGCGACGTCTCGCGCGTGGCCAACAACTTCAACACCACCGTGGGCCGCCTGAACGCGCCCGACGGCCCGATGGAACGGCTGGGCGACGGCACCAGGGCGCTGGCGCAGGCGGTCGACTCGTTCAACGCGGCCACGCTGCCGCGCGTGAACCGCGTGGCCGACGACACCTCGCACGCCGTGCGCCGGCTGGGCCGCGCGGCGGACAGCATCAACGACAACCCGCAATCGCTGCTGTTCGGCAACGGCGGCACGGCGGCGGGCCCGGGCGAGCCGGGCTTCCAGGCGCCGGCCGCGACGCGGCCCTGACCTCGACGGGAGAGGATCACCGACCATGAAAGCCATTCGCTCCTTGACGACGAAGACCCCTTCCACCATCGCGCTCGGCTTCGCCCTGCTGCTTGTCGCCGGCTGTGGCGCGCTGCCCGACAAGCCCGCGCGCACCATGCTCTACGACTTCGGCCCCGGCGCCACGGCACCGGCCGCCGCGCCCGCCGCCGCCACCTTGCCCACGCTGTCGCTGGCCGAGTTCGACAGCAATGCCCGCCTCGACGGCACGCAGATCCTCTACCGGCTCGGGTACGCCGACGCCAACGAGCTGCGCCCCTACGGCCAGTCGCGCTGGAGCCTGCCGCCCGCGCAGCTGCTGCGCCAGCGGCTGCGCGACACGCTCTCGGAGCGCCGCATGGTGCTCGGCCCGGAAGAGGCCGCCACCATCTCGCGCAGCCGGGGCGAGACGCCCGACACGCTGCGCATCTCGCTCGACGAGTTCAGCCACTACTTCGATTCGGCGAGCGCCAGCGTGGGCCTTGTGCGGCTGCGCGCCACGCTGGTCCGCAGCGCGCCCGGCGGCGACCGCGTGCTGGGCCAGCGCACCTTCACCGTGCGCCGCCCCGCTCCCAGCACCGACGCGCCCGGCGGCGTGAAGTCGCTGATCTCGGCCAGCGACGCCGTGGTGGCCGAAGTTGTGCAATGGGTGGACCAGCTTCAGCAGCAAGCCCCGCAACAACAGCAACAGCAGCAGCAGCCCCGGCGGTAGCCAATCAACGGACGGAGGATCGACACCATGAACGCAACACGCATCATCGGCATCCTGCTGATCGTGGCCGGCATCGCCGGCTTGGGCCTCGGCAGCTTCAGCTTCACCAAGGAAACCCACGAGGCCAAGATCGGCCCGCTGGAGTTCTCGATGAAGGAGAAGCAGACCGTCAACTTCCCCACCTGGGCCAGCGTGGCCGTGATCGTGGTGGGCGGGGCGCTGGTGCTGCTGGGCGGCAAGAAGGGCTGAGCGCCCTCAGCCTCTCGGGCCCGGCAAGCCCGCCAGCAGCTGCGGCAGCAGGTCTTCCGACGCGCCGCGCAGCACCACCGTCGCGGCCTCGTCGAGGTGCGGCAGCGGTTCCAGGTTCAGCGTGACGAGCCGCGCGCCATGCGCCAGCGCGGTCTGCGGCAGTTCGGCGGCCGGGTAGACGATGGTGGTGGTGCCCACCACCACGAACAGATCGCACTCCTGCGCCGCCACCTGCGCGTCGAGCAGCACGCCGGCATTCAGCATCTCCCCGAACATCACCACGTCGGGCCGCGCGTGCGAGCCGCAGCGCAGGCAGCGATGAAACGGCCAGGGACCGCTGCGGTTGCCGCAGTTGTCGCAGCGCCAGCGGCGCAGCGAGCCGTGCAGCTCGAGCACGTCCTGGCCGCCGGCCAGCGTGAGCAGGCCGTCGACGTTCTGCGTGACCAGCCGGGTCGCGGGACGCAGCCGCTGCAGCAGCGCGAGCGCGGTATGGCCCGGGTTGGGCTGCGCCGACTCGATCATCGACAGGCGCTGCGCCCAGAACTTCGTGAAGCCCGAGGGATCGCGCTGCAGATCTTCGGCGTGGGAGAACTGCAGCGCGTTCTGGCTCTTCCACAGGCCGTCGGCGTCGCGGTAGGTCGGGATGCCCGAGGCACGCGAAAGCCCGGCACCCGAGAACACGACGATGCGCCGGGCATCGCGGAGCAACTCGATGGCCGCGTGGAGGGGAGAAGAAGAGGAAGAAGAAATATCTGTTGTGACTGGCGTCATCGCTCTGGTCTGGGGGAATTCGCGGCGGGCGGCGTGGCGGCGGCGCCAAGGCGCTGCGACACGGTGCCGGCGCAGGCCTTGAGTTCGCGGGAAATCTCGCCGTCCCACGCGGTGTCGAAGATGCCGGCCGGGCCGATGGCGGTCACGGCCAGCACGATGGCGCCAGTGTGGTCGAAGACGGGCGCGGCCATGGCGCTCACGCCCTCGATGACCTCGCCGTCGGAGCGGCTGATGCCGTGCGCGCGCACTTCCTGCAGCTGGCGCTCGAAGTCGCTCCACGAGGGCAGCGGCTGCACCGGCGGCATGCCGGCGGCGGGCGCGGGCTCCGCGCCCTTGCGCTGCTTCTGGCGCTGGCGCTCATCCTCGAGCAACTGGCGCACCACGCCGGCATCGAGGTAAGCGGCGAACACGCGGCCCGAGGCCGTGTTGGTCAACGAAAACACCGTGCCGTGCCGCATGTTCACGTGCACCGGCGAGGGCGATTCGGCCGTGCGCACGATGGTCGCGCCGCGCGCGCCCCACACGGCCAGCGCCACGGTGTGGCCGATCTGCTGGGCCAACTGGGCGATCAGCGGGGTGGCGATGTGCACCGGGTCGGCCTGCTGCAGGCTGATGAGCCCCAGTTGCAAGGCGAGCGGGCCGAGCAGATAGTGGCCGCTGGCGCGGTCCTGCTCGATGAGGCCCAGGCGCCCGAAGCTGACCATGTACGGGTGCGCCTTGGCGGCCGTCATGTCCGCCTCGCGCGCCAGATCCTTCAGCGCCATCGGCCGGCCGTGATGCACCAGCGCGCGCAGCAGCTGGCCGCCGACTTCGATGCTCTGGATGCCGCGCTGGGCGCGGTCGTTGTCACTGGCTGCCATGGCCGGCCTCGCCTTCTGGTCGTTCGTTCATGAAGAAGGGATTAGACATTAACTGATCCGCGGCTTACACTGCGATCATTCGTTAACCGCAAATTCGTTCGACTTAGACGAATTTCAAGATTCCACCCCACCGACGGAGACACCCGATGAGCCAAGCCAAGAAATTCGCCAGCCAGGCCGACATGGAAGAGAAGAAGGTCACCTTCAGCCAGATCTCGGAACATGCCTGGGCCTACACCGCCGAAGGCGACCCGAACACCGGCATCGTGATCGGCGACGACTGCGTGCTGGTGGCCGACACCCAGGCCACCCCCGCCATGGCCGCCGACGTGGTGCGCCGCATCCGCGAGGTGACCGACAAGCCCATCAAGTACGTGGTGCTCACCCACTACCACGCGGTGCGCGTGCTGGGCGCGGCTGGCTACGGCGCCGAGCACGTCCTGGCCAGCCAGGACACGCGCGACCTGATCGTAGAGCGCGGCGAGGAAGACAAGGCCAGCGAGATCGGTCGCTTCCCGCGCCTGTTCCAGAACGTCGAGACGGTGCCGCCGGGCCTGACCTGGCCCACCATGACCTTCACCGGCAAGATGACGCTGTGGCTGGGCAAGCTCGAGGTGCAGCTGATCCAGCTCGGCCGCGGCCACACCAAGGGCGACACCGTCGTCTGGCTGCCGCAGGAGCGCACGCTGCTGTCGGGCGACCTGGTCGAGTTCGGCGCCACGCCGTACGCCGGCGACGCCTACTTCAAGGACTGGCCGCAGACGCTGGACAACATCGCCGCGCTGAAGCCCGTGGCGCTGGTGCCGGGCCGCGGCGCCGCGCTGACCACGCCCGAAGCCGTGGCGGAAGGCCTGACGGGCACGCGCAACTTCATCTCCGACGTGTACGCCAGCGTGCAGGAAGGCGTGAAGGCCGGCCGCGACCTGAACGCGGTCTACAAGGACACCTACGAGAAGCTCAAGCCCAAGTACAGCCAGTGGGTGATCTTCGACCACTGCATGCCCTTCGACGTGAGCCGCGCCTACGACGAGGCCTCGGGCCATGCCGATCCGCGCGTGTGGACGGCCGAGCGCGACGTCGAGATGTGGAAGGCGCTGGAGGGCTGATTCCCGGCTCCCCGAAGGAGCAAGACAGAAGAAAAGATCAGAGAAGACACGGAGACAAGTACGTGATCGACTATCAGAGCCTGCGCTTCGACTACCGCCGCCACGTCGACCAGGATGCGGCCGAGCCCGCCCGCCACCCGGTGGTGGTGGTCGGCGCCGGCCCGGTGGGCCTGGCGCTGGCCATCGACCTCGCGCTGCGGCAGGTGCCCGTGGTGCTGCTCGACAACGACAACACTCTTTCCAGCGGCTCGCGCGCGATCTGCTTCGCCAAGCGCACGCTCGAGGTGTTCGACCGCCTGGGCTGCGGCGACCGCATGGTCGACAAGGGCGTGTCGTGGAACGTGGGCAAGGTGTTCTTCCACGACGAGCAGGTCTACCGCTTCGACCTACTGCCTGAGCCCGGCCACGAGCGCCCGGCCTTCATCAACCTGCAGCAGTACTACGTCGAGGGCTACCTCGTCGAGCGCGCGGCCGAGCTGCCGCTGATCGACCTGCGCTGGAACAACAAGGTCACCGGCATCGAGCAGCGCGACGACGGCGCCGTGCTGACGGTGGAAACGCCCGACGGCAGCTACCGGCTGCAGGCGGACTACGTCGCCGCCTGCGACGGCTCGCGCTCCAACCTGCGCCAGATGCTGGGCCAGGAAGCCAAGGGCCGCGTGTTCCGCGACCGCTTCCTGATCGCCGACATCACGATGGACGCGCACCTGCCCACCGAGCGGCGCTTCTGGTTCGACCCGTCGTTCCACCCCGGCCAGAGCGTGCTGCTGCACAAGCAGGCCGACGGCATGTGGCGCGTGGACTTCCAGCTCGGCTGGGACGCCGACCCGGCGGAGGAGCGCAAGCCCGAGAACATCACGCCGCGCGTGCGCGCGCTGCTCGACAGCATCGGCTTCGAGGGCGTGCAGTTCCAGATCGGCTGGGCCAGCGTCTACACCTTCGCCTGCCAGCGCATGGAGCGCTTCCGCCACGGCCGCGTGCTGTTCGCGGGCGACTCGGCGCACGGCGTGTCGCCCTTCGGCGCGCGCGGCGCCAACTCGGGCGTGCAGGACGCCGACAACCTCGCCTGGAAGCTCGCGGCCGTGGTACGCGGCGACGCGCCCGACGCGCTGCTCGACAGCTACGCCAGCGAGCGCGAGTTCGCGGCCGACGAGAACATCCGCAACTCCACGCGCGCGACCGACTTCATCACGCCCAAGAGCGAGGTGAGCCGCCTCTTCCGCGACGCGGTGCTGGAGCTGACCAAGCGCCACGCCTTCGCGCGCACGCTGGTGAACAGCGGGCGGCTGTCGGTGGCCACGGTGCTGCGCGATTCGCCGCTCAACACGCCGGACGACGAGGCCTTTGCTGGCGCGATGGTGCCGGGCGCCGCGGCGGCCGATGCACCCGTCGTGCATGCGGATGGCAGCACCGGCTGGCTGCTGCGCGAATGCCATGTCTCGCAATTCACCGCGTTGCTGTTCGGCCAGGGCCAAGCCGTCGAGCGCAGCCTGCAGGCACTGAAGGCGAGCGACTTCCCGCTGCACGTGGTTCGCGTGGAAGGCAGCGGCGCCGACGCCGAGCTCGCCACGCAGCGCTACGACGCGCGACCCGGTACCGTCTACCTCCTGCGGCCCGACCAGCACGTGTGTGCGCGCTGGCGACAGCCCACGGCGGCGAACATCAGCGCGGCCATCGACCGCGCACTGGCAAAGGCGTGAACACCATGCAGCAGCAACAACACCTCATCACCGCGCCGAACCTCGAAGCGCCCGACGACTTCTACGAAGCGCTCATCGAGGCGCACCAAGGGCTTTCCACCGAGGAGAGCCATGCCTTCAACGCGCGCCTCGTGCTGGTGCTGGCCAACCACGTCGGTTCGCTGGCCGTGCTGCGCGAAGCCTTCGACGCGGCGCGCGCCGGCTAGACCCGAATCCGACCTCAATCGCGACTCCCGAAAGAGAAAGCACATGACCCAAGCAACCCCGCCCTCCGAACGGCGCTACCAGAGCGGCTTCGGCAACGAATACGCCTCCGAGGCCGTGCCCGGCGCCCTGCCCCAGGGCCGCAACAATCCGCAGCGCGGGCCCTTCGACCTCTACACCGAGCTGATCTCCGGCACCGCCTTCACCGCGCCGCGCCACGAGAACCGCCGCACCTGGCTCTACCGCCGCCAGCCCTCGGTGGTGTCCGGCCGCTACCAGCCCTACGCGCAGGCGCACTGGACCACCGGCGCCGACCGCGAGATCGCGCTGCCGCCCGAGCCCCTGCGCTGGCACCCGCAGCCGCTGGACGGCGCGGCCGGAGCCGACTTCATCGACGGCATGCGCACCATCGCGGCCAATGGCGATGCCGAGTCGCAGGTCGGCATCGGCTCGCTGATGTATCTCGCCGGCCGCTCGATGGAGCGCCGCGCCTTCGTCAACGCCGACGGCGAGATGCTGATCGTTCCCCAGCAGGGCCGCCTCGTCATCACCACCGAACTCGGCGTGCTCGACGTGAAGCCCGGCGAAATCGCGGTGCTGCCGCGCGGCATGGCCTTCAAGGTCGCGCTGCCCGATGGGCTTTCGCGCGGCTACGTGTGCGAGAACTACGGCGCGCACTTCCGCCTGCCGGAGCTGGGCCCGATCGGCTCGAACGGCCTGGCCAACGCACGCGACTTCCAGGCGCCGGTGGCGGCCTTCGAATCGGAAGAAGGCGGCTACGAGGTCGTCAAGAAGTTCGGCGGCCGCTTCTGGCAGGCGCCGATGAAGCAGTCGCCCTTCAACGTGGTCGCCTGGCACGGCAACCTGGCGCCGGTGAAGTACGACACCGCGCACTTCATGGTGATCGGCTCGATCAGCTTCGACCATCCCGATCCGTCGATCTTCACCGTGCTGACCTCGCCCAGCGACACGCCCGGCACGGCCAACTGCGACTTCGTGATCTTCCCGCCGCGCTGGATGGTGATGGAGAACACCTTCCGTCCGCCATGGTTCCACCGCAACCTGATGAGCGAGTTCATGGGCTTGGTGCTGGGCGAGTACGACGCCAAGCCGGGCGGCTTCAAGCCCGGCGGCGCCAGCCTGCACAACTGCATGGTGCCGCACGGCCCCGACGAGGAAGCCTTCGACAAGGCCACCCACGCCGACCTGAAGCCGCACAAGCTGGACAACACGCTGGCCTTCATGTTCGAGAGCCGCTACCGCTTCATTCCGACGAACTTCGCGCTGAAGAGCCCCGCGCTCGACACCGACTACGCCGACTGCTGGGCCGGCCTCAAGGATCAATTCAAGGCATGAAGACCGTGTTCACCCTCACGCGTCGCGCAGCGGCCGTGGCCCTGCTCGCCGCGCCCTTCCTCACGCATGCGGCCGACTATCCGTCCAAGCCCATCCGCTTCATCGTGCCCTACACCCCGGGCGGCACCACTGACCTGGTAGCGCGCACCGTGGGCCAGAAGGTGTCGGAGAAGCTGGGCCAGCCGGTGCTGATCGACAACCGCGGCGGCGCGGGCGGCAACATCGGCATGGACGCGGTGGCCAAGGCCGCGCCCGACGGCTACACCATCGGCTTCGGCGCGATCTCGACCAATGCGCTGAACCCGCACATCTACAAGTCGATGGCCTTCGACCCGCGCAAGGACTTCACCGCCATCAGCCTGCTGGGCACCTCGACCATCGTGCTCGAAGTGCCGGCGGCCTCGGCCGTGAAGTCGGTGCCCGACCTGATCGCGGCCGCGAAGAAGAACCCCGGCATGCCCTACGCCACCGCGGGCGCCGGCACCTCGATGAACCTGGCCGGCGTGATGTTCGCGCAGATGACCGGCACCGATCTCGTGCACGTCGCCTACAAGGGCAGCGGCCCGGCCATCACCGACATGCTGGGCAACAACATCGGCGTGATGTTCGACAACCTGCCGGCCTCGCTGCCGCACATCCAGGCCGGCAAGCTGCGCGCGCTGGCGGTGGCGGGCCCCACGCGCTCGCCCTCGCTGCCCGACGTGCCGACGATGGCCGAGGCAGGCCTGAAAGGCTATGCGCTGGAGCCGTGGTTCGGCGTGTACGGCCCGGCGAAGCTGCCGGCGCCGGTCGTGAAGGCACTGAACGAAGCCTTCGTCGAGGCACTCGCGATGCCCGACGTGAAGGCCAAGCTGGCGCAGGCCGGCTTCTCGCCGCGCGGTTCGTCGGCACAGGAGCTGACGACGCTGACAGAGACCGAATACAAGCGCCTGGGCGACGTGGCCAAGAAGGCCGGCATGACCGCAGAGTAAAGCTCGCCCCCAGGCTTGCCCACTTCGTGTGGCCGCCAACCCCCTTCCGGGGGCAACACCTGCGGCCCGGCAAAGCCGGTTCCGCGGTGTTCCCCGAAAGAGTCTGGACCCTTTAGAACATTTGCCTGAAAGACATCCTCCATGACCGCACTGAACGCCACCCATGACCCGAAGCTGCGCAGCTGGGTCGCATCGGCCAACGAGGCCGGCACCGACTTCCCGATCCAGAACCTGCCCTTCGGCCGCTTCCGCACCGCGGGCAGCAGCGAGGCCTTCCGCATCGGCGTTGCCATCGGCGACCAGGTGCTGGACCTGCGCGCCGCGGGCCTCGTCGACACCGACGACATGAATGCGCTGATGGATGCCAGCACGAAGGACCGCCAGGCGCTGCGCGCCGCGATCTCCGCCGGCCTCGCCGAAGGCAGCGACAAGCAGGCTGCCTGGTCGAAGGCCCTGCTGCCGCAGGCCAGGGCCGAGATGACGGTGCCCTGCCGCATCGGCGACTACACCGACTTCTACACGGGCATCCACCACGCGACCACCATCGGCAAGCTGTTCCGCCCCGACCAGCCGCTGATGCCCAACTACAAGTGGGTGCCCATCGGCTATCACGGCCGCGCATCGTCGATCGGCGTGAGCGGCCAGTCCTTCAAGCGCCCGCAGGGCCAGACCAAGGCGCCCGATGCGGAGTCGCCCAGCTTCGGCCCCTCGAAGCGGCTCGACTACGAGCTGGAGCTCGGCTTCCTGGTCGGACGCGGCAATGCGCAGGGCGAGCCCATCGCCATCGCCGATGCCGAGGAGCACCTGTTCGGCGTGACGCTGCTCAACGACTGGTCGGCGCGCGACCTGCAGGCCTGGGAATACCAGCCGCTCGGCCCGTTTCTCTCGAAGAACTTCGCGAGCACGCTGTCGCCGTGGATCGTGACGATGGAGGCGCTGGCGCCGTTCCGCGCGAAGTTCGAGCGGCCCGCGGGAGACCCGCAGCCGCTGCCCTACCTCGACGCGGCATCGAACCGCGAGAGCGGCGCGCTCGACATCACGCTCGAAGTGCTGCTGCAGACCGCGAAGATGCGTGCCGAAGGCGTCGCGCCCGTGCGCCTGACGCGCGGCAACACCACCGAGGCCGCCTACTGGACGGCCGCGCAGCTCATTGCGCACCACACGGTGAACGGCTGCAACCTGCAGCCGGGCGACCTGCTGGGCTCGGGCACGCTGTCGGGCCCCAAGCCCGACGAGGCCGGCTCGCTGATCGAGCTGACGCTGGGCGGCAAGCAGCCGATCACGCTGGCGAACGGCGAGAAGCGGACGTTCCTGGAGGATGGGGACACGCTGACCATTCGCGGCTACTGCGAGCGCGCCGGAGCAGTGCGCATCGGCCTGGGTGAAGTCAGCGGAACGGTATTGGGCTAACCCCCAGGCTTGCCCACTTCGTGTGGCCGCCAACCCCCTTGCAGGGGGCAATACCTGCGGCCCGGCCAAGCCGGTTCCGCGGTATTCCTGAAGGAGCCCTTGCCCTGAGCGGTCAGGGCGCGGTAGCAGGGATCGCAGCCGGCGCCGGCCATGCCACTTCGCTCGCCACGCGCGGCTTGCCGATCGGCGCGGTCGCCTTGCCGATCTTGATCGCCGCCATGTCGGCCTCGCTCGGGTACTGGTTCGCAAGCCAGTAGTCGAACACCCGGCGCGCGATGGGGGCCGCGGCGCCCGCACCCCAGCCGGCGTTCTCCACGATCACGGCCACGGCGATCTTCGGATCGTTCACCGGTGCGAAGGCCATGAACAACGCGTGGTCGCGCTGGTGCTCCTCGAGGGCGCGCGCGTTGTACTTGGTGTTCTGCGCCTGGGTCACGGCCTGCGCCGTGCCGGTCTTGCCGGCCGCCTGGTAGGCCGCGCCCGCGAACACGCCGCGCGCGGTGCCGCTGGTGACCACGCTGGTCAGGCCCTCGCGGATCACCGCGACGTTGGCGGCCGAGTAGCCCAGGTTTTCCGCCGGCGGCTGCGCCAGCGGCACCACCTGCCCGCTCACCGTGTTGCGCGTGGCCAGCACGAGGTGCGGCTTGTGCTTGAGGCCGCCGTCGGCCACGATGGCCGTGGCCTGCGCCAGCTGCAGCATCGTGAAGGAGTTGTAGCCCTGCCCGATGCCCAGCGAGATGGTCTCGCCCGCGTACCACTTCTTCTGCTCGGGGCGCTTGTAGGCGTTGCGCTTCCACTCGGTGCTGGGCAGCACGCCGCGCACCTCGCCGCCCAGGTCGATGCCGGTGATCTGGCCGAAGCCCAGCGGCTTCATGAAGTCGTGGATCAGGTCCACGCCCATCTCGTTGGCCAGCGAGTAGTAGTAGATGTTGCTCGACAGCTGGATCGAGCGGCGCATGTCGACACCGCCCAGGTAGCCTTCGGGGCTGCCGAAGCGGTGGCCGCCGAAGTTGAAGTAGCCAGGGTCGTTCACCACCACGCTGGGTCCGCGCTTGCCGGTCTGCAGCGCCGCCATGGCCATGAAGGGCTTGTAGGTGGAGCCGGGCGGGTAGGTGCCGCGCAGGGCGCGGTTCAGCAGCGGCTTGTCGATGGATTCGGTCAGCGCCGCCCAGCTTTCGTTATCGATGCCCTCGACGAAGAGGTTGGGGTCGAAGGTGGGCTTGCTCACGAAGGCCAGCACCTCGCCGGTCTTCGGGTCGATGGCCACCAGCGCGCCGCGGCGGTCGCCGTACATGTCCTCCACCAGCTTCTGCAGCTTGATGTCGAGCGACAGCATCACGGTGTTGCCCGGCGTGGCGGGGTGGCTGGCGAGGCGGCGAACGGCGCGGCCGCCGGCCGAGGTTTCCATCTGCTCCACGCCGGTCTGGCCGTGCAGCGTCTTCTCGTAGCTCTGCTCGATGCCGAGCTTGCCGATGTAGTCGGTGCCCTTGTAGTTGGCCTGGTCTTCCTCGTCCCAGTCTTCCATCGCGGTCTTCTCGCGCTGGTTGATGCGGCCGATGTAGCCGAGCACGTGCGAGGCCAGCTCGCCCTGCGGGTAGTTGCGGAACAGGCGGGCCTTGATCTCCACGCCCGGGAAGCGGTAGCGCTGGGCCGCGAAGCGCGCGACCTCCTCGTCGCTCAGGCGGGTGCGGATGGGGATGGAGTCGAAGCTGCGCGAGTCTTCGCGCAGGCGCTTGAAGCGGCGGCGGTCGCGCGGCGAAACCTCGAGCACCTGCGTGAGGCTGTCGATGGTCTCCTCGACGTCGCCCACCTTCGAGGGCGTGATCTCCAGCGTATAGGCCGAATAGTTGGAGGCCAGCACGATGCCGTTGCGGTCGAGGATCAAGCCCCGGTTGGGCACCACCGGCACCACCGCCGTGCGGTTGCTCTCGGCCTGCTCGGCCAGGTCTTCGTGCCGCGTGACCTGCAGGTACACCAGCCGCGCGCACAGCAGCCCGAACGCGAAAAGCACCGCCAGCCCGATGACGATCACACGGCGCTTGAAGCGCGCGAGGTCTGCGGCGACGTTGCGGATTTCGGTCATTGCGATGGGAGCTTAGGCGCGCGCAGGTGCGATGGCAAATGCGGGGAACGGGGCTTAGAGGGGGCGGTTCTCGTCCGGTTCCGGGGTTCTGCGCTGGGGTGCCAGCAGCAGGGCCGTTGCGAGCGGCCACAGCGCAGCCTCGATGGCGGGCGAGGCCAGCACCGTCCAGCCCGGAAACACGCCACCGCCGATCATCCGCGTGACCACCTCGATGAACTGCGACAGCGCGAAGAGCGGCAGCACCTGCAGCGCCTGCGAGGCCACCGGATACCACAGCAGGCGCCGGTGGATGGTGATCGCGAAGAAGCCCAGCGTGGTGTAGGACAGCGCATGCTGGCCCAGCATCGACGACTGGTGCACGTCCATGCACAGGCCGAACACGAAGGCCGCGCCGATGCCCACGCGCGCGGGCTGGTGCACGCCCCAGAACACGATCACCAGTGCCAGCAGGTCGGGCATCCAGACCGCGCGGCCGATGGGAATCATGTTGACGAGCAGCGCCACCACGAGGCTGCTCCACATGAAGAGAGGGCTGACGGGCAGCAGGAGCTGCTGCTGGCCGGGACGCTTGATCATGGGCGGACTCCCGGCTTCTTCTCGTTCTTGCCCGCGCCAGGCTTGCCCTCGGGGCGCTTGCGCTGGGTCGTGACGGGCGCGGCCGGCGGCGGCGCGGCCGGCGTGCCCGTCGGTTCGAGCACCAGCACGTAGCGCGCGGCCGTCACATGGGCCAGCGGCACGCAGTAGATGCGGGCAAAGGCCGAGTCGGCGCGACGCTCGATGCGTTCGATCTTCGCCACCGGTAGGCCGGCGGGGTAGATGCCGTCGACGCCGCTGGTGGAGAGCAGGTCGCCCTCCTGCAGATCGGCATTGGCAGCCATGAAACGCAGCTCCAGCCCGCCGCCGTGGGCCGAGGCGTCGCCGAAGGCCACGCTGCGCACGCCGGTGCGGGTGTTCTGCACGGGAATGGAAAGGTCGCGGTCGATCACCAGCGTGACCTCGCTCGTGAAGGGCAGCACCTGCGTGACCTGCCCGAGCACGCCGCGCGCGTCGATCACCGGCGAGCCTGGCTGGACGCCCTGGGCCAGGCCCTGGTCGATGACGATCTTGCGGGTGTAGGGGTCGGCCGCGTCGTAGAGCACTTCGGCGGCGCGGCCCGGCGTGGTGGTGGTCTGGCGCAGCTCGAGCAGCTCGCGCAGGCGGGCGTTGTCCTGCGCCAGCGTGTCGGCCTGCGCGGCGCGCTCGGCCTGCATCATCAGCGCCTTGCGTGCGTCTTCCTCGTTGCGCTGGGCGGTCTGCAGGTCTTCGAGGTAGCGCCCGCCGCCCAGCACGGCCTGCACCGGCTTCAGCGCCACCCATTGCACCGGGTAGAGCACCGCGCCGATGCCGGCGCGGATCGGCTGGACGATGTGGAAGCGCGCATCGGCCACCATGAGGAACAGGGCGAGCGCGCCGAAGAAGATCAGCTTGCTGAGTGCCGACTGCCCCTGGTTGAACAGGGGTGGCGCTGTGCGATCGAGCGTGCCCAGAGGCATGAATTCGGCCTAGTTTTCACCGCGCCTTGCGCGACTTGCAACGCAGGAAATTAACACACGATCCATTGCCAGGAATACCGCGGAACCGGCTTTGCCGGGCCGCTGGTATTGCCCCCTGCAAGGGGGTTGGCGCAGCGACACGAAGTGCGCGAAGCCTGGGGGTGTGCCTTGGTTATTCGCTCGTGAAGATGCTGCCCAGGCGGTCCATGCGCTCGAGTGCGATGCCGCAGCCTCGCACCACGCAGGTCAGCGGATCTTCGGCCACCAGCACCGGCAGGCCGGTTTCCTCGGCCAGCAGGCGGTCGAGGTCGCGCAGCAGCGCGCCGCCGCCGGTCAGCATCATGCCGCGCTCGGCGATGTCGGCGCCCAGCTCGGGCGGCGTCTGCTCCAGCGCGTTCTTCACGGCCGAGACGATGTTGTTGAGCGGATCGGTCAGGGCTTCCAGCACTTCGTTGCTGCTGATGGTGAAGCTGCGCGGCACGCCTTCGGAGAGGTTGCGGCCCTTGACTTCCATTTCCTTGACTTCGGAGCCCGGGAAGGCCGAGCCGATGTTCTTCTTGATGACTTCGGCCGTCGGCTCGCCGATCAGCATGCCGTAGTTGCGGCGGATGTAGTTGATGATGGCTTCGTCGAAGCGGTCGCCGCCCACGCGGACCGAGCCCTTGTAGACCATGCCGCCCAGCGAGATGACGCCCACCTCGGTGGTGCCGCCGCCGATGTCCACCACCATCGAGCCCGAGGCTTCGCTGACGGGAAGGCCGGCGCCGATGGCCGCGGCCATGGGTTCCTCGATGAGGTAGACGGAGGTGGCGCCCGCCGCCTCGGCCGCGTCCTTGATGGCGCGGCGCTCGACCTGGGTGGAGCCGCAAGGCACGCAGATGATGATGCGCGGGCTCGGCGTGAGCAGTGTGCGCGGGTGCACCATCTTGATGAACTGCTTGATCATCTGCTCGGTGATCACGAAGTCGGCGATCACGCCGTCCTTCATCGGGCGGATCGCCTCGATGTTGCCGGGCACCTTGCCCAGCATGGCCTTGGCCTCGCGGCCGACGGCCTGGATCACCTTCTTGCCATGGGGACCGCCTTCGTGGCGGATGGCGACGACCGAAGGCTCGTCGAGCACGATGCCTTTGTTGCGGGCAAATATCAGGGTGTTGGCGGTGCCGAGGTCGATCGCAAGGTCGGTGGAAAAGTACCGACGGAAAGCTCCAAACATGTGCGGAATCCTCTGAGCACGGCCTGCGCATCGGCAGGTCGTCGCTCTATTTTCTGGGTCGTTTGACGGGGTGAATTGATCGTTTTTGGCGCAAAAGCCGGCGCGTTCGCGGGGGTTGCGGCAAAGGCGGGATAATACCCGAATCCCCTCTGATTCCCGTATTAGCACCCGTTTCGGCGTGCGATTACCTCCGCTTTTTTGGGCCGTTCCGACCTATGTCTCTCTCCGCTTCCGATATTGCGCGCATCGCCTCGCTGGCGAGGCTGCAACTTGCTCCCGACGAAAGCGAGCGCATGCTCAGCCAGATCAATGGCTTTTTCGACTTAGTCGAACGTATGCGTTCCGTGGACACCGCGGGCGTCGAGCCGCTGGCCCATCCCGTGGCCGCGCTCGAAGACATCACGCTGCGACTGCGTGACGACGTGGTGAGCGAACCCGACAACCGCGAAGCCAACCAGAAGAGCGCCCCGGCCGTCGAAGCCGGCCTGTTCCTCGTGCCCAAGGTGATCGAATGATGAGCAGCGGTGAACTGCACCAATTGAGCGTCGTCGAGCTGGCCAAGGCGCTGGCCGAGCGCAAGGTCTCGGCCGTCGAGGCATCGCAGGCTTTCCTGGGCCGCATGAAGGCGCACGAGTCGCTGGGCACCTTCGTCGACGTGAATGAAGAAACCACGCTGGCCCAGGCCCGCGCCGCCGACGCGCTGATCGCCAAGGGCGATGCGCCCGCGCTGGCCGGCGTGCCGATCGCGCACAAGGACATCTTCGTCACCACCGACTTCGCCACCACCGCCGGCTCGAAGATGCTCGCGGGCTACCGCTCGCCCTTCGACGCGACCGTGGTGCGCCGCCTGGCCGAGGCCGGCGCGGTCACGCTCGGCAAGCTGAGCTGCGACGAGTTCGCCATGGGCTCGGCCAACGAGAACGTCGCCGTGCCCGCCGTGGGCCACGACAAGGTCGTGCCGGTGCAGAACCCGTGGAACCGTGAGCGCATTCCGGGCGGCTCCTCCGGCGCCAGCGCCGCTGCAGTCGCTGCACGCCTGGCTCCCGCAGCCACCGGCACCGATACCGGCGGCTCGATCCGCCAGCCCGCATCGTTCTGCGGCGTCACCGGCATCAAGCCGACCTACGGTCGCGCCTCGCGCTACGGCATGGTCGCCTTCGCCTCGAGCCTCGACCAAGCCGGCCCGATGGCCCGCTCTGCCGAAGACTGCGCGCTGCTGCTGTCGGCCTTCTGCGGTCCGGATCTCGATCGCGATTCGACTTCGCTCGACAAGCCCGCCGAGAACTTCGGCCGCTCGCTGAACGACTCGCTCGAAGGCCTGCGCATCGGCGTGCCCAAGGAGTTCTTCGGCGAAGGCGTCGCACCCGGCGTGCGCGCGGCCATCGACGCAGCCCTGGCCCAGTACGAGAAGCTCGGCGCAAAGCGCGTCGAGGTCACGCTGCCGCGCACCGAGCTGTCGATTCCCGTCTACTACATCATTGCCGCGGCCGAGGCCTCGAGCAACCTGAGCCGCTTCGACGGCGTGAAGTTCGGCCATCGTGCCAAGGACTTCATCGACCCCGCGAGCAAGAAGAGCGCGCTCACGCAGATGTACGAACGCACGCGCGCCGAAGGCTTCGGCGACGAAGTGAAGCGCCGCATCATGATCGGCACCTACGTGCTCTCGCACGGCTACTACGACGCCTACTACCTGCAGGCGCAGAAGGTGCGCCGCATGATCGCCGACGACTTCCAGCAGGCCTTCAGGCAGTGCGACGTGATCGTCGGCCCCGCCGCGCCCACCACCGCATGGAAGCTCGGCGAACACGGCGACGACCCCGTGGCCGACTACCTCGCCGACATCTTCACGCTGCCCGCATCGCTGGCCGGCCTGCCCGGCATGAGCGTGCCCGCGGGCTTCGACGGCGGCATGCCCGTGGGCCTGCAGCTGATCGGCAACTACTTCGGCGAAGCGAAGCTGCTCAACGCGGCGCACCGCTTCCAGCAGGCCACCGACTGGCACATGCGCACGCCGGAGGGCTTCTGAAATGAGCGAGACAGTGAACACCTTCGAAGCACAACAACAGGGCCGCCCGACCGGCCCGCTGGTGCGCGGCTATGAAGTCATCATCGGCTTCGAGACGCACGCGCAACTCTCCACCGCGAGCAAGATCTTCAGCCGCGCCTCCACCGCCTTCGGCGCCGAGCCCAACACGCAGGCCTGCGCGGTCGACCTGGCACTGCCCGGCACGCTGCCCGTGATGAACAAGGGCGCGGTCGAACGCGCCATCAAGCTCGGCCTGGCGCTGGGCTCGCACATCGCGCCGCGCAGCGTGTTCGCGCGCAAGAACTACTTCTACCCCGACCTGCCCAAGGGCTACCAGATCAGCCAGTTCGAGATTCCCGTGGTGCAGGGCGGCTCGGTGTCGTTCTTCGTGGGCGAGGAGCAGAAGACGGTGCGCCTGGTGCGCGCCCACCTCGAGGAAGACGCCGGCAAGTCGCTGCACGAGGACTTCATCGGCCAGAGCGGCATCGACCTGAACCGCGCCGGCACGCCGCTGCTGGAGATCGTGACCGAGCCCGACATGCGCTCCACCGCCGAGGCCGTGGCCTATGCGAAGGAACTGCACAAGATCGTCACCTGGATCGGCATCTGCGACGGCAACATGCAGGAAGGCAGCTTCCGCTGCGACGCCAACGTGTCGGTGCGCCGTCCCGGCGACAAGCTCGGCACGCGCCGCGAGATCAAGAACCTGAACAGCTTCAAGTTCATGCAGCAGGCGATCGACTACGAGATCCGCTGGCAGATCGAAGAAATCGAGGACGGCCGCGCCATCGAGCAGGCCACCGTGCTGTTCGATCCCGACACCGGCAAGACGCGCGCCATGCGCGCCAAGGAAGACTCGGCCGACTACCGCTACTTCCCCGACCCGGACCTGCCTCCGCTGGTCATCGCCGCCGACTGGATCGAGCGCGTGAAGGCCGCCATGCCCGAGCTGCCGCGCGCGATGGCCGAGCGTTACGTGCGCGACCACGGCCTGTCGGAATACGACGCAGCGCAGCTCACCCAGAGCGCGGCGCTCGCCGGCTACTTCGACGAAGCCGTGAACGCGGGCGCCACGCCCAAGCTCGCGAGCAACTGGATCACCGGCGAAATGGCGCGCCGCCTTAACGCCGCCGAGATCGGCATCGAGGCCGCTCCCGTGAAGGCGCAGCAGCTCGCCCAGCTGGTCAAGCGCATCGCCGACGGCACGCTGCCGAACAACGCCGCGCGCCAGGTGTTCGAAGCCCTGTGGACCGGCGAAGGCAGCGATGTCGACGCGATCATCGAGGCCAAGGACCTGAAGCCGATGAACGATGCCGGCGCGCTCGACAAGATCCTCGACGAGGTGATCGCGAAGAACGCGAAGAACGTCGAGGAATACCGCGGCGGCAAGGAGAAGGCCCTCAACGCCCTCGTCGGCCAGGTCATGAAAGCCAGCGGCGGCAAGGCGAACCCGGCGCAGGTCACCGAGCTGCTCAAGGCCAAGCTGGCCTGATCGAATGAAGCCGGGGCCTTGCGCAAGGCCCCGGTTGACGCCTCAGCGGGGGTTCCCGCCGTTCTGCGGAGTCCAGAGCGTCTTGAGCCGCGTGCGCTCTTCGTCGAAGCGCGCATTCACCCGCTTCTTCTCGTCTTCCTGCTCCGAAATGAAGCGGTTCTGCACCGCCACGCTCTTCGTGTTCTCGTCGATCTTGCGGCGCAGCGCACCCGGCGCCTTGCTGGTGTCCTGCTTGTAGAACTCCATTTCCTCGTCGATCTTCTTGCGGTCTTCGCCCAGCTCGGCGATGCGTTTCTTCGCTGCCTCCGCCACGGCATCGATCTGCGACAGCGCCTCGCTGCGCTCGCGGTCGTGCGTGGCGAGGTTCGGGTAGCGCACCAGCAGGGCCCGCTCGCGGCGGCGCTCGTCGGTCTGGCGCGCCGCCACGATGGCGGCTTCGCGGGCGCGGTCCTCGCGCTCCTGCAGCTCGCGCGCCGTGTAGGTCGGCTCGACCTTGCGGCGCACCGATCCGCTCGGGTTGAGCTCGCGCTGCTCACGGTCGCTGCACTCGGCAATGGGCCGGTCGGCCGTCAAGGTGCGGCCGCGGGCGTCGGTGCAGGTGTAGATGCCGGCGGACGCGCCTTCCACTTTCTGCGATTGGGCCTGCAACGGGCCGCAGAACGAGGAGGCAATGAGGAGGAATGATGCCGCCGCCAGCAGGCGGACCGGTGAACCGTGATCGTCGCGTGCGTGGTGCATTCGGCAGCCCTGCTCCTTTTGTCTTCAGCTGGCGCCGTAGCGCGTGCGATAGGCCAGCACCCGATCGCGGTGCGTACCCAGGTCGGCCGCTGCGCTGCCGGAGAGGTAGCTCAGCAGGTCGTCCAGCGTGGCGATGGCGATCACCGAAAGGCCCAGCTGGTTGCGCACGTACTGCACGGCGCTGTGGTCCACGTCGACGCCGTTCTCGGTGGCCTTTTCCTGCCGGTCGAGCGCGATGGCCACCGCATGCGGCGTGGCGCCCGCTGCCTCGATGGCGGCAATCGACTCGCGCACCGCGGTGCCGGCGGACATCACGTCGTCGACGATCAGCACGCGCCCCTTGAGCGGCGCGCCCACCAGGTTGCCGCCTTCGCCGTGTGCCTTGGCTTCCTTGCGGTTGTAGGCGAAGGGGTAGTTGCGCCCCCGGCGGGCCAGCTCGGCGGCCACCGTGGCGCCCAGCGGAATGCCCTTGTAGGCGGGGCCGAAGATCATGTCGAACTCGAGGCCGCTCTCGATCAGGCGGTCTGCATAAAATCCGGCGAGCCGGGCGATCTTGCCGCCGTCGTCGAAGAGGCCCGAATTGAAGAAATAAGGACTCATGCGACCGGCCTTGGTCTTGAACTCCCCAAAACGCAGTACACCCGCATCCAGTGCGAACTGGACGAAGTCCTGTGCGACCGCGCTGCTTTTCTTCTCACCATCTACAGCCATCGGAAATTCCTTGTGTTCAAACTGACCAGTCTCAATCTCAATGGCCTGCGTTCGGCCGCTACCAAGGGCGTGGCCGACTGGGTGGCCGAACTTGCGCCGGATTGTATTTGCATGCAGGAGATCCGCGTCCAGGCCAGCGACATCGAGGGCCGGTTCGAGGAAATGGCCGGCCTCAAGGGCCATTTCCACTTCGCCGAGAAGAAAGGTTACGCCGGCACCGCCGTCTACACCAAGCACGCTCCGAGCCAGGTCGTGGTGGGCTGGGGCGACCCCGAGTTCGACGCCGAGGGCCGCTACCTCGAACTGCGCTTCGACACGCCCAAGCGCAAGTTCTCCGTCATCAGCTGCTACTTCCCGAGCGGCAGCTCGGGCGAGGAGCGCCAGGAGGCCAAGTTCCGCTTCCTCAAGGGCTTCTTTCCGCACCTGGTGGCGCTGAAGAAGGAGCGCGAGTTCGTGCTGTGCGGCGACATCAACATCGCCCATAAAGAGATCGACCTGAAGAACTGGCGCGGCAACCAGAAGAACAGCGGCTTCCTGCCCGAGGAGCGCGCCTGGATGACGAAGCTGCTCGACGCCGGCACCGAAGGCGCGGGCCTGGTGGACGTGTATCGCATGCTCAAGCCCGACACCACCGGCGAGGCCTACACCTGGTGGAGCAACCGCGGCCAGGCCTACGCGAACAACGTGGGGTGGCGGCTGGACTACCACCTCGCCACGCCGAAGATCGCTTCGCTGGCGCGCACCGAGCAGATCTACAAGACCGTGAAGTTCAGCGATCACGCGCCGATCACGGTGGATTACGACTTCAAGCTGTAGACAACCAAGGCGTCCGCCCGCTCATCGCGACAGCGCGGGCAGCGCCTTCTCCAGCGTGGCCACGAAAGCCTGCATGGCCTCCGTCTCGTGCGCTCCGCGCTTGGTGATGCGATAGAAGTCCAGCCCCACCTTCGGCTTGGTCAGCACGTCGGTGCGCACGCGGTGGCGGCGGCAGGCGGCGAGCGCGAAGGTCGGCATCACGGCGGTGCCGAAGCCCGCCTCCACCATCGAGATCAGCGTGCCGAAGAAGTTGAAGGCGGTGCGCTGCGCGTCGGCGCGGCCGATGGCGGCGAGGTGCTGGTCGATCACCTTCTGGATCGGATTGCCGGGCGGCAGCCCGACGAGCTCCGCGCCGCGCAATGCCGACCACGGCGCGGTGCCGACGGTCTGCAGCTCCGCAGTTTCATCGGCCGGCGCCACGCGCATCAGGTGGAAGCGCCCCACCGGCTCGCGAGCCAGCCCCGGCGCGGCCTTGAAGAAGAAACCCAGGCCCACGTCGGCCTCGCCGGCCGTCACCATCGCCTCCACGTCCCGCAGGTCGGCGTCGAACAGGCGCAGGCTCACCTGCGGATGGGTAGCTCGGAAGCTGGCGAACACCTGCGGCAGCAGATGGGACGACACCAGCGGCGTGGCCGCGATGCGCAGCGTCTGGCGCGCCACGTCGCCCTCGGCGCCCAGCTCGGCAGCCACGTCGTCGAGGTCGGTCACCATGCGCTCCACCACCGGCAGCAGGCGCCGGCCCGCGGGCGTGAGGCTCACCACGCGCGTGGTGCGGTCGAACAGCCGGCAGCCCAGCTGCTTTTCCATCTCGCGGATCAGGATGCTGAGCCCTGCCTGCGTGATGTGCGCCTGCTCGGCGGCGCGGGTGAAGTTGCCCACGCGCGCCACCTGCAGGAAGGCGCGCAGCTGGCGGGTCGATAGATTCATATGGATTCATGATAAATCCATATCACATCTAAATTTCACAAATGATCTATCCAAGTTCCTAATGCGGGCCGAGACAAGAACGCACGCAACGAGACCGATCATCATGAGCAACGAAGTCATCATCCTTGGCGCCGGCATCGGCGGCCTGACCCTCGCGCTGAGCCTGCACCAGGCAGGCGTTCCCTGCCGCGTGTACGAGGCCGTGCCCGAGCTGAAGCCGCTGGGCGTGGGCATCAACCTGCTGCCGCACGCAGTGCGCGAGCTCACCGAACTCGGTCTGCTGGAGGCCCTCGACAAGGTCGGCGTGCGCACGCAGGAAGCGGTTTTCTTCACCGAGCACGGCCAGCTGGTCTTCCGCGAGGCGGCCGGCCGGCATGCAGGCTACGACTGGCCGCAGTTCTCCATACATCGCGGCGACCTGCAGACGGTGCTCTACGAAGAGACGCTGAAGCGCCTCGGCCCCGACAGCGTGGTGTGCGGGCGCCGCTGCACTCACGTGGAACAGGACGCGGACGGCGTCACCGTGCATTTCGCCGACGCACCGCCGGTGCGCGGCGCGGTCGCCGTGGGTTGCGACGGCATTCATTCGGCGCTGCGCAGGCAGCTCTACCCAAATGAAGGCGCGCCGCGCTACTCGGGCGTGAACATGTGGCGCGGCACCGCACGCCGAAAGCCTTTTCTCTCGGGCGGCAGCATGGTGCGCGCGGGCTGGCTGTCGGTCGGCAAGATGGTGATCTACCCGATCCGCAACGACGTCGATGCCGAGGGCAACCAGCTCATCAACTGGGTCGCCGAAATCGAGGCGCCGAAGCCCGCCATGCGCGACTGGAGCCGCGAGGGCCGCCTCGAAGACTTCCTGCCGGCCTTTGCCGGCTGGCATTTCGACTGGCTCGACGTGCCAGCGCTGATCCTCGCCTCCGACACCATCCTCGAGTACCCGATGGTCGACCAGGACCCGCTGCCGCGCTGGACGCACGGCCGCCTCACGCTGCTTGGCGACGCCGCGCACCCGATGGTGCCGCGCGGCTCCAACGGCGCGGGGCAGGCGATCATCGACGCGCGCTACCTTGCGGGCGCACTGAAGAAGACCGGCGTCGGCACGGCCGCGCTCGAAGACTACGACCGCGTGCGCGTCAAGGCCACCACCGAGGTGGTGCTGACCAACCGCAGCAATCCGCCCGACGCCATCCTGCGTGAGGTGTTCGAACGCTCGGGCGGCAAGCGCTTCGACAGCATCGACGAGGTCGTGCCCGTCGCCGAGCTGCAGGCCATCTCGGACAACTACAAGCGCGTGGCCGGCTACGACCCGACCGCCCTGAAGGCGCGCGCTTCCTACCTTTGAACAGGCAACCCACGGAAGAACACGGAGACAAGAGACCATGCGCTCGCTGATCAAGAAGACCCTCGCCACACTGCTCGTCGCCGCCGGCACCGCCACCAGCGCATTCGCATGGCCCGACCAGCCGGTCACGCTCGTGGTGCCCTACACGCCAGGAACCGGCATCGACCTGATTGCGCGCCAGCTCTCCGCGCGCCTGCCCGCCTTGCTGGGCCAACCGGTGATCGTGGAAAACGTGGCCGGCGCCAGCGGCAACATCGGCAGCGAGCGCGTGGCGCGCGCCAGGCCCGACGGCTACACGCTGCTGGTGCAGGTCAACACACTGGTGATGAACCGCAGTCTCTACCGCTCGCTGAGCTACGACCCGGTGTCCGACTTCGCACCGGTGTCGCTCACCTCCTGGGGCACGCTGCTGCTGGTGACCAACCCGAACGTGCAGAAGACAGCGACGGTCGCACAGATGGTGAGCGCCGCCAAGGCCGCGCCTGGCAAGCTGGCCTATGCCACGCCGGGCGTCGGCACGCCGCACCATCTGTCGATGGCGCTCTTCATGCAGGGCACGGGCACCGAGATGCTTCACGTGCCGTACAAGGGCACGGCCGGCGCGGTGACCGACCTGCTCGGCGGCCGCATCGACTACATGTTCCTGCCGGTGCACGTGGCGCTGCAGCACATCCAGGCCGGCAAGCTCAAGGCCATCGCCACCGGCAGCGGCAAGCGCCTGCCGCAACTGCCCGACGTGCCGACTCTGGCCGAGGCCGGCGTGACCGCCGACAACGTCGACATGTGGTACGGCGTGCTCGCGCCCAAGGGCACGCCGCCGGACGTGGTGGCGCGGCTCAACAAGGAGATCGCGGCGGTGCTCAAGCAGCCCGAGGTGGCGAAGTCATTCGAGTCGCAGGGCATGGTGCCGGCAAGCTCGACGCCGATTGAATTCGGCACGCTCATCAGGAAAGACGCCGACCGCTGGGCCGCCGTGGTGAAGCGCGGCAACATCACTGCGGACTGAAGCAGCCGTTCAGCGCGGGCCCGAAGCCTTCCCCGCATGCCGCGCCAGATGCACCTGGTGCAGCGTGATCTTGCGCACCTCGGCCTGGCTGGTCTCGATGTGCGCGCGCAGCAGCATCGCGGCCTGGTCGCCGCGGTTCGCGCGCACGGCCTTCAGGATCTTCGCGTGCTCGTCGTAGGTGGCGTCGATGCGCGGCTGCTTGGTGAAGTCGAGCCGGCGGATGATGCGGATGCGGTCGGTCACGTCGCCGTGCACGCGCGCCATCTCGGCATTGCCGGCGGCGGCCACGAGCGCGCAGTGAAAAGCCTCGTCCCACTGCGCCACCTGCGCCATGTCGGCGCTGCGCTGCGCCACGGGCACCAGCCAGATGTCGGCCAGCGTGTCCAGCAGGGCGCGGTCGATGTGGCGGTCGGTCTCGCACAGGCGGTGCACGGCGGTGGTCTCCAGCACCATGCGCAGGTCGTAGAGCTGCTCGAACTGGTCGAAGTCGAAGGGCAGCACGCGCCAGCCGCTGCGGAAGAGCACCTCGACGAAGCCCTCCTGCTGCAGCCTGAAGAGCGCCTGCCGCACCGGCGTGCGCGAAACGCCGAGCCGGTCGCTGATCTCGCTCTCGGTGAAGCGGTCGCCGGGCACGAGGATGAAATCGGCCACGTCGCGCTTGAGCTGCGCGTAGACCTCGTCGGCCCGCGTACGGAAGACGGCCGCATCGGCGGGGGCAGGAGCGGAAGCTTCGGAGCGGGGGCGAACGGTAGACACGGATGGAATGTTAGTCGCTGGCGTCGGTGTCACTACGGACTCTTCAGCGCCGCAAGCAGCGCGGTACCCTGCGCCGTCCAGCCGACGATGGCGCCCTGTGCGCGCACCATGTCGAGCGTGGCCGCCTTGAACGCCGGGAAATAGCTTTCGGTGCAGTCTTCCAGCAACAGGCTGTCGTAGCCGCGATCGTTGGCTTCGCGCATGCTGGTCTGCACGCAGACCTCGGTCGTGACGCCACCGAACAGCAGGTGGGTGATGCCGCGCGCTTGCAGCAACTCGTGCAGGCCGGTGGCGTAGAACGCGCCCTTGCCCGGCTTGTCGATCACGATCTCGCCCTCGACGGGCGCGAGCGCCTCGATGATCTGGTTGCCCGGCTCGCCCGCGACGAGGATGCGGCCCATCGGCCCTTCATCGCCGATACGCAGCGTGGGGTTGCCGCGATTGCGCTTGGCGGGTGGGCAGTCGGAAAGATCGGCCTTGTGCGCTTCCCGCGTATGCACGACGAGGCCACCGGCTTGCCGCCATGCCTGCAACACCGCCTTCGTCGCGGGGACGATGGCTTCGAGCAGCGACACGTCATTGCCCAGCGTCTCACCGAAGCCGCCAGGCTCGATGAAGTCGCGCTGCATGTCGATCAGCACGAGCGCAGTGCGGCCGATGTCGAACTCGTAGGGAAACGGATTGGCTGGCTCTATGCGCATGCTCGGCCTCGCGAGTTTCCAGGGCTACGGCAATCACCCCACGACAAAGCCCGGCGAGCGGCGCGGCTTGGCCGCCCCCTCTGTGCCGCCGAGGAGCGCAGCGTTTCGCGGATCAGGGCTCGCAGCTGTTTGAGCGAAGCGAGTTCTGCGAGACCCCGCGAAACGCGAGCACCGCAGGGGAGCCGCGAAGCGGCCGGCATAGTGGGGGCGGCCGGGCCGTGCCGCTCGCCGGGCGCTGCCCAAGCGATCAACAGTGCACTCATGCAGCAGCCTCCAGCTGGTGCCCGCCACCCATGTGCGCCCCGATCACATGTCGCTCCGCTCCAGAAGCCGAAGTCTCGAACACGATCCGCCCCTCGCTCATCACCACGATGCGGTCTGCCAGTTCCAGCAGCTCGTCGAGGTCTTCGCTGATCAGCAGCACCGCCCCACCCTTCTCCCGGACCTGCACGATCCGCGAATGGATCTCCGCGACGGCGGCGAAGTCCAGCCCGAACACCGGATTCGCCGCGATCAGCACGTTGATGTCGCCCGCCAGCTCCCGTGCCAGCACCGCGCGCTGCACGTTGCCGCCCGAGAGGCTGCGGATAGGCGCACCCTCGCCCCGAGTCTTCACGCCGTACTCGGCGATCCATTCACGCGCCCGGCTGCGCCAGCGGGGAAAGTTCAGCACGCCACCGCGCGACAGCGGCGGCTGGTCGAAGTCGCGCAAGGCCATGTTCTCCGCGACGCTGAGATCGCCCACGCAGGCGTTGCGCAACGGCTCCTCGGGAAGGCTGCGGACCTTGAGCTCGCGGTTCTCCGCGCGATGCGCCCCGTAGGGCTGCCCCATCACCGTGACCTTGCCCGCAAGGCGCGGACGCTGCCCGACAAGCGCCTCCACAAGCTCGCGCTGCCCGTTGCCGGAAACACCAGCCACGCCGAGGATCTCCCCCGCGCGAACAGACAGACCCAGGTCATGCAGCGCCAGCGTGCCACGATCGCCCTGCGCCTTCAGGCCCTCGACCTCCAGCGCGACCGGCGCACCGGCGGCCACCGGCTTCCTGTCGGCCGCCCCCTGCGCGGGCGACGAAGCGATCTGCTCGCCGCCCATCATGGCCTGCGCCAGCTGCGCCGGACTGGTCTGGTCCACGCGGCAGTGATGCACCGCCTTGCCCCGCCGCAGCACCGTCACGCTGTCCGCGTACTCCATCACCTCGCGGAACTTGTGCGTGATGATGAGCACCGTGCACAGCCCGCTGCGCGCGAACTCACGCACATGGCCCAGCACCTCGTCGGCCTCCTGCGGCGTGAGCACCGAGGTCGGCTCGTCGAGGATCAGGAGGCGCGGCTTCAGATACAGCTGCTTGAGCAGTTCGAGCTTCTGCTTCTCGCCCGCCGCAAGCTCCGAAGGCCGCACGTCGAGGTCGAGGCTGAACGGCGTGGTCGCCAGGAACGCCTCCAGCTCCGAGCGCTTTCTCTTCCAGTCGATCAGCGCGGGCGTCTTGCCGCCTGCGAGCAGCAGGTTTTCCGCCACCGTCATGCCCGGTGCCAGCGTGAAGTGCTGGTAGACCATGCCGATGCCCAGCGCGCGCGCCACGATCGGGTTGGCGATGTCCTGCTCGCGCCCATCGATCAGGATGCTGCCCTCTTCGGCGCGCTGGAACCCGGCCACGCACTTCACCAGCGTGCTCTTTCCCGCGCCGTTCTCGCCGAGCAGTGCATGCACCGTTCCGGGCTCGACGCGCATCGTCACGCGGTCCATCGCGGTGAAGTCGCCGAAGCGCTTGGTGAGTTCGTAGGTGTCGAGCGCGAGTGCGCCCGTGCCCGCGGGCAGGCCGCCAATGGAGTGGGGAGAGACAGCGAGGCCCATCGCAGTCAGTCCAGCGCAGCCAGCAGCGCCTGCGAGGTGGCGTGCGCGCCGAACACGCCGCCCTGCATCGTGATCATCTTCAGCGCGGCGAGGTGGTTGCCGTAGTCCGTGGCGGCCGTGCAGTCCGACAGCAGCAGGCACTCGAAGCCCCGGTCGTTGGCGTCGCGCATCGTGGTGTGCACGCACACGTCCGTCGTGATGCCCGCGAGGATGATGTTCTCGATGCCGCGCGTGCGCAGGATCAGCTCCAGGTCGGTCGCATAGAACGAGCCCTTGCCGGGCTTGTCGATCACCACCTCGCCCGGCAGCGGCGCCAGCTCCGGAATGATTTCCCAGCCCGGCTCGCCGCGCACCAGGATTCGCCCGCAGGGCCCGTCGTCGCCGATGCCCACACCGTTCGCGCCGATCTGCCGCGAGCGCCAGCGCTTGTTGGCCGGCAGGTCGCCCAGGTCGGGCCGGTGGCCCTCTCGCGTATGGATGATGTGATAGCCCAGCGGCCGCAGCGCCGCCAGCGTGCGCGCGATCGGCTGGATGGGCGCCTGCACCAGCGAGAGGTCGTAGCCCATCACGTCGACATACCCGCCCTTGCCGCAGAAGTCGGTCTGCATGTCGATGACGACGAGCGCGGTGTTGTCGGGGCGCATGTTCGCGTTGTAGGGCCAGGCGTAGGGCTCGGCGGCGACGGTCTTTGTCGTCATGGCATTCAGCTCCTTGTCGATGAAAGTTCGCCGGGGCTGCCGGCGGCCGCGCTGCCCGGCTTGCAGGTGAACACCAGGATCACCAGCGTGAGCACGTAAGGCACGGTGTTGAAGAGGTGGTAGCCCCAGCCGATGCCGATGGACTGCAGCGCCGGCCCGATGGCACCAGCGCCGCCGAAGAGCAGCGCCGCGCCCACGCATCGCAGCGGGCTCCAGCGCGCGAAGATCACCAGCGCCACCGCGATCAGGCCCTGCCCACTGGAGATGCCTTCGTTCCAGCTGCCCGGATAGAACAGCGTGAGCGATGCGCCGCCCAGCCCGGCAATGAAGCCGCCAGCGGTGGTGGCCGCGATGCGCAGGCCCGAGACCGAGTAGCCGAGCGCGCGCGTGGCCTGCGCCGAATCGCCCGCCATGCGCACCAGCAGCCCCGCGCGCGTGCGAGCGAAGCCCCACCACAGCAGCACCGCTAGCGCCACGCCGACAGGCACCAGCGCATTGAGCTGCAGGGCAGACCGCACCACCGGGTTGTCGCTCCAGAAGCCCAGCGGAATCGCGGGAATCTGCGGCGCCTGCGGCTGGATGAGCGGCTTGCCCAGGTAGAAAGCGAGCCCCGTGCCGAGCAGCATCAGCGCGATGCCGGTCGCCACGTCGTTCACGCGATCGAGCGAACACAGCAGCCCGTGCAGCAGCGCGAGCGCGGCGCCGGCCAGCGCGCCGATCAGCACGCCGAGCCATGCGGAATCGGTGAGGTAGGCCCCGCCGAAGGCCGCCATGGCCGACAGCACCAGCACGCCTTCGAGCCCGAGGTTGATGCGGCCCGACTTCTCGGTGAGGCACTCGCCCAGGCTCACGAAGAGAAACGGCGCGCCCACGCGCAGCGCACCGCCGACGATGCCGGCGAGCAGCGCGATCCACTGGTCGGCCGTCATGTGTAGCTCCTGGCTTCGGGCAGCATGCGGTCACCGAACTTCTTCCAGTCGACCGTGCGCAGCCCCTCGCTCGCGAGGATCAGCACGAAGGCGATGCCCTGCAGCACCAGCACCGACGCATCGGGCAGGCCCAGCCGCCGCTGCAACAGGCTGCCCGCCGCGCCGAAGCCACCGAACAGGATCGCCACCGGCACGATGGCCACCGGGTTGTGCCGCGCGATGAACGACACCAGGATGCCCGCGTAGCCATAGCCCGCGATCAGCGAGGCGTTCGCATTGGTGTGCACCGCCGCCACCTCGATGGCGCCCGCCAGCCCGGCGCATGCGCCGCCGAGCCCGCAGGCCGAAAGAATGAGCCGCGTGGCCGGCAGCCCCACGAGCTGCGCGGTGCGTGGATTGCCGCCCACCACGCGCACCGAGAAGCCCGAGGCCGTGGCGCGCAGCCACCAGCCGAGCCCCAGGCAAGCCACGACGCCGACCACCAGCCCCCAGTGCACGTCGGAACCGCCGATGCCGCCGATCAGCAGCCCGTCGTTGAGCGCGTAGGTGGAGGGCTTGTTGAGGCTCGCGGGGTCGCGCAGCGGCCCTTCGACCAGATGCTTGAAGATGCCGATGGCGATGTAGGCCAGCAGCAGGCTGCTGATGGTCTCGTTGATGCCCCGGTACTGGCGCAGCCAGCCCGCGAGCATGATCCACAACGCGCCGGCAACGGCGCCCGCGATGCACACGATCGCCGTGCCGAAGACGTTGCCCGGCAGCGGCACCGCATGCGCCAGCGCGGCGCAGGCCAGCCCGCCCAGCACCAGCGAGCCCTCGCCGCCGATGATGATCAGCCCTGCACGCGCCGGCAATGCCACGCACAACGCGGTGAGCATCAGCGGCGCGGCGCGCTGCAGCGTGTTCTGCCACGAGAACCAGTCGCCGAACGCGCCCTTGAACAGCGTGGTCCACACATCCACCGCGTCGACGCCGGCGAAGGCGGCCACCAGCCCGAACAGCAACAGCGCCGCCGCGATGGCGAACACCGGCAGGGAGAACTCCTTGAGCGCGTGACGCATGGCGATGATCTGTCGATGCTCTTCGTGCGGCTCAGACCTGACCCACGACGCCTTCGACCAGGTAGTTCATCTTCTCGAGCTCGAGGTCGGTCTGCTTCAGCACCTTGCCCGCCGGCACCACGACCGCGCCCTTGTTGTCCTTGATGCCGTCCTTGAAGATGTCGAAGCTGCCCGCGATCATCTTCGCCTTGATCTCGTCGGCATGCTTCTTCGCGGCGTCGGGCACCATGGAGCCGTAGGCCGACATCTTCACGTAGCCCTCCTTCAGCCCGCCGCGCAGGAAGTTGGGGTGCGGCTTGCCGGTCTGCGCGGCCTCGATGACTGTCTTGTAGGCGGTGAGCCAGTTCCACTCCGCGCCGGTGAGGTAGGCGTTCGGCGCCAGCTTGGCCTGGCTCGCGTGGTAGCCGCAGACCATCTTGCCGCGCTTGGCTGCCGTCTCGACTACAACCTTGGGGCCGTCCACGTGCATGGTGAACACGTCGCAACCCTGGTCGGCCAGGCTGTTGGTGGCCTCGGCTTCCTTCACCGCCATCGACCAGTCGCCCGTGAAGATCACGCTGCAGGTGATGTTCGGCTTGACCGAGCGCGCGCCGAGCGTGAATGCGTTGATGTTGCGCAGCACCTGCGGAATGGGCTTGGCGGCGACGAAGGCGATCTTGTTGCTCTTCGTCATGTGCGCGGCGATCACGCCGTTGAGGTACTGGCACTCGTCGATGTAGCCGAAGAAGCTGCCGACGTTCTTCGGGTGCTTGCCCTCGGTCCAGAGGCCGCCGCAGTGCGAGAAGCGCACGTCGGGGTTCTTGGGCGCGACCGCCAGGATGTGCGGATCGAAGTAGCCGAACGAGGTGGGAAAGAGCAGCCCCGCGCCGTCCTGCGAGATCATGCCGGCCATGGTCTTCTGCACGGCGGCGGTCTCGGGCACGTTCTCTTCTTCCACCACCTTCACGCCGGGCAGCTTCTTGATCTCGGCGGCGGCCATGGCGTGCGCCTGGTTGTAGCCGTAGTCGTCGCGCGCGCCGACGTAGATCACGCCGACGGTGAGCGGCTTGGGCTTGGCCTGTGCGCTGGCAAGCGAGCTCCAGCTCCCGAGGCTGCCGGCCGCGCCCAACGCGGCAAGGGTCTTGAGCGAATCGCGGCGATTGAAATGGCTGGTCATGGCTTTCTTCTCCGTTACAGGTTGAGGTGCAAAAAACGTGCCCTTCCGAGGGCTCAGCCGAGCAGGCTCACGTGGGCCGCGACGACGCGCCAGCCTTCGGCCGTGCGCATCCAGGTCTGGCTCTGGCGGCCGGTCTGGCGGCTGCCTTCGCGGCGAAACTCGACGTTCGCGGTCGCGAAGTCGCGGCCGTAGGTGGTGATGACGGTGCGCAGCAGCTCGCGCGGCGGGCTCTGCAAGGGCAGCGAGGCGCGGAAGGCGGCGATGTCGGCGTGGCCGTAGTGGTTCTCGGAGAAGCCGTAGCGCAGCGTGTGCGGGCTGTTCCAGAAGAGCTCGTCGAGCGTGGCGCGGTCGTTGCCGACCAGCGCCGCCTCGTAGCGCGCGAACACGGCCTGCACTTCGGCGAGCACCTCGGGGATGTTGATCTCATGCGTCATGACACGTCCCATCCGGAAATACCGCGGAACCGGCTTTGCCGGGCCGCTGGTATTGCCCCCGGCGAGGGGGTTGGCGAAGCGACACGAAGTGCGCGAAGACTGGGGGTGGTTTCCATGCTACCGGCGGACCTCGCGCTGGAAGATGTCGAGGCTGAGCTTCTTCATGGCGACGAAGCTCTCGGTGCTCAGCGTCTCGACAGTGCGCGGGCGCGCATCGCCGTAGCGCAATATCTCGGCGACCTTGGTGGGCCGCTTGGTCAGCAGCAGCACCTCGTCGGCGAGGTACACCGCTTCTTCGAGGTCGTGCGACACCAGCAGCATGGTGGTGCCGGTCTGCATGAACACCTCCTGCAGCTTCTCGCGGATGAAGAGGGTCATCTCGAAGTCGAGCGCCGAGAAGGGCTCGTCGAGAAACAGCACCTCGGGGTTGGGCGCGAGCGCGCGCATGATCGACGCGGTCTGCTGCTGGCCGCCAGAGAGCTCGTAAGGAAAGCGTTTCAGGTCGAACTTCACGTCGAAGGACGCCACCAGCTCTTCCATGCGCCGGTCGACCTCGGCCTTGCTGCGCCCTTCGAGCTTCAGCGGATACGCGATGTTGTCGATGGTGCGCATCCACGGGAACATCGCCTCGCGGTAGTTCTGGAACACGTAGCCGATCTTGGTGTCCTTGCGCTGCTTGCCGTCGAACAGGATCTCGCCCGAGTCGATGGGAATCAGCCCCGCGATCATGTTGATGAGCGTGGACTTGCCGCAGCCGTTGGGACCGAACACCGAGACGATCGCGTGCTTCGGGATGTCGAGGTCGAAGTTCTCGTACAGCGGCCAGCCCGCGAAGTACTTGGTGAGCCCCCGGATCGTGATGTGCGTGCCTGCCGGGCCGGGCCTGAAGGCCGGCTTCGGAACGTCGGCGTACACCGGGCCGTTGATGACGATGTCCTGCGTGACTTTCATCTTCCGCTCCAGTGCACGATGCGGCGTTCCGCAATGAGGAAGAGGATGTTCAGCGCATAGCCCAGCGCACCTGCTGCGAGGATCGCCGCGTACATGCTCTTCACGTTGAGCACCTGCTGCGCATCGATGATGCGGTGGCCCAGCCCCGTGTCGGAGCCGATGAACATCTCGGCCACGATGACGATCACCAGCGCCATCGACACCGCCGAACGCAGGCCCACGAAGCTGGGCTGCAGGCTTTCCCACACCAGCACATCCTTGAATATCTGCCAGCGCGAGGCGCCCATGACGCGCGCCGCCATCACGCGCTGCTTGCGGGCGTTGATGACGCCGTAGGCGCTGTTGAACACCACGATGAGCAGCGCGCCGAAGGCCGCGATGGCGACCTTGTTGACGTCGCTCACGCCGAAGATCAGCAGGAACAGCGGAATGAGCGCCGACGACGGCGTGGAGCGGAAGAAGTCGATCAGGAACTCCACGCTGCGGTAGGCCTTCTCGTTGCTGCCGAGCAGCACGCCCAGCGGCACACCGACGACCGCCGCGATGACGAAGGCCTGCACAGTGCGCCACACGGTCATGGCGAAGTCGGTGAGCAGCGGGCCGCCGGCCAGGCCGGTGATGAGCGCGGCGATGGTGTCGGCGGGCGTGGGCAGCAGGATCGGCTTGATGAAGCCCAGCCGCACCACCAGGTCCCACACGATGAACAGCACCACCGGGCCGATGAAGGGCAGCATGCGGTCGCGCAGCGGCGGCTTCGGTGCCGCGGTGGCCGCACTTGCCGGCGGGGTCCACGGCGCGGCCGTGGTCGTGCTTGCTTCGGCCATGGTCGTCAGCCTTTGTAGAGCAGGCCGTCCACCGCGACCTTCTTCTCGAAGATGCCTTTCTCGGTGAACAGGTCGTAGAACTTCTGGAAGTACGCGACGTCGCTGGGCTTGAACTCGTTGTAGAGCATGTACGACGCAAGCGGCACCTCGGCCGTGAGCTTGCCTTCGATGGCGGTATAGCCCTTCATGAACTGGCGCGCCTCGTCGGGCTTGCCGCGCACCAGATCCACGCCGCGCGCGTAGGCGGCGATGTACTTCTTCGCGACCTCGGGGTTCTTCTTGATGAACTCGCTGGTGAGGCTCGCCGCGCCGCCGTGCCACGGCGCCATCGGGTCGCCGAGGATGTACTTCGCGACCACGCCGGCCTCGACGACGCGCGTGGTGCCGTTCATGCGGCCCACGGTGCCGGTGGGCTCCAGCGTGTAGCAGGCGTCGACCTGGCCCGCGACCAATGCGGCCACGTGCTGGCCAATGGGCAGCTCGCTCACGGTCGCACCCTTGGCGCCAGCGCGCTCCAGCATGGTCTTGCACAGCGTGACGTTCTGGATGCCGGGGCCCGAGGCGACCTTCTTGCCGGCCAGTTCGGCCATGCTCTTGATGGGGCTGTCCTTGGCGACGATGAATTCGTCGAGCACGTATTTCGCGTTGCTCGGGTTGGTGCAGAAGATCTTGAACAGGCCTGGCTGCGCGATCTCGCCGATGGCGAGGTTGGCCGAGCCGGTGCCGTTGGCGCTGCCGTCGCAGCGGCCCGCGAGCATGCCTTCCATCACCTGCTGCGCGCCGGCGAACTTGAGCGGTTCGACGTCGAGGCCGGCCTCCTTGAAGTAGCCCTTGTCGACCGCCGCGAAGAACGGCAGGCCGGCGGCCACGGGCCAGAAGCCGATGCGCAGCTTGGCCGCCGCGCCCTGCGCACGCACGATGGCGGGCGCGGCCAGCACGGCCAGGCCTGCAGCACCGGCCTGCAGCAGCTGGCGGCGACGCGATGCGGGAGGTTTCTCTTGGGTGCTCATCGGAACTCCTGATCAGTTGGAACTCGGGGTGGCGCGGCTCGCGACGTACGCGCGCCAGCCGCCGTGGTGTGTCACGTCCTGCGCGCCGGCCAGCGCATGGCCTTCGCAGATGAAGCCCTTCACCCAGCTGCCGTCGGCCAGCTCGACGCTGCCGAGGCCCAGCGGCGCCGGAATGAGCGCAAGGAAGCTGCCGACCTGCGCGATCGGCACGGCCCACACCTCGAGCGCGACGGCCGCGCCGCCTTCGTCGCTGCCGGCGGCCACGCGCCGCAGCCCGGGCTTGGGCGGCACCGTGCCCGGCAGTGCATGGAGGCGATAGAAGGGCGAAGTCGTGGTGGCGCGCAGCAGCGTTGCGCCGCGCTCGGTGAGCTGGCCGTTGAGCGGCATGCCCGAGAGGTGCGCACCGACGACGGCGATGGGAAGCGTGCCCGTGCCTGGTTCGACGAGCCCCGGGATGGCGCGCGGCGGCGGCAGCGGCACACCGGTCGCGCCCTGCGCGAGTCCCGTGGCGTGGTGGTAGCGCTGCCCCAGATCCGCCAGGGCGAGATCGCTGCCGCAGGGGCCGATCAGCGTGATGCCGAAGGGCAGGCCGTCCGCGCGCAGGCTGCTGGGCACCGAGAGCGCGGCGTAGTCGAGCAGATTGACGAAGTTGGTGTACGCGCCGAGGTTGCGGTTGAGCACGACGGGGTCGGCGCGCATCTGCTCGCGGGTGTAGTGCGTGAGCGCGGTAGGCACCAGCAGCACGTCGATGTCGCGCCACATCGGCTCGACCTTCTGCGCGATGGCGCGCAGCTGCGTCTGTGCCTCGAACACGTCGGCGGCGTCGTACTTGCGGCCGCTGGCGAGGATGCCTCGCACGGGTTCGATCACTTCGTCTTCGTGCGCGTCGAAGAACTCGCGCACGGCGGCGTAGCGTTCGGCGACCAGCGCGCTTTCATAGAGCATGGCGGCGGCTTCGGCGAGCGGGGCGTAGGCGATGGTGACGGGCGAGCCGCCCATGGCCAGCAGCCGCGCGGTCGCTTCGTTGAACGCACGCTCGGCGGCGGCGTCGCCGAAGAAGCTCAGCCTGTCGGGCACGCCGAAGCGGAAGCGCGCAGGCAGCGGTTCGCGGCGCAGGGCCAGGTCACGCGAGTACGGGTCGCGTGCGTCGTGGCCGGCGGTGGCGAGCAGCACGTCGACCGCGGTGGCGACTGTGCGCGCGAAGATGGAAACGCAGTCGGCGCTCTGCGCCGCGGGCACCACGCCGAAGGTGCTCAGCAGGCCGCGCGAGGGCTTGAGGCCGACGATGTTGTTGAGCCCGGCCGGCACGCGGCCCGAGCCGGCGGTGTCGGTGCCCAGGGCGAAGTCGACCTCGCCGGCGGCGACCACGTAGGCCGAGCCCGAGCTGGAGCCACCCGAAACGTAGCGCGCATCGAATGCGTTGGGTACCTCGCCGTACGGCGAGCGGGTGCCGTTCAGGCCGCAGGCGAACTGGTCGAGGTTGGTCTTGCCGGCCAGCGATGCACCGGCTTCGAGCAGGCGCCGCACCACGGCTGCATGAGCCGACGGCAGGCGGTCGAAGGCCGGACAGGCTGCCGTGGTGGGCACGCCGGCCACGTCGATGTTGTCCTTGACCGCGAAGCTCAGCCCGGCGAGCGGCAAGGCGAAACCCAGGGACTTTCCAGCCGTTGCTTCCACCACGGGCGCCGCGAATTTCGCGATCCAGGCGGCAGCGGGCGATCCGCTTTCTCCGATTTCTTCGTGCACCATCATTAGGCATCCAAACATGTGTACAAGTTGAGATGCAAGCAGCATGCCAGCGATTGCCTGCGTGGTGCAGGTCGCTCAGTACGTGTCAGTCAGGGGAAACTCTTTTGTGAAACACCGCGGAACCGGCTTTGCCGGGCCGCTGGTGTTGCCCCCTGCAAGGGGGTGGGCGTAGCGACATGAAGTGCGCGAAGCCTGGGGGTGAGCTACTTCCTTGCTTCGCGGTAGAGCTTCTCGACCTTCGGCAGGTTCGCCTCGAGCTTGGCGATGCGGTCCGGCCCACTGGGGTGCGTCGAGAGGAAGTTCAGCCCGCCCTGGCTCTTCGATGCCGCGGCCATCTTCTGCCACAGCGAAACCGACGCTTTCGGGTCGTAGCCCGCGCGCGCCGCGAGTTCGAGCCCCACAAGGTCGGCCTCGGACTCGTCGCCGCGGCTGAACTTGAGCGTGATGAGCTGCGTGCCGGCGCGCGCCGCCAGGTCGCCCACCTGCCCCCATCCGAGCAGCTGCGCGCCGATGGAAAGCGCCGCGCCGGTGCCCGCGCTCTTGGCCATGCGGGCGCGCGCATGCTCGCGCAGCGCGTGGGCCATCTCGTGGCCCATCACCATCGCGACCTCGTCGTCGGTGAGCTTCAACTGGTCGAGGATGCCGGTGAAGAAGGCGATCTTGCCGCCGGGCATGCAGAAGGCGTTGATCTGCTTGCTGCCGATCAGGTTGACCTCCCACTTCCAGTCGCGGGCGCGCGCGTTCCACGGCGTGGCGAAAGGAATGAGGCGCTTGGCGATGGCGCGCAGGCGCTGCAGCTGCGGATTGCTCTCGCCCGCCAGCGCGCCCTTGGCGCGCGCCTGCTCGAGCAGCTGGCCGTACTGCTGCACGCCGGCCGTCTCGACCTGTTCGACGGACACGATGTTGCGCGCCACCGAGGGCTTGCCCACGTCGACCTGCGCCAGGGCCGGCTTCGCGAGGACCGCGCCGGCGGCGGCCAGCAGGAAGGCCCGCCGGGGATTCCAGGCCGAGGCAGCGGAAATGACCGGGAGGTCGGAAACGGGGCGTTCGCATCGTGTGCACATAGGAGCGGGATGATAGGAACAAATGAAGACAAGAAGGCGGGAAGCCCGGGGCTTCGCTCATGGACAATCCGGGGCACATGTCCGCCTCGCCCGCAGAAACCCCCACGCCCCCCTCACCGCCCTGGCGCGACGCGCTGAAGGTCTACCTGGAGCCCGCCACCCTGCGCATGCTGGCGCTGGGCTTCTCGGCCGGACTGCCGCTGCTGCTGGTGCTGGGCACCCTGAGCTTCCGGCTGCGCGAAGCGGGCATCGACCGCACCACCATCGGCTACCTGAGCTGGGTCGGGCTGGCCTACGGCTTCAAGTGGGTCTGGGCGCCGCTGGTCGACCGGCTGCCGCTGCCGCCGCTGACCACGCTGCTGGGGCGCCGGCGCGGCTGGCTGCTGCTGGCGCAGTGCATGGTCGTCGCCGGGCTGGTCGGCATGGCTGTCAACGATCCGCGCAACGGGCTCACGCCGCTGGTCTGGTGCGCGCTGCTGGTGGCCTTCGGCTCGGCCACGCAGGACATCGCGCTCGATGCCTTCCGCATCGAATCGGCCGAGACGCGCAAGCAGGCCGCGCTGGCGGCCGCCTACCAGACCGGCTACCGGCTCGCGATGATCTGGGCCGGCGCGGGCGTGCTGTGGGTCGCGGCCTGGGCCGAGGTGGCGCCGGCGGCGGCCTCGGCAGTGGCCACGGGCGCGGCCGCCTACCAGAACAGCGCCTGGAAAACCGCCTACCTTGTCATGGCTGCCTCGATGGCGGTGGGCGTGGTCACGGTGCTGATGTCGCCCGAGCCGGTTCCGCGCGCCCTGCCCAGGGCGAGGAACGCCGCCGAATGGCTGCGCAGCGTGCTGATCGAGCCCTTCGCCGACTTCATCCGCCGCTACAGGTGGCAGGCGGTGCTGATCCTCTCGCTGATCGCCATCTATCGCATCAGCGACGTGGTGATGGGCATCATGGCCAACCCCTTCTACGTGGACATGGGCTTCACCAAGGACCAGGTGGCCACGGTCAGCAAGATCTACGGCGTGATCATGACGCTCGCGGGCGCCTTCGTCGGCGGCGTGCTGTCGATGCGCCTCGGCGTGATGCGCGTGCTGATGCTCGGCGCGGTGCTCAGCGCCGCCAGCAACCTGCTGTTCGCCTGGCTGGCCTCGCGCGGGCACGACCTCACGGCCCTGATCGCCGTGGTCTCCGCCGACAACCTCGCCGGTGGCATCGCCTCGGCGGCCTTCATCGCCTACCTGTCGAGCCTCACGAACATCAGCTACTCGGCCACGCAGTACGCGCTGTTCAGCTCGCTGATGCTGCTGCTGCCCAAGTTCATTGCCGGCTACTCGGGCGCCTTCGTCGATGCCTACGGCTACAGCACCTTCTTCATCGGCACCGCGCTGCTGGGCGTTCCGGTGCTGGTGCTGGTAGCGCTGGCCATGCGGCTGACAGCGACCACAAGCCCCCAGGGCCGTCAATAGGGCCTGGGCCTTATAGGAAACGGCCGACGCCGCGCGCCCCGCGCAACTGTTAGGCTGTGCCCGGTATACATTCGTTTCCTTACGTTCATCTTCCCTGCGCGCGCCTTCCGCGCGCCCTTCAGCCAGCAAGCCCTTCAAGACCGTGCCGTCCCGAATCTCTCCTCTACAAATAAGTGCCTACACGGCCACCTCGGCCGTCGGCGTCGGCAAAGACGTGCTGGCCGACGCGCTCGCGCAATCGCGCAGCGGGCTGCGCGCCAACGACTTCGGCGACGCACCGCTGCCCACCTGGATCGGCCGCGTCGACGGGCTCGAGGAGATCCGCCTGCCCGAATCGCTCGCGCAATGGGACTGCCGCAACAACCGGCTCGCCTGGATGGGCCTGCAGGCCGACGGCTTCATCGAGGCCGTAGCCGCGGCGCGCGAGAAGTACGGCGCCTCGCGCATCGCGCTGATCCTGGGCACCTCGACCGCCAGCATCGGCGAGACCGAGCTGGCCTACACCCAGCTCGACGCGCAGGGCATGTTCCCGCCCGGGCAGCGCCGCGCCGCGGTGCACACGCCGCATTCGCTGGCCATGTTCACGCAGCAGCTGCTGGGCATCAGCGGCCCCAGCGAGACCATTTCCACCGCCTGCTCGTCGAGCGCCAAGGTGTTCGCCTCGGCCGAGCGGCTGATCCGCCTGGGCCTGGCCGACGCGGCCGTGGTCGGCGGGGCCGACACGCTGTGCGGCAGCGTGCTGTTCGGCTTCAACTCGCTCGAACTGGTGTCCAGCGAACCCTGCCGGCCCTTCGACGCAGCCCGCAAGGGCATCAGCCTCGGCGAGGCAGCGGGCTTCGCGCTGGTCGAGCGCGTGCAGACCGGCGCCGACGCCGCGCCGCTGCACCTGTTGGGCTACGGCGAGGCCAGCGACGCGCACCACATGTCGACGCCGCACCCCGAAGGCCTGGGCGCCGAGCGCGCGCTCGACGAGGCGCTGGCGCGCGCAGGCCTCGCGCCCGATGCCATCGACTACATCAACATGCACGGCACCGCGAGCCAGAAGAACGACGAGGTCGAGGGCGCGCTGGTGGCGCGCCGCTTCCCGGCACGCACGCACGCCAGCTCGACCAAGGGCTTCATGGGCCACACGCTGGGCGCGGCGGGCATCGTCGAGGCCGTCATCAGCCTGCTGGCCATCGAGCGCGGCCTGATGCCGGGCACCGTCAACACCCACACGCTGGACGAAGGCTTCGGCCCGCAGATCAAGCTGGAGCCGGCGCATGGCGAAGTGCGCTATGCGCTGAGCAATTCGTTCGGCTTCGGCGGCAACAACTGCTCGCTGGTTTTTGGCAAGGCGGCATGAACGACATGAGCCAAGCCTCCGCACGCCCTACTCTCTACATCGAAGGCCCGGCCTTCTGGACGCCCACGCTGCCCGGCTGGGAAGCCGCGCGCGCCGCCTTCCGCGGCGAAGGCACGCTGGCCGATCCGCCCGCGAAGCGCCCGTCGCCGCAGGTGCTGGCGCCCGCCGAGCGCCGCCGCGCGCCCGACACCGTGGCGCTGGCACTCGAGGTGGCCGCGGCCGCCCTCGCCGGCTCGGGCCGCAACGCGGCCGACGTGCCCTGCGTGTTCACGTCGGCGCACGGCGACCTGTCGATCAACGACTACATGTGCAGCACGCTCGCGAGCGATCCGAAGGGGCTGTCGCCCACCAAGTTCCACAACTCGGTGCACAACGCGGCCGTGGGCTACTGGACCATCGGCACCGGCTGCATGGCGGCCAGCAATGCGGTCTCGGCCTATGAGCACAGCTTCGCGTCGGGCCTGCTGGAGGCGGCAGTGCAGTGCGCCTGCGACCAGGAGCCGGTGCTGCTGGTGGGCTACGACGCGCCCACGGTCGGCGCGCTGACCTCGGTCACCGACAGCCGCGGCCTGCTCGCGGTGGCGCTGGTGATCGCCAGCGAACCCACCGAGCGCACCGTGGCAGCGCTCGACTGGTCGCTGGCCAGCGAGGAAAGCGGCGCGGCTCCCGCGGCCTCCCTGCCGCGCTCGGAGGCCGCGAAGTCACTGGCCGAGATCAACCCCATGGCCGCTTCGCTGGGGCTGTTCGAATCGCTGGCACATCTCGATGACGGCAATGTCGACGGCGCGGGCACGCCTGTCGACCTGCCGCTTTCCGCTTCCCTGTCGCTGCGGCTGCAGTTGCGGCCGCACGCGCGGGGCTGAGCCCGCGACCGCTGGAACCGGCGCTATGCTTTTCGCAGCAGCGCAGGTTGACAGGGGTTGTCGAGGTTTACCCAACTTTACGGAGCGTTCAAGCCCTCTTGCTCCCGGTGGACGACCATGAAGCGCATGAGCACCCCCCAACTCCTGATGATCGAAGACGACGCCCGCCTGGCGCAGATGGTGGGCGAATACCTGACGCAGTCGGGCTTCGCGTTCAACCATGCCGGCGACGGCACCGCCGGGCTCGAGCAGCTGCAGCAGCACGCGCCCGACCTGGTGATCCTCGACCTGATGCTGCCCGACACCGACGGGCTTGAAATCTGCCGCCGCATCCGCGCGCTGCCCGGCCCGCTGTCGAAGGTGTCGGTGCTGATGCTCACGGCCAAGGGCGACCCGATGGATCGCATCATCGGCCTGGAGATCGGCGCCGACGACTACCTGCCCAAGCCCTTCGAGCCGCGCGAGCTGCTGGCGCGCATCCGCGCCGTGCTGCGTCGCCGCTCCGAGAACGCCACCGAGACCGAGGCTTCGTCGGTGATGCGCTTCGGCACACTGGAGATCGACCGCAACGCGCGCACCGTGTCGGTGGCCGGCACGCTGGCCGACCTCACCTCCTACCAGTTCGACCTGCTGACGGCGATGGCCGAGCGCGCGGGCCGCGTGCTCACGCGCGACCAGATCATGGAAGCCGTGCGCGGCCGCGAGCTCGAAGCCTTCGACCGCTCCATCGACGTGCACATGGGCCGCATCCGCGCCGCCATCGAGGTCGACGCGAAGAATCCGAAGCGCATCCTCACGGTGCGCGGCGTGGGCTACGTGTTCGCCAAGCAACAGGACTAGAAATGTCTGCCCCCCGGCTTTTCACTCGCTTCGCTCCGTGTAATTCGCCACCCCCCGAGGGGGAGGCGCGGCTCGCCTTGGGGCGGCCCGGCGGCGGCCGCATCGCAACAACATGCTGAATCTCTATTCGCGCCGTCTCTACGTCCGCATCTGGCTCGCGGTGGTGGGTGGCGTCGTGATCCTCACGCTGATGGCCAACTGGATCGTGCGCGAGGCCGCCGAGGCCGAGCGCGAGCGGCTGGCGCCGGTGCCGCGCCACGTGGTGGTGCTCGACGCGCAGGACAAGCCGATCGGCTCGGGCACCGCCCTGCGCGTGCCGGGCCAGGGCCTGGAGTTCGACGTGACGCTGAGCGACGGCAAGGCCATCACGCTGCGCGTGGCGCCGCGCGAGCGGCCCACCGGCACCGGCGGCTTCGCGCCGTGGCGCACGCCCTTCGGCCTGGGCTGGATGATCGCGCTGGTGGGCGTGGCGGTGGCGCTAGGTGTGTACCCGATCGTGCGGCGCATCACGCAGCGGCTGGAATCGCTGCAGCGCGGCGTGCAGCGGTGGGGCGAGGGCGACCTTTCGGTGCGCGTGACAGAAGAAGGGCAGGACGAAGTGGCTGATCTATCCAAACGATTCAACGCGTCGGCCGAGCGCATCGAGCAGCTGGTGCGCTCGCACAAGTCGCTGCTGGCCAACGCATCGCACGAGCTGCGCTCGCCGCTCACCCGCATCCGCATGGGGCTGGAGCTGATGGGCGAGCGCCCGAGCCAGTCGGCGCGCGAGGAGATCTCGCGCAACATCGGCGAGCTCGACCAGCTCATCGACGAGATCCTTCTGGCCAGCCGGCTCGACGCCAGCGAAGCCGACATGGGCACCATCGAGGCCGTGGACCTGACCGGCCTGGCCGCCGAGGAGTGCTCGCAAGTGAGTGCCGAGCTCGACCTGGCCGAAGGCACCGACAACGCCACGCTCACCGTGCCGGGCGTGTCGCGCCTGCTGCGCCGGGCCATCCGCAACCTGCTGGAAAACGCGCGCCGCTACGGCGCCGGCGAGATCGCGGTGGAACTGGGCAGCGCCAACGGCTATGCCACCGTGCGCGTCAACGACCGTGGGCCGGGCGTGCCGCCCGCGCTGCGCGAGCGCATCTTCGAGCCCTTCTACCGCCTGCCCGGTGCCAGCGAGCGCAACGGCGGCGTGGGCCTGGGGCTGGCGCTGGTGAAGTCGATCGCCGAGCGCCACGGCGGCACCGTGCGCTGCGAAGACCGCCCCGGTGGCGGCGCCAGCTTCGTGATCCGCCTGCCAGCGGCCGCGCGCAGCCACTGACACTGCCCCCGTCCCGGCAGTTCGCGGGGATGCCGCGGAACCGGCTTTGCCGGGCCGCAGGCATCGCCCCCGGTGAGGGGGTTGGCGAAGCGACACGAAGTGCGCGAAGCCTGGGGGAGAAGTCAGGTCAGCTCCAAGATGCCAACCTAAAATCCCGCCCCTATGCAGAGATCGCACATCGTTCGGCCCGCGGCCATGTTCTGGGGGCTGGTGGTGTTCATGCCGGTCGGCGTCACCTATCTTTCGGCCATCCTGCTGCTGCTCACCATGCTGGTGGCCGGCGGCCTGGGCGAGCGCTATGCGCGGCTGCGCGCCAACCCGCTGTGGTGGCCGGTGATGGCCTACTTCGCGTGGACCTTCATCGTGCTGGCCATCGGGCAGCACTACCCTGAAACCGGCTCCAACCTGTTCCACGGCATACGCATCGGCCTCACGATGCTGATGGCGATGGCGCTCACGCGCGAGGAGGCCATCTGGGCGCTGCGCGGCTTCCTGCTGATCGCCGCGCTGAACATCCTGCTGGTCATCTTCTTCTACGCGGTGGGCGGCTTCCCCATCTGGTCGCCGCTGCGCGCGGTGGTGATGGAAGTGGGCAACAAGTCGATCAGCAATGCGCTGCTGTTCAGCGTGGTGGCCTCCACCGCCGCCGTGTGGGGCATCGCGCAGATCGCCGCCCACAGGCCGCTGCGCTCCATTCCGGCCTTCGTGCTGATGCTCGGGCTTGGCCTGGTGGTGGCGCTGCCGCTGACCTCGCGCACCTCGGTGCTCGCGCTGCTGCTGGTGATCCCGGTGGTGTGCATCCACCAGTGGCGCAGTCACCTGAAGATGCTGGTGGGCGCGCTGGTGCTGGGTGCCGTGGTGATGGGCGCCGGGCTCTACCAGCTGCCGCAGCTGCAGCGCAAGGTCGAGACCGGTGTGCAGGAAATCGAGGAAGCGCAGGCCGGCGCGGTCTTCAAGGGCAGCTGGGCCATCCGCTACTACATGTACCGCGACACCGGCCGCATGATCGCCGACCGCCCGCTCACCGGCTGGGGCATCGGAGGCTGGACCGACCAGTGGCACAAGCGCGGCCCTGCCCTGCTCGCCGACTCGAACATGCCGCACAACGACTTCCTGTGGGTCGGTTCGCAGGGCGGGCTGCCCGCGCTGCTGAGCCTGCTGGTCATCATGGTGGCCGCCGTCTGGCAGGCATGGAAGCGGCCCGACATCGCGGGCCGCTATGCGTTGGCCGCGACGCTGATCGCGCTGATCGCCTCGAGCGTGAACTCGGCCATGCGCGATGCGCAGATCGGCCTGGCGCTGCTGTTCATCTCGATGGTCTACCTGCGGCTGGCACAGGAGAAAAATGACCCGCACCCGTGGCGCGACCTGTTGCCGTCGCGCATGGGGAAGGACATCACCGACCCGGCCGCCTGAAGCGCATCAGGCGGGACCGGCAGCCTCGGGGGCCGGCGATTCAGCGGCTCAGTGCCGCGACGACACCACTTCGCCGGCCTTCAGCCGGTACACCGTGCCGCAATACGGGCACTTGGCCTCGCCGGTGCGCGCCACGTCGAGGTACACCTTCGGGTGGCTGTTCCAGAGCTTCATGTCGGCCTTGGGGCTGGGGCAGAACACGCCGCCCTGATGATTGAGCTCCTTGGCCAGGAGTTCGACTACTGCATTGGTGGACATGGGTTCTCTTCTTCTCAGACTTTCGTGAGCCAGTGTGCGTACTTGGGGTTCTTGCCGTTCACGATGTCGAAGAAGGCCGCCTGGATCTTCTCGGTGATCGGGCCACGGGCGCCGCCGTCGCCGCGGTTGCCGATCTCGACGCGGTCGAGTTCGCGGATGGGCGTGACTTCGGCGGCCGTGCCGGTGAAGAAGGCTTCGTCTGCGACGTAGACCTCGTCGCGCGTGATGCGCTTTTGCACCAGCTCCAGGCCCAGGTCCTTGCACACGTGCAGGATGGTGTTGCGCGTGATGCCGTTGAGCGCGCCGGCCGACAGGTCGGGCGTGTAGACCACGCCGCCCTTGACCACGAAGATGTTCTCGCCCGCGCCTTCCGACACGAAGCCGCTCGCGTCGAGCAGCAGCGCCTCGTCGTAGCCGTCGTCCAGGGCTTCCATGTTGGCCAGGATCGAGTTGGTGTAGTTGCTCACCGTCTTGGCCTGCGTCATCGTGATGTTGACGTGGTGGCGGGTGTAGCTCGAGGTCTTCACGCGGATGCCGCGCTTCATGCCCTCTTCGCCCAGGTAGGCGCCCCAGGACCATGCCGCGACCATGGCGTGGATCTTGTTGCCCTTGGGGCTCACGCCCAGCTTCTCGGAGCCGATCCAGATCAGCGGGCGCAGGTAGCAGCTCTCGAGCTTGTTCTCGCGCACCACCTGTTTCTGGGCCTCGTTGAGCTGTTCCTGCGTGAAGGGGATCTTCATGCGCAGGATCTTGGCGCTGTTGAACAGGCGCTCGGTGTGCTCCGCCAGGCGGAAGATCGCCGTGCTGCCGTCGGCCGTCTTGTAGGCGCGCACGCCCTCGAAGGCGCCGCAGCCGTAGTGCAGCGTGTGGCTCAGCACGTGGATCTTGGCGTCGCGCCAGTCCACGAGTTCGCCGTCCATCCAGATCTTGCCGTCACGGTCGTCCAGCGAGGGGGGGATCGAGCTCATTTCCTGATTCCTTTGTTTGGGAAGCGGTGTGGGGGTGGTGCGACGGAGGAGGGAAGTCGCAAAAGCTTGCGATTTTACGGCGGCGGAGTTTCCGGGGTGCCCGACAATGGCCGGCTGTCCAAACCGATGGAAAAAGGGTTTCCGTGTCCGTATTCAAGAACGTCATCGTCTATCGCATCGAACCCGCCTGGTCCCAGACACTGGCCGAGGCGGAAGAAGGGCTCGGCAAGCAGCGCTTCGTGCCCTGCGGCCCCTCGCAGGAAAAGTCCGCCGGCTGGATCGAGCCACGCGGAGAAGCCAACGGCCCGCTGGTGGAGTCCATCGACGGCCAGTGGCTGGTCGAATACATGATCGAGAGCAAGCAGGTTCCCGGCTCGGTAGTGCGCCGCAAGGTCGACGAGCGCTGCGCCCAGATCGAGGCCACCACCGGCCGCAAGCCCGGCAAGAAGGAAAAGAAGGAGCTCAAGGAAGACATCACCCTGGAGCTGCTGCCCATGGCCTTCACCCGCAGCGCGCGCGTGACGGTGTGGATCGACAAGGCCGAGAACCGCCTCGTGATCAACAGCGGCAACGCATCGCGCGCCGACGAAGTGGTCACCAGCCTCGTGAAGTCGCTCGACGGCTTTGCAGTGGCCCTCATCAACACGCAGATCGAGCCCGCCGCAGCCATGGCCAACTGGCTGCTGACGCAGGAGCCGCCAGCCGGCTTCACCATCGACCGCGAGTGCGAGCTCAAGGCGGGCGACGACTCCAAGGCCGTGGTGCGCTACGCCAAGCACCCGCTGGACATCGACGAGGTGAAGCAGCACATCACCGACGGCAAGCGCCCCACACGCCTCGCGCTGACCTGGGACGACCGCGTGTCCTTCGAGCTGACGCATGGCCTGCTGATCCGCAAGATCGCCTTCCTCGAAGGCACGGGCGACGGCGCGGCCGGCGGCAAGAAGGAAGACAACTTCGACGCCGACGTGGCCATCGCCACGGGCGAACTGGGCCAGCTGGTGCCCGCGCTGCTCGATGCGCTGGGCGGCGAGGCGGCCTTCTCGGCGGCAGTGCCGGACGAGGCGCCGAAGCCTGCTGCCGCTACTCAGCCAGAGGCGACAGCAGGGGCCGAAACGGAAGACGCGCCGTTCTGAGGCCGTCGCGGCTCAGGCAACGAGATAGCTCTGAGCCAGCCGCACCCAGCAGGCCGCGCCCAGCGGCAGCACCTGGTCGTTGAAGTCGTAGCCGGGGTTGTGCACCATGCAGCCCCCGAACTCGCCCTCCCCGTTGCCGAGCAGCAGATAGCAGCCCGGCAGCGCGTCGAGCATCCAGGCGAAATCCTCGCTGCCCGAGAAGCCCTTGGGCGCTTTCCTGACGACGTTCTCCTCGCCCACCAGTTCGGCGCACACCCGCGCGGCCAGCTCCGTCTCGGCCGCGGTGTTGACCACCGGCGGCACCAGCGCGCGGTAGTCGATCTCGGCTTCCACGCCGTGCGCCTGCGCGGTGAGGCTCACGATCTCGCGGATGCGCTGCTCGACCAGCGCGCGCGTCTCGGGCCGCGCCGCGCGCACGTTCAGCCCCAGAGACACCGACTGCGGAATCACGTTGTGCGTCGCGCCGCCGCGGATGAAGCCGACCGACACCACCGCCGTGTCGTCGGGCGCCACATTGCGCGCCACCACCGTCTGCAGCGCCGTCACCACCGCGGCGGCGGCAGCGACCGGGTCGCGTGCGCGATGCGGCATGGCGCCATGACCGCCCACGCCCTTGATGGTGACGTCGGCCACGTCGGACGACAGCGTGACCGGCCCCTCGATCGCCATCATCGTGCCCACCGGCACGCCCGGCGCGTTGTGCAGCGCGTACACCGCATCGCAGGGGAAGCGCTCGAACAGGCCGTCGGCGATCATCGCGCGCGCGCCGCAGAGATTCTCTTCGTCGGGTTGGAAGATCAGGTTCAGCGTGCCGTCGAAATTGCGCGCCGTCGCGAGCGCCTTGGCCGCGGCCAGCAGGATGGCCGTGTGGCCGTCGTGCCCGCAGGCGTGCATGCGCCCGGCGTTGCGGCTCGCATACGGCAGGCCGGTGGCCTCGACGATGGGCAGCGCGTCCATGTCGGCGCGGATGCCGAGGCGGCGCGTGCCGCTGCCGAGCTTCAGCTGCGCCACGATGCCGGTACGGCCGATGCCGGTGTGCACCTCGTAGCCCCAGCTGCGCAGCAGGTTGGCGACGAGTTCGCTGGTGGCGCTCACCTCGAAGCCGAGTTCGGGGTTGGCGTGGATCTGGCGGCGGATGTCGACGAAGGCCTGCGTGTCGACGTCGGCCTGCGGGAGCAGGCGCGAAAGGAGTTTCGTGGTCTGGGGGCTGAGTTCGCGGGTCATCTTGGAAAGGGTCCGTTCTCGGTAAGGTTCAATCGATCGATCGGTCAGCCGGCCTTGCGCTCGCGCAGGCTCAGCAGCGCGCACAGGCTCAACACCCCGCAGACCATCATGTAGAAGGCCGGCGACAGCGGGTTGTCCGTCTTCGCGAGCAGCCAGGTCACGATGAACTGCGAGGAGCCGCCGAACACCGTCACGCCCACGCTGTAGATCACCGAGATGCCGCTGGCCCGCACGCCGGCCGGCAGCATCTCGAGCAGCATCAGGAACATCGGCGTGGTGCCGATGTTCACGCTCGCGGTCAGCAGCGCCGACAGCGCCAGCACCAGCGGCACGCTCGGGTAGTGGCTGATGACCCAGAACACCGGGCCGACTGCGATCACGCTGAAGAGCAGCGAGCCGATCACCAGAGGCTTGCGATTGGGCAGCCTGTCGGCCAGCCGCCCCGCCACCAGCGACACGACGAACAGCGTGATGCCCGTGACGCAGCCCGACAGCAGCGACAGCGACGGCGGCATGTGCAGCACGCGGATCATGTAGGTGGGCATGAAGAACACCACGAGGTACATCGTGGCCGTGCCCGCCGTGGTGGCGAGGATGCCTTTCAGAACCGTGCCGCCGTGCTCGCGCAGCAGGCGCCCGATGGGGCTGGATTCGTTGCTGTCGGCGGTGTGCGTCTCCTCGAGATGCGCGCGGATGTAGAGGCCCACGGGCGCGATCAGCAGCCCGAGCAGGAAGGGCAGCCGCCAGCCCCAGCTCTCGAGCGACGCCTGCGGCAGCGCGGCATACAGCGCGGCGCCCGTGAGCGCGCCCAGCAGCGCCGACACGCCCTGGCTCGCGAGCTGCCAGCTCACGCGGAAGCCCCGACCCTTGACGCCGCCCGCTTCCATCAGCATCGACGTGGCCGCGCCCACCTCGCCGCCGAGCGAGAAGCCCTGCAGCAGGCGGCCCGCGAGGATCATCAGCGAGCCGAACACGCCGGCCGACGCATAAGGCGGCGCGAGCGCGATGCACAGCGTGCCGAGCACCATGAGGCCGATGGTCAGCGTCATCGCCGCCTTGCGGCCCTTGCGGTCGGCATAGTTGCCGATGATCACACCGCCCAGCGGACGCATCACGAAGCCGATGCCGAAGGTGGCCACCGCGAGCAGCAGCGAGCCGTAGGGGCTGTCGGAGGGGAAGAACAGCTTGCCGATCAGCAGCGAGAAGAAGCTGTAGACGGTGAAGTCGTACATCTCCAGCGCGTTGCCCAGCGAGCAGGCGGCGATCAGGCGGAACTGGCTCTGCTTTCCCTTGCCCTGCACGGCATGGGGTGCATGGGCGGCGGCTGGTGAAGAGCCCCCGATCGGGCTTGCGGGCAATGCGGCTTCGCTCATCTAATGTCACTCCACGTACGGTTTGCGGGGGGCGGTCGGCCCGTTCGCGGCGGAGTATTCAGGCAAAGCGCTGCGGCGAAGAATCACAAATTTTCATGCTGATAACCAAACGGCATCCCCGTCATAAACAGGCACCGGAAGCCATCGGGAGAACCACCAAGACGCCTCTTTCCGGCAGATCGGCACCACGATGAAGCTGCAACAGTTGCGCGTCCTGCTGGCCGTGGCACAGCACGGCAGCATCCACGAGGCCTCGCGCAGCCTGCACACCACGCAGCCCGCGCTGTCGAAGGCCATCTCGGAACTGGAGCGCGAGCTTGGCGTGACGCTGATGTCGCGCTCCACGCGCGGCGTGAGCCTCACGCCCTACGGCGTGGCGCTGGTCAAGCGCGCGAGCCTGGTCGAGCAGGAGCTGAGGCACGCGCTGGAAGACATCGAGGCGATCCGCGGGCATGACGAGGCGCAGCTCAACATCGGCTTCACCGCGGTGGCGTCGAGCGGGCCGCTGCCCGATGCGATGGCGTCGTTTCGCCAGCGCTTTCCCAATGTGGCGCTGCGCGGCTTCGAGCAGAGGCCGCAGCAGATCTTCGAGGGGCTGCGCGAAGGCCGGCTCGACCTGGGCCTGGTCTCCACCTGCAACGGACCGGGCACCAACGCCTTTCAGTGGGAGCCACTTTTCTCGGTGGCGATGCACCTCAGCGTGCGCGCCGGGCATCCGCTGCGCCGCGTGCGCAAGCTGCAGCCTCTGCTCGATGCCGACTGGCTGGTGCTCGACCCCATCGACGATGCCGGAAGCCCGCTGGTGAGCACGATGAACATGCACGGGCTGGAAATGCCGCGGCGCATGGTGCACAGCGCCTCGAACCTGCTGGGCCTGCAGCTGGCCACGCAGACCGACCTGATCAGCATGTGGTCGGATTTCGTCTTCCATGGCGCGGGGCCGCTGCGGCTGCAGCCCGGCCTGCTCGAGAAGCTGTCGATCACCGATGCGCTGCCGGACTTCGACGTGTTCCTGGTCTACCGCTCCGCCGACCTCATGACGCACGTGTGCACAGAGTTCGTGAAGGAGGCGCGCCACCACGCGAAGGCGAATCCGCCGTGGCGACAGCTGAGGGGCAAGGCGGGCACGGGCTGATCTCCGGTATCAGGCCGAGGGAGTCTGCGTGCCGTCGTCTTCGGGCGCCGTCTCGGGCCGCGTCATCGTCCAGCTCTGCAGCTTGCCGCCGTTGAACACGGTGTCGACATACGAGCCGCCGCCGTCGGTCCAGCGGTAGTGCTCGGGCTGCTCGTCCTTGGGCGAGCGCAACTCGCCGAGGGCGCGCGTCATCGCGATCACGTGCATCAGCGTCACGCCCGGCTTGAGCTTGGCATTGAGCATCACCGCGCTGCCCACATAGCCCACCGGGCGTTCGGCCGCGCGCTTGAGCACCTGCATCGCGCGATTGAAGTGCAGCAGCAGGAACATCACGATCGCGCCGCCGGCCAGGGCGACACCGCCCCATCCGCCGCTGCGCCAGGCCAGCCCCAGGATGACGATGGCGCCCACGGGCACCAGAAATTTCTTGAAATTCATGCCGCGCATTGTCGCTGGCCGGCAATTCGCGGCCGGCATGGGCCTCAGGCCGGCCCGCGAATACCGATGCAGTTGCCCCACGGGTCGCGCACCTGGCACATGCACTGGACGCCCTGCGGGTCGTCGAGCCGCAGCGGGCCGCGGTACAGCACCGCTCCGGCGCCCTCGAAGCGGCGCAGCGCGGCATCGAAGTCGTCGACAGCCCAGTACACGACCGATCCCGACGCGCCCGAGCCGACCTTCTCGTCGCCGGGAACGATCTCGAGCAGGACCCCGTGCACCGACAGGCATTCGAACACCGGCGTGCCGATGCGGACGCGGACGGCCTCGCCCGCGAACGCCGCTTCGTACCAGCGCAGCGCCGCCTCCACGTCGGGGACATGGACCATGACGGCGGCAATCGGAAAAGGCATCGGCTTCATTCGGGGAACGGTGATCGGGGCGCCATTCTGCCGGCGTGCCCCGAGCCGTCGCGGTAGCGGCCGTGGCTACCGCCGGGCGCGCAAGGCGGTACTCACCGCGAAAGGCGCAGGCAACGACGGGAAGAGCCGGCACATTTCGCCGCACGGGCATCTGCCCGGGCCACTGAAAAGCGTATGACCATTCCGCGTTCCGTCACTTTCGTTCGTCTCACCCTCGCCGCCACGCTCACGGCCGCCGCGCTCAGCGGCTGCTACGTCGTGCCGCTCGGACAACCCGCTCCAACGGCGCCGCCTTCGCAGGCCTATGCCGTCGCACCGGGCCCGATCGCGCAGACCTTCAGCGCGCGGCTGTATCCGTCGAATGCCGAAGCCTCGCGCTACGGCGTCGTGGCGGGCACCGTGACCAACGACATGAACGGCCGCGGCCACTTCAACGCGCAGATCGGCGGCGAGCAGTTCCAGGGAGAGGCGACCCGGGTCGCAGGGGGCGCGCGGGGCACCGGCGTGGCGAACGCCACCGGCAGCCGCGGCGGCAACCTGAGTTGCCAGTACGCGATGAACTCGGCCACATTGGGCAGCGGTCAATGCGTGCTCAACGGCGGTCCGGCGTTCACCATGCATATCGGGGGATAGGGAGGCTAGGCCCGGCGCGCCACCGTGCGCGCCGGGTGTTTTTTCCGGCGCGCCGCGCCGGCCCGATCAGGACACGAGCTGCCGCATCTTGCGCCGCAGCTCGCGCTCGCGCTTCTGCTCCGCGTTCCAGTCGTCGCGGATGGCCAGCGTGACCGACAGCGCCATCAGCAGGATCACGAAGGCGAACGGCAGCGCGAACACGATGGTCGCCGTCTGTATCGCCTTGAGGCCGCCCGCGAAGAGCAGGCTGAGCGCGATGGCCGCCACCAGCACGCCCCAGGTGATCTTCACGCGGGCCGGCGGATTCGGGTTGCCGCCGGTGCTCATGGTGCCCAGCACCAGCGTCGCGGAATCGCCCGAGGTCACGAAGAACACGAACACCAGCAGCGTCGCGACCATCGACAGCAGCATGCCCGCGGGCATCGCCTTGAACATCACGAACATGGCAGTCGACACGTCGGCCTTCACCGCCTCGACCAGCGGCACGCCCTGGAAGATCTGGAAGTTGAGCGCCGCGCCGCCGAACACCGAGAACCATGCGAAGCCCACCAGCGTGGGTGCGATCACGGTGCCCAGGATGAACTGGCGGATCGTGCGGCCGCGCGACACGCGCGCGATGAACAGCCCCACGAACGGCGACCACGCCAGCCACCAGGCCCAGTAGAAGAGCGTCCAGTCGCCCACCCACGAGCTGTTGCGGAAGGGGTTCATGCGCAGGCTCATGCGCACGAACTCGGCGATGTACGCGCCCAGCGTGTTGGTGAAGGTCTCGACGATGGCCACCGTCGGCCCCACGACCAGAACCACGAGCGCCAGCAGCGCCGCCACCACCAGGTTGCCCGTCGACAGCCACTTCACGCCGCGCTCGACGCCGGTGACGGCCGAGGTGATGAACAGCACCGTCGTCACCACGATGATCGTCGCCTGCATGGTCTTGCCGATGCTCAGGCCGAAGGCCGCGTGCAGCCCGCTGTTGATCTGCGTCGCGCCCATGCCGAGCGAGGCCGCCACGCCGAAGGCCGTGGCCACCACCGCCAGCACATTGAAAGCCGGCGAGAGCCGCTGCACGAGCCGCCAGGGCAGTGCCTCGGTGGCCGAGCTCACCAGCGGCAGCGCCTTGCGGCGGAAGCTGAAGAAGGCGATCGACAGGCCCACGATGCCGTAGATGGCCCAGGGATGCAGCCCCCAGTGGAAGAAGGCGTAGCGCATGGCCACGCCGGCGGCGTCGGGCGTCAGCGCGACCACGCCCGGCGGCGGGTTCGCGTAGTGCGAGACAGGCTCGGCCACGCCCCAGAACACCAGCCCGATGCCCATGCCCGCCGCGAACAGCATCGCGAACCAGGCGCCGATGGAGAACTCGGGCTCGTCGTCTTCATCGCCCAGCTTCAGGTCGCCGTAGCGGCTGAAGGCCAGGAAGAAGGCCAGCACCACCAGCCCCAGCACCACCCACAGGTAGAACCAGCCGAAGTTGCGCGTGATGCCGGCCAGCGCGGTGCTGAACACGCTGTCGAGCGTGGCCGGCGAAACCAGCCCCCACAGGACCACCACGGCGATCAGGCCGGCGGAAACGACGAGTTGCATGGCTTGGCTCCTCTCTTGGGGGACCGGTGCGGTCCGTCGATGGGGTCAGTCGAGGCGGCGGACCACTTCCATCGCCTCTTCGATGCGGTCGACCGCGTGGATCGTCAGCCCTTCGATTTCCTTCGCACCCTTGCGCGGCGCATTGGCCTTGGGCACCACCGCCACGCTGAAGCCCAGCTTGGCGGCCTCGCGCAGGCGCTCCTGCCCGCGCGGCGCGGGGCGCACTTCGCCGGCCAGGCCCACTTCGCCGAATGCGATGAAGCCCTTGGGCAAAGGCTTGCCGCGCAGGCTCGATGTGATGGACAGCATCACGGCCAGGTCGGCCGCGGGCTCGCTGATGCGCACGCCGCCCACCGCGTTGACGAACACGTCCTGGTCCATGCAGGCCACGCCCGCATGGCGATGCAGCACGGCCAGCAGCATCGCGAGGCGGTCGCGGTCCAGGCCCACCGACAGGCGGCGTGGGCTCGGCCCGCCGTTGTCGACCAGCGCCTGGATTTCCACCAGCATCGGCCGCGTGCCTTCGAGCGTGACCAGCACCACGCTGCCGGGAACGGGTTCGGCATGCTGGCTCAGGAAGATCGCGCTGGGGTTGGTCACGCCCTTCAGGCCGCGCTCGGTCATGGCGAACACGCCGATCTCGTTGACCGCGCCGAAGCGATTCTTGATGGCACGCACGAGACGGAAGCTCGAATGCGTGTCGCCCTCGAAGTACAGCACCGTGTCGACCATGTGCTCCAGCACGCGCGGACCGGCGAGCGCGCCCTCTTTCGTGACGTGGCCCACCAGCACCACGGCCGTGCCGCTGGTCTTGGCGAAGCGCGTGAGATGCGCCGCGCATTCGCGCACCTGCGCCACCGAGCCTGGGGCCGAAGTGAGCTGGTCGGAGTAGACCGTCTGGATCGAGTCGATCACCGCGATGGCCGGGCGCGTGGCGTCGAGCGTGGCGATGATCTTCTCCAGCTGGATCTCGGCCAGCACCTGCACCTGCGAGTGGTCGAGGCCGAGCCGCCTGGAGCGCAGCGCCACCTGCGAGCCGCTTTCCTCGCCGGTGACGTAGAGCGCGTTCTGCCCCGCGTGCTGCAGCGCATCGACCGCCTGCAGCAGCAGCGTCGACTTGCCGATGCCCGGGTCGCCGCCGATCAGCGTGACGCCGCCGGAGACGATGCCGCCGCCCAGCACGCGGTCGAGCTCGTCGATGCCGGTGGGCGTGCGCGCGACGTCGGTCGCCTCGATCTCGGAGAGCGTCGTGAGCTCCGACGCGCCCGCGAGCGAGGCGAACTGCGTGCCGAAGCGATTATTGGCGGGCGCATTGCCCGCGCCCGCGACCTGCTCGATGAGTGTGTTCCAGGCTCCGCAGCTGGGGCATTTGCCGAGCCACTTCGGGCTGGTGCCGCCGCATTCGCTGCAGACGAAGAGTGTTTTGTCCTTGGCCATCCTTCGAGTTTAGGTGGCCGGGCGGGCGATGCCCCCGTCAGTCGTTCGCCTGGAAGTTCACCGCCTTCATGATCGCCGACCATCGCGCCGTGTCCTCGCGCATCGTCTTCAGCAGCGCCTCGGGACCGTCGGCCACCGGATACATGCCGTTCTGCAGCAGCTGCTGGCGCACCTCGCGCGAGTTCACCGCGCGCGTGAACTCGGCGCGCAGCTGGTCGAGCACCGGCTTCGGCGTTTTCAATGGCGCGTAGTAGGCGAACCATGCGGTCGCCACCACGTCCTTCAGGCCGCTCTCGACGAAGGTGGGCATGGCGGGCATCAGCGGCGAACGCTTCTCGCCGCTGGTGGCGATCACCTTGACGCGGCCGCTGGGCAGCATCTGCAGCGCGCCGCCCACGGTGTCGAAGTAGGCCGGCACGGTGCCGCCCATCACGTCCTGGCGCGCCGGCGTGGAGCCGCGGTAGGGCACGTGCACCATCGAGAGGCCCGCCGAGCGGTTGAGCATCTCGCCGAGGAAGTGCGAAGGCGTGCCCGCGCCGTACGACGCGAAGCTCACGCCGCCCGGCTGCTTGCGGGCCCACGCGATGAACTCGGCCACCGTGTTGGCCGGAACGTCCTTGTGCACCACCAGCGCGAGCTCGAAGCGCGCGGCGTTGATGATGGGCTGGAAGTCCTTGATCGGGTCGTACGACAGGTTCCTGTAGGCGCTCGGGAACATGGTCATCATGCTGGCCGTGCCCAGCAGCAGCGTGTGGCCGTCGGGCGCGGCTGTCTTCACGGCCTCCACCGCGATGCGCCCGGCAGCGCCGGAGCGGTTGTCGACGATGAGCGGGCCCAGCGAGTCGCGCACCTGCTGCGCGATGGCGCGCGTGAGCACGTCCTGCGTGCCGCCGGCGGGCACGCCGATCAGCACGCGGATCGGTGTGCCCGGCACGATCGCCTGCTGTGCCTGCACGGTTGCCGCCAGCGGCGCGAGGGCCATGCCGCCGAGCACGGCCAGCGCGCGGCGGCGACCTGGCTGGTGCAGGAACTGCGGGTCTGTCGTCATCTGTCTCGTCTCCGTTCTTTCTTGTCTGCGTTGCCTGCGCGGCGCGATGGATCGCGGCCACTGTAGAGCGCCGACAATTGGTTCATCTAATCAATCATTGCCCGGGCAAACCCTATGCCGATGCACGCCCAGCCGCGCACGCTCGACGACCTGCTGCTCTACCGAACCAGCCGGCTGCTGTCGGTGGCGGGCAGCATGGTGATCCGGCTGTGCGAGGGGCGCTTCGGCATCACGCGGCGCGAATGGCGGCTCATCGCCACGCTGGCGGGCAACGGCACGCTGGGCTCGTCGCAACTGGCCGAACACGCGCAGCTCGACAGGGCGCGCACCTCGCGCGCGGTGAGCTCGCTGGTCGACAAGGGCCTGGTCTCACGCGAGCAGCCCGCCGGCGACCGGCGCCACGTGCGCCTGTGCCTGACCTCGGCGGGCACGAAGCTCCACGCGGAGCTCTATCCGCTGGTCTGCGCGATCAACACCGAACTGCTGGGCGCGCTGGACACCGCCAAGGTCGCGCTGCTCGACGACATGCTGCAGCGCCTGCATGCGCGCGGCGAGGCGATGGTCGCGTCGGCCGACCTGCCCAAGGCCGACCGGCGCCGCCGCGAGCCACCCGCCGCGCGCTGAAGCAAGCCGCACGGCTCATCCGTGCATACCCTAGGTTTTGAAATCGATCGAAACAGCCCACTAGGAAAGCCTCGACGATTCATTTAACATGTTAAGTAATTTCGGAAGAGACAAGCCTTGAGCACGACATTCACTCATCGCAACTTGCCGCGCCTGCTGCTGCAGGCGCGCGAAGCCGTGATGGCCCACACCCGGCCCAGCCTGCGCGAGCACGCGCTGTCCGACCAGCAATGGCGCGTGCTGCGCGTGCTGGGCGAGCACGGCGCGGTCGACACCGGCCGCGTCGCGCGCGAGGCCTTCATCCTCGGGCCCAGCCTCACCGGCGTGCTCGCGCGCATGGAGCGCGACAACCTCATCACCCGCGCGCGCGATCCGGCCGACCAGCGCCGCACCGTGGTCGAGGCCACGCCGCACGGCATGAAGCTGGTGAAGCGCCTCGGAACCAGCATCGAGGCCCACTACGACTGGATGGAAAAGTCCCTCGGCAAGGCCAAGCTCGCGCAGCTCTACGGGCTGCTCGACGAACTGATCGCACTGGAACAACCTCAATGAGCGCCAGCCCGCACTACCTTCCCACCGGCACCGTGTACGGCACGCTGCTGAACTTCCGCGCCGAGGTGGAGGCGCTCGCGCCGCAGATGACGCAGCCGCCCTACAAGGCGCCGCCGAAGGCACCCGTGCTCTACGTGAAGACGGCCAACACCTGGAGCCCGCACGGCAATGCCATCACCGTGCCCGCCGCGGTGCCCGAGGTGGAAGTCGGCGCGAGCATCGGCATGGTGATCGGCGCCGAGGGCGACGTCGAAGGCTTCGTGCTGATGAACGACCTGTCGATTCCGCACGCGAGCTTCTTCCGCCCGCCGGTCAAGTTCAAGTGCGTCGATGGCTTCCTCGGCATCGGCCCCGTGCTGCGCGACGCGCAGGAAGTGGCCGACCCCGCCAGCTTCCGCGTCGAGGTGCGCATCAACGGCGAGCTGAAGCAGTCGCTCGACTTCTCACAGCTAGTGCGCCCCGCGCAGCAACTGCTGGCCGACGTCGGCGAATTCATGACGCTCGCGCACGGCGACGTGCTGATGCTCGGCTGCGGCCACGGCCGTCCGCTGGCACGCGCGGGCGACCGCATCGACATCTCCGCACCGGGCTTCGAAACCCTGAGCAACACGCTGGCGAAGGAAGCCGCATGAAGCACGCACGCGTCATCTTCGAAGGCCGTGAACACACCGGCACCAGCCACGAATTCAACGGCCAGCCCGATGCGGCCGTGCGGCTGGACGACGGCCGCGTCGTGCCGCAGGAACAGCTCGTATGGCTGCCGCCGCTCGCGCCGACCGCGCGCCCGCGCACCATCCTCGCCCTGGGCCTGAACTACGCCGACCACGCCAAGGAACTCGAGTTCAAGGCGCCCGAAGAGCCGCTGGTGTTCGTCAAGGGCCAGAGCACACTGATCGGCCACCGCCAGCACACGCACCGCCCCGCCGGCGTGCAGTTCATGCACTACGAATGCGAGCTCGCCATCGTGGTCGGCAAGACGGCAAAGAACGTGAAGCGCGACGACGCCTACGACTTCATCGGCGGCTACACGGTGGCCAACGACTACGCCATCCGCGACTACCTCGAGAACTGGTACCGACCCAACCTGCGCGTGAAGAACCGCGACACCTGCACGCCGCTGGGCCCCTGGTTCGTGGACGCGGCCGACATCGCCGACCCGATGGCGCTCGCGCTGCGCACCACCGTCAACGGCACGGTCACGCAGCAGGGCAACACGCGCGACATGATCTTCGACGCGCCTTTCCTCATCGAGTACTTCAGCCGCTTCATGACGCTCTCGCCGGGCGACCTGATCCTCACCGGCACGCCCGACGGCGTGGTCGACTGCAAGCCGGGCGACGTGGTCGTCACCGAGATCGAAGGCATCGGCGCGCTGGTCAACACCATCGCGGCCGCCTGAGCCGGCGCGCTGTCACGGCGCGCCTTTTTTCCTTGCCATATCCATAACCAGATCAGCGGAGACAACACGACATGATCACCGGCAGAAAACTCCTCCAGTTCACCGCAGCCGCTCTGGCGCTGGCCGTCTCGGCCACCGCCGTCGCGCAGACCGCCTACCCCGCCAAGCCCGTGCGCTGGGTGGTCGGCTACCCGGCCGGCGGCGGCACCGACTTCCTCGCGCGCACCGTGGGCGCGCAGGTCTCGCAACAGATGGGCCAGCCGGTGCTGGTGGACAACCGCCCCGGCGCGGGCGCGATCATCGCTTCGGAGAACGTCGCGCGCTCGCCGGGCGACGGCTACACCGTGTTCTCCGCCGACAACGGCGTGCTGGTCTACAACCCCGCGCTCTACAAGAAGCTGCCCTACGACGCCGAGAAAGACTTTGCGCTCGTCGGCATGATGGGCCGCTCGCCGCTCATCATCACGGCCGCGCCCAACGCGGGCATCGCCGATGCGAAGGCGCTGCTGGCCGCGCTCAAGGCCTCGCCCGGCAAGTACAGCATCGCGACGCCGGGCACCGGCAGCCCGCATCACCTCGCCTACGAACTGTTCCAGCGCGAGGCCGGCGTGTCCATGCTGCACGTGCCGTACAAGGGCGGCGCCCCGGCCCTGCAGGACCTGATGGGCGGACAGGTCGCGCTGATGATGCTCGACCTGCCCAGCGGCGTGAGCGCGGTCAAGGCCGGCAAGGTGATCCCGCTCTTGGCCATGTCGGGCGAGCGCGTGCCGCAGCTGCCCAACGTTCCCACCGCCAAGGAACTCGGCTTCGCCAACGTCGAGGCCTACACATGGCAAGGCCTCGTGACGCCCGCGGCCACTCCGAAGGAAGTGCAGGCGAAGCTGGGCAGCGAACTTCAGAAGGCCATGGCCGATGCCGGCGTGAAGCAGAGGCTCTACGACGCCGGCTGGGAGGCACGCCCCGCCGACGCCGCCGAAATGACGCGCTACACCGACTCGGAGCGCAAGAAATGGCACGCCCTCATCAAGGCGCGCGACATCAAACTGGATTGATTGAACCGGACTCTCTTCATGCAACAGATCGACCATCTCATCGGCGGCAAGTCCGTCAAGGGCACGGACTACTTCGAGACCGTCAACCCCGCCACGCAGGAAGTGCTGGCCGAAGTCGCCTCGGGCGGCGAAGCCGAAGTCAACGCCGCGGTGGCCGCCGCGAAGGAAGCCTTCCCCAAGTGGGCCGGCATGCCCGCGCCCGAGCGCGCGAAGCTGATCCGCAAGCTCGGCGACCTGATCGCGAAGAACGTGCCCGAGATCGCGCAGACCGAAACCAACGACTGCGGCCAGGTCATCGTGCAAACGGGCAAGCAGCTGGTGCCGCGCGCGGCCGACAACTTCTACTACTTCGCCGAGATGTGCACGCGCGTGGACGGCCACACCTACCCCACGCCCACGCACCTGAACTACACGCTGTTCCATCCGGTGGGCGTGTGCGCGCTCATCAGCCCGTGGAACGTGCCCTTCATGACGGCCACCTGGAAGGTCGCGCCCTGCCTGGCCTTCGGCAACACCGCCGTGCTGAAGATGAGCGAACTCTCGCCGCTGACGGCCGCGCGCCTCGGTGAGCTGGCGCTGGAAGCGGGCATTCCGCCCGGCGTGCTGAACCTGGTGCACGGCTATGGCAAGGAAGCCGGCGAGCCGCTGGTGGCGCACCCCGACGTGCGCGCCATCTCGTTCACCGGCTCCACCGCCACCGGCAACCGCATCGTGAAGAGCGCGGGCCTGAAGAAGTTCAGCATGGAGCTCGGCGGCAAGAGCCCCTTCGTGATCTTCGAAGACGCCGACCTCGACCGCGCGCTCGACGCGGCCGTGTTCATGATCTTCAGCAACAACGGCGAGCGCTGCACGGCCGGCTCGCGCATCCTGGTGCAGCAGTCGATCTATGCCGACTTCGCCACGAAGTTCGCCGAGCGCGCGAAGCGCATCACGGTGGGCGACCCGCTGGACGAGAAGACCATCGTCGGCCCGATGATCTCGCAGGCCCACCTGGCCAAGGTGCGCAGCTACATCGAGCTGGGCCCGAAGGAAGGCGCGACGCTGCTGTGCGGCGGGCTGGAAGCGCCGTCGAACCTGCCCGACCGCGTGAAGAAGGGCAACTACGTCGCTCCCACCGTGTTCGCCGACGTCGACAACCGCATGAAGATCGCGCAGGACGAGATCTTCGGCCCGGTCGCCTGCCTGATTCCCTTCAAGGACGAGGCGCACGCCATCGAACTGGCCAACGACATCCAGTACGGCCTGAGCAGCTACGTGTGGACCGAGAACATCGGCAAGGCCCACCGCGTGGCCGCCGCCGTGGAGGCCGGCATGTGCTTCGTCAACAGCCAGAACGTGCGTGACCTGCGCCAGCCCTTCGGCGGCACCAAGGCATCGGGCACGGGCCGCGAAGGCGGCACCTGGAGCTACGAGGTGTTCTGCGAGCCGAAGAACGTGGCGGTGTCGCTGGGCTCGCACCACATTCCGCACTGGGGCGTGGCGTGAGCATGCACCGCCGCACGCTGCTGCAAGGCGCGGCCGCCCTCGCGGCCCTGCCCTCGCTGGCACGCGCGCAGGGCAACTGGCCCGCCAAGCCGGTCCGCGTGATCGTGCCCTTCACGCCCGGCGGCACCACCGACTTCGTCGCGCGCCTCGTCGGCACCGAGCTGTCGAAGACGCTGGGCCAGCCGGTGATCGTCGACAACAAGCCCGGCGCGGGCACGGTGATCGGCGTGGACGCCGCCGCAAAGGCCGCGCCCGACGGCTACACCTTCGTCTGCGTGGCCAACAGCTTCACGGCCAACCAGACGCTGATCCGCAAGCTGCCCTACGACACGCAGAAGGACCTGCGCCCCGTGGCGCTCATGGGCATGTCGGAGCACGTGCTCGCCACGCCCCCCAACAGCGGCCTGAAGACGCTTGCCGACCTGCGCAACGCCGCCAAGGCCAAGCCGGGCACCCTGAGCTTCGCCTCCTTCGGCAACGGCACCTCGGCCCACCTCTCGGGGGAGATGCTGAAGCTGCAGATGGGCCTGGACATCGTGCACGTGCCCTACAAGGGCCAGGGCCCGGCGCTCACCGACCTGCTCGGCGGGCAGGTGACGATGATGTTCGGCAACTGGCCCGAGTTCCGCGGCCACATCCAGAGCGGCAAGCTGGTGGCGCTGGGCATGGCGACCGCGCAGCGCTCGCAGTACGCGCCGGCCATACCCACACTGGCCGAACAGGGTGTGCCCATCGAGTCCAATTCGTGGAACGGCCTGCTGGCCCCGGCCGGCACGCCCGACGCCATCGTGCAGCGCATGAACGCAGAGGTGAACCGCGCGCTCGCGAGCCCCACCGTGACCGATGCCTTCCAGAAGGGCGGCATCGCCTCGCTGTCGGGCACGCCGGAGCGCTTCGCGGCCTTCATCCAGAGCGAGATCGCGAAGTACGGCGACGTGATCCGCAAGGCCAACATCCAGATCGAGGGCTGAACGATGAGCCTCTATGCGATGCAGAAGTTTTTGTTCGCGCTCAATCGCGAGCAGGAAGTGCAGCGGCGCTATGCCGAAGGCGGCGCAACGCGCGCGGCGCTGCTGGGCGCCTACGACTTCACGGACGAGGAACGCGAGGCCATCGACACCGGCGACATCGGCAAGCTCTACGTGCTCGGCTGCAACGGCCAGCTGCTGATGCACTTCGCACCGCTGCTCGGGATTCCATGGGCGGACTACCTCGAGGCCATGCGCGAAGGTGTGCGCAAGTACGGCCCGGTGCGCGCCGGCATCTACGCAATGACAACGGGTACAGACGAAAAGGTGGCAGGCGTATGAGCTTGGTATTCGCAGGCGTGTGCAGCCACGCCCCCGGCATCACCGGCCGCGCGCATCTTGCCGACCCTGCCGTGAAGGACGAGTTCCACGCGCAGTTCCATCGCTTCGGCGAGGCGATGCGCGCGACGAAGCCCGACGCGGTGATCGTGATCGCCGCCGAGCATTTCGCGAACTTCTTCATGAACAACATGCCGGCCTATGCGATCGGCATGGCCGACAGCTACGAGGGCCCGATCGAAGACCCGAAGTGGCTGGGCATCGAGAAGCACCGCATCCCGGGCGACGCCGCGCTGTCGCAGCGGCTGATCCGCGAGGTGATGCAGACGGTGGACGTGGCCTATGCCGAGGAGTGGAAGTTCGACCACGGCATCATGGTGCCGCTGAACTTCCTCACGCCGGAGTTCGACACCAAGGTCATTCCCGTGAACATCAACTGCCAGGGCCCGCCGCTCACGCCGCTGCACCGCGCCTGGGCTTTCGGCGAGGCATTGCGCCGCGCGTGCGACAAGGTGCCGGAACGCATCGCGCTGGTGGGCACGGGCGGCATCTCGCACTGGCCGGCCACGCCCGACTCGGGCAAGGTCAACGCCGAGTGGGACGCCGAGTTCATGCGCCGCTGGTGCGCCAACGACCGCGAGGCGCTGCTCTCGCAGGACGACTACGGCGACGAGGCCACCTACCGCGAAGCGGGCCAGGGCGGCTTCGAGATCCGCACCTTCATCAGCGTGGCGGCCGCCGCGCGCGGCAAGGGCGAGATCTTCCACATGAAGGCGATCCCGATCTTCGCGGTGACCTGCACGGCCGCGACGATGTCGGTGGAATGAACACAGAGCAGCACCCATGCCCCATCTCGTGATCCTCTACACGCCGAACATCGAGGCCGAGACCGACATGTCGGCCCTGTGCCGCACGCTGGCCGACACCATGCTGAAGCAGCGCGACGAGGCCGACAAGCCGGTGTTCCCCATCGGCGGCACGCGGGTGCTGGCCTACCCCGCCGCGCACTACGCGGTGGCCGACGGCAAGGCCGACTACGCCTTCGTGTACCTCAACATCCGCATGGCGGCCGGGCGCTCCGAGGCCGTGAAGAAGAAGGCCGGCGACGAACTGCTGGCCGACGTGCGCGCTCATTTCGCGCCGATCTTCGAGAAGCGCCACATCGGCATCACGCTGCAGATCGACGAAAGCCCGGGGCAGGTGTACGACGGCAAGCACAGCAACCTGCATCCGCTGTTCAACAAGAGCTGAACGACAACAAGAAGAGAAGGACCCACATGCTCTCCAAAGCCACCATCGCCCAACTGGCCGCCGAGCTGCACGAAAGCGAGAAGTCGCGCGTGCAGGTCGAGCACTTCTCCAAGCGCTTTCCCGAGATGACCATCGAGGACGGCTACGCCATCTCGCGCGAATGGGTGAAGACCAAGATCGCCGAGGGCCGCACCGTCAAGGGCCACAAGATCGGCCTGACCTCGCGCGCCATGCAGCAGTCCAGCCAGATCGACGAGCCCGACTACGGCACGCTGCTGGACGACATGTTCTTCGAGCAGGGCGGCGATATCCCGTTCAAGCGCTTCATCGCGCCGCGCATCGAGGTCGAGCTGGCCTTCATCCTCGGCAGGAAGCTGCAGGGCCCGAACGTGACCATCTTCGACGTGCTTGCCGCCACCGACTACGTGGTGCCCGCCATCGAGATCATCGACGCGCGCATCGAGCAGTTCGACCGCCACACCAAGGCCCCGCGCAAGGTGTTCGACACCATCTCCGACAACGCGGCCAACGCCGGCATCGTGATGGGCGGCCGTCCGGTGAAGCCCGACGCGGTGGACCTGCGCTGGGTGAGCGCGCTGCTCTTCAAGAACGGCGTGATCGAGGAATCGGGCGTGGCCGCGGCCGTGCTCAACCACCCGGCCACCGGCGTGGCCTGGCTCGCGAACAAGCTCGCGCCCTGGGACGAATGCCTGGAGGCCGGCGAAGTGGTGCTGGGTGGCTCGTTCACGCGGCCCACCACCGCAGTGCCCGGCGACACCTTCCATGCCGACTACGGCCCGCTGGGCTCCATTTCCTTCCGTTTCGCCTGAACGAACACCATGCACACCCCCGTCAACACCTTCAAGCAGGCCCTCGCGGCCGGCAAGCCCCAGATCGGCCTGTGGGTCGGGCTGGCCGACGGCTACGTGGCCGAGATCCTGGCCGGCACCGGCTACGACTGGCTGCTGGTCGACGGCGAGCACGCGCCCAACGACGTGCGCTCGGTGCTCGCGCAGCTGCAGGGCATTTCGAGCGCATGGTCGGCGCAGGCCGAGGCAGACCGCTCGCACCCGGTCGTGCGTATCCCGGTGGGCGACACCACGCTGATCAAGCAGTACCTCGACATCGGCGCGCAGACGCTGTTGGTGCCGATGGTCGACACCGCCGAGCAGGCCGCGCGGCTGGTGCAGGGCATGCGATACCCGCCCGAGGGCATCCGCGGCATGGGCAGCGCGCTCGCCCGTGCCTCGCGCTGGCAGGCCTACCCCAACTACCTGCACGAAGCCAACGCGCAGACCTGCCTGCTGGTGCAGGCCGAGACGGTGGAGGCGATGAAGAACCTCGACGCCATCGCCGCCACGCCGGGCGTGGACGGCGTGTTCATCGGCCCGGCCGACCTGTCGGCCTCGATGGGCTTCGTGGGCCAGCCCAACCACCCCGAGGTGCAGGCGGTGATCGCCGACGCCATCGCGCGCATCCTCAAGGCCGGCAAGGCGCCGGGCATCCTGTCGACCACGGAAGAGCAGGCGCGCAAGTGGCTCGCGGCCGGTGCGCTGTTCGTGGCGGTGGGCGTAGACACCATCGTGCTGACGGCCGCGGCGAAGCAGCTGGCGGCCAAGTTCAAGAACGCCCAGGGCGCTCAGACGCCCAGCGGCTACTGATTTCCTTCTTCTTCAACCGGGGAGTCTTGACGATGCATCGCATGACCTGGGCCGCCATGGCCGCGTCCGCCACTCTTTTCCTCGCTGCCTGCGCGCCCATGGGCGGCGGCAAGCAGGGAACCACCGCCCAGCAGGAAGCCAACCGCCAGGCCGTGCTCGCCTTCTACGAGAAGGGCCTGAACCAGAAGGACGCCGACGCGGCCCTGCAGTACGTGGGCAACCGCTACGTGCAGCACAACCCCACGGCGGCCGACGGCCCCGAGGGCTTCCGCAAGTTCATCGCCTTCCTGCGCGAGAAGTTCCCGAACTCGAAGAGCGAGATCAAGCGCAGCTTCGTCGATGGCGACTACGTGATCCTGCACGTCAACGCGATCCGCGAGCCGGGCACGCGCGGCAGCGCCATCGTCGACATCTTCAAGCTGGAGAACGGGAAGATCGTCGAGCACTGGGACGTGGTGCAGCCCGTGCCCGAGACAGCCGCGAACAAGAACGGCATGTTCTGACCGCCCCTCTTCTTTCGAAACCAGCCAGCTCCGACGCCAGCCGATGACCACGCCCGACGATCCGAACAGCGACAGCAGCAAGCGCTTCCGCTCCGCCACCATCCGCGAGGGCACGATCCGCGCGACCACGCGCAGCTTCCTGCACGCGCTGGGCCAGGACGACGAGGACATCGCACGCCCGCACGTCGGCGTGTTCCACACGGGCGGCGAGATGAGCCCGTGCAACCTCAACCTGCGCGAGCAGGCGCAGCACGCCAAGACCGGCATCTACGCCGGCGGCGGCACGCCGCACGAATGCCCGGTGGTGTCGATCAGCGACGGGCTGACGATGGCGCATTCGGGCATGCGCTTCTCGCTGATCTCGCGCGAGCTGATCGCCGACAGCGTGGAAGCCTCCACGCGCGGCCACCAGTGGGACGGCATCTTCGCCATCGGCGCCTGCGACAAGAACCTGCCGGGGCTGATGATGGGCATGGTCCGCTGCAACGTGCCCAGCGTGTTCGTGCACGGCGGCTCGGCGCTGCCGGGCCAGATGCCGGGGCCGGACGGGCAGGACCTCAACGTGGTCGACACCTACGAGACCATCGGCAAGGTGCTGGCCGGCACCGCCACGCACGACGAGCTCGACGCCATGAGCCGCGCCTGCCTGCCCACCGCCGGAGCCTGCGCGGGGCAGTTCACGGCCAACACCATGGGCATGGTGTCGGAGGCGCTGGGCCTCGCGCCCATCGGCTCGAGCATGGTGCCGGCCGTGTTCAGCGAACGCGCGCCGCTGATGCGCCGCGCCGCCAAGACGTTGATGAAGGCGGTGATGGGCGACGGCCCGCTGCCGCGCGACATCGTCACGCGCAAGGCGCTGGAGAACGCCTGCGCCATCGTCTCGGCCACCGGCGGCTCGACCAATGCGGCGCTGCACCTGCCGGCCATCGCGCATGAGGCGGGCATCAAGTTCCACCTCGACGACGTGGCCGAGATCTTCGCCCGCACGCCGCTCATCGCCGACCTGCGCCCGGGCGGCAAGTACCTGGCGCGCGACGTGTTCTACATCGGCGGCGCGGGCGTCATCCTGCGCACGCTGCTGGAGCAGGGCTTCCTGCACGGCGACGCGCTCACCTTCACCGGCCGCACGATGGCCGAGGAACTGGCCGGCGCCCTCGCACCCGACGGCCGCGTGGTGCGCGAGGCAGGCAACCCGATCACGCGCGACGGCGGGCTGGCGGTGCTCAAGGGCAACCTCTGCCCGGACGGCGCGCTGCTCAAGACGGCGGGGCTCAAGGGCCTGGTGTTTCGCGGCCCGGCGCGCGTCTTCAATTCAGAGGAAGAAGCGCAGACCGCCGTGCAGAACCGCCGCTACGAAGCGGGCGACGTGATCGTGATCCGCAACGAAGGGCCCAAGGGCAGCCCCGGCATGCGCGAGATGCTGGGCATCACCGCCCTGCTCTACGGCCAGGGCATGGGCGACAAGGTGGCGCTGCTGACCGACGGGCGCTTCTCCGGCGCGACGCGCGGCCTGTGCATCGGCTACGCGGGGCCCGAGGCAGCGGACGGCGGCCCGATCGCGGCGCTGCGCGACGGCGACATGGTGTCGATCGACGCGCGGGCGGAGGCGCGCTCGATCACCGCCGATCTCACGGCCGGGGAAATCGCTGCGCGGCTCGCCGGACGTGAGGTAAACGCGGGGGTCGCGCGCGGCGGCCTGCTGGAAAAATACGCGCTCACCGTGCGCCCTGCCCACCAGGGCGCCGTGACCCACTCGGGCGCGGTCACCTGGCTGCGCGACGAGTCCTGATCGATCCTCCATAACCACCATCCGGAGAGAGACACCATGAGCTTCACGCGCCGCCAGATCCTGCAGACCACCAGCGCATCGGCCTTGATGGCCAGCCTCGGCCAGAACGTCTTCGCGCAGGCGACGACGAACCTCGAGACCGCGACCATCGTCACCGGCTTCGCGGCCGGCGGTACGTCGGACACCACCTGCCGTCGCCTGGCGACGAAGCTCGGCGGGGACTACGCGAAGACCGTGGTGGTCGAGAACCGCACCGGCGCGGGCGGCCAGATCGCCGTGGGCTACGTGAAGGGCAAGCCGGCCGACGGCGGCACCATCCTGCAGACGCCGACCTCGATCCTGACGATCTACCCGCACATCTACAAGAAGCTGCCGTACGACCCGATGGTCGACATCACGCCCGTGAGCCTGGCCTGCATCTTCGACTTCGGCTTTGCCGTGGGCCCGGCCGTGCCGGCCAGCGTGAAGACCGTGCCCGAGTTCCTGGCCTGGGCCAAGGCCAATCCGGCCGGCGCCAACTACGGCTCGCCGGCGTCGGGCTCCACGCCGCACTTCATCGGCGCGCTGCTGGGCAAGAAGGGCGAGGTCGAACTCAAGCACGCGGCCTACCGCGGCACGCAGCCGGCCATGCTCGACCTGCTGGGCGGCAACATCTCGGCGGTGTCGGGGCCCATCGGCGACATCACGCAGCACCTGCCCACCGGCAAGGTGCGCATCCTGGGGGTGTCGGGCGCCAAGCGCAGCCGCTTCGTGCCCGACGTGCCCACCTTCGGCGAACAGGGCCTGAAGGACATGGCGCACAGCGAGTGGTTCGCCTTCTTCCTGCCGGCCAAGGCCTCGCCCGAACTGGTGGCGAAGCTGAACACCGCGATGAAGAACGCGCTCGCGCAGAAGGACGTGATCGACGGCCTCGGCACCTTCGGCCTGGAAGCGATGTCTTCCACGCCGGCCGAGCTGACGGAACTGCTGAAGAAGGACACCGCCAAGTGGGCGCCGATCGTCAAGGAAGTCGGCTTCACCGCGGAGGGATAGACCACCCCGTTTCTTGCTCACTTCGTGTAGCCGAATCCCCCTCAAGGGGCAACACCGGCGGCCCGGCAAAGCCGGTTCCGCGGTGTTCCCCGCGAAGGACCACCGGCTGGCGCAATGAGCAAGCCATTTAGAAGGAACTGCCATGAACACACTCGCCACCAGTGCGCCGTCTTCCACGTCGGCGCTGGTCCATCCCTCGATCCACCCGGACGAGCGCGCCGCGCGCGAACAGCTCGCGGCCTGCTATCGCGTGTTCGCGATGCTGGGCTGGACGGAGATGATCTACAACCACATCACCGTGCGCCTGCCCGACAGCGTGACGGGTGGCGAGAAGCAGTTCCTCATCAATCCCTTCGGCCTGCACTACAGCGAGGTCACGGCCAGCAACCTGGTGAAGATCGACCTGCAGGGCAAGGTGCTCGACGGTTCGTCGTACCCGGTGAACCCGGCGGGCTTCGTGGTGCACGCCGCCATCCATGACGGCCTGCCCGGCGCGCACTGCGTGATGCACACGCACACGACCGCCGGCGTGGCGGTGGCCTGCCTGCAGGGCGGCCTGCAGCAGACCAATTTCTATACCGCGCAGCTGCACGGCATGGTGGCGTACCACGACTTCGAGGGCATCACGATCCATGCCGACGAAGGCCCGCGCCTGCTGAAGAGCATCGGCGACCGCAACGCGGTGATCCTGCGCAACCACGGCCTGCTGGCCTGGGGACAGACGCTGCCGCAGACCTTCGCGATCCTGTGGACGCTGCAGCGCGCCTGCGAGATCCAGATGGCGACCTTCTCGATGGGCCAGGCCATTCCGGTGAGCGAGGAGATCGCGCAGCGCTGCACGCGCGACGCGCTGCAGTTCAGCCCCGAGCATGGCGCGGGGCAGGACGTATTCGATGCGCTGGTGCGGCAGGTGGACCGCATCGACCCTTCCTACCGCAACTGAACCGAAGCGACCGAGCTCATGAAGATTTGCATTTACGGCGCCGGCGCGATCGGCGGATGGATCGGCGTCGGCCTCGCCCAGGCCGGCGAGCGGCTGAACGTGGTGGCGCGCGGCGCCACGCTCGAGGCGCTGCAGCGCGACGGCCTGTCATTGATGCGCGGCAGCACAGGTGGAGAGGTGCGCACGCGCGTGCCGGTCAACGCGGTGGCCGACCCGGAAGCCCTCGGCGTGCAGGACCTGGTGGTCATCGCCGTGAAGGCGCCCGCACTGGCCGGCGTGGCCGAGCGCATCGGGCCGCTGATCGGTGCCGACACCATCGTGCTGGTGGCGATGAACGGCGTGCCGTGGTGGTTCCTCGAAGGCGGCTTCGGCGGCGAGATCACCGGCCACCGGCTCGCGGCCGTGGACCCTGACGGTGCCATTGCCAAGGCCATTCCATCGCGCAACGTGATCGGCTGCGTGGTGCACGCAAGCTGCTCGCTCGACGGCCCGGGCGTGGTGCGGCACCACTTCGGCAACGGGTTGATCATCGGCGAGCCCTCCGGCGAGGCCACGCCGCGCGTGCAGAAGCTGCTGGCGCTGCTGAAGAGCACCGGCATCGACACCACGCTGTCGCCGCAGATCCAGAAGGACGTGTGGTTCAAGCTGTGGGGCAACATGACGGTGAACCCGATCAGCGCGCTCACGGGCTGCACCACCGACCTGATCATGGGCGACGACTACGTGCGCGGCTTCATCTCGGCGGTGATGCTGGAGGCAAAAGAGATCGGGCGGCGCATCGGCATCGAGATCACGCAGAGCCCGGAAGACCGGCACGAGATCACGAAGAAGCTCGGCGCCTTCAAGACTTCCATGCTGCAGGACGTGGAGGCCGGGCGCTCGGTCGAACTCGACGCGCTGGTGACGGTGGTGCGCGAACTCGGTGAACTGACGGCCGTGGCCACGCCGTTCACCGACGCGCTGCTCGGGCTGGCGCGGCTGAGGACGCGGCAGCTCGGGCTGTACTGAGCGCCGCCGCCAGTCAGGCGGCACACAGGTTCGGTCCGCAGACTGAAGAAGCGGGTGGAGCTACGGGGCCCAAACCCTGTAACCCCCGCTTTTCTTCTTGGGCTATCCTCTCGCCACTCAAAAATGCACGTAGCGATTTCTTACACACCCACAAGGCTGCATGCGTGATGAGAGAAGAACGGGAGAGACGGATGCGCTTGATCTTCATCGAACTGCTCGTGGCACTGGTGCTGCTGCCGATCAGCGGCCTGTTCTGGTGGTGGGCCTTCGGCATGGGCGGCCTCGCGGTGGCCGGCTTCGTGCTGGTCGCGGGCGGCGCGCTGTACCTTGTCCTGCGCGGTGTGCGCTCCGCCAAGAAGCAGCTCGGCCAGCCCGGCGACGACCGCGAGCAATAAGCCGCAGCCCCCGGCCGCGGACCTGCCGCGCAGAAACATTCGCATTCAATTTGCCCGGATTCCGGCGCAATCTTTTTCCCCGGATTTGCATGTTCAGCGCCCGACCCGGGCGTTATTGAAATCTTTTTTCTGATTCGCCCCGGCTTTCGCCGGATCGGAGCAGGTTTCAATGATTTAAATCCGAAACATCTTCCAGCTCCTGGAGTGATGCAAATAGAAGAACACTACAAAAGTGTCCATCGGGATGGTGCAAATCGCCACCGCCCCCGAATACCCACCGAATTAGCCTGAAATCATTCATTGATTTTCTGGAACACCATTGCACGCACTTGGTGCTTTCGGCTCCGACAAGGGGCGGGAAATTTCGCGATTAATCAGAAGAACCTACCTGCATGGCACTCCCGGCGGTCGCGCCTTGCCGGAGGCCATCTGTCGCCCGTAGCAGGCACATTGATGCTCCTGGCCCACGGCTTGTCAGCCATCTCCTACCAAGACACACTTTTTAACAAATTTGAACGCAATATCAAAAACCCTATACAGCCTGACTTTGTGGACCTGAAACCACAATCTCCCACCTGCGCGGGGTAATTAATAAGTCGCATTTTTCGATTCTCCGGAGTGCTCGACAAACAGGCATTCCGAGCCCCTTTCCCCAATGGAAAGAGAGCCTCCGGCAGCAGGCAGGAAGATAACCACGAGCAAGGCGTGGTCGCACCACGAATAGACACGTCTCTTGCGTCTACTCCACCAAAAAGTGGTGCCGCGAAGGCAGCGACAATTTCCTTTCCGCCGGCCTGCCGATAAAGCGCCGATTGCCCGGAATAAGTCTTTCGTCAATAAAAAGATTTAACCGGCCAGTCAGCCTTAAATCAGGCTCGGGCTTTGCATATGGAATCGCAGTTTTTGAAATTACCAAGTTCGCAATGGAGTTCCATTTGACTCGCTACCTGTACCTGACGGGGTGGAGCACCGCCCTGGCCGGCGCATTGCTGCTGCTTCAGGGATGCGCGCCGGGCTTCGGTTCGCTGGCGGCCTACGAGCCCGACCAAGGGCCGGCGCCGCGTCTTTCGGCCGACGGCACGCCGGAGGAAGCGCTGGTCCCGATCTCGCCGAGCCTCATCCGCGCGATGGCCGAGGCGCAACCGGCGTCGATCCCCTCCGAGGTGAAGGCCCTGTTCGGCGAAGCCCCGGCCTACACCATCGGGCCCGGCGACGTGGTGGGCGTGATCGTCTACGACCATCCCGAACTGCTGCCCAACGCCGGCGCGGTGATCTCCCAGCAGGTGGACCCCACGGGCATCAGCGTGGCGCCGGGCTTCATCGTCGGCGCCAACGGGCAGATCAGCTTTCCGTACATCGGCCGCGTCCAGATGCAGGGCCTGACCGAGATCGAGGCGTCCGACCTGATCGCCAGGCGCATCGCGCGCTACATCAAGGATCCGCAGGTGACGGTGCGCATCCAGTCCTTCCGCAGCCGCCGCGCTTTTGTCGAAGGCGAGGTGCGCACGCCGGGGCTGCAGATCTTCACCGACGTCCCGATGACGCTGGCCGAGGCGCTCAACCGCGCCGGCGGCATCACCGCGAGCGGCGACCGCTCGTTCATCACGCTGACGCGCGGCGACAGGACCACGCTCATCGACCTGCCGAAGCTGCAGGACCTGGGCAGCAGCGCAAGCGACATCCCGCTGCGCAACGGCGACGTGGTGCAGGTGCGCAACCGCGACGAGAGCAAGGTGTTCGTGATGGGCGAAGTGCTCAAGCCCTCGGCGCTGACCATGCACAACGGCAGGCTCAGCCTCAACGAGGCGCTGGGCGAGGCCGGCAGCGCGAGCCTGGGCACGGCGAACCCGGGGCAGATCTACGTCGTGCGCAACAACAGCGGCAACGCGAAGGGCTCGCCCTCGGTCTTCCACCTGAACGCGAAGAACCCCGCCGCGCTGGCACTGGCCGACCGCTTTCCGCTGCAGCCGCGCGACGTCGTCTACATCGACTCCGTGCCGCTGGTCAGCTGGAACCGCGTGGCCAGCCTGATCCTCCCCGCGGCCCAGGTGCTCGACATCGGCGACCGCGTCTACATGAACCACCGATGAGATCCGTGCTGACAGTCTGCATCGGCAACATCTGCCGAAGCCCGATGGCGGAAGGCCTGCTTGCCGCGGGCCTGCCGCACCTGCGCGTGTTCTCGGCCGGTACCGGCGCGCTCGTCGGCCAGCCGGCCGACGAGACGGCACAGGCGCTCATGCGACGGCGCGGCCTCGACATCTCGGGCCACGTCGCGCAGCAGGTGAGCCAGCTGCTGTGCCGGCAGGCCGACCTGATCCTGGTGATGGACCGCGAGCAGCGCCGCCACCTCGAGTCCACCTATCCCTTCGTGCGCGGCAAGGTCTTCCGCATCGCCGAGTTCGCGGGGCAGGGGCAGGACGTGCCCGACCCCTACCGTCAGGGCGAGGCCGCGTTCGAACACGCCCTGGCCCTCATCGACACCGGCACGCGCGCATGGATCGAGCGCATTCTGAAAATCACGAACCCCGAGCAGCAATCGACATGAACGCACCCCAGCAAGCCGCGCTGCCGCCGATGCAGGTACTGGAAGAGGACGAGAGCGGCATCAACCTGGCCGAGTACCTGGACATCCTCATCGACAACCGCTGGCTCGTTTCGGCCATCGCCGCGGCGGCCGTGCTCCTGGGCACGGCCTATGCCCTCCTCGGCAAGCCCGTCTACGAGGCCAACCTCGCTGTACAGGTGGAAGACTCCGGCAACTCCGCAGGGAGCTTCCTGGGCGATGCCGCCTCCTCGCTGCTGAGCGTGAAGACGCCGGCCGCGGGCGAGATCGAGATCCTTCGCTCGCGCGCCATCCTCGGCAAGGCGGTGGAGAACACCAAGCTCTACATCAGCGCGCGGCCGCGCTACGCGCCCATCGTGGGCAGCTGGCTCTCGCGCCGCGCCACCGAGCTGTCGGAGCCGGGCTTCATGGGCCTCTCAGGCTACGTGACGGGCACCGAGAAGATCCTGGTTGCGAAGTTCGACGTGCCCGCCGACTTCGAGGACAAGCAGTTCACGCTGACGGTCGGCAACGACGGCCAGTACGAGCTGGGCAACCCCGACATCGACACGCCGATGAAAGGCACCATCGGCACCTTGCTGGAGGCGAATGTTCCGGGCGTGCCCAACGGCAAGCTGAGCCTGATGGTCAGCAGCATCAGCGCCAGGCCGGGCGCGCAGTTCGTGCTCGTGCGGTCTTCCACCCAGCTCACGCTCCTCGCGCTGCAGGACAGCCTGAAGGTGGTGGAAAAGGGCAAGCAGTCGGGCGTGCTCGACGTGAGCTGGAAGGGCCCCGATGCCGACAAGCTCACGCAGCTGCTCAACGAGATCGGGCGCCTCTACGTGCGCCAGAACATGGAGCGCAAGGCGGCCGAGGCCGAGAAGACGCTGGGCTTCCTCGACGGCGCGCTGCCGCAGTTCAAGAAGCAGCTGGAGCAGTCCGAGGACGTCTACAACCGCTACCGCAACCAGAACGGCACGGTCAGCCTCGACGACGAGGCGAAGAACGCGCTGACGCAGACGGTCGACCTGCAGTCCAGGCTGCTTGAGGCGGAGCAGAAGCGGCGCGAGCTCACCGCGCGCTTCACGAACGAGCACCCCGCCGTGCAGACGCTCGACACCCAGGTCGCCGCTTGGAAGAGCGCGATCGCCACCATCGACGCGCGCATCCGCAAGATGCCCGAGCTGCAGCAGAACACCGTGCGCATGCAGCGCGACATCAAGGTGAATACCGACCTGTACGTGTCGCTGCTCAACAGCTCGCTGCAGATGCGGCTGGCCAAGGAAGGCAAGGTGGGCAACGTGCGCCTGCTTGACGAGGCCATCGTTCCGGAAGAACCGGTGTGGCCCAAGCGGCCGCTGGTCATCGCGCTGGCGGCGATCCTCGGGCTGGCCGCCGGCATCGGCGCCGCGATCGCCCGCAGTTCCTTCTTCGGCGGCATCCGCAACCCGGGCGAGATCGAGAGCCACACCGGGCTCAACGTCTACAGCAGCATTCCGCTGAGCCCCGCCCAGCGCACCATCGACAGGAACATCGAGAACAAGGCCAGCGGCAAGCACGTGCTGGCGCACCTCCACCCCGAAGACCCGGCGGTGGAAAGCCTTCGCAGCCTGCGCACCGCGCTGCAGTTCGCGATGCTGGAGGCGACCAACAACCGGCTGCTCATCTCGGGCGCGACGCCCGGCGTCGGCAAGACCTTCATCTCGGTCAACTTCGCGGCGATCAGCGCCGCCACCGGAAAGCGCGTGCTCCTGATCGACGCGGACCTGCGCAAGGGCCGGGTCAACCAGTTCCTGTCGATCCAGCGGTCTTCGGGGCTGTCCGAGCTGATCGCCGGCACGCTCGATTTCAGCCGGGCCATCCGCCCGGCGGTGCTGCCCAACCTGGACGTCATCACCACGGGCGTGCTTCCGCCGAATCCGGCGGAGCTGCTCACCAGCGAGTCGTTCGTCCAGGTGCTGGAAAAGCTGTCGCCGCAATACGACCTCGTGATCATCGATACGGCCCCGGTTCTCGTGGCCGCCGACACCGCCTCGGTCGCGCCCCTTGCCAGCACCCTGCTGCTCGTCGCACGCGCCGAAAAAACCCAGCTCGGCGAATTGAACGAAAGCGTCAGAAGGCTGGCGCACGCGGGCAGATCGGTAAATGGCGTAATTCTGAATGCTATAGATCTAAGCCGCCGGCACGCTGGAAGCGGGGGTTACAAATACGGCGCTTACAAGCAGTTGCAATACACATACAATGCCAACAGGGATTCCACTTGAGCCAGCGGAATTGGAGTTAAATTAAAAATCATGCACTCGGGCTTTCCAGTGCATCGATCAAATACTTAAATAGTATTCTGAATAACAAGGCATTACAAATGACAATTAGTTCATTGGTATTGCCTTCATCGAGTCATTTGGCCGCGCAATAGTTTCTGCATTGCAGACACTAAGAGGCATTTGTGCGGGTAGTGTCGGCCAAAAAAACCAGGCCATAACCAGAGGACATGCGGGCATTTGCACGCGTGAGGAAAGGTGCGTCAAAAATGAAGGTATTTCGACGGGAAATCTTGTCGCGCTTCAAATCCGGATGGAGAAATCCCATGGGAAATCTCCGTCCGGAAGAATCGCTGGTGCCGCAAGGCTGGGACATTCCGGATGCAAATGGAGGAATGTCCCGCGGCGGCTCGAGGAATGGAATCCGACATCCGGCCATTCTGCGCGCCGGAAAAAGGTCTGTGGATATCGCAGCCGCATTGTTCTTCTTCGCCGCCTTCGGCTGGCTGTTCGTGCTGATCGGGCTCTTCGTGATGATCAGCTCCGGCGCCCCGGTCCTTTATTACCAGCCGCGCTACGGAAAAGACGGGCGGGTATTCAGGTTCTACAAATTCCGCTCGATGATCGCCAATTCGGCCCAGGTGCTCGAGGAGCACCTGAAGAACAACCCCGAGGCGCGCCGGCAATGGGACGAATACCAGAAGCTGGATGACGACCCGCGCATCACTCCTTTCGGCAAATTCATCCGCAAGACGAGCCTGGACGAATTGCCGCAATTCTGGAACGTGCTGGTGGGCGACATGAGCCTGATCGGCCCTCGCCCCTGCATGCTGGAACAGAAGGAGCTCTACGGCCAGGACTGGTCGCATTACTGCGCCGTCCGGCCCGGAATCACCGGCCTCTGGCAGGTCAGCGGACGCAATCAGCTGACCTACAACGCGCGTGTCGCGCTCGACGTGAGGTATGTCGAAACCCTCTCCGTGTCGAGGGACGTGGACATCTTCTTCAGGACCATCTGGGTGGTTGCCGCCGGTCACGGGTCGCGCTGAATCTCGCCGGCCACGGATGACCGGCCCCGGCCGGTTCGGCCGGGGTTCGCCCTCCACGGAGTCCACGCCGCAAGGCCGGACAGACTTTCTTTCGCTTTGGAAATGATCGGATTGGAATCCACATGCGGATGAGCCACGCCATTCCAGGTCCGGCCGCGACTGCACGAACAACAACAATAAGAAGAGGCACGCGCCGCTTCAACCAGTACTCGATTGCCGGGGTGCTGATCGTGTTCGTGTACGTGATCATCTATGCGTATTTCCGGGAAATGCTTCCCGAGAAATGGAGCGTCGACTCGGCAAAGATTCTCGAGATCCTGAATTACGGCGGAACGGACGAAATGGACAATTCGTTCGCCGTCACGGCCGCCCTCTTCAGCATCATCGGGTCGAACAATCTCGACGTCTTCACCTGCATCAGCAGCGCGATCTTTCTTTTCTTTGCAACGCGCAACATCCGCAAGGCCGGCGATTTCTTCTCGCGGCTTCTGCTGATCGCGCCCTGCATCATGCTGAACATGTTCGCTCCGTCGAAGGAGACGGTGGTGCTCATCATGACCATGTGCATCACCGTGACGACGATCTATTTCCGGACTTCCAGATTTCTCACCGTCGGGGCTTTTCTCGGCCTTTATGCGATCTACGGGGTTTTCGTCCGGAATTACTATTTGCTGATCGTCGGCGTATTCTTCATCGTCCATTACCTCTGGCGGCGCCCGCTCAAATACCACGTCCTGGCCGCAATCGTGGTCGCCGGCGCAATTCTGGCGGCACCTTCCAGTCTCCTGCAGACCCTGCAATCGCCCCGCGATACCTCCAATGCCTATGCGGAGCAGATCGGCAGCGACAACCGCACGGCCTTCACCAATATCGCGTCGCCCGCCACCGGCCCTGGCTTCCTGGTGAATTACGTCTATGCGGCGACGGTGCTGATCACGCCCGTTCTCTACTTCCAGACGCCGAGCGACGCATTCATGCAATTGATGATCGCCGCCATGCTGATCATTCTCTACAAGGCGAAGAAAAAATCGAAACGGGAGCCGGAGCGCTTCGAGCCCCGGTTCTTCGGCAGCCTGTTCATTGCGCACATCCTCGTGCAATTGATATTCGAACCCGATCTCGGAAGCTTCACCAGGCATTTGACCTCCGTGATGCTTTACCTCATTGCCATCAAGGTGTCCGAGAACAAACCAATTCCGAGATGAAGATGAAAAAAATCCTTATTTGCGCCGTGCCGTTCAGCGACAACCTGGGCGACGGCGTCATCGCGGCATCGCTCGCCCACATCGCGGACATGAAGTACCCGGGCGTGAAGGTCGAGTTCCTCGACATCGCCGGGCGCGTCGCATTCGACGAAGCCAACCTGCGCGGCGGCGGCGCGTTCGGTGTCTTCCAGAAGCTCCCTTCCCTGCTGCGTTCCGCAATCGTTTTCGCGTACTGCCTCAAGAACTACCTGCTGGGCTGGCGCAGGCAGTGGCAGGCAGCGGTGGCCGATGCCGACCTCGTCATCATCGGCGGCGGCCAGCTCTTCTGCGACGTGGCGCTGAACTTCCCGTCGAAGCTCTTCTTCCTCGGCAGGCTGCTGCGCGGGAAGAAGGTGGCGGTGGTGTCGGTCGGGGTCACGGCCAGGTGGTCGTTCTGGGGAAAGCTGCTCGTGGGCAAGTTCCTCCAGAACGCCGCGCCCGTCTTCTACGCCACGCGCGACGTGGACTCGGCGAACAACCTGCACGCCTTCTTCCGCATTCCGCGCAGCCGGATCAGCGTGGTTCCCGACCCGGCGCTGGTCTGCGCAAGCGCCTTCTCGGAAGAGCTCTCGCCGGAGAAGAAGTGGGACGTCGGCATCTGCGTCAGCAGCCTCGATGCCCTGGTGATGAATTCGGAGTACGGCAGCACGCGCGCCGTCGGCTCGGCGGATTTCTTCTCGGGCCTGGCCGAAGCGCTGCAGGCCGAAGGCGCCCGGGTGCTGTACTTCACGAACGGCGCGGCGGAGGACAACAAGGTCCTGGCCGAGATTTCCTCGCGCGCGACGGCGCAGAACTTCTCGTTCGCGGTTCCGAAGCGCCCCGACGACCTCGTCACGCTGATCAGCGCCTGCTCCTGCATCGCCGCCCACAGGCTGCACGCGAACATCGTCGCCTACAGCCTGGGCATTCCGTCCATCGGAATGAATTGGGACAAGAAGGTCGAGTCCTTCTTCCAGCTCACGAACCGCACCCAGCACCTGTTCGGCCTCTCGCCGCGGCACGACGAGCTGAAGGCCTCCGTGCTGGCGCTGCTCCAGGCACGCAACGACCGCGAGCGGCTGCACGAGCTGCAGTCCGCCGTCATCGCCGGAACCCACGCATTGATCTGACCCGAGGAGTGAATCCCATGAAAGTCCTGCACGTCGCGGAAACGCTCAAGGGCGGACTGGAGACCTATCTCCGGATCGTTTCGAACTTCCAGCGCAACTCGCCGGAAATCAGCCAGGTGAAGTTCATCCTGCCCGGCAACGTCGACTGGCTGAACCCCGAGAGCGCCCACGTGGTGCCCACCGCGCGCAGCCCGCTGTCGCTGGTGGGCTATGCCGCGCGAGTGAAGAAGATCATCGAGACGGAGCGGCCCTCGGTGCTGCACCTGCACAGCTCGATCGCGGGCGGCATCGTGCGCTCGATGGCCCTGCTCGGCCAGATACCGAGCGAGGTGAAGATCGTCTATTGCTCCCACGGCTGGGCCTTCGACCAGGCCGCGTCGCGCTACAAGAAGTCGGCCTACCGCTGGATCGAGCGGCTGCTGTCCTCGCGCAGCGACGCCATCATCTGCATCAGCCGCCACGAGGTGCGGATCGCGTCGAAATCGGGCATCCGGCGGTGCACCTGCATTCCCAACGGGATCGATTCCGTGAGCCCCGCGCCGGCCCGCCTGCCGCTTCGCGACGGCGAAGCGGCACCGCGCACGATCCTCTTCGTCGGCCGGCTCGACCGGCAGAAGGGCATCGACCTGCTGCTCGATGCCTACGCCAGGGTGCGGCCCGACTTCAGGCTGATCGTGGTCGGCGACGCGGTGCGCAAGGACCTCCAGCTCGCGCAACCCGAGCGCGTCGAGTTCAAGGGCTGGCTCGAGAAGGACGCGCTCGACGCGGTCTACCAGTCCTGCGACGCCATCATCGTTCCGTCGCGCTGGGAAGGCTTCGGGCTTGTCGCGGTCGAGGCGATGGCCAGGAGCAAGGCCGTGTTCGCATCCGCCGTGGGCGGCCTGGTCGACATCGTCGAGAACGACCGCAGCGGCCGGCTCTTCGAGCTGGACCACATCGACCAGATGCTGCGCGAGATCGACCGCATGCCCGAGCACACCCTGCGGCAGATGGGCCAGACGGGGCGAAGGATCTTCGAGGAGAAGTTCACCTCGCAGCGCATGAACACGGCCATCGTCGACCTGTACAAGGAGTCGGTGCTGCCATGAAGACCTCCCATCCCCTCGCCCGCAGGCTCGCGGGCTGGCTGGGCGCCCTGCTCCTGGCAGCCGCATCGGCCGGCCCGGCCGGCGCGCGGGGCATCGGCACCCTGAACACGGAGTACCCGGTCGCGCTGAGCGTGCAGATCGACCCGGCGACCATCACCGACGACGACCTGCGCGAGATCCGCGCGTCGGGTTTCGAGCTCGTGCGGTTTGGCGTGCGGCCTCCGCTGAAGAGCGTCAACCCCACCCTGATCGACTATCCGAAGCTCATCCAGCGCGTTCGCAAGGCCAGGCTGGACGCCATCGTGACGCTGTTCGGCGGCAAGGAGATCTGGGGCCATGAGCCGGGCGACCTGCGCGATGGGGGCAGCAGGGAAAGCCTGTTCGCCGACTTCGCGAGCGACTTCATCAAGGCGCATTCGGCCGACGTCGCCGTCTGGGAAATCTGGAACGAGCCGGACCACAAGACCTTCCTGCGGCCCGACCTGGTGCCGGAGTTCGGTGCGGCCTCGTCGGCGCTTTGCAGCAGGCTGGCGCAGCGGCAGATCAGGCCGGACATCATCGTCGGCTTCGGCTTCGCGAAGCTGCCCTTCGTCGGCGGCAGCAACGGCAAGGTTCCTCCCGAACTGGAAGACGCCTTCGTCTCGGCCGCCAGGAGCGACTGCCTGACGGACATCTCGATCCACCCCTACCGATCGGTGCCCGAGACGGCGCTGGCCGACTACGAGAAGCTGCGCGTGCAGCTCGACCGGCGCCAGCTGAACAAGACCGGCATCGTCGCCTCGGAGTGGGGCTACGCCTCGTACATGCCAGTGCGCAACCAGGGTGCGCAGGCTTCGCTGATCTTCCGGGAGTACCTGATCAACGCCGCCGCGGGCATCAGGCTGCTGAACCTCTATTCGTGGCGCGACCGGGGCGACTCCTACTTCTCGAAGGAAGACAACTTCGGCCTCAAGTCGAAGACCGGCGAGAAGAAGGAGGCCTACTCGGCGCTCACCGAATTCCTCAAGATCGCGCGGCACTCGCAGAAGGTGTCGTACCAGGATGCCGGCGGCGCGAGCCGGCTGGTGCTGCGCCGCGGCCAGTCGTTGCTGCACGTGGTGTGGACGCAGGGCGGCGAGAAGACCGTGTCGGTCCCTGCGAACGGTGCGAAGAAGTGCACGCGCGTCGACTTCTTTCCCCGGATGCGCGAAGGCAGTTGCGGCAGCCGCTCGGGAGACGGGTTCACCGTCGGGGCGAGCTCCAGTCCTGTTCTGCTTTCGATATCGGACTAGCCGGAATGACGCGCCTTTCAGGTCTCGGGAAACGCCTCGGCGGTCCGATCTACGCCGTTGCCGACCAGTGCATCTACAGCGCCAGCCAGCTGCTGCTGAGCTTCGCGCTGGCCCGCGTGCTCTCGCCCTCCGACTTCGGCCTGGCCTCCGCCTTCCTGGCGGTGGTCAGCTTCCAGTACATCCTGCACATGGCGATGGTGCACGAGCCCCTGCTCATCAGGCGCTACTACACGGACCGGTCCGCCGCGTGGCTGGCTTGGACGCTGGTGGTCCTGTTCTCCCTTCTGGGCTACCTGGCCTGGCAGGTCGCGGCCTTTCCGGGGCAGGTGCAATGGGTGGGCGCGGCCCTCATCGTGGGCTACGAGATCTTCTGGATCTCGCGCACCCTGCTGCTCGCGGGGCGGCGCTACGGCGTGCTCTGCATCTCGGGCGTGCTGATCGCGGCGGGCTATGTCGTCGTGCTGGGCGCCGAAAGGCCGGCGAGCTGGAAGGAGGCGCTGCTGCTGGTTTCCGTTCTGCAGATCCCGTTTCTCTTCCTTGTGCTGGGCAATGTGAAAAACACGGTGCTCCCGCTGCCGGCGGCAAGGGATGCGCAGGGGCTGACGGTCAGGGAATCGATGGGCTACGGCTGGAAGGCCAGCCTCTCGCAGTTCATGAGCTGGATCATGACGGGCGGCGCCATCCTGCTGCTGGGCTCCTCGGCCGACGCCGAGCAGGGCGGGCTGCTCAAGATCTACATCACCTTCCTGCTGCCGATGCAGTACGTGCTGTCGGCGCTGGGCTACTACCTGTTGCCGCAACTGGCGGCGAACTGGAAGTCGGCACAGGAGGCGCAAAGGAAGAAGTCCTTCCGCGACTTCGCCGGCTTCGTGCTGCTCGGGTTCCTGGTCGCGCAGGCCGTGGGCGTGGTGCTGGGCCTGCTGGGGCCGCGCCTCGTGGTGCTGGCCTTCGGCGCGAACTACAAGGGGATGGACTTCTCGCCCTTCTTCTACGCGCCTGCGATCTTCGGCCTGACGATGTGCCTGCGCACCGGCTTCAGGGCGGCATCGCGGCCGGGCGCCCTTCTGCTGTGCTCGGTCGTCGGCGCGGTGGTGTTCGCCATCGCGATGCTCGCGGCCGGGACGCCCGTCTCCTACATCCAGACCGTCCACGCCATGACGTGGGGCTTCGCCTGCATGGCCTCGCTGATGATCGCCTGGCTGTTCTTCCTGATGCGGGCGAACGGGGAGCAACGCGCCTGAAGCCGGGTGCGCCGGTTCCGGAGGAAATCCCGATGAGCATCAGCCAACCACTGCTTCGCAGCGTGAGCTTCGACGAGCGCCTCCGCTTCCTGAGGGACGGCGTCGTGTGCCTGCGCAGGATCATCTCGCCCGAGTGGATACGTCGGGCGCTGGACGGCGTCGAGCAGCAGCGCAACGGCACGCTGCTGCAGCACGTCGTGTCCGAATCGGGCGCCGGCGAAATTGCCGGGCAGCTGACCGTCACGCGGCGGCCGCGCTGGATCTGCAACCAGCTCTTCGACAAGGACAAAAGCGCGGTGGCGGCCGGCACGCCCTGGCACCAGGACACCTCCTGCGGACTCGCGGACAGCCATCGCGTCGTGCGCGTGTGGATGCCTGTGGACCACATGCCGCGCGAGAGCGCGATCGAGGTGGTGCGCGGCTCGCACCTCTGGAAGACCGGATACAGGCGAGGCGGCAGCAGCAAGCCCGCGCCGCCGGACGACGACGAGCCCCAGCTTCCCGACATCGAGGCCAACCGCGGTGCCTTCGACATCGTGGGTTACGAGATGGACCCGGGCGACGTGGTGGCCTTCAACTGCCGGGCCTTGCACCATGCCGGCTCCGGCTTGAACCTGGACGAGAAGCACAGGGCCTTCGCCATCCTCTATGCCGATGACGAGCTCAGGCTGAAGCAGCTGAACCACCATCCGGCTGCGGGGACGTTCCGCGCCGCTTAGCCGACGGGCACCCTTACCAGCGCTTCTCGGGTGTTGCGGCCAGCGTCTCGGTGCAGCTGGCGACAGCTTTCGCCCGCTCCTCGCGCAGCCGCTGCCAGTTGTCGGCCTGCCACTGGCTCCATGCGACCGGCTCCGACTGGTACAGGCACGCGGCCGGAGGGCGCATGAAGCCCGCGCGGCCCAGCTCGGCGCCGAACTTCAGGCGAAACAGCTCGTCCGACCCCGTCAGGTTCTCGTAGACCAGGTGCCAGGGCCCCGGATGCAGGGGCGTATCGGCCTCCGCCTGCACCTTGCGCGCCTCCTCGATCTCCTCGGGCGTGGAACCGTCCGTCAGCGCCGTCGCGTACGCGGCCTCGGCACGCTTGCGGTAGATGTCGGTGGCGACCTTGCCGAGCGCGTCGTTCAGCTCGCTGATGGCGGGGTTGACACCCAGCGGATCGCCTTTGAGCGCCTCGAGCGTGGTGCCGCCGAGATCGTCCTTCGAGAACCCCTGCGCGCCGATGCTCACGCCGCCCCCGATGACCGACAGCGCGACGCTCAGGGCAATCTGCCCCGCGACGTTGCCCATCGTGTCCTCCCGGCGAACCACGCGAAGCTGTTCGATGCCGGGCTTGTAGAAGCCCCGGTTGAAGCGCAGGCGGGTCTGCTGTGCCGCCGGCGGCGCGGCTGCGACAGGTGCCGCGGGCGCCTCGGCGGCGGCTTGCGCAGGTTGTTGTTGTTGTGGCGCCGGTGCCGGCGCGTCGGGTTCGGCGTGCGCCGAGAGGCCGGCGAGCGCCAGCGCGATAACGCATGCGCGCCGGGCGACGCGTCGTCCTTGCTTGTTCGAGTTCATGTGAACGTGATTCCTCCCGGCGCGGATTGTCTCCGGCTCAGGGGGTCAGCGTTCGCAGCACGGCATCGAGCACCCGCTCATGGTCGCGCGGATGCGACTGGAGCCAGTCGTGCAGCTTGTGCCCCGCGCCGTCGAGCCGCACGACCTCGACGGACTTCGCCTTGCGGGCCCTGCGCTCGTACTGGTCGAGGACCTGCGCGGGGATCACCGCGTCCGCCGTTCCGTACACCAGCAGCAGGCGGCCTTCGTAGCCTTCGATCGCATCGAACGCGGGCGAACTCGCGTAGTCCACGGTCGAGCGCAGGATGTGCTGGAAGCGCGGCCCGAAAGGCGCGTCCTGCGCCTGGGCCACATAGGCCGCCGGGCAGAAGAGCACCAGCGCGGGCGGCTGCAGCCGCTCGATCAGCGAGCACGCGATGTGGCCGCCCATGCTGGTGCCGATCAGCGAAAGCGCACGCCCCGGCGCCACGCGGCCGGCCACGGCCATCGCCTGCGCCATGCGTTCGTTCAGGCTGGAGCCTTCGACCTGCCCGGAGCTTTCTCCATGGCCGGAGAAATCGAAGGATGCGCTGGCCACGCCGCCGTTCGCAATGCCGTCGAGAAGGTACTGGATACCGCGCCGCGAGGACTGGCCGCCACCGTGCAGTGCCAGCACACGAGGCACATCGCCTGGCAGGTTGTTCGTGATCGTGCCGCGCAGCGTCTGCGTACCCGAGATCACGGAGAAGTCTTCGTTCATCGGCGCGAGCATGACACGGCCGATGCGTACAGCCTCAGGCGGTATCGCCGACGGCCCTGCGGCCCGGGCTCTCCCTGGCCGGCATCGTCACCCACCACGCCGCACAGACGATCAGCAAGCCCCCTGCCCACCCCCACGGCCCGATGCGCTCGCCGAAGCCGTAGGCCGCGATCAGCGCGCCGAACACCGGCTCGCTCCCCATCAGCAGCGACACCCTGCTCGGGCTCGAACGCGAGGCCGCGTGGTTCTGCGCAAAGAACGCGAAGACGGTGCACAGCAGCACGAGGTACGCCATGCCCCACCAGAACGACGCGGTGGCGGGCGGCATGTGCCACGCGCCGCCGGCCGGCGAGGCGACGAGCGCGATCGCCGCCGCGCCGAGGGCCATCACGCCCGATTGCACGGCCGTGAGCGTCAGCGCCGGCAGCGCGTGGTGCCCGGCGAGCCGCCTCGTCAGGCAGACCATCACGGCACGCAGGAAGGCGGCGATCACCATGAGCGCGTCGCCCCAGCCCATCGACAGGTCCGCGGGCGAGGTGGCCGACAGCATCGCGGCTCCCAGCGCCGACAGGCCGGCCGCCCAGAACATGCGCCGCTGCGGCCGCCGGCCCAGCAGCCACCATTCGACGAAAGGCGTGAGCGCGACGCACAGGCTGATGAGGAAGGCGGCATTGCTGGCCGTGGTCAGCGACACGCCGAAGGTCTCGCACACGAAGATCGCCAGCAGGTTCGCACCGAGCAGGCCGCCGACCGCGAGGCCCTGGCGCCACTGCGCGCTGAACAACGGCCTCAGCGCAGGCAGCAGCACGACGAAGGTGAAGCCGAAGCGCAGCGCGATGAACTCCAGCACGGGCAGCTGCTGCGTCGCCTGCTTGGCCACCGCATAGCTGCCGCCCCACACGGCGGCCACCAGCAGCAGCATGATTTCGGCCGGGCCGATGCCCGCCCCGATGCCCACCCGCTTCTTTGAATCCATACTGTCGGCCCGCCGTCCTCGAACAATCAGGAGAGAAAGAGGGAATTGTTCAGGGCATCAACCGGGCCGCACAGCCATCGGCCGGAACAGGACTATTGCGTCGTGGGAACGAATTCATTTCTCAAGGTGCTGCCCGAGATGGTGACCTTCGTGCGGGTCGCCGAACTGGGCAGTTTCTCGGCAGCAGCCGATCTGCTGGGCATGACGCCGTCAGCGGCGAGCCGGCAGGTGAAGCGGCTCGAAAAGGAAATCGGCGTGCAGCTGCTGCAGCGCACGACGCGCCAGCTGCGGCTGACCGAACCCGGCACGGAAGCCTTCGCGCGCTGCCGCGAACTGGTGCTGGCGGCGCAGGGCGCGATGGAGATCGGGCAGCAGTTCGCCGCCGGGCCGAGCGGGCTGGTGCGCATCAGCGCGCCCAAGGCTTTTGCGCGGCGCGTGCTGCATCCGCACATCCTCGAATTCTTGCGGCTCTATCCCGAGGTGGATGTGCAGCTCATCGTGGCCGACCGCGACGTCGACCCGATCCGCGAAGGCGTCGACCTGGTGGTGCGGCTGACGACGAAGCCGCCCGAGGGGCTGGTGGCGCGGCAGCTGATGCCGGCGGCGCACATCCTCTGCGCCTCGCCGCGCTATCTGGCGGAGCACGCCGCCATCGCGCACCCGGGCGACCTCGCGGCGCACAGCTGCCTTTCATTGGGCGAGCACGAGCGCGACAACCACTGGCGGTTCAGGAAGAAAGAAGAAGAAGGAGAAAAAGAGGAGACGGAAGTCATCGTGCGCGGCCGCTATGTCTCGAACCACAGCGAGGTGCGCCTCGAAGGCGCGCTCGCGGACCTCGGCGTGGCCGTGGTGCCGGCCTTCGTCGCGCAGGAAGCGCTGGACGCGGGCAGCGTGGTCCGCGTGCTGCCCGGCTGGGAGTACCGCGGCAACTACCAGGGGCACGCCTACATCCTGTACCCGCCCAACCGCTTCATGGCGCCCAAGTGCAGGGCGCTGGTCGATCACCTGCTCGGCACGCTCGGGCTCAGTGCTTCTTCATCAGGACGCGCACCGCCTCGGGCAAGGAGTCGACCTGCGGCATGAAGTGATCGAGCAGCGCGCCCAGCGCCACCGCGCAGATCACCGCGCCCAGCAGCGGCTTCCAGGTGAGCCGCACGGCCGCCATGAGCCAGCCCTCGCGCGCCACGCGCACCGCGGCACGGGCCGACACGTACGAGAAGGCGATCTCGATGGCCACGGCCAGCAATGCGTCCCAGCTGAAATACAGCAGCACCAGCGAGCCTGCGCCGAACAGGATGGCCACGCAGATCAGGAAGATGGCGATCACCGGCACGACGACGATCGCGCCCTCGTCCGCGCCGCCGGCGACGTCGAGCGCGCCGCTGGCGATGTCCGAGAGGCCACTGCCTTCGCCACCGCCGTGCGCATCACCCACGCTCGTGTGGCCGTGCGAGCCGCCGCCGCGTCCGCCGCCGAAGTCCATGTCGGGCGCATCGACGTCGATGTCGAGCTCGCGCTCTTCCACCAGCCGCTTCGCCCACCAGCGCAGCACCAGCAGATAGCCGACGTACCCCACGCCCAGCGTGAGCAGATAGCGCACCGCCAGCGAGTCGACGTGCAGCAGGTGCATCTGCAGCGCCGACACGCCCCACATCAGCAGCAGCGTGAAGCTGCCGATCAGGATGCCGTGCGTGCGCAGGCTGTACCTGCGGTGCAGGTCGTGTTCGACCTGCGTTTCCCACAGGCGCACGGAGCGCCAGTCGGAAAGGATCTTCATCGGCCTCAGGCGGCCGTCATGTCCGCGAACGGCACGCGCGGCGCCACGGCGCACATGAGTTCGTAGCCGACGGTGCCCGCGGCCCTCGCGACCTCGTCGATGGGGAGCACGGCGCCGGTCTTCGCCGACCGGCCCCACAGCGTGACCTCGCTGCCGAACTTCGCGTCGGGCACGCCGGTGAGGTCGACGGTGATCATGTCCATGCTCACGCGCCCGACCATGCGGGTGCGCACGCCGTTCACCAGCACCGGCGTGCCGGTGGTGCAGTGGCGTGGATAGCCGTCGGCATAGCCGACCGCCGCCACGCCGATGGTGAGCGGGCCCTCGGCCGTGAAGTTGGAGCCGTAGCCGATGGTGTCGCCGGCCTTCAGCGTCTGCACCGAGATGAGCTGGGTCGACAGCGTCATGGTCGGCTGCAGCTGCCAGTGCGCCGAATCGTGCTCGGGAAAGTCGGGGGCGCTGCCGTACAGCAGGATGCCGGGGCGCACCCAGTCGCCGCGCGTCTGCCCGGCATGGCGCAGGGTGGCGGCGCTGTTGGCGATGGAGCGCTCGCCCGGCAGGTCGCGGGTGACGCGCTCGAAGGCCTCCAGCTGGTGGGCGATGCCGCGTTCGCCGTCGGCGTCGCTGAAGTGGGTCATGAGCGAGATCTCGTCGACCTGCGTGAGCGCGTTGAGGCGGGTCCAGGCGGAGCCGAAGCGCTCCGGCGTGAAGCCCAGGCGGTTCATGCCCGAGTTCATCTTGAGGAACACGCGCTGCGGCTTCAGGGTCTTGTGGGCGGCGAGCATGTCGATCTGCTCGTCGCAGTGCACGGTGTGCCAGAGATCGAGGCGCGAGCACAGCTCCAGGTCGCGGGCGTCGAACACGCCCTCCAGCAGCAGCACCGGACCGCGCCAGCCGAGGGCGCGCACGCGCTCGGCCTCGGCCAGGTCGAGCAGCGCGAAGCCGTCGGCGCCGCGCAGCCCCTCATAAACCCGCTCGATGCCATGGCCATAGGCATTGGCCTTCACGACGGCCCAGACACGGGCTTCGAGGGCCGATCGGCGCGCCCGCTCGAGGTTGTGGCGCAGGGCTTCGGTGTGGACGGTGGCGAGGATGGGGCGCGGCATGGGGGTTTCCGGAGAAGGCTCGGGGACAATGCAGACCACGTTTTAGCATCTTCGGGAATGGGGTCGAACACGGTGGGGATGCCGGATTCGCTGTCGCACCCCCGTGCTATAACCGCCCATTCGCCTTCGAGGCGACACTTTTTCACTACCGCCAGCAGACCCTCTGGCCAGCCAGCCCATCGATGAAGCGCGGTTTCTACACGATCATGTCGGCCCAGTTCTTTTCGTCGCTGGCCGACCAAGCGCTCTTCGTTGTTGCCGTCGACCTCATGCGAAGTTCCGGCGCGCCAGAGTGGCAGCGCGCCGCACTGGTGCCCATCTTCGCGGTCTTCTACGTGGTGCTCGCTCCGCTGGTGGGCGCCTTCGCCGACGCCCTGCCCAAGGGCAAGGTGATGTTCATCAGCAATGCCATCAAGGTGCTGGGCTGCGTGATGATGCTGTTCGGCTCGCACCCGCTGCTGTCCTACTCGATCGTGGGGTTGGGCGCCGCGGCGTACTCGCCGGCCAAGTACGGCATCCTGACCGAGCTGCTGCCGGCCTCCCAGCTGGTCAAGGCCAACGGCTGGATCGAGGGGCTGACCATCGCGTCGATCCTGCTGGGCATCGTGCTCGGCGGCACGCTGGTGGGACATTCCATTTCCAGCAAGCTGCTGGCCATCGACCTCCCGTTCATCGACACCGGCATCAACACGCCGGCCGAGGCCGCGCTCTCGGTGCTGATCTTCGTCTACATCCTGGCGGCCTGGTTCAACACGCGCATTCCGCACACCGGCGTCGAGATGCGCCCGCTGCGCTCCAACCCCGAGCAAGGCCTGGCGCGCAACATCGCCGCGCTGCTGCCCGACTTCTGGCACTGCAACGCCCGCCTGTGGCGCGACCGCCTCGGCCAGATCTCGCTGGCCACCACCACGCTGTTCTGGGGCGCGGGCGGCAACCTCAAGTACATCGTGCTGGCCTGGGCCTCGCTGGCGCTGGGCTACAACACCACGCAGGCCTCGGCGCTGACGGGCGTGGTGACCATCGGCACCGCCGTGGGCGCGATCGTCGCCTCGATGCGCATGCGGCTGGACATGGCCACGCGCGTGATCCCCATGGGCATCGCGATGGGCCTGATGGTGATCTGCATGAACTTCATCGGCAACGTGTGGCTGGCGGTGCCGTTCCTGATCCTGCTGGGCGGCCTGGGCGGCTTCCTGGTGGTGCCGATGAACGCGCTGCTGCAGCACCGCGGCCACAACCTGATGGGCGCGGGCCGCTCCATCGCGGTGCAGAACTTCAACGAGCAGGCCTGCATCCTCCTGCTCGGCGGCTTCTACAGCGTGTGCACGGGCCTCGGACTCTCGGCCTACGGTGCGATCAGCGCGTTCGGCCTCGTCGTGGCCGGGTGCATGTGGATCATCAAGCGCTGGCACGAGAACAACCTGAAAAAGTATCCCGAAGAAGTCGAGCACCTGCTGGCCATTGCCCGCAGCGATAAGCACCACTAACTCCCCCAGGCTGCGCGCACTTCGTGTCGCTACGCCACCCCCTCACCGGGGGCGACACCGGAGGCCCGGCAAAGCCGGTTCCTCGGTGTCCCTTGAAGAACTCGCGCCCCAATGCCAGCACTCGCCCTGCTACTGAACGCCTTCGTCTGGGGCGTGTCGTGGTTCCCGTTCCGCCAGATCGCGGGCCATGGGCTGCATCCGCTGTGGACCACCTGCCTGATCTACCTGGTCATCGCCTGCGCGATGGGCCTGCTGCGCCGGCACGCGTGGAAAGGCTTCGCGGCCTTTCCGATGCTGGCGGCGCTGGGCCTGGCGGCCGGCCTCACCAACGTGGGGTTCAACTGGGCCGTGACGCAGGGCGACGTGGTGCGCGTGGTGCTGCTGTTCTACCTGATGCCGCTTTGGAGCGTGCTGCTGGGCTGGCTGCTGCTGGGCGAGCGGCCCACCGGCGGCGCGCTGGCGCGCGTGGCGCTCGCGCTGACCGGCGTGGCGGTGGTGCTGAAGGCGCCCGGCACCGACTGGCCGGTGCCGTCGAGCCTGCCCGACTGGCTGGGCGTGGCGGCGGGCTTCAGCTTTGCCCTCACCAACATCGCGCTGCGCCACCTGCGGCAGGCACCGGGCGAGTCGCGCGCGCTGGCGATGTTCTGCGGCTGCGCCTTCGTGGCGGGCGTCGCGGCGCTGATCGGCACCGCGCTCGGCGCGTTCGATTCGCCGCTGCGCGCCTCGCCGGGCTGGCTCGGCTGGGCCGCGCTGCTGGGCACGGCCTTCGTCTTCGCCAACGTGTGCCTGCAGTACGGCGCGGCCCGGCTGACGGCTTCCGCGACCTCGGTGATCATGCTGTCGGAGGTGCTGTTCGCGAGCGTGTCTTCGGTGGCGCTGGGCGCGGCCGAGATGGACCCGCGCATCCTCATGGGCGGCGCGCTGATCGTGCTGGGCGCGGTCTGGGCGGCGTTTGCGCGAACGCCCGCGCGGCGCGATGATCGCGCCTCTTCTTCTCCCACCTGAGGAAAACCGCATGACCAGCGTCTACGACTTCGAAGCCACCCTGATCGACGGCAAGCCGGTGAAGCTCTCCGCCTTCAAGGGCAAGGTACTGCTGATCGTCAACACCGCCAGCAAGTGCGGCTTCACGCCGCAGTTCGCGGGGCTGGAGGCGCTGCACGAGAAGTACGCCGACCAGGGGCTCACGGTGCTGGGCTTTCCGTCGAACCAGTTCGGCTCGCAGGACCCGGGCACCAACGAAGAGATCGGCGCCTTCTGCACGAAGAACTACGGCGTGAGCTTTCCGATGATGGAGAAGATCGACGTGAACGGCAGCAACGCCGCGCCGCTCTACCAGTGGCTCACGAAGGAAAAGCCGGGCCTGCTGGGCAGCACGGCCATCAAGTGGAATTTCACGAAATTCCTGATCGGGCGCGACGGCTCGGTGCTCAAGCGCTACGCGCCGCTGGACACGCCGGCCTCGCTCGCGCGCGACGTGGAAGCGGCGCTGGCTTCAGCCGCCTGACGCCTTCCGGCGCCCCGCGCCCTCGACGCGGCGGTCCCACAGGTCGAGGCCGTTCAGCCACGCGAGCAATGCCCCGTCGTCGACCGGCGAGGCCAGCATCTGGAACGACGGCGGTGCGCGCATACGCGAAGGCAGGCGATGGGCGAGCGCCATCTCGGAGTCGTGCACCACGTAGAGCACCGGCAGCGGGCAATCCGCCTCGGCAGCCACGTCGAGCAGCAGCGGCAGCGCCTTCATGCCGTTCGCGTGCAGCCCCAGGACCACCGCATCGAACTGCTGGCCCGCACGCATCGCCTCGACGAGTCCGGACAACTCGTCGAACCAGTCGTACCCGGCACCGACGACGGACAGCGAATTGCCGGTGCACAGGCGCTGCAGCGCATCGGAATCCACCAGCGCGACCCGGCATGTCAGTCGGACCCACGCGTCCATGGCTCATTGCTCCCCGGCGATGTCGATCTCGACGCGCCGGTTCGGCTGCAGGCAACGCAGCAGGGCCGGCGAGCTGTGCGTGCCCACGCAGTCGCCGACCACCGGTTGGCGCTTGCCCATGCCGGCCGTGCGGATCAGCTTGCGCTCGATGCCCTGCTGCACCAGCAGGTCGCGCACGGTGTTGGCGCGCTCCAGAGACAGGGCCTCGTTGTAGGCGTCGCCGCCCAGCCGGTCGGTGTGGCCGGTCACGACAACGTAGTGCAGCGACCTGAAGTTGTTGCGCAGCTCGGCGGCAAGGCGCTCGACGCGCGCGCGGCCTTCGGGCAGCAGGTCGGTGAGCGATGCGCCGTCGAAGCGGAACAGGCCGTCCGCATTCATCGTGACTTTCTGCGGCGGCGCGAGCTTCGGGGAGACCGGAATCGGCGTGGCCTCCGGCGGCTGCGCGAGCATGGCGCAGTCGGGGTTCTTCCACCAGCTGCCGATGGAAAGCTCGTCGCCGTTGAAGCGCACCATGTACTGGCAGGTCACATAGTCGGCGCCCTTGCCCGTGCGGAAGTGGAAGAGGTAGTTCCACTCGCGCACGCCCCACAGCCCCTCGCTGAAGTGTGGCCAGCCCAGCAGCTCGCGCAGCTGGTCCTTGCCCATGCCGGGGCGTATGCGATCGAAGGTGCCCATAGCGGGGAAGGCGCCCTGCTTCCACTTCGCGCTGTCGGGCGCGGGAAAGTCCCCGGGCCCCGGCGGCATCGGCTTTGCGGCGACGGCGCGCGCCTGCGCATCCCTGTCGATGGCGATGCCGGGGTCGGGCCCGGCGCAGCCCTGCAGCATCGTCGCGGCCAGGATGAGCAAAGCCGCCAGCGGGGCCGCGTGCATCGTTCTTCCGTTGTTGTTGTCGTTGCTCATGCTTGCTCTCGTCCCTGTCCCGATCAATTGAAGACCCACTCGGCGCCGACCGTTGCCGCCGCGCCCGCACGGCTCACGCCCACGCCGCCCGTGAGGCTCCAGCCGTTGTTCTCCGCGGTGCGGCGGAAGCTCACGCCGACCGCGCTCTCGCCCTTGAAGGTGCCGTAGCCGACGCGCATCACCGTCTTGCCGGGCACGTAGCTGCCGGGCATCTGCACCGCCATGGCGGCGGCGGTGCCGGCATAGGCGTTGCGCGCAACGGCGCGGATGTCGCTGCCGAGCGCGTTGACGCGCGCATCGGTGTAGGCCGTGTTCGCGGCGCTCGACTGGTTCAGCTGCTGCACGTTGACCGCATCGGTGGGCGCCACGCCCGGTGCCACGTTGTGCACCGTCACCGCGCCGGTGGAGCTGCCGTTGCCCATGGTCACGCTGTTGTAGTTGACGCTGCCGTCCACGTTGGTGTCGTAGCGCACCGCGCTCTGCTGCACGGCCTGGAGCTGGCGCACGTTCACCGCGTCGGTGGCCTGCGTGCCGCCGGCCACGTTGGTGATCTGCCGCTCGTTGCCCGCCGAGCCCACCGACACCCCGCCCTGCGTCGACAGCACCGAGACGTTCGAGAACAGCTCCTTCTGCCCGTTCATGCCCGCGCGGTCCGCCGTGGCGCCGTTGCCCAGCGCCACGCCGTTGCTGCTGGTGGCGATGGCACTGGCGCCCAGTGCAATGCTGCCCGCTGCGTTCGCCTGCGCGCCGTTGCCCGTCGCGATAGCGCTCGCGCCCAGCGCGATGGCCTGCGGACCGATCGCCACGCTCTCCGCTCCAGCCGCCTGCGAATCCGCCGCCTGCGAGTTCGCGTGGAAGTACTTGATGCCCCCGCCGGTCTGGATGTTGTTGATGGCCTGGTTGGTCGCGTACAGCTGGCTGCCGTTGACCGCGTCGGTGCTGGTGGCGCTGAGCTGGCCGGCGGCCACGTTCTGTACCTGCCGCTCGGCGCCAGCGCTGCCCACGCTGACCACGCCCACGGGATTCGCGCCCGCGAAGTTGTAGGTCTGCCCCTGGATCGTGGTGCTGGCCGTCGGCGTGGCCGTGGCGGTGGTCGAGCCGTTGCCCAGGGCCACGCTGTTGCTGGTGGTGGCGCTGGCGTTCGCGCCCACCGCCACCGAGTTGTTCGCGCTGGCGCTGGCACCGGGCCCGGCTGCGATGCTGTTGGCTCCGCTGGCCCCTGCATTGTTGTAGTTGGCCTGCTGGGTTCCACCGTCGTTGACGCTGTAGTAGTGCGTCTGCGCGTTGTTGACGATGGTGGTGATGCTGCCGCCCAGGGCGCTGACGGTGCTGGCCACCTGGTACAGCTGGCTGCCGTTCACCGCATCCGTGCTGGTGGCGGTGATGGCGCCGGGCGCCACGTTGACGATCTGCCGCTCGGCGCCCGCCGCGCCGACGCTCACCACGCCGGTGGCGGTGCCTGCGAAGTTGCCGTAGGTGACGGCCGGCCCGGCGCTGTAGGTGACGGTGCCGTCCGGGTTCAGCGTGGCGATCACCGAGGGGACCGTGGCGCTGCTCACCTGCACGGCCGCCTTGTCGGCGCTGTCGTTGCCCAGCACGACGTTGTTGGCGTTGCTCACCGTGACGTTGCTGCCCAGCACGAAGCTGTTGTTGCCGCTGACGGTGTTGTTGTTGCCCACCGAGTAGCTGCCGCTGCCGGTGACGGTGCTCGGGTCGCCGATGGCGCCGCTGCCGGCGCCGCTGACCACGTTGCCCGTGCCGATGCTGATGCTGCCGACGCCCGTGGCCTGCGCGCCCGTGCCGATGGCGATGGCATCCGCCGCGCCGCCGAGCGCCCCTTTGCCCACGGCGACCGTCCGGTCCGCATCGGTGATGGCCTTGTTGCCGATGGCCACCGTGTCGTTGATCGCGGCCGAAGGCGCGGACGAGAGGACATTGCCGTTGCGATCGAGAAAATCGCCCGTGGCCGGATCGACGGAATACCCGGTTCCCGCCGACGTTCCGAGCGCGACGTTGTTGCTTCCGCTGACACCGATGCCGGCGTAGCTGCCGGAGGCGTAGTTGTCGCTGCCCTTGGTGACGAACCCTGCGTAGGTTCCGATGGCCGTGTTCCGGTTGCCGGTCACCTGCCAGGCCGCGACGTTGCCGAACGCGATGTTGGAATCGCCGGTGACGAACTCGCCGGCCGCGAAGCCGAAGGCCGTGTTGCCGTTGCCCTTGACCACGGAACCCGCCACCGCGCCGAACGCGCTGTTGTTGCTGCCGGAAGCCTGGGTGCCGGAGCCCGAACCGATGTAGGAGTTGTGGTCTCCCGACGAGCCGGAACCCGAGCCGTCGCCGATGAAGACGCCGTTGGTGGTGGTCGAGCCCGTGCCGGCGTCGGTGCCGATGGCGGTGGTGAAGATCCCCTTCGCGGTAGCGCGCAGGCCGATCGCCACCGTGCTCGTTCCGCCGGCCAGGGCGCCGTCGCCGAGCGCCAGCGCGCTGTCGGCCTGCGCCTGCGAATTCGCGCCCAGCGCCGTCGCGTTGATGCCGTTGGCCATCGCCCTGTCGCCTGCCGCCAGGCTGCTCTTCTTCAATGCCTGCGTGTTCGCGCCGAGCGCGACGGAATTGATGTCGCTGGCGCTGGCACGGTCGCCCGCGGCAAGGCTGCTGGTGGCCACCGCGGTGGTGTTGGCGCCGATCGCGGTCGAGTTCTTGCCGAAGGCCTGCGCCACGTTGCCGATGGCCGTGCTGCTGACCGCGCCCGCCGTGGACGTGGAGCCGACCGCCGTGGCGTAGACCTCCGTGGCCCTCGCCGTATCGCCGATCGCCACCGCGCTGGTCATCGTGGCCTGCGCGTTCGGGCCCGCCGCCAGCGCATCGACGCCGATGGCGCCCGAGTTGGCCTGCGTGGAGTTGCCGGCGACGCTGCTGTTGACGTGGAAGTACGGCGTTTCGTCCACGCTGACCCAGCGCCCGCCCTTCCAGGCGACCAGCCCCGTCGAGAGGCCGTTGACGCCGCTCGAGGCCTGCGTGTTGAAAACCACCATGCCTTCGACCGGGGTGTTGCCCGCGAGGCTCCAGGTGACGGCGTCGGTCAGCGCCACGCGCGACAGGAGCAGGCCGCGCTGCGTGCTGCCGAGTTCCAGCACCGCGCCGGGCGCGGGCGTCGGGTTCGAGCCGCCCGTGCCGTCGTCGATCCGGACCTGCGCATGCGCCGCGCCCGCGGCGGCCGCCAGCAGCCCCGCCGCCGCCAGGGCCCGCACGCTGCGCGAGCCCCGGCCGTCGCTCTTCGCGATTTCGGAAACGGCCACCCACGTGCCTGCCTGTTCGCTCCACATGGAGCGATATGTCTTGTTCATTCGGCGATCCCTCGAGACTTCAAACCAACCACCCTCACGGACTTGTTGCCTGCCGGCGCGGGAGCGGTTTCCACGCGGCGGCGATGCGCAGGCGGCGGATGATGTCGAGGGGGTCTTCGGGGCGTCGGGCTGCCGTGAGGTTTGGTCAGTATTCGGGAAACCTTTTTGGCTGATTTGTGAATTTCTTTACTACATCGCGCGCGGCGCCGACGATTCCGCAGCCGGGCCAAGGCGTAGATTTGTCAGATTCGGCGCGCGGGTTCACTGTCAGAATCCGCCGCCAGACCCACTGAGCCATGCGCATCGCCATCCTCGAAGACGACCCCGACCAGCTGTCGCACCTCGTGCGCACGCTGGAGCAGCTGCTCACGGTCGGCGACACGACGGTCAGCTGCGCCACGTTCTCCGACGGCGCGCTGCTGCAGAACGTGCTGCGCCGCGAGAGCTTCGACCTGCTGGTGCTCGACTGGAACGTGCCGGGCCTCGAAGGCGTGGAGCTGCTGAAATGGATGCGCACCTGGCAGGCCGACCCGGTGCCCGTGCTCATGCTGAGTTCGCGCGTCTCCGAGCAGGACGTGGTGCAGGCGCTGAGCTCCGGTGCCGACGACTACATCGTCAAGCCCTTCCGGCCGCTGGAGTTGGGCGCGCGCGTGCAGCGCCTGCTGGCGCGCCGCACGCCGGCCGTGCAGACGGACTCGGAGCGCTTCGGCCGCTGGGAGTTCGACCGGCGCTCGCACTGCGTGCGGGTCCACGCGGAGCCCGCCGACGACGCGCCGCCCCAGCAGCACATGCTGAGCGACCGCGAATTCAAGCTCGCGCTCACGCTGTTCCAGCACATGGGCGGCATCGTCTCGCGCGCGCACCTGCTGGAAAGCGCCGGCTACAGCGGCGAGGAGCTGCCCTCGCGCACGCTGGACAGCCACATGTACAGGCTGCGCAACAAGCTGGGCCTGGACGCCGAGCGCGGACTCAGCCTGCGCACCGTGTACGGGCGCGGCTACCGGCTCGAAGCCCTGCAACGGCAGCCGGAGGAATCCTGAGATGACGACGGCGGCCCGCACGCGGCATGCCCCGTCGCTGCTGCATTCGCTTCGCCGGGTGCTGGCCGCCGGCGTGCTGCTCGCAGTTGCTTCTACGGCCTCCGCGCAGACGCCGCACGTGGTGCAGCCCGGCGAGACCCTCTGGGGCATCTCGGGCCAGAGCCTGCAGTCGCCGCAGCGCTGGCCCGAGGTGCAGCAGCGCAACAACGTGGGCGAACCCCGGCTGCTGCAGCCCGGCAAGGTGCTGTACTTCGCCGATGGCCGCCTCGTGCCCGAAGGCGCGGCGGTGATCACGGCGGTGGAAGGCACCGCCTGGCGCCGCCGGGGCGGCGGTGCCGAGCAGCCGCTCGCGCCGGGCATGCCGGTGCAGCCGGGCGACGTGCTGGTCACCGGCGGCGACGCCTTCGTCACCATCGGCCTGCCCGGCGGCAGCCGCACGGTGCTGCCCTCGCGCAGCACGCTGGAAGTGCAGGCCATCGACGCGCGCACGGTCCGGCTGCGGCTGATCGAGGGGCGCGTCGAATCGCAGGTGCAGAAGCAGCAGCCCGAACAGCAGTTCGAGATCCGCGCGCGCTCCATCGGCCTGGGCGTGCGCGGCACCCACTTCCGCGTGCGCGACGAGAACGGCCTGCTGACCGGCGAGGTCATCGAGGGCGAAGTGGTGGTCAGCAAGGACGTCACCGCCCGGCAGCAGCTCGTGCTGCGCGCGGGCAGCGGCGCGGTGCTGACGGACAACGCACCCGCCGAGGCCCGGGCCCTGCTGCCCGCGCCGCAGCTCGCGGCCGAGACCGCCCCCCGGCGCGACCGCACGCTGAGGCTCGTGCCGGTGCCGGGCGCGCAGACCTACCGCCTGCAGCTCGCACGCGACGAGCGCTTCCTGCTGCCGGTGCACGAGCAGCGCGGACCCGGCCCCGCGTTCACGCTGCCGCCGGGGCTGGAGCCTGGCTTCTACCAGCTGCGCCTCACGGCCTTCGATGCCAGCCAGCTCGAGGGGCTGCCGGGCGACGGCACCGTCTACCTGCCTCCGTCCACCCCCAGCGCTGGTGGCGCATTGCGCGAACAAGGCACGGGCACCGCGGCAGCGATGCCCGACGGCCGCGTCGAGATCCGCTGGCCCGGCGTTGCCGGCCGCCGCTACAGCTTCGAACTCTCGCGCAACGCCGACTTCTCGCTGCTGCTGATCCAGACGCCCGCCGTCTATGCCACCGGCATGGCAGTCGGCCCGCTGGCGCAGGACGGCCGCTACTACTGGCGGGTGCGCGAAGGCGACAGCGAGGGCACACCCGTCGGCTACGGCGGCAGCTTCGACATGCCGGCGCGCTGACCGCCCCGCATCACGCGACGATGCGCGCGCGCCTTGTCATCGAACGGCTGCTGATGGCGCTGCTGCTGCCGCTTGCGCTGCTCTGGCTCGCGCAGCGCCCGGGGTTGCTGCAGCTCGACGCGTCGATCCACGACCGCATGCTGGTGCTGGCCTCGCACGAGGCGACGCCGGACATCCTGATCGTCGCCATCGACGAACGCAGCCTCGGCGAGATCGGCCGCTGGCCGTGGCCGCGCGAGACGCACGCCCGCCTGCTCGAACGGCTGGCCGCAGCCGAGCCGCGCGCCGTGCTGCTCGACCTGTTCCTCAGCGAACCCAGCGCCGACCCTGCCGACGACGCGCGGCTGGCACGGGCGATGGCTGCGTTGCCCGTCTACCTGCCGCTGCTCCACGCGAGCCCGCTGGCGTCGGCCGCCGGCGCATGGCCGGGCTTCCTGCCGCCGCTGCCGGCCTTCGCGGCGCAAGCCCGCGGCATCGGCCACGCCGGGGTGACACCCGATGTCGACGGCGTGGCGCGCACGATCTACCTGCGCGAAGGTTTCGCGGGACAGCTGCAGCCCTACGTGGGGGCGCTGATGGTCGATCGCGTGCCGGCCACCCCTGCGCCGGCCGGCGGCTGGCAGCGCCTCGATCCGCTGCACATGGCCTTCGCCGGTCCGCGCGGCAGCTACCGCACGGTTTCCTACGCGAGCGTGCTGCGCGGCGAGGTGCCCGCCGGGCTGCTGCGCGGCAAGCTGCTGCTGGTGGGCGCGACCGCCCCCGGCCTCGGCGACCAGACACTCGCGCCCGGAGCGGGCGTCCGCGGCGTGCTGCCCGGCATCGAGCTGCACGCCAACGCCATCGACGACCTGCTGAACGGACGCAACATCCGCGAGCTGCCGCCGCTCGCTCGGGCGCTGTGGACTGTCGCGCCGCTGTGGATCGCGCTGTGGCTGCTGATCCGCATGACGCGCCATGCGCTGCCCGTCACCCTGGGCCTGGCAGCCGGCTGCCTGATCGCCAGCATCGCGGCGATGCTGTGGCGCCAATGGTGGCTGCCGCCGGCAGCGCCGATCTTCGGGCTGTTCGTGCTCTACCTGCTGTGGAGCTGGCGGCGGCTCGAGTCGCAGTTCGCCTATTTCCGCCAGCGCGCGCAGGCGCTGGACGCGCTTCCTGCCGGCGCCTTCGAAGTGCCGCCCGCACCCGGGCCGCGCATGGCTGATCCAGTGGCCCGCCCCAGGCAGGCGCTGGACCGGGCCATCGCGCGCGTCGGGCGCATGCAGAAGCTGATGGACGAGGCCATGCACGCCATGCCCGTGGCGATGCTGATCTGCGACGAGCAGGGGCGCATCGGCTCGGGCAACGCCGCGGCCTTCAGGCTGCTGGGCGCGGGCATGCGGCCGGCGCCGGAAAGCGAGCACTCCGGCGCGCTGCGCGGCGTGTCGCTGCCCGGGCTGATCGCCCCGATGGCCGCCGCGCAACGCGCCGACGCGCCTTTCGCCACGCACTGGACCGACCGCCTGCGCGCCGAGTACGCCACGCCCGAGGCCCGCGTGTTCCGCCTGGAGGCCGCGGCCTTCGGCGGCCCCGCGCCGGAAGACCGCGCCTGGGTGATCGTGCTGCCCGAACTCACGGCCGAGCGCGAGGCGCAGCGCCAGCGCGACGAGTGGCGCCGCTTCCTGTCGCACGACCTGCGCAGCCCGCAGGTCACCATCCTGAGCCTGCTGTCGATGCACGAAGCTTCAGGGCCGCACGACACCGCCGACACCCTGCTGCGCGCGATCCGCCGCGAGGCCGAGCGCACGCTGTCGCTCGCCGAGGGCTTCATGGATTTCACCGAGGCCGAGTCGAGCGACTACCACTTCGCCGAGACGCACGTGGGCACGCTGCTGCTCGACGCGCGCGACCAGGTCTGGCCCTACGCGCAGGCCAACGGCGTGCGCATAGAGGCGCAGCTCGACGAGGCCGACGAGACCATGATCCGCGCCGACGGCTCGCTGCTGACCCGCGCCGTCGTCAACCTGCTGAACAACGCCGTGCGGCACAGCGGGCGCGGCAGCTGCGTGAGCCTGCGCATGGACATCGTGGACGAAGAAGGCGCGGTGCGCATCGCCGTGAGCGACCAGGGCTCGGGCATGACGCCGCAGCAGCTGCAGGCCCTGCTGGCCACGCCGCGCGGCCAGCGTGCGGCGGTGGTCCGCGAAGACCGGGCCGCGTCGCAACCGGCGGCAGGCAGCGCCCCAGCGGTGCGCGCCGCGCGCGGCATGGGCCTCGGTTTCTCGGTGGTGCGCGCGGTCGTGCGGCGGCATGGCGGCCGCATCGAGGCGCAGAGCGCGCCAGGTGCGGGCACCACCTTCAGACTGACGCTGCCTAGAACCTGAAATCGGCCGTCTTCGGCCCGCCGCCCACCGTCACGGTCTGGCTCTTCACCGCGCCGCCGGGTGCCGCGGCATCGATCACGTAGCGTCCGTTCGGCACGTCGACCAGGCAGACCGGGCCGTTGGCGCGGAACGCCAGCGCAGCGGCGTTGTTGGCGTCGCCGCCCTTGATGGTCACGTCGACGTTCGCCATGTAGGCGCCGTCGGCGCGCGCGAACAGCAGCGCGAGCGGATGCTCCTTCATCGCGGAACGCATGGCGGTCGATTCATCGGAGCCGATGCCGCCGCACACATAGCGCGCCGCACCCGCGCCCTGCCATGGCGGCATGGCGCCCTGGGCCTGCGCGGCCACCGCACCGCCCGCGCAGGCGCAGGCCAGCAGCACGCGCCGCAGCGTACCGGGAGTGAGTGATGCGAACGGAAGGTGGGACATGGCGCTTGCTCCTTGCAGATTCGGTGCAGCCATGATGCGCCGCGAACCGGCTCCGCGCGAGTCGGACCAACCCCCTCCCGCTTGTCCGACGATGCCTGCGATCAGACCCCTCGATCAGGCCTTGGGGTTCGGCAGCAGCGCCGCGTCCAGCAGCTCGACCCAGTGCCGCACCGGCGTGTCGCCGCTGCCGCTTTGCAGGTGCGTGATGCAGCCGATGTTGGCCGAGGCGATGGTGGTGGGCTGCAGCTGCTTCAGGTGCCCCAGCTTGCGGTCGCGCAGCGGATAGGCCAGCTCCGGCTGCAGCACCGAGTAGGTACCGGCCGAGCCGCAGCACAGGTGCGATTCGTTCATCGCCACGCGCATGTCGAAGCCCAGCGCGCGCATGTGCGTCTCGACGCCGCCGCGCAGCTTCTGGCCGTGCTGCAGCGTGCACGGCGGATGGTAGGCAACCACGCCGGCGGGCGCCTTCACGCGGGCCTTCAGCGCGGGCACGAGATCGGGCAGCAGCTCGCTGAGGTCGCGCGTGAGTTCGCTGATGCGCGCGGCCTTCAGCGCATAGGCCGCGTCGTGCTGCAGGATGTGGCCGTACTCGCGCACCGTGACGCCGCAGCCCGAGGCATTCATGACGATGGCCTCGACCTCGTTGCGCTCCACGTACGGCCACCACGCGTCGATGTTGGCGCGCATCTGCGCCTTGCCGCCGTCCTGGTCGTTCAGGTGGAACTTCACCGCGCCGCAGCAGCCGGCCTCGGGCGCGACCACCGCCTGGATGCCGGCCGCGTCGAGCACGCGCGCGGTGGCGCTGTTGATGTTGGGCATCATCGACGGCTGCACGCAGCCCGCGAGCATCAGCACCTTGCGCGCGTGCGTGGCGGTCGGCCATGCGCCGGCCTCCTGCCTTGCGGGCACCTTGGCCTTCAGCGCCTCGGGCAACAGGCCGCGCACCGACTGGCCGAGCTTCATCGCGGGGCCGAAGAGCGGCGATGGCAGGCCTTCCTTCAGCAGCCAGCGTTGTGCCGATTCCATCGCGGGACGCGGCACCTTCTCGTCGACGATCCTGCGGCCGATGTCGACCAGGTGGCCGTACTGCACGCCGCTCGGGCAGGTGCTCTCGCAGTTGCGGCAGGTCAGGCAGCGGTCGAGGTGCAGCTGCGTGCTGCGCGTGGGCGCCTTGCCTTCCAGCACCTGCTTGATGAGGTAGATGCGCCCGCGCGGGCCATCGAGCTCGTCGCCGAGCAGCTGGTAGGTCGGGCAGGTGGCGGTGCAGAAGCCGCAGTGCACGCACTTGCGCAGGATGGCCTCGGCCTCGCGGCCTTCGTCGGTGCCTTGGAATTCGGGGGCGAGCTCGGTTTGCATGTCTCTGTTCTTGTTCTCAGGTGGCGGGGAGCAGGCGGCCGCGATTGAAGAGGCCGTGCGGATCGAACTCGCGCATCAGCGCGCGCTGGATGCGTTCGACGGGTGCGCTCAATGCGTCGAAGCGCGGCACTCCGGATTGCGGGTCCGAGCCCGGCAGGCGGAACAGCGTGGCGTGGCCACCTGCCGCGCGTGCGATCTCGCGGATGCGTGCGGCCCCCGACGGCGGCGCCTTGTACCAGCGCTGGCCACCGTGCCATTCGATCAGCGGCGCGGCACCATCGATGGAAAGCACCGGCGCGGTCTGCGGCACCGACACGCGCCAGAGCACATCGGGCCCCTCGCCGGTGGCGAACCATGGCAGCTGCTGGTCGCGCAGCAATTGCCAGTCGGCTGCGGCACGCGCGTTGTCCTTGCGCTCGCCGCCCAGGTGTTCGCAGGCGGCTTCCACGGCCGCCACGGCACCGCGCAGCCGCAGGTACAGCGCGCCCGCACCGGCGTATTCGAACCAGCAGCTCGCGTTCAGCGGCAGCGGCCGGCCGCCCCATTCGTTGAGCAGCCGCAGCGCGTCGGCCTGGCCACACGCGAATTCGAGCGTGGCCTCGGCGGGCGCCACGGGCAGCACCTTGAGGCTGACCTCGGCGATCACGCCCAGCGTGCCGAGCGAGCCGGCGAGCACGCGCGAGACGTCGTAGCCCGCGACGTTCTTCATCACCTGTCCGCCGAAGCTCAGCACCTCGCCCCGGCCGTTGACCAGCGTGGCGCCGAGCACGTAGTCGCGCACCGAGCCGACGCCGGCGCGCGCCGGGCCGCTCAGGCCCGCGGCGACCATGCCGCCCACCGTGCCACCGCTGCCGAAGCACGGCGGCTCGAACGGCAGGCACTGGCCCTTTTCCGCCAATGCCGCTTCGAGTTCGGCGAGCGGCGTGCCGGCGCGCACGGTGACGACGAGTTCGCTCGGCTCGTAGCTGGTGATGCCGGCGAGCGGGCGCATGTCGAGCAGTTCGCCCTGCGGCGTCTCGCCGTAAAAGTCCTTGGTGCCGCCGCCGCGAATGCACAGCGGCGTGGCGTCGGATGCCGCGGCGCGGATGCGCTCGACGATCTGATGCAGTGCGTTGTCCATCGCCATCAGAACCTCGGCAGATCCGGATGCGGCAGCCTGCCGCCGCGCACCACCTGCTTGCCATACTCGGCGCAGCGCTGCAACGTGGGAATCACCTTGCCGGGGTTCAGCATGCCCTCGGGGTCGAAGGCGCGCTTCACGCCGAACATCTGCTCGTTCTCGGCGGCGGTGAACTGCACGCACATGCTGTTGAGCTTTTCCACGCCCACGCCGTGCTCGCCCGAGACGGTGCCGCCCATCGCGACGCTGGTCTCCAGGATGTCGGCGCCGAAGAGCTCGCAGCGGTGCAGCTCGTCGGGGTCGTTGGCGTCGAACAGCACCAGCGGATGCAGGTTGCCGTCGCCCGCGTGGAACACGTTGCAGCAGCGCAGGTTGTATTTCTTCTCCATCTCCTGGATGGCCAGCAGGATGTCGGCCAGGCGCTTGCGCGGGATGGTCGAGTCGAGGCACATGTAGTCGGGGCTGATGCGGCCCGAGGCGGGGAAGGCGTTCTTGCGCCCGCTCCAGAACTTCATGCGCTCCTCCTCGCTGCTGCTCACCGCGATGGCGGTGGCGCCGGATGCGCGCAGCACCTCGGTCATGCGGCCGATTTCCTCTTCCACCTCCTCGGGCGTGCCGTCGGATTCGCACAGCAGGATGGCGGCCGCGTCGAGGTCGTAGCCGGCGCGCACGAAGTCTTCCACCGCGGCGGTCATGGGCTTGTCCATCATCTCCAGCCCTGCGGGGATGATGCCGGCCGCGATCACCGCGGCCACCGCGTCGCCGGCCTTCCGCACGTCGTCGAAGCTGGCCATGATGCAGCGCGCGAGCTGCGGCTTGGGCACCAGCTTGACGGTGACCTCGGTGGTCACGGCCAGCATGCCTTCGCTGCCGATGACCAGCGCGAGCAGGTCGAGCCCGGGCGCGTCGAGCGCCTCGCCGCCGAACTCGACGGGCTCGCCTTCTGCCGTGAAGCCGCGCACGCGCATCACGTTGTGCAGCGTGAGGCCGTACTTCAGGCAGTGCACGCCGCCCGAGTTCTCGGCCACGTTGCCGCCGATGGTGCAGGCGATCTGGCTCGACGGGTCGGGCGCGTAGTAGAGGTTGAAGGGCGCGGCGGCCTCGCTGATGGCGAGGTTGCGCACGCCGCACTGCACCACGGCCGTGCGGCTCACCGGATCGATCTTCAGGATGCGGTTGAACTTGGCGAGCGACATCGTCACGCCCATGGTGTGCGGCATCGCCCCGCCCGACAGCCCGGTGCCCGCGCCGCGCGCCACCACGGGCACGCCGAGCTGGTGGCAGGTCTTGAGCACGGCCGCGACCTGCGCCTCGGTCTCGGGCAGGGCCACCACGAGCGGGCGGGCGCGGTAGGCGGTGAGGCCGTCGCATTCGTAGGGGGTGGTGTCCTCGGCGTGCCAGATCAGCGCGTGCACCGGCAGGTGCGCCTGCAGCGCGCGCACGATCTGCGACTGGCGCTCCGTTTTCTGTAGCAAATCGTGTTGCGTGGGGGTCAGCGGCGCGTTCATGCGGCGGCCTCTTTTCTTTCTTGCTCGCGGGATGTCTCGTGTTTACCGCACTCTACGGACATTCCGGCCGCCCCGGGTTGATGGATTTTTGCCGGGTGCTTGAAAGAACTTCGCGGACCCGATTCAGCGCAGGCTCTGCCCCAGCCAGTCGGCGAAGGCCGCGCACTCCCAGCGCTCCAGCGTGCCCGGCTGCCAGCAGATGTAGTGCCGGTGCGGCGAAACCACGGCCTGGTCGGACAGCGCCACCAGCCGCCCCGATTCGAACCACTCCGCGCCCAGCTTCTGCCGCACCAGCGCCACGCCGAAGCCGCTGGCGGCCGCGTCGTACATGAGCCCCAGGTCGTTGAACTGCGAGCCGATGACGGGCTCGGGCTGGTCGATGCCGCAGCTCGCGAACCAGGTGCCCCAGGGCTCGAGCGGACTGCGGATCAGCCGCGCGGCGGCGATCTCGGCCGCACTGCGGAAGCCCGTGAAGGGGCCGAACTCGTTGAGGTAGCTCGGGCTGCAGGCGGGCACCACCTGCTCCTCGATCAGCAGCCGGTGCTCGCAGTCGGCATAGCCGCCGGGGCCGTAGCGCACCTCCAGGTCGGCCTGCTCGGCCGTCACGTCGAGCAGCGGGATCGACACCTGCAGCACCAGCTCGATGTCGGGGTAGATGTTGCGGAACAGCTCCAGCCTCGGCATGAGGAACTGACGGCTGAAGGTGGGCGTGACGGCGATGCGCAGGCGCGTGGCGCGCTGTGCCGCGCTGCCGCCGAGGGGTGTCGCCTGCAGGGCGGCGAGCCCCGTGCGCACGTTCGCGAGATAGGCGGCGCCGTCGGCAGTGAGGCTGAAGTCGCCGCGGCCGAAGAGCTTGAAGCCGACATGCGATTCGAGTTGCCGGATGCGGTGGCTCACCGCACTGGGCGTGACGCACAGCTCATCGGCCGCGCGGCCCGCGTGGCGAAGACGAGCCACTGCCTCGAAGGTCAGCAGGCACTGGATCGGAGGGATGTGCTGCAGGGCCATGCGCGCCCGAAGGTCCGCTCTCAGTCGGCGAAGAAGCTGACGGGCAGGCCGGGCGTGTCGACGCGCATCGAGATCACCGTGCCCGAGGCGGGCCGCTGCGCGATCTCGGCGGCGGGCCGGCCCTTGCGGCCGCTGGTGACGAACAGCGTCTTCAGGTCGTCGCCGCCGAAGCAGGGCATGGTCGGGCACTGCACGGGCACGGGCATCGAGGCCACGATCTCGCCCGAAGGCGCGAAGCGCAGCAGTTGAGCACCCTCGAACATGGCGACCCAGTAGTGGCCCTGCGCGTCGATGGTCGCGCCATCGGGACGACCCTGGTAGCCCAGCGGCGCGTCGACGGTCCAGCCTTCGGGCTTGGCGTCGAACTGGTGGAACACGCGGGCATGAGAGAGCGAGTTGCCCTCCGAATCCCAGTCCCATGCGCACACCACGTGCGCGGCGGTGTCGGCCCAGTAGAGGGTGCGGGCATCGGGCGAGAAGGCAAGGCCGTTGGCGGTGGTGGACTCGTTGGCCATCTGCGAGAGCGTGGGCGAGACGCCGGTGTCGGGACGCGCGTCGAAGCAGTAGAGCGCGGCGTTGGCGCGGTCTTTCGCCTCGTTGAGCGATCCGCCCCAGAAGCGGCCCAGCGCGTCGCACTTGCCGTCGTTGAAGCGCATGGTGCGCACGTCGTGCTCCACGCGCGCCATCGCGACCAGCTCGCCGCCCCATTCGCGCGCGCGGTAGATGCCATCGCGCAGCGCGATCACGAGGCCGCCGCTGCGCGCGGGCGCCATGCAGCCGGGCTCGGTGGACAGCGGCCATCGCTCGACCCTGGCATTGGCGGAGCCGATCTCGCCGCGCGTGCGCAATACCGCGCGGCCGGGAATGTCGAGCCAGTAGAGCGATCGTTCTTCGGGATGCCAGAACGGCGATTCGCCGAGCTCGCAGAGGCTGTCTTCGATGGAGGTCCACATGGTGTCGCGATTGTGCCCCCGGCCATCGCGGCGATGGGCAAAAAAAAGCCCGCTGGCGCCGGAGCGCTCGCGGGCTGAACATCCAAAGGAGACCTCGCTTGAAAAACTCGTTACGGAGAATTCTTCTTGTAAGTGGTGGTGGTCATTCATTCGATGGCGGGCTGCCCGAAGGCATGCCCGCCAAGGCAGATCAACGGTTGTATGCGGTTTCGCCGTGGGAAGAGATGTCGAGGCCTTCGCGCTCTTCTTCTTCCGACACACGCAGGCCGAGGGTCAGGTCGGCGATCTTGTAGGCGATGAAGGCAACCACGCCGGACCACACGACGGTGAGCGCCACGCTCTTGATCTGGATCCAGACCTGAGCGCCCATCGCGAAGGTGTCGGGCGTCGCGCCGCCGGTGCCGCCGAGGCCCTTGGCAGCGAACACGCCGGTCAGGATGGCACCCAGGATACCGCCCACGCCGTGCACGCCGAACACGTCGAACGCGTCGTCGGCACCGAGCATGCGCTTCAGGCCGCCCACACCCCACAGGCAGACCAGGCCGGCCAGCAGGCCCAGCACGATCGAACCCATCGGGCCGACGAAACCGGCGGCGGGCGTGACGGCCACGAGGCCGGCGACGGCACCGGATGCCGCACCCAGCATCGAGGCCTTGCCCTTGTGCAGGCTCTCACCCAGGATCCACGACAGGGCCGCGGCGGCGGTGGCGAGCACCGTGTTGATGAAAGCCAGGCCGGCGACGGCGTTGGCGGCACCAGCCGAGCCGGCGTTGAAGCCGAACCAGCCGACCCACAGCAGCGAGGCGCCGACCATGGTGAGCGTGAGCGAGTGAGGCGTGAACGCTTCCTTGCCGTAGCCGACGCGCTTGCCGACCATGTAGGCGCCCACGAGGCCGGCCACACCGGCGTTGATGTGCACCACGGTGCCGCCGGCGAAGTCCAGCGCGCCGTCCTTGCCCAGCAGGCCGCCGCCCCACACGATGTGGGCGATCGGCACGTAGCTGAAGGTGAACCACAGCACCGAGAACAGCAGCACGGCCGAGAACTTGGCGCGTTCCGCGAAGGCGCCGACGATCAGCGCCACGGTGATGGCCGCGAAGGTGCCCTGGAAGGCGACGAACACGTATTCGGGAATCGTGGTCAGCGCGCCGAAGGTTTCCTGCGTGATGCCCTTCATGAAGATCTTGTCGAAGGTGCCGAAGAAGTTTCCGTCACCCGAGAAGGCCAGGCTGTAGCCGTAGATGGCCCACAGGATGCTGATGAGCGAGAAGATCACGAAGACCTGCATCAGCACCGACAGCATGTTCTTCGAGCGGCCCAGGCCGCCATAGAACAGCGCAAGGCCGGGGATGGTCATCAGGATCACGAGAAGGGTCGAAGTCAGCATCCAGGCGGTGTCGCCGGAGTCGATCTTCGGAGCGGGGGCCGCGGGTGCGGCGGCGGGAGCAGCCTCGGCGGCGGCCGGGGCCGCTGCTGCAGGCGCCGCAGCCGGAGCGGGTGCCGCGGCGGCAGGTGCCGATGCGGCCGGTGCTTCGGCCGTGGCCGCAGCGGGGGTTTGCGCGAAGCCGGTGGTACCGGCGGCCAGCACGCTCAAGCCGAGCGCAAGAGAGACAAGCAGTTTTTTCATAGTCGTTGTTCTTTCGGGCCAGGACTCGATCAGAGGGCTTCGCGGCCCGTTTCGCCGGTGCGGATGCGAACGACCTGTTCGAGGTTGTAGACAAAGATCTTTCCGTCGCCGATCTTGCCGGTGCGCGCAGCGCTCTCGACCGCCTCGATCACGCGATCGACGAGGTCGTCGGAGACGGCCGCCTCGATCTTGACCTTGGGCAGGAAGTCGACCACGTACTCCGCGCCGCGGTAGAGCTCGGTGTGGCCCTTCTGGCGGCCGAAGCCCTTCACCTCGGTGACGGTGATCCCCTGCACGCCGATGGCCGACAGTGCTTCGCGCACTTCGTCGAGCTTGAACGGTTTGATGATGGCTGTGACCAGCTTCATGAGTTTTCTCCTTCGGATGGAAATGAAATGGCGCGGCAGCTTGGGCCGCACCTCGTTGTTGTGTGGATTACAGCGTCTTCGTCAGCGTGAGGATGAAGCGCGCCTTGTTCGGCGAGTAGGTCGTCTGGCCGATGGGGCCGAAGCCGAGGTCGACGCCCGGGTTGGCCACCGCGAGGTACGAGCTCTTCTTGTTGGCGCCCTGGATCGAGCCGGTCAGCGACAGGCCGTTGCCGAAGTCGTAGCTCGCGCCCACGTTGTAGTCGACGTAGCTCTTGTAGCCCAGGCTGCGGATGTCGCTGGACATGTTCGTGTAGCCGACAGCTGCCTTCAGCGTGACCTTGGGCACGATCTCCTTGCTGTACGACAGGTTCAGGTAGCCGGTGTTGGTGCCCTTCAGGCCCGAACCGGCCTTGTTGCCGGCGTAGCCGAAGTAATCCTTCGACACGGTGTGCGAGTACTTGGCGGTGAACGAGCCGAGGGTTTCGTTGGCGTAGGTGCCCGCGACGTACAGCTCGGTGGTGTTGCCCGAGGAATTGCCCGGGTAGATGTAGCTGAGCGCACCGACGTCCATGTCCAGCGGGCCGGCCTTGAACTTGTAGCCGCCGTACACGTCCATCTCGATGCTGTTGCCCTTGAGCCAGTTGACGCTGGAGTTCCAGTTGCCCACGTAGAAGCCGCTGTCGCCGAAGGCGTAGTCCAGGCCGCCCTGGATGGCGGGCTTGAAGCCCTTGGTCTTGGCGTAGTCGTTCTTGCCGATCATGTCCTGGTCCTGGCCACGGAACTTGTAGTTCGTGGTGATCGACACGTTGCCCGTCAGGTTCTGGGCGGGAGCTGCCGCAGGCGCTGCTGCGGCGTCGGTCGTTGCAGTCTGCGCCAGGGCCGCGCCGGACGCGGTCAATGCGGTGGCCAGAACGATCAGCGCCTGGGCGGCGGTACGGTGCGTCATCAGGGAACTCCTCGCAAGTGTGTTGTTGGACCGGAGGGTTCAAAGCAGGGAGCGTGCCAAAGTGCACGAATCGCACCCCTTGCGACGGGGCCCGCACCGAGGGTGAGCGCCAAATCGTTACAACCCCTGTTGCGGGTGGTTGCAGATGAACGGTGCGCCGCACCACCGCGGGAATGCCACCAACAGGCGCACCATATTGGGGAGAGGGAGAGGAATGGGACTGTCTTTGGTGCAAAGCCGCGCCTTGCTGGGCCTTGAAGCGGCCAGTGTCACTGTCGAGGTGCATCTTGCGAACGGTTTGCCCAGCTTCACGCTGGTCGGACTGGTCGAAACGGAGGTCAAGGAGGCGCGCGAGCGGGTTCGCTCGGCGCTGCAGAACGCGGGGCTGGAGTTTCCGAACAACAAACGCATCACCGTGAACCTCGCGCCGGCCGACCTGCCGAAGGACTCGGGACGCTTCGACCTGCCGATCGCGCTGGGCATCCTCGCGGCCAGCGGGCAGATAGACAACGCCCGGCTCGCCGGCCACGAGTTCGCCGGGGAGCTGTCGCTGTCGGGCGAACTGCGGCCCGTTCGTGGTGCGCTGGCCATGGCGCTGGCGCTGCACACGCGCGGCGTCGCGACGCGGCTGGTGCTGCCCCTGGAGAGTGCGCAGGAGGCCGCGCTGGTGCCCGGCGGCGAGGTGTACGGCGCGAAGCATCTGCTGGACGTGGTGCGGCAGTTCGTGGCTGGCGACGACGCCGTCTCCCAGCTGCCCGACACCCCGGACGACGGCTGGGCCCGCATCCAGGCCTCGCCCGACGCGAGCCCGCCGCAATACGCCGACCTGTCCGAGGTGAAGGGACACTCGGGCGTCAAGCGCGTGCTCGAGATCGCGGCCGCGGGCGGCCACAGCCTGCTGATGGTGGGCGAGCCGGGCTCGGGCAAGTCGATGCTCGCGCAGCGCTTTGCGGGCCTGCTGCCGGCGATGCACATCGACGAAGCACTGGAGAGCGCGGCCGTGGCCAGCCTTGGCGGGCGCTTCGCGACCGAGCGATGGCAGGTGCGACCTACGTGCGCGCCCCATCACACTGCCAGTGCTGTGGCGCTGGTGGGCGGCGGCTCTCCGCCCCGGCCCGGAGAAATCTCGCGCGCACACCATGGCGTGCTCTTCCTTGACGAATTTCCCGAATTCGCGCGCTCCGCGCTGGAAGCGCTGCGCGAGCCGCTGGAGACCGGCACGATCACCATCGCGCGGGCCGCGCGGCGCGCCGAATTCCCGGCGCGATTCCAGCTGGTGGCCGCCATGAACCCGTGTCCCTGCGGCTATCTGGGCTCATCGGCCCGGCCCTGCCGCTGCACGCCGGACCAGGTCTCGCGCTACCAGGGCAAGCTCAGCGGACCGCTGCTGGACCGCATCGACCTGCACATCGAAGTGCCCCCTGTGTCGGCGCAGCTTCTGCTCGAAGCGCCGGCGGGCGAATCGACCGACAGCATCCGCAATCGCGTTGTCGCCGCGCGCGAGCGCGCGATGCGGCGCCAGGGCCATGCGAACCAGTCATTGCAAGCCAGCGCGATCGATCTCCATGCGGCGCTCGACGATGCGGCCCGCAAGTTCATGTTCAACGCTGCGGCCAAGCTCGGATGGTCAGCGCGCAGCACGCACCGCGCACTGAAGGTGGCGCGCACGATCGCCGATCTTGCGTCGTCGGAAGCCGTGCAGGTGGAGCATCTGGCCGAGGCGGTGCAGTACCGCAGGGCGTTGCGCGGCGCGGCCTGAGCGTACGTGCCGGCCTGCTGTCGATACCGTTGTTGCGCCCGCGCTTTTCATCTATAACCGCGCCACGTCGGAGAGGGACGGGATCGCATCGCATCAAATCGCGAGGATCCCGGCAGAGAACGACCATCACCGGAGGAGTCATCATGGCAGGTGAATTCCAGGTCAGCGGCACGAACAAGCTCGCCTTGTTCACGCTCAAGCTTCATCGCGGCGACGGCATGGCGCTCGTGGCCATGAACTGGAAGAAAGGCAAGCCGCCCAAGGACTTCGTCGGCTTCGCCATCGAATACAAGGAACCCGGTGGCATCAAGTTCTTCAGCCTGAAGAACCGCCTGGCCTTCCCCGGGGACGACGGCTCGGTCAATGCGAACCGGCTGTCGACGCGGTTCTCGCCGATCCAGAAATTCCGCTGGGTCCACTTTCCGAGAAACGCCGAACTCGAGGGCGAGTTCGTCTACAAGGTGACACCGGTGTTCATGAGCGCCGCCGGCGAACTCAGCTACGGCGAGCCCCAGCAGGCCGCCATCGAGTTGCGCCGCGAGACCTACCCCAAGCAGCTCAACGTGACGTTCACGCGCGGCTTCGTGTCGTCGCAGGCTTTCGTCGACAAGTACGGTGCCGATGCCGTGCCGCAGCTGCTGCCCGCGAAGGCCGAAGCGGGCCTGACCTTCAAGCCCACGCACCCCAAGGCGCAGGAGGCGCTGGCGTGGATGGGCTTCGAGGCGCGCAGCGCCATTCTCGAAGTGCTCGACGAGGCGATCGCCGACAAGAAGGCCCAGGTCCGCGCCGTGGTGTACGACCTGAACGAGCCCGGCATCGTCTCGCGGCTGGAGAAGCTCGGCAGCCGGCTGCAGATCGTCATCGACGACGACGGCGCACACGGGAAATCGACCTCGGGCGAAAGCCAGGCCGCCAGGCGCCTGATCAAGTCCGCGGGCAAGGCCAACGTGAAGCGCCAGCACATGGGCAAGCTGCAGCACAACAAGACCATCGTGGTCGACGGGCCCAGGACACAGGCGGCCGTCTGCGGCTCGACCAACCATTCGTGGCGCGGCTTCTTCGTGCAGAACAACAACGCCATCGTGCTGCGCGGCAAGAGCGTGGTCAAAGTCTTCATGGCGGCGTTCGACGACTACTGGGCCAGCGACAACCAGGTGGCGACCTTCGGTGCCACGGCATCCGCCACGTGGCAGAAGCTGGGCCTCAAGGGCATCGATGCGCAGATCGGCTTCTCGCCGCGCACGAAGAAGAATGCGGTGCTCGACACCATCGCCGACGACATCGCCGGCAACACGACGTCGAGCCTGTTCTTCTCGCTCGCGTTTCTCTACCAGACGCCGGGCGCGATACAGAACGCCGTCAAGAAGATCAAGCGCGACAAGAAGGTGTTCTCGTACGGCATCTCCGATCACGCGGTGAAAGCGCTGGCGGGCAAGGCGCCGGAAACGGAAGGCATCGACCTGCAGAAGCCCGACGGCTCGGTGACGATGATCCAGCCCGCCGCGCTCACGAGCCACGTGCCCGAGCCCTTCAAGTCGGAACCGACGGGCGGCGGCGGCACGCGCATGCACCACAAGTTCGTCGTGATCGACTTCGACAAGCCGACGGCGCGGGTCTACATGGGCTCCTACAACTTCTCCGGCGCGGCCGACACGTCCAACGGAGAGAACCTGCTGCTCATCAAGGATCGCCGCATCGCCGTGTCGTATGTGGTCGAGGCCTTGCGCATCTTCGACCACTACCACTTCCGCGTCGCCCAGCAGGAAGCGCGCAAGGCGCGAAAGAAGCTGCAGCTCGCGCCACCGCCGAAGAAGGCAGGAGAGAAGGCCTGGTGGTCCGAGTACTACACCGACGCGCGCAAGGCCGTGGACCGCGAGCTGTTCGCCTGACGACGACTCCCCGCCTTCGTCAGCTCACCATCGCATCGATCCAGCGCGCCGCGTAGGCCCCGCCCTGCTCGAAGTAGTGCGTGTGCGCGCCGATGCCCACGCACACGTCGCGCTGGACTCCCCCCATCGGCGCGGAGACCGGGGCCGGGTTCTACAGCGTCGCGTGGCCGCCCACGGTGTCGACAGCCGGCGGCGGATCGCACCACAGCCAGCGTCCCACATAGTCGCCGGTGGTGTACAGGTTGACCCAGCGGTTCGCGCCGACGTCGGAAGCGAGCGGGCCGCTGCTGCCCGGCGCGGTGGTCCTGCCCACCCATGCATAGAGAAGCGGGAAGCGCTCCGCATACAGCTGGCGCAGCGGACAGCCCGCCGTCAGCAGGTGGATCCGGCCCTGCAGCCGCGGCCACAGCCGCGTGACGCGGTCGTCGATGCCCGCATCGGCCTGCCACTGCGCGCGGTGCTGCAGGTAGCGCAGGAGCTCGGCCGAAATCACCGTGCCCTGGCTGTGCGCCACGATCACGATGCGGTCGTACTTCTGCGCCGCCAGGTGCTCGAGCAGCGCCACGTAGCGCGAGAAGATGCGGGCGCGCGGAATGGCGTTGCGCGGGAACTCGCGGAAATGGTTGTCCACGTCCAGCGCCACGTCGAGCGGCAGCCGCAGCCACGGCACGTAGCGCGACAGCACGCCGCCGAAGGCCGAGAGCGCCGCGGCCGCCGTGGCGGCGCTGAGCACCAGCGGCTTGAGCACCTGCTCCGACACCGGCCCCAGCCACGCGATGTACGCACCGCCGACCAGGTCCTTCGGCAGGATGCCGCAGCGCGCCAGCAGCAGGACCACCCCGACGACCGCGGCCACGACCACGCTCGTCGCAGCCAGCCCGGTGACGACGATCTCCAGGCGGCGATAGCCGCCGCTGAGCCAGCGCCCCAGGTTCTGCGCCGTGCCCACTCCGCTCCTGATCTCCGCGAGCACGCTGGGCACCAGCACCACGATCATGTACAGCAGCAACGCCAGCGTCAGGCCGGCAGCGAGCACGAAGGTCTCCGTGCTGCGGAGGTAGCGCAGGTGCAGGAATGTCGAGCCCTTGGGGAAGCAGTCCGTCCCGACGTCGAAGATCAGCGGGCAATAGGAGGTGCTTGCGGTGCCGAACTCCACCAGCGTGGTGAGCAGGGCCCAGATGGCCATCGACAGCGCCACGAACGAAGCCATCGACACCATCAGTCCGAGCCGCCCGGTCGCCACGCTGCCGCGCGCGGCGTCGCCGTCCCGCGCGGCCAGCTGCCCGCAGACGAACCAGAGCAGGAAGGGAACGACCGCGACTGCCCACCAGATCACGATCCCGAACAGCATGTACTCGAATGCGCGCATGCCGCCGCGCACCCAGCTGTGGAGATCGGCCTGGCCGCTGGACGCGAGCACTTCCGCGATCACGTGGCCCAGCAGCGCCAGCGCCGTGACCGCCAGGAAGACGAGGCCCACCGCACGCATCGCCGGAAAGCGGGCAGCCGCCACGCGCAGGACATAGTCGAACAGCAGCGCAAGCAGCGCCAGGCAGCCCACACCCACCACCCAGTGCGCCGGCACGACGTGCAGCAGCGCGGCCGCACCGGCCGCGCAGACAACGGCAGCGAGCCGGCTCGCGGGCCGCCCGGCATACCGGTAGCAGTACCACCAGGCCGCAAGCACCGGCACCGCCACGGCCAGCACCGTGCGCAGCACGGTGGTGTGCGGCTCGGCCACGCCCCACGCCAGGACCAGCAGCCCGATCAGCAGCAATTGCGAGAACAGGTTGGCCAGCAGATTGGAGAAGGCCCAGTCCAGCCCTCGCTGCAGATTCGTCAGCCAGGTCCAGCGCCGGGGCGGCTGCCCGGTCGGCTCCCTGTGGCCGGCGTCGGCGCTGGCGCGGTCCACCGCGTCGCGCCCGAGCAGCGACAGTCGGAACACGATGGTGAAGAGCTCGGTGACGATGCGCGGCAGCGCGCCGGACAACCGCGACAAGTCGGCCCAGTACATCTCGTGCACGTCCACCTGCTGTTGCTGCGGTGGCGCGCCCGCGCCGGATGCGGTGCGGGTCATGCGGATGCGGGTGGCTTCGTAGGCGTCGTTGTCCGCACCCTTCCACTTCGAGAGCAGGTAGTCACTGAAGGCAATGCCCGCGTCGGCCGCGATCATCTTCTTCGGCGTTGGCGCGCGACTCCCAGGCGACGCGCCGCCACCGGACGCGACGACCGGAGCGTTCGGCGCATTGCTGCTCTTGACGATCCATTCGTCGCGCAGGAAATCCGAGCGGGTCGACTGCTCGAAGGCCTTGCCGAGCGAATCCGGCGCCTGGCTGGACGGCTGGACCTTGCGCACCGAGCCCCGGGGCAATGGCTTCGCCGAGCGGTTGCCCGCCATCGCCTTCAGCGGCGGCACGGCCATGATGAAGCTGTCGCAGTCACCCTGGCTGTAGCGGACCTGCGCGCTGTCGGTGTTGACCATCAGCGAGGCGATCGCGCGCGCAGTGTCGCCGGACTTCTGGTCCGCGACGCCGTGGATGGCGATCACGGCCACGCGTTCGGCACGCGCGGTGCCGGGCTCCGGCTGCTGCTCTTCCCCTGTTGTTGCGCTCATGGCTTCTCCTGCGCGCCGATGGCCGGCTGCGGTGATGCCCACGGAAGGCAGGCTGGAGAGGCCTTCGCGTGAGGAGACGCATTCTTTCCACGCAAGCAGGCGCCGCGCCATCCCGCAAAAGCAGGATGCGAGCTACGGCCGAAGGCCTATGAAGCGGATGCGGCCTACTTGAACTCGTGGCTCACCACGGGCGCGGACTTGCTGTCCTGCACCGTCACGCGCTGGCGGTACACCTCGAGGTCGCCGTTGCGCACCTCGATGTTGTAGATGCCCGGTCGCAGCGACAGCGACTTCAGCGGCGGACTCACGCCGCGGTCGGCACCGTCGACGAACACCTGGCCCCAGGGTCGGACGTTGAACACGATGCGGCCCATGCCGGGCGCCGCCGCGGGCGTGGCGGCAGGCGCCGTGGCGCCAGGCGTGCCTGCCGGCGTCGCGCCCGCCACGGTCGTGGTGCCGGGCGGTTGCGTGCCGGGCGCGACGGGCACCGAGGGTGGCGAGACCCGGTTGATCTCTGCGAGAGCAGCGCGCGCCTCGCGCGCATGCAGGCCGCGACGGTAGCGGCGCAGGTAGGCCTCGTAGCCTTCGCGCGTGTTCTCGCTTTGCGCAAGGTTCCAGTCTTCCGCCTCGGCAGTGGCCAGCGCGGATTCGGGCGGTGCCGCTGGCGTGGCCGGTGTGACTGGCGTGGCAGCAGGAGTGACCGGAACGTTTTCCAGCGGCGCCAGCGGCCCGTTGCTGGCGGCAGCGGGTGCACTGGCCGCCGCGGCAGGCAGTGGTGCCGCCCCGCCGGCCACGGCCGGTGGCACGCCGTCGGTGGCCGGTTGCGTGCCGGTTGCCCCTGCCGGCGGCATCACAGCCGGCGGCGCGGTATTGCTCGACATGGGCTCGGCCGGCGGCGGCACCGGCACCATCGCGGTCTTCGAGGGTTCCTGCGGCTGCATGCCCGAAGTCAGGCGCAGGCCGATCCAGGCGCCGACCGCCACCAGCGCGATCATCAGCACGCCCACCATGCCCCATGGCGGACGCTTGAGCTTTTTCTTCTGCGCGACCGTCGCGGCCTTCTGCTGAGCCGCCTGCGCCTTGCCGCGCTCTTCCTGCACGGCGCGCGGCGCGGGTGCCGGCGCCGGAGCCCGTGCGGGTTCGGGCGCAGCCACCGGCAGCGGCTCCAGTGGTGCCGGCGCGGACACCGTCGAGAACTGCTGCGGCGCGAGCTGCGGGGGCGGCGGCGTCGCCGACACGGGCGCGGCGGGAATGATCACCGTCGGCGCGCTCATGCCGTTCACGTAGATGTCGCCGAGCTTCACCAGTCCCAGTTCGGCGGCGAAGGCAGCCACGGTCTGCGTGCGGTCCTTGCTGTGAACGGCCAGCGTGTGGTCGATGGCGGCGCAGAAGGCCGGGCTCAGGTCGTCGCGGCCCATGGACGACAGCGGCACGTAGGCGTCCTGCACGCTGCGCACCACGGCCGATGGCGGCGGATGGCCGGTGACCGCGCGGTACAGCACCGCACCCAGCGCGTACAGGTCGGTCCACGCGCCCTGCAGCAGCGTGTTGTCGTCGGCGTACTGCTCGATGGGCGAGTAGCCCGACTTCACCATCACCGCCACCTCGTCGACGAGGTCGGCGATCGACTTGCGCGCCGCGCCGAAGTCGAGCAGCACCGGCAGGTCGTCCTGCTGGATGAAGATGTTGTCGGGCGCGATGTCGCGGTGGAAGCACTGGCTGCGGTGCAGCGTCTCGAGCGCGCCGAGCAGCGGGCCGAGCATGCCCAGCAGCCATTGCTCGGTGATCCTGCCGGGCTCGTCTTCCGCCAGGCGGCGCAGCGTGCGGCCCTTGTAGAGCTGGATCGCCATGTAGGCGGTGGAATTCGCCTCCCAGAACCGATGCACCCGCACCAGCGCCGGGTGGCTGAACTGCGCGAGCGTGCGCGCCTCGTTGATGAAGCTGCGCAGGCCCGCCTGGAAGGTGGCCGTGAGCCGCTCGGAGCGCACGTGCACGCTGTTGTCGCCCACGCGGCGCGCGAGCATGGAGGGCATGTATTCCTTGATGGCCACTTCGCGCTGCAGCGAGTGGTCGTAGGCGCGGTAGACGATGCCGAAGCCGCCTTCGCCGATCACCTCGAGCAGCTCGAACTCGTCGAGCCGGTGGTTCACGCCCAGCGGGTGCGGGCGCTCGTCCTGCGTGTCGGCCGGCGGGCTTCCGATGCCGTGCGTCGTCGTCATGCTTCTCTCCCTCCTGCGGGACCGTGGCTCTTATGGCGCGTCTGGTTCTTCATGCCCATGGCACATGCCCCTGCGAAAACAACTTGGAAAACAGCGGTGTGTTGAGCCCGCCGCCGTGGGCGGCGGTACGCAACGGCGATCCGTCGGCCTGGTTGGTCCACCAGTAGCTGGTGCTGCCGAAAGGATCGAAGCACAGTGGAAGCTCGGGCCAGCCCAGGCGCTGCTGGGCGCCGGCGCTACCCGCCGTAGGTCCGAGGATCGAAAGAATGTCGTCCGAACCGCCGCTCGCGGTCTGGAAGCCGGCACGGCCCGCGGCAAGCACCTGGCTGTCGAACTGGTCGGGAGCCACGCCGTGGCGGATGGCCTGCAGCAGCGCGGTGCCGCACTGCCAGTACCACGCGGCCGAGCCCTCGAGCACCGAGGGGCGGTAGTTGCGCGCGGCCACCTGCAGCGTGACGCACACGGGGTAGTAGCGCCCCACGCGGTCGCAGCTCGGCGCGATGCAGCCGAACTGCACGGCATCGACGCCCTGCGTGGCGGGGATCGCGAAGTTCCACACCGGTGCCACCGCGTAGTGGCGCGTCATGGCATCGGGCCAGCGCTTGAAACTGCCCAGGCCGTTCTGCATCCAGCGGTCCCACCAGGCCTGCAGTTCGCGCGGCATGCGCCGATAGAGAAAGTCGCCGGCGGCGGGCAGCTTGCCGTACCAGCCGATCTGTTCATCGACGGGCACCCAGGCCTGCGGAGGAATGCTGCTGTTCATTGCATATGCCTCAAGACAACATCGCGGCATATGCCAGGAACACCGCGGAACCGGCTTTGCCGGGCCGCTGGTGTTGCCCCCTGCAAGGGGGTAGGAGAAGCGACACGAAGTGCGCGAAGCCTGGGGGTGTTCATGATTTCCCCGGGCACGAGAAGCTGTTCATCTGCGGCAGGCGCAGCGGGTTGTAGACGCTGTTGGCCGTCACCGCGAGCACCACCTTCTTGCCCTGCAGGTCGAAGCTGGCATTGAACGATTCGGGCGAGCTGCCCGCGGAGATGGAGGCCTTGTCGAACAGCCGGTGCAGCGCCCACGGGCCTTCGGTCACGATGCCGCCGGCGGGCGTGCCGTTGGCGGTGGTCACCTGCAGGCGCACCTGGTTGCTGTTGCGCGGGCCGGGCCACTTGATGGTGCTGGGCGCCTGCGGACCGTGGGCGTAGCGCACCGTCTGGCCGTCGACGTCGAGCGTGAACTGCGTGAGCTGCGCGTCCATGTCCTCGGGCCGGATGTCGATGGTGAACGAGGGCGTGCGCCCGCCCGCCATGCCCGAGAAGAACACGTCGCGGATGGCCTGCGCCTTCTGGAACGAGTCGAGGTACGCCGAGCGCCCTGCCGCGCTGCCGTCCACGCCGCGCTTGAAGGCCCAAGGATTGACCGAGGTGTCGACCTGCGTGATGAGGTTCTTCTGGAAGAAGTCGTCCATCATCCCGCCCGGCGCGAACAGCTGCGCGAAGTCGCCCGAGGCCACGTCGCGGCTCGATCCGCGCGTGAACGGATAGCGCCCCGCAATGGCCTGGTTGCAGAACGAGCCGATGCTCGCCGCCGCGCTCTGACCGATGTTCTGCCGCGTCACCGCGGCCGCCTTCGACGACGCGGTGGCTGACAGGTCGTTCAGCATGCCCTGGAACGGCACCGGCAGCCGCCCGGCCTCGGCCTGCACCTTGGTGACGGAATCGCTGGTCGGCGGGATGTTGCCGCTGCGCAGCGCAGTGTCGGTGGCTGTGAGGAAGTTGTAGAGCTCGTTGATGAGCGCGGCCGTCGCGTCGATGGGCGCCTGGCCGCCCTGCTTGGGCGCGGTCACCATGCGGCGCAGCGGCTCGAAGTGGTTGTCCACCAGCGACTCGGGACGGTCCACCCGCGTATTGCGGCGCTGGCTGCCGTCGGGCTGGCCGATGAGCTGCTCGATGCGCTCGCGCGTGCTCTGCACGCGGTTCTGCGCCTGGTCGAGCAGGCTGCGCGCAGCCTCGTCGTGGTTGCGCAGCAGGTCGGTCTCGCGCGCGGCGCCGCGGATGATGCGCGACATCGGCGACTCGGCGGTCGAGAGCACGCGCGTCATCTGGATGCTCTGCAGCAGCGAGCGGCTGTCGGCCAGGCGGATGTCGACGAGGTAGTCGTCCCACACCTTGATGTAGTCGGTGAGGTAGAGCCTGCGCACCTCGCGCAGCAGCAGCTCGCGCGATGTGATGTCGGCGATGCCGGGCGCGCGGATCTGCAGCACCCAGCGGTCTTCCTGCTCGAGCGACAGCGCGGTCTCGGCCATGCGCTTGTCGAAGATGTCCCAGTAGCCGCGGTAGGTGAAGAGCGTGGGAATGCCGTCGGTCAGCGGCTTGCCGCTCGCGCGGCGGATGACGAGCGCAGACTCGGCGCCGCCAGCCTCGGCGATGGTGAAGGCATTGGGTTGGCTGGTCTGCAGCAGGATGCGGCGCAGCCGCGCATACGAGCGCTGCGCCAGCGGCACGCCCGCCAGGCGCTCGCGCGTCTGCGTGATGAGCCTGTCGTCCTTCGCGAAGGGCGAGGCCACCACGCGGCCCGCGAACAGCGCCTTCAGGTGCGATTCGAGGTTGGCGCGCTGCTCCCGCGTGAGCGAGGCGCCGATCTTGCGGTCGACGTCGCTGAGCAGCCAGGCCTGCAGGAAGTCGGCGTCGTAGCGCTCGGCGTCGTACAGCATCAGGTAGGCCTTGAGCGCCTCGTAGCTGTATTCGGCATCGTTCTTCGCGGCTTCGCGCAGCGACTGCTCCACGCGCTGCGCGGCCTGCGGCAGCAGCACGGTTTCGAGCGCGCGCTGGTACACGCCGTCGGTCGCCGCCTGCAGCTTCTCGCCCTGGTAGAGGCCGAAGCGGTAGGAGGTCGGCGGATCGCCGATGTCGAAATGGCTCGACTTCGGCAGGTCGCGCAGCTTGTCGAGAACGAGCAGCGAGCTCGCGACGTCGCCGCTGGTGTCGACCACGGTGGGCAGCTCGCCGCGCGCGGCGGCCTTGTTGAAAGCCTTGGCGTTGGTGTCGACCTCGGCCACGTAGTCCTTGTTGTTGCGCCAGCTGTTCACGCAGGCACCGAGGAACAGCACCAGCAGCACGCCGATCACGCTGTAGCCCGCGATGTCGATGGCCCGCTTGCGCCGGTACCAGCGCAGGTTGGTGCCGGCCACGCCCGCGTCGCGGAAGATCACCTGCTGCAGCAGTTCCTTCAGGAAGTAGCTCTTGCCCGGGCCCGGCGGCGGCGCCGGCGGCGCGTTGACCTGCAGGTAGCGCTTGATGGCGCCCATCACGCGGTCGAAGGCCGTGCCCTCCTGCGTGCCGCTGGTGAAGTACACGCCCCGCAGCATCGAGGCCGCCTCGAACTTCGACGGATTGAACACATCGGCCAGGAAGGTGCCGAGGATGTCCTCGAAGCTCGCGAACTGCTGCGGCAGCAGGTAGGCCTGCGCGCGGCGCATCGGGTCGGACTCGGCGGCCAGCAGCTCGGGCAGGCGTTCGTCCAGGCGCTGGTGCAGCAGCTTGTATTCCTGGTGGAAGCGCTCGCGCAGGTCGCCGTTGCTCACCGCCGCAGCGCCCTTGGCGGCCTTCTTGTTCGCCGGGTTGCCCTGGATCGGGAAGGTGAAGCCCCACACCTGCTGCCGCTCGGCACGGCCCAGCGAGCCGAAGTATTCGTTGAAGCCGGCCAGCAGGTCGGTCTTGGTGACCAGCACGTACACCGGGAAGTCGATGCCCAGGTCGTTGCGCAGCTCCAGCAGCCGCTTGCGCAGCGCCATGGCGTGGCGCGCGCGCTGCGCGTCGTCGGCCAGCGGCAGGTCGGCGATGCTGATGGTGAGGATCGCCCCGTTGATCGGCTGGCGCGGGCGGAACTTCTTCAGCAGCTCGATGAAGCCCTTCCACTCGCCCTCGTCGGTCTCGCGGTTGCTCTCGTGCGTGGTGTAGCGGCCGGCCGTGTCGATCAGCACCGCCTCGTTGGTGAACCACCAGTCGCAGTTGCGCGTGCCGCCGATGCCGCGCACCGCGGCCTTGCCGAGCTGGTCGGCCAGCGGGAAGTCGAGGTCGGAATTGACCAGCGCGGTGGTCTTGCCCGAGCCCGGTGCGCCGATGAAGATGTACCAGGGCAGCTGGTACAGGTACTGCCGGTCGAACAGCGAGAAGCGGCTCGCGGGCTTGCCGTCGGCATCTGCGCCGAAGCGCATGTTCTTCAGGATGTTGGTGGCGTCGGTGAAGCCGCTCTGCAGCTCCTTGATCTCGGGGGCGTCCTCGGGCTTGGCTTCCTTTTCGCTCTTGGAAGGCGTGCGCAACTGGTTCAGCAGCTGCGCGTTGAGCCGGCCCTCGCGCCACTTGCGATAGATGATGCGCACGAGCCAGATCACGAACATCAGCACGATGACCACGATGCGCACGATCTCGTCTTCGAGCGGGCGATAGCGGCCCACCGCGATGGCCGGGCCGATGACCCAGATCAGGAAGGCGAGCGCGACGAGTCCCAGAAAGACCCAGAGGTCGCGGCTGATGAGAAAACGGAAGATGGCGCGCAGCATCAGCGGGAGCCTCCGGGCTGCGGAGCAGGAGTGGGAGCGACAAGCGGCGGCGCGGCAGCCACGGGTGCGCCGGCGCCCGGCGCCACCAGCAGCGTCACCTCGACACGGCGGTTGCGTGCGCGGTTGGCCGCGGAGTCATTGGGCACGAGCGGGTCGGCGTCGCCTCGGCCTTCGGCGCGCAGCCGCTGGGGCCGCGCGAGGCGCGTGGCGATCATCTTCTGCACCGCGTCGGCGCGGGCCTGCGAGAGTTGCCAGTTGGAGGGAAAGCGCACGCTGCGGATCGGCTGGTCGTCGCTGAAGCCGCTGACCAGCACGTTGCCTTCGACGGCATTGAGCGCATCGGCCACGCGCGCGAGCACCGGCGCATAGCGGTCGAGCACGCGGTCGGAACCCGAGGCGAACAGGCCGTCGCCGCGCAGCACCACGACACTGCGATCGGCCTCGTCGCGCACGGTCAGCAGGCCTTCGCGGATCTCGGGTTCGAGAAAACGCTGCAGGCGCGGCACCGGCGCAGGCATGACGACGGCACGCTCCGCCTGCGGCAGGCGCACCGCGTTGACGGCCGCGAAGGCGCCGTCGGAATGGCCCGCAAGATTGAAGGTGAGAAAAGCGAACACGGCCACCAGCAGCACCGCGGCCACCGCGCCCACCGCCCACACGGGCAGCCAGTTGCGCGCGCGGCGCACCGGCGCGCTGCCGTCTTGCCAGTGCGGAGACAGCGGCACGGGAATTTCGCCGCGCGTCTGCCGGATGATCTGCAGCAGCCGCTGCTTGAGCGTCTCGAGCTGCGTACGGCCGTTGTCGATGACGCGGAAGCGCCCTTCGAAACCCATTGCCAGGCAGAAGTAGATGAGCTCGATCAGGTGCAGGTGCTGCTGCGGGTTCTGCACCAGCCGCGACAGCAGCTGGAAGAACTTCTCGCCGCCCCAGGTCTCGTTGTGGAACATCACCAGCAGGCTCTGCGACGACCAGATGCTGCCGCCCCAAGGCGTGAGCGCGGCCGCTTCGTCGACTGCCGTGCACAGGCAATAGCGCGCGCCGATGATGACTTCGGGCGAAATGCCCGCCTGCTGCGCGCGCGTCTCGAAGCGGCGCACCTCGTCGACGAGGTGCTCGCGCAGCTGCGACGGCGCGGGATGGTGGCCGGTGGCGCGGATCTGCGGGATCAGGTCGAGCAGCGGGTTGGCCGCCGCCACCAGCGGGTTGTTGCCCGCGAGCGCTGTATCGCCGGCATGCGGGCGCCGCGCGTCATGCCACGCGGTGAAGGACTCGGGCTGTGCGCCGAGTCCGCGCTGCGCCGCGGGCATGCCGCCCATGTCGGCGTTGCCGCCCGGGTTCGGCGGCACGAAGCCTCCCGGGCCGACGGCCATGTCGTTGACACCGTTCATAGAGTCCCTCACGGACGGATGGCCCAGAACTCCATGGCCAGACCGGGAAAGTCACCGGCCAGGTGCATCGCCACGCCGCCCGATTTCTCGAGCTGGCGCCACATGTCGCCGCTCTTGTCGAGTTCGAAATAGTGGTAGCCCGCGTTGTACGGAATCTGCCGCGGCGCCACCGGCAGCGGACGCACCACCACGCCCGGCAACTGCAGCTGCACGAGGTCTCGGATGCGCTCGACCGAGCCGATCTTCACCTGCGTGGGGAAGCGCTGCTGGATGGCATCGGCCGGCAGGTCGGCATGCACCGCGAGCACGAAGCCCGCATTGCGCACCAGCACCGGGTCGGGCATGCGGCCCACGCGCACGCCGTGGCTGCGCTCTTCGAGCTCGATGGCGATCGCGCTCTGCTCGAGCACGGCCGACAGCGAACGGCGCAGCTCCTCGAGCAGCGGACGGATGCATTCGTTGAGGTTGTCGTGGTCGTAGATCGGCCACAACACTGGGCGGCGCGTGGGCGATGTGTGCGTGGCCAGGTGGCAGGCCAGCTTGAGCCAGTCGACGAAAAGTTCTTCGGGATGCACCTGCACGGCCTGCTGCGCATGCCAGGTGAGTGCGAGATAGCGGTTGACCAGTTCGAGCAGCAGGAAATCGGAGACCTCGCTCACACCGCCGCGCCCCGGCTGCGAGAGCCGCGAGGCCAGTGCCTCCGAGCGCTGCGTGAGCAGGCCGTGCAGCTCCGCGATCATGCTGCGCAGCATGGCGTGCGCGGAAGCGTCGAGCACGGGCGGTATGTAGTTGGCATCGACCACGAGCTTGTGATCGGTGCGCCGCTCGATCACGCGCACCGCGCCGATGGCTTGCCATTCGGCGGTGAGCGATGAAGCGCGCGCAAGCCGCAGGCGCGGCGCGGCGAGCTGCAGCACGGCGGGCCCGAGCGCGACGGCATTGCCGTCGTTCACTTCGCGCTCGATCACGCCGAAGCGCGCCGCCGAGCCTTCGTCTTCCGAGAAGATCACTTCCTCGCTGCCGGGCCTGCGCAACGGCAGCGCGAGAACTATGAGTTCGTCGGTGAGGTCGTTCGGTACTTCATAAGGAAGAGGCGCGTCTTCCGCGCCGAACGAAAAGGGCGTGCCGTCGGGCATCACGCCCGCGCCGCCGAGCAGCGACACGCGACCCAGCGCATACGCGTCGCGGTCGATTTCCAGATGCAGCCACCCCCAATAGGCGCCTTGCAGGCCCGCAGTGCGCCGGGTCACGTATTGCTCGACATAGCGTTCCATTTGCTGGAAGTGCTGCGGTCGCAGGTACATGCCCTCGGACCACACAACGCGATTCGCCAATGCCTGCGGATGGGCGCCGTTCTTTGCAGCGCCCGGATTGCGAACTGTCACCAAAAAGACCTCCTGGGGAGTGCTCACGTCGGAGCGGGAGATGCGCTGATGAGCGGCCTCCCGGTCCACTTGTTTTGCTCTTGATGCTACACGTCGTGTCTTACGTTTTGCACCGCATTTCACGCACGAATTTCTCGCACTTTCGTACTAGAGAATCGACACCCCAGGCTCGAAGTTAACGACTTGGTAGCAGCTCTATGCCCGTCTTGCGCACAGCGATGCTCACGGCCTGTTCGCTGGGCGAGAACTGCCACACCTTGTACAGGTTGGTTTGCTTGGGTTCCTTCAGCGGCAGCACGATGCGCCAGCGCGAGGCCTCCAGCTTGCGATAGCCCGCGATGATGCCGATGGCCCGCGAGTCGAGTGCGGCCTCTCGCTTGAACACACGCTCTTCGCCGCTGCGCATGATGGCCTGGTCGGCATTGACGAGCTCGGTACTCAGCGTCTCGCGGTCGCGATCCTGTAGAGCGAAATAGTCTGCCGTCTCGAAGTTACCGGAAGATTTCAGTTCGAAGACCTTCACGAGGATGGGCGCGGCCTGGCCGCGGCCGTCGGGGTTGACGCCATCGTCGATCCTGATGGTGATGGCATAGGGCGTCGGCATGGACTTTGCCGTGGATGCGCATCCGCTGATGAGGCCCGCAAACAACGGTGTGGTTGCAAGTGCGCCTTGTAGCAAGCTTCGTCGATGCATTGGAATCTCCCGAGGGTTCGCGGCTTATATTATCGAAGTCATGCGCCCTTACGATGGCGCATCGCGTGCATGTCGCAACACAGCGGCACACTATCTCAAGCATTACCTCTTGCAAGGTAGGAGAGAAGATTGAAGTCATGTCTGCCTGCTCTGGCGTTAGCTCTTCTTGCGGTCGCCGGTTGCACGACCACACCACCGCCGGAACCCGCGCCGCAACCCGAACGACTGAGCCAGCAAGTGGCGCGCACCACGCTCGAGAAGGCGCAACAGGCGTATGACGAAGGCGACTATGCGAAGGCCCTCAGCACGCTCAAGAGCGGCGGCGTGTCGGTGTTCGAGGCCGCCGAGCCTTCCACGCGGCTCGACGCGATGAAGCTCGAGGCCTTCAGCTACTGCGTGGCCAACCAGATCGCCGAATGCCGCCTCCAGTTCCGCAAGATCCTCGATGCGTTCCCGACCTTCGAACTCAACGTGGCGGAGCGCAAGCATCCGGTATGGGGCCCCGCGTTCGAGGCCGCCAAGCGAATGAAGCGTTGATGAAGAACATCGCGGCCGCACCGGCATCGCGGCGCGAGAAGACGAACACGGAGAAGCCATGCGTTGGACAGTGATCGAACACGCCGGCAGGCCGGTGGCCACGGGGCCGTCTGCATTGCTCGCCGCGCCCGGAGGAACGATCGGACGCAGCCCCGACAACAACCTCGTGCTGCCCGACGAGCAGCGGCAGATCTCGCGCCTGCAGGCCACCGTGCGCTTCGACGACGACGGCGTGGCGGTGCTGCGCAACATGAGCGCGGTGCTGCCGATCAGCGTCAACGGACGAGCGCTCGCGCACGAGCAGGAAGCGCGCGTGGCCGACGGCGACCGCGTGGCGATCGGCAGCTATCTGCTGGAGGCTTCGAGCGCGCTGCGCGCCGCGCCCGCGGTCGCACCAGCAGCGGCCGTGATGCCGCCTCCTCCGCCAGCGCCGCCTCCTGCCTTTGCGCCTTCGCCGGCGCCCGCGCAGTTCGCGCCGCCGCCGATGGCCGCGCCGATGTCGGCCAGCCCCATCGATGCGTTGCTGCCTTCCTCCGGTTCGTCCGACGTGTTCTCCGACCTGTTCGGCGAAGGCGCGCTGCCCATCGGCGATACGCAGCCCACGGTCGCAATGCCGTCGCCGCGACAGGCACCGCCGATGCCACCGCCCGCCGCGTTCGTGCCGACACCTTCGCCTGCGCCAAGCGAGGCATTCGCCATCCAGCAGCAGTACCAGCAGCCTCCGGCGCCTCCTCCAGTGCATCCGGCGAGACCGAACCCGAACACGGCCTCGTCGCAGATGCCTTCCGCCGCGGACTGGGACGCCATCCTCGCCAACGCGCCGCGCCGCGTCGACAGCACGCCCGAGCCGATGCCAGACCCGATGGCGCACGAGCCCTTCGAGCTGCCGTCGCAGGCGCGCCGCAATCCGGTCGATCCGCTCGCCGAGCTGAACCCCGACGCGGCCAACGACATGTCCGACATGGCGCTCAAGCGCGGCGTCGATCCGCTGTCCTTCTTCGCGTCCGACGAGAGCGCGCATTCGCCGCTCTCCGACCCCCGCCCCACCGCGCTGACCCACACCGATCCGCTGCTGCCGGGCGACACGCACCCGGCGGTCGACCTGCTGCAGAACAACAGGCCCGCAGCGCAGGGGTACAGCCATTCGAACCATGCGCGCGAAGTGGGTGCGCAGTTCCGGCCGCCGAATCCAGTGGCGATGCCGGCACCGGCGCCCGCGCCCACGCCTGCCGTAGAGGCGCCGAAGGCGGAAGCTCCGCCGCCTCCCCCGCCAGCGCCAGTCCCGCCGCCGCCACCTCCTCCGCCGCCTCCCCCAGCACCACCGCCCGCGCCGGTGATGCAGGAGAGCAAGCTGGAGCCGCCTCCTGTCGTAGTAACACCACCCTTGCCGCCGGCAGCAGCGCCCGTCACGGCGGTTGCTGCCGCACCTGCAACACAGCCCACGGCGCAACCTGAAACAGCGGCAATCGCAGCTTCATCATCGTCGTCGGAAGCCCTCTTCAGGGCCTTCCTCGAAGGTGCCGGCGTACCCGAAGTCGCGGGCCAGCAGCCGCTCGACATCGAAGCCATGCAGCGCCTGGGCCGCATCATGCGGGCCTTCACCGACGGAACCATCGAGCTGCTGTCCTCGCGCGCCATGCTCAAGCGCGAGGTGCGCGCCGAGATCACGATGATCGTGGACGAGGAGAACAACCCGTTCAAGATCCTGCCGAATGGCCGCGCCGTGCTGATGCAGATGTTCGGTGCGCGCATGCCCGGCTTCCTGCCGCCCGAGGCCGCCGTGCACGACGCGCTCGGCGACCTGCAGTCGCACCAGCTCGGCATGGTCGCCGGCATGCGTGCGGCACTGCTCACGCTGCTCAAGCGCTTCGACCCCGCAGCGCTGAGCCGCGAGACCCCGCACGACGGCAGCCTGGGCGAGAAGCTGCTGCCCGGCGGCCGTGAGGCGCGGCTGTGGCGGCAGCTGCAGCAGTTGCACACCGAAACGACCGCAGCCGTCGAAGACGACTTCCAGGCCGTCTTCGGCCGCGCCTTCCAGCAGGCCTACGACAAGGAAATGGAACGGCTGAAGGAGGCGCGCCGTGCTTGAAGCCACACCACGCTCTTCCTCATCCTTTGCCGTACCGATCTCGACCTCGCAGTTCTCCTGCGTCGGCGAGCGCAGCGGCAACCAGGACGCCATCGGCTACCACCTCGACGAGCGCAACGGCTGCTTCGTGGTGAGCGACGGCGTCGGCGGCAACGCGGGCGGCGAACTGGCCTCGCGCATCGCGGTCGACACCGCGCTCGACACCTTCGTCATCGCGCCTTCCCTGGACGCCGCGAACATCCAGCGCTGCGTGAAGGCCGCGAACGACGCCATCCTCGCGAAGCAGCGCGAGCTGACCGAGCAGAGCCGCATGAGCGCGACCTTCGTGTCGCTCTTCGTCGACCGCATCACCAACCAGGCCTGCTGGGCGCACGTGGGCGACAGCCGCCTCTACTGGTTCCGCCGCGGTGCGCTGATGCAACGCACCGAGGATCACAGCCTCTCGGAACGATCGGGCGATGCGGCGGCGAGCCACCAGAACGGCGGCGAGCGTCTGGTGAAGACCAACCTGCTGTACCGCGCGCTCGGTGCGCGCGCGACGGCCGAGGCCACCATCACCGCTCCGCAGCGCCTGGCCGATGGCGATGCCTTTCTTCTGTGCACCGACGGGCTGTGGCAGCTGATCTCGCAGCAGGTGATGGAGCGCTCATTGCAACTCGCCGACAGCGCGGAGGAATGGCTCGCGCTGATCCGCCGGGCGGCCGAGGCCAAGGCCGACGATTCGCAGGACAACTACTCGGCGCTGGCTGTGTGGGTGGGGTTTCCGCAGCAGGTGACGCTGGCGGGAACGGCGGCGCCGGGCAGTGGCGCCTGACGTCACTCGCTTTCTCTCTTTCAGGCCATCAACACCAAGATCTTGGGCTGGCTCGGTACGATGCGCATGCCCATTGCATTGCCGCGGTTCTGCCGGGTCATGCTCGTCAGGCGCGTCTGCGCGGAGCCCTTGATCAGCATCGTGAACGCGCCCAGCGTGTGCCGCGACTCGCCCATCACGCTCTGCACCGCCACGCCCAGGCCGATGCCCGCGTTATCGCCAAAGGTCAGCGGCGTGCGCGTGGCCAGGTTGTGCGCCGGGGTGCACAGGTAGAGGATGTTCCAGGCCTTCGGGATCGCGGTGGGACCGAGCGCGAAATTGGGATACGGAATGGGAATGGCCGGCGACTTGCAGACGTCCGGAAAGGCCAGGTCCATACCCATCAATTGGCAGTTGGCGAACATTCGTTGTCTCCTTCGATGATTGGGAATCCGGCGACGCTCAGCCCATGTGAATCTGGCTGGCATCCGCCTTGATCAGGTCCTGCGCCGTGACCACGGTGTTCTTGCCGTGCAGCCGCGCCATCTCGGTGGCCTGGTAGTCGATATGCGACGCACGCACCTGGTCGATGCCTTCGGTCATGCGAAACGCTGTCTTGCTCAGGTGCACCAGGCGTTCGACGATGGCTTCGTAGACGCGGCCGATCACGCGGATGCTGAGCACCCGGGCCTCGGCCTCTTCGCCCTGATAGGCGAGCCGGCCTACGCGGCAGTCGGCTGCGTCGGCGTCGATTTCCAGCTGCGGCGCATCCATGCGCAAGCCTTCGCGCCCTAGCAGCGAAAGATGCGTCGCGCTTTCGATGTTGACCGCACCACGCTCGGACGCCAGGGTCAGGTCGCCACTCACGTCCAGTCGCGAGGTGCGCGCGTCGGCCTGCTCTGCCACCGCGGTGAGGTAGAGACGGTTCGAATCGGGCCCGCTCACGAGCACCAGATCGCCGATCTCGGGGCGCAGCAGGCAGCTTGCGGCGCGCTGGCAATGCAGCACGCGGCCGTCGCTCTCGACGCTGTAGATGCCGCCGGGTAGCGCCGAGGTGACGCTTCCGAGCACGTTGACGGCACCGCTCTCCGGGCCCGCGCGATGTTCGGCGACGGCCGGCTGCGTCGATGGCGATCTCAGGGGGGTGACATTCATGGGGAAACCTCGCTGTTCTTGTCAGGGCCTGGCTCCGCGCGCCGAGAATTCCTCGGCCGCGAACAGATCGGGATCGTTCGGCAGCAGGCCGCCCCGATCGGAGAATCGCGTGCCTTCGGTCAACGCACGGTGCATCTTCGTGCGCATGAAGGTGGCGCCGCCGAAATCGGCGTCGTGCAGGTCGGCATACGAGAAATCGGCATAGGTCAGCGTCGATTCGCTGAAGCTGGCCTTGCCGCAGCGCGCACGATGGAACACGCACTGCTCAAGATCGGCGCCCGCGAAATCGACGCCTTCCAGATCGGCGTCGATCCAGATGCTCTGGGTGAAAACGCCGCCCGTGCATGCCACGCCCTTCATGTGCACTTGCGGAAACAGGCTTTGCAGCGCGCGCACGCGCCGCAGGCTGCTGCCCTCGAGTTGCGCGCCCTTGAAGTTGCAGCGCAGGAGCGTTGCGCCCTCGAAATCGGCATCGCGCAGGTCGGCGTCGGTGAACTGGCAGTTCTCGAAAGACTGACCGCGAAAGACCTGTCCCGTGAGCTTCGATTCGATGAAGATGGTCTTGTCGTAGCTGCAGCCGGTGAAAACCGCCGAGCGCAGATCGGTTCGAAAGAAGGTGGCTCGCACCAGCACGCGCGAGAAATCGACGCGCCGCAGCGAACCTCCGTGGACGCTGAGTTTTTCCAGGCGAACATCGGCGAACGACGCGTCGTCCAGGACGTCGTCGGCGAACGAGGCATGACCCATGTCGGCGCCCGAGAAGTCCACGCCGGCCAGGTTGCAGCTCTCGAACATGACGCCGTCGAGCGACGCGCCGGGCATGCGCGCACCGGGCGCCTCGCACCGGCTGAAGACGCATTCGACGAGCACCGCCGAGGCCAGGTTCGCATCAGCGAAGCGGCACTGGTTGAACATGCCGCCTTCGAGCTTCGCGCCCGACAGATCGGCACCGCTGAAGTCGCACGACAGGAAGATGCCGCCCGACAGGTCGAAGCCGCGGAAGTTCAGCCCCTTCAGGTTTTTCTCGCGGATCTCGTCGCCCCGCTGGACCATGGCCTGGATGCGTGTAGGCGTCATGGCGTGTCCTGCTCCGGCGCGCGCTTCGGCACGGTCTTGACCTGCTCGGTGTAGGCCTCGTCGAAACGGGTGAACTTGTCGATCAGGCACTGGCCCAGGTCGGCCTGGAACAGGTTCGCGCGGTGAAAGTTGGCCGAGGCGAGCAAGGCTTTCTGCAGGTTTGCGCCGATCAGGTTCGCACCGGCGAGCGTTGCACCCGTGAGATCGGTGCGCACGAAACTGGAGTCCCGCGCATCGGCACCCGCCAGCACGGCGCGGCGCATCGAGGCGTTCGAGAAGTCGGTGCCATCCATCCTGGCGCCGGTGAAGTCTGCGGCATCGAGCATCACGTCGCGCAGGTTGCAGTCGATCAGCACGGCGCGCTGAAAGCTCGTCTCGCCCAGCTTGCTTTCACCGACAAAGCAGGTGCTCTCCACGCGTGCGTCCGAGAAATCGACACCTCCGCGGCATTCGCTGTCGGTCCAGTCGCAGGTGTCGAGCTCGGCGCCCGCAAAGACCATCCCGGAGACGACGCAGTTGTACCAGGAGACCTTGCGCAGGCGCGCATGATCGAAGCGGATGCGGTGCAGCTCGCTCTCATCGAGGAAGTCCACCGAGGCGAGCTGTGCGCGGTCGAACCTGCAGTCGCTCAGACGGGCTTTGTCCAGCGTCAGGTCGTCGAGCTTCGCATCCGAGAAGTCGCAACCCTCGGCATGCAGCTCGTCGAGCTGGGTCTGATCGAAGCGGGCTCCCGAGAAATCGGCGTTTTCGCAGACGGCCAGCACCATGTTGGCCTTGGAGAAGCCGGCGCCGCGCAGCGAGGTGCGCGAGAAGCGGGCGCGCACCAGCAAGGCCTCGCTGAAATCGGCGTCGTCGAGCACGCAACCGCTGAAGTCGGCGCTCTCCAGCAACGTGCGCTGCCAGCGCGTGCCGCGCAGGTCCATGCCCGAGAAATCGGCGCCAGTGAGGTCAAGGCCGGAAAAATCGCGGTCATCGGCCAGGATGCGCTCGGCCTGCGCACGCGCCTGCGCCGCCGCCTCTGGCGACATCGCATCGGCCGGATCCTGATGCTGCGCCGTGCGCCGGTAGTTGGCGATGAGCTGATCGCCCGCCGTGTGGGACAGCCGCTTCAGTTCATCGGCCGCCTGCTGCGACATGGGGCGCGCGCCCGCTGCGGCGGAAGACTGCCGCTGCCTCTCGATGCGCGACCAGGCATCGACCTTCGGCGGCCCCTTCTGCTTCGTCGAGATGCTCTGCTCCATGAGCTTCGAGGTATCGAAGCCCGCCTTGCGCGATTCGACCGCGTTGGCTTCGGCTGCCGCTGCCATCTCGGCACGCACCTGCTCCATCTTCGCGCGCTGCTCCGCGATCAGGGCTCGCGTCTTCTCGATATAGGCCGGCACGTCGCGCATCGACGTCGGCGGCTTGTGCGCCGCCATCTCGCTTTCCGGCACTTCGAAGCGGCTCATGTCGACACCATCCGCCTTGGCCTTCTCCCGCACTTCCGAACGCATGCGTTCGGCGCGCGCCTCCATGTTGCGCCGCATGGGCGACTGCGGCAGCGCGGACAGGTCCAGCTCGGGCCACGGACCCAGGATGTGCTCGGGCATGAGCTGCTCGTCATGCAGGAGGTAGAGCGCACGATCTGCTGCCTCGCAGCGGATCACCAGCACCTCGCGGTAGTCCGCGACCGGCAACGGCGGCGCGCTGCCCTCCTCCATCGCCATCATGGCGTGGCTGATGTCGTCCGCATCGTCCTCGGCGATCTCGGTCACGCCGTGATAGATCAGGCCCAGACGCTCCAGGTGCGGGAAGAACCACGCGGTGCTCAGACGCAACGGCAGGTCTTCGAGCGCAGCACCGTCGAGGCTGTGCAGGTGTTGCTTGCCGCGCACCACGAAGCCGCGGGCGCGCCAGTCGGGAATGCGCCCCCGCTGCACCGGATGCCCCGGGTGCATGTTCGTGATCTCGAACTCGGCGCCGGCCAGCTCGCCGTCGCCAGGCGCGAGCCACTGGTCCGGCGGCGCGGCGTTGAAGTAGTTCCAGTCCATGTCGCGCGCATAGCCCGGAAAGAGGTTCTGCTTCCAGTGCTCGTCGTACTGCTTTCCCAGGCGCTGCGCGCGCGAGGGCCGCTCGATGCCGACAAGGCCGAATCCGGCGGGCACGACCTGCTGGTCGGGGCGGCGCAGCATCGCGTGCGGCAGCTCGATGTTGGGCAGGCGGCGCGTGTGCATGCCGTTGACCAACTCATCGGCATGGCCGATGCCGTCCGGGTTCTCGGCGAATGCGGGACCGCCGAAGGCGTGCTGCCAGTCGAGCCGCAACGTGTCGAAGGGCTGCGGCGCACTCGCACGGCCATCGACCCAGAAGCGGTCACCGAACACGTGCAGAGCCTTGGTGCGCCGGCCGACCCGCACCGCCACCGCGCTCTGCGTGCGGTCGGCCTGGTGGCATGTGTAGGCGTTGCCCGCCACGAGGAACTCGGGATTCACCTTGGGCATGCCGAGATCGAAGGAAAACTCGCCACCGAGTTCGTTGGCGAAGGTTTTCCAGCAGTCGGGTTCGGGCACCAGCTTCGCATCGGGGCCGAAGCCGTCGGCCATGACGATCGCCGTCATCCCCAGCCAGTGGCGTCGGTCCTTGATGAAAGAGCGGGTGAGCATGCTCATGCGCAGCGGCTTGACGAGCTTCATGCGGCAGTCGTGCTCGGAATTTCGACCTGCGTGCGATCTCGATCGATCGCCACCATCGGCGGCACGGTGTCCGAATACAGCACATGCACCTTGCTGCCCCTGACGAAGGTCGAGAGCAAGTCTTCATCGATGAAGGTCCTCACTGTGGCCTCGCGCAGTTCACCCTGTTCGTCGCGCCAGGCCAGGCGCAGTTCGGTCGCCGTCATGCCCGCGCCATGCCGGCTGCGCTTGGTGAGCTGGCCGGGTGGGCGGGCGAGCCCGAGCACCTCGGCCTCGCCATGCCGTGCATGGCCCCGCAGTTGCGCCCAGTGCCGCTCCTCCTGCTTGTATTCGGAGTTGGTGGTCACGGTGCTCCACACCAGGAAGACGGACAGGAACACCGCAGCGACCATTGCGATCGCACCCACCGTCCCAAGCACTATGTCAGACCATGACATTCGATATCTTTCCTTCGCGAGGCGCCGGGGTCATTCGGTGACATTCAGGTCGCCGGACTGTGTTTCCTGCAGGGCCACATCGGCCTCCACCGCCTTGGTCTTCTTCAGCTTGATGACGATGTTTTCCTTGCGCCAGACCCAGTCGATGAAGTTGACGACCGACAGGTTGACGAAGACCCCTGAGTTGATCGAGTTGAGACCACAGGTCAAGACCTTGAAGCCGTACAGGTCGTAGGACCCCAGGGTTGCCGTGACCTGAAATCCGGTGCCTTCCTTCACATTGCGCTGATACCAGGTCTGGCTGTCGGCGTTCACCTCCTGCCTCGGCGTGTTGTAGGTCGTCACATTCGTGTTGATCGTGAAGTTGGTGGTGTTGACCGTGTGGTTGGTGCTTTTGTAGAAGATGTCTGGCGCATAGACAGTCTTGGTGCCGGTGACCACCGTGTTGTCGGGGCCGAGCACGAGCTTGCCGTCGAAGGCGTTGATGATCTCGACCCGCCCGCTGCACGTGATGCGAATGTCCGAGCCCGCGACGAGCCGCAGCACCGAGCCGTTGACGGTAACGACCACGTCGCCGTTCACGGTCTCGAAGATGCCGTCGTTGACGATCCGCTTCTCGCCACCGCTGATGATCTCCGTCGCCCCGCCGGTGATGGTGCGGGTCTCGCCGTCGGACACCGTCTCGGTGGCGCCGTCGTGCACGGTGCGGGTCTCGCCGCCGTCGATGGTCTCGACCGCGCCGGCTGTGATGTGGCGCTCCTCGCCCGACTCGAAAGTGGACGACTCGTGGCCCTTGATGAGCGTGGTGCGCGTCTTCTCGGTGGTGTGCGTCTCGTCACCTTCCACCTCGGTGTCGAGGTTGCGCTCGGCGTGCAGCAGGATCTGCTCGGCGCCCGCGCGGTCCTCGAACACGAGTGCATTGGCGTTCGCTACCGAGCCGCCCTTGGTCGAACGCGACACGATGCCGCTCTTGGTGTCCTCCGCCGGCAGGTCGAACGGCGGCATCTGGTCGGCGTTGTAGACGCGGCCGATCACGATGGGGCGGTCGATGCGCCCGGAGATGAAGTCGACGATCACCTCCTGCCCGATGCGCGGCACGTGCACGGTGCCGAAGGAGTCGCCCGCCCAGGCCTGCGAGACACGCACCCAGAACGAGCTGTCCTGGTTGTTCTGCCCGACGCGGTCCCAGTGGAACTGCACCTTCACGCGGCCGTACTCGTCGGTCCAGATCTCCTCGCCCTCCGGGCCCACCACGGTGGCGGTCTGCGGGCCGCTGGTGCGTGGCATCGGCGTGCGCCGGGGCGCGCGAAACGGCTTGTCCGCGGGCTGTACGACGAACCCGGAACCGAATGAGGAGCCGCCCGGCGCATCCGCCGCGGTGGCATAGCCGCCTTCGCGCCAGTCGTAGCGCACCGACACCAGCAGGTATTCCTGGTTGTCGTCGTCGCGCGGCGAGCCGCGCATGGCGAAGCGGTATCCCGGCGCCATGCCGCGCACGGTCGCATGGCCCGCGCTGCGATCCGCGAGCGATTGCGCTTCCTCGAGCCGCACGCGCGCATAGTGCTCGCCGTCGCCGGCCGCACCGTAGTCGCCGATCCACTCGTACATGTCGTAGTCGGCGTTGTCGGTGGCCAGCGGCTGCACGCGCGTGTTCGCCAGATCGGCTTTGGGCGTGGTGAAGTTGAAGTCGTCGACCGTGAAGCTGCCCGATCGCACCTCGGCCGTCACCTGCCAGTCGTCGATCACCTCGATGTCGTCCGTGATGGCGCGATCGCTCGCGAAGCAGTCGATGCATGCGTAGCCGGGAAGCTCGCCATGTGCCGAGGCATCGTCCGCCAGCACCAACGTGTGCTGGTTCTTCTCGTGCTTGAAGTAGTAGTAGATGCCCTCGAGCTCCATCAGCCGGCTCACGAAAGCGAAATCCGATTCCTCGTACTGGGCGCAGAAATCCCAGGCCCTGTAGCTGCCGCTGAGCTTCTTCTCGTAGGCATAGCCGTAGGTGCCGAGCACTTCCTCGATCATCTCGACCGCGGTGCAGCCCTGGAAGGTACGGCTGTGGCTCGCGCGCGTGAGGTACCACAGCCATGGCCGCACGGTGGCCCGGTACACGGTGTGGCGTACCGTGCCGCCTTCGCGGCCGGTCTGCGCAAAGCGCGTGACCTCGCCATGAAGAAAGCGCGCATCGGCCGCGGTCTTCATTTCCAGCGCCATCGATTTTCCGAGCAGCGACCTGGCATCGATGGAAGGACTCGGACTCAGCAGCTCGACCTCGAACTCGAACAGCTCCGACAGCGTCTCGCTGCCGTGCATCGCGCGGAAGAACAACTGGTCTTCGGCGAGCGGCGTGTGGGCACGGACTACTCTTGCCATGGCGTGCCTTTCCTTTCTGCTCGGACGGCGCTCATTTCTTGTTGCGCTTCAGATTGACGGTGACCACGAACGGCCCCTTCTTCTGGGTGGTGCTCGTGGCAAAGCGGCTCTTCACATTGACCTTGATGTTGATGAGCGCATCGAGCCAGAACAGGTACGACCAGTTCGCGAAGATGCCGCTGAGCATGGTGTTCACTCCCGCTACCTGCAGCTTGCCGCCGAAAAAATCTGCGGAACCGATGAACAGCTTGACGTGCCGGTTCGACACGATGTCCTTCTGCTGGTCGACCCAGCCCTGGTCGGCAGCATTGCCGGTATAGCCCGGCGTGTTGAGGACGGCGACGTCCGCGTTGAGCGTGTAGTTGGTGGTGTCGACCGTGTAGTTGGTGCTGTTGTAGACCATGGTCGGCGCCGACACCGTCTTGGTGCCGGTCACGGCAGTCGCATGCGGCCCGAGCACGAGCTTGCCGTCGAAGGCATTGATGATCTCCAGCCGCCCGGCCGCCGTGATGCGGACGTCGGCGCCGGTCACCAGCCGCATCGTGCTGCCATTGACCACGAGCAGCACGTCGCCGTTGTCGGTCTCGACGATGCCCCCGTTGACGATGCGT
>NZ_RXFS01000039.1 GCF_003952185.1 Variovorax sp. 679 | reverse complement strand
ATGATCGTGCACTGGGGCGGCTCGAAGCTGGGCCTGCAACGGCGCCTGGCGCTGCTCGGCGACGTCAGCCAGCTGTCGAACCCCCGTTTCGGCGCCGGCCGCACCATCGCCCGCACGATGGAAAAGACACTGGCCTTCTTCAGGGCCAGCCACTGCATCCTGCTCACGCATGACACCTCCACGGGCAACTGGACCCTGCGCACGCTGCGCAAGGACGACACCTGCGAGCACGTCAGCATCGAAACGATCGGCCGCATCGCCGAGTCCCCACTGATGGCGCTGCCGGCGGACTGCACCGTGCTCAGCAACCACCTGCCCTGGCCCCTGAGCCAGCTGTACGCCCAGAGCCATGTCTTCAAGGCAGCCGCCAACGGCTGGCACGCGGAGGACGAGGAAGGCACGCAGCGTTGCGAGGCCATCACCGACATGCTGGAAGCCCGAGCCTTCATCAGTGCCCCGCTGCCGATGCGGCTGGGCGAAGGACGGGTCTTCGTGTCGTCGCGCGACGGCCTCTTCAACAAGGCCGACGCCCTGTTCCTTTCGCACCTCATGGAACAGATCTTCCCGACCATCGAGACCATCGAGGTGCTCGACCGGATGGCTTCCGAGGCCGCTTCCGCGGAACGCCTGAAGTTCGCGCTCGACCTGCACGACACGGCCGTGCAGCCGTACATCGGCCTGCGCATGGGCCTGTGCGCGCTGCGCAGGAAGGCTGCCGCCGACAACCCGCTGAGCGAAGACATCGACAAGCTCGCGAGCGTGGCCGAAGGCGTCATCGCCGACCTGCGCCGCTACGCCGGCGAGGTCCGGCAAAGCGCGAACAGCTCCAGCGGCCTAGTGCTGCCGCAGCTGCACCGCCAGGCCGCACGGATCAAGGGGCTCTACGGCATCGACATCGCCGTGGCCGTCGACGGCCCGCTCCAAGTGGACGACCGGGTGGGCGCGGAAGTCCTCCAGATGGTCGGCGAAGGCCTCAACAACATCTGCAAGCACACTCATGCACGCCACGGCAGCGTTCGCATCGCCTGCAGGAACGGATGGCTGCAGCTGAGCATCGAGAACGAGGCCTGCGATGAGAGCTTCACACAGTTCCGTCCGCGCTCCATCACCGAGCGCGCCACGGCCCTCGGAGGGCGGGCGCAGGTCCGCCAGTGCGAGAGCGGCGGCACCGCGGTGCTGGTCGAAATTCCCATCTGATGAAGAACAACACCCCTCGGCAGCAAGCACTGCGTCGACGAAAAGACAAGTCAAGGAGCCCGCCATGCAACCAGTTGCCCACCCCATCGGCGTCCTGCTCGTGGACGACCATCAGACCATGTTGTGGGGCCTGTCCAGGCTGATCGATGGCGAGCACCCGCGCATGAAGGTGGTGGGCACGGCCCGTTGCTGCGAGGACGCGGTGGCGACGTCGGAAAGTCTCGCGCCCGACGTCATCGTGCTCGACCTGGACCTCGACGGACATTGCGCCCTCGACATCCTGCCCAGGCTCGTGTCGAACGAAGTGTCGCGCGTCATGGTGCTCACCGCGGAGCGCGAGCAGCGCACGCTCGACCTCGCGGTGCTGCATGGCGCGCGTGGCGTGATGA
>NZ_RXFS01000037.1 GCF_003952185.1 Variovorax sp. 679 | reverse complement strand
CGGATAGTCGGGGTCCAGGGGGACGTAGGCACCACCTGCCTTGAGCACTGCCAGGATCCCCACCACCATCGCGATGGAGCGTTCCACCGCGATGCCCACCCGGCTCTCGGGCTTCACGCCCAGGGAGATCAGGCGGTGGGCGAGGCGGTTGGCTCTTGCGTTGAGTTCGCCGTAGCTCAGGGTCTCTGCGCCAAACACCAGTGCAGGGGCATCCGGGTGCTGCGCCGCATGGCGCTCTATCCGGCTGTGGATCGGGTCGCCGACGGAGGCTTCGCCTTGCTGATGCTGCGATCCCCACTGCTGCAGCTGCAACAGCTCCGCCGAACCCAACAGCTTCACGTCACCCACGGATTGTTCGGGGCGCTCGGCCAGTGCCTCCAGCAGAGCCTGGTAGTGCCCCGCCATCCGCTCGATGGTCTGCGGCTCGAACAGCTCCGCCGCATATTTGAAGCTCACCCGCACACGACCATCGGCGTCTTCGCTGGTGTCCAGCGTCAGTTCGAACTGCGCGGCCTGCGTGCCCAGGTCGTACTCGGTCATCGTGAGACCGGGCAGGCTGTCCAGTGCCTTGAAATCCCCGCGCTGGTGATTGAACATGACCTGGAACAGCGGGCTGGTGCTCAGGCTTCGCTCGGGCTGCAGCGCCTCCACCAACTGCTCGAACGGGAGATCCTGATGGGCTTGCGCACCCAGCGCGGCATCCTTGGCACGCAGGAGCACCTGCGCCAGGCTCTCGCGGCCATCGAGTTCACTACGCAGCACCTGCGTATTGACGAAGAAACCGACGACGCCTTCCGTCTCCACCCGGTGGCGGTTGGCGATCGGCACGCCCACGCGGATGTCGGGCAGGCCGGTGTAGCGGTTCAGGAGCACCTGGAAACCCGCGAGCAACGTCATGAACAGGGTTGCGCCCTGGCCTTGCGCACGCTTCTGCAAGCCCTTGACCAGAGAGTCCGGCAACTCGAAGGCATGACGCGCGGCACTGTAGCGCCCGTCCGCGCGCCTGGCGTGATCGGCCGGCAACTGCAGCACCGGCTGATCGGTGCCGACGTGCGATGTCCAATAGCTCAATTGGCGCTCGCGCTCGCCGGCCTCGAGCCAGTTGCGCTGCCACACGGCGTAGTCCGCGTACTGGACCGGCAACGGCTGCAGGTCCGCGTCTTCCGGGGCCCCCTGCACGCGCGCGCGATATTGCGCGACGAACTCGTCCACGATGATCTGCATCGACCAGCCGTCGGACACGATGTGGTGCATCACCACCACGAGCATGTGCTCCTCGGGTGCAAGGCGGATCAGGCCGACCCGCAGCAGCGGGCCGGTGGTCAGGTCGAAGGGCGTGTCGCTCAGGCGATGTGCTTCTTCCCGCAGGCGGGTCTCGCGCGCGTCATCCCCGGCAATCGCGCCGAGGTCGATGACGGCGACGTCGAGCGCGACGCTCTCGTGAATCACCTGTTCGGCCAGGCCGCCAGCCTGGGCCCGAAACGTGGTGCGCAGCGACTCGTGGCGCTGCACCAGCGCGTCGAAGCTCGCGCGCACGGCGTCCACGTCGAGCCTGCCTTCCAGCTTCAGCGCACCGCTGATGTGGTATGCGGTGCTCGACGGATCGAGTTGCCACAGGAACCACTGGCGCAACTGCGCGTAAGAGAGATGGCAATGATCCAGCGACGATGCGTCGCGCGCCAGGATCGGAAACTGCCCGAGCGTGAGCCCCTCGGCGCGAATCTTCTGATAGACCGTGCGCCGCTGTTCAGGCGTCAGTCGCGAGAAGCGCTCCGCGATGCGACGGGTTGCAAGGGTTTCCATCAAACAGCCTCCATGCTGTCAAGCAGTGAATCGATTTCCGAAAGGGCCTGGGTGGCCGGTTTCATCAGGTTCTTGTCGGCGATGAGAGTCGCTATTTCCGTGAGCACGGGGTGCAGGAAGACGTCCTTGATCGCGAGGTCCATCTGCATGGCGCTCTGGACGCGGGCGACTGTCTGGGCGGCCAGCAGGGAGTGGCCGCCGAGTTCGAAGAAGTTGTCGTTGCGGCCCACGCGGGTCACGCCCAGCACTTCGGCCCAGATCGATGCGAGGGTCTCTTCGACCTCGCCCTCCGGTGCCTCGTACGCCCTGTCGCTCGTGAACTCCGGCGCGGGTAGCGCCTTGCGGTCCACCTTCCCGTTCGCGTTCAGCGGCAGCGCCTCCAGCACCACCAGCACGCCGGGCACCATGTAGTCGGGCAGCGCTTCACTCAGGCGCTCGCGCAGCTTCGCT
>NZ_RXFS01000036.1 GCF_003952185.1 Variovorax sp. 679 | reverse complement strand
CTGCAGTTCGGTCAGCCGGCCCAGCAGGTCCCAGTAGTACCTGAGCGAGCGGCCCGCGGCGTCGGTGCGGCCGGCGATCAGGCCGGCGCGTGTGTAGCTGTAGCGCGTGGCACGCCCGAGCGCGTCGGTGTGCTTGAGCAACCGGCCTTCGGCGTCGTGCTCGAACTGCTCGATCGTCTGGTCGGGCTGCACGACTTCCTCGAGCTGGCCGGCGGCGTAGCGATATCCGGTCGCGTTGCCGGCGGCATCGATGGCCTTGGTCAGCCGGCCCCGTTCGTCGTACTCCCAGCGGCTGGTCTTTCCCGAGCAGTCGGTGTAGCTGAGCAGTTGGCCCGATGCGGAGTAGGCCAGCGCCTTCACTCCCCCCTTCGCATCGGTGATTCGCACGGGCCTGCCAGCCTTGTCGTAGGCGTACTCAGTCTTGTGGCCCAGCGGGTCGATCTCTTCCGTGAGGTGGCCCTGCGCGTCGTAGTCGCGCTTCCACACGCCGCCTTCGGCATCGCGGACGCCAGTGAGGCGGTGCAGCGAGTCGTACTCGAAGTGCACGCGGCTGCCATCGGCGCGCGTGTGCGTCTGCAGGTTGCCGTCGGCGTCGTAGGTGTAGTCGTCGGTCGTGCCGTCGGTGTGCACGTGGCGCGTGATGTTCTTCGCATCATCCCTGAAGAACCACTCCTGCAGCCTGTCGGGGTGGATGATCCGGTAGGTGTAGCCCTCGATGTCGTAGTAGTGCCAGGTCTCACCGCCCAATGCGTCGGTCACGTAGGTCAGGCGAATGTTCCTGTCCCACTCCAGCTTCAGCGCGAAGCTGCCGTCGTCGGACCATTCGCGCACGGCCTTGGCATCTGCTCCCGTCCCGTCGTACTCGAGGTTCATGCCCCGGCCGGTGCGATCGGTGTAGCGGGTCACGAGGTGGTGGCTGTAGGTGTAGCTCCAGCTCGCGCCGTCTTCGTCCTGCGCGGCGACAAGGTCGCGCTCGGCATCGTGCGTATAGGCGGCCAGCTGGCGCACGACCTGGCCGTCCTTGAGCTCCCACAGCGACTGGATGAGTCCGGTCTGCGCATCGGGCTTCGTGCCCACGTGCGCCATGACGGCTTCGCCATGCTTGCTGATGATGTCGCTGAGCACGCGCTCGCCCGTTGCCGCAATGACGTGGTCGTAGCGCAGACCGATGGACATGCCGTCCTTCGCCTGCTGCGCGACGAGCCGGAAGTGCGGCTGCTTGCTGTCGACGTACTCGTAGATCTCGCGCCACTCGCCCTGCTCGCCCGCGGGCAGCGGCTTGCCGAAGTCCAGCACCAGCAGGCTCTCGCTCAGGCGCGAGAGGCTGACTTCCTCGATGCGGTCGAACCAGGTCTGCCCCACCTCCAGCGGCGGGTAGGCGTGGCTGCGGCCGTCGGCGGCGTGATGGACCAGGCTTGCCTTGCCCTGGCGTGCGCCGCGCACAGGCGTTGCCACGTCCACGCGCATGCTGTACGGGGTGATCCAGCGCGCCCCAAGGCTGCCGCGATCGAAGGCATCGAGGTCACTGGCGTAGGTGCGGGCCCACTCGATCGGCAGCGGCGCAGCAAGCACGAAATCGGTGTGCGTGAAGCTTTCGTTGCCGGTACTCAGGCTGATGGAAGCGCCTTTGCGTGCCGGCGCGGGGCAGTTCTTGCAGCCCCCGGTTCCCTGGGCTCCGGCCTGCTTGTTGATATGGCCAAGAGGCGTTCCCGGGTTTTCCTTCTCCGCCTTGGCCCCCGCCTGCGGAGGCACGATCGCCGCCCTCTTGCCCTTCTTCTTCAACAACGCATCCCGCAGCTTGTGCAGCAGCCACATGATGCTCGCCTGCGCCTCCTTGTTCGCCAGCGTCGACAACTGCCCTCTCAGCAGCCGCTTGAAGTCCAGCATCTGCGTGATCACGCCGTTGACCTTGCTTGCGACACCATCGGGCAACTGATTGGCGGCAGCCTTGGCAACGTAGTTCGCCGACTGCTTCGAGTACCGCACCGCCGTGCCCCACATCCGGCTCCACGTGCTCTGCGTCTTCGGGTCGTGCACCTTCGTTTCCGCCGCACCGGGCTTCGCGACCGTGAACAGGTCCTTCTGCCCCAGCACCCGACGCAGGATGTCCACCAGGTTGTCGATGATCTTGTCGGCCAGATCCGCGCAGCTCTTCAGGATGCCGTCGAGCTTCTCGATCGCACCGTCGATGAACTTGTCCAGCTCCCCCATGATGGTGGCGTTCAGGTGCCCCACCAGCGTCGTCACGATGGCCTCGCCCAGGTTCGACGCCGCCGTCTTCAGCTCCTGCTTCACCAGGTGCAGCGTCGGCCGCAGGCTCATGCGCGCCGCAGCCATGCTCGGCGGTATCGGGATCAGCCCGATCAGGTTGATGCCCAGGCTCACCCAAT
>NZ_RXFS01000035.1 GCF_003952185.1 Variovorax sp. 679 | reverse complement strand
GTGCAGTTCGGTCAGGCGGCCCAGCAGGTCCCAGTGGTACCTGAGCGAGCGGCCGGCGGCGTCGGTGCGGCCGGCGATCAGGCCGGCACGTGTGTAGCTGTAGCGCGTGGTACGCCCGAGCGCGTCGGTGTGCTTGAGCAACCGGCCTTCGGCGTCGTGCTCGAACTGCTCGATCGTCTGGTCGGGCTGCACGATCTGTTCGAGCTGGCCGGGATGGTTGCCCTCGTTCCCTGAAGCGGGCCTGCTCCCAGGGCTGTAGCGATACCCGGTGGCCTGACCGGCCGCGTCGATGGCATTGATCAGCCTCCCACGGCCGTCGTACTCCCAGCGGTTGGTCTTTCCCGAGCAGTCGGTGTAGCTGGCGAGCTGGCCGGCCGGGGTGTAGGTCAATGTCTTCGAGCCGCCCTTGGCATCGGTGACGCACACAGGCCGACCGGCCTTGTCGTAGGCATATTCGGTCTTGTGCCCGAGTGGGTCGACCTCCTCCACAAGGTGACCCTGCGCGTCGTAGCCGCGCTTCCACACGCCGCCCTCGGCGTCGCGCAAACCCGTCTGGCGATTCAGCTTGTCGTATTCGAAGTGCACGCGGCTGCCATCGGCGCGCGTGTGCGTCTGCAGGTTGCCGTCGACGTCGTAGGTGTAGTCATCGGTGCTGCCATCCGTGTGCACATGACGGGTGACGTTCTTGGCGTCGTCGCGGAAGAACCACTCCTGCAGCTTGTCGGGATGGATGATCCGATAGGTGTAGCCCAGGATGTCGTAATAGAACCATGTTTCGCCTCCCAGTGCATCGGTCACGTAGGTGAGGCGGATGTTCTTGTCCCATTCGAACTTCAGCGCGAAGCTGCCGTCGTCGGACCACTCGCGCACGGCCTTGGCATCGGGGCCGGCGCCGTCGTACTCGAGGTTCGTGCCGCGATCGGTGCGATCGGTGTAGCGGGTCACGAGGTGGTGGCTGTAGGTGTAGCTCCAGCTCGCGCCGTTTTCGTCCTGCGCGGCGACGAGGTCACGCTCCACGTCGTGCGTATAGGCGGCCAGCTGGCGCACGACCTGGCCGTCCTTGAGCTCCCACAGCGACTGGATGAGCCCGGTCTGCGCATCGGGCTGCGTGCCCACGTGCGCGACGATGGTCTCTCCCTGCCTGCTGATGATGTCGCTCAGCACGCGTTCACCGGTCGAGGCAATCACGTGGTCGTAGCGCAGCCCGATGGAAGCCCCGTCCCTGGCTTGCAGGGTCACGAGCCGATAGTGCTTCCGGCCCTCGACAAGCTCGTAGATCTCGCGCAAGTCGCCCTGTTCGCCCGCGGGCAGCGGCTTGCCGAAGTCCAGCGTCAGCAAGGTCTCGCTCAGGCGCGAGACCGTCACTTCCTCGATGGGGTCACGGTAGACCTGGCCCACGGCCAGCACGGGATAGGCATGGCTGCGGCCATCGGCTGCGTGATAGACCAGGCTCGGCTGCTCCTGGCGCTCGCCCCCGGCCGGCGTCGTCAAGTCCACGCGCGTGCTGTAGGCGGTGAGCCAGCGCGCCCCCAGGACGCCTCGGTCGTAGGCATCGAGCTGGCTGCGATAGGTGCGAGCCCATTCGATCGGCAGCGGCGCCTCGAGCACGAAATCGGTGTGCGTGAAGCTCTCGCAGCCGGTGACAAGGCTGATCGATCCGCCAAGGGAAACGGGCGCAGGGCAGTTCTTGCACCCCCCGTCCTTGTGGCCCTGCGCCTGCCTACTGATGCTGCCCAGGGGCGTGCCCGGAAGTTCCTTCTCCGCCTTGGCACCCGCCTGCGGCGGCACGATGGCCGCGCGCTTGCCCTTCTTCTTCAGCAGCGCATCCCGCAGCTTATGCAGCAGCCACATGATGCTCGCCTGCGCCTCCTTGTCCGCCAGCCTCGACAGCTGCCCCCTCAGCAACCGCTTGAAGTCCAGCATCTGCGTGATCACGCCGTTGACCTTGCTTGCGACACCATCGGGCAACTGGCTCGCCGCAGCCTTCGCCACGTAGTTCGCCGACTGCTTCGAGTACCGCACTGCCGCTCCCCACATCCGGCTCCACGTGCTCTGCGTCTTCGGGTCGTGCACCTTCGTTTCCGCCGCACCGGGCTTCGCGACCGTGAACAGGTCCTTCTGCCCCAGCACCCGCCGCAGGATGTCCACCAGGTTGTCGACGACCTTGTCCGCGAGGTCCGCGCAGCTCTTCAGGATGCCGTCGAGCTTCTCGATGGCTCCGTCGATGAACTTGTCCAGCTCCCCCATGATGGTGGCGTTCAGGTGCCCCACCAGCGTCGTGACGATCGCCTCGCCCAGGTTCGATGCCGCCGCCTTCAGCTCCTGCTTCACAAGGTGCAGCGTGGGCCGCAGGCTCATGCGTGCTGCCGCCATGCTCGGTGGCAGCGGGATCAGCCCGATCAGGTTGATGCCCAGGCTCACCCAGC
>NZ_RXFS01000034.1 GCF_003952185.1 Variovorax sp. 679 | reverse complement strand
TGTTGATTTCCATGGAATCCTGACCCGGCATTTCCATCGAATATTGACCCACCCTCTTTGTAAGCCTGATGGCTCACGATGTGGACAAGTTCTTGGTTTTCTCCTTCTTGGGTTGGACTTGCTGAACGGATTGCGCCGTGCTGTGCTTGAACCGGAAGCTGTCGTTGCCTGTTTCCAGGATATGGCAGCGATGCGTAAGACGATCCAGCAATGCAGTGGTCATCTTCGCATCGCCGAACACACTGGCCCACTCGCTGAAGCTCAGGTTCGTGGTGATCACTACGCTCGTGCGCTCGTAGAGTTTGGACAGCAAATGGAACAGCAGAGCCCCACCTGAAGCACTGAACGGCAGGTAGCCCAATTCATCGAGCACCACCATGTCCATATGCATCAGCCTGTGCGCGATGCGCCCGGAATTGTCACTGGCCTTCTCCCGCTCCAACGCGTTGACCAGATCGACCGTAGAGAAGAAGCGTATGCGGCAGCGGTGATGCTCGATGGCTTGCACACCCAGGGCCGTGGCGAGGTGGGACTTGCCTGTGCCCGGTCCGCCCACGAGCACCACATTCTGTGCATCGTCCATGAACTCACACCGATGCAACTGGCGTACCAGGGCTTCATTGACCTCGCTGTGGGTGAAGTCGAAGCCTGCAAGGTCGCGGTAGACGGGCAAGCGCGCCAGCTTTAATTGATACGCCACCGTGCGCACCTCCCGCTCGGCCATCTCCGCCTTGAGCAGCTGCGAGAGCATGGGCTGGGCTGCCTCGAAGGCAGGCGATCCCTGCTCGGCCAGCTCCGCCACGGCCTGCGCCATGCCGTGCATCTTGAGCTCGCGCAGCATGATCACGATGGCCCCACTCGCTGGGTCATGTCGCATGGCGCACCTCCCGGGTGATCACCGCGTTGGCAGCGCTTGCACGACTCCTGAGGGTGTCATAACGCCGCACGTCGGCCTTCGGCTCGGTCGCCAGGCGCAGCGCCTGTGGCGCCGTGACCGGCGCAGGCGCCACGGGCTTGGCGTCCAGCAACCGGTGCAGCACGTTCAGCACATGGGTCTTGCTGGCCACGCCAGCCTCCAGGGACAGCTCGACTGCGGTCAGCACCGCCTGCTCGTCATGGTGCAGCACCAGCGCCAGGATCTCCACCATCTCGCGGTCTCCGCCCGGCTGCTTCAGCAGCACCGCCTGCAGGCGACGGAAGCCTTGCGGAAGGTCGCTGAAGGGCGCCCCGTTACGCAGCGCCCCGGGCTTGCGCTGCACGACCGCCAGGTAGTGGCGCCAGTCGTAGACGGTATGACCACCGTGGCGATGCCCCGGCTCGAACACACGTTCGTGCTCACAGATCACCTGCCCCTCGGCCGCGACGACCAGCCGGGCAGCGTACACCCGCAGGCTCACGGGGCGGTTCGCATACGAGGCCGGCACGCTGTAGCGGTTGCGCTCGAAGTGCACCAGGCAAGTCGGAGAGACGCGTTTGGTGTGTTCCACGAAGCCGTCGAAGGGCCGTGGCACAGGCATGAGCAAGGATCGCTCCTGCGCCCAGACATCCGCCACCGTGCCAGGCAGCTTGCCGTGGACGATCTCGCCCCACAGCGCCTTGCAGCGGCTCTCCAACCAGTCGTTGAGCAGCGCCAGCGTGGCGAACGCCGGCACGGGCTGCCACAGCCGGTGGCGGGCGTCGCGCACGTTCTTCTCCACCTGGCCCTTCTCCCAGCCCGAGGCCGGGTTACAGAACTCGGCCTCGAACAGGTAGTGGCTGACCATGGCGCTGAAGCGCGCGTTGACATCGCGCTCCTTGCCGCGGCGCACCTTGTCCACGGCCGTCTTCATGTTGTCGTAGATGCCCCGTCGCGGCACGCCGCCGAGCACCTCGAAGGCCCGGTTGTGTGCATCGAACAGCATCTCGTGGGTCTGCAGCAGGTAGGCGCGCACGATGAACGCGCGGCTGTGGCTGAGCTTGAAGTGCGCCACCTGCAGCTTGGTGCGCTCGCCGGCGATGACCGCCCAGTCCTCGCTCCAGTCGAACTGGAATGCCTCGCCGGGGCCGAAGGCCAGGGGCACGAAGGTGCCTCGCCCGGTGGTCTGCTGGATCGCGTGGCGTTGCGCGTGCCAGGCGCGTGCAAAGGCCGCCACGCGGTTGTACGACCCCTGGTAGCCCAGCGCTGCCAGGTCGGCGTGCATCTGCTTGAGCGTGCGTCGTTGCTTACGGGACTTGGACGCTTCGCTCTTGAGCCAGCCGCTGAGCTTCTCGGCGAAGGCGTCGAGCTTGCTCGGGCTGATGCGCTTCGCGTAGCTGGGCGCCGCCTCGCCCTCGCGAAGGTACTTGCGGATGGTGTTGCGAGACAAGCCCGTGCGCCGGACTATCTCTCGGATGGACAGTTGCTCACGCAATGCCCAACGTCTGATGACACTCAGTGTCGCCACGTCAATCACTCCTGTGCTCCTGCCGCTAAAAGCAGCAGGTTAGGGTTACTACGTGGGTCAGTTTTAGATGGAAATCACACCGTCAACTGGGTCACTTCTGGATGGAAATCAACA
>NZ_RXFS01000033.1 GCF_003952185.1 Variovorax sp. 679 | reverse complement strand
GTATTTCGATCCGTGCAGTGGCAGGTTCGTGTCGCAGGACCCCATCGGGTTGGCAGGGGGACTCCATGCCATGGTCTACGCGCCGAATCCGGCAGGATTCATCGACCCGCTGGGCTTGCGGAAGTACGTGATCATCGGTGAAGGACAAGCTGCCGTGGAAGCCTATGCTGCAGCGATGAAACTCAAGTTCCCGTGCGATGAGTTCCGGACCATCAAGAAGGATTGGAATTCCGTGACCCAGGTCTCCGGTGCGTCGCAGGAAAAATTCGGAAGCAAGGCGTGGGAGCAAAAAGCGGTTGCCGGAAATGCCGTGTGGATCAGGCAGCGCGCCGCGGAGGGTTACGAGTTCATCGACATCGGAATTGACGGCGCCACGAATCGCAGTCCGTTTTATGCAGCCGAGAAAAAAGCGTTGGGCAGGACTGGAGCCAAGACCTACAAGGCCAACAAGTGTGCGACTGTGGCAGCCAGAGATGGCTCGAAAGAAAGCGGACGCCCAAAAGCAAAAGGACGATACGGAAAATGACGAAGCCGTTCACCATTCATGTCCCGATGCGTCGGGCAAAAGGGATGCTCGAAAAGATGAATGCTTTCTACGAAGGTGTTCTGGGATATGAGCGAGATTCGGAACTGAACATTCTGCGAGTGCCAGGTCATCGGGATCTGGCAGTCTGCTTCAAGTACTTCGATTCGACCGGAAGCAAAAATGAAAGCGACAAGGGTGCGCTCTATGAGTTCTCCATCGAGAAGAACTTTCCGAGCTTCTGCAAGGGCCTGAGAGAGAGGGGCGTGGAGTTCGACATGCTTGCACGCACGCCCGGGTTTTACTTTGCAAGGATCTTCGATCCCTCTGGAAACTCCATTGAAATACTGTCGGAGAGTTTCGAGGACGATCTGGATGCCAGTGTTTCGGATTGGGATATCTATCAGGACATCGGCTGAAGTGTCGTGATCGAAGCGAATTTGGATGCGGCCGGAGCAGGTGCGAATAAGCCCGGTGGCCTGGGGTTTCATCGGGAAAACTGAATCGCCATGCACTCCGATGCTGATACCGGATCGATTTTCGAGATCGACTCGCCGGGCCAATTGATGCTCGGCACGTCAGTTGTCGTTGCACTGGCCAATGCGTACAAGCTGTTCGAGAAGACCGGGCAGGACCTGAACAACTTCAACGTTCATATCGCCGAGAGGAAGAAGGAAAACGGCGAGGACGAGAACGGGGTCGACGCCATCGGCATTGCGTTCACCGCCAAGCTGTCTCCAGGGCAGAAAGGACTCGGCAACGCCAGCAGGCAGGGGCGGTCGGTCACGTACATCGCGTCGAAAACGACCGGCGAGATATTCCGGGAGCAGGGAAGCCGGTAATGGCGCCCCGGCACCGGGTCTGCCGCACGGACGTTGCGGCTACCCGGATTCGGCGTCTTCAATTTGCAGAGGGAGGAAGAATGAGAACGAACGAAACCATCGAAGTCGACGGCCTGGCAGCGCAGGCGATTGCTGCTGCCTGTGAAGATGCAAAGTCTTCGGGCCTGCAGCTCGAAAGGTACGAGCTTGTCCTGGCCGAGGAGTCCGCCGGCTACAGCGTGTCGTGGGTGGCAAAGGGCAAGCCGCAAGGCCATCGCGGCGCCCTGCCGGGGCTGCCCGAACCCAGCCTGTTGATCGAGAAGCGCGCTGGCCGGATCCTCCGGAAGCAGCTCTCGCGTTGAGTCGACCGACAACGTCACTCAAGGATTCGACATGTCTTCCCAAATCATCATCCTCGCCCACGACATGTGGCGCAAAGGCGCAGGCGGCGCTCCCGCCGGGCTCGTGGGCCAGGCCGACAGCTTCGCTTATGCCGGGCTCGACCTGGGACTCGCCCAGTTCGCCGCAACGACCTTCAACGGCACAAGCTTCACCGCCACCAGCTTCAAGCAGGCGGGCTGGAGCGCCTGCCAGTTCACGGGTTGCAGCTTCACTCAATGCGACTTCAGCGGCATCTCGATCACGGGTTGCACCTTCATCAACTGCAGCTTCACGCGCGCGAATTTCGACGGCAGCAGCATCGGCTCCAGCACTTTCACGCAATGCCAGTGGGACGACATCAGCTTCGCGGGCGGTAGCTGGAACGACGTTGGCGTGCTGGACTGCGGCGGCACCGTGGTGCATGCGCAAGGACTGCAGGGGCGCAGCGTGGACTTCACAGGCAGCACCTTCGAGCAGCTCGAGTTTCAGAACGCCAACATCAACTGAGCCCTGACGGGCAACGTCATCCCTTCACCGATTCCATGTCCATGAAAAACATCAAGACCGTCTTTGTCGCTATCGTCTTCCTGAGCAACGCTTCTCTATGTGCTGCGCAAGCTGAAACGAAGACCACGCTCACCAAGCTGCACCAGAGTTACGAGAAGCAGGGCCGCCGCGCGCTTGGCATGCCGGAATACGGCAAGCGCGTGCAGTTCCCGGCGGTGGTCGTCGAGGCGTCTGACTCCTTCGGTGGTACGTCGCTGATCCGCGCTGCCGATGTACGCGGCAACCAGGAGCTGGCGCGCCTGACTCCTGCGGACGACGCGCAGAACCAGAAGATGGGCGAGATGCGCAGCGGCGCGAAGTTCACCGCGAGCTGCGAGGTCGGCTTCGCGATGGGGTCGGCGTTTCTCACGATGAAGGACTGCGTGATCCGGCCCTGAAGCCTGGATTCGCAGCACAACAGTCAAGGCATCAGCCAGAGGCAGGGAGAGAAGATGGCAGAAAGCGAAGGCCCGCAACAGCAGGGCCAGAAACCGGCGGAGCGCGAACCCCAGACGGCGGTAGCGCCGCTGAACACGATCGTGAAGGAGGACATCGCTGCGGCAAGCAAGGCGGTGGACGACTGGCTGCGCA
>NZ_RXFS01000032.1 GCF_003952185.1 Variovorax sp. 679 | reverse complement strand
GTATGCGTCCGCCCAACACATATTGAATCCCCCAGGCGGCTGGGCCAGCATGGTGTGCACCAGACCGATAGGTGGACACCATCAAAGACTCCAAGCGACTCACTCGGCGGCGCCATGACGCCGCCCTCAAGGCTCAAGTTCTGGCCGAATGCGCCAAGCCCGAAGCTTCGGTGGCCGGCATCGCGCTGGCCCATGGCCTGAACGCCAACCTGGTGCACAAGTGGCGCCGGATGGCTGCGGGGCCATCAACGCAGAAGCCGGTTGTGAACCCGATCCCCGCTCACTCGTTCATCGCGTTGCCGGTTGCGCCTCCCGTGGTTACGCCCGCCCAAGAACTGGTCATCGAACTGCGTCGAGGCACGCTCATGGTCAAGGCTACATGGCCCATCACCGCTGCCGCCGAGTGCGCGGCCTGGATGCGCGAGCTGCTGCGGTGATCCGCATCGATGCGGTGTGGCTTGCGACCGAACCGTTGGACATGCGCGCCGGCACCGACACCGCGTTGGCGCGCGTCGTGCAAGTCTTCGGATCGGCCAAGCCTCATCACGCCTACCTGTTCGCCAACCGAAGGGCCAACCGCATGAAGGTGCTGGTGCACGACGGTATCGGCGTCTGGCTGTGCGCCCGCCGACTCCATCAGGGCCGCTTCCTCTGGGCCAACACCGCCCTGGGGGCGCAGATGGCCCTGTCTCGTGAACAGCTCGACGCGCTCGTGCTCGGCCTTCCCTGGCAGCGCCTGGGCGATGGAGGCGCCATCACCATGGCGTGAGCGGGAGGTGGCCCCGCAGCAATTGGGGCGTTTGCGAATGGCCCTTGCCGCGGAGTTCGGCACACTGGCGTTCATGCTCACCAGCGAACAACTCCAGGGACTCGGCGAGGCCGAGTTGCGCGCGCTGGCGCAGGGGTTGCTAGCCCAGATCACCGAGCGGGATGCCGAGATCGCGCTCAGGCAAGCCCAGCTCATGCAGGCCGACGGCGAGATCCTGATGAAGGATCGCAAGCTCGTCTGGAGCGAAGCGCGCATCGACCAACTCACCCACGAGATCGCGGTGCTCAAGCGCTGGAAGTTCAGTGCCCGCAGCGAGCAACTCGACGCTGCGCAGAAGAACCTGCTCGACGAGACTGTCGATGCCGACATTGCCGCCATCGAACTGGAACTCGAGCTGTTCAGAACGAAGCCGCAGACCCCGCCGCCGCAGCACCCGAAGCGGGCACCGCTGCCGGCTCACCTGCCGCGCACGTCGTTCCATCACGAACCCGCCTGCACCACCTGCAAGTGCGGCTGCGAGCTCAAGCGCATCGGCGAGGACGTGAGCGAGAAGCTCGACTACACGCCTGGTGTGTTCACGGTGGAGCGCCACGTTCGGGGCAAATGGGCCTGCGCGAAGTGCGAGACCCTGGTCCAGGCGCCGGTGCCCGCACAAGTCATCGACAAGGGCATGCCGACCGCCGGCTTGCTGGCCCAAGTGCTGGTGGCGAAGTACGCCGACCACATGCCCCTGTACCGCCAGGAGAGCATCTTCGCGCGGGCCGGCATGCCGCTGGCGCGCTCCACGCTGGCCGAATGGGTGGGCGTATGCGGCGTACAGCTGCAGCCCCTGGTCGACGCACTCAAGCAAGAGATCCTGAGCCACAGCGTGCTGCACGCCGACGAGACGCCGGTGGCGATGCTCACGCCGGGCAAGAAGAAGACGCACAAGGCCTACCTGTGGGCGTACTGCCCCGGTGTCTTTGAGGACCTCCGGGCCGTCGTCTATGACTTCGCGGACAGCCGCGCCGGCGAGCACGCTCGGGCCTTCCTGCAACAGGGCAGCGAACCGTGGATCGGCAAGCTGGTGTGCGACGACTACGCTGGATACAAGGCCAGCTTCACACAGGGCGTCACCGAGATTGGCTGCGCTGCGCACGCACGGCGCAAGTTCTTCGAGCTCCAGGCGAGCACCAAGAGTGCCGTGGCTGAGCAGGCGATGAAGTTCTTCGGTGAGCTCTACGAGATCGAGCGCGAGGTGCACGGCTTGACCATGCAGCAGCGCTTGGCTATCCGCCAACACAAGGCCCGGCCCGTGGCCGATGCGCTGCACGCATGGATGATCGCGCACCGCCTTCGCGCGACCGATGGCACGGCGCTGGCCCGCGCGCTGGACTACAGCCTGAAGCGATGGACCGCGCTCACGCGCTACATCGACGATGGGCAATTGCCGATCGACAACAACTGGGTGGAGAACCAAATCCGCCCGATCGCTCTCGGGCGCTCGAACTGGTTGTTCGCGGGCTCGCTGCGGGCGGGGCAACGCGCGGCCGCGGTGATGAGCTTGATCCAGTCGGCCAAGCTGAACGGGCTCGATCCGTACGCGTACTTAAAGGACGTCCTGCAGCGCCTGCCCACGCACAAAGCGCGTCTCGTGGGGGAGTTGCTGCCGCATCGCTGGACGCCAGGCTAGACCGCCGAGAGGGAAGGCCTCAACTCTGACATATCTCTCCAGAATCCAGTCGCAATCGAAAGGACTTCCAGCCTCCTGGAGGGTCCCACTCAGCATCGCCAAAGATCTCGCCGTCTTGGACTCGGTGAATGACGACACCATCGATTCCAAGCCCTGACCTCCGCCACAAGAGTTGGCCAGCGCCGTCGAAGCGCAGCAACTCTGAAGCCGATGCGACCAGCACCGACGAACCAAGATTGGGCGACTCAAGATCCAAAGTCGTGAATACATGGCCGAAGTAGCCATCGAGCGAGTGCGATGCCAAGCTCGCCGTCTTGGGCGAGAACACCGCAACTTGCTGACCGTAGCCGATGTAAACCAGTTCGCCGATGCAGCGTACGTCTTGAAAGCAAGATTGGCCAACGCTTGCGAACAAATCGACTCGCCATCGAACCCCCGATCCCACGCTGATCCCGACTGCCATGACCACACGTTCCGTTGATCCAGAAGGGTTCCCGAGTACGACGCAACCGGCGTCCTGCCAGTTGCTGATGTCCTCGGTGGCAATGAAGGTCGCTTGCAGGCTCATTCGCATCAGTCTAATGGGGCAGGTCGGCTGGTCCGTCAACACGGATTGCTCGGACGCTTACG
>NZ_RXFS01000031.1 GCF_003952185.1 Variovorax sp. 679 | reverse complement strand
GACTGGGGGTTTCTGGGCTGTAAGAGCCTGACGATGACCTACTTTCACACGGGAACCCGCACTATCATCGGCGCTGAGTCGTTTCACTGTCCTGTTCGGGATGGGAAGGAGTGGGACCAACTCGCTATGGTCATCAGGCATAAAGGGTTGTCTGACTGATCACGCGATCAATCAAACGAATTCATAGAGTTTGGAATCAGCTTTTGGCGAATTGTTTTGAATGCGTCAACTTGGCATAACACCTTGATCTTCTTGATCAAAGTTATAGGGTCAAGCCGCACGAGCAATTAGTATCAGTTAGCTTAACGCATTACTGCGCTTCCACACCTGACCTATCAACGTCCTGGTCTTGAACGACTCTTCAGGGGGCTCAAGGCCCCGGCAGATCTCATCTTGAAACGAGTTTCCCGCTTAGATGCTTTCAGCGGTTATCTCTTCCACACTTAGCTACTCGGCAATGCCACTGGCGTGACAACCGATACACCAGAGGTGTGTCCACTCCGGTCCTCTCGTACTAGGAGCAGGCTTCCTCAAATCTGCAGCGCCCACGGAAGATAGGGACCAAACTGTCTCACGACGTTTTAAACCCAGCTCACGTACCTCTTTAAATGGCGAACAGCCATACCCTTGGGACCGGCTACAGCCCCAGGATGAGATGAGCCGACATCGAGGTGCCAAACACCGCCGTCGATATGAACTCTTGGGCGGTATCAGCCTGTTATCCCCAGAGTACCTTTTATCCGTTGAGCGATGGCCCTTCCATACAGAACCACCGGATCACTATGTCCTGCTTTCGCATCTGCTCGACTTGTCAGTCTCGCAGTTAAGCACGCTTATGCCATTGCACTATCGTCACGATGTCCGACCGTAACTAGCGTACCTTCGAACTCCTCCGTTACGCTTTGGGAGGAGACCGCCCCAGTCAAACTGCCTACCATGCACTGTCCCCGATCCAGATAATGGACCTAGGTTAGAACCTCAAACACACCAGGGTGGTATTTCAACGTTGGCTCCACAAGATCTAGCGACCCTGCTTCAAAGCCTCCCACCTATCCTACACAGATCTGTTCAAAGTCCAATACAAAGCTACAGTAAAGGTTCATGGGGTCTTTCCGTCTTTCCGCGGGGAGATTGCATCATCACAAACATTTCAACTTCGCTGAGTCTCAGGAGGAGACAGTGTGGCCATCGTTACGCCATTCGTGCAGGTCGGAACTTACCCGACAAGGAATTTCGCTACCTTAGGACCGTTATAGTTACGGCCGCCGTTTACTGGGACTTCAATCAAGAGCTTGCACCCCATCATTTAATCTTCCAGCACCGGGCAGGCGTCACACCCTATACGTCCACTTTCGTGTTTGCAGAGTGCTGTGTTTTTAATAAACAGTCGCAGCCACCGATTTTTTGCAACCCATTCATGCTCCGTTGTTCACTTCACACTAATAGGGCACACCTTCTTCCGAAGTTACGGTGTCAATTTGCCGAGTTCCTTCTCCTGAGTTCTCTCAAGCGCCTTAGAATACTCATCTCGCGCACCAGTGTCGGTTTGCGGTACGGTCGTTGTTAGCTGAAGCTTAGTGGCTTTTCCTGGAACCTCGTTCAGTCACTTCACCAGCAAGCTGGCTCGATCGATGGCCTCGGTATATGTGCACCGGATTTGCCTAATGCACGCCTACATCCATCTAAACCGGGATATCCAACACCCGGATGACCTATTAAGATCCGTCCCCACATCGCACTAACAATCGGTACAGGAATATTGACCTGTTTCCCATCAGCTACGCATCTCTGCCTCGCCTTAGGGGCCGACTCACTCTACGCCGATGAACGTTGCGTAGAAAACCTTGCGCTTACGGCGAGGGGGCTTTTCACCCCCTTTAACGCTACTCATGTCAGCATTCGCACTTCTGATACCTCCAGCACGCTTTACAACGCACCTTCACAGGCTTACAGAACGCTCTCCTACCACTTGCAATAAATTGCAAATCCGCAGCTTCGGTAACTGGCTTAGCCCCGTTACATCTTCCGCGCAGGACGACTCGATCAGTGAGCTATTACGCTTTCTTTAAATGATGGCTGCTTCTAAGCCAACATCCTGACTGTTTTAGCCTTCCCACTTCGTTTCCCACTTAGCCAATTTTAGGGACCTTAGCTGGCGGTCTGGGTTGTTTCCCTCTTGAGTCCGGACGTTAGCACCCGGTGCTCTGTCTCCCAAGCTGTACTCATCGGTATTCGGAGTTTGCCTTGGTTTGGTAAGTCGCCATGACCCCCTAGCCAAAACAGTGCTCTACCCCCGATGGTAATACTTGAGGCACTACCTAAATAGTTTTCGGAGAGAACCAGCTATTTCCAAGTTTGTTTAGCCTTTCACCCCTATCCACAGCTCATCCGCTAGTTTTGCAACACTAGTCGGTTCGGACCTCCAGTACCTGTTACGGCACCTTCATCCTGGCCATGGATAGATCACTTGGTTTCGGGTCTACACCCAGCGACTGATCGCCCTATTCGGACTCGATTTCTCTACGGCTTCCCTATTCGGTTAACCTTGCCACTGAATGTAAGTCGCTGACCCATTATACAAAAGGTACGCAGTCACCCTTGCGGGCTCCTACTTTTTGTAAGCACGCGGTTTCAGGATCTATTTCACTCCCCTCCCGGGGTTCTTTTCGCCTTTCCCTCACGGTACTAGTTCACTATCGGTCAATGATGAGTATTTAGCCTTGGAGGATGGTCCCCCCATATTCAGACAGGATTTCTCGTGTCCCGCCCTACTTGTCGTTAGCTCAGTACCACACAGGTCATTTCACGTACGGGGCTATCACCCGCTATGGCCGGCCTTTCCAAGCCGTTCCGTTATGTCTTGTGCTATCACTAACAGGCTTCTCCGATTTCGCTCGCCACTACTTTCGGAATCTCGGTTGATGTCTTTTCCTCGAGCTACTGAGATGTTTCAGTTCACCCGGTTCGCCTCGCATGACTATGTATTCATCATGCGATACCTTTCGGTGGGTTTCCCCATTCGGAAATCTCCGGATCAAAGCTAATTTGCCAGCTCCCCGAAGCTTATCGCAGGCTATCACGTCCTTCGTCGCCTATCATTGCCAAGGCATCCACCACGTGCTCTTATTCACTTGACCCTATAACTTTGACGTTTCCTCACGGAAACCAAAGTCAATCAAGGAATTGCCAGGTCTTTCACCTG
>NZ_RXFS01000030.1 GCF_003952185.1 Variovorax sp. 679 | reverse complement strand
CGGCAGCACGGGCACGAGCTACACGGGCCTGCCGCGCTCCTCCACCGGCTACGACTTCGGCATCCGCCACGCGTTCTGATCCTCTGATCGCATGAGGATGTGACGGGGCAGCGCGGCCGCCGCAAAGGCGCCGCGCTGCTCGTTCCGGCCGCGCAAGAGCTTGCGCGGACTCTGGAACACGCTGCACTCGGGAGGGAACTCGGCGCAGCGAGGAGAAGGTGCCGCAGTTTCAAGGCAGGTCAAATGAACAAACAGACATTCGTGCTCGCGCGCTGGTTGCGCGCGTCCGTGTTCCTGCTCGTCGCCCTCGGGTCGCTCGCGGCGGCACAGGCGCAGAACAGGATCGAGTCGGTCACCGGCTCCTTGCAGGCAGGCAGCGAAGTGCTGCGTGTCGATTTCTCCGAATCGCTGGCTGCCGAGCCGAGCGGTTTCGCCATCCAGTCGCCAGCGCGCATCGCGCTCGACTTTCCGGGCATGACCAGCAGCCTGGGCCGCGAGGCCATCGAAATGAGCCAGGGCAACCTGCGCTCCGTCAACGTGGTGCAGGCCGGCGAGCGCACGCGCCTCGTCATCAACCTCAAGCAGGCGACTGCCTACAAGACCGAGGTGCGCGGCAAGTCGCTGCTGGTGACGCTGCAACCCGCGGCCGGTCCCGCGCTGGCGACGTCCGCTTCGGCCACCTTTGCCGAGAACCGCAACCGCGACGTGCTGCCGCTGCGCGACGTCGATTTCCGCATGGGCACCGAGGGCACCGGTCGCGTGATCGTGTCGCTGCCCAACGACCAGGTTGGCGTGGACATCCGCCAGCAGGGCAAGGGCCTGGTGGTCGAGTTCACGAAGTCGTCGTTGCCCGAGGGGCTCAACCGGCGGCTCGACGTGTCCGACTTCGGCACGCCCGTGCAGACCGTGAGCATGCAGCAGTCGGGCGACCGCGTGCGCATGGTGATCGAGCCGCGCGGCGAGTGGGAGCACAGCGCTTATCAGAGCAACAGCCAGTTCGTGGTGGAGGTGCGCCCGCGCAAGGTCGATCCGACCAAGCTGACGCAGGGCACCGGCTACAACGGCGAGAAGCTGTCGCTGAACTTCCAGAACATCGAGATCCGCTCGCTGCTGCAGGTGATCGCGGACTTCACCAACTTCAACATCGTCACCTCCGACTCCGTCAACGGCACGCTCACGCTTCGGCTGAAAGACGTGCCCTGGGACCAGGCGCTGGACATCATCCTGGAGGCGAAGAACCTCGGCATGCGCAAGAACGGCAGCGTGCTGCGCATCGCGCCCGAGGACGAGCTCAATGCCAAGGAGAAGATCAAGGCCGAGACCCAGGCTGCACTGCAAGGGCTGGAGCAGCTGCGCACGCAGTCGTTCCAGCTCAACTACGCGAAGGCGGCCACCGTGGCGCAAGGGCTCACGGGCACCGGCAGCAGTGCAGGTGGAAGCGGCGGCAGTACGGGCGGGGCAACGCGCATCCTGAGCTCGCGCGGCAGCGTGCTGGCCGAGGTGCGTACCAACCAGCTCTTCGTGACCGACATTCCCTCGCGCCTCTCGCAGGTGGCCGAGCTCATCCAGAAGCTCGACGTGCCGATACGGCAGGTGCTGATCGAGGCACGTTTCGTCGAGGCGACCGATACCTTCAGCAAGTCGCTGGGCGCGAAGCTGGGCGGCGGGTTCGTCAACGCGAACTCGTCGGTGGGCGTGACGCCTTCGGTCAGCACGAGCACCACCGGCGGCGTGACCACCACCACGAGCACCAACACCTATTCGAGCACCAGCTTCGTCAACCTGCCTGCGACCAGCACCACCGGCGATGCGGTCGGCACCTTCGCGCTGTCGCTGTTCAACTCGGGCCTCACGAAGATGCTCAACCTCGAGATCTCCGCGCTGGAGGCGGACGGCAAGGGCAAGGTGGTGTCCAGCCCGCGCGTGGTGACGGCCGACCAGACCAAGGCGCTGATCGAGCAGGGCACCGAGCTGCCCTACCAGGTGGCGACGTCGAGCGGCGCCACCTCCATCGCGTTCCGCAAGGCCAATCTCAAGCTGGAGGTGACGCCGCAGATCACGCCCGAGGGCAACATCATCCTGGCGCTCGACGTCAACAAGGACACGGTGGGGCAGTCGACCACCGCCGGCTACGCCATCAACACGAAGCACATCCAGACCGAAGTGCTGGTGGAGAACGGCGGCACGGTGGTCATCGGCGGGGTGTTCGAGCTGACGGACACCAGTTCGGAGTCGCGTGTGCCTGTGCTGGGTGAACTGCCGATGGTCGGCGCTCTGTTCCGCACCCGCAGCCGGGTCAACAACAAGACCGAGATGCTGATCTTCATCAGCCCCAAGATGATCTCGGACCGCAACGCGGCGCGCTGAGCGAAGGGCGGCGGCCCTTCTACCTGATCGCCACCGCTTCGGCCGGCGCGCCCGGCACCGCCACGCGGAACTTGAGGCTGTCGAGCAGCTTGTCCCACAGCGCGATGGCTTCTTCGTCGTTGAGCGAAGAGGCCGCGGCAGCCCCCACGCGGTCGGAGGCCACCTTGGTGAACATTGCCGCACGCAGCAGCGCGGGGCGCGCGACGTTGCCGGTTTCGCCGATGAACATCCATTCGAATTCGTGCGAGCCGTCGGTGTCGCGTACCAGCGATTCCTCGCCGTCCCAGCCGTGGACTTTCTTCTTTCCCTCGCGCAGCGTCGTCAGCTTGGGATAGCTGCTGCCGGCGTCTCGCTTGCGGTCGTTGATGAGCTTGAGCAGGCCGTAGCCGTTGCTGCCTTCGGTGCTCTGGCTCTGGTTGCTTTCGACGCTGAACACCACGTCGGGCAATGCGGTGATGTGGAGGCCAGCCTGCGAAAGAGCGCTGCCCTTGTCGCCGTCGATTCGGGTGAAGCCGTACCGGTGGCACAGCCCCGGCTCCCTGGGGACTTCATCGGGTGCGCGGGCGCGCAGATTCTTCGCGAGCTCGACCGTGTCGCGAAGAATCGACTCCACCGTCGCGCCGTTGTCCGTGCCTCGGCCGGTCACGAAGATGTGCGGTCCGACCACGTGGTAGATGCGGAAGCCTTCCAGATCGACTTCTCTGGCCGATGCGCTCTTGAACGATCGAATCATCCAGGTGCCGGGTGCGGGGCCCTTCCCGAAGTAAGTGATTTCGGCGGTCTTGTTGAGGAAAAGAATCTTTGCGCGTTCGGCCTCCATCACCTTTTCGATGTCGTTGGCCTGGTCGGGCAGCGTCGGGAAGTCGCGCCCGAACGCCAGCCTCGAATCGGCGGGCGCGGCCAGCACATAGCGCCCGAAGCAAAGCAGCTTGGTGCTCTCGAACAGTTTCTCGATGCGTCGGTTCATGCGGGGTCCTTCGTCTTCATGGGGGGGTGAATTCAGTATTTCTCCGACCACCACTGGGTATCGAAGTCGGCAGCGATGCGCACGATGCCGTAGAGCGTGGCCGCGCTGGCGTTGACGTCGCTGTAGCTGCCCTGGTGGTCGTATCCGGTCTGCACGCACTTGACCTTCGCGCGCACCTTGGCGGCACTGCGCTCCACGGGCACCGTGCCGTCGCTGGGGGTCATCGGCGGCTGGAGCCTGAGCTTGAGGACTTCGCCCCGGTCGCCCTTGACCCGCAAGGTTCCCTGGCCGTTGTCGCCCTGATTTCCGGACAGCAATGTCCAGGTCAGTGGGTCTCCGGCGATGGCAGGGTCGCCATCGACCACGCGCCACACAAGATCGTTCCAGGCGGGTTGGCCCGGATCGCTGCCGTAGTGCGCGTACGTGCGTTGATGGAAGGTGTCCTGGATCGCGTCGGCAAAATGCATGGCCTCCCTGATTCGCTCTGCCGTTGCCTTCGGTCCAATCTGCTCTTCAGTCTTTCCACCTTGCTCCGGGGGCAGCTTTCTCTGCCCCGCTGGATCGATCCAATCCGGATTGATCAACCGCCACCACTTGTCCCGGTCGAGCGTGTAGATCTCGCTCACCGCGTCACTGCTGGGCCACTTCGCCAGAAACTTGCCGTTGTCGTCCTGCACCTGAAGCCACTGTGTGCCGTACGCGGCTGCGGGCAGAAGCTCCAGG
>NZ_RXFS01000003.1 GCF_003952185.1 Variovorax sp. 679 | reverse complement strand
AGCAGGGCGCTTGACGGCAACGAAAAGGCACAGATCCGCCTTGACAGCGGGGCCTGGAGCGATCTGGCCGTCACCGGCACGGCATGGAGCCACACCACCAGCGAGAACCTGAAAGAAGGAAAGCACAACTACGAAATTCGTGTCGTCGATACCGCGGGCAACCTCGGGGCCGCAAAGGCGCAGACGGTGACCATCGACACGACGCCGCCAACTGGCAACATCACCGTCAATGCCCTGAGCACGGCCGACACCACGCCCACGATCACCGGCAATGTTTCCGGCTTGAAGGCGGATGAAAGCGTGTGGGTGACTTGCAATGGCGTGACGTACAAGCAAGGGGTCGACGCCGCCTTGAAGGTGACGGGATCGACCTGGTCGCTGGCCATTCCGGATTCACAACCGATCAACAAGGACGGCGCTTCGGATGCGGTCCTGAGCATCGATGCCCGAATCGTCGACCAGGCGGGCAATGCCAAGAGTGCCGGCAGCGATTCGAAGATCACGGTCTATCGCGATGCGAGCGTGATCCGCTCACAGAGCTATGACTACATGGCTGAAACGCAGCCCGCCCTGATCGGCCGCGGCAAGATCGGGACCGGCGAGACGATGTTCGTCGAGGTGGCCGACAGCAGCGGCAATGTCGTGAAGAAGTTCAGCAGCAGCAGCAGCGCGAGCGGCGTGAAGATGGACGCCGGCCTTGGCAGCTGGTCGATTTCTCCCGAGGCATGGGGCTCGACCCATCTGGCGAACGGCTCCTACACCGTGAAGGCCTACGTTGGTGTTGCCGACGGCTCGGGCGGGCAGGAGTCCGGTCAAGAAAAGTTCGAGATCGTTCAGCCTGTGATCCACAAAGCAACGGACGACAAGGGCCATGTAGTGCCGAGGACCTACGCTCTTGCGGACGGAAGCTATTGGATCTTCTACGCAGCACCGGAAAACAATGTATTCACGGGCCCGTACGTCTCCTTCAACCTGTATGCACAGAAATTTTCGCAGCAGGGTACGCCGATCGGCGCTCAAGTTGCGATCGCGGCCGAAGCTGGCGTCCGAGAGGCGTATTCGTTCCACGTAGGCATGAAGAATGTCGGGCAGTACGACGTTGCATTCAAGTCCGACGGATCGTTCGGCGTTTTCTACGCTACTTTTTCGCCTGCTTCCGTAGTCAAGTCCGGAGAAAACAGCAAGCTGGTATACATCGCGAACTTCGATGCCGACGGCAAGCTGGTAGAACGCCGGCCAGTGCAAGGACTGACCAACAGAACGCAGTGGGATCAAAATACGATCGCGGCGCCCGTCTATGTCGACATGCCGGATGGCCGGCACGTGCTGCTCTACGCTATGGGTGGTGCGTACTCATTCGACATTTACCAGATTCGGTACAACGCCGACGGCACGGCCATCGACAAGAACAGCATGGCGCTGACCTCCGACGGCCGGACAAACGGTTTTTCAATGGACCTCCATCGATTGCCCGGCTATGACCTGTCCGATGGCTATGCGACCACGGGCATGGCGGCGGTTGCGGTGAGCGACAGCAAGTACGTAATGCTCTACACGAGCCAGAAGTACCAGAACACACCAGGACTAGCCACCAGCAACATGTTTGCGCAGGTGTACGACTTTGGCACGGGGAGAGCAGTTGGTGCGGAAATCAGGGTGAACTCCGAGTGGGTTGGTACGCAGATGGGCGCCCAGGTGCTGCGGCTCAAGGAGGGCGGGCTCGTTGCTGTCTGGCTCTCCGATCACACCGCCTACTCCCCTTTTCCCGTGGACAGATCGACGTCGGACAATTTCGACGTCTACGCAAAGCGCCTCGCGTGGGACGAGGCTACCCAATCGATCGTTGCCAAAGACACGCAGGAGGTGCGGGTCAACACTACGACCAATGGTGCCAACGGCGTGGACTTCTGGAACTTCAGCGTTCACTTCGGAGCCGCAGCACTTGCTCACGGCGGCTATGTGGTGGTGTGGAGCAAATTCACCAGCAGGTACACGTCGGAGGTCTATGGACAGACGTTCGATGCAGCCGGCAACAAGCTTGGCGGCGAGACCTTGATCTCGGTCAATGGCGCATCGGCAGTCGACATGATGCCCCGCGTGACCGAGTTGCCGGATGGCGGCTACGTGGTGACCTGGGTGAAAACGCTTGACGGCGCTAGTTCGGATCTTGCGGTCAACCCTCCGTATGTACACGGAGGAACCATCCAGTCCATCGTCGTGAATGCCGATGGATCGATCCGGGGCTCGGGCGATACCAAGACCTACCCGGTAACGGCCAGCTACATCGACGGCGGCGGTACGCTGAACGGTAACGACGCCGTCAACACGCTCGACGGCCGCAAGGGCGCGAGCGTTTTGAACGCCGGTGGCGGAAACGACTACATCATCATCAAGGACACCAGCTTCACGTCGGTCGATGGTGGTGCCGGCAACGACACGCTGATCTGGGATTCCACGCAGAACCTCAACTTCAGCGACGTTGCCGCCAAGGTGAAGAACATCGAGACCATCCACCTCGGTGACAAGAACGCCAACACCCTGAAGCTTTCGCTGAGCGACGTGCTGGGCGCATCGGGCACGACCGATACCCTCGTCGTCCTGGGCGGCAGAACGGACCGCGTGGTGCTCGAAGACTCATGGTCCCTGGCCGGGTCGCAAGTCTGGCGTGGGGAGAAGTACAACGTCTACTCCAACAAGGAGGATGGCGCTGCGTCTCTGTGGGTCCAGGCAGGTGTGAGCGTCGACATGACGGCCGCGCTTCGAACAAATGATGCGGAGCCCGACGCTGACGGTGCGATCTTCATCAGCCCGCTCGGTGCCAAGGACACGGTGCTCTACAAGTTGCTCGCTGCCGATCACGCCACCGGTGGCAACGACGTGGATGCGCTCGATCTGTTCACGGTCGGCGACTTCGAGGGAACGGCCGATGCGAACCGCATCGACCTGAAGGAGTTGCTCGTCGGCTACATGGCCGATGCGGATGGCGCTGCGCGCTACATCGAGGGCGTTGCCACCATCGACGCGGGCGATTCCATCAGCGAGTACCTCAGCACGACGGTCAGCGGCGGCAACACCATGCTGAGCATCGATCGCGACGGATCGGGCAATGCCTATTCGGCAACGCCGCTGGTCACGCTCAACGGCGTGACCACCGATCTCGCGACGCTGCTCGCCAACCATCAGCTCGTGCTGGCCTGAAGCTCATTGCCGGACGAGGGAAGGGGGCGCGCTGCGCGCCCCCCTTCCTCTCGACCGGCTTCATGAAGTCACGCACATGCTGAATCTTCGCAATCTTTCCCGCGCCGTCGTCGTCGGCGGTGGGGCCGCAGGCTGGTTCGCTGCACTGACCCTGCGCCGCATGTTCGCGCCGCATGTCGAGGTGAGGGTGATCGAGTCGCCCGCCGACGGCGCCACCGACACCGTCGGCGCGGACGAGGGCGGTCTGCTCAACCTGGTCGAGGCGCTGCGCGGCAACGGCATCCGGCTCGACGAGTTCGTGCGCGAGACCGGTGCCACCTTGAATCTGGGTATCAGCTACGAGGGCTGGCGCACCGGTGCCGAAGACGACTGCTACTACCACCTCTTCGGCCGACCGGGCCTGCAGGAGATCGACTGGACGGAGCGTGGCTTTCATCCGCTGCTCTCCGGCATGGTGCACGAGGGCATCGAGCTTCACCGGTACATACCGGGCTTCGCCTCGATCGCATCGAACGCTTCCCAGCAGCAGACCAAGGCGATGCTCCAGCTCGGGGAGAGCTCCGGCCTGTCAACGTCCTTTCATTTCGACACCCACAAGCTGGCGGAATATCTTTGCCGCGTGGCCGTCTCGCGCGGCGTGGTGCACCAGCAGGCCCGCGTCGAGGAACTGGTGTGCGATGCGGGCGGTATGGCGTGCGCAGTGAAGCTCGAGGGCGTCGAAGAAGCGCTCGAACTCGAACTGCTGATCGACGCCTCGGGACTGGCGCGGCTGGGCATCGGCAACAAGCTCGGCGTGCGCTGGCACTCGTTCTCCGAGTACCTGCTGCCGGACCGTGCCGTGCCCTTCCACATGCCGAATCCTCAGCCCAACCCCTCGCTGGTCACGCGGGCGATCGCGATGCCGGCCGGCTGGATGTGGCAGATACCGCTGGCCGAGCGGGTCGGCGCGGGCTACGTCTTCAGCAGCGCTCATACCGACGAGACGAAGGTCATCGACGAGATCCGTTGCCGTATCGGCCCCGGCATCGAACCGATGCGCGCGCTGAAGTTCGAGTCCGGTCACTTCGCGCAGGCGTGGGTTGGCAACATCATGGCGGTCGGGCTGGCTTCGGGCTTCGTGGAGCCGCTGGAGGCCACTTCCATCGGCCAGCTGCTGGAGCAGCTGCGCAACTTCGAGCGCATCGTCACGGCCTGCGACGGCGTGGTGCCCGGCCACCTGATCGACGGCTTCAACGAGGCCAATGCGCGTTGCTGGGCGGGCATTCGCGATTTCCTGCGTATGCACTACGACTGCCCGCGGCGCGACACCGACTTCTGGCGCGACGCGGCGGGCCTGCCGCTGCCGCCAAGCTACGCAGAGCTGCGCGAGTGCTTTCAGCAGCGCACACCGCGGCTCATCGACGTGCAGAACTACGTCGCTCACGGATGGCGTGGAATCTTCCACCCCGTGAACTGGCTGTTCGTGGCTGCGCCGCTGGGCGTGGTGTCTCGAGAGGCCGCCGCCACCGAACTGGCGAGCCTGCCGGTTGCCAGCCGCAAGCGCGTGGCCGTCTATATCCACCGGATGCGCGAGCTTGGCGCGGCCGGCAACTTTTCCTGCAAGGAAGAACCATCCAGGTGAAATCGAGCACAACCCTTTGCATGGCCGCATGGCTGTCACTTGCCTGCTTGCCCACGGCTGCGCAGGTCGAGCCCATCGAACTGAAGTCCGCGCGTTCGCTTGCCCCGAGCACGCTCGCGCAGGAGCTGGGGAGTGCCGGGCCTGCCCCTGTGCTGCAGCCCCAGGCGCAGGCGGCCGCGGAAAACGCGAAGCCGCTCGAACTGGCCGATGCAGTGCGTCGGGCGGTGGGACGCCATCCCTCCATCTCCGATGCCATCGCCACGCTGGCGCAGCAATCCGACGGCGTGGAGGTGGCGCGCGCCGGCTACTACCCCCAGGTGCGCTTCGGCGCAGGCAGCGGCTTCAATGGCGGGGGCTCCGCTTCGGCCCGCAGGCGCGGCACCGGTGTGCTCGCCACGGCGTCGGTGTCGCAGATGCTCTACGACTTCGGCAAGGTTTCTGGCGCGGTGGACCAGTCGGAAGCCCAGGTGCGACGCCAGCAGGCCACCGTCCTCCGGCAGATCGACGCGGTGGCGCAGCAGACGGCGGATGCCGTCGTGAGAGCGCACCGCTACCAGTCGCTCGTCGCCATCGCGCAGGAGCAGGTCGCCGCGGTGGAGAAGGTCCTGGAGACCGCGAAGCTGCGCGCGACATCGGGCCTGAGCACGAAGGCCGATCCGATCCAGGCAGAGTCGCGCGTCGACAGCGCACGCGCCAACCTGCTGCATGTGACGTCACAGCTGGCCCAGTCGCGCGAACGCCTGGTCACGCTGCTGGGCGGGCCCGCGCCGGCGCTCATTGCACCACTGCCGCAGCGCCTGGCCAGCGAACCGCGCGTCGATCAGCTGCCGCCGGACGCCAGGCTCATGCCCGAGGTGCTGGTCGCAGAGGCCGAGCGGCGGGTCGCCGCAGCGCAGCTCGACATCGCCAAAGCCCAACGCTATCCCACCGTCAGCCTCGACGTGTCCGCCAGCAAGGCGCTGGGCGGCGTGAACCCCGCCACGCAGGAGCGCAACGGCACCAATCATGCGGTGATGATCAACCTCACCAGCGCGGTCTACCAGGGAGGCGCGCAGGATGCCCAGGTGCGCGCAGCCCTCGCCGCAGAGGAGGCTGCGCGCATGCGCATCGAGGCGGCCCGCCTGAACCTGGGCGACCAGGTGCGCAGCTTGCGTGAACAGGCCATCGGCGCGCAGGCCCGGCTGGGCGTGCTGGCCGAGCGACGTCGCAGCATCGTCGAGGCGCGCGATCTCTACCGCGAGCAGTACACGCTCGGCACGCGCTCCATCCTCGACCTGCTCAATGCGGAGCAGGAGATCCACCAGGCCGCTGCCGACCAGGAGGCCGTGCTGCACGACCTCTGGGAAAGCCGCATCGGCTACATCGGCGCCACCGGACAGGGGCGCGCCTATTACGGCCTGAACAACACCGTTGTCCAGGGAATGGAGCTGCTTCCATGAACCTCCCTGCGCAGTACACCGCGTGGCTCGATGCCATGCACTACGTCGCGCGCCACTACGGCATCGGCGTCTCGCAGGAGAGCGTGCGCGCCTCGCTGGCCTGGGAGCGAGGGGCGCCGCTGGACACATTGCTCGATCACATGGCGCGGCAGCTCGGCCTTGCGCTGCGGCTCGACGCCTTTTCCGTCGCGATGCTCGACCCCTGGCGCCTGCCGCTGGTGGTGGAGTTCGACAACGGCGAGGTCGGCGTGGTGCGCGCGGCCGACGGGCGCGGCATGCTGGGTGTGCTGCTGGGGGGCGACCAGGGGCTGGAAACCGCGGTGCCCTTCGACGAGGTGCGCCGGCGCGCGAAGCGGGTGGCGATATTGCGGCCGAACACCGCCGTGGCCGATGTCCGCGTGGACGACTACATCAAGCCCTACCGTGCCAACTGGTTCTGGACCATCGTGCTGCGCGACTGGCGCCGCTATGGCGACATCGTGCTGGCCTCCGTCTTCGCCAACATGCTGGCGCTGGCGTCGACCATCTTCTCGATGCAGATCTACGACCGCGTGGTGCCGGCGCAGTCGGAGTCCACGCTGTGGGTGCTGTTCGGCGGCGTGATGCTCGCCGTGGCCTTCGAGTTCCTGCTGCGCATGTCGCGCACGCACATCTCCGACGTGATCGGCAAGCGCGCCGACCTCAAGGTGTCGGACCTGGTCTTCGGCCATGCGCTGCGGGTTCGCTCCGACGCGCGCTCCAAGTCCACCGGCTCCTTCATCGCCCAGGTGCGCGAGGTGGAGCAGGTGCGCGAGCTGCTCACGTCCACCACCATCAGCGCGGTGGTCGACCTGCCGTTCTTCCTGCTCTTCCTGGGCGTGCTGTGGCTGGTGGCGGGCCCGCTCACGCTGGTGGCGCTGGCGGCCGTGCCGCTGCTGGTGATTCCGGGGCTTCTGATTCAGAAGCCGCTCGCGCGACTGGCCAACGAAGGCATGCGCGAATCGGCGCTGCGCAATGCGCTGCTGGTCGAGGCGGTCGAGGGCATCGAGGACATCAAGCTGATGCGCGCCGAGCCGCGCTTCCAGAACCAGTGGAACCACGCGAACGACGTCGCCGCCGGCGTCAGCATGCGCCAGCGCTTTCTCACGAGCCTGCTCATGACCTGGACGCAGGAAGTGCAGACCATCGTTTACGCAGTCGTGCTGCTCGCGGGCTGCTACCTCGTGATGAAGGGCGACATGACGACGGGCGCGCTGGTGGGCTCGTCGATCCTGGCCTCGCGCATGATCGCGCCGCTCGCGCAGCTGTCGGGCGTGTTCGCGCGCTGGCAGCAGGCCAAGGTGGCGCGCGCCGGTCTCGACCAGCTGATGCTGCGGCCGGTCGACCAGCCCGAGCGCGCGCGGCGCGTGCACGTGCCGTCCCTGCGGGGCAGCTACAACATCACGGGTGTCGAGTTCCGCTACAACAAGGACGACAGGTACCCGGCGTTTGCGGTCGCGCAGCTGCAGGTCCGTCCCGGCGAGAAGATCGCGCTGCTCGGACGCATGGGCGCGGGCAAGTCCACGCTGCTGCAGCTGATGGCGGGCCTGCAGACGCCGCAGCGCGGCCACGTGGGCATCGACTCGCTCGACATCTCGCTGGTCGATCCGGCCGACCTGCGCCGCGACCTGGGCCTGCTCACGCAGAACGCGCGGCTCTTCCACGGCTCCATCCGCGACAACGTCACCATGGGCAGGCCGCTGGCCACCGACGACGAGGTGGTGCAGGCCCTCGCCATGGCTGGTGCGCTGCCCTTCGTGCAGTCGCGCCACGAGGGGCTGGGCGAGCTGATCCACGAGGGCGGCCTCGGGCTTTCGGGCGGACAGCGGCAGGCGCTGCTGCTTGCGCGCACGCTGATCCGCCAGCCATCCGTGGTGCTGCTGGACGAGCCGACCGCGCATTTCGACGAGTTCACCGAACACCAGGTGATCGAGTCGATGGGCCCCTGGCTGGCGTCGCGCACGCTGGTGGTGGCGACGCACCGCATGCCGGTGCTGCGCTGGGTGGACCGCATCGTCGTGATCGACAGCGGCCGCATCGTGATGGACGGGTCGAAGGACCGAATTCTTGGAGAGCTTTCCCGTGGCAACGCCTGAGGTCCCGACATCCCGTGCACGAGACGCGGGCAGCATGGCCGTGGCGGCAGATGCCGCGCGGAAAAGGAGCGACGAGAAGCCGGGCGACATGCCCGGCAGTCAGAAGAGAGCCGACGTGCCGGTCACCCGGAAGGCCGCGGATGTGCCTGCCAAGTCCGGCAGGAGTGGCGAGGTCGGACCGCGCAAGCCGCCGGCCGTGCCCATGGTGCCGCCACCGGCCGCGGTGACCCATTCGCCAGCTCCGCCGCCGCTGCCGCGCTCCTCGCTGATCGTCTGGATCGTCGCGGTCCTGCTGCTCGTGCTGCTGGCCTGGGCCTGGTTCTTCCGGCTCGAGGAGGTGTCCACCGGCACCGGCAAGGTGGTGCCCTCGTCGAAGGAACAGACGGTGCAGTCGCTCGAAGGCGGCATCCTGGTGGAGCTGAAGGTGCGCGAGGGCGACATCGTCGAGGCGGGGCAGGTGCTCGCGCAGCTGGACCGGACCAAGACCGAATCGAACGTGGAGGAAAGCGCCTCCCGCCTGCGTACGGCGCTCGCCATGTCGGCGCGGCTCGCGGCCGAGGTGGGCGGCACGCCGCTGGCGTTTCCGCCCGAGGTGCAGGCCGATGCCGTCCTCGTGCGCACCGAGACCGCGCTCTATCACTCGCGCCGGGAGCAGCTCGCAAGCAGCCTCGGCGGCGTGACGCAGGCGCTGGTGCTCATGCGCCGCGAACTCGCGCTGACCGAGCCGCTGGTGTCGCGCGGCGCCGCGAGCGACGTGGAGGTGTTGCGCCTGAAGCGCCAGATCAACGAGGCCGAGACCAGGGCCGCCGACATCCGCAGCCAGTACCACGTGAAGGCGCGCGAAGACCTCGCGAAGGCGAACGCGGAGATCGAGGCGCAGCGCTCGGTGACGCGCGGCCGCTCCGACTCGCTCACGCGGCTGACCTTCGCCTCGCCGGTGCGCGGCATCGTGAAGGACATTGTGGTGACCACCGTGGGCGGCGTGCTGCCGCCGGGCGGCAGGCTCATGCAGATCGTTCCGCTGGACGAGAAGCTGCTTGTGGAGGCGCGCATCTCGCCGCGCGACGTCGCCTTCATCCACCCGGGGCAGGACGCCACGGTGAAGGTGACAGCCTACGACTACGCCATCTTCGGCGGCATGCCGGGCAAGGTGGCGACGATCTCGCCCGACACCATCCAGGACGACGTGAAGCGCGACGTGTACTACTACCGCGTCTACATCCGCACCGACGTCGACCACCTGACGAACAAGAGCGGCAAGCGCTTCCCGATCGTGCCCGGGATGATCGCCACGGTCGACATTCACACCGGCAGCAAGTCGGTGCTCGACTACCTGCTCAAGCCGTTGAACAAGGCCCGCGAAGCCTTGCGCGAGCGTTGACCGCAAGACGCATGACGCGATGAAGATGACGAAAAAGAAACCGCAGGTGTCGAACTACGTTCCCGCGATCACGCAGCAAGCCCTGAACGCGCTGGGCTCGCAATTCCGGGTCGCCTTCGCGCAAGGCGACTACGCGAAGGCGCGGAACTTCGCGATGCAGGCGTGGCAGGCCACGCACGGCCCGCAGCCGCTGGCCGATGTCGCGCTGTGCCTGCTTCGCATGGACCAGCCGCAGCAGGCCTACCACCTCTACCGGCGCCTCGTCGGCGAGCTGGATACCGCCAACACCCATGACGGCCTCGCGGAAGCGGCGGGGCAACTGGGCAAGCACGACGAGGTGCGCAAGGCCGGCTCCGCCTCGTTGCGGCTGAAGATGCAGGAGGCCGCCAGGGAGCCGGCCGCCGCCACGGTCGACCCGCCCGCGCCGCGATGCTTCGACCCGAGGAACCGCCTGCGCAACGTGATCGCCTTCAGCCTGTTCGGCGGCGATCCGCGCTATTGCGAGATGGCGGTTCTCAATGTGCGGGCCGCGCGCCAGTTCTTCCCTGAGTGGGTGTGCCGCTTCTATGTCGACGGCTCGGTTCCGGCGGCGGTGTGCGAGCGGCTGGCGCTGGAGGGCGCGTCGATCGCCGACGTGCGCTCGGTCGACGGCCACGACCTGCCTGGCACCATGTGGCGCTTCCTGGCGCTGGACGACCCCGGCATCGACCGCGTGCAGTTCCGCGATGCCGATTCGCTGCTGTCCACGCGCGACCAGGCGGCGGTGCGCGACTGGTGCGCATCGGACCGCTGGTTCCACGTCATGCGCGACTACCAAACGCACACCGAGCTGATGCTCGCCGGCATGTGGGGCGCCTGCACCGGCGTCCTGGTGGACATGGCGGGCGAGATGCGCGCATACCTCGGGAGCCGGCCGTTCTCCGCGCGCTATGCCGACCAGCACTTCTTGAGGCACCGTGTCTGGAAGGTCGCCGAGCGCAGCATGCTGACCCACGACGACTGGTTCGACCTGCCCGGCAGCCAGCCCTTTCCGTCCCATGTGCCGATGACGGTGGATGCACGCTATGCCCACGTGGGCGCCAACATCGGCGCCCCTTCGATGCAGGTGGTGCATGCCGCGCCCGACGGCACGCAGGTCCGCTGGACCCTGTACGACGCGGCGGGGCAGGCCGTCTGCAGCTACGACGCGGTTGTCGGCGACAACAGCTACGTTGCCAGCATTCCCGCGCCCTATGCCGCCGAGATCTCGGCCGGGCGCTGGAAAGTCGTGACGCGCTGAGCGCCGCGGCGGCCCTGCGCCGGCAGGGTGCAATGGGCGGGCCGCCGTCCGTCCCCGGCTAAGATTCGCCCGAAGAGACGAATCACAGACGAAAGACGCCGGACCCGAGACGCCATGGCCACAAGCAGCCTTCAGGAACGCAAGCAACGAGAGCTGGAGCAACGCCGCAAGGACATCCTGAAGGTGGTGCGCAAGATGATCGTCAAGAGCGGCGCCCGCGAGATCACCATGCGCAAGGTGGCGGAGGAGTCGGGCTTCTCCAACACCGTGGTCTACGCGCTTTTCGGCGACAAGGCCACCATGATCACCAGCGCGATCGACGACGACCTGATCCGCCTGCACAAGCTGATGCGCTCGGCGGTGGCCGACGGTGCCACGGCGCTCGAGCGCATCCGGCTGGCCTGCCATGCCTACGTCGAGAACGGCCTGAAGCACCCCGACCAGTATTTCCTGGTGTTCATGGAGCGCCGCCCGGCCGCGCCCATCGAGACCTCCACGCTGACCTTCGGCGACCCCGAGAACGACCCCTACGCCTTCGTCTGCAGCCTCGTCGCGCAGCTGGCGGACGAGGGCTACGTGGCGGCCGACGAGAAGCAGCTGGCCGTGGCCACGCAGATCATCTGGGAAGGCATGCACGGCATGACCTCGCTGCGCGTGTCCACCGGCGACGACCCGTGGATCGAGCGGCTCGACGCCGCGCCGCACCTCGACCTGCTGCTCGACATCCTGTTGCTGGGCATCGTGCAGCGCTTTCCGGGGAGCAAATCGGCGGCGGCGATCAAGCTGCTGTCGTCGTCCGGCAAGCGCTGACCTGCCGGCGCCGTTTCAGCGCACCAGCAGCTTCATCATTCGCTCGAAGGTCTTGCCGTAGGGCGGCCTGAACAGGCCCAGCCCGTTGAGCGCCGACTGCTGGAAGATCGGCTTCATCTTCGAGAAGGTACGAAAGCCGTCCTCGCCGTGGTACGAGCCCATGCCGCTCGCTCCGACGCCACCGAAGGGGAGGTCGTCCTGCGCGACGTGCAGCAGGGTTTCGTTGATGGACACGCCGCCCGTCACCGTGTTCTGCATCACCCGCTCGATGGTCGCGCGGTTCTTCTCGAACAGGTAGAGCGCGAGCGGACGCGGGCGTGCGTTGACGTACGCGATGGCCTCGCCGATGTCCCGGTAGGGCAGCACCGGCAGCAGCGGGCCGAAGATCTCCTCCTGCATCACGCGCATGCCGTCGTTCACGCCGGTCAGCAGCACGGGCGGAAAGCGGCGCGTCGCAGGGTCGGCTGGCATGTCCGACAGCGGCACGGCCACCGCACCCTGCTGCTGCGCCGATGCCGACAGCTCCTGCAGTCGTGCGAAGTGGCGCGGGCTCACGATGCTGGTGTAGTCGTTGTTGGTGGGCAGCGAGGGATACATCGCGCCGAACACGCGCCGGGCGCTCTCGGCGAAGCGCTGCTGCTGGCCTTCGGGCACCAGCACGTAGTCGGGCGCGATGCAGGTCTGGCCCGCGTTGAGCGTCTTGCCGACCAGGATGCGCTCGACCGCCTTGTCGAAGTTGGCCTCGGGCCCGACGATCGCGGGCGACTTGCCGCCCAGTTCCAGCGTCACCGGCGTGAGGTGCTCGCTCGCGGCGCGCATCACGTGGTGGCCGACTGCGGTGGAGCCGGTGAACAGAAGGTGGTCGAAGGGCAGGCTGGAGAAGGCGCGCGCGGTCTCGGCGTCGCCGTTGACGATCGCGATCTCGTCCTCGGCGAAATGCTTGCGTACCAGCGCGGCGAACAGCTCGGCGAAGCGCGGCGTGAACTCCGACTGCTTCACCATCACGCGGTTGCCCGCAGCCAGCGCCGAAGTCATCGGCCCCACCGCCAGGTACAGCGGATAGTTCCATGGCACCACGATGCCCACCACGCCCAGCGGCTGCGGCATGAGGCGTGACGACGCGGGCTTGAACCACAGCCCGGTGGAGCGGCGGCGCACGCGCATCCAGCCCTTGCCGTGCGCCAGCGCGTGCTGCAGGCCCTCGATGCTGGGGAAGACTTCGGCGAGCTCTGTCTCCTGCGTGGCCCGGTGGTGGAAATCGGCGCTGATGGCCGCGGCGATCTCACGGCGGTTGTCCTTCACCAGCGCGCGAAGGCGCTTCAGGCGGTCGGCGCGCTCGCTCCACGGCGGCGTCTGCGCGCGCAGGCTCGCGGCGCGCATGGTGTCGAAGGTCTGTCGCATCTCGTCGTGTGTCATGGTTTCCTGCATGGGCTTCAGCCCGCCTGTTGGTACACCGGCCAGTGGTCCTGCACCTTGCCGCCGCGCAGCGTGACAAGGTCGCCGAACTGCAGCAGCACACCCTCGGCGATGGCGGGCCGCAGGAACACCTGGTCGTCCACCTTCAGGCCGGTGGCCGGCGAGCCGTTCACGTTCTCCTGGTTGGCACTGTGCCCGAGGATGCCGTTGAACTGCAGCCCCTTCGGCGACTCGTATTCGGCCAGCCAGTAGCCGCCATAGATGTAGTAGGTCTGGCGCTGGTTCACGTCCCACCATGAGAACACCTTGGACTTGCCGTCGAGCGCGGGAATCTGCACCGGCCCCGTGGCCTTGATGACCGGCGTTGCGATGAAGGCGGCCGGCTCGTGCGCGGCCAGTGTCTCGATGTCGTAATGCGTGGGCTTGAGCAGTGCGGTGCCGGTGCTGACCTCGGTGCTGAGCTTCTCGGCCTCGTGCAGCTTGTAGCTCGGGCTGCCGCCGGTGTTGAGCGTGAGGCCGTCCTTCCACAACGCCGGGTACTGGCCGCGAACATGATCGACGAAGCCCTGGTAGATCGCCATGGCCTTCGCCAGCAGCTCCTGCGGTGTGCCCAGCGCTTTCGGCACGCCGAAGCCGACGTGCGCGTCGTAGCCCATGAAGCCGGCGAACTCGAGCTGCTGCGGGTTGGCCGCGATCATGTCGAGCATGTGGCCCAGCGTGGCGTTGTCGGCCACGCCGCCGCGGTGCAGGCCCACGTCGATCTCGATGTTGATGCGCATCCGCGTGCCCAGCCCCCTGGCCAGCGCCAGGTACTGCTGCAGCCGCTCGGGCGTGTCGAGCAGCCATTGCAGCTGGCGCGATGCGTCGAAGGGGCCCTTGTGCTGCGCGTAGAACAGCTCGGCCGAGCGCACTGGCAGCGGCTTGCCCATGAGGATGTCGAAGTCAGGAAAGATTCGCGCGTCGATGTTCAGGAAGGGCTGGTGGAAGGACATCAGCCGCTTCGTGCCCGAGCGCTTCGCCACGTAGTCGATCAGCGCCTGCGAGGGCAGCGACTTCTCCACGATGCGGTAGTGCTTGCCGCCCCGGCGCAGGCTCTGCATCACCAGGTCGATGTTGCGGTCCATGCGGTCGAGGTCGATGACCATGCAGGGGCGCATCGGACCGTTCTTCTTCAGCTCCGCGTTGAGCGCGGCGAAGTAGCCGTCGTGCGGCGCGCCGTTGTCGCCGGGGCGCAGGGCGAAGGCGCCCACGGCACCGACCGCCGCCACGCCGGCGGCGCCCAGCAGGATCTTTCTTCTCTTGCTGCTGCTCATGCGGAGACTCCGAACAGTTGACGCAGATAGGGGTTGAGCATGCGCCCTTGCGGATCGAGCTTCGCACGCAGCGCGAGGAAGTCGTTCCAGCGCGGATAGAGGGTAGCGAGCTGCGCGGGGCCGAGGTCATGGAGCTTGCCCCAGTGCGGGCGGCCCTGGTACTTGCGGTAGATGGGGCCGATCTCGGAGAGCAGGTAGTCGTAGGGCTCGCCCTGCGCCGCGTGCACGGCGATGGAGCAGCTGTCGCGCTCGTGGAAGGGGCTCAGCCATGCGTCGTCGGACTTCACGAACCGGAACTCCAGCGGAAAGAACACGTCGTCGCGGCGCTCCAGCGCGGCGATCACCTCGCGCACGCAGGCGATGCCGTCGGCGCGCGGCACGTGGCATTCGGTCTCGTTGAACTTCGTGGGGCGCTGCGTGGAGAGCAGCTTCCACGAGCGGTTCTTCGCCTCCTCGGTCTGGTCGCCGTCGATCAGCCTGTTCGCCACCCAGCGGCGCAGCGAGGGGAACCAGCCGAGCCAGTCGCGCAAGCGGCGCAGGTCGCGCAGCATGTCCTCGTCGGCGGAAGGCGGCTGCGCGGTGTCGCTGCCGGTGTAGACGTCGTTGACGATGCCTGCCGCGTAGCCCGTGTGCGGCAGCACGTAGAACTCGAAGTTCCGGTGCTTCTCCGCCAGCGCCGGTGCCTCGTCGAGCATGGCCTGCAGCGGCCGGAGGAACACCCGGCGGTGCAGGTTGAAGGCCGGCAGCACGCGCACCGTGGCCTGCGTGAGCACGCCCAGGCTGCCGAGCGACACGCGCGCGGCGGCGAGCAGGTCGGGATTGCGCTGCTCGCTGCATTCGAGCACTTCGCCCTGCGGCGTCATCAGGCGCAGCGCAATCACGTCGGCATGCAGCGCCGGCAGCGCGAGGCCCGTGCCGTGTGTGGCGGTTGCGATGGCACCTGCGAAGGATTGCGTGTCGATGTCCGGCAGGTTGCGCAGCCCGAAGCCTTTCGCGTCGAGCTGGCGCGACAGCAGCGCGAGGCGCGCGCCGGCCTGCAGCGTGACGGTCCGGGCCTGTGCGTCGATCGACACGAGCTCCGACATGCGGTCGAGCGAGACCATCGTGGATTCGGTCGGCACCAGCGGGGTGAACGAATGACCGGCACCGACGCAGCGGATGCCGCCGGGGCCTGCCTTGCGCAGCATCTCAGCGAGTTCGGCTTCATTGCCCGGCGTCTCGATGGCGCGGGGCGTGCAGCGCTGGATGCCGGACCAGTTCGTCCAGGCGACGGGCTGCGATGTGGTGGGCGAGGCTGCTGTCGGCGTGCCCGCGTCTGCCGCCGCATGGGCTTGCAGGCCGTGTCCCGCAAGAGCCGCGGTCACCGCGATGCCCGCACCGGCCTTCAGCATCATGCGGCGGCCTTCGCGGTCCTCGTTGGCGGCGTTGTCGTTCATTGGCGTTCGTCCTTTCCCTGGTGGCTCATGAATCCGATCAGCGCGCGCATGTCGGCCGCGCTGCAGTCCGCGCACAGGCCCTTCGGCGGCATGGCGTTGAAGCCTTCCATCGCGTGCTTGACGAGCAGGTCCATGCCCTTGTCCAGCCGGGGCTTCCATTGCGCGGTGGAGCCGGTCAGCGGCGCCTTCGCGTCGACGGAGGTATGGCAGGCCGCGCACGAGCGCTGGTAGATCGCACGCAGTGCGGGGTCGGCCGGCTGCAGCGATTCGGCCCGCTGCGCATCGGACATGACGGAGGCCTGCGCCTGCTCTTCCTTGCAGGCGGCGAGGCCGGTGAGCAGCAGGGCCGGGAGGCCGCAGCGGATGAAGATGGAAAAGGCGGATCGCATGCGCGCGTTGTCTCCGTTCTGTCCGTGTCTCAGAAGCTGTGCCGGATGCCGATGGTGGTGCCGGTCTGCGTATGCGCCACCGTGGGGCTCTGGCCGTTGAGGCCCACGAGCTGCGCGCCGACCAGTCCGCCGCGATAGACGGAGCGGTCGATCTCCGCGTAGAGCATCGTCCGCTTCGACAGCGCATAGCCCGCCACCAGCTGGAACTGGCGCGCCGATCCGTCGAAGTCGGCGGTGTAGCCGCGCTGCCGCGTGAACCACACGTTGGCCGCGAGCGTGAGCAGCGGCATGGGCTTGTAGGTGACGCCGCCGAGGATCATGCGGCGCTTGCTGAAGCCGCCCGGAAGGGTCGGGTCCATCACCTGCGCGGGCGAGATGATGCCCAGGCCGGCGAGATCGACCGGTCCGAACGGCCCGTTGGCGAAGGATGTGAAGTCGTTGTCGCGCCGGTTCTGGATGTAGCCGGCCTGCACCGTGACCGAGTCGCCGATCACGAACTGCACGCCGGCCGTGTGGATGTCGAACTTCGCGCGCGAGTTGTCGTCGACGGTGCGCATCCACGCGCCACTGAGCTTGAGCGGGCCCTTCTCCGGCACGTAGGCCGCGCCGACGCCGTACTGGCTGCCGCGCCGGCCTCCGCCGCCGGGGCGGTCGCCCTCGCCGATGGCGTATTGCGCGAGCAGCACCACGTCGCCGAGCTGCGCGCCGTAGTGGATCATGTTGTTGGTCTTGCTCGCCGCCAGCAGCGTGTGCTCGGGCTTGAAGGCGTTGAAGTAGTCGGCCCAGAGGTTGGAGCCGTAGGCCAGCGACGCTGCCTCCATGGCCACGTTGTACTGCCGTCCGAAGGTGAGCTGTCCCCACGATGACGATTGCAGGCCGACGTACGAAATCTGGAAGTAGGTGGTGTCGTCGGGCGTGAGCTTGCCGTTGCGGATGTCGAAGCGGCTTTCCATCTGGAACAGCGCCTGCAGGCCGCCGCCGAGGTCTTCGGCGCCCTTCACGCCCCAGAAGCTGTCCGACAGGCCGCCGCCCTTGGTCATGCGCAACCTGGAGCGGGTGCCGACCGGCGTGCCGTCGGGCGCGTAGTCGGTGGCGTTGGTTTCGTAGCGCAGGCTCGCGTCGATCGTGCCGTACAGCGTGAGGCTGCTCTGTGCCCATGCGCCGCCGGCGCACAGCGCCGCGCCCAGCGCGGCGGCTGTTCTTCTCTTCATGTTGTCTCCTTCATCTGCCCAGACCGAGTGGGGGCGCGGCCTGCTCGTGGGCGGGCTCGTCGCCGGAAGTGCGCCGTGTTTCCGGCGCGGGCAGATGGTAGAACGATGTTCTTGAAAAAGCCAACGTTTTATTGTGAATCGCCGTTCTTGGCGAAAGCGGGAAGCGGACGGGCGCCTGAAAGCATCGCGCCCCGATGACGGGGCGCGATGCTTTCAGGAAAAGGGAAGAAGGGCCGCGCGCGATTCCTTCGCGGCCGTCGCCGTCAGAAAGGCTCGACGGGCAGCGCGCGCTTGTGCGCGCTCTTGCGATGCGTGGAAAGGATGATCCGGCGTGCCTCGGCCGACACCGGCTTGCCTTCGAGGAAGTCGTCGATCTGCTCGTAGGTGACGCCGAAGGCGTCCTCGTCGGGCTTGCCCGGCACCAGCGATTCGAGGTCGGCGGTCGGCACCTTGTAGACCAGCGCGTCGGGCGCACCCAGCAGCTGCGCCACCGCGCGCACGCGGCGTTTGTTGAGGCCGGTGAGCGGCGTGATGTCGGCCGCGCCGTCGCCGAACTTGGTGAAGAAACCCATCAGCGCCTCGGCCGCGTGGTCGGTGCCGATGACGATGCCGTCGTGCGCGCCCGCCACAGCGAACTGCGCGATCATGCGCTGGCGCGCCTTGATGTTGCCGAGCACGAAGTCTTCATGCGCCGCGTCGCGGAACTTCAGGTCGCCGGCCTTCAGCGCGGCGAGCATGCCGTCGGCGGCGGGGCGGATGTCGACGGTGACGGTGCGGTCGGGCTTCATCACCGCCAGCGAGGCCTGCGCCTCCGCCTCGTCCTTCTGCACGCCGTAGGGCAGGCGCATCGCGATGAAGGTGGCGTCGTAGCCGGTGGCGCGCAGCTTCTCGACCGCGCGCTGCGCGAGGCAGCCGGCGGTCAGCGAATCGACGCCGCCGCTGATGCCCAGCACCAGCGTCTTCAGGCCGGTCTGCTTCAGGTAGCCGGCGAGGAAGTCGACGCGCCGCTCCAGCTCGTGGGCGGCATCGAAGACGGGAGCGACGTGCAGCGCCGCGATGATCTCGCGCTGCGTGTCGTCGACGGGGGTGAGGTCGTGATTCATACGGCGATTCTTCCTTGCATTCTTTCGGTGGAACACCGCGGAACCGGCTCTGCCGGACCGCAGGTGTTGCCCCCGGTAGGGGGTTGGCGAAGCGACACGAAGTGCGCGGAGCCTGGGGGCGAGCTTAAAAGTCCACCAAGCTGAGGCCGATGCTCAGCACGGTGCGCTTGCGGTTGTAGTCCACCAGCGTGTCGCCGTAACCCGAGAACAGCTGCGTGTGGAAGCGCAGGTTGCTCTTGGTCGGGTCGCCGATGGCTTTCAGCCACTCGAGGCGGATCGAGCCACGGCCGCTGTCGCGCAGGTTGTTGCGCACGGTCACGGCGAGCTGGTTGTCGCGGTTGAGGTTCCAGCGGCCGGTGACTTCGGCGCGGCCGTAGTAGTCGGCGATGTCGGGGTTGTCGTCATTGGCGGCGCTCTCGGAGATGCGCTTCCAGATGCGGCCGGTGATGGTGAAGCGGTCGTCGAGCTCGGCGCCGCCCATCAGGTACACGCGGTTCCAGCTGCGCGACAGCGGCAGGCTCTGGCCGTTCGACTGGTGCACGATGCCCAGCCCCGAATAGCGCCAACGCCAGCCGCCCGGCAGCTTGAAGTCGGTCGGGTAGACGTACATCAGCTCGGGTTCGTGGTCGGTGGTGCGGAAGGGCCGCGAGATGGCGCCGTTGAACAGCTGCCAGGTCGACTGCTGGCTGTAGGCGAACCACAGCGAGTCTTTCTTCACCGGATCGTTCTGCGTGAGCATGCCCTGCGCGAGCTTGGTGCGCACCGACAGGCCGATGCGCATCTCGTTGGCCTGGTAGGCAACCGGGTCGGCGGTGTGGCCGGCCGAGGGCGAGGTCGGCGTCTCGGGCTTCTTGGCGGCGGCCGAGACCGACACGTTGAGCGGGCGGTAGCCGCGGAAGCCGAAGGTGCCGCAGTCGGTGGCGTTCTCGAGCTCCCAGAAGCGCGAGAGCGCCGAGTACTGGCGGTCGCGGCAGCCTTCGGTGGTGGCCACCGAGACCACGCGCGTGGCGGGGAGCGTTCCGTCCACCGGCGGCTGCGTGGCCGCGAGCACGGGGGGCGCCGCCGGCACCGCCGCCGCGGGCAGTGTCTGTTGCTGCGCCCAGCGGTCGAAGCAGGCCAGGCGCGCCTCGTTGTTGGCGCCGAGCGCGGCGCACTGCTGCCAGGTGAGCTGCGAGTCGGCCAGCGGGCTCGCGGGCTTGTCCACGGCCTGCGCGTGCACCGCGCCCGCAGTGCCGCCCAGGCATGCGGCCACGGCTGCGAGCGTGCTGAGCCTGAAGCGGGATCGAGGGATGGTCTTCATCATCTTCGTCATGGCTTCTTTCCTTCCTGTGCCACTGTCTTGGCGAGCACGAACGGGTGCGTGCTCTCGTCGGCCGCATTGCGCCACGTGCCCCTGAACTCGCGCCCGCACGAGCCGGCCTGCAGCTTGCCCGACCACACGCCGCTGATGGCGCGGCCGTCCTGCGACTCGTCGATGGACAGGGCGCCTTCGTCGTCGACGTCGCCCGCGAGCTGCGCGACCGTGGCCTTCGCCGGGTTGGCGCCGTTGCGCGTGATGGTGCCGCGCACGCCGTCGTAGTCGGGGTGCTTGCCCAGCTGCACGACAGCAACGGCGGGCAGGCCGTCGAAGCGTGCTTCCCAGTTGCCGTAGAGCGATTCCAGCGGCAGGTCGCGCGCGTCGGTGGGGCAGTCGGCGCTGCCGGCCCGCATCGAGGCGCAGCCCGAGAGAACGGCAAGGGCGGCGGCCAGCAGAGCGGTGGTCGCGGCGGTCTTCTTCATCGTCTTCGTGGTCGTCGTCATCTTCATGGTGCCGAGGCCGCGGCGGCGGCCTTCGCGGCGCTGTCCTGCGCCTTGCGCGCGAACTCGGCGCGCAGCGCCTTGAGCTTCTCGCGCGGATCTTCCTTGGTGGTGGTCTTGTCGAGGCCCATCTCGGCGATGAAGCGGCTCGGTATGCAGGGCACCATCTCGCGGCCCTGCTTGCGCTTCTTGGTCCAGCTCACGGCCAGGCTGCGTTGCGCGCGGGTGATGCCCACGTACATCAGGCGGCGTTCTTCCTGCAGGCGCTGCAGCGTGTCTTCGCTGACCTGCTGCTGGCGGCCGTTGTCGTCGTCGAGCTTGAAGGGCAGCAGGCCCTCGCTCACGCCGATCAGCATCACGTGCGGCCATTCGAGGCCCTTGGACGCATGCAGCGTGGAGAGCGTGACCACGTCCTGGTCCTGCTCGCGCTCGCTGATGGTCGACAGCAGCGAGATGGTCTGCGCCACCTCGAGCAGGCTCTTGCGCTCGCTCTCGATGCCGCCGCTGTCGGCGCCCGAGGTGTCGTCCAGCGTGCCGCCGGCGCGCTGCGACATCCAGTCGACGAACTCCAGCACGTTGGTCCAGCGCGAGGCCGCGGCGGCCTCGCTGTCCTCGCCGTCGTACAGGTGCTTCTCGTAGTCGATCTCCTTCAGCCAGTCGAGCATGAAGGTGCGCGAGTCTTCCGCGCCCATGGTGCGGCGCGCGCGGTATTCGAGGTCGTTGATGTAGCGGCCGAACTCGTGGATGCCTTCCAGCGTGCGCTTGGGCATCACGCTGGGCAGCGAGGGGCTGAACAGCGCCTCGAACAGGCTCAGCTTGTACTGGCTGGCGAAGGTGCCCAGGCTCGCCAGCGTGGTGTGGCCGATGCCGCGCTTGGGCGTGGTGATGGCGCGCAGGAACGCCGGGTCGTCGTCGTTGTTGACCCACAGGCGGAACCAGCCGCACAGGTCCTTGATCTCGGCGCGGTCGAAGAAGCTCTGGCCGCCCGAGACCTTGTACGGGATCTGCGCCTTGCGCAGCGCCTGTTCGAACACGCGCGCCTGGTGGTTGGCGCGGTAGAGGATGGCGAAGTCGCGGAACTCCTTGTACTGCTTGCCCTGCGTGATGGCCTCGCCCGCGCGGATGCTGACGATGCGCGCCACCGCGCGCTCGGCTTCGTGCACCTCGCTGTCGGCATCGACGATGCGCACCGGCTCGCCCTCCCCGAGTTCGGAGAACAGCGTCTTCGGGAACAGCTTCGGGTTGGGCCCGATCACGTTGTTGGCCGCGCGCAGGATGGCGCTGGTGGAGCGGTAGTTCTGCTCCAGCTTGATGACCTTGAGCGTCGGATAGTCGACCGGCAGCTTGCGCAGGTTGTCGAGCGTGGCGCCGCGCCAGCCGTAGATGGACTGGTCGTCGTCGCCCACTGCGGTGAAGTGGCCGCGTTCGCCGGCCAGGGCCCTGAGCACATCGTATTGCGTGGCGTTGGTGTCCTGGTATTCGTCCACCAGGATATGGCCCATCATCGCCTGCCACTTGGCGCGCACCTCGGGAAACTCGTAGAGCAGCTTCAGCGGCATGCCGATCAGGTCGTCGAAGTCCACGCTCTGGTAGGCCAGCAGCCGCTCTTCGTAGCGGGCCATGATCTTCGCGGTGATGCGCTCGTTGTCGTCGGCGGCCTGGGCCTCGGCCTGCGTGGCGTTCAGGCCCATGTTCTTCCACTTGCTGATGGTCCACTGCCAGATGCGGGCGGTGGCCGCGTCGGTGGTGCCGCCGGCGTCCTTCAGGATCTTGGTGACGTCGTCGGCATCGAGGATGCTGAACGCCTTCTTCAGGCCGAGCACCGAGCCGTCCTCGCGCATCATGCGCACGCCCAGCGCGTGGAAGGTGCACACCACGACCTTGCGCGCGTCCTTGCCGATGAGGTGCTTCGCGCGCTCGCGCATCTCGGCGGCCGCCTTGTTGGTGAAGGTGATGGCCGCGATGCGCTGCGGCTCGATGCCCGACTGGATCAGCCGGCCGATCTTGTGCGTGATCACGCGCGTCTTGCCCGAGCCGGCGCCGGCAAGCACCAGGCAGGGACCGCTCATGTAGTTGACCGCTTCGAGCTGCGCGGGATTGAGACCGTGGGACATGGGAGAAAAAGAGAACCTGAAAAGGCCGCGAAGAACGCCGTTGGGAACGGCAGGCGGCAAAGCGGGCAATGATACGGGGCCGGCTCCCCCGAAGTTGTAGGCCGGACACCCCGATGCGGCCTGCTGGTGGGCAACAACGACAATATTCCGGTGCTGCCTGTATTCCTTGTTACCTTCCCTTTCTTCGCGTTGATCGCGGCGGGCTACGCAGCGGCCCGCGCCCGCATCCTGCCGCTGGACGCCATTCCCGGCCTCAACACCTTCGTGCTGTATTTCGCGCTGCCGTGCATGTTGTTGCGTTTCGGCGCGGGCACGCCCATCGGGCAGCTGCTCGATGGCAGCGTTGCACTGATATGGGGCATCTGCGCGCTGGCCGTGGTGGCGGGCGTGGTGGCGTTCACGCGCAATTCGCGCATCGGCTGGAACGACGCGGCCTTCGGCGCGCTGGTGGCCGCCTTTCCGAACACCGGCTTCATGGGCGTGCCGCTGCTGGTGGCCATTCTTGGCGCGCAGGCTGCGGGGCCGATCATCATCACGATCGCGTTCGACCTGGTGGTGACTTCGTCGCTGTGCATTGCGCTGTCGCGGCTCGACGGGGCCGGCGGCACGGGGCGCCAGGGTGCCACGCTGGCGGCGCGCAAGGCGCTGCGCGGCATCGTGGTCAACCCGATGCCGTGGTCGATCCTGCTGGGCGTGCTGCTGTCGGCCGCGCGCTGGCCGCTGCCGGGGCCCATCGAACGCACCATCGCCATGCTGGCGGACGCGGCTTCGCCGGTGGCGCTCTTCACCATCGGCGCGGTGCTGGCCCGCTCGGCCCTGCTGGCGCGCGAGCACGACGCCAGCGCGGCCGTAGCAGAGGCCATGGGCGCCACGGCGCGCAGGGCCGTGCCCAAGGCGCCGTGGCGCGACGTGCTGCCGGTGGTGGCGGTGAAGCTGCTCGCGCACCCGCTGCTGGCATGGGGCCTGGGGCTGGCCGCCATCGCGCTGGGGCTGCCGCTGTCGCAAGCGGCGCTGGTGACGATCGTGCTGGTCGCGGCGCTGCCGAGCGCGAGCAACGTCTCGATGCTGGCCGAGCGCTTCGGCGCGGACAACGGGCGCATCGCGCGCATCATCCTGTGGACGACGGTGATCGCCTTCCTGAGCTTTCCGCTCGCTGTCAGCGTGCTACGGCGTTAGGACGCCGAGCTTGTACGGGTCGGCATCGGCGAGGCGCTCGCACTTCGAGAAGTCGCGGCCCTGCGTGCCGTCGCAGTAGTAGGTGTTGTAGATGCGGCCGAAGAGCGTGGGGCTCGCGGTGAAGAGCACGCCGTGGTCGGGCTGCCAGTTGTCCTTGGCCACCGGGGCGGCGCTGGCTTCCACCGGCTTGGCCGCCGTGCCCGCCGTGGGCGTGAAGTCGGCCAGCGTCTTGTGGGCCTCGTCGCCGCGCCAGCGCACCGCCAGCTCGGCGGCCGTGGGGCGCTGCGCCACCGGCAGCAGGATGCCGTTGACCTGCAGCCCGTAGCCGAAGCGATGCGTCTTGCCGGCCAGGAAGGCATAGGCACAGGCCGCCATGCATTGGCCGCGCACTTCGGTCTGCACGCCGCTGGCGCGGATGGCGTCGGCGAACGCTCCGGCTGCTTCGGCGGTGCCGCCGAACGAATCCTCGAAGACCACGGTATGAACTGCTCCGCTGCCCAGCTGCTCGGTGAACTCCTTGATCATGGTGCCGTCGAGCATGCCCGACACCACCAGGCGGCTGCCCTGCAGTTCCAGCTCGGCCGCGGAAGCGGCCGGCGGGGCGAGGGTGCAGGCGAGGCACGACGCCAGCGAGAGAGCCCAACCAGAAAGAGACGGCGATTTCACGGCGACCTTTGCAACGAGCGAGGCAGTTTGGAGTGTGCGATCCACGGGCGGTTCGCGTCTTTACAGCTTGAACAGCGCCGGGGCATGCCGTCAACTCTTTTTTCACAAATTTTCGGGTAGGCCGGGGCAGGCCGTAAGGCATAGCTATCGCTATCACTTCAGATGAATGCTTGGGTTTGCAGATGCGCTGCTACAGTGTTCCCAAGTCAAAGATGTGAATGGAGCGCGCGATGGCTATTCTGTTTCGCATCCTGTTGTGGCTGGCCTGGCTCTCGGCGGTCGGCTGGTTCTGGCATGCCGGCAAGTTCGGCACCGCCACAGCGCTCGCGCTCGCGGCGCTGAGCCTGGTGGTGTTCGCGTGGCCTGTGAGCATTGCGCGGCGCAGGCACGGCGAGCTGCGCTATGTGGACATGGGCAAGGAACCCACCGGCTACCACTGAAATCGCGGTCTAAGGTCGACCGCTCCGATCAGATGCTGTGCGGGTCCACGTCGACCAGCCAGCGGATCACGCCCTTGCCCTCGGGCGCCCGCCGCAGCTCGTGCAGCAGCGGCTGCCATCCCGCAAGCAGGCGCTGCAGCGCGGCCCGCGAAGGGCTTTCGATCAGCATCTGCGCACGCTCCACATTGGCCACGCGCTGGATCGCCAGCGGCACCGCCGGATAGCGCGTGACGAGGTCGGCGCCCGGCAGCGCCTCGGCCTGGTCCGCTGCCGTATTCAGGAAGCCTTGCGCCACCGACTGTTCGCGCGCATCGGCTCGCAGCAGCGCCTGGAACGCGAAGGGCGGCATGCCCGCGGCGCGGCGCTCGTCGAGCTGCTGCTGCGCGAAGGCGACGTAGTCGTGCTTGCGCAGCGCCATGAAGAGCGGGTGCGGCGCATGGTGCGTCTGCACCCACATCTCGGCCTTGGCGCCCTGCGCGGCGAGGTACGCGGCGTCGCGACCCGCGCGGCCGGCCGACTGCATCAGCAGGCTGAACAGCCGCTCGGGCGCGCGGAAGTCGCTGGAGAACAGCGCACCGTCGGGGTTCACCGCCGCCACCAGCGTGATGCGGCGGAAGTCGTGGCCCTTGGCGATCATCTGCGTGCCGACGAGCACGTCGACCTCGCCCGCGTGCACGGCCGCGAGCTGCGATTCGAGCGCGCCCTGCTTCTTCGTGCTGTCGGCGTCGATGCGCGCGATGCGCACCGCGCCGCCGTCGGGCCGTTTCACCGTGGCGAACAGTTCGGCCAGGTGCTCTTCCAGCCGCTCGGTGCCGCGGCCCACGGGCGCGATGTCGGGGTTGCCGCAGGCCGGGCAGGCGCGCGGCACGCGCTCGGTGAAGCCGCAGTGATGGCAGCGCAGCGTGCGGTCGATCTTGTGGAACACGCGGTACGCGCTGCAGTGCGGGCACTCGCTCTTCCAGCCGCAGTCGCCGCAGGCCAGCACCGGTGCATAGCCGCGCCGGTTCAAAAAGATCATGCTCTGCTCGCCGCGCGCGATGCGCTGGCCGATGGCGTCGAGCAGCGCGCCCGAGATCACCGTCTTCGGCGGCTGCAGGTTCATGTCGACCAGCCGCACCGCAGGCAGTTCGCCCGCGCCGATGCGCGAGGGCATGGCCAGGCGCACATAGCGCCCGCCCGGGTCTTCGCCCTCGGCGGGGCGGCTCTGGTGCCAGCTCTCGAGCGAGGGCGTGGCCGAGCCCAGGATCACCTTGGCCTTCTCGCGCTGGCCGCGCCACACGGCGAGGTCGCGCGCGGAATAGCGCGCGCCTTCCTGCTGCTTGTAGCTCGGGTCGTGCTCCTCGTCGACCACGATGAGCTTGAGCGTGGGAATCGACGCGAACACCGCCATGCGCGTGCCCAGCACGATGCGCGCCGCACCGCTGTGCGCCGCCAGCCAGCTCGCGAGCCGCTGCGGGTTGGTCATGCCGCTGTGCAGCGACACCACTGCCTCTTCGCCGAAGCGGGCCTTGAAGCGGGCTTCGAGCTGCGGCGTGAGGTTGATCTCGGGCACCATCACCAGCGCCTGCGCTTCGGGCTCGCGCGCGAGCAGGTCGGCCACGCAGCGCAGGTACACCTCGGTCTTGCCGCTGCCGGTGCTGCCGACCAGCAGGAAGGTGCCCGACTCGGCCTCGATGCGCGCCAGCACGGCCGTCTGCTCGGCGCTCAGCGCGACCGGATTCGCCGATTCGGCCGTCTCGGCCACCGGCCCGGCCGTCGTCTTGCGCTTGAGCCGGCGCGCCAGCTGCACCGTCGACAGGTCGCGCAGCTGCGGCGGCAGGGCGGCCAGCGCGATCTCGCCGATCGAGCGCTGGTAGTAGCGCGCGGCAAAGGCCACGAGGTCGCGCCAGGCTTCGCCCAGCGGGGCCAGCGCATCGAGCGCCGCGCCCACGGGCTTCAGCGCCATGTCGGGCTCGGCGCCAGCCAGCGAGACCGGCTCGTTCCAGACCACGCCCAGCACCTCGCGCTTGCCCAGGGGCACGCGCACCAGCGTGCCGGGCGGCAGCGGCTCGGCGCCGGCGTAGCTCAGCAGGTCGCCGAGCGCGGCATGAGCGGGCGTTTGCACGGCAACGTCGAGCCGCCACGGCAGCGTCGGCGGGGCGCCGTTCGTCGGGTGGGGAGCCTCGTCGAGGGGCAATCCGGCTGTGGAGATGGGCGTTCCTTCTTGCGGAGGTTTGTTAATGAAGCTTGGAGCAAAAGCGCTTAAGTCGTTGATTTTTCAGCGCTTTGGATCTCATCCAGAGTTCCTGTGGATAACTTTGTTGACAAGCGGGCTGGACTCGTCGCCAAGCCTTGAAAATCAAGGCTCTGGCTGGATTGCCCGGAAAAAAAGCAAAGTTCAAATCCTATATAAATCAACAACTTAGCAGCGCTATCTCTTTAGGAGCGAGGAAGGTGGGTACCCTGGAAATCTTGCGCACTGCAACACGTGTTTTGTGCATAAGTACGGAACCATATGCCGTTTTTGCGCTTGACAAACCGCTGCGGGCCGACTTTTGCGGGGGCCGGGCGCTCGCACCGACCCGCCCCGCTTGGTAACAGCAGCGTCAACCGCGCATTGCGCGCGACTGGGCGTGCGCTGCCTGCACCAGCGCCGCCACGTGCTCCGGCGGCGTGAACTGGCTGATGCCGTGGCCCAGGTTGAAGATGTGCGTAGGGCCCTGGGTGGCGCGGTCGGCGTGGGGCTTGCCGAAGGCCTGCAGCACCTTTGCCACCTCGGCCTCGATCTGCGCGGGCGGCGCGAACAGCACGTTCGGGTCGATGTTGCCCTGCAGCGCCTTGGCCTTGCCGTCCGTGCCCTCGGCGATCTGCTTTCGCGCGGCCGCCAGGTTCACGGTCCAATCCACGCCCAGCACCTGGCAATCGAGTTCGCGCATGGCGTCGAGCCAGAGGCCGCCGCCCTTGGTGAACACGATGCGCGGCACCGGCTGGCCGTCGGCGCCGTTGCGCTTCAGGCCGGCCAGCACGCGGGCGGTGTAGGCGAGGCTGAATTCCTGGAACGCGCCGTCGGCCAGCACGCCGCCCCAGCTGTCGAAAATCATCACGGCCTGCGCGCCGGCGTCGATCTGGGCGTTGAGATACGTGGCCACCGAGTCGGCATTGACCGCGAGGATGCGGTGCATCAGGTCCGGGCGGCCGTAGAGCATGCTCTTGATCAGCCGGTAGTCGCTGGAGCCCGCGCCTTCCACCATGTAGCAGGCCAGCGTCCACGGGCTGCCCGAGAAGCCGATCAGCGGCACGCGGCCGTTCAACGCCTTGCGGATCGAGGCCACGGCGTCGAACACGTAGCGCAGCTTCTCCATGTCGGGCACTTCGAGCGCGGCCACCGCCGCCTCGTCGCGCACCGGGCGCGCGAAGCGCGGGCCCTCGCCGGCCTCGAACGAGAGGCCCAGGCCCATCGCGTCGGGCACGGTCAGGATGTCGGAGAAAAGAATGGCCGCATCGAGTGGATAGCGCTCCAGCGGCTGCAGCGTGACCTCGGTGGCGTAGCCGGTGTTGGTGGCCAGCCCCATGAAGCTGCCCGCCTTCGCGCGGGTGGCCACGTATTCCGGCAGGTAGCGGCCGGCCTGGCGCATCAGCCAGACGGGCGTGTGATCGGTGGCCTGGCGCCAGCAGGCCCGCAGGAATGTGTCGTTTTGCAATGGGGCGAAAGGCATTTCCCGATTGTCGCAGGCGCCCCCGCATTGACCGACAGCGCATTTTGAGTTGCACCAACCCGCCCCGGTGATCCACGGCGCGCCGCAGCGCCGAGCATCCGCCCGGAACAACAAATCCGGACAGAACATGGCGCAACAGGTTTTCGATTTCGTGGTGGTGGGGGCCGGCTCGGCCGGCTGCGTGCTGGCGCACCGGCTGGTGCAGGCGGGCCGCAGCGTGCTGCTGCTGGAGGCCGGCCCGCCCGACAACGACCGCTTCATCCACATGCCCGCCACCTTCGTGCGGGTGATCGGCACCGAGCGCACCTGGGCCTACGAGAGCGAGCCGCAGAGCGCGGCAGGCGGGCGGAAGATGTTCGTGCCGCAGGGCCGCACGCTGGGCGGCGGCAGCTCGGTCAACGCCATGGTCTACATCCGTGGCACGCCCGCCGACTACGACGGCTGGCAGGCGCAGGGCTGCGAAGGCTGGGGCTGGCGCGACGTGCTGCCGTGGTTCCGCAAGGCCGAGTCGAATGCGCGCTTCGCCTGCGGCCTGCACGGCACCAACGGGCCGCTGAAGGTGAGCGACACGCGCTTCCGGCACCCGCTGAGCCTGGCCTTCCTGCGCGCCGCGCAGCAGAGCGGCCTGGCCTACAACGACGACTTCAACGGCGCCGAACAGGCGGGCGTGGGCTTCTATCAGACGACCACCTTCGAGGGCCGCCGCGCCAGCACCGCCGCCACCTACCTCGCGGCCGTGCGCGCCGACCCGAAGCTCACCGTGGTCACAGGCGCCCACGTGATGCGTGTGCTGACGCAGGACGGCGCCGCCACCGGCGTGGTCTACCGAACCGGCGCGGGCGGCACCGGCGAGGACATCGTGGCCACGGCGAACCAGGAAGTGATCCTCTCGGCCGGCGCGCTGGCCTCGCCCAAGCTGCTGATGCTGTCGGGCATCGGCCCCGGCGCGCAGCTGCAGTCGCACGGCATTGCAGTGGCGCGCGACCTGCCCGGGGTGGGCGAGAACTTCCAGGACCACCTGGAGGTGTCGGTCTACGGCCGCACGCGCGAGCCGATCAGCCTGCTGGGCAACGACCGCGGCCTCACCGCGCTCAAGCACGGCCTGCAATGGACGCTCTTCAACACCGGCCTGCTCACCTCGAACGTGGTCGAGAGCGGCGGCTTCGTCGACACCACCGGCGAGGGCCGCCCCGACCTTCAGTTCCACGTGCTGCCGGTGCTGGTGGGCGACGTCGACCGCGAGCCGCTGGCCGGCCACGGCATCTCGATCAACCCCTGCTTCCTGCGGCCGAAGTCGCGCGGCAGCGTGCGGCTGCGCAACGCCGACCCGATGGCGCCGATCCTGTTCGACGGCGGCTACCTGCAGGCGCCGGAAGACGTCGCCACGCTGGTGCGCGGCGTGAAGCTCGCGCGCCGCATCCTGCGCGCGCCGGCACTTCGCGAGCTGGTGTCCGAAGAGCTCGCGCCTTCCGCCGCCGAAGACCTGGCCGACGACGCCATAGAGACCTACGTGCGCCAGCGCGCCAAGACCGTCTACCACCCGAGCGGCACCTGCCGCATGGGCAGCGACGGCATGGCCGTGGTCGATGCGCGCATGCGCGTGCACGGCATGAAGAAGCTGCGCGTGTGCGACGCCTCGGTGATGCCCTCGCTCGTCAGCGGCAACACCAACGCGCCCACGGTGATGCTGGCCGAGCGCTGCGCCGACTTTGCGCTGTCGGGCAATTGACTCTGCGCCTTCGGTCAATCGCAAACGCGCGCCCAAACCTAGAGTCGACTCCGACGAGAACAAGGAGACAGAGCGAATGAGTTCCACAGGAAATTCCATGGCCGGCAAGGTCGCGTTCATCACGGGCGGCGGCACCGGCATCGGCGCGGCGGTGGCTGCGCAGTTCGTCGCGGCGGGCGGCCGCGTGGTGCTGATGGGGCGGCGCCTCGCGCAGCTCGAAGCGGTCGCCGCGAAGCTCGGCGGCCTCGCGGTGGCCGGCGATGCCGCCAGCACCGGCGACGTGCGGCGCGCACTGGCCCAGGCCCGCGAGAAGTTCGGCCGCGTCGACGTGCTCGTCGCCAACGCGGGCGGCCACGGCGTGGGCGATGCGCTCTCCACCGACGACGCATCGTGGGCGCTCTCGACGCGCCTGAACCTCGACACCGCCTTCGTCTGCGCGCGCGAACTGCTGCCGGAGCTGATCGAGCGGCGCGGCAACATCGTCGTGCTCTCTTCGCTCGCCGGTCACTTCGCGGGGCCGGGCGTGGTCGGCTACGTGACGATGAAGCACGCGCTCATCGGTCTTGTGCGTTCGCTGGCGCGCGACTACGGCAAGCAAGGCGTGCGCGTGAACGCCGTGTGCCCCGGCTGGGTGCGCACCGAGATGGCCGACGAGCAGATGCAGGTGCTCGTCGACAAGTACCGCCTGTCCGATACCGACGCGGCCTACGACCTCGTCACGCGCGACGTGCCCATGGGCCGTGCCGCCAGCCCCGAGGACGTGGCGAACGCCGTGATGTTCCTCGCTTCGCCGCTGGCCGCCATGGTCTCCGGCAGCTCGCTGATGGTCGATGGCGGCGCCTCTGCCGTGGACCTGCCCACCATCGCCTTCGCGCACGAAGCCTGAGGAAAAACCACGCCATGAGCACCGACACCACCAAGCCCGCCGACTGGAAGACCTACGACCAGTTCGCGCTAGGCATCGCCACCAACCGCCTGCCGCCCACCGACGCGCTCACCGGCCAGACGCTGGTGCTGGCATTGCCCGACTTTCGCCTCACGCTGAAGCCGCGCACGCAGCACACGCTGGATTGGCAGGAAGAGGGCGCACGCGGCGGCCAGGCGCAGGGCGACTGGTACGAGGCCATCGAGGTCGCGCCCGACACCTTCTTCCTCGACATCACCCAGGCGAGCCGCCCCACCGAGGCACTGACCGTGGTGCTCAACACGCGCACGCGCCGCGTGCTAGCCATCCGCTGCCGCATCGTCAGCGCCGAGGAAGCTGCGGGCCAGCCGCGCGTGCCGCAGGACTTCTGGCCCGGCACGCTCGAAGGCGGCGCTGCCGCATCGGGCACCGAGCCGCACGCCACCCGCGACCTCATCGGCCTGCGCACCTGGCAGACCTACAGCCCCAACCACACCTACGAGCACACCTACCTGAGCTCGGAGCGCTACGCCTGGCAGTGCCTGGTCGGCGTGCAGCGCGGCCACGGCGACGTGGATCTTGCGAGCTACTGGAAGTTCGACGACGGGCAATACGTCTTCACCTTCCGCGAGTTCCTGATTCCGGTCGCGTCGGTGTTCTTCTTCGACTTCGCGCAGGGCCGCTCGACCGGCAAGTTCCTCGGCGTCACCGGCGCCGGCGAAGTCGCGAACAACCCCGCTGGCGCCTTCATGCGCAAGGCGTCGCAGACCTTCTATCCGCCCGAGTTCGGGCCGGTCTGATCTCTTCCATTCTTTTTCGCTGTCACACCCAGGAGCTTCACTTCATGCGCACGCCCCACCAGATCGTCGCCGACCACTACGCCGCCTCCGACCGCCAGGACCTCGAAGCCATGTTCGCCGACGTGGCCGACGACGTGCAGTGGACCGAGATGGCCGGCTTCCCTTGCGCTGGCACGCACGTCGGCCCGGCGCAGGTGATCGAGAAGGTCTTCAAGGTGCTGGGCGCCGAGTGGGAGGGCTACCGCTTCGTGCTGGAGCGGCTGGTCGATGGCGGCGACACCGTGGTCGGCATCGGCGACTACCACGGCCGCAATCGCGCCACCGGCAAGACCATGCACGCGCGCGTCACCCATGTGTGGCAGGTGCAGGGCGGCAAGGTGCGGCGCTTCGAGCAGTTCACCGACACGCTGCTCGTGGCGCGGGCCATGCAGTGACGGCACTTCCTTCTTTTCTCTCAACGCATCGCCCCGGAGACTTTTCATGAATCTGCGAGACCTGTCGATCGAGCACCTCGGCCAGGTGGGCCTGTTGGCGCAGCGCCGGCGCGGCAACCACATCGACGGCCGCGAGGAGGCGCCCGTGAGCGGCAGCTATCTGCCCGTGGTCGACCCCGCCACCGAGATGACCGTGGCCGAGGCGCCCGACAGCGACGCGGCCGACGTGAACGCGGCCGTCGCCAGTGCGCGCCGCACCTTCGAGAGCGCCGCGTGGCGCGCGCTGCGCCCGGCCGACCGCGAGCGCATGCTCTACACGCTGTCCACGCTGATCGAATCGCATGCCGACGAACTCAGCGCGCTCGAGACGCTGCAAAGCGGCAAGCTGCGCGGCATCGCGCGCATGGTCGACGTGGGCGCCGGCTCCGAGTTCGTGCGCTACATGGCGGGCTGGGCCACCAAGCTCGAAGGCCAGACGCTCGACAACTCCATCGGCATTCCGGGCCCGCAGTGGGTGACCTACACGCGGCGCGAGCCGGTGGGCGTGGTGGGCGCCATCGTGCCGTGGAACTTCCCGCTCGCCATCGCGCTGTGGAAGGTGGCGCCCGCGCTCGCGGCCGGCTGCACCGTGGTGCTCAAGCCTTCGGAGGAAACGCCGCTCACCGCGCTGAGGCTGGCCGAGCTGGCGATAGAAGCGGGCTTTCCACCGGGTGCGCTCAACGTGGTGTGCGGGCGTGGTGCCACGGCCGGCGCGGCGCTTGCTGCGCATCCGGACATCCGCAAGATCAGCTTCACCGGATCGACCGGCGTGGGCCGGCGGATCGGCCACGCCGCCGTCGACAACATGGCGCGCTTCACGCTGGAACTCGGAGGCAAGTCGCCGCTGATCGTGCTCGACGACGCCGACCCGGCCGCGGCGGCGCAGGGCGCGGCCAACGGCATCTTCTTTCACCAGGGGCAGGTGTGCACCGCGGGCTCGCGCGTTTACGTGCAGCGCGGCATCTTCGACAAGGTGGTGTCGCAGCTCGCGCAGGTGGCCGAGGGGCTGCACATCGGCTCGGGCTTCGATCCGCAGGCGCAGTTCGGGCCGCTGGTGTCGCGCCGCCACATGGACCGCGTGATGGCGCACATCGATGGCGCCGTGGCCGAGGGCGCGACGCTGGTTACCGGCGGCGGCCGCGCATTCGACGGCGGCTGCTTCGTGAAGCCCACCGTGTTCGTCGACGCGAAGCCCTCGATGCGCATCGTGCGCGAGGAAGTGTTCGGCCCGGTCGCGACCGTCGTGCCCTTCGACGACGTGGAAGACGCGATCCGCATGGCCAACGACAGCGCCTACGGCCTGGCCGCCAGCGTGTGGTCGAACAGCCTCTCGGCCGTGCACCGCATCGTGCCGCGCCTGCAGGCGGGCGTGGTCTGGGTCAACGCGCACAACGTGCTCGACAACGCGCTGCCGCTGGGCGGCGTGAAGCAGTCGGGCTACGGGCGCGACCTGGGGCGCGCGGCGGTCGAGAGCTTCACCGAGCTCAAGAGCGTGTGCATGGCGGTGTAGCCGCCGCGGTTCCGGTCACAAGAAAAGGAGACATCCATCATGAAGAAGATCCAGAAGAAGATTGCGCTGACCTTCGCGGTCGGCGCTGTGGGCATCGCGGGCGCGGGCGGCGCATGGGCGCAGTCGGGCCCCGACTGCGGCCTGAACACCGGCAAGCCCGCCACGGGCGAGCCCATTCCCATCGGCGCGGTGGTCGGCAAGACCGGCCCCGACGACTTCAGCGCCTCGGGCCAGGCGGCGGCCGCGTACTTCAAGTGCGTGAACGCCAACGGCGGCATCAACGGCCGTCCGGTCGACTACATCGTGGTCGACGACCAGTGGAACCCCGAGACCGCCGCGCAGGTCGCCTCCAAGCTGGTGAAAGACCGCAAGGTGGTCGCGCTCGCGGGCAGCACCAGCTTCGTGGAGTGCGGCGCCAACGCCAAGATGTACGCCGACGAGGGCGTGATGGTCATCGCCGGCACCGGCGTGCCGCGCGAGTGCTTCAATGCGCGCAACTACGTGCCGGTGAACGCGGGGCCGCGCGTGTCGGCCACCATCGCCGCCATGTACGCCGCGCAGAAGTACAAGGCGAAGAAGATGGTCTGCATCATTCCGAACATCCCGAGCCTGGGCAACTGGGCCTGCGAAGGCCCGAAGGAGTGGGGCAAGAAGAACGGCGTGGAGGTCGAGACCATCGCCATCGATCCCGGATCGGCCGATGCAACTTCCACCATGCTGCAGGCCGCCGCGAAGAAGCCCGACACCATCATCATGAACGTGCCCAAGGGCATCCTTGTGCCCATGCTGGCCGCCGCCGAGCAGCAGAACATCGGCAAGAAGATCCGCTTCGTCTCGGCCGCGCCGGCCTACAACGCCGACGTGCCCAAGGCCATCGGGCCCTATTGGAAGGGCAACTTCGACGTCAACCTCGAATTCAACCCGCTCGAATCGGCCGGCCCCGACAACAGGAACTGGCTCGCGGTGATGGACAAATACGGCGCGAAGAGCGACCCGCGCGACACCTTCTCGCAGGCCGGCTACCTGGCTGCGCGCATCGTCACGCAGGCGCTGCTGAAGATGGACCCGAAGAAGATCGACCGCGCGAGCGTGACCGATGCGCTGCGCAAGGTCAGCGATTTCAGGAGCGACATCCTCTGCAAGCCCTTCTATGTGGGCAACGGCGCTCGCCACAACGCCAACAACAGCGGCCCGGTCGCCAGCCCCGACGGCAACGGTTGGCGCTTCGCGCCCGGCGGATGCCTGACGGCGGACGACCCGGAGCTGGTCGACATCCGCGCCGACGAGCAGAAGATGGGCCTGAAGTAAGCGCGCCGGGCCATGGAGGACTACCTGCCTTTCGTCATCTCGGGCCTGGGCCTGGGCGCGGTGTATGCGCTCTCGGGCGTGGGGCTGGTGGTGCTCTACCGCTCGTCGGGCGTGCTGAATTTCGCCTTCGGGGCCATCGGCGCGATCGGTGCGTACGTGGCCTGGTCGATGCTGGAGGCCGACTGGCCGCAGGGCCTTGCGTGGTGCGCGGCTATCGTCACGTCGATGCTGCTGTCGCTGGCGTATGGACGGCTGCTGGCGCCACGCCTTTCGCACCGCGACCCGACCATCCGCAGCATCGCCACGCTGGGCTTCGCGCTGGTGGTGGTCGGCTTCACCGAGTGGTACTGGGGCGAGCAGCCGCGCCGGCTGGTGCTGCCGACCGACGCGGGCGCCATCGACTTCGTGCTCGGCGAGGTCGACGTGCGCCTCACCCACACGCGCGCGCTGGGGCTCGCGCTGGCCGTGCTGATGATGGGCGGTGTCGGCCTGCTGCTGTCGAAGACGCGCGTGGGCCTGAAGATGCGCGCGCTGGCCAACGACCGCGACCTGAGCGCGCTGCTGGGCATCCGCGTGCTGGGCGTGGACACGGTGGCCTGGGTGCTCAGCGGCGCCTTCGCGGGCGTGTGCGGACTGCTGCTCGCGAACATCGTGCGGCTGCAGGCCACGCTGCTGACCTTCCTGGTGATTCCAGCGTTCGCGGCGGCCATCATCGGGCGGCTGCATTCGCTGCCGGCCACGGTGGCGGGCGGCATCGCCATCGGCGTGCTGGAGGCGCTGGCGATCACCGTGCCGGGCTTCGCGGCCTTTCGCACGGCCACGCCGTTCCTGATCGCGCTGGCGATGATCGTTTTCTACCGCACCGGGACTCGGCAGGCATGAGCAGCGCTTCTTCGACCATTGCAGGAGCGATGCCGGTGCAGGAAGTGCTGCCGGCCTCGCTCGCCGAAGCATCGCGCCGCGCACGCATCTCGCTCGCGGTGATGGTGGGCAGCGTGCTGCTCATCGGCCTCGTGGTGCCGTGGCTGGCCAATGCCTACTGGATCAAGACGCTGACTTCGTCGCTGGCGCTGTCGATCGCCGCGGCCGGCGTGGCGCTGCTCTACGGGCAGCTCGGGCTGGTGTCGCTGTGCCAGTACGCGCTGCTCGGCGCGGGCGGCTGGATCGCGCTGCGCGCGGGACACGGGCTGGGCTGGCCCTTCGAGCTGTCGGTGCTCGCGGGCGGGCTGCTGTCGTGCGTGGTGGGCATGCTCGCGGGCCTGCCGGCGCTGCGGCTCAAGGGGCTGTACCTGGCGCTCGTCACGATGATGATGGCGGGCGGCTTCCAGGTGGTGATCAACGTCACGGGCTTTCCCGATGGCGGCGCGGGCTGGCTGGGCCGCGTGTTCGGCAGCGAACGGCTGATGATGCCCCGGCCCGCGCTGGCGCTGTCCGACGCGGCGTACTTCCGCTACGTGGCCGTATGGCTGGCGGTGGTGCTGGTGCTGATCGAGCTGCACCGGCGCACGCGCGCCGGGCGCTCGTGGGCGCTGATCCGTCGCGGCGAGGCGGCTGCGGTGGCGGCCGGCGTGAACATCCTGCGCTACCAGACCTGGGCTTTCGGCCTGGCCGGCTTCTGCGCCGGCGTGGCGGGGGCCTTGCTCGCGGGCGGCGTGGGCCAGCTCGACGGGCGCGCCTTCACCGCCGGCGATTCGGTGATGCTGTTCGCGCTCACGGTGGTGGGCGGCGTCTATCACTGGGCCGGCGCGCTGATCGCGGGGCTGCTGCTGCGGGCGGTGCCGGCGCTGCTCACGGACTTCGGCGTCAACGGTTACCTGGCGATGATCTTCTTCGGCCTTGCCTTGCTGCATGCGCTCATCACCGCGCCGAGCGGCATCGCGGGGCAACTGGCGGGGTTGATCGAATCGGTCCGCAAACGGCTCCCGGGTGCGGGCAAGGACGCAGCGTCATGATCCGCATCAGCGATCTCACCGTCGCCTTCGGCGGCGTCAAGGCCATCGACGCGCTCACCGCCGAACTCGACGCGCCGGTGTGCGGCCTCATCGGCCCCAATGGCGCGGGCAAGACCACACTGGTCAACGTGCTCAGTGGCCTGGTGCTGCCGCGCAGTGGCACGGTCGCGGTGGACGGTGCCGACCTGCTGGGCCTGAAGCCCATCGAGCGCGTGCGCTTCGGCCTGCGCCGCTCGTTCCAGACCGAGCAGGTGGTGGAAGACCTGAGCGTGTGGGACAACGTGCGCGCGCTGCTCGACCACGTGCCGCATGCGCGCGGCGACGTGGCGGCGCAGGTTGCACGTGCGCTGGCGCGCACAGGACTGCTCGACGCCGCCACGGTGCTGGGCCACCAACTCAACCTGTTCCAGCGCCGCATGCTGGAGATCGCGAAGTCGCTGGTCGGCGGGCCCAAGCTGCTGCTGCTCGACGAGCCCGGCGCGGGTCTGACCGAGCAGGAAGCCGGCGCGCTGCGCCGCGTGATCGGCTCGGTGCATGCCTTCTGCGGTGCGCAAGTGCTGCTGATCGACCACGACGTCGACCTGATCGCCGCCACCTGCACGCAGACCCTGGTGCTCGACTTCGGCCGCCGCCTCGCGCTGGGGCCGACGCGCGAGGTGCTCGACGACCCGGCCGTGCGCAAGGCCTATCTCGGAACGGAGTGAAAAGCACATCATGCTGAGCGTGAACGATCTGCGCCTGCAGCGTGGCGGCAAGGCCGTGCTGCACGGCATCGACCTGCAAGTGCCGCCCGGCGAAGTGACCGCGCTGCTGGGCGCGAACGGCGCTGGCAAGTCGAGCACGGTGATGGCCATCGGCGGTGCGTTGCCATTGACCGGAGGGCGCATCGAGGTCGAGGGGCATGCGCTGCACGGCCAGCGGCCCGAGCGCGTGCGCGCGCTCGGCGTGGCGGTGGTGCCGGAAGGGCATCGCGTGCTGGGCGATCTGTCGGTGCTCGACAACCTGCGCGCCGCCGCCACGGCGCTGCCGGCGGCACGCGTGACCGAGGCGGTGGAGCAGGTGCTCGCGGTGTTCCCGGAACTGCGCGTGAAGCTCGCGCTGCCTGCGCGTTCGCTCTCGGGTGGTCAGAAGCAGATGGTCTGCATCGCGCAGGCGCTCATCGGCAAGCCGCGCTACCTGGCCATCGACGAGCTTTCGCTGGGGCTCGCGCCCACGGTGGTCAAGCGGCTGGTGGAGGTGGTGCAGCAGGTCGCACGCGAAGGCGTGGGCGTGCTGCTGATCGAACAGTTCACGACGGTGGCGCTCGCGGTGTCGAGCCGAGCCTATGTGCTGGAGCGCGGTCGCATGGCCTTCGCGGGTTCGTCGGAGGAGCTGCGCAGCCGACCGGAGATACTGCACAGCAGCTATCTCGCGGCGGCCTGAAGACTTTCCTTACTTCGGCGTGCCGCCCGGCTTGGGCAGGTTGTGCGGCTTGGCCTCGCGCGCCTCTGCGCGGGCTTCACCGGCCTTCTCCGTCTTGCTGGGCGCCGGCACGGCGGAGCCCTCGCCGCGCGCGGTGCCGCCGTCCTTGATGCGCACCGCGCCGGGTTGCTTGTTGTTCTTCCTTGCTTCGGCGGCCGCCTGCGGCTTGCTGTCGAAGTCGGCCTCGGCTTCCGCGCTGTGGGCGTGCGGTTGCTGCGCGAAGGCGGTGGAGAAGAAGGCGAGGGTGCCGAGGGCGAGCAGGGTGCGTTTCACGAAGAGTTCCTTCCTGTTGAGTTGGTGACACCGACTCTAGAAAGGCCACCCGCGAGAGAAGCCGACGCCCCGATTACGCTTTCGTCATGTGGCCCCGCCTCGCCGGCTTCTTCACACGATCCCCGACACGTCGACGATGTACATCTGCCGCTGTGACTCGTGCACGGAGTCGATGCAGACCTGCCTGCCGTCGCGGCTCCATCGCGGATGCAGGTCGCAGCGGTTCTCCTTGCTCAGGTCGGGCGTGGCGTAGAAGCTGCCGAGGTCGTGGCGCTTGCCGGTCTCCATGTCGAACAGGAAGAGCACGCGCTCGTGCGTCCGTGAATCGGGATAGGTGTCGCTCAGCAGCCAGCGCTTGTTCACGGGCGAGAAGCTCATGTGGCCGTTCTCCACCAGCACGCCTTCGCCGATCGTCGTCACCGCGCCGTCGACGCGGTCGTGGTACAGGTGGTAGCGGATCTTTCCTGCGTGCGGGCTCCAGACGACGATGTGTTCGTCGTCGCGCCACAGCGGATGCGAGATCTGGTACTCGGACTTCTCGTAGTCGAAGGTGCCGACGGCCGACGGATCGAAGTCCTGCGCGAGCTGCGGCAGCGGGTGGTCGGAGCACTCCAGCAGGCGCATGTCGGAGCCGTCGGGATTCATCGTGACGAGCCGGTGCAGGAAGCAGGTCTCGTCCTCGACCCGCTCGGTCCAGCGGTGCAGGAACAGCACGCGCGAGGACGAGGGATTGATCTCGATGTGGCTGACCCAGTGGATCGCTTTGTCCATCGATTCGCGGTGGTGGAAGCGGCGAAGGTCGCCGTAGCTCACGATCAGGCGCGTGCTTTCCGTCTTCAGGTCGATGGCATGGATGCCGTCGTCGTCCGGCGCGAGCGGGAGCTCGAAGGGGCCGCCCGCCTCGCTGTAGCCGATGGTCCGGTGCGTGACGTAGAGGCGCCGGTAGTCGACGCTCAACGCGTACCGGCTGTCGGGCGCGACCACGTACACCGGCATCGGCAGCACGCGGCGCGCGCCGGTGTCGACGTCGAGGATCGTGGCGCCGAAGCCGGGGTAGAACGCATCGCCGTCGCCCGTGCGGCAGTTGTAGATCAGCCGGCGGCCCGGCGCGCCGTCGAGCCACTGCAGCTGGCTGCCCATCTGCCAGTTCCAGGCCTTGGTGCTGTCCAGCACGTGGAAGCGGTCGTTGTCGTGCAGGTCGAAATAACCGATGCGGGCGGTGGAGGCCGGCTGCAGCTCGGTGTCCATCCAGGGCACCTGCTGCGCCAGCAGGTAGCGGCCGCTGCGGTCCCAGGTGCTCTTGTTGTAGTAGCCGAAGAAGTGGTGGTTCGGGTCGCCGGCACCCACGCGGCGGCAGGGGGCGGGTCGGGTGTTCATGGAAAGCGCGTCGGACATCGGCTCCTCACTCCGCGACGATGCGGCCTTGCTGGATCACCTTGTCCCAGCGCACCTTCTCGGCCGCGACGAAGCGGGTCGCGGCCTCGCGGGTGTTGGCCACCGGTGTCATGCCCTGGTCGGCCAGTCCCTGGCGGAACTCCGGCGAGGTCACGACCTTGCGGATGTCGGCGTTGAGCCTGTCGGCGATGGCATCGGGCACCTTGGCGCCCACCGCCACGGTGGTCCACGAGGTGGCCTCGAACGCCGGGAAGCCGGCTTCGATCGCGGTCGGCACGTCGGGCAGCGCCGCCAGCCGGGCCTTGCCTGTGACGGCCAACGCCTTGAGCTTGCCGCCGCGGATATGGGCCAGCGTGGTCGGCGGGTTCTCGAACATCAGCTGGATCTGCCCTGCCAGCAGGTCGTTGAGGGCGGCCGAGCTGCCCTTGTAGGGCACGTGCGTGATCGGCGCGTCGGCGGTGATGCGGAACAGCTCGCCGATCATGTGCACGGACGAGCCCACGCCCGCGGAGCCGAAGTTGATGGTGTCCGGCTGCTTGCGCGCCAGGGCCACCAGCTGCTTCAGGTCGTTGGCGGGAAGCGAGGGGTTGGCCACCACCACGTGCGGCATCTCGGCAAGCACCGTGACCACCTTCAGGTCCTTGGAGGGGTCGTAGTTCAGCTTCTTGAAGACGCCGTAGGTCGCGTGCAGCCCGATCGATCCGAGCAACAGCGTGTAGCCGTCGGCCGGCGCGTCGGCCACGAACTTGCCGCCGATGTGGCCGCCCGCGCCGGGCCGGTTCTCGACCACCACCGGTTGCTTGTAGAGCTTGCCCAGGCGGTCGGCGAGCATGCGGGCCTGCACGTCGGAGCTGCCGCCGGCGGTGAAGGGCACCACGAGTCGGATCATCTGGTCGGGCCAGGCCTTCGGATCGGATGCGGCCGATGCCGTGGATGCAACCGTCGAACCGAGGCCGAAGGCCATTCCGAGAATGCCGAGCCCGAAGGCCCTGCGCGGCCATTGCTGTTTCATGCGTGTTCCTTGCTGCTCCCCAGCGGGCTGGTGGATGCGATGAATGGATGTGATGGGCGCAGTCTAGGAACGCGGCATCATTCTGGAAAATTCAGTTTTGTCGCCAGGGTATGCAGAAACGATATGCCCTCGCGAACGCGCGCACCGTGCAATTCCAGGAGCCCTTGAATGTCCCGACCATTGAACTTCCGCCAGATCGAGGCGTTCCGCGCGGTCATGCAGACCGGCACCACCACGGCCGCGGCGGCCATGCTCCACACCACGCAGCCGTCGGTGAGCCGCCTGCTGGCGCAGATCCAGAACGCCACGCAGCTCAAGCTGTTCGACATCCACAAGGGGCGGCTGAGGCCCACGCACGAGGCGCGGCAGCTGTTCGACACCGTGCAGCGCCATTTCCTCGGGCTCGACCGCATCGAGCAGAGCGTGGCGGTCATGCGCAAGTCGGGCACGGGCTCGCTGCGCGTGGGCTGCACACCGGCGCTCGGCCTGAGCGTGATGCCCAAGGTCATCCACGCGTTCTCGAGGCTGCACCCCGATGTGCACGTCAACCTGCAGACGGTGGGCTCGCATCCATTGCGCGAAGGGCTGCTCTACGGCTTGTACGACGTGGCGCTGACCACCTCGGAGATCAACGATCCGCAGATCGAAGCCGTTTCGCTGCACCGTGCCAATGCGGTGTGCGTGGTGCATCCCGGGCATCCGCTGGCGGGCCGCGCCGGCCTGCATGTGCGTGACCTGAAGGGGCAGGTGCTGCTCACCCTCAACGCCGACGACGAGATCCACCAGCAGTTCCTTGGCACGCTGCAGCGGCATCGCGTCGAGGCGGCGGCGACGGTCGAGACGACCTACTCGGTCACGATCTGCATGATGGCCGCGCAAGGCACGGGCGTCGGCATCGTCAATCCTTATGTCGCTTCCGTGTTCGCGCGCGAGCTGAAGGTGCTGGCGCTGATGCCGCGCTGCCCGGTCGAAGTGTCGATGGCCTTCTCGCCGCAGTCCGCGCCCTCCGCCGTCGCGGAGGAGTTCGTGAGGCTGCTGAAGGCGTACTTTCGCGAGTTCGGAAGCCTGAAGGCTTCCTAGTCAGTGCGTCAGCATCGTCGACGCGGCAGTCCTCTCCGCCTCGCGCCGCTGGAACTCGCGCGGCGACACACCGTACTGCGCCTTGAACACGCGGCAGAAATGCGCGCTGCTGTTGAAGCCCCAGGCGAAGGCGATCTCCGACACCGACGCGCGCCGGCCCGCCGCGTTGCGCAGCGCCTCGCTGCAGCGCTCCAGGCGCATCTGCCAGATGAAGCGGTCGAGCGTTTGGTCCTCGTCCTCGAACACGCGGTGCAGGTAGCGCTTGGAGCAACGCAGCTGCTGCGCGATGAGGTCCAGAGACAGGGCCGGGTCCGCAAGGTGCGCATGAACGAACTGCTTCACGCGCACCTTGAGCACGCCTGGAACCGGGTGGGCCCCGAACTGCTCGTCGGAGTGCGTGGCCAGCGTGGAAGCCAGCAGGCCCAGCACCGTGTCGCTCACCGAGCGGCCGACCGCGTTGGGCAGCGATGGCAGCTGGTCGGCCAGCGAGGTGAGGAAGGAGCCGAGCACCGCGTACAGCCCCTGCATCGCGGGCGTGTGCGCCTCGCAGGTGTGCAGGTCGGGGATCTTCATGCCCTTGAACTGCTGGCGCGGGATGGTGATGGCCAGCAGGCGCGAGCGCTCGGGGTTGGTGATGGCGTAGGGCACGCGCGGGTCGTACAGGCTCCAGTCGCCGGGGTGCAGGTGGAACTCGCGGTCGCGCTGCGAGATGTGGCCGTGGCCTTCGAGTTGCAGCACCAGCTTGTAGTGCTCGTCGAGCGCGATCTCGCTGCGCGTGTCGGGGCGCGCCACGCGGTGCGAAGGCGCCTCGATCATGAACATGCCCAGCGGGCCGAGCTCGTAGGCGTCCATGCGCGCGTCGAAGGTGCCGCTGTCCAGGCACTTCACGTTCAGCGCGCCGAAGTAGGAGGTGTTGATCCGGCCCCAGCACGCCTGCCGGTCGGCGGGGTGTTCGAGCAGCGTGCTGAAGTGGAGTGCGTTCATGCCGTGGGTTCCCTGGAAGGCGCCCGGAAGGGCCCCAGCAGGATAGGCATGCGAGGGCGCGACATCATCGGTGTTTCCACCCGGGGCACGGTGGGTGTTGCGCTCCGGGTCAACGCGCGGTGCGCGCTGGGTCAACGCACGGGTTTGCCGCCGAACGTGTCCGCCACGAGGCCGACGAGCCACTGCAGGGCCGGGTCGGCATCGTGCGCGGCCGTCCACAGCAACGAGACCTCGTAAGCCGGTGTTTCGAAAGGCAACGGGCTCACCGCCAGCCCGAGCGCGTCGCGCCAGGTGGCGGCGGCGAAGGTGGGCACGGTGGTGATGGCGGGCATCTGCCGCACGATGAAGGGGCTGGTCGCGAAGTTGCGGCTCGAGAAGACGACCTTGCGCGAATGCCCCTGCTCGCGCAGCAGTTCGTCGACGAGGCCGCTGAGGTCCGCACTGAAGGATGTGAGCAGGTGCGGGTGGCGCAGGTACTCGGCGAGCGTGATCTTCCTGCCGCGCACTTTCACGAGTTCGGGGTTGTAGACGCAGACGAAGCTCCAGCCGAACAGCGCGCGCTGTCGCTGCCACGAGGCGCAGTCGATGAAGACGCCCACCGCCAGTTCGATCTCGGCCGCGTCGAGCATGGCGGGCGCATTCGTGCGGTCGGCCTCGCGCGCGATCAGCCTCACGCCCGGCGCTTCTTCGGAAAGCCGCTGCATGAGCCGCGGCATCAGCGCCACTTCGAGCGCATCGCTCAAACCGATGCGGAACACGCGCTCGGCCTTCGCCGGATCGAAGGCCGGTCGCGCATGCAGCGCCTGCTGCAGCGACAGCAGCAACGGCTCGATGACGCGCGCGAGCTCGAGCGCGCGTGGCGTCGGCGTCATGCCGTGCGAGGTGCGCACGAACAGCTCGTCGCCCAATGCGGCGCGCAGGCGCTTGAGCGCGCCGCTCAGGGCAGGCTGGCCGATGAACAGGCGCTGCGCCGCGCGCGTGACGCTGCGTTCGTGCAGCAGCGCGTGGAACACCAGCAGCAGGTTCAGGTCGAGTCGCCTGAAATCACTTTCGTTGATGTATTCCATGGTTCCAAACGATTTGAATGATAGTGCCGCGCTCCCTAACCTGAAGGCTCTTTCAGCATTCAAAGGAATCGACATGACCCAGAAGGAACAACAACAGACAGTGGTGGTGGTCGGCGGCTCGTCAGGCGTGGGGCTCGAGACCGTGCGGCGCATGGCGGCGACCGGCGCGCGCGTGATCGCGACCGGGCGCGACAACGGCAAGCTGCAGGAGGCGATGGGCGGCATGGGCCCGAACGTGAGCGGCGTGGCCTTCGATGCCAGCGACCGCGGCGCGCTCGATGCCTTCTTCGGGAGCACAGGGCCCGTCGACCACCTGGTGCTCACGCTCAGCGGCGGCGAGGGCGCGGGCGAGTTCGCGCAGATCGACCTGCAGTCGCTGCGCCGCGGCTTCGAGGCCAAGTTCTGGCCGCAGCTCGAAGCCGCGCAGGCCGGCGCGCGCGTGCTGCGCAAGGGCGGCAGCCTGACCTTCGTGACGGCGATTTCCGCGCGCAACTCGCTGCCGGGCACGGCAGGGCTGGCGGCGATCAACGGCGCGATCGAGGCGATGGTGGGCAGCCTGGCGCGCGAGCTGGCGCCGAGCCGCGTGAATGCGGTTTCGCCCGGCCTGGTCGACACGCCATGGTGGAACCGCGTGCCCGCCGCGATGAAGGACGACCTGTTCCGCCAGCAGGTAGAGACGCTGCCCGTCGGCCGCGTGGGCCGGCCGCAGGACGTGGCGCATGCGATCCAGTTCCTGATCGAGAACGGCTACACCACGGGCACCGTGATCGAGTGCGACGGAGGGCTGCGGCTGGTGTGAGGCGAAACGGGTGCACGCACGGGGCCGGACATCGAAATGTTTTGTTGGAAAAGCGGCGGGAGATACAGAGCGATACGCAGGAGCGGGCAAACGGCGGTCCGGGGGGCGACATTCGCACCCGCCAGCCCTTCCACCACAACCAGTCAATCGGAAAAGCCCAATGACATCGTCGCTCCAACTGCCCCGCAGAACCTTCCTCGCCGCCGCGGCCCTCGGCGCCGCGGCCACCCAGCTCGCCGCGCTCACCCCGGCCTTCGCCCAGGCCGCCGGCGCGCCCCGGCGGCTCGAACCGCTCAAGAGCATCGATGCCGGCACGCTCAACATCGGCTACTACGAGGCGGGCCCGGTCGACGGCGCGCCCGTGATCCTGCTGCACGGCTGGCCCTACGACATCCACATGTTCGTCGACGTGGCACCGGCGCTTGCGGCGGCGGGCTTCCGCGTCATCGTGCCGTACCTGCGCGGCTACGGCACCACGCGCTTCCTTTCGGCCGACACGCCGCGCAATGGGCAGCAGTCGGTGGTTGCCGTCGACATCATCGCGCTGATGGATGCGCTGAAGATCCAGGTCGCCACCGTCGCCGGTTGCGACTGGGGCGCCCGCACCGCCTGCATCATGGCCGCGCTGTGGCCGGAGCGCGTGAAGGCGCTGGTCTCGGTCAGCGGCTACCTGATCGGCAGCCAGCAGGCCGGCAAGGTGCCGCTGCCGCCACAGGCCGAGCTGCAGTGGTGGTATCAGTACTACTTCGCGACCGAGCGCGGCCGCGCGGGCTACGAGAAGAACCGCCATGACTTCGCCAAGCTCATCTGGCAGACCGCGTCGCCCAAGTGGAACTTCGACGCCGCCACCTTCGATCGCAGCGCCGTGGCGCTCGACAACCCCGACCACGTGGCCATCACGGTCCACAACTACCGCTGGCGCCTCGGCCTCGTCGAAGGCGAGGCGAAGTACCAGGCGCTCGAGGACCGGCTCGCCAAGGCCCCGGTGATCGGCGTGCCGACCATCACGCTCGAAGGCGATGCCAACGGCGCGCCGCACCCGGAACCCAGCGCCTATGCGAAGAAGTTCTCGGGTCGCTACGAGCATCGGCTGGTCAGCGGCGGCATCGGCCACAACCTGCCGCAGGAGGCGCCCGAGGCCTTCGCGAAGGCGGTGATCGACGCCGCGCGCGGCTGAGCGATCCACCGCGCGGCGGGCGTTATCCTGCCTCATGCTTTTCACAGACTCCGCTTCCGCCGCGTTTACCGAATCAGCATCGGCGGACGCCGGCAAGAGGAAGTCGAGAGCCTGGACGTGGCTTTGCCTCGTTCTCTCGCTGTACCTCGCGATGGGCGCGTGCCCTGCGTTCGCACAGGCCAAGGCAGGCCTGGCCCCCGTGCCGCCGATGAAGACGCGCGTGGTCGATCTCACGAACACGCTGGGCGCGAGCGAGGCCGAGGCACTGCGACAGGACATCACCGCCCTCGAGGGCAGCACGCAGGCGCAGCTCGCGGTGCTGATCGTGCCGACCACGGGTCAGGAGGCGATCGAGCAGTACGCCACGCGTGTGTTCGCGAAGTGGAAGCTGGGCCGCAAGGACGAGGACGACGGCGTGCTGGTGCTCGTCGCGCTGAAGGACCGGAAGATGCGCATCGAGGTCGGCAAGGGCCTCGAGGGCACGATCACCGACATCCAGGCGGCCGCGATCATCGACCGGCAGATGGCGCCGCGCTTTCGCAATGGCGACTATGCGGGCGGCGTGCAGGCCGCGGTGCGGGCGTTGTCGCAGCTGATCGGCCCGCCAACGGCGCAGTCATGGCCCGACACGCTCGCGTCGGACGCAGCGCCCACGCCGCTGCCGGTGGACGAAGAAGCCGTGCGTGAGCCGACGGCATCCAGCGGAGGCATCACGCCCGAGGGAAAGGCCTTCCTCGGCGTCATGCTGTGGAGCATCGGCGTGGGGGCATGGCATGGCCTCGGCGCGGGGCCTCTCGTCGGTACACGGCGCCGCAGCTCGCGACCCCCTTCGCGCGGCAAGCGTTCGGGCAAGCGCGGGCGCCGCATCCAGCCCCCCGAGCCCTGGGCCAGGGCGCTGCATGAGATCGAACCCGAAGCGCCTCGCCGGCCGCGCGACTGGCGGCTCGTGCTCGGCCTTGTCGGCGCGGGTCCGCTGGGCGGAGCCGCCATGCTGCTGAACCCGTTCATGGCGGGGTTCCTGGCCATTCCGGCGCTCTTCCTGTACGGCCTCGGCTATCTGTGCGGGCGTGTGAAGGAAGTGGCATATGTGCTCGGCGGCATCGCTGCGGTGATCGCCGCGTTGGTCTGCATTGCCTTCATGGTCGGCGGCGACGTGTTCTGGCCGGGCTTCCTGTGGGCGCTGGCCATCGGCGGCGCGAGCCTCCTGGTCGCGGTCATCGTCTTCGGCATCCGCAACACCTGGCGGGATGGCAGCGCGCTCGGCTTCGCGGTCCGGTGGATCGTCGTGCTGGGCGCGGTCGGCGCGGTGGTCGTGATCACCGAGCCCGGCCCGTTGCCCGACGAGACCTGGATTCCCGGCGCGATCGCGACCGTTCTCGCGCTGCTGTTCATGTTCGTCTTCCCGATCTTCGGCTCGGGCAGCGGCGACGGCGACAGCTCCGACAGCGGCTGGAGCAGCGGCTCGTCGAGCAGTTCTTCGAGCAGCAGTAGCAGCAGTTCGTCGGACAGCTCGTCGTCCGGCGGTGGTGGTTCCAGCAGCGGAGGCGGTGCCTCGGGCAGCTGGTAGCTGTCGCTCAGACCACCGGCACGCGCCCCGCGTCGGCCGGATTCACGTTGCGCCGGTACAGCACCAGCGTGGCGATCAGCCCGCACACGGCGGCGGCGGTCATCCACAGGCCCGGCGCGCCCTTGTCGCCGGTCATCTCGATCAGCCCCGTCGCGATGGCCGGCGTGAAGCCGCCGAAGATCGCGGTGGCGAGGCTGTAGGCCAGCGAGAAGCCGGCGGTGCGCACGTTCACCGGCATCACTTCGGTGAGCGCCACCACCATCGCGCCGTTGTAGCTGGCATAGAGGAACGACAGCCACAGCTCCACTTCGAGCATGCGCGCGAAGCTCGGTTCGCCGACCAGCCACTTGAGCGACGGGTACGCCGTGAGGATGGTCAGCAACGTGAACACGATCAGCAGCGGCTTGCGGCCCACGCGGTCGGACAGCGCGCCCATGATCGGCAGCCAGATGAAGTTGGAGATGGCCACGCACAGCGTGACGATCAGCGCGTCGGTGGTGCTCAGGTGCAGCACGGCCTTGCCGAAGGTGGGCGTGTAGACGGTGATCAGGTAGAACGACACGGTGGTCATCGACACCAGCATCATCCCGGCGATGACGAGGCCCCAGTTGGCGACCATCGAGCGGAAGATTTCGCGCGCGTCGGGGCGGTGCTTGCGCGCCATGAACTCCTCTGTCTCCTGCAGCGAGCGGCGGATGATGAACAGCACCGGCACGATCAGGCAGCCCACGAAGAAGGGAATGCGCCAGTAGAAGTCGCCGATCTCCTGCGGCGTGAAGGTCACGTTGAGCCAGTAGCCGAGCGCGGCCGCCACGACGATAGCCACCTGCTGGCTGGCCGACTGCCAGCTCACATAGAAGCCCTTGTGGCCCGGCGTCGCCATTTCCGACAGGTACACCGACACGCCGCCCAGCTCCACGCCGGCCGAGAAGCCCTGCAGCAGCCGGCCGACGAGCACCAGCAGCGGCGCGGCCAGGCCGATGGTGGCGTAGGACGGCACGCAGGCGATCAGCAGCGTGCCGACGGCCATCAGCGCGAGCGTGACGATCAGGCCCTGGCGGCGGCCGACGCGGTCGACATACGCACCCAGGAAGATCGCGCCCAGCGGCCGCATCAGGAAGCCCGCGCCGAAGGTCATGAAGGTCAGCATCAGCGAGGCGAACTCGTTGCCGGCCGGGAAGAAGGCCTTCGAGATCTGCGTGGCGTAGAAGCCGAACAGGAAGAAGTCGAACATCTCCATGAAGTTGCCGCCGGTCACGCGCAGGACGGTGGCGAATTTGGAGGAGGAAGCGGTGGAGGCGTGGGCGGCCGTGCGCGGTTGCGCGGCGGAAGGCGCGGGATTCATCTCGTTGTCCCCTGTGGCATGTGTGTGCGCCGAGGGTAGGCCGGGCTCCCCGACCGCTGCCTGACTGCGCCGGTCAGGTAGCTGTCAAGCGGGTCGCTGGAGCACCAGGAAGCTCCAGCGGACGTCCGCCCGGTCGAGCATGTCCTCGCGCTCGCCCAGGAAGCGTTGCCGCAGCCCGTGGCGGGCCGCGAGCTCGGCGGTTTCTTGTGCCGACACGTCGAACATGCGCCGGCCCTCGGGCACGGGGCCATGGCGCAGCGACATCGCGATCTGGCCGCCTTCGGCCAGCAACGAGGCGAGGGCCTGCATGGCGGCGGTACGCTCGGCGGCGTCCAGGTGCATCCAGACGGCGGTCAGCAGGATCAGGTCGTGGCGCACGCCCAGCGCCTGCACGCGATGCAGGCCGGGCAGGTGATCGTCGATCCACTCGATGGGCAGCGCGGCGTGGCGGCGCATGCCTTCGGCCCGCAGTTCGGGCGTGGGCTCGACCGCCACGACCCGGTGCCCCAGCGCGGCGAGCGCCGCGGCATCGCGCCCGGAGCCGGCACCGATGTCGAGCACGCGGGCCGGCACATCCGGAAACAGGTGCAGCACTTCGCGGTGGACGTCCTCGAAGCGCAGGCTTTCGTACTGCTGCGCCAGCGTGGCGGCATTGGCGCTGTAGCCGGCCGTTCCCGGAATCTCGCTCATCCGAGGAGCGCGCCTCTTCTCAGGCCTTGTACTTGATCGAGCAGCCGTAGGGCCGCGTCGTAGCGGCCGAGATCGGCTTGCCGCCGAAGGCCTCGCCGAGCGCCTGGTTCACGTAGTTGGTCGCGGTCTTGATGTCGTCCACGCGCGCCGACGCGATGCTGTCGATGCCGCCCGCGTACACCAGCGTGCCCTTGGGGTCGATGATGAAGATGTGCGGCGTGGTGCGCGCGCCGTAGACCTGGCCGATGAGGCCGTCCTCGTCCATCAGCACGGCGGTGGGCGCGGCCTTCTGCGACTTCATCCAGGCATCGAGCGCGTCGGGCTTGAGGTAGTCGGAGGCGGCGCGCTCGGTGGAATTGATGGCCAGCCACACCACGCCCTTGTCGGTCGCGGCCTTCTGCGTGGCGGGCATGTTGCCGCTGCCGTAGTGCTTGCGCACGAAGGGGCAGCCGGGGTTGGTCCATTCGAGCACCACGAACTTGCCCGCGAAGTCGGAGAGCTTGTGCTTGGCGCCGCTGGTGTCCACCGCGACGAAATCGGGCGCCTGCTGGCCCACGGTGGGGGCTGCCGCGGCGTTGTTGCCCATGAGGAAGGTGGCGCCGAGCGCCACGGCCGCGGCGACGACGGCACGGCGGGAGGCCCGGCTCAGGGCGGCGCGGGCATTGCGCGCGGCACGGAAGGAACGCGAGTCGACGGTTGGCGAGAGAGACATGGCCAGCTTGAACTCCAAAACAAAATTCCAAACAACAACTGCAGCTTAGAACGGTTTCTTCAAGTGCATGTGACAACCCATGTCACGCCGGTGGTCAAAGCGCGGCCAGCGCGGCGCGGACCTCGTCCTTGCCCAGTATCTCCGTCAGCACGACCGGCGGCTTGCCCGGCGCCTGCAGCACGTACACCGGCACGCCGCTGCGGCCGAGCGCGGTGAGCGCGGCGGTGATGGCGGGGTCGCGGCGGGTCCAGTCGGCACGCAGCATCGCGACCTTCTTGGCGTCGAAGTCGGCCAGCACCTGCGCGTCGGACAGGGTGCTCTTCTTGTTGTACTGGCAGGTCACGCACCACGCGGCGGTGAAGTCGATGAACACCGGCCGGCCGGCGTCCGACAGCTGGGCCACGCGCTCGGCGGACCACGGCTGCCAACGCTGGCCGGCGGCGCCCGGCGCCGACGATGCCAGCTTCGCGGGCTCCACCATCTGCAGCACGTTGCGGCCAATGGCGGCGGTCAGCACGGCAGTGAAGGCGATCAGCACGCCGGCAATCACCACCCGCGCGCGCCCGCGCAGCGTGAGCGCCCAGACGGTGGCGGCCATGCACACCAGCAGCGCGAGCAGCGTGCCCGCGCCGTCGATGCCGCTTTGCTGGCCCAGCACCCACACCAGCCACGCCACCGTGGCGAACATCGGGAAGGCGAGCAGGCGGCGCAGCGTGCCCATCCACGGGCCGGGTTTCGGCAGCAGGTAGGCCACGGCGGGCACGAAGCCGGCCACGAGGTACGGCAGCGCCAGCCCGAAGCCCAGCGCGGCGAACAGCAGCAGCGCCTGGCCAGCAGGAAGGCCGATGGCGAAGCCCAGCGACGCGCCCATGAACGGCGCCGAGCAGGGCGAGGCGATGATCACGGCGAGCACGCCGGAGAGAAAGTCGTTGGCCAGCGGATGCTTGGCCTGCGCGCTGCACACCGACGAAGGCGCGGCGCGGCCGAACTCGAACACGCCTGCGAGGTTCAGCCCGATCAGCGTGAACAGCGCCGCCAGCGCCGCGACCACGCCGGGCGACTGCAGCTGGAAGCCCCAGCCCAGCCCGGCGCCCGCCGCGCGCAGCGCGAGCATGCCGCCGCCGAGCGCGAGGAAGGACAGCATCACGCCGCCCGTGTAGGCCAGCCCCGCCTTGCGGTGCGCGCTGGCGTTGCCCGCCTGCCGCGCGAAGCCCAGCACCTTGATCGCGAGGATCGGGAACACGCAGGGCATCAGGTTGAGCAGCAGGCCGCCGAGCAATGCGCCCAGGAGCGCGGCCACGAAGGTGGTGGAAGACGGCGCGGGCAGGTCTGCGCCCTTCGAAGCGGCTTTGGCCGCGTTGGCGGCAAGCGCGGCCTGCAGTTCCGGCGAGACCTCTGCGGCGCGCGGCGCGGCGCCCGCGGGCCAGGCACCCGTAACGGGCGCCTCGGCGCGCCAGGCCATCGGCTGGCCGGCCTGCCGGTCGGCCTCGGCCAGCGTCACCACCACCGGCATCACCGTGGGGCTCGCGCTGCGCTGGTCGGCCAGCGGCATGGTGGCGGTCCAGGTGTCGCCCTGCCAGGATTGGGTCCAGTCCTTGCCGGAGACGGCCGCGGTGCGGATCACCTCGGGAGTCTCGGGGAAGAAGCCCAGCGTCTTGCCTTGCGCGGTGGCGGGCAGGCCCACGAGCCGCACCTTCAGGTTGTGACCGTCGACCTCGATGGCGCCCGGTTTGGCCAGCGTTTCGGGCCGCGCGGCGAAGGCTGCGTCGAACTCGGCCTTGTGCAGTGCGGTAGAGCCCTGCAGCGGCAGGGCCAGCGTGAACGTGCCTTCCTCGGGAATGCATTCCTTGCGGCAGACCAGCCAGGAAGCCTTTAGCTGGATGTCCATCGCCGGCGTGCCGCCCAGCGCTACCGGCGGCTTGTAGAGCGTGGACACCTCCAGCGGCACCGGCAGCAGCACGGTGTTCTCGTAGCCGTAGTTGGCGAGGCTGCCGACCGGGATCTTCTTCGGCGCCGGCCAGGCGATCTCGCCGGTGGACACGCCCGCCGGCAGCGTCCACGTCATCTCGGTGGGCAGGCCCGAATCGCCGGCGTTCTTCCAATATGTGTGCCACTCGGGCTGGTGCGCGATCTGCAGGCCGACCCAGACGGGTGCGCCGGGCGTCACGCCGTCGGGGGCGTGGGCGATCAGTTCGGCGCGTACGTGGGGGGTGGTGACGACGGCGCCGGGCTTGGACGCCAGCTCGGGAGGCGATTGTGCTGCAGCCAGCATGCTGGCTGCGGCTGTTGCTATCAGAAGCGTAGCGAATTGGATGCGCGAAAAGATCATGCCGTCAGTCGGAGCAATCGGTGGGGGCGAAGTTCCGGGCGTTTCAAGCCGCCTGGGGGAGCGGGCTGGCCCAGCCCAGCACCACGCGCCGGCTGTTGGCGCTCTTCTTCTCGATCTTGGTGACCACCACCGCGCCGATTTCCGCGGTGTTTGCAACATGCGTGCCGCCGCAGGGCTGGAGGTCGATCTGAGTGTCGCCGGGGCCGGTTCCGCCGATGCGGATGGTGCGCACCGTGCCCGAGCCGCGTGGCGGCTGAACGCTCATGCTCTTCACCAGCGCCGGGTTGGCGTCGAGTTCCTCGTCGGTGATGGCGCCCACGGTCAGCGGGTGGGCCGCCTCGACCAGCCGGGCCAGGCCGGCCGTCAGCGAGTCCTTGTCCAGCGGGTCGGTCATGTGGAAGTCGAGCCGCGCGTAGTCGGGCGTGATGGAGCAGCCGTTCACCTGCTGCGGCACCAGGTGGCACAGGAGATGGGTGGCGGTGTGGAAGCGCATCAGGCGGTGGCGGCGCTCCCAGTCGATGCGGGCGTCGACCGCGTCGCCGGGCTTCAGCGCGGCCAGCAGGTCGGCCTGTCCGGGGGCCGGCACGTGGATGAATTCATCGGTCGGCTGGCCTTCCGCGTCCTTGGCCTTGCGGGTGTCGGCGATGACGACTTCGCGCCCGTCGGCCAGGGCCAGCACGCCGGTGTCTCCAGCCTGCCCGCCGCCCAGCGGATAGAACACCGTGCGGTCGAGCACGATGCCGGTATCGTCGATGCGCAGCACGCGGGCTTCGCAGCTGCGCAGGTAGGCGTCGGCGCGGAACAGGTCGTCGGTCATCCGGCGATGGTAGCGGCGATGCGCGAATGGGGTGCGCCCACGCCAGAAAGCGCCCACGACCGACACTCCCTGGGCCGCCCGCCTTGGGATGATGCGCCGCATGCGGCACCCGGCCGCGCGAAGGATCACGCATGAATCGACCGCAGCAAGCACCCACCCGCATGGCGTCTTCATGGCCACGGACCACCGCCGCGGCCCTGGCCGCCGCGCTGCTCGCCGCCGGCTGCGGCGAGGCCGCCAAGCTGGCGCCCGAGCTGACGATCGGCCCGCGCCCGCAACTGGCCGAGCCGAACAAGACCCTGATTCCCACCGTCAACGTCGCTCCCGCCGTCGGCTGGACCGACGCCGCGGCGCCCGTTCCCGCCGAAGGCCTGAAGGTGACGGCGCTGGCGCGCGGCCTCGACCACCCGCGCTGGGTCTACACCCTGCCCAACGGCGACATCCTGGTGGCCGAGAGCAACAAGCCGCCCCGGCCCGCGGACAGCAGCGACGGCGGCAGCGGCCCGGTCGCCGCCGTCCGCAACTGGGTCATGCGCACGATCATGGGCCGCGCCAGCGCGGGCGTGCCCAGCGCCAACCGCATCACCCTGCTGCGCGACGCCAACGGCGACGGCCTGGCCGAGGTGAGGCAGGTGTTCATGTCCAACCTGAGTTCGCCCTACGGCATGGCGCTGGTCGGCAACGAGCTCTTCATCGCCAACGCCGACGCGCTGGTGAAGGTGCCCTACACCGAGGGCCAGACATCGATCGGCGCCAACCCCACGCTGGTGACGCCACTGCCCGCCGGCATCAACCACCACTGGACCAAGAACGTGATCGCCAATGCCGACGGCAGCAAGCTCTACGTGACGGTGGGCTCCAACAGCAACATCGGCGAGAACGGTCTCCCGGCCGAAGCGGGCCGCGCCGCCATCTGGGAAGTCGACACGAAGACCGGCGAGAAGCGCCTGTTCGCCAGCGGCCTGCGCAACCCCAACGGCATGGGCTGGGAGCCGGACACCAACGTGCTGTGGACCGTGGTGAACGAGCGCGACGAGATCGGCAGCGACCTCGTGCCCGACTACCTCACATCGGTGAAGGAGGGCGCTTTCTACGGATGGCCATGGAGCTACTACGGCGGCGTGGTCGACGCGCGCGTCACGCCGCAGAACCCGGAGATGGTCGCCAAGGCCATCGCGCCCGACTACGCGCTGGGCTCGCACGTCGCGCCGCTGGGCCTGGCGTTCTCGCGCCCGGGCGGCATGCCCGAGCAGTTCGCCAGCGGCGTCTTCATCGGCGAGCACGGCTCGTGGAACCGCAAGCCCAAGTCGGGCTACAAGGTGGTGTTCGTGCCCTTCATCGGCGGCAGGCCCAGCGGGCCGCCGGTCGACGTGCTGACCGGCTTCCTCAGCGCCGACGAAAAGGCGCAGGGCCGGCCGGTAGGCGTGGCGCTCGACAAAAGCGGTGCGCTGATCGTGGCTGACGACGTGGGCAACGCCGTGTGGCGGGTGTCGAAGGCGAAGTAGCTTGCTTTCAGCGCTGCGGCCGGGCAATGCGGTAGAGCCTGTGCCGGCGCAACGCGTGCCCCTCGGGCACCAGCGGATGGTCGAAGGCGCCGGCCACGTCTTCCTTCATGCCGATGCGCTCCATCACCGCGCTGGAGCGGGTGTTGTTCCATGCGGTGAAGGCGACGATCTCGTGAAGCCCCAGCCGTTCGAAGCCCACCTGCAGCGCGGCGCGCGCCGCTTCGCTCGCGAAGCCCTGGCCCCACCACTTGCGGGCGAAGCGCCAGCCGATCTCCACGCAGGGCGAGAAGGGCAGCTCGGCCGCCGGTGAATTGAGCCCGGTGAAGCCCATGAACTCGCCCGAGGCCTTGTGCTCCACCGCCCAGAAGCCCCAGCCGTTCTCGGCGATGCGCGAGCGCGTACGCGCAACCGCCGCGTCGCTGTCGGCGCGCGTGGGCAGCGGCAGCAGGAACTCCATCACCTGCGGGTCGCAGGCCAGCTCGAAGAATGGCGCGAGATCGCTGTCGCGCCACTGGCGCATCAGCAGGCGTTCGGTTTCGAATTCGATGATGCCGGGGCGGTCTGCGGTGTTGTCGGTCATGCGACCGATTCTGCCGCTCCTCAGAACCCGGCCAGCACCACCTTGCCCTGCGCCTTGCCGCTCTCGATGAGCGCATGCGCCTTCTTCAGGTTCGCGGCGTTGATGGTGCCGAAGCTCGCGTTCGCCGTCGTGCGGATGCGGCCCGCATCGACCAGCGCCGCCACCTCGGCCAGCAGCACGCCCTGCTCGGCGATGTCGGGGGTCTCGAAGCGCGAGCGGGTGAACATCATTTCCCAGTGCAGCGAGATGCACTTGGCCTTCAGCGGCATCGCGTCGAGCGTCTTCATGTCGTCGATCACCGCGATCTGGCCCTGCGGCTTGAGGCTCTCGATGATCTGCGCGTAGTGCTGCTCGGTCTGCGTGAGGCTCGCGACCATGTCGACCTCGCCGATGCCGGCTGCCCTGAGCTCTGCCGCGAGCGGCTTCGAGTGGTCGATGACCGTGTGCGCGCCCAGCTCCAGGCACCACGCGCGGGTTTCGGCGCGCGAGGCGGTGGCAACCACGCGCAGCTTCGTGAGCTGGCGCGCGAGCTGGATGAGGATGGAGCCCACGCCGCCGGCGCCGCCGGTGATCAGCAGCGTCTGGCCTTCGCCGCCGCCCTTGGGCACGCGCAGGCGGTCGAACAGCAGCTCATAGGCGGTAATGGTGGTCAGCGGCAGTGCGGCGGCTTGCGCGTCGTCGAGGCTCTTCGGCGCGAGAGCGGCGATGCGCTCGTCCACCGCGTGCAGCTCGGAGTTCGCTCCGGGACGGATGATCGAGCCTGCGTAGTACACGCGGTCACCCGGCTTGAAGTTCTTCACGCCGGCGCCGACGGCCTCGACCGTGCCGACGGCATCCCAGCCCACCACCTTGGCCTGGCCGGCCTCGGGCGCGGCGTTCTTGCGGATCTTGGTGTCCACCGGGTTGACCGACACCGCCTTCACGCGCACCAGCAGGTCGCGCGGGCCGGCCACGGGGGCAGGCAGCTCGATGTCCTGCAGCGATTCGGGGTTGTCGATGGGGAGGGGCTGGTAGTAGCCGACGGCTTTCATGACGGGAACCTTTCTGTGACGATGCCTGAACTGTAGGATTGCAACGACGGTTTGATAAGGTGGCCTGGATAAGCAACACTTTCAAATGAAGATTGAAAATATCTCCGACCTGCAGGTGCTGGTGCAAACGGCGCGCGGCGGCACGCTCACCTCGGCGGCCCATGCGCTGGGCATCACGCCGGCGGCCGCCAGTGCCACGCTCAAGCGGCTGGAGGCACAGCTCGGCGCGCGCCTGTTCGAGCGCTCCACCCGCGCCATGCGCCTCACGCCGCAGGGCCAGACGCTGCTCGACTACGCGATACGGGCTTTCGAGCTGCTGGACGAGGGAGAGTCGCTGGTCACGGCGGACCGTGGCGATCTGGTCGGCACGCTGCGCGTCGCCTCGCCTTCGGACCTCACGCGCAGCACGCTGCTGCCCTGGTTCGACGAGTTCCTGGCGCTGCACCCGGGCGTGCACCTGTCGCTGTCGGTGGGCGACCGTCCGCTGGACGTGATGCGCGACGAGGTCGACGTGGCGCTGCGATACGGGGCGCTGGCCGATTCGCGGCTGGTGGCGCGGCCCTTTGCGCTCACCAATCCGCTGCTCACTGCTTCACCCGACTACCTGCGACGGCATCCGGCGCCTCGGGTGCCTCAGGACCTGGTGCACCACAACTGCCTGATCTTCAATCGGTCGGGGCGGCGGCACCGGGTCTGGCGGTTTGCGCAGAACGGGCAGTGGACGGAGGTAAGGGTGAATGGAAACCGCAGCGTGGATGACGCCTCGCTGGCGCGGGAGTGGACTGTGGCGGGGCATGGCATTTCGCTCAAGTCTGCGCTTGATGTGCGGGATGACATTCGGGAAGGGCGGCTCGTGCGGTTGCTGGCTGATTGGGAGACCGAGCCTTATCCGTTGCATGCGCTGTTGCCCAGCGGGCGGTTCGTGCCGGCGCGGGTACGGGCGTTTGTCGATTTTCTTGCGCTGAAGTTCGAGGCCCTGCTGGCCTCGCCTTGAGATTCCTTCCCAGGGGGCGGGACGCAAGAGATCAAGAAAGCTCAGCGAGCGTGCGTAACCCCGCCATCCACAACCAGCGTGGACCCCATCACGTAGTCGCCAGCGCGTGAGGCGAGGTAGATCGCCGCTCCGGCCATGTCCTCGGGCACCCCGATCCGTCCAGCGGGAATCCGTTCCTTGACTTCATCCCCGTGGTCCCGGGCCAGCTTGTTCATGTCCGAGGCGAACGCTCCTGGCGCAATCGCGCTGACCACGATGCGGTCCTGCGCCAGCCGCAGCGCCATCCGCCGGGTGAGCTGGATCAAGCCGGCCTTGCTGGCCGCATAGGAATACGTCTCCTGCGGATTGACCGAGATCCCGTCGATCGAGGCGATGTTGATCACCTTCGCCAGGTGATCCGTCGCGGCCTTCTTCAGCATCGGCGTCAGTGCCTTCGTCAGGAAGAAGGGCGTCTTCAGGTTCAGGTCCACCACCTTGTCCCAGCCGCTTTCGGGAAACTCTTCGTAAGGCGCGCCCCAGGCGGCGCCGGCGTTGTTCACCAGGATGTCCAGCGAGCCTTCGTGCTTCGCATACGCATCGACCAGCGCCTGCGCACCCTCGACGGTCGATACGTCCGCCGGCAGCGACACGCAATGCCCGAAGGCCGACAGCTCCTTCGCCGTCTGGTCGCAGGCGGCCGCCTTGCGCGCCGAGATGTACACGCGCGCGCCCTGGGCCAGATAACCCTCGGCGATCATGCGGCCGATGCCGCGCGAGCCGCCGGTGATCAGCGCGGTGCGGCCCTTCAGCGAGAAGAGTTGGGTGGTGTCCATGGTGCGGGTGTCTCCTGAATGAGTGATCGTGATCGGATTCAGGAAACGAGCTTAGTGCGCGCCGCGCCGCGCGGGCGTCACCTCGGTGTCAGCGACAGGCTCCGGGGGCTGGTGAAGCTGCGCAGGTCGCCGGTCACCGGATCGAGAAAGGCCAGCGATCGGGCCAGCAGCTGCAGGGGTTTGCCGAAGTCGTCGGCGCCCTCGGGCAGCAGCACGGGATAGATCGGGTCGTTCACGATCGGCATGCCCAGCGCCATGCAGTGCACGCGCAGCTGGTGCTTGCGGCCGGTGATCGGCGACAGCCGAAGCAGCGCTTGCCCGTCGTGCACGTTCAGCACCTCGATGCGGGTCTCGGAGTTGGGCTCGCCGGGCTCTTCGCGCACGCGCATGAAGTGATCGTCGTCGACCAGCCGGCTGCGATAGATCTCGGGCACTGACGAAACGCCTTCGCTCCACGGCACCACGGCCTCGTAGTGCTTGGCGATACGGCGCTCGGGAAACAGCGCCTGGTAGGCGCCGCGCGTGGCGGGCCGCACCGAGAACAGCACCAGCCCCGAGGTGCTGCGGTCGATGCGGTGCATCGGCACCAGGTCGTCGAGCTTCAGCTTGCGCTTGAGGCGCACCAGCAGGCTCTCCTGCAGGTATTTGCCGGTGGGCGTGACGGGCACGAAGGGGGGCTTGTCGACGACCAGCAGGTTGTCGTCGCGGAACACGACCTGCTCCTCGAAAGGGATGCTCGCCTCGCCGTCGAGCGTGCGGTAGTAGTACACGCGCAGTGGCGATTGATAGCGGCGAGCGGCGGTCACGGGCACGCCGTGCTCGTCGATGACGTCTCCCGCTTCGATGCGCTCCAGCCAGGCCTCGCGCGTGATGGCGGGAAAGCGCTCGACAAGGAATTCGGCGATGGTCGGCCACGGGCCGTGCGGCAGGCCGGTGCAGCTCGGGCCGACGCCGTCGCGCGTGGGCAGCGGCAGCCGGGGCGGGCGGCGCCGGGTCATGGCGACGAAGATGCGCGTTGCAGCAGCGACAGCGCCTCGGCAAAGGTCGGGCGCGCGGCGGCGTCTGGTTGCAGGCAGCGGTCTTTCAGCGTGGCCACCGATGCGGGTGCCGCGTCGGTGCAGCGCTCGAGCAGTTCCTCGAGCAGGCAGCCGAAAGCGCGCACCTCCAGCGCCTGGAAGGCTTGCGCCTGCGCTGCATCGAGCGCACCCGTGAGCCACGCGGCACCGAAGTCGCCGAGCCGTCCGCCGCTTTGCGCGTGCCACAGGATGTTGTGTGCGTAGAGGTCGCCGTGAAGAATGCCTTGCGCATGCAGGTGCAGCATGGCCGATGCGATGTCGCGGGCGATGCGCAGGGCCGTGCGGGATGTCCACCGCGCTTCTTCGGCATAGACGTCGCGCGTGCACGATGCGAGGCTCGGCGGTCCCGCGAGGGTGGCGAACATCGGGTCGACCAGCGCCATCACCAGGCCCTCTGTGCCATCGGGGTGTCCGTCGATGCGGCTCTGCGCGGCGATGAGCGTCGGATGCGCGCCGGCCGCGATGCTGGCGGCCATCTCGCTGTGCGGCCAGCCGTCGCTGGTGACCGCGCCCTTGAAGAGCTTGACCGCCACGGGCTGGGCGGTGGCGGGGCCGAGCTCGGCCCGGTGGATCACGCCCGAGGCGCCTTCGCCGAGCTTCTCGCCCAGTGTCAGGTCGCTCCAGTCGACGTGCGGCACCGACAGGGCGACGATCGCCGCATCTTCGGCCTGCGTGTCGAAGGGATTGCCCGCGCAGGCGAGCCATGACAGGCGCGGCAACGAGGGCAACCACCCGGGCAGGGTCTCGAAACGATTGGCCGAGATGCGCAGCAGTTCGAGCCGCTCGAGCGCGGCCATCGATGCGGGCAGTGCGCGCAGGCGGTTGCCCGCCAGCATCAGCTTCTGCATCCGTGTGCATGCGCCGAGTGAATCGGGCAGCTCCTCGATGTCGTTGTCGGTGAGGATCAGCCAGCGCAGCGAGGGCGGCAGTGCTTCGGCCGGAACGCTGCGGATGCGGTTGGCCTTGAAGCCGACGATGTCGAGGCCGCGGCATCGGCCGATCGATTCGGGCAGTTTGGTGAAGCGGTTGTCCGAGCAGAACAGCACGCGCAACCTGTCCAGGCGGTGCAGGTCGTCGGGCAGCGAGTCGAGCGCATTGCCCGACAGGTTCAGCACTTCAAGTGAATCGGCAAGGTCGAAAACCTCGCGCGGAAACTCGGTGAGTCCGCACGAGAGATCGATACGTGTTGCGCCTGCCAGCCGGCCCGCGCGCAGCTGAGCCAGCGTGTCCATGCGGGGGAGTTTAGGTCAGGCGGCTTTGGCGCCGAAGCGGTAGATGCCGTCCTTGCCCAGTTCGCGCTTCACCTGGCCGGAGAACCACAGCAGGTGCAGGTGGGCCACCGTTTCGCCCATCGCGAAGGTCATCTGGTGCAGGTCGAGTTCGCGCTTGAACAGGATCGGCAGGCCCTCGGCGGCCGTCAGCGCGCGCGCCGTGCAGGCTTCGAGCAGTTCGGCCAGCCGGTCGCGGTGATGCTCCTGCAGCTGGTCGACGCGGCGATGGATGCCGCGGAACGGCTTGCCGTGCGAGGGCAGGCCCAGCGTGTCGGCCGGCAGCGTCTTGAACCTGTCGATGCTGTCGAGGAAGAGGCGCAGCGAATTCGCCTCGGGCTCGCCCGCGTACACGCTCACGTTGGTGGAGATGCGCGGCAGCATCATGTCGCCGCCCAGCAGCAGCTTGAGCTCGTCGCAGTACAGCGAGATGTGCTCGGGCGCGTGGCCGTAGCCGCTGATGCAACGCCAGGCGTGGCCGCCGATGTTCACGATGTCGCTATCGAGCATGCGCACGAAACTGTCGGGCACCGAGGGCACCATGTTCGTGTAGTAGTTGGTGCGCGCGCGGATCTTGGCGACCGCCTCAGGGTCGGTCAGCCCGTGCGAGGCGAAGAAGCGCGCCGCCTGCTCGCCGCCCGCCAGGGTGTCGCCGGCGGTGCTGAGCACGCGGGCAACGTGGTAGTCGGTCGAGCTGATCCACAGCGGAGCGTTCCAGCGCTTGCACAGCCAGTCGGCCAGGCCGATGTGGTCGGGGTGCATGTGCGTGACGATGACGCGCAGGATCGGCATGCCCTGCAGCTGCGTCTCGAAGACCTGCTCCCACTGCGCGCGCGCCTCGTCGCGGGCGATGCAGCAGTCGACCACCGTCCAGCCCTCGACGCCGTCAATGCTGTCGCGCAGCAGCCAGAGGTTGATGTGGTCGAGCGCGAAGGGCAGCCGCATGCGGATCCAGCGTACGCCGGGCGCCACTTCCAGGGTCTGGCCGGGCTCGGGGAGCGTGTCGCCGAGGGGGTAGTGGAGTTCGCGTTCGAGGATGTTCATGTAAGATTGACGTTTACGTAAACGTCATGAGTCAAGGGCACCATTGTAGGGATCGCGGCGCAAACCTGCTGTCGCGCCTGTAACGCGCCCCGAAAGGCCCCTTTTCCGGACCATCGCCGTCATGCCCGCGCAAACCTTCACCATCAGCCAGCTCGCGAAGGAGTTCGACCTCACGACGCGGGCCATCCGCTTCTACGAGGACATGGGCCTGCTCACGCCCGAGCGCGCCGGCCTGCAGCGCATCTACAGCACGCGCGACCGGGCCCGGCTCACGCTCACGCTGCGGGCCAAGCGCCTCGGCCTGAGCCTGACGGAGGCAAGAGATATCCTCGACATGTACGACAGCCCGCGCGACACCGTCGCGCAGCTGGAAAAGTTTCTCGGCGTGCTGGGTGCCCACAGGGCCCAGCTCGAGGCGCAGCTGGCCGAGCTGCAGGCCAACCTCGCGGAAGTGAAGGAGCACGAGAAGAAGGGGCGGGCGACGCTCGCCAAGGCGCAGAAGGCCGGCAAGGCCACCAAACCGGCCGAAGCCAAGGCCTGATACACGACTCATCGACAATAGCCGACTATGTCCGACAAATCCGATAACCTCGACGACCTCTTTGCCCACAACCGCGCCTGGTCCGCGCAGATGGAGCGCGACCGGCCCGGTTTCTTCACCGGCCTGGTCAAGCAGCAGACGCCGCGCTACATGTGGATCGGCTGTTCCGACAGCCGCGTGCCCGCCAACCAGATCACCGGCCTGGAGCCGGGCGAAGTGTTCGTGCACCGCAATGTCGCCAACATCGTGGTGCACTCCGACCTCAACGCGCTCTCGGCGATCCAGTTCGCGGTGGAGCACCTGAAGGTCGAGCACATCATGGTCGTGGGGCACTACGGCTGCGCCGGCGTCAAGGCCGCGCTCAGCGGCAAGCGCATCGGCCTGGCCGACAACTGGATCCGCCATATCCAGGACGTGCGTGACCGCCACCACGTGATGCTCGAGAGCCTGCCCGACGAGGACGCGCGCGTCGATGCGCTGTGCGAACTCAACGTCGCCGAGCAGGTGGTCAACGTGGCGGTCAGCACCGTGATGGTCGATGCATGGGCGCGCGGCCAGAAGGTGCGCATCCACGGCTGGACCTTCGGCGTGCACGACGGCCTGCTGCAGGACCTCGGCCTGAGCGTGGACGGCACCCAGCCGCTGGACGCCGCCTACAAGGCCACCGTGCAGCGCATCCGCCACAAGTGGAGCAAGCCGGGCGAGGTGGTGCGCTCGATCACGGCGCAGGGCGCGCAGCCCAAGGCCGAAGACACCGGTCAGGCCTGACACCAAGCGGCCCGCTGCCTTCCTTCCGCGCCTTCGCCCCGCCATGTTTCCGCAGCGCCTCGATTCGCCGCTGGCGTACGACATCGCGAAGGCGATGATGGACGGCTTCAACCGGCACTACCGGTTGTTCAGGGCCGAATCGGCGCGCGCCAAGCACCGCTTCGAAACCGCTGACTGGCACGGCCAGCAGCGCGCGCAGCGCGAGCGCATCGAGTTCTACGACCTGCGCGTGAGCGAGGCCGTGGCCCGGCTCGAGAAAGAGTTCAAGGCCGGCGAGCAGCCCATGGACGTCTGGCACCAGGTCAAGCTGCACTACATCGGGCTGCTGGTCGACCATCACCAGCCCGAACTGGCCGAGAGCTTCTTCAACTCGGTGACCACCAAGATCCTGCACCGCGCGTACTTCCAGAACGACTTCATCTTCGTGCGCCCGGCCATCAGCACCGAGTACATCGAGCCGCGCGGCGCACCCACCTACCGCCCCTACTACCCCGGCCCCGACACGCTGGCCGACACCATCGAGCAGATGCTCGACGACTTCGCGTTGCTGGGCAGCTTCGCCAACAAGCGGCGCGACGCGGAGCGCGTGGCGCACGTCATCCTGAACCGCTTCCACCAGGTCAAGCTGCGCGCCAACTTCCAGCTGCAGGTGCTCTCGGGCCTGTTCTTCCGCAACAAGGGCGCCTACGTGGTCGGCAAGATCATGAACGGCTTCACCGAGCTGCCGTTCTCGCTGCCCATATTGCATGACAGCCACGGCCGGTTCTACATCGACGCGGCCCTCTTCGGCGAAGACGACCTGCAGATGCTCTTCAGCTTCGCACGCGCGTACTTCATGGTCGACATGGAAGTGCCATCGGCCTGGGTGCAGTTCCTGCGCTCGCTCATGCCGCGCAAGCCGCGCGCCGAGATCTACAACGCGCTGGGCCTCGCCAAGCAGGGCAAGACGCTCTTCTACCGAGACTTCCTCTCGCACCTGAACTACTCGAGCGACCGCTTCCGCATCGCGCCCGGCATCAAGGGCATGGTCATGCTGGTGTTCGACCTGCCGTCGTTTCCGTTCGTGTTCAAGGTCATCAAGGACTTCTATCCGCCGCAGAAGGACACCACGCGCGAGCAGATCAAGGGCAAGTACATGCTCGTGAAGCAGCACGACCGCGTGGGCCGCATGGCCGACACGCTGGAGTACAGCGACGTGGGCTTTCCGCTCGACCGCTTCGAACCCGAGCTGATCGAGGAGATCCGCAAGTTCGCGCCCAGCCAGCTCGAGATCGGCGACCGCGACGGCAACGGGGAAATGGAAGTCGTGGTCAAGCACGTCTACATCGAGCGGCGCATGATCCCGCTCAACATCTACCTGCAGGAAGCCTTCGATACGCTGGCCGACCCCGAGAGCCCGGCGCACGCCAGGCGCGCGAAGGACCAGCTGGAGCACGCGGTGATCGAATACGGCAACGCCATCAAGGACATGGTGGCCGCCAACATCTTCCCCGGCGACATGCTGTGGAAGAACTTCGGCGTTACGCGCGGGGGCAAGGTCGTGTTTTACGACTACGACGAGATCGAATACGTCACCGACTGCAAGTTCCGCAAGGTGCCCGCGCCGCGCAACGAGGAAGAAGAGATGAGCGGCGAGGTCTGGTACTCGGTGGGCCCGAAGGACGTGTTCCCCGAGACCTTCGAGCCCTTCCTGCTCGGCAACAAGGACGTGCGCGAAGCCTTCATGGCGCACCACGCCGACCTGCTCGACGCCGCCTTCTGGCAGCACCACAAGGAGCGCATCCAGGCAGGGCAGATGCTCGATGTGTTCCCTTACGAAGAGTCGCAACGCTTCCAGCACGAAGGACACGCGACGCATTTCTGATCGATCGTTCCCGATTCCGTTTTCGCATTACTGAAGGAGACCTCCATGTCCGAATCCATCGTCATCGTCGGCGCCGCCCGCACCCCCATGGGCAGCTTCCAGGGCGACTTCGCCTCCCTCTCCGCGCACGACCTCGGCGGCGCCGCCATCAAGGCCGCCGTCGAGCGCGCCGGCATCGCGCCCGACAGCGTGGGCGAAGTGCTGTTCGGCAACTGCCTGATGGCCGGCCAGGGCCAGGCGCCGGCGCGCCAGGCGGCCTACAAGGGCGGCCTGCCCGACAGCGCGGGCGCCGTCACGCTCAGCAAGATGTGCGGCTCGGCAATGAAGGCTGCGATGCTCGCGCACGACCTGCTGCTGGCCGGTACGCACGACGTGATGGTGGCCGGCGGCATGGAAAGCATGACCAATGCGCCCTACCTCATGCTCAAGGGCCGCGGCGGCTACCGCATGGGCCACGATCGCATCTTCGACCACATGATGCTCGACGGCCTGGAAGACGCCTACCAGCCCGGCCGTTCCATGGGTACCTTCGGCGAGGACTGCGCCGCCAAGTACGAGTTCACGCGCGAGCAGCAGGACGCCTTCGCCATCGCCAGCGTCGAGCGCGCCAAGAAGGCCACCGAAACCGGCCTCTTCAAGGACGAGATCACGCCCGTCACGGTCAAGGGCCGCGGCGGCGACACCGTGATCTCGGTCGACGAAGGCCCGGGCAAGGTCAAGCTCGACAAGATCCCCACGCTCAAGCCTGCGTTCAAGAAAGAGAACGGCACCATCACCGCCGCATCGAGCTCGTCGATCAACGACGGAGCCGCCGCGCTGGTGATGATGACCGAGTCGCACGCGAAGAAGATCGGCGCCAAGCCCATCGCCCGCATCGTCGGCCACGCCACGCACGCGCAGCAGCCCGAGTGGTTCTCCACCGCGCCCGTCGGCGCCGTGCAGAAGCTGTTCGCCAAGACCGGCTGGAAGGCGCGTGACGTCGACCTGTGGGAAGTGAACGAAGCCTTCGCCGTGGTGCCGATGGCGCTGATGCACGAGCTCGACGTGTCGCACGACATCGTCAACGTGCACGGCGGTGCCTGCGCGCTGGGCCACCCGATCGGCGCCAGCGGCGCGCGCATCATGGTCACGCTCATCCACGCGCTGAAGGCGCGCGGCAAGAAGCGCGGCGTGGCGACGCTGTGCATCGGCGGTGGCGAAGGCACTGCCGTGGCACTCGAATTGCTATAAGAGCAACGGCTGGGAACGCCGGGGAGAGGCGTTCACCAGTTTTTTCATTCAGACAACCCGAACGAACAATGCGTAGAGCAGGAGATTTCATGCGCCCATCCATCCACCGCACAGCCATCGCCGCCGTGCTGGCCACCGCCTTCGTCGCGAGCGCCGCCCTGGCCCAGAAGCGCGACAACGTGCTGTTCCAGGCTGCCACCGACGAGCAGCCGGCCGTGATCAAGACGCTGGAGAAGCTGGTCAACATCGAGACCGGCACCGGTGACGCCGAGGGCATCGCCGCCGCCGGCAACTTCCTCGAGGCCGAACTGAAGAACCTGGGCTTCACCGTCACGCGCAGCAAGTCGGCAGGTCTCGTGGTGGGCGACAACATCGTCGGCAAGATCAAGGGCCGCGGCGGCAAGAACCTGCTGCTGATGTCGCACATGGACACCGTGTACCTGAAGGGCATCCTCGCGAAGGCGCCGTTCCGCGTCGAGGGCGACAAGGCCTATGGCCCCGGCATCGCCGACGACAAGGGCGGCAACGCCGTCATCCTGCACACGCTCAAGCTGCTGAAGGACTACGGCGTGCGCGACTACGGCACCATCACCGTGCTGTTCAACACCGACGAGGAAAAGGGCTCCTTCGGCTCGCGCGACCTGATCCAGGAAGAAGCCAAGCTGGCCGACTACGTGCTCTCCTTCGAGCCCACCAGCGCCGGCGACGAAAAGCTGTCGCTCGGCACCTCGGGCATCGCCTACGTGCAGGTCAACATCACCGGCAAGGCATCGCACGCGGGCGCGGCGCCCGAACTGGGCGTGAACGCGCTGGTCGAGGCCTCCGACCTCGTGCTGCGCACGATGAACATCGACGACAAGTCGAAGAACCTGCGCTTCAACTGGACCATCGCCAAGGCGGGCAATGTCTCGAACATCATCCCGGCCAGCGCGACGCTGAACGCCGACGTGCGCTACGCGCGCAACGAGGACTTCGACGCCGCCATGAAGACGCTGGAAGAGCGCGCGCAGCAGAAGAAGCTGCCCGAGGCCGACGTCAAGGTGATCGTCACGCGCGGCCGCCCGGCCTTCAACGCGGGCGAAGGCGGCAAGAAGCTGGTCGACAAGGCCGTGGCCTTCTACAAGGAAGCCGGCGGCAACCTCGGCGTGGAAGAACGCACCGGCGGCGGCACCGACGCGGCCTATGCCGCGCTCTCCGGCAAGCCCGTGATCGAAAGCCTGGGCCTGCCGGGCTTCGGCTACCACAGCGACAAGGCCGAGTACGTGGACATCAGCGCCATCCCGCGCCGCCTGTACATGGCAGCGCGTCTCATCATGGACCTGGGTTCCGGCAAGTAAGCACGAACAGAAGAAAAGACAGGAGACAACGCCATGCTGCTCAGCGCAGACCAGGAAGCCATCCGCGACGCGGTGCGCGATTTCTCGCAAGCCGAACTCTGGCCCAACGCGCCGAAGTGGGACCGCGAGCACAGCTTTCCCAAGGAAGCCCATCAGGGCCTCGCGGCGCTGGGCGCCTACGGCATCTGCGTGCCCGAGGAGCATGGCGGCGCCGGCCTCGACTACCTCACGCTCGCGCTGGTGCTGGAGGAAATCGCGGCCGGCGACGGCGGCACCAGCACCGCCATCAGCGTGACCAACTGCCCGGTCAACGCCATCCTCATGCGCTACGGCAACGCGCAGCAGAAGAAGCAGTGGCTCGAGCCCCTGGCGCAGGGGCGGATGCTCGGCGCCTTCTGCCTCACCGAGCCGCAGGCCGGCAGCGATGCATCGAGCCTGCGCACCACGGCGCGCAAGGACGGCGACGGCTATGTGATCGACGGCGTGAAGCAGTTCATCACCAGCGGCAAGAACGGGCAGGTGGCCATCGTGATCGCCGTGACCGACAAGGGCGCAGGCAAGCGTGGCATGAGCGCGTTCATCGTGCCCACCGACACGCCCGGCTACAACGTCGCGCGCCTCGAAGACAAGCTGGGCCAGCACAGCAGCGACACCGCGCAGATCAACTTCGACGGCTGCCGCATTCCGCGCGAGAACCTGATCGGCGCGGAAGGCGAGGGCTACAAGATCGCGCTCGGCGCGCTCGAGGGCGGGCGCATCGGCATCGCCGCGCAGAGCGTGGGCATGGCGCGCAGCGCATTCGACGTGGCACTGGCCTATGCCAAGGAGCGCCAGGCCTTCGGCGGTTCGATCTTCGACCAGCAGGCCGTGGGCTTCCGCCTTGCCGAATGCGCGACGCAGCTCGAGGCCGCGCGCCAGCTCATCTGGCATGCAGCCAGCCTGCGCGATGCCGGCCGGCCCTGCCTGAAGGAGGCCGCCATGGCCAAGCTCTTCGCCAGCGAGATGGCCGAGCGCGTGTGCAGCGCGGCCATCCAGACGCTGGGCGGCTACGGCTACGTCAACGACTTCCCGCTGGAGCGCATCTACCGCGACGTGCGCGTGTGCCAGATCTACGAAGGCACTTCGGATATCCAGAAGCTGTTGATCCAGCGCGCCATCTAGGCAATGAATCAGCGTCGATGAAAACCTCTTTTGCACTGGCCACGTTGCTTGCCAGTTCGCCCTCTTGTTTTGCGTTGACCTTTGCCGGAGCCACAGAGAATCTTCTGTACTTCGAAGCTGCGACGCTTAGCGCGGATTACTGCGAGAAGCAAAATTTCCCGGTCCGCAACCTTCTCACGAAATGGCAAGCCACACACGAGCCTCTCTATCTGCGAACGATCCAGACTGTGCGGGCCGAAGGTGTCAAGCGCGGTCTGGCGACGGAAAAGGAACAGAATGAGCTCCTGTTCGAGATCATGGGGATGGCAAGCAAGGCCGCGCAAGCAAGCTTGGCTCGCAGAGACCCGCCGTGCCGGAAGTTTGGCCAGTTCATTGATGAAGTGGCGACCTATTTCAAGCGGTAGGGCCGTTGATCGAACTCCCTAATGGCGTTGATCCAACGCGCGCCGGCGTGAGCGCACACCGCGGGCGCCGCTGGGGCTGGATCGCCACGGCACTCATGCTGGCGGCGCTTGCGGTCTGGGGCTTCGTCATCGAGCCGCGCTGGGTTGCGGCGCGCGTAGAGCCACTGGGCTCGGCGGAATGGACTGCACCTGCGGGCCTCAAGGTCGCTGTGGCGGGCGACTGGCACCTCACCACGCGCTCCGCATGGCGTATCACCAGCGTCGAGCGAGCCGCGCGCATCGTCGACGAGATCAATGCCGCGCAGCCCGACGTGGTGCTGCTGCCCGGTGACTTCCTGGCGGGTTCGGGCGACGACGAACCACTGCCCATCGAGGACATGGCCGCCGTGCTCGGCCGTCTCAAGGCGCCTCAGGGCGTGTACGCGGTGCTCGGCAACCACGACTGGTGGCATGGCGGCGAGCGCACAGCCAAGGCGATGAGCGCACAGGGCATCCGTGTGCTTGAGAACGCCTCGATGCGCCTGCCGGGGCACGACATCTGGGTGGTCGGCATCGGCGACCACTCGACCGGTCATTCGGAGCCCATGCGGGCGCTGGCCGGCGTGCCGCCCGGCGCGGCGACTCTGGTCATGATGCACGACCCCTTCAGCTTCGCGACCATGCCGCGCACGCGGGGGCTGGTGGTGGCATCGCACACGCACGGCGGGCAGGTCAGCCTGCCGGGGCTCGGGGCACTGATCGTTCCGGGCGCGGCCCCGCGCGAATGGGCCTACGGCTGGATCACCCACAAGGGCAGGCGCATGTACGTGACCAGCGGGCTCGGCGTGAGCATCCTGCCGGTGCGCTTCAACATGCGGCCCGAGTGGGTGATGTTCCGGTAGGGCGGCGATCCGTTCCTGCCTGTCATCGGTTTGGATGACAGACAGGCATCGCGCGTCGGCGCACCATGGCCGCCTCTCTCCCGGAGGCTCTTGTCATGATCATCCAGAAATCCGTTCCCCTTGCCGCGCGGCTGGCCCTTCTGCCATTCGTCGTCGCGCTCGCCTTTTCCGCCCAGGCCCAGTCGGCGGCGCCCGACATCGCGACGCTGACAGCGACGGAGGCCATGCGTCAGCTGTGCGCAGGCACGCTCACAAGCGAGCAGCTGACGGAGGCCTACATAGCGCAGGCCAAGGCGAAGGCGAACCTCAATGCATTCATCGCTCTCGACGAGGCCGGAGCCCTGAAGCAGGCGCGAGCCGCCGATGCGTTGCGCAAGCGCGGCGGCACCTGCAAGCCGCTGGCGGGGCTGCCCGTGGCCATCAAGGACAACATCCAGGTGCAGGGCCTGCCCGCCACAGCCGGCTCGCCTGCGCTCAAGGGCTTCGTGCCTGCCGCAGACGCTCCGGTGGTCGCCAAGCTGCGCGCCGCCGGCGCCGTCATCCTCGGCAAGACGAACATGCACGAGCTGGCTTTCGGTGTCACCGGCTACAACCCCGGCTTCCACAGCGGGCCCGACGTGGGCGTGCGCAACGCCTACGACGCGACCCGCGTCGCCGGCGGCTCGTCCTCGGGCAACGGCACGGCCCTTGGCGCGCGCATGGCGCCGGCCGCGCTGGGCACAGACACGGGCGGCTCGGTGCGCATTCCCTGCGCGTTCAACGGCTGCGCGTCGCTGCGTCCCTCGATGGGGCGCTATCCGCAGCAGGGCATCGCGCCGATCTCGCACACGCGCGACACCGCCGGGCCGATGGCGCAGTCGATGGCCGACGTGGCGTTGCTCGACAGCGTCATCGCCGGCGGCAAGCCTCCGAAGCCCGCCAACCTGAAGCGCGTGCGTCTGGGCGTGGTACCAGCCTTCCTCGCGAATCTCGACGCCGACACCCGCGCCGCCACCGACGCAGCGCTCGCCAAGCTGCGTGCAGCCGGCGTCACGCTGGTGGATGTGGAGATGCCGAAGCTGATGGAGCTCAACGGCGCGGTCGGCTTCCCGCTTGCGCTCTACGAGGCGAACGACGACATGGTGGCCTACCTTGCGAAGTACCGCACCGGCATCGACATCGCGCAGCTCACCGCAGGCATCGCCAGCCCCGACGTCAAGGGCACCTTCGAGGCCTTCGTGATTCCGCGCAAGCTGCCAGCGCCGAATGGCGTGGTCGACGCGAAGCCGGTCTACGACAACGCGATGCGCGTCGCGCGCCCCGCGCTGCAGAAGCTCTACCGCGACACCTTCACGAAGAACAGGCTCGACGCGCTGGTGTTCCCGACGGTGCCGCGCGTGGCGCTGGCAGCCGCACCCGAGGCCAGCAGTCCCGAGAACTTCGGCGCCCTGATCCAGAACACCGATCCCGGCAGCAACGCCGGCATTCCGGGCGTGCAGCTGCCCTCTGGCCTCGGCGCGACGACGGGCCTGCCGGTGGGGCTGGAGCTGGACGGGCCGGCCGGCAGCGATCGCCGGCTGCTGGCCTTGGGACTTGCAGTGGAGCAGGTGCTGGGCCGCCTGCCGGCGCCGAAGTAACTGGTCGGCAGGCGTCAGCGCGCGGCCGGCATGGTCCGGCCAGCCAGAGCCGAACGGCGCTCGATGCCCAGCTTGTCGAAGATGCGGCGCAGGTAGGTGCGTACGGTGGGCACGCTCACCGCCATGCGTCGCGCGATCTCCTTGTCGGTGAGCCCTTCGCGCACGCAACGCGCCACTTCCTGTTCGCGTGCGCTCAGCGATGTCCATGTGGCGTCGTGCGCGCCGGCCGGCGAGGGCAATGCGGCCGACGCCACGCGCTGCGCCCTCTGAAGCGCCCCGATGAACGCGGGCTCGATCAGGTCCAGCAGCGCCTTCTCGTGATCGCCGAAGTCGCCGCGCCCCTTGCGGCGCCAGATGCGCAGGTCGCCCAGCGCGCGATCGCCCTCGAACGCATGCAGGTTCATGCCCCAGTGCAGCCCGTCGCGCGCGAGGAAGTCGTTGAAGAACGGGGTGCGCATCAGCTCGCGCTGCGGCATCACCTCGGTCACGCGCGTGGCGCGGCGGTGCGACTGCAGCACGAAGGTGATCGGGTCATGGTGCTGGTGCCACTGCGCGTAGCTGTCGAGGTTCGCCGGGTCCATGTGCAGCGCGACGCGCGCGCCGAAGCTGCCGCTTTCGGCGTCCCACACGAACGAGGCGAACTGGTCCGCGTGCAACAGGTCGAGCAGCGCCCAGCCCAGGCGCTCGCGGATCTTGCGCTCGTCTCGGTCGTCTTCGGCCAGCAGCGCAAAAACGCCGCGCAGGGCCTGCTGTTCAGGGGCTGTGAGGTACATCGCCGACTTTCTCGATGGGGCCGTTGTAACGCTAACGTTTAGCAAGCGCCGCGCCAAGAGTGGATGTCCGCGGGCGCGCACGAACGAGCCATCCGCAATGCGCGCAAAATCGGGCGCCGGTTTCCTGTCCGCCAATGCAGTCGCCTTCCCCCAGCTCCACCCGCGCGCCTTTTCCGGCGGCGATGTTGCAGCGCCTGCGCGACTACTGGGTCGAGTCGCCCAACCCCAATCCGCTGGTCGACCAGAGCCTCGCGCGGGCCTATGTGGACGACACCTACGACACGCCGCTCATGGCGGCCAGCGTCGCCGCCATCTTCTGGATCACCTTTCTCGTGCTCACGCACAACCTGGGCGCGCTGGTGTGGGGGCTGCTGGTGCATACCTCGCAGTGGCAACGGCACCGCCACCTGCGTCGCTTCGACCCCGCCAGCATCGACGTTGGCAACGCGGTGCGCATGCGGCGCCGGCTCGAAGTGCGCATGCTGGTGCCGGGGCTGGTCTGGGGGCTGGCACCGTGGCTCTTCTTTCCGCACGACAACCTCACGCTGATCCTGCTGATGTACTTCTTCATCAGCGGTGTTTCCAGCGTCGTCATCGCGGCGCTCGCGCAATGGTGGCTCGCCGCGCTGTGCTTCAGCGTGCCGATGTTCCTCGGCATGGCGCTGCGGCTGGTGGTGGAGCCGGGCAGCGTGACCATCCTCATGGGCTGCCTGGTGGTGTCGCAGATGTTCGCGGCGCTCTATTACGCGCGCAAGCAGAACCGGCTGATCGTGCGCTCCATCGAGCACGGCTTCGAGAACGCGCGGCTGGCCGATGCGCTCGCCCGCCAGCTCGATCACGTGGCCCAGCTCGCGGCGCAGCGCGCGCGCATCTTCGCGGCCGCCAACCACGACCTGCGCCAGCCGATGCATGCGCTGGCGATCTTCGTCGACGCGCTCAACACCCGCAGCGCACCGAGCGCCGACAACCTGCGCTTCATGCGCGACAGCGTCGATGCGCTGCGCGGTTCGGTCGATGCCCTGCTCGACATCGCACAGCTCGACGGCGGCGTGGCCCCGGTGCGGCTGGAGGCGGTACAGCTGGACCCGGTCTTCGAGGCACTCAACGGTCGTTTCGCCGCTCTGGCCGATGCCAAGGGGTTGGCCCTGCGCATTCGCCCGACAGAGGCCGTGGTGCGCGCCGATGCGCGCATGCTCGCGCGGCTGCTGGGCAATCTCGTGGACAACGCCATCAAGTACACGCCGTCGGGCACGGTCTTCGTCTTCGCGCGCCGGCTGCAGTCTTCGTCCGGTGGTGCGTCCGCGGCGTGGCGCATCGAGGTTCGCGACTCGGGCGTGGGCATCGAGGCCCGGCACCAGGCGCATGTGTTCGAGGAGTTCTTCCAGGTCGACAACCCTGGCCGCGACCGAAGCAGGGGCCTCGGGCTGGGCCTGTCGCTGGTGGCGAGCATGGCGCAGGCGATGGGCTCGAACATCCAGGTGCGCACGGCGCCGGGGCGTGGAAGCACCTTCTCGCTGGTGCTGGAGGAGGCGGTCGTGTCGGCCGATCGGATCGCGCTCGCCGACGAGGAGCCGGCCGGGCCCGCCGCCGGCACGGCCCTGGCGCCGATCCGCATCCTCGTGCTGGACGACGAGCAGCCCGTGCGCGAAGCCATGCGCTCGCTGCTGACCGGCTGGGGCCACGAGGTCGCGCTGGCCTCGAATCCGCGCGAAGCCCTGCAGCACGGCGGCGTGTTCGACCTGATGCTGAGCGACCTGCGGCTGGGCAGCGGGCTTTCCGGCCTGGCTGCGGCGCAGGCCCTGCAGGCGGTCGGCAAGGCGCGCAACGTGGTCGTCCTCACCGGCGAGACCGCGCATGCGACGCGGGCCGAAGTCGAGCGCGCGGGCTATGCGCTGATCTACAAGCCGGCTGGCGCGCAGGCCCTTCAGGAAGCCATCGCCGCGAGCCGGCCTTCCTAGCCTCGGGGCTTGCCCTGTCGGCACCCGGGCCGCGAGGTGTTCCAATAGCGGTCTTCATGAGTGCCATCGATCCCCCTACCGGGCCTTGCCCCTGCGGCCGAACCGACCGCCGCGACAAGCCCATTGCCTACGCCCTGTGCTGTGGCCGCTATCTCGACGATTTCGACAACACCCCCGCACCCGACGCCGAATCGCTGATGCGCTCGCGCTATTCGGCCTTCGTGCTGGAGCGCGGCGAATACCTGCTCGCCACCTGGCATGCGTCGAAACGGCCGGCTTCCGTCGAGTTCGAGCCGGGCGTCAAGTGGCTGGGGCTCGACGTCCGCTCGCGCTCGGTGCTCGATGCGGACCACGCCGAAGTCGAGTTCGTCGCGCGCCAGCGCGGCCCCTCGGGCGCCGCCACGCGCCTGCACGAGCGCAGCCGCTTCGTGCGCGAAGACGGGCGCTGGTACTACCTCGACGGCGACCTGCAGTAACAACCCCGGGTTGACGCGCCGGGCCGGGGCTCGCACAATCGGCCCCGCTCCGGGGTGCACGCATGTGGCGTGCTGAGATGGCAAAGCTGCCGACCCGCGAACTTGATCCGGGTCATACCGGCGTAAGAAGAGCTGCACTCCCTGACTCCGGTCCGTCACTCCCCCTTCCGTGACGGGCATCCCGAAGTCCACCGAGCGATTGCGGAGCACCCTTTCCCTCAACAAGGAGTGCCTCCGATGAATGCCCCCGACAAGTTCACCTCGCTGCTTTCGCTGACGCGCGAGCCCTTTCCCGCGTCGCACAAGTGCGTGATTCCGGGCAGCCGGCCCGACCTGTTCGTGCCCGTTCGCGACGTGCAGCTGACCAACGGCGAGACCGTGTCGCTCTACGACACCTCGGGCCCGTACACCGATCCGAAGGTCGAGATCGACGTGCGCCGCGGCCTGCCCGACGTGCGCGGCGCCTGGGTGCTGGAGCGCAACGACACCGAAAGCTACGAAGGCCGCTCGCACCATGCGCTCGACGACGGCGCCAAGAACGAGGACCGCGATGCGCAACGCCTGGCCGAACTGCGCGCCGGCGCCTCGGCGCTGCAGCGCACGCCGCGCCGCGCGAAGTCGGGCGCCAACGTCACGCAGATGCACTACGCGCGCCGCGGCATCGTCACGCCCGAGATGGAATACGTGGCGCTGCGCGAGAACGGCAAGCGCGAGTGGATGGCCGAATACCTCGCCAACGAGGAGCGCGCCAAGCGCGTGGCGGGCAACCCGATGGGCGCGAGCATTCCGCGCATCATCACGCCCGAGTTCGTGCGCGACGAAGTGGCGCGCGGTCGCGCGATCATCCCGGCCAACATCAACCACCCCGAAGTCGAGCCGATGGCCATCGGCCGCAACTTCAAGGTGAAGATCAACGCCAACATCGGCAACTCGGCCGTCACCTCGAGCATCGAGGAAGAGGTCGAGAAGCTGGTGTGGGCCATCCGCTGGGGCGCGGACAACGTGATGGACCTGTCGACCGGCAAGAACATCCACACCACGCGCGACTGGATCGTGCGCAACAGCCCCGTGCCCATCGGCACCGTGCCGATCTATCAGGCGCTCGAGAAAGTGGGCGGCGTGGCCGAGGACCTCACCTGGGAGATCTACCGCGACACGCTCATCGAGCAGGCGGAGCAGGGCGTCGACTACTTCACCATCCACGCCGGCCTGCGCCTGCCGTTCATCCATCTCACGGCCAACCGCATGACGGGCATCGTGTCGCGCGGCGGCTCGATCATGGCCAAGTGGTGCATCGCGCACCACAAGGAGAGCTTCCTCTACACGCACTTCGAGGACATCTGCGACATCATGAAGGCCTACGACGTGAGCTTCTCGCTCGGCGACGGCCTGCGGCCCGGCTCGGGCGCCGACGCCAACGACGAGGCCCAGTTCGCCGAACTGCGCACGCTGGGCGAGCTCACGCAGATCGCGTGGAAGCACGACGTGCAGACCATGATCGAAGGGCCGGGCCATGTGCCGATGCACATGATCCAGTCGAACATGGACGAGCAGATCAAGCATTGCCACGAGGCGCCGTTCTACACGCTCGGGCCGCTGACCATCGACATCGCGCCGGGTTACGACCACATTGCCAGCGCCATCGGCGCGGCGATGATCGGCTGGGCCGGCACGGCGATGCTCTGCTACGTGACGCCGAAGGAGCACCTGGGGCTGCCTGACCGCGATGACGTGAAGCAGGGGATCATTGCGTACAAGATCGCTGCGCATGCTGCCGATGTGGCGAAGGGGCATCCGGGGGCCCGGTCGCGGGACGATGCGTTGAGCAAGGCGCGGTTCGAGTTTCGTTGGCAGGATCAGTTCAACCTGGGCCTGGACCCTGACACTGCGCGCGAATTCCACGATGAGACCTTGCCTAAGGATTCGAGCAAGGTGGCGCACTTCTGCTCCATGTGCGGGCCGAAGTTCTGCTCGATGAAGATTACTCAGGAAGTGCGGGAGTACGCAGCGAAGAAGGGCGTGGCCGAGGCCGCTGCCGTGGCTGAAGGCATGGAGGAGAAGTCGAAGGAGTTCATGGCGGGCGGGGGCGAGATGTATATCCCCATCCGGGCCGTGTCTTGAGATTGCTTTCCGGGGCCGGGACTCGCCCCGGCGGGCGACCTGCTTTCTTTTGCTTCGCCAAAAGAAAGTAGGCAAAGAAAAGGCGACCCCACTGTCTGCGTCCCTCCGCTTCGCTGCGGGCAACCTGCGGTGCTCGCGTTTCGCGGGGGCTCGCCCAAACTCGCTTCGCTCAAACAAGGGCGAGCCCTGATCCGCGAAACGCTGCGCTCCTCGGCGCAGCCAGAGGGGAGGGGAGACGGACGGGCCTTTGCTTCGCTCGGCCCGCTTTTCTTTCAGATCATCGGAGTGACTGCGCCGTCCATTGCCACGATGGCGCCGGTCACATAACTCGCCTTCGGCGACGCCAGGAACACCACTGCGTTGGCGATCTCTTCCGGCGTCGCGATGCGGCCGAGCGGCAGCCTTGCCTTGGCGCGCTCCAGCGCCTCGTCGGTGCCGATGCCCTGCAGCTTCGCGTCGGCCTTCATGCCTTCCTGCAGCCGCTCGGTCAGCGTGAGGCCGGGGTTCACGGCGTTCACGCGCACGCCCTTGCCGGCATAGGCGGCGGCCATGCCGGCGCTCACGAGCATCAGGGCGGCGTTGGCGGCGCCGCCGGCCATGTGCACGGGGCTCGCGACCTTGCCGCCCTGGCCGATGACGTTGACGATGGCGCCGCGTCCGCGCTGGCCCATGCGCCTGACCACGGGGTGGATCATGTGGACGTAGGTGAAGTACTTCGCGTCCATTGCGTCGTGCCAGGACGCGGCCGTGAGTTCGTCGGGCGGGGTGCGGCGCGCGGCGCCGGCCGAGTTGACGAGGATGTCGACCGGGCCGAAGGCCTTTTCGGCTGCGTCGAGTGCCGCCTCTGCGCCGGCCGGGTCCTTGAGGTCGGCCGCATGGATCGACACGCGGCCCTCGGCCTGCGCGAACGATTCGACGAGCGTCCGGCGGCCCTGCTCGAGGTTGGCGACGTCGCGCGACACGAGGCTCACGCGCGCGCCTTCGCGCAGGAAGCCCAGCGCGCAGGCCAGGCCGATGCCCTTGCTGCCGCCGGTGATGAGAACGTGCTGGTCCTGGAGCTGGAGGTCCATGAAACGGGTCCTTGGTGTGTGGGGTGCGGCGATTGAATCACCGCCGCGAAACCCCTGCACGCGCCCCGGCCGGATGGGCTGCGGGCTCTCGGCGCCTTTTCGTCGTCTCGGGCTCCAGCGCGCCGGGCGCGGTATCGATGGCGTCGCGCAGGTGGCCGTTGTTGTCGTGGTGCACCAGCAACTGCCGTGTGCGCTGCCAGGTCGACAGGCGCGCCGGCGGCACCTCGATGTAGGTGGCCAGCGCAGACAGCGACGACTTCTCCCGCTCGGGCGGCGCCTCCCGACGGTGCTGGCGGCGGCGCCATGGCGCCATCACCAGCATGGACAGCAGGATCGCGCTGATCACCAGGCCGTACAGGCTCAGCAGGTGCAGCACCTCGGGTTGCGAACGCGCGCCCAGCACGTAGGGCCATGCATACCAGACTGCGCAGAACCAGATGGTGACGGTGATGGCGGGGCGCAGCAGGCGCAGCCACAGGTACATGGCCAGCGCGCGCTGCGGCGAGCGGCCGCTGCCGAAGGCGCGCAGCGGGATGCGCGCGGCGTCGATGATCGGCTCGTCCACCGGGGGCTGCCCCCAGGAGCGGCTGCGGCTCGGGGGCGAGGCATCGTTGTGCGTCTCGGGCGGATAGCTCGAGGGGAAGACGGACTCATGGGACATCGGAAACTCCTCGGTCGGGACTTGTCCACACCGCGCGTTTTCCCCGGCGGCGTATCAGGGCTTTGGGAAGGGCGATGACGGTGGTGGCCATCGTGATGGTCCAGAAGGCGATCGGATACCAGATCGTTCCGGCGAAGTAGCGCATCAGGTCGCGGTCGTAGCGGCGGTCGATCCACAGGCTCAGCAGCATCTGCAGGATGCAGGTCATGGCCAGCAGCGTGCCCTGCCAGTGCGGCAGCAGCGCCGAATGCCAGGACGAGTCGTGCGGCAGGAAGGGCCGCACCAGGCTGATGACCAGCACCAGGGCCATGGCATAGGCCCAGAAGATGCTCGTCATGTACTCGAAGTACACGGGCCACATGCGCCAGTGGCGCGGCCGCAGGATGTGCGAGGTGCAGCGCAGCATGGTCTGGATGCCGCCGATGGCCCAGCGCAGGCGCTGCTTCCAGAGACCGCGCAAGGTCTCGGGCATCAGGATCCAGCACAGCGCGCGCGGCTCGAAGCGCAGCTGCCAGCCGGCGATCTGCAGCTTCCAGCTCATGTCGATGTCCTCGGTGAGCACGTCGGGGCTCCAGAAGCCCACGTCGATCACCGCGCGGCGGCGGAACATGGCGATCACGCCCGACACCGTGAACAGCGTGCCCGCCAGCTGCTGCGAGCGCTTGATGAGGCCGATGATCGAGGAGAACTCGCCCACCTGCATGCGCCCCAGCAGCGTGGTGCGCGTGCGGATGCGCGGGTTGCCGGTGACCGCGCCGATGCGCTCCGAAGCCAGCATCGGCAGCAGCATCCACGCGATGGCGTCCTCGTCGATCAGCGCGTCGCCGTCGATGCCCAGGATGTACTCGCCGCGCGCGAGCTGGCAGGCGGTGTTGAGCCCGACGGCCTTGCCCTGGTTGCTGGCGTTGTGGATCACGCGCAGGCGGCCGTACTCCTGCGTCATCTGGTCGAGCAGCTCGCCTGTGCCGTCGGTGCTGCCGTCGTTCACGGCAATGACCTCGCAGTACGGGTAGCGCGTGCGCATCAGCTGCTCGATCACCTCGCGCAGGTGCGGCGCCTCGTTGAAACACGGCACGACCACTGTGACCAGCGGGCGCGAGGGCAGCAGGTCGAGCGGATTGACGTCCACGTCGCGCTTGCGCTCGAAAACCATCGCATGCGAGAGGCCGCCCGCCATCCACACGTAGGCCATGAAGAACGGGTAATAGAAGACGAAGCCGAACAGCAGCGAGGGCAGCGTCTGCGCCAGGAACTCGACGGTGCTCATCGTGGATGCTCCTGCGGCGCGGCCTGTGCCGGCAACTGCACCGGCACCTGCGCTGCAGACGTCGCCCGCAGCGCGCGCGGCAGCATCGTGCGCACCGAGATCGCGCGGCGCACGGTCTCCAGCGAAGGCTGGTCGTTGAGGAAGTCGTCGGGGTAGTAGCCCAGGTGGCGCACGCCGGCGCGCTGCAGCAGCGTCCACTGCCGCGTGAGCTCCGCGTCGGGCACGGGCTTTCCGGTGCGCCAGTCGCGCGCCTGCAGCTCGAACACGGTGCCGTCGAGGCCGCGCGGCGTGTCGGCGGCGCGCCTGGCCAGGCGCGCGAGCCAGCCGTCGGCATCGGCCTCGCGCTCCATGCGCGGCATCGCCATCAGCGCGACGTAGTCGTAGGCGGCGAGCGAGGCCTCGTAGTTCTGCGCGAACCATTGCTCTGCCTGCGGCTCCAGCACCGGCCGCGCGTAGAGGTTGCGGGCGGTCTCCAGCGCGGGCCGCCAGGCGCCCGTGCGCGCGGCGAGCTCCTGCGTGAATTCGATCAGGTAGCGCGTCTTGGCCGTGGTCCAGCGCGCCATCAGCCCGGGGTTTGCGCGGATCGCCGCCACGTCGGCCGGCAGGCCCCATTTCGCGTAGGTGGCGAGCGCGGCGGGGCTGGCGTCCTCGTCGTCGGACAGCGTCGCGTCGTCGTGGAACAGCAGGCCCTCGAAGAAGGTGTAGCGGCCCAGGTCTTCGTAGATGTCGCCGACCAGCGCGCGTACCGCGGGGTCGAAGGGCGTGAGCCGGTGGTAGCGGCCGGCCGGCATCGCGCCGCCTTGCGCCGTCACCGTGCGGGTGGCGAGCGGGTTCGATGCCGGCAGCTTGAAGGCCGTCACCGGCATCCAGGCGTAGACCTTCACGCCGGCGCGGCTGCGCAGCTGCCAGGCCGCGCGGGCGAACAGGTCGGCGCGCATCGGCAGGTGGCGGTTGGGAAAGTACAGCGCGTCGGCCACGCCGTCGCCGTCGGGGTCGGCGTAGGCCTGAAGGAACACCGCGCGCGGGCGCACGGCGGCCACGCGGTCGATCAGCATCGAGAGGTTGCGCTCCTGCTGGGCCGGGTCGGGGTCGTACACGTAGTCCAGGTCCACATGCATCACGCGGTTGACCGGACGCACCTCGCCGCCCACGGGGCTGCGCAGCATGCGATCGAACGAGGGCGCCTCGTTGTCGTAGGCCGCCAGCGCGCGGCGGATGCGCGCGAGCGGCACGGCGGCCGTGTTCGGTCCGTCATCGAGCGTGAAGGTGATGGGCATGCCCGCGCGAGCCGATGCCTGGAGCGCCGCCGTGTTGTACGCGCCGTAGGGCCACACCATCGAGCGCACCTTCGCGCCGGTGCGCTTCTCGATGAGTTCGCGGCTGCGGCGCAGGTCGGCCTCGACGCGCCGCACGTAGGCGTCGTCGTCCTCGTAGCGGCCGGTCTTCGGGTCGTAGCGGTGCGTGGCCGCGGCCGGCAGCAGGTTGCCCTGCGGATTGGCGACGATGCCGGTGTGCATGGCGTCGCTGTGGCTCGCGAATTCGACGAGGCCCGAGCGCGCCATCTCGGCGGCCTCGCTCCACAGCAGGAAGTTCTCGCGCGGCGCGGGCTTGTCGCCCCAGTGCACCTGCTGTCCTTCGGGCACCTCGAGCCAGCTGGTCACCAGCGCCATCACCGCCGGATAGTTGTAGCGCTTGAGCAGCGGAAAGACCTTGGTGTAGGCGCTGCGGTAGCCGTCGTCGAAAGTCAGCAGCACCGGCCTGGGCGGCAGCGGCTTGCCGCCGGCGCGCGCGTCGACGATCTGCTGCAGGCTCACCGGGTGGTAGTCGTTGTACTGCAGCCAGGCGAGCACGCCCGCGAAGGTGTGCTCGTCCATGGCGGTCTCGTCGGGCGAGGTCTCGAAGCTCTCGCGAACGTTGGCGCGCACGTCGTGGAAGGAGATCACGCGAAAGCTCACGCCGTCGTCGGGGTCTGCGGGCGGCAGCGGCTGCGCGAGCGCCGGCAGCGAGAGCGCCATCAGCAGCAGCCACGGCAGGACCGTGCGCAGGAAGGTGAAAGGGTTCGTCGTCGTTCTTCGCATCACGGCAGGGGCGTCGAGAGGTTCAGGAAGACGCCGCGCTGTCGCTCGCGCACGCCGTCGTAGGGATGGCTGGAAACGAACGCGCCGTAGCGCAGCGTGAGCCGTGGCCCGAAGTTCCAGCGGTGCTCGTAGCGCAGACTCCATATCGGGCCGCTGCCGAAGCCGGCCTGCCGGTAGCTGCCGCCGCCGAGCTCGACGATCTGGAAGAACTGTCGGTCGTCGCGCTTCCAGTTGAGCCACTGGGCGCGCACGCCGAGCTGCACGCTGCCGTCGCTCGACGGGTTGAAGTAGGGCGCCTCGACGGCGCGGCCGCGGCTCGCGTCGGCACCGAGCCGGGTTTCGAGCTGGAAGGCCGGCGTGCTGATCCAGCGCTCGCGCCAGCCGATGTCCAGGCCGTTGCGCACGTTGCCGTCGCTGAAGTCGAGCTGCTGCCACTTCAGGTCGAAGCGGCGCGACTCGTCGACCACATAGCCCACGCTGGCGCCGACCTCGTGCGCGCCGATGCCGGCCACGCGCGCCTTCCACGGCAGCTCCTTGCTGTCGCCGTCGTAGGTGGCCGACAGCCGCCACGCGTCGCCCGCGCGGTAGTCGAGCCGGCCGGCCACGCTGTTGCGATAGGGGCCCGCGTTCGCGTGCTGCACGATGCCTTCGGCCAGCCAGCGCCCTTGCTGCCAGCCCAGGCCGAGGCCGCCGCGCGCCCAGTTCGCGTTGCCGATGTCGGTGCTGCCGCGGCCCAGCGTCTGGTCGTAGAACACGCGCCACCGGTCGTCGATGAGGCCCGAGCTCAGCCGGCTGTCGATGCGCCATTCATGGCTGGCGATGGCCGCGCCGCCGGAGGAAGCCTCGGCGTCCACGTCGAGCCGCGGGCCGACGAGGGCGCGCCGCTTGCGTTCCATCTCGCGCACCTGCACCGAGTCGGGCAGGTCGGCCGTGAGCGATTCGGCGCGCCGGCGGGCCTCGGCGAACTCGTCCGCGTCGAGCAGCGCCTCGACATGGCCGATGCGCGCGCCGGTGTCGTAGGGGGAGTCGGCCGCCAGCGCCTCGAAGCGGGCGACGGCAGCCTCGGGATGCTCGCGCAGCCGCGCGGTGAGCGCCGCGCCCTGGGCATAGCCGGCGTTGAGCGGCGCTTCCCGCGTCAATACCGAGAAGCTCCGCTGCGCGAGTGCCGGACGGTCGGAGTAGAGCTGGACGAGGCCGCGCAGGCCGGTGACCTCGGTGTACTCGCCGTTCGGGCGGCCCGCTTCGGGCGCGAGGCGCAGCATCGCGGGCGTGGCGGCTTCGATCCGGTCGAGCAGCGCTTCGGCGTCGGCGAACCGGCCCACGTCCAGGTAGGCGTAGATCAGCCCGTAGTGAATCTCGCTGGGCATCGGCAGGTCGGCACCGCCGCTGGCCACGGCCGCCTCGTAGAGCGGAACGGCCTCGATGGAGCGTCGCTCCTGCGCGAGCGCCCGGGCCGCGGCCTCGAGCCCGTAGGCGGGGAGCTCGGTGCCCGTGGCGCGCAGGCTGTCGTAGAGCGCGATGGCATCCGCAGGGCGGCCGCGTTCGACCAGCGCCAGCAGGCGATCGGATTGCAGCCGCACCCGTACCGTGCGCCATGCGGCGGCATCGGCGGGGTCGGCCTTCGGGGCTGCCGCGTCGGCCCGCGCCAGCGCGGCTTCCTGGTCGGCCAGCACCCGGTCGAGCGCGACCACGCGCTCCGCGCCCAGCCGCTGGTCGCGTGCGCGTATCGCCCAGCGCAGCCGCTGCGCCAGCGCCTCCTGCTGCAGGGTGGAAAGCGCCAGCGGCGAGAAGCTGCCCGGAGCGGCGCGTTCCGCCGCCTCCGCGTTCTCGAAGGCGCTCGATGCGGCACCGCTGGCCGCGAGCAGGAAGTCGGCCTCGCGGCGGAGGTCGAGGCGTCCGGGCCGCAGCGCATTGGCCTCGGCGTAGGCGCCGAGCGCCTGCAGCGGGTCTTTGTCGGCACGCGCCAGGGCGCCGCGCAGTTCCAGCAGCGCGACGCGGTCGTCGATGCGCGTGGGCGCGGGTTGCGACAGCGCGCGGTACAGCGCCCGGGCGCCGGCGATGTCGCCGCTGTCGAGGCGCCACCAGGCTTCGTGGACGCGCGGCTCGCGGGCATCGGGCTGCCGTGCGCGCCAGATGCCGATGACTTCGCCCTGCAGGCCGGTGTCATGGGTGCGCCGTGCCGCGAGCGCGAGCGGGCCCAGGGCGTAGTCCTCCAGCTTCGAAGGAGTGGCCTGGCGACCCAGCGCCACGGCCTCGGCGTACTGGCCGTCGGCGGACGCGATCGCGACGGCATCGGAGGCCACGCGCCGGCGGGCGTCGTCGCCGATCGGCGATGCGAGCCATGCCTTCAGCTGGCGCAGCGCTTCTGCCGCGTTGGTGCGGCCTTCGCGGCGCGCGACGATCAGCGCGTCGTGCTGGCGCGCGTCATAGGGCAATGTGCTCCGGTCGACGACGGGAGGCAGGGCCGCAGGCGGCGTGAGAGCCGGCTGCGCGAACGCCGCCGGCGCGCCGAGGAGCAGCGTGCATGCCAGTGGCAAAGGGGGAATTTTTTGCGCATTCCGCGCGAATCGGAGAAGCGCCGGGCCGGCGAGCGCCGGTTTGCGCTTGGCCGAGACCGTGCCTCCAGCTTTTTTCTGGATGAACACCTTGCTCCCTTGGAAACTCGAAATACGGTCCCCGGGAGGCCATGACGACGCCGCGAGAACCGGAGATGCCGATGTGACAGGCCGGCAGCCTCGGAAAAACTATTCAGGAATCACTCTAGACATGATTGTTAACAGTGGCAAACAAAAGTCCGAATAATTGGTTATATGTGTGAACAGATCCGCGTTTTTGGCGCCTGCGCTGATCGCTTTTGTCGGACAGGTGCCCAAAGAGTCCGGCGTCCGTCCGACCCGGGCCCGACCTAAGATCGCGCGATGAACGCTGCTCCCCAAGCCCCTTCGCCTTCGTCCTCCCCGCTCCCCCGCTTCTGGTCCCGGCTCACCACGCGCGACTTCGCCTCGCTCGACCCGGCGGCCACCGTCGCGGTGCTGCCGCTGGGCGCGACCGAGCAGCACGGCCCGCACCTGCCGCTGGGCGTGGACACGGTGCTGGCCGACGGCATCGTCGCCGCGTCGCTGCCGCTGCTGCCGGCTTCGCTGCCGGTGCTGTTCCTGCCGACCCAGCAGATCGGCCTCAGCCCCGAGCACGCGCGCTTCGCGGGCACGCTCACGCTGTCGGCCGAGACGCTGATCCGCCTCTGGAGCGAGATCGGCGCGGGCGTGGCGCGCGCGGGCGTCAAGAAGCTGGTGCTTTTCAATGCGCACGGCGGCCACGTCGGCGCAATGGACATCGTGGCGCGCGAGCTGCGCGCGGCGCACGGGCTCATCGTCTACAGCGTGAGCTGGTTCAACCTGCCGCTGGGCGACGCGGGCGCGCAGTTCAGCGCGCACGAGCACCGCTTCGGCGTGCATGCGGGCGAGATCGAGACTTCGATGATGCTGGCGCTGACGCCGCAGCTGGTGCGCATGGGCGAGGCGCGCGACTTCCCCTCCACCTCCGAGCAGCGCGCGGCCGGCTACCCGATCCTGGGCAACGGCAGGAGCGCCAAGCTCGGCTGGGCGATGGAGGACTACAACGCCCACGGCGCCGCCGGCAACGCGGCGGCGGCCACGGCGGAGCATGGCCAGGCGGTGATCGATGCCGCGGCGCAGCAACTGGCGCTGCTGCTGGAGGAGGTGTCGCGGCTGCCGCTGGACACCGCCAACACCGGCCCGCTGCCCTGAGCCCTGGCGCAGGGAACGATCGGCGGGGGCTCGCTTCGGCGCCCGTGTCGCGTTAACGTTGATCTAACGGTTCTGCGCTAACTTCGCGGCGCACCAACGAACCAATGAAGCAACGGGAGCCGTCGTGCGCGTGCTGCTTGTCGAAGACGATGAAATGATCGGAAACAGCCTGGTCCGCGGCCTGGAGAGGTCGGGCTGGGCCGTGGACTGGGTGCGCGACGGCCTGCTCGCGCGCAGTGCGCTGGCCGACGGCGACTACACCTGCATGCTGCTGGACCTGGGCCTGCCGGGGCTCGACGGCGTCGAGGTGCTGCGCCACGCGCGCGGCCTGGGCAACGCCACGCCCATCCTGATCCTCACGGCGCGCGACAGCCTCGGGCAGCGGGTCGAGGGGCTCGACCTCGGCGCCGACGACTACCTGCTCAAGCCCTTCGAGTTCCCCGAGCTGCTGGCGCGCATGCGCGCGGTGGTGCGGCGCCGCCACGGCGCTGCCAACTCGGTGATCGGCAGCGGCAGCGTGCAGCTCGACCTCACCACGCGCGAGGTGCTCTACCGGGGCACGCGCGAGACGCTCACCGCCCGCGAGTTCGCGCTGATGCACGCCATGCTCGAGCGCCCCGGCGCCATCCTGTCGCGCGAACAGCTCGAGAACCGCATCTACGGCTGGGGCGAGGAAGTGATGAGCAACGCGGTCGACGTGATCATCCACAACATGCGGCGAAAGCTCGGCGCCGACACCATCCGCAACGTGCGCGGCCTGGGCTGGCGCGTGGTGGATTCCCCGTGAGCTCCGCGATGACCGCCGCGCCGGGCAGGCCCTGGTACTCGCCGGGTTCGCTGCGCAACAAGCTGCTGCTCTGGCTGGTGCTGGTGCACCTGCTCGCCGCGGTGGGCGTGGCCTGGTACACCTATGCCAGCTACGACCGGCTCATCGTCACCTCCAAGGACGACCAGATGCAGACGCTGGCCGAGTCCTATGCGGGCAACGTCACCGTGCCCGAGCTGAGGCCGACCGACGAGCGCAACATCTTCGAGCGTGGCGCCCTTGTCATCCAGGTCTGGAACGGGCGCGGCGAGCTGCTGGCGAGCTCGTGGCCCGAACTGGCCATGGCCCGTCAGCCCTCGGAGGGCATGAGCATCGTGCGCATGGAGTCCGGCGGTAGCGACGACGTGTGGCGCGTGTACTCCACCGGGCCGGTGGCCGACCCGGGCCGCTTCCAGGTGCAGGTGATCCAGAGCGGCGGCTTCGTGCGCCGGCTGGTGGCCAAGCGCGCGCTTTCGCTGACGGTGCCCATCGCGCTGCTGCTGCCGATGTCGCTGGCCGTGCTCTGGCTGGTGGTGTGGACCTCGTCGCGCAAGCTGCGCAGCGTGGCGCTCGACGTCGCCGCGCAGGACGAGCGCAGCCTGTCCGAGCTCCAGGTGTCGAGCGTGCCCGCCGAGATCGCGCCGCTGGTGGAGGCCTTCAACAGCCTCCTCGGCCGCCTGCGCCATGCCTTCGCCGCGCAGCGCCGCTTCGTGCAGGACGCCGCGCACGAGCTGCGCACGCCCATCGCCGCCATCGGCCTGCAGCTGGACAACATGCGCGCGGAGGTGCCGGCCGAGGTCATCGCCGATCACTACGTGCAACTCAAGGGCGGCGTGACGCGCGCCCAGCACCTGATCGAGCAGCTGCTGCGCCTGTCGCGCCAGGAAAGCAGCACCGAGCTCGAGGCGCCGGTGCCGCTCGACGTGGCGTCGGTGCTGCGCGACAGCGTGACCCAGCTGATGGTGATCGCCGACCGCCGCCGCATCGACATCGGCTTCGAGGGCGGCACCGCCGTGACGGTGACCGCACCGCCGGCCGAGCTGCGCAGCATCTTCGACAACCTGATCGACAACGCGCTGCGCCACTCGCCCGAGGGCGGCGTGGTCGACGTGCGCCTGCACGAGGTGGAAGGGCGCCCGGTGGTCGACGTGGTGGACAACGGGCCGGGCATTCCGCCCGCGCTGATGGAGCGCGCCTTCGACCGCTTCTTCCGCGTGCCGGGCACGGCGGCGGAGGGCAGCGGCCTGGGGCTCGCCATCGCGCGCATGGCCGCGCAGCGCAACGGCCTGCGCATCGTGCTGGCCAACCGGCACGACTCGCAGGGCAGGCAGTCGGGGCTGCAGGCGCGCGTGCACCTGGGCGATCCGGCGGCGGCTTAACGCTCGGGTAACTCTCGCCTAAAGGTCGCATAAAGCGGCCTTCCTACAGTGACTCCAGCCGCGAAAGCGGCCGCGCCGCAAGGCGCCAACCCAGTTCTCGAAAAGGAGTTCACGACATGCGAAAGACCTTCGGCCTCCTGGCCATCCTTGCCCTGGCCGGTGCGGCCCATGCGGAAACCTACGACGGCGTGCACCAGGGCCCCGGCCTGCTCGCGCGCAGCGACGTGGCTGCCCAGGCCGTGACCACGGCCCACGCCCCCGACCAGAACGTGACGCGCGGCTCGCGCGGGCCCGACCCCTTCACCTCCACCGTCTCGCGCGAGGCCATGCGCCAGGTCGCGGTGGAGACCGCCCGCGCCCCCGACCAGAACGTGGTGAGCGGCTCGCGCGTCAACAGCGTCGTGATCTCCACGATGCCGCCGGTGCGCGCCGCCGCAGAGGGCGCGACCGGCACCAGGCTCTGAGGCTGGTGCGAGGCGCCTAGGACGCGCTGCCTCCCAGCACGCCGGCGAACATGCCGGTGTCGACATTGCCGCCGCTCACGCACACGCCGACCGTCTTGCCGCGCCAGCGCTCCTGCTGCTGGAGCGCGGCGGCCAATGCAGCCGCGCCAGCCCCTTCGGCCACGTTGTGCGTGTCGCTGAAGAGGATGCGCATGGCCCCGGCAACCTCGTCGTCGGTGACGGTGACCACGTCGTCGGCTTCGCGCAGGATCACCTCGACCGACTCGGGTACCGGCACGCGGCAGGCCATGCCGTCGGCCAGCCGCGTGGTGACGGGCGACTCGACCGGCTTGCCCGCGCGGAAGGAATCGCGGTACGCCGTGGCATGCGCCGACACCACGCCGATGAGCTTCGTCGACACGCCGCAATGCGCGCGCGCCGCCGCCGCCGCGGCAAAGCCGGAGCCCAGGCCGATGGGCACGAACAGCACGTCGGGCGGCGAATCTTTCAAGGCGCTGAAGAACTCCACGTACGCCGTCGAAACGCCGCGCACCAGCTCGCGGTGGAACGAGGGCACGCGGTGCAGGCCGTCGCGCTCGGCCAGCGCTGCTGCGTGCTCGGCGGCGGCCTGGAAATCGTCGCCGTGCTCGATCAGCGTGACGCCGAGCGCGCGCATCGCGGCGTTCTTCTCGGTCGAGTTGCCGTGCGGCACCACGATGGTCGCGGCCAGCCCGTGGCGGCGCGTGGCGAAGCCGACCGACTGGCCATGGTTGCCGCGCGTGGCGCTGATGGCGTGGCGCACTTCGGGCTGCTCGCGCGCCAGGGTCTCGAAGTAGGTCAGGCCGCCGCGGATCTTGAATGCGCCGGCCGGCGTGTGGTTCTCGTGCTTGGCCCACACGGTGGCGCCCAGGCGCTGCGAGAGCAGCGGCCAGGCGTACTGCGGCGTGGGCGGCATGGCCGCATGCACGGTGCGCTGCGCGGCTTCGATCTCTTCGCGGGTGAACTTCATCGGATGTCTCTCTTCTTGTCTTACTTGCGTTCGGTGAGTGCCACGCGAACGGCCAGCGCGGCCAGCACGCTGCCCATGATGTAGCGCTGCGCGCGCAGCCAGCCAGCGCTCTGCGACAGCACGGCCGTGATGCTCGCGGCACCGACGATCATCACGGTGTTGACCGCGGCGCTGGCGGTCATCTGCGCGATGCCCAGCTGCACACTCTGCAGCAGCACCGAACCGCGCTCGGGGTGGATGAACTGCGGAAAGAACGAGAGGTAGAACATCGCCACCTTCGGGTTCAGCAGGTTCGTGAGAAAGCCCATGCGGAACAACCTGCCCGGCGGGTCGGCCGGCAGCGCACGCGCCTCGAAGGGCGCGGTGCCGCCCGGCTTCACCGCCTGCCACGCGAGCCACAGCAGGTAGGCCGCGCCCGCGACGCGGATGGCGTCGAAGGCGATCGGCACGGCCAGCAGCAGGGCAGTGAGCCCGAGCGCCGCGGCCATCAGGTGCACCAGGAAGGCCAGCAGCACCCCGCCCAGCGAGATCAACCCGGCGCGGCGGCCCTGGATCAGCGTGCGCGAGACGCAATAGATCATGTTCGGCCCCGGCGTGAGTGCCAGCAGCAGCGATGCGAGAGCGAACAGGGCGATTTCGGTGAGGCTCAGCATGATCGGTTCAGAGTCCTTGCGATTCGAGGGTGACGGGGCCGCGCGGCGTGTCGAGCACGGCGACGAGGTTGGGCGGACCGGCTTCGACCTCCATGCCGGTCATGCCGATGGCCGAGAGGGCGGCGGCCAGCGCCGGTGCGCGCGGATGCACGGCGCGCAGCGAACGCAGGGCGAGGCCCGACTTCGGCATCGCGTCGGTGGGATGCACCGCGCCCCACTGGATCAGCGTGGGCAACGTGCCGTAGAACAGCCGCTGGCCATCGTCGCGCACCGTGATCTGCCATTCGAGCCGGCCGGCGGGCGTGTCGCGCGAGGCTTCGAGCAGCTGGCCGCGGTCGATGTGCGCATGCTCCTCGCGTGCGAGCGCCCGTGTCGCCGCATGCGCGTCGGGCACGCGGGCGGCGAAGTGGATCAACCTCGGGCCTTGCTTCGCGAGCGCGGCTTCCAGCGCGGCGTCGTCCAGGTCGAACCATCGCCGTGTCTTCGGTCGCGAGGGCTCCTTGCCTGGCTCGATGGCGATGATCTCCGCGTAGGTAGCCGGAAAGGCATCGCCCGAGATGTTCAGCAGACGGTTGTGCGTGCCCATCAGCGGATGCGAACCGCCCGGCGCGGGCGTGACGCCGAGCGTCGCCTCGCACCAGGCCACGCCCTCGGCGAGCGAGGCGGCGGCAATCACCAGATGGTCGAGCTGCGCGTGCATGGTGCGATGCCTTTCTTCAGGGTGTCAGAGCGTGACGCTGCCGTCCACGCAGGTCACGGCGTCGCCGCCGACCCAGATCTTTCCTTCGGCGTCGCGCTCGATGTAGACGCGGCCCGCGCGGCCCAGGCACTGGCCCTGTGCGGCGAGGTAGCGCTCGGGCATGTGGCCGTCGGCGATCAGCCACTCGGCCAGGCTGGCGTTGAGGCTGCCGGTGACCGGGTCTTCCTGCACGCCGATGGGCTCGGCGAAGGCGCGCACTTCCAGGTCGATGCGGGTGCCGTCCTCGTTCGGCACCGCGGGCCGGTTGCCGAAGGCGCGTGCCTCGCGGTTCGAGCGGCCGATGAGCAGCGAGGTGTCGTGCGCAGCGGGCACGCCCGCCACGCCGGCCTTCACGCCCAGTTCCTTCAGCGCGCGGTGGTCGGGCTGCAGCGCCAGCACCGCGTCGGCGTCGTTCACCAGCAGGCCGAACCAGACCGGGCCGTTGTCGAGCACCTGCGCCGCGATCACCTGCTGCGCCTTCAGCCCCAGTGCGCCCGCCACCTTGGCAAGCAGGGCGGGGCTGGGGGCGCTGCGCTTGAGCGGCGGCGCGGCGAAGGCGAGGCGGCTGCCGTCGCGGCGCAGCGGCACGAGGCCCGCGCCGCACTGCTGCACGACCATGCCCGCCGCCTTGGGCTTGCCGCCGGCCTGCAGCCACGCGTGGCAGCTGCCGATGGTCGGGTGTCCGGCAAAGGGCAACTCGCCGCCGGGCGTGAAGATGCGCACGCGGTAGTCGGCGGCCGGGTCGGTGGGCGGCAGCAGGAAGGTGGTTTCGGACAGGTTGGTCCACTGCGCGAAGCGCTGCATCGCGGCGTCGTCGAGGTCCTGGCCGTCGATCACCACCGCGAGCGGGTTGCCGTAGTAGGCGGTGGCTGTGAAGACGTCGACTTGCTTGAAGGGGCGGGATTTCATCGGGTTCATTCGAGGGTGAGGTCAAGCACGCCACGCGTGCCTGGGCGGGAAAGCAATTCGGCGTACCAGCGCTCGACGTTCGGCCATACCGGCCGGCGGTATTCGGTGCCCGGCAGGCCGAACCAGCGGTGCGTTTCGCATCCGATGGGAATGTCGGCCATGGTGAAGCGCTGGCCGGCCATGTAGGGCTGGCGCGCGAGGTGGGCGTCGAGCATCGCGAACAGCGCCTCGCTGGCGCGCACCGAGGCTTCGCTGAGCGCCGGCTGGCGTTCCGAGGGCGGCGTGCGCACCCACTGGATGAAGGCGTCGCGGCTCGCGCGGTTGAGGGTGGTCTGCTGCCAGTCCATCCAGCGCTCGGCGTCGAAGCGCGCGGGCAGCTCGCTCGGATACATCGTGCCGTGCGAATGCTTCGCGCAGAGGTAGCGCACGATCACGTTCGATTCCCACAGCGTCACGCGCTCGGCGCCCTCGCCGTCGTCGATGGTGGGCACCATCGCGTTCGGATTGAGCGCGAGGTATTCGGGCGTCTGCACCACGCCGAACTTGCCGCCGGCCTCGGTGCGCTGGAAGTCGAGCCCGAGCTCCTGCGCGCACCACACCACCTTGCGGACATTGATCGAGCTGATGCGGCCCCAGATGTTGAGCATGTTCTGTTTCTTTCTTTCGTTGGTTTCCAGGCGACTCAGGCCCGCATGACGCGCGCGGTGCCAGATACGCGGATCGAGCTGCCCGGCGCGGGCGAAATGTCGGCATGCAGGCGCGACAGCATGCCCATGTCCTCGCCCTGCACCACGTCTATGGCGCCGCCGTGCGGCCAGCCGATGTCGCGCAGGTAGCCGGCCAGCGCGGCCGTGGCGGCGCCGGTGGCGGGGTCTTCGTACACGCCGCCGGACGCGAAGGGGTTGCGCGTGTGCAGCAGTTGCGCGGTCTCTGCATAGACCAGCACGATGGTCGTGAGCCCGGCGCGGGCCATCAGCGCGCGGCCGGCCTCCAGTTCGTAGTGCATCGCCGACAGCGCCGCGCGGCTCGACAGGGCCAGCACCAGATGGTCGGCGCCCGCGTGGGCGACGGCCGGCGGAATGCGCGGGTCCAGGTCGTGCGGTGAATAGCCGAACAGGGCCAGCGCGTCGGACAGCAGTTCGGGCGATGCGGCGGCGCTGCGCGTGGGCGGTGACTGCAGTGCGGCCTCGACCACGCTGCCGCTGCGCCGGCCTTCCACGGTGATCCGCGCATTGTTGAGCGTCAGCGGGAATACGCCGTCGCCTTGCTGCATTGCCAGCGCGGCACCCAGCGCGATCGTCGCGTGGCCGCAGAAGGGCACTTCGGACTGCGGAGCGAAGTAGCGCACGCGCCAGCCGCCGCCGTCGGCCGGAGCGGCGAACGCGGTTTCAGAAAAGCCGACTTCCGCCGCAATGCGCTGCATCTGCGCCGCGGGCGGCAGCGCATCGGCGATGACGACGCCGGCGGGGTTGCCGCCCGTCTCTCCATCAGAGAAGGCTGCGATCTTCAGGACATTCATGTGAAAGCCTCTTCAGCGGGGCGAAGGTCGGTCCAGGAACAGCAGGCGCACGGCCAGCCCCAGCATCACGGCGGCCAGCAGGCCGCTCTGGAAGCGCGCCGCGCCGGGGCGGTTGTGCAGCCAGCGTCCGATCTGGCCGCTGCACGCGCCCAGCAGCGTGTTGAAGGCCAGCGCCGCCATCGACAGCACCACGCCGAGTTGCACCAGCTGCAGCGGCACGCTGCCGCGCGAGGGGTCGACGAACTGCGGCAGGAACACCATGAAGAACAGCAGCGCCTTCGGATTGACGAGGTTGTTCAGCAGGGCCATGCGCACGATGCGGCCGAAGCCGGCGGGCTGCGCCTGCGCGCCCATGCGCAAGCCGCCGCCGCTGCGTAGCGCCTGCACCGCGAGCCACACAAGGTACAGCGCGCCCGCATAGCGCAGCACGTCGAACGAGGGCGGCCACGCGGCCACCAGCGCGGTGACACCGGTGGCGGCGAACAGCGTGTGCACGAGGTCGGCCGCCGAGATGCCGACGGCCGCCGCGAACCCGCCGCGCGGACCATGAGCCACGCCGTGCGAGAGCACGAAAGCCATGTTCGGGCCCGGCGACAGGAAGAGCGCCAGTACCGCGAGCAGGAAGAGCGAGAGCGTGGCGAGGCCGATCAAGGAAGGCTCCCGGTTGGTTTCAGACCTGCGCCACGGCCGGCGTCTTCTCGCCGAGCAGCGCCAGTTCTTCGCGCAGCGTCTGGGCCAGTGCGGCGATGGCAGTGTCGATCTCGTCGACGCTGGCCGTCACGAACGACAGGCGCAGCGTGCGCGGATCGCCTTCGCCCGCATAGAAGGGCGCGCCGGGCACGAAGGCCACGTTGCGCTCCACCGCCTTGGGCAGCAGCTTCACGGTGTCGACGCCCTCGGGCAGGCGGGCCCACAGGAACATGCCGCCCTTGGGTGCGTTGAACTTCACGTCCAGGCCGGCCATCTCGCGCTTGAGCGCGGCGATCATCGCGTCGCGCTGGCGCTTGTAGAGGGCGCGGATGGTGGGCACGTGGCGATCGAGGAACTTGTCCTTCATCACGGCCGAGACCATGCGCTGCGTGAAGATCGGCGTGTGCAGGTCGACGGCCTGCTTGGCCTGCAGCAGTTTCGGGTAGATGGACTTGGGCGCCACCAGGAAGCCCAGGCGCAGGCCGGGCGCCAGAACCTTCGAGAACGAGCCGAGGTAGATCACTCCCTCGGGGTTGCGCGCGGCCAGCGGCAGCGGCGGGGCTTCGTCGAACCAGAGCTCGCCGTAGGGGTTGTCTTCCACGATGGGCAGGCCGGCGGCGGCTGCGGCTGCCGAGACGGCGGCGCGGCGCTCCTCGGTCATGGTGCGGCCGGTGGGGTTCTGGAAGTTGGGCAGCAGGTAGACGAAGCGTGCGTCCTTCGCCTTGGCCACGAGGTCTTCGACGACCACGCCGTCGTCGTCGCTCGCCACGCCCACGGGGTGCGGCTCCATCGGGCCGAAGGCCTGCAGCGCGCCGAGGTAGGTGGGCGTCTCGACCAGCACCTTGCTGCCCGGATCGATCAGCACCTTGGCCACGAGATCGAGGCCCTGCTGCGAGCCGGTGGTGATGAGCACCTGCGAGGCGTCGACGTCCCACGGCAGCATGTCGGCCACGGCCTGGCGCAGCGGCGCGTAGCCTTCGCTGGCCGCGTACTGCAGCGCGGCCTGGCCGTCGTTGTGCAGCACCTCGGCGCAGGCGTCGGCGAATGCCTGGATCGGGAAGGTCTTGGGCGAGGGCAGGCCGCCGGCCAGGCTGATGATGCCGGGGCGCTCGGTGACCTTGAGGATTTCACGCAGCACCGAGGGATTCATCTTGGCGGCGCGGGCGGCGAGTTTCCAGTTCATGGTTTTCTTCTTTCAGGCGGTGAGGTGAGATTCGGATGAATAGAGGGTACAGGCGGGCCGGAAATCAGTCCGCCCGGATGTCGCCACGGTATGCGACATGGATTTTGTTGCCGTCCGGGTCGCGCAGGTAGGCGCCGTAATAGCCATGGCCGTAGCGTGGGCGGGGGCCCGGCCGACCTTCGTCGCGGCCGCCGTGGCGCAGGGCCGCCTCGTGGGCGGCATTCACGGCAACGGTCGAGGCCGCGCTGAACGCGACCATGCTGCCGTTGCCGACGCTGGCGGGTTCGCCGTCCAGCGGGATGTACACATAGAAGCGCGGCAGCGCCTGCCCGGGCGCGACCCAGCAGGCCGCCTCGGGGCCGCCGTCGGGCGCGACGGGGCGGCGCTCCAGGCCGAGCGGGGCGAGCAGCGCGTCGTAGAAGGCGGCGGCGCGCGGCAGGTTGGTGCAGCCGACGGTGACGTGGCTGAACATCAGCGGCTCCTTCCGGAGCCTGCCGCGCCGGCGGGCAACGAGGCTGCAACCGGCGTGGCCGGCGGCTGCGAGAGGCGCTTGCCGATGACCACCGTGGCCACCACGGCCATGGCGAAGCCCAGCGTCACCACGTCGAGCGGCTCGCCCAGGATCGGGATCGACGCCAGGATCGACAGGAAGGGCTGCAGCAGCTGCGTCTGGCTCACCCGCAGCGCGCCGCCCATGGCCAGTCCGCGATACCAGGCGAAGAAGCCGATCCACATCGAGAACGTGCCGACGTAGACGAAGCCCAGCCATGAAGACGTGGCGACGGGCTGCTGCGGCCACAACGCCAGCGTGGCCGGCAGCGTGACGGGGAGCGCCATCACGCACACCCAGCAGATCACGCGCTCGGCGCCCAGCGAGGGCGTGACCTGCGCGCCGTAGACGTAGCCCAGCGATGCGGCGATGACCGCGCCCACCAGCAGCAGGTCGGCCCATTCGAAGCCGAAGCCGAAGCCGTGCCCGGCCTGGCTCGCGCGCAGCACCGAGAACACCACCACCAGCAGGCTGCCCGCGATGGCGCAGAGCCAGAAGCCCAGCCGTGCGCGCTGGTGCAGTACCCAGGCCGCGACGGCGGCCGTGACCAGCGGCAGCAGGGCTGTCACCACCGCTGCGTGGCTGGCCGTGACCACGCGCAGCGCGTAGGCCAGCAGCAGCGGAAAGCCGATGGCATTGCCCAGCACGGCCATGCCCAGCGGCTTCCACTGGTGCGGGGCCGGACGCGGTGAGCGCGTGACCAGAAGGAAGATGGCCGACAGCACCCCCGCCAGCGCGGCGCGCCCCAGCGTGACGAACCACGGCGACAGCTGCGGCGCCTCCTGCGAGCCGGTGGCGAGGCGCGTCATTGGCAGCGTGACGGCGAACATTGCCACGCCGAGGACGCCCAGCCACATGCCGAGCGTCTCGTCCTTGATGTCGAGCTTCATACGCTGACCATCCACCAGGCTGTGAGTACGAGCACCAGCCCCATCGCGCGGTTGAACCACAGCAGCCGCGAACCCTTGGCCAGCCATTCGCGCAGCAGCGCGCCGACCAGCGCATAGGCGAAGTTGCTGGCGAAGGCATAGGTCAGCATCACCGGCGCCACGATGGCGAAGCGGCGCAACGCATCGGGCTGCCCGGCGATCCAGCCGGCAACCAGCGTGAGCGCCAGCAACCAGGCCTTGATGTTGACGAACTGCAGCATCACGCCCTGGCCGAAGCCGACCGAGAGGCTCTTGCCGTCGGCCTTGCCGAGCGTGGCGCTGCCGCTGAGCTTGTACGCGAGCCACAGCAGGTAGCCGATGCCCAGCGCCTTGATGGCCAGCCGCAGCGAGGGCACCGCCACCACCAGCGCGCCGATGCCGGCGGCGCACAGCGCCAGCAGCAGCGTCCAGCCGACCGGCACCGCGACCACGAAGCGCATGGCGCGCGGCAGGCCCCCGTTGGCGGCCAGTGCGGTGGAAAGCGTGGTGTTGGGGCCGGGCGAGAAGCTCATCGCCGTGGCCAGCACCAGCAGCGCGGTGAATTCTTGCCAGTTCATGACACACACTCTAAACTTGCGACCATTACAGTTCCAGTACAGATGATCGAACAATCAGGCAATCTGTATTGGTCAGCCCTTCGACACAGAAGCCGGAAGCGCCGGCACAGCCTGGACGACGCATGCTCACTCGCACCTCCACACAGTCGCTGACAGGGCAGCTGGCGGACCGCCTGGCCGAGCGCATCCGCACGCGGCTGCTGCCGCCAGGAGCGCGCCTGCCCTCGGTGCGCGAATGCGCGCGGCAGCAGGGCGTGAGCCCGTACACCGTGGTCGCCGCCTACGACCAGCTGCTGGCGCAGGGGCTGGTGGAGGCCCGCCGCCAGCGCGGCTTCTATGTGCGGGACTCGGCGCCGGTACAGGACGGTCGCCAGGGCAACGGCGCGGACGCCGGCGGCGTGAGCGGCATGCCGGCCGCGATCGCGGTGCAGATGATGGCCTCGCGCGTGCCGGCCGACGCCAGCTCGCTGATTCGCAGCATGTTCCACCGCCCGAGCGACAAGCCGCAGCCGGGCATGGGCGTGTTCCCGCCCGACTGGATGGCGTCGACCTTCATGCCGACGGCCGTGCGGCGCATGACCAGTACAGCCGCGCTGCAGGAGCTGTCGCTCCAGTACGGCGAGCCGGCCGGCGACATGAGCCTGCGGCGCAGCCTGTCGCAGAAGCTGGTGGGCATCAACGTGCCGGCCTCGCCCGACCAGATCGTGACCACCGTCGGCGCCACCCACGCGCTGGACATCGTGAGCCGCACCCTGCTGCGCGCGGGTGATCCGGTGATGGTCGAGGAGCCGGGCTGGGCGCTCGAGTTCGCCCGGCTGGAGGCGCTGGGCATGCAGATCCTGCCCGTGCCGCGCCGCGCCGACGGCCCCGACCTGGAGGTGATGGCCCAGTACTGCAGGCTGCACAGCCCCAAGCTCTTCGTCAGCGTGAGCGTGCTGCACAACCCCACGGGCTACAGCCTCACGCCGGGCAGCGCGCACCGCGTGCTCAAGCTGGCCAACGAGCACGACTTCCACATCGTCGAGGACGACACCTACAGCCACCTCGCGCCCGAGCACGCCACGCGGCTGAGCGCGCTCGACGGGCTGCAGCGCACCATCTACGTGAGCGGCTTCGCGAAGATCCTGGCGCCCAACTGGCGCATCGGCTTCCTGGCGGCGCCGCCCGCGCTGAAGGAACGGCTGCTCGAGACCAAGCTGCTGGCCACGCTGACCTCGCCCACGCTGTTCGAGCGGGCCTTGTCGTGGTGCATCGACCAGGGGCAGTTGCGCCGGCATTCCGAGCGCGTGCGCATCCGGCTCGACGGGGCGCGGGGGCGGGCGGTGAAGCTGGCGATGGCGCACGGCTGCACCTTCGCCTCGGAGCCGGCAGGGCTTTTCGGCTGGGTCGACACGGGCGTGGACACCGATGCGCTCACGCAGCGCATGCTCGACCAGGGCTACCTGCTGGCGCCGGGCTCGCTCTTCCACGCGCGCCGGCCGCCCAGCACGATGATGCGGATCAACTTCGCGACCTCCCAGGATGCGACCTTCTGGAAAGTGTTCAGCAAGGTGCGAAGCGAGCTCTAGCCTGGCTCGCCCCCAGGCTTCGCGCACTTCGTGTCGCGCACGCCTTCCCCCTGCCGGGGGCAACACCGACGGCCCGGCAAAGCCGGTTCCGTGGTGTTCCGCGAAGGGGGAAATCCTCGTTGGGAAAAGGCGGCACGGGGAGGTCAAATGCAGGAGGCTTGGAGTAAGCTGGCAGCACAAGAAAGTTCATACCCAGCCCCCCAGGAGACCTCCCGCATGAGCAACGCCAGCAAGCCATTCGACTTCAGCCAGTTCGTTCCCGGATTCGACTTCCTGAAGAACCTCGCCGGCGGCGCGGCGTCGGGGGGCGGTTCGGTGCCTGGCATTCCGAGCCTCGCGAGCTGGGTGGCGCCCACGCTGAGCGTGGAAGAGGTCGACAAGCGCATCCAGGAGCTCAAGACGGTGCAGTACTGGCTCGAACAGAACGGCCATGCCCTCAAGGCCACGATCCAGGCGCTCGAGGTGCAGAAGATGACGCTGTCGACGCTGCGCGGCATGAACGTGCGGATGGAAGACATCGCCAATGCCTTCACCAAGCAGGCTGCTGCCATGGCGCCCGCGCCTGCACCTGCCGCGGCAGCCCCGGAGCCTGAACCCGAAGAGATCGAGGAAGAGGACGAAGCGCCTGAAGAAGAGGTGCCGGCCCCGAAGAAGCCGCGCCGCAAGCCGGCAGCAGCCAAGGCGGAAGCCGGGTCTGCCAACGGCGCCGGCGTGGTCGACCCCATGCAGTGGTGGGGCTCGCTCACGGAACAGTTCCAGCAGATCGCCAGCACGGCGCTGCAGGACGCGGCCCAGCTGAAGGTGCCGGCCATGGCGCAGCCGCTGGCCGACGCGGTCGGCTCGGTCATGGGCGGCAAGCCGGCGGCGGCTGCCCTCAAGCCCGCCGCTGCAGCGAAGAAGGCTGCGACACCGGCCGCGAAGAAGAAGGCGTCGACCGCCGCGCGCAAGCGAACCTCCGCGCGGCGCTGACGTCATACACACATCACTTTTGAAGAGAACGGGTTGGCACGCATCATGAAGTTGTTTCCCTCCGGTCATGCCACCCATCCGCAATGGCGCATGGCGGCCGGCCTCGTGCTGGCCCAGTTGCGCGCGCAGATGACATTGCCCGACTACGCCTCGTCGCCGACGCTCGGGTTGCTCTACATCACCGACCACTACGCAAGCGACGCGCAGGACATCCTCGACCACCTGAGCGCCGAGCTGCCTGAGGTGACCGACTGGTCGGGCACCGTCGGCATCGGCGTGTCGGCCAACAACGCCGAGTATTTCGACGAGCCCGGCATGACCCTGATGCTCTGCGCGCTGCCGAGCGACCAGTACCGCGTGTTCTCCGGCGTGGCGCCGCTGGGCAATTCGGAAATGAGCGGCTTCGAGGCGCACACGGCACTGGTGCACGCCGACCCGGCAACGCCCGACCTGGCCGAGCTGATCGGCGAGATGGCGGGGCGCACCGATACGGGCTACCTGTTCGGCGGCCTGTCTTCGGGTCGTGGCAGTGCGCTGCAGTTCGCCGTCGGCGGCAACGGCAACATCCGCGGGCACGGGGCTGCGGGCGGGGTGTTCTCGGGCGGCCTGTCGGGCGTGGTGTTCGGCGACGGCGTGCGGCTGGTGTCGCGCGTCACCCAGGGCTGCCAGCCGCTGCGCTCGGGCGCGGTGCGCGAGCGAGAGATCACCGAGGCCGACGGCAACCTGCTGCTGAAGCTCGACGGCGAGCCTGCGCTCGACGTGCTGCTGGCCGACCTGCAGGTGTCGCTCGAACGGCCCCAGGAGGCCATCGATGCGGTGCGCAACACGCTGGTAGGCCTGGCCGACGCGGGCAGCGACGGCATCCGCCGCACCGGCGACCTGGGCGCCGACGTGCTCGTGCGCCACATCATCGGGCTCGACCCCACGCGCCGTGGCATCGCCATTGCCGATACGGCCGAAGCCGGCATGCGGCTGACCTTCTGCCGGCGCAACGCCCAGGCCGCGCGCGCCGACCTGATGCGCATCTGCGCCGAGATCCGCGAGGAACTGGAGCCCGAGGAGCAGACGCTCGCCACCGCGCGTGCCGTGGCGGCGGGCGAGGCCGAGGCGGCACCGCATCCGGCGCGACGCATCGCGGGGGCGGTGTATGTCAGCTGCTCCGGCCGTGGTGGCCCGCACTTCGGCGCGCCGGGCGCCGAATTGCAGATCGTGCGGCACGCGCTGGGCGACGTGCCGCTGGTCGGCTTCTTCGCCGCGGGCGAGATCGCCCGGCATCACCTGTATGGCTATACCGGGGTGTTGACGGTGTTCACCGCCGACGATTGAGCCCGATCAGGCTGGCTGCAGCGCGCGCGGCGCGGGCGCCGGCATGCCGGTGAACGCGAAATCGACTTCCGGCGCCAGGCCGCTCACGATCCGCGCGATCGACTTGCCCGAGCCGCAGGCATGCGTCCAGCCGAGCGTGCCGTGGCCGGTGTTCAGGAACAGGTTCGGCAGCTTCGTCTTGCCGATCAGCGGCACGTTGCTCGGCGTGGCGGGGCGCAGGCCGGTCCAGAACTGGGCCTGCGTGGTGTCGCCGGCGCCCGGGAACAGCTCCTCGACGCGGCGCACGATGGCTTCACAGCGCACGCGGTTCAGGTCGCGGTCGTAGCCGTTGAGTTCGGCCGTGCCGGCGATGCGCAGGCGGTCGCCCGACTCGGAGGTGTAGCGCGAGAACACCAGCTTGAATTCGTCGTCGGTCAGCGAGACCTGGTGGGCCTTGGAGGCGTCCTTGACGGGCAGCGTCACCGAATAGCCCTTGGCCGGGTAGATCGGCAGGCGGATGCCCAGCGGCGCGGCGTACAGCGGGCTGAGCGAGCCCATCGCCAGCACGAAGGCGTCGCCGCGGATGCGCTGGAAGCGGCCTTCGCTGTCGGTGGCCTCGACGTGGTCGATGCTGCCGCCGGCTTCGCGCAGCGCGGTCACGGTGTGGCTCATCAGGAACCTGACGCCTGCCGCGGTGGCGAGGCCAACGAGCTCGCGCGCGAAGCGGTTGGCGTCGCCCGATTCGTCCTCGGCCGTGTAGGTGGCGCCGGCCAGCTTCGGGCGGATGTGGGCGAGGGTGGGCTCGATCTTCACGGCCTCGTCGGCCGAGATGACCTGGCGCTCGCAGCCCAGGGTGCGCATCTGCTCGGCGGGCGCGAGGGCGCCGTCGAACTCCTTTTGCGTCGTGTAGAAGTGCAGGATGCCCTGGGTGCGCTGGTCGTAGCTGAGGCCGGTGTCTCGGCGCAGCTGTTGCAACATCGAGCGGCTGTATGTGCCCAGACGAACGATCTGCTCGATGTTGTGGCGGGTGCGCGCGGGCGTGCATTCGCGCAGGAACTGCAGGCCCCACAGCCACTGGCGCATGTCGGCGCGAATGCGGAAGAGCAGAGGGGCGTCTTCCTTGCCCAGCCATTGCAGCACCTTCAGCGGCGCGCTGGGGTTGGCCCAGGGTTCGGCATGGCTGACGGAGATCTGCCCGCCGTTGGCAAAGCTTGTTTCGGCGGCCGGGGTGGCCTGCCGGTCGATCACGGTCACTTCGTGGCCGAGTTGCTGGAGGTAGTAAGCCGAGGTCACGCCGAGCAGGCCGGCGCCGAGAACGATCACGCGCATTTCAAGTACCTTTGAGGTGCAGCGCTTGAACGGCGGAGGTGGATTGCTATTGAATGAATAGCAAAAGCAACCGGACGACCGCAGTCCAAGTTGCCGCTCCCCCTGTCCTCGGTACCTGAGAGATTCACCCGCTGCGCCCGCAGAGGGTTTGCTCCTTCGGTGCATCGCGACCACGGTGGGCGGTGCGATGGCTCTCCAGACGGCGTTTCAGTTGGTGCAGTACAGGTCCCTTGTTCGGACCGACCTGAGCGTTTATGGGAGTTTGCGCCTTCGGTAGGGCCACCGGGGTGGCCCGCTCTCCTGCAGTGGGGCGATTGTAGGCGGGGCCTGGACGGGCGCCAACCTTTGATTTTTCTCCTTTGGCGCGATGGGATAATCGCCTGTTGATCTGCCGCAGGGCGATCGTTCCATACAACAGCAGGGGACTTCATGATCCTGGTTACCGGCGGTGCCGGCTTCATCGGCGCCAATTTCGTACTCGACTGGATCGCGAACAGCGACGAGCCGGTCGTGAACCTCGACAAGCTGACTTATGCGGGCAACCTCGAGACACTCGCGTCGCTCAAGGGCAACCCCAAGCACATCTTCGTGCAGGGCGACATCGGCGACAGCGCCCTGATCGACCGCCTGCTGGCCGAACACAAGCCGCGCGCCGTGGTGAACTTCGCCGCCGAGTCGCACGTCGACCGCTCCATCCACGGCCCCGAAGACTTCGTGCAGACCAACGTGCTCGGCACCTTTCGCCTGCTCGAATCGGTGCGCGGCTTCTGGGGCGCGCTGCCGGCCGATCAGAAGGCCGCCTTCCGCTTCCTGCACGTGTCGACCGACGAGGTCTACGGCTCGCTCTCCAAGACCGACCCGGCCTTCACCGAGGAGAACAAGTACGAGCCCAACAGCCCGTACTCGGCCAGCAAGGCCGCCAGCGACCACCTCGTGCGCGCCTGGCACCACACCTACGGCCTGCCGGTGCTGACCACCAACTGCTCGAACAACTACGGTCCTTTCCACTTCCCCGAGAAGCTGATCCCGCTGATGATCGTCAACGCGCTGGCCTGCAAGAACCTGCCCGTATACGGCGACGGCATGCAGGTGCGCGACTGGCTCTACGTGAAGGACCACTGCAGCGCCATTCGTCGCGTGCTCGAAGCCGGCAAGCTCGGCGAGACCTACAACGTCGGCGGCTGGAACGAGAAGCCCAACATCGAGATCGTCAACACCGTGTGTGCGTTGCTCGACGAGCTGCGCCCGCGTGCCGACGGCAAGCCGTACAAGGAACAGATCACCTACGTCACGGACCGTCCCGGCCATGACCGCCGCTATGCCATCGACGCGCGCAAGCTCGAAGCCGAACTCGGCTGGAAGCCCGCCGAAACCTTCGACACCGGCATCCGCAAGACCGTCGAGTGGTATCTGGCCAATGGCGAGTGGGTGCGCAACGTGCAAAGCGGGGCCTACCGCGAATGGGTGGAGAAGCAATACGACACGACGAAGGCCGCGGCATGAAGCTCTTGCTGCTGGGCAAGGGTGGACAGGTTGGCTGGGAGTTGCAGCGCAGCCTGGCGCCGCTGGGTGAACTGGTCGCGCTCGATTTCGACAGCACCGACTACCACGCCGACTTCAGCCGGCCGGAGCAGCTGGCCGAGACGGTGCTGAAGGTGCGTCCCGACGTGATCGTCAATGCGGCGGCGCATACCGCCGTCGACAAGGCCGAGAGCGAGCCCGAGTTCGCGCGCAAGCTCAATGCCACCTCGCCGGGAATCGTGGCCGAGGCGGCCCAGCAGATCGGTGCGCTGATGGTTCATTATTCGACCGACTACGTCTTCGACGGCAGCGGCACCAGGCCCTGGAAGGAAGACGACGCGACCGGCCCGCTCAGCGTGTACGGGCGCACCAAGCTCGAAGGCGAGCAACTGGTGGCGCAGAGCTGCGCGAAGCACCTGATCTTTCGCACCAGCTGGGTGTACGCCGCACGTGGTGGCAACTTCGCCAAGACGATGCTGCGGCTGGCGAAGGAACGCGACAAGCTGACCGTCATCGACGACCAGTTCGGCGCGCCCACGGGTGCAGAGCTGCTGGCCGACGTGACGGCGCATGCCATCCGGGCGACGCTTCAGGACCCGGCAAAGGCCGGCCTCTACCACGCCATCGCCGGCGGCGAGACCACCTGGCATGGCTATGCGCGCTTCGTGATCGAGCAAGCCAAGGCGGCGGGCGTCGAACTCAAGGCCGGCCCAGAGGCCGTCGAAGCGGTGTCCACCAGTGCTTTTCCAACCCCGGCGAAGCGCCCGCACAACTCGCGCCTGGACACCACCAAGCTCCAGGCTACCTTCGGCCTGCGCCTGCCACCTTGGCAAGAAGGCGTGGCGCGCATGCTGCGCGAAACGCTTTGAACTTCACGCAAAGAGAACACATGACGCAACGCAAAGGCATCATCCTGGCCGGTGGCTCGGGCACCCGGCTGCACCCCGCGACCCTCGCGCTCAGCAAGCAGCTGCTGCCGGTGTACGACAAGCCGATGATCTACTACCCGCTGAGCACCTTGATGCTGGGCGGCATGCGCGACATCCTGATCATCAGTACGCCGCAGGACACGCCGCGATTCCAGCAACTGCTGGGGGATGGGAGCCAGTGGGGCATCAACCTGCAGTACGCGGTGCAGCCCAGTCCTGACGGGCTTGCGCAGGCGTTCATCATTGGCGACAAGTTCGTGGGCAACGATCCCAGCGCGCTGGTGCTGGGGGACAACATCTTCTATGGGCACGACTTCGTGCATCTGCTGTCCGATGCAGACACGAAGACCTCCGGAGCCACGGTGTTCGCGTACCACGTTCAGGACCCGGAGCGCTACGGCGTGGTGGCCTTCGACGCCAAGGGCAAGGCCAGCAGCATCGAAGAGAAGCCGCTGAAGCCGAAGAGCAGCTATGCGGTGACGGGGCTGTACTTCTACGACAACCATGTGGTGGATATCGCCAAGGCCGTCAAACCCAGTGCACGCGGGGAGTTGGAGATCACCGCGGTGAACCAAGCCTATCTCGACCGCGACCAGTTGAACGTGCAGATCATGCAGCGCGGCTATGCATGGCTGGACACGGGCACGCACGACAGCCTGCTGGAAGCGGGGCAGTTCATTGCAACGCTGGAGCATCGGCAAGGGCTGAAGATTGCCTGCCCGGAAGAGATCGCATGGCGCAACGGGTTCATTGACACTGCCCAGCTCGAGAAGCTCGCCGCACCGCTCGAGAAGAGCGGGTATGGCAAATACCTGAGGCACCTGTTGACGGACAAGGTGCGTTCGTGAGCGGTCATGAGTTGATGACCAAGGAGTCAACCCACACAATCACGGTCATCATTCCCACCTTCAACCGGCGGGTGCAGCTGCAGAAGGCAATTGAAAGCGTCCTGCAGGAGCGCCGTGTGCCGGTGCTGGTGCACGTGTTCGACAACGCCTCGACGGACGAAACCGAAGCATACGTGTTTTCTCTCATGGTGCAGGACCCACGCGTACGCTACCTGAGGCGGCCCGAGAATATCGGCTCTACCGGCAACTACCAGGACGCGCTGGCGCACGTTTCGACGGCCTATTTCGTACCCTTGGCGGACGACGACTGGCTGTTGCCCGATTTTCTGCACGACGCGTATCAGATCCTCGAGACACGTGCCGAGGTGGGTGCCGCGGTGTTCGTGACCGAGGTGCGAGATGCCGAGGGCGTCCTGCACGGCACGTATCCCTCGCCGCTCGACCAGTTTCGCTTCGGATTGCTGCAACCGCGCGAGCACCTCGCGGAGTGGCTGCGCCACGGCCACTATGTATGGACTTCCATACTGTGGCGCCAGGAGACCCTAGCGTGCCTAGGCGCGCCTTACCTGTGCACGGGCTTGCCAAGCGACGTCGACTTCCAGGCCCAGATCTTTTGCGAGTATCCGGTCTACCTGCGCAATCAGCCCGGTGCCGTTTTCTTCGCGCATGCCGACCAGGCCAGCCGAGGGTTCAATGCCTCGCACATCACTTCGTGGCATTCGGTGTTCGAGCGGCTGGATCGCGAGATCGCGCGCAAAGGTCTCTTTTCGCCTGAAGAGTATCTGGCGCTTCGCGCGATCGCCGAAAAGCGTTACAAGGGCGCCTGGAGCGCGCCGACCGGCGTCAGCCTGCCGGACCGGGAAAAAGTCATTGCGGCCCAGGTCGCCGGGTTTCGCCTCGGTGACTGGAAGACGGCGTTTTCGTTGATCGAGGGCGTCAAGGTGCAGCCACGAAGTGTGGGACGCGAAGTGTTCAGGCTTCCGCTCGTCGGTCGCATGGCGACTGCGTCAGTGGCTGGCACCGCCGCCGACGCCGACGAGTTGCTGGACCACGTCGTCGGGTGGATGAAGCAGGCGAGCGAAGCCATCGCGCAACTGGAAAAGGATGCTGATCGACTGGAGCAGGAGAAGGACGAGCAGCGCGTTCAACTGTCGGCGGAAATCGATCGGCTCGCGTGGCAGCGCAACGAAGTGGCACTCGAGTTGTCGATCTGCAGGCGCAGCGAGGCGGATGCGCTGGCACGTGCCGACACATCGGAGCGCCAATTCCTGGAATTGGCGCAAAAGGTGCAGCGATGGCGTAGCCATCCATTGGTAAAAATGGCGACGAAGCTTGGCCTTCGTCGATTCTTTCGATGAACAGCGTTGTTTGCGGGGCCTGTCGCGTATGAAAGCAGTCATTCTGGCGGGCGGCCTGGGGACGCGCATTTCCGAAGAGACGCATCTCAAGCCGAAGCCCATGATCGAGATCGGTGCCAAGCCCATGCTGTGGCACATCATGAAGCTGTACTCGGCCTACGGCATCCACGACTTCATCATCTGTTGCGGCTACAAGGGCTACGTCATCAAGGAGTACTTCGCCAACTACTTCCTGCACATGTCCGACGTGACCTTCGACATGCGCAGCAACGAAATGCACGTTCACCAGCGCAATGCCGAACCCTGGAAGGTCACGCTCGTCGACACCGGCGACGAGACCATGACAGGTGGACGCCTGAAGCGCGTCGGCGAATACCTCAAGAACGAAGAGGCGTTTTGCTTCACCTATGGCGATGGCGTGGCCGATCTGCGAATCGACAAGCTGATCGACTTTCATCGAGCGCATGGGCGCCTGGCGACGGTTACCGCTGTGCAACCTGCCGGGCGCTACGGCGCGCTCGAACGCGATGGTGATGCCGTGCGGGGCTTCATCGAGAAGCCGCGCGGCGATGGCGGCTGGATCAATGGTGGTTTTTTCGTTCTGTCGCCCCGATGCCTCGACTACATCGAAGGCGATCAGACCAGTTGGGAGGGGCTGCCGCTGGCCAAGATATCCGGGGACGGGCAGTTGATGGCATTCGAACACGCCGGCTTCTGGCAGCCGATGGATACGCTGCGCGACAAGACCTATCTGGAGCAACTCTGGGCCAGCAATTCGGCGCCGTGGAAGGCGTGGTCGTGAATCGCTTGTCTTGGCAGGGCCGCCGCGTCTTGGTGACGGGGCATACCGGCTTCAAGGGAAGTTGGCTGGCGATGTGGCTGCATGCGCTCGGTGCCGAAGTCCACGGCTTCTCGCTGCCGCCGCCAACGCCGACCAACCTGTTCACGCAGGCACGCGTCGCCGATCTGCTGCAGGGCCATGCGATTGCGGACGTGCGCGACGGCCAAGCGCTCAAACATGCCGTTCGCGAGGCGATGCCGGAGATCGTTTTTCATCTGGCCGCGCAGCCCCTGGTTCGGTACTCCTACCAGGAACCGGCCGAGACCTATGCCACCAACGTGATGGGCACCGTCAACCTGCTGGAGGCTGTTCGCGCCTGCGAGGGCGTGCGCGCGGTCGTGAATGTCACGACCGACAAGTGCTACGACAACCGCGAGTGGCTGTGGGGCTACCGGGAAAGCGAAGCGCTTGGCGGGGCCGACCCCTATTCGAGCAGCAAGGCGTGCGCCGAGCTGGTAACGGCCGCCTACCGGGCTTCCTTCCTCGCGCAGGCCGGTGTGGCGGTCGCCACGGCACGGGCCGGCAACGTGATCGGCGGCGGCGACTGGGCCGACGATCGACTCGTTCCCGATTTCTTCCGCGCTCTCCAGGCACAAAGAGCGCTCGATGTGCGTTATGCCGGTGCCACCCGACCCTGGCAGCACGTGCTGGAGCCGCTCTCGGGTTATCTGATGCTGGCCGAGCGGCTCGTCAAGGGCGACGCGCTGGCGGCCTCCGCCTGGAACTTCGGCCCCGCGGACGAGGACGCGATCCCCGTGCGCCAACTCTTGGACCGCCTGGTCGGCAAGGTGCCAGGCACGCAGTGGCGGGAAACGCATGCCAAGACCGTGCACGAGGCCGGCTACCTCAAGCTCGACAGCAGCAGGGCACGCAGCGAACTGGGATGGCACCCCCGCTGGAGGCTCGACGAGGCGCTTGACAGGATCGTCGAATGGGATCGCGCCTGGCGTGCGGGTGAAGACATGCAGGTGGTCAGCCTGGGGCAGATCGCGGCGCACGAACGCGGGGCAACGCATGCCGAGGTTTGACGTCACCGCCACCCGCCTCGGCGGGCTCAAGCTGATACAGCGGCACAAGCTGGAGGACTCGCGCGGGTTCTTCAGCCGCTTCTTCTGTGCCGAGGAACTGGCCTCTGCGGGGTTTTCGCAGCCGGTCGCCCAGATGAATCACACCTTGACGCACCGGCGCGGCTCAGTGCGCGGGCTGCATTTCCAGTACCCGCCGCATGCCGAAGACAAGCTGGTCAGTTGCCTGCGCGGCAAGGTCTTCGACGTTGCCGTCGATCTGCGCAGGGATTCGCCGACCTTCCTGGCCTGGCACGCCGAAGAATTGAGCGCCGAGAACGCGCGCAGCCTGTTCATCCCCAAGGGATTCGCACACGGCTTCCAGACACTCGCCGACGACACCGAATTGCTGTATTTACATACCACTCCCTACGTGCAAGGCGCCGAAGGCGGGCTGAACCCCGCAGACACCGCGCTTGCCATCGCCTGGCCGCTCGCGTTCGCAGACCTGTCCGCACGCGATGCCGCGCACCCTTTCATCCCTTCCGACTTTCGCGGTGTCTGACATGAAGTGCCGCCATTGCCACGCAGAACTGTCGCTGCAACTCATGGACCTGGGCTCATCCCCGCCTTCGAATGCCTACCTGGGCGCCGCGCAACTCGCAGCACCGGAAAAGTGGTATCCGTTGCGCGTGCTCGCCTGTTCCCAATGCTGGCTCGTCCAGACCGAGGACTACGCGCACTACGCGGAGCTCTTCTCCAGCGACTACGCCTACTTCAGTTCGTATTCGACGAGTTGGCTCGCGCACAGCAAGCGCTACGTCGATGAGGTCGTGCGGCGTTTTGCACTGTCACCAGCATCGCACGTGGTCGAGGTGGCTGCCAACGACGGCTACCTGCTCCAATATGTGCAGCAGGCCGGTATCCCCTGCACAGGCATCGAACCGACGGCCGGCACGGCACGCGCTGCGCGCGAGAAGGGCCTGAGCGTGGTCGAGGCGTTCTTCGGCGTGGCACTGGCCCGGCAACTGGTTGCCGAGGGTAAGGCCGCGGACCTAATCGCCGCCAACAATGTGCTGGCCCACGTGCCGGACATCAACGACTTTGTGGCCGGCTTTGCTGAGCTGCTGAAGCCGCATGGGGTGGCCACCTTCGAGTTTCCACACCTGATGCGGCTGGTGGCCGACTGTCAGTTCGACACCATCTATCACGAGCATTTTTCCTACCTGTCCCTGAGCGCGGTGCATCGGCTGTTCGAGGCCAATGGCTTGTGCGTCTTCGATGTCGAGGAGCTCGCCACGCATGGCGGCAGCCTGCGGGTCTTCGCGCAACGTCGCGACACGGGTGAGCGTGCGGTCGAGGCAACCGTGGCGCGCCTGCTGGCCGTCGAATTGGATGCCGGACTGACGACCCCGGCCTACTACGAAGGCTTCCAGTCGCGGGCCGACGACGTGCGCGACGGCATCGTCACCTTCCTGATCGAGGCCCGCAGGGCCGGCAAGCGCGTCGGTGCCTATGGCGCCGCGGCCAAGGGCAACACCTTGCTCAACTACGCCGGCATTCGGCCCGGCCTGCTGCCCTGGGTTGTCGACAGGAATCCCGCCAAGCAGGGCCAGTACATGCCCGGCAGCCGCATTCCGATCGTGGACGAGGCGCGCCTTCAGCGCGAAAAGCCCGACTACGTGCTGATCCTTCCTTGGAACCTCAAGGCGGAAGTGATGAGCCAGCTGGCCTACATCCGCGAGTGGGGTGGGCAGTTCGTCTGCGCCGTGCCCGGCCTGGAAGTCCTATGAAGGTCGCAGTCACCGGTGCCAGCGGTTTCATCGGCCGGCACGTGGTTCGCCGGTTGTCCTTGCTGCCCGGCGTCCACGTCGTCGCCGTGTCGAGGCGGGGCGCGGGCGCCTGGCTTCCAGAGGGCGTCGCGCATGTGGCGGCTGACATGAGCGCGGCTTCCGAAGGCGCCTTCGAATGGCTTGGACGGCCCGATGCGCTTATTCATCTGGCGTGGAGCGGCCTGCCGAACTACCAATCGCGGCATCATTTCGACACGCACCTGGGCGAGCAGTACCGGTTTCTCGAACAGCTCGTGAAGGCCGGGCTGTCGACGCTGGTGTGTGCCGGCACCTGCTTCGAATACGGCATGCAATCCGGCGAGCTCGACGAATCGCTTCCGACGGATCCTCGCAACCCCTACGGCTTCGCGAAGGATGCATTGCGTCGGGAGCTCGAGTTCCTGGCCGCGGACAGCCAGGTTCGCCTGACGTGGGCGCGGCTGTTCTACATGTACGGCGAAGGGCAGGCGCCGGGCGCGTTGTACACCCAGTTCATGGCGGCCGCCGGGCGTGGCGATGCCGAGTTCCGGATGTCTGGCGGCGAGCAATTGCGCGATTTCCTGCCCGTGGCCGACGTGGCGCAGCACCTCGTGGCCCTGGCCCTCGGCCACGCGGCGCACGGGATCGTCAATGTCTGCTCGGGCCGGCCCACCTCGGTGCGCTCGCTCGTCGAGGGCTGGCGCGATTCCCTTGGCTCGCCGATCGAGCTCGCCCTGGGACACTTTCCCTATCCGAGTTACGAGCCGATGGCGTTCTGGGGCAGCAATGCCAAACTGATTCGACTGACGCGGGAGGTGGCCGATGCATCGTGAACTCTTGCGCATCGAGGGGCTGCCTGTCCTGCAGAACCGCGTGTTCGACAGCGTCGAGGAGGGCATCGGCTCGGCCCGGGGCGACATGGTCCTGGTGTGGGACGAGGTCACGGGGCTTGTTTTCAACGAGGCATTCGACCCGGCGCTGCTGACCTATGACGCCGATTACCAAAACGAGCAGGCATGCTCGTCGGTCTTCCGAGAGCACCTGGACGCCGTGCTGAGCATCATCAGGCGTCACTTTCAGACGCCGTCGCTGATCGAGGTTGGCTGCGGCAAGGGCTACTTTCTGAACCACCTGCGCGAAGCCGGCTACGAAGCGACCGGCATCGACCCCGCCTTCGAGGGTGAGAGCCCGCATGTCGTTGCCGCTCCCTTCTCGCGAGCACTCGGGCTGTCCGCGGACACCATCGTGCTTCGCCACGTGCTCGAGCACATTCCGCAACCCTTCGAATTCCTGAAGGAGATCGCCGACGCCAATGGGGGGCAGGGCAAGATCTACATCGAGGTGCCGTGCTTCGACTGGATCTGCCGGCACGGTGCCTGGTTCGACATCTTCTACGAGCACGTCAACTACTTTCGCGCGACGGACTTCGAGAGGATGTTCGAATGCGTCCATGAGGCGGGACACGTGTTCGGCGGCCAGTATCTCTATGTCGTCGCAGACCTCGCATCGTTGCGGCAGGCTGTAGCGCCGCCGCGCGAGTCGATCGCGTTGGCGGCCGACTTCATGGCCGGTGTCGAACAGAGCAAGGCCCTTGCGCTCGCCGATTCCGGGCCCATGGCGATCTGGGGCGCCTCTTCCAAGGGCGTCATCTTTTCGCACCACCTTCGCGCCGCAGGCGTGAAATTCGACGTGGCGATCGACATCAACCCGGTCAAGCAAGGCAAGTACATGGCCGGCACGGGGCTGGCCATCGTCTCTCCCGATCGCGCGCTCGAGTCGCTGCCGCCGGGCGCGCACGTGTTCGTGATGAACTCCAATTATTTCGAAGAGATCGTGGCACAGTCCCGCGGCAGATTTCGACTCGTAAAGGTAGACAAAAAATGACGTTTGACGATGAAGTGGCCGCGCGCGTTGCGGCCAACGAAACCAATTCGACCTTGCAGGCGGACGCCAAGGCGCTGATCGGCTCCTCCATCCGCGCAGGCTATTCCTACAACTTCTCCTGGATGGGGCGCCCCATCATCCAGTATCCGCAGGACATCTTGGCGATGCAGGAGCTCATCTGGCGTGTGCAGCCTGACCTGATCATCGAGACGGGCATCGCGCACGGCGGCTCGCTGATCTTCTCCGCGGCGATGCTGGAGCTGAATGCGGCGTGCGGCGGCCCGGCCGATGCACGGGTGCTGGGCATCGACATCGACATCCGTTCCCACAATCGCAAGGCCATCGAGGCGCATCCCATGATGAAGCGCATTTCCATGATCGAAGGCTCGAGCATCGCGCAGGACGTGATCGACAAGGTCAAGGCAGCGGCCTCCGACAAGCGGTCCGTCTTGGTCTGCCTTGACAGCAACCACACCCATGCCCACGTGCTCGATGAGCTGCGCGCCTACGCGCCGCTGGTGAGCGTCGGCAGCTACTGCGTCGTGTTCGACACCATCGTGGAAGATCTGCCCGACAGCCTGTTTCCCGACCGTCCATGGGGACCCGGCGACAATCCGAAGACAGCGGTTCACGAATTCCTCAAAACGCATGCGCATGCGTTTGAGATCGACCGGGCCATCGACAACAAGCTTCTCGTCAGCGTGGCCCCGGACGGCTACCTTCGCCGCGTGGCCTGACCCATTTGAGTTTTGGACAAATCATGAAAGCAACACCGACCGCCATACCCGACGTGCTGGTGATCGAGCCCAAGGTCTTCGGTGACGCGCGCGGCTTCTTCTTCGAGAGTTTCAACGGCAAGGCCTTCGACGAGGCCGTCGGGAAGCACGTCGAGTTCGTCCAGGACAACCATTCGCGCTCGGCCAAGGGCGTGCTGCGCGGTCTTCACTATCAGATCCAGCAGCCGCAGGGCAAGCTGGTGCGTGTCGTGCGCGGGGCGGTGTTCGATGTCGCCGTCGACATCCGCAAGTCGTCTCCGACCTTCGGGCGCTGGGTGGGCGTGGAGTTAACGGACGAAAACCACAAGCAGCTCTGGGTGCCTGCCGGCTTTGCCCATGCGTTCCTGGTGTTGAGCGACACGGCCGAGTTTCTCTACAAGACCACCGATTACTACGCGCCGGCGTACGAGCGCTGCATCGCGTGGAACGATCCGACCTTGAACATCGTCTGGCCCGACATGTCCCCTCAACTGTCCGCCAAGGATGCCGCCGGGGTTTCGCTGGACAAGGCCGATCTGTTCCCATGACTGCGTTTGAGCAAACGATGAGCCTGGGCGATGCACGATCGGGTCGCGCCACTGCGGGCCGCCGGGTCATCGCGGTCGACCTCGACGGAACGCTGATTCGATCTGACCTGCTGGTCGAGAGCGTCTTCCTGATGCTGCGCTACCAGCCCCTGCTGTTCCTGAAGGCGCTGTTCTGGCTGTTGAAGGGAAAAGCCTATTTCAAGCGGCGCGTCGCCGACGTGGCAACGCCGGTCATCGCCACGCTTCCCTTCAACAAGCCTCTGGTGGCCTGGCTCGAGAGCCAGAAAGCCCTGGGCGACGTGCACCTGGTGCTCGCAACGGCTTCCGACGCGCGGCTTGCACGCCAGGTGGCCGACCATCTGGGCATCTTCGACGAGGTGCTCGGCACCGAGGCGAAGAACCTTGCTTCTGCACACAAGCGGGATGCCCTGGTTTCCCGCTACGGCGAACAGCGCTTCGAATATGTCGGCAATTCGACCGCCGACCTGGACGTCTGGCGTTCCGCGAACGTCGCCCACGTGGTGAACCCCGAGTTCAATGTGTTGGCGCGCGCGCGCCGTCTCGGACGTTTGGGCGAGGTGTTCGACGATCGCGTGGGATACCTGCGTGTGTTGCGCAAGGCGCTGCGGCTGCACCAATGGGCCAAGAACCTTCTCGTGTTCGTGCCATTGCTGGCAACGCACAAGTTGAGCCACTGGCAACTGCTGGGCGATTGCGCGCTCGCGTTCCTGTGCTTCGGTGCCTGTGCCTCCAGCGTGTACCTGCTGAACGATCTGCTCGACCTCAAGGACGACCGCAGGCACCGCACGAAGTGCAATCGGCCGCTGGCGGCCGGGACATTTCCGGTCTTCCACGCCATGGTCTGGATGCCCGCGCTGCTGGTGTTCGCGTTTGGTGCGTCGCTGCTGTGGCTGCCAGCGAGATTCGCGGTGGTTCTCGGGGTGTACTACCTCCTGACGCTGGCGTATTCGCTCTGGATCAAGCGCGTGGTCATGCTCGACGTGGTCACGCTGGCGATGCTGTACACGGTGCGCGTTGTCGCCGGCGCCGCCGCGATCGTCGCGCCGTTGACGTTCTGGATCCTGGCGTTCTGCATTTTCATGTTTCTGAGCCTGGCCTTCGTCAAGCGGTACACCGAACTCTATGAAGCCAGGGAGCAAGGGCGGGACGACGCCGCACCGGGGCGAGGCTACGAGGTCCAGGATTTCGAGCTTCTGGCGTCCCTGGGCGGGTCGTCGGGGTATCTGTCGGTGCTCGTGCTAGCCCTCTACATCAACGACGTGGCCTCGCTGCACCTGTATGGACACCCGAAGGTGCTGTGGGTGGCGTGCCCGTTGCTGTTGTTCTGGTTGAGCCGGGTCTGGTTGATCGCGCACCGGGGGCGCATGAATGACGATCCGATCGTCTTCGCACTGCGTGACCGTGTCAGCCGCTGGATCGGCATTGCGTTCGCCGCCACTTTTGTTGCAGCCGCATTTTGAACTCGTCCGCACGCCTGTCGTGGGGGCGGTATCCCCACCACCCGCAAACGGCACACGCCGTTCATTGGCCGTCCGAGGTCGAAGGCGCTGCCGGATCCGCGCTGGCGCAAGGCAGTGGTGGCACGCTCGCGTTCGGCATGGGGCGCAGCTACGGCGACTCCTGTATGGCAGCGTCCGACCATGTCGTGGCGATGGCAGGCATGGACCGCGTGATCGCAGCGGACTGGGAAACCGGCGTGGTCGTCGCACAAGCCGGCCTCACCCTGGGAGCGCTCATCGACATCGCGCTGCCTCGGGGCTGGTTCCTGCCGGTCACACCGGGAACCAAGTTCGTCACGCTCGGCGGCGCCGTGGCCAACGACGTGCACGGCAAGAATCACCATGTGATGGGCACCTTCGGTTGCCACGTCAGGCGGCTGGCGCTGTTCAGGACGCAGGACGGGGTGGTGGACTGCTCGCCGCAGGACAACGCCGAGCTGTTCCGTGCGAGCGTCGGGGGGTTGGGCCTGACCGGCATCGTGCTGTCGGTTGAAATCCAGCTGCGTCGCGTGCCCTCTGCCTACATGGCGCAGCGCTCGATCAAGTTCGGTGGATTGGGCGAGTTTTTCGACCTGTCCGAGCAGCTCGATGCGCAGCACGAATATGCCGTGGCCTGGGTCGACTGCCTCGCCACCGGCCGGCAGGCGGGGCGAGGGCACTACATCGTGGGCAATCATGCACAGGAAGGTGGCTTGCAGGTCTCTTCCGCGAAGCCCAAGAGCATGCCGGTCGATCCTCCTGTGTCGCTGGTCAATGCGGCCAGCCTGCGGATCTTCAACACGCTCTACTACCACCGGCAGCAAGCCAGGCAGGTCCACGCGACGGTCGGCTATGACCCGTTCTTCTATCCGCTCGACAAGCTGCTGCACTGGAACCGGATGTATGGGCGCGCCGGGTTTCAGCAATACCAGTGCGTTGTGCCATTCGCCAGTTCGCGGGACGCGATTCGTGCGGTGCTCGCAGAGATCGCGCGCAGCGGCAGCGGCTCTTTCCTCGCGGTGCTCAAGCGGTGCGGCGATGTTCCGTCGCCCGGACTTCTGTCCTTCCCATTGCCGGGCGTCTCGCTGGCGCTCGACTTTGCGCAGCGCGACATTGCCAACGCACGGTTGTTCGCCAAGCTCGATGCATTGATTCACGAGGCCGGAGGACGCCTCTACCCGGCGAAGGACGCGCACATGAACGCGGTGCATTTTCAGCAAGCCTACCCGGCTTGGCCCCAAGTCGAAGCGCTTCGCGACCCGCATCTGAAATCGCGGTTCTGGAACCGCGTAACTCCCTGAGACCCATTCCATGTCAACAAGAAAAAAGATCCTCATCGTTGGTGCGACCTCCGGTATCGCCGAGGCCGTGGCGCGGCAATATGCCGCCGAAGGCTGCACCTTTGCGCTTGTGGCGCGCGCACAGGACAAACTCGAGGTCGTCGCAAGCGACCTGAGCGCCCGCGGCGCCACGGGGATGTGCAGCTATGTGTGGGACGCGGCCGAGCCAAAGCAGTTTCCCGATGTCGTCGAGCGCGCATGGCGCGACCTCGGCGAGGTCGACGTGGCGCTGATTGCCCACGGCACGCTGCCCGATCAGGCGCGTGCGGCAGTAGACCTCGACTATGCCATCGAGCAGTTCCGTACCAACGGCGAAAGCGCGATCGTCTGCATGCTCGCGCTGGCGCCTCGGTTCGAAGCGCAAGGAAGGGGCACGCTGGCGGTGATCGGCTCCGTAGCCGGAGATCGCGGCCGGCCGAGCAACTTTCTTTATGGCGCCGCAAAGAGCAGCGTGGAGGCTTTTGCTTCCGGCATGCGGGGAAGGCTTTTCAAGCGCGGCGTCAACCTGTTGCTGATCAAGCCGGGCTTCGTTGCCACGCCCATGACGGCCGGGCTCGATCTGCCCAAGAAGCTGACCGCGACACCGGAGCGCGTGGCCCGGACGATCGTCGATGCGGTGAGCGCAAGGAAGGCCGTCATCTATGTGCCCTGGTTCTGGCAAATCATCATGACGATCATCAAGATGATTCCGACATTCATTTTCAAGAAACTTGGGCTGTAAGGGTGAGGGATAACCTGATGAGTGAGTCAGTTCGAGGCAATTCTGCGGCCCGTGTCGAATGGCGATATTGGTGGATCGTATTTTTTGCCGTTTTTGCGATCGTCCTGGCAACTGCGGCTGGCTTCGTCTTCGGCCCCTACAGACTGGAGGTGGGCGATTTTGCGGCCAATGCGCTGAACATCATCCGCGCCAAGAGTTTCCATGAGATCTACGGGAACTACTCGAGATGGCAGTTCAACCATCCGGGCCCGTTCTTCTTCTATGTGTATGCCTTCGGCGAGATGGTTCTGGTCGACCTCTTGCACTTCGTTCCCTCGCCGCATCAGGCGCACGTGTTCTTCGGCATCGCTCTCCAGAGCGGATTCATTGCGAGTTCGGTCGCCATTTCATTGTTTCTGGTGCGCGACAAGAGAATTCTTCTCGCATGGATTCTGGTGGCGTGCCTGGGCGCGGGCATTGGCTACATCGCGGTATCGAGCATCTGGGCGCCGCATGTGCTGTTCGGCCCGTATCTGCTGCTTCTGATTTCCTCGGCGGCGCTGAGCTTGGGCTGGTTCCGCTTCCTGCCCGTGTGCGTCTTCTGTGTCTGCGTCCTGTGCCACGGGCACATCGCGCAGCCGGTGCTCACGTTTCCGGTTTTTCTTGCTGCAATCCTGAGCTTTGCATGGGCGGCGAAGGCGCGGCAGGTGATCGATCCTGCGTGGACTTCCGGCCGCAAGCGCATAGGGGTTTTTGCTGCCTCGTTCGTGATCATGGGCATCTTCCTGATTCCTATCATCATCGACCTGACCCGTTGCCCGGATTGCAACGCGGTGCGAGTCCTGACGTACATGAAGTCGAACCATGGTCAGACGCCCAAATTCAACCAGGCGATGAACTACGTCGCTTCCTTTTTCATCTTCGACAGAAAGCCGGAGTGGCTGGACACTGCCCGAGACGTGAAGCTGGGCAGCCTCAAGGTTCTTTTCGAACTGCTCATGGTGGCCGCCGCACTTGTGCTTCCGACGAAGTGGCTGCTGAACCTGAAGACCTCGAGGGTCGAACTGCAGCGCTTGGCCCTGTTCTGCATTCTGGCCTTGGCGTTCTCGACGCTGTGGGCGCTTCGGATCACGGGGCCTCTCTACGAATTCAATTCCTTCTTCGTGTACTCGATCGTCGGCCTGCTGGGATTGCTGGTCGTCTACTGCCTCATCGCGCGGCTGCCTCGCCCAGTGTTGCTGGTTTTTTCGCTTCTCTGGATCGCGGCCGCCTTTTTCATCGTGCCGCGGTACAACGCGAACTTCGAGGTTTTCAGCAAGCACTCGACGATACTGGGTGGCAGCGAGCCGTTTCATTTTGAAAAGCCCGGCAGCCGGATCGCTATCAACCAGATCGACGGACAGGATTGGGGCATCAATACCGGCCTGGCCGTGCGCTTGACCCGATCAAACGTTCCCTACTTCGTCCCGAACGACTGGACCTATGTCTTCGGCTGGGGAACCGGCTACACCGAAGAGCTCTTGAGAAACAAGAACAACTCGATGGAAATCTGGACCGCGAAGGTGGACCATCTTCCTCCCGAGTTCACCGAGAGCGACTATTGCCGGATCCATGACGATTCGCCGATCCTGGACACCCGCGGCGAGATCGAAAAATTCAATCCGCTGAAAGCGAAATGCGAAATCGTTGCTGCACCGTCCGCGCGTCCCGGCAAGCCGGACGAATGGGAATGGTTGTCCGCCAACATGATCGCGTTGCAATTCAAGTCAAAGAGCGCGTCGAAGCCAGTCGACCTGAGCTTTGAGGTCTTTCCTTATCTGGGCAACGGAAAGATCAAGTCGCAGCACGTGGGTGTGCTTGTCAATGGCGAGGAGATCGGCGGCGAGGAAGTTTCAGGTCAGGGCGTCGTGCACGTGAGCGTCGCCCCGACGCTGTGGAACAGATCTCCCATCACGACGGTCGTGCTGAAGCTCGATGGAAAGCAGTCTCCCAAAGAGTTGGGTCTTTCCGGCGACGACCGGCGTCTCTCCATCGGATTGCTCGGCGTTGGCGTTCGCTACGCGCAATAGCATGTGTCTCATTTTGTTTGTTAGGGCTTCGGTATGAAAATAATTCTTCCTGGAGGGGCTGGTCTCGTCGGGCAAAACTTGGTTGCCCGCCTGAATCGCGAAAAATTCACGCAGATCGTCGTGCTGGACAAGCACCGTCCCAACCTCGAGGTGCTGGCGCGAGCGCATCCCGACGTGGTTGCGGAATACGCGGATGTTTCCAAGCGCGGCGACTGGCTTGCGCATTTCGAAGGTGCCGACGTGGTAGTCATGCTGCAAGCGCAGATCGGCGGCATCGACTACCAGGAATTCGTGGACAACAACGTGACTTCCACGGAACTCATCCTCGAAGCCGTCAAGAAGAACAAGGTGCCCCAGTTGGTCCATATCAGCTCATCGGTGGTGGAGTCCGTGGCCGACGATTTCTATACCCGCAGCAAGAAGGACCAGGAGCGTATGGTCCTGGACAGCGGCATCGAATGCCCGATCCTGCGACCGACCCTGATGTTCGGCTGGTTCGATCGAAAGCATCTCGGATGGCTGTCGCGTTTCATGGCGAAGGTGCCCGTGTTTCCCGTGCCGGGAAACGGTAAGTTCATGCGCCAGCCGCTGTACGTCGGCGACTTCTGCAACGTGATCATCAGTTGCATCGAAAACACCGTCCGCACCGGGATCTTCAACATCACCGGGCATCAGCAGGTCGACTACATCGACATCATTCGCGAGATCAAGCGCGCCACGAAGGCGAAGGCTCGGATCGTCAAGATTCCCTATGACTTGTTCTACGGCTTGCTGTGGACTTGGTCGTTGTTCGATCGCAATCCGCCGTTCACCACACAGCAGCTCCAGGCCCTGGTGGCGCGCGACGAGTTCGAGGTGATCGACTGGCCCGGAATCTTCGGTGTGCGCAGCACGCCGTTCAATGAGGCTGTCGAGGAGACGTTCAATCATCCGGTCTACAGCAAGATCGCACTGGAGTTCTGACGTGGCGGAATCGAACCTTGTCGCTCCGGGCTCGCCGCACGGGCAACGCATCGCCGTTCTGGGAGCCGGCCCTATGGGTCTGGCTGTCGCCTACCAACTGGCCCTCGACGGGCATCGGCCCGTCGTGTTCGAAGCCGACGACCGCGTGGGCGGAATGACCGCGGCCTTTGATTTCGGCGGGCTGCAGATCGAGCGCTACTACCATTTTCATTGCACCTCGGACACGGCCTTTTTCCAGATGCTCGAAGAACTCGGCCTCTCCTCGAAGATGTACTGGGTGGCCACGAAGATGGGCTACTGGTACCAGAACCGTCTTCAGCCATGGGGAAATCCGATGGCCTTGCTGACGTTCAAAGGCTTGGGGTTGGTCGCCAAGTTCCGCTACGGCCTGCACGCTTTTCTTTCAACCAAGCGAAACGACTGGAAGCCGCTCGACCACGTCGAGGCCACCGGCTGGATCAAGCGATGGGTCGGTGCCGAAGCCTACGAGGTGCTGTGGAAGCGTCTGTTCGACTACAAGTTCTACGAGCACAGCTCCAACCTGTCGGCCGCGTGGATCTGGAGCCGCATTCGCCGCATCGGGCGTTCCCGCTACAGCCTGTTCAAGGAAAAGCTCGGCTACCTGGACGGCGGATCGCAAACGTTGCTGGATGCGCTGAAGGCGGCGATCGAGGCCAAGGGCGGCGAGGTCCGTCTCGCGTCTCCGGCCTCCAAGGTGGTGATCGAAGATGGCGCCGTGAAGGGGGTGCAAACGGCGGCGGGGATGGAGGTCTTCGACAAGATCGTCAGCACCGTTCCCTTGCCCTATGTGCCGCGCCTGATGCCGGGGCTGCCGGCGCAGACGTTGCAAGCTTTTGCCGCACTGAAGAACATCGCCGTGGTCTGCGTCATCGCCAAGCTGCGCAAGCCCCTGACCGAGAATTTCTGGCTAAACATTAACGACCCCGAGATGGACATTCCGGGGTTGGTGGAGTACAGCAATTTGCGACCCCTGGACCCTCATGTCTTGTACGTTCCGTTTTACATGCCGGGTGAGCATCCGAAGTTCCAGGATGCGGACGAAGTCTTCCTGGCCAAGGTTCGCCGGTACTGCATGAAGATCAATCCGGCGCTGACGGAAGACGACTTCATCGACATGCGCGCCAGCCGCTACCGTTACGCGCAGCCGATCTGTGACCCGGGCTATCTGGATCGCCTTCCGCCTGCCGCCTTGCCGGTACAGGGTTTGTGGGTGGCGGATACGTCGTACTACTACCCCGAAGACCGAGGCATCTCGGAGAGCATCGGATTCGGACGCGAACTGGCGAAGTCGGCCGCGGCCGCGCAAACCCGATGAATAGCGCGTTGCTGACGCCGCAGTTCCTCCGGTTTCTTATGGCAGGCGGCATTGCCGCCGCCGCAAACTATGGGTCGCGCTTCCTGTTCAGTCTTTGGCTGGGCTACGGCACGGCCATTGTCCTGGCCTACCTGGTGGGGATGGTGGTCGCCTTCGTGCTGATGCGCCAGCATGTGTTTGACGCAAAGAAGAGCGCGCTCGGCCCGCAGATCATGAAGTTCGTCGGCGTGAATGTGCTCGCTGTGCTGCAGACGCTGGCTATCAGCCTCGTTCTTGCCCGCTGGGTGTTTCCGAAGCTGGGCATCGTCGAGCATGCCGAGGCCGTGGCGCACCTGGTCGGTGTTCTCGTGCCGGTCGTCACGAGCTACTTCGGCCATCGGATGCTGACGTTCAAGTAGCCTTGCCGGATCCGGCCGCCTGCAGCATTCGCTGCAGCGTTTCCTCCAGCGGCGGACTGAGCAGCGTGACGCCGTGCGTTGCAAAAAGTGCCTGCAGCTTCGTCGCACTGCCGCAAAGCCGATGCACCTCATTGGCCCGGACGAACGCGGGGTTCACCTCGATGCGCGGCGAATATCCCGTGAGGCGCGCAAAGGTGTCGATGACGAAACGCAAGGCGTAGGGCTGGCCGGAGCAGATGTTGTAGGTTTCGCCGGGCTCGCCGTGCGAAAGCAGCAGCAGGTACGCGTCGCAGACCATTCGCACATCGTTGAACTCGCGCTCCACGTCCAGGTTGCCCAGCGCGATGGAAGGCTCGCGGGCCGCGAAATGCATCGCAAGCTTGGGAATCAGGAAATGGTCGTCCTGGCCGGGCCCCGTGTAGTTGAACGGGCGCGTGATCACGAGATCCAGCCGGTCGGCATACGTTCGCGCCATGTACTCCATGGCGAGCTTGCTCATGCCGTAGTGGTTGACGGGTGCCGGTGCGTGCGTCTCGCCAATGGGCGACTCGGCCGTGTTGCCGTAAATGTTGGCGCTGCTGGCTAGCAGCACGCGCCGCGGGCGAACCGGTAGCTGCACCAGCGCGTTGAGCAGGTTGGTCGTGCCGATCACGTTGACGGCATAGAACGCTTCGTCATGGGCATGGCCAACGAAACTGATCGCGGCAAGATGCACGACGGCATCCGGCGCGGTGTTCAGGACTTCGTCGCGCAGGGCGTCTGCGTTCGTCAGGTTGGCCTGCAGTGCGACCACGGTGTGGCCCGCCGCGGTTGCATGCTCGGCAAACAGGCGACCGGTGAACCCTTCCGCCCCGGTCAGCAGGATCTTCAAAACGAGAAGCCTTGTGCGTTGCGCCGCAGATCGGCCTCGACCATCATCTGGCACAGTTGCTCCAGCGTGGTGGTTGGTGCCCAGCCCAGCTTGGCCTTGGCCTTGGCGGGGTCGCCGATGAGCAGCTCGACTTCCGCCGGTCGGTAGAACTTGGGATTCACGCGCATCACGGTCTTGCCGGAGGCGGTGTCGACCGCGATCTCGGATTCCGCGGCGCCCTTGAACTCGACATCGATGCCCGCGCCCTTGAACGCGAGCGTGACGAAGTCGCGCACGGTCTCGGTGCGGTTGGTGGCCAGCACGAAGGTGTCGGGTTCGTCGGCCTGCAGCATGCGCCACATGCCTTCGACGTATTCTTTGGCAAAGCCCCAGTCGCGCTTGGCGTCGAGGTTGCCGAGCTCAAGCACGTCGAGCTTGCCGAGCTTGATCTTGGCGACGCTGTCGGTGATCTTGCGCGTGACGAACTCGCGGCCGCGCAGCGGGCTCTCGTGATTGAACAGGATACCGCTGGCGCCGAAGATGTCGTAGCTCTCGCGGTAGTTGATCGTCATCCAGTGAGCGTAGAGCTTTGCCACGCCGTAGGGGCTGCGCGGATAGAACGGCGTGCTCTCGATCTGTGGAATGGCCTGAACCTTGCCGAACATCTCGGAGGTCGATGCCTGATAGAAACGAATCTTCGGGTTGACTAGGCGAATGGCCTCAAGCAGATGGAGTGCGCCGACGCCGGTGATCTGGGCGGTTGCGGCAGGCTGGTTGAAGCTCACGCCAACGAAGCTCTGTGCGGCGAGGTTGTAGATCTCGTCAGGATTCGCATCCTTGATCAGCGTGATCGAACTGCCCAAATCAGTCAGGTCGTATTCCACGAGGTGAAGGTCGGGATTGCCCTGAATGCCGAGCTCTTCGATGCGCCAGAAATTGACGGAGCTCGTGCGGCGATAGGTTCCATAGACCACGTAGCCCTTGGCCAGCAGCAATTCCGCCAGGTAGGCACCGTCCTGGCCTGTGATACCTGTTACAACAGCGCGCTTTTTCATCGAAGTCCTCTTTCCTTTTCTAACTGAATGACTGAGTGGCGCATGAGCAGCCTGGGCGGCATTTCCTGAATGCTGACGCAAGGTCTGCGCAATGCACCTCGGGTTGAAATCAATTGGACCGCGATGGCACGGTCCGTGGGCAAGACGGGTCGAGAAGGGCCGCCTTGAATTGTTCTGCGCTCTGTTGCCAGGTCAGGAACGACATTGTCTCCGAGCGCGGATGCCGGCCCAACTTGAACAGTTCGAGCCACTGCATAACGGCTGCCGCAATGTCTTCGCCTTTCGTGCCATCGAAGTAAAACGCGTGGCCTGCCGCGACCTCCCTGAAGACGGGCAAATCCCTCGCGAGAATCGGCAGCTTGTGCATCGCGGCTTCGATCAACGGCAGTCCAAAGCCCTCGCCCTCGGAGGCCAGGATCAGGCAAGCGCTGTCGTCGTAGAGCCGCTCCAGGTATTCGTCGCTGATCCCTTCGAGCCAGAACAGCCGCCGGCCCCGCTGCGGATGCTGCTGCAGCCGTTCGACGACCTCTTCGACCATCCAGCCCTTCTTGCCCGCGATCACGAGGTTGACGTCGATGCCGTTGCGCCAGAGTTGCTCGAACGCGTCGAGCGTTTGCGCATGTCCCTTGCGGGGCTCGACCGTGCCGACCATCAGGAAGGCCGGCGCTGCCGCGATCTGGGCCAGCGTCGACTTGGCCGCGAGCGGCAGGCCGCTCGTCGGCAACGAGTACGAAATATCCGCCCCCAGGTGGAACGCCCGTACCTTCAGGCCCGCCGCGATGCGTTCGGGCGCGTGCTCGCAAGCCCATGCCGTGAACTCGTCCGCGACGGCATTGGAAATTGCGAGAACACCATCGCTCTGGGCAACGACCTTCAACCAGCGCTCGTGCACCGACTTGGCGTCCTGGAAGAATCGGTGGCTCAACAAGACAGGCAACAGGTCGTACACGACGAATTCGACGCGGACACCCTGCTGCCTCAGCGCCTTGTAGAAGTCGGCCTGCTCCGGAACGATATGTGGCTGCAGGTCCAAGCCCACAAAAACGTCGCCGTCGCGCGCATCGATGGGCGCGTCATCAAGGCCCTGGGTCGAGCAGCCGAGAAAACGCAGCGAGAATTTCCGTGCGTAGTTGTATCCCGGCTCGCCCTTCAGGGCGTAGACCGGCTCGATCCGATAGCCCTCGGGCGGACTGTCGAACAGCGAGCGGAGCAATGACCTCACCAACCGTTGAATGCCGCTTTGCCAGTCGCGTTGCACGAGTTCCGACACATCGACGAAGAGTTGGCGCTTCGCAGCCGGCATCGGCAGGGCGCGCGCAATGCCCTGCGCAGCTTCGGCCAAGCCGTCGTCGGACAACGAAGTGTCCGCTGCAATCGACTTGATCAGCCCCGAGCGCGCGTATTGCGCGCGCGATGCGAACAACTCGATCGCCTCGGCATACTGTTGGGCGCAATCGGCTGGCGCATGCGTCGTGCTGATCAGTTCCTTGCCTTTCTCTCCGAGAGCACGCGCCGTGGCAGGCGATTGACGCAAGTCTTCCAATGCCTTGATTAGTGCTTCGTCGCTGAACTCTTCGGGCAGCATCACGACCGCATCGGACGGCAGGTACGCCATCGATCCATTGGCGTTGACCACCGTGGCAACACCCCGACCCAAGGCATCCAGGACGGCGGCCGAGGTTTCGCCGCGCGAAAGTGTTCGCAGTTGAACCGCGACATCCGTCGAACTCAAGTAGCGCTGGAATGTTTCGGAGTCAACCCAGCCGGTGATGCTCACTTGTGCGGCTCGGTCGCGACGGGCAACAACCTGCTCGAGCTGCTCCCCGTAGTGTCCCTTGTCGTTCTCTCCGACAAACACGAGCCGGCATTTGGGATCTGTGGCCAGGGACGATTGCAGCCATGCGTCGAGCAGGCGGTGGTTCAACTTGGTCGGCCCGAGCAGGCCAAATGCGCAAACCATGAACTGGTAGTCGTCCAGGCCCAATTCCTTGCGTGCGCGACGTCTTGCCTCGTCGATCGATTCGGGCATCACGCGCAGCAGGGGAATCAGTGTCCAGTTGTCCGTGCTCTTGCTGCCGAACCATTGCCTTGCAAGCTCCAGCGAGTAGGGCGAATGAACGATGACACCCGACGCGAGCCGCAGCACGTCGAAGTTGCACGGGTATTTGAAGATCACATCCGCTGTGTCTGCCGCCTTTGCACGCTCGGCAACGGCGCCATATCCGTGGGACTCGTAGAGTGCGCGTGTCCATGCAAACGCTTCGCCGCCGACGCTCTCTCTGTGTGCCTGGATTCCGCTCAGATAAAAATCATGCAGGACAACGGTCCCGGGAATCTCTTCCAGCAGCGAAAACATATGCTGGTGAAACTCGGAATTTCCGAAGTGATAGAGGACCCGATCGAAAGCGGATGCGTTGTTGCGGAACCATTCGACGCTGTGCAACGGAAACGATTCGCTCAGTTCGCGCTTGTCAATGGCCTGGAGGTCGGTCACCAGTTCGATGTCGTAGAACTTGGCAAGCTCTGGCAACAGCTCGGCGCTGTAGTTCGAGATGCCGCTGCGTTCGGGGGGCAATGGCGATACATATGCCAAACGAGGGCGCGTTGCACCGGCTGGAGTGCTGGCACCGGACTTCGCAGGGCGTGTCGAGTCGTGCAGTTGCTCGAAGGCCCGCAGCGCGCGCCGTCCCGACTCATCCCACGAGAACTTCTTGCTCTGCTGCTCGCCGTGCGCGAGCAGGGCGCGTCGGAAAGCGTCATCACTGAGCGCTTGCGACATCTTTGCTGCAATGGACTTGTCGTCTCGCGGATCGAACATCGCGTCTTCCCGCCCGATGACTTCGGGCAGGCTGGACGTATTGGCGCCGATCACGGGGGCACCGCACAACATCGCCTCGAGCGCCGGCAGGCCGAACCCTTCGTGCCACGATGGGAAAACGAACAGCGCGCATAGGTTGTAGAGATCGACCAGGTCTTCCTCTGGCACAAACCCTGTGACCGCCACATCTCCTTCGGCCAGCCCTTGCTGGCGGGCCAATGCCATCAACGCTTCGCGGTCCTCGGGGCGGGCCGAACACACCACCGCGAGTTGGTACTCAGAACGCAATTCGGGAGGGAGCAACGCGAACGCCCGGATCAGGCCATCAATGTTCTTGCGATGGTCGATGCCGCCTGTGTACATCACGAACGGCTTGTGAAGGCTGTACCGGGCACGCAATGCATGTGCGCGCTCGGGAGCAACGTCGAGCTTCCTGAAATGGTCGCCCGCGGCCGTGGACACATTGACGCAGCGTGCCGCATCCAAGTCCAGGTGAGAAAGGCCTTCCTGTCTCGACGACTCCGAAATGGCGAGCCAGAGGTTCGCCTTGCGCATCGCCTCCACCTTGCCCATGTACCAGTCGCGGATGACCGGGTTGTCGAGGTAGGGTTGCGGGTTGATCAGCGGGATGAGGTCGTAGAGCGTGACGGCCGTGGGTGTGCGCGCGAAGCGGCCCACGCTGGTGACCGTGGCATCGCCCAAGCCTTCGAACAGGCTCGACACATGCACCGCGTCGGGCTTAAGGCTGGCCAGGAATGCTTCGTAGAGTTTCTCGTCGGCAAGTACTTCGCTCGGCGCCCGGGCGCCGGCGCCCGATTGCGCGGCCGGGTACCAAACCTTGATGTTCGCCGGATCGATCAGCCCGTTGAAGGCGGCTCTGATGTCGTCCGCCGCTTCTGGGAAACGCCCATTCAATGCAAGCAGAAGCTCGTGCTTTCCTGCTTGCCGCGCCATCGACTGCGCCAGAGACAAGGAGTAGCGTCCGATGCCGCGATGTCTGTTGCCGGTGGATTGGGCGCCCTGAAGGTCAATGACGATCCGCATCAGGCATGCCCCGATCTTTGCTGGCTTTGACGCAGCTGCCGGTACACCAAGGCGGTGTCGGGAGACATGGACTGAGGTTTCTCCAATGGGCTATGCGATGCAGAAGGGGGTGGGGGCGCGAGCATCGTTTGCAGGCGCCGCCTCAGTGGCGGGACACAGCTCAAGGTGAGTATTGCCGCTCGCTTGAGCTGGGGATGGCGACCTACCGTAATCGCCACAACGCGAAGGACAGTCTTGATGCGACGCTTGAGGCCGCTGGTAATGCGGCCTTCCATCGCAGCGGAAGCCAGTCGCTGCAGCGGCGTAGTCGTCGCTAGTGATGCACGCGCCTCGGCATCGAGGGTTCGCTCATTTGCATGGGTGGCACTCGCTTCAGCAATGGTTGCCCGCGCCTCAGCCTTGACGGTGCGCATCGCAGCTTCGTGGGCCCGATTCTTTGCATCGTCGAGCGCCGAGCGTGCGCGATGGAGTTCGGTGCGAGATCTCAGTTCGAGTTGTACTCGTTCGGCACGCTCGGCTTCGAGTTGAGCCGCACACGCGCGCAATTCTTCCTTGTGGCGCGCGATGAGGCCGTTGCACCACGTTCCGGATTGGCCACTGAGTTCGGCGTAGTCGAACACGTTGGGCGGGATCTTCAGTGCTGGCAGCAGATCCGCATGTTCCACCGCCACGTAGAAGCGATTGAGCCCATCGAAGTAGGCGAATTGGTAGCCTGCGTCGACCAGAATACGTTCGGCGCCGTCGTAGCGGAGTTCAGTCGACATCGGCACGGTGGCCTCGATCACGATGATCCAGGGCCGCAGCGTCTTGCTGTCCCAACCTCGAAGCACCTCTTCCTCCAGTCCCTCGACGTCGATCTTCAGCCAATGCACGGGACAGCCGTCCAGCGATGCCAAGGCGGTCTTCATCGGCAGCATGGGCGTCGGTACTGTCTTGTATGCAAAGCCATGCTCGGTTCGATGGATGTCGGCATAGGCCTTCACACCCGTACTGAGGCCCGTATCCTCGATCACGTAAAGTTCAAGAATGCCCGCCGCGTCAGAAAGCGCAACCTGCAGGACGACCTCGTCGGGCCTGTCCTGCCTCAGCAATTCCGCATAGTGCGGAACAGGTTCGACATGCACGCCGCGCCACCCCTGCTCGTAGAAAGCCTTGCTGACGGAGTCCACCACGGGATGCTGGGCACCGATGTCGACGTAGACGCCCGCAGGCACGTGCTTCAGCGCCCGCCAGAGCATTACGTCCTCGAAGTTCTGTGCGTACGAAGTAAAAACCTTGGAACTGTTGTGTTGAGTCATGTGCGACTTGCGGCTGAGCCGATGGTCCTCCCAGGGAAATGCATGCTTTCGCGCATACCGCTATTTTACGAGGCGGAAACAGGTGATCATTAGCATGATGACCGCACTCGAATAAGACTCGCCATGATGAAGTTACGTTTATTAGCGAAATTGCCGCGTTGCCATGCGAAGGCTTGATGTGCTGCGCCGGGCCGCGCGCAAGGTTCCCAAGGCCGCTTATTGGCTGATGACGCCTTGGCGCATGCCGGAACGACTGCAGTTTCTTCGGGAACGCGCTATCCGTGATGCAAGAGCGCAGTCTCTGAAGTTGCTGTTTGATGAGGAGCGCTCACGCCAAGAGGCTCTGCAGCTGGAGGGGGGGGGAGCTCTCGTTGCCGCCCTTGATCTTTATAGTGCCGGCGACGCCCTCGAAGCTGCGGGTTTGCCTCGAGACCAGGTTTTCTGGCCGCAGACGAACGCCCGGTCAGTTGTAGATCGAAAGAGTGCCGCACGCTTCTTGATGGATACGTTGCGTCAGCGAGGGGATCTTCGTGATCGTTTTCCCTACGTGTTTTCCGCTCCAGGCGGGAATGGCGTTGCCGAATGGCTGCTCAGTCGCGACGGACAACAGGCTCTGGAGTTGACGTCCGAGAGCGTGCAGCATTTGGTTGCACTTCTTTCGGGAGACTTTGCCGAGCGGGCGAGGCAGTTTTTTCTGGCGAATGATGATGTTCGGGCGGTCTTCCCACACGGGCTGATGCCGTCGGGCCGACGCGGTCTTTTCCGGTGGTTCATGCAGCACGGACTGGAAACTGGCGACTTGGCGCTCGAAGAAGTCTGGTGGCTGTTCCTGCAGGCGCAGGAGAACCCGCAAGCCGAGTTGGTGCAGGCCTTTTTGTTTACACCGGAATGGCAGCAGCGTTTCCCTGACGCACTGACAGTTTTTGGCTGGACCCGATTTTCGGCCTGGATTGCGAATACCTATGGCTTAGACCGGTTCCCGTCGGGTTCGGCCGAGATTTCTGGGTTTCCGGAGCCAGCACTGCAAGTGCGTATGGAGTATTTGGCGCAAGCAGCATGGCAGCGTGCACATCCCGATGCATTTTCAAGCATCGCTGCCGCTCGAGCGTTGCTCGTGTGGCTTGCATCCGGCGCAGAGGCCTCAATTACGCCGGAGGCGCGCGCATGGTGTGCTGGGCTCGATATCGACGCGGTGGCCCCCGAATTGCTCAACGGTGGAGTCAATGTCATTGGCCATTTCTGCTATCCCTCAGGGTTGCGCGTTTCTGTGGAGGCCATGATCGAGTCGTTGAGACTCGTGGGCATTCGGACGTCGTTGCGCGATGTCAGGACGGATGTGCGGGATGACCCTCGCCATGTGCGTTTCGATGGCCTCGAGTCCAGCGATATCACAATCATCCACGTGCAGCCCGAGCCTTTCTTTGCAAGGGCTTACGCCAGGGCGGATTTGGCTGAGCGCACGCCGCGTACCTATCGCATCGCCTATTGGTACTGGGAGTTCGATTCGATACCGCAATCTTGGTGTACCTACGCCGATCAAGTCGACGAGGTTTGGACGGCCACTGAGTTCATTGCAAGCGGTCTTCGCGAGCGGTTATCCGTGCCAGTGCGAACGCTCTTTCCGGGCGTGACCTTGGCTCCTTTTCAGATTCGTGATCGCGCGTATTTCAAGCTGGATGCGAACCGCTTCACTTTTCTTTTCACTTTTCACATGGTGAGTGTGATGGAGCGCAAGAACCCGCTCGGACTCATTCGCGCATTCAAGATGGCGTTTCGCGGCGACGAGTCAGTGACGCTGGTGTTGAAGACATCGTTCGGGGATCGATATCCCGTCCAGTTTCAGGAGTTGTGCGATGCGGCCGCCGATTTTCCGACGATCAAGATCATTGACCAGGTTTTAAGTTCAGACGAGGTGCTTTCGCTGATGGATGCGTGCGACGCGTATGTATCGCTCCATCGCAGCGAAGGACTTGGACTGACCATGGCCGAAGCGATGCTGATGGGAAAGCCCGTGATTGCAACGGCCTTCTCGGGAAACATGGATTTCATGAACGACGAGAACAGCCTCCTGGTGCCCTACGAGCGGGTGAAGGTCGGCAGGCCTATTCCACCGTACGACGCCGATTTGGAGTGGGCTGAACCTTCGGTCGAGCATGCGGCCCAGTTGATGCGTCGCTTGTACGAGGATCAGCAATGGGCGCGCGAGATAGGGGCTCGCGGCAAGCAGAGCGCTGAAATCAATCTGTCGCTCGGCGCGGCGGGGCGCCGCATTGCTGAACGCCTCGATGAAATCGGGGCGCTTCGACGGCGTGCGCCGAGCTAGCGTTCGACGATCCGCCCATGCTCCAGGTGGATCACCCGGTTGCACTCCTTGGCGATCAGGTCCGGCGAATGCGAGGCGAGCACCAGAATGCCGGATTTGGCCACCACGTCTTTCATCCGTTTCTCCGCCTTTTCTGTAAAGGCGGCGTCGCCAACTGACAGCCACTCATCCATCAGCAGGATGTCGGCCTCGACGCTGGTCGAGATCGAGAACGCGAGCCGCATCAGCATCCCGGTCGAATAGGTCCGCACCGGCATGTTCACGTATTCGCCCAGGCCGCTGAATTCGCAGATGTCGGGCGTGAGGCGGTCGATGTCCTTCTTGCTCATGCCCATCACGAGGCCGCGAAGCATGATGTTCTCCACACCCGTCGCATCCATTTCGATACCTAGCGAAGGGTCGATCAGGCTGGCCACCGATCCTTGACGCGCGAACTCGCCTGAGGACGGCTCGTAAACGCCGGCAAGTGTGCGCAGCAATGTCGACTTGCCCGCACCGTTGTGACCAACCAGTCCGAGTCTGTCCCCACTCTTCAATTCAATATTGATGCCGCTGAGCGCCTGCACCACGGTCACGCCGGTTTCCTTGCCAAAGCGTCCACCGGTCACGGAGGCTGCGAGCGTCTTCTTGAGTGAATTGGCTCCAGCGCCGTAAATTGGAAAGTTGACCGCGACGTTTTTAAGTGAGATGAATGCCATGGATCAGAGCCAGTAGACGACGCGACGGCGGTACTTCGAGAACAGCAGAGTGGCTGCGGCGAGGCACAGGACCGTCCAGAACAGGATGCCCAGCCAACTGTGGACGTGTGCCACTCCCCCCATCAATGGTGTTCGAAGCAAGTCCAGCATCTGCGCAAACGGGTTCCACAGCACGTATTTGGCGCGGCCAGGAAGGCTCTCGGGCAACCAGAACACCGGCGTCAGGAACATCAGCATCTGCATCACACTGGTGACGATCTGTGTGACGTCGCGGTAGCGCGTGCAGACTAGGCCGAGCAACAAGCCCAGCGCGTGCGCATTGATGATCAGGATGACAAACGCCGGCACGACAAGCAACACTGACCAAGACAGCGAGATGCCAGCCCAGATCGCCACCGGAATGTAGAGCACGATCTGGTGCGCAAACTGGATCAGGTTACGCGCCAGGCTGCGCCAGACGAACAGGCTAATCGGAAAGTACCCCTGCTTGAGGTAGTTGGACGACCCGACGAAGGCGTTGCACGCGTCGGTCACGATGCTGGAGAAGAAGCCCCAGAAGATGATGCCCAGCGCCAGATGTGGGAAGAAGCGGGAAAGCTCCGTGCCGAACAGCGAACTGTACAGCGGCCCCATGCCGCCGATCATCACGCCCATGCTCAGGGTGAGCCACATGGGGCCCAGCATCGAGCGGCGATAGCGCAGGACGATGTCGAACCAGGCGAGGGTCCACCAGATGTCTGTGCGGCGGGTGCCCTGCCACCACTCGGACAGGGCGCTTCGATGGAGATTGGAATGGACTTGACTCATGTACGGCCGTAGGTGTCTGCAAGGCGGACAATGTCGTCTTCGCCCAGGTACCCGCCGCATTGGACCTCGATGAGCACCAGTTCCTCATCGCCGATGTTGGTCAGGCGATGCTTTTCCTTCAGGGGAATGTAGCGGTATTGGCCGGGGAGGGTTTCGTACTCGGTTTCTCCGATCTGCACGATGCCACGCCCTTGCACCACAACCCAATGCTCCGCGCGCTGATGGTGATACTGCAGCGACAGCGCCTCGCCAGGACGCACCGTGATGCGCTTGACCTTGTAGCCTTCTTCTTCCTTGAGCGAGGCGTAGGTTCCCCAGGGACGATGGACCACCGGCGGGAGATGAACCGTCTCGTGTTTGCGTGCCTTGAGCACATCGACGACCTTCTTCACCTTCTGCGCACTGTCCTTGTGCAGTACCAACAGGGCATCGGGCGTGTCGACGATCACGAGGTCGCGGACACCCACGGTGGCAACAACCTTCGGGCCATAGCTTTCGACCTGCACGTGGGTGCCCGTCGTGTCGAGGGCCACGACGTCGTCGGGGAGTGTGTTGCCGCTGGCATCGGGTGTCAGCGCATTGGACACCGAAGGCCATGAGCCGACGTCGCTCCAGCTGAACTTGGCGGGAACGACATGCACGTTGGAGGCATGCTCCAGCACTGCGTAATCGATGCTGATGTCCGGCTGCAGGCCGAACGCGTGCAGGTCGAAGTTGACCGAATTGCCGGAGGTCTTCGAGGTTTCCAGCGCATGCCTTGCCGCCCGGATCACGTCGGGAGCATGCTTCTCGAGAGCCGCGATGATCGTGTCCGCTGTGAAGGCGAACATGCCGCTGTTCCAGTAGTAGCGGCCCGTGGCCAGGTACTTCTGCGCGGTCTCCAGGTCGGGCTTCTCGACGAAACGCTTGACTGCCTGGCTCTCGCGCGAGACGTGCTCGACCTCGATGTAGCCGAAGCCGGTGTCGGGGCTCGTGGGGCTCACGCCGAACACGACGAGGTTGCCTTCCTGCGCCAGGCGGAAGGCTTCGGTGGCGCTTGCGACGAAAGCTTCCACATCCGGGACGAGATGGTCTGCGGACAGAACGAGCATCACCGTGTCGCCGCTGAACTGGCGAACACACTGGAGTGCGGCCAGCGCGATCGCCGGACCGGTATTGCGCCCCTTGGGTTCGAGGAGAAAAGTCGTCGATGGCGGATCGCTCATCTGCCCGAGCACGTCCTTCGTCAGGAACAGGTGATCCTTGTTGGTCACAACCATCAGGTCACCGGTGCCGCAGGCCTGCCCGCGCTCGACGGCCTGTTGAAGCAGAGTGGAATCACCGAGCTTCATGAACGGCTTGGGAAAGGCCTGGCGCGAAGCAGGCCAGAGCCTGGAACCGGCGCCTCCCGAAAGCACCACAGAGAGTAGCCTCATCGTTTTCCTTTAGCTTTTTAACCGGCCAATTTTACGGGAGCCCTCCGGCTGGCTGGCGGGGCGGACAAAACGCCGGCCTTCGGCTCTCATTGTTGCGGCTGGTTGCGAAGATAATCCCCTCCCGCAAGGCCCGCGATGTCATGTTCCGGTGCCCCGGCTGATTCAGCTACTCCTCGAGGCTCCGCTTCGCCCGCCCACGGGTGCCCAATCTCTCTATGAAATCTGTCTATCGATTCTTCCTCGGCCTGGCCGGACTCTGGCAAGGCCCCGGAATGATGGGGCGTGTGCAGCGGGCATGGCGAATGTTCAATAAGTCGGGCTGGCCGGGCATCCGCTGGGAGCTGGGGCGGCGATTCGGCGGCTACAACGACTATACGAAGTGGGTGCAGCGCTACGACACCCTGACTCCCGAACTGCGCGAGAAGATCGCCCAGCGCGTCGCTGCGATGAAGGACCGGCCGCTGATCTCGGTCGTGATGCCTACCTACAACCCCAACCCGGCCTGGCTGCGCGAGGCCATCGAGTCGGTGCGCGGCCAGATCTACCCCAACTGGGAGCTCTGCATCGCTGACGACGCCTCGCCTTCGGCAGAAGTGCGCGAGATCCTCAAGTCGTACAGCGAGAGCGATCCGCGCATCAAGGTCGTATTCCGGCCGAAGAACGGCCACATCTCGGCCGCTTCCAACAGCGCACTCGAGCTGGTCTCCGGGCCCTGGGTCGCACTCATGGATCACGACGACCTGCTGCCGGCCCACGCGCTCTTCTGGGTGGCCGATTGCATCGCGGCTCATCCTGACGTGAAGCTGATCTACTCCGACGAAGACAAGGCCGACGAAGGCGGTCATCGCTTCGGCCCCTATTTCAAGTCGGACTGGAACGTCGACCTTTTCCGTTCGCAGAACATGTTCAGCCACCTGGGCGTGCTCTCGACCGAGCTCATGCGCTCGGTTGGCGGCTTCCGCGTGGGCATGGAGGGCTCGCAGGACTGGGATCTCGTGCTGCGCTGCATGGAGCGTATCGAACCCGGCCAGATTCGCCACATTCCCCGCGTGCTTTACCACTGGCGTGTGCACGTCGAGAGTACGGCCAAGTCGATGAACGCCAAACCCTATGCCGCCATCGCGGGCGAGCGCGCGCTGAACGAGCATTTCGAGCGCACCGGTGTGCGCGCCACGGCCGAGCACCTCGATTTCGGGTATCGCGTGCATTACGCCTTGCCTGATGTCTTACCGCTGGTTTCCGTGATCATCCCGACGCGCAACGCATTGCAGCTGACGCGGCAGTGCGTCGAGTCGATCCTCCGTAAAACCAGCTATTCGAACTACGAAATCATCATCGTCGACAACGGTTCCGACGATCCGGACGTGCTGGCCTGGTTCAAGCGCATTGCCGCCGAGAAGCCGAATGTCCGCGTGCTACGCGACGACCGCGATTTCAACTACGCGGCGCTGAACAACGGCGCGGTGGCGATAGCCAATGGCGAGCTTGTGGCACTGGTCAACAACGACATCGAAGTCATCACGCCGGACTGGCTGAGCGAGATGGTGAGCCTTGCGCTGCAGCCGGGCGTGGGTGCCGTGGGCGCGCGACTCTGGTTTCCGAACAGGACGCTGCAGCATGCAGGCGTGATCCTCGGTGTGGGCGGAATCGCCGCGCATTCGCATCGCCGTATGCCCATGGGTCGTGAAGGCTATGCCGGTCGCGCGGCGTTGATCCAGACGCTCTCCGCAGTCACCGCAGCCTGCCTTGTGATCCAGAAGCGTCACTACCTCGAGGTCGCAGGCCTCGACGAGGTGCATCTGAAAGAGTCCTTCAACGACATCGACTTCTGCCTCCGGTTGCGTGAAGCAGGCCTGCGCAACGTATGGACGCCCTATGCGGAACTGTTCCACCACGAGTCCGCAACCCGCGCCAAGGATGTCTCGCCGCAGAAGCAGGCGCAGTTCCAGGAAGAAGCCGCCTACATGCACAAGCGCTGGGGCGACCTGATCCAGAACGACCCCGCCTACAGCCCCAACCTCATGCTGGCCCGCGAGGACTTCAGCTACGCCTGGCCGCCCCGTCTGCCTCCGGTCTGATCCGATGGCCCTCCAAGTCTCCGTCGCGCTCTGCACCCGCAACGGCGCGCGCTATCTCCCCGAGCAAATTCGAAGCATCTGCGTGCAGGCGCCTTTGCCGCGGGAGATCGTGCTGTCCGACGACGGCTCCACCGACAACACGCTGGCCGTCGTGCGTGAAACCCTTGCGGAATGCGGCATGGCGGATCGCATCGCCCTGCGCGTGTTCAGCAACTCGCCGCCGCTGGGTGTCACGCGTAATTTCGAGCAGGCCGTGCGCGCTTGCAGCCACGATCTCATCGCGCTGTGCGACCAGGACGATGTCTGGCACCCAGGCCGTCTGGCGCGCATGGTGGCGCAGTTCGAGGCACGGCTCGATCTGCTGCTGCTGCACACCGACGCACGTCTCGTCGATGGCGAATTGAAGCCGCTGGGCTCCACGCTCTTCCATGCGCTCGAGGTTCAGCCTGCCGAACTGGAGGCCATCGCGAGCGGCGAGGCCTTCGGCGTGCTGCAGAGGCGCAATCTCGTGACTGGCGCGACCACCATGTTCCGCAAGACGCTGCTCGAAGTTGCGCTGCCGTTCGCCCCCGAGTGGGTGCACGACGAATGGCTGGCCGCCGTGGCCGCGGCTACCGGGCGCATGGACGTGCTGCCCGAGCCGACCATCGACTACCGCCAGCACGGCAACAACCAGATCGGCGCACGGCGCCTGACGCTGTCCGAGAAGTTGGCCAAGGCTTTTGTCGAGCGGGGCGACAAGCATGTGGCGCGGCTGCGCCGGGCCGAGGCTCTGTTGCAACGTCTGCAGCTCCTCGGAGAGCGAGTGCGGGCAGGCTACATGGACGCGCAGCGCGAAAAAGTCGCCCACCAGCGATTCCGGGCCGGATTGCCGGCGGCGCGCCCGCTGCGCCTGCTGCCGATCCTTCTCGAGGCCGCGCGCGGCCGCTATGCACGATTCGGCCGTGGCAAGCAGGCCATCGTGCAGGACGTTTTCGAGCGCGGCTGACTGATCGGATCAGCGGCTGGCTATTGGCCCCGCAGCCGCCAGTACCGCCAGAACGACCCCGACAGCCACACCTTCAGCAGGCTGGTCACATGCCAGTACAGGTATTTCCTGCTCCGGTGGCTTTCGCGCTGCGCGTCGTGCCGGGCGAGCAGGTTCTCGCCCACCTGCAGCTTCCAGCCTGCGAGCCGGGTACGCGCGCAGATGTCGAAGTCCTCGCCGTACATGAAGAACTTTTCGTCGAAACCGCCGACCTGCCGGTAGGCCTCGCTGCGAAACAGCATGAACAGTCCCGGGATCCATGCCGGCACCGTCGGCCGCACGTAGCCGGGCTTCTTTCTTCCTACGATTTCCAGCGGCGTGAGCAGCGCCCGGTGCGGCTCCGGCTCGGTCTTGCCGGGCTCCAGGATACGCGGCGTCAGCAGGCCGGCGTCGGCCGCGGCCTGGGCGAGCAGCGGCGACAGCACGTCGTTGTCGAAGCGGATGTCCGGGTTCAGCACCAGGAACCACTCCGTGTCGCAGCGCTCGAAGGCCTGGTTGTGATTGGCGCCGAAGCCCTTGGGGCTCGCGTTCTCGATCCGCTCCACTGCGAAGCCCCAGCTGCGGCCGGCGAGCACATCGGGCTCCGGAATGTTCAATGTGAGCAAAACCTTGTCGATGACGGCACTGCTGTGCCGGTCCAGTTGCTCGAGCAGCGGCAGCACCAGCGCGAGCTGGCCGTGGCTCACGATTGAAACGGTGATCGGGGGGCGGGGGGAGGGGGGCGTGGGCATGGTCTAATTTCGCCCGGGAATTCTAGGGTTCCCCAACCCCCACACATGATTGCTCTGATCGTCATCAGTTTCTTCGTCGCCGCCTTCTCGGTCCAGGTGTTCATGCGCCGCGCCAGGCGGCACGCGCGGCTCTACGGCGCCGACATGCCCCAACGCTTCCACAAGGGCCATGTGCCGCGCCTGGGCGGTGCGGGCATCCTGCTGGGCATGGGGGGGGCCTGGCTGGCCGCCGGCATCACGGGTACCGATCCGTTCAACGTCTCGTGGCCGGTCCAGACCTCGATGCTCACGCTGGTGTGCATCGCCCCGGCCGTGCTCGGTGGCATCGTCGAGGACGTCACCCAGAACGTGAAGGTGCGCTATCGGCTGGGGCTGACCATCGGCTCGGCGCTGCTGGTGTGCTGGCTGCTGGGGTTGGGCGTGGCGCGCACCGGCTTCGAGACGGTCGACAGCTGGCTGGCGATGATTCCCTTTGCCACCGTGATCTTCGCTGCCCTGGCCATCGGCGGCCTGCCGCATGCCTTCAACATCATCGACGGCTACAACGGGCTCGCCGGCACGGTCGCCGTGCTGGTCTGCCTTGCGATCTCGCACGTGGCGCTGCAGGTCGGCGACCGGCAGCTGGCGGCCATGGTGATCTGCCTGGTCGGCGCCACCTTCGGCTTCCTGGTCTGGAACTATCCGCGCGGCAAGATCTTCGCCGGCGACGGCGGGGCCTACGTCTGGGGCATGGTGATCGCGGTGGCCTGCGTCACGCTGGTGCAGCGGCACCGCGTGGTGTCGCCCTGGTTCCCGATGCTGCTGCTGATCTACCCGGTGTGGGAGACGCTGTTCTCCATCTACCGCAAGCTGGCGCGCGGCCAGTCGCCCGGCACGGCCGATGCGCTGCATTTCCACCAGCTGATCTTTCGCCGCATCGTGCGCGTGGCCTTCGCGGACGACGAGGCCCGCCAGCTGCTGGCGCGCAACAACCGCACATCGCCCTATCTCTGGATGTTCGCGGCCCTGTCGGTGGTGCCGGCGGTGCTGTTCTGGAACAACACCATCGTGCTGATGTTCTTCTGTCTGCTGTTCGTCACCACCTACGTGGGCGCCTACCTGATGATCGTGCGCTTCAAGGTCCCCCGCTGGCTGCGCCCCTGACGACATCTTTCTTTGCGAGAATTTCCCCCGTCCTTCGCTTTGGAGCCTGACCGCCCATGACCGACCCCGTCCTCAACATCCCCCCGCGCGACAAGGCCGAGATCCTGGCCCAGGCGCTGCCGTACATCCGCAAGTTCCACGGCAAGACCATCGTCATCAAGTACGGCGGCAACGCCATGACCGATCCGGCGCTTCAGGCCGACTTCGCCGAAGACGTGGTGCTGCTCAAGCTGGTCGGCATGAACCCGGTGGTGGTGCACGGCGGCGGTCCGCAGATCGAGGCGGCGCTCAATCGCCTGGGCAAGAAGGGCAGCTTCATCCAGGGCATGCGCGTGACCGACGCCGAGACCATGGAAGTCGTCGAATGGGTGCTGGCCGGCGAGGTGCAGCAGGACATCGTGGGCCTGATCAACCAGGCCGGCGGCAAGGCCGTGGGCCTCACCGGGCGCGACGGCGGCCTGATCCGCGCGCAGAAGCTCAAGCTGGCCGACCGCACCGATCCCAACGTGCACCATGACGTGGGCCAGGTCGGCGACATCGTCTCCATCGACCCCAGCGTGGTGAAGGCGCTGCAGGACGACGCCTTCATCCCGGTGGTCAGCCCCATCGGCTTCGGCGAGGAGAACGAGAGCTACAACATCAACGCCGACGTCGTCGCCGGCAAGCTGGCGACCGTGCTCAAGGCCGAGAAGCTGATGCTCCTGACCAACACGCCCGGCGTGCTCGACAAGGACGGCAAGCTGCTCACCAACCTGAGCGCCCGCGAAATCGATGACCTGTTCGCTGACGGCACCATCTCCGGCGGCATGCTGCCGAAGATCGAAGGCGCGCTCGACGCGGCCAAGAGTGGCGTGAATGCGGTGCACATCATCGACGGCCGCGTGCCGCACGCGATGCTGCTGGAGATCCTGACCGACCAGGCCTACGGGACGATGATCCGCGCCCGCTGACCGGTCGGGTGGGCGCGTGCTTACTGCGCTGTGCGAGAATCAATTGATTACATCTTTGCACGCGCTCCCATGCAGAACGAAGAGACGACAGGTGCTTCCGGCGTAGACACGCCGACGGAAACGTCCACCCCTCCGGTGCGCAAGCGCCCGAAGCCGGGAGAGCGGCGCGTGCAGATCCTGCAGGCGCTGGCCTCCATGCTGGAGCAGCCCGGTGCCGAGCGCGTGACCACCGCCGCCCTGGCCGCCCGGCTCGAGGTGAGCGAAGCCGCCCTGTACCGTCACTTCGCCAGCAAGGCTCAGATGTTCGAGGGCCTGATCGACTTCATCGAGCAGAGCGTTTTCACGCTGGTCAACCAGATCCTCGAGCGCGAAGGCGCCACCGGCGCCCAGCAGGCTGCGCGCATCCTCACGCTGCTCGTGCAGTTCGCCGAGCGCAACCCCGGCATGACGCGCGTCATGGTGGGCGATGCCTTGGTCTACGAGAACGAGCGCCTGCAGCAGCGCATGAACCAGTTCTTCGACAAGATCGAAGCCACGCTGCGCCAGGTGCTGCGCGGCGCCGCCGCGGCCGACGGCTCGGCCACGCCCAGCGTCGACGCACAGGTGCGCGCTGCGGCGCTCACGGCCTTCGTGGTGGGGCAGCTGCAACGCTTCGCTCGCTCAGGCTTCCGCCGCGCGCCGTCCGAGCACCTCGAAGCGACGATCGCGCTGATCGTCTGAGGGTACCCAGCAGGGGTATCGACCGGCTCGCCTCGAGCCTTCGAGCGGCGTAGCATCATCCACAACCCCTCGCAGCCGGACTTCGGTGGCGAGCCTATGTTTGCGCGGTTTCCTCCACGGAGGGTGCATGAGCCATGGCACGGTCGGTCTGGTGGAGCCCCGCCTGTCGCGGGTGTCTGCGCATGCCCGGTGATGAAGCGGGCGACAGCCTGCGGCCGACGCTGCGGACATTCCTCCTCACGGCGCTGGCCATGCTGGCGTTCGCCGCCAACTCGCTGTTGTGCCGGCTCGCGCTGCAGCACAAGGGCATCGACGCGGCGAGCTTCGGCAGCGTCAGGCTCGTGGCGGGAGCGCTCATGCTGGGACTCATCGTGCGGTTCAAGGCAAAGCCGCCGGCCTCGCCCGCTCGCGTCGACTGGTTGGCCGCGCTCATGCTGTTCGGCTATGTCGCGTTCTTCTCCTTCGCCTACCTCAGCCTGCCGGCGGGCACGGGCGCGCTGATCCTGTTCGGTGCGGTCCAGCTGACGATGTTCGGAGTGGGCCTGCGCTCCGGCGGCGAGCGCTTCGGGGCGCTCGCGTGGTTCGGCTTCGTGCTGGCGGCGGGCGGGCTGGTCTATCTCGTATCCCCGGGCGTTGCCGCGCCGCCGCTTCTCGGGGCCGTGCTGATGGCCGTGGCGGGCGTTGCCTGGGGTGTGTATTCCCTGCGCGGCCGCGGCGTGGCCGATCCGCTGGCCGCCACGGCGCGCAACTTCACGCGAGCCGTGCCGCTCGCCCTGGCGCTCAGCCTGGTGTTCGCGGCCAGTGCCCGTGCGGATGGGGCCGGCATCTTGCTCGCCGTGATTTCCGGCGCGCTGACCTCGGGCCTTGGCTATGCCGTCTGGTACGCGGCGCTGAGCCGCCTGACCGCGATGCGGGCGGCCACCGTGCAGTTGTCGGTTCCGCTCCTGGCAGCGTTCGGCGGCGTGCTGTTCCTGTCGGAGGCGATCACGCCGCGACTGGCGGCGGCTTCAGTGGCGATCCTGGGCGGCATCGCGCTCGTGCTGAGCCAGAAGTCGCGAGGCGCCCGCCGTCCGTAGCTGGGGCCTTACGAGACCTGCACGCCCACCTTCGCTCCCGCCGCGACGATCTCACCCCACGTCGCATCGTCCACCCAGATCCCGTCCTTGCGCCGCGCCGCGCGCGCCTTGCGCTCCGGCTCGCCGGCGATCTGCACTTCTTCGAAGCCCTGGCCGGGCGGGCTCTGCCGCAGCCAGCCGACGAACTCCCGCGCTTCCTCGTCGAAGGATTTCTGCGTGCCCAGCCGCATCGGGTCGATCAGCACCGTGAGCATGCCGTTGAGCACCGTGCGTGCCGTGTCCGCCGGCCGGTGCCAGGTGCCGCCGCCCGTGAGCGCGCCGCCCAGCAGTTCGCAGGCCACCGCCATGCCGTAGCCCTTGTGCTCGCCGAAGGTCATGAGCGCGCCGAAGAGCCCGTTGCCCTGCGGCACCACCACCACGCCCGGGTCGTTGGTCGGCGCGCCGCTCTCGTCGATCAGGTAGCCGTCGGGCACGCGCTCGCCCTTGTTGTGCGCCACGCGCATCTTTCCCTGCGCCACGCGGCTGGTCGCGTAGTCGAGCACGAAGGGCTCCGCGCCCGCGAGCGGGATGCCGATGCAGCACGGGTTGGTGCCGAAGCGCCCGTCGCCGCCGCCCCAGGGGGCGACCACCGGCCGCGACAGCACGTTGACGAAGTGCATGGCCACCAGCCCCTGCGCCGTCGCCATCTCCGCGAAGTGGCCGATGCGCCCCAGGTGATGCGCATGCGCCAGCGTGAAGATGCAGCTGCCGTGCTGCTTCGCCCGCGCGATGCCCAACTCCATCGCCTGCACGCCGACGATCTGCCCGTAGCCGTGCTGGCCATCGAGATTCATCAGCGTGCCGATGTCGAGGTTCACGCGCACGGCGGCATTCGGCTTCAGACCGCCCTCGGCCACTGCGTCGACATAGCGCGGCAGCATGCCCACGCCGTGCGAATCGTGGCCGCTCAGGTTGGCCAGCACGAGGTTGGCCGCCACCTGCTGCGCCTCGGCGGGCGAGCTGCCCGCGGCTTCGAGGATGCGGGTGACGGTGGCCTGCAGGTCGTCGGCCTTGAGCGTGTGGGACATGGATCAGGCTCCTTTCGCGTTCAGCGTGATGGCGTAGAGCGACGTGGTCGCGCAGATGAAGAGGCGGTTGCGCTTGGGCCCGCCGAAGCAGACGTTGGCCACGCGCTCGGGAAGAAGGATCTTGCCCAGCAGCGTGCCGTCGGGGTGGTAGGCGTGCACGCCGTCGAGCGCGCTGGTCCAGATGCGGCCTTCGGTGTCGAGGCGGAAGCCGTCGAACAGGCCGCTGGTGCATTCAGCGAACACCTCGCCGCCATCCAGCCTTTTCGCATAAGGGCCGACACTGAAGCGGCGGATGTGCCGCGGCCCGCCCGCTTCATGGCTCGCGCCCGTGTCGGCGATGTACAGCAGCGTTCCGTCTGGCGAGAAGGCCAGTCCGTTGGGCTTCACGAAGTCGTCGGCCATCAACTCGACCTCGCCGCTGGCCGGATCGATGCGGTAGACGTGGCAAGCGCCGATCTCGCTGTCCGCCTTCAGGCCCTCGTAGTCGGAGAGGATGCCGTAGCTCGGGTCGGTGAACCACACGGCGCCGTCCGAATGAACCACCACGTCGTTGGGCGAATTGAGCCGCTTGCCCTTCCAGTGCGAGGCCAGCACGGTGATGGTGCCGTCGTGCTCGGTGCGCGTCACGCGCCGCGTGAGGTGCTCGCAGCTGACGAGCCGGCCTTCGTGGTCGACCGTGTTGCCGTTCGTGTTGTTCGACGGCTCGCGGAAAGTACCCACCGTGCCGTTGACCTCGTCGAAGCGCAGCATGCGGTTGTTCGGAATGTCCGACCACACCAGCGTGCGGTGCGCCGCGAACCACGCGGGGCCCTCGCACCAACGCGCGCCGGTCCACAGGCGCTGCACGCGCTCGGGGCCCGGAATGCAGCCCTTGAAACGCGGGTCCAGTTGCTCGAAGCCGGTGCCTTCCAGGAAGCCGAAGGGGAGAGTCGCCATGCCGTTCCTCGTCGATGGGGTGGTTCAGGTCACATCACCGCGCCGACCTGCCACGGCACGAACTCGTTCTGGCCGTAGCCGTGCTGCTCGCTCTTCGAGTGCGAGCCCGAAGCGGTCGCGAGCACCAGCTCGAAGATGCGTTGGCCCATTTCCTGGATCGACGCCGTGCCGTCCACGATCTCGCCGCAGTTGATGTCCATGTCTTCTTCCTGCCGCTGCCACAGCGCCGAGTTGGTCGCGAGCTTGAGCGAGGGCGAGGGCGCGCAGCCGTAGGCCGAGCCGCGCCCGGTGGTGAAGCAGATCAGGTTGGCGCCGCCGGCCACCTGCCCGGTGGCGCTTACCGGGTCGTAGCCGGGCGTGTCCATGTAGACGAAGCCGTGCGCCGTGACGGGCTCCGCGTATTCGTACACCGCCTCGAGGTTGCTGGTGCCGCCCTTGGCGACCGCGCCCAGCGACTTCTCGAGGATGGTGGTGAGCCCGCCCGCCTTGTTGCCCGGCGAGGGGTTGTTGTTCATCTCGCCTTCGTTGATCTCGGTGTAGTGCTCCCACCACTTGATGCGGTCCACCAGCTTCTGGCCGACCTCGCGCTTCACGGCGCGGCGCGTCAGCAGGTGCTCGGCGCCGTACACCTCGGGCGTTTCGCTGAGGATGGCGGTGCCGCCATGCGCCACCAGCAGGTCGACCGCCGCGCCCAGCGCCGGGTTGGCGCTGATGCCCGAGTAGCCGTCCGAGCCGCCGCACTGCAGCCCGATCGTGATGTGCGCCGCGCTGCAGGGCTCGCGCTTCACCGCGTTGGCGCGCGGCAGCATCTCCTCGATGAGCGCCACGCCTTTCTCGACCGTCTTGCGCGTGCCGCCCGTGTCCTGGATGTTGAAGGTGCGGAAGTTCTCGCCCTCGGCCAGGTGGCCGGTCGCGAGCCAGGCGTTGATCTGGTTGGCCTCGCAGCCGAGCCCGACCACCAGCACGCCCGCGAAGTTCGGGTGCGTGGCGTAGCCCGTCAACGTGCGTTCCAGGATCTGCATGCCCATGCCCTGCGTGTCCATGCCGCAGCCGGTGCCGTGCGTGAGCGCGACCACGCCGTCCACGTTCGGGAAGGCAGCGAGTGCCTGCGGGTTGGTCTTGCGCGAGAAGTGATCGGCGATGGCGCGCGCGGCCGTGGCCGAGCAGTTCACGCTGGTCAGCACGCCGATGTAGTTGCGCGTGGCCACGCGGCCATCTGCGCGTTTGATGCCCATGAAGGTGGCTTCGCGCTTCGCAGGCGCGGGCTTCACGTCGGCACCGAAGGCGTAGTCGCGTTCGAAGTCGCCCTTGTCGGGGCCCATGTTCAGGTTCTGCGTGTGCACGTGCTCGCCGGCGGCGATGGGGCGGCTCGCGAACCCGATGATCTGGTTGTAGCGGCGCACCGGCTCGCCCTGGGCGATGTCGCGCATCGCGATCTTGTGGCCCGGCGGGATCAGGCCGCGCACGGCCACGCCTTCGACGGCGGTGCCGCCGAGCAACTGGGAGCGCGCGATGGCGACGTCGTCGGCGGGGTGGAGTCGGATGTAGGGAGTCATCGTGGGTTTTCTTCTCGTATTCAGGAGGCCGGATTCAGGAAGCCTTGGTGCGGCGCCAGCTCGCGCTGAACCGCTGGTGGAACTTGTCCATGTGGTGATGCATCGCCTCGCGCGCGGCCGCCGGGTCGCGTGCGGCGACGGCGTCGAGGATGGCTTCGTGCTCGCCGATGGCGGCCTGCCACGACTCCATGGTCTCGAAGTAATCGATCATCCGGGCGAAGATCGGCCCGTGCCGTGATTCCCAGAAGCCCTGCACCGTCTCGGTCAGCACCACGTTGTCGCAGGCGTTGACGATGGCCAGGTGGAAGGCGCGGTCGCCCTCGTGCGGCACCTCGCCGCGCGCGGCCATGTCTCGCATCATCCTGATGGCGCGGCGCATGGCGTCCACGTCCTTGCGCTTGCCGTACTGGGCCGCGGTGGCGGCCGTCTCGCCTTCCACCATGCGGCGTGCGCGGATGATCTCGAGCGGACCCCATTCGGTGCCGGCTGCTCCGCTGGCGGGTGGGGCCGTGCGTTGCGAGCGGTCGAGCACGTAGACGCCGGAGCCGGTGCGGATCTCGACCCAGCCCTCCACCTCCAGCGCAATCAGCGCCTCGCGCACCGACGGCCGGCTCACGCCCAGTTGCCTCGCAAGGTCGCGCTCGGCGGGAATGCGCGCGCCCACCGCGAACTCGCCCTTGCCGATGAGCTCGCGCAACTGTTCGGCAATCTGGCGGTAGAGGCGTTGGGGTTCGAGGGTCTGGATCGGCACGGAAACGGTGGGGAGGGAAGGAGGCGGAAGGAGTTAAGGGTTGTCCTGAATTGGCCAAGTGGTCAGGCCAATTCAGAATACGCCAGATCGCCCGCACCATCATCGGGCCTAACCCGAGGAGATGCCCCAATGAGATCGAAGCGAAAGGCCGCACCGGTCGCCGCCGCCGGGCAGGGCATCGCGGCATGAACCAGCTCGACTTCAACGGCCGCCACGCGGTCGTCACCGGCGGCGCCACGGGGCTGGGCTTCGGCATCGCGCAGCGGCTCATCGCCTCGGGCGGCAGCGTCACGCTGTGGGACCGCGACGAGGAGGCCGCCGCGAAGGCCGCCGAATCGCTGGGCGCAAGGGCCTTCGCGCTGAAGGTCGACGTGTCGCAGCAGCCTTCGGTCGCCGCAGCCGTGGCCGCCACGCTGGCGCATGCGCCGCATATCGACGCACTGGTCAACAGCGCCGGCATCACCGGCCCCAACACGAAGCTGTGGGACTACCCGGTGGACGCCTGGCGCCAGGTGATGGACGTCAACATCAACGGCGTGTTCCTGTGCTGCCGCGAGGTGGTGGCGCAGATGCGCAGGCAGGGTGACGGCGGCGGCTATGGCCGCATCGTCAACATCGCCTCGGTGGCCGGCAAGGACGGCAACCCCAACGCCAGCGCCTACAGCGCGAGCAAGGCGGCCGTCATCGGCCTGACCAAGTCGCTCGGCAAGGAGCTGGCCGACACCGGCATCCGAGTGAACTGCGTGACGCCCGCTGCGGTGAAGACGGCCATCTTCGACCAGATGACGCCCGAGCACATTGCCTTCATGCTCTCGAAGATTCCCATGGGCCGCTTCGGCACGGTGGAAGAGGTGGCTGCGATGGTCGGCTGGCTCTGCACCGAAGATTGTTCGTTCTCTACCGGCGCGGTCTTCGACCTCTCCGGCGGGCGCTCCACGTACTGAAGTACTGATGCTCGCCCCCAGGCTTCGCGCACTTCGTGTCGCTTCTCCAACCCCCTACCGGGGGCGAGCCGGCCGCTTCGGGCGGCCGTGCGCGGCGGCCCCTGGAATTCCCGGTCACTCAAACTCTGCTCATTGATCTGAAAACTGAAAGGAAAGCATGAAACTCGTCCGCTACGGCAACCCCGGCAAGGAAAAGCCCGGCCTCATCGACAACGACGGCAAGCTGCGCGACCTGAGCGCGGTCGTCAAGGACATCGGCCCCGAGCAGCTCGGCGATGCCGCCATTGCCAAGCTGCGCAAGCAGAAGGTCGACAAGCTGCCGCTGGTCAAGGGCAAGCCGCGCTTCGGCAGCCCCGTGGCCAACGTCGGCAAGTTCATCGCCATCGGCCTGAACTACGCGGACCACGCGGCCGAATCCGGCCTGCCGGTGCCCAAGGAACCCGTGGTGTTCACCAAGGCCAACAGCTGCATCCAGGGCCCGAACGACCCGGTGATGCTGCCCAAGGGCTCGGTCAAGACCGACTGGGAAGTCGAGCTCGGCGCGGTCATCGGCACGCGCGCACGCTACGTGTCGCAGAAGAGCGCGCTCGACTACGTGGCCGGCTACTGCACCATCAACGACATCAGCGAGCGCGAATACCAGATCGAGCGCGGCGGCACCTGGGACAAGGGCAAGGGCTGCGACACCTTCGGCCCCCTCGGCCCCTGGCTGGTGACGCGCGACGAGATCGAGAACCCGCAGAAGCTCTCGATGTGGCTCGACCTGAACGGCCAGCGCGTGCAGACCGGCAACACGAAGACCATGATCTTCACCGTGGCCAAGATCGTCAGCTACGTGAGCCAGTTCATGACGCTGATGCCGGGCGACGTCATCACCACCGGCACGCCCCCTGGCGTCGGCATGGGCATGAAGCCGCCGCTCTTCCTGAAGAAGGGCGATGTGATGACGCTGGGCATCGAAGGTCTCGGCGAGCAGCGCCAGGAAGTGATTCCCTTCAAGCTCTGAGCCCCGGCCGGCTCCAGGCCACCGCGCGGCGCATTCGCGTGCGCCGCGCTCCCCCGAAGAATTTCAACAACAGCGGTGGAGACAGACGATGAGACGGTTGGTGATGAAGGCGCTCGTGCTGGGCGCAGGGTTGATCGCGGGCGCGACGGGCATCCAGGCCGCGCCGGTCACGCTCAAGTGGGCGCACGGCTACGAGACCAGCGAGCCTTTCCACACGCAGGCCGAGGCCATGGCGCAGAAGATCAAGGCCGCCACCTCGGGCCGCGTCGAGATCCAGCTCTTTCCGGCCAGCGCACTCGGCGGTGAGGCCGACTACAGCAAGAAGCTCGCGTCCGGCGAGATCGACATGGCCTACATCGGCCTCAACGTGCTCTCGCGCGACTACGCGCCGCTGGGCGTGGTGGGCTTTCCCTTCCTGTTCTCCGACCCGGACCATGTGCGGCGCTTTCTCGTGAGCCCGGTGTTCGACGAACTGCGCAAGGGTTACGAGGCGCAGAGCCGCAACCACCTGATGGCCGCCATCTATTACGGCGCGCGGCATGTCACCTCGAACAAGCCGGTCAACGTGCCGAAGGACATGCAGGGCCTGAAGCTGCGCGTGCCCGATGCGCCCACCTACAAGCTCTTTGCCAAGAGCATGGGCGCCACCGCCACGCCGATGCCCTTCGCCAAGGTGTACGACGCGCTCAAGAACGGCGAGATCGACGCGCAGGAGAACCCGCTGCCGACCATCCTCGCGAAGAAGTTCTACGAGGTGCAGAAGAGCGTCACGCTCACGGGCCACATGTACGACATGCTCGGCATCGTGATCTCGCCCGGCGCGCTGCAGCGCATGAGCGAGAGCGATCGCACCATCGTGAATGACATCATCCGCAAGGATGCCGTGTGGGCCAGCGTGCAGATCATCGCTCGCGAACTCGTGGCCGAAGGCAAGCTGGGCGAGACCGGCATCAAGGTCATCCGGCCCGACCGGTCGGGCTTCGTCGAGGCGGCACTGAAGACCGTGTCGCCGGCCGAGCTGCAGGCGCGGCCGGGCGACTACGAGAAGATCCGCGACCTCGTGAAACCCGGGGCGCATTGAGGCGCATCGAGGCTCTCCGCCGCCTGTCTGCGATCATCCGTCGCATGCAGGCGCTTCCCGTCCATCGCTGCCAGGTCTTCGGCTTTCCGTGGGAGGGCGTGTACGGCACGTCCATCGACAGCGCGCTGCACTACGGCCGGCACTGGCACGCGACCTACGGGCTGGGCCTGCTCGAGCAGGGCGCCCAGAGCTCGGCCAGCGGCCGCGGCAAGGTCGACGCCTATGCGGGCGACCTGATCACCACCAACCCCGGCGAAGTGCACGACGGAAGGCCGCTGGGCGGTCCTTCGCGGCGCTGGCGCATGGTGTATCTCGATCCGGGCGTGATGGACGGCATCAAGGGCGACGCCGGGCCGGAGGTCGAATTCACGCGGCCCGTGCTCAGGGACGCCCGGCTGGGCCACACGCTGCGGCGGCTGTTCGAGCGCCTCGACGCGTGGCGCGTCAACGCGGATGGCGCGGAGGCGCTGGCCTGCGAGGAGTCGCTGGCCGAAGTCTGCGGCTTGTTGCTCGAAGCGCATTCCACGACGCAGCCTGCGCCTTCATCCACGGCCGGCGGCGACATGCGGCGCCTGCGCGATCGGCTGGCCGACGACCTGCACGAGGCGCCGAAGCTCTCGGATCTCGCCGCGATGGCGGGCCTCAGCCGCTACCAGGTGCTGCGCCGCTTCGAGAAGACCTACGGCGTGCCGCCCCATGCATGGCTGCTGCAGCAGCGCGCCGAACGCGCACGCGGCCTGATCCGTCGCGGCGAGAGCCTTGCCGATGCCGCGGCCGCCAGCGGCTTCGCGGACTAGAGCCACATGACCCGCATCTTCGCGCGCCACTTCGGCTTCACGCCCGGCGCGTGGCAGCGGGCCTGCCGATAGGGCGGCTCAGCGCAGCACGCGGATCAGCTCGTCGTACACCAGCCGCACCCGTGCCGGCACCGGCGCCCGCTGTGAGCGATACACGTAGACCGGCCACGGCTCGGGCGCCTCGGCTTCCAGCACCGGCACCAGTGCGCCGCTCTCGATCGCGGGCTCGGCCAGCGAGCCGATCAGCTGGGCGAAGCCCAGGCCAGCGAGCACCGCCGAGCATTCGGCGTCGAAGTCGTCGGTGACGAAGACCGGCGAGGTGATCGCGAGCTGCCGCTCCTTGCGAAACACCATCGGCCACGGTCGACCCGACTTGCGGTCGATCAGCGCGGTGAGCGGCAGCGAGGCGAGCGCCTCGATCTTCTTCGGCACGCCGGTGCGCGCAATCAGCGAGGGCGCGGCCACCATGTGCAGCGCCATCTTGCCGACCGGCCGCGCGACAAAGCGCGCGTCGCGCAGCGGACCGACGCGCACGCCGATGTCGATCTGCTCGCCGACCACGTCGGCATGCGATTCGGAAATGCGCAGGTCGAGCACCAGGCCCGGGTGCGCGGCCAGCATCGGCGCCAGCGCCCGCGGAAGGAACTGCCGCCCGAAGATGCCCGGCGCCGTGACCCGCACGGTGCCTTCGTGCTGCGAGAGTGCACGGCGATCGGTGCGATGGAACAGTTCGTCGACTCCGCCCAGCGCGGTGCGCGCGCGTTCCGAGAGCCGCCGGCCGAAGTCGGTGAGCTGCACGCCGCGCGTGCTGCGGTGGAAGAGGGGCTCGCCGAGCTCGTCTTCCAGTTCGCGTATCGCGCGCGTCACCACCTGCGGCGACACCGAAAGCCGCGCCGCCGCCTCGCGGAAGTTGGCGGCATCGGCGGCGGCGCAGAACACGCGCAGGGCTTCGAGGCGGTTGGACATGGTGTGGGGAGTTCCTTTTTCAGGAATTCTGAAGTCGCCAGAGTTTCATTTACGGGAACGCATGGATTTTCCACACTGCATGCACTTCTTCAACACCCGTTCAAGCCAACCGAAAGGAATTTCCCATGACATCCGTTCAAGACAACATCAAGGGCAAGGTCGCCATCGTCACCGGCGCGAGCAGCGGGCTCGGCGAATCGACGGCGCGCCACCTGGCCGCGCGCGGCGCCAGGGTGGTGCTGGCTGCGCGCCGCACCGACCGGCTCGACAAGGTCGTCGCCGAGATCCGCGAAGCCGGCGGCGAGGCGATCGCCGTGGCCACCGACGTGTCGAAGCGCGCCGACCTCGACAGCCTTGCCGCCGCCACCGTCGAGGCCTTCGGCCGCATCGACGTGCTGGTCAACAACGCCGGCGTGATGCCGCTGTCGCCCCTCGAGAAGCTCAGGGTCGACGAGTGGGACCGCACCATCGACGTCAACATCAAGGGAGTGCTCTACGGCATTGCCGCGGTGCTGCCGCGCATGCAGGCGCAGGGCAGCGGGCACATCGTCAATGTCGCGTCCATTGCGGGGCTGAAGGTGTTCACGCCGATCGGCACCGTCTACAGCGCGACCAAGCATGCGGTGCGCGCCATCTCCGAGGGCCTGCGCGTGGAGGTGGGCAACAGCGGCGTGCGCGTGACCATCGTGTCGCCCGGCGCGGTCGATTCGGAACTCAAGTTCGGCAGCTCCGACGCCGAGAGCGCAGCCGGCGTGAAGGCGTTCTACGACGCCAACCAGATCCCGGCGGACTCGGTGGCTCGTGCTGTCGTTTATGCGGTCGAGCAGCCGGCGAACGTGGACATCAACGAAGTCGTGCTGCGTCCGGTGTCGCAGGAGTTCTGAGCCGAAGCGCCCCGAGCAAGAGAGAAAGAGATGAGGGACGGACCCGATTGCGGGCCGTCCCGCATCAATTAACCTTCGATAGAGGAAGGTTAATTTGCGGACCAAAGTGCAAAAGACCTGCAAAATAGAACGACCGTTCGTTTTTGCATGGAAATTCCACGATGACCGCAGCAGCCGTTCCCGCCAAGCCCGCTCGTGCCGCCCAGAAGGGCCAGCAGACCAAGGCCGTCATCGTCGACGCCGCGCTGGCGCTGGCCGCGCAGATCGGGCTCGAGGGCCTGTCGATCGGCGCGGTGGCTGAAATCACCAAGATGAGCAAGTCGGGTGTCTTCGCCCACTTCGGCTCGCGCGAGGAACTGCAGATCTCGGTGGTGCGCGAATACCACGCGCGCTTCGAGCAGGAAGTGTTCTTCCCCGCCCTGAAGGCGCCGCGCGGCCTGCCGCGCCTGCGCGCCATGTTCGCCAACTGGATGAAGCGCACCTCGACCGAAATCGACTCGGGCTGCATCTACATCAGCGGCGCTTCCGAATTCGACGACCGCCCGGGCCCGGTGCGCGATGCGCTGGTCGAGTCGGTCAGCATCTGGCAGGCCGCCGTGCTGCGCGCCATCGTGCAGTCGCAGAGCGAAGGCCACCTGCGCGCCGACGCCGATGAACGCCAGGTGGCGTTCGAGATCCACGGCCTGATCCTCGCGCTGCACTACGAAGCGCGCTTCCTGCAGGTGCCCGGCTCCATCGGCCGCGCCAACACCGGCTTCGACAACATCCTCGCGCGCGCCGCCACGCCCGACGCGCCGAAGCCCGAAGCGGCCGCCGCGCCGGCAGGCCGTCGCCTCAAGACCGTGCGCTGAAGAAGCGCGCGGCTCGTCCCCTTTTCGTTTTCCCTTTTCTTTTTCTATCTAGCTTCGACCAGGAGAGTCCCGGATGCCTACCTACAACCCCCCCGTGCGCGATATGCAGTTCGTGCTGCACGAAGTGCTCAACGTCGCCGAGGAACTCAAGGCGCTTCCGGCCCATGCCGAGACCGATGCCGACACCATCAACGCGGTGATCGAAGAGGCCGGCAAGTTCGCCGCCGAAGTGACCTTCCCGTTGAACATCAGCGGCGACGAAGAGGGCTGCACGCTCGACAAGAACACGCACGAAGTGAAGACCCCCAAGGGCTTCAAGGACGCCTACGCCAAGTACGTCGAAGGCGGCTGGCCCGCGCTGTCGTGCGACCCGGCCTTCGGCGGCCAGGGCCTGCCCTTCGTGGTCAACCAGTGTCTGTTCGAGATGCTCAACAGCGCCAACCAGGCCTGGACCATGTACCCCGGCCTCTCGCACGGCGCGTACGAAGCGCTCGCAGCGCACGGCACCGACGAGCAGAAGAAGACCTACCTGCCCAAGCTCACCAGCGGCGAATGGACCGGCACCATGTGCCTGACCGAGCCGCACTGCGGCACCGACCTCGGCCTGCTGCGCACCAAGGCAGAGCCGCAGCCCGACGGCACGTACCGCATCACCGGCAACAAGATCTTCATCTCGGCCGGCGAGCACGACATGACCAGCAACATCATCCACCTGGTGCTGGCACGTCTTCCCGACGCGCCCAAGGGCAGCAAGGGCATCAGCCTGTTCGTGGTGCCGAAGTTCAAGGTCAAGGCCGACGGCTCGCTGGGCGAGCGCAACCCGATCTTCTGCGCCGGCCTGGAGCACAAGATGGGCATCCACGGCAACGCCACCGCGCAGATCGTGATCGAAGGCGCCATCGGCACCATGGTGGGCGAGCCCAACAAGGGCCTGGCCGCGATGTTCGTGATGATGAACGCCGCGCGCCTGGGCGTGGGCAACCAGTCGCTGGGCCTGACTGAAGTGGCCTACCAGAACGCGCTGGCCTACGCCAAGGACCGCATCCAGATGCGCTCGCTCTCCGGCGTGAAGGCCAAAGACAAGGAAGCCGACCCCATCATCGTGCACCCCGACGTGCGCAAGATGCTGCTCACGGCCAAGGCATACGCCGAAGGCGGCCGTGCGCTGCAGATCTTCTGCACGCTGCTGCTCGACAAGGCGCACAACCACCCGGACGAGAAGGTGCGCAAGGACTCCGACGAACTGGTCGCGCTGCTGACCCCCATCGTCAAGGCCTTCATCACCGACAACGGCCACACCGCCACCAACGCCTGCATGCAGGTGTTCGGCGGCCACGGCTTCATCAAGGAATGGGGCATGGAGCAGTTCGTGCGCGACAACCGCATCAACATGATCTATGAAGGCACCAACACCATCCAGTCGCTGGACCTGCTGGGCCGCAAGGTGCTGGGCAACAACGGCGCTTCGCTGAAGAAGTTCGGCAAGCTCGTGGGCAAGCTGGTGGAAGAAGAGGGCGTGAACGAGAAGATGGCCGAGTTCATCAACCCGATCGCGGGCCTGGGCGACCAGCTCACCAAGTTCACGACCGAGATCGGCTTCAAGGGCTTCCAGAACCCCGACGAAGTGGGCGCCGCTGCCGTCGACTACCTGCGCGTGGCCGGCCACTTCGTGTTCGGCTACCTGTTCGCCCGCATGGCGCAGGTCGCGCTGCGCGAAATCGCCGCCGGCAACACCGACCCGTTCTATGTCGCCAAGCTGCAGACCGCGCGCTTCTACTTCGCCAAGCTGTTCCCCGAGACCGCGACGCTGATGCGCACCGCGCGCGCCGGCAGCAAGGTGCTGATGGACACCGACGCCGCGCTGGCCTGAGGCCAGGAGTCTTTCTTCAACCGACATCCAACCTGGAGCCGCTCATGAAAGCAACGCTTGCAGCCGTCCTGTTCACCGTCACAGCCGCCTCGGCCATGGCCCAGGGCGCCGGCGTCTCGCCGGTGGGCCTGTGGCGCAACGTCGACGACAAGACCGGCGAGGTCAAGGCCGAGATCCGCATCGGCGAGGCCAATGGCGCGCTGCTCGGACGCATCGAGAAGTCGTTGAAGAAGGACACCAAGCCTGACGCGGTCTGCGACGAATGCAGCGACGACCGCAAGGGCAAGCCCATCGCGGGCCTGGAGATCATCCGCGGCGGCAAGAAGGCCGAGGGCAAGGACGTCTGGGAAGGCGGAAAGATCCTCGACCCCGAGAACGGCAAGGAATACCGCGCGAGCTTCACGCCCGTCGATGGCGGCAAGAAGCTCGAAGTGCGCGGCTATCTCGGCCCCTTCTGGCGCACCCAAACCTGGAACCGCGTGCAGTAAGCGGCACACGGCTCCCCACAACTCATACCAATCAACATGTCCCGATTTCAAGTGAAGAAGGTCGCCGTGCTCGGCGCCGGCGTGATGGGCGCGCAGATTGCGGCCCACCTCGTCAACGTGCGCGTGCCTGTCGTGCTGTTCGACCTGGCCGCGAAAGACGCGACCGGAGCTGTCGCTCAAGGTGCAGCGAAGAACGGCATCGTCACGCGCGCCATCGACAACCTCAAGAAGCTCAAGCCCGCGCCGCTCGGCGACGTGGCCGACGCGGGCCTGATCGAGCAGGCCAACTACGAAGACGACCTCGCCAAGCTCGGCGAGTGCGACCTCGTCATCGAAGCCATTGCCGAGCGCATGGACTGGAAGCTCGATCTGTACAAGAAGATCGCGCCGCATGTCGCCAAGCATTCGATCCTGGCCTCGAACACTTCGGGTCTTTCGATCACCAAGCTCAGCGAGGCATTGCCCGAAGCGCTGAAGCCGCGCTTCTGCGGCATTCACTTCTTCAACCCGCCGCGCTACATGTTCCTGGTGGAGCTGATCAACACGCCCACCACGCAGCCGCAGGTGCTCGACGACCTCGAAGCCTTCGTCACCAGCACGCTCGGCAAGGGCGTGGTGCGCGCGCACGACACGCCCAACTTCATCGCCAACCGCGTCGGCATCGCCGGCATGCTGGCCACGCTGAAGGAAGTCGAGAAGTTCGGCCTCACGCCCGACGTGGTGGACGACCTCACCGGCAAGAAGCTGGGTCGCGCGAGCTCGGGCACCTTCCGCACCGCCGACGTGGTGGGCCTCGACACGATGGCCCACGTCGTGAAGACGCTGCAGGACAACCTCAACGCCGAGACCGATCCGTTCTACGCCAACTTCGCGACGCCGCCTGTGCTCGCCAAGCTGCTCGAGCTGGGCAACCTGGGCCAGAAGACCAAGGCCGGCTTCTTCAAGAAGGCCGGCCGCGACATCCTGCGCTTCGACCTGAAGAGCGGCGAGTACGTGCCCGCCGGCGCCAAGGCCGACGAGGTGTACGGCCGCATGCTCAAGAAGCCCGCGGGCGAGCGCCTGAAGCTGCTGCGCGAGAGTGAAGGACCGCAGGGCCAGTTCCTCTGGGCCATCCTGCGCGACGGCTTCCACTACGCCGCCGTGCACCTGGGCGACATCGCCGAGAGCGCGCGCGACATCGACTTCGCCATGCGCTGGGGCTTCGGCATGAAGCAGGGCCCCTTCGAGCTCTGGCAGGAGGCCGGCTGGGCGCAGGTCGCCAAGTGGGTGCAGGAAGACATCGACGCCGGCAAGGCGCTGAGCACTGCACCGCTGCCCAAGTGGGTGTTCGAAGGCCCAGTGGCCGAGGCCGGCGGCGTGCACGCGCCCGAAGGCTCTTGGAGCGCGTCGCAGAACAAGTTCGTGCCGCAGCGCCGCCTGCCGGTGCATGACCGCCAGCTCTTCCCCGAGAGCGTGCTCGGCGCGAACGCAGCCGATGCCAACACGGCCGGCACCACCATCAGCGACGAAGGCGACGTGCGCGTGTGGACGCTCGACGGTGAAGTGCTCATCGCCAGCATCCATTCGAAGATGCACGCCATCAGCCCCGACGTGGCCGAGGCGCTGGGCGCCGCGGTCGACCTGGCCGAGGCCGAATACAAGGGCCTGGTGATCTGGTCGCCCGACGAGGTGTTCTCGGTCGGCGCCGACCTGCAGGCGATGCTGCCGGCCTTCGTGGTCGCGGGCATCGGCGCGGTCGAAGGCGCGGAAGAAGAGCTGCAGAACGTGATGCTCAAGATCCGCTACGCCAACGTGCCGGTGATCTCCGCCGTGCGCGGCATGGCGCTGGGCGGCGGCTGCGAGCTGGCGATTCATTCGGCCAAGCGCGTTGCCGCGATGGAAAGCTACATCGGCCTGGTCGAAGTGGGCGTGGGCCTGATCCCCGGCGCGGGCGGCCTGACCTACATCGCGCGCCGCGCGGCCGAGAACGCATCGGCCTCGACGGGCACCGATCTGCTGCCCTTCCTCACCGAAGGTTTCACCGCTGCTGCGATGGCCAAGGTGGGCACCGGCGCGCTCGACTCGAAGAAGCTGGGCTACCTGCTCGACAGCGACGTGATCGTGCCGAACAAGGACGAGTTGCTGTACGTGGCGCTGCAGCAGGCCAAGGCCATGGCTGACGCCGGCTACCGCCCGCCGCTGCGCCGCACGTTCCGCGTCGCGGGCCGCAGCGGTGCCGCGACCATCAAGGGCCAGTTGGTGAACATGCGCGACGGCGGCTTCATCAGCGCGCACGACTTCCACATCGCCAGCCTGATCGCCAACGTGGTCACCGGCGGCGACGTGGACGCGGGCTCGCTCGTGACCGAGGAATACCTGATGACGCTGGAACGCAAGGCGTTCTGCTCGCTCATCGTGCATCCCAAGACGCAGGAGCGGATCATGGGGATGCTGAGCACCGGCAAGCCAGTAAGAAACTAACCCCCAGTCTTCGCGCACTTCGTGTCGCTACGCCAACCCCCTTGCAGGGGGCAACACCTGCGGCCCGGCAAAGCCGGTTCCGCGGTGTTTCCCGAACAGAGAAAGCCCCTCAGGAGCTATCCATGAAACAGATTCAAGACGCCTACATCGTCTCCGCCACCCGCACCCCCATCGGCAAGTCGCATCGCGGCTATTTCCGCAACTACCGTCCCGACGACCTGCTGGCCACCACGCTGCGCGCTGCGCTGGCTGCCGTGCCGAGCCTCGATCCGAAGGCCATCGAAGACATCATCTGCGGCTGCGCGATTCCCGAATCGCAGCAGGGCCTGAACGTCGCGCGCATCGGCGCGGTGCTGGCCGGCCTGCCGACCAGCGTCGGCGGCATCACCGTCAACCGCTTCTGCGCATCGGGCCTGTCGGCCGTGCAGATGGCGGCGGACCGCATCCGCGTCGGCGAGGCCGACGTGATGATCGCGGCCGGCGTCGAGAGCATGAGCATGGTGCCGATGATGGGCAACTCGCCGTCGCTGTCGCCCTCGATCTTCGAGCGCGAAGGCGACGTGGGCATCGCCTACGGCATGGGCCTCACGGCCGAGAAGGTCGCGCAGCAGTGGAAGGTGAGCCGCCAGGCCCAGGACGAGTTCGCGCTCGCCTCGCACCAGAAGGCGCTGGCCGCGCAGCAGGCCGGCAAGTTCGCCGACGAGATCACGCCGATCGAGGTGACCGACCGCACGCCGAACCTCGAGACCGGCGAAGCCATCGCCAAGACCCGCACCGTCAACCTCGACGAGGGCGCGCGCCCCGACACCAGCCTCGAAGGCCTGGCCAAGCTGCGCACCGTGTTCGCCGCGCGTGGCACCGTGACGGCCGGCAACAGCTCGCAGACCTCGGACGGCGCCGGCGCGCTGATCCTGGCGAGCGAAAAGGCCGTGAAGCAGTTCGGCCTCACGCCGCTCGCGCGCTTCGTGAGCTTCGCCAGCAAGGGCGTGCCGCCGCACATCATGGGCATCGGCCCGATCGAGGCCATTCCCGCCGCGCTGCGCTATGCCGGCCTGAAGCACGAGGACATCGACTGGTTCGAACTGAACGAAGCCTTCGCCGCGCAGTCGCTGGCCGTCATCAACACGCTGGGCCTCGATCCGTCGAAGGTCAACCCGATGGGCGGCGCGATCGCGCTGGGCCATCCGCTGGGTGCAACCGGCGCCATCCGTTCGGCCACTGTGGTGCATGCGCTGCGCCGCGAGAACCTGAAGTACGGCATGGTCACGATGTGCGTGGGCATGGGCCAGGGCGCAGCCGGCATCTTCGAACGGGTCTGATCCGTAGCGCGCAAGGCACCGCGACGAGTGCCGGCACAAAGAAGGAGACAGCTTCATGCAGACGCAGCAGCAGCTTCCGGTCGACGGCGGCGCACAGCAACTGGCGGTGCGCCGCTACGAACCCGCCGGCACGCCTCGCGCGAGCGTGGTGATCGGCGGCGCGATGGGCGTGCGCCAGTCCTTCTATGAGCCTTTCGCGCAATGGCTCTCGCAGCAGGGCCTGCGCGTCTGGACCTTCGACTACCGGGGCTCGGGCGACTCGCGCGGCAGCGTGCCGCTGCGCGAGGTCGATGCCGACCTGTTCGACTGGGCCTGCGACTACGAAGCGGTGATCGACGCGGCCAAGGCCGCATCGCCCGATGCACCGCTCTATCTGCTGGGCCACAGCCTTGGCGCGCAGTTGCCGGGCTTCCTGCAGCGACCGGAGCAGGTCGACGGCCTCGTGAGCATCGCGGCGGGCAGCGGCTACTGGCGCGAGAACGCGCCGAAGCTCAAGCGCACCATCCTCTACTTCTGGTTCGTGCTGGTGCCGCTGGTCACGCGGCTGTTCGGCTATTTCCCGGGCCGCAAGCTGAAGAAGGTCGGCGACCTGCCGCGCGGCGTGATCCTGCAGTGGCGGCGCTGGTGTCTCAACCCGCGCTACAGCGTGGGCGCCGAGGGCGAGCTCGCATCGCAGAGCTACAACCGCGTGCGCTTCCCCGTGCTCGCGTTGTCGATGACCGACGACGAGCTCATGACGCTCGCCGGCACCAAGAGCCTCGTGAGCCTCTACGGCGGCGCGCCGAGCGCTGTCGAGCGCATCGCGCCGGCCGACGTGCAGGCGCGGCGCATCGGCCACTTCGGCTTCTTCCGCGAGCAGTTCAGCCAGAGCCTGTGGCCCAGCACGGTCGACAAGCTGCACAGGCTCGCATCGCTTACTGCGGTGCAGCACGCCAACGTCCCGCACACGACTGCGTGACGCCGGTCACCGGAGGCACACTGCCGATCATGAGCACGCAGCAGCACCCCTTCGACAAGGCCCTGAAGATCCACCACAGCGACATTCGCGTGGGGCACTTCACGGGCACGACCAGCCCCGACTACTGGAACATGGTCGGACCCTTCGGCGGCACCACCGCGGCGCTTGCGCTGCAGGCCGTGATGCAGCACCCCGACGTGCTCGGGACGCCCATCGCGCTCACGGTCAACTACGCGGCGGCGCTCGAAGCCGGCGCGTTCGACATCCAGGCTACTGCCGTGCGCACCAATCGCTCGACGCAGCACTGGACGGTGCAGATCACGCAGGCCGGCGCCGGCGGCGCGCCCAGCATGACGACCACCGCCACGGTGGTGACTGCCGCGCGTCGCGAGACCTGGGGCGAGAGCGACATGCCGATGCCCGAGTCGCCGAGGCCCGAGACGGTCGATCGCATGAGCATCGGCCCGTCGGGCGTGGCGTGGATCAACCAGTACGAGATGCGTCCCTTCAGCGGCGGCATTCCATCGAAGTGGGACGCCAGCCTGCATCACAGCGAGACCCGCATCTGGCTGCGCGATGCGCAACCGAGGCCGCTCGACTTCGCCTCGCTGGCCGCGATGAGCGACATGTTCTATCCGCGCGTGTGGCTGCGCCGCGCGAAGCATGTGCCCGCTGGCACGGTGTCGATCACGACCTACTTCCATGCCGGGCCGGAACAGCTCGCCGAGGTCGGCACCGGCTACCTGCTGGGCCGCGCGGCGGGGCAGCAGTTCTTCAACGGCTTCTTCGACCAGACGGCGCATCTGTGGAGCGAGAAGGGCGTGCTGCTGGCTACCTCGAACCAGATCGTCTACTACAAGGAATGAACATGGCTGCCCTGCAGAAAGCCGCACTCATCGTCGGCGCCGGCGACGCCACCGGCGGTGCCATCGCCCGCCGCTTCGCGCGCGAAGGCTTCGCCACCTGCGTCACGCGGCGCAGCCTCGACAAGCTGCAGCCGCTGGTTGCGCAGATCGAGGCCGACGGCGGCCGCGCCCATGCCTTCGCGTGCGACGCGCGCAAGGAAGAAGAGGTGATCGCGCTCGTCGAGCAGATCGAATCGACCATCGGGCCCATCGAGGTGATGGTGTTCAACATCGGCGCCAACGTGCCCGAAAGCATCCTCAACGAGACCGCGCGCAAGTACTTCAAGGTGTGGGAGATGGCCTGCTTCTCGGGCTTCCTGAATGGGCGCGAAGTGGCGAAGCGCATGGTGGCGCGCGAGATTCCGCAAGGCGGCCATCGCGGCACGATCATCTTCACCGGCGCGACGGCCTCGCTGCGCGGCGCGGCGAACTTCGGCGCCTTCTCGGGCGCGAAGATGGCATTGCGTGCGCTGGCGCAATCGATGGCGCGCGAACTGGGGCCGCAGGGCATCCACGTTGCGCATGTGGTGGTCGACGGCGCCATCGACACCGAGTTCATTCGCAGCAACTTTCCCGAGCGCTATGCGCTGAAGGAAAACGACGGAATCCTGAACCCCGACCACATCGCCGACACCTACTGGATGCTGCATTCGCAGCCGCGCGACGCCTGGACGCACGAGATCGACCTGCGTCCGTGGTCCGAGAAGTTCTGAAGAATTCCGCGAAGGAGACAACACCCATGACGAAATCCGTCGACTTCTATTTCGACTTCGGCAGCCCCGCCGCCTACCTGGCCGCGACGCAGCTGCCGCACATCTGCGCCGACACCGGCGCGAAGCTGGTGTGGAAGCCCATGCTGCTCGGCGGCGTGTTCCAGGCCACGGGCAACCACTCGCCGGCCGAGATCAAGCCCAAGGGCCCGTACATGACGACGGACCTCAAGCGCTTCGCGAAGCGCTACGGCGTGCCCTTTGCGCACAACCCGCACTTTCCGATCAACACGCTGTTGCTGATGCGCGGCGCCACCGGCATCCAGGCGCAGGAGCCGGCGCGCTTCGGCGCGTATGTCGATGCGATCTTCCATGCGATGTGGGTCGAGCCGAAGAACCTCAACGACCCGGCGACCGTCGGCGCCGTCCTGCAGAATGCCGGCTTCGACGCGAGCGCGCTGCTCGCGCTGGCCGGTGCGCAGGAAACCAAGGACCGGCTCAAGGCCGTCACGCAGGAAGCCGTGGAGCGCGGCGTGTTCGGCGCGCCCACCATGTTCGTTGGCGACGAAATGTTCTGGGGCCAGGACCGGCTCGATTTCGTACGCGAAGCACTTGTCGCCGCCTGACCGCGGCACCAACCGTTCTCTTCAAGGATCTTTTATGAGCGACATCCTCGTCCACACCGAAGCCGGTGTGATGACCATCACCTTCAACCGCGTCGACAAGAAGAACTCGATCACCAGCAGCATGTACGCCGAGCTGGCCGATGCGCTGGCCACCGCGGAGAGCGAAGCAGCCGTGCGCTGCGTGCTGATCCAGGGCGACCCGACGATCTTCAGCGCGGGCAACGACATCGGCGACTTCCTCAACGGCCCGCCGTCCACGGAGCAATCGCCGGTGTTCCGCTTCCTGCGCGGCATCGCGACCTTTCCGAAGCCCATCGTCGCGGCGGTGTGCGGCCCGGCCGTGGGCATCGGCACCACGATGCTGTTCCACTGCGACCTCGTCTACGCGGGCGACAACGCCGCCTTCTCGATGCCTTTCGTGAACCTGGGCCTGTGCCCCGAGGCCGCGTCGAGCCTGCTGGTGCCGCAGATGCTGGGCTACCACCGCGCGGCCGAGGCGCTGCTGCTGGGCGAGCCCTTCATGGCCGAGGCCGCGCTCGAAGTGGGCCTGGTCAACCGCGTGGTGCCGCCGACCGAAGCCAATGCCATCGCGCAGACGCAGGCCCGCAAGCTCGCCGCCAAGCCGCTGAGCGCGCTGGTCGAGACCAAGCGCCTGCTGAAGAAGGGCCAGATGCCCGCCGTGCTGGAGCGTATGGGCGAGGAGGGCGCGAGCTTCGGGCGCATGCTGCGCGAGCCGGCGGCGCGCGAGGCTTTCGGCGCTTTCATGGAGAAGAGGAAGCCCGACTTCTCGAAGGTCTGATGCGTGTTTCGGGGCCTGCGCGCGTACACTGGCCGACGTGCAAGTTCCAGAGACAAGAACGCTCGCAACGCCCGGCCAGCGGGCAATCAATGCTACTGAAAAAGTAGCAAATCGACTGTCGCGCCGGCGTACTTTAGGTTTGCTGGCGGGCGCCCTGGCGGCGCCTTCGCTGGCCTTGGCGCGCGTGCGCCCGTTGCGCATCGGCGTCATCGGTTCGTGGTCCGGCCCCTATGCGGGCGGCGGCCGGCAGTTCGACGCCGGCATGGCTGTCTGGCTGGCGGCGCACAAACAGCAGATCGCGGGCCGGCCGGTCGAGCTGCTGCGGCGCGACGTGCCCGGCAGCGCGCCGGAGCAGGCACGCCGACAAGCGCAGGACCTCGTGGAGAGCGAGCGCGTCGAGCTGCTTGCGGGTCTCGATTTCAGTTCCAACGCCTACGCCGTGGGCAACGTCGCCACGCAGGCCCGGCTGCCGCTGGTGGTGATGAACGCGGCCTCCTCGGGCATCACGGCGCGCTGCCCGTTCGCGGTGCGGGTGTCCTTCACCATTGGCCAGGTCACGCTGCCGCTGGCGCGATGGGCGCTGCAGCAGGGGCTGCGCAACGTCTGCACCGTGGTGGCCGACTACGCCTCGGGTGTCGATGCCGAGAGCGCCTTCGTCTCGGGCATCACCGCGGGCGGCGGGCAGGTCGGCGCGATGCTGCGGGTGCCGCTGTCGACGCTGGACTACTCGGCCTACATGCTGCGGCTGCGCGAACTCAAGCCGCAGGCGGTGTTCTTCTTCCTGCCCTCGGGGCAGATGCCGGCCACCTTCCTCAAGTTCTGGCGCGACCGCGGCATGGCCGACACCGGCATCCGCCTGCTGGCCACGGGCGACGCCACCGACGACCACTACCTCGAGGGCATCGGCGAGCTGGCTGACGGCCTCGTCACCAGCCATCACTACTCCTTCGCCCACGAATCGCCGGCCAACCGGCGCTTCACGGGCATCTTCGAGACGGAGTACGGCAGCCATCTGCGGCCGGGCTACTTCGCTGTGGCGGCCCACGACGCGCTCGAGGCCGTCGATGCCGCCATGACCTCGCCCGCCGCGCGAGGCAACGCGAGCGGGGAGCGGCTGGTGGATGCGTTTCGCGGCCTGAAGCTCGACAGCCCGCGAGGCCCGGTCGAGATCGACGCCCACACCCGCGACATCGTGCAGACCGTGTACATCCGCCGCGTGGAGCGGCGCGACGGGCGCTGGGTCAACCGCGAGTTCGAGCGCTTCGAGCGCGTGCGCGACCCTGGCGTCTGAGAGGGGGCGTCTTCACTGGAAACACCGCGGAACCGGCTTTGCCGGGCCGCTGGTGTTGCCCCCTGCAAGGGGGTTGGCGAAGCGACACGAAGTGCGCGAAGCCTGGGGGTTTACTTTTGGATAGGGCGCGGGCGACCGTTGTCGTCGATGGCCACGTAGGTGAAGGTGGCCTGCGTCACCTTGATGTACTCGCCCTGCGCCCGGAAGCGTTCGGCGAACACCTCGACTGTCACCGTGACCGAGGTGCGCCCGATGCGCACCAGCTTCGAATAGAACGACAGGATGTCGCCCAGCCGCACCGGCTGCTTGAAGATGAACTCGTTGACCGCCACCGTGGCCTGGCGGCCCTTGGCATAGCGCGCCGGGATCACCGAGCCGGCCAGGTCGCACTGCGCCATGACCCAGCCGCCGAAGATGTCGCCGTTGGCGTTGCAGTCCGCTGGCATCGGAATGACCTTGAGCACCAGCTCCATGTCGGTGGGCAGGCTCTTGAGGGTGGCAGCGGCGGCGGCACTGGAAGTATCTGACATGGGCACAATCTGGAACAAACAAGCAACCACGATTGTCCTCCATGCGCCGCAGCGGCGAAGCCCTTCCTTCCCCCCATACGGCCGGCGGCCATCCGCCGGCGCCCGCCGATCGCACCGACTGGGCGACCCTGCGCCGCCTGTTCCCCTACCTCTGGCAGTACAAGTGGCGGGTGGCCGCGGCGCTGGCCTTCATGGTGGGCGCCAAGGTGGCCAACGTCGGCGTGCCGGTGCTGCTGAAGAACCTGGTCGACACCATGACGCCCAAGCCCGACATGGCGCAGGCGCTGCTCATCGTGCCCATCGGGCTGCTGCTGGCCTACGGTCTGCTGCGCTTCTCGACCTCACTGTTCAGCGAGCTGCGCGAGCTGATCTTCGCCAAGGCCACCGAGGGCACGGCCCGGCAGATCGCGCTGGAGGTGTTCCGCCACCTGCATTCGCTGAGCCTGCGTTTCCACCTGGAGCGCCAGACCGGCGGCATGACGCGCGACATCGAGCGCGGCACGCGCGGCGTGCACTCGCTCATTTCGATGTCGCTCTACAGCATCGTGCCGACCATCATCGAGCTGGTGCTGGTGCTCGCGATCCTGGGCGTGAAGTTCGATTCGCTGTTCGTCTGGATCACGATGGCGGCGCTGGTGCTGTACATCACCTTCACCGTGACGGTGACCGAGTGGCGCACGCAGTTCCGCAAGACCATGAACGAGCTCGATTCGGTGGCGCAGAGCCGCGCGGTCGATTCGCTGCTGAACTACGAAACCGTCAAGTACTTCAACAACGAGGACTTCGAGGCCGGCCGCTACGACGCCAGCCTCGACCGCTACCGCAAGGCCGCCATCAAGAGCCAGCGCACGCTGAGCATGCTCAACACCGGGCAGCAGGCGCTGATCGCCATCAGCCTGGTGCTGATGCTGTGGCGCGCCACCTCGGGCGTGGTCAACGGGCACATGACGCTGGGCGACCTGGTGATGGTCAACGCCTTCATGATCCAGCTCTACATTCCGCTGAACTTCCTGGGCGTGATCTACCGCGAGATCAAGCAGAGCCTGACCGACCTCGACAAGATGTTCGTGCTGATGGAGAAGGAGCGCGAGGTGCGCGACGCGCCCGACGCGCAGCCGCTGGCCGGCGCCGACGCCACCGTGCGCTTCGAGGACGTGAGCTTTGCCTACGAGCCTGCGCGGCCCATCCTCAAGCACGTGAGCTTCGAGATTCCGGCCGGCAAGACGGTGGCGGTGGTCGGACCCTCCGGCTCGGGCAAGTCGACGCTCGCGCGGCTGTTGTACCGCTTCTACGATGTGCAGCAGGGCCGCATCACCATCGGCGGCGAGGACATCCGCGAGGTGACGCAGTCGAGCGTGCGTCATGCCATCGGCATCGTTCCGCAGGATACGGTGCTGTTCAACGACACGGTCGAATACAACATCGCCTACGGCCGCCCCGGCGCCACGCGCGACGAAGTGGAGGCGGCCGCTCGCGCCGCGCGCATCCACGACTTCATCGCCGCCACGCCCAAGGGCTACGAAACGACGGTGGGCGAGCGCGGCCTGAAGCTCTCGGGCGGCGAGAAGCAGCGCGTGGCCATCGCCCGCACGCTGCTGAAGAACCCACCCATCGTGATCTTCGATGAGGCCACTTCGGCGCTCGACTCGGCCAACGAGCGGGCCATCCAGTCGGAGCTCAAGAGCGCAGCGCAGGACAAGACCACGCTGGTCATCGCGCACCGGCTGTCGACGGTGGTCGACGCGCACGAGATCCTGGTGCTTGAAAGCGGCGTGATCGTCGAGCGCGGTACGCATGCCGAGCTGCTGGCGAAGCAGGGCCGCTACGCCCAGATGTGGGCTTTGCAGAAGAGCGAAGCAGCGCCGCTGATGTAGCGCGATCATCCCGTTCTTTCTTTTTCATCGATCCCAGGAGTTCAGACGTGTCGACCAAGATTCCCCTGCTGGTGCTCAACAGCCTCTCGAGCGCCCACCAGGCCCAGATTGCCGAGGTCTACGACCTGACCTACGCCTTCGGCCCCGCCGAGCGCGCGGCCGCCATCGCCGGCCACGGCAAGAAATTCCGCGCGGTGCTGACCATCGGTGTCATCGGCATCACGCCCGAGGAAATCGCGGCCATGCCTGCGGTGGAACTGATCTGCTGCCTGGGCGCCGGCTACGAAGGCGTGCCACTCGAGGTGACGCGTGCGCGCGGCATCGCGACTGCCAACGGCGCCGGCACCAACGACGACTGCGTGGCCGACCACGCCTTCGGTCTGCTGATCGGCATCGTGCGCGAGTTCCGCAAGCTCGACCGGCTGTGCCGCGAAGGCGTGTGGCGCGAAGCCATTCCGCAGCCGCCGAACGTGTCGGGCAAGAAGCTGGGCATCCTGGGGATGGGCACCATCGGGCAGAAGATCGCGAAGCGCGCCGCGGCATTCGACATGGAGGTCGGCTATCACAACCGCAAGCCGAAGGAAGGCGTGGCGCAGCGCTATTTCGACGACCTGAGGTCGCTGGCCGCATGGGCCGACTTCCTCGTGCTGGCCGCCCCGGGCGGTCCGGCGACGAAGCATCTGGTCAATGCCGAAGTGCTCGACGCGCTGGGCCCGCAGGGCTACCTCGTGAGCATCGGCCGCGGCAGCGTGGTCGACACCGAGGCGCTGGCGGCGGCGCTGCGTGAGAACCGCATCGCCGGCGCCGGCCTCGATGTGTACGAGAGCGAGCCGAAGCGGCCCGAGCAGCTGATCGGCCTCGACAACGTGCTGCTGACGCCGCACATGGCCGGCTGGTCGCCCGAGGCGACGCAGAAGTCGGTGGACCACTTCCTCGCGAATGCCGAAGGGCACTTCGCGGGGCGGGGTGTCGTCACGCCGATCTGAGGCTTCAGCCCAGGGCGGGCGGCCGATGCGCCGCCCAGCCGCATGCCTGGTCGTAGGCATGCCCCAGCCGCAGCACGTCGAGATCCGAATGGATCGGCCCTGCCAGCTGCAGCCCCATCGGGAGTCCTCCTTCGCCGAAGCCGGCGCGCACGTTCAGCGTCGGCAGCCCCGCCAGCGTGAAGGGCGTGACGATCTCCATCCAGCGGTGGTAGGTGTCGCTCTTCACTCCGGCGACCTCGGACGGCCAGTGCAACTCGGCGTCGAAGGGGAAGACCTGCGCTGTCGGCGCGAGCACGAAGTCGAAGCGCTCGAACAGCTTGAGGAAGGCGCGGTACACATTCGAGCGGTACAGCGAAGCCTGGTACAGCGATGCCGCGTCGAGATGCCGGCTCTGCTCGATCTCCCATCGCGCCTCGGGCTTGAGCTGCGCGAACAGCTTCGGGTCGCTCAGGTAGGCGCCCAGCTTGCCGCCCACCAGCAGTTGCCGCAGGCGCAGCCAGGCGCTCCAGTTGTGCTCGCGCGGCACGTCGAGCGTGCAGGGCTCGACCTCGCAGCCGATGTCGCGGAAGGTGCCGAGCGCCTTCTCGCCCAGTTCGCGGATGCCTGGCTCCAGCGGCAGGTCGGGCCAGATGCTGCCGAGCCAGCCGATGCGCAGGCCCTTGCCGTCGCCGTCGAGCCGTAGTTCGTCGGGCGAGGGCAGGGCGTGCGGCGACGACAGCGGCACGCGGGTGTCGAAGCCGGCCTGCACGGCCAGCAGCCGCGCGGCGTCTTCCACCGTGCGAGCCATCGGGCCTTCGCAGCCCAGCTGCTGGAAGAACAGTTCCTCGTCGGGGTTGCCCGGCACGCGCCCGCGCGAGGGCCGCATGCCGATCACGTTGTTGAAGGCCGCCGGGTTGCGCAGCGAGCCCATCATGTCGCTGCCGTCGGCCACCGGCAGGATGCCCAGGGCCAGTGCCACCGCGGCGCCGCCGCTGCTGCCGCCCGCGCTGCGATCGGGCGCGTAGGCGTTGCGCGTGATGCCGAACACCGTGTTGTAGGTGTGCGAGCCGAGGCCGAATTCAGGCGTGTTGGTCTTGCCGATGACGACTGCGCCGGCCGACTTTGCGCGCGCGACGTGCAGGCTGTCGGCCCGGGCCGGCGAGCGCGGCGACAGCGGCGAGCCCATCGAGGTCGGCAGGCCGGCGGCATGGCTCAGGTCCTTCACCGCCAGCGGAAAGCCGTGCATCCAGCCGCGCCGTTCGCCGCGCGCCAGCTCGGCGTCGCGCTCGTCGGCCTCGGCCAGCGACTGCGCCGGATCGCGCAGCGACACGATGGCGTTGAAGCGCGGGTTCAGCGCCTCGATGCGGGCCAGCGAGGCCTGCATCACTTCGCGGCAGGACACCTCGCGCGCGGCGATGCGGCGGGAGAGTTCGGTGGCGCTGAGGTCCGGAAGGTCGGCTGAGGGCATGGCGAATGCGGGAAAAGGAGGGGGCGCCCAGTATGGCGCGGCGCTCGCATAATCGCCGCGTATGGAAACAAAGTGGCTCGAAGACTTCATCAGCCTTGCGGAAACGCGCAGCTTCAGCCGCTCGGCCCAATTGAGGCACGTGACGCAGCCGGCGTTCTCCCGCCGCATACAGGCGCTCGAAGGGTGGGCGGGCACCGACCTGGTGGACCGCAGCTCGTACCCAACGCGGCTCACCCCGGCAGGACAGACGCTCTACAGCCAGGCCATCGAGATGCTGCAGTCGCTGCAGAGCACCCGCGCCATGCTGCGCGGCCACTCTGCCGCGGGGCAGGACGTGATCGAGATCGCGGTGCCGCACACGCTGGCCTTCACCTTCTTCCCCTCGTGGGTGACCAGCCTCAGGGAGCATTTCGGCCCCATCAAGAGCCGCCTGATCGCGCTGAACGTGCATGACGCGGTGCTGCGGCTGGTCGAAGGCAGCTGCGACCTGCTCATCGCCTACCACCACCCCTCGCAGCCGCTGCAGCTCGACGCCAACAAGTACGAGATGGTCAGCCTCGGCGAGGAAACCGTGGCGCCCTGGGTCAAGGCCGATGCCGAAGGCGCACCGCGCTACCGGCTGCCGGGCCGGCCCGGCCAGCCGCTGCCCTATCTGGGCTACGCGCCGGGCGCCTACCTGGGCCGCGTGGTCGACCAGCTGCTCAAGGAATCGGGCACCGCCATCCACCTCGACCGCGTCTACGAGACCGACATGGCCGAGGGCCTGAAGGTCATGGCGCTCGAGGGCCACGGCATCGCCTTCCTGCCGCAGAGCGCGGTGCGCAAGGAGATCAAGGCCCGCAAGCTCGTGAGCGCGCTGCCGCCCGAGATCGACAGCCTGGAGGCGACCATGGAGATCCGCGCCTACCGCGAACGCCCCGGAACTCCACCACCCGTCAAGGCCGGCGCCGGCCGCGCCGCCATCAAGGCCGCCGACAGCCTGCAACCCAAGCGCACGGCCGATGCGCTATGGTCTTACCTGGTCGGCACCCAACCGCAACGCTGACCACTACCACCGAGTCAGTCACCACGGAGATTTGTGCACCGCACAATCTATAAATGCCGCGCATAGGGCTTCCCGCAAAAGGCATTGGCGCCTTGAATCCGGCGCCTCTACAGTCGCGGCTGCTTTTTAGCTGCTGTCACAGCAACCCCCACGGCACGCGCCCTGCGCGTGCTTTTTTTTAAGCCGAGGAACCTCCCATGAGCTCCAATTTCAGGACGGAACACGACTTCCTCGGCGACAAGCAGATCCCCGCCATCGCCTACTGGGGCGTGCACACGGCGCGCGCGGTCGAGAACTTCCCCATCTCCGGCACGCGCATCTCGGCCATGCCCGACCTGGTGCGTGCGCTGGCCTACGTGAAGAAGGCCGCCACCCGCGCCAATGCAGACCTGGGCGCCATCGACCGTGACAGCGCGGCGGCCATCATCCTGGCCTGCGACGACATCGTCGACGGCAAGCTGCTCGACGAGTTCGTGGTCGACGTGATCCAGGGCGGCGCCGGCACCTCGACCAACATGAACGCCAACGAGGTCATCTGCAACCTCGCGCTGGAAAAACTGGGCCACGAGAAGGCGCGCTACGACGTGCTCCACCCCAACGACCACGTCAACGCCTCGCAGAGCACCAACGACGTGTACCCCACGGCGGTGCGCCTGGCGCTGTGGTTCGCCATCGCCCGGCTGCTCGAATCGATGGCCTCGCTGCGCCGTGCCTTCGAGGCCAAGGCGCTCGAGTTCAAGGACATCCTCAAGATCGGCCGCACCCAGCTGCAGGACGCCGTGCCCATGACGCTGGGCCAGGAGTTCCTGACCTACGCCATCATGATCGGAGAGGACGAGGCCCGCCTCGGCGAGGCGCGCGCGCTCATCGAGGAAATCAACCTCGGCGCCACGGCCATCGGCACCGGCATCAACGCGCCGCACGGCTACGCCAACCTCGCCTGCCAGTACCTCGCCGAGCAGACCGGCGTGCCGCTCAAGCAGGCCGCCAACCTCATCGAGGCCACGCAGGACACGGGCGCCTTCGTGCAGCTGTCGGGCGTGCTCAAGCGCGTGGCCACCAAGCTCAGCAAGACCTGCAACGACCTGCGCCTGCTCTCCAGCGGCCCGCAGGCGGGCTTCGGCGAGATCAGGCTTCCGGCGCGGCAGGCGGGCTCGTCGATCATGCCGGGCAAGGTCAACCCGGTGATCCCGGAAGTCATGAACCAGGTGGCCTTCGAGGTCATCGGCAACGACATCACCGTGACGCTTGCGTCCGAAGCCGGCCAGCTGCAGCTCAACGCCTTCGAGCCGATCATGGGCTGGAGCCTGTTCAAGAGCATCCAGCACCTGAGCCGGGCCTGCACTACGCTGCAGCACAACTGCGTCGAGGGCATCGAGGCGAATCGCGAATTCCTTGCGAAGAGGGTGCGCGAGTCGGTCACGCTGGTCACGGCGCTCAACCCGCTCATCGGCTACGAGAAGGCCGCGCTCATCGCCAAGACTGCGCTCGCTACCGGCGGGCCGATCGACCTGGTGGCCGAGTCGCTGGGCATCATGACCCGCGCCGAAATGGACGCGCTGCTCGTGCCCGAGAACCTCACGCAACCGGTGCGCCTCACGGCCGCGCCGGTTCCGCCGGCTGCCGAGCCGTCGGGCCAGGCTTCGGGCATAAAGGCTGCTTAGTGAAAGTCGGACAATGCCAGGAGGCAGGATCGCACCAGGCTGGCGCTGCGATGCGCATGGCCGGTGCAGCGCGTGTGTGTATGCACCGGGTTGGTCCGGGTATCACGCAAAATGCGAGTGTCTAGAATTTAGTTGTATCTGTTTCAGTCACCCTCAGGAGTTTTCCGTATGAAAAAACAAGTATTGGCATTGGCGGTTGCGGCTCTGGCCGCTGGCGGCGCGATGGCGCAGGCCAACGACACGCTGGCCAAGATCAAGGCTTCCGGCGTCATCACCGAAGGCGTGCGTGAATCTTCCGGCCTGTCGTACACGCTGGGCAATGGCCAATACACCGGCTTCCACTACGACGTCTGCGCCAACATCATCAAGGACCTCGAGAAGGCCGCCGGCAAGAAGCTCGAAGTCAAGTTCCAGCCCGTGACCTCGCAGAACCGCATTCCGCTCGTGCAGAACGGCACCGTGGACATCGAGTGCGGCTCCACCACCAACAACGCCACCCGCCAGAAGGACGTGTCCTTCGGCGTGACCACCTACGTCGAAGAAACCAAGATCGTCGTCAAGGCCAACTCGGGCATCAACTCGCTGGCCGACCTGAAGGACAAGACGGTCGCCACCACCACCGGCACCACGCCGCTGCAGACCGTGCGCAAGCAGAAGCGCGCCGAGAACCTGACCTTCAAGGAGGTCTACGGCAAGGACCACTCCGACAGCTTCCTGCTGCTCGAAACCGGCCGTGCCGACGCCTTCGTGATGGACGGCTCGATCCTGGCTGCGCTGGCCGCCAAGTCGAAGTCGCCCAAGGACTACAAGATCCTGCCGGACGTGCTGGCCGTCGAGCCCATCGCCATCATGATCCGCAAGGACGACCCCGCCTTCAAGAAGGCCGTGGACGACAGCATCAAGGCACAGGCCAAGTCGGGCGAACTCGCCAAGCTGTACGACAAGTGGTTCCTGAAGCCGATTCCCCCGGCTGGCGTGACCATCGGCCTGCCGCTGGGTGAAGCCACCAAGAACGCGTGGGCCAACCCGAACGACAAGCCGGCCGAAGAGTACGTCACCAAGGAATAAGCGGCGCGTCGCTGCGTGATGACGCCCACCTTTCGCGGTGGGCGTTTCTTTTCAAGGGACTGGTTTTCGAAGAGACGGTGAAGAAGGAGTAAACACAAATGGGCAACTGGGATTGGCAGGTTTTCCTGCAAGACCCCGGGGGGGAATATCCGAGCTACCTGCAATGGATGCTCTCGGCGTGGGGCTGGACCGTGTCGGTCGCGCTGCTGGCGCTGGTCGTGGCGCTGGTGCTGGGCTCGCTCATCGGCATCATCCGCACGCTGCCCGACAGCCCGTGGCTGGTGCGGCTGGGCAATGCCTGGGTCGAGCTCTTCCGCAACATCCCGCTGCTGGTGCAGATCTTCCTCTGGTACCACGTGATCCCGGCGCTCATTCCCGTCATGAAGAGCGTGCCGAGCTTCATCCTCGTGGTGCTGGCACTGGGCTTCTTCACTTCGGCGCGTATCGCCGAGCAGGTGCGCTCGGGCATCCAGGCGCTGCCCAAGGGCCAGCGCTACGCAGGCATGGCGGTGGGCTTCACCACCGCGCAGTACTACCGCTACGTGATCCTGCCGATGGCCTACCGCATCATCATCCCGCCGCTCACGAGCGAGACGATGAACATCTTCAAGAACTCGTCCGTCGCCTTCGCGGTGTCGGTCGCCGAACTCACCATGTTCGCCATGCAGGCACAGGAAGAAACCTCGCGCGGCATCGAGGTCTACCTCGCCGTGACGGCGTGCTACGTGGTCTCGGCGCTCATCATCAACCGCCTCATGGCGTTCATCGAGAAGAAGACCCGCGTACCGGGCTTCATCGTCTCGGCCGGCGGTGGCGGAGGACACTGAAATGATGAATCTCGACCTTTCCTTCTACAACTGGGACGTCATCAGCAACTTCGTCGTCAAGGGCTTCTACTTCAGCATCACGCTGACGGTGGTGGCCACGATCGGCGGCGTGATCTTCGGCACGATCCTGGCGCTCATGCGCCTGTCGGGCAAGAAGTGGCTCGATGCGCCCGCGGCGCTGTACGTCAACGGCATGCGAAGCATCCCGCTGGTGATGGTGATCCTGTGGTTCTTCCTGCTCGTGCCGGCGTCGTTCTATTCGCTGTTCGGCTCGGTGGGCTCCAACTACCGCTCCGAGATCTCGGCCGTGATCACCTTCGTCGCGTTCGAGGCCGCCTACTTCAGCGAGATCATGCGCGCGGGCATCCAGTCGATCCCGCGCGGCCAGGTCAACGCAGGCCAGGCCGTGGGCATGACCTACGGCCAGAACATGCGCCTGGTGGTGCTGCCGCAGGCCTTCCGCAACATGCTGCCCGTGCTGCTCACGCAGACCATCATCCTGTTCCAGGACACGTCGCTGGTCTACGCCATCGGTGCCTACGACATGCTCAAGGGCTTCGAGACCGCCGGCAAGAACTTCGGCCGCCCGATCGAGGCCTACCTGCTCGCGGCTGTCGTGTACTTCGTCATGTGCTACGCCCTTTCTTGGCTGGTGAAACGCCTGCACAAGAAGATCGCCATCATTCGCTGATTGAGTGGCTGAACCGGAGAGAAACCAATGTCCGAAAAAATGATTGAAATCAAGAACGTCTCCAAGTGGTATGGCCCGGTGCAGGTGCTCAACGACTGCTCCGTGAACATCGCCAAGGGCGACGTGGTGGTGGTGTGCGGCCCGTCGGGTTCCGGCAAGTCCACGCTCATCAAGACCGTGAACGCGCTCGAGCCCTTCCAGAAGGGCGAGATCACCGTCAACGGCATTCCGCTGCACGACCCCAAGACCAACCTGCCCAAGCTGCGCTCCAAGGTCGGCATGGTGTTCCAGCACTTCGAGCTGTTCCCGCACCTGTCGGTGACCGAGAACCTCACGATCGCGCAGATCAAGGTGCTGGGCCGCTCGCCCGACGAAGCCAAGACCCGCGGCCTGAAGATGCTCGACCGCGTGGGCCTGATGGCGCACAAGGACAAGTTCCCGGGACAGCTCTCCGGCGGCCAGCAGCAGCGCGTGGCCATCGCCCGTGCGCTGTCGATGGACCCGATCGTGATGCTGTTCGACGAACCCACCTCGGCGCTCGACCCCGAGATGGTTGGCGAAGTGCTCGACGTGATGGTGAACCTCGCCAAGGAAGGCATGACCATGATGGTGGTCACGCACGAAATGGGCTTCGCGCGCAAGGTCGCCAGCCGCGTGATCTTCATCGATGTGGGCGGCCGCATCCTGGAAGACTGCTCGAAGGACGAGTTCTTCGGCCATCCGGAAAACCGCCAGCCGCGCACCAAGGACTTCCTGAACAAGATCCTGCAGCACTGAGCGCCGCTGCTGCGTAGATCAAGCGACAAAGGCCATGCCGGCGACGGCATGGCCTTTTCTTTTGGGAGCGAGCCCGGGAGCAGGGCGGGCCCGGGCGCCATTCACTGCGGGCGAGTCTCCCCGGACAGCGCCTTGTCGAAGAAGTCCGGAATCTCCCGCCCCAGCCGTGCCAGGAACACCTGGCGGTCGAAACCCGGCGGGTCGTCCGCGATGTTGCCGTCGGGCGTCTGGATGGGCATGGACGGCGTGTCCATGAACGCGAAGTGCCATGCGCTCGGAATGCGGCGCAGCTCGGCCGCGGGCATGTTGCCGGCGACCCATTCGGCGTGGAAGCGCGGCACCAGGAAGCGGTCCTGCTCGGCTTCGTAGATTCGCACGGGCACCCGCACCTGCGCGAGCGACGAGGCCGTGAAGGGAACGCCGGCAGGGGCCAGCGACACGACCGCGCGCACGCGCGGATCGCGCAACGAGGGAAGCAACGATGCCGGCGCCGCGCTCGCGCTCGCGCTCGTGGTGCCGGAGGGCGGCGCGTCGCTGCGGTTGACACCGCAGAAGATCGGGTCGGCGGCGCGTTCGCTCGCGCAATGCGTGGTAATGCGCGACAGGTCGGCCTGGCCGCCCACGAGTGCCAGCACCGTGTAGCCGCCCGCCGAATGACCCACGGCGCCGATGCGATAGCCCTTGTCGTCGCGCGCGATCCGCTCCTTCCATAGCGGGTCTTGCAGCAGCGCGTCGATCACCCGCGAAGCCTGCTGCGGCCGCTCGCCGAAGTAGGCGGCCGCGCCCTTCTTCAGCAGCGACCCGTCTTGCCAGTTGTCGCCGGGATGGCGCAGCGCCGCGACCAGGTAGCCGTCCCGCGCGAGCGCTTCGGCCAGGCTGCTGTGGCCCAGCTCGGTGCCACCCAGGCCATGGCTCAGCAGGATCAAGCCCTTGATCTTGTCCTCGGGAGGCGCCTGGATGGCCGCCCGAACCGTGAACGGCCCCATGGGCGTCGTGCGCTCGGGCGCTTGCGTGGGGTAGTACAGCGCGACCACCGTGGGCGCGTCGTCGGGCGTGGCGCCCGGAATGCGGATCTGCCGCCAGCCGGCCTCGGAGGCCAGTGCCTGGAAGCACAGCAGCAGGCTGCTGGCGAGCAGCAGGGCGGGGCGGACAAGGGCTCTTCGCATCGCGGATCTCCTTGGTGAATGTGGAGCCGGATGGTCGCGATGTCATCGCATCGTTTCCATGGGATTGCGACGAAGTGCGTGAAAGGCGGTGTGAAATGACCGGATGCAGCGATGTGCTCAACTCGCCCGTTGTACGGCGAGCCGCATTCCCGACCTGAGTCATCGCAGAGATCCTGTTGGAAAATCGAAGGCATGACTGGGGAGAATCACGCCAGTGGTGCGAGCAGACGCATGAAGATGTACATCCTTGTTCGGGACGACATTCCCCTGGGCTTCGCGATGGTCGCTGTTGCCCATGCATCCTTGGCCGGTTATCTCAAATTCCAGAGCGAGCCGGAGACGCAGCAATGGCTTTCGGGCCCCTTTTTCAAGGCTGTCTGCAAGGCAAACACCAAAGAGTTCGAGAATGCCAAGCAGGTTGCCGATCACGTGGTGCTGACTGAGTCAGCCCTCGGAAATCAGGAGGTGGCGATCGTTTTCAAGCCTCGGGAGCAATGGCCAAGGATGTTCAAGTTCCTCCGGCTCTACAAGGAGCCGCCGCTGCTGTGAACCGGCCCTGAAACGCTGTAATTTGTTCGGTCCCATTGGATGGAACCTGGAAGCAATGAGCATCACCGAGATCACGGTTTCTGCAACAGAATGGGCCCGCGCCCATCCGACGATGTTCTTCAACCGCGATGAAGTCACGCTGGAGAGCATTGCCGAGCAGTTAGTCACTGGCGCACGGGTCCTGGGTGCAACGACTGTCAGGAGACTTTCCGCCGGCCCGTGGCAGACCGTCGCGGCCGACGAGGATTGGTTTCTCAAAGCCAGGCTGCCCATACCGGACGACTTCAGGTTCAGCCGCCTCGTCAGCTTCCCGGAGCAAGGTCAGAACTGTGTTCGTCCCGAGTTTCTTGTCGCGGCCTTCGCCGAGGATGTCATCGTCAAGGCTGCGCATTCGGAGCCAATTGTTCTTGGAGCCGTTTCTCCAACGGATGAGCTCCATGCGGTGCTGGGACGCATGGCGCCTTGGCGCCGTGTCATCGCATTCCGCGGCATCAAGGTCTAGGCGGTGCCGCGGGCAAGACTCGTCCTGGATGCGGACTTCCCCTGGGTCGAATACCGCATCACTGCGGTATCTGGCTTTTCACGAGCCCGACATACACGGGCAGCGCGATCACAGTGCCCAAGGCAAGCAGGAGCACTTCATAGGTCGCCAGTCCCAACCAGAACCTGTATGGCTCCTGCTGTCTGAAAACCTTGTACTTCGCGCCGATGACTCCTGTTTTCACCACGGAATAGGGATACCACAAGGGCAGAGCGAGCCAGCAGAGCAACGAGAGAGAGTAGAGGGGCAGCGACCAGAGGCCCGGCTCGACTGCCTTCGCGACGAGCGGCAGCGCGAGACCGCCCATCAACATGCCCGCTGAAATCCAGTTGAAGAACGCAGATCGATCCGTCGTGTTCGAGGTGGGCATTGCGCGATGGTAGCCGCCGCCCATGTCAGGTCGCGCCGATGCCCGTGGCGCATGGCTCAGGGCAGCCGCGAAACCCTTTGCGTCAGCAGATTGCAGAATCCCTGCACATCCCCTTCCGCCGCGGAGTACGCGAGAGAAGGCGCCAAGCGGTCGGTCGAAGTGCGGAGCTATGCTCGTGCCGTGGCAAGGACTGGAGCCGAGGGCACCGGCCCGCCTACACACACGGAGGAGAAGAGGATGAGAAGACCCAATCGATCCTTGCATCGCACGATGGCGTTGTGTCGCCTCGTCGCATCGGCCTGCGCGGCGGCGACCCTGTCGACGGCACTGCCGGCACAGGCAGCAGAAAACTGGACCGAGATCGCATCGACGCCCCGCAAGAAGGTGCTGCTGCAGCGCGATTCCATCCGCCCGCACGACGGCATGGTGGAGGCGTGGACGCTCTACCGCTACGACGAACTGCAGACCGACGTGGGCAAGACCCCGTACCGCACGTCGCGCTACCTCTACGACTACGACTGCAAGGGCGGGCGCGAGAAGGCGCGCCGCGTCGTGAGCCACAACGGGCCGCTGGAGGTGCACGACATCGACCTCAGCCGGCACACCGAGTGGAAGGCCGTCGGCGGGCCCACCACGGTGAGCGGGATCGTGTTCAAGCACGTGTGCGCCCAAGCCCGCTGATTGAGCCCGCTGATTGCGGACCCCTCCCTTCAGTTCAGTACGAGCCCGGCGGCGGTGTGTGCTTGAAGCGTCGCGACGAGGTCATGCTTCTGAACTTCGCGCGCGCAGCGCCCAGCCGGGCACGTCCGGCGCCGACCAGGCCTCCCACAGCCGACTTGATAGCATCGGCGGTGCGCGACTCCCTCGGGTACGAGGGCGAGAGGCCGCACTTGCGCATCACCCGGTTCACCTGATGGATGCGGGCCACTTCGCGCGTGGCGGCGGTGTAGAAGGTCACGCCGATCGAGATCGACAGGCGGCTCTCCGGCGCGGCGGCCGCGTCGACCCTCGATCTCGTCATGTGGGGCGAGGTGCTCGGGAAGTAGATGGCGTCCCCCGGCTGCGCATTGAATTCCAGCCCGCGCGGCAGGAACGCTTCGTCGAAGCGCACTTTCTTGAGCGACTGCGTGACGATGAAATCTTCCACGGCCTCGGCCGGCACGATGGTGCGGTCGCGGTGGTCCCACACGTTGAGCGTCTTGCGTCCGTGCAGCTGCAGCCAGAAGTTGTTCTCGCGATCGATGTGGAAGGGCGTGACGGAAGGCGGAGCGGAGAAGAAGACGAAACCGTTCACCAGGAAGATGTCGGGCTGTTCGCGCTCGACCAGGGAGCGCATCGAGTCGACCACCGACATCAGCAGCGCCCCGTAGCGCGGGATGACTTCGATGTTGTAGAAGGCGACCGACGAACCCGGCTCCTCCATCCGCTCGAAGAACTCCTCGATGCTGCGCCCGCCGGGAGGCCGTCCGTCGTGCGCCAGCGATGACGAGACCGTCCTTTTCGGGTCCATGAACCTGCACTGGTCCAGCTTCGAGAGCTCCATGCCGAGCTTCACGAGCTCGGGCACCTGGAAGAGGGGATGCTCGTGGAAGTTGTGGTGCATCGGCATGATCTTCAGGGTCGAGAAGCCCCCGGGGTTGTCGGTCCAAACCCGATACGTCGCTGCCGAGGCTCCGACGGAATTCATGTTGGTCGTGCACATAGCATCCTCCGGATCGCTTGTGGCCCTCCGCCCCTGAAACTGGACAGGAGCGAAGCCCGCGAGCTGAAGTAATACTTTAGGATTCAACTTTAGGCCGAACCCCTGACGTCAGCCTGACTCTGGAGTACCCACAGGAGAGAGTCCGGAAATGGCAGCCGGCCTGCCGAGCCGCAGGCCGGGCGCGACGCCGCTCAAGGCAAGCGCGAAATCCTCTGCGTCAGCAGGTCGAAGAACCCTTGCGCATCCCCTTCGGCGATCCAGTTCACGTTGGCCGGCTTCTTCAGCCCGCCATACCAGTCGACCACCGTCTGCCCGAAGCCCAGCCCCTCGCGGCTGTCGACTTCCACGTTCACCTTGCGGCCCCTGAAGAGCGAGGGCTGCAGCAGGTAGGCGACCACGGTGGCGTCGTGCACCGGGCCACCGGGCAGGCCGTAGTACTGCATGTCGTGCTGCACGTACGCGTCGAGGATGTCGGCCACGGTCCGGCCGGCCTGGTTGCCGAGGCCGCGCAGCTTTGCGATGCGCTCGGGGCTGGTCAGCACCTTGTGCGTCAGGTCCAGCGGCAGCATGGTGATCGGCACGCCGCTCTTCAGCACGATCTCGGCCGCGTGCGGATCGGCGAACACGTTGAACTCGGCTGTCGGCGTGATGTTGCCGCCGTTGAAATGCGCGCCGCCCATGAGCACCAGCTCGCGCAGGCCGCGCGTGATGTCGGGCGCCTGCGTGAGCGCGAGCGCGAGGTTGGTCTCGGGGCCGAGCATCGCGAGCGTCACGCTCTTCTCGGGCGCGGCGCGCAGCGTGCGGATCAGGTAGTCGACCGCGTTGCCCTCGGCCAGCGGCTGGCTGGGCTCGTGCACCTTCACGCCGGTGATGCCTTCGCTGCCGTGGATGTCGGCCGCGTAGATCGGCGTGCGCAGCAGGGGACGCGGCGCGCCGGCGTAGATCGCGATGTCGGGCCGCTTCGCCCATTCGCGGGCGAGGCGTGCATTGCGCGAGGTCTTGGCAAGCGGCACGTTGCCGGCCACGGTGGTGAGTGCCTGGATCTTCAACTGCTCGGGCGAGGCCATGGCGAAGAGCAGCGCGATCACGTCGTCGGCGCCGGGGTCGGTGTCGATGATGAGCGTGTGCGTCGTTGCCGGGGTGGCATCGGCGGCGTGGGCCTTCGGGGCGATGAAGCTGGCGGTCAAGAGGGCAACGAGTCCGAGAAAAAGAATCGGGAAGAGCGCGGCGAGGCGCGATGGCAGCGCCAGTGCTGCGGGCCTGGAATGCATGGGGAAGACTCCTTGCGGACGCTGTGAAGTAAGCGCCTCTCGAATCAGTCTGCCAGAGCATCGCGCGGCACGGACACCGGATCGCGAAGGCATTTTCGATGCGCTCGCGCGCGGCTGCAACGTTGCGCATACCAAGGCGTTAGCGCATCGGAAAGGCCGGAACTGAAAGTGCGCAAGACACGGCGAAGAGGTTTCATCCGCCGTGCCCCGCGTGTTGCGAAAACGCCGCTTGTTCAGGCTTTGCCGGAACTGGATGACCGCAGGCGCCGCGCGAAGAAGGCCAGTATCTCGTCGCGCGCCGCCACCGTGGGCTGCCCCGCTTCGTCGATCAGGTGCGCCGTCACCACGCTGTGCGGGCTCGCCACCACCTGCGCGAAGAAGGGCGGCGTATTGGTGCTGGCCGCGCTGTCGGGCAGTACGCGTGCGATGAAGCGCTCGCCCAGCGCCTGCGAGAAGGCCGCGAAGCGCTGCGCCCTGCAGTGCCTGTCGCCCTCGAAGCGGTAGGCCATGACGGTCAGGTCCTCGCGCTCCAGCCGTTCGCGCACCGAGGCCAGTTCGTCCGGCGACATGTTCGTGGCCTCCGGCTTGTCCATCGGCAACGAAGGCTGGCACACCACCGGCGCAAGCATCGCGGGCTCGAGCATCATCGAGAGCGCGAAGTTGCCCGTGAAGCACATGCCGATCGCACCGACACCGGGCCCGCCGCATTCCGCGTGCGCGAACCGCGCAAGCGCGCGCAGCCACTGCGTGACCGGGCTCGACTCGTTGGCCGCGAAGGCTCGGAACTCGGCGCTGACGCAGGCGCGCTTGAACACCGCGATGCCTTCCTCCGCGCCAGGCACGGCACCGTCGCGCCCGAACAGCGAAGGCATGTAGACGGTGAAGCCCGCGTCGCGCACCCAGCGTGCGAAGCGCGCCACGTGCGGGCTGATGCCGGGCATCTCGGTCATCACGATCACGGCCGGGCCCTGGCCCATGACGTAGACCTTCTTCTCGATGCCGTCGAGCGCGATCTGGCGCGCGGTGAAGTCGTCGAGCGGGTCGTCTTCGTTCATGGAGCGCTGCTGTGCCATGGGTTTTCCTTTTTGCCGTTCAGGTCGTGCGAAAGCCGGGAAGCTTGTATTGGACCTTCGGCCTCATCAGAATGGCAGTGTCCAATTCGACTTCTTTGAGGCTTTATCGGCCAACTCATCCAGATGCATGACTTCACCGTACTGGTGCTGCCCGGCGCCTTCAATTCCAGCGTCGCGGTCACCATGGACATCCTCGGCGCTGCGGAAGCGATGGCCGCGCGCGCGGGCGTCGCGCCGCCCCGTTGGCGGCTGTGCTCGGTGAACGGCGGCCCGGTGCAGCTGCACGCCGGCATGAGCCTCGACACAACGCGTATGCCCGTGCGCCCCCGCGACGACCGTTCCACCTGGGTAGTGCCGGGGCTCGGCCTCAACACGCCCGGCGAGATCCGCCAGTGCCTCGAGAGCGCCGATGCGGCCAAGGCCATCGCCGGCCTCGTGCGCCACGCCAAGGCAGGAGGGCAGGTCGCGGCCTCATGCTCGGCCGTGTTCCTGTTGAATGCCGCCGGCCTGCTGCAGGGCCGACGTGCCACCGTCTCATGGTGGTATGCCCCGCTGCTCGCTCGCATGTCGCCCGGCTGTACCGTCGATGCCGACCGCATGGTGTGCTCCGATGGCCCTGTCGTCACCGCGGGCGCCGCCTTCGCGCAGACCGACCTGATGCTGCACCTGCTGCGCGAGCGCTGCGGTAGCGCGCTAACCGATCTTGTCTCGCGCATGCTGCTGATAGACGGCCGCCAGGCGCAGGCACCGTTCATCGCGGCGGAGGTGCTGGCCAGCGGCAACGACCTGGTGGCGCGGCTGGCCGCTCGGGTCGAGTCCACCCTGCCCGATGCGCCCGCCGTGAGCGAACTGGCGCGCGAGTTCTGCATGTCGCAGCGCACGCTGGCGCGCCACGTCAAGAAGGCCACCGGCAAGAGCACCCAGGCGCTGGTGCAGAGCGTGCGGCTGCGGCGTGCCCGCGCGCTGCTCGAATCGAGTCGCATGACTGTCGAGCAGGTCGCAAGCGCCGTGGGCTACCAGGAGGCCACGGCGCTGCGGCGCCTGATGAAGAAGATCGCGGGTGCGAACCCGAGCCGCTACCGCAGTTGATGCGGCGAGATCAAGGGAACGAAATGCCCAGCACCACACCCTTGCCCGCCACGCTTTCGGGTGCCCCCAGCACGTTGGTGCCGGGAACGGTCGTGCCCGCCGTGATAGTGCTTGCGTTGCCGAAGATGTAGGCGTTGTTGTCGACGCCACCCACATAGAGGCGGTCGTTCTTCGCGTCCACGGCGATAGAGATGTTCGCCGTGGGCAGAGGCAGTCGCGCAAAGGTGGCTGGTGAACCAGCAGTGCTGGCACCATCGACCATGATGACCTCGCGTCCATCGCCTCCGAGGAAATAAAGCCTGTTCCGCGTGGCATCAAGGGCAACGTCGGTGGCAAATGCATTGGTACCGTTGAAGAGCAGGCGTGTCGGCGCGTTGTTGTAGGCGACCGAACTCTCGTAGACGGGCTCACCGGTCGACCCCTTGCGTGCGGGGGTCAACGTTGCAAGATCGAAGACTCCGCCAAGGCCGTCGGAGGTATAGACGAGCGAGCGGACCGGATCAACCGCAAAGCGCATGAGCATCGAGGAGCGGATGTACCAGATCTGGTAGGACGCGACAGGCTGCGATTCATTGGGGCTGATGGACTCGAGTGTGCGAATCTGGCCGTAGGCGGCGCTGATGTTGCTGATCTTCACCAGCGCCCCTTGACTGGACACCGGACCGCCCAGCCAGAGCACGTCGCGTTCGGCATCCAGCACCATCGTGCTGTAGCTGCCGAGTCCGCTCGACAGCAGGTCGTACTGCGCTGCCGTGACGTCGCCAGATGCCTGGCTTGCCTTGGGGATCATCAGGATGCGGGTGCCCATCGAGATGTACAGCCGGTCGCGTTTGGCGTCATAGGCCATGTCGCGCGGAGAGCCTCCCACGTTCTTGAAGGCGTTGATCGTCCGCATCTCGACTGTCTCGCCGGGCACCGGGTTGGGCTTGGAGAAGGACACGACCGCGGATCTGTAGGGCAGCAGGGCGAATGTTGTGTAAGCCGACGCAACCGGCGTGGGCTGCGTCTGTGGTTGTGCGGATGGCGCGGGCGTTGTCGTGCCGTTGCCCGACGAGGGCAACGGCAGCAACCCCATGCCACCACCACCTCCTCCTCCGCCTCCCCCGCCTCCGCAGGAAATCAATAGCGTAGCCAGCGCTGCCACGGCGGCGCTCTTCCATAGTCTCAGCATTGCTTTCTCCCTCGTTGCTTGCTTATATGCTTGGTTGTTGCCGCCGGTGGCTGGTGTGCAGCTCTGCGGGGCGCCGCGACGATACCTGCGATGGAGCGTTGAGGCAATCCACGTTTTCGTCGAATGCACCGTGCCCCAAAAGGAAAAGCCCCGCATGCGGGGCTCGCCGATAGCGTGAAAAGAGGCGCTTACTTCTTGCGCGCCGCGATAGCCTGCTCGGCCTTCGCCACCAGATCAGTGCCGATGGTCGACTTCCACTTGTCGTACACCGGCCGCGTCGCCTTCACGAACGCGGCGCGCTCGTCGGGCGTGAGGCTGGTCACGGTCACGCCCATGCCTGCGATGTCCTTGAGCACGGGCTTGTCGGCTTCCACCAGGCCCTTGCGCGCGATGGCGATCTCTTCCTTGCCCGCGTCGATGGCGGCCTGGCGCACGATGGCCTGGTCGGCCGGCGTCCACGAGGCCCAGATTTCCTTGTTGACCACGAACACCAGCGGGTCGGCCACGTAGCCCCAGGTGGTCACGAACTTCTGGCCCACGTTCTGCATCTTGAGCACCGTGAACAGGAAGAGCGGGTTCTCCTGGCCGTCGACCGCGCCGCTGGCGAGCGCGGGCTGCGCGTCGGCCCAGCTCATCTGCGTGGGGTTGGCGCCGAGCGCCGTGAACATGTCGGAGTAGATGGGCGAGCCCACCACGCGGATCTTCATGCCCTTCACGTCGGCCGGCGACTTGATCGGCCGCTTGGAGTTGGTGATCTCGCGGAAGCCGTTCTCGCCCCATGCGAGCGGCACCACGCCGGCCTTGTCGAGCGTCTTGAACATCTCCTTGCCGACCTCGCCCTGCGTGAGCGCGTCGATGGCCGCGTAGTCGGGCATCAGGAAGGGCATGGAGAACAGGTTGAGCTGCTTGACCTGCGGCGACCAGTTGATGGTCGAGCCCACGGCCATGTCGATCACGCCCTGGCGCAGCGCGCTGAACTCGCGCGTCTGGTCGCCCTGAATGAGCGACACGCCCGGGTACAGCTTGATGTTGATGCGGCCCTGGGTGCGTTCCTTCACGAGGTCGGCCCAGATCTTCCCGGCCTGGCCCCATGGCGTGGGCGGGCCCAGCACCAGCGACATCTTGTACTCGGCCTTGTAGGCGGCCTGCGCCATGGCGCCGGACGAGAACATGCCGAGGGCGGTGGCTGCGGCGGCGAGGCCGAGCAGGGTGCGGCGGAATTTCATGACGATGGCTCTCCTAATAATGGTTCTGCGACGGACAAAAAAATCAGTAGCCGAGCTTGTGCGGCAGCCAGAGCGCGAGCTCGGGAAAGATGATGACCAGCACCATCACCAGGAACATCGAGAACAGCAGCCAGCCGACCCAGCGCACGGTCTCTTCCATGCGCACGCCTGCGATGCGGCACGACACCATCAGGTTCACGGCGAGCGGCGGCGTGAACTGCCCCAGCGCCACCTTGAGCGTGAGGATCACGCCGAACCACACCGGGTCCCACTTGTAATACTGGACGATCGGCCACAGCAGCGGCACGAAGATCAGGAAGATCGACACGCCGTCCAGGAACATGCCGACCGTGATCAGCAGCAGGATCAGTAGCGCCAGCACGCCGTACTCGCCCAGCCCCGAATTCACGATGGCGTGGGCCACCGGGTCGATCACGCCCAGCGTCGCCAGCGAGTAGGCGAAGATGCCCGCGAGCGACACCACGATCAGGATCACGGCCGAGAGCTCGCCCGATTCGCGCAGGATCACGAACAGGTCGCGGACCTTGATGGTGCGATGCACCACCATGCCCACGAAGAGCCCGTAGAACACCGCCACCACGGCCGCCTCGGTGGGCGTGAACCAGCCCAGCCGCATGCCGCCAAGAATGAGCACCGGCGCCGCGAGGCCCCAGGTGGCTTCGCGAAAACTCTTCCAGAACGGCGGGCGCGGTTGCGCGGCTTCGAGCATGCCCATGCGGTGCTTGCGCGCAAGCCACACAGCCGGGACCATGAGCGCGAGGCCGGCCAGGATGCCCGGGATCATGCCGGCGGCGAAGAGCGCAGGCACCGAGGCATTGGGCACCAGCACCGAATAGACGATGAAGGCCACCGAGGGCGGAATCAGGATGTCGGTGGCCGCCGCGGCGCCCACCACGCTGGCCGCGAAGGGCCCCGGGTAGCCCGCGCGCGCCATGGCCGCGATCATCACCCCGCCCACCGCGGCGGCCGTGGCGGGGCCGGAGCCCGAGATGCCGCCCATGAACATGGCCACCGCGATGGTCACCAGCGGCAGCATGCCGGGCCCGCGCCCCACGATGGCAATGGCAAAGTTCACGAGGCGCAGCGCCACGCCCGAGCGGTCGAAGATGGAGCCGACCAGCACGAACATCGGAATGGCCAGCAGCGGATATTTGCCGAGGCCGGCATAGAAGTTCTGCGGCACGGCCAGCAGGCCGAACCACTGGGCGTCGCTGTTGGCCAGCGCGATGCAGGCGGCGCCCGCCAGGCCCAGCGCGGCGCCGATGGGCACGCCCACCAGCATCATCACGACGAAGGCGACGAAGAGCAGGGTGGCGATCACGATGCGTTGCCCTTGCTGTTGTCTTCGACTTCAGTGTGCGTCGTCTCGCGTCCGCGGCGGATCATGAGGCCCAGGGCCCGCAGCGCGATGCCGAAGGACACGATGGGCAGCCAGATCGAATACCACCAGGCGGGCAGGCCGATGCCGGGCGTCGTCTCTTCGAAGCGGTAGTCGTCCCACACCATGCGGATGCTGAGCGCGCCGATGAGCGTGAAGAGCACGGCGATCATCAGCGCGCCGAACTGCGCCAGCCGCTTGCGCCGCGCCATCGAGCCGCTTTCGGAGAAGTACTCGATGCGGATGTGCCGGTCGCGCGCCACAGCGGCCGAGCCGGCCACCAGCGCCAGCATGATCATGAGGAACACCGAGAACTCTTCCGTCCAGGCGAAGGAAGAATCGGTGAAGTAGCGGACGATGACGTTGGCAAAGGTGATGAGCGCCAGCGCGCCCATGATGATGACCGTGAGCCAGTCCTCGATGGCAAGGGGAACCTTGGTCGGTTCGTCTGCGGCTTCGATGTCGGGGGGAATGGGGCTGGCGGCGTCCAGCGTGGGGCCGGACTCGGGTGGAGTTGTCATCGCAGGATGGTCAGTGAGGCACGCACGAACGCCATGTCACCGGGCGGACGCCGGGACGCGTTCCATACACCTCGACAGGGAAACTGTTACCGATGCTAGGGGGTCCATGACCATTCATGTATCGGGGGTTTCCTTAGCCGCTCGGCCTGGGGCTGGCTCCTTTGGAGCGGCTTTCGGGGTGTGTGCACAGGGCGCCGGGTACTCCCCTCCGCGAATGTCCCCCGGCCTGCGGCCTCCTCCTTCATTTCGCTGCGGGGAGCACCCGACGCCCTGCGCACGATGAGTGCGGCTGTGACGTTGGCGGTTCGACCGCCGCGGCGGATTGCAGATGAGCGTGCGGGGGCGTACCGCTGGGCTTTCGTGAGAGACGGGCGCTGGAGAAACCGAAGTCCGAAGGGCTGGTGTTGGTAGCGGTCAACTTTGGTATGACTGCGTTCGATGTTCGCTTCAGACTGACATGAGTCGTTCGCGTAGAACGGATCGGCCGACTTCAATCGCGAAGGAGCAGACATCGCCTCTGTCGAACTTTGTGGCTAAAAACTGCCGGATCCTCCGATCCAACCGAGTTTGTGAGATTTAGAGAGCATCAGGAGGTGCGGACAACTGCAACGGCGGGACCCGATAAAAAATCGATGACCCGCTGCACGAAAGCTTCGAGCCCTGTCGGGCAGCCGTCGGTCTGAAGCTTCTCAAGCGCCTTGCGATTCCACTCTCTGCCCTTGCTCACACCGGTATTGATCCATTGCTCGAGCTCTCCGCAGGGAACGACGAATATACCGATCTTGGCGAGGTCCTCGATGAGGCTCTCGACCGCAGTCAACTGGTCGCCCGTGAAGTAGGAGATGCCCACCTCTTTCACGACTTCCCACTTGGATGTCGTCGCCTTAAGCGTGCTCTCGAGCCGCTTTCGGGATGAGCGAGCGTCAGCATGAGGAGACGTGATCCATGCGTTGACGCCGTCGAGCAGCTTCTGCAAAAACTGATCTTCCGGCATCTGGAGCACCCATTTCCCGATTTCGGCGCGTTGCTTTTCAAGCTCCGTCGGGATCGCGGCGCCCGTCAACGCTTTGACGATCTTGTCCAACGGGCTACTCGCGTTGAGGATATCGATGTCTACGATGACAGCGACCGGCGCTCCGGCGCTTTTTAGTAGCTGGACAGGAGTGTCCGCAGCGCCCTTTCCATTCGTATGGATAAAAAGCAGGTCTTCGCCCCTCTTGCCGCCGAGTGTGCGGTGCGCAACGAACTGATAGATCGCTCGATCGGGATCGCCTTCACAGACGACCACTCCTTGATGGAAGAGCGAGTCGAGGACTGGCTGGCTTGAGAGAAGCGGTGTGCGCGTCAACGCTGTCACTGTTGAGGCTGGCACCTGGGTGTAGCACGTTGTATCGGCCGTGCGATTGAGTCGCAGGACGTTGGCATTGTCGTTCTCGCTGACAACGCCCCACATGAATGCGGAGCTATGGGTCGAAACAATGATCTGTGCAGGGCGATCAATGCTCAGTCGCCCCAACAGTTGGCCCAGCACGCGCGCCTGCTTGGGATGAAGGAATGCTTCGGGCTCATCGAGCAAAAGGGGGCGATCTGGAAAGACAATCGCAGCCATGAGGATCCCGGCAAACGACTGGTACCCGTCGCCTTGTTCTTTGAGAAGTTGCCCAGTACGGAGCTGTTGTTTGAGGTTATCCATCGATTCGGAAAGGTCGCCGAATGCGTCGCCGACCTTGAAGTACCAGCGCTTCATGGCCGTCCAATCAAGCGCAATATCGCGTCCAAAGGCTTCCGAGAACGCTTGCCGCAGCTGTGGTTGCACATCAAGGCGTCGACGAAAAAACTCTTGCAGCGCGTGTGTAGGTCCCTCTGTCTCTAGATCGTAGGCCTCTTGCGGAGCGGTCAACTCGAACCGTGTGCCTGCATGGAGATGACTGATCAGAAACCTTCCCAGCGACTGAAGCCGGTGCTTCAGGTCGGTGTGTTCGATCACAGTTTTCGACCAGCCGATCTGGCTTTCTACGCTGTGAATCTTGACAAGACTCTCGGCTATGCCGAGAACGTTCTCGTTCATCGGCGAATGTTTTGAAGGGAGGATATCGAAGTGATTTCGAAAGTCCTCCTTGGAGGGCATCATCACATCAATGCTCTTGAAAAGTGTGAGCGCGCTCTCTGGACCTCCCAAAGCGAAGTCCCGCAGGTCTCGCAGGGTTTGTGACTTGCCGCTATTGTTTGGGCCAACGAGCACGGTTATTGGCCCGAACGCAACCGCCTCGTCGCTATGGTTGACGGCGGAAACAAACTTGAGCGGCATGCTTTTTCTCCTCGATTGGCGCTGTACAGGCCTTGCTGGAACTGGAATCGATGACGCGATAGAACTCGGCGCGCCTAGTATCGATCTTGCACAAGGCCGTTTCTAACACTCAGGCTTGCCTTCAATACGCGCAGTTCATTGTTGGACTACGGCTCAACAAGCATAGAACTGTCGCTTGTCAGGTGCTGCTCAATGGCGGAAATCAGGCGACCGACTGCGCAGCGATGACCGGAGGCAACGCCTGCAAAGCGGATACTCGCATTGTCTGTCGACGATCGGCGTGGAACACATAGCTGTTAACCGAGCCCTGCCCCACGAAACTCAATCGAACCGAGTTCCCTCCACCATAGAGGCTTCAGCCGTCCCATCCCAAAGGACCTGTCCCCAGGCGGGCCGCGGAATCCACAGCCCAGCCGCTACCCGCCAGCCTCAGGCGCCTCACGCCGCGCCTTCTCACTCACCTGAAACAACTCCCCCGCCTTCCGAGCCATCTCAGCCGCAAGCCAAAGCAGGTTATTCAACTGCCGAGGTCCATCCCCGCTGCACCAGTCGATCTCTTCCCCATGGCAGACCCAAAGGAGGGCTTCAAGCTGAGTAAGGGTGTTTTCAAGAAGATCCGCCGGGTCTTGGGCGGTTTCTGCAGAAGCTACCGGCGTAGTTGGCCGGGCTATAGTCTTGGTAGCCATTGATGTGCGCTCCTTAGAGGTCGTTGCACGTTTTTGGTTAGACGGCCGGGGTGCTCGTAACACCCTGGCCGTCGCCTTTTGATACCTCGCATCTGCATCAGTGCTTTCGCACCGACAACCTGCCGCGAGGCAAGCAGCCTTCAAACATCTCGGTGGTGGCTTGGTGTGTGGGCCTTTCTGCTCCCCTTGGCGGGGTATCGAGTGACAGGGGCATTCACTCTAGAGAAGAACCCGGCAAAGCAGCCGCTGCTGCAGCACGAAGTCGCGAAGACTGCCAACAAATGCAGCTTCCGCAATGCGCTGCTGCACGTGCGCCTCGTGAGCCGCGCTGTGCCAGTCAGCAGCGGCACTCAACGCTCAGGCCGATGGGGTGCCTTGCGCAGCGAAATAAAGCAGGAGGCCGAAGGCCGGGGGACATTCGCGGAGCAAGGTACCCCGTCGGCCTGAGCGCCCCCGGATGCGAATGAGCGGAGGGCTTCAGTCCATCCAGCCCCGAGCCCGGTCCAGATGCTCACGGCACTCGCGCACCATGCGTTCCAGCAGCTCCGCGCAAGTCGGAATGTCGTCGATCAGCCCGATGCACTGGCCGGCCGAGACCACGCCGTTGTGCACCTCGCCAGACTCCAGCGCCGCACGTCCGCGCGCGCCGGCCACCAGCGGGCGCACGTCCTCGAACTCGCAGCCGCCCGGACGGTTCTCGGTGGCCACCACTTCTTCGGAGATGGCGTTGCGGAACACGCGCGCCGTGTTGTGCAGGGTGCGAAACATCAGCTTGGTGTCGCGCTCGGTCGCCTCCACCAGCGCCTGCTTGATGTTGTCGTGGATCGGCGCCTCCTTGGTCACGCAGAAGCGCGTGCCCATGTTGATGCCCTCGGCGCCCAGCGCCAGCGCCGCCGCCATGCCGCGCCCGTCGGCGATGCCGCCCGACGCGATGATCGGAATGCGCAGCTTGCGCGCCGCCACCGGCAGCAGCACCAGGCCGGGCACGTCGTCCTCGCCCGGATGGCCCGCGCACTCGAAGCCGTCCACCGACACCGCGTCGACGCCGTTGCGCTCCGCCGAGAGCGCATGGCGCACCGAGGTGCACTTGTGGACGATCTTCACGCCGTGCTCCTTCAGCGCCGCGATGAAGTCCTTCGGGCTGTTGCCCGCGGTCTCGACGATCTTCACGCCGCTGTCGATGATGGCCTGCACGTACTCCGCATAGGGCGGCGGCTTCACGGCCGGCAGGATCGTGAGGTTCACGCCGAAGGGCTTGTCGGTCATCGTGCGCGTGCGCTCGATCTCGCGGCGCAGGTCGTCGGGCGTGGGCTGCGTGAGCGCGGTGAGGATGCCGAGGCCCCCGGCGTTCGACACGGCCGACGCCAGCTCGGCGCGGCCCACCCATTGCATGCCGCCCTGGATGATCGGGTAGCGGATGCCCAGCAGTTCGGTGATGCGGGTCTTCATCGTCGCGGCCTCTCGCTTACAGCGCCTTCACCAGTTCCGGCACGGCCGTGAACAGGTCGGCCACGAGGCCGTAGTCGGCCACCGAGAAGATCGGGGCTTCTTCGTCCTTGTTGATCGCCACGATCACCTTGGAGTCCTTCATGCCGGCCAAGTGCTGGATCGCGCCCGAGATGCCTGCTGCGATGTACAGCTGAGGCGCGACGATCTTGCCCGTCTGGCCCACCTGCCAGTCGTTCGGGGCGTAGCCCGCGTCGACGGCTGCACGGCTGGCACCGAGGCCGGCGTTCAGCTTGTCCGCCAGAGGTGCCATCACTTCGGTGAACTTCTCGGCGCTGCCCAGCGCACGGCCGCCCGAGACGATGATCTTGGCGGCGGTCAGCTCAGGACGCTCGCTCTTGGTGACTTCGCGGCCCACGAAGCTGCTCTTGCCGCTGTCGGCCACGCCTGCAGCGTTTTCCACTGCTGCGCTGCCACCGGTGGCGGCTGCCGCATCGAAGCCGGTCGTACGAACGGTGATCACCTTGGTCGCATCGCTGCTCTGCACGGTGGCAATCGCGTTGCCCGCGTAGATCGGACGCTCGAAGGTGTCGGCGCTCACCACGGCCGTGATGTCGCTGATCTGCGCCACGTCCAGCTTGGCAGCCACGCGCGGAGCGACGTTCTTGCCGTTGGCGGTCGAGGGGAACAGGATGTGGCTGTAGTTGCCGGCAATGGCCAGCACTTGAGCTGCGACGTTCTCGGCGAGGTTCTCTGCCAGGCTGGGGCTGTCGGCCGCGATGACCTTGGAGACACCGGCGATCTGGGCCGCCGCCTTGGCCGCTTCGGCCGCATTGGCGCCAGCCACCAGCACGTGCACATCACCACCGCAGGCCAGCGCCGCGGTCACGGTGTTCAGGGTCGCGGGCTTGACGGTCGCGTGGTCGTGTTCGGCAATAACAAGTGCGGTCATGTTCAGATCACCTTCGCTTCGTTCTTCAGTTTGTCCACCAGCGTTGCAACGTCAGGCACCTTGATGCCGGCACCACGCTTCGGCGGCTCCGCGACCTTCAGGGTCTTCAGGCGGGGCTTCACGTCCACGCCCAGGTCCTCGGGCTTGACCGTGTCGAGCTGCTTCTTCTTGGCCTTCATGATGTTGGGCAGCGTCACGTAGCGCGGCTCGTTCAGGCGCAGGTCGGTGGTGATGACTGCGGGCAGCGTGAGCGCGACGGTCTCCAGGCCGCCGTCGACTTCGCGGGTAACAGTGGCCTTGTCACCGGCGACTTCGACCTTCGAGGCGAAAGTGGCTTGGGGCAGGTCAGCCAGCGCAGCCAGCATCTGGCCGGTCTGGTTGGCATCGTCGTCGATGGCCTGCTTGCCGAGGATGATCAGCTGGGGCTGTTCCTTGTCGACCAGCGCCTTCAGCAGCTTGGCCACGGCCAGGGGCTGCAGTTCTTCGGAGGTTTCAACGAGGATGCCGCGATCGGCGCCGATGGCCATGGCGGTGCGCAGGGTTTCCTGGCACTTGGCATCGCCGCAGGAGACAGCGATGACTTCGGTCACGACGCCCTTTTCCTTCAGCCGCACCGCTTCTTCAACGGCGATCTCGTCGAAGGGGTTCATGCTCATCTTGACGTTGGCAATGTCCACTCCGGTGCCGTCGCTCTTCACGCGCACCTTCACGTTGTAATCGACGACCCGTTTGACGGGGACCAGAACCTTCATGGCTGTTCCTTTGAATGACGAAGAAGAAGAGAAGAAATAAGGAAGCGGGTCACTCGAGCTTGGCGCCCGACTGCTTGATCAGGCGCTCCCACACCGGACGCTCGGCCTTCCACGCAGTGGCGAAGAGCTCGGGCGAGCTTTCCTTGACCTCGAAGCCCATGGCCGCGATGCGCTCGCGCACGTCGGGCTGCTGCGTGGCCTTGCGCACTTCCTCGGCGATGCGGTCCACGATGGGCTTGGGCGTCTTAGCGGGCACGGCGATGGCGAGCCAGCCGGTCACGCGGTAGGCCTCGTCCTTCAGGCCCTGCTCGGCCAGCGTGGGCACATTGGGCAGCGTGCTCATGCGGCGCTCGCCGCTCACGCCGATGGCGCGGATCTTCCCGGAGTCGATGTGCGGCTTGGCCACCAGCGCGCTGGCATACGCCATCTGGATCTGGCCGCCGATCAGGTCCTGCATCATCGGCGCCTCGCCCTTGTAGGCGACGTGGCTCATGTCCGACTGCGTCGAGAGGCTCATGTGCGCGCCGGCCAGGTGCGGATATGCGCCGATGCCGTACGAGCCGTAGGCCACCTTGCCCTTGTTGGCGACAACGTACTTCAGCAGCTCGGGGCCGGTCTTGGCCGGCACGCTCGGGTGCACCACCAGCACCAGCGGCGCCGCCGCGATCTGGTAGACCAGCGTGAGGTCGCGCGCCGTGTCGTAGGGCAGCTTCTCGTACAGGAACTCGTTGGTCATGAGCGAGTTGCTCAGGCCCAGCACGATGGTGTAGCCATCGGGCGCCGACTTGGCGACCGCGTCGGTGCCGATGATGCCGGCCGCGCCGGGCTTGTTGTCGATGACGATGGGCTGGCCCATGCCGGCCGACATCTTCTGGCCGATCACGCGTGCGAGCACATCGGTCGCGCCGCCGGCCGCGAAGGGCACGACCATGCGGATGGGCTTGTTCGGGTAGGGGGCCTGTGCATGTGCAGGCGTCAGCGCAACGAGGGCTGCGGCGGATGCGGCTGCGCACAGCAGGGCGCGGCGGTTCGAGGTCGGATGGGTCAAGGTTTGTCTCCCTTTGGTTTCAGAAAAATCTCGAAGAAGAAGTTCAGTCGAGCGCAATGCGGGTCTTGAAGGGCAGGGGCTCCAGCGCCTTCTGCAGCCGCTCCTGCAGCGGCGCGGCCAGCGCACCCGCCGCAGCGCCGTCGATCTGCACGCGCACAAGGCTTTCGCCTTCGGTCTTGGCGACGGGTCGCGCGGCCTCGGGCACGCCCAGTCCGGTGCAGGCTTCGGCAACGGCGGCGTTCACCACCTGCAGCGCGGCCATTGCGCGCAGCTCGGGCTTGTAGATCTTCCCGACGTTGGTCATCGGCATGGTCGCGATCACCGACACCCATTTGGGTCGCGCCGGAGCCTCGTCCACGCGCGCCGAGGTGAAGGCCAGCAGCTCTTCTTCGGTCGCGGAGGCGCCGGGCACCAGCGTCGCGAAGATCACGGGCAGCTCGCCCGCGTAGGCATCGGGCGCGCCGACAGCCGCGCACAGCTGCACGGCCGGGTGCGCGCCCAGCGCGTCCTCGATGGTCTTGGGGTCGATGTTGTGGCCGCTGCGGATGATGAGGTCCTTCGAGCGGCCCGTGAGGTTGAGCCGTTCCTCCTCGTCGATCCAGCCCAGGTCGCCGGTGGCGAGCCAGCCGTCGGCGGTGAAGGCCTTGGCGTTGTCGGCCGGGTCGACGAAGCCGGAGAACACGTTGGGCGACTTGAACAGCACCATGCCCTGCTCGCCGCGCGGCATCTCGCGGTCGCTGGCGTTGCCGTTCTCGTCCAGCGCCACCACGCGCATCTGCATGTAGGGCAGGCGAAAGCCCACGCAGCCCGCGGGCCCGTTCACGCCCGGCGGCGTGATGGTCGAGATGCCGGCCATCTCCGTCATGCCCAGGCTCTCGTGCACGTGCAGGCCGAACAGGCGCTCGAAGCGCGCGGCCAGCTCGGGCGCGAGCACGGCGGCGCCGGTGCGGCAGTAGGTGATCGACGAGATGTCCGCGCCGTCCAGCGGCACGTTGGCCAGCGCGGCGAGCACGGTGGGCACGGCCGAGAGCGACGTGGGGCGGTACTTCGCCACCAGCTTCCAGTAGTTGGCCAGCACCTCCTTGTTGCGCAGCAGCGAGGGCGTGGGAATGATCACTTCCACGCCCGCCGACAGCGACGAGAGCGAGGCCGGCAGCACGCCCGCCACGTGGAACAGCGGATAGCCGTTGATGGAGATGCCGTTCTCGTTCATGCCCGCGACCTGCACGCTGGCCCATGCGGTGAACACCTGCGCGCCATGGCTGTGGCGCGCGAGCTTGGGCGCGCCGGTGGTGCCGCCGGTGTGGAAGTAGGCGGCGATGTCTGAAGGCGCGATGTTGCGGCCGCTCACGAGGCGGTCGTCGGGTTGCGCGGCGCGCAGCACGTCGAACTCGGCGACGCCTTCGGGCAGTGCACCGGCCGCGCCCGGCGCCTCGTCGTGCGGCGCAACGCGCAGCACGGCGGTGAGCGTCGGCACCTGGCCGCGCAGGCGCATGGCCTTCGACCACATGCCCGATTCGGCATCGGAGCCGTAGGCGATCAGCACCTTGGCGCGGCCGGCGGTCATCAGCGCGACCAGCTTCTCGTCGGTGAGCAGCGGGTTCAGCGGCTGCACGATGCCGGCCGCCTCGCCGCCCCACAGCGCGAGGTGGTACTCGAGGCAGCCGGGCAGCAGCACGGCGACGGCGTCGTCGGGCCCCACGCCGAGCGTGTGCAGCATGTTCGCGGTCTGGTGGATGCGCGAGAGCAGCTCGGCATAAGACCAGCGGATCGGCTCGTCGGCCGGGTTGCCGGTGCGCAGGAAGGTCAGCGCGGTCTTGTCGCCGAAGGCATGGCCCGCGTTGCGGAAGATCTCGTAGGTGCTGCGCACCTTGAGCGCCTGCTCGAGCGGCGTTTCCTCGAGCTTGCGGATGTCGGCGAGGCTGCGCACGGGCAACGCGGGGCGGAACGGCGCGCTCACCGGTGTGCCGTAGTCGTTCTCGTATTTCTGCGTCATGTCTGTCTCCTTTGTTTCGTCGCCCTGCGGACCTATGCGTTCTACTGGTTCGTGATGTGGTTGTCGCGAATCACCTTGCCCCAGCGCTCGAAGTCTTCCTTCATGCGCACGCCGGTCTGCTCGGGCGTGCGGTAGGCCGCGAAGGTGCCCACGCTCTGGAGCTTCTCCTGCACTTCCTTGTCGGCCAGCGCCTTCTTCAGCTCGGCGCTCATGCGGTCGACGATGTCCTTCGGCGTGCCGGCCGGCGCCAGCAGGCCGCCCCACGAGGTGGCGTCGAAGCCGGGGAAGCCTTGTTCGGCCACCGTCTTCACGTCGGGCAGCAGGCTCACGCGCTGGCCGGAGCCGACGGCGATGGCGCGCAGCTTGCCGGACTTGATGTGCGGCAGCACGCCCACGAGGTCGGAGAACATCGCGGGCACCTGGCCGCCGAGCAGGTCGGTTACGGCCGGGGCGCTGCCGCGGTAGGGCACGTGCAGCATCTCGAACTTGCCGATGGTCTTCAGCTGCTCGGTCGTCAGGTGGCCGAAGCTGCCGGAGCCCGCGCTCGTGTAGTTGAGCTTGCCGCCCTCGGCCTTGGCCTTGGCGATCAGGCCCTGCACGCCGGTCACGTCGGGCAGCGACTTCGGATTGACCACCAGCACGATCGGCAGGTCGTAGATGCTGCCCACGGGCGTGAAGTTCTTGAAGATGTCGTAGCCGGGCGATGCGTAGAGATGCGAGGCCAGCAGCGTGGGCGTGGCCAGCGTCACGAAGGTGTAGCCGTCGGCCGCCGCGCGCGACGCAGCCGCCGCGCCCACGGTGCCCGAGGCGCCGCTGCGGTTGTCGATCACGATGCTCTGGCCGAGTGCCGTCGACATCTTCTGCGCCACGATGCGCGAGGCCACGTCGGTGGGGCCACCGGGCGGGAAGGGAACGATCAGCGTGATCGGCTTGGCGGGCCAGGCCTGGGCGAAGGCGGTGCCGGCCACCAGGGGCAGGGCGAGAGCGAGGAGGGCGCGGCGCAGGGGGCTGCGCAGGGAAAGGGATGCCATTGGTTTGTCTTCCTTGGGATTTCAGGTGTCTTTTTCTTCAGACGACGCCGTTCGTCTTCAGCGCCGCGAGCTTCTCGTCCGACAGGCCGAGCAGCGACTGCAGCACGTCGTGCGTGCCTTCGCCCAGCGTGGGCGGCGCGCTACGCACCGGCAGGCGCTCGCCGTCGAAGCGGTAGGGCGGCGCGAGCACGTTGACCGTGCCAGCCACCGGATGCGGCTGCGTGGTCACGAGGCCGGCATCGGTCGCGCGCTTCGATTGCAGCGCCTCCAGCAGGCCCAGCACCTCGCCGCAGGGAATGCCGGCGGCGGTGAGCTTCGCGAGCAGGTCGGCGCGTTGGCGCTTCGCGAGCTCGGCATGCAGCTCGGGCAGCAGCGCGGCGCGGTTGGCCGAACGCAGGATGTTGGTCTTGAAGCGCTCGTCGGCCGCGAGGTCGGGCCGCTCGATCACCTCGGTGCAGAAGCGCGCGAACTGTGCGTTGTTGCCCACGGTGATGACCAGCGGGCCGTCGGCCGCGTCGAACACGCCATACGGCACGATCGACGGATGCGAGTTGCCGTAGCGCGGCGGGTCTTCGCCCATGAGCAGCGCTTCGAGGCCGTAGTAGGCGGTGATCATCAGGCCGCAGTCGTACAGCGCCATCTCCACGTGCCGGCCCTTGCCGGTCTTCTCGCGCTGGTACAGCGCGGCGAGGATGGCCTGCGCCGAGTACATGCCGGTGAACAGGTCGACGGCCGCCACGCCGAACTTCAGCGGCGGCTGGTTCGCCTCACCGTTGAGCGCCATCAGGCCGGCCTCGCCCTGCACCACGAGGTCGTAGCCCGGGCGCGCAGCCTCGGGGCCTGTGCGGTCGTAGCCCGAGATCGAGCAGTAGATGAGGCCCGGATGTTCCTTGCTGAGCTGTTCATAGCCGAGGCCCAGCTTGTCGATGCCGTCGAACTTGAAGTTCTGGATGACCACGTCGCACTGTTTGGCGAGATCGCGCGCGATCTGCTGGCCTTCGGGCGTCTGCAGGTCGAGCGTGACCGAGCGCTTGTTGCGGTTCACGCTGTTGAAGTAGGCGGTCTCGGTCTTGCCCACGCGCAGGCCCCAGTCGCGCGTGTCGTCGCCGCGGCCCGGGTGCTCCACCTTGATGACTTCGGCGCCCATGTCGGCCAGCACCATGCCGCACCAGGGGCCCGCGAGGATGCGGGACAGATCGAGAACGCGAACGCCGGCAAGCGGCAGCGATGAATTCGGCAGTGGCATGAGATCAGCTCCCTGGAAACGAGAAAGCCCCGCACGGTGCATACGTCGCGCGAGGCGGAAAGGCAGGGCGAGCGGCCGGCGTCAGGACGCGTCCTGCTTCTGGTGGCGCAGCGCGGCGAAGTCGGCCTTGCGCTTGCCGAGGAAGGCGCCGATGCCTTCGGCCGCCTCGGCATCCGCCTGCGACTCGACCATGTACACGGCCTCGGCTTCGAGCTGCTCTTCCAGCGTGGAGCGGTGCGCCTGTCGGCACAGCGTCTTGATGCGCGCGCTGGCGCGCTGCGGGCCGCCCGCCACCTTGGCTGCGAGCGCGATGGCCTCGGCCAGCGCGGCGCCCTTGTCGGTCAGGCGGTTGACCGCGCCCAGCGCATGCAGTCGTTCGGCCGGCATGCGGTCGCCGGTCAGGCACATCTCGGTGAGCACCTGGCGCGAGACGAACTCCGAGAGGAAGGCCGTGGCGCCGCCGTCGGGCGTGAGGCCGACCTTGACGTAGGCCACGGTGTAGAAGGCGTCGCGCGCAGACACCAGCATGTCGCAGGCCAGCGCCATCGACAGGCCCGCGCCGGCAGCGCCGCCTTCGACGGCCGCGATGACGGGCTTGCCGCAATCGCGGATCGCGCGGATCAGGTTGTTCAGGCCTTCGAGCTTCTCGCGGCGCTCCGACGCGGGCAGCTCGCGGCGCTTGGCCAGCAGGTTGAGGTCGCCGCCGGAGCAGAAGAAGTCGCCCGCGCCGGTGAAGACGATGGCGCCGACCTCGGGGTCGTTCTGTGCGTCGGCGAGCGCGGCGGAGAGTTCGGCGTACAGCGTCGGCGTGATCGCGTTGCGCGCGGCCGGGTTGCTGTTGGTGAGGATGCGCACGGCACCCTCCTGCGAGATCAGAACCGTCTTGTTGTCGCTCATGCCGCAACCTCCTTGCCGAGCGAGATGTAGCGCTGCAGGTGGTGGTCTTCGTCGCCGAGCTGGTGGTCGATCATCACGAGGCGCTTGGCGTAGTGAGGCAGCGGCAGCTCCCACGTCATGCCGATGCCGCCGTGCATCTGGATGCTTTCCTCCGCCACCAGCGCGCCGATGCGGCCGATGCTGAACTTGGCGGCCGACAGCGCACGCTCGCGCGTCAGGCGGTCGCCGGTGTCGATGGCGGCTGCGGCGTTGATGACGGCCGAGCGGGCCTGTTCGATTTCGAGCAGCAGGTCGGCCATGCGGTGCTGCAGCGCCTGGAAGCTGCCGATCAGCGTGCCGAACTGCTTGCGCGTGCGCAGGTATTCGAGCGTCGCGGACTTGGCCGCTTCCATCGCGCCCACGGCTTCGGCGCACAGCGCGAGCACGCCGCGGCCGATGGCGCGTTCCAGCGTGGCGTGGCCCTGGCCTTCGGCGCCTAGCAGCGCGTCGGCGCCCAGCTTCACGCCGTCGAACGAGAGTTCCGCGACGCGGCCGCCGTCGATGGCGGGGCAGCCGCGCACCGATAGGCCCGCCGTCTTCGCGGGCACGAGGAACAGCGAGATGCCGGCTTCGTCGTCCACGCCGCCCGAGGTGCGGGCCGATACGAGGAACAGGTCGGCCTGCTCGCCCTGCGGCACGACAGCCTTGGCGCCGTGCAGCACCCAGCCGTCGCCACTGCGCTCGGCCTTCGTTTGCACGCGCGTGCGTTCGTAGTGCGTGTCGGCTTCATCGTGCGCGAAGGCCGCGACGATCGCGCCGTTGATGATGTCGCCGATCTTTTCCTTCTGCGCATCGCTGCCTGCAGCGCTGATCGCCTCGCCGACCATCACCGCGCCCAGCAGCGGTTCGATCACCAGGCCGCGGCCCAGTGCCTCGAAGACCACGGCGATGTCGAAGCCGCCGCCGCCGAAGCCGCCATCGGCCTCGCTGAAGAGGGCGCCGATCACGCCGAGCTCGGCGAACTGCTGGAAGATTTCCTTGCTGAATCCGTGCTCCGACTTCGCGATGCGGTCGCGCGCGTCGAAGGCGTACTGCTCGCTGATGAAGCGGTTCAGGCTGTCGGCGAGCATGCGCCGGTCTTCGGTGTGTTCGAAGTTCATGGCATGTCTCCTTTAAAGCCCGAGGATCATCTTGGAGATGATGTTCTTCTGGATTTCGTTCGAGCCGCCGAAGATCGACAGCTTGCGGTTGTTGAAGTAGCGCGAGGCGGCGGCCGAGGCGTAGTCGGGGCCGAAGGTCTCGCCGGTGTAGCCGTCCTTCAATGCTTCCGCGATGAAGGGGCGGCCATAGACGCCCATCGCGCGGCGGGCCAGCGACGAGATTTCCTGGCGGATCTCGGTGCCGCGAATCTTGAGCATCGAGCTTTCCGCGCCCGGCACGCCGCCGCCGGCCACCGCCGCGATCACGCGCAGGTTGGTGGTCTTCATGTTCTCCAGGTCGATCTCGACGCGCGCCATGCGCGCCGCGAAGGCCGGGTCTTCCGCCAGCGGCTTGCCGTTCTTGGTCTGCGTGGCGGCAATGCCCTTCAACTGTTCGAGCGCGGCCACCGAGAAGCCCACGCCCGCGATGTTGGTGCGCTCGTAGGTCAGCAGGTACTTGGCGCAGGTCCAGCCCTTGTTCTCCTCGCCCACGAGGTTCTCGGCGGGCACGCGCACGTCGGAGAAGAACACTTCATTGACTTCATGCTCGCCGTCGAGCGTGATGATCGGGCGCACTTCGACGCCGGGCGACTCCATGTCGATCAGCAGGAAGCTGATGCCTTCCTGCTTCTTCGCCTCGCGATTGGTGCGCACCAGGCAGAAGATCATGTTGGCGTGCTGGCCCAGCGTGGTCCAGGTCTTCTGGCCGTTCACGATGTAGTGGTCGCCCTGCGCGTCGATGCCGCGCACGGCGGTGGTCTTCACCGCCGCGAGGTCGGAGCCCGCGCCGGGTTCCGAGTAGCCCTGGCACCACCAGTCGGCCCCATTCAGGATGCGCGGCAGCCAGTAGCTTTTCTGGGCCTCGTTGCCGTACTTGATGAGCACCGGGCCGAGCATGTTCACGCCGAAGGGCACGATGCGCGGCGCGAAGGCCAGCGCGCATTCGTTCTCGAAGATGAACTTCTCCACCGCCGTCCAGCCCGGTCCGCCGTACTGCTCGGGCCAGTGGTTGGCCAGCCAGCCGCGCTCGTTGAGGATGGCGTGCCATTCCTGCATGTCGGCCTTCTCGAGGATCTTGCCGCTGCGCACTTTCTCGGACAGCCGCACCGGCAGCTTGGCGGCCAGGAAGGCGCGCACTTCACTGCGGAAGGCTTCTTCTTCGGGGGTGAAGTTCAGGTCCATCGCTGGCTCCTCTTCAGTAGATTTCAAAGAGACCGGCTGCGCCCATGCCGCCGGCGATGCACATCGTGACCACCGCGTACTTCGCGCCGCGGCGCTTGCCTTCGATGAGCACGTGGCCCGCGAGGCGCGCGCCGGTCATGCCGAAGGGGTGGCCGATGGAGATCGCGCCGCCGTTCACGTTGAGCAGTTCCGAGGGAATGCCCAGCTTGTCCTGGCAGTAGATCGACTGCGAGGCGAAGGCCTCGTTGAGTTCCCACAGGCCGATGTCCTGGACCTTGAGGCCGTGGCGCGCGAGCAGCTTGGGCACCGCGAACACCGGGCCGATGCCCATCTCGTCCGGCTCGCAGCCGGCCACCGCGAGGCCGCGGAAGGCGCCCAGCGCCTTGATGTTGGCGCGCTCGGCATCCTTGGCTTCCATCAGCACGCAGGCCGATGCGCCGTCCGACAGCTGCGAGGCGTTGCCGGCGGTGACGAACTTGTCTTCGCCCATCACTGGCTTCAGCTTGGCGAGCGCCTCGTAGGTGGTGCCGCGGCGGTTGCAGTTGTCTTCGGTGGCGGTCACTTCGCGGTAGCTGACTTCCTTCGTCTCCTTGTCGGTCACCGCCATGGTGGTGGTGCAGGCGACGATCTCGTCCTTGTAGCGGCCGGCGATCTGCGCTTCTTCGGTGCGGCGCTGGCTCTCGGCCGAGAAGCGGTCCTGCGCTTCGCGGCTGATGTTGTAGCGCTTGGCGACGATGTCGGCGGTTTCGATCATCGCCATGTACAGCTCGGGCTTGTGCTCGACGATCCACGGGTCCATGCCGCTGTCGCCTGCGTCGGTGGCGCTGCGGGTGCGGATCTGCGAGATGCTTTCGACGCCACCCGCGATCATGGCCGGCGCGCCGTCCACCACGATGCGGCCCGCGGCCATGGCGATGGCTTGCAGGCCCGAGGCGCAGAAGCGGTTCACGGTGGTGCCGGCGATGCCGATCGGCAGGCCCGCACGGATGATGGCCTGGCGCGCGATGTTGCGGCCGGTGGTGCCTTCGGGGTAGCCGCAGCCGAGGATGGCGTCCTCGATCAGAGCGGGGTCGAGGCCCGAGCGCTCGACGGCCGCCTTCACGGCGAAGGCCGCCAGCGTGGGGCCGGGGGTGATGTTGAATTCGCCGCGGTGCGCCTTGGTGAGCGGGGTGCGGGCGGTGGAAACGATGACGGCTTCACGCATGGGGTTGTCTCCTGGACGGCTGGCTCTGTGATTACTCGGATTGATTGAGGCTGGCGAAATCGGCGCCGCGCTCGACCAGCTGCACCAGCAGCGGCGAGGGCTTCCAGAAGATCGGGTCTTCCTTCGCAAACTCCTGGATGTCGGCCAGCACCTTGGGCAGGCCCACGGTGTCGGCGTACTTCATCGGGCCGCCGCGGTGGCGCGGGAAGCCGTAGCCGTAGAGGAAGGTCACGTCCACGTCGAGCGGTCGCAGCGCGATGCGCTGGAGCACGACGTTGGCGCCTTCGTTGATCATCGCGGCCATGTAGCGGCGCATGATTTCTTCCTCGGTGAAGGCGCGTGGCTTGATGCCCGCGCGCTCGCGCTCGGCGTCGATGATGGCCAGCACCTCGGGGTCGGGCACGCCGGTGCGCGCGCCTTCGGGGTACAGGTAGTAGCCGCGCTGCGTCTTCTGGCCGAACCAGCCGCGCTCGCAGATGCGGTCGGCCACCTGCACGTAGCGGGCCTTCGGGTCGCGCGTGGCGGCCTTGCGCTTGCGCGTGGCCCAGCCGATGTCGCCGCCCGCGAGGTCGGACACCTGGAAGGGGCCCATCGGGTAGCCGAAGTTGCGCACGGCCGCGTCGATGTCGTAGGGCGATGCGCCGTCTTCCATCATGTGGTCGGCGGCCTGGCGGTACACGGCCAGGATGCGGTTGCCGATGAAGCCGTCGCACACGCCGGCGCGCACCGGCACCTTCTTCAGCTTCTTCGCGAGCTCGAAGCCGGTGGCGACCACGTCGGCGCTCACCTTGGCGGGCACCACGATCTCCAGCAGCTTCATGATGTTGGCGGGCGAGAAGAAGTGCAGGCCCACCACGTCCTGCGGACGCGAGATGCTGGCGGCGATCTCGTCGATGTCGAGGTACGAGGTATTGGTGGCGATCACGGCGCCGCGCTTGCACACGCGGTCGAGCTCGGCGAACACGGCCTTCTTGACGCCCATTTCCTCGAACACGGCCTCGACCACGATGTCGACCTGCGCGAGCGCGTCGTAGCTGGTGGAGCCCGAGAAGCGCGCCATGACGGCTGCCTTGGCCTCGGGCGTCATGCGGCCCTTGGCGATGAGGCCGTCATAAACCTTCTCCACGTTGGCGCGGCCGCGCGCGAGTTGCGTGTCGTCGCGCTCGATCATGGTCACGGGCATGCCGGCGTCGAGCATCGCCACCGCGATGCCCGCGCCCATGGTGCCGCCGCCGACGATGCCGGCGGACTCCAGCGCGCGGGGGCTGGCCGACTTGGTCTCGGGCGCCTTCAGCACTTCGCGCTCGGCGAAGAAGGCGTGGATCAGGCCGGCGCGCTGCGGGCTGTCGATGCACTGCAGGAACAGCTTGCGCTCCAGCGCCATCCCTTCGTCGAAGGGCAGCGTGAGCGCGCCTTCGACGGCCTCGACGATCTTCATCGGCGAGAACAGGCCGCGGCTCTTCTTGGCGGTGTCGGCGCGGGCGGCCTCGAGGGCGGCGCGGCTGGCTTCCTTGTCGGCCAGCGCGCCGGCTTCGCGCGTACGGCGCACCGGGGCCTTGGCGGCGACCAGTTCATTCGCGTAGGCGAGGCCTTCGGCGCGGGCGTCGGCGTCGGCGTCGGCGTCGGCGTCGGTGCCGAGGCGGTCGACGAGGCCGAGCGACAGCGCTTCCCTCGCGCCGGCGTGGCGGCCGCTGAGCATGAGTTCGATGGCGGGCTTCACGCCGATCAGGCGCGGCGCGCGCTGCGTGCCGCCCGAGCCGGGCAGCAGGCCCAGCGCCACTTCGGGCAGGCCCAGCTTCGCGGTGGGCGAGGCGATGCGGTAGTGGGCCGACAGCGCCACCTCGAGGCCGCCGCCGAGCGCGGCGCCGTGGATCGCGGCGACCACGGGTTTCGTGCAGTTCTCGATCTTCAGGCACACCTCGGGCAGCGAGGGCGGCTGCGGGGTCTTGCCGAACTCGCGGATGTCGGCGCCCGCGATGAAGTTGCGGCCCGCGCCGACGATCAGCACCGCCTTGGCAGCGCTGTCGGCCTCGGCCGCGTCGATGGCGGCCACGAGGCCGCGGCGCACATCCACGCCCAGGGCGTTGACGGGCGGGTTGTCGATGGTCACCACGAACACGTCGCCAAGACGTTCGAAGGTGACAGGACCGGTGGACGTGGAGGGGCTGGGAGTGGTGGTGGCCATGTGCGTGTCGCTTGTCTCTTGCGTTGCGGACCGTGCGGGTCCGAGGCTCTGGGGTGAACCCAGCATTCTTGGCCTGAGCCGCCGCTTTGACAATTGCATAGCCGGTTGACAGACTGTCAAAGGATTTTTGACACAATCGGCCCATGGACCTCCAGTCGCTCACCCTGTTGGTGGAAATCCTCGATGCCGGCAACCTGAGCGCGGCCGCGCGGCGGCTCAAGATGACCCGCGCCAACGTCAGCTACCACCTGAACCAGCTGGAGCGCTCGGTGGGCGCGCAGCTGGTGCGCCGCACCACCCGCCGCGCCGAGCCGACCGAGATCGGCCTGCGGCTCTACCAGCACGGCATCGCCATCCAGGCCGAGCTGCTGGCGGCGCGCGAATCGGTGACGACGCTGGGGCAGGGCCTGCAGGGCCGCGTGCGCCTGAGCGTGCCCAGCGGCTACGGGCAGCTGGTCATGGCCGACTGGCTGATCGACTTCAAGCGCCAGTACCCCGGCATCGTGCTCGACGTGGTGTTCGAGAACCGCATCGAGGACCTGCTGCGCGACGAAGTCGACATCGCGATCCGCGTGATTCCCGAACCGCCGCAGAACCTGGTGGCGCGCGCGATGGGGCCGGTGCGCTACGTGGCCTGCGCTTCGAGCGAATACGCGGCGAAGAACCCGTTGCCGGTGCAGCTCGACGCGCTGCAGGGCGCGCCGGTGGTCACGGCCGCCGTCATCGGCCGGCAGCTGCGCGTGTCGGCCTACCAGGGCGAGACGAGGCGCGAGGTGATCCTGGAGCCGACGCTGATCTCGGAAAACTTCCTTTTCCTGCGCCAGGCCATCCTCGCGGGCCTGGGCATCGGCCTGGTGCCCGACTACGTGGTGCAGGAAGACGTGCGCCGCGGCGACGTGGTGACCACGCTCGACGACTGGCGCCTCTCGATCTTCGGCACGCAGATGTTCATGCTCTACATGCCGAACCGCCAGCACACGCGGGCGATCCGGACGTTCATCGATTTCGTGCTGGAGCGGGTGCGGGTGCCGGGCTACGACGGACCGGACGTGCAGTAGATCAAGAGGGCCGTCACGCCGATCGCAAGCCAGGTGAGGAAGCCCACGAGGCTGCCCAGATCCGCATTGATGACGATGCGTCCGCTGGACGTGCGAAGCCACCTGCAGGTCATCGCTTCGACGCCTTCTTTGGGCTGCTCGACAACGACATGTCCCAGCGTGGCGATCGGAACGACGATGAACCCGGTGATGTAGCCGGTCAGGTGCACCAAGGCTTCTCCGATGGGCTGCAGCACCAGTTCGATTACTGGCCGGATCAGGGCTTCGGCAAGGCCTTCAAGGGGCATTGGTTCTTTCCAGCAAACGCAGCTTCACAGACTTCCAATCGGTCGGTTTGGCCTGATGGCTACGACGTTCGCCGGTCGGTCTCCGCGCTCTCGTAATACCGCGACTTGTCCACGTACATCGCCCGGTCCGCGCGCTGCAGTGCGGCTTCCAGCGGCTCGTCGCCGTGGCAGGTCGCAAGGCCGATGGCGAGGCTCAGCGCGTGGCCGCTCTGGCCGGCGTGGAACTGGTTGTTCATCTCGAGCAGCGTGAGGATGCGCTCGCGCATCGCCTCGGCGCCGCGTTCGTCGGTCATGGGCAGCAGCACGGCGAACTCGTCGCCGCCGATGCGCGCGGGCCAGGCCGGCAGGTCGACGGCCTTGTCGAGCACTTCGCCCATGCGGCGCAGCAGCGAGTCGCCGGCCGCGTGACCCTCCTGGTCGTTGACCTGCTTCAGGCCGTTGAGGTCGATGGCCACGATCGACACCGGCCACGGCCCCTTGCGCGCGAGGCGGTTGAGTTCTTCGGTGTAGTAGGTGCGGTTGCACAGCTGCGTGAGCACGTCGTGCTTGCCGAGGTATTCGAGGTACGCCTCGGCCTTCTTGCGCGCGGTGATGTCGACCAGCGACACCAGCACCAGGTCCCAGGTGTCGAGCCGGTCGTCCTGCACCGCGAACTGCATGTGGATGTTCAGCACCTCGCCCGACAGCGAGTAGTTGAGCACCTCGCGGTGCTGCACCGTCTTGCCGTTCCACAGGTCCTGCAGCTGCTCGGCGAACGACTCGCGCATCTCGTCGCGGAAGATGCGCGAGAGGTTGCCCAGCAGCGCGGGCAGGTCGGGCGCGCCGAACATGCGCAGCGTCTCGTGGTTCACGTCGATCACGCGGATCTCCTGCATGCAGCGCGTGACGAAGTCAGGGTGCACCTTGATGAAGGTTGCGAAGTCGGTGATGCCGCGCGAGCGGATGGTGTCGAGCAGCGAGCGCACCGCGCTGAAGTCTTCCACCCACAGCGACACCGGCGAGCGGTCGAACAGGCTGCGCGCGTAGATGGCGCTCTCGTCGCGCAGGCGCTGCGCGGCCACGCGCTCGGTGACGTCGTCGAGCGCCACCAGCACGCGGCTCCAGCTGTCCTCGTAGCCGGGCAGCACGCGGGCGCGCACGCGCACGTCGAGCCTGCGGCCATCCAGCGCGTAGTTGACGGTCTCGCTCTCGAAGCTGAGCTGGCCGCGCCAGAGCTGGTCGAGCTCGTGCACCACGGTGGCCGACATGTCGCCGCGGAACACGCGGTCGAGTGCGCCCAGCAGGGTCTGCTCGCTGTCGGCGCCGAAGAGCTTCAGCGTGTGCTGGTTGACCCGCAGCACCTTCAGCAGCGCCATGCAGTCGCTCACCCGGCGCGGATCGGCCGACAGGTGCGCCACCAGGTCGGTGATGCCCTCGGCACGCCAGCCGTCGAGCTTGCGCTTGAGGTCGCCGTAGTCCTCGATCCAGAGGGAGACGGGCGCCAGGTCGAACATGGCGTCGAGGTCGCCGGCGGACGGCGGAACCGGATCGGAGCCGGATGCGGGCAGGGCCATCGATGGAGCTTTCTGGAAGGCGGCCGCGGCCGTTGATGGCCGGTACCGACGATGTGAGTCCTAAATTATTACTCGCGGCTGCCTGACTCAGCGACTGTAGAGGCCCACCACGCTCTGGCCGCCCAGCGCGCGGCCCTTGAGCGCGGCCAGCAGCGCATCGCGGCCCAGGCCGGCCGGCAGGCTGCCCGGCGCGAGCTCGGTGGCGATCACGGTCACCACGTAGTGATGCGGCCGGTCGCCCACCGGCGGGCACATGCCGCGGTAGGCGGGCGTGCCGGCCACGTTCGGGCCCATGGTGAAGTCGAAGTTCGAGCCCGCCGCCCCTTCGCCCGCCTTGAGCTCGCCGCGCTCGGCCGCGATGTTGTAGGCCACCCAGTGCGACACGCCGAGGCCGGCCGCGCCGTCGGGGTCGAACACCAGTACGGCGACCGACTTCGTCTTGGCCGGCAGGTTGCTCCAGGCCACCGGCGGCGAGATGTTCTTGCCGCCGCAGTCGCCCACGCCCGCGTGTTCGGCCGGGATGGTGCCGTTGTCGCCGAAAGCGCTGGAGCTGACCTTCATGCCCGTGGAGGAACCCTTGCCGCCGGACGACATGCCTGCGCAGCCCGCAAGGAGGCCGGCGAGGGCGAGGGCCGTGGCCGACAGGGCCAGGGGGCGGAGCTTGCTGTTGCCATTGCCATTACGTGTTTTCTGCATTTCTTCTTTCTCCTGGAGAGTTGTCTTCACTCGGCCGCACCGAGCCACACGCTGCCGTCCGCCTTCTCGTGCACCGCCAGCGGCGTGAGCTGTGTGCCGCGGCAGGGGCCGCCGACGCACTCGCCGGTGTCGGGCTCGAAGATCGCGCCGTGCCGGGCGCACATCAGAAAGCGGCCTGAACTTTCCAGCACCTGGCCTTCGAAATCAAGCGGGCCGCCCGCATGGGGGCACTGGTTGAGATAGCCGTACACGCCGGCCTGCCAGCGCACGGCGAAGGCCCGCGCGCCGCCGGGTGTGGTGAAGACGGCAGCGAGGCCGCCCTCGGCCAGTGTCGGGGCGATCAGCTGGGGCTCGGTCGTATTCATGCCTGTGATTGCATTTGTCGTCGGAAGCGAAGCAAACAGTATCTCCTGCGCGCCGGTGCCGGGCAGTCTGCTCGGCCGATCTCGCGTAGGCGAACGGCACGCTTTCTGCTGCAATCGCCGGATGAACGATGCTTCCCCGACCGCCGCCGAGGTGCTGATGGCGCAGCCGCTGACTCCCCAGGCCTTCAGGCCGTACGGCACCGTGATCGCGGCGCCCGCCGGCGAGGGCCGGCCCATCAACGGCGGCAATGCGCAGCGCTTCGACCTGCTCGACGACCTGCGGCTCGACGCCGAAGGCGGCCGGCCGATGCTGGCGCTGTTCCGCGCGCAGGCGCGTCGCTTTCCCCACGAGGTGTCGGAGATGGAGTGCCACGCGCTGGGCAGCCAGACCTTTGTGCCGTTGGGCGACAGGCGCTTCGTGATCGTGGTGGCCCGCGCCGGCGATGCACCCACGTCTGCGCAACAGCTCGCGGCGTTCGTCACCGACGGGCGCCAGGGCGTGGTGCTCGCGCCCGGCACCTGGCATCACGCGCTGCTGGCGCTGGATGCGGGTGACTTCGCGGTGATCGAGCGTGCGGGGAGCGGCGGCGTCGACTGCGACGTCTGCCTGCTGCGGGAGCCGGGCAGCGTGCGGCTCTGAGGCTGCGGCCTCAGCCCGCGATGCGCTGCGCCAGCGCGACCAGCGACCGGTCCGACCCCGCCGGCCCGAGCAGCGAGATGCCCAGCGGCGCGCCGTCGCGCGAGGCCAGCGGCATCGACAGCTGCGGAAAGCCCGCCAGCCCCGCGATGCACAGCATGCGGATCGCGCGGTTGCGGTAGTCCTCCAGCGCGGCCTCGCTGTCGCTGCGCAGCGGGGCGATGTCGGGCATGGTCGGCATCAGCAGCACGCCGTCGCTGCCCAGCAGCGACGCCAGGTGTGCGCGGAACGCGATGCGGAAGGCGCGAGCGGTAGACACCTGCGTGTCGGTCACTTCCCGCGACCACGCGAAGCGCTCGGCCACGCCCGGCCCCAGCGGCGGGGCGTAGCGTTCGATCAACGGGCCATCGGTGAGCCAGGCTTCGCGCGACTGCAGGTAGCGGAAGTTCCAGTACATGGTGTCGAAGGACTCCAGCGCCACCTCGATGCCCTTGGCGGGGCCGAGCGCGCCCTGCACGCGGTCGGCTGCGCCCTTCAGCGCTTCGACTGCGGCAGGCATGGCCAGCGCCCAGACATCGTCGGGCCGCAGCAGCCGCACGCGTTCTGGCAGGGGCGTGGCATCGGTGCCCAGCAGCACGTCGGCCACGCGCGCGAAGGTACCGATGTCGCGCGTGAACCAGCCGCAGGTGTCGAAGCTGGGCGCGAGGTCGAGCGCGCCTTCGAGGCTCACCCGGCCATGGGTGGGGCGCAGCCCGTACAGGCCGCAGTGGTTGGCCGGCGCGCGCACCGAGCCGCCGGTGTCGGTGCCCAGCGCGAAGTCGCAGAGGTTCGACGACACGGCCGAGGCCGAGCCCGAGGAGCTGCCCCCCGCGATGCGCGAGGGCGCGCCGCCGTTGACCGGCGCGCCGAAGTGCGCGTTGTTGCCGTTCATCGAGGATGCGAGTTCATCGGTCACGGTCTTGCCGACGAAGCGCGCGCCGGCATCGAGCAGCTTCTGCACGGTCGGCGCGGTGCGGGTCTTGATGCCCGACATCGCCAGCACGATCGGGTTGCCGCCGCCCGTGGGGTAGCCGGCCACGTCGAACAGGTCCTTCGCCGCAAAGCTCAGGTCGGCCAGCGGGCCGGTCGTGGCGCGCGGCACCGGCGCATCGGGGTACGGAACGAAGGCGTGGGCGGGGTCGTGCAGGGGCATGGCAATGAAGGATGTTGAAGAGGCAGTCGGTCAGGCGACGAGCACCGGAGCGATGGCCGCCGCCGCGTCGGTGTGGATGCAGCGCACGCGGTGGTTCGGCGCAAGCTCGACCACCGGCGGCTGCGCCGCGCGGCAGGCATCGCTCGCGAGCGCGCAGCGTTCGGCAAAGGCACAGCCGGGCGGCAGTGCCGACAGGTCGGGCGGCGCGCCGCCGATGGTCTCGAGCCGCGTGCCGCGCGCCAGCGCACCATGTGCGCGGCTCTTGAGCAGCGCGATCGTGTACGGATGGCGCGGCGAGCGGATCAGCTCGCGCGCGGTGCCTTCCTCAACGATGCGCCCCGCGTACATCACGGCGATGCGGTCGGCCACTTCCACCGCCGCGCCGATGTCGTGCGTGACGAAGATCACCGAAAGGCCCAGATCGCGCTGCAGCTCGCGCAGCAACAACAGGATCTGGATCTGCACCGTGGCGTCGAGCGCAGTGGTGGGCTCGTCGGCCAGCAGCAGCTGGGGCTTGCAGGCGAGTGCGAGCGCGATCATGGCGCGCTGGCGCATGCCGCCCGACATCTCGTGCGGATAGGCCTGCAGGCGCCGCTCGGGGCTCGGGATGCGCACGCGCTCGAACAGCGCCAGCGCGCGCTGCTGGGCCTCGGCCTGCGTCACCGATTCGTGCCGGCGGATCGACTCGACGATCTGTGCGCCCACCGAGTACACCGGGTCGAGCGCCAGCAGCGGCTCCTGGAAGATCATCGACGCGACCTTGCCGCGGAAGTCGGCCAGCTCGCGCTGCGACATCGCGAGCACGTCGCGGCCCGCCACCTGCACCGTGCCGCCCATGCGCGTGCGGCGCTCGGGGTGCAGGCGAAGCAGGGTGCGCATGGTCACGCTCTTGCCCGAGCCCGATTCGCCGATCAGCGCGACGACCTCGCCGCGCTTCACCTCGAGGCTCACGCCGCTGACGGCATGCACCGGCTTGCGGCCGCCGCTGAAGGTCACGCTGAGGTCGCGCAGCCGGACCATCGGTTCGTTGTTGTCGCTCATGCTGCTTCCCTCCGGGCTTCAGTGGCCATCGGATGCCCGCTGCCGGGCTCGTGGATCAGGCAGCTCACCGCATGCCGCGAGCCGGTGACGATGCGCTCGGGCACCACCTTGCCGCACACCGGCGCGGCCAGCGCGCAGCGCGGATGAAAGCGGCAGCCCGAAGGCGGGTTGATCGGGTTCGGCGGATCGCCCGCGAGCGCCGCCTCCTCGGTGCGATGGTCGGGGTCCATCGAGGGCATGGAGGACAGCAGCGCCCGCGTGTAGGGATGCGCGGGCTGGTCGTAGAGCGCGTCGGCCGGGCCGATCTCGGCCACCTGGCCCAGGTACATCACCATGACGCGGTCGCTCACGTAGCGCACCACGTTGAGGTCGTGGCTGATGAACACGTAGGTCAGGCCGAACTCAGCCTTCAGGTCGAGCAGCAGGTTGATGACCTGTGCTTCCACCGACTTGTCGAGCGCGGAGACGGCTTCGTCGAGGATCACCACGCGCGGCTGCAGTGCCAGTGCCCGCGCGATGTTCACGCGCTGCCGCTGGCCGCCCGAAAGTTCGTGCGGGTAGCGCTCGGCAAAGCGTTGCGGCGACAGGCCGACGCGAGCCAGCAGGTCGCGCGCCCGTTCCACCGATTCGCGCCGCGACACACCATGCACCTGCGGACCGAAGGCCACCGAGTCCTCGATGGTCAGGCGCGGGTTCAGCGAGGCATAGCTGTCCTGGAACACCATCTGCACCTGGCGGCGGAATTCCTTCAGCGGCAGGTCGCGGCTGCCGACCTCGCGGCCGTCGAACACGACTTCGCCGCGCGTGGGTTCGATGAGCTGCATCAGCAGGCGCGCGGTGGTCGACTTGCCGCAGCCGGACTCGCCGACCACGCCGAGCGTTTCGCTCTTCATGACTTCGAAGTCCACACCGTCCACGGCGCGCACCACGCCGCCGCCACGGCCCAGCGGATCTTTCTTCAGGGGGAAGTGCTTGACCAGGCCCTTGATCGTCAGGAGCGGTTGGGCCGGGCCGCCGATGTCCTTGAGTGCGTCCATTGCCTTGCCTCAGCCCTTGTTGTCCATGGCCGAACGCAGCCCGTCGGACAGGATGTTGAAAGAGATCGAAGTGATGAAGATCATCACACCCGGCAGCGCCGCGACCCAGGGTTGCACGTAGATGGCGGTGCGCAGCGTGTTCAGCATCAGGCCCCATTCGGGCTCCGGCGGCTTCACGCCCAGGCCGAGGAACGACAGGCCCGACGCCAGGATCATCGACACAGCGATCAGGCTGGTTGCGTACACGAAGATCGGCCCGAGCACATTGCCCAGCACATGCACGCGCACGATGGTGAAGGGCCCGGCACCCGAGGCGCGCGCCGCTTCGACGTAGTCGCGGGTGCGCACCTGCGTGGTCACGCTCTCGGCCACGCGCGCGATCTGCGGAATGAACACGATGGTCAGCGAGATCAGCGAATTGACCACGCCAGCGCCCAGTGCGCCCGACAGCGCGATGGCCAGCAGCACCGAGGGGAAGGCATAGAACACGTCGATGGTGCGCATGATGAGCGTGTTGGTCAGCCCGCCCGCGTAGCCCGCGACGATGCCGATGACCGTGCCCAGCACGAAGGCACACAGCACCGGCGTGATGCCGATGAACAGCGACAGCCGCGCACCGACGATGAGGCGCGAGAGCATGTCGCGGCCCAGCTCGTCGCTGCCGAAGGGCAGGCCCTCGGTGCCGATGGGCTTCAGGCGCTTGAGCATCGACGACTGGTAGGGGTCGGCCGGCGCGAGCCACGGCCCGAAGACCGCAAGCGCGATCAGCAGCAGCACGACGAGGGCCGCGCCGACGGCTACGGGATCGCGCCGGAAGCGCAGCCAGACCGAGGCCCAGTAGCCGCGCGAGCGCTGGGCCGGCAGCGGCTCGACGGCCGCGGCGATGGAGGAGGGGGCGAGCACGGAGGACATGGTCTTTCAGGCCCGGGCAATGCGTGGGTCGAGCAGGGTTTGCAGCACGTCGACCAGCAGGTTGAGCACGACGAAGAACAGCGCAAGCACGAGGATCGTGCCCTGCAGCAGCGGCAGGTCGCGCTGGAAGATGGCCGAGTTCAGCAGGAAGCCGGTGCCCGGCCAGGAGAACACCGTCTCGATGAGGATCGAGCCACCGAGCAGATAGCCCAGCTGCAAGCCCATCACGGCCAGCGCCGTGGGCGCCGCGTTCTTCACCATGTGGCGGAACACGCCCGCGTGCGTGAGCCCCTTGGCGCGCAGGCCGACGATGAACTCCTGGTCGAGGATGTCGGCCACCAGCGCACGCACCGTGCGCGCGATGATGCCCATGGGAATCACCGACATCGTGAGCGCCGGCAGCAGCAGGAACTGCAGGTGCGCCCAGTCCCAGGCCCAGTCGTCCGAGCCGCTGGGGCCCGCACCCGTTGCCGGCAGCCACATGAGCTGCGACGAGAACACGATCACCATCACCATGCCCAGCCAGTAGTGCGGCACGCTCACGCCGAGCACCGAGAACATCGAGGCCAGGCGGTCGACCCACGAGTTGCGGAAGTAGCCCGCCACGAAGCCGAACAGGCAGCCCAGCACGAAGCCGATGAAGGTCGCCACCACCGCGAGTCGCAGCGTGTTGCCCACGGCGGTGAACACCTCGCCGGCCACCGCGCGGTTGCTGGCGATCGACACGCCCAGGTCGCCGTGCAACGCGCGCCACAGCCACATCGCGAACTGCTCGGGCAGCGAACGGTTGAAGCCGTAGAGCTCGCGCAGCTGCGCCTGCAGGTCGGCGGAGGCGTCGGGCGGCAGGATCGACACCAGCGGATCGCCGGGTGCGATGTGCACGAGCAGGAAGCACACGAGGGCCACGCCGATCATGATCGGCACGGCGTAGATCACGCGGCGCAGGAGGTAGGCGAACATTGGCTGGCTCGTGGCTGGCTGAAAAAAACGATCAGTCCATCGTCATCGTCGCGATGTCGATGAACCAGCTCTTGGGCTGCACCACGTTCTTCACCTTGGGCGACATGGCGCGCGGACCGACGTCGTGCGCGATCCACACGAAGGGGGCGTCGTCCACGATGTGCGTGTGCAGCTTGGCCAGCGCGGCGTCGCGCGCCTTGTCGTCGAAGCTGGTGCGCGCGTCGGCCACCAGCTTGTCGACCTCGGCGTTGCCGTAGTAGCCCCAGTTGTTCGACACCGGCGGGACGGTCTTGGTGCTCACGAAGCGCACCATCGCGAAGAAGGGGTCCATGGCTGCGAAGCTGATGTTGACCGCGTTGGCGCCGTTGGCCGACGGGTCCTTCGCGCCCTTGCGCCAGTTGGTGAACAGCGTGTTCCATTCGATCACGTCGAACTGAACGTCGAAGTAGCACTGCTTGAGCGACTGCTGCGCAAACTCGTTCATCGGCAGCGGCTGCATCTGGCCCGAACCCGACGCAGAGATCTGCACCTTCACCTTGATCGGCTTGGCGGCCGAGTAGCCGGCCTGCGTCATCAGCGCCTGCGCGGCCTTCACGTCGTACCTGATGTCGAAGGTGGGCTTGCCGAACCACGGGTGTCCCGGCGGCACCGTGCCCTTGGGCTCGGCCATCATGCCGCCCAGCAGCTGCTTCATGCCGCCGCGGTCGATGCACAGGTTGGCGGCCTGGCGCACGCGCTTGTCGAGCCAGGGCGAGCCTTCGGCGAAGGAGAGCTGCCAGGGCCACACGTGCGGCTGTGCGTTCGAATAGATCTTGAAGCCGCGCTGCGTGATCTGCGCCATGGCGTCGGGCGCGGGTGCCTCGATCCAGTCGACCTGGCCGCCCAGCAGCGCGGCGGTGCGCGCGTTGGCTTCGGGCATCGGCAGCATCACGACCTTGTCGATCTTCGGCACGCGCTTCGCGTCCCAGTAGCCCTTGTTGGCGGCCAGCTCCAGCCGCTCGCGCGCCACGAAGCGCGTGACCTTGAACGGACCCGAGCCCGACGGGTCGGCGGCGAAGGCGGTCCAGGCGGCCTTGGCCTTGTCGGCGGGCGTGGCGCCGGCGGCCGCGTCGAACTTCTTCTGCCAGTGCGCGGGCGAGGCCATGAACAGGTTCGTGAGGTTGATCGGCAGGAAGGCGTCGGGCTCGCTGGTGGTGAGTTCGACCGTCGTGTCGTCGATCTTGCGCGCCGACCTGAGCGTGGGCATGCGCGAGGCCGTCACGCCGACCTGGCTGGGGTCGAACTGCACGGCGTCCTTGTCGAGCACCTTCTGCACGTTCCACACCACGGCGTCGGCGTTGAAGGCCGAGCCGTCGTGGAACTTGACGCCGGGGCGCAGCTTGAAGACCCACTTGGTCTTGTCCTTGGCGTCGACCGCCCACGAGGCGGCGAGGCCGGGAATCAGCACGCTGGGCGCATCGGCCTTCGACAGGTCCCACTGCGTGAGCGAGTCGTAGATCGGGATGCCGGTGAAGCGGTTGCCCTCGAAGCCCTGGTCTGGCTGGCCGAGCGTGCGCGGAATGTCGGCCGCCGTCATGGCGATGCGCAGCGTCTTCTCCTGCGCCATCGCATGGGGCGTGGCGAGCACCAGGGTGGCGAGCGCCGCGCAGACGGCCAGGGGTTTCAGGAACAGGGCGGGGGCAGCACGCTTCACATGGAACTCCGTTGGGGTGGAATGGAGAAAAGGACGAAAAAACTGTCAAGCACGACACATGCCAGCGGTGGTGTCCCTCGTCGGGCTAGGGCCATGACAGCGCGAGCTCGCGCCTTGCGCAGCGCAGGTCCATCTCGACTTCCATGTCCACGATCGGCGGCCGTGCCATGTGCCAGGTCAGGCCGGTGGTGAGGCCGCCGCGCTGCACGATCTCGTCGAACACCAGTGCGCCGATGTCGTGCACCGTGTAGGCCTGCACCGTCGCGGCGTCGCGCCAGCCGAAGCCCAGCACGGCGAGGCGGCGCTCCATTTCCGTCATCACGTAGCCGAGCTTGGCGCGAAGGCCCTCGGGGCTGGTGTCGCCCAGGCGGACCATCACCTCGCGGTAGCTGGCATGCCCGTCGGGCGCCTCGCCGCCGCCGGAGACCACGAAGCTTGGCGGCGCGGCATCGTCGTCGGCCGGCACGGTGTACGAGAAGGCTTGGAAGGCCGGCGTGGCCGGGGCGCCGATGCGCGGGCACACGTTGGTGCGCGCCACCGGATTGCGCTCGCCGCGCACCAGCCCCCAGCGCTCCAGCGTGCCGGCGTAGACGCGGTTGAAGTCGTGGAATCCGCGCTCGGAGAACGGCGCGGGCGAGCGCAGTTCGCAGGCGCACAGCGCCGCCAGCGGACGGCCGATGGCGCCCAGGTGCGCCGCGATGACGTCGAAGCCTTCTTCCAGCGGAACAGGCTGCTGGAAACGCACCCGCTCGATGGCGAAGCCGGGAAGCGCCGCCACGCCCGCGGAATACTGGAACACGCCTTTCGCGTAGCGATAGCCGCCTTCGGGGAATGCAATGGTCTGGTTGGTGCCTGTGGTGGTCATGCCGTGTTCTTTCCTCGTCGGCGCCCAATGTAGGGAGCGACGAGGCCGGCGGGAAGGCTCATTTCCGCACGCGCGTGTTGCCGGAATCAGAACGCGGCGCCGCGCCCGCACCGTATCGCCCCATGCTGGTGGCCAGCATCTCGAGCAGCGCGCCAGTCGCCGGCGACTGGCGCCGCCCCGGCATGGTGAGGAGGCTGGCCGCGGTGGCGGCGAAGTCGCGCTCCTGCAGCGGCACGGCGCACAGGTCGCCGTTCGACACCTCGTGCAGCGCCGCGTAGCGCGGCAGGAAGGTGATGAGGTCGCTGTTGCGCACCAGGCCCTTGGCCATGTCGAGCGTGCCGGTCTCGATCGCCAGTTCGAGCGACACCTGCGTCTTCGAGGCGATGCGGTCGACCAGGTGGCGGATCTGGAACGAGCGGTCGGGCAGCGCCACGCGGCGGCCTTCGAGCTCGCTGAAGGACACGCTGCGCCGCCGCGCAAGCGGATGCGTGGGCGCGACGATGGCGCACAGCGGCTGCTCCAGCCGCGCATGCTCGCGGAAGGCGTGGCGCTCGGGCAGGTTGAAGGCCAGCGCGATGTCGATGCGGCCTTCCTGCAGCGCCTCGAGCACCGCGCGCGAACCCACCACCGAGGCCTGCAGCTTCACCTGCGGATGCCTCTTCTGGAAGCGCGCCAGGTTGTTCGCGAGAAAGTGCCCCACCATGCCCTCGATGCTGCCGATGCGCACCGTGCCGGCGGGCTCGCCGCTCAGCTCCTGCAGCGCGCCGCGCAACTCCTCGCTGCTCTGCAGGGCCTGTTCGGCATGCGCCAGCACCAGTTCGCCGGCCGGCGTGAGGGTGGTGCGGTTGGCGCGGCGGTCGAGCAGGGCGGCCTGCAGCTCGCCTTCGAGCTTGGCGATCTGGCGGCTGATGGCGCTCGGCGCCACGCCCAGCTGCTCGGCGGCGCGGCGCAGCGAGCCGGCCCTGGCGGTCTCGCGAAAGTAAAGCATTGCCGTGGACAGCATGTCGGTTTCCGGTATGTAGGGTGGTTTGCGCGGGACCGGACCTTCGGCCGATCGGCGCGGCACGTCAAGCAACGGGCGTGCCCCCGGGGGGGCGTGCGGCCCCCGCCATCCCGGCTATGCCGTCCGACGAATGGACGCCCCGGCGGCCGCTTTCCACAATGCAGCCGCTCATGCCCCAAGCCTGAAGGAACCTCGCGTCTGCGAGGGACAGGAACCGATGACGACACTGACACAGGGTTCGCGCGGCGCCGATGTCCGCAGGTTGCAGGAGGCGCTGAACCGCAAGCTGCGACCTGGCCCCGAACTCGCGCTCGACGGCGACTACGGCCCGGTCACCCGGATGGCGGTGCGCCGCCTGCAAGTCGCTCACTGGCTCGCCGAGGACGGCGAGGCCGGCCTCTGCACGCAGAACGTGGTTTTCGACAACGAATGCCACGCACCGATCCTGCACCCCGTCGCGCTGATCCCGCAGCCCACGCCCGGCCAGTGCTGGGCCGCCTGCACGGCCATGATCACGCGCTCCAACGTGCAGGCGGTGGTCGCGCGCACGCCGCCCGGGCTGATCGCCGACGACGGCGGCCTGTGCACCTTCGAGGATGCCGACGAAGCCATGACGGCCGATGCGCTCTTCGCCGCCGCGCACGGGCTGACGGTGCGTCCGCCGGCTTCCTGGTCGGTCGGCCAGCTGCGTGCCGCGCTGCATGACGGGCCGCTGATGCTCGACCTGCCGTGGGGGGCCAAGGGGTATGCGGCCGGTGTCGGGCGGCCGGGCCACATGGTGCTCGTCGTGGGCATTCGCGGCGACGACGATCCCGGCGGGCGCGGCACCACGCTGCGCATCTTCGACCCGTGGCCGCCGGGCAAGGGCGCGCGCTGCTCGGTCAACCTTCACAAGTGGCTGCAGCTCGTGGACCCGGGCGCCTGCCGGGTGTTCTTGCGCTAGCGGGTTTTCTCCTCCCTGGAAATTTGCGCGTTCCGGCGAACCGATCGGCGGGTTCGGCGCCTCTTGGTGTCCGAGGGTCTTCCTCATGCACTCATTCATCAAGAAGGATCGAAGGAATCGCCATGCTCTACGCAAAGAATCTTCCCGGCTGGGAGCGCGCGCTGCGCGTCGTCATGGGCCTCGCGGGCCTGGTTTTCGCGGCCATCGGCTGGAGCACGGCCGGCTTCGGGCTGGCCGTGGCCGTCGCCCTCATGGGCGCGATGCTCGCGCTGACGGGGCTGATCGGCTTCTGCCCGATGTGCGCGATGGTGGGGCGCAAGCCCGACAAGGGGCGCTGAGGCGCGGGCGGGGGCTCCCGGGGGGGCGATGCGACAATCCCGGGGCCATGACAGACACCCTCACGATCACCCGCCCCGACGACTGGCACCTGCACGTGCGCGATGGCGCCGCACTCGAAGCCGTCGTTCCCCACAGCGCGCGCCAGTTCGGCCGCGCGCTGATCATGCCGAACCTGCGCCCCCCCGTGACCACCGCCGCGCAGGCCGTGGCGTATCGCGACCGCATCCTCGCCGCCGTGCCCGAAGGCACCGGCTTCGAGCCCGTGATGTCGCTCTACCTGACCGACAAGCTGCCGCCCGAGGAAATCGCGCTGGCCGCCGAAGCCGGCGTGCGCGCGCTCAAGCTCTACCCGGCCGGCGCCACCACCAACAGCGATGCCGGCGTGACCGACATCCGCAAGACCTACAAGACGCTCGAGGCCATGCAGAAGCACGGCCTGCTGCTGCTGGTGCACGGCGAGGTGACCGACCCCGCCATCGACCTGTTCGACCGCGAGGCCGTGTTCGTCGACCGCGTGATGATCCCGCTGCGCCGCGACTTCCCCGAACTGAAGGTGGTGTTCGAGCACCTGACCACCAAGGAAGGCGCCCACTACGTGCGCGACGCCGACCGCTTCACGGCAGCGACCATCACGGCGCACCACCTGCTGTACAACCGCAACGCCATCTTCACCGGCGGCATCCGCCCGCACTACTACTGCCTGCCCGTGCTCAAGCGCGAGACGCACCGCGTGGCGCTGGTCGAGGCCGCCACCAGCGGCAGCGACCGCTTCTTCCTGGGCACCGACAGCGCGCCGCACCCGGCGCACCTGAAGGAGCACGCGCTCGGCTGCGCCGGCTGCTACACCGCGCTCACGGCCATCGAGCTGTACGCCGAGGCCTTCGACAACGCGGGCGCGCTCGACAAGCTCGAAGCCTTCGCGAGCTTCAACGGCCCCGACTTCTACAACCTGCCGCGCCACACCGACACCATCACGCTCAAGCGCGAAAGCTGGACCGTGCCGGAGACGGTGCCTTACGGCGAAGCCACGCTCAAGCCGCTGCGCGGCGGCGAAACCGTGAACTGGAAGCTCGCATGACCACCCCCGCGCTGCGCGTGATGCTGCTGATCGACGCCGACAACGTCTCGGCCGACGTGATCGAGCAGGCCGTGCAGCTCACCATGGAAGAGTACGGCGCCATCCACGTGCGCCGCGCGTACTGCAACGCCGAGATGGCGGTGAACCGGCAGGCGCTCTTCAAGCGGCTGTCGGTGCGGCCGATGGTGAACCTGTCGGCCGGCAAGAACAGCACCGACATCGCGCTGTCGGTCGATGCGATCGACCTCGTCATCGACGAGCGGCCCGACGTGGTGGTGCTGGTGTCTTCCGACTCCGACTTCGCGCCGCTCGTGATCCGCCTGCGCGAGAAGGGCTGCCGCGTCTGCGGCATCGGCCAGCAGGGCAAGACGGGCGAGGAGACGGTCGGCATCTACGACTCGTTCGTGGATCTCGCGCATCACGCCACGAAGCCGGCGGCACGCACCGCGCCGGCGAAGAAGGCGGCCGCGGCCAAGTCGGCGCCCGCGAAGACCGCGCGGGCCAAGGCGGCGCCTGCAGCCAAGAAGGCGGCGGCCAAGACGCCGGCGCGCAAGACGGCGAAGGCCGCCAAGGCTGCGCCGCCACCGCAACCGCAAATCTCGGAGGCGGCCGAGTTCATCCTGCAGGCTGCACCGGCCCTGCGCAGCGGCAACGACGTGCCGCTCAACGACGTGGCGAAGGCCCTGCGCACGGCGGGCCTGCTCGGCAAGCACGGCAGCTCGCTCAAGCTCTTCGACAAGCTCACCGCGGAGTTCGCCGTGATGCAGCATCCGGACCGCATCCGCTGGACGGGCGCGCCCGCGCCTTGAACCTGCCGGCTGTCGATTGGGCGCAGCCCTGGCTTGCGCCCTATCGCGTCCACGGCGAAGCGGTCGCGCAGACCGCGCGGCAAGCAGGCGTGGCTTCCGCCCTGCAGACGGTCAAGCCCTCATCGGTGCCCGATTTCGTACGGCAGGACGCATTGCCAGCGGGCCAGGCCTACGAGGCCCATATCTTCCAGACCCGCACGGTCCCGACCCGAGACAACCTGCACGACTTCTTCAACGGACTCGTCTGGCTCGCTTTTCCGCAGACCAAGCGTCGCCTCAACGAGCTGCAGGCTGCCGAGATCGAGCGCAACGGCGTTGCTGCCGTGCGCGGGCCGCTGCGCGATGCGCTCACGCTGTTCGACGAGAACGGCGCGGTGCTCGATGCGCCGCCCGCGTTGTGGCAGGCGCTGGTCGCGCGCGACTGGCACACGCTGTTCGTCGCGCAACGCGGGCTGTGGAGCGAGGCGCGCCTGCTGCTGTTCGGCCACGCGTTGCTCGAGAAGCTGGTGACGCCGCGCAAGCCGATCACCGCGCACGTGTTGCTGACGCATGACCTGACCGGCGTGGATGACGTGCGCATGGCACGGGCACTCGATGCGCGCGAGCTGGAGCGCAAGCCCTTCGCGCCGCTGCCGGTGCTCGGCGTGCCCGGCTGGTGCGAGGAGAACGAGGCGGCGTCGTTCTACGACGATCCCCAGGTCTTCAGGCCCTTGCCGGGCCGGGGAATACCGGGGGCCTAGAACTTTTGCTCCTATCATGGCTCTACCGGCTGCCGCCGACCGGAGCGCCCAGAACACCTAAAACACCCAGGGCTTCCAGGCCGCAAACTGCTCGATATACGGCTTGAAGAGGGCCCCGGGGCCCTCATCTGGGTGGCAGATTTCCCCACGGAGAATTCAACTTGAAACGTATCCTTCTGTTCGTCCTGACCAATGTGATGGTCGTCGCGGTGCTCGGCGTGGTCGCCAGCCTGCTCGGCGTCAATCGCTTCCTCACGGCCAACGGGCTCAACCTCACGGCGCTGCTCGGCTTTGCGCTGGTGATGGGTTTCGGCGGCGCGATCATCTCGCTGCTCATCAGCAAGCCCATGGCCAAGTGGACCAGCGGCCTGCACATGATCGACAACCCCCAGACGCCCGACGAGGCCTGGATCGTCGGCACGGTGCGCAAGTTCGCCGACAAGGCCGGCATCGGCATGCCCGAGGTCGGTATCTTCGAAGGCGAGCCCAATGCCTTCGCCACCGGCGCTTTCAAGAACTCGTCGCTGGTGGCGGTGTCCACCGGCCTGCTGCAGAACATGACGCGCGAAGAGGTCGAGGCCGTCATCGGCCACGAGGTCGCGCACATCGCCAACGGCGACATGGTCACCATGACGTTGATCCAGGGCGTGATGAACACCTTCGTCGTGTTCCTGTCGCGCGTGATCGGCTATGCGGTCGACAGCTTCCTGCGCCGCGGCGACGACCGCAGCTCGGGCCCCGGCATCGGCTACTACGTGAGCACCATCGTGCTCGACATCGTGCTCGGCTTTGCCGCCGCGATGGTGGTGGCCTGGTTCTCGCGCCAGCGCGAGTTCCGCGCCGATGCAGGCGCCGCCGCGCTGATGGGCCAGAAGCAGCCGATGATCAACGCGCTCGCGCGCCTGGGCGGCCTGCCGGCCGGCGAACTGCCGAAGGCCGTGGAAGCCATGGGCATCACCGGCAGCATGGGCAAGTTGTTTGCCACGCACCCGCCGATCGAAGAGCGCATTGCGGCGCTGCAGAACGCGCAGCGCTGAAAACGGGGCCGGCCGCCTCGGCCTGCCAACAAGAAAGCCGCCACGTTGCCGTGGCGGCTTTTTGCTTTCTGCCGGCAGGATGGTGGCGAATCAGCTGTTCGTGGATTCGGGTGCTTCCAGCGCTTCCGGCGTTTCCGGTGCCGCCGATGCTGCAGGCACGGCGGCCCGGTCGGTACGCGCGCGCTGCAGCGTGCGTGCGACCTCGCCCTGGGCCATGCCATACATGTCCGCGAACTCCTTTTCGCTGCGGCCGCTGGCTTCGAAGGCGCGCAACAGCGCCTCGCGCTTGGCGGCCTGTTCGGCCAGTTGGGCGAGGGCCTCGTCGAGCACGGCGTTGTTGTTCGCGTCGCGCGAACGCACCAGAACGGCATAGGCTTCGCGGTCGAGGCCCGAGGCTTCGACGGCGCGGGCCAGGCGCGCAACGAGTTGCGGGCGCAGGTCTTCGCCGGTGCGCTGCGAGCGGCGGCGGTGCAGCTCGAGGATCGCGTGGTGCACGTGCTCGGGCGCCACTGGCTCGGCGACGTTGCCGTCGAGGTCGTGGCGCGGATGGCCGGCCGCCACGCTCTCGAGGTAGCGCGTGGAGCGCGCGTGCAGGCCCATGGCCACCTTGAGCTCTTCGGCCTTGAAGTCGTCGGGATGGCGGGCGATCAGTTCTTCGTACACGCCGAGCTTCAGCGGCAGGAAGCGCGCGCCGAAGAGGTTCGGGTACAGCTCGAACAGGCGTTCGAGCGCCGGGTGCACCTTGCGCTGCGGACGTGCCGGCTGCTGCGGTTGCTTCTGCTGCTTCTGCTGCTGTTGTTGCGCCTGCGGCTTCTTCGGCCTGTTGCGCTGCTGCTGATGTTGCTGCGGACGCCTTGCCTGTTGCGCTGGCGCGGCAGACGGCGCGTCGGCGCCGGCTTCGGAATCCGTCGGCGCGCCTTCGGTGCCGGTCCGCAGGGCCTGCAGCTGCTGGGCCATGTCCAGGCGCTCGCCACGGGGGCGGCGCGACTTGTTGTTCGGGTTGGCGGTGGTTGCTTCGGTCATTCTGGAAGTTCTTCGGCGCCTTGGCGCGAAAACGGGAAGGAATTCAGGGGAACACGGGTGCGCACGCGGCGCGGGTTGAACGTCTTTGGCGCATTGTCGTTTCTGCGGTCATCCTTGGGGCAAGGCCGAAGCCTGTGCGGCCTGCCGGCCGATCAGCAGCCGGAACGGCAGCAGCATGAAAACGCCGACGGCGAGCTTCACGCCGAGGTCGCCCAGCGCCCAGGTGAACCACGGGCCGTCGGTGCCCGCGAACGCGATGCCCCAGAACACGATGCTGTCGAGCACGGCCGCGATGACGGTGGCCACCAGCGGCGCGCGCCACCAGAGGCCGCGGCGCAGGCGGTCGAAGACGCCGATGTCGAGCAGTTGCGATGCGATGAAGGCCAGCCCCGAGGCAGCCGCGATGCGCACCGGCGCGAGCAGCAGCGACACGCCCACAGCCACGGCGAAGCCCACCCACGCCACGCGTCGCGCCATGCCGGGGCCGAAGCGCCGGTTGACGAGATCGCTCACGAGGTACGCCACCGGATAGGTGAAGGCGCCCCAGGTCAGCCAGTCGTTGATGGCGAACTGCACGAGGATGTTGGACGCGAGCACCACGGCCGCCATCGCCAGCGTGGCGGCGATCAGGTGGCCCAGGGTGGGGCGCTCGAAGAATGTGGCGGAGTGCTGCATGACCTGCCTCAGACGCTCGCCGTGCGTTCGCGTTCCGACTCCGCCAGCACGCTGCGCGCCACGGCCTCGGCCACCTTGATGCCGTCGACGCCGGCCGACAGGATGCCGCCCGCGTAGCTCGCGCCTTCGCCGGCAGGGTACAGGCCGCGCACGTTGAGGCTCTGGAAGTCGTCGCCGCGCGTGATCTTGATGGGCGAGGAGGTGCGCGTCTCGACGCCCGTGAGCACCGCGTCGTGCGTGTCGAAGCCCTTGATCTTGCGGCCGAAGGCCGGGAAGGCCTCGCGCATCGCCTCGATGGCGTAGGCGGGCAGGGCCTTGTGAAGGTCGGTCGGCGTCACGCCCGGCTTGTACGACGGCATCACGCTGCCGAGCGCGGTGGAAGGCTTGCCGGCGACGAAGTCGCCCACCAGCTGGCCGGGCGCGCGGTAGTCGCCGCCGCCGAGCACGAAGGCATTGCTTTCGAGTTCGCGCTGCAGCGCGATGCCGGCGAGCGCATCGCCAGGGAAGTCGCGCGGGTCGATGCCCACCACGATGCCCGCGTTGGCGTTGCGCTCGTTGCGCGAGTACTGGCTCATGCCGTTGGTGACCACGCGGCCCGGCTCGCTGGTGGCCGCGACCACGGTGCCGCCGGGGCACATGCAGAAGCTGTAGACCGAGCGGCCGTTGCTCGCGTGGTGCACCAGCTTGTAGTCGGCGGCGCCGAGCAGCGGATGGCCCGCATGGCGGCCCCAGCGTGCGCGGTCGATCAGGCCCTGCGGATGCTCCACGCGGAAGCCGATGGAAAAGGGCTTGGCCTCGATGTGCACGCCGCGCGCATGCAGCATCGCGAAGGTGTCGCGCGAGCTGTGGCCCAGCGCCATCACGACGTGGTCGGCGCGCAGCTCGCTGCTCTGGCCGGTCGTCTGGTCGAGCACCGTGAGGCCGCGAAGGTGGCCGTCTTCGATGCGCACGTCGGTCACGCGCTGCTCGAAGCGGATCTCGCCGCCCAGCGCCACGATCTGCTCGCGGATGTTCTCGACCACCTTCACCAGCTTGAAAGTGCCGATGTGCGGGTGCGCGACGTAGAGGATCTCGGGCGGCGCGCCGGCCTTCACGAACTCTTCCATCACCTTGCGGCCGAGGAAGCGCGGGTCCTTGATCTGGCTGTAGAGCTTGCCGTCCGAAAAAGTGCCGGCGCCGCCTTCGCCGAACTGCACGTTCGACTCGGGGTTGAGCACGCTCTTGCGCCACAGGCCCCAGGTGTCGCGGGTGCGCTGGCGCACGGTCTTGCCGCGCTCGAGCACGATGGGCCTGAAACCCATCTTCGCGAGCATCAGCGCCGCGAAGATGCCGCAGGGGCCGAAGCCGATCACCACGGGCCGCGATGCGCCTTCGGGCGCGCTGGCCGGCGGCGTGTAGCGCATGTCGGGCGCGTTCTGGATGTGCGGATGGTCCGCGTGCTTCGCGAGCAGGCTCGCTTCGAGCTTCGCATCGGCCAACTGCACGTCGCAGATGTAGACCGTGAGCAGGTCGGCCTTGCGCGCGTCGAAGCTGCGCTTGTAGACGTTGTGGGAGACGATCGCCTCGGGCGAGATGCCGAGCGTTTTTGCGATCAGTGCGGACAGCGCCTCGGGCGCGTGGTCGAGCGGGAGTTTGAGTTCGGAGATTCTCAGCATGGCGGCGTGGGGCTTGTGTTTATCAAGCAGGCCGCGCATTTTAAGCGCCGCAGGCGCTATGAAAGGGATAGCGCGTCAGGCCGGCAGGAAGCCTTCGACCGACAAGTAGCGCTCGCCCGTGTCGTAGTTGAAGCCCAGCACCACCGCATCGGGCGCCAGCGAGGGCAGCTTCTGCGCGATGGCCGCGAGCGTCGCGCCCGACGAGATGCCGACCAGCATGCCTTCCTCGCGCGCGCAGCGGCGGGCCATTTCGCGCGCCGGCTCGGCATCGACCTGCAGCACGCCGTCGAGCAGCGAGGTGTCGAGGTTCTTCGGGATGAAGCCCGCGCCGATGCCCTGGATGGGGTGCGGCGCCGGCGCGCCGCCGGAGATCACGGGCGAGGCCACCGGCTCCACCGCGAACACCTGCAGCTTGGGCCACTTCTTCTTCAGCACCTTCGCCACGCCGGTGATGTGGCCGCCGGTGCCCACGCCGGTGATCAGCACGTCGATGCCGTCGGGAAAGTCGGCAGCGATTTCCTCGGCCGTGGTGCGCACGTGCACGTCGACGTTGGCGGGGTTGTTGAACTGCTGCGGCATCCATGCGCCGGGCGTGCCGGCGACGATTTCCTCGGCGCGGGCGATGGAGCCCTTCATGCCGTTGGCGCGCGGCGTCAGGTCGAAGGTGGCGCCGTAGGCCAGCATCAGGCGGCGGCGTTCGATGGACATGCTGTCGGGCATCACCAGGATCAGCTTGTAGCCCTTGACGGCCGCCACCATCGCCAGGCCGATGCCGGTGTTGCCCGAAGTAGGCTCGACGATGGTGCCGTCGGGCTTGAGCGCGCCGCTCTTCTCCGCGTCTTCCACCATCGACAGCGCGATGCGGTCCTTGATCGAGCCGCCGGGGTTGGCGCGCTCGGACTTGATCCAGACCTGCTGCTTCGCATTGCCGAACAGGCGGTTGATGCGGATGTGCGGCGTGTTGCCGATGGTCTGGAGGATGTTCTGGGCCTTCATGGGATCTCCTTGGGATCAGTCAATGCGTTTGTCGGACGGACAGCGCGCATTGTGAGACCAGCCCATGACCCCTCGCCCACCGAGCCCTATGCCGTCCCGGGCGTGAACTTCATCGCCACGCCGTTCATGCAGTAGCGCAGCCCGGTGGGCTTCGGCCCGTCGTCGAACACATGGCCCAGATGGCCGCCGCAGCGGCGGCAGTGCACCTCGGTGCGGGCCATGCCGAAAGACCGGTCCTGCCGTTCGCCTACTGCCTTGTCCAGCGGCTGCCAGAAGCTCGGCCAGCCGGTGTGGCTGTCGAACTTGGTCTTCGACGAGAACAGGTCGAGCGCGCAGCCGGCGCAGCTGAAGCGCCCGGCCCGGTGCTCGTCGTTGAGCGGGCTGGTGTAGGGCCGCTCGGTGCCTTCCTGGCGCAGCACCGCGAACTGGTTGGCGGTGAGCAGCTTGCGCCATTCGGCCTCGGTGTGCGTGACCTCGAATTTTTCGTTCTCCGCCGCCTGCGAACTGCGCGTGCCCCAGCCGAGGAACTGGGCAATGGCCAGCCCCAGTGCGGAGGTGCCGGCGGCAATGGTGAAGCGGCGTCCGGTGTCGTGCGTCATGTCGTGCCTTCGATCTGGTGGTGGGTGGAATATCGTTTTCGATATGTTTTATTGAATACAACGATGTACATTCGCCCGTTGGCTGCGAGAGGGCAGACAAAAGGCCGATGGCGGCGTTGCTTCCGGTAGTTCGTGCCGGAGAGGCTGCGGGTTACAGCCGGAAGAACGCGATTCGCTATGTCGGATTGAATACATTGAGGATGGAGACTTGGGTATGGATTGGTCCAGAGGCTGGGTGTCGGGCGCGGTTGCGCTGCTGCTCGCGGGTTGCGGCGGAGGAGGCGACAACAACGGCGGTGCTTTCATTCCACTCGTTCCGGCCCCCGCGCCCGCGCCGATGCCGGCTCCGCCGCCTCCACCCGCGCCGCCGCCGGCCCCGGCTCCTGCGCCGGCGGTCCAGCGGGGTGGCGCCGTCGACCGCCCGGCGGCCTTCACCGCGGCCGATCTCGCGGCGCGCACGCCCATCACGCAGACCGTCAATTTCTCCAGCGGCAGCGGGCCGCAGACCCACACCTACACGGGCGCCGGCCTCTGGTCGCTGCTGAACGACGCCGGCATCCAGGCCGATGCCACACGCAAGAACGACCTGCTCGGCCGCTACGTGCTGGCCACCGGCGCCGACGGCTACAAGGTGGTGTTCGCGCTCGGTGAACTGAGCCCCGACTTCGGCAACAAGCCCGGCGTGGTTGCGTATGCCGAGACCATATCGGGCACCTCGGCCCCGCTGGGCACGGCGGACGGCCCGTTCCGCGTGACGGCGCCTGGCGACGTGAAGGGCGGGCGCTATGTGTCGAACCTCGTGCGGCTCGATGTGGCGGCCGCTCCGGCGACTGCGGCGGGTGTCGGCGGTGGCGTGTCGACCTCGTTCGCCGTCTCGGGCAAGGTCGGCACCTCGATGAGCTTCGACGCCACCGCGCTGAAGGGGCTGACGGCGGCGCCCGACCTGACCATCGGCGCCAACGTGTATCACGGGGTCAGCCTGTGGACGCTGCTGGGCGGGTTGGGGTTGCCCACCACGCCGAAGAACGCGACGCTCGGGATGTACGCGGTGGTCACCGGGAGCGACGGCTACCGGGCCGCCGTGTCGCTGGGCGAGATCGATCCGAACTTCGGCGGCAAGGCCGCGATGATCGCCTACCAGATGAACGGCGCCGACCTCACCACCACCGGCTTCGCGCGCCTCGTGGTGCCGGGCGAGGTGAAGCAGGGGCGCTCGGTGTCGAACGTGATCGCGATCGAGGTGTTCTCCACCCTCGGCCCCTGATCGAGATCAGCTGGCCAGCGCGCGCCGCTGCCGCAGCGGTGCCTTCCACAGCTCCGCCAGCAGCACGCCGGCCACCGTGAGCACGCCGCCCACCGCGTGGTAGGCCGCCAGCGATTCGCCGATGACCACAGCTGCGATCACCGCGGTGAACAGCGGAATCAGGTTGAAGAACATGCTCGCGCGGCTCGGGCCGATGTGGGCCACGGTGTGCATCCACACCAGCGGCGCGAGCATGGAGGCGCCAAGGCCTGCGAAGCCGATCAGCGGCAGGTTGGCGGCCGACAGGCCCATCTTCGGCGTCAGCAGGTACATCGGCAGCAGCGCGATCACCGCGAACACGATCTGCAGGTAGAGCAGTTGCAGCGCGGGCACTTCCTTCATGCCCCAGCGCTTGAGCAGGATCACGTAGACGGCATAGGCCAGCATGGCCAGCAGCATCAGGCCGTCGCCCATGTTCGCGCCGCTCTTCAGCAGCGCACCCAGGTCGCCCGACGACACCACCACCGCCACGCCCGCGATCGACACCAGCGAGCCTGCCACCGCACCGGCCGTGAGCCGCTGCCCCAGCAGCAGGATCGACAGCGCCAGCACCATCATCGGCGTGAGCGAACCGATGATGCCCATGTGCGTGGCCGTGGTGAGGTAGGCCGCGTAGTAGGCCAGGCTCTGGTAGATCACCATGCCCAGCAGGCCGAGCACCGCGATGCGGCCCAGCTGCGGGCGAATGGCCCGCCAGTTGCGCAGCACCGGCCGCAGCGCCAGCGGCGTGAAGAGCAGGGCGGCCAGCAGCCAGCGGTAGAAGCTGATCTCGGCCGGCGCGATGGTGCCGGCCGCCATCTTGCTGACGACGGTGTTGCCCGACCAGATGGCCACGGCGAGCAGGGGGAAGGCGTATTGCCACATGAAGACGGTCCTTGGAGTACGGGACTATCATCGGCGCGTCCGTCCTGAGGCATATAACTCGATCAGGACAATCCGTCCGTCATTCCGGACTCTCTTTCGGGAAGGAGCCGAGCCCATGGCCGACAGGCTGCGCCTACTGGCCATCCAGGACGTGGAGGGCATGGAAGGCCCGTTCTACTTCCGCTATGACGACATCGGCGCCGACACGCTCGCCGCGCCGCACAGCCACAGCTGGGGCCATCTGAACTACGCCGCCCACGGCACCATGCAGATGGACACCGAGGGCCTGCGTTTTCTCTCGCCGCCGCAGTACGCGGTGTGGATCCCGCCGAAGGTGGTGCACAGCTGCACGCTGCGGCACGCCATCGTCTACCGCTCGATCTACATCGCGCCTGCCCTGTGCGGGCGCCTGCCCGCCGAGCCCTGCACCGTGCACATCAGCCCGATCATCAAGAGCGTGCTCGCCGACTTCGCCGCGCGCGACTTGCACGTGCCGCAAACGGAGGCCGACCTGCGCCTCGCGCACGTGGTGGTCGACCAGCTGGCCGTGGCCGAGGTGCAGCGCTGCTACCTGCCGGCGGCGGCGTCGCCCGCGCTGGTTTCGGTGCTCGAGGCGCTGCAGGCCAGTCCTGGCGACCACCGCTCGCTGGCCGAATGGGCCGACAGCGTGCACATGACGGAGCGCACGCTCGCGCGCCAGTGCCAGCGCGAACTGGGCATGTCCTTCGGCGACTGGCGGCAGCGGCTGCGCTTCCTGCGCGCCATCGACGCGCTGGAGGCTGGACGCACAGTGCAGGAGATCGCGTTCGACCTCGGCTACAGCACCGCGTCGGCCTTCATCGCGATGTTCCAGCGCGAGGCCGGCACCACGCCGGAGCAATACAGACGCGAGTTCTGCGGGATCGCCTGAAGGCCGGGCGATAATCCACCCCGTGAAGCACGCCAGACCGTCGCTGGTGCAAGTGCCGAAAGGCCGCACTGGAGGAACGTCCGGACTGCACAGGACAGCGCAGGAGTTAACGACTCTCCACCGTGAGGTGAGGATCAGAGCAACAGAGACGAGCCGATTGAGTTCGGGTGAAACGGGCAATCTCTGCGCGCAGCAACACCAAGTAGGCCAGTATCGAGGTGGTTCCGCTGAGCTGGCGGGTAGGTGGCATCGAGCCGTCTGGTGACAGGCGGCCCAGAGTAATGGCGGTCACGCCGCAGGTTCCGCAAGGGGCCTGCGGTGCACAGAATCCGGCTTATCGGCGGGCTTCACACTTTTCTTCTTTCTCCCTTTCCGGTTTTCCGCGCCCTTCGGCTTGAAGGCGGGCGCAAGCCTTGCCGCCTGCAAGGATTGGTAGTTACCCGTATAATCGATAGCATGCTAATTAATAGGCGGCTATCGTGAACGACCGACCCAACCCCCAACCGACGCGCGAACAGGCGCTGATGCGGCTCGGCACGTCGCTCGCGGTGCTGCAGCGCGGCTACCGTGCCGCGGCGGACAAGGCGGTGGCGCACGTCGGCGTCTCGCAGACGCTTGCCTACCCGATCGTGATGCTCGGACGCATGAACGGCGAGGTGCGCCAGGGCGTGCTGGCCGAGGCGCTGGGCATCGAGGGGCCGTCGCTGGTGCGCTCGGTCGACCAGCTGGTGGAAGCCGGCCTCGTCGAGCGCCGCGAAGACCCGGCCGACCGTCGCGCCAAGACCCTTCACCTCACCGAGGCCGGCAAGGCCGCCTGCGCGCCCATCGAGGCCGCGCTGACGCTGATGCGGGCGTCGCTGTTCGAGGGCGTGTCCGACGAGGACGCCGCCGCCTGCCTGCGCGTGTTCGCGCTGCTGGAAGAGCGCATGGGCGTGCGCTCGGTGCAGAGCCTGCCGCCGCAGGAAGAGCGCAGGTAGCAGACAGATGGCCGCGTTCAGCCTGCCGCGCTTCAGCCGCGCGGAGATCCTCTTTTCCGCCAAGAGCTTTGCCGCGGCCATGCTGGCGATGTACCTCGCCAGCCGCGCAGGCCTGCCGCGCCCGTTCTGGGCGCTCATGACCACCTACGTCGTCGCCCATCCGCTGGCCGGTGCGGTGCGCTCGAAGGCTGTCTACCGTTTTCTCGGCACGCTCATCGGCAGCACCGCCACCGTGCTGCTGGTGCCGGCGCTGTCCAACGCGCCCGAACTGCTGACGCTGGTGCTCGCGCTGTGGGTGGGGCTGTGCCTGTGCATCTCGCTTTTCGACCGCACGCCGCGTTCGTACGTCTTCATGCTCGCGGGCTACACGGCGGCGTTGATCGGCTTTCCATCGGTGCAGACGCCGCTCGCGCTGTTCGACACCGCCGTCGCTCGCGTGGAAGAAATCGGCCTGGGCATCTTCTGCGCCACGCTGGTCCACAGCCTGGTGCTGCCCGCAGGGCTTGCGCCGACCGTGCTGGGCCTGCTCGACCGCACGCTGCAGGACGCGCGCAAGTGGCTCGGCGATCTTTTCCAGCCCGCCGGCCGTAGCGGAGGCGACCCGAAGCGCCTCGACGACGACCGCCGCCGCCTCGCCGGCGACATCACGCAGCTGCGCCTGCTCTCCACCCACGTTCCCTTCGACACCACGCACCTGCGCTGGACCGCCGGCGCCATTCGCGCGATGCAGGACCGCGTCGCCGCGCTCACGCCCGCACTCTCCGCCGTCGAAGACCGCCTGCTGGCGCTGGAGCAGGCCGAAGGCGCCATCGCGCCCGACGTGGCCGCCGTGCTCGCGCAGGCCGCACAGTGGCTGCGCGAAGAAGCCCAGCCCACCGGCGATGCCTCGGCACGCGCCGAACGCCTGCAAGCCCTGCGCCGCGCCATCGATGCACTCAGCGCCACACCCGCGACCACCGAACCACAGACTCAATGGGGCCGCGCCTTACGCATCGGTCTCGCAGGCCGCCTCGAGGAACTCGTCGACGGCTGGACCGCCTGCGCCCAGCTTCGCCAGGACATCGACGAGGGCCTGAAGGGCGCCGCACCGCTGCGCCGCACGGCTGCGCTCGGCAGCCGCGTGCTGCACCGCGACTACGGCATGGCGCTGCTGTCTGCTCTGGCGGCTGTCATCGCCATCTGCCTGTGCGGCGCCTTCTGGATCATCACCGGCTGGCCCATGGGTTCGGCCGCGACCATGATGGCCGCCGTCTTCTGCTGCTTCTTCGCCACCATGGACGACCCGGTGCCGGCGATCCACGGCTTCCTGAAGTGGACGCTGTGGTCCATCCCGATCTCGGCCGTCTACGTGCTGGTGCTCATGCCCACGGTGCAGGACTTCGGCATGCTGGTGCTCATCTGCGCGCCGCTTCTCCTGCTGCTGGGCTTCTACCTGCCGCGCCCGACGCACTTCATGCCCGCGATGGCGCTGGTCTTCGGCGTGTGCGGCACGCTCGCGCTGCACGACACCGCCAGCTCCGACCTTGTGAGCTTCCTCAACAGCATGATCGGCCAGATCGTCGGCGTGGTGGTCGCGGCGCGCGTCACGCGGCTGGTGCGTTCGGTGGGCGCCGACTGGAGCGCGCGCCGCATCCAGCGCGCCACCTGGCGCGAGCTGGGCGACATGGCCGCCTCCTCGCAGCCGCAGTACGCGCAGAGCGACGCGTACGCCGTGCGCATGCTCGACCGCATCGGCCTGCTCGCGCCGCGCATCGCGCAGGCCGGCGGCACCGTCGAGGGCGTGGCCGCGAACGACGCGCTGCGCGACCTGCGCATGGGCGCCGACATCGCCGTGCTTCAGCGCGTGCGCGGCCAGTTGCCGCTGGCCACGTCGGCCGCGCTGCTGGGCGGCATCTCGCGCTTCTTCCGCCAGCGTGCCGAGGGCCGAATGAATCCGCGTCCGCAGGGCCTGCTGCCGCAGATCGACGAGGCGCTCGGCGCCGTGCTCGATGCGCGCGACACGGCTTCCTCCTCCGCTTCGCGCTCGGCCGTCACCGCACTGGTCGGCCTGCGCCGGAATCTCTTTCCCGACGCGCCGCCCATGCTGGCGAGCGCGGCCATCAACAACAGCAAAGGAGCTTCCGCATGATCGGCGAAGCCAGCTTCTACGGCCTGTACCTGCCCTGGATCATGGTGCTCGCGCTCGCGGCACTGCTCGTGCTGTGGGGCGTGCGCCGTCTGCTCGCGGCCACCGGCGCCTATCGCTGGGTGTGGCATCCGGCGCTCTTCGACATGGCGCTCTACCTGCTGCTGCTCTACGCGCTGAGCCGCGCCAGCGCCTACCTCCAATGACAACAACGAGATTCCAATGAAAGCCGCCCGAACTCCAACCGACAGCAATCCGTGGGCCCAGCGCCTGGGCCGCATCCTCATCACCCTGGCCGTGGTGGCCGCCGCCGTGTGGGCCGGCCTGCGCCTGTGGGACCACTACGAACTCGCGCCGTGGACGCGCGACGGCCGCGTGCGCGCCAACGTCGTGCAGATCGCGCCCGACGTGTCGGGCCTCGTCACCGCGGTGCCGATCCACGACAACCAGCCGGTGGCCGCCGGCACGCTGCTGTTCGAGGTGGATCGCGCGCGCTACGACCTCGCCGTGCGCCAGGCCCAGGCCGCGCTCGCCGCGCAGCGCGCCGTGAGCGCCCAGGCCCAGCGCGAGAACGCGCGCAACACCGGCCTCGACGAACTGGTGTCGAAGGAGTCGCGCGAACAGACCCGCTCGCGCGTCGAGCAGATGCAGGCGGCGGTCGCGCAGGCCGAGGTGGCGCTCGACTCGGCCCGCCTCAACCTGCAGCGTGCCGAAGTGCGCGCGCCCACCGGCGGCCTCGTCACCAACCTCGACCTGCGCCAGGGCAGCTACGCCGCGGCGGGCCGGCCGGTGCTCGCACTGGTCGATGCGCAGTCGTTCTACGTCGAAGGCTATTTCGAGGAAACGAAACTGCCGCGCATCCACCTCGGCGACCGCGTGCGCGTCACGCCCATGGGCGGCGGCGCGGTGCTCGAAGGCGCGGTCGAGAGCGTGGCAGCCGGCATCGCCGACCACGACCGCTCCACCAGCGCCAACCTGCTGCCCAGCGTGAACCCGACCTTCAACTGGGTGCGGCTCGCGCAGCGCATTCCGGTGCGCATCAAGCTCGATCCGCTGCCGCAGGGCGCGCGCCTTGTCGCCGGCCAGACGGTCACGGTGCAGGTGCTGGAGAACAAGGCGGCGCAGAAGACGGCTGCAACGGCTTCCACGCCGCAGAAGGGATGAACGAAATGACCAGCTTCGCATTCCGCCTCGCATCGCAGGCCGCCGCCGCCGCGCTCGCGGCCTGCGCGGCGGTCGGCCCCGACTACAAGCAGCCGCCCGAAGCGCTCGCCAGCCAGAGCGCCGCCAGCAAGCCTTTCGCCGAGGCGCCCGCCGATGCCGCGCCGCTGCCCGCGCACTGGTGGCGCCTGTATCACGATCCGCTGCTCGACAAGCTGGTCGAGCAGGCCCTCGCGCACAACACCGACCTGCGCCAGGCCGTTGCGAATCTCGAGCGCGAGCGCGCCATCGAGGACGAGACCGCAGGCGCCAAGCACCCCACCATCGGCGTGAACGGCGGCCCTTCGTTCGGCCACGTCTCGGGCCTGTCGCTGCTGCAGAAGGGCTACGAGCCGCCGAGCACCTTCAACTACAGCGCGGGCGTCTCGCTGTCCTACCAGGTCGACCTGTTCGGCCAGATCCGCCGCGCCATCGAGGCCTCGCAGGCCAGCACGCAAGCCGCCGAAGCCGCGCTCGACCTCGTGCGCGTGAACGTCGCGGCCGGCACCGCGCGCGCGTACGCCGAAGCCTGTTCCACCGGCCTGCGGCTGCAGATCGCGCAGAAGTCCGTCGCACTGCAGCAGGACGCCGTCAACGTCACCGACCGCCTGCAACGTGCGGGCCGCGCCGGCGCCATCGATGCGAATCGCGCGCGTGCGCAGTTGCAGCAGCTCAACGCAGCGCTGCCGCCGCTGAAGGCCGAGCGCCAGGGCGCGCTGTACCGCCTCGCCACTCTCACAGGCGCGCTGCCGCAGGACTTCCCGCGCGAGGTGGCCGACTGCACCGTGCCGCCGCGTGTTGCTGGCGTGCTGCCGGTGGGCGACGGCGCCGCGCTGCTGCGCCGCCGCCCCGACATCCGCCAGGCCGAACGCAGCCTCGCCGCATCGACCGCGCGCATCGGCGTGGCGACGGCCGAGCTCTATCCGAAGGTCACGCTGGGCCTCTCGGGCTCCTCGGTGGGGCACGCCGACGGCTTTGGCCGCAAGGACACCTTCGCCTGGAGCCTCGGCCCGCTGATCTCGTGGACCATTCCGAACACCGGCGCGGCGCAGTCGCGCATCGCACAGGCCGAGGCCGGCACGCGTGCTGCGCTGGCGAAGTTCGACGGCACGGTGCTCACCGCGCTGCGCGAAACCGAAACCGCGCTCGCCACCTATGCACGCGAGCTCGACCGCCGCGCCGCGCTGCAGGCCTCTCGCGACGAGAGCGCCAAGGTCGCCGCGCAGGCGCGCCAGCTCTATCAGAACGGCCGCACCGGCTACCTCGACGCGCTCGACGCCGAACGCTCGCTGGCCGCCAGCGAAGCCGCGCTCGCGGCCAGCGAGGCGCAGCTGGCCGACGACCAGGTGGTGCTGTTCATGGCGCTCGGCGGCGGCTGGGAGCCCGATGACGCCCATCTCGCCCAGGGTTCGACGCCGGCCAACCCAGCGCAATGACATCGGCCGCCACATCCGCGCAGCCGCAGCGCCGCCCGCACGCGCCGCTGTGGCTGCTCGCGCTGGTCACCTTCAGCGGCACGCTGGCCATGCACGTCTTCGTGCCCGCGCTGCCCATCGCCGCGAAGAGCCTCGGTGCCGGCATCGGCGAGATGCAGATGACCGTGAGCCTCTACATCCTCGGCCTCGCGGTGGGCCAGCTGGTGTACGGCCCGCTGGCCGACCGCTACGGGCGGCGGCCGGTGCTGCTGTTCGGGCTGGGGCTCTATTGCGTGGCGGGTCTTGCGGCCGCGCTCGCGCCCGAGGTGCATTCGCTGATCGCCGCGCGCCTGTTCCAGGCGGTGGGTGGCTGCGCCGGCCTGGTGCTCGGCCGCAGCATCGTGCGCGACACGGCCGAACCGCAGGAGGCCACGCGCCGTCTCGCGCTGATGAACCTGATGGTCACCGTCGGCCCGAGCCTCGCGCCGCTGGTCGGCGGCGCGCTCGCCACTGCGTTCGGCTGGCGCTCGATCTTCTACGCGCTGTTCGGTCTGGGCGTGGTCGGCTTCCTGTTCACTTGGCGCCTGCTGCCCGAAACCGGCACGCCGGGCGCGGTCGTCAACGCACGCGACCTGGCGCGCAACTACGGCAAGCTGCTGGCCTCGCCGGCCTTCCTGGGTTTCTCGATAGGCGGCGGCTGCGCCACCACGTCGATGTACGCCTTCATCGCGTCGGCGCCCTTCATCTTCGTGGACCAGCTGCACCGGCCGGCGCACGAGGCGGGCATCTACCTCGCCATCCTCGTGTCGGGCGTGTGGCTTGGCAGCTTCCTCACCAGCCACCTGATTTCGCGGGTGCGGGTCGACCGCCTCATGATCCGCTCGAACGCGCTGAGCGTGGCCGCGGCCTTCGTGCTGCTCGGCGCCGCGTTGAGCAGCCATCTATCGGTGCCGCTCATCGTCGCCTGCATGTTCCTGTTCACCGTGGGTGCCGGCATGGCCGCGCCGGCCGCGCTCACGCAGGCCATCAGCGTCAACCCGCAGGTCATCGGCTCGGCCTCGGGCCTCTACGGCTTCACGCAGATGGCGGTGGGGGCGCTGTGCACTGCGCTTGCGGGCATGGGGCACAGTAACCCGGCGCTGGCCTCGGCCATCGTGCTGGCGGGGGCGGGCTTCGTGGCGCAGCTGTCGTTCGCGATCGCGCTGCGCACGCAGAAGCGCGCGGCCGCCGCAGCGAAGCTCAGCGCGTGAACAGCCAGCCGCCCTTGGGCTGGCGCACCAGCTCATGGCGCTTGATGGCGCGCTCTTCTCCGTCGTCGCCCACGTAGACCACCTCGAAGCGCAGCAGCTTCGGCGAGACCATCTTCCAGTTCTGGATGCGCTTCACGGTCACGCAGGCGGTCTTGTCGTGGTACTGCATCTCCGCCATCGGGCCGCCCTGGAAGCCGCTGCCGTCGAACAGACGGCCGGGCGCCGCGAAGGGGTTGAGCACCGCGCCGTTGCGCGCGGTGATGCAGCCCTCGGTACGCACGAACGATTCGATGGTCGGCGAGGCGCTGCGAACCACCTTGCCCACGGCGGGGCTCGGCGGCTTGCTGGCGATGGCCTCGCGGATGCGCTCGACCTGCTCCTCGGTGATGGGCGCGAGGCCGTCCTTCGAGACGATGGGCGGCGGTGGCGCGGGTGGCGCAGGCGGGGGCTCGGGCGCGAGGTAGCTGCAGCCCGCCACCAGTGCCAGCGGCACCGTGCAGGCAAGGGCGGTGCCCCGTGTTCCGAATTTCATGGCTCAGTCTCCCTGTCGGCGGCCCTGTGGGGCCGCGGCTGAAAAATTGCGGGCCGCGAACACGCGGTGCATCGTCGTCCTCTGTCTTCCTTCGCTTCTTTTCTTTCCTGGCTGTTGTTCTTCAGAAGCGTTCGTGGGGCGCAAGGTAGCGCCACTGGCCGGGCTGCAGTCCCGCCAGCGGCACGCGGCCGATGCGGATGCGCCGCATCGCCACGATGCGAAGGCCGACGCCGTCGCAGATGTTGGCGATCTGTCCTGGCCGCGCGCCCTTGAGCGCGAAGCGCAGGCCGGTCTGTTCGTCGGTCTGCCGGCCGATGCTCACGCGTGCCGGCGAGCGCTCCAGCCGCGTCAGCACCTCGGGGCTCACGGGGCCGGCCACGTCCACCATCACCTCGTGCTCGAGGATGCCGGCGTCTTCCTGCAGCTTGCGTTCGATGCGGAATTCCTGCGTGTACGCGACCAACCCGCTGGCGCCGGTCTCGAGCGGCGTCATGCAGCGCTGCGCCTTCGCATGCGCCGGCAGAAAGCGCAGCCCGGCGCGCTCGGGCTCGTGATGGTTCGCGGCAACAAGCAGGCGGTGCGCGGTGTCGGTAGGCATGCCCGCAGGCTTGTACAGCAGCAGCGTGACAGGCAACACGGGCTCGGGCTTCGCGCCGGCCTCGATCTCGACCTTCTGGTGCGGCAGCACGCGCGACTGCGGCAGCATCTGCGGCACACCGTCGACGCGCACCGCGCCGTTCTCGATCAGCAGCTCGGCTTCGCGGCGCGACACGCCGGCCAGCGCAGCCACGCGCTTGGCGAGGCGGATGCCTTCGTCTTCGGCGGGAGCGTTCATGCTCATCGGGCCGCCGCCAGCTGGCGGATGCGCGCCACGTGCGCGGCCAGCGAACGCGCGGCCACCGGCCACATGCGTTCGGGCACGTCGTCGTAGGCCAGCGGCAGCCAGTCATCGGGAGTGCCTTCGGGCAGCTTCTGCATCGCGGCGGCGATCTTGGCCTCGCGCTTCAGCCGGTGCGCCTTCAGCATGCCGATGGCGGTGCGGGCGAAGCCGATCACGTAACCGTGCGCGGGCAGGATGAATTCGATGCCGCCGGCCTCGCAGGCCGCGTCGAGAGCGTCGAGCGAATCGAGGTACGCGCTCATGTCGCCGTCCGGCGGATCGACCACCGTGGTGCTGCCGTTGAGGATGTGGTCGCCCGAGAACAGCAGGCCGTCTTCCTCCAGCACCAGGCACAGGTGGTTGGCCGCGTGGCCGGGCGTGTGGATCACGCGCAGCGTGTGGGTGATGGCCTCACCCGTGGCGCTTGTGCCGGAGAGCACGAGGCGTTCTCCATCGTCCAGCTCGCGCTCGGGCGTGAAGCGTGCAGTTGCGCGTGCGGTCGGCTTCGAGGCCAGCCCGAGGATCGGCGGCTTGCTGCCGTTCTTGCACAGCGCCTGCAACGGCGCCGCGCCCGGCGAGTGGTCGGCATGCGAGTGCGTGCAGACGATCATGCGGATGTCGCCCTGCGTGGCGCGCCACAGCCGGCCGATGTGGTCGAAGTCGTTCGGGCCCGGATCGATCACGATGTAGCCGGTGGCCGCGTCGCCCACGATGTAGCTGTTGGTGCCCGGGCCGGTCATCGCGCTCGGGTTGGGCGCGGTCAGGCGCATCACGTTCTTCAGCAGCGGCACCGGGTGCTCGCTCTGCCAGTCGAGCGCGTGCAGCACCTGGCCGTCGGGGCAGACCAGCGCGAGCTCGCCGTAGGGCGACTCGTGCTCCATGTAGCGCGCGTCCTCGCCCTTGAGCAGGCCGGCGCGCGGGCAGCTGGTCCACAGCGGGGTTTCGCCGGCGCAGGCCGCGAGCAGGGCGTCGACGGTGGCGTAGGCGGCCATGCGCTGCAGCGTGCGCACGGTCGGGAAGATCATGAAGAAGGTGCCGGCCTCGTGGCGCGCCAGCGCATCGGCGGGGCGCACCCAGCAGGGTTCGAACTGCTCGCTCTCGTCGGCCTTGGGCGACTGGCCCTCGGGCATGCGCGCCACCAGGAAGGGCACGTCGAAGCGACGGGGCAGGTCGCGGTCGGTCATCCAGTGCGCGAAGGTGAAGACGCGGTCGGAGTCGAGCACCAGGCCGCGCGCTGCGCACTGGTCGGCGAAGGCGGTGCCGGCGGTGTCGGCGCGGTCCATCGAGGCGATCTCCTCGGCCGTGACGGGGCTGCCGTCGGCATGGTGCGCGAGCAGGATGCCCAGTTCTTCGAAAGCCTCGCGGATGGCCGCGATGGCCTGCGTGCGCTGTACACGGCTCTGCGTGGGGCGGCGCGTGGCGATGCGCTTGGCCGCCTCGTCGGCTTCGTCGATGTGGCCGCCTGGAAACACGTACGCGCCGGGCGCGAAGCTGGCGGTGGCGGAACGGCGGGTCATGAGCACTTCGATGCCGGCGGCGCTGTCGCGCAGCAGCAGCACCGTGGCGGCCGGGCGAAGGGGCGCGGGCTCGCGTGGGATATGTAGTTGTTGGGAGGAACGGACCATGGGCCAATTATGGAGAGCGGGCGCGGTACGTGCATGTCGCGCATAAGCTCATATGGATTCGGGCATCAGCCGCGCGCCACAATGCGCGCCTGCACCGTCTGCATTGAAGACAAAAGACTGACCGACCGAAAGACTGCAATGGCTCATTCTCCACTCACCCGTCTTGCCAGATTCGCCCGATTCACCAGATCCGCCCGCCGCGGGCTGCTGCTGGCCACGGCATCGCTCGCCGTGCCCGCCGCCTTCGCCCAGCACGCCGCGCACGACTGGCCGCAACAACCCGTCACGCTCATCATGGGCTTTCCGGCCGGCTCGGGCGTGGACGTGGTGGCCCGCACCATCCAGGAGCCGTTGTCGAAGCAGCTCGGCAAGCCGGTCATCATCGACTACAAGTCGGGCGCCGCCGGCAACATCGCCAGCGACTACGTGGCCCACTCCAGGCCCGACGGCTACACGCTCTCGTTCGGCACCGCCGCCACGCACGGCAGCAACGCCGCGCTCTACAAGAAGCTGCCCTTCGACGTGGAGGCCGACTTCGTGCCGGTGGCGCCGGTGCTCGACGTGTCGAACGTGCTCACCATCAATCCCGACGTGATCAACGTCAAGACCTTGAAGGAATTCGTCGAGCTGGTCAAGGCCAACCCCGGCAAGTACAACTATGCGTCTACAGGCAACGGCGCCGGCACGCACATGGCCTTTGCCGAGTTCAACTCGCGCCTGGGCCTGAACATGGTGCACGTGCCCTACAAGGGCGGCCCCGAGGCCATCACGTCGGTGGTGCGCGGCGAAACGTGCTGCATCATGAACCAGGTGCAGACCGTGCTGCCGCACTACAAGGCCGGCAAGGTGCGCCTGCTGGGCGTGACCACCGCCGCGGCCGTGCCGGCGGTGAAGGAGGTGCCCACCATCGCGTCGAGCGGCCTTCCCGGCACCAAGGGCTTCGACAGCTCGATCTGGTTCGGCATCTTCGCGCCCAAGGGCACCGACCCGCAGATCGTCGACAAGCTCAATGCGGCCGTGAAGGCGGTGCTCGAGACCCCCGAGATCCGCGAGCGCTTCGAGAGCCAGGGCAACACCGTGCGCATCGAGTCGCCCGCGCAGTTCAGGAAGACCGTGCACGACAACCGCGTGAAGTGGGCCGAGATCGCGAAGGCCGCGAACATCAGCATCGACTGACGCAGTTCTTTTCCATTGCGTCTTCGTCTGCTTGAGGGCGCTTAGAGCCGAAGTCGTAGCCCGCGACCGCCTTCAGCGCGAACGCGGGCCGCGACGGAACTAGGTGCTCTCCTGCCTGACCGCCGACACCGCGGCGCGCAACGCCAGCAGGTAGCTGTCCACGCCGAAGCCGCAGATCTGCCCCCTGACGATCTCGGCGAAGACCGACTTGTGCCGGAACTCCTCGCGCGCGTGGATGTTCGACATGTGCAGCTCCACCACCGGGCAGGTCAGTATCGCCAGCGCATCGCGGATGCCGTAGCTGTAGTGGGTCCACGCCCCGGCGTTGATCAGCACCGCGTCCTTGCCCTGCTCGAAGGCCTGGTGGATGCGCTCGCACATCGGGCCCTCGCTGTTCGTCTGGTAGCTCTCTACCTCGGCACCCAGCTCGCGGCCGAGCGCCTGCAGCGCGGTGTCGATCTCCGCGAGCGTGGTGGTCCCGTACTGCTTCGGGTCGCGCTTGCCGAACATGTTGTGGTTGATGCCGTGAAGCATGAGCACGTTCATCGCGGTTTCCTTTCCTGCTGTTGATGATTCGGTCGGCTGCGGCATTGCCATCAGCGCGATGGCTGCCACGACGCCAGAAGCTCGCGCGTTGCCGCGCAAGCTCGAGCCGCGCGCTCTGCGTGCCCGAGCGCCGGATGGGTGCTGCCGGTCGGCACTTCCACGCCGACGGGTATGTCCCGCGGCAAGGCGTCCATGAAAGCCTTCAGCGGCAACTCGCCTTCGCCGGGAAACAGGCGCCCTTCGCGCGCCTCGGCCACGATGCCGGCATCCGTCGGGTCCTTGCGCGGCGCATCGCACAGTTGCACCGAGCCCAATGCGCTGGCCGGCACTTCCCGCAACATTTCCGCCGTGCCACCGGAGCGGAACAGGTGCAGCACGTCGATCAGCAGTCGCCCGTTGGCCCGCCCCGCGCGCTTGACGATTGCGAGTGCCTGCGGCAGCGTGCCGACGATGCGGAAGCGCATGAACTCCAGGTCCACGCCGAGGCCGACGCTCGCCGCGAGATCGCACAGCGCGCCGAAGCGATCGACGAGGCGGCCCGCGTCGGCATCGTCGCCCGACACGTTGATGCGCCTCGCGCCCAGCTCCGCAGCCAGCCCCAGCGCAGGCGCGAACTCCCAGAGGCGAACCTCCGGCGTCAGCGGAATGAATTCGACGTCGTGGATGCCTACGCCGGCATCGGCCATTCGACGTCGCCACGCCGGCACCGTGGCAGCGCTCAACGGGTAGGAGACCGCACCCGGCGCAGCGGGAAGGATGCGGATGCCGACGTTCTGGAAGCCGGCCTCGGCCGCAAGGTCGAACAGATCGGGTGGCGCAACGTCGAGCACCGTCAGGTGGGCGAGGGACAGGGGCGTCATTTGTGGAGCACCTGTCCGAGAAAATCACGCAGCCGCGCGTGCCTCGGGTTCATGAAGAACTCCTCCGGTGGCGCCTGCTCGACGATCTCGCCGCGGTCCATGAAGAGCACGCGGTCGGCCACGGCCCGCGCGAAGCCCATCTCGTGCGTCACGCACAGCATCGTCATGCCTTCTTCGGCGAGGCCGATCATGGTGTCGAGCACTTCCTTCACCATCTCGGGGTCGAGCGCAGAGGTCGGCTCGTCGAAAAGCATGATGCCCGGCGTCATGCACAGCGCCCTGGCGATGGCCACGCGCTGCTGCTGGCCGCCGGAGAGCTGCGCCGGGTACTTCTTCGCATGCTCGGGAATGCGCACGCGCGACAGGTACTTCATCGCCGTGGCCTCGGCTTCGGCCTTGCCCGTGCCGCGCACCTTCATCGGCGCGAGCATGCAGTTCTCCAGCACCGTGAGATGCGGAAACAGGTTGAACTGCTGGAACACCATGCCGACCTCGGCGCGCACGGCCTTGACGTTTCTCGCGTCGGCACCGAGGTCGATGCCGCCGACGACGATGCGGCCCTTCTGGTACGGCTCCAGTCGGTTGATGCAGCGGATGGTCGTCGACTTGCCCGAGCCCGACGGGCCGCAGATGACGATGCGCTCGCCCTTGCGCACCTTCAGGTCGATGTCGGTCAGCACCTGCATCGTGCCGTACCACTTGCTGACCTTTTCCATCGAGATCACGGTTTCCGCGCCGACCGCATGCGGCACGGCGTGGTCCGGGGCGATGCCGGAGTCCTGGGAAATCATGGCCGGCGCCATCACTTCGTCACCACGCGGGGCAGGGCAGCCTCGGTCTCGCCGGAGGCCGGCAGGTCCTTGTCCATCTCCTGCCCGATCCATTTCTTATAGAGCGCGGGCAGTTCGCCGCTGGCCATCTTGCGCCCGATGAAGTCGTTGATGTAGCCGACCCACTCACGCTCGCCCGGCCGCACGGTGGCGCCCTGGAAGCCGCGTGCCACCACCAGCTTGACCTCGTACTTGCCGGCGCCCGCGACCTGCGCGATGGGCCCGAGTTGCGAGTTCGCGGCGCCGGCCAGGTCCACCTGGCCCGAGAGCAGCGCCTGCACCGCGGCGGCATCGTCGTCGAAGCGCTGGATGGTCGCGCCCGTCCTGGCCTGCGTCACCGACGAGTCCTGCACGCTGCCGCGCGGCACGCCGATGCGCAGGCCCTTCAGGTCGGCGTAGCTCTTCATCGGCGGCGAGCCGGTCTTGCCGATCAGCACCGTCTCGAGGTACGAGTAGGGCCGCGAGAACAGCACGACCTTCTGCCGGTCGGCAAGGATCGTGACCACTGCCGCAAGCATGTCGACCTGCCCTGTCAGCAGCGCCGCCGTTCGGTTGGCCACCGTCACCGGCGTGAACTCGGGCTTCACGCCCAGGTCCTTCGCGAGCATTTCGGCGAACTCGATGTCGTAGCCCGTCAGCTTGCCGCCCTTGTCGCTGAACCCCCAAGGCACCTGGGCCACCTGCGCGCCGATCTTCAGCACGCCGGCTTTCTTGATGTCGGCCACTTTCTGCGCCTGTGCGAGGCCTTGCATTGCCAGCCCCAGCAGCAGCACGAGCGCGGCGCGGCGGATGAATTGTCTGAACATGATTTGTGCTCCTCGGGTGGATGCGGCGGGATCCGCGGTTCTCTGTCTGTCGAAAAGGGGAATCGAAAAGGGGAGTCAATGACCGGCGGCGAAGCGCCGCTCCAGCCGTGCGCTGTAGCGCGACAGCGGAAAGCAGATCGCGAAGTAGCAGGCCCCCACCAGCCCGAAGGCGAGCAGCGGCTTGTAGGTGATGCTGGAAACCAGCTGGCCCGAGCGCGAGAGTTCGACGAAGCCGATGATGGCCGCCAGCGACGTGCCCTTGATGAGCTGCACCAGGAAGCCGACCGTGGGCGCGAACGACATGCGCAGCGCCTGCGGCAGCACCACGTAGCGCATGCGTGCGCCGTAGCCCAGTCCCAGCGCGGCGGCCGCCTCGGTCTGCCCGCGCGGCACCGCCTGGATGCCGCCGCGCCAGATCTCTCCGAGGAAGGCGCCGGCATGCAACGTCAGCCCCACGGCCGCGGCCACCCAGACGTTGACCTTCCATCCGAGCACCGGCAATCCGTAGAACACCAGGAACAGCTGCAGCAGCATCGGCGTGCCCTGGAAGAAGTCGATGAAAGCGGCTGCGGTCATGCGCAGCCCCTTCGCGGGCGCCGTGCGCGCCAGCGCCACCAGCAGCCCCGCCAGACTGCCGCCGATGAAGGCGATGGCGGACAGCGCGAGCGTGGCGCCCAGGCCGGCGGCGACGAGCCAGAACTCGGTCAGCGTGAAGTCGCGGATCATGGTCGCCTCCTCACCGTGCGGGGTACGAGAAGTACAGCCGGTCGATCGCCTTGAACACCGTCGAGAAGATCGTCGACATCGCCAGGTACAGCAGCGCCGCCACGATGTAGACCTCGAAGCTGCGGAAGGTGGCCGAGTCGATGTTCTGCGCGACCGATGTCAGCTCTTCGGCCGAGATCGACGAGACGATGCTGGTCGTCAGCAGCAGCATCACGAACTGCCCCGTCAGCGCCGGATAGATCGTGCGCAGCGCGGGCTTGATCACCACGTAGCGCAGCGTCTGCAGGGGGCTCAGGCCGAGCGCCGCGCCGGCCTCGAACTGCCCGCGCGGCACCGACTCGATGCCCGTGCGCAGGATCTCCGCTGAGAAGGCCCCGAGGTTCAGGCTCAGCGCCAGCACCGCCGCCGTGTTCGGCGTGAGGCTGACCCCGAGCGACGGCAGGCCGAAGAAGACGAACAGTACCTGTACCAGGAACGGCGTGTTGCGGATCAGCTCGATGTAGGCCCCGGCGAGCCAGCGAAGCCCTTTGATCGGCGATCGCTTGCCGAGCACGGTCAGCAGGCCCGCGGCGAGGCCAATGGCCACCGACACGGCGGAAAGCCGCAGCGTCAGCCAGCAGCCTTCGGCGAAGGCTTCCCAATGCGGCAGCAGCACCGCGAAGTCGAATGTGTAGCTCATGGCTGTTTGCTCTTGTCTCGTTGAGCGGTTCTTGTTCGATGTCTCTCTCTCTGTCTCTCTTCAGGGGCCTGCGTGAAGGCCCGGCGCCCGCGTCAGGGCGCGTGCGTGTCCTACGAGGGCAAGGTCACGCTGCTTCCGGTGGCGGCCGCCTCGGTCACCGCCAGGGTCGCCTCGAGCGTGCGGAAGCCATCGAGCGCGGAGCACACCGGTTCCTCGCGGCCTTCGATGAGCGCGGCGAAGTGGCGTATCTGCTCGGTGTACGGGCAGCCGGTGTGCACGGCGGTGCGCTCCTGCGTCAGTGGGTCGTGCCAGCCTTCGGCCGGGCCCTGGTCCTCGCGGTAGCGCCAGAGCTCCAGGCGCGGCAGCGTCAGCGACCCCTCGGTGCCCGAGTAGAAGTGCGCGTTGATGTCCTGGCGCGGAAAGCGCTCCGCCTCTCCCACGCCCAGGTCCCAGTTCCACGGCGCCACCGCCGTGTCGGACACCGTGACCGTGCCCAGCGCGCCATTGCGGAACCGCAGCACCACCGCGGCCGTGTCCTCGACCTCGAAGCCGCGCACCGCATTCGAGGCCAGCGCCTGCACGCTCTCGATTTCCCCGTAGAGATGGCGCATCAGGTCGATGTCGTGGATCAGGTTGATCAGGATCGGCCCGCCGCCCTGCTGGCGCCGCCACTTCACGTCGAAGTAGTCGCGCGGCTTGAACCAGGTGCACAGCACCGTCGCGCTCACCGGGCGCCCCAGCGTGCCCCCGGCAACGATGGCCCGCGCCCTGCGCATGATCGGGTTGTGGCGGCGCTGGTGGCCCACCAGCACCGGCAGCCCCGTGGCCTTCGACGCCTCGCAGATGCGCCGTCCGTCTTCGAGCGTGTCGGCGATGGGCTTTTCGACCAGCACCGCCGCGCCGCGCTCCAGGCATTCGATGGTGATGCGCGCATGCGTCGCGTTCGGCGTCGCGACCACCACGCCCCTGGGCATCGTCTCGGCGAGCATCGCGCGATGGTCGGCGAAGCAGGGCACGCCGGCCGAGCGCGCCAGCTCGGCCGCCGCCGGTGTCGGATCGGCGATGCCGACCAGTTCTACGTCGGCGCTGTTCAATGCGCGATCGATGTGGGTCTTGCCGATCAGGCCTGCGCCGATGACCGCGATGGGGAGTTTGCTCATGGACCTTGTCTCGTTGGCTGTAGGAACTGCCGCGGAGTCTAGTAACAACAGAGAGAACTACAATCCGCCTTCTGTTGACCCGGTATCAACAGATCGTTGATAAAAAAGCCATGGACCTGAAAGACCTGGAAGTGTTCTGCGAGGCCGCCCGGCGTTCCAGCTTCGCCGGCGCCTCCCTCGAGATCGGAACCACGTCGGCGCACATCAGCAAGCGCATCGCCATCCTCGAATCGCAGCTCGGCGTGCGCCTGTTCCACCGCACCACGCGGCGCGTGGTGATCACCGAGGACGGCGAGCGCGCCTACCAGTGGGCGCAGCGCATCCTCGACGACGCCAACGCCATGTCGGAGGCCTTCAGCAGCGCCAAGAAGGAGCCCTCGGGCCCGCTGCGCATCGCCACCAGCCAGCGGCTCGGGCGCGAGCACGTCGCGCCCATCCTGTCGGCGCTGGGCAAGCGCTATCCGCGCATCGAGGTCTGGCTGGAGCTGATGGACCGGCGCGTCGACCTGATCACAGAGAACTTCGACCTGGACATCCGCGTGGGCGACCCCACCCAGCCGCGGCTCATCGCGCAACGCATGGTCGAGAGCCGGCGCATCCTCTGCGCCTCGCCCGACTACCTCGCGCAGCACGGCCATCCGAAGACCGTGGCCGAGCTTGCGGAGCACGAGTGCCTGCTGTTCCGCGAGCGCGACCAGCCTTTCGGCAACTGGCGGCTGATGGGCCCCCGGGGCATGGAGGCCGTCAAGGTGACGAGCCGCTTCAGCTCCAACCACAGCGACGTCGTGCGGGGGTGGAGCATCGACGGCAAGGGCATCTGCCTGCTGTCGATCTGGGACGTGGCGCAGCCGCTGATCGAAGGCCGCGTGACGCGCGTGCTGCCTGCGTACCACGAGCCGGCCGACATCTGGGCCATGACCAGCACCCGCACTGCCGGCTCGGCGAAGGTGCGTGTGTGCGTGGAGTTCCTGAAGAAGCAGCTGGCGAACGGGCCGCACGCGCTGAACATCAATCCGGAGGTGCCGCGCGGCTGAGCGGCGCTCTCAGCTGCGCTGCGGGCGCTTCGTGGCCGGCATCGTCATCGCCACCACCCCCGCCACCACGCAGGCCAGCCCGAGCCATGCCGTGGCCGCCAGCGTCTCGCCGAGGAACACCACGCCGATCGTCACGCCGATGGGCACGCGCAGATAGGCCTGGGCGGCGGTGGACATCGGCCCCAGAGTCTTGATCAGCCGGAAGTAGATCGTGAAGGCCAGCGCGGTCGAGAGCACCGCGAGCGCTAGCACCGCCGCCATCGATGCTGAAGAGGGCGAGAGCGTCCACGGCCTGTCGACCACGAGGCTCGCGGGCAGCAGCATCGCCGCGCCGCTGACCAGCGAACCTGCGGCCGGCACCATCGGGTCCAGCCCCTTGAACACGCGGCCGAACATCGCGGCGCAGCCGTAGCAGACGGCGGCGGCCACCAGCCCGAGCTGCGCGAGCAGCGAATGCCCGAGCCCGTTCAGCGCCTCGAAGCCCACGATCAGGCAGATGCCCGCAAGGCCCGCGCCCACGCCGAACATGCGGCGCAGCGTCGGTTTTTCGGAGCCGCCGAGGCCCAGCCCCAGCAGGAAGATGAAGATCGGCGAGGTCGAGTTGAGGATCGTCGCCAGCCCCGCGTCCACGCTGCGCTCCGCCCATGCGATGAGCGTGAAGGGCAGCACGCTGTTCAGGCAGGCCTGCAGCGCGAAGCGGCCCCACATCGCCGGCTCCTTCGGCAGCCTCACGCCGCGCACGCGCAGCACGGCGAGCAGAAGCGCTCCGGCAATGAGCGTGCGCGCCGCGATCAGCGTGACCGGCGGAATGGTCGCCACGCCGATCTTGATGAAGGTGTAGGAGGCGCCCCAGCAGGTGGCGAGCAGCGCGAGCAGTGCCCATTCGAGGGCGAGGCTGGTGTGGGGCTTGTCGATGGAGGAGGGTGTTGATGCGTGCATGGTGCGCCGATCATTCCCTCACCGGCGCGGCCACACTTCGGCCGCGAACGAAGCGTGGATGCCTCAGTGGTCGTGCGCGTGCGGTTTGCTGTTCATGCTGCCGTTCAGCAGCGTCGCCAGGTCGACTTCCTGCTCGGCCGCAGCCCCGGCGATCACGCGCTGCTCCAGCTCGTCCAGGTGCTCCAGCGCCACGGCCAGCGCCTTGTCGAGCGACTTGCCCGTGGCCAGCGCCTCGATGATCTGCTCATGCTCGCGCGGCGCGCAGCTCGCGGCCTCGGCGGAGTCGTACAGCGCCTTGTAGAGCTCGGTGTTCGAAATGAGCCGCTTGATGTACGACAGCAGCTCCTCGCTTTCCGCCATCTGCGCAAGCAGCAGGTGGAAGTCGCCCGCCAGCTTGATCGCGTCCTCGCGCCGGCCTTCCTTGAAGGCCTTCTGCTCCGCCTGCACGTGCTTGCGCAGCGCGGCCACCTGCTCGCGCGAGAGATTGCCGAACAGCGTGGTCACCAGCCCGGCCTCGACGATGCGGCGCGCGCGGTAGATGCCGCGCATGTCGTCGATGGAGGGGTTGGGCACGAAGGCGCCGCGGTTGTGCTCCAGCACCAGCCGCTTTTCCGACCCCAGCCGCGCCAGCACCTTGCGCACCGCGCCGCGCGTGCAGCCCAGCGCCTCGGCCAGCGCGCGTTCGCGCAGAGGCGTGCCGGGCCGCAGCTTGCCGCTGAGCAGCGCCTTCGACACGGCGGCGTAGACGCGTTCGTCCACGTTCGCGTCGTCGGCTTCCGTGAGTTCGGGGGAGGGGGCGGTCGCTGGGGTCTTGCGGGCGGCGGAGGGCATAGGCAGCCGGATTATTGCTTGCGCGATGTCGCCCCCGGGTAAGCCCCTGGATTGACTCGCCCGGTCGTGCTCCGTACCATTCGCGCCGTTTGGTTAACCAAAATAAATTGTATGGTTAACCAAAATCACAGAAAATCCCAACCAGAGACATGAATCGAGGCTCTCCATGAAATCCGCCAAATGGCTTGCCGCACTGCCGGTCGCCGCCTTCTTCAGCGGGGGATGGCTGTCCTCCGTCGCGCCCACCTTCGTGCTCGGCATGCCCTTCCTGATGGTGTGGAACGTCAGCTGGCTGGTGCTGACCTCGCTGATCATGGTGGTCATCGACCGCGCCGAGGGCGACATCGACGCGCCTTCGGCCACCGGAGACGCGCGATGAACGCCGCGCTCGGAGTCATCGCCCTGTTCGTCGTCGGCGCGCTGGGCCTCGCGGTGCTCGCGCGGCGCGGCCGCACCATGAACCTGGAGCAATGGGCGCTCGGCGGGCGCGGGCTGGGTGCCATCATGGTGTTCCTGCTGATGGCGGGCGAGTCGTTCTCCACTTTCACCTTCCTGGGCGCGAGCGGCTGGTCTTACAGCAAGGGCACGCCGGCCTTCTACATCCTGGCCTACGGCGGGCTGGCCTACCTCATGGCCTTCTGGATGCTGCCGGCCGTCTGGCGCTACGCCACCACGCACAAGCTGGTGTCGTTCTCGGACTTCTTCGCGCACAAGTACGACAGCCGCCCGCTCGGCGTGCTGGTGTCGGTCGTGGCGCTCATGGGCATGGTCGCGTTGCTGACCATCCAGCTGCGCGGGCTCGGCATCATCGTGTCGGAGGCCTCGTACGGCTCCATCGCGCCGCAGGTGGCGATCTGGATCGGCACGCTGGTGATGGTGAGCTACATCCTGTTCTCGGGCATCCACGGCTCGGCCAGCATCGCGATCGTGAAGGACATCCTGATCCTCGCGCTCGCCGTGTTCCTCGGCATCTACCTGCCGTGGCACTACTACGGCGGCGTCGCGCCCATGTTCACCGCCATCCATGCGGCCAACCCCGGCTTTTTCGAGTTCCCGAAGGAAGGCCTGAACCTCACCTGGTACAACTCGACCATCCTGCTGACGGCGCTGGGCTACTACCTCTACCCGTTCAACCTCACCTCGGTGTACGCGGCAAAGAGCGCGAGCGCGGTGCGGCGCAACACCATCCTGATGCCGCTGTACCAGGTGGTCATCGCCTTCCTGTTCCTGGTCGGCTTCGCGGCCATCCTGCAGGTGCCGGGGCTCAAGGGCTCCGACGTCGACCTGGCCCTCTTCGGCCTCGTCAAGCACACTTTCGACCCGTGGTTCGTCGGCGTGATCGGCGGCACGGGCGTGCTCACCGCGCTGGTGCCGGGCTCGATGATTTTGCTCACGGCCTCCACCGTGATCGGCAAGAACGTCTACAAGGAAGGCTTCGCGCCCCATGCCACCGACAGGCAGGTCTCGCGCGTGGCGCGCGGCGTGCTGCCGGTGTTCGCGCTGGTGGCGGTGTACTTCGTGCTGCGCGGCGGCACCACCATCGTGGCTGTTGCCATCTTCGCCTCCAGCCTGCTCACGCAGCTGCTGCCCTCGCTGCTCTTCAGCCTCATGAAGAAGCCCTTCGGCAACAAGCACGCCGCCTTTGCGGGCATCCTGGTCGGCGGCGCGGTGCTGGCCTTCATGATGACCACGAGCTCGAACCTCGGTACGCTGTTCCCGGCCGCGCCTGTCGTCTTCAAGTCGCTCAACACAGGGCTCGTGGCTCTGGCGACCAATGCGCTGGTGTTCGTGATCGTGGCGCTCTTCACCCCGCGCATCTCGCCGCGCACCGCCGTGGCGCAACCCGCCTGATGAAGATTTCAAGAATAGGACTCCCACCATGTCATCGCTCCTGATTCGCAACGTGCGCCCCATGGGCGCTTCCCCGGTCGACGTGCGGGTGCAGGACGGACGCATCGCCGAGCTCGGCACCGCGCTCGCCGCGCCCGCAGATGCCGCCGTCGAGGAAGGCCACGGCGCCTTGCTGCTGCCCGGCCTCGTCGAGGGCCACACCCATCTCGACAAGACGATGTGGGGCATGGACTGGTACCGCAACGAAGTCGGCACGAACCTCACCGACAAGATCGAGAACGAGCGTGCCTTCCGCCACACCAGCGGGCACGACGCGGCCGCGCAGTCGCTTGCGCTCGCCAAGGCATTCCTCGCGCTGGGCACCACGCGGCTGCGCACGCACGTCGACGTCGACACGCAGGCTGGCCTGCGCCATCTCGAAGGCACCCTGCGCACGCGCGAGACGCTGCGCGAGGTGCAGCAGATCCAGGTCGTCGCCTTTCCGCAATCGGGCCTGCTCGGCCGGCCCGGCACCGCCGAGCTGCTCGACCAGTCGCTGGCGATGGGCGCCGACGTGCTCGGTGGCCTCGACCCCTGCGCCATCGACGGCGACCCGGTGAAGTCGCTCGACGTGCTTTTCAACATCGCCCACAGGCACCAGCGCCCCGTCGACATCCACCTGCACGAGCCCGGCGCCATGGGGGCCTTCTCGCTCGATCTGATCCTGCAGCGCACCGAGGCGTTGGGCATGCAGGGCAAGGTCGCCATCAGCCACGGCTTCTGCCTCGGCGACGTTAGCGAACGCGAGCGCGATGCGTTGCTCGCGCGCATGGCGAAGCTGGGCGTGGTGCTCATCACCAGCGCGCCGCCTTCGCGCACCGTGCCGCCGCTCATGGCTTGCCGGCAGGCCGGCGTGACAGTGCTCGGCGGCAACGACGGCATCCGCGACACCTGGTCGCCCTACGGCATCCCCGACATGTTGGAGCGCGCCATGATCATCGGCCTGCGCTACAACCTGCGCCGCGACGACGAGATCGAAGTGGCGCTCGACACCGTCACCCACTCCGGCGCGCGCGGCTGCGGCTTCGAGAACTACGGCCTCGTGCCCGGCAACCGTGCCGACCTCGTGCTGGTCGACGCGCAGACGGTCGCGCACGCCGTCGTCTCGCGGCCCGTGCGCAAGCTGGTGGTGGCGGGCGGGCGCGTCGTTGCGCGCAACGGCATGCTGAGCGCCGAACTGGCCGCCTTGTGAAGGCAGGGGGCAAGCACGACGGAGGCATCGCCTTCGCAATCGTCATCGTGCTGGTGGCGCTGAACCTGCGCGCCTTTCTCACGTCGAGCAGCCCGTTGCTCGAACCCATCCGCACTGCGACCGGCATCGGCTTCCACTCGGTGGCGTTGCTGACGGTGCTGCCAATGTTCGCGATGGGCGCCACCTCGCTCTTCGGCGCGGCCGTCGGCCAGCGCATCGGCGCGCGCGGCGGCGTCGCGCTCGGGCTCGTGGCCATCGCCGTTGCCTGTGCCAGCCGCTATGTGGCCGGCGGCGCGGCGGCGCTGCTGTGGAGCGCCGCGCTCGCGGGCGCTGGCGTCGGCCTGGTGCAGGCGCTGATGCCCGGCGTGGTGAAGCAGGCTTACCCGGCGCGCATCGGCGTGATGACCGGGCTGTACTCCGCCGCCATCATGGGCGGCGGCGGGCTTGGCGCCATGGCCAGCCCGTGGGTCGCGCATGCACTGGGCGGCGACAAGGGGCCCGACTGGCACGCAGGCCTCGCGATCTGGGCCCTGCTCGCAACCTTCGCGCTGCTGTACTGGCTCAACATGCGGCGCATCGAATCCACTTCCACAGCCGAGGCGCCGGGCCTTCGCGGCCTTTCATGGCTGCGCTGCTTCGCGAGCCGCCGCGCATGGCTGCTGGCCGCGTGCTTCGGCCTCATCAACGGCGGCTACACCAGCCTCGTCGCGTGGCTGCCGCACTTCTATGCGCAACAGGGCTGGACCGCGCAGCAGGGCGGCTCGGTGCTTGCGCTGATGACTGCCGCGCAGGTGGTCTCCGCGCTCGCCATGCCTGCCATCGCGCGCAGCCGCGGGCGCGACCTGCGGCCCTGGCTGGTGCTCACGCTCGCCGCGCAACTCGCAGGCTTCTGTGCGCTGACCTTCGATGCGCCCGTGCCGGCCGTCGCCATCGCCGTCGTCCTGGGCTTCGGTCTCGGCGGCGCGTTCTCGCTGTGCATGGTGCTCGCGCTCGACCACCTGCCCGACCCCGCGCAGGCCGGTGCCCTCGCGGGCTTCATGCAGGGTGTCGGCTTCATGATCGCGGCGCTTGCGCCGTTCGTCACTGGCTGGGTGCGCGAGCAGACCGGCGGCTTCACGCTCGCGTGGGCTTATCTCGCGGCGGTCGTGGCGGCGCTGCTGCCGCTCATGCTGCGCTTCGATCCGCGTCGCTATGCAGCCGCCACGGCGGGCCTCTTCGTTGCGCGCGGCACTCAAGCCGGCGCACCATCCATCAACGCGCTCGACAGCGCGGCCACCAGAAAGGTCTGAACACGATGTACCAAGAGCAATTCATGCAGCGGGCGATCGCTCTTTCCGCACAGGCGCTGAGCGAGCCCGGCACCGAGCCCTTTGGCGCCGTCGTCGTGAAAGATGGCGTGATCGTCGGCGAAGGCTTCAACCATTCCGTCGCGCACCACGACCCGACATCGCACGGCGAAGTCGAAGCGATCCGCGATGCATGCCGCAAGCTGGGTACCGTCAACCTGCAGGGCTGCGAGCTCTACACCTCGTGCGAGCCGTGCGCCATGTGTGCGGCGGCGATGCACATAGCGGGCATCGCGAAGCTGTACTACGCAGCCTCGCTTGCGCAGTCGGGCAAGGCCTTCGAGGGCGTGACGGTGGAGGCTCGGCACCCCATCGACGTGGAGGCGCTGCGCGCCGAGGCTGGTGCGCCGTTTGAGCGGCGCAGCTTGCCCGCCGAGCAGAAGATGGATGGCGAAGCCGTGCGGATCCTGTCGGCGTGGGCCGCGCCACGCAAGGCCGCCTGACGCACCTGTGGCACCTATGTCTTGAGCGCTTTCACGACCGCATCGAAGAACGGAACCGCCGGAATGCCGGTCGCCGTCGGGTTGGTCTGCGCTCCCCAGATGACGATCACGACCTTTTCCTTGCGGTTGATGTAGATCTGCTGGCCCATGATCCCGACCGCGAAGAACGCGCCGTCCACCGCGGACTGGCTGCTCTTGTTGGTGGGGATCCACCACATGTAGCCGTAGTCCGATGCGGTGCCGGTGCTCAGTACCTTGGGGGAACCCGCTTCCATGACCCACCCCGGGGGCAGCAGTTGCTGACCGCCGGCAAAGCCGTCGTTCATGACGAACATGCCGAAGCGCCCATAGTCGCGCAAGGTCGCGCTGATGCCGCCGGCCGCGAACTCGATGCCGTCCGGCGAGTCCAGCCACCAGTTGGCTTGTGCTTCCATGCCGAGCTTCGACCAGACCTTCTCGGACAGGTACTGCGCCAGCGGCTTCTTGACCGCGTTGTAGACGATCTCGCCGGCCACCCGTGCCTCACCGGTGCTGTAGTTGTACACGGAGCCCGGTGCGGCCACGCGAGGCAGCTTGCTCATGAGGTCCATGGCCGACCCCGGCTTCTGGCCGAGCTGTGCTTCCAGCAACTGACGGCGATCGGATGAAGGGTCGGTGTAGGTCTCGTTCCATTTCACGCCCGAGGCCATCATCAGCACATTGCGTACCGTGACGCCGTCGTAGGCGCTCCCTGCCAACCGAGGCACGTACTTGACCACCTGGTCGTCGAGGCTGGCGATGTAGCCGTCCTTCACCGCCAGGCCGACCAGTGTCGACGTGATCGACTTGGCCACCGACATAGACATCCAGCGGGTCTTCTGCGTGTTGCCGTACTGGTAGGTTTCATTGGCGATCTTGCCGTCCTTCAGGATCAGCAAGCCGGCCACGCGGTTGGCGGCCATGAAGTCGGCCATGCTGTAGGTCGCGCCGCCAGTCGAGAAGCTCAGCTGGGTCAACTGGGAGGCGGCCGCGGGCAGCGCGTAGGGCGTGCCGCCGGGCTCGATCGTCCGTGTCGGGAACAGCCGGTCGGTGTTGCGGTATGTGTTGACGGCGAGATCCGGAGACAGGGCGCCGTCGTAGATCTGGCGGACCGTGCCGATGGGCTCCGAGGCATGCGGATAGCCGCTGCCGGTGCCCGGATTGCCGCCACCACTGGCAGGAGGAGGCGCCACGACGATGGGCAGGATGGCGCCGCTCCCACCACCTCCGCCGCCGCCTCCACCACCGCAGGCCGCGAGCAGCACTGCGGCAGCAATCAGCGAAACCGACAACGCAGCGCGCACCGGGCGCGCAACGACAAACACCCTCCGGACACCTTGATCCACGCGAATCTCCTCGTCTGTTTATTGGTGATGACGCCTGCGCGCCATGGGCAGGGCATTGCACCTTGCCGCCGCGAATGATCGCACTCATGCGCTCCGGCACCAAACCTGTCGTCGGGATTCACGACGATGTTGTTACTCACCACTCTGCCCAGCTCTGAATAGAGTGACCTCACGGCGCCACTCGACGCGCGCCAAGAGGAGCTGGCAATGTTCATCACCAGAAGCAGCGATAGCGGCAGCGCGACGAAGCCGTCTTCCGCCCGGGTCGCGCGTGCGCTCGAAATCCATCGCAGCGTGGCGGCGTGCAACGCGCACATAGCGCGCGGCAGTGACAGCACCCACGCACTCACCGCAGCACTGATGCTGCCTTGCTACAAGACCGAATTCCGCAATCTCGTGCTCGCATTGACCTCGGACGAAGAGCGCGAACTTAGGTACGCGCTCGATGCGCTTTGCGATTGCGCCGCATGAAGAAGAGAACCTTCGCGCCAATTTCCGGCGCATCAGGTTTCATTCCGAACCCTTGCGCGGCTTGCGGAATTACAGAGTTGGATTGAACGGGATTCCACTCGTAGCGGCAAGCATGCCGAGCGCCCAGACTCCGCTTCCCCGGCCGGGAAGTCATTTCATGGAAGTCATTTCTTTTGAAAGGAGTTGGCTATGGCGGAAACGCAGAAATTCACCATCCTCTCGTTCGTCGGCGGTGGCATACGAGGGCTGATGCCGGTGTCGGTGCTGAACAAGCTGTACCAGAAGTACCCTCAGATCATCGACAACACCGACCTCATCGCGGGGTGCTCGACGGGCTCGATCATCACGAGCGAGCTATTGGCGGGGAAGACGCCGCAAGACATCATCAATCTCTTCACCTCCCAGAACGGGGAGATCGGGTTCTATCAGAAGATGAACACCGATCCGAGGCAGCCCGCGTACTCGATCGACGAGGTCTACGCCTCGCAGCTTGCGCTGCATGGCGACGCGAAGGTCCAGGACATCCTGATGAAGAAGGCGCTCTTCGTGACCTTCAACGTCGGCGGGCTCGAGGTGAAGAACTCGGTGCAGACAGCCATTCCGTGGCAGCCGGTCATGTACACGAACATGATCCCCGGCCTTGGCGACGTGGCCATCGCCAAGGCGGCCACGTCGAGCGGCGCAATGCCCGGGCAGCTGGGCTCGTTCGACGGCAACGTCGACGGCTGCTTCTTCAACCACGACCCCACGGTCGCGGCAATCGCCCTGGCGGTGAAGGCGGGTCATGCACTCGAGGACATCACCGCCATCACCTTCGGCACCGGCTACATGCCCGACTGGGTTGCCAGCGACACCCACAACTGGGGCGCCGAGCAGTGGATGAACGGCGATGCGAATCCTTTCAACAACTCGCCGCCGTTCCTCATGAACCAGGCGAAGTCGTCGCCGGTGCTCGACATGAGCCTGAACGGCACTTCGACCGAGCTCATGCCGATGCTCGCCAAGATGCTGCTGGGCGATCGCTACACCAACATCAACCCGACGCTGCCCTTCTTCGTGCCGGAAAACACGGTCTACCCGCAGGCCCTGCAGCTGCTGCAGGACAAGGGCGCGAACGCGGACACCGCGTACGCCGAAGCCCTGCTGCAGAAGTACTGGGTCGAGCACTCGCTCGGCTCGGTGCGGACCTGAGCGCCACTTGCCACCGCTCACCACTGGCAAGCAAACGAAGAACGCATTCCAGGAAAGGAGAAACGACGATGTCGATCACCTCAACAGGCGCTCCGGCGTCAACGCCCGCCATCCCCGTGGGGAACCTGAACCTCGGGCCCTACAACATCCAGTACCTGCCGGGCGACCATTACGTGCTGGACGTGAACGGCAACAACCCCGCCAAGGGCGCGGGGGTTATCGGGTACACGCTCAAGCTGCCGCAGACCGGCAACCAGCAATGGTTGTTCATTCCCTCGCCCGATGCACCGGGCTGGTGGTATCTGCAGACGCAGATGGGCACCGGGTTCGTCCTCACGCTGCAGCCCGGCTCCACGATCGTGCCCACGTCCGTCGTGATGATGCCCGCCGGCCTGGCCGATGCCGACAGGCAACTCTGGAGCCTGCTCTCTACCGAGGAGCCCGGCTACTGGTACATCCAGTGCAAGCTGGGGGCGAGCAACTCGAATGCGCCGCTGGTCATCGGGCTTGCCGACAACAAGGTGGAATCGAGCGCCGTGGCCGGCCCCATCAGCTTCACCGGGTTCCGGGCGCAGGCCTGGGGGTTCAGGCCCGTGGGCAACGCGGGCTGAAGAGAGGAAAAAAGCGCAGGGAGGCTCAGTCCCAGGCCGGCGACAGACCGGCCGGGTCTGTGAGGCGCTCGTTGCGGTCGAGCGCCGCGATCTGCGCCATTTCGGCGTCCGTCAGCTTCAGCTGCAGCGCCTTCAGGTTGCCTTCGAGGTTCGCGCGCTTGGTGGACGACGGAATCACCGCGTAGCCCAGCTGCATCGCCCAGGCCAGCACCACCTGCGCGGTGGCTGCGCCGTGCGCCTTGGCAATCGCCTCGATCACCGGGTCGTTGATGACCTTGCCGTAGGCCAGCGTCATGTAGGAAGTGATGTGGATGCCGGCGCTCTTCGCGAATTCAGCCACCTTGCGGTTCTGCAGGTAGGGGTGCAGCTCGATCTGGTTGGTGGCAATGTTCTGCGCGCCCACGGCCGCGATGGCTTCCTTCATCAGCGCGATGTTGAAGTTCGACACGCCGATGTGCTTGGTGAGCCCCTGCGCCCTGGCCTCGGCCAGCGCGCCCATGAACTCGGCCACCGGCACCGCGTTGCCGGGCGAGGGCCAGTGGATCAGCGTCAGGTCCACATGGTCGGTGCGCAGCTTCGCGAGGCTGTCCTTCAGGCTGGGCACCAGCTTGCTCCTGGCGTAGTTGTCGGTCCAGATCTTGGTGGTGATGAAGAGACTCTCGCGGGCCACGCCGCTTTCGGCAATCGCCTGGCCCACCTCGGCCTCGTTGCCGTAGATCTGCGCCGTGTCGATGGTGCGGTAGCCCACGTCGAGGCCGTTCTTCACCGAGTCGATGACCACCTGGCCCTTCAGGCGGAAGGTGCCGAGGCCGAAGGCGGGAATGGGGTTCTTCGTGACGTTCGTGTTCATGGTGTTGTCCTTGTGCATTGAAAAGAGAGAAGAGAAAAAAGAGAAATTCAGTGGCCGACCGGCACCGGCCCCGAAGCCCGCACCGGAATGCCGGCACGGCGGTCGAGCCTTCCGCTCCATTGCGTGAGGGCCAGTGACACCAGCACCACCAGCGCACCGATCCACGGCGTGTGCATCAGCCCCAGGTGAGTCACGATCAGCCCGCCGGCCCAAGCCGCGCCGGCAATGCCCAGGTTGAAGGCCGCGATGTTCAGGCCCGAAGCCACGTCCACCGCCTGCGGCGTGAAGCGCTCGGCCTGCTTCACCACGTACACCTGCAGCCCCGGCACGTTGCCGAAAGCCACCGCGCCCCACATCAGCACCGCGAGCAGGGCCAGCCACTTGTGCGGCGCCGCGAAGTTGAAGAGCAGCAGCACCGCGGCCAGCAGCGCGAAGATGATCTTCAGCGCCGGAATCGGGCCCTTGCGGTCGGCCAGCTTGCCGCCCCAGATGTTGCCCACCGCCACCGACACGCCGTAAACCAGCATCACCCAGCCCACGGCGCCGGCGCTGAAGCCCGACACCTCCGTGAGGATCGGCGCGAGGAACGTGAACGGAATGAACGAGCCGCCATAGCCGATGGCCGTCTTCGCATACACCAGCAGCAGGCGCGGCTCGGCCAGCACCTTGGCTTGCTGCGCCAGCGAGGCCGGTGGCGTGTGGCGGATGTTGCCGGGCACGAAGAGCCAGCTGCCGATGAAGGCGATAACGCCCAGGGCAGACACGGCCAGGAAAGTCTCGCGCCAGCCGAAGTGCTGCCCGATGAACGTGCCCAGCGGCACGCCCGTGACCAGCGCCACTGTGAGGCCCGTGAACATGATCGCGATGGCGCTCGCCGCCTTTTCCTTCGGCACCAAGCCGGTGGCGATCGTCGAGCCGATGGAGAAGAACACCCCGTGCGCCAGCCCCGTGAGCACGCGGGCGGCAATCAGCGATTCATAGCTGGGCGCCTTCCACGCCAGCAGATTGCCGAGCGTGAACAGCGCCATCAGCCCGAGCAGCAGCGCCTTGCGCGGCAGCTTGCCCGTGAGCGCGGTGAGCACAGGCGCGCCGATGGCGACGCCCAGTGCGTAGAGGCTGACCAGCAGGCCGGCGGAGGGGAGGCCGATGTTGAGGTCGGCTGCGACTGTGGGGATGAGGCCAACGATGACGAACTCTGTCGTTCCGATGGCGAAGGCGCTGAGGGTCAGCGCCAGTAGGGCGATGGGCATGAGGGCACTCCTTCTTGGATGGGAGGAGTGTCTCGCGGCTATCCTTGCAGAAAAATAGCAAATTCTGCAGAAGATAGTTGACTTGAATTCAAGTATTAAGGCGCCGGCATGATTGATTGTTTTGCTTCAAATCGACCGCTATTGGGGTCGATATTCAATTCATGAGCTCTTGTGTTTTTCGAGTCGCTTGCTGACTTCGGTGACTATTTCGTCTATCTTTTTTAATGTCTCTGGTTCTAGATTGGAGCTAGTCAAGCGTCCTGCTTGAACTTCTTCCCAGAACTGATAGGCCATCACCGGCTTTGACCGTTTTGCGGATTTTAAAAATTCTGTATTCTTAATTGAAAAATTTGCTTCTGTGTCTCGAAGAATGTGAGATTTGAAATCACGGTGAGAGAAAATATCTTCGATTCCGGAGCAATCTCGAATTTTCCAAAGTCTCTCGGATGCGATTGCTTCATCGTCTCCACATAATTCTTGTTTTAATTGTTTGTAGACCGTGCGCCCTAAGTTGTCATCATCAATGACGGCAATGAATTTAAGCCCCCATCCGGTAAACATATTGGCTAGGGTTGGGATATTGCTAGCTCCTGTGGCTGCAATGAAATGCGCTGGCTGTTTGCAGTCCCTTAGTTTCCAGAAAGCATTGAAATAATAAAAACCACTGATCTCTTCAAGCAACACGTTGTGCTCTCTCTTGATCACGTTCTGGCTTGAAAGGTCAATCCCCATCGCCATCAAAAGTGGAGTAAGCGTATCGGTGGAGGCTGCACTCAAGCTGTGTGCATCAATTATTTCAGTTGGACTCTCATCTTCATCCCCTGTCCTTTGCACTGCATGCACTCGATAAAGCTTATTGAACTCCAGCAACGCGCTACTATGAGTCGAGTAGACAATTTCTATTCCAGAGCTTAGTGAGTTTACGAGCCGCAGTACATCTTCTTGTGCTTTTGGGTGTAGATTTGCACCTGGTTCGTCCATTAAAAAAATGCGCTTAAGGCCGCGCGACTCCGATGCCTTTAGCTGCAAATAGAATGAAACAAACCATCTAACGCCTTCACTTCGTTGTTTGGGATAAAGCATGGAGTGGCCATCGCTTATTCCAAAAACTAAGTGCGGCTTTCCTGCCTTGTCGCCGGCCTCTGAACTGTAAAATTCAATCTCGCAGCCGATTTCTAGTTTTCTATTTTTTCCAATGGTTTGAGTCCAGAAAAGATTGAAATCCTTGCTGATTTTCTCTCTTGCCTTGTTGAGTAGAAACTGTCGCTCCCTTCTGTCTGTATTTAGAAGATGTTTTAAATCAAGGCCGGCAATTTGAAGATAGTTTGACGCGGCTAGTTTGTTGACTCCAATAAGATTAAATTTCTCATCGATATCTACTGTATTTGGCAGCAATCCAGTTGCTGGATTGAAAAGGGTTGAAGAGGGTGAGGCGTTGTGCAGGCAATGTGCAATATCAGAGGATGTAAGGAAAATGATCTCACCTTCTTCCTCCTCTTCCTCCTCTTCATTTTCTTCTGTGGGTGTCGCGATGCTTGGAATCGGGGTAGCTGTCGCAATTGCTGAGACAGTTGCCTTGAGGTTATCTAGAGCGGTTTCTCGTAGATCAATGTTTTTTTGCTTCCTCTTGGAGTCTGTCAGAACGTTTTCCAATTGCTCGTCAAGAATGGTGACGTCATACGCAAATTTACTATCGTTCTCTCTACTTCGTCTCCAAGTCATTTTTAGTTCAAAAATAAACTTGCATCGCTTGGCGTAGCTGTGAAATGCATCTTCTTGAATGCTGCTCCAATTTTCCTCATCAATTGCATCAGTTAACTCTTGGGCGGAAAATTCACAGCGGATGTTCATTTCTGGCAAAGGCGCTGCTGCACGCAAATCGTCTTCCGAAATTGAGACTCCGCTTAGCAGGCAATGAAGTGCTTCCAATATGGAGCTTTTGCCGCTCTCATTTTGACCAACCAGAACTGTTACGTGGTCGCGTGAAAAAGGACACCATCCGGTGTTCACGATTGATCTGAAGTTTTTTATGTTGAAGGCGTGAAGGCGCATCTTTCTACTCCTGCGATCCGGAACCATAGCACGCTAGTACACACAAAGCACTCGGTGAAAAGGAGAGGGAACTGCTCCTAGCACGGCACCCTTGCTTGTTGAATCACTATTTCTTGGTATCTAGTGGCGCAGGATGATCAATCGATGTCCTCGCCGATATACTGCCCCGTCGCGAAAAAAACGCGGCCGGGTTTGGAAGCCCGTCGAAGTTCTGCGACGAAAGCCGCAGCTACCGCACATGGTCTGCGGCTTTTCTGTTTGCGCCCCCAGTTTTGGCGGCTCGAACGGGAAGGCGCGAGCCTTGCCGGTTCTCGTCAGAGCTTCCCGGTCTTCCAACCCGTTCGAGCTGCCGCCATCGTTTGGAAGCGGTTGCGGCGGTTGTTGCAAAACCGAAGTTCTGGGAGGCCACACATGGCTGAATCTGCATCCGCCTCGACGCGATCAAGCGCTCGATCCACTTCCCCCGATCCCGCATCCCCCAATCTCGACGACCTCGCCCTACAAGCCTGCGACGACGCCGAAAACCTCAACGACGTGATGCGCGCCTACGCCGCGCTCAGGAAGCTCGTCGACACCAGCGCCCTGAACGACAGCGAGGAACTCACCCCCAGCCGCACCGAACTGAGCGCCTTGCTCGGTGTGCTCAACGATGCGCTGACGGCGCGCATCGATGCCATCAACCTCGCGGCCGGCGCGGTGCGCGAAGCGTTGCAAGGCACCGCCGCTGCGTCGTACGGTTCATCAAGCGAAGTGGTTGCGCCATAGCCAGACGCTTCCGCTGACGCTCAGCACAAGGGCCAGCCCTAGCGCTCCGAGTACCTCGACCCAAAATCGAAAGGGGGCTGCTTCTGCCGGCAGCTCTCGGCCATCTTTCAATTTGAACTTCCTGCGCTTGTACGCATGGCGAGCGTAAATGGCGAGCGCAATGGCCAGAGGCAACCCAGCAGGGCCGATGAGAAATGCAGTCAATGATTCTTCAGTCACGGCTTGTACGTTCCTCTTGCGCGATCTTTACATAGCAGGCATGCCCGGCTGCCCCGCTTCACCACGCATCTCCCCAACATCCACTCCCGAAGCGCCACCGCCCGCGCGTCCTCACTGCTCCCCTCCGGATACACCAGGTGGTACGCATACGTCGGCGCCATGCTTACGCCGATGTCGAACAGCCTCACAAGTCGCCCCTGCGCGAGGTCGTTCGCGATCATGTCCAGGTCGGCCAGCCCCGCCGCGCCGCTTTCGAGGCAGATTGACCTCAGCCGTTCGACCATGACGCATGATGGCAAGCTGCCTCGGTAACCCCCCAGCCATGCAAAAAATCCTGATGCGCGCACTGGCGCTCTGCTGCGCCTGCACTTCCTTGATGATGGTGAGCGCATGCACCTCAACGCTCGAGACGCCGCCTGCCGTTGCGGTCGTGGCCACCTATCCGGCCGCTTCGTGGCAAGCCATTCCCGCATCGTCCCTGAGCGATGCGTGTCGGCGCGACCTCGATGCGGCGCGCGACTACCTGCATACGCTGGACTCCACCGCCCTCATGGCTGTGCAGGACGGCCGCGTGCTGTTCAGCTACGGCCCCGTGCAGACGGTCAGCATCGTGTTCTCCGCGCGCAAGAGCGTGTTGTCCATGATGTACGGCAAGTACGTGGCGAACGGCACGATCGATCTCGACCGCTCTCTCGCCGACCTGGGCATCGACGACATCGGCGGCCTGCTGCCGGTCGAGCGCCAGGCGCGCGTGCGCGACCTGCTTTCGGCGCGCTCCGGTGTCTATCACGCAGCAGCCAACGGTGGCGACGATGCGTCCGCCGCACCGGCACGCGGGTCACAAAAGCCCGGAAGCTACTCCCTCTACAACAACTGGGACTTCAACGCGGCCGGCACGGTGTTCGAGCAGTTGACCGGACGCAGCATCTACCGGTCGTTCGCGGACGACCTCGCGACGCCCCTTGCGCTCGAAGACTTCGACCTGGCCCGCCACAAGCGAAGCGGAAATGCCAGGCTGTCGCAGCACCTGGCCTACCCCTTCTACCTGTCCACGCGCGACATGGCGCGGCTGGGCTACCTGATGCTGAAAGAGGGCAACTGGCGCGGGCAGCAACTGATTCCGGCCGACTGGGTCAGGCAGATGACGCAGCAGCGAACGCCCTCCACGGACATGCATCCGCCGCACACGGCTCGCCGGGGCTTCGGGTATGGCTACCTTTGGTGGCTGCTGGAAGAGCCTCCAGACTCGCCGCTGAGCGGCGCCTACATGGCCTGGGGCGTCCATGGCCAGTACATCCTCGTGATTCCGAAACGGCAGATGGTGGTTGCGCACAAGCGCGAGGTGCCGGTGGCGGGCAACTGGAATGTGAGCTGGGTCGCGCCGAAGGACTTTCTGCGCGCGGTCCGCATGATTGCGGATGCTCCTTGTCGCTGAGTGAGGCTGTGTAAGGGCTGAGGCGCCGGGCGTCTCGAATCACGGTGAAGCTTGGATGTGCACGGGCCCTTCGAAGTCGTTCCCCGGTGCGGCACCGGCGGGTGTGGCCGCTAAGCGCCGTGGATCGCCAGCATGACCCAGAAGGTCACCCACAGTGCGCCTGCTCCAAGCAGATACATCCCCAGCAGAAAAGCGGCCAGATAGCCGATTCGTTGCCAGATTCGAGGGGCGCTCGGAACGAAGCGCCAATAGATCCAGGCCGCCCATACAAAAAGGATCGCGGCAGTGATCGGAACGATGTTCTCGAAGAGTGGCTGGAACTTGTGCTGGTCCAGCGCCCCCACAGCCACGAACATTGCCGGCATCGCGAGGAACCATGCCAGCACGCTGAGTAGAAGACGTCCCCAGACCTTCATCATCGAATTGCCTCTCCCTTGAAGAAATGCTCTGGCACTGGTGTTTCCCGGCTCGGAGCCCCGACCAAGACAACTCTGCGCATCATCCTGAAACCTCCCTTGTTGAGTCGGGGAGTTGTAGAAGGATGCGCGTGTTGACACTGTGGACCAATGTCAACCGACTACAGATTTTTCACGCTGGCTGGAGTTTTCGAGTTTCGAAGATGCGCTGCATGCACTGAAGAACACCGACGGCATTGCAAGCTATGGCGCTTTGGGTGAGCTATGCGGTTCAGGACGTCGATCTTTCTCTTGTTCATCACCATGTCGGCCGCCGTTGCGGACGCGGCCGTGTCTTCTTCGCCAGCGAAGTTCCAACCCAGCTCCGAAGAGGTGCTGGCCGTATTGGCGCATCGCTCCGGGTTGGCCGAAGACGCGCTGCGCGGCCTCTTGTCCAACTGCGATGCCAGTCAATCCGCGATGAACATATGTGCGTACCGCGATGCCGTCGCGGCGGACCTGGTTCTTCAGCACGCCATCGCCAACAAGGCAGAGCAGTTGCCGGCCTGCAAGGACCGGCTCGAAGCCAGGATTGCCCGCTGGGCAGCCGAGCGTGATCGAGCTTGCAAACGCAGCGCTGCCAAGGCTTACGGTGGTGGATCGCTCGAGCCGATGGCCATGGCAATGTGCGTGCAGCATGAGAACGAGCGGATGGCGAAGAAGGTCGAACGCCAGCGCAGCTGCGATCGCTAGGTACTTTCGAGGCCCTTCACGCAAGGGGCGGGCGGAGAGGTTCGCGTGCGGGCGCGGTTCAACTCTTCGCCTTGAGCAGGTCGTCTGCGAACTGGCCAGGTTCGTCAGGCGGCTGATTTGTCTGGCTGCCCGGTGTCACGACCTTCCACTTCTCCCAGCAGCCACTCCCGAAACGCCACGACCCGCGCGTCCTCACCGCTCCCCTGCGGACACACCAGGTAGTACGCATACGGCTGCGCCATCCGCACGCCGACGTCGAACAGCCGCACCAGCCGCCCCTGCGCCAGGTCGCCCGCGATCATGTCCAGGTCGGCCAGCCCCACGGCGCCGCTTTCGAGCACGGCCTGCACCACGAAGCTCGAATCGGTAAAGCCCACGAGGCGGCTGTCGTCGATGTCGTTGCTGTCCACGCCGGCCGCGGCCATCCACATGCGCCAGTCGGGCCAGGTCATGGTGTCGGTCTTCCAGTCGACAAAACAGAGCGTGAGGTTGTGGCGCAGCAGGTCGCGCGGCTCGTTGAGCGGCGGCCCGGTCTCGATGAGCCTGGGGCTGCACACGGGCACGATGAGGGTGTCGAACAGCCGGTCGGCGCGCGCGCCTTCATAGCTGCCGGTGCCGAAGCGGATGGCAATGTCGATGTCGTCGGCCTCGAAGTCGCGCAGCTCGTCGGTGATGTCGAAGCTCAGCTCCAGCCCCGGGTTGGCGGCCCTGAACTTCGGCAGCCTCGGCAGCAGCCAGTTGGTGGCAAAGCGCGCGCTCAGCGACACGCGCAGGTGCGCCGCGCTGCGCGTGAGCTTGCGCGCGCGGCCGGCTGCGCGGTGCAGGCTGTCGAGCGCGTCGGCGGTGGCCTCGAACATCACGGCGCCGGCGGGCGTGAGCTGGATGCTGCGACTGGTGCGCGTGAAGAGCACCACGCCGAGCTGGTCTTCGATCTCCTTGATCTGGTAGCTCACGGCCGCGGGCGTGAGCCCCACTTCGTCGGCCGCGCGGGTGAAGTTCAGGTGCCGCGCGGCCGCCTCGAAGGTGCGCAGGGCGCGAGTGCCGGGGAGCATGCGGTTGCTGCCGTTGTTACTGGTGCTGCTGTTGTTCGTCATCGGCGTGGATGCCATCGATCTTCAAGCTCCGTTTGACGGTTCGTTGAGAACTACTCGTTTCTCATCGCGGGGCGGGCGCGGGACGATCGGGCCAATCAAGAAACCATGGATTGATTGGAGCAATCGGATGTCTGCCAGCCTGAACCCGCGCGACGCGCGCCCTGACGATGAGGGCGCTGATGTTGTTGTTGATGTTGTCGGTGTCGCCGCGACGGAGAGAAACAAGGACCCCCTGCATTGGCCCGCGCGCATGTGGATCGCGCTGCTCATCTTCAGCGGCGTGATTCTGCTCGATGGGCTCGACATCTCGATGATCGCGGTGGCAATCCCCGAGATCCAGCATGCCTTCGGCATCGGCGCGGCCACCGCGCAGTGGCTGGTCAGCGCGTACATCCTGGCCTTCGGCGGCTTTCTGCTGCTGGGCGGGCGCTGCGCCGACCTGTTCGGCCGCAGGCGCGTGCTGGTGGCGGGGCTGGCGGTGTTCGCGCTGGTGTCGGTGGGCGGCGCCTTCGCCACCGACGCGGGGCTGCTGATCGTTTCGCGTTTTGTGAAAGGCATGGCGGCGGGCTTCACCGGGCCGGCCGCGATGTCGCTGCTGACCACCACCTTTGCCGAAGGGCCGGCGCGCAACAAGGCCTTCGGCATCTTCAATCTGTTCGAGGCCTCGGGGTACTCGTCGGGCCTGCTCATCGGCGGGCTGCTGGCGGCGCTGAACTGGCGCTACATCTTCGTGCTGCCGATCCCTGTCGCGGTGCTGCTGTTGCTGGCCGCGCTGCGCTACCTGCCGCCCGATGCGCCGCGTGTGAAAGGAGCGCAGCGGCCGCGCCTCGACATCGGCGGCGCCGTCACGCTGGTGGCGGGCATGCTGCTGATGGTGTTCACCGTGGTGTCAGTGGAAGAGGCGGGCTGGTCGTCACCGCGCACGGTCATCGGCTTCGCGGTGGCCGCGGCGCTGCTGGCGGCTTTCGTCGTCATCGAACGCACGGTGAAAGAGCCACTGGTGCGGCTGGGCATCTTCCGCAACCGCGCGCTGGTGGCCGCCAACATCAGCGCCGCGCTGCTGTACGGCGGCGCGATGGGCTTCCAGTTTCTGATCGCGCTGTACCTGCAGAACATCCAGGGCTGGAAGCCGTGGCAGATGGCGCTGGTGCTGCTGCCGGCGGGGCTGATGGTGGTGGTGATCGGCCCGAAGATCGGCGCGCTCATCAGCCGCTTCGGCGTGACGCGCGTGCTGATGGTCGGCCTGCTGGCATTCGTGCCGTGCTACCTGCTGATGCTGCGCATCGGGCCCGAGCCCGACCTGTGGGGCGTGCTGCTGCCGGCTTCGGTGCTGTGGGGGCTGGGGTTTGCGCTGAGCATCTCGGCGCTGATGGTGGCGGGGACGAACGGCGTGGCCGACGATGAGCAGGGGCTGGCGGCTGGGCTGCTGAACAGTTCGCTGCAGGTGGGTGGGGCTTGTGGGTTGGCGGTGTTGACTGCGGCGATTGGGCCTGGGACGGAGTTGGGGATGCTTTATGCGGGGGTGTGGGTGATTCTCGGGTTTGCTGTGCTGACGTTGCTGGCGCAGGTCATACGGGGTAGGGGGTGAGGTGGCCCCCAGTGCCAGTGTCGTTTCATGACGCGCGCCGCATTCGATTCAGGGGCACGTTGTCGGCTCTAAAAAATCTTCTGCCCCCTGCATCCAAACCCACTCCTGCCGTGTAGACCCTCCAGCAGCGAGGAGCTGCTGACCTTCTACAACCCAGGAGAATTTCCATGCACACCTCTCGTTCCACCCGCTCGCTCGCCGTTCTCGGCGCCGTCTCCGCCGCTGCCGCCGCGCTCACTGCCTGCGGCTCGATGTCCTCGGGCTCGATGGCCCCGGCCTTCAACCAGTCCAGCCTGCCGCCGACCATCCAGGTGCCGGCCGGCAACAAGGTCGCGATGGAAACCGTCGGCAAGGGCGAGATCACCTACGAATGCCGCGACAAGGCCAACGCCCCCGGCCAGACCGAATGGGTGTTCGTCGGCCCTGACGCCAAGCTGTGGGACCGCGGCGGCAAGCAGGTCGGCAAGTACTACGGCCCGCCGGCCACCTGGGAGTCGAACGACGGCTCCAAGCTCACGGCCACTCAGCTGGCCGTTGCGCCTTCGGGGCCGACGAGCCTGCCGTTCCAGCTCGTGAAGGCCAACCCGGCCGTGGGCTCGGGCGCGATGACGGGTGTGACCTACATCCAGCGCGTGGCACTGCAAGGCGGCGTGGCGCCAGCTTCCGTGCCCTGCACGCCGGCCACCAAGGGCCAGAAGCAGGTCGTGCAGTACCAGGCCGACTACATCTTCTGGAAGGCGTCCTGATCGGCGGGTAATTCAGCGGCGGGGCCGTTGGCTCCACTACCATCGGCCGGTGCAGAACCCGCCGCCCACCGCCGCCCCCTTCGACTACGACGCCGCTCTCATGGCTTGCGCCCGCGGCGATCGTCAGGCCCTGCAGCAGCTGTACCAGCGCGAGGGCCGCTACCTGATGGGCGTGGCGCTGCGCATCGTGCGCCAGCGCCAGCAGGCCGAAGACGTGCTGCACGACGCGTTCATCAGCATCTGGCAGCGCGCGGAAACCTTCAACCCGGCGCGCGGCGAAGGCCGGGGCTGGGTCTACAGCGTGGTGCGCAATGCCGCGTTGAACATGGTGCGCAGCGGCGCGCGCCAGGTGGACGTGAGCGAAGACGCAGCCGAGGCCATCGACGACCAGGCTGCGCTGGCGGCATACGCAGCGGCCGGCGACCAGTTCGAATTGCGTGCCGACCTGGGCAGGCTCGAGAACTGCCTGAACGGGCTGGAGCCGGCGCGGCGCGACTGCATCCTCTTCGCGTATGTCGAAGGCTGCTCGCATGGCGAGATCGCCGAGCGGCTGCAGACGCCTTTGGGCACGGTGAAGGCCTGGATCCTGCGTGGCATGCGCGCGCTGCGGGAGTGCATGGCATGAACGGCAACCCGACGACCACAACCGGCGACGAAGGCATCGACGCGCTGGCGGGCGAGTACGTGCTCGGCACGCTGTCGGCCGGTGCGCGCGCCGCGGTCGAGGCTCGCATGCGCGATGAGCCGGCCTTGCGCGATGCCGTGCAGGCGTGGGAGGCGCGGCTGCTGCCGCTCACTGTGCTTTCGCTGCCCGAGGAGCCGTCGCCGACGCTCTGGCCGCGCATCGAACGCAGCCTTGGCAGCGTGGCGGGGCCGGAGGAGAAGAAGGCCACGTCCGCGCGTCCATCGACCTTCCCGGGCTGGTGGAACGACCTGAGGTTGTGGCGCGGCCTTGCCGCGGGCGGGTTCGCAGCGGCCGCGTTGATGGTGGCCGTGCTCGTCACGCGTCCGCTGCCGACGCCGCAATACATGGTGGTGCTGGTCGCCCCGCAGGACAAGTCGCCGGGCTGGGTGATCCAGACCTCCTCGTCGCGTCAGCTGAGCCTGGTGCCGCTGGGCACATTCGAAGTGCCGCCGCAGAAGACGCTTCAGTTCTGGACCAAGGCCGACCAATGGCGCGGACCCGTGTCGCTGGGCCTGGTCAAGCAGGGCCAAGCGCTGCGCATTCCCATCGACAAGCTGCCTCCGCTGGAGCCGAACCAGCTGTTCGAGCTCACGCTGGAGCCGGAGAACGGCTCGCCGATCGACCGGCCGACCGGGCCGATCCAGTTCATCGGGCGTGCGGTCAAGGTGATGTAGCGGGGGCTTTTCTGCCGGCCACGGCCGAAGCAATTCCGATCGCCCCCACCAGCAAGCACACCGCAAAGATCACCCCGCGCGTCTGCGTCGCATCCGCGAACGCGCCGACGATCAGCCCGGCCAGCGGTTGCGTCAGGTTGTTCAGCAGCACGATCACGCCGGTGGTCTTGCCGTAGTCCTGCGCCGGAATGATCCGCTGGCGGTGGATGCGGATGTAGATGCTGAACATCTTGTCGAAGCCAATCACCAGCAGGAAGCCGGCCGCGTAGCCCCAGTGGCTGGTGCTCGCGGCGGTGAGCAGGCCGCCGGCCAGTATCAACGCGTAGGCGGTGACGCCCATGCGCCTGAGCGGGATCGACCCGCGGATGATCGCCAGCAGGATCGCGATGGTGGCGACGGCCCCGAGCGTCTGCAGCCCGGCGTAATAGGTGGCCGAGCGCTGGTGCAGGCCGGTGACCATCGCAGCGGCGGATGCCAGCGTGGTGCCTAGCATCAGGTTGACGCCGGAGGTGAGCATGGTCAGGCGCAGCAGTCCCGGCAGGCGCAGCACGTGGCCGAGGGCCGTGATGACGGGTTGCAGCAAGTGGCCTGGCGCGCCCTGCGGCTGTTGCAGCTGCACGGGGTTGCCGCGGCGCCAGTACGAGGTGGCGACGTCGGCCAGCAGGAAGAAGCCTGCGGCCGCGCCGACCACCGCCTGCCACGGCCACAGCGCGAACAGGGCCGCTGCCACCAGCGGGCCGAGCACGGTGCCGGTCTGCTCGGCGGTCTGCGCATAGGCCAGCACCTTGTCGAAGCCGTGCTGCGTGGCGATCTGCGGCAGCATCACCTCGCGGGCCATCACGCCCTGGGTGGTGAGCACGCCGCACACCGCCGAGAGGCCCACCAGCCAGCCGATGCCGCCCATCGCCTCGTTGGCCAGCACGCCGAGCACGCAGACCAGCGCGCGAAGAATCTGGCTGCCGCGCAACAGCTTCAGCGGCGACACCCGGTCGCACAGCGCGCCGCAGACGGGAAACGACAGAAAGCGCGGCAGCGTCTCGGCCGCGAAGGCGTAGCCGGACCACGCCACGTCCTGCGTCACCTGGAACACCACCAGCGGCACCAGGAACAGCAGGATCTGGTCGGCGAGCCGGGAAAGGAACAGCGAGAAAAGAAAGGCCGGGAACTTCATCGCGCCGCCATGTCCCGCGCGGCTGACCCCGAGGGGAGAGGGGTGGAAGGCGCGGCGAGGGCGGGCATGCGCTGAAGATAATCGAAACATGATCGCGCTCGACTGCTACTACAGCCTCTCCTCCCCCTGGGCCTACCTCGGTGGCCCGCAACTTCAAGACATCGTGCGCCGCCACCACGTGCGGCTCACGCTCAAGCCCTATGACTTCCAGGCCGTGGTGCCGCAGACCGGCGGCATTCCGCTGAAGACCCGCCCCGAGCCGCGCCGCACGTACCACGCGCTCGAGCTCGCGCGCTGGAGCGACTACCTCGGCATGCCCATGAACCTGGAGCCCGCGCACTACCCCAAGGGCGCGCCCACCGATCCGAACTGGAACAAGTACCCGGGCTGGATGGTGATCGCTGCACAACTGAAGGGCCTCGACGCCCAACCGCTGTCGCACGCGCTGCTTCGCGCGCTGTGGGCCGAGGAGCGCGACACGTCGAAGGCCGAGGTGCGCATCGCGGTGGCCGACGAGAACGGCTACGACGGCGCCTCGCTGCAGGCGATGGAGCAATCGGCCGAGGTGCTGGCGGTGTACCGCGCCAACAGCGCCGAGGCGGTGGAAGCGGGCGTGTTCGGCGCGCCGACCTTCATCCTGAATGGCGAGCGCTTCTGGGGACAGGACCGGCTCGCGTTCCTCGACCGGGCGCTGGACAAGCTGCGCGCGGCGGGCTGAGCGCCCTGACGTTCACAGGGCCGAGCGCGGCAGCAACGCCGGTATCAGCTTGCGATTCATCCGCTCGCGCCACCAGCGCAGCGCCTGCCCTTGCGCGCCGGTCTTCCAGGCCAGCCAGAACGCCTCGGGCGGGCGCGGTTCCTCGGTGGGCAGCTCGACCAGCGTGCCGCGCTTCAGCTCATCCGCGATGCAGGCGCGCGGCAAAAAGCCGTGGCCCAGGCCGGCCACCTGGCAGGCGATCTTCGCGGGCATCGAAGGCACGGTAATGCGCGGCTGCCCGGCCAGCAGACCGACGGTGCGCTCCGACAGCGTGCGTGCGCTGTCGCCCACCACGATGGCGTTGCATTCGAGCAGGTCGCCGCGCTGCAGCGGGCGGCCGATCCGCGTGAGCGGGTGCGAGGGCGCCACGCAGAACGCGAAGTCGAGGCTGCCCACGGTCACGGCCTGATAGCCGCCGCCGGCAGGGCCTTCGCCGGCGGCGATGACGATGTCGGCGCGGCCCTCGCGCAGCGCCTCCCAACTGCCGGTGAGCGCCTCGCAGCCGATGCGCAGCCGGGTGCCGCAGCGCAGGTCTTCGAAGGCGCGGATGTCGCCGATGAGCGCCTGCGTGGGAATCAGCGAGTCGTGCACGAGGCGCAGTTCCGACTCGTAGCCGGTGGCGATCAGCCGCATGCGCGATTCGAGGTCGCTCGCGGCGCTGAGCAGCCAGCGGCCCTCCTTGAGCATTTCCTCGCCGGCGGCGGTGAGCGTCACGCGCGGGCCGTTGCGCTCGAAGAGCAGCATGTCGAGCTGTTCCTCCAGCTTGCCCACGGCGTACGAGATGGTGGAGGGCACCTTGTTCAGGCGCGCGGCGGCGGCGGCGAAGGAGCCGTGGCGGGCGATGGCATCGACGACCTCGATGGCTTCCAGGCTGAGTTTGAGCACGCTGCGGTTCCTTGAAAGAAGAAGGAAGGGTTAAGTGGGAAATCGATGATCGAAAACTTCGATGATTGAAGGTGAAAAGTTTCGTCGATAACAGCTTGATTGACCTCGATGATTCATCCCGTGCCAAGGAGATTCCCTCCGAAAGCAAATTGTGAATCCAATCGAACATCCATTCAATCCAAAGGAGCTTCCCATGACCGTCAAAGCCACCCCCACCGCCGGCGCCAAGCTGCTCAACCCCACCGACCACACGCTGGTGATGATCGACTTCCAGTCGCAGATGGCCTTCGCCACCCACTCCATCGACGCCGTGAACCTGCGCAACAACGCCGCGCTGGTGGCGCAGGCGGCGGCCGGCTTCGGCGTGTCGACCATCCTCACGACCGTGGCCGAGAAGAGCTTCTCGGGCCCGATGTTCAGCGAGATCACTGACGCCTTCCCGGGCCAGAAGATGCTGGACCGCACCTCGATGAACACCTGGGAAGACGCCGCCGTGATCGAGCGCGTGAACCAGATCGGCAAGCCGCGCATCGTGCTGGCTGGCCTGTGGACCAGCGTGTGCATCGTCGGCCCGGCGCTGTCGGCGCTCGACCAGGGCTTCGAGGTGTACGTGATCGCCGACGCCTGCGGCGACGTGTCGACCGAGGCGCACAACCGCGCGATGGAGCGCATGGTGCAGGCCGGTGCGCAGCCGATGACCTCGCTGCAATACCTGCTCGAGCTGCAGCGCGACTGGGCCCGCGGCGAGACCTACGAGCTCACCACCGGCATCGCGAAGAAGGTGGGCGGCGCCTACGGCCTGGGCGTGACCTACGCCAAGACCATGTTCGGCGCGCACGAAGGTTGATCGACAAAGCCGAGGCGAACCAGATCATGAAGCCCTATGTCCTGTCGCTCGCGCTCGGCCTGCTGGTCGGCGTGATCTACGCACTCTTCCAGGTGCGCTCGCCGGCGCCGCCGGTCATCGCCCTGGTGGGGCTTCTCGGGATCCTGCTCGGCGAGCAGATCCCGCCGCTCATCAAGAGCGTGATCAAGCCCGACGCGGTGGCCACCTCGTGGCTGCACCACCAGGTCAAGCCGCACGTGTTCGGCGAACTGCCGAAGTGCGCCCAGCCCTCGGCGGCGAGCACCGCCGAAGCCCCGTCCACCGGCAGGCGCGACGCATGAGCCCATCCGCAGACCCCAGCCGCCGGCGCCTCCTCGGAGCGCTCGGCGCCACCCTCGCAGCCCCCGGCCTCGCGGTCGCCTCTCTTTCCAGCAACATGTCCAACACCCCCGACACCCTTCAACGCCCCGACCTGATCCTGCGCAACGGCCGCTTCACCACGCTGGACCGCGCCAACCCGGTGGCCGACGCCGTGGCCATCAAGGACGGCCGCTTCACCCGCGTGGGCCGCGCCGAAGACGTGCTGCCGCTGGCCGGCAGCGCCACCCGCGTGATCGACCTGCAGGGCAAGCGCGTGCTGCCGGGGCTGATCGACAACCACCTGCACATCATTCGCGGCGGCCTGAACTTCAACATGGAGCTGCGCTGGGACGGCGTTCGCAGCCTGGCCGATGCGATGTCGATGCTCAAGCGCCAGGTGGCGATCACGCCGGCGCCGCAGTGGGTGCGCGTGGTGGGCGGCTTCACCGAGCACCAGTTCGTGGAAAAGCGCCTGCCGACCATCGAGGAGCTGAACGCGGTGGCGCCCGACACGCCGGTCTTCATCCTGCACCTGTACGATCGCGCACTGCTCAACGGCGCCGCGATGCGCGCCGTGGGCTACACCAAGGACACGCCCGCGCCTCCCGGCGGCGAGATCGTGCGCGACAGCGCCGGCAACCCCACGGGCCTGCTGCTGGCCAAGCCCAACGCGGCCATCCTCTACGCCACGCTGGCCAAGGGCCCGAAGCTGCCCTTCGACTACCAGCTCAATTCCACGCGCCACTTCATGCGCGAGCTCAACCGCCTGGGCGTGACCGGCGCCATCGACGCGGGCGGCGGCAACCAGAACTACCCCGACGACTACGAAGTGATCCAGAAGCTCGCCGACGACGGCCAGCTCACCATCCGCCTGGCCTACAACCTGTTCACGCAGAAGCCCAAGCAGGAAAAGGAAGACTTCCTGAACTGGACCGCCAACTCCAAATACAAGCAGGGCGACGACTACTTCCGCCACAACGGCGCCGGCGAGATGCTGGTGTTCTCGGCCGCAGACTTCGAGGACTTCCGCCAGCCGCGCCCCGAGATGGCACCCGAGATGGAAGGCGACCTCGAAGGCGTGGTGCGCATCCTGGCGCAGAACCGCTGGCCCTGGCGCATGCACGCCACCTACGACGAGACCATCAGCCGCTCGCTCGACGTGTTCGAGAAGGTCAACAAAGATACCCCGCTGGCCGGCCTGAACTGGTTCTTCGACCATGCAGAGACCATTTCGGAGAAGTCGATGGACCGCATCGCCGCGCTGGGCGGCGGCGTGGCGGTGCAGCACCGCATGGCCTACCAGGGCGAATACTTCGTGGAGCGCTACGGCGCTGCCGCCGCCGAGGCCACGCCGCCGGTCAAGCGCATGCTGGAGCGCGGCCTGAAGGTCTCGGCCGGCACCGACGCCACCCGCGTGGCCTCGTACAACCCGTGGGTGTCGCTGTCTTGGCTGGTCACGGGCAAGACGGTGGGCGGCCTGCAGATCACGCCGCAGCGCAACCTGCTCGACCGCGAACAGGCTCTGCGCATGTGGACCGAGAACGTCACCTGGTTCTCGAACGAGGAGGGCAAGAAGGGCCGCATCCAGGCCGGCCAGCTCGCCGACCTGGTGGTGCCCGATCGCGACTTCTTCGCCTGCCCCGAATCGGACATCGCCGACACGACCGCGCTGCTCACGATGGTGGGCGGCAAGGTGGTCTACGGCGCCGGCGTCTTCGCCTCTCACGACGAGGGCTCGGTGCCGCCGGCCATGCCCGACTGGTCGCCCGCGCGCACCTTCGGCGGCTATGCCGGATGGGCCGACAAGAAGGAAGGCGCGCCGCTGCAGAAGGTGATGCGCAACGCTGCTGCGTCCTGCGGCTGCGCCAACAACTGCAACGTGCACGGCCACAGCCACGCCACGGCCTGGAGCAGCAAGCTGCCCGTTGGCGACCTCAAGAGCTTCTGGGGCGCCCTCGGCTGCGCCTGCTGGGCGGTGTGAGGATGACGATGCGCTGGACAACCTCACCCGCACTGCGCTGGATCGCCTTGCTGCTGCTGTGCGCGGCCTACCTGCAGGGCGGGCTCAACAAGGCGATGGACTTCAACGCGGCCCTCGCCGAGATGAACCACTTCGGCCTGTCGCCCGCCGGCCCGCTGGCCGTGGCAGTCATCGTGCTGGAGCTCGGCGCCTCGGCGCTGATCCTCACGGGCCGCCTGCGCTGGCTCGGCGCGCTGGCCCTGGCCGGCTTCACCCTGATGGCGACCTTCGTGGCACTGCGCTTCTGGCAGATGCCCGTCGGGCAGGAGCGCTTCATGGCGGCAAACTCCTTCTTCGAACACCTGGGGCTGGTCGGCGGCTTCCTGCTCGTCGCCTGGCATGACCTGAAGGAGCGCGCAAATGTCTGACACCTCGCACGGCGCAACAGCGTCGGCACCGCAACCCGGAGCCTTTGCGCCTCTTCGCCAGCCGGTCTTCGCGGTGCTGTGGGCCGCCACGGTGCTCGGCAACATCGGCAGCTTCATGCGCGACGTGGCCAGTTCGTGGCTGGTTACCGACCTGTCGGCCAACCCGACGGCGGTGGCGCTGATCCAGACGGCGGCCACGCTGCCGATCTTCCTGCTGGCGATTCCGGCGGGCGTGCTGTCGGACATCCTCGACCGGCGGCGCTTCCTGATCTTCGTGCAGCTGGTGCTGGCGGCCGTGAGCGGCGCGCTGCTGGTGCTCTCGCACACCGGCTCGCTGACGGTGGAATACCTGATCGCGCTGACCTTCGTGGGCGGCATCGGCGCGGCGCTGATGGGGCCGACCTGGCAGTCGATCGTGCCCGAGCTGGTGCCGCGCGCGGACCTGAAGGGCGCGGTGGCGCTGAACTCGCTGGGCATCAACATCGCGCGCTCCATCGGACCGGCGGCGGGCGGGCTGATCCTCGCGAGCTTCGGCGCGGCGGCCACCTACGGCGTCGACGTGCTGAGCTATGTGTTCGTGATCGCGGTGCTGCTGTGGTGGAAACGCCCGGCGCCGGCCGACAGCGGCCTGTCGGAGAACTTCCTGGGCGCCTTCCGAGCCGGCCTGCGCTACACCCGCGCCAGCAAGGAGTTGCATGTGGTGCTGCTGCGCGCGGCTGTGTTCTTCCTGTTCGCCAGCTCGGTGTGGGCGCTGCTGCCGCTGGTGGCGCGCCAGATGCTCGGCGGCAGTGCCGGCTTCTACGGCGTGTTGCTCGGCGCGGTGGGCGCGGGCGCCATCGGCGGTGCATTGGTGATGCCGCGCCTGCGTGCCCGGCTCGATGCCGACGGGATGATGCTTCTTGCCTCGCTGCTCACAGCCGCGGTGATGGGCGCCTTGGTCTTCGCGCCGCCCAAGTGGCTGGCCGTGGCGCTGCTGCTGGTACTGGGCCTGGGCTGGATCGTGGCGCTGACCACGCTCAACAGCGTGGCCCAGTCGATCCTGCCGAACTGGGTGCGCGGGCGCGGCCTGGCCGTGTACCTGACGGTGTTCAACGGCGCCATGGCCGCCGGCAGCCTGGGCTGGGGCCTGGTGGCGCAGCAGATCGGCGTGCCGATGACGCTGGTGGCCGGCGCGGTCGGGCTGGTGGTGACGGGCCTGGTCTTCCACCGCGTGCGTCTGCCGGCCGGCGAGGCCGACCTGCAGGCCTCGAACCACTGGCCGGAACCGCTGCTGGCCGAGCCGGTGGCGCACGACCGCGGGCCGGTGATGATCCAGGTCGAGTACCGCATCCGCAAGGAGGACCGCCCTGCGTTCCTGGATGCGATGAAGCGCCTGTCGCTCGAACGCCGCCGCGACGGCGCCTACGCCTGGGGCGTGCACGAGCACACGGCCGATGCGGAGCGGGTGATGGAGTGGTTCCTCGTCGAATCGTGGGCGGAGCACCTGCGCCAGCACCACCGCGTGTCGCATGCCGACGCCGACCTGCAGAGCGACGTACTGCGTTTCCACATCGGGCCGGGCAAGCCCGAGGTGCATCACTTTCTTGCGCTCTGATTTCCCTTCGTTCCTTCGTTCATTCACTTCACTTCACTGGAAAAACCATGACCACACTCACACTGCGCGACGGCACCGAGCTCTACTACAAGGACTGGGGCTCGGGCCAGCCCATTCTCTTCAGCCACGGTTGGCCGCTCAGCGCCGACATGTGGGATGCCCAGATGCTGTTCTTCGCGGAACGCGGCTATCGGGTGATCGCGTTCGACCGGCGCGGCTTCGGCCGTTCGAGCCAGCCGTGGACGGGCTATGACTACGACACCTTCGCCGACGACATCGCCGAGCTGATCGAGAAGCTCGACCTGAAGGACGTGGTCCTCGCGGGCTTCTCGATGGGCGGCGGCGACGTGACGCGCTACATCGCGCGCAAGGGCAGCGCTCGCGTGGCCAGGCTCGCGCTCATCAGCGCCGTGACGCCGCTGTTCATGAAGACGGCCGACCACCCGGTGGGCCCCGACGCCTCGCTGTTCGCAGGCATCCGCGCCGGTCTGGCCGCCGATCGTCCGCAGTTCCTCGACGACTTCAGCACGCTCTTCTACGGCACCAACCGCCCCGGCGCCAAGGTGTCGCAGGGCGTCTTCAAGCAGACCCTGCAGATCGCGCTGCAGGCCTCGATCAAGGCCGCCATCGACTGCGTGACCGCATTCTCGGAAACCGACTTCCGCCCCGACATGGCAAGGATCGACGTGCCCACGCTCGTGATCCACGGCGATGACGACCAGGTCGTGCCCTTCGAGGCCACCGGCAAGCTCGCGGCCGAGATGATCAAGGGCAGCCAGCTCAAGGTCTACGCAGGCGCGCCGCACGCCACCTGCACCACCCACAAGGACCAGGTGAACGCCGATCTGCTGGCGTTCATCCAGGGCTGATCGTCCATGGCGTTCGCGGCGCATGCGCGGACGCCACCTTCCCCACCCGAGACCCTCTTCATGACCACGCCTCCTCCCCCTGTCGTTCAGGACAATCCGTCGAAGCACCGTTTCGAGTTCGCATCGCAAGGCGAACGCGCGGTCGCGATCTACACCCTTGCGGGTGATGTCATCACTTTCGTCCACACCCTGGTGCCCGAGGCGCTGCAAGGCCAGGGCGTCGCTAGGCAACTGGTGCTCGCGGGCCTGGCCTCCGCGCGCGAGCGCGGCCTGCGCGTCGTTGCGCAGTGCCCCGTGTTCGCCGCCTACATGCGCACGCACCCCGAAACGCACGACCTGCTGTCCGACGAAGGCCGCGCACTGCTCGGTCTCTGAGGCGGCCTGCTTCCCGGCGCTGCAGGGGAGGGCTTGGGCCCATGGTCGCCAGGGACAGTGCCCGTGGCGATAATCCCGGGATGCGAATCCGCTTTACCAAAATGCAGGGAGCCGGCAACGATTTCGTCGTGCTGGACGAAACGCGCGGCACGCTGGGCCTCAGCGCCGCGCAATACCGCTTTCTGGCCGACCGCCACTTCGGCGTCGGCGCCGACCAGATCCTCACGGTGCGGCCTTCGCCTGCCGAGGGCGTCGACTTCCAGTACGTGATCCACAACTCCGATGGCGGCGAGGTGGAGCAGTGCGGCAACGGCGCGCGCTGCTTCATGCGCTTCGTCAGCGAACACCACCTGACCGAGAAGAAGCAGGTGCGGGTGCAGACGCTCTCGGGCGTGATCGAACCCCGCATGGGCGCCGACGGCCGCGTGACGGTCGACATGGGCGCCCCCATCTTCGAACCCGCGCGCGTGCCCTTCGACACCGCCGGGCTCGACCCTCAGCCTGAAGGCGCCTGGCACAAGTGGCACCTGGCCCTGGGCACCCGCGCCGGCACCGCTATCGTTTCCGTAGCTGTGCTGTCGATGGGCAACCCGCACGCCGTGCAGGTGGTCGACAACGTCGACACGGCGCACGTGGCCGAGCAGGGGCCGCAGATCGAGCACCACCCGCGCTTTCCGCAGCGGGTGAATGCCGGGTTCATGCAGGTGGTCGACCGCTCCAACATCAGGCTGCGGGTGTTCGAGCGCGGCGCCGGCGAAACGCTGGCCTGCGGCACGGGCGCCTGCGCGGCGGTGGTGGCGGGCATCCGCCTCGGGCTGCTGGAGCGCCGGGTCGACGTGCAGACGCGCGGCGGCATCCTCACGATCGAGTGGCAGGGAGAGGGCCAGCCGGTGCTGATGACCGGGCCGGCCGTCACGGTCTTCGAGGGAGACATCGAGGTACCGGAGCTGCCATGACCAACTTCACGAGCAACAACAACGACGCCAACGCCATGAATCCGATCACTGAAGACGACATCGCCAACTACCTGGCGAACACGCCCGACTTCTTCGAGCGCCATGCCCAGCTGCTGGCGCAGGTGCAGCTCACCAGCCCGCACGGCAACCGCGCCGTGAGCCTGCAGGAGCGCCAGGCCGAGATGCTGCGCGAGAAGATCAAGGCGCTGGAGCATCGCCTGATGGACATGGTGCGCCACGGCACCGAAAACGTGGTCATCGCCGACCGCCTGCAGCGCTGGACCAGCGGCCTTCTGACAACGCGCGACCCGCGCAGCCTGCCGTACCGCATCGCGGTCGACCTGCAGTCGCTGTTCCTGGTGCCGCAGACGGCCATCAAGGTGTGGGACTGCGGCAGCGAATACCTCAACGAGGCGTACGCCCAGTGGGTGAGCGACGACGTGAAGGCGCTGGCCACCTCGCTGACCTCGCCGTACTGCGGGCTCAACTCGGGATTCGAAGCCGCCAACTGGCTGCCGGAGCCGCAGGCCGCGATGTCGATCGCGCTGATTCCGCTGCGCCCCGACGCCGAATCGCCGGCCTTCGGCCTGCTGGTGCTGGCGTCGCCCGACGCGCAGCGCTTCAACGCCGAGATGGGCACCGATTTTCTCGAGCGCATCGCCACGCTGGCCTCGGGCGGACTTTCGCGGCTGCGTCCTTGAAGCGCCCGCGCTGGTTGCGGCGGCCCTGGCAGGTCGCGTTGGCCGGCGGGTTGCTGGTCGTGGCGCTGGCGTATGCGGCCATCGGGGCTTTCATCTGGGGGCATGCCGAGGAGCTGCTGGCGCACCCGCCGCAACGCCCGGCCGACGCGGCGCTGGTGCTCGGCAGCCGCGCGTACCTCGACGGCAAGCCGCACCCGTGCCTCACCGGGCGGGTCGACACGGCCCTGGGACTGGCGCGGGCCGGGCTGGTCAGGCAACTGGCCTTCTCGGGCGGCGTGGATTCCGAGGACAGCCGCATCGAGGCCATCACGATGCAGGAGCACGCCATCGCCTCGGGATTCACGGGGCCGATGGTGCTGGAGCCGGCATCGACTTCCACCCGGCTGAACCTGTCGCTGTCGCGCCCGCTGCTGCTGGCGGCCGGCGTGCGCAGCGTGGTCATCGTGTCGGAGCCTTTCCACCTGTGGCGCATCGAGCGGCTGGTGAAGATGAGCGGCTTCGACAAGAGCTTCGACGTGCAGTACGCGGCGGCACCCACTTCCTGCTGGCAGGCGCTCGGGCCGTTCTCGAAGGGCGCATTGCGCGAGCCGGCGGCCATCATCAACAATGCCGGGCATGGGTATCTCTTCTGACCCGGCTGCATCCGCTCCGACGACTTCCCCGGACTGGATCGAAAAATACCTGGAGCACGTGCGCGTGGAGCGCCGTCTGGCGGCGCGCACGGTCGAGCTCTATGCCTTTCACCTGCAGTCGCTGCGCGAGCACGCCGCAGAGGCGAAGCTGCCGCTGGACCGGGTGCAGACAGCCCACGTCCGCCGCTGGATGGCGCAGTTGCACAGCGCAGGGCGCGAGCCGCGCGGCATCGCGTTGGTGCTGTCGTGCTGGCGCAGCTTCTACCGCTGGCTGGGGCACGAGGGGCTGATCGGCTTCAACCCGGTGCAGGACGTGCACGCACCCAAGGCCGGCCGGCCGCTGCCCAAGGCCCTGGGGGTGGACGACGCGGTGCGCCTCGCCGAGCTCTACGACCCCGAGGCCGACCCGTGGACCGAGGCGCGGGACGGCGCCATCGTCGAGGTGCTCTACGGCTGCGGCCTGCGCGTGAGCGAGCTCACGGGGCTCGATGCGCAGGCGAGCAACACGGCGCGGGGCTGGATCGATCTCGATGCGCTGGAAGCCAGCGTGCTCGGCAAGGGCAGCAAGCGCCGCATCGTGCCGATGGGCAGCAAGGCGGCCGAGGCGGTGCGCGACTGGCTCGCGGTGCGCGACGACTGCGCCGGGCTGACGACAGCCCGGCTGCGCGACCCGCAGGCGGCTGGCGCGCTCTTCATCAGCGCCAAGGGCATGCGGATGTCGTCGCAGGCGGTTTGGAAGCTGCTGCGCGAGCGCAGCCTGAAGGCCGGCCTCGCGGCGCCGGTGCACCCGCACATGCTGCGCCATTCCTTCGCCAGCCACGTGCTGCAGTCGAGCAGCGACCTGCGCGCGGTGCAGGAGCTGCTGGGCCACGCCAACATCGCGACCACGCAGGTCTATACGCGGCTGGATTTCCAGCATCTGGCCAAGGTGTACGACGCGGCACATCCGCGTGCCAAGGCCAGGGAAGACAAAGACAAGTAAGCAAGCAGGAACAATGAAAACCCTTCGCCTCAAACCCGGCAAAGAGCGCTCGATGCAGCGCCGCCATCCATGGGTCTTCGAATCCGCCATCGCGCGCGGCGGCGCCGACTCCGGCGAGACGGTGCGCGTCGAGTCGCACGACGGCGCTTTTCTCGCATGGGCTGCCTTCAGCCCGCTTTCCAAGATCCGTGCGCGGGCCTGGAGCTTTGTCGAGACGCAGCGCATCGACGCGGCCTTCCTTGCATCGCTGTGCGCCCGCGCCGTGAACGCGCGCGGCCTGTTCGACCTGCAGAGCGATGGCGTGCGGCTGGTGCATGGCGAGGCCGACGGGCTGCCGGGACTGATCGTCGACCGCTACGGCGATACGCTGGTGGCGCAGTTTCTGTCGGCCGGGGTGGAGCGCTGGAAGGGCGTGCTGGCCGACGCGCTGCTCGAGGCCACGGGCCTTTCGAAGCTCTACGAGCGTTCCGACGCCAGCGGCCGCGAGCGCGAGGGCCTGAAGCCGGTCACGGGCTGGCTGCGCGGGGAGGGGCCGACCGAGATCGTCATCCGCGAGCATGGCTGGAAGCTGTCGCTCGACGTCGCCACCGGCCACAAGACCGGCTTCTACCTCGACCAGCGCGACAGCCGCCAGCGTTTTGCCGAACTGGCGCAGCACCGGCGCTTCCGGCGCGTGCTGAACTGCTTCTGCTACACGGGTGGGTTCACGGTGGCGGCGCTGGCGGGGCTGAAGGCGGCGGATGCGCTGCAGGGCGCGCAGCTGGTGTCGGTCGACTCCTCGCTGCCGGCGCTGGAGCGGGCGCGGGGCCACCTCGCGCTCAATGGCTTCGAGGGGCAGGGCATCGAGACCGAGTTTCTCGACGCCAACGTCAACACCGTGCTGCGCGACTTCATCGACCAGGGCCGCACCTTCGACGCCATCGTGCTCGACCCGCCCAAGTTCGCGCCCACGGTGGCGCACGCCGAGCGCGCCGCGCGGGCCTACAAGGACATCAACCGCCTGGCGCTCAAGATCCTGGAGCCGGGCGGCGTGCTGCTGACCTTCTCGTGCTCGGGCGGCATCAGCGCCGACCTGTTCCACAAGATCGTGGCCTCGGCGGGGCTCGATGCCGGCGTGGACGGCTACATCGCCGAGCGCCTGGGCGCGGCGCCCGACCACCCGATGACCATCGAGTTTCCGGAGGGCGAGTACCTGAAGGGCCTGGTGGTGGTCAGGAAGCCCGTGTAATGCCGGCTTGACCCTGCCACCAACGCAACTCAGTGGCATTGGCTAAACTGCCGGGCCGCGCCTTTTTCGGCCCCCATTTCCTGTTTTCCGCTTCCGGAGCACCAATTCCATGGCCCTCATCCCCGCGACCATCCTCACCGGCTTTCTCGGCTCGGGCAAGACCACGCTGCTCAAACGCATCCTGACCGAGGCCCACGGCCAGAAGATCGCGGTCATCGAGAACGAGTTCGGTGAGGAGAACATCGACAGCGACATCCTCGTGACCGAGTCGAAGGAGCAGATCGTGCAGATGAGCAACGGCTGCGTCTGCTGCACCATCCGCGAAGACCTGCGCGAGGCGCTGCAACTGCTGGCCGCCAAGAAGCGCCAGGGCCTGCTCGACTTCGACCGCGTGGTGATCGAGACCACCGGCCTGGCCGACCCCGGCCCCGTGGCCCAGACCTTCTTCATGGACGACGAGATCGCCGAGAGCTACCTGCTCGACTCGATCCTCACGCTGGTGGACGCCAAGCACGCGCCGCAGCAGCTCAACGACCGCCAGGAAGCGCGCCGCCAGGTGGGCTTTGCCGACCAGATCTTCATCAGCAAGAGCGAGCTGGTGTCGGCCGAGGAAACCGAGGCGCTCATCCACCGCCTGAAGCACATGAACCCGCGCGCGCCGCAGCAGAAGGCGCACTTCGGCGATGTGCCGCTGAAGGACATCTTCGACCTGCGCGGCTTCAACCTGAACGCCAAGCTGGACATCGACCCCGACTTCCTCAAGGAAGACGACCACGACCATCACGACCATGACCACGCGCATGGCGAGCATTGCGACCACCCCTCGCACAAGCACGAAGGCGGCCACGGCCACCATCACCACACGGACGACGACGTCAAGAGCTTCGTCTACAAGGCCGACCGCGCCTTCGACCCGGCCAAGCTGGAAGACTTCCTGGGCGCGATCGTCAACATCTACGGCCCGCGCATGCTGCGCTACAAGGGCGTGCTGAACATGAAGGGCACCGAGCGCAAGGTGATCTTCCAGGGCGTGCACCAGCTCATGGGCAGCGACCTGGGCCCGGAATGGGGCAAGGACGAGGCGCGCCAGAGCCGCATGGTGTTCATCGGCATCGAACTGCCGCGAGAAATCCTCGAGCAGGGGCTGGAGCAGTGCCTGGTCTGAGCCTGAACTGAAGGCTTCCTGAAAAAACGGCGCTGGCCCCAGGAGGCCAGCGCCGTTTGTCATTGGGGCAGGGCGGCTTTACTTGCCAGCGCCACCCATTCCGCCCAGCGGCTTGCCGTTGACCTTCAGGGCGCCTTCGCTGAACTCGACCTGGGCGGTGACGTCGTCACCGTCGCGCTTCACGAAGCCCTTCTCCTCGCCCTGTTCGACCAGCCCGGCCACCATTTCGGGCGGAGGCGTCTGGCCGCTCTCGGCGCCGGTTTCGGCCAGCTTCTCGATCCACTTCATGGGCAGTCGCGCGTGGGCCTTGAGCACGCCGCGCTTCATCATCAGCGCCGTGCCCGGCAGCTGCAGGTCTTCGTCGGTCACGCCGGCCATGCCGACCGAGTAGCCGAGTTCGGCGCGCTTGCCGTCGATCTCGACCAGCAGCTTGTCGATGCCGGCCTCGGGCGCGTACTTGGCCATGGCCTTGAGGTCGGGCGTGAGCTGCTCCATCAGCGCCTGCATGGCCGCCTGCGAGGCCTTGCTGCCGCCCTTGCCGCAGCTGTTGGCTGCGCTGGACTGCATCCAGGCGTCGGCCAGCTTCTTGTAGCCGGCGGCGTGGATGCGGCGTCCGCCGCTGGTCAGCTCGAACTTGTCGATCCTGGTCTCGCCGATCTTGCCGGAGCCCTTGAGCGTGGCGCTGGAGGCGTAGAGGCCGTCCTTGGTGCTCGCGTCGCCCACCAGGTCGATGTTCTGGAGCAGGACGGTGGGCAGGGCCTTCGGTGGTTCCGAGCCCTCCTCGGCCGCCTTCTTCTTGACGGCGAACTCCAGCGTGTCGAGCTTGCCCTCGGTCTTGCCGGTGGCCAGGATCCAGCCGGCGCTGCTGTCCATGTCGGCCTTGGCGACGAGCTTGCCCATCTTCATGGTCACGCCGCTCTTTGCCTCGCTGAAGTCCAGGCCGGGCATCGTCAGGTCGTAGCGTGCCTGGGTGCGCGCGGCGTTGACTTCGACGCGGGCCTGCATGCCCTGCCAGTCGAGCTTGCCCTTGCCCTCTTCGGCCAGCTTCGCGGGGGCGACGGTCAGGTCGGTCGTGAAGGCACCGTTGAAGCCGACCTTGGTGCGGGCGGACACGGGCCTGGCTTCGCCGAACAGCTTCTTCGCCTCGGCCTGGGCCTTGGCGTCGAGCACCAGTTCGCTGTCGATGGTGGCGGCCGCCAGCGTACCGCCGGCCAGCGGGCCGTGGTGGATGGTGTCGCGGATGGTCAGGCGCAGCTGCTTCGGCGGCTTGATGGCGTCGGCGTCTTCCTCGCCGTCTTCCGCTTCCTCTTCCGCGCCGGCGGCCGGCTGGCTGGCGGCGGCATCGGCCGCGCAGCCGATTTCCAGCGTGACGGTGCTGACGGCACCGAAGAAGCCGCGCTCGTACTTGCGTTCGATCACGCGAACCAGCGCGGTCTGCTTCGGCAGCTCGTCCAGCGCGGTGTCGTAGCGCGACTTGATCTGCGATCCGGCCCACCAGGTGCTGCCGCCGTAGGCGACGGCGATGGCGGCTGCCAGGACTCCCAAAACTGCTTTCTTGTTCAAGGCTTGTTGCTTTCTTCTGTCTTGCGAATGAGATCGGAATGATCGGATAGGCCCCCGGCGCCATATGGACAAAGGCCAGGGCCCGCGCGCCACCCCCTCCGGCGGCGCCGGGCGATGCTAACGGAGTCGGAGGGCACGCCGGGACTTCGCCCGCGCGTCCGAGTTCTCTATACAATCGCGCGCCTGTTCCGGCAGCCATGTCCCGTTCCCAAGGACAAGATGTGACTTCCGGCACGGGGCGCCGTACGTTTCTGGCGGGCTTTCGGGGGTATAACCCCGGGGTTCGCCACTTGGCGAGCACCCCGACAACGGGGGCCTGTGCGGTCTGAAAGCCGCAAGGGGCCTCCATGGGAGGAGACACCCAGTGAAAGCGCGTTCCAGTTCGTCCAAGGAGCCAGTCACCGTGAAGAAACCCGCCGCCAAGGCCACGCCAGCAACCAAGCCCGCCGCTAAGAAGGCGCCGGCTGCGAAGCAGGCTGTACCTGCGGTGAAGAAGGTTTCCGCCACCGTGCAAGGCTCCGCGACCAAGGAGAAAAGCGCGCCGTCCAAAAAGCCCGCAGCACCACCGGCCAAGGCCGTGACCGTTGCGACAAAGAAGTCCGCCAAGCCTGCAACTGCCGCCATCAAGACCGCGGGCGCGGGCTCATCGTCATCCAAACCCGTCGGCCGCCCTGCAGCCGTTCCTTCTGTCCCCCCGATACCCATGAAAAAAACGGCTGCCGCCTCCACTTCCGCCCCGGCGACACCCTCGATGCCCGCTCAAACCGCCACGCCCGCACCCGCCGCGCGTGGTGGCCGCGTGTCCCGGCTGTCGCAACTGACCGTCCCCTCGATGCCGCAGTCGGTGGCATCGACGGCCGCCAAGTCCACGTTCTCGCAGACCCATTCCAACGCGCTGGTGCCGCCGCCGCCCCTCGCCATCAAGAAAGATCCGAAACTGGTCAACAACTGGAAAACCAAGTCGCCCGCCGAGCTGAGCGATGCCGAAGTCATCGCCATGCCCGACGACGAGTACATGAACGAGAAGCAGATGGCGTTCTTCCGCCTGAAGCTCGAGGAACTCAAGCGCGGCATCCTGGAGAACGCCGGCGAGACCACCGAGCACCTGCGTGAAGACACGGTTGTCGTGCCCGACCCGGCTGACCGCGCCACCATCGAGGAAGAACACGCCCTCGAACTGCGCACCCGCGACCGCGAACGCAAGCTGCTCAAGAAGATCGAGCAGTCGATCCAGCGCATCGACGCGGGCGACTACGGCTATTGCGACGAAACCGGCGAACCCATCGGCGTCGGCCGCCTGCTGGCCCGCCCGACGGCAACGCTGTCGCTCGAGGCGCAGCAGCGCCGCGAACTCAAGCAGAAGATGTTCGGGGATTGAAACAAAGCAAGGTAGATAAAAGCCAGCGTCTTCGATAGCCTCCGCCGAATGCCAAAGGAAGAATCGGGCCGCCTTCTCTCCAAGGTGGCCAAGTTTGTCCGCAATCCCCTGAAGGATTGGTCGGAGCTGGATGCCCCTGCGTCCGCCTCGACCTCGGATTCCTCCCTGCCCGCCCAGACCTACAGCAGGGAAATGCTGAAGGAGATGATCGAGCGACGCCAGCGCAACGACTTCGTGCGCCGGCGCGAGTTCGACATGCTGCGCAAGCTGCGCCAGCGCGAAGCCGCGGCCCATGCCTTCGAGGCGACGGTCACGCCGTCTTCGTTCAACATCAACAGCACCTCCGAGAAATCGGAGGGTCGCGCGCTCACGCTCAAGAAGATCGACGAGATCGAGCAGCAGATGTCGCAGCAGTGGTGGAAGGGCCGGGGGCCCAACGGCGAAACGCTGGTCAACCCGCCGCCAGACGCCGGCGCCGAGACCCTGCCGCCGGTGCACACCGACGAATTGCTTTCCGAGCCCGCAGAGGCCCTGCCCGTGGCGGCGACGATGGTTCAAGGCGCGCCAGCGCCGGCAGCCGTCGCCCCGGCCGAAGGCGTGCCGCTGTTGTCCTCGCGCCTTGCGCACGACGGCGCGCTCGAGGAGGCGGTGATCCGCTTTGCGCACGGCGACGACATCGGTGCCGAGGCGATCCTGCTGCAGGCCCTGGCTTCTTCCGAGGGCACTCCGGTTCCCGAAGGTGCGCACGACGCCGCCGCCGAGCGCGACGACAGCCGCTGGCGGGCCTTGTTCGACCTTTACCGTGCAACGGGCGACGCCGCCAAGTTCGCCGCCGCCCGCATGCGCTATGCGCAGCGCATGCGGCGCATGGGCCCCGACTGGGTTTCGCTCGAGGAACTGGCCCGCAGCGTCAAGGCCGTCACCGCCAGCGAAGAGGCCGCCGGGGTTGCCGCCGAAGGCGCCAGCGCCCATGCCGACTGGACTTGCCCCACGCGCCTGGGGCGCGAGGGCCTGATGGACCTCACCCGTGCGCTGTCGAAGGCCGGCTCGGTCTGGACGCTCGACTGGCGCGCGCTGCACGCCGTCGAGCCCGAGGCCGCCGCGCCGTTGCGCGTGCTGTTCACCCATTGGTCGGATTCGCCCGTGCAGCTGCGCTTCATGGGTTCGGCCCAACTGCTGGCCGTGCTGTCCGAGGCCGCGCCCAACAACGAACGCGGCACCGACGACGTCTGGTGGCAGCTGCACCTGGCGGCGCTGCGCATGATGCACCTGCCCGACGACTTCGAGCTGGTGGCGCTCAACTACTGCATCACCTACGAGGTGTCACCGCCCTCCTGGCAGGACCCGAAGGGCGAATGCACCGCGCTGGCCGCGCCGCCGGCGAGCCGGCCCAGTTCAGTGTGGTCGCTGCTGTCGGTCGGCGGCGATTCCGAGAGCTTTCCCTCCACCGACAGCGGCTTCGCCGCGCTGGCGGGCGATCTGCGGGGCGAGTCGCTGTCGAGCTGGCAGCGGCTGGACCACGACCTGCGCCACACCACGGCGCCCGTCATCTCGTGCGCGGCGCTGCTGCGCATGGACCTCGCCGCCGCGGGCACGCTGCTGAGCTGGGTGCGCACGCGCGACGCCAACGGCGAGCGCGTGCAGTTCGTCGATGCGCATCGGCTCATTGCCGCACTGTTCAATCTGGTAGGCATTGCCGATCACGCAACGGTGGCGGTTAGGAAAAACTAAAACCCGCGCCGCCTTGCGGCGGTTGCATTGCCGTCGCGCATCCCCAGATGGCTGCGATGGAACAGTTTCACGGCACCACCATCGTGAGCGTGCGCCGCAAGACCCCCCAGGGCGACCAGGTCGCCATCGGCGGGGACGGGCAGGTCACTCTCGGCAACATCGTCATCAAGGGCACGGCGCGCAAGGTGCGCCGCCTCTATCACGGCAAGGTGCTCGCGGGCTTTGCCGGCGCCACGGCCGACGCCTTCACGCTCTTCGAGCGCTTCGAGGCCAAGCTCGAGAAGCACCAGGGGCACCTGACCCGCGCGGCGGTCGAGCTCACCAAGGACTGGCGCACCGACCGCGTGCTGCGCAAGCTCGAGGCCATGCTCGCCGTGGCCGACGCCACCACTTCCCTCATCATCACCGGCAACGGCGACGTGCTGGAGCCCGAGGACGGCGTCATCGCCATCGGCTCGGGTGGCGCGTATGCCCAGTCGGCGGCCAAGGCGCTGATCGAGAACACCGAGCTCTCGGCCGAGCAGATCGTGCGCAAATCGCTGGCGATCGCCGGAGAAATCTGCATTTACACGAACATGAACCACACGGTGGAAGCGCTCTGACCATGTCCATGACCCCCCAGGAGATCGTCTCCGAGCTCGACAACCACATCGTCGGCCAGCCGGCCGCCAAGCGCGCCGTGGCCATCGCCCTGCGCAATCGCTGGCGCCGCCAACAGGTCGACGACAAGCTGCGCCACGAGATCACGCCGAAGAACATCCTCATGATCGGCCCCACGGGCGTGGGCAAGACCGAGATCGCCCGTCGCCTCGCACGCCTGGCCGATGCTCCTTTCATCAAGGTCGAGGCCACCAAGTTCACCGAGGTGGGCTATGTGGGCAAGGATGTCGATTCGATCATCCGCGACCTCGCCGAGATCGCCGTCAAGCAGACCCGCGAGGCGGAGAGCGTGAAAGTGCGCGCGCGCGCCGAGGATGCCGCCGAGGAGCGCATCCTCGACGTGCTGTTGCCCCCCGCGCGCGGCGCCGACGGTGCCGCGGCCGACAGCACCGGCAACGCCACCCGCCAGGCCTTCCGCAAGAAGCTGCGCGAGCACCAGCTCGACGACAAGGAGATCGAGCTCGACCTCGCCGAGGCCCGCGCTCCGCTCGAAATCATGGGCCCGGCCGGCATGGAGGAAATGACCGAGCAGCTGCGCGGCATGTTCGGCCAGCTCGGCGGCGGCAAGCGCAAGATGCGCAAGCTCAAGATCGCCGAGGCGCTGCGCCTCTTGACCGACGAGGAAGCCGCCAAGCTGGTCAACGAAGACGAGATCCGCGCGCAGGCGATCGCCAATGCCGAGCAGAACGGCATCGTTTTCATCGACGAGATCGACAAGGTCGCCACCCGCAGCGAGGCACAGGGCTCGGACGTCTCGCGCCAGGGCGTGCAGCGCGACCTGCTGCCGCTGGTGGAGGGCACGGCCGTCAGCACCAAGTACGGCGTGGTGCGCACCGACCACATGCTGTTCATCGCGAGCGGCGCCTTCCATCTGAGCAAGCCCAGCGACCTGATCCCCGAGCTGCAGGGGCGCTTTCCGATCCGTGTGGAGCTGCAGTCGCTGTCGGTGGCGGACTTCGAGAGCATCCTCACGCAGACGCGCGCGTCGCTCGTTAAGCAATACCAGGCGCTGCTCGCCACCGAGGGTGTGACACTCGAATTCACGCCCGAAGGCGTGAACCGGCTGGCCACCATCGCCTTCGAGGTGAACGAGCGCACCGAGAACATCGGCGCGCGCCGTTTGTCGACCGTGATGGAGCGCCTGCTGGATGAGGTAAGCTTCGACGCGACCCGCCTCGAAGGGCAATCGATCCGCATCGATGCCGCCTATGTCGACCAGCGCCTTGCGGCACTAAGTCACGACGAAGACCTTTCGCGCTTCATCCTCTGAAGCCGCTTCTCCTTCCCCCTGTAACGGGGGAATCCTTCACGCATCACTTTCACTGCGTGAGCTAAGTGCTTAATTCTCAACGAAATTCGCCGATTCCAAGGATTTGGAATCGGCGCTAAGTCGTTGATTCCATTACAAAAAATAGCCCAAACGGCCAGTTGCTTCCGAAGTGTTTCCTGCTACAGTGCAAAAAAGTGCAGTTAAGTGGGAAAAAGTGCGGGTAGTGCCCCTTCCGGGTGCCGCAGCACTCCCAACACAGGGGTTTCGTGGTCGTGTTTCAAGGCGCTTCATCGCTCAGTCTGGATGCCAAGGGGCGGCTCTCCGTGCCGACCCGGCATCGTGACGTCCTGAGCGCGACGGCAGGCGGCCAGCTCACGATCACCAAGCATCCGCACGGATGCCTGATGGTGTTCCCCCGTCCCGAATGGGAAAAATTCCGCGAGCGCATCGCCGCCCTGCCGATGTCGGCGCAGTGGTGGAAGCGCGTCTTCCTGGGCAATGCCATGGACGTCGAGATGGACGGCACCGGCCGCATCCTGGTGTCGCCCGAGCTGCGCGCGGCCACCGGCATCACGCGCGACACGCTGCTGCTGGGCATGGGCAACCACTTCGAACTCTGGGACAAGGCCACGTACGAGGCCAAGGAGGCCGAGGCCACCCAGGGCGAGATGCCGGATGTGTTTCAGGACTTCGCGTTCTGAAAGGGCCCTGTGAACACCCCATGGACCCATACGACCGTCCTGCTCGGCGAGGCGGTGGAAGCTCTTCTTTCCGGCAAGACGGCCGCGACCGGCACCTACGTGGACGCCACGTTCGGCCGGGGAGGGCATGCGCGCGCGATCCTCGCGCGGCTGGCGCCGGAAGGCAGGCTAATCGCATTCGACAAGGATGCGGAAGCAGTGGCCGAAGCAGCGCGCATCTCGGATGCGCGTTTTTCCATCCGCCACCAGGGATTCCGTTCGCTGGGCGAGTTGCCTGACGCCAGCGTCGACGGCCTGCTGATGGATCTGGGCGTGAGTTCGCCGCAGATCGACAACCCGGTACGTGGTTTCAGTTTTCGTTTCGACGGCCCGCTCGACATGCGCATGGACACCACGCGCGGCGAGAGTGTGGCCGAGTGGCTGGCAACGGCCGAACTACAGCAGATTGCAGAGGTGATCCGTGACTATGGCGAAGAACGGTTTGCTGTTCAGATTGCAAAGGCGATTGTTGCTCGCCGACAGGAACGGGGCCCAGTTTCAACCACCACCGAACTGGCCGAGCTCGTGGCTGGCACGGTCAAAACCCGCGAGCCGGGCCAGAACCCTGCAACGCGCACATTTCAGGCTTTTCGGATTTTCATCAACGCCGAGCTTGAAGAGCTGCAACAGGCGCTAGAGGCGAGCCTGTCGGTGCTGAAGCCGCACGGGCGGCTCGCGGTGATCAGCTTCCATTCGCTCGAAGACCGCATCGTCAAGCAGTTCATCGCAAAGCATTCGAAAGAGGTCTACGACCGCCGCGCGCCGTTTGCCGCGCCCAAGGCCATGAAGCTGCGCGCCCTGGAGCGCATCAAGCCCTCCGACGCCGAGGTGGGCGGCAACCCGCGTTCGCGCAGCGCCATTCTTCGAGTGGCAGAACGCACGGAGGCCGACTGACATGGCCCGTGTGAACCTGCTCCTGCTGATGGCCGTCATTGCGACGGCTTTGTACCTTGTGCACACCCAGTACCTGTCGCGCCAGCTCTACACCGAGCTCGACCGCGTGCAGCAGGACGCCCGCCGACTGGAAACCGAGCGCGACCGCCTGCAGGTCGAGAAGCGCGCGCAGGCCACGCCACTGCGCGTCGAGAAGCTCGCCAAGGAGCAGCTGCAGATGCGCACCACCTCCCCGGCGATCACGCAGTACGTGCGCCCGGACGGTTCCGTGATCCCGGCGGTCGCGCCGGTGGCGCCCGCGCCGACGACCACGTCCAAGCCGGCCGCCAAGCCGGCGACCAAGCCAGCCACCGCAGCGAGGGCCACACGATGAGCCGGGGCAATCGCAGCGTGCGCTACACCACCAGCCCCTTGCTCGCGAGCAAGACGCCGGTATGGCGCAGCAAGTTCATCGTCGCCGGCATCGCCCTGGGTTTCGTCATGCTGGCGGGGCGGGCTGCGTACGTGCAGGTGCTCAACAACAGCTTCTTCCAACGGCAGGGCGAAGTGCGTTTTGCGCGCACGCTCGAGCTGCCGGCCAACCGCGGCCGCATCCTCGACCGCAACGGACTCATCCTGGCGTCCAGCGTGGTCGCACCCAGCATCTGGGCCATTCCGGAAGACATCGAGCGCGACGACCCCGAGGTTCGCGCCAAGCTCAAGCAGGTGGCCAAGCTGCTCGAGATGTCGCAGAAGGACTTCGACAAGAAGCTGGAAGACGAGGACAAGACCTTCGTCTGGATCAAGCGCCAGGTCGATGAGCCCATCGCCAAGCAGATCGCGGCGATGAACCTCAAGGGCATCTACCAGCGCAAGGAATACAAGCGCCAGTACCCCGAGGGCGAGGCCGCCGCGCACGTGGTGGGCTTCACCAACGTGGAAGACAACGGCCAGGAAGGCATCGAGCTGGCCTTCAACAAGGACCTGGCCGGCAAGGCCGGCTCGCGCCGCGTCATCAAGGACCGCCTCGGCCGCGTGGTCGAAGGCGTGGGCGATATCGTTCCGCCGCTCGACGGCAAGGACATCCAGCTCAGCGTCGACAGCAAGGTGCAGTTCTTCGCCTACCAGAAGCTGCGCGACGCCGTGACCGCGCGCAAGGCCAAGGCCGGCAGCGTGGTGGTGCTCGACTCCGTCACCGGCGAAGTGCTGGCGCTGGCCAACTACCCGAGCTACGTGCCCGACAAGCGCCAGAACCTGACCGGCGAGCAGCTGCGCAACCGCGCGCTCACCGACACCTTCGAGCCCGGCTCGACCATGAAGCCGATCACGGTGGGCATGGCGCTGGAGGCCGGCCGCGTGAAGCCCTCGACGCTCATCGAAACCGGCCCTGGCCGCTACCAGATCGGCGGCTTCACCATCAGCGACACGCACAACTACGGCACGCTGACCGTCGAAGGCGTGATCCAGAAGTCGAGCAACGTCGGCGCGCTCAAGATCGCCCAGAAGATGACCCCGCACGAGATGTGGGACACCTACACCGCGCTGGGCTATGGCCAGAAGCCGCAGATCCAGTTCCCCGGCGCCGTCACGGGCCGGCTGCGCCCCTGGAAGACCTGGAAGCCGGTCGAGCAGGCCACCATGGCCTACGGCTACGGCCTGTCGGCGTCGCTGTTCCAGATGGCGCACTCGTATACCTCGTTCGCGCATGACGGTTCGCTCATCCCGGTGACCATCCTCAAGAACTCCGAGCCGCCGGTGGGCGTGCGCGTGTTCTCGCCGTCGAACGCGCTGGCCGTGCGCAAGATGCTGCAGATGGCCGCCGGCCCCGGCGGCACCGGCACGCGCGCGCAGACGGTCGGCTATTCGGTCGGCGGCAAGTCGGGCACGGCCCACAAGCAGGTCGGCAAGGGCTACGCCAGCAACAAGTACCGCGCCTGGTTCACCGGCATGGCGCCTATCGAGAAGCCGCGCATCATCGTCGCGGTGATGATCGACGAACCCAGCGACGGCCAGTATTACGGCGGCCTGGCAGCGGCCCCGGTGTTCAGCGAAGTCGTGCAGCAGACCCTGCGCATGATGAACGTACCGCCCGACCTGGCGGTCAAACCGCTTGTGATGACGCAGGGCGTCGACGAGAGTTTCTGAAGATGCTGACCTTCACTTCCCCCCAACTGGTGGCCGCCTGGCTCAAGGAGCGCGCGCCGCAGGCCGCGCTGCATGCCGACAGCCGTGCCGTGGGCGCGGGCGATGTATTCATCGCCTGGCCCGGCGCCGCCACCGACGGGCGCAAGCACGTGGCGGCGGCGCTGGCGCAGGGCGCCGCTGTCTGCCTGGTGGAGCACGAGGGCGTCGAGCCCTTCGGCTTCGATGGTGATGAGCGCGTCGTGAGCTACCCCGGCCTGAAGGCCGCCACCGGCCCGATCGCCTCGGCCTACTACGACAACCCCTCGGCCCTGCTCGAACTGCTGGCCGTGACCGGCACCAACGGCAAGACCTCCACCGCCTGGTGGCTGGCCGAATCGCTCTCCACGTTGCGCGCGGCGGGTGGCGTTCGCGTGATGAAGCCCGACGGCACCATGCAGCGCGACGCGCCGTCGCCCTGCGCCGTGATGGGCACGCTGGGCATCGGCGTGCCGCCCGAGCTGACCTACACCGGCCTCACCACGCCCGACCCGGTGATGATGCAGCGCGAGCTGCGCTCGCTGGTCGAGCGCGGCTTCGGCGCCTGCGCCATCGAGGCCTCGTCCATCGGCATCGCCGAGCGCCGCCTCGACGGCGCGCAGATCGCGGTGGCCGTGTTCACCAACTTCACGCAGGACCACCTGGACTACCACGGCAGCATGGACGCCTACTGGCAGGCCAAGGCGGAGCTGTTCCGCTGGCCCGGCCTGCGTGCGGCGGTCATCAACATCGACGACACGCACGGCGCCAGCCTGTGCGCGAACCTGATCGACGCCGGCATCGGCGCGCTCGACGTCTGGACCGTCTCGGCCGGCGGCAAGCCGGCACGCCTCGTGGCGCGCGACATCGGCTACGACGCGCAGGGCCTGCAGTTCTCGGTGGCCGAGCACGGCACGGCTGCCGTGGAGCGCGTGTCGACCGGGCTCATCGGCCAGTACAACGTGTCGAACCTGCTGGGCGTGCTCGGCACGCTGCGCGCGCTGGGCCTCACGCTGGCGCAGGCCGTGGCCGCCTGCGCCAACCTCACCAGCGTGCCGGGGCGCATGGACCGCGCGGGCACCGGCGAAGGAACGCCGCTGGCCGTGGTCGACTACGCCCACACGCCCGATGCGCTCGACAAGGCGCTGATCGGCCTGCGTCCGCTGGCGAAGCAGCGCGGCGGCGCGCTCTGGTGCCTGTTCGGCTGCGGCGGCGACCGCGACCCGATCAAGCGCCCGATGATGGCCGCCGTCGCCGAACGCCAGGCCGACCGCGTGATCGTCACCAGCGACAACCCGCGCAGCGAAAAGCCCGACGCGATCATCAGCCAGGTGCTGCGCGGCTTCTCTCGCCCCGACGCGGCGCAGGTGCAACCCGATCGCGCGGCCGCCATCGCCGACGCGATCGCACAAGCCGCGCCGCAAGACGTGGTGCTGATCGCCGGCAAGGGCCACGAGGCCTGGCAGGAAATCGCCGGCCAGCGCATCGAGTTCTCGGACAAGGCCCACGCGCTGCAGGCGCTGGCAAGGCGGGGAGCCACGGCATGACCGGCATCACGACGCCCCTCGACATCACGCTGGCCCAGGTGCAGCAGTGGATCCCGGGTTCGCGCCTGGTGGGTGACGCCTCGACCGTCATCGCCCGCGTGCACACCGACACGCGCACGCTCGCGCCCGGCGACCTGTTCGTCGCGCTCAAGGGCGAGCGCTTCGACGCCAACGACTTCCTCGCCGACGCGAAGAAGCAGGGGGCGGTGGCCGCCATTGCGCACCACGGGCTGGAGGCCGCGGGCCTCGCCGGCCTCGAAGTGCCCGATTCGCTGGTCGCGCTCGGCGCGCTCGGCGCGGGCTGGCGCGCGCAGTTCGACCTGCCGCTCATCGCCGTGACCGGCAGCAACGGCAAGACCACGGTGACGCAGATGATCGCGGCCGTGCTGTTCGCCTTCCGCGCCGAGCGTGCGCTGGCCACGGCCGGCAACTTCAACAACGAGATCGGCGTGCCGCTCACGCTGCTGCGCCTGCGCGCGCAGCACCAGCGCGCGGTGCTCGAGCTGGGCATGAACCATCCGGGCGAGATCGCGCGGCTGGCCGCCATCTCGCGCCCGACCATCGCGCTGGTCAACAACGCGCAGCGCGAGCACCAGGAGTTCATGGCCACCGTCGAGGCGGTGGCCGTCGAGAACGCGGCCGTGTTCGCTGTACTGCCCGAAGACGGCACGGCCGTCTTCCCCTACGGCGACGAGTTCACCTCGCTGTGGACCGACATGGCGCTCGACGGCGGCTCGCGCCGCTGCCTGACCTTCGGCGAGCACGAGGACGCCGACGTCTCTCTGCAAGGCGCCGAATGGAAGCAGGGCGCCTGGGCCGTGAGCATCCGCACGCCGGTGGGCGACTTCGATGCACGCCTGCACATCGCGGGCCGGCACAACGTCGTCAATGCACTTGCCGCCACGGCCTGCGCGCTCGCGGCGGGTGTGTCGCTGGAGATCATCGGTGCCGGCCTGTCGGCCTTCGAGCCGGTCAAGGGCCGCTCGCGCGCCAGCGAGATCGCGTTGCCCGGCGGCCATGCGATCACGCTGGTCGACGACAGCTACAACGCCAACCCCGATTCCGTGATCGCCGCCATCGACGTGCTCGCAGCCCTGCCGGGCCCGCGCCTGCTTGTGCTCGGCGACATGGGCGAGGTGGGCGACCGCTCGCCCGAGTTCCACGCCGAGGTCGGCGAACACGCCCGCCTGCGCGGCATCGAGTCCGTCTATGCGCTGGGCGCCGCGACGGCGCACACCGTCGCCGCCTTCGGCGGTGCCGACGGACGTCATTTCGAAGAGTTCGGCGCGCTGAGCGCGGCCGTGCTCGCGCGCCTGCCGCAGGTCGGCAGCGTGCTCGTGAAGGGATCGCGCTTCATGAAGATGGAGCGCGTGGTGCAGGTCGTCGAGGCACAGGCACAACAACCACAACAACAAGAGGAGGGCGGCCATGACGCATGAGCCGCGCGAAACCACATGCTGCTGACACTGGCCCAATGGCTGCAGACGCTGTCGCCCGAGTTCGGGTTCCTGCGCATCTTCCAGTACCTCACCTTCCGCGCGCTGATGGCCGCGCTGACGGCGCTCGTGGTCGGCCTGGTGGCCGGCCCCTACGTGATCCGCCGCCTCGCCGCGCTCAAGATCGGCCAGCCGGTGCGCGGCTACGGCATGGAAACGCACCTGACCAAGAGCGGTACGCCAACCATGGGCGGCGTGCTGGTGCTGTTCTCCATCGCCTTCGCCACGCTGCTGTGGTTCGACATCTCGAACAGGTTCGTGTGGATCGTGCTGTGGGTCACGATGGGCTTCGGCGCCATCGGCTGGGTGGACGACTGGCGCAAGGTGGTGCGCAAGGACCCCGAAGGCATGCGCTCGCGCGAGAAGTATTTCTGGCAGTCGGTGGTCGGCCTGATCGCTGGCTTCTACCTGCTCTTCAGCATCTCGGAAAGCTCCAACTGGCGCGTGGTGCAGCTGTTCTTCGCATGGGTGCAGTCGGGCTTCGACCTCGACTTTCCGCCCAAGATCAACCTGCTGGTGCCCTTCTTCAAGGAAGTGAGCTATCCGCTGGGCGGCATCGGCTTCGTGATCCTCACCTACCTCGTGATCGTGGGTGCGAGCAATGCCGTGAACCTGACCGACGGCCTCGACGGGCTGGCGATCATGCCGGTGGTGATGGTGGGCTCGGCGCTGGGCGTGTTCGCCTACGTCACGGGCAGCGCGGTGTACTCCAAGTACCTGCTGTTCCCCAACATCCCGGGCTCGGGCGAGCTGCTGGTGTTCTGCTCGGCCATGGCCGGCGCGGGGCTCGCGTTCCTGTGGTTCAACACGCATCCGGCGCAGGTCTTCATGGGCGACGTGGGCGCGCTGGCGCTCGGCGGCGCGCTGGGCACCATCGCGGTCATCGTACGCCAGGAGATCGTGTTCTTCATCATGGGCGGCATCTTCGTGGTCGAGGCGATCTCGGTGATGGCGCAGGTCACGTACTTCAAGTACACGAAGAAGCGCTTCGGCGAAGGCCGGCGCGTGCTCAAGATGGCGCCGCTGCACCATCACTTCGAGAAGAGCGGCTGGCGCGAGACGCAGGTCGTGGTGCGCTTCTGGATCATCACGATGCTGCTGTGCCTCGTGGGCCTTTCGACGCTGAAGCTGCGGTGAACGGAAGAAGAGAAGAAGCATGCGGCACCTGAAAGACCTCCCCGTCCTCATCCTCGGCCTCGGCGCGTCCGGGCTGGCGATGACGCGCTGGTGCGCGCGGCACGGCGCGGTCGTGACCGTGGCCGACACGCGCGAGGCGCCGGCGCTGCTCTCCACGCTGCGCGAGGAGCTGCCCGGCGTGAGCTTCGTCGGCGGGCCGTTCTCGGCCGCGCTGGTCGAGGGAACGCCGATCCGCGCCGTGTACCGCTCGCCGGGCCTGTCGCCCGAGACCATCGCGCCGGTGGCGGACGCGGCGCGTGCCGTGGGCCTGCCGGTGGGCGGTGAGCTGGACCTGTTCGCGCGTGCGTTGCTCGATCTGCGGACCGTCGATGTGCCGGTGGTGGAAGCCGAGCCGGAAACCGAGGCGGAAGCCACGGCTGAACCTGTGGCCGAAGCGCCTGTGGAAGTCGTCGAGCCCGAAGCTCAGGCGCAGCTGCCGCTGGACGAACCCGCGCCCGCCGATCAGGCAGTGGCCGAGGCTGAGCCGGTGCAGCATGCCGAAGCTGCAGCGCCTGAAGCCGCCGTCGCGCCTGCGCCCGAACCGGTTGTGCCCGCCCAGGCCGAGGCCATGCCGCGCGATCCGTCGATGAGCGTAGCCGTGCTGCCGCCGCAGGACGAAACGCCTGCGCCGGCCGAGGCCGTGGAGGCTGTCGCAGAAGAGCCGGCAGCAGAAGTCGCGCCCGAATCGACATCGGAAGCCACCGAGGCGGTCGCGGCCGAAACGCCCGAAGCCCCGGCAGCGGCGCCCGCTGCCGCGCCTGCCACCGCTTCGCGCCTGCCCGTCACCGGCAAGCCCTACGTTCCGACCGCCGCGAAGGAAGCCGCGGAATTCGTCGCGAGAATCGCCGAAATCTCCGCCACAAATCCAGCCTCGGCAGCCGTCGAGGAAGAGGCCTCGCCACAACTCGAACTGGCGCCGCCCGTCGAACCCGAGGCGCCCAAGGGCTACACGCCCGCGGTGCTCGCCATCACCGGCACCAACGGCAAGACGACAGTCACCTCGCTCACCGGCCAACTGGTCGAGCGCGCCGGCAAGACCGTGGCCGTCGCCGGCAACATCGGCCCGACGCTGCTCGACACGCTCTCGGCGCACATGGATGCCGACACGCTGCCCGAGGTGTGGGTGCTGGAGCTGTCCAGCTTCCAGCTCGACGGCGTGCAGGGCTTCGAGCCCACCGCCGCCACCGTGCTCAACCTCACGCAGGACCATCTCGACTGGCATGGCGACATGGCGGCCTATGGCGCGGCCAAGGCGCGCATCTTCGGCGCGCAAGGCCTGATGATCCTCAACCGCGACGATGCCGGCGTGATGGCCATGTTGCCCGCGCCCGTCAAGGTCAAGCTGCAGCGTCCGCAGATCCGCACGCACGTCACCTTCGGCGGTGCCATGCCGCTGCGCCCGGGCGACTACGGCATCGAGCGCGTCAACGGCATGGCCTGGCTGGTGCGCGCGCTGGAAGCCGATGAAACCCAGAAGCGCAAGCGGGGCGCCGTGGTGGAAGAAGAAATCTTCCTGCAGCGCCTGATGCCCGCCGACGCGCTGCGCATCCGCGGCCGCCACAACGCCATGAATGCCCTGGCGGCGCTTGCACTGGCCAGCGCCGCCGGCTGCCCGTTGAACGCCATGCTCTACGGCCTGCGCGAGTACAGCGGCGAGCCGCATCGCGTGGAGCCCGTCGCCATCATTGACGACATCGAGTATTTCGACGACAGCAAGGGCACCAACGTCGGTGCCACGGCGGCCGCGCTGACCGGCCTCGGCGAGGAGCGCCGCGTGGTCGTCATCCTTGGTGGCGAAGGCAAGGGACAGGACTTCGAGCCGCTGGCCGCGCCGGTGCGCCAGTACGCGCGCGCCGTGGTGCTCATCGGCCGCGACGCGCCGCTCATCGAAGCCGCGCTGGCATCGACGGGCGTCTCGCTGCTGCACGCCGCCTCGATGGACGAGGCCGTGAAGCTCGCGTCCGCGCGCGCCAACCCCGGCGATGCCGTGTTGTTGTCACCGGCCTGTGCGAGCTTCGACATGTTCAAGGACTACGCGCACCGCGCCGAGGTGTTCCGCGAGGCCGTGCAGGCCTACGAGGACAGCCCGCGCGGCCTGGGCGATTCGACGACGGAGGACCCGGTTTGAACTCTGCCGCCTCAGGCGCAACGCCCAACGCATCCACCAGCCGTTTCGGCGGCTGGTTCAGGCGCGCCCGCAGCGGGATCGACTCGCTGCCCGTGCACCTGCCCGTGCGGCTGGGCGGCGCCGGCATCGCGCAGACAAAAGCCACGCCGATGCGCGTGCTGGGCTTCGACCAGGCGCTGGTCTGGGTCACGGTGGCGCTGCTGACCTGGGGCCTGATCATGGTGTATTCGGCCTCCATCGCGCTGCCCGACAACCCGCGCTTCGCGCGCGCCGGCTACAGCGCCTCGTACTTCCTCACACGGCACGCGGCCTCGGTGGTGTTCGCGTTCATCGCCGCGCTGCTGGCCTTCCAGATCCCGATGAAGACCTGGGAGCGCGCCGCGCCCTGGCTCTTCGTGGCCTCGCTGCTGCTGCTGGTGGCCGTGCTCATTCCGCACATCGGCATCAACGTGAACGGCGCGCGCCGCTGGTTGCCGATGGGCTTCATGCGCTTCCAGCCCTCGGAGCTGGCCAAGCTCGCGATGGTGCTCTACGCCGCCAGCTACATGGTGCGCAAGATGGAGATCAAGGAGCGCTTCTTCCGCGCCGTGCTGCCGATGGGCGTCGCGGTGGTGGTGGTCGGCATGCTGGTGATGGCCGAGCCCGACATGGGCGCCTTCATGGTGATCGCCGTGATCGCCATGGGCATCCTGTTCCTGGGCGGCGTGAACGCGCGCATGTTCTTCCTGATTGCCGCGCTGGTGGTGGTGGCCTTCGGCACGATCGTCGCGAGCAGCCCATGGCGCCGCGAACGCATCTTTGCGTACCTCGATCCGTGGAGCGAGGAGCACGCGCTCGGCAAGGGCTACCAGCTGTCGCACTCGCTGATCGCCATCGGGCGCGGCGAGGTCTTCGGCGTGGGCCTGGGCGGCAGCGTCGAGAAGCTGCACTGGCTGCCCGAGGCGCATACCGACTTCCTGCTGGCCGTGATCGGCGAGGAGTTCGGCCTGATCGGCGTGCTGCTGATCATCGGCATGTTCCTCTGGCTCACGCGCCGGATCATGCACATCGGCCGCCAGGCCATCGCGCTCGACCGCGTGTTCTCGGGCCTCGTGGCGCAGGGCGTGGGCGTGTGGCTGGGCTTCCAGACCTTCATCAACATGGGCGTGAACCTCGGCGCGCTGCCGACCAAGGGCCTGACGCTGCCGCTGATGAGCTTCGGCGGCTCGGCGATCCTGATGAACCTCGTGGCGCTGGCGATCGTGCTGCGCATCGACTATGAAAACCGCGTGCTGATGCGGGGAGGTCGCGTATGACCGGCCGCACAGCACTCGTCATGGCCGGCGGCACCGGCGGCCACATCTTCCCCGGACTCGCGGTGGCCGAAGCCCTGCGCGAACGAGGCTGGAAGGTGCACTGGCTGGGCGCGCCCGGCAGCATGGAGGAAAAGCTGGTTCCGCCGCGCGGCTTCGCCTTCGAGCCCGTGCAGTTCGGCGGCGTGCGCGGCAAGGGCCCGCTCACGCTGTTCCTGTTGCCGCTGAAGCTGCTGCGCGCCTTCTGGCAGAGCCTGCGCGTGGTACGCCGCGTGAAGCCCGACGTGCTGGTGGGCCTGGGTGGCTACATCACCTTCCCGGGCGGCATGATGGGCGTGCTGGTCGGCAAGCCGCTGGTGCTGCACGAGCAGAACTCGGTGGCGGGCCTTGCCAACAAGGTGCTGGCGGGCGTGGCCGACCGCGTGTTCACCGCCTTCCCCAACGTGCTGAAGAAGGCGCAATGGGTGGGCAACCCGCTGCGCGCGGCCTTCACCTCGAAGCCTGAACCGGCAGAGCGTTTCGCGGGCCGCACCGGTCCGCTGAAGCTGCTGGTGGTGGGCGGCAGCCTCGGCGCGCGCGGCCTCAACACCGTGGTGCCGCAGGCGCTGGCGCGCATCGAGCTGGCCGCGCGCCCGCAGGTGCTGCACCAGAGCGGCACCAAGCAGATCGACGAGCTGCGCGCCAACTACGAGGCCGCGGGCGTCGAGGGCGAACTCACGCCCTTCATCGAAGACACCGCTCAGGCGTATGCCGATGCCGACATCATCGTCGCGCGCGCAGGCGCCAGCACCGTCACAGAAATCGCGGCCGTCGGCGCAGCAGCGCTGTTCGTGCCTTTCCCCTCGGCGGTCGACGACCACCAGACCACCAACGCGCGCTTCCTCGTGGACGCGGGCGGCGGCTGGCTGGTGCAGCAGGTCGACCTCACTCCTGAATTGCTGGCTGACTTGCTACAGAAAACCGGGCGCGATGCGCTGATAGAGAAGGCCGCCAAGGCCAAGACCATGCAGAAGACCGAAGCCGTCGAGGCGGTCGTCCGCGCCTGCGAGGAGCTTGCCAAATGAAGCACGCGATTCGTCACATCCATTTCGTGGGCATCGGTGGGTCCGGCATGAGCGGCATCGCCGAGGTGCTGCTGAACCTGGGCTACAAGATTTCCGGCTCCGACCTGTCCGACAGCGCCACGCTGCGCCGCCTCGCCGGCCTGGGCATCGCCACCTTCGTGGGTCATGCCGCCGCGCACATCGACGGCGCGGACGCGGTCGTCACCTCGACCGCCGTGCAGTCGGACAACCCCGAAGTGCTGGCCGCACGCGAGAAGCGCATTCCGGTCGTGCCGCGTGCGCTGATGCTGGCCGAGCTGATGCGCCTGAAGCAGGGCATCGCGATTGCCGGCACGCACGGCAAGACCACCACCACCAGCCTGGTGGCGAGCGTGCTCGCCGCCGCCGGGCTCGACCCGACCTTCGTGATCGGCGGACGCCTGAACAGCGCCGGCGCCAACGCGCAGCTCGGCAGCGGCGACTACATCGTGGTGGAGGCCGACGAGTCGGACGCCTCGTTCCTGAACCTGCTGCCGGTGATGGCGGTGGTCACGAACATCGACGCCGACCACATGGAAACCTACGGGCACGACTTCGCGAAGCTCAAGAAGGCCTTCGTCGACTTCCTGCACCGCATGCCCTTCTACGGCGTGGCCATTCTCTGCACCGACGATCCGGCGGTGCGCGAGATCGTGGCCGACGTGACCTGCCCGGTCACCAGCTACGGCTTCGGCGAGGACGCCCAGGTGCGCGCCATCGACGTGCGCGCCGTCGGCGGCCAGATGCACTTCACCGCGCAGCGCCGCAACGGCGTCACGCTGCCCGACCTGCCCATCGTGCTGAACTTGCCGGGCGAGCACAACGTGCGCAATGCACTGTCGGTGATCGCCGTGGCCGTGGAGCTGGGCATCTCCGACGAGGCGGTGCAGCGTGGCCTTGCGGGCTTCAAGGGCGTGGGCCGGCGCTTCCAGAGCTACGGTGACGTGGCGGTGCAGGGGGGCGATGCAGCCGGCACCTTCACCGTGATCGACGACTACGGCCATCACCCCGTCGAGATGGCGGCCACCATCGCCGCCGCGCGCGGCGCGTTCCCGGGACGCCGGCTGGTGCTGGCCTTCCAGCCGCACCGCTACACCCGCACGCGCGACTGCTTCGAGGACTTCGTGAAGGTCATCGGCACGGCCGACGCGGTGCTGCTCGGCGAGGTCTATGCCGCGGGCGAGGCGCCCATCGTGGCCGCCGACGGCCGCACGCTGGCGCGCGCACTGCGCGTGGCGGGCAAGGTCGAGCCGGTGTTCGTCGACGACATCGCCGCCATGCCGCGAGCCATTCTCGACAACGCGCGTCCGGGCGACGTGGTGCTCTCCATGGGCGCCGGGTCCATCGGCGCGGTGCCGGGCAAGGTCGTCGAACTCGGCGCAGCGGCCGGTGCGGCCGCCGCCCCCTCAACATCGGAGCGCGGTTCGCGCAAAGGGAGGGCCTCATGAGCCTTCAGGACCCCAAACTCTTCGGCAAGGTTGCCGTGCTGTTCGGCGGCAGTTCCGCCGAACGCGAAGTCTCCCTGATGTCGGGCACCGGCGTGCTCGACGCGCTGCGTTCGCGCGGCGTCGATGCGTATGCGTTCGATCCGTCGCAGCGCGAACTGGCCGAGCTGAAGCATGAAGGCTTCGCCCGCTGCTTCGTCGCGCTGCATGGCCGCCATGGCGAGGACGGCACCGTGCAGGGCGCGCTCGAGCTGCTCGGCATTCCCTACACCGGCTCGGGCGTGATGGCCTCGAGCGTGGCGATGGACAAGGTCATGACCAAGCGCATCTGGCAGGCCGACGGCCTGCCCACGCCCAAGTACGTGCGCCTGGCCTTCGACCAGCAAAGCCGCGAACAGGTGATGGCCGTGCCCGACGTGCTGGGCCTGCCGCTCATCGTGAAGCCGCCGCGCGAGGGCTCGTCCATCGGCGTGACCAAGGTGCAGGGCTATTCGCAGATGCAGGACGCGGTCGCCCTCTCGGCCAAGTACGACGCCGACGTGCTGTGCGAGGAATTCATCGAGGGCGAGGAAGTGACCTGCGCCGTGCTTGGCCACGGGCTCGACGCGCGCGCGCTGCCGGTGGTGCGCATCGCCGCGCCCGAGGGCGCCTACGACTACCAGAACAAATACTTCACCGACGACGTGAAGTACCAGTGCCCGAGCGGCCTGCCCGAGGCGGAGGAGCGCGAGATCCAGAGCATCACGCTGGCTGCCTACCGCACGCTCGGCTGCCGCGGCTGGGGCCGTGCCGACGTGATGATCCGCGCCAGCGACCGCAAGCCCTTCCTGCTGGAGATGAACACCTCGCCCGGCATGACCAGCCATTCGCTGGTGCCGATGTCGGCCCGCGCCGCGGGCATCGCGTACGAGGAGCTGTGCCTGCGGGTGCTGGCTTCCGCCACGCTCGACGCGACGGGAGGCTCGCTATAGCCATGGCCGACAGCATCCCAGCGCCCTTCGACGTCAAGCTCATGAACATCGTCGCGAACATTGCCTTCGTGATGGTGGCGCTCATGCTGCTTGCGGCGGGCGCGTGGTGGGTGCTGCGCCAGCCTTTCTTCCCGATCGCCGGCATCAAGGTGGACGGCGAGGTCACGCACAACAATGCCGTCACGCTGCGCGCCAACGTGGCGCCGCAGCTCAAGGGCAACTTCTTCACCATCGACCTGGGCCGTGCGCGCGCGGCCTTCGAGTCGGTGCCGTGGGTGCGCAGCGCGGTGGTGCGGCGCGAGTTCCCGAACAAGCTGCGCGTGACGCTGACCGAGCAGGTGCCGGTGGCCAACTGGGGCGACGAGTCGGGCTCGAAGCTCATCAACGGCTTCGGCGACGTGTTCGAGGCCAACGTGGCCGAGGTGGACGACAACCTGCCGCGCCTGGACGGCCCGATCGAACAGGCCGGCCAGGTGCTGGGCATGTACCGCGTGCTGCAGCCGCAGTTCCAGCCCTACGACCTGAGCATCGACGAGCTCACGCTGTCGAGCCGTGGCAGCTGGAAGGTGGTGCTCGACAGCGGCGCCGAGCTGGAGCTGGGCCGCGGCCAGAGCGAAGAGGTGACGGCCCGCCTGCAGCGCTTCCTGAAGACCGTGACCCAGGTCGCGGGCCAGTACCGCCGCACGATGGCCGACGTCGAGGGCGCCGACCTGCGCCACAACGACGCGTATGCATTGCGGCTGCGCGGCGTCACCACGGTCTCGCCCGAGGCCCCAAGAAAAATCAAGTAGCGAATACCGAGGAATCGAGGACATTTCAATGCCCAAAGAATACAAAGACCTGGTCGTAGGACTCGACATCGGCACCGCCAAGGTGATGGTGGTCGTGGCCGAGGTGCTGCCCGGTGGCGAGCTCAAGCTGGCCGGCCTCGGCATCGCGCCGAGCAACGGCCTCAAGCGCGGCGTGGTGGTGAACATCGACGCCACCGTGCAGAGCATCCAGCAGGCGCTGAAAGAGGCCGAGCTGATGGCCGACTGCAAGATCAGCCGCGTCTACACCGGCATCACCGGCAGCCACATCCGCGGCATCAATTCGAGCGGCATGGTGGCGGTGAAGGACAAGGAAGTGACGCCCGCCGATGTGGCCCGCGTGGTGGAGACGGCGCGCGCCATCAACATCTCGAGCGACCAACGCCTGCTGCTGGTGGAGCCGCAGGAGTTCGTGATCGACGGCCAGGACGTGAAGGAGCCGATCGGCATGAGCGGCATGCGGCTCGAAGCCAAGGTGCACATCGTGACCGGTGCGCAGAGCGCGGCCGAGAACATCATCAAGTGCGTGCGCCGCTGCGGCCTCGAGGTCGACCAGCTGATGCTGAACCCGCTGGCCTCCAGCCAGGCGGTGCTGACCGAGGACGAGCGCGAACTGGGCGTGGTGCTGGTGGACATCGGCGCGGGCACGACCGACGTGGCGATCTTCACCAACGGCGCGATCCGCCATACGGCGGTGATCCCGATCGCGGGCGACCTCATCACGAGCGACATCGCGATGGCGCTGCGCACGCCGACCAAGGACGCGGAAGACATCAAGGTCGAGAACGGCTTCGCCAAGCAGCTGCTGGCCGACCCCGACACGCAGGTCGAGGTGCCGGGGCTCGGCGACCGCGGCCCACGCATGCTGAGCAAGCAGGCGCTGGCCGGCGTGATCGAGCCGCGCATCGAGGAGATCTTCTCTCTGGTGCAGCAGGTGGTGCGCGAGTCGGGCTACGAAGAGGTGCTGTCGTCGGGCGTGGTGCTCACGGGCGGCAGCGCGGTGATGCCCGGCATGGTCGAGCTCGGCGAGGACATCTTCCTCAAGCCCGTGCGCCGCGGCATTCCGAAGTATTCGAGCGCGCTGTCCGACATGGTCGCGCAGCCTCGCGCCGCGACGGTGATGGGCCTGCTCGAGGAAGCACGTTTTGCACGCATGCGTGGTTTCAAGGTCGCACAGAAGAACGGGTCCGTAAAGACTGCATTCGGACGTTTCAAGGACTTCATCGTGGGGAATTTCTAGCCATGATCAAGTCTCCACTCTGGCTGGCCCGTGGCAGCCCTCCCATGCATTTCAACGAGCGATGGCGACGAACAGGTCCACCATCGCGACGGGCTCATCGTTGAACCCGTCAGCACACAAGAAGTATTCATAGACACATAACGGCAACTGCAAGATTCAAGGAGTTAAAAATGACCATCGAAATGATCGAAGTCGAAGAGTTCAATCAGGGCACGCAGATCAAGGTGATCGGTGTCGGCGGTGGCGGCGGCAATGCGGTCGCCCACATGATGGAGCGTGGCGTGCAGGGCGTTCAGTTCGTCTGCGCGAACACCGACGCACAGGCCCTGCAGCGCAGCAACGCGCACAAGATCATCCAGCTCGGCACCAGCGGCCTGGGCGCCGGCAGCAAGCCCGAGAAGGGCCGTGATGCGGCCGAGGCGGCGGTGGACGACATCCGCGCGGCCATCGACGGTGCGCACATGCTGTTCATCACCGCCGGCATGGGCGGCGGCACCGGCACCGGCGCGGCACCCGTGATCGCACGCGTCGCGAAGGAAATGGGCATCCTCACCGTAGGCGTGGTGACCAAGCCCTTCGACTGGGAAGGCGGCCGTCGCATGACCAATGCCGACGCCGGCCTGACCGAGCTCGAAGCCAACGTCGACTCGCTTATCGTGGTGCTCAACGAGAAGCTGCTCGACGTGCTGGGCGAGGACGTGACGCAGGACGAAGCCTTCGCGCAAGCCAACGACGTGCTGAAGAACGCCGTGGGCGGCATCTCGGAAATCATCAACGAGTACGGCGGCGTGAACGTCGACTTCGAAGACGTGCGCACCGTGATGGGCGAGCCCGGCAAGGCCATGATGGGCACCGCAGCCGCAGCCGGCCCCGACCGCGCGCGCATCGCCGCCGAACAGGCCGTGGCCTGCCCGCTGCTCGAAGGCATCGACCTCTCGGGCGCCAAGGGCGTGCTGGTGCTGGTGACGGCGTCGAAGAGCTCGCTGAAGCTGAACGAGTCGAAGCTGGCGATGAACACCATCCGCGCCTACGCTTCGCCGGACGCGCATGTGATCTACGGCGCCGCCTACGACGACAGCCTCGGCGACGAGATGCGCGTGACCGTGGTGGCCACCGGCCTGTCGCGCGCCGACGCACGCCGCCAGCAGCCGACGCTGGAAGTGATCCGCACCGGCACCGACAACATCCCGTTCACCGTGCCGACGCTCGGTGGCGTGGGTCATGCCGGCGGCACGGGCGGCAGCCAGCCCAACTACGACGGCATGGCCGTTCCCAGCGTGTGGCGCACCAACCGCACGATGGCCGCCGCGAAGGTGGACGCGCTGTCTTCGGGCGGCATGGACGACTTCGAGATCCCGGCCTTCCTGCGCCGCCAGGCAGACTGACTCGCCCCCAGGCTGCGCGCACTTCGTGTCGCTTCGCTAATCCCCTTCCGGGGGCAACACCTGAGGCCCGGCAAAGCCGGTTCCTCGGTGTTTCGCGAAGTGACCAGCCGGACGCAGAGGGCACGAGAGGGCGTAAGGGGTACAGGGACGACCCGAAAGGGACGTCTGCTGGCTCTAGGCGCTGCGCTCGCCTCGTGCCCTTTGCGTCCATTTCAGGCCAATTCGAAGGAATTGCATAGAACCCATGTCTATCGGTGCCATAGCGAGGGGCATAGGCCGCCACGCCCGTCGCGCGCCTAAAATCCCGGCCGTGCTGCAACAACGTACCCTCAAGTCGATCAGCCGCGCCGTGGGCGTGGGGCTCCACAGCGGCCAGCGCGTGGAGCTGACGCTGCGTCCGGCGCCGGCCGACACGGGCATCGTGTTCCGCCGCGTCGACCTGCCCGAGCCGGTCGAGATCCGCATGACCGCCGAGTCGGTCACCGACACGCGCCTTGCGTCCACGGTCTCCACCGGCGGCGCCAAGGTGCAGACCGTCGAACACATCATGTCGGCCTGCGCGGGCCTCGGCATTGACAACCTCTACATCGACATCACGGCCGACGAAGTGCCGATCCTCGACGGATCGGCTTCCTCTTTCGTGTTCCTGCTGCAGAGCGCGGGCATCGCGCTGCAGAAGGCGCCGCGCCGCTTCATCCGCGTGACCCGCAAGGTCGAGGTGCGCGAAGGCGAGGGCGCCAACGAGAAGTGGGCGAGCCTGGAGCCGTACCACGGCTACAAGCTGAGCTTCGAGATCGACTTCGATCACCGCGTCGTCAACTCCACCGGCCAGCGCGTGGAGTTCGACCTGGGCACCGACTCGTACAGCCGCGACATTGCACGGGCGCGCACCTTCGGCTTCACGAAGGAAGTCGAGTACATGCGCAGCAAGGGCCTCGCGCTCGGGGGCGGCCTCGACAACGCCATCGTGATGGACGACACCAAGGTGCTGAACGAAGGCGGCCTGCGCTACGACGACGAGTTCGTGAAGCACAAGATCCTCGACGCGATGGGCGACCTGTACATCATCGGCAAGCCGCTGCTGGCCGCGTACACCGCATTCCGCTCGGGCCATGCGCTCAACAACAAGCTGCTGCGCGAACTGCTCTCGCACAGCGACGCGTACGAGGTCGTGACCTTCGAGGACGAGAAGCGCGCGCCGCGCGGTTTCGGCGAAGTCGCCCGCGCCTGGTAGTCACTACAGGCCGCACCGCCCCACATGCTTCTCTTCCGCTGGGCCATCCTGCTGCTTCTGCTGGTGGCCGGCGTGTGCTTCGCGTTCTACGCGGGCACGGGGCAGGTCAAGTACCGGCGCATCGGCTGGATCGTGCTGAAGTGGACGCTGCTGGCTGCGTTCGGCTTCTTCGCGGTGCTGATCGCCGAGCGGGTGGCCTGACCTGAGCCTTCCTCAGCCGGCCGCCTCCTGCCGGCAGATGAAGAGGCTCAGGTAGGACGGTGTGCGCTGCGAGACTTCGCGCAACGTCACTTCGTCGAAGTTCTTCGGAACGTTCTCCACCACCAACTGTCGCAGCGCCTGGGCAGCCTCCGTCTCGTTGTCCCGCGGGTTGTAGCGGACCTGTACGCCGCGGATCAGGTAGCCGGGAACGGCATTGCTCGCCTCGGGAAATTCGCGCAACCGCCAGGTGACGTCGCTGCGCGCGGCCTTCAGCTTGCCGAGCAGATCGCGCGCAGGCCCTTCGTTGCGCTTGCGGACTTCCGTGTCGCGCTCGCTCGTGCAGTACAGGATGTCGACCCGGAAGCCGGCGAATTTCCCCGATGAAGAGTTGGCTGGCGGTTTTGTCGCCGCTACAGCGCTGCGGTTGACTTCGATGGCTTTCTGCTCCTGCGCGAACTCCCCGACTTTGCCTGCCTCGGCGCGCAGCACCGGATCGGCGAAAGACAGCGCCACGATCGGAAAGAGCCGGCCCGCCAGCTCTTCCGACGCCACCGAGTTGATGAGCGCGAAGGCCGCCTGCTCGCGGCGATGCCGGCCGGGCGCCTTCTCTTCCATCTGGAGCACTTCGACCACCTTCTCGTAGACGTACTGGTCGCGCTTGAAGCGCGTTTCGTCGAGTGAGATGTCGACCCGCTTGCGTTCGAATTCGATGCGCAGTGCCTCGTTCGCCTGCGCCGAAGCGGCGGCGCGGTGCTGGGCATCCTCGGCGGCCCTCTTCGAATTCTCGGCCTTGTATTGCCAGTAGAGGCCAAGCGCCGCCGCAAGCACGGCGATCAGCGCGGAAGCGCCGCTGGCCCATTTCGTGACCCTCTCCACCCGCGACGAAGGCGCGGGCGTTCCTCCACCGTGATCTTCTCCTGCCATGGTTCGCTCCCGATGTTGTTGACGCCGACGCGAAGTCTGTCACCGCGCCCGCGCGGTGGCCTCCCTACAAATGGGGAGGCTCGGCGCGGAAGTGTCCGGCGCTTGTGTTTCAGTTTTCGGTCAGCGCCTGCAAGGCTTGCACCTGCCGCGCCAGCAGCGGGCCCTTGCGATGCGCCGGCACCAGCAGCATGACCGTGTCTCCCAGCGCCTTCGGCCGCCCCCAGGGTGCGTGCAACTTGCCCTGAGCCAGCAGCGGCGCTACGAGACGCTCGCGTCCCATGAGCACGCCTTCGCCGTCGAGCGCAGCCTGCAGGGCGAGGCTGTAGAGCGAGAAGTCCGGCCCGGCGGCCATTGCCTCGGCTTCGGCCGTCGTGACGCCGGGACGAACAGCCTGCAGCCAGCGTTGCCAATCGTCGCGCCACACTGTGTCGTGCAGGCCGCCGCAGCGTGCGAGCAAGTCCGCCAGATCATCGAGCGGGCGAGGTCGGCCGCTGGGCAGCGGCTGCTGCAGGCGCGGGCTGCACACGGGCAGCAGCCGGTCGCGTGCGAGCGGGATTGCCTGCGCGCCCGCGGCAGTCTCGATGCGCTCGCCTGCCCGCGCATAGAAGAGGCCCAGGTCGAAGGGCTCGCGGCGGAAGTTCGGCGGCTGCTCCAGCGCGGTCACCGACACCTGGACGCCAGGCAACTCCGCCTTCAGACGCGAGAGCCGGGGCGACAGCCACAGCTGCGCGACGGCCGGTAGCGCGGCCACCTGCAGCGTGCTGCGGCGCGCGGCGGTCTGGGTTTCGTGGCGCAGCGCCTGCACGGCCAGTCCGAGTTGGTCGACGGCCGCGCTGAGGGCCGGCAATGCGCGCCGGCCGTGCGCGCTGAGGCGGATGCCCTGGCTGTGCCGCTCGAACAAGGCGCCGCCGGCCCAGGTCTCCAGCGCCTTGATCTGCTGCGCGACGGCGGCCGGCGTCACGAAAAGCTCTTCGGCCGCACGCGCGAAGCTGCCGTGGCGGGCCGCAGCCTCGAAGGCGCGCACGGCCGTATGCGGCGGAAGGCGGGGACGCGGCGGTGCGAGCGGCATGGGGGCGATCCTTCAGGCCAAGTTTTTCTATGGCCCGGGCCCAGATTATCCGGTTTGCCCGGCTGGCGGAGGCAGGCGACGATGCCTCCACCCATCACTTCCAGCGAGATCCACCGCATGCCTGCCGCCGCCCTGCAACGCCGCCCCTGGGTTCCCGCCGCCAGCGAAGACCACGTGCTTGCCATCGCCGCCGATGCCGCCGCGCGCGATGCGGCAGGCGTCGCCGCCGAGATCGAGAGGCTGGTGGTCGACAACCACCGCATCCACGACGTCGACGGCCTGAACCTCAACCCCGCCACCAACGTGATGAACCCTGCCGCCGAGGCGCTGCTGTCGCGCGGACTGGGCTCACGCCCGTCGCTCGGCTATCCCGGCGACAAGTACGAGATGGGGCTCGAAGCCATCGAGCGCATCGAGGTCGTCGCGGCCGAGCTGGCGGCCGAGGTGTTCGGCGCGAAGTTCGCCGAAGTGCGCGTGAGCTCCGGCGCGCTGTCGAACCTGTACGTGTTCATGGCCACCTGCCAGCCCGGCGACACCATCGTCGTGCCGCCGCCCAGCATCGGCGGTCATGTCACGCACCATGCGGCGGGCGCGGCGGGGCTCTATGGCCTGAAGCCGGTTTCCGCGCCGGTGGATGCCGACGGCTACACGGTCGACGTGACCGCGCTGGCGAAGCTGGTGCGCGAGGCGAAGCCGAAGCTCATCACCATCGGTGGCAGCCTGAACCTGTTCCCGCATCCGGTGCCCGCGATCCGCGAGATCGCCGACAGCGTGGGAGCGAAGCTGCTCTTCGACGCGGCGCATCTCTCGGGCATGGTGGCGGGCAAGGCGTGGCCGCAGCCGCTGGAGCAGGGCGCGCATGCGATCACGATGAGCACCTACAAGAGCCTTGGCGGCCCGGCCGGCGGGTTGATCGTGTCGAACGATGCGGCGCTGATGGAGCGCATCGACGCCATCGCCTACCCCGGCCTCACGGCCAATTCGGATGCGGGCCGCACGGCTGCGCTGGCTCGCGGTTTGCTCGACTGGAAGGTGCACGGCGTCGCCTATGCGGCCGCGATGCGCGAGACGGCACAGGCACTGGCACGCGCGCTCGACGCGGAGGGGCTGCCGGTGTTCGCGAAGGCGCGCGGCTTCACGCAGTCGCATCAGCTGGCGGTCGAGGCGGCTCGCTGGGGCGGTGGGCAGCGTGCGGCGAAGAAGCTCGCGCAAGGCGGCCTGCTGGCTTGCGGCATCGGCCTGCCGATCGCGCCGGTGGAGGGCGACATCAACGGCCTGCGCCTCGGCGTGCCCGAGATCGTGCGACTGGGCTTCGCGCCCGACGACATGCCGCAGCTGGCCGGCTGGATCGCGCGGGCCCTGGAAGGCGACGCCGCATCGGTGGCCGCCGAAGTGCGCGAGCGCCGCAAGCGGCTCGGCGAACTGCGCTACATCGTGCGCTGACGAGCCTTCAGTTCAGCGCGAACGCCCTTGCCGGTAGGTTCCGGCGTGGGTTTTCGACAGTTCGGCCGCTTCCGCGAGCCGCGCCATCGAGCGTCCCACCTGCGCGTGCGTGATGGCGATGCCCAGTGCATCCGCCGCGTCGGCGCCCGGCAGGCCGGGGAGGTCGAGCAGCCGCCGCACCATCTCCTGGACCTGCGCCTTGGCGGCCTGGCCATGTCCGGCCACCGCCTTCTTCATCTGCAGTGCCGTGTACTCGGCCACCGAGAGGTTGTTGCTGACCAGTGCGGTCACGCACGCACCGCGCGCCTGCCCCAGCAGCAGCGTCGACTGCGGGTTGACGTTGACGAAGATGATTTCTACCGCCGACGCATCGGGCTGGTAGCGCGCGGTGATTTCCGCGATGCCGTCGAACAGCACCTTCAGCCGCGCCGGCAGGTTGCCGGTGCCCAGGTGCCGGGTACTGATGGTGCCGCTGGCCACGTAGCGCAGCGCATGGCCGTCCGCGTCGACCACGCCGAAGCCGGTGGTCTGCAAGCCGGGGTCGATGCCGAGAATGCGCATGAAAGGAAACGTAAAGGCCTAAGCCGGGGAAAAGAATGTCAAAAGAGTTGCGAAGAGGGGGCTGAAAGCCGGCTGATCGTGTGCAGAATGCGCCCCGGTCCGTACCGCCCGCCCCGCCTCGCGCGAGGCGCACCATGCAAGGAAGCGAATGTGAATGTAGTCGAGTCCTCCGCGCAGCAGCAACTGGACGAGGTGCAAGCCTTGATCGCACGCCTGCGGCAGCATCCCGCCGAACGCGCGGCCGCGAGCTTCCGCCGCATCGAGCTGCTTGACGACATGGGCCGCCGCAACGAGGCGTTGGCCGCCTGCGCCCGGATGCTCGACGAGTTCGCGGCGATACCCGATGCCGGCGTGGTCGTGCCCTGCTGCCAGGCGCTGCGCCTGCTGGCGCACATGCTGCGCCAGATGCATCGTCCCGCCGACGCGCTCGCCACGCTCGACCGCCTGGTCGCGGCGCATGGCCAGCGCGCCGAGCCGGAGATCCGCGAGCACATCGCCCATGCGCTGTACCAGCGCACCTGGTGGATCGACGAGCCCGCCGCGCGCTGCGAAGCCTGCGATGCCATGAGCGAGCTGCTCGACAGCCAGCCCGATGCCGCGCTCGACACGTGGCGCGTGGAAGCGCGGCTGCTCAAGGCCGAGGTCGAGCATCACCGCGGCCTGCCGCAGGAAGCTCTGGCCACGCTGGAGGCGGCCATCGAGCGCTTCGACGGGAGCACCGACCCCGGCGTGGTGCTGCGCGTGGCGCGTGCGCGTCTGGCCTCGGTGCTGAATCTGCGAGAGCTCGCACAGCATGCGCAGGCGCAGGTCATGTGCCTCGCAGTGGCCGACCAGATCGAGTCCGATCTCGCTCATGCGGCGCCCGAGCTGCGCATTGAGGGCGTGCGGGCGCTGACGCTGTTCTTCGACGGCTTCGGCATCGACGAGCATGCAAACCGCGCCGAGCTGGTCGGCTGGCTGCTCGACCGCTATGGCCACGATGCGTCGCCGCAGGTGCGCCGCATGGCCGTACGCCGTGCCTACGACTGGTCGGTGGGCCTGCGCGAGCAGGAAGACGGCGAGGCCGCGCTGGCCGCCTGCGACCGGCTGCTCGCCACCTTCGGCGCGGACACCGACGCCGTGGTGCATCGCACCGTCGCGAGCGCGCTGCTCAACAAGGGCTTCGTGCTGCTCGAACGGCTGGGCCGCGCGGAGGATGCGTTTACCGTGTATCGGCAACTCGCGCGCCAGCTCCAGGGCGCGCCTGCGCCCGAGCTGCAGGACACGCTGGCCAAGGCCACCGCAGGTTGCCAGGCCTGCCTGAAGCGGCTGCGCAAGGCCGACGCCGCAGGCAACCTGCCGGAGCTGCCGCGTGAACTGCGCGACGAGGTGCGCGACAAGGTCAAGCAGGGCCGCGGTCTCGGCGATGCCGGCGAGTCGCGCGAGGCCATCGCGCTGTTCGATGAAGTGCTGGCAGCACACGCGGCATCGCCGCATCCGGAACTGCGTCGCCAGTGCGCGCGGGCGCTGGTCCACAAGGCCTTCTGCCTGGTCGCGCTCGAGCGCTTCGACGAAGTGATCGCAGCCTCCGACGCGATGGACGCGCGCTACGGCGCCGACCCTTCGACCGAGATGCAGGAGACCGTCGCGCTGTGCCTGCAATACAAGAGCACCGCGCTCGACCGCCTCGGCCGGCACGACGACGAGATGCGCGTGCATGACGAGATCGTCGCGCGCTGGGGCAACTCCGAGCTGCCCGACCTGCGCGGGCGCGTGGTCGGCGCGCTGTTCCGCAAAGGGGCCACGCTGCGCCAGACCAGCCAGCTCGAGGCGGCGGTGGCCTGCTACGACGAGGCCATCGCGCGCACGACCGGCGCGAGGGAGGGCACGCTGCAGCTCTGGGCAGCCAAGTCGATGATCAACAAGGCCAAGGCGCTCGACAAGCTCGGCGACCCGGCCGGGCAGGTCAAGGCCTACCGCGCGCTCATCGCGCGCTTCGGCGATTCGGGCGATGCCGCGCTGCGAGAGCGCGTCGCCAATGCCTGCGAATGGCTGGCCGAGGCCGAAGGCCGGCAGGGGCGCGTGGAGGCGCAACGCGCGGCGCTAGAAGCCGCGCTGGGCCGCTTCGGCACTGCGCTGTCGGCCGAGCAGCGCGCACGCCTGGCGCGCGAGCTGCAGGCCTTGAAGGCCAGGGCCCTCGGGCGCAAGGCGAAGGAAGTCTTCGGCCGGGTGGTGCGCCGCAAGGCCTGAATCAGCGCACGGCGCGTCAGTGTCTCTTCAAGGGAATACCGCGGAACCGGCTCTGCCGGGCCGTAGGTATTGCCCCCTGCAAGGGGGGTGGCGTAGCGACACGAAGTGCGCGAAGCCTGGGGGTGAGCTCCGGCCCCCGCGGAACCGGCTCTGCCGGGCCGTAGGTATTGCCCCCTGCAAGGGGGGTGGCGTAGCGACACGAAGTGCGCGAAGCCTGGGGGTGAGCCAGTCTCATGCGTTGAAGTACCAGCGGATGGAGTGGAAGAAGATCGGGGCCGCGAAGCACAGCGCATCGACGCGGTCCAGCAGACCATTCGCACCCGTGACGCCCACGCCCTTCTGGCCCCAGTTCGGAATGCCCCGGTCGCGCTTGAGCGCCTTCATCACAAGGTGCCCCATCGACCCCGAGATGCACGCGATGACCGACACCGCGAGCGCCTGCCCGAACTTGAAAGGCGTGATGAACGAGAACAGCGCACCCACCAGGCTCGCCACCGCGATGCCGATGGCCCAGCTGGTCCAGTTGAAGCTGCGGCTCACGTTGGGCGCGAAGGGCGTGCGTTGCATGCGCCGCGAGATCAGGTGCTGCACCAGCACCGAGGTCTGCACCACGAACACCAGGAAGAACACGAGGAACGCGCTCTTGCCCTCGTAGCCCGGAAAGCTCAGCAGCAGCAGTGCCGGCACGTGGCTCATGCCGTAGACGCAGACCATGATGCCCCACTGCAGCTTGGCGTTGCGCTCCAGGAACTGGCTCGGGTCGTTGGCCAGCGCGCTCGTCACCGGGATCGCGAGGAACACGTAGACCGGGATGAACACGGTGAACAGGTCGAAGCGCGCCGTGGCCACCAGCCAGAACTGGATCGGCAGCACCACGAAGAAGGCGAGGATCAGGCTGCGGTGGTCGCCGCGCCGCGTGGGCGAGAGCGTGATGAACTCGCGCAGCGCGAAGAAGGAGATCAGCGCGAACAGCACGGTGGCCACGGTCTCGCCGAGCGCCCAGCCGATCCAGAAGACCAGCACCATGAACCAGGTGGTGCTCAGCAGGGCGCGGAAGTGCGCGAGCTCGGCCTGCCAGGCGGCGTCGTGCACCGGGTTGCGCTTTTCCCTGAAGCTCAGGAAGAAGGCTGTGGCGCTCACGATCGCGAGCACGCCGAAGACGATGAGAAAGAGCGCCGCGACCTGCTGGGTCGGGCTGAGGCTGCGCAGGAATTCGTTCATGTCGTCGTCAGACGTCGCGCAAGGCGATCACGGCGGCGCGCGCCCGGTCGAGGAAGGGACGGCGCTCCTCGCTTTCCTCGACGCGGATCGGCGCGCCGAAGGTGACGGAGCAGAGGATGGGCACGGGCACGATCTCGCCCTTGGGCATCACGCGCTGCACGTTGTCGATCCATGCGGGCACCAGCACCACCTCGGGGAACATCGTGGCCAGCGTGTAGAGGCCCGACTTGAATTTTTGCGGCTCGCCGGTATGGCCGCGCGTGCCCTCGGGGAAGATGATGATCGAGTCGCCGCTGCGCAGGGCCTCGACGAGCGGGGCGAGCGGATCGACGGCGGGAGCCGCCGCGACGGGGGCGGGCTCGGGTTCCGCCGGGGGCGGAGGTGGCTCGGGTGGCGGCGCGGGCGGTGGAGCAGGGGGCTCGGGCAGGTCGAGCCGGCCTTGTGCGCCGGGTACGGTTTCGGCGGGCGGCTCGTACGAGGTGAGGGGCAGCAGCGGTTCCATCGAGGGCTCGATGCGCTCGGCCAGTGGGGGAACGGCTGCGCGTACGGCGGGCGGCGGTGGCGGTGCCTCGGCCATCGCGGGCGCTGCTGCTGCGGCAGGTGCCGCCGGGGCGGGCGTTGCCTGCCGCTCCACGTAGACCGCGTTGAACACCTCCGTCGTGATCCAGCGCTTGACTGGCGTGTTGGCCCAGTAGTCGCGCGCGGCAATCGGCCGCGTGATGCTGCGCAACTCTTCGGGCAGCGCCGCCCAGATCATCACCAGGTCGGCGTGGCTCTGGTGATTGGCGAAATAGATGCGCTGCTCGGCCTTCGGCGGACAGCCATACCAGCGCGCCTGCGCGCCCGTGAGCAAGCGGACGATCCCAAGAAGCAACCAACCCGTGAGCTTTGCCAGCATATGGGCGCGATGATACGGGCCATGCGATGGCGTTTCGATCCTCTTTCTCTGGCCTGGGCCGTGGCCCTGTTTCTCGTCCTCCTGCTGCTGGCCACCGTCGGCGCGCGCTGGGGCTGGCTGCGCAGCTTCTTCGGCGACGTGCTGGCCGTGGTGTGGGTGTACTTCGTGTTCAAGACGGTCATCGGTGCGCGCGTGCTGCCGCTGGCGCTGGCTGCGCTAGGCGTGGGCCTCGTCGTCGAGCTCGGCCAGTACCTCGCGGCGGCGTGGCACCTGCACATTCCGAACCGCGCCCTGCGCATCGTGCTCGGCAGCACGGCCGACTGGTGGGATGTGCTGGCCTACACGATCGGCTTCGCGGCCGTGCTGGCCATCGAGGGCCTGCGCGGCGCGGCCATCTTCAGGGCAGCTCGGCCGCAGGCATCCGCGCCATGACCGTGGAAGCACGCCCGCTCAGATAGGGCGAGCCGGTCCGGCGCTCGAAGAACTTGGGGCTGGGCAGCATCACCGCGAGGCGCGCCGCCTCGCCGGTGCCCAGGCGCGAAGCCGGCTTGCGGAAGTAATGTTGCGAGGCCGCCTCGGCGCCGAACACGCCTTCGCCCCACTCGACGTTGTTGAGGTAGATCTCCAGGATGCGGCGCTTGTCGAGCAGCACTTCGAGCAGCGTGGCGAGCACCAGCTCCTGCCCCTTGCGCAGCATGGTGCGCTCGCCCGACAGCAGCAGGTTCTTCGCGAGCTGCTGCGTGATGGTGGAGCCGCCGCGCAGCTGCACGGGCTTTACCGGCCTGCCGCGCGCCACCGCACGCGCGGCCCGCTTCGCGGCGAGTTCCTCGGCCTTGGCGTTGCGCTGGCGCGCGCGCTCGATGGCTTCCCACTCCACGCCGTTGTGGTCGACGAAGCCGGCATCCTCGCTTGCGATGACGGCGCGCTTGAGCGTGTCGCTGATCTGCGAGTAGGGCACCCACTCCTGGCGCCAGCCGCCGTCGCGGCCCTGGTGCACGGCGATCTGGAAAGCCTCGGAGCGCTGGAACGCGGTGCTCTGCGGATCGACCACGGCCATCGCCGCGATGCGCACCACGAAGAAAAGCTGGAGTGCCACGCCCGCCACCGCGAGGCAGGCGACGAGGCGCAGCACGGCCTTCATTTCAGTTCGGCTCGGATTTCGGCCAGCACCTGTGCGGAGGGGGGGCGCACGCCGCGCCAGATCTCGAAGGATTCGGCCGCCTGCTCGACCAGCATGCCGAGTCCGTCGCGCGCGACCGCGCCGTGCGCCTCGGCCCAGGCCATGAAGCCCGCCGCGGCCGGGCCGTACATCATGTCGACCGCGAGCCCGCCTTCGCGCAGCACGCTGGCCTTCACCGGCACCGCATCGCCCGCGAGGCTGGAGGCGGTGGCGTTGACCACCACGTCGAAGGCGCCCGGCACTTCGTCGAGCGCCCAGGCTTCGAGCGAGGCGCCGTGGCGCAGCGCGATGGCCGCATGCCGGCGCACCAGCTCGACGGCCTTGTCCACGGTACGGTTCGCCACCACGACGCGCGAGGCGCCCGCATCGAGCAGCGGGCCCAGCACGCCGGCCGCCGCGCCACCCGCGCCGATCAGCAGCAGCGCCTTGCCCTGCAGCGGCACGGCCGCGTTGCGCACGATGTCGTTGACCAGCCCGATGCCGTCGGTGTTGTCGGCGTGGATGCCGCCGTTGGCATCGAATCGCAGCGTGTTCACCGCCTGCGCGAGCCGGGCGCGCTCGCTGGTGTGCTGCGCCAGCGCGGCGGCCTCGAACTTGAAGGGCACCGTGATGTTGCAGCCGCGAGCTGTGTCGCCGCGTTCGGCGGCTTCGTTGCGGAAGGCCGAGATGCCTTCGGCGAACGCGCCGAGAGGAATCAGCCGGCGGCCGTAGTCCATCTGCTGGCCGCAAAGCTCGGCGAAGCGGGCGTGGATGCGGGGCGAGCGGCTGTGCTCGACCGGGTTGCCCATGACGCAGTACAGGTCCATGGTGTCTGCCTCTTGTCTTCCGTCTACTGCGATGAGAGTTCGACCGATCCGTCGTGCGCGAAGCGGAAGTGCGGCCGGATCACGATCTGGTCGGCGTGCTCCTTGCGCATCGCGTCGGTGAAGGTGCCGAAGTTGCCCACGCTGGCCACGATGGCCTGGGCGCGCTTGTCGAGTACCGGAACGCCCGAGCTTTCGTCGACCACCGTCGAGAGCAGCCGGCCGTCGAAGTTGACCGTGATGGTCATCGTGAGTTCGCCGTAGAGCTTCTTGCCGGCAAGCGTCGGGAAATTGGCGGTGCCCTGCGCTTCCACCCGGCGGCGCAGCGAATCCACGTAGCTGGCGAAGGCGGCCTCGCGCGTGAAGGGGCTCAGGAAGCGCTTCTTCGGGCGGGCGTTCTCCTCGTTCACGCGCCGCTCGATCTCGGCGAGCAGGTTGATCATCTGGCGGCGCTTTTCTTCCTGCGCCGTGGCCTCGGTCGGGTCGCCGGGGTTGCGCGGATCGGGCGCAGGCATGGCGGCCAGGTCGCGCTTGAGCTGGGTGAGCATCTGCATCTGCTCGGCCTGCATCGCATCGACCTTGCGCTGCGCATCCTCGAAGGAATCGCCGACGGTGGTGAAGCTCGACGGCGGCAGCGGGCTGGTCGCGCGGCCCTTGTCGAGGTCGCCGCCGCCCGCGAGCGAGGTCTGTGCGCGCAGACGGGCAGCGGGGTCGGGCTTGTCGTTGGTCTTGCTGTTGACCAGGATCACTTCGAGCGGCGTGTCGCTGAAGACCTTGTTGAACGACTCGGGATCGACGAAGCGCACCGCGAGCAGCGCGGCGTGCGCAATGACCGACACGCCCAGTGCAATCTGCAGCGTGCTGAGGTCCTTGAAGTTCATTCTCGAAACTCCTCCAGGGGCCGCATCATTTCTCCGGACGACGATCCGCCGGGTTTCATGCTGGCGTGTTTTCCTCGGGCGCGGCCTCGCTGTCGTTCAGGTCGACGGCAATGGCGATCGGGCCCGCAACCACTTCCTCTTCCTCCTCGTCGCCCTCCTGGCCGTCGGCCGCGCCGGTCTTGGGCGCATCGAGGCGCTCGAGCACGGTGCCGCTCACGTCGAGGGCGATCTCGTCGATCTCGCCGAGCTTCACGCGCAGGCGCGCGCCGCGCTCCTGCTGACCAGCCACGGGGAACACCAGCGGCAGCGCATCGGCGCGAACCAGCGCGCCGTTGGGCAGGTCCTTGATGACGGTGGCTTCCAGTTCGGCGATGCCCTGCTGTTGCAGGTACTTCAGCGTCCAGAAGCGCTCCATGCCGCCCTGGTAGGCGTTGTACGCGGCATAGGCCGCGTCGAAGCCCGAGAGGATCGAGAACAGGTCGGCATCCTTCGGCTTGAAGGGGGCGGCCAATGCGGCGGTCTTGCCGTGGCGCGCGGCGGCGATGATCTGCCACTGGTTCACCAGGTCGGTGTAGCGGCGCAGCGGCGAGGTGCTCCAGGCGTAGCTCTTCACGCCCAGGCCGGCGTGCGGCAGCGGGCGCGTGCCCATTCGCACCTTGATGCCGGGCGCCAGGCTGGCCTGGCTGCGGTAGAGCCCTGGCACGCCGAGTTCGCCGAGCCAGCCGCCCCAGCTGCTGTTGGCCAGGATCATCGCCTCGGACACGATCAGGTCGAGCGGCGCGCCGCGCTGGCGCGTGCTGATCTGCACCTGTTCGCCGCCGGTGGGTTCGGCGCCGTCGTTGCCGACGAGGCGGAAGTTGTAGTCGGGCCGGTTGAAGTTCTCCGGCTTGCCGCGCACCACCTCGCGCTGGGCCTTCAGCTGCTTCGCAAGGCGGAACAGGAAGGAGAGTGGGGCGCGCATGCTGGCTGCGGCCTCGGGCGTGCCTTCAGCCTGGAAGGATGCATCTTCGAGCCACTGCTGCGTGACGACGGTGTCGAGCTGGTCATGGCGCAGGTTGGCGACGATGGGCACGCGCTCCAGTTTCGTCTCGGTGCCCTGCAGTTCCAGCGTGGCTTCGTCGAAGCGCGCGTAGAGCGACACCGCCGGGCGGTCGCCGCCTTCTAGCAGCGTGTAGGTGTCGACCACCTCGTCGGGCAACATCGTGATCTTGTAGCCCGGCATGTAGACCGTCGACATACGCGCGCGCGCCACGTTGTCGATGGCGCTGCCCGGCGTGAGCGCCAGGGCCGGCGCGGCGATGTGGATGCCGACCGTGACGGTGCCCGTGCCCAGGCCCTGCACGGAAAGCGCGTCGTCGATTTCCGTGGTCTGCGAGTCGTCGATGGAGAAGGCTTGCACGCCGGCGGCCAGCGGCAGGTCGTCCGCGATGGCGGGCGCCGCGAGCGCGGGGAAGCCCGTGCCCTTGGGGAAGTTCTCGAACAGGAAACGCCGCCAGTGGAACTGGTAGGGCGAATCGATGGCACCGGCGCGCTCCAGCAGGTCGAGCGGCGGGCGCTGCGTGGCGCGCGCGGCCTCGACCACGGCCTTGTACTCGGGGGCGTTCTTGTCGGGGCGGAAGAGAATCTTGTAGAGCTGCTCGCGGACGGGCGCAGGGCACACGCCTTCGGCCAGCTGAGCGGCCCACTCGGCGATCTGCGCCAGGACGGCCTTCTTCTTCTCGATGGCGGCCAGCGCCTGCTGCACGATCTCGGCCGGCGCCTTCTTGAAGCGCCCCTTGCCGGCGCGCCGGAAGTAGTGCGGTGCCTCGAACAGCGCGAACAGGGCGGCTGCCTGCTGGGCGAGCGAGGGCTTTTCGCTGAAATATTCAGCGGCCAGCTCGGCAAAGGCGAATTCGCCCTCGGGCGCGAATTCCCAGGTGAGGTCGAGATCCATGGCGGCGGCGAGCGAGCGGCCCTCGGCGATCAAGTCGGCGGGCGACGGTTTCTCGAAGCGCAGAACGATGTTGGCGCCCTTGACCTTGACGCGCTTGCCGGTGTCGAGCTCGACCTGTGCCGACGCTTCGGCCTCCGACAGCACGCGGCCGCCGAGGTACTTGCCGGCTTCTTCAAACAATACAAACATCCCTCGATTGTCCCACGCAGAAACCGGCGCGCTCCCATTCAAGGGACGCCGCGGAACCGGCTTTGCCGGGCCGCAGGTGTCGCCCCCTGCGAGGGGGCGGCGCAGCGACACGAAGTGCGCGAAGCCTGGGGGTGTGCCTAGATGGGGTTGATGAAGGCCATCACGTCGTCGAGATGGGCCTTCTCGAAATCGGAAAGAGCATGGTCGCCGCCTTCGAGCAGCTTGATGTTGCTGTCGGGGTAGCGCGCGGACATCTCGTGCCAGTCGAGCGCCTCGTCGCCCTTAGCGATGATGGCGAACACGCGCTCGGGCCGCGTGAGCGGGCCGACTTCCATCGCGCGAAGCTCGTGGATGTACTCGGGACGGAAATAGAAATGCTCGGCCGGGTCGTGCCAGGCGGTCTGGTCGCCGATGTAGCGCATGAGATCGCGCGCAGGGTGCACGGCCGGATTGAGCAGCACCGCGCGGCAGCGCGTCATGCCGGCGACGTAGGTGGCGTAGTAGCCGCCGAGCGAGGAACCCACCACCGCCATCGACTTGCGCGGCCAGTGCGCGATGCCCTTCATCACCATGTCGATGGCGTCGTGCGGCGACGGCGGCAGCTGCGGACACCACCACTGCAGGTTCGGATGACGCCGTGCGACGCGGTCCGCGACGATCCGGGCCTTGGTCGAGCGAGGCGAAGAGCGGAAGCCGTGCAGGTAGAGCAGGTGGGTTGTTTGCGGATCCATGCGAGGAAAAGACGGGAGGTGCGGCGGCCGCACCTCGCTTGCCGGGAACGGGTAATTCTGCATGAGGTCTGTTCTCGCGAGGCCGCCTCCAACATACAAAAACCCGGCTGGGCGGGTTCTTCGATGGAGCCGCGGCCCACCGAGTCCCCGGGGTGCACCGGCATTCCATGTGCCCCGGTTCGGGGCGCGTCACGTATCTGGAATTCGAAAGTATTCAGACTTCGTTCGCGCGCCGTGCGAACCGCCTACGTTCCGGTTACTTCGTCCGCGCGGACAGGGGAGAAACCGCCCGGAAAAAAGCGGCCAGAGTTTCAGGCAAGCCCGCGCTCGCACATATCCCATGAACGAGGGATGTGCACATGGATTCCCCATGCTCGCCGAGGCTTATGCTCGGAGGATGAACATTGAGGCTCAGGACGACGCGACGCTACGCCGCTGGGGTGTGCTCGTCGTCGAAGACGATAGCCGCGCGCGCGCCTTTTTCGAGGCAAGCGTGCAGCGCAGCCCCCGCCTTTTCTGGCTCGGCAGCGCGGGCACCGTGCAGGAAGCGCTGGGCTGGCTGTCTCGTACCACCACCATTCCCGACGTGCTCCTGGTCGACCTCGGCATGCCGGACGGCACGGGCCTCGACGTGATCCGCGACGCCGTGTCGCGCTTTCCCGGCTGCGAGCCGCTCGTCGTTTCGGTATTCGGCGACGAGGAAAACGTTCTCGCCAGCATCGAGGCGGGCGCCGTGGGCTACATCCACAAGGACGCCGCGCCGGAGGACATCGCGCAGACCATCGTCGAGATGAAGGCCGGCGCCTCGCCGATCTCGCCCATGATCGCGCGGCGCGTGCTCGCGAAGTACCGCAGCCTGCAGACGGCGGCGCCCCCCGGCACGACGCCGGGCGCAACGCCCGAGGCGGCCGCGGAAGAAGCCGACCGCGGCCTGCTGTCGGCGCGCGAGCACGAGGTGCTGACGCTGATCGCGCGCGGTTTTTCCTATGCGGAGATCGCCCGGCTCAAGGGCCTGAGCGTGCACACGGTGCAGACCCACATCAAGAACCTCTACGGAAAGCTCGCCGTGCATTCCAAGAGCGAAGCGGTCTTCGAGGCGACGCGTCTCGGCCTGTTGTCTCATCCGGGCTGAGCGCAGATGCGACAGAACTGGGTGTCGCTGGTGATGCCGTGGCTGGCGATGCTCCTGATGGGCATCGCAGGCGTTTCCGGCGCGGCCGCCGTTTCCGAGGCGCCGATCGAGCTGCGGCAGGGCACCGTGACGACCACCGTCGACGGCGTCACGCGCACCGGGCCGGTCGAGCTTTCCTACCATTGGGATCGCCAGCACGGCGGGCGGCCCGGCGAAGCCAGCTTCGACCTGCCGTTCACGCTCGAAGCCGAGCCCGAGACGCCGTGGGGCATCTTCATCCCGCGCGCCGGCAACGTCTTCGAGGTGCAGCTCAACGACGCGCTGCTGCAGGTCTACGGCGACCTGACGCGCGGCAACGGCGCCGACTACGCCAAGGCGCCCATCTACGTGCCCGTGCCCGGCAAGCTGCTGCGCAAGGGCGACAACCTGCTGCAGATCCGCCTGCACGCCGACACCGCCCGCCTCGCGGGGCTGTCGCAGGTGGTCATCGGACCGGCCGCGGTGGTGCGCAATGAGCTCTTCGAGAGCGCCAACGCATGGCGTTTCACCGGCTCGGTGCTGCTGATGGCCTTCAGCCTGATCGTCGGCGGCATTGCGCTGGCACTGTGGCTCACGCAGCTCGATGTCGACGCCGGCGGCGTGCAGCGGCGCGTGGGCATCTACTTCTGGGCCGCGCTGGCGGCATTCTTCTGGGCGGCGCGCATGGCCGACGGGCTGGTCGCCGAGCCGCCGTTGTCCTGGGGGTCGTGGGGCGTGCTGATGGCTGCCTGCTATGCCGGCTGGGTGGCTGCCTCCATGATGTTCGTCTGCCACCTCGCGGGTTGGGCGAACGAGCGGCGCTACCTCTGGGTGCGCTGGTCGGTGGCGGGCATCGTGGCCGGAACGGTGCTGTTCAGCGCGCTGTCGCTGCAGCGGGACGAGCCGGCGTGGTTCACCGGCTGGCTCGCCGTCGAGCTCGTGTTCGTCGCCGCCTTCGTCGGCGCTTTCGCCGTCGCCACGCTGCGCAGCCCGAGCGACGACCGCCTGCTGATGGCCGGCGCGGCACTGGTCACCGTGGCCTTCGGCGCGCGCGACTGGCTTGTGATCCGCCTGAGCGACGCTTACGGCGAGACCACCTGGGTGCGCTATTCGTCGGTGTTCTTCGGCGCGGTGCTGCTCCTGATCGTGTTGCGGCGCTTCCGCGCGGCGACCGTGGAGGCGCGGGGCTCCGTCGCGGCCCTGGCCGAGCGGGTGGCCCAGCGCGAGCGCGAGCTGGCAGCCACCTATGCCGAGCTGGAGGCCGCGGCGCAGGTCCAGGCACGCACCCACGAGCGCGAACGCATCCTGCGCGAGATGCACGACGGCGTGGGCTCGCACATCAGTTCGGCGATCCGCCAGCTTCAGTCGGGCCAGAGCAGCTCGGGCGACCTGCTGCGCACGCTGCGCGACTCGCTGGACCAGCTCAAGCTGCAGATCGATTCCATCCACCTGCCGCCGGGCGACGTGGGGGCGCTGCTCGCGGCCGCGCGCTACCGGCTGGAACCCCGCCTGGCGTCCGCCGGCATCGAGTTCGAATGGGCTGTGGACGAGGTGGAGCCGGTGGCCGGGCTCGACGCGCACGGCATGCGGCAGCTGCAGTTCCTGCTGTTCGAGGCCATCTCCAACGTGCTGCAGCACGCCGAGGCCACCGTGCTTCGCTTCGAGGCCGGCATGCAGGGCAAGACGGTGCAGCTGCGGGTGATCGACAACGGCAAGGGCTTCGACACCGCCAAGCACATGCCGCGGTCGCTGTCGGAGCGCTCGGGGGCCATCGGGGCCCGGTTGACGGTCGAAAGCCGACCCGGGCGCACGGTCGTTCAGCTCGAATTCGATTGAGGCGGTTGGCGGGGCTGGGATAATCCGCCTCCATGTCCGCCGTGTTCAATCAGCCCTCCCTGGCGCGTCGAATTGCGCCCATCTTCCAGGGCTTCGACGGCTTCCTGGCCTTTGCCGTCCTGCTGCTCGCCTTCGCCGGGCTGCTGACCATGTATTCCTCGGGTTACGACCACGGAACCCGTTTCGTCGACCATGGCCGCAACATGCTGCTGGCCGGTTTCATCATGTTCGTGGTGGCGCAGGTGCCGCCGCAGCGGCTGATGCTGGCCGCGGTGCCGCTCTACACGATGGGCGTGGCGCTGCTGGTGGCGGTGGCGCTGTTCGGCATCACCAAGAAGGGCGCCCAGCGCTGGATCAACGTGGGCGTGGTCATCCAGCCCAGCGAAATCCTGAAGATCGCCATGCCGCTGATGCTGGCCTGGTGGTTCCAGCGGCGCGAAGGCCAGTTGCGGCCGCTCGACTTCGTGGTGGCGACGATGCTGCTGGCTGTGCCGGTGGGGCTCATCATGAAGCAGCCCGACCTGGGCACCTCGCTGCTGGTGCTGGCGGCGGGGCTGTCGGTGATCTTCTTCGCGGGGCTGCCGTGGAAGCTGATCGTGCCGCCGGTGGTGATCGGCGCCGTGGCCATCACGCTGATCGTGAGTTTCGAGTCGAGGCTGTGTGCCGACGGGGTCGACTGGCGCGTGCTGCACGACTACCAGAAGCAGCGCGTGTGCACGCTGCTCGACCCGACCAAGGATCCGCTGGGCAAGGGCTTCCACATCATCCAGGGGATGATCGCCATCGGTTCGGGCGGGGTGGGCGGCAAGGGCTTCATGCAGGGCACGCAGACGCACCTCGAATTCATTCCCGAGCGCACCACCGACTTCATCTTTGCCGCCTATTCCGAGGAATTCGGGCTCATGGGCAACCTGGCGCTGATCTCGGCCTTCATCCTGCTGATCTTCCGGGGGCTGGTCATTGCGGCCAATGCGGGAACCCTGTTCTCGCGCCTGCTGGCGGGGGCGGTGACGATGATCTTCTTCACCTACGCCTTCGTGAACATGGGCATGGTGAGCGGCATCCTGCCGGTGGTGGGCGTGCCGCTGCCATTCATCAGCTATGGCGGCACCGCGATGGTGACGCTGGGGCTGGGGCTGGGCATCCTGATGTCGATCGCCAGGGCGAGGAAGCTCGCCCAGAACTAGCGCCCGAGTGCCCTTCGGGGCAGCGCGGAAGAGGGCGGCTGCCTAGAATGGCGATCATGATCTCCCGCGAACCCACCATCGAGCGCCTCGCCACGGCGCAACAGCTCCTTCTCACGCCGTTCGGCCTCGACGAATCGCACCTGAGCAAGGCCCTGGCCGAGATCACCGCACACCGGGTGGACGACGCCGACCTGTATTTCCAGTACACCCGCAGCGAGGGCTGGAGCCTCGAGGAGGGCATCGTCAAGACCGGCAGCTTCAGCATCGACCAGGGTGTCGGCGTGCGCGCGGTCAGCGGCGAGAAAACCGCCTTTGCCTATTCGGACGACATTTCAGAGGCCTCGCTGCTCGATGCGGCACGCACCGTTCGCTCGATTTCCTCCGCCGGCCGCACCGGCCGCGTGAAGACGGCGGCGCGCAAGATCGCCTCCAGCCGCTCGCTCTACCAGGGCATCGACCCCATTTCCACGCTCGACAGCACCGCCAAGGTGAAGCTGCTCGAGAAGGTCGAGAAGCTCGCCCGCTCGCGCGACCCGCGCGTGGCGCAGGTGATGGCGGGCCTGGCCAGCGAGTACGACGTGGTGCTCGTGGCTCGGGCAGACGGCACGCTGGCCGCCGACGTGCGGCCCCTGGTGCGCCTGTCGGTCACCGTGATCGCCGAGCAGAACGGCCGCCGCGAAATCGGCTCCGGCGGTGGCGGTGGGCGCTTCGGCCTGGCCTATTTCACGGACGAGCAGATCGCCGAATACGTCGACCACGCCGTGAAGGCCGCCCTGACCAACCTCGACGCACGTCCGGCGCCGGCAGGCGAAATGACCGTGGTGCTCGGCTCCGGCTGGCCCGGTATCCTGTTGCACGAAGCCATCGGCCACGGGCTCGAGGGTGACTTCAATCGCAAGGGCTCGAGCGCGTTCTCGGGCCGCATCGGCCAGCGCGTGGCGGCCAAGGGCGTGACGGTGCTCGACGACGGCACCATCGCCGACCGCCGCGGCTCGCTCAACGTCGACGACGAGGGCAACGCCAGCCAGCGCAACGTGCTGATCGAGGACGGCATCCTCAAGGGCTACATCCAGGACGCGCTCAATGCGCGCCTCATGAAGGTCAAGCCCACCGGCAACGGCCGCCGCGAGAGTTACGCGCACGTGCCGATGCCGCGCATGACCAACACCTACATGCTCGGCGGCGACAAGCAGCCGGAGGAAATCGTCGCCAGCATCAAGAAGGGCCTCTACGCCACCAACTTCGGCGGCGGACAGGTCGACATCACGAGCGGCAAGTTCGTGTTCTCGGCCAGCGAGGCCTATTGGGTCGAGAACGGCAAGATCCAGTACCCGGTGAAGGGTGCGACCATCGTGGGCAACGGCCCCGACGCGCTCACCCGCGTGACCATGATCGGCAACGACATGGCGCTCGACTCCGGCGTCGGCACCTGCGGCAAGGAAGGCCAGAGCGTGCCGGTCGGCGTCGGCCAGCCCACCCTGCGCATCGACGGCCTGACTGTAGGTGGAACGGCTTAGGACTTTCGGCACTTGTCGATTGTTTCTTTCGGTTGCTAAGCTGCGCTCCTTTTGCGAACGACAAGTTCAAGGAGCATCTCGATGGGGAACAGGATCAATTCGCCTGCCGTGCTGTGGGCTGTGACCGCCGTAGTGGCGCTGGCCACTGCCGGTTGCGCATCCCGCGGCGGCTCGGGCAGCCAGCCCGAGGCGGCGCCCGCGGCCGCCGCTCCGGCACCCGCCGCGCGCGGCGGTGCCAAGGCCGGCATGGACGCCCAGGGCAACGTGACCGATTCGTCCAAGGTCGAGGCTGGCAGCGGCAAGACGGTCAAGGGCCTGAATGGCTACGAAGGCGAGATCACCGGCAATCCGGCGCGCAACAGCAAGTTCGCACGCCTGCAGATCGGCATGAGCGCCCGGCAGGTCACCGACCTCGCGGGCCAGCCCACCGACCAGGGCGCCTACGTGACGGGCAAGGCCTTCATTCCCTTCTATTTCGGCAGCGACCGCCACCGTTTCGAGATGACCTACAAGGGCCAAGGGCGCCTGATCTTCGCGGGTGGCGGGATGGGCGATTTCTCGAGCGGCAACCTGATCTGGATCATCCACAACGCCAACGAATCGGGCTACCGGTAAACAACGCCAGCCCCGGTCGCTTGACCGGGTTTTTGCTTTCCGTGCTACATTCCGCCCACATGTCCGCCCTCCGCGCTTATTTCTTTGCCTACTTTTGGTTCCCGGTTTCCGGCGGACGAGAGGCGAGCGCGTAAAGCAAACGAACACCCTCCCAAAACCGCCGGTGCCCTGAGCCCCGGCGGTTTTTTTTTGCCCCTGCGATATCCACTCAAACCCGACAGACAAGGAAGCAACCATGAGCACGAACACTGCCCCCGCCAGCGACAGCTGGTATGCGAGCGTCGAAAAAACCAGCAAGACCGACGACGAACGCATCAAGGACATCAACGTGCTGCCCCCTCCCGAACATCTGATCCGCTTTTTCCCGATCCGCGGCACGCCCGTTGAAACCCTGATCGAAGGCACCCGCCGCAACATCCACAACATCATGGGCGGCAAGGACGACCGGCTGCTGGTGATCATGGGGCCCTGCTCGATCCACGACCCTGCCGCCGCCCTCGAATACGCCCGCCGCCTCAAGGTCGAGCGCGAGAAATACGCCGGCACGCTGGAAATCGTGATGCGCGTGTACTTCGAGAAGCCGCGCACCACGGTCGGCTGGAAGGGGCTGATCAACGATCCGTACCTCGACGAGAGCTTCCGCATCGACGAAGGCCTGCGCATCGCGCGCCAGCTGCTGATCGACATCAACCGGCTCGGCTTGCCGGCGGGCAGCGAGTTCCTCGACGTGATCTCGCCGCAGTACATCGGAGACCTGATTTCCTGGGGCGCCATCGGCGCGCGCACCACCGAGAGCCAGGTGCACCGCGAACTGGCTTCGGGCCTGTCGGCGCCCATCGGCTTCAAGAACGGTACCGACGGCAACATCCGTATCGCCACCGACGCCATCCAGGCGGCGGCGCGCGGCCATCACTTTCTCTCGGTGCACAAGAACGGCCAGGTCGCGATCGTGCAGACCAACGGCAACCGCGATTGCCACGTGATCCTGCGCGGCGGCAAGGCGCCGAACTATGACGCCGCCAGCGTCGAAGCTGCGTGCAAGGATCTCGAAGCCGCCAAGCTGCCGCCCACGCTGATGGTCGACTGTAGCCACGCCAACAGCTCCAAGCAGCACCAGAAGCAGATCGACGTGGCGAGGGACATCGCGGCGCAGATCGCCGACGGCTCGAATCGCGTGTTCGGCGTGATGGTCGAAAGCCACCTGCAGCCGGGTGCCCAGAAGTTCACGCCGGGCAAGGACCAGCTGTCGGGCCTCGAATACGGCAAGAGCATCACCGACGCCTGCATCGGCTGGGACGATTCAGTGCAGGTGCTCGATACGCTCTCGAAGGCGGTCAAGCAACGCCGGGGCTGAGGCTGGAGCCGGGTCAGAGCATCCCGGCCAGGTCGGGCCAGTGGTGCAGCATCGACGCGGCTTCGTCGCTGTCGGGCGGCACCATCGAGAAATCGGCGAAATCGAAGCCCGGTCCGACCATGCAGGCGACCAGGGTGTAGTCGCCCGAACTGTGGCTCTGGATCGGCCGCGCCGCCTGCCACTGGCCGGCGGGCACCACGTGCTGGGGGCGCGTGCCGTGTGCGTCGACCGGGCCGAGGCGCACATGGGCCGGCGCGGTGCGCATCGCGGCGTCGCAGGTCCACAGCGCAAGCGGCACGCCTTCCAGGTGCACCCAGACTTCGTCGGACAGCACCCGGTGCCAGCGCGAATGCTGGTTCGCCTCGAGCAGGAAATAGATGCTGGTCAGCGCGCTGCGCGATTCGCGGCCATCGGCGGGCGTGACGCTCGAGGTCGAGCGGAACACCTCGCCGTACCAGCCGCCCTCCGGGTGGGGCTGGAGCTTCAGGGTTTCGATCAGCTCGCGTGCACGTGCGAGGGGGGCCATGGCGGTCATGATGCCGCCGCCGTTCGCAGCGCCGCAAGCAGCTTGTCGTGCACACCGCCGAAGCCGCCATTGCTCATGCAGACGATGTGATCGCCCGGCCGGGCTGCGGTGACGACCTGTTGAACCAGGGGCTCGATGGCTCCGGCGACCTTCGCGCGCTCGCCCATCGGAGCGAGCGCCGCGGCGGCATCCCAGTCGAGCCCGGCCGTGTGGCAGAACGACAGGTCCGCCGACTCCAGGCTCCAGGGCAGCTGCGCAGCCATGACGCCCAGCTTCATCGTGTTGCTGCGTGGCTCGAAGGCAGCGAGGATGCGCTCACTTTTCTTGCCGGCGGCATCCAGTTTCTTGCGCAGGCCGTCGAGGGTGGTGCGGATTGCCGTGGGGTGGTGGGCGAAGTCGTCGTAGACCGTGATCGCGCCGCCGTCGCGCTCGACCGTGCCGCGCAGTTCCATGCGCCGGCGCACATTGCGGAAGCTGCCGAGCGCGCGGGCCGCCTCGGCCGGCGCAACGCCCACATGCTCGGCCGCGGCGATGGCGGCCAGAGCGTTCATCTGGTTGTGAAGACCGGAGAGCTCCCACTCGACCCGGCCGACCGCCTCGCCGCGCAGCAGCACGTCGAAGGCATCGTGCGGGCCGCGCGCCTGCCATTCGCCATTCGCGCCGAAACGCGCGAGTTCGCTCCAGCAACCCTGGGCCAGCACGCGCTGCAGGCTTTCCTCGGTGGCGTTCACCACCAGCCGTCCGGTGCCCGGCACGGTGCGCACGAGGTGATGGAACTGGCGCTCGATGGCGGCAAGGTCGTCGAAGATGTCCGCGTGATCGAACTCGAGGTTGTTCAGCACGGCAGTGCGCGGCCGGTAGTGCACGAACTTGCTGCGCTTGTCGAAGAAGGCGGTGTCGTATTCGTCGGCCTCGATCACGAAGGCGGGGCCGTCGCCCAGCCGGGCCGAGACGCCGAAGTCCAGCGGCACGCCGCCCACGAGGAAGCCGGGCGCCTTGCCGCCTTTTTCCAGGATCCAGGCGAGCATCGAGGTAGTCGTCGTCTTGCCGTGCGTGCCGGCCACAGCCAGCACATGGCGGCCCAGCAATACGTGTTCGGCCAGCCACTGCGGGCCGCTGGTGTAGGGCTTGCCGGCGTCGAGGATGGCTTCCATCAGCGGGAACTTGGGGCTCCCGTCGGGCAGCCGGGCGCGGGACACCACGTTGCCGACCACGAACATGTCGGGTGCCAGGGAAAGCTGGTCGGCGCCGAAGCCTTCGATCAGGTCGATGCCGAGGGCGCGCAGCTGGTCGCTCATCGGGGGGTACACGCCGGCGTCGCAACCCGTGACCCGGTGGCCGGCTTCGCGCGCCAGGGCGGCCACGCCGCCCATGAACGTACCGCAGATACCCAGGATATGAATGTGCATCGGTCGATTCTAGGGAAGCGATGCTCCGCCCCCTCGGGTTGACGGAGCGTTTGTCCCGCGCTCCGTACTGATGTTCATGTGAGGGGCGCCTACTGCGGGCAAAATGCCCCGATGGACACGTCCAAGCGTGAAATCGCCGCTGCTGCAGCCCGCCTCGTCGTCGAGGAGGGGCTCGAATATGGGCCGGCCAAGCGCCGCGCCCTGCGCGACCTGGGGCTTCCCACGCGCACCTCGCTGCCGAACAACGACGAGGTCGAGGCCGAGGTGCGCGAATACATCGAGCTTTTCTGCGCCGACACCCAGCCGCAGGAATTGCATGCATTGCGCTTGCTCGCGCTCGAATGGATGGAGCGCATGGCCGCCTTCCGCCCCCATGTGGGCGGCGCCGTGTGGCATGGAACGGCCACCCGGCTGTCAGACATTTATATTCAGTTGTTCTGCGACGATTCCAAATCGGCCGAGATCGCCCTGATCGATCACCACGTGGACTACGAGCCGCGCATGGTGACCGGCTTTCATGGCGAGCAGGTCGAGGCCCTGAGCGTGCATGCCTCGAGCCGCGCGCTCGGCGAGGAAATTGGCGTGCACCTGCTGGTGTACGACCTCGACGACCTCCGCGGAGCCCTGAAGCCCGATGCCCAGGGGCGCACGCCGCGCGGCGATCTGCCGGCATTGCGCAGACTGATTGAACGAGAAAAGGACAAGTGAATGACTTCTTCGCCCACCCGACGCGGCATGCTCTATGCCGGCGTGGCGGCAGCGGCTGCGGCCGCCGGGCTTGCCGGCGCCTGGTGGAAGGAGCGCGGTAGCAGCGGTAGCGCGGGTGGAGGAGAGATGCTCGACGCGGCCTTCTGGGCCCAGAGCTTCGAGCGTCCGGAAGGTGGTGACCTCGTCCTGTCGAGCCTGCGCGGCAAACCGCTGCTGCTCAACTTCTGGGCGACCTGGTGCCCTCCCTGCGTCGAGGAAATGCCGATGATCGACGCCTTCTTCCGTCAAAATGGCACCAACGGCTGGCAAGTGGTTGGCTTGGCCATCGATCAACCCAGCGCCGTGCGCAAGTTCCTGCAGCGCACGCCGGTCACCTATCCGACCGGCCTGGCCGGCCTGCAGGGCACGGAACTGGTCAAGAATCTGGGCAACACAGGCGGTGGCCTGCCCTTCACGCTGGTCCTGAATGCGAACGGCTCCGTGGCGGCCCGTAAAATGGGCAAGCTCGAATCCACCGACCTGGACACTTGGCGGCGTGAACTGGTTCATGGTTAGAATCAGTTGCTTACGCTGGCGTTAGACGCCGAACGCCGAAAATCACCGATTTTCGAACAAGTTATATCCTGAAGACCGGCAAAGCCGGCACTGGAGTCCCATGGATCTGCGCAAACTCAAGACACTGATCGACTTGGTGTCCGAATCGAATATTTCCGAACTGGAAATCACGGAAACCGAAGGCAAGGTTCGCATCGTCAAGGGCGGCGGCGCTGCCCCGGTGCAGTATGTGCAAACCTTGGCGGCGCCCCAGGCGGCTGCCGCACCGGCCCCGGCCGGCGTTCCTGCCGCGGCGCCTGCCGTGGCCGGCGCACCGGCCGCCGAAGCCGCACCGGCCGGCCACGCCGTGAAGTCGCCGATGGTCGGCACCTTCTACCGTTCGTCGAGCCCGGGCGCCGCTGCGTTCGTCGAGGTCGGCAGCAAGGTCAACGAGGGCGACACCCTCTGCATCATCGAGGCGATGAAGATCCTCAACGAAATCGAGGCCGACAAGTCCGGCACGGTTACCCAGATCCTCGGCGAAAACGGCCAGGCGGTCGAATACGGACAGCCGCTGTTCATCATCGAGTAAGCATGTTCAAGAAGATCCTGGTTGCAAACCGGGGGGAAATCGCCCTCCGGATTCAGCGCGCCTGCAGCGAGCTCGGCATCAAGGCCGTGATGGTCTATTCGGAAGCCGACCGCGACGCGAAGTACATCAAGCTCGCCGAAGAGGCTGTCTGCATCGGCCCGGCCCCCTCTGCGCAGAGCTATCTCAACATGCCGGCGATCATTTCGGCGGCCGAGGTGACGGATGCCGAGGCGATCCACCCCGGCTACGGCTTCCTGAGCGAGAACGCGAACTTCGCCGAGCGCGTGGAGCAAAGCGGCTTCCAGTTCATCGGCCCGACGCCCGACAACATCCGCACGATGGGCGACAAGGTGTCGGCCAAGCAGGCCATGATCAAGGCCGGCGTGCCTTGCGTGCCCGGCTCGGAGGGCGAGCTCTCGGACGACGCCGCCACCAACAAGCGCATCGCGCGCGCCATCGGCTACCCGGTCATCATCAAGGCGGCGGGCGGCGGTGGTGGCCGCGGCATGCGCGTGGTGCACACCGAGGCGGCGCTGGTCAACGCGATCCAGATGACCAAGGCGGAAGCCGGCGCGGCCTTCAACAATCCGGCCGTGTACATGGAGAAGTTTCTCCAGAACCCGCGCCACATCGAGATCCAGGTGCTTGCCGACAAGCACAAGAACGCCGTCTATCTCGGCGAGCGCGACTGCTCCATGCAGCGTCGCCACCAGAAGGTGATCGAGGAGTCGCCCGCACCCGGCATCCCGCGCAAGCTGATCGAGAAGATCGGCGAGCGTTGCGCCGCGGCCTGCAAGAAGATCGGCTATCGCGGCGCCGGCACCTTCGAGTTCCTCTACGAGAACGGCGAGTTCTACTTCATCGAGATGAACACGCGCGTGCAGGTGGAGCACCCGGTGACCGAGTTCACCACCGGCATCGACATCGTCAAGACGCAGATCATGGTCGCGGCCGGCGAGAAGCTGCCGTTCACGCAGCGCCAGATCCAGATGCACGGCCACGCCATCGAGTGCCGCATCAACGCGGAAGACGCCTGGAAGTTCACCCCCTCGCCGGGCCGCATCACCATGTGGCACCCCCCGGGCGGCCCTGGCGTTCGCGTCGACTCGCATGCGTACACCAACTACTTCGTGCCGCCGAACTACGACTCGATGATCGGCAAGATCATCGTCTACGGCGACACGCGCGAGCAGGCCATGGCCCGCATGCGCACGGCGCTGAACGAGACGGTGATCGAAGGCATCCAGACCAACATCCCGCTGCACCGCGAACTGATGGTCGACGCCAAGTTCATGAGTGGCGGCACCAACATCCACTACCTCGAAGAGTGGCTGGCTGCACACAAGCGCTGAGCCTGGAATATCGCGATGTTTGAACTCCGCCTGATGGCGCCGGAAGACCGGGTCGAGACGCTCTGCGAGGCGCTCGATGCACTCGATGCATTGAGCGTGTCGGTGGAAGACGCCGACGCGCAGACCGATGCCGAGCAGGCGCTGTTCGGCGAGCCGGGCATGCCGCCGCCGAAGGAAGGCTGGCAGCGTTCGCGCGTGATCGCGCTGTTTCCCGACGAAGCCCAGGCGAAGGAGGCCGCGTCGGTGCTCGCGCTGCAGGACTTCTTCGAGGGCTGCGAGGTGCTCGGCATCGCGCCCGTGCCTGAGCAGGACTGGGTGCGCCTGACGCAATCGCAGTTCGCGCCCGTCGAAGTCACGCCCGAGTTCTGGATCGTGCCGACGTGGCACGAGCCGCCCGGGCAGGCGAAGCAGGTGATCCGGCTCGATCCGGGCCTGGCTTTCGGCACCGGCACGCATCCCACCACGCGCATGTGCCTGCGGTGGATCGCGATGCAGGGCGAGGGCGCATTGGCCAGCCGGCGCGTGCTCGACTACGGCTGCGGCTCCGGCATCCTGGCGATCGGCGCAGCGAAGTTCGGTTCGACGGACATCGACGCCGTCGACATCGACGAGGCGGCAGTCTCCTCGACCGTGCTCAATGCCGAGGCCAACGGCGTGAAACTGAAGGCCGGGCTGCCCGACGCAGCCAAAGGCGAGTACGACATCGTGCTCGCCAACATCCTGGCCACGCCGCTCAAGCTGCTCGCGCCCCTGCTGCGTGGCCATGTGAAGGCGGGCGGATCGCTCGTCATGGCCGGCATCCTCGAGCGCCAGGCCGACGAACTCAAAGAGGCCTACGCGCCGTACGCAACGCTCGAAGTCAGCGACGCCGAGGACGGCTGGATCCTCATGACCGCCCGCTGCTGAGCAGTCGCTGCGCGCGGCTGGCCGGCTTTTTGCGTCGCCTCGCAGCCCTCCCGCGGCGAGGGCGCAACCCTACAATCGCCCGGTCATGAGCCTCGTCACGCGCTGCCCCGCCTGCACCACCACCTTCAAGGTGGTGCGGGACCAGCTTCGCATCTCGGATGGCTGGGTGCGCTGCGGTCGCTGCAGCAACGTGTTCGACGCCACGCTCGACCTGCATGAGACGCCCGACGGCGCGCCGGCGCCGGTGCAAGGCAGCGGCTACATGCCGGGATTGGTCGAGCAGCAGCCCGCCGTCGAGGCTGCGCCGCTGGTGCCGGAGCCTTCCGCACCGCCTGCGCCCCTGCCCGAGCCCCTGATCGAAGAGGAAGAGCCGGCGCCTGCGGCATCGACGACCGAGGATGCGGACTTCTTCGACGATGAGCCCGAGCATCAGCAGCAGTCTCGTGAGAGGGAAGAGGATCTGCTGCCGCCGGATGCCCTGGTGCTCGCGCCGGCCTCGGCGGTCGTGTCGTCTCCGGTGCAGGCCCCATCGCCTCCACCGCCGTCTGCACCGCTGCCCGCGTTCTCGCTGACCCTGCCCGAGCATGGCATCGTCGCCGACGAACCGTGGTCCGATCTCGACGTCAGTGAGCCTGCCTGGAAGCCGCCGCCGAGCACGCTGCCGCCGTTTCCGAACATCGATCTGAATCTTGCTGCGCCACCGCCCGCACCACCGCCCCCGGCACCGCCGCTGCCTGTCGCCCCGCGTGCCAAGATGACGACGCGCGCGCTCATCGAGCGCGCGAGTGAGGAGGGCGATGACGCGGAGCGGGTGCGCGAGCAGCAGGAGAAAGAGCACGACCAGGTGCAGATGCAGAAGGCGCTGCGCCGTGCCCGCATCAAGTCGGCCAAGATCGCGAGCGCCAAGGCGCGGGAGGAGCGCGCGGCCGCGCCAGCGCCGGCCGTGGTGGTGCAGGCGGAGAGCGAACCCGAGCTGCACGTGCACTCTTCGGATTTCGAACTGCCGGTGGGGCATCCTTTCGCGGACGAGGACGAGTCCGCCGAAAAACCGGCGGGCTTCTGGCAACGCAGGGGCGTGCGTGCCGTGCTGATCCTGCTGGTGTTGCTCGCTGTGCTGCTGCTCGTCCTGCAAGTCATTCGCCACGAGCGCGATGGCATCGTCGCGCGCCAGCCCAATCTGCGACCCGCCCTTGCGGCGTTGTGCCAGTACACAGGCTGCGAGCTCGGGGCCCTGCGCCAGATCGGCGACATCGTGATCGAAGGCGCGGCCTTCGCGCGCGAGAAGAGCGGCGGCAACGACTACCGCCTGAGCTTCACCTTGCGCAACGGCGCGACCGTGCCGCTTGCGATGCCTGCCGTCGAGCTTTCGCTGCTCGACACGCAGGAGCGCGCCGTGGTGCGCCGCGTGCTGATGCCGGCGGACTACGGTGCTCCTTCGGTGCTGCCGGCGCGTGCGGATCGTGCGGCCTCGCTGCCCCTGACGCTGTCTGCCTCCGAAGCGGCTGCGCTGCCGCCTGTGGCGGGTTATCGCGTCGAGGCTTTCTATCCCTGAGCGGGGCGCGTGCAAGCGTCCCGCCCGGTTCCATTCATCCAACAACCAACGGTTCAACCATGGCAGCAGTGATTTGCGGTTCCCTCGCATTCGACACCATCATGACTTTCGAGGGCCGGTTCGCCGACCAGATCCTTCCGGATCAACTGCACATCCTCAATGTGTCGTTCCTGGTGCCGACGCTACGCCGTGACTTCGGCGGCTGCGCGGGCAACATCGCCTACAGCCTCAATGCGCTGGGCGGCACGGCGCTACCCATGGCCACTCTGGGCAGCGACGGCGCGACGTACTCGGAGCGCATGCGTTCGCTGGGCATCAGCACGGAATTCGTGCGCCAGCTCGACGACACCTTCACCGCGCAGGCGATGATCATGAGCGACGTCGACAACAACCAGATCACCGCCTTCCACCCCGGTGCGATGCAGCAGGCGCACATCACCAAAGTGGCAGCGCGCGACGATATCAAGCTCGGCATCATCGCGCCCGATGGCCGCGATGCCATGCTGCAGCACGCCGAGCAGTTCGCCGCCGCGGGCATTCCGTTCGTGTTCGATCCGGGCCAGGGCCTGCCGATGTTCGACGGCGAGGCGCTGCGCCATTTCGTCGAGCTCGCGAGCTGGGTGGTGGTGAACGACTATGAAGGCAAGATGCTGTCGCAGCGCACCGGCTGGAGTCTGGCCGAGATTTCGAAGCGCGTGCGCGGCCTGGTGGTCACGCTGGCGGCCGAGGGCTGCGAGGTGTGGACGAACGGCGAACGCGAACACGTGCCGGGCGTGGTGGCCACCGAGGTGGTCGAGCCCACGGGCTGCGGCGATGCATGGCGCGGTGCGCTGCTGTTCGGTCTGGAAAAGGGCTGGTCGCTCGCGCAGTGCGCGGCGCTGGGCAACAAGGTCGGCGCGATCAAGATCGCGCAGCGTGGCCCGCAGAACTACGAGATCGATCGCAAGGCGCTGGGCCTCTGAGTTCCTTCGTTGAGCAAGCGTCGGCAGGGCCGACGCAATGAAAAAAGCCCGACACCGTGAGGTGTCGGGCTTTTTGCCTTCAAGGCCGCTGAGAAACTCAGGGCTTGCTGGCCGTGGGGAACGGCCATGCTGCCTGGGGATTCAGCGTCGTTTGCGCCGCAGGGGCAGGCGCTACGGCGGCAGCCTTGGCAGGGGCAGCGGCCTTGGGAGCCTTCTTCGCAGCAGGCTTTTTGGCAGCAGGCTTTTTCGCGGCTTTCTTGGCCGCAGCCTTTTTGGCAGGGGCCTTCTTGGCAGCAGCCTTCTTCGCAGGCGCCTTCTTGGCAGCGGCCTTCTTCGCCGGAGCCTTCTTGGCAGCAGCCTTCTTCGCAGGCGCCTTCTTCGCTACGGCCTTCTTCGCCGGAGCCTTCTTGGCAGCGGCCTTCTTGGCCGGTGCTGCCTTCTTCGCTGCTACCTTCTTGGCAGGAGCCTTCTTGGCCGCGACCTTCTTGGCCGGTGCCTTCTTGGCGGCTACCTTCTTGGCAGGAGCCTTCTTGGCGGCCACAGCCTTCTTTGCCGGAGCCTTCTTTGCAGCGGCTTTCTTAGCCGGCGCTTTCTTTGCAGTTGCCATTTCTATTTCTCCTTGATCAAGTTGAAAAAATCAACCTATTGAAGCACTCCACGCACGTTGGGTAGCGTGAAGCGATTCATGGCGTTGGAATCTGAGCTCCAGCACCATGAACACCTGAGCCCTCGTCCATGCCGCGCTCTTCGGCGCGATCGGTGGCAAGGGCAATTCTTGAATTCATTAATTCTTGTCGAAAGATTCAATCCCAGGAGAGCGCACCACCCGACTGGTACTCGATCACGCGGGTTTCGAAAAAGTTGCGCTCTTTCTTCAGGTCAATCATTTCGCTCATCCAGGGGAACGGATTTTCTTCGTTCGGGAAGAGCGTTTCGAGGCCGATCTGCTGTGCACGCCGGTTGGCGATGTAACGCAGGTAGCCCTTGAACATGGAGGCGTTCATGCCGAGCACGCCACGTGGCATCGTGTCTTCGGCGTATTTGTATTCGAGCTCGACGGCGCGCATGAAGAGCGCCTTGATCTCGGCCTTGAACTCTGCCGTCCAGAGGCCGGGGTTCTCGAGCTTGAGCTGGTTGATCAGGTCGATGCCGAAATTGCAGTGCATCGACTCGTCGCGCAGGATGTACTGGTACTGCTCGGCGGCGCCGGTCATCTTGTTCTGGCGGCCCAGCGCGAGGATCTGCGTGAAGCCGACGTAGAAGAACAGGCCTTCCATCAGGCAGGCGAACACGATGAGCGACTTGAGCAGCGTCTGGTCGGTCTCGTGGGTGCCGGTCTTGAAGTTGGGGTCGCTGATGGCGTCGATGAACGGGATCAGGAACTGGTCCTTCTCGCGGATCGACGGCACTTCGTTGTAGGCGTTGAAGATCTCGCTCTCGTCCAGGCCGAGCGACTCGACGATGTACTGGTACGCGTGCGTGTGGATCGCTTCCTCGAAGGCCTGGCGCAGCAGGAACTGGCGGCATTCGGGGGCCGTGATGTGGCGGTAGGTGCCCAGCACGATGTTGTTGGCGGCCAGCGAGTCGGCGGTCACGAAGAAGCCGAGGTTGCGCTTGACGATGCGGCGCTCGTCTTCGGTCAGGCCGTTCGGGTCTTTCCAGAGCGCGATGTCGCGCGTCATGTTCACTTCCTGCGGCATCCAGTGGTTGGCGCAGGTGGCGAGGTACTTCTCCCACGCCCACTTGTACTTGAACGGCACCAGCTGGTTGACGTCGGTCTGGCCGTTGATGATGCGCTTGTCGGAAGCCTTGACGCGCTGGGTGGATTGGGTGGTGGCGGCAGGCGTTGCTGCTGCTGCGGCAACCGGACGCACTGCAGCGCCGTCATCGAGCGTGCTGAATGTGCGGAGGGCGGGTTGCGCGATCGACGAAGTCGGAGCGTCCACCGAACGGCCTGCGGGCAAGCCGCTGGTCGATGCGTTGTGGTGCTGCAAACCTTGTTGCATATCCTTTGGTAAGGAGGGCTTGACTTCTTCGTCCCAGGTCAACATAGAAAAATCCAATGCTCAAATTATCGGAGTAACGATGTGAGTTGCAAAGTGCTCGTTCACATCGCACGCCATTTATGTGGTTGTTATGTTGCTCGCATGCATCGCGTGATGTCAGTCAATGCCTTCATTGAATGAACGTCGCGCGATTTTTCGCATGCACCTCACTGACTGACTGTCGCGAGCATCGACGCGTTTATTGGCACGCTTCGCAGGTCGGATCGTCCACGCCGCAGAACGCGATGTCGGTGGCGGGAATCGCGCTCATCTGCGCCTTTGCTGCAGCCGCTGCTGCTTCGAGTGCGCTCATGCCCGAGGGCGCTTCGCTGTTGCCCGACGACACCGCATTCAGTCGGCCCGATTGCACCGTCGACTTCTCGGCGTGCGTCGCGCTCTGCGTACGCAGGTAGTAAGTCGTCTTCAGGCCGCGCAGCCATGCGAGCTTGTACGTGTCGTCGAGCTTCTTGCCCGATGCGCCGGCCATGTAGATGTTCAGCGACTGCGCCTGGTCGATCCACTTCTGGCGACGCGCGGCGGCTTCCACCAGCCAGGTGGTCTCGATCTCGAACGCGGTGGCGTAGAGCGCCTTCACGTCCTGCGGCACGCGGTCGATGGGGCGCAGCGAGCCGTCGAAGTGCTTCAGGTCCATCACCATCACGTCGTCCCACAGGCCCAGGCGCTTCAGGTCGCGCACCAGGTAGTGGTTGATCACGGTGAATTCGCCCGACAGGTTCGACTTGACCGAGAGATTGCCGAAGCAAGGCTCGATCGAGGCGTCCACGCCGATGATGTTCGAGATGGTCGCGGTCGGGGCGATGGCCACGCAGTTCGAATTGCGCATGCCGTCGGACTTGATCTTCGAGCGCAGCGCGTCCCAGTCGAGGGTGGCCGTGCGGTCGACTTCGACATAGCCGCCGCGAGCCTTCTCGAGCAGGTCGAGCGAGTCGATCGGCAGGATGCCCTTGTCCCACAGCGAGCCCTTGTAGCTCGAATACTTGCCGCGTTCCTTGGCCAGTTCGGTCGAGGCCCAGTAGGCGTGGTAGCAGATGGCTTCCATCGACTCGTCGGCGAACTGCACGGCTTCCTGCGAGGCGTAGGGAATGCGCAGTTCGTACAGCGCGTCCTGGAAGCCCATCAGGCCCAGGCCGACCGGACGGTGGCGCAGGTTCGAGTCGCGCGCCTTCTTCACGGCGTAGTAGTTGATGTCGATCACGTTGTCGAGCATGCGCATTGCCGTGGAGATCGTCTTCTTCAGCTTTTCCTGGTCGACCTTGCCGTCCTTCAGATGCTGCAGCAGGTTCACGGAACCCAGGTTGCAGACGGCGGTTTCGGTGTCGCTGGTGTTCAGCGTGATCTCGGTGCACAGGTTCGACGAGTGCACCACGCCGGCGTGCTGCTGCGGCGAGCGCACGTTGCAGGCGTCCTTGAACGTGATCCAGGGGTGGCCGGTCTCGAACAGCATCGTGAGCATCTTGCGCCACAGGTCGGTCGCCTGGATGGTGCGCGCGGGCTTGATCTCGCCGCGGGCGGCCTTCTCTTCATAGGCGACGTAGGCCTTCTCGAAGTCGGCGCCGAACAGGTCGTGCAGGTCGGGCACGTTGGAAGGCGAGAACAGCGTCCAGGTGCCCTTTTCCATCACGCGGCGCATGAACAGGTCGGGGATCCAGTTGGCGGTGTTCATGTCGTGCGTGCGGCGGCGGTCGTCGCCGGTGTTCTTGCGCAGCTCCAGGAACTCCTCGATGTCGAGGTGCCAGGTTTCCAGGTACGTGCAGACGGCGCCCTTGCGCTTGCCGCCCTGGTTCACGGCCACGGCCGTGTCGTTCACCACCTTCAGGAACGGCACCACGCCCTGCGATTCGCCGTTGGTGCCCTTGATGTGGCTGCCCAGCGCGCGAACGCGGGTCCAGTCGTTGCCCAGGCCGCCGGCGAACTTCGACAGCAGCGCGTTTTCCTTGATCGACTCGTAGATGCCGTCCAGGTCGTCGGGCACGGTGGTCAGGTAGCAGCTCGACAGCTGCGAGCGCAGCGTGCCGGCGTTGAACAGGGTGGGCGTGCTCGACATGAAGTCGAACGACGACAGCACTTCGTAGAACTCGATGGCGCGGGCTTCGCGGTCGATTTCATTGAGCGACAGGCCCATGGCCACGCGCATGAAGAAAGCCTGCGGCAGCTCGATGCGGGTCTTGCGCACGTGCAGGAAGTAGCGGTCGTACAGGGTCTGCAGGCCGAGGTAGTCGAACTGGTTGTCGCGTTCGGCCTTCAGCGCCGCGCCCAGGCGGGGCAGGTCGTACTGCAGCAGCTTCTCGTCGAGCAGGTCGTTGTCCACGCCCTTCTTGATGAACTGCGGGAAGTAGTCGGCATAGGCGGTGGCGCGCTCGGCGGGCATCACTTCACGGCCGATGATCTCCTTGAAGATCGTGTGCAGCAGCAGGCGCGCGGTGGCGAAGGTGTAGTCGGGGTCTTTCTCGATCAGCGTGCGGGCCGCCAGGATCGAGGCCTTGTAGACCTCGTCGAGCGGCACGCCGTCGTACAGGTTGCGCATCGTCTCGGCGACGATGGGCGCGGCCGTGATGCTGTCACCCAGGCCCGTGCAGGCCGACTCGATCAGGCCCTTGAGTTCGTTCAGGTCGAGTGCGACCAGCTCGCCGTTGTCCAGCACGTGCAGCGCGGGGGTGGCCGGCACTTCCTGCTCGCCCTGCTTCGAACGCTCCTGCGTGCGGCGTTCGCGATACAGCACGTAGGCGCGGGCAATTTCATGATGGCCGCCGCGCATCAGGCCGAGCTCGACCTGGTCCTGCACGTCCTCGATGTGGAAGGTGCCGCCGCCCGGACGCGAGCGCACCAGCGCGCGGATCACGCCCTGCGTGAGCACGTCCACCGTTTCGCGCACGCTGGCCGAGGCCGCGCCCTGGGTGCCGTGCACTGCCAGGAAGGCCTTCATCATCGCGATGGCGATCTTGTTCGGCTCGAAGGGAACGACGGCGCCGTTGCGGCGGATGATCTGGTAGTGGGCCAGGTTCTGGCCGGAGGGGGAGCCAGCAGTGTCTCGCTGCTGTTGCGGTGGCGTCGAGGGAACGGCACGCGGGGTCGATTGGGGGTTCAGAGCTGTTTGCATTCGCTTCCTCTCGGTTGGCAATTCTTGTTGGATGGCGGCGCCTGGGCCGGGCACCGCGTCGGTGTGTGTGACCGGACGGAGGACACTATATCTAGGGTGCATGGGGCGTACAACCCACTAGATGTAGCGTTTTCCAATAGATACAAGGATTGCCGGTATTACTTCCGCAATAGGCTGCGGGCGAAGATGCCCCGTAAATACTGGCCTATGGTCACGCAACCCGCATGGGGCGTGGCTTGCAAGGCGATTTGGGCCTGCAAGGCGCATGGTTGCTACATCGCGCAGCCGGCATTTTCGCATTGCTGCGCCGCAAGAGCGGCGCATCGCGGGGCGCCGCGCGATTGAAAAAATTAGCGCTGCCTCACCTGCTCAGGAAACATCTGTGGATTCCAGCCCAGTTGTTCGCGCAGCAGGCGCCAGTCGAAACCCGCGCCCGGGTCCTGCTTGCGGCCCGGTGCGATGTGCTCGTGGCCCGCGATGTGCTCGACCGGAAAGTGCTGCGCGATGGCGGCGCACAGGCTTGCGAGCGTCTCGTATTGCGGCTCCTCGAAGCGCTGTCCTTCGAGGCCCTCGAGCTCGATGCCGATGGAGTCGTCGTTGCAGTTGCCGCGGCCGCGCCAGGACGACACGCCCGCATGCCAGGCGCGGTCGTCGCAGCTCACGAACTGCCAGAGCTCGCCGTTGCGCCGCACGTAGAAATGCGAAGACACCTCGAGGCCGCGGATCGACTGGAAGTAGGGGTGCGCGTCCCAGTCGAGCTGGTTGGTGAAGAGCCGCTGCACCGAGTCGCCACCATATTCGCCGGGCGGCAGGCTGATCGAGTGCAGCACGACGAGGTCGATCCGTGCGCCTTCCGGGCGGGGACCGAAGTTGGGCGAGCGCAGCGCCTTCGCGAAGCGATACCAGCCGCCTTGCCAGAGCCCGTCGCCGGCAGCTTCAGTCGTCGGCATGGCTGCTCGGGCCATCGTCGCCGTTGGGCGTGGTGATGCCCAGGCGCGCGATGCGATAGCGGATCTGGCGCAGGCTCATGCCGAGCCGCGCGGCGGCCGCGGTGCGGTTGAAGCCGCTCTCGTGCAGCGCGCGCACGAGGATTTCGCGCTCCTGCTGGTCGAGGTAGGCCTGCAGGTCGGAGGGCAGCGGCGGGGGCGCTGGCTTGAGGGGGGCGGCCGGCGCGGCGCTCGGAGGCGGAACCGCGGAAACGACAGGCGCATCGGCGGCGGAAGAGAGCGGAGCCGGCGCGGACGCCGCCGCTTCGGCCGCGGCGGTGAAGCCGCCCATCAGATCGAGGTGCAACTCGTCGCCGTCGTTCAGCGCCACCGCGCGGTGCAGCAGGTTCTCGAGCTCGCGCACGTTGCCGTTCAGCGGATGCTGCGCGAGGCGGCGCAGCAGATCGTCGGACAGGTGCGGCACCGGCAGCCCTCCGTCCTGTGCGATGCGCGAGAGCAGCGCGCTGCACAGCGCCGGCAGGTCTTCGCGGCGGTCGCGCAGCGCGGGCACCGCGATCTCGATCACGTTGAGGCGGTAGAAAAGGTCTTGCCGGAAGCGGCCGGCCTGCACTTCGGCGTGAAGGTCCTTATGGGTGGCGCTCACGATGCGCACGTCGACGGCGTCTTCCTGCGTCGAGCCGATGGAGCGCACGCTGCGCTCCTGGATCGCGCGCAGCAGCTTCGACTGCATGGCCAGCGGCAGGTCGCCGATCTCGTCGAGAAACAGCGTGCCGCCGCGCGCTGCCTGGAAGTAGCCGTCGCGGTCCTGCGACGAGCCGGTGTACGAACCCTTCTTCGCGCCGAAGAATTCAGCCTCGAGCAGGTTCTCGGGAATCGCGCCGCAGTTCACCGCGACGAAGGGGCCCTCGCTGCGCTGGCTGCACGCATGCACCGCGCGCGCGACCAGTTCCTTGCCGGTGCCCGATTCGCCGCGCACCAGCACCGGCGCCATGCCACGTGCCACCTTGGCGATGCGCGACTTGACGAGCCGCATCGGCTCCGATTCGCCCACGAGGCGGTCGAGCGCGGCGATGCCGGTGCCGGACGTGACCGCTGCCGCTTCGTTTGCGGTGCTCGCGGGCGCCGCCTGCACGGCCTTGGCCACCACCGGTTGCGGTGCCAGCCGCGCCTGCACGGCCGAAGCCACCACCGCGCGGAACTGCTTCAGGTCGACCGGTTTCGTGAGGTAGTCGAAGGCACCTGCCTTCAGCGCCTCGACCGCGTTCTCGGCCGAGCCGTAGGCGGTCATCACCACGCAGCGCTCGCTGCGCTGGTCTTTCTGGATGCGGTGGATGATCTCCATGCCCTGCCCGTCGGGCAGCCGCATGTCGGTGATCACTGCGTCGAAGCGGCCGGCTTCCAGGTGCTGCCAGGCTTCCGACACGCTGCCCGCGGCCTCGACGCGATAGCCCTCGCGCAGCAGCGTCAGCTCGTAGAGCGTGCGCAGGTCCGGCTCGTCGTCGATGACCAGGATCTGCGCCGGCCGCTGGGTGGAAGGGGTGGAGTTGCTCACGGGCGTTATTGTGTCAGCCGGTTTTCGCTGGCGGCAAAGCTGACGAAGAATTCGTTGCCCTCGGGCCCGCCCGGCACCAGCGCGCGCCGTTCGTAGCCGATGGTGGCGCCGTGCCGCCGGCACAGCTCGCGGCACAGGAACAGGCCGAGCCCGCTGGAGCGGCTTTCGGAAGAGAAGAATGGCTCGAACAGGTGCCGCTGCACCGCCGGCTCCAGCGGCGCGCCGTCGCTCCACACCATCAGGCTGGGGCGGTTGGTACCGCCGCGCTGCTGCGCGGTCAGCACCTGGATCGAGCCTTCGCGCTTGCCGGCGTAGCGCGAGGCGTTGTCCAGCAGATTCACGATCAGGCGGCGCAGATGCTCGGCGTCGAAGCGCACGTCGCAGCTCGGCGCATCGAGCGACACCAGCACGCCCTTGCGCTGGGTCTGGCGTACCCATTCCTCGGCCAGCACCTGCACCGCGGGGTCGAGCACCAGTTGCTCGCCCAGCGACAGCACGCGTTGCTGGCGGGCGCGTGAGACATCGAGCACGTCGTCCACGATGCGCGCGAGCCGCTGCGCGTTGTGCTGCACCATGCTCGTGAGCTTGCGGTGCGCGGGGTCGGTCAGGTCTTCGTTGAGCAGCGCGCTGGCCTGCGTGATGGCGGCCAGCGGATTGCGGATTTCGTGGGCAACGGCCGCCGACATGCGGCCCATGGCAGCCAGCTTCTCGGTGCGGATGCGGGCCTCGAGTTCGCGCAGGTCCTGCAGGAACATCACGCACAGGCTGTCCGCGCGCTTCTCGCTGGTGGGCGTGAGCCGCGTGCGCACGCGCACCTCGCGTGCCGCGCCGCGCGCCTGCGCCACCGGGATCTCTTCCGACTGCGGCGCCCGCCGCGCGAAGGTCTGGCGCGCCAGCGCGGCCAGCGCGTGCCATGCGGGCTGGGCATGCAGCGGGAACGGCAGGGTCAGTTTCGCCAGGCCCTGGCCGAGGATGGCGTCGGCCGCCGGGTTGGCCGCGTGTACCAGTCCTTCGGCGTCGATCACCAGCACGCCCTCGCTCAGCGTTTCGATCACCAGGTCGTTGACCTGCGCCTGCATCTGCGCGCTGCTGCGGCTGCGCTGCGCCACGGCTTCCTCGCGCGCCAGCCGGCGGGCCATTTCGTGAGCGAGCAGCGCCACCACGAAGAAGCCGGTGCCGGTGAGCGCCGCCTGCACGAATCGCGGCGATGAATCGCCCGACTGCTGCAGCCAGTGCCAGCCCGCGTCGGCCAGCAGCAGCAGCGTGACGGTGGCGGAGGTGCCCAGGCTCACGAGCATGGTGCCCAGCACCGCGCTCATGAGCACAGGCAGCGCGAACAGCGGCGTGTAGTTGACGTTGCCGCCCTGCAGCACCTGCAAGGCGGTGAAGGCAGCCAGGTCGACGCCGATGGTCAGCAGCCACAGCGTCGCGAAGCCGCGGATCGGCGGATGGAAGCGCGTGTAGCGCATGCCCAGCCAGGTCGCGCCCAGATAGAGCGCGGAGATGCCGATGGCGATCGGCTGCATCGTCTGGCCGATCGCGAAGGCCACGCCCTGCAGCAGCATCAGCACCAGTGCGACGAAGCAGCGCGCGCCCATGAAGCCGCGCCAGAGCCGGCCCAGCGCCGTGCTTTCGCCCGGGCCCTGGTCGAGCACGTCCCAGTCGGTGACCGGCTCGCCGCGCGACCAGAGAGGGGCGCTCATTGCCGTGCGGCGGCTTCGCGGTGAGCGGTGCTGCAATAGACCGCGCCGCCGGGGCCGGCGATGGCATCGGTCGCCGGCAGGTGCAGGCCGCAGTGGGCGCAGCGCACCATGGCCTGTGGCTGGCCGGCGGGCGTGCGCTGCTGTTGCTGCGCCTTGGCCGCGCGTTCGCGCATGGCGTCGCGCATTTCTTCGCGCCGGTTCTTGCGCCAGAGCCAGATCGCGACCCAGAGCACCGCGAGGACGAGGAGGTATTTCATTTCAGACGGGAGGGCGCGCCAATACGACCTCGAGCACGAAGCGCGAGCCCACGTAGGCCAGCAGCAGCAGGGCCGAGCCGGCATACAGCACGCGGCGCGCCGTGCGGCCGCGCCAGCCGAAGCGGGCCCGGCCGATCAGCAGGACCGCGAAGGTGATCCAGGCGAGCACCGAGAAGATGGTCTTGTGGTCCCACTTCCAGGCGCGGCCGGCAAGGCCGTACAGCTGCTCGCTGAACAGCAGTCCGGCCAGCAGCGTGGCGGAAAGCAACACGAAGCCGGCGGTGACGAAGCGGAAGGTGAGCCGCTCGAGCGTGAGCAGCGGCACGCCGCCCTGTGCTTCGGCGGAAGCCAGCCGGATCTGCTTCTCGGCGCGGGTGATCAGCCAGGCGTGCACCACCGCGGCGGCGAACAGTCCGTACGAGGCGATGCCCAGCGCCAGGTGCAGCGGCAGCCATGGCGAGGCCGTCACGTGCAGCGGCGTGCCCGGGAACAAGATGGCCAGCAGCACGGCAGCCGCGCCCAGCCAGGCGAGCGCGCGCCGCACCTTCAATTGGGGATACATGCGGCTTTCGACCGCATAGACGGTGAGCACCAGCCACGCCGTGACCGACAGCGCAGGGGCGAAACCGAAGCGCGGCTGGCTGCCGATGAGGCCGTGGCCCAGTGCGGCGGCATGCAGAAGCCATGCAATTCCGAGGGCCCATTGGGTCGATTGACGGCTCAGCCGGGTGCCCGCGGCGGCGACAAATCCGTAGGCAACCGCGGTGGCGATGCCCAGTGCCACGCCGAGCGGGGAGGGGATCGCTAAAATCATCGGCCGGAGTTTAGCGTCTCGCTCTTGCGTTCCCGGCGCCCGGCTTCAAGTTCTTTCCCGTCTCCCAGGCTTCTCATCCGGCCCGCGCCACAGCGGGCAGCAAGGCATCCCGTTCATGGCCACCGCCCTCACAGAAAAGTTCTCCCGCCTCGTCAAGACGATGAGCGGCCAGGCCCGCATCACCGAAAGCAACGTGCAGGACATGCTGCGCGAGGTGCGCATGGCGCTGCTGGAAGCCGACGTGGCGCTGCCCGTGGTGCGCGACTTCGTCGCTCGCGTGAAGGAAAAGGCGCTCGGACAGGAAGTGCTGGGCTCGCTCAAGCCGGGGCAGGCACTGGTCGGCATCGTCAACCGCGAACTCGCGGCGACCATGGGCGAGGGCGTGTCCGACATCAACCTCGCGGCCCAGCCGCCGGCGGTGATCCTGATGGCCGGCCTGCAGGGCGCCGGCAAGACCACCACCACCGCCAAGCTCGCCAAGCACCTGATCGAGAAGCGCAAGAAGAAGGTGCTCACGGTGTCGGGCGACGTGTACCGCCCGGCCGCCATCGAGCAGCTCAAGACCGTCACCAAGCAGGCCGGCGCCGAGTGGTTCCCGAGCGCCCCCGATCAGAAGCCGCTGGACATCGCGCGCGCCGCGCTCGATCACGCCAAGCGCCATTACTTCGACGTGCTACTGGTTGACACGGCCGGCCGCCTCGCCATCGACGAAGTGCTGATGGCCGAGATCAAGCAGCTGCACGCGGCGCTCGATCCGGTCGAAACCTTGTTCGTGGTCGATGCCATGCAGGGCCAGGACGCAATCAACACCGCGAAGGCCTTCAAGGAAGCGCTGCCGCTCACCGGCATCATCCTGACCAAGACCGACGGCGATTCGCGCGGCGGCGCGGCGCTGTCGGTGCGCCAGGTGACGGGCGTGCCGATCAAGTTCGCGGGCGTGAGCGAGAAGATCGACGGCCTGGAAGTGTTCGACGCCGAGCGCCATGCGGGCCGCATCTTGGGCATGGGCGACATCGTCGCGCTGGTCGAGCAGGTCACTGCCGGCGTCGACGTGGCGGCGGCGCAGAAGCTCGCGGCCAAGGTCAAGAGCGGCGCGGGCTTCGACCTCAACGACTTCCTCGGCCAGTTGCAGCAGATGAAGCAGATGGGCGGTCTGTCGAGCCTGATGGACAAGCTGCCCACGCAGATGGCCGCCAAGGCCAGCGAGGCCGACCTGAGCCGTGCCGAGCGCGACATCCGCCGCAAGGAAGGCATCATCAACAGCATGACGCCGCTGGAGCGCCGCAAGCCCGAACTGCTGAAGGCCACGCGCAAGCGCCGCATCGCGGCGGGTGCCGGCGTGCAGGTCCAGGAAGTGAACCGCCTGCTCAACGAGTTCGAGCAGATGCAGGGAATGATGAAGAAGATGAAGGGCGGCGGCCTCATGAAGATGATGAAGCGCATGGGCGGCATGAAGGGCATGGGCGGCCTGGGTGGCCCCGGCGGCCCGAAGCTGCCGTTCTAGGCGAAGGCTGCGGCCTGCATATATATAAGAAGGCCCGCTGGTTCGCACCGGCGGGCCTTCCGTCTTTCAGGTCTGTACTTCGTAGACCGTCTGGTGCGCTTCCACGGGCGCGGGCAGCTCCCAGCGGTGCAGCATGCGCTCGATGCCCGCGTTCGGCAGCGTCGTGTCGCGCTCGCGGTTGCGGCGCATCAGCTCCGCGTGCGGCACCTCCAGGTACACCAGCTCGATCTGCGCGTGATAGGCCCAGAGCAGGTCGAGCGTCTTGGTGCGCATCTGCTGGCTCAGGTGCGTGGCGTTCCAGACGAAGCGCTCCTGCCTGCGCAGCAGCGCTTTCGCTTGGTCGACCGCGTGGTGCGCGGCAAGCCCGTCGTTCTCGCCATGCTTCAGGCCCAGCTCGGCGCGCGCATCGTCGAAGGACACCACCGGCCAGCCCTTGCGGTGCTGTGCCACCCAGTGGTTCTTGCCGCTGGCGGGAAGGCCGCACATCACCGTCACCGGCGAGCCCGCGTTCTGGAACAGCGGGTAGTCGGGGCTGGTGTCGGCGCCGCGGAAGTAGGCCAGGCGGGTGTGGTCGTCGGCCATCTTTCTCGGGCCTTCCCAGCAGCCTTCTTCCTGCGCCAGCTCTTCGAAAAGCGCGATGTCGGCCATGCTGTCCGCGCGCTTCTCGTAGTGGCGGCCGAGCATGTCGCAACGCGCCACGCAGCACAGGTCGGGCAGGTTCAGCTCCCATGAGAGCTTGTGCACCAGCCACTCGGGCCGCACGCCCTTGCGCGAGGCGAAGGCGTGGAAAGGCACCTGGTGCACCGTGATGATCCGGCACACCGCCTCGCGCAGCGCGAAGGGCACGCGGGCCTTCCACATCAGCACGCGCACGTCCACGGCACCGCGGCGCGAGTGGCCTGGTTGGCCGATGCGGCCGCTGGCTTCATCGATCATGGTGGTGTCGGGTTTGGCGATGTCGTGCAGCAGGCAGGCCATGAACAGCACGAAGCGGCTGTCGGCATCGGCGCGGCGGTAGTGGTCGTCTTGCATCAGGGCGTCGAGCACCATGCGCGTATGGATGCCGACGTTGCCTTCGGCGTGGTAGTACGGGTCCTGCGGCGTCTCCTCGAGGCGCAGCAGGGCCGGCAGCAGGTCGCTGCATTGCGCCCAGTCGTAGCCCTGTGCGGGCGAGGGGGCCAGGGCGCGCAGATCGTCGTATGTCATCGCGGCCTCCCTAGGGTTGCGAGTTCGGCGGGATCGCGCAAGGTGCGCAGCCCCAGGTCTTGCCAGCTCACCAGCGGCGTCGGCGCGTAGAGATCCACGCCCGGCGCCAGCTGGTTCGGCAGCACCGGCCGGCGGCTGTGATGCGAGCCCGAATCGAGGATGGTCTGGACGAAATCCGGGCGCACCCACTTGTAGCGCCCCGTCACCTTGCCGTCCGATTCGGTCTTGAGGTACAGGCCCTCGGCGAGGTCGGACAGGTCGGTCTGCTGGCGCACGAGATCGAGCGGCTGGCCTTCTTGCGCCACCGCGATCTCGAAGGCCGTCTTCCAGCTCGCGCTGCGCGCCAGCGAAGGCCGCATGAGCGAGCGCAGAGCCTTCGCATGGCGCGGTATCTCGCCCTCGTAGAGCACGGGCACCGGCAGCACCGGGCCGCCTTCGAGCAGCGCGTGACGCGCCGGTGTCGAGAGAAAGCATTGCGACTGCCGGTCGTAGATGTCGAACTCGAGGAAGAAGGCCGGCAGCCGGTCGTACCAGCAGCTGTGCTTGGCGAAGCACCATTCGCCGTACATCACGTAGCGGTCTTCGAGCCGCTCCAGCAGCGCCGCTTCATGGGTGGCAGCCCAGTGCTTGAACAGGTTGAACTGCCGCTCGCCGGCGCCGCCCGCGAGGTAGTGGCCGCGCGACTGCAGCAGCAGTTCGCCCGCCGGGGTGAACGACACCGCCGCATTGGCGCCATCGAGCTTTTCCTCGATGACCACATGCTGGCCATGCAGGTCGGACAACGGCGTCTGGCCGTCGTCGCTGTCGCCCGCTTGCAGTCGCGAGCCTTCCAGGTGCGCAGTACGCGGGTACTTGAGCAGCGGAATCGATGAAAGGGAAGAGAGAGGAAACACGTTTGTTCTCCGGATGGAAACCAGGAAGAACCGACAACGTGCGGGAGCGAAGCTGGAAAGCTGGGGAACGGATTGCGGTCAGCGGAAAGCGCAGCTTGGCGCCCGACATGACCAGCAATGAAGCGGTGTTGTCGGCGTCAGAGGGTGATGACGGCGAAACGGGGCACTTGGCGCTCCTGTGGATCGAAGAGATCCGTGGGTGGATGAAAAAAGAAGTGCGCGATTCTAGCCACGCGCCATGAAAAAAGCCGGCCCAGTGGCCGGCTTTTCGAGGCGTTGTGTCTTCAGCGCATCAGGCGGTTGCCAATGCCGGGCGAGCCAGGCGCACCGCGTGCATCCACGCGCGGCGCAGCACGGCCGGCGAACGCGATTCCTCGGGAATCAGCAGGTAGCCGCGGTCGCGCAGCGTGGTGCCCAATGCGATCTGGCTGGTCAGCACGGTCAGCGGGATCGCCAGCAGCAGCGGCAGGCCGACGGGCATGAGCCAGATCAGCGCGCTCGGGTCGATCATGGCGACGCCAACGGCCAGCATGGCGATCACCAGCGTCATGGGGGCCAGCTGCGAGGCAGCGACCTTCCACGGCACCGCGGCGGCTTCGCGCGGGGGCGACTTCCAGTCGAGCTTGATGCCGGTGAGGGCGACCAGCACGAAGAGCGAATGAGCCAGCATGCGGACCGGAGCCTGCACGATGGCCAGGCCGGCTTCCATCGCCGAGCTCTTCACCAGGCCCCACAGGCCACCGTACTGGCGCTGCTCGCCGCGCATCAGCACGGCGGCGATGCCCAGCACGCGCGGCAGGAACAGCAGGCACAGGGTCCAGACCCACAGGCCGGCCAGTTCGGCGGGCAGCACGTTCCAGCTCGAGACCAGGCTCGAACCGCTCAGCCACAGGGCCGTGCCCAGCGTCAGGAAAGCGAGCCACAGGGGGGCCGAGACGTAGGCCATGGTGCCGGTCACGAACATCGCGCGGTGCACCGGGTGGATGCCGGGCTCGGCCATCAGGCGGGCGTTCTGCAGGTTGCCCTGGCACCAGCGGCGGTCGCGCTGCAGCTCGGCCAGCAGGTCCGGCGGTTGCTGCTCGTAGCTGCCGACCAGGTCGGACACCAGCCACACGTTGTAGCCGGCACGGCGCATCAGCGCGGCTTCGACGAAGTCGTGCGACATGATGCCGCCCGACATGCCGCCGGTGCCCTTGATCGGGGCCAGTGCGCAGTGCTTCATGAAGGGTTCGACGCGGATGATCGCGTTGTGGCCCCAGTAGTGCGACTCGCCCAGTTGCCAGAACTGCATGCCCAGCGTGAACAGGCGGCCGGTGACGCGCGAGGCGAACTGCTGTGCGCGGGCATGCAGCGTGACGTGGCCGATGGCCTGCGTCGCGGTCTGGATGATGCCGGCGGTCGGGTTGGCTTCCATCAGCTTGACCATCGAGGTCAGGCAGTCGCCGCTCATCACGGAGTCGGCGTCGAGCACGACCATGTAGCGGTAGTCCTTGCCCCAGCGGCGGCAGAAGTCGGCCACGTTGCCGGCCTTGCGGTGCGTGCGGCGGGTGCGCAGGCGGTAGTAGACCTCGACCTGCAGCTGGTTCGGGTTGTTCGCGTGATTCTGGGCCAGCGCGGCGCGAAGGTCTTCCCAGGCGGCGCGCTCGGCGGCGGCGGTCTCGGGGTTGTAGCTGTCGGACAGCACGAACACGTCGAACTGCTTCGCGTGGCCGGTGGCCGCGACCGATTCGCAGGTGGCGCGCAGGCCGGCGAACACGGTGGCCACGTCCTCGTTGCAGATCGGCATGATGATCGCGGTGCGTGCCTCGGGGTTCATCGGGTGGTGAGCCACCTGCTTCGCCGAGAGGGAGTACTTGTCACCGCGCACGGAAACGTAGAAGCCCATCAGCGCGGTCACGAAGCCGGTCACGACCCAGCCCGACAGCAGGCCGTACAGGCCGATCTGACCGTATTCGAGCCAGAGGTTGTCGTAGTCGGGTTGCACGCTGGCGAAGAGCGAGGACGCGATCACGGTGCTCAGCAGCGTGAGCATCATGAAGGCGAAGCGGCGGCGGGCGGCGGCGCGCTGCCAGGGTTGCTTCGCTTCGGTGGCGGTGGGGTGAGCGCCGGCTTCGGCGTCACGGCCCGCGCCGAGCTTGACCAGCGCGGCGGTGCCGAGGCTGTTCCAGAAACCGCGCCAGGGGCGGGGCGTCATGGAGCCGCGGTTGACCGGGGGGGCGGTAACGGAGTTGGGATGGCGTTCTTCGCGAACCGGGCTGCGGCGCGAGAAATCGGTGTCGGCCAGCACGTTCAGTTGGGAGAAGTCGTTCGGCTTCATGCGATTTACCAACGTTGCTTGTCGGAGGGGGTGTCGCCAATGGCCGGAAGGCGCTTGAAGACGCAATCCGTTGCGGCGCCGCCAGCGCTTGCGAGCGCGGCCAGCGAATGGCCCGCGGCGCGGGGCCGCGAGGGGGAAAACTGCTTTTGACGCAGGCCGTCGCGCTGCTGGCGCAGTGCGAAAGATGGGCTGGTAAGTGCTGTCATGCCTGTACAGGGGCAAACCCTGTGCCAGGCTGGAAAAACGCTTTCAGATCAACGACTTGGGGCGATCCGGAGGCATTTTTCTGAGGGAGAGGCGGCTGGAGGGCCTCAAAACCCCTGTTTTTGTCGCCGAATCCCGACAAGCCTCCGGGGCTGGTGGGGATAGGCCATATAAATCAACGACTTAGGGGCGTCGCTACTCGGCGACAGGATCTCCACCCGGAGCGACAGCGTCGGCCTTGAAGTGGCCCGGCGTGAGTTCGTGCTTCTGCAGAAGCCGGTAGAACTCCGTGCGATTGCGGTCGGCGAGGCGGGCCGCGTCGGCCACGTTGCCGTCCGTCAGTTTCAGCAGGCCGACGAGGTAATCGCGCTCGAAACGCTGCTTGGCCTCGGCATAGGTCTGCACTTCCACCGTCGGCACGCGCAGGGCCCGTTGCACCAGCGCCAGCGGAATCAGCGGCGAGCTCGACAGCGCACAGACTTGCTCGACCACGTTGAACAGCTGTCGCACGTTGCCCGGCCATGCCGCCATGGTCAGCGCCTTCAGCGCCTCGGGCGCGAAGCCCGAGAGCCGCTTGCCGTACTTGGTCGACAGGCGTTGCAGGAAGTGGTTGGCCAGCAGCGGAATGTCTTCGCGCCGCGCCGACAGCGGCGGCAGCGTGAGCGTCACCACGTTCAGCCGGTAATACAGGTCCTCGCGGAACTGGCCGGCTTCCATCGCGGCGTCGAGGTCGCGGTGCGTGGCCGAGACGATGCGCACGTCGACCTGGATCGACTGGCTCGCCCCCAGCGGCCGCACCGCGCGTTCCTGCAGCACGCGCAGCAGCTTGACCTGCAGCGCGGGCGGCATGTCCCCGATTTCGTCGAGCAGCAGCGTGCCGCCGTCGGCCTGCTGGAACAGGCCCTTGTGGTTGGCGTGGGCGTCGGTGAAGGCGCCCTTCATGTGGCCGAAGAGCTCCGACTCGAGCAGCGCCTCGGGGATGGCGCCGCAGTTCACGGCCACGAAGGGCTTGTCGGCGCGCGCGCTGGCCTTGTGGATGGCGCGCGCCAGCATTTCCTTGCCGGCGCCGGAGTCGCCGCGCAGCAGCACCGAGGCGTCCGACTTGGCGACCATGCGCGCCTCGGCCAGCAGCTCGGCCATGCGGTTGCTGCGGCTCACGATCTCGGCGCGCCAGCTGTCGTCGCCGGCCTTGCTCGGCGTGGCGGCGGGGGCGCCGAGCGCCAGCGCCTGCGCGATCTTGTCGAGCAGCTCGCGCCCGTCGTAGGGCTTGGTGAGGTAGGTGAAGACGCCGCGCGCCGTGGCCTCGACCGCGTCGGGAATCGTGCCGTGCGCGGTCAGCAAGATGACCGGCAGCGAGGGATGGCGCTTGCGGATCTCGTCGAAGAGCTGGAGGCCGTCGCGTCCGGGCAGTCGCACGTCGCTCAGCACGAGCTGCGGATGCTCGATCTCGAGCTGCGTGAGCGCGGTCTCGGCGGATGTGACGGCCGTGACCTGGTAGCCCGCCGAGCTCAGCCGCATCGACAGCAGCCGCAGCATGTCCGGGTCGTCGTCGACCACGAGAAGACGGGCGCCGGTGGTGCTCATTGATTCGGTTTGCCGTTGGGCGGCGCGGCCGGTGCGGCCGACGCCGGATTGGTGTTGGGCCGAGCGAAGCTGCGCTCGATGGCGCGCAGGGCTTCGATGCGGTCGTTCAGTTGGTCGATGCGGCGCTGGCTGTCGCGCAGCTGCTGCACCTGCTTGTCGCGGTCGTCTTCCACGCGACGCTGCTCCACATAGCGCGCGGCCAGTGCGCGTGCCAGCGGATGCAGGGCCTGCGCCTCGGGCGCGGGGTTGGCGATCACGCGCTGCAGCAGGCCCAGCGCGCGCGCCAGGTCGGCCGGCACGCGGGTCTGCGAGAGCAGCAGCGCCAGCTGCATCTGCGCCGTGGGCGAATCGCCGGGGTCGCCGATGCGCGCGATTTCAGTGCTCAGGTCGGCGCCGTTCAGCGGGCGCACCTTGTCGGCATACGACAGCATTGCCGACTGCGGCCCCTGCGTCATGAGCGTGAAGAGCGAGGAGGCGGGCTGCGTGGCCGGCGCCTTGGGTTCGGCCTCCACCGGCATCACGCGCGGCACGACCGGAGGCGGCGGCAGCGCATTGGCCTCCGCGGGCGGCTTGGGCTGCGTGGCGCAGGCGGCCAGCAGCAGGACGAAAGGCACGGTCATCGCCCCGGCGAAGGAGGAACGGCGGACGAACGAAAAAGACATGGGTCGAAGAAAGGACGCGAGGCGGTCGGACAGTATCTGGAGAGAGGGAGCCGGGGTGGTCAGGCCGTGCGCGGCAGTTCGATGCGAAAGCGAGCACCGGGTCCGCCGGGCTGCAGAGTGATGCGGCCCCCGTGGGCTGCAATGTACTCCTGCACGATGGAAAGTCCGATGCCCGTGCCTTTCACCGTGTGCTCGGGCTGGCGTTCGCCGCGGAAGAAAGGTTCGAAGATCCGGTCGCGGTCTCCTTCGGCAATGCCCGGCCCGGCGTCGTTCACGTCGATGTGCACCGCCTCGGGCGTCTGCGACACCTCCAGGGTGATGACACCGCCCGTTACCGAAAAGCGGATGGCGTTGCTCAGCAGGTTGGCGATGGCAGTGCCGAGCTTGGTGCGGTCGACCGTGATCGCGACGGGCTCGCCCTCGGCGCGCACGCGCAGGCCGTGCGACTGCCACTGCAGGCGCTGAGCCTCGATCTGCTCTTCTATCAGCGGCAGCAGCTCGGTGCGTTCGCGGCGCAGCTGGCGCGCCTCGAAGGCGGCGGCGTTGAAGCGCAGCAGCGCCTCGATTTGGCCTTGCAGCGCCACGGTGTTCTGGTTGAGGATCTGCGCGACTTCGAGCTGCGCCGGGTTCAGCGGGCCAGGCACGCCGTCTTCCAAAAGCGACACGCCTTCGCGCAGCGCCGCCAGCGGCGTCTTCAGCTCGTGCGACACATGGCGCAGGAAGCGCGCCTTGTCGGCGTCGAGCTCGGTCAGGCGCAGCCGCAGCCATTCGAGCTGCTGCGACACGCGCCGCACGTCGGCTGGGCCGCGGATGTCGATGGGCTCGTCGAGCCGGTTCTGCCCGAGGCCGACGATGGCGTGCTCCAGCCGCTTGAAGGGCCGCGCCAGCCAGATGCCGAAGGCCAGCGCCAGCGACACGGCCAGCACGCTGGCGGCCACCACTTCGCGCATCAGCCGGCGGCGTGCGTTCTCGATGCGCTTGGCCAGCGCGTCGTTCTGCGTTTCGATGAGGAACTGCGCCTGCTGGGCGAGATTGGTGTTGAGCGCGTCGAGTTCGCGGAACTGCATGGCCATCGTGCTTTCGCGCTGGAGGGCGCTGTCGGCGCTGCCGCTCATCAGGCCCTCGATCACGCCGAGCTGGGTTCGCCACATGTCGATGCCGGCGGGCGGCAGGCCGTTCTTCTCCAGTCGATCGAGCACCTGGTGCGCTTCGCGGGCGGCATCGTCGAAGCGGCGGCGCAGCACCGCGTCGTTCAGCACCAGCGACTGGCGCCCGGCGCGCTCCATGGCCGCGCTGCGCTCGGCCAGCGACTGCGACGCGCCCGACAGGCGCAGCGCCCGCGCGGCTGCGTCGCGGCTCTGCGTCATCAGCACGTCGTACTGCAGCACCGAGCGCAGTGCGACGCCGACCAGCAGCGCGGTGATCAGCAGGAAGGCGAAAAGCAGGAGCTGCTGGAACGAGCCCCGTATGGAAGGTCGCTTCGCCATCAGTGGTGGGCGAGCGCCATCGGCGATTCGTTCGTCACGACCTCGCCGCGCAGCGTGTAGGCGAGCGAGCGGGTGATGCGCAGGTCTAGCATCTGGCCGACCAGCCGGGCATCGCCCTCGAAGTTGACGACGCGGTTGCACACGGTGCGGCCCATGAGCTCGTTCGCGTCCTTGCGCGAGGCGCCTTCGACCAGCACGCGCTGCGTGGTGCCGACCAGCGCCTGGCCGAAGCGCTTCACGTTGGCGTCGATCACGGCCTGCAGCGTGTGCAGGCGCGCGAGCTTCACCTCGTGCGGCGTGTCGTCGTGCAGCGCGGCGGCGGGGGTGCCGGGGCGCGGGCTGAAGATGAAGCTGAAGCTGGCGTCGAACTGGCAGTCGTCGATCAGCTTCATCATCTTGTTGAAGTCGTCGTCGGTCTCGCCGGGGAAGCCGACGATGAAGTCGCTGCTCAGGGCCAGCTCGGGGCGGATGGCGCGCAGCTTGCGCACCGTGCTCTTGTATTCCATGGCGGTGTAGCCGCGCTTCATCGCCATCAGGATGCGGTCGCTGCCGTGCTGAACCGGCAGGTGCAGGTGGCTCACGAGCTGCGGCACCTTGGCGTAGGCCTCGATCAGGCGCGGCGTGAACTCGTTCGGGTGGCTGGTGGTGTAGCGGATGCGCTCGATGCCGGGGATCTCGGCCACGTATTCGATGAGCAGCGCGAAGTCGGCGATCTCGGCGGTGTCGCCCATCTTGCCGCGGTAGGCATTCACGTTCTGGCCCAGCAGCGTGATCTCGCGCACGCCCTGGTCGGCCAGGCCGGCGATCTCGACCAGCACGTCGTCGAGCGGGCGATTCACTTCCTCGCCGCGGGTGTAGGGCACAACGCAGTAGCTGCAGTACTTGGAGCAGCCTTCCATGATCGACACGAAGGCGGTGGCGCCCTCGACGCGCGCGGGCGGCAGGTGGTCGAACTTCTCGATTTCGGGGAAGCTGATGTCGACCTGCGGGCGATCGAGGCGCTCGCGGTCGTTCAGCATCTCGGGCAGGCGGTGCAGCGTCTGCGGGCCGAACACGATGTCGACGTAGGGCGCACGCGCGATGATGGCCTGGCCTTCCTGGCTGGCCACGCAGCCGCCCACGCCGATCTTCACGCCCTTGGCCTTCAGGTGCTTCACGCGGCCGAGGTCGGAGAACACTTTCTCCTGGGCCTTCTCGCGCACCGAGCAGGTGTTGAACAGGATGAGATCGGCCTCGTCCACGTTCTGCGTGGGTTCGTAGCCCTGGGCTGCGTTCAGCACGTCGGCCATCTTGTCCGAGTCGTACTCGTTCATCTGGCAGCCGAAGGTCTTGATGAATACTTTTTTCATGGGGAGCTCTCTCTCTCTCGTGGCCCGGCACGGCGGCGGGGCGCGACGGCATATGGCGCGCAGCGCAACAGGCTGCGCCGCCACCCGTCTCTTTCTTACTGCGTGTTGATGGTGTCGTTCGAGGTGAACGGCCAGACGTTGAGGAACGGCTTGTTCAGCGATTCGCGGCTGGCGGTGGCTTCGTCGGGCGTGAGGATCCACACCTCGCGCAGCAGCCCGGCGGCGTCGCGCGTGTAGTTGACGAGGTACTTCTGGCCAATGATGGCGCCGGGCATCACCAGCATGTTCTGGCCGCTGCGGATGCGCGCGCCGGCGCCGAGGCGGTCGGGCTTGCCGTCGAGCTCGACGTCGGGCGCGTTGGTCACCATGAACTTGCCGCGCAGGGTGCCGACGGGGAAGACGCGGCCGCCCACGAGCGATTCATTCTGGGTCTGGGGGCGGGGCGCTTCGTCCTGGGCGCTGGCGGTGAGCGGGAAAAGGCCCATGGCAGCCATGGCTGCTGTGCAAAGTGCTATGAAAGTGAGAGCATTCGTGGGTTTCTTGCAGCGGTTCATGGGGTTTATCCAGAGGCTGTGGACCGGCGATTTTAGCGAGGGGGTGTGGTTTCCTCGCGCCGTCCGCAGGGTGTTGAGCGGGCTTCGGGTTGACCTGCTTTACATTTCTTTACAGGCCCCATGATCACTGAGAGTCAGCCGCTGATCCAATAGCTGCTGTCAGCCCAAAGTGCACAAGAACCCATGAAGAAAAGTGTCGCCGTCGCCCTTTCGGGCGTGTTGATCGTAGCCGTCGCAGGCGGGTGGTGGAGCATGTCCGGAGACAAGTCCGCCGCGAAGAGCGCCAAAGAGGGTGCCAAGGCCCCGAATGCGGGCGCTGGCGGCGGCGCGCCTGCGCTGGTGACGCTGGCCACGGCGAAGAAGCAGGACGTGCCCGTGACCGTGCAGGTCAACGGCAGCGTGGTGTCCCTCAACAGCGTCGACCTGCGCCCGCAGGTGACCAACACGGTGAGCGCGGTGCATGTGAAGGAAGGCCAGTTCGTCAAGGCCGGCCAGCTGCTCTTCTCGCTCGACGACCGCAACGACCAGGCCAACCTCGCGCGCGCGAAGGCGCAGCAGCAGAAGGACGAGGCCACGCTGGCCGACCTCGAGCGCCAGTACAAGCGCAGCCAGGACTTGGTGGCGCAGAACTTCATCGCCAAGAGCGCGGCCGACGCCACGCTCTCGCAGCTCGAGGCGCAGCGCGCCGCCGTGGCCGCCGACCGCGCGGCCGTGCAATCGGCGCAGGTGGCGCTGGGCTACGCCACCCTGCGCGCCCCCATCGCCGGGCGCATCGGCGCCGTGAATATCTACCCGGGCACGCTGGTGCAGCCGACGCTGTCGCTGGTGACCGTCACGCAGCTCGATCCGATCGCCGTGAGCTTCCCCGTGCCCGAAGGCAACCTGCAGGACCTGCTGGAGGCCGCGCGCTCGCGCTCGAAGGTCGAGGCGCTCGTCACCGGCCGCAAGGAACTGCTGACGGGCACGCTCGATTTCGTCGACAACACGGTCGACCCGCAGATCGGCACCGTGCGCGCCAAGGCCGTGTTCGCCAATGCCGACCAGAGCCTGTGGCCGGGCCAGTTCGTCGGCACGCGCATCACGGTGCGCACGCTCAACGGCGCCACGGTGGTGCCGGCCGCGGCGCTGATGATGCTGTCCGACGGCGCTTCGCTCTACGTGGTCGACGAGGGCAAGACGGCCACGCGCCGCAAGGTGAAGACGCTGCACACCTTCGGCACCCAGGTGGCGGTGAGCGGCGTGGAGCCCGGCGAGCAGGTGGTGATCGAGGGCAGCCAGAACGTGCGCCCGGGCGGCAAGGTGCGCGTGGACACCAAGGGGCCGGCGAGCGCTCCGGGTGCCCCGGGCACTCCGTCCAACGGCACCACGGGCGTCACGCCCGGCAGCGCCGCGTCCACCGACGGCGCGGACATCAAGCCGCCGCAGCAGGAACGCGCATGAACATCTCGGAGCTCTGCATCCGTCGTCCCGCGATGACGGTGCTGCTGTCTGCCGCCGTGGTGGTCATCGGCATCTTCGCGTACTTCAGCATTCCCGTTGCCGCGCTGCCCAGCTACAACACGCCGGTCATCAACGTCAACGCGCAGCTGCCGGGCGCGAGCCCGGACACCATGGCGTCGTCGGTGGCGCTGCCGCTGGAGAAGCAGTTCTCGACCATCCCGGGCCTGCAGACCATCAGCTCGGTGAACACGCAGGGCGTGACCTCGCTCACGCTCGAATTCGTGAGCAGCCGCGACATCGACGCCGCCGCCGTCGACGTGCAGGCCGCGCTGCTGCGCGCCCAGCGCCAGCTGCCGCAGGAGCTCACGCAGCTGCCTTCGTACCGCAAGGTGAACCCGGCCGACGCACCGGTGCTGTTCATCGCGCTGATCTCGCCGTCGATGAACCCGTCGGAGCTCAACGACTACGCCGAGAACCTGATCTCGCCCACCTTGTCGACCATCGACGGCGTGGCGCAGGTGGGCGTGTACGGCCGCAAGGCCTTCGCGGTGCGCATCAAGGCCAACGCCGACCTGCTCAACGCGCGCAACATCACGCTCGACGAGCTCGCCAAGGCGGTGAATTCCGCCAACGCCAACACGCCGGTCGGCACGCTCGACGGCCCGCGCCAGACGCTCACCATCCAGGCCAACCGCCAGCTCATGAAGGCGGCCGACTTCGCCAAGCTGATCGTCGGCCAGCGCAACGGCGCGCCGGTGCGGCTCGATGAAGTCGCCACCATCGAGGACAGCTTCGAGTCGGTGAAGACCGCCAGCAGCTTCAACGGGCAGGACTCGATCTCGCTGGCCGTGCAGCGCCAGCCCAACGCCAACACCGTGCAGGTGGTGGACGCGGTGCGCGCGCTCATCCCGCGCTTCAAGGCCGAGCTGCCGCAGTCGGTCGAGATCCAGATGGTGAACGACCGCTCGCTGTCGATCCGCGAGGCGGTGCACGACGTGCAGCTCACGCTGCTGGGCACCATCGCGCTGGTGGTGCTGGTGATCTTCCTGTTTCTGCACCGGCTGGTGGCCACGCTGATTCCGGCCGCGACCATTCCCATCTCGTTGATCGGCGCGGTGGCGCTGCTCTACGCCTTCGGCTACAGCCTGGACAACATCTCGCTGCTGGGCATCACACTGGCGGTGGGCCTGGTGGTGGACGACGCCATCGTGGTGCTGGAAAACATCATGCGCTACGTCGAGAAGGGCATGGACCCGTTCGCGGCCGCGCTGCGCGGCGCGCGCGAGGTGGGCTTCACCATCGTGTCGATCTCGATCTCGCTGGTGGCCGTGTTCATCCCGATCTTCTTCATGCCGGGCGTGATCGGCCTGCTGTTCCACGAGTTCGCGGTGGTGGTGGCGCTGGCGGTGCTGGTGTCGGCCGTGGTGTCGCTCACGCTGGTGCCGATGCTCGCGAGCCGGCTGCTCAAGCAGGTGCCGCGCCGAGCCGGCGCGCTCGACCACGAAGAAGAACACCCCGAGCCCGGCACCGCCATCGGCCGAGCCTTCGAGCGCGGCTACCGCGCCGTGCACGGCGGCTACATGCGCACGCTCGACTGGACGCTGATGCACCGCAAGGTGATGCTGCTGATGGCGGCGCTGACCTTCGTCATCACCGGCTGGCTGTTCGCGACCATCCCGAAGGGCTTCTTCCCCGAGGAAGACATCGGCCAGATCCAGATCACGACCGAAGCCGCCGAGGACATCTCCTTCACCGCCATGAAGGCGCTGCAGGACCGCGTGGCCGCCGCGCTCAAGGATGACCCGAGCGTCGACTACGTGAGCTCCTTCGTCGGCGTGGGCGGGCCCACCGCCACGCAGAACTCCGGCCGGCTGTTCGCCGTGCTCAAGCCGCGCAGCGAACGCCCGCAGATGGCGAAGGTGCTCGAGTCGCTGCGCCAGCGCTTCCGCGAGATCCCGGGCATCGCCGTCTACATGCAACCGGTGCAGAACCTGCGCCTGGGCGGCCGCCAGAGCAAGGCGCGCTTCCAGTACACGCTGCAGAGCGTCAACGCGGGCGAGATGGTGCCGTGGGCCACGCGGCTCATGGAGCGCATGCGCGCCGACCCCGACTTCCGCGACGTGACCAGCGACTCGCAGAACCGCGGCCTGCAGGCCACGCTCGAGATCGACCGCGACAAGGCCGGCGTGCTCGGCGTAGCGGTGGGCGACCTGCGCACCGCGCTCTACAACGCGTACGGCGACCGCCAGATCGGCAGCATCTACGGCGCGAGCAACACCTACCAGGTGATCCTCTCGGCCGCCGACAACGACCGCCAGTTCGAGGAAGACGTCTCCCGCCTGTCGGTGCGCAGCACCACCGGCAGGCTGGTGCCGCTGTCGGCCTTCTCGACCGTCAAGCGCACCGTGGGGCCGACCGCGGTCAACCACCAGGGCCAGCTGCAGGCGGTGACGGTGTCGTTCAACCTCGCGCCCGACGTGCCGCTGGGCAACGCGACCGCGAAGATCGACCGCTTCAAGGACGAGCTGAAGATGCCGCAGTCGATCATCACCACCTACGGCGGCGATGCGGCGGTGTTCCAGAGTTCGCAGTCGAGCCAGGCCGTGCTGCTGGTGCTCGCAGTGCTGGTCATCTACGTGCTGCTGGGCGTGCTCTACGAGAGCTACATCCACCCGATCACGATCCTGGCGGGGCTGCCTTCGGCCGCGGTGGGCGCGCTCATTTCACTGAAGCTCTTCGGCTTCGACCTGACGCTTATCGCGACCATCGGCATCCTGCTCCTGATCGGCATCGTGAAGAAGAACGCGATCATGATGATCGACTTCGCCCTCGACGCGCAGCGTACCGAGGGCATGCAGCCGGTGGATGCGATCCGCGAGGCCTGCCGGCTGCGCTTCCGTCCGATCCTGATGACCACGTTGGCCGCGCTGATGGGCGCGCTACCGCTGGCGCTGGGCCTCGGTGCAGGCGCCGAACTGCGCCAGCCGCTGGGCGTGGCGGTGGTGGGCGGGCTGATCTTCTCGCAGGTGATCACGCTGTACATCACGCCGGCCATCTACCTGGCGCTCGACCGTTACAGCGGCACGGGGCCGATGGTCGATCTGCCGGGAGAGGCTCAGGCCGAGTCGTCGAACTCGCAGCACTCGCACGCCTGATCCACGCCGGAGATCGGAGGCGGGCTCCGCGCCCGCGTTCCCTCGTCAGGTCGTGGTTTCGTCGAGTGCGTCGTCCACCAGATGCGCGGTGTCGCTCCAGCCGACGAGGCTGAAACCCTCCTGCGTCCACAGCATGCGGTTGATGGCTGCATTGCCCAGCTGCCAGGTGCGCGGCGCCTGCAGCTCCTGCCGGGTGGCGGCGCGGTAGAGCACGTCCATCACGCCGCCGTGCGCGACCAGCACGACCAGCTTGCCCGGGTGGCGCGCCGCCAGCTCGGAGGCCACGCCCGTCACGCGGTCGCGGAACGCCAGCAGGCTTTCGCCGCCCTCGGGTTCGAATTCAGGGTCGCGCTCGCGCCAGAGCTTGGCCTGCACGGGCAGCGTGGCTTCGATCTCGGCGAAGCTCAGTCCTTCGAAATGCCCGAAGGCCCGCTCGCGCAGGCGCGGCTCGGGCTGCACGGCCAAGCCGTGGGGCCTGGCGATTTCTTCCGCGGTCTGCCAGGCGCGAGAGAGGTCGCTGGCATAGACCACCGACACGGGCTCGTCGGCCAGCGCGGCACCGGCGCGCCGGGCCTGCCAGACGCCGGTTTCGTTGAGCCCGATGTCGAGCTGGCCCTGGATGCGGGTGTCGACGTTCCAGGCGGTTTCGCCGTGGCGAACGGCGATCAGGCGGGTGGGTTCTTCCATCCGGGGAATTCTAGAAGGCGCTACTTCCTGGCCTGCGCCGTCGGCAGCTCGATGTTGACCCTGCGCTCGCCCTGCGGCGGGTTCGGAAAGCCCTGCAGCGCGGCCTGGAACATCACCGGCAGGATCGCCGCGCTCGAGGTGTACGGGCCGTCGTTGCGGGCGCGGGTCTCGTAGACCACGCGGTTGGAGCCCACCTCGCGCAGCACGATGCTCACCTCGCGCTCGTACCAGGGGTTGGCCGGCGGCGCGAACATCGGGCCGCCATACCAGCCGCCGCCGTACCAGCGCCGGCCGTAGTAGCCATAGCCGCCGTAGCCGTAGCCCCAGGGGCCGTTGTAGAGCCACGGGTCGGCCCAGGGCGAGAGCCCGGCCGTCACGCGCGCGCCGATCTGCGCGGTGTACTGGGGCTTGGCGTCGTCGCGGCGCAGCCCGACCTTGTCGAGCTCCGCGCCGGCCATGGCTTCGAGCGATTCCTGCCGGGCGCCGTCGGCCTGCTGCGAGGGCAGGCGGTCGAAGCGGTAGGTGGCGCCGGGCGCGATGGCGCCCGGGGAGGCGAAGCTCTTCACGTCGCTGTCGACCACCCACGAGGTGGCGCAGCCGGTCAGGCTTGCTGCAAGAAGAAGAGCAGAGAACGCAGATTTCATGAGGGTCTCCGGGCATTGATGCCCAAAATTCCCCTGGGTTGCCCGGTCAGCCCTGGACGATGCGCAGGGCGGCAGGTGCCTGGGAGAGCAGATCGAAGGAGGGCGGGTCGAAGGCCTTGTCGCCTTCGTCGTCGGCCACGCCGGTGGCCTTCAGACCCTTGAAGTCGTGCCGCGTTCCGTCGAGCAGGTGCGAAGGCACCACGTTCTGCAGCGCGGTGAACATGTTCTCCACGCGGCCGGGGTACTTCTTGTCCCATTCGCGCAGCATTTCGCCGACCTGCTTGCGCTGAAGGTTTTCCTGGCTGCCGCACAGCGTGCAGGGAATGATCGGGAACTCGCGGTGCTGCGCCCAGCGCACCGTGTCTTTCTCGGCCACGTAGGCCAGCGGGCGGATCACCACGTGCCTGCCGTCGTCGCTCACCAGCTTGGGCGGCATGCTCTTGAGCTTGCCGGCGAAGAACATGTTGAGGAAGAAGGTCTGCAGCATGTCGTCGCGGTGGTGGCCCAGCGCGACCTTGGTGGCGCCCAGCTCGTCGGCCACGCGGTAGAGAATGCCGCGGCGCAGCCGGCTGCACAGGCCGCAGGTGGTCTTGCCCTCGGGAATCACGCGCTTGACGATGCTGTAGGTGTCCTGGTTCTCGATGTGGAAGTCCACGCCCAGTTCGCTCAGGTACTTCGGCAGCACTTCCTCGGGAAAGCCGGGCTGCTTCTGGTCGAGGTTGACCGCGACGATGTCGAAATGAATGGGCGCACGCGCCTTCAGCTTGAGCAGGATGTCGAGCAGCGCGTAGCTGTCTTTTCTTATCGGACTTGGGAGCTATCCGAGATGCTTCCTCTGAAGGTGTCCCCAGAGGGGATGCGGCAGCGGGCAAGGGCGCCATGCCTTACAACTACTGTACTTTGTCAAGAAAACGCGCCAACTACGGCCAATGTTTACATTGAGGGAGGCGCCTGTCGAGGCCTCCTTACAATGCACCAGAGGTTTCTCATCTATGAGTGTTGAATTTAATAAGCTGCGCAAGCGCATCCGCCGACTCGCCGGCCAAGCTATCGTTGACTACGGGATGATCGAGGAAGGCGACCTCGTCATGGTCTGTCTGTCGGGGGGGGCAGACAGTTACACCATGCTGGACAGTCTTCTGTACCTCAGGGAAGTCGCTCCGATCAACTTTGATGTAGTGGCGGTCAACCTGGATCAGAAGCAGCCAGGCTTCCCGGAGGACATCCTTCCCACATATTTGACTCAGCTAAACGTTCCGTTTCGCGTCATCGAGGAAGACACCTACTCCATCGTCAAGGAGAAGGTGCCTGAGGGAAAGACGACTTGCTCTCTTTGCTCAAGGCTGCGGCGCGGCATTCTCTACCGGACGGCGGTGGAATTGGGTGCGACCAAGGTAGCTTTGGGTCACCATCGGGACGACATTTTGGAGACGCTGCTTCTCAACATGTTCTTCGGCGGAAAGCTGAAAACCATGCCGCCGAAGCTGGTCTCAGACGACGGAAGAAATGTAGTCATTCGCCCACTCGCGTACTGCAACGAGCGAGACATAAAGGCCTATTCGGCGGCGATGAATTTCCCGATCATTCCTTGCAATCTGTGCGGCTCTCAGCCCAACCTCCAGCGCAGAGCAATGAAAGAAATGATTCAGGAATGGGATCGACGCTTCCCGGGGCGCTCCGACAACATGTTTCGTGCACTGACCGACGTGGTGCCATCACACCTGCTCGACCGAAAATTGCATGATTTCAACACTCCGGCGAAGGTGAGCGGCGAGCTGGACGATGTCAGCAACTGGCTCGCTGCGCCAAATGAGCCTTCGGAAATCGTGGCAGCCCCGATCCGGCTCATGCCTGGTATTTCGACGATCGGTAGTTCAGCGAACTGATCGGGGAGCTTGGCGCCGAATGGGAATCGACGAGCGCATGAAAACAGCAACCGGGGCGAGAACCGTAGAGGGATACAACTCCTTGTCGTCTGGCAGCGTCTGGGGAGTTCTCTACCTATCTTCTCGCCTTCTGCGCGTATTGCTGGGCAATGGAAGAGCGAGCAGCCCGATGCCGCCGGGCAATAGGGACACGTTGTGAACTAGCTGCGTGTGACGCAACTGCAGTGCAGCTTGTTTCGCAGACAGGTCGGCAACCTTTCGCTCCAACTCGATAACTCGTTTCGCGTACCAAGACCGGCTGTGCTGGGGGGCGCTCGAGCGCTCAGCATCTGGCTTCTTTGCTGCTTCGTATGCGCTGTAGATGGCTTCATTTGCCCCAAGAGATTGACGCGACCACACTTCTGACGCCTTGAACTTCCTGGCTATTTGCTTTCTGAGCGAATCCCAGGTTAATCGTTGCTTGGCAGGCCATTCTTTCAAGATGGCAACGATCGATGCTTCGGCCTTCCGACTAATCTTCGGCATCCCCATGGTCATCTCTTTCCGGCGGCTCGCCGACATGTTTATCGTGTAATCGAGACGTGAGTTCGGACAGGCCAAGAGCCTCTGGCGCCGCATCGAACGTCACAATCGTGCCCGGTGCAATTGAGGGGTCATTCTCCACAGCGAAGATCTCTTCACAGCGAGCGCGAACCCACTCGTGTTGCCTGATGTGGCGCTCGATCGGCTTCTTCAGTCCCCCGCTTGATCGCAACTTTTTGCGTCCCTCGGCGATCATGTGGACGGAGTGCCGATGCATCTCTTTGATGATCGGCAAGCGCTTCTTGTCCCCTTTCCTCCAGACGTGGTGGGCACACCCCATGCAGTCGCCATGCTGTTCACAAGGGTTGAGAGACCAAGATGTTGAGCATCCCCCCACTTCCGTGATTTGCTTGGGTACAGCTCTTTCAAAGAGAAAGATTTTTCGATCTACCACTTCAATTGTTCGTGCGGCGTTCGCAACAGGGCCAGTCACCTTAAAGTCGACTGCCGGATCAAACCCCTCGATAGAGCCGCTCACGATCTCTGCCGGAGTGCGCAAATCGTAGTGTGCTGACTGCGGGCCTGTCGTTCGTCCCGCAAGTAGATCAAGGTATTGCTCGCTCACCCCCAGCGTTAGCGCTCGCGTTTGAAGATAGGCCCGTGCATCGTGAAGGGTAAACGACGGATATTCGCCATTCGAGAGTTTGATGTCCAGTGTCGCGAAGAGCCTCGGAGGCTTACCCAAACGGCTGCTAGTCCATCTGACAAAACGAGAATACGTAAGGACAACAGGGCGCCACCAAGCCCGCTTCCGTGTCAAGTGATCAGTTTCCTGATCAATCTGACCATCAAACGCGGCGCAGAGGACCTCGTCGAGCCGCGTCTTTCTATCTCTGGATGAGTAAGGCCAATGAGGGAACCTTGCCTTCTTGAAGTCCACCAAAAGTCTGGTGTGTAACTCTTCAACACTGGAAAAACAGGAGAGACTTCTCCCGGCCACGAGAAAAGCCAGTTCGATTCCGATCTTCTGTCCTTCGTTTGCAGTGATCGAGTTGAGTAAGTAGTCCCGATCAATGAAGATACCTTTGTCAAGCAGTCGGACTTCATCAGGTAATTTGACCCCGATGACCCTGAACAACACGCTCAGATCAAGGTGCGATAGGTAGATTCGTCCTGAGAATTGAGATCTGGTCAGCTGCGGGAAGAAGTCTTGCGGATGGTTCACGCCACGTAACGTGCGCAGCTTGACGCAAATGGTCTCTGGGATCTTGTCGTAGAGTGAAGGGTATTCACGAGCCGTTAAATCTACGGCACTGACGGGTACATATGGAGCAGTATTTTTTGCGCTAGGTGGAGGTCTTCTGAAGTACGACTGCGAAAAATCGCTCTGCAGATGGTCCGGGATGTACAGCTGATTAATCTTTTCGAAGCTGTCGAAGTTCTCGATGTAGTACTTGAACGCTGCTCTTGCGTCCGATGAGAAATTGGCGGCGACCTCGATCAGTTCCTGGGCAAGAGCCTCGAGTTGTTTTGGGATAGGAAGTTCTTGGTACAGATCGGTCTTGGGTCGATAAATTGATATCCGAACCCTTCCGTCAACACTCCTGAGGGCGTTGGGGTGAAGCTGCAAGAGATCCGATAGACGCATCGACACGGTTGTGAAGGGCAACGCTACCAATGCGGCCATTGAGGTAACTTCATGTGTCGGACCGAAGCGCTGTTGGGCGGAACGGTATGCCAGTCCAACAGCCGTTACGACTTCATTCGGTAGCCGCCTGGCTTGGCTCTTCCTCTGCACATCTTCATCAAGAAGTTGTGCCTTCCGTTTCGTCGGCATGGGCACCTTGGACTTGAAAGTGAAGCGATTTGCCAGCAGGCCAAAACCGTATTGGCCAAACCTGAAGCTTTTCGTGTGATGGCCACCCTGCAACATACCTGCAAGCAAGTCCAACTCGCATCCGACATCGTATTTGATAGATGCGCAATCTGATCCGCCAATCAAGGCTTGTTCGGCGAAAACAAAGGTCGCTCGCGTCAGCAGGCTTGGATCATTGTTTCCAGAGTTGAGCTGGCGCAGAGCCCAGTCCAGGAGTTCCAGGGTGCGAACGATCGTTTTCGGTGACCCTCTCAGATTGCGGTAGATGATCATCACATTGATGTATGTCTTCGCAAACGTGAGGAACCGGTCTCCGCCAATCATTGCCTCTGGGTTGGTGATCTTGGGTGGCCCGGTTCGAGTGCGAATGAATATCTTCCGTGCCCTTACGCGGTGCTCAATTTTTATGAGAGGTAGTCGCGTGGTCTTGTCACCCGCTTTCAGACGGTGTGGCGCCATCGCAAACCATGGAACACTTGGGTCATAACCTTGCTCATGCACTGTGTCAAAACCTGCGACTCCACCGGGGCATCCCCACCTGACAAACTCCTCAAATCTGTCGGGGCCTGCAGCGGTCTGGCTTCTGAAGAGCGGGACTACTCCTTGCATTCGTTTTCCCTTCTGCGCTCACAGATTTCCATGACTTGCTTCACCGCAGAGATGATGTTGTCGTCTCTTTGAATCGTTTCCACTGGCAATAGCATCAGCACCTTCCTTTCTCGCGCCTTCTCCATCTTCGCTAGAACTTGGTCGTGCGGTCCATCTACGAAGGCCTTGAATCGCGGACAGATATAGCAACCATCGGGAGCTAAAACGCCGCATAGTTCATCTCCGCATCCGCCCAGGCTGTCGTTCAACTCGGCGTTGAGGATGAGTTTGTCTTCAGGTATGGACTTCTCGGTACCTGCATCCAATACCGAACCTCTGAACGCGTTTATCACAAGCACGAAGTGCGGATCCATCTGCCGTTCAAACGCATCAGCCATCTCGTCGGTCAAGTTGACGTAGCGCGTGAGCGAGCCAGATGTGGTGTGAAAGGCCGCCTGCCTGAGGACCTCCAATGGCGCACCTAGGATTGCCAGATGGGTGAGTTTGGTGTGTTTGAATCGCCTGGTGAAAAGATCGAGGTCGCGAAGTTCTGCAATGTGGTCTGTGATGCGCCCTCGAGTGCGAACTATCAGAGACGTGATGCCGATGGTTCGTTGCTGCAGGAAAGGAGCTTGCTTGTTGATGTTGACGCAAAAGAGAGGCTGATCTGGAGGAAGGTCGCTGCCGGAGAGCTTTTCCATCCAGGCCAGATGATCGCGAAGAGCCACGTGTACAGCCTCCGAGACGGTCACATTCATCATCCTTGAACGGCTCGGCTTCCCCTGGAGCTTGACCAGGGGCACCGCGAGAGCTTTGGCGGATAACGAAACATCCTTGACCCTCAGAAGTTGCATTTGGGAAGGCCGCAAAGCCTCAGAGATCATCAGGCGCCAAAGCAGGTTCTGCTGTGGGTTGAACTTCCCGTCGATGTACAAGTCATCCACTTGCCGATGAATCGCGCGAATCTTTTCTATCGTGAATGGTCGCTCATGTGTCTTCCTTGCCTGAATCTCGATGGATGTCGCACTCTTCGGTGATTGAGAGGTCAGAATGTGAGCCTTAAGGTCCGGGGCGATGCCTGGATAGCCGAGACGTATCCAATACCTCAACAAGCTCCTGAGCGTCTTCAGGTCATTTGGAGACGATTGCCGCGCTTCCTCCATGTACATCTTCAGCGTGATGGATGCAGCTCTTTTGGCGAGATTCAACCTTCTGAGCATCCGTTCAAAACGAGAAAACCACTGGAGCCCGGTGGAGACTTTGCGCTTGCCGTCCAAGGCATTCAGAACCACTGCGTAATAAATGGTCGCTGTGGCGGGCGTCAGAAGATCTTCGACATCCCTGAGCCGGAATGCGATTTCTATGCCGCCAGTTGTGGGAAGCAACATGCCATCCAAATTGACGCGGATGAGTCGCGACTCGTCGTCGATGATCCTGATGTGAGTTGGAAGATCATTGGGGAAGATTTCATCGCTCCCGACGACGAATTCGGTGTAGGGGCCGTACATGCGGTGACTTGTCAGGAAATAATGCGGTCTCTCTGTTGAACAAGCTCGGCCGAGCGCTCTTCGATTGCACGAGCTGCATATCGATCAGGCATCGTTGATTTCGTAGACCATCGACCTCTTTGGATCACGATCTCACGAGCGTCACGGCCTTTTGACGTCGCAGTCTTGTAAACGTGATTGAGGTTGGTATGTCGCAGAACGTGAGGCGAGATGCTGGAAGGAAGCGAATCGAAGGATTTGAGTTTGCCGAGTACGCGATTCAGGTTTCTTCGGCCGAGAGGGCTTCCTTCGAACTTGCCCTCATGGTTCACAAACAGAAAGGGCGTCGTAGAGTTTGATTTGAAGACGGCAGCTTCGCGGTCGCCGACGACGTACTCAATGAGTTTGGTCGCAAGTGATGTGGAGATCGGCACCAGGCCACCCCCTGTCTTGCAAGCGGGTTCATGCAATCGTGTGTCGGCAGGATCGTTTTGCGCTTCGACGACTTTGAGGCACCCGGTGAAATGCCCGGGCTTGTACTCCCACGACTCAATCACATCTACACAGCAAAGCTTGAGTAGCTCTCCCGCCCTGAGGCCTGACTCGTGGAGTGTTTCCACTATCAAGCGGTCGCGCCGCCCCGTTGGAGTTTGAGGAAATGGGCCACCGTTCCCGATGGCTCTCTCAAGGCTGCTCCGTTGTTCGTCGTTTAACGAGCGGACCTCTACAGAATCGTCGCCTGTGGCGATGTGTTTATGAAATTCCATTCGAATGCTCTGCGCGCTGGCCTCAAGCATTCGATGCTCCTCTGCCGTGAGTTCCAACCGGGGATCGCATTCCTTCGTTAGCCAGGCAACGTAGTTTCCGGTGGTCCTGATGCGGCGGTTAGACGTGCCGAATTTGACTGCTTTGCCGGTTGCCAACCGAGCGAAGGTGGAGGATTCGTCTTGTAGCGCGATCGCGAGCTTGTCGGCATGCAGGCACGCCCAACGGCAGTACTCAGTAATTTCTCTGTTCGTCAGTGCACGCGTGCCGGCAAGCACGCGACCTTCCGGACTGATGAAGGGCGCTTTCGCTTTTCCCGAGGCTTCCGCACGCCTTGCGCGAAGCAACTGCCATTCGAGGAAGAACGCGAGATCTGAAAGAACCGCAATCTGGGTGTTCAGCGGCTTTTGGCCAAACTCGTCGAGCAAAAAAGCTACGGCAAGCTCGTGCTGCAGTTCGGTTTCGCGGTCGGCAAGGACGACGCGGCGAACGGCGTCGCTGCCATCCGGCGATGTGTCCAACAGAAATTCAATTCGGAAGTGAAGCGTCATGGCTGAAACCTTACAAAGAGCGGGTCGTCTCAGCAACAAGATTCACGGATGGCAAAGGGCCATGGCTTCATTTGCCTCGAAAATCTTGTCAAATTGGAATGGAATCCGATAAGTGCGTTCTCCGCTGAGCAAGACCTCTGGCGAAGGAGGATGTGGCCGGGCGCCATGGTGTCGGACGTGCGATCACGACATGTGCGCGTCGAAGTTTGGGATGTCAGTTGATTGCGACAGGCATGGGCAGCCCGAGGGCGCAATGGCGCAGGCCGTGCGTGTCCGGCAGCCCTCGGCGCTTGCGGACAGAGAGGCTGCAGCTCTCGACGCGACCGTCACCGGCTTGGTTTGGGCATGCATCTCAACGCAGCCGTCGCGCGCTGCGGCAACACAGCGACGGTGCGGCCGCATCTTAGGAAAACGGCAGCACCTTCACGTCGAAGACCCGCTCGCCCAGCCAGATGACGGCGACCAGCACCGCCAGCGCCGAGCCGCCGCGCAGCACCACCGGCGGATAGTGCTGCCAGTTGCGCATCGCCAGCAGCGCGACGAGCACCACGCCGACCACCATGAGCTGCCCCGCCTCCACGCCCAGGTTGAACTGGAGCAGCGCGATCACGAAGTCGTGCAACGGCAGGTCGAGCTCGGCCAACGCGCCCGCGAAACCGAAGCCATGGATCAGGCCGAACAAAAAGCTGAACAGCTTGCGGCGTCCGCGCAGCACCGGGTAGATGTTGTCGATGGCGGCCAACATGATCGTGATCGCAATGCCGGGCTCGATGATGCGCGGCGAGATGGTCACCACCTTCAGCCCCGCCAGCGCCAGCGTGATCGAGTGCGCGATGGTGAACATCGTGACGATGCCGAGCATCGGCCACACGGCCTCGCGCCACGCCACCACCGGCTCCCATTCGCCGGCCCGCGGACGGCGGCGCAGCACGGCAGGCAGCAGCAGGCAGATCAGGAACAGGATGTGGTCGTAGCCGATCAGGATGTGATGGATGCCGTCGCGAAAGAAGCTGGTGTCCGGTGCGGCGTCGGCTGCGCCTGCGCCCGGCGCGTTCGGCCACGGCACGGCAACCGGTCCGCCCGATGGGTCGAGCGAGCGCACCGCGGGCTGCGCCCCGCCGTCGGCCTCCACGCGCAACAGACCGCGGTGCGTGGGATCGACCTCGCGGAACAGCCGGTAGTCGATGTCGAGCGCGGCGCCTGCGCCGCAGCGGGCCTGCAGTTGCAGCACGAGGTACGTGCCATCGACGCGGTCCTCGATGGCGGCGGGCTGCGCCTCGGCCAGTGCGCACCGGCCCTGCTGCAGGCTGAGGCGTGCCAGCGCATAGGCGCGGATCTCGGACAGGCGTGTGCGCACCTCGCCCCAGCTGAGCTTGCGGTCGGCGTTGGTGTCCAGGTCGAGCATCGCGTCGAGGTCGCGCAGCGCAATGTCCCAGCGCAGGTCCATCGTGTCGCCACTGCGGTGCAGTTGCAGGTAGGCGTCGCTCGCCTTGTGGGCGTGCGCCGGCGCCGCGCCGCAGAGCAGCGCCAACAGCAGCAGCACGGCGAGGCCGGTGCGTTCAAGGGATCGCATCGACACGCGCATCCTTCAGTCCGATCTGTTGCATCAGGGCCTTCACTTCGCCGCGCGCGGCACTGTCGTTGGCAGCCGCGGCGGCGCGCGCGAACACCAGCAGGTCGATGGGTTCGCGCTGCAGCTTGACGTTCAAGCGCGCGAGTTCGAGCGCGCGCTTCGGGTCGTTCTGCACGTCGAGCGCGAACATGGCTTCTTCGCGCGCATGCAGCGCCGTGGTGCCGGGGCGCAGCGCCGAGGCCTCGAAGCGCTGGCGCAGCTCGTCGGCCTCGGCCTTCGCCCCCTTGTCGCGCGCGGCTGCGCCCGCGATGGCCAGCCGCAGCAGCACGGCGTCGCTGCGTGCCTCCCGGGCAAGGAGCGAGGGAATCTCGGCGTGCCGCCCGACGCGTTGCAGGTAGTCGCTGTAGGCCAGCAGCAGATAGCCCGAGGATTGCTCCGCCACCGCCTTGCGGTAGGCGGCATCGGCCTGGGCGGATCGGCCCGCGAGCTCCTCGACCTCGGCCACGCTGGTCAGCAGCCACTGGCGCGTGCCCGCCTGCGCGGCGCCGGCCAGCGCAGGGTTGGCGAGCAGCTCCTGCAGCGTGTCGCGCGCCTCGTCGTGCCTGCCGCGCAGGCCGGCGTTCTCGGCCAGGCAGGCAACGCCGTAGAGCACGGGAGCGACGCGGCCGAGCGCGCGGCATGCGGCGTCGGATTCGTTGTAGCGCCCGCGCACGCGCAGGATGGTGGCGAGCGTGATCCAGCCCTGGGGGTCATTGGGCTGGCGTGCCAGCGCGGTCTTGAGCGTGGCCTCGGCGCCGTCGAAATCGTGCAGGAACTGCGCGATGGTGGCGCGCATGACGAGCACGGCCGGCGGCGTGTCGGCCGCGGGCTTGCCCTCCCAGGCTTGCAGCGCGCCCATGGCATAGCCGGCGTAGCGCGCGTCGCCCTGCTCGCGCGCCAGGTTCAGGTAGGTGGTCGCCGCCTCGATGGCGGTGGCCGGATCGCCGGGCCGCTGCACCAGCTCGCGGCGCAGGTGGCGTTGTTCGCTCGACCAGCCGGTGACGGCGGGCAGTGTTTCCACCACCATGTCGTCGCTGGCCGGCACGCGCGGCACGGCATGCGCCGTGCCCGCGAGCATCAGCATCGACACCAGCGGCGTCAGCCATCGCCGGATGGCGCACACGGTGAAGATGCCGGTCCGCACGATGCAGCGCCTACTGCGTGGCGACCGGGTCCTTGGTCTCCGACGTAGGCGGCGGATCGAACTGCGCCACGTTGGCCGCATCCTGGTTGTCGATCTGCGTGGAAACAAGCGCCACCACGTAGGCGATGAAGGCGTCATAGGCGCTGACCTGCGCGGGCGGCTGGTTGTCCGGCGGTGGCGCAGTGGTGCCGGTCGGGAACGGGAAGAAGAAGCCGCCCCCACCGCCGCCTCCACCGCCGCAGCCGGCCAGGGCCGCGGCAATGACAACCGCACTGGCGGCACGAGAGAAGAGTCGTGTGTTCTTCATGAGAGGACCCCGGTTCACGGTGCGGCGGCGGCGTTGACGGCGCCAGGCAGCGGTGTATTCAGATACGGGAAGGCGGCAGGAAACTGCGAGGGACTCTGCAGTGCGCCGTCGGTGATGGCCGCGCCGCCCGCCGGTGCATCGCTGGGCTTGCAGCCGACCTTGAGGGTGTCGTTGGCACCCGTCAGTACGCACAGGGCGCCCATGGCCACGCGCAGCTCGATGTCCACTACGTCGTCGCCCGGGCGGCGCCCGTTCGGGAAGCCCGCGTTGTCGCCGCCGGCCACGCCCAGGTTGCTCTGGCTCGCCATCGCGGTGGGTGCGATGCCGGTGTTCAGGCGCAGCATTTCCGACGCCTTGACGTTGGCCGGCTTGTTCACGCCGTCGATGCCCGTCAGGAAGGCCGCGACCAGGTCGGTGCGCGGGAAGTTCGTCGGCGCCGGTGCGCCGGGGTACAGAGTCTGGATCAGCGCGGGCAGCGTCGGATTAGTCACGTAGGTGGCAAACTGGCCGTCGTCCATCGGCCTGGAGCTGTTGAACGTGTCCTTGTCCTTCAGGCCGATGACCACCTCATTGACCAGCGGCATGCCCAGGCGCGAGACCTGCGCCCAGGCGCCGCCGTTGAGCGTCGTGGTGCCGTGGCCGCTCTTGGGCGGGCTGGCGATCAGGCGGCCCTGGCGCGCGCTGGCCGTGGTCCAGCCGCCGATGATCGGGCCGGTGCCGCCCGCGGTGAGGCAGGAGATAGGCACTTCGAGCGCCAGCGTGCTGACGTTGCGCGTGGCCAGCGTGCCCGCGCCGTAGGCGCTGGTCGAGCCGAGCGGGTTGAGGTTGATCAGGTCGAACACCTGGCCCAGCGCGACCGCGAACGGGTCCTGGCGCTGGCCCGCGAACACGCGGCCCCCCGCGGCGCAGCCCGGGATGTTGATGCTGTAGATCTGCTGGGCGGCGTAGGCGGCATAGCCGTTCGGGCCGCCGAAGGTCTTCTCGCCGATGTTGTCTGTCGGTCGGTCGAACACCGCAGCGCCACCGGCGGCGTTGGTGACGGCGGCGGCTTGGCCCTTGCGGCGGTCACCGCGCACCACGGTCAGCGTGAAGGTCTCGCGCAGGTTGCTCGTGGCCTGGTTGGGCGCCGTGATGGCGCCGGCCTGCACCAGCGGAATGGAGACCTGCTTGCCCGCAATCGGCAGTTGAATGTCGCGCAGCGTGTTGGTGAAGCGGAACTGGAAGGTGAGGTTTTCGGTGGCGCCGCCGGTGTTGTCGATGTGGATCTCGTACAGCCCGTTGGGATCCATCGTGTAGTAGTTGGGACCGCCATAGGGGCCTTGGTCGGGCTGGTAGTTGGCGATCAGCGTCACGAAGTCTTGGCGATTGGGCTCGTAGCTGCGGAACATGTAGAAGTCGGTGGCGTCCAGCTTGGGCATCCCTGCGATCGAGGGCGCCTCGCGGTGGCTGGAGGCCAGGGCCGTGGTGGCGGCAACCGCGCACAGGGCGAGAACACAGGCCTGGACAGGCGTTGGGAGCAATCTCATTGGCGTCACCTCGAAAATGAAAATGTTGGAATGGGCACGAACGACTCACGCGGCGCAAAAGCCGGCGCTGTGTGAGTACGCGCAACAAGTTCACCCGGATGTGCAAGCGCGGTTAGGGAGTTACGCGCATTGCCAATGCCGCGCATCTTCGAGACAGATTTTCGAAAGCTCAGTTCGCCCAGATCCGCGTTGGGGCGCTGCTCAGCAGCCAGCTTGCTGGCAAACCCTGACTAACATTTGTTGACATCCGTCGAAACTGGCTTTGCCCGCATTTGGGTGAGGAGAACGAAATGAAGAAGATCGCATTCGCGTTGACCGCTCTGGTGTTGAGCGTTGGGGCCTGGGCTCATTCCGGCGGTACGGACAAGAACGGCTGCCACCAGGAAAGGGCAACCGGCACCAGGCACTGCCACTGAGCCGTCGATCCCGGGCGAGCAAGGGACCGCAAAGGCCAAGCTCGCCGTTCCCAGTAAGCATTCCATCACCACGAATTCCCCTTCGCAGCGCGTGCCTCTTTCGAGCGTTTCGTATCCCCCCTGATAGGATACGCAGGTGCACGGCGAACACCTCCACCAAAGTCACCCGGATCTGGTCAAGCGCCTGAAGCGCGCAGACGGGCACTTGCAGAACGTCATCGAGATGATGGTGAGCGGGCGCGACTGCGCGGATATCGCGCAGCAGTTGCACGCGGTCGAGAAGGCGATCAGCGCAGCCAAGAAGCTGCTGATCCACGATCACCTGGATCACTGCCTCGAGGAGATCGCCAAGTCGCCTCGCGACTTCGGCACGGCCATCGCCGAATTCAAAGACATCACGAAGTACCTGTGACCGCACGTGCCTTCCAGCTGTCGGAGTCGGTCGCCCCCGCCAAGGCTGTGGTGATGCTGCTCATGCGCTGGTTGCTGGTGCTGGTCATTGCCGTGGACCTGGTCAGTTCACCGTTCCACGCGCATCACCACGAAAGCGGCCCCGAGGGCTACTCGAGCCATGCCGGTCAGCTGGATGTGGGTCACTCGTCCTTCGAGCAAGTGGCTCATCAAAACGATGATCTTTCGCTGCATGTTGACTCGGACAACGCGGATCACGGTGGCGGGCATTCGATGTCGGCGTTGCAAGGCACCCCAATCCAACTCGCCAGTCCAGACTCCGCGCCGAAGCTTCTGGCGCTTGTGCCGCTGTTCGTTTTATTCGGGCTCATCACGCAGCCCGTGGCCGAAGCGCTCACGCGCTGGCGCCCAGGTCGAGAGCGAGTGCCCATCCCGCTGTTTCGAACCGTTCCTCCTGACGGCCGCGCGCCGCCCTCACTCCACGTCTGAAGCCCTGGCGGCGCCATTGCGGCGCTGCCTTCTCCTCGTCGCCTGATTGCGCGGCGGGATCGCTTTCTCGTGGAGTTTCTATGTCCTATTTGCTCGCCCGCCGTGCCGCGCTCGGTTGCGCGTCCAGTTTTCTCATGGTGGCCAGCGCCTTTGCGGCGACGCCATCGACCGCCGAATTCCCGGTGTCTGCCGCACAGATGCAGGCCCTTGGCATCACGCTCGCGCCGCTGGAAAAGCCGTCGGCGATCGGCGGCATGGCCTATCCCGCCCGCGTGGTGGTGCCCCCCAGCGGCAACCAGGTCATCAGTGCCCCGTTCGGTGGACGGGTCGAAGAACTCCTCGTCGACGAGCAGCAGCCCGTCAAGGCCGGCCAACCGCTGCTGCGCCTGAGCAGCCCGGAGTACAGCGACCTGCAGCTCAAGCTGCTGGAGGCGGCCAGCAAGGCCAGGCTGACCGGTCAGACCGCCGCGCGCGAACGCCAGCTTTTCTCCGAGGGGATCATTCCGGAGCGGCGTGTCCAGGAGGCCAATGCCGCCAATCAGGAGGCCGCGGCCCGCCTGCGGTTTGCCGAAGCTTCCTTGCGCCTCGCCGGGGTCGATCCTGCAGCCATTCGGAAGATGGGAGGCGCTGGCAACCTGCAGGACGGCCTCGTCGTGCGCGCCAGAAGCGCCGGCACGGTCGTCGGTCTGGATGTGAAGGCCGGGCAGCGCGTGCAGGGCTCTGATTCCCTGCTGCGCCTGGTCAACACGGCGCAGCTCTGGCTCGACATCCAGATCCCATCCGATCGCCAGCAGCAGGCGCTCTCGAGCAAGGTCGCCGGCTCGATCACGGTGGTCGGGCGAGAAGCCAGCGCGACACCGATGTCGGTCGGTGCCACGGTGAGCGACAACCAGACGGTCACGCTGCGTGCCCGGGTGGTGGGAGGCGGCGAGCTGCTGCGCCCGGGCGAAGTCGTGCAGGTCAAGGTTCCGTTCGCGGAGAACACCGCCGGCTGGGCGTTGCCCCTGCCAGCCATTGCCCGCCAGGACGACAAGGCCTACGTGTTCGTCCGAACCGAAAAGGGCTTCGTCGCGCAACCGGTCAATGTCATCTCCAGCGCGGGTCAATCGGTCCAGGTCACGGGCAACCTGCGCGCCGGCCAGCAGGTGGCGACCGGTTCGGTGATCGCACTGAAGGCGGCATGGCTCGGCAAGAGCGGAAGCAACTGACATGCTCAACCGCCTTGTTCAGTTCGCGCTGTCGCAGCGCCTGTTCGTGCTGCTCGCGACCGCTCTGCTTGCGGGCTTCGGCTGGTATGCCTTCCGCAATCTGCCCATCGATGCCTTCCCCGACGTGTCCAGCACGCAGGTGAAGGTCATCATGAAGGCGCCCGGCATGACGCCGGAAGAAATTGAAAGCCGCATCGCCGGCCCGATCGAGGTCGAGATGCTCGGCATCCCGCAGCAGCGCATGCTGCGCTCGGTGTCCAAGTACGGCCTGGTGGACGTGACGGTGGACTTCCAGGACGGCACCGACATCTACTGGGCCCGCCAGCAGGTGTCCGAGCGCCTGGCCAACATCTCGGCCGATCTGCCCGCTGGCATCAGCGGCGGCATGGCGCCCGTCACCACGCCGCTGGGCGAAATGTTCATGTTCACCGTGGAGACCGACGGGATGTCGCTGGAGGACCGGCGCAGCCTGCTCGACTGGGTCATCCGGCCAGCCCTGCGGGCCGTGCCAGGCGTGGCCGACGTGAATGCGCTGGGCGGCAAGGTGCGCAGCTTCGAGGTGGTGCCGGACCCCGTCAAGCTCTCGGCGCTCGGCGTGTCGACCGCGCAGCTCAAGAGCGCCATCGAAGCCAACAACCGCAACGACGGCGCGGGCCGGCTCGGCGAAGGTGGCGAAGTGCTGCTCGTGCGCAGCGAAGGGAACATCAAGACCGCGGACGACCTGCGCGCGATCGTGGTCAGCCGCAAGGACGGCAACCTGGCGCGGCTGGGCGACGTGGCGCAGGTGCGCGACGGCAGCGTCACGCGCTACGGTGTCGTGACCAAGGACGGCAAGGCCGAAGCGGTCGAGGGCCTGGTGCTCGGGCTGGCGGGCGCCAATGCCCAGAAAGTGGTCGAGGGCGTGACGGCGAAGCTTGCCGAGCTCAAGCCCACCCTACCCAAGGGCGTGGAGATCAAGGTCTTCTACAACCGCGCCGAACTCGTGAAGAAGGCCGTCGGCACGGTGTCCACAGCCCTCATCGAGGCGACGCTCATCGTGCTGGTGCTGTTGGGCGCCTTCCTCGGCAATGTGCGCGCAGCCGTGGCGGTCGCCGTGATCCTGCCGCTGTCCGCGCTGAGCACCTTCATCCTGATGCGGGCCGTCGGCATGTCGGCCAACCTGATGAGCCTGGGCGGCCTGGCCATTGCGCTGGGCATGCTGGTGGACGCCGCGGTCGTGGTGGTCGAGAACATCGTGCAGCACATCAGCCGCGAGAAGGAAGACAGCAAGCTGCCGCGCCTGCATGTGGTGCTGCGCTCGGTGCGCGAGGTCTCGGTGCCGGTCTCTGCCGGCATCCTGATCATCGTGACCGTGTTCCTGCCGCTGCTGACGCTGCAGGACCTGGAAGGCAAGTACTTCGTGCCGGTGGCGATGACCATCGTGTTCGCGCTGTTCAGTTCGCTCGTGCTGTCGCTCACCGTCATCCCGGTGCTGTCGTCGTTCCTACTGAAGAAGGTCGCACACGAAGACCCATGGCTGCCACGCAAGCTGCTCAAGCTCTACGAACCGGTGCTTGGCTGGGCGCTAAGCCACCAGAAGGTCGTGTTCATCGTGGCCGGCGTTATGCTCGCCGCGGCCGCAGGCGTCTACACCCAGGTCGGCAAGACCTTCCTGCCGGCGATGGACGAAGGCGACATCATCGTGGGCATCGAGAAGCTGCCTTCGGTGAGCCTGGAAGAAACCGCCGCGCTGGACCTGAAGATCCACCAGGCGCTCATGAGCCAGATCCCGGAGATCACCGGCGTGGTGGCGCGCGCCGGCTCAGACGAGATCGGGCTGGACCCGATGGGCCTGAACCAGACCGACACCTTCCTCGTGCTCAAGCCGCGCGCGGAATGGAAGATGGCCAACAAGGACGCGCTGATCGCCCGGATCCGGGAAGTGCTCGACCAGATGCCGGGCATCAGCTACAGCTTCACCCAGCCGATCGACATGCGGGTGTCCGAAATGATCATCGGCGTGCGCGGCGACCTCGCCATCAAGATCTTCGGCCCCGAGCTCGACAAGCTCAACGAGCTGGCGGGCCAGGTCGAGACGCTGATGAAGACGGTGCAAGGCAACCAGGACGTGTACACCGTCGAGAACGACGGCGTGCAGTACCTGCGGGTGGTGGTCGATCGCCTGAGCGCCGGGCGCTACGGCCTGTCGGTAGAAGACGTGCAGGATGCCCTGCGGGTCCAGATCGAGGGCCAGCGTGCCGGCACCGTGATCGACGGCAACCGGCGCGTTCCGATCGTGATTCGCGGGCCCGACAGCGTGAAGATCTCGCCAGCCGAGTTTGCAGCCCTGCGCATCACCACGTCCGATGGCCAGAGCGTTCCGCTCGAAACCTTGGCCACCCTGACGCGCGAGAGCGGACCGGTGAAGATCGACCGCGAGATGGGCAGCCGCTACAGCGTGGTGATCGCCAATGTCACGGGACGCGACCTGGTCGGCTTCGTCGACGAAGCCAAAGCCAAGGTGGCGGCGCAGGTGAAGCTGCCCACCGGCTACCGCATCAGCTGGGGCGGTCAGTTCGAGAACCAGCAGCGTGCCGCGGCGCGGCTCACCCTCGTGGTGCCCCTCGCGATCGGGTTCATCTTCCTGATCCTGTTCACCACCTTCGGATCAGTGCGCCAGGCCCTGCTGGTGCTCAGCAACATCCCGTTCGCGCTCGTGGGCGGCATCGTCGGTCTCTGGGTCACCGGCGAGTACCTGTCGGTGCCGGCCTCGGTCGGTTTCATCGCGCTGCTGGGCATCGCGGTGCTCAACGGGGTGGTGCTGGTGAGCTACTTCAACCAGCTGCGCGCCGAGGGCCATGACCTGGTCACCTGCGTCACGCAGGGTGCCCGACGGCGGCTGCGGCCGGTGCTGATGACGGCGGCGATCACCGCGTTCAGCCTGGTGCCGCTGCTTTTCACCAGCGGGCCGGGCTCCGAGATCCAGCGCCCGCTGGCGATCGTGGTGATCGGCGGCTTGATCACGGCCACCGCTCTGACGCTGATTCTTCTGCCGCTGCTGTACCTGCGGTTCGCCTACGCGCGCGACCAGCGCGACGACCCAACGCTGGAGGTGCGCCATGCATGAGTACTGTCTGAACCTGATCTGCCCGCCCGCGGTCGAGGAAAAGTTGCTCGACGCCTTGCTGGAGAGCGAAGGCAGCGAGGTGTTCACCAGCGTCCAGGTTCACAGCCACGGTGCGCCGCATGGACGGTTGAGTGCGCAGGAACAGGTCATGGGCCGCAGCCGCGCCATGCAGATCCAGGTCCTGCTGAGCGGGGAAGCCCTGGCGCAACTGCTCGAGCGCTTCCAACGCGACTTTGCCGGCACCGGCATCCGCTACTGGGCCACGCCCGTGGCCTTTGAGGGAGAAATCAAATGAAGTTGTGGACCGGGATCGCAATGATCGCCTGGGCTTTGCCCGTATCCGCCGACAACCGGGCGACGCCTGCCGACTTGCCGCCGACGGTCTCGGCGCGGCAGTGGATCGCGCAGGATCCGGCCGTTCAGGAAGCACGCAGCGCCTTGTCGGCGGCAGGTCACACCTCCGCGATGCTCGCCGCGTCGCCCAACGAATGGACAACCCGGCTTTCCATGCAGCGCCGCAACTATGACAGCGGCGGACCGGCCTCCAATGAATGGAACGCGCAACTCGAGCGCCCCATCCGCATCAACGGCAAGGCGGATCTCGACCGGCAGCTCGGCGAAGCGGAGCAGGTCATCGCGCAGGCCAAGGTCGGCGAGGCCGTCCGCGAAGCCGCTCGTTCCCTGCTGGAATTGTGGATCGACGGGCTTTCTGCTGCACAGGCCCAGAAGCTGTTCCAGGAACAGCTGGCCTTTGCGCAGGCCAACCTGCGAGCTGTGGAGAGTCGCAAGAAGGCCGGCGATGCGTCGGCACTGGATGTGAGCGTCGCCGCGGCGGACTTCGCGGACGTGGAGCGCCAGGCGAGCCTGGCGGCCTCCAACCTCGCCAAGGCGCGCGCCAAGCTGCGGGTTCGCTTCCCAGGTGCGCAACTGCCTGCGCAATCGATGGCTGATCCGCTGCCGCCCGGAGACACCGAATCCCTGTGGCTGCAGCGGGTGCTTGCTGCCGCCGCTCCAATGCGCGTCGCCGAAGGACAGCTGCGCAGAGCCGAACTCGCGGCCTCGCGCGCTTCGGCCGACCGTGTGCCGGATCCGACCGTGGGTGTCTTCGCGGCATCGGAGGCGTTTCGCAAGGAACGCATCGTGGGGGTGAGCATCAGCATTCCGCTGAGCGGCACCTACCGCAACGAGCGCATGAAGCAGGCGCTGCAGGAGGTCGAGGTGGCACGTGCTGCCGTCGATCGGCAGAAGCGAGAGCTGGAAACGACGGTGGCCGAGACCTACGCGGACGCCACCGGGCATCTCGCGCGCTGGCAACTCGCCGAGAGAGGTGCAGCGGCCACCGGCGAGAGCGCGCGACTCACCCAGCGCGCGTACGCGTTGGGAGAAGCGGATCTGCAATCGCTGCTGCTGGCCAGGCGCCAGTTCCTCGAGGCTTCCCGCTCAGCGCTCGAGGCCCGTGCCGACGCGCTGCGTGCGAACTACCGACTTCTCGTCGACGCGCACCTGATCTGGGACCTGGCGCTCGAGTGAGTGCGCCTTGCCCGTCCATCTTCTGAACCTTTGTCCATTGAAAGAGATTTGATGTTGATCCCTCACCGGAAACTCGCGTTGCTGGCGCTCGCCGTGCTGGCGCTGCTGATCGGTCTGCCTTTTGACGTGCTCGCCCACGGCATCTCCGAAGCCGATCGCCAGCGCATGCTCAGCGGCGGCTACCTGCAGTACGTCGGCCTTGGCGCCACGCACATGCTCACCGGCTATGACCACCTGTTGTTCCTGTTTGGCGTGGTGTTTTTTCTCACGAACTTCAGGGACGTGGCCAAGTTCGTCACGGTCTTCACGCTGGGCCACTGCATCACCCTGGTGTTCGCGACGTACTTCAAGATCACCTGGAACTACTACCTGATCGACGCCATCATCGCGATCAGCGTCATCTACAAGGGCTTCGACAACAACGGCGGCTTCCAGAAGTACTTCGACATGAAGTCGCCCAACCTGCTGGTCGCAGTGTTCGGTTTCGGACTGCTGCATGGCTTCGGCTTGTCCACGCGGCTGCAGCAGCTGCCGCTCGGCGACGACAGCACCTCGATGCTGATCCGCATCCTGAGCTTCAACCTCGGCGTCGAGATCGGCCAGATCGCTGCACTGGCAGTCATGGTCGCGCTGCTGGCGCTCTGGCGTCATCGCCCCTCGTTCCGGCGCTTCAGCTTCGCCGCCAACCTTGCGCTGGTCTACGCCGGCGTGTTGCTGCTGCTCATGCAACTGCATGGCTACCAGCACGACTCAGATCCCAACGGTTTCCGTTTCCCTGACCAAGAGCACAACCACGCGCACGAGGACATGGAGATTGGAAAGACTGCCGATCCTGGCAGGGATTCCCTCGACTAACCAATCATCAAGAAAGGATGACTCAATGAAGAAAATCGCGATGGCCCTGGCCTCGTTTGCAGCCCTCGCCGGCGCCGGTTCCGCCATGGCTTCGGAGGGCGGCAGCTGCCACTTCCACGGCAACACGCCCGCATCGGAAAAGGTCGTGGTCGATTGCGCCTCCCAGCGCAAGGCTTCGCTGGTCAGCGGCGGCAAGCTCGACAAGAGCTGGGAAGCCGTGAAGGTGGAGAAGGTCGAACAGATCGACGGCAAGAAGGGCAAGGAGTGGAAGGTGAGCTTCAAGAACGCGGCCGTCACGCAAGCCGACAAGAGCACCCTCTATGTCTTCCTGAGCCAAGCCGGCAATTACATCGCTTCGAACTTCTCGGGCAAGTAAGCGCGCAGCGCCGGCCCGAGTGCATCGACATGAATCCCAGGCGCCTGCTGTTGTGGACTTCCATCGTTCTCTCGCTCGGGGCGGTTTCCGGCTGTGCCACCGTCTACGAAGGCCAATTCGCTTTCAACGACGGCTGGCGCAAGGCCAAAGTCGAGAAGGTCGGCTCAGCATCGACGCTCGATGCGATGTCTGCGAGCGATTGCCGCGGCGTCGCCCCCGCCGATGGCTTTGCGCTCGTTTCTTACGCCGACTTCGGTCACTTGCGGCGACGCATCGTGGCGCTCCCTTCTCACACCCGCTTTGAAGCGGGTGACGCTGTGTACATCAAGTTGCGCAGCTGCTCCGGCGACGTCGCACGTCAGCGCGCGTTGTCTCGATAGACGGTTCAACAAAGGAGTCTCCATGCTTGACGTGCTCCGTAATACAACATACCGGCACTTATTCTTCGCCCAGGTGATCGCACTGCTCGGCACAGGCCTTGCCACGGTTGCACTGGGCTTGCTGGCCTTCGACCTTGCCGGCGCGAACGCCGGCGTGGTCCTCGGCACGGCGCTGGCCATCAAGATGGCAGCGTACATCGGCGTGGCGCCGATCGCATCGGCCTTTGCCGAACGCCTTCCACGCAGGGCCGTCCTGGTCGCGCTCGACCTGATCCGCGCAGGCGTTGCATTGACACTGCCTTTCGTCACACAGATCTGGCAGATCTACATTCTGATCTTCGTGCTGCAGTCCGCGTCGGCCGCGTTCACGCCCACCTTCCAGGCAACGATTCCAGACGTGTTGCCGGATGAGGACCAGTACACGCGCGCGCTGTCCCTGTCGCGTCTGGCCTATGACATGGAAAGTCTAGTGAGCCCGGCGCTCGCTGCGCTGCTGCTGAGCGTCGTGAGCTACCACGCGTTGTTCGGAGGCACCGTCGTCGGCTTCGTTGCTTCCGCGGCGCTGGTCGTGTCCGCGGTGTTGCCCAAAGCCAAGGTTCCGCCCAAGCGCGGAATCTACGAGCGCACGACGCGGGGGCTGCGCATCTATCTTGCAACGCCGCGGCTTCAAGGCCTGCTCGCGCTCAACCTGGCGGTGGCATCGGCCAGCGCAATGGTCATCGTGAACACGGTCGTCCTCGTGCAAGCGACCTTCGGGCTCACGCAGACCGCCACCGCCGTCGCGCTCTCGCTGTTCGGCGCGGGCTCTATGCTGGTTGCGCTAGCGCTGCCCAAGGTGCTCGAGCGGCTTCCAGAGCGGCTGGTGATGTTGAGCGGCGCGGCGCTGCTCGCCGTGGGATTGTTCCTGGGGTTCCTGGCGGCGAAGTGGTACGCCGCACTTCTTCCTCTCTGGTTCGTCCTCGGTCTCGGCTATTCGCTGGCACAGACACCGTCCGGTCGTCTGCTTCGCAGATCCGCGCATCCGGAGGACAGACCCGCGCTCTTCGCGGCGCAGTTTGCGCTCTCGCACGCCTGCTGGCTCATCACCTACCCATTGGCCGGCTGGTTAGGCGCGAAGACCGGCTTGACCGTGAGCTTCCTTGCCTTGGGTGGGTTGGCGACTGCATCCGTCGTGATGGCCGCCTATCTGTGGCGCGGTTCGGACGAGGCGATGCTAGAGCACACCCATGCCGATCTGCCTGCCAATCATCCTCACGTGGCGGCCGCCGGCCACGCACGAACGTCGCACGATACGACCCACGCGCACGACTACGTCATCGACGACGACCACCCGCGCTGGCCGTCATAGCCAAGCCCGCACCAAGACATGCTTCTCCTGCTGATCGAGGACGAAATGAAGCTGGGCGACCATTTGCACGAAGGTTTGACCGAGAGCGGCTTCAGCGGGAATTTCTCGCGCGATGGCGCGGAAGGCCGTGCGATGGCGCTGACCTTTTGGTGAGGCTGCTTTGAGATGGCTCGGAGTCCTCATTGGCAACACAGGATCTGCTTGTTGTATCCATAGGGGGAGGATAGGATATGTATGAACTTGAAGCACCCCTCTCCGAGCTGACCATCATGTAAATCGGTCGATGTCAGGCTCCTCCTCGCATTCAAAAAAATGGATAACTTCGCTCAACTTCTTCAATCTGGAAACGCTTGGGTTTTCATCCCATCCGCCATCCTTCTGGGTGCTCTGCACGGCCTGGAGCCCGGACATTCGAAAACGATGATGGCTGCCTTCATCGTTGCGGTCAGGGGCACGGTCGGACAGGCCGTCTTGCTCGGACTCGCGGCAACGCTCTCGCACACCGCTGTCGTCTGGGCCGTCGCGATGGGTGGCCTCTACCTCGGGCGCAACTGGAGTGCCGAGGAGACCGAGCCTTACTTTCAGATTGCTTCAGCAGTGTTGATCATCTCGATTGCGCTCTGGATGCTCTGGCGGACCTATCGCGAACAGCAGCGCGAGCGTATCGAGACAGACGACGACCATGGGCATGATCATCACGGCCATGGTGAGGAGAAGCGTCGCATCGATACCGGTCATGGAATCGTTGACCTGGAAGTCTTCGAGGATGGAGTCCCGCCTCGATTCCGCGTCCGATTTGAGGGGCATGACACCGTGCCGCAAGGCCAGACCGTCACCCTCGAAACTGAACGCCCTGGCGGGGAGCGCCAGGCGTTCGTTCTGGCCAGCAAGGGCAGCTATCTCGAATCAGTCGACGAGATTCCCGAGCCGCATGAGTTCACGGTCCGGCTGTCGATTGCACATGGTGGCCATGCACACAGCTTTGATGTGGAGTTCGTCGAGCATGGACATGGCCATGACCACGGAGACCACGGCCTGGATGTCTCGGATCCTGGTTTTCAGGACGCGCATGAACGGGCGCACGCCAACGATATCAAGCGCCGCTTTGCGAGCCGCAACGTCACCACCGGGCAGATCATCGGCTTCGGCCTCACGGGAGGCCTGATTCCCTGTCCTGCTGCCATCACGGTGCTGCTGCTGTGTCTGCAACTCAAGCGCTTCACCCTCGGAGCGTCACTCGTACTCTGCTTCAGTATCGGCTTGGCGATCACGATGGTTGCCGCTGGCGTCGTCGCTGCCCTGGGCGTGAAGCACGCGTCGAAACGCTTCTCCGGCTTCGGAACGTTCGCGCGCAGGGCTCCCTATGCGTCGAGCGCCCTGATCATCCTGGTCGGGCTCTACGTTGGGTATCACGGGCTCCTGTCACTCCATGCGACTGGAGTTGTCTAGTTCCGATAGCGGTCGGAACTGAATCAACGGCTGCGCGCAGCGTGCGATGGCTGCTCCTGCAGCGCGGAAATCAGTGGACAAGACACCGTACCGTGGCTCGCAGAACAGTCGTCAACCAACGTGGCCAGCACCGACTCGATACGGTGCAGATCGGCTAGCTTGGATCGAACATCAGCAAGCTTCCCCTGCGCGACCTGGCGCGCCTCATTGCAGTGGGTGCCGTCATCCAACGCGAGCAGACTTGCCACTTCGTCAAGGCTGAAACCCAGGCTCTGGGCGGACTTCACAAACCGGACCCGCGCCACATCGGTGGCGCCGTAGCGTCGAATGCTGCCTGAGGGCCTGTCCGGCTGCGGCAGCAGGCCTTTGCGCTGATAGAACCTGATCGTCTCCACGGTGACCCCCGCTGTGTCAGCAAATTCGCCGATGCTCAGGTTGTCCATGTCACTTGACTCCGTACTTGACTACGGAAGTATTGTGGCGCTATCGAAATACAAGGACTTGATCAATGGAATGGATCACGCGCTTGGCCGACAAGACGGGCGCCTTGGGCAGCATCGTCTCCGCAGCCTCATGTCCGGCTTGTTTTCCCGCGTTCGCTGGCCTCGGCTCGGCCATGGGCTTGGGATTCTTCGCCGGGTATGAAGGCCTGTTCATCAACACACTGCTCCCGCTTTTTGCGGCGATTGCACTGATCGCCAATGCGCTCGGCTGGTTGCGTCATCGGCAATGGCGACGCAGCGTGCTGGGCATGGTCGGCCCCGCAATGGTGCTCGCGGCCATGCTTCTGTTCTTCGGTCGGTGGTGGACCGCCGATCTGTTGTACGTGGGACTGGCACTGATGATCAGCGTTTCGATTTGGGATCTCTTGTCGCCGGCGAACAGGCGTTGCCAATCGGAAAGCTGCGACGCCTTGAACGCGCACTCATGACGCGCGAGCAGAACCCAGAAAGGGTCGCGGTTCTCGACTCGGTGCTGACCTGTCCACACTGCGGCTACGCAAAGAGTGAACACATGCCCATCGACGCGTGCCAGTTCTTCTATGAATGCGACAACTGCAAGGCGCTGCTGCACCCAAAGCCCGGTGATTGCTGCGTGTTCTGCTCGTTTGGATCGGTGAAATGTCCACCGATCCAGGCGCAGAGGTCGTGTTGTGGAGATGAAGCAATAGCTCCACAGCAGATTTGCATCTAGTGGCCGTAGATTGGACCTATTCGCATTTTTGATGCTGCTTGCAGCGGGTGTCGTCGCTGCCTTGGGCCTGAAACATGCGTTGAAGCGATTTTCCGGCTTCGGAACATTTGCACGCAGGGCACCTTATGCATCGAGCGCCCTGATCATCCAGTTCGGGCATTACGTTGGCTATCACGGCATCCCGTCGCTGCATGCGGCCGGTGTGGTCCAGAGCCACAGTCAGTCCGCAGTGACCACCTTGACATAGAGCTCGACAACCACCCAGCCGATCAAGGCCGCGGCGCCGATGACCAGCAGCACCGATGCGGCAGCCCGCTCGATTTGGCGAAATGTAGTCCGCATCTTCGAACGGCCGCCTGAAGAATCATCCAACAGGCGTCTCATAGCAATCATTGTGATCCTTCGCCACCTTGCGTAAAAGGCGCGTGCGCATAGGTGTTTCTGGCCTGTGGAAGCGCTCCAGATCGGGAGCGCTTTATGTGGCTACTCCCCGTCCAGCCGATCCCGCCGCATGGCGCGCCAAAGTGTGAGGTCGTAGGTGATCTTGAGCAGTCCGCATGCGACGAGCGGCAGCGAGATCCAGCCGGCCGCGAAGAGCGCACCGCTGATCGTCGGGCTGATGGCTGCAGCAAGGCTCCGGGGCACCGCAGTGAAACTCGCCGCAGCGGCACGCTCGGCCGGCGTCACGACAGCCATCACGTAGGCCGTCCGCGTGGGGACATCCATCGACGACAGCGCGCTGCGGATCGTCAGCAAGCCCAGCGCGATCGGCAGGTTGGGCGACAGCGCCGCCAACACCAGGCAGACGTTGGCCGGCAGGTGCGTGAAGACCATGGTGTTGAGCAATCCGATGCGCTGCGCCACCACTGGCGCTGCGAGCTGCGACGCCGCGCTCAGCAAGCCGGTCCAGAAGAAAAACACCCCGGCCTGCGTGAGCGAGAAGCCGAACCGCTCTAGCAACCACAGCGACATCAGGGCGTTGACCGTCAACCCGCCGGCAAAGGCATCGACGCTGAAGAGCGCTGCCAGTCGCACCACCACGCGGCGTGACGGACCGAGTGGGGCCGGTGCGACAGGCGGGCTGTCTGTGTTGTTAGCTGAGGTGTGTGCCGGCAGGCGCCGATAGAGGCAAAAGACGGTCAGCCCGATCGCGGCGTACACAACGAACATCCCTCGCAACGCGTCCAGGCGCGCGAACTCGGTGTGTCGCACCAACCAGTCGGGCACAGCAGCGGCCAAGGCCCCCAGTGCGGCGCACAGCGCGCCCACGAGGCTGTAGCGTGCAAACAGCGCGGTTCGCGCGTGACCCTGAGCCGCGGCGGCCAGGCGGGCATGTTCCAACGGAAGGAAAACGCTCACGTCGCCAGAACTGGGATTAAGCGTGCCGACCAGTGCGATGACCAGCAGAGGCCAGAACGATGCCAAGCCTGAAAAGCCCAAACCCGTGGCGGCCATCAGCAAGGCAGCGCCGCGCAGCAGCCGTCCGCCTGCAAAGCGGTATCCCCAGGCGCCAACTGCCAGCGTGGCCAGCGCAGAGCCCAGCATCGTCGCTGTGCTCACGATGCCCACCTCCAGCGTGCCCAGCCCGATCGACAGCAGGTAGGCCGGCAGCAGAACCGCCATGTACCCGTCGCCGAAGGCGCGAAGCCCTCGTGCGGCGAGCAGTGGCAAAGCTCCTGGGTCGACGCCGACAGGCAGCAGGCGCGAGAAGCCCAGACGTGAGTGAGGCAAGGGAGTGGTTCTCATCGCTCTGCAGGTCCTCGAGCTTCATTTCCCATCTCTGCGCTTGGCGTTTTTCTTCGCTGTCGGCTTCTTGGCTGCAGGGGTCTTGGAGGGGGCGCGTTTCGCTGCGGCTGGCTTCTCCAGCGGCTCACCCTTGGCGTTCTGTTCGCGCTCGAACACCTCGTTGGCGTAGGCCTCAAGCAACTCCTCGCATTCGGCGAGGCGCTGCTGCGCCGTTGCGCGTGCCGGCGCGCCATAGAAGTCCAGCGCCTTGATGCGCTCCAGCCAGTTCTTGAGCTTCTTCAGGTCTTCGTCGTTCTCCTTCACCTCTGCAAAGGTGTAGTGATCGGCCTTGACCTCCTTCTCGATCTCCTTCTTGTAGTCGACGCACTTGTCGAGGAACTCTTCATAGTCCTGGTCGCGGTCGTGCTTGAAGTAGGCAACGACACGTTCTTCCTGCTTCGTGTCGAGGGCAAGGGTTTCGAAAATCACGGCCTCGCCACCGGCACGATCGATGTCGGCCTGAACCATGCGGAACTGGCGCTGGTGTTCGGTCGTGGTGGGCAGCACGCAGATGCTGTTCTGCAGGTAGACAGCGCCCAGGCTGCGGATGCGGCGCCAGATCGCCACGCGGAACTTGGACGGTTCGGCGGGCACCTTGTAGGTCAGCAGGAGCCAGCTCTGTTTTTTCTCTCGATTCATCAATAATGTAGCGGTCGTTACATCGTGAATGTACCGTTGAAGTTCGAACTGAACAAGTTAACCCAATCCGTCTCAAAGAGGAGGCCTCCTGTTGTCGATCCTGCAAAACATCCGCCAATGGGCCCGTCGCGTCAAACGCGATGCCGTGACGCTGTGGTTCGCGTGCCGCCATCCGGGCACCTCGTGGCTACCCAAAGCGCTGGCGGCCTTTGTCGTTGCCTACGCGCTCAGCCCGATCGACTTGATCCCGGATTTCATTCCGGTGCTGGGGTACGTGGACGATGCGCTCCTGCTGCCCGGCCTGATCTGGCTGGCGATACGGCTGCTGCCCAAGGACGTGCTCGCCGAATGCCGTGTGCAGGCGGACGACTGGATACGGCGTGGCGAGGGCAAGCCGCGAAGCCCGTGGGGCGTCGCATTCGTTGTTGCGGTCTGGCTCGGTGTTGGGGTGGCTTTGTGGCTGTGGCTTCGATAAGTAGGGAACATCCATGAACCCCATTGCATGGTCGCGCCGTTGCGTAGTGACCTTGCTGGCGCTGTGCATGAGCAGCTTGCATCGCGATACTCCGCGTGCGGCGAAGGCTATCGGGCTGTTCGTTCTTGTCTACGCGGCGAGCCCTGTGGACTGGACCCCGGACGTGGTGCCCATGCCGGCCTACCTGGACGATCTGGTGTTGTTGGCGGCCCTGTCGTGGCTGGCGTTGCGTATGTTGCCGCGAGGTGTATGGCAAGAGTGTCTCACTAGGAGCGCGGATTGGATCGGCGTCTGTGTTGGTTGGCTCGACGGTGCTTCGACGGCACTCATGCTGGTGTTTGCGTTGTCAGCGGTTGCTGGGTGGCTTTGGCTGTGGTTCGTCGCGTGGTCGCAGCGATAGGGCAAGGCTCACGCTGCACCGCTACGACCGATTAGGTAGCAACCCGTCGCACTAGCGACGGCTGCGCGAGCTTGTCGAGCATCTATCTGTACACCGAGGGCGATGCATCCTCACGATGCCACGGCGGCTGCGCACCAGGTTGGCCGGTGCACGCTGTAAAGCTTCGGCCGCTTCGAACTCCAGTGCATAACCTCGATCATTCAAAACTCGTTGAATTATTTCCATGATTCAACTATTATTGAATAATGGAAGAGAGAATCGTCATTCAAGGCTTGGCCGCGCTGGCCCAACCTGTGCGCCTTCAGGTCTTTCGAGCGCTGGTCGTCGCTGGCCCCACAGGGCTCACGCCTGGCGTGCTCGCGGAGCAACTCGGCGTGCCGTCAACCAGCCTTTCGTTCCACCTCAAGGAGCTGACGCACGCAAACTTGGTCAGCCAGGAGCGTGACGGCCGCAACCTGATCTATCGCGCGGTGTTCGAGCAGATGAATGCGCTGCTCGGCTACCTCACGGAGAACTGCTGTCAGGGCGAGGCATGCCTCGTCGACAGCTCCACTGTTTGCGAATGCTGAAGGAGAAACACATGAAGCGCTTCCATGTCCATCTGCACGTCGACGACCTCGCCAAGAGCATCGCCTTCTACTCCAACCTTTTCGCGTCGCCGCCGGCACGTGTCGAGGCCGACTACGCCAAGTGGATGCTCGACGATCCGCGCGTCAACTTCGCAATCTCTACTGTCGGCCAGGCCAGAGGCATCGACCATCTCGGTATTCAGGCCGAGGACCACGAAGAACTCGCAGAGTTGAAGGCTCGCGGCCAAGCCGCCGACCGCACGCTGCTCGACGAAGGAGAGACCGTGTGTTGCTACGCGCGCAGCGAAAAGCACTGGGTCACCGATCCGCAGGGGATCGCGTGGGAGCACTTCCAGACCTTGGACGGCGCCGTGCCGGTCTACGGTCAGCCCAAGGCTGTCGCCAAGACCGAGTCCGCCTGCTGTACGCCTGGTGCTGTCCGAAGCATTCCGGTCAACGTGTCTGGCAAGGGCACCGGCGCCTGCTGCTGAGGGCTACGGCATGTCGCAACCGCCCGAATCGCTGGTCAGGTCGCTGTTCGTCCGCGCAGAAGCCGCGTCTCTGTCGCCCGTGCGATCCCTTCTTCGGGATGCCAGCCTTCCCGAATCCGACCTCAGGGAAGAGCACATGGAAGCCTTCTTCGTGAGCCGCGCAGGCGACGAAGGGATCCTTGCCTGCGTCGGTCTGGAGCGCTTCGGCGACACCGCCTTGCTGCGGTCCCTTGCGGTTCGCGCCGATGCGCGCGGCAACGGTGTGGGCGACCAGGCCCTTCAGACCATGGAGGCCTTCGCCGCGTCGAAAGGCGTGAATCGCCTCTGCATCCTGACCACCACGGCAGAGCCGTTCTTCAAGGCACGAGGCTTCGAACGCTGCGACCGCGCGGCGCTGCCGGCATCCGTGCAGGCGAGCAGTGAATTCAAGAGCCTGTGCCCGGCCTCGGCTGTCTGCATGTTCAAAGAAATCACCCCGACTTCCTCCACCGAGAAACATCCTCATGGCTGAGAAAACCTACAACGTGCTGTTCATCTGCACGGGCAACTCTGCGCGTTCCATCCTGGCCGAAGGCCTGCTCAACGAACTGGGCAAAGGGCGATTCAAGGCCTACTCCGCTGGCAGCCATCCGGCCGGCAAGGTCAATGCCTACGCGTTGCTCACTCTGAACAAGATGCACCTTCCCTCCACCGGCTATCGCAGCAAGGACTGGGACGAGTTCGCGAAGCCGGATGCGCCGACAATGGACTTCGTTCTCACCGTCTGCGACAAGGCCGCGGGCGAGGTATGCCCGGTGTGGCCCGGCCAGCCGATGACCGCGCACTGGGGCGTGGCCGACCCTGCGGCCTTCGCGGGACCGGAAGAGGCCACCGAGCGCCAGTTCATGGACACGGCCCTCACGCTCAAGCGCCGGATCGAACTGATGCTGGCCCTGCCTCTGGCCCGGCTCGACTCGATGGCCATCCAGCGCGAAATCCGCGACATCGGCAAGGTTCAGAAGGCTGCGCAATGACGCTCAACGTACTCATTCTCTGCACCCACAACTCCGCCCGCAGCGTGCTGGCCGAGGGCATGCTCAACCACTGGGCCCGCAAGCTCGGCAAGGACGTGAAGGCGTTCAGCGCCGGCAGCGCGCCCAGCGGAAGAATCAACCCGTTCGCCATCGAGGTGTTGAAGGGCGCCGGCGTGGACACCGAAGGCTTCCGAAGCAAGAGCTGGGACGAATTCGCCACGCCGGTCATGCATGTGGTCATCACCGTCTGCGACAGCGCCGCACAAGAGACTTGCCCCTACTGGCCGGGAACACGCGTCAAGGTCCATTGGGGGTATCCGGATCCTTCCAACACCGAGGGCGGCGACGCCGCCAAACGCCAGGCCTTCGAGCTGACGCGCCAGGCGATCTCCTACCGCATGCTGCAACTGCTCGCACTGGACCACCCGGAAGCAATGAGCGACGCCGAGCTGCAAGAGCGGCTGCAGCGCATCTCTTCGAACTGACACCATGAGCGCAGTCATCGAAAGCCCGCGCGCCAGCGCGGCCCCCATGAGCGTGTTCGAGCGCTACCTGACGGTGTGGGTGTTCCTCTGCATCGTCGTCGGCATTGCGCTGGGACAGCTGTTCCCGGCGGCATTCCAGGCGGTGGGCCGCCTCGAGGTCGCCAAGGTCAACATCCCCGTGGGCGTGCTGATCTGGGTGATGATCATCCCGATGCTGCTGCGGGTCGACTTTGCGGCCCTCGCCGAGGTGAAGAACCATTGGCGCGGCATTGGCGTGACGCTGTTCATCAACTGGGCCGTGAAGCCGTTTTCGATGGCCTTCCTGGCCTGGCTCTTCGTGCGGCAGGTCTTTGCGGGCCACCTGCCGGCCGACCAGCTCGACAGCTATGTCGCGGGCTTGATCCTGCTGGCCGCCGCACCCTGCACGGCGATGGTGTTCGTCTGGAGCCGGCTGACTGGCGGCGACCCCGCCTTCACGCTGTCGCAGGTCGCGTTGAACGACGCCATCATGGTGTTTGCCTTTGCGCCCATCGTCGGCCTGCTGCTGGGCCTGTCGGCCATCACGGTGCCGTGGGACACGCTCATCACCTCGGTGGGGCTCTACATCGTGCTGCCGGTGATCTTTGCGCAGGTATTGCGCAAGCAACTGCTGAAGGCCGGGCGCGCCGCTTTCGAGCGAGCCATGCATCGCATCGGTCCTTGGTCGATTGCTGCGCTCCTGCTGACGCTCGTGCTCCTGTTCGCCTTCCAGGGCGAAGCCATCATCAAGCAGCCGCTCGTGATCGCGATGCTCGCGGTGCCGATCCTGATTCAGGTGGTGCTCAACTCCGGGCTTGCGTACTGGCTCAACCGCAAGCTCGGCGAAAAGCACAACATCGCCTGCCCGTCCGCGTTGATCGGCGCCTCCAACTTCTTCGAACTGGCGGTGGCCGCCGCCATCAGCCTGTTCGGTTTCCACTCGGGCGCGGCACTGGCCACCGTGGTCGGCGTGCTGATCGAGGTGCCGATCATGCTGGCGGTGGTCAAGGTCGTGAACTCGTCGCGGGGTTGGTATGAGTCATGAGCTCGGTACTTCGGCCGCCGGTGCTTTCGCAGTGCTGCACGGCTTGGGAAATGGCATCCTGACCATCGCCATCGGGACGCTTCCGCTCCTGATCTTCGGCGCCAAGGGCTACGGGCGGCGCCAGGGATTTTTCATGGTGCCGGCGCGCATCTTGCAAGCTGGCGCACCATTCCTGTTCGGCAGGGCAGTGGAACGTAAGGGCGACAGTTCGCCGTGGTTCTCCGCCCTGCTTGGCCTGTCCGCTTGTCTTGAGCTGGTGATCATGTCTGCCGATATGAAAAAGACAGCTCTCGCGCCCGAACCTTGCTGAAATCAGCGTCCGGAAATCGGAGTGCCCAGTTCATGGCACAGCTATCAGGGCCTGACCGGCCACCTACTTCATGTTGACCGAGGCTGTCGTGCCTTCACCGCGTTCAGCGCAAAGCCCGCCAGCGCAATGATCAGGACCACGGCCTGCGCAATTGTGGTCTCAGCGGACGGATACATCCCGAGCACCTCGATGCGCGGCCAATGGATCGGACTTGCGCTCAACCAGCCCGCCTCCTGAAGGCCCGCGACGCCCTTGCCGGCGAGCACGACTGCGAGCACAGCCACCAAGATTGAGCTGAGGCTGAAGAATTTGCCGATCGGCATGCGAGCGCTGGTGCGCAACATGAGCCATGCGACGACCGCGAGGACGGCCACTCCGCCGACCAATCCACCAAGCAAGGCGCCGTTATTGCCGTCGCCTGCGAGCGCCGAATAAAACAGGACTGTCTCGAAGACTTCGCGGTAGACGGCTATGAACGACAGAGCGAACAGCGCCCACGCCGAGCGCCGTGTCATCGCCGCGGAGAGCTTTTCCTTCAAATAGGCCTGCCATTTGCCGGCGGTGCTCTTCTGGTGCATCCAGAGGCCAACACTCAACAGAACGATGGCCGCAAAGAGTGACGACACCCCTTCGGTCACTTCCCGGCTGGCACCGCTGATGCTCACGAAGTAGGTTGCTGCGGTCCAGGTCAGGCCACCGCAGGCGAGTGCCGCGATCCAGCCGCTATGGACATAGGCCAAGACATCGCGCCGTTCCGCTTTCTTCAGGAAAGCCACCATGCCGACGACAATCAGCAGCGCCTCTACACCTTCGCGAAGCAGGATGGTGATCGATGCGATGAAGGTTGTCAGTGGGTCGGCCTTGTCCGCCCCCAGCTCGGTATCGACCTGGGCGAAGAGATAGTCCAGCTTCTGGGCCGTGGCGTCGGCTTGTTCCAGCTTGCCGCTGGCAAGTGCGCCGCGGTAGGCCAGCATGGCGTTTTCCACTTCGGTGAGTAGCACCTGGTTGCGCGCTCGCAATGCAGGCTCGAGTGGTTCGAACCCATCCAGGTAGGCCGACAAGCCCAGGCGCGTTGCGTTGGCTTGGTCACCCGCGCGCGCTGCGGCAAGGCTCTCCTGAAGGCGCGAGCGGGCCAGGCCCAGTCCTCCTGGACCGCTTGCGGCAACGGCGACTTCCGGGTGGCTTCGAACGTAGGCGGTAAGGTCGCGCGCCGCATCTGGAGACATCCGTTCCGACAGCGCAGCCTCGGTCAATGTGGCGGCGGCGGCCAGGTCGGGAAAGACGGCTTTGGCGGCAGCATCTCGGCCCCATGCCTGTTCACCGCGCGTGCGCATCGCGTCGTCGTGCGACAGCGTTCCGGCGAAAAATGCCAATGCCCATCGATCCTCGTCGGGGAGCGTCGCGAAACTGGGCATCGGCGTGCCAGCGACGCCTTGAGAGACGACCTGGTAGAGCGCGAGCACACTGCGCGAGCGGGCGCGATCCCGATCGGTGAACGCGATAGGCGGCGGGGTCAGCTTTGCGCCCAGTGGGCCATCCCCCCGGCCGGTCGCCCCGTGGCATGCGGCGCAGTTGGCTTCGAACAGCACCTTGGCGCGCACGAGATCCGGTGGCTTGGATGGCGAGAGCGGGAACGGGTAGGCCTTGACCAGTGCCGCAGCCAATGAATGGGCACTGTCGGCCACCGCCTTTGCATCTGACTTCGCCGCGATGAGCTCGCTCAGCGCCGTGGCTTGGCGTTGCAGATCCGCAAGTGCCGGCGTGCTTGGCAGTGCGGCGAGCTGCTGCCCAGCCGTCGCAGCGAACTCCTTCATCTCTTCGTATTCGCTGGCACTCTGGATCTTGCCGCCACTCACCGCGCCGCCGTAGTCGACGGCAAGGTAATCCAGCAGTTGCCAAGTCTGTTTGGCGCGATCGCTCGCCGCGGAGTCCGCAGCCCAGGCAAGAGAAGACGACCAGAGCGCGAGAAGCGCCGCCATGGTCAGGAATTGCCTGACGCAAAGGGAGAGCATTTTCATGTTGTAGTGGTGCTATTGATTCTCATTTTATTGACAGCCAGCATTGCTGCTTGGGTAAATGGACGGCGGCCGCTCGCAAGACTGGTACCCACATCGGCCAAGATCGCCAGCCACAAGAGTCCTCAGCGCCCGAAAGACGCAGGTGTCTGCCGAGCGCTGGCAGGGACTATGACTGCATGTCCTTGCACGCCTTTAGGTCGGCGTCGTGCCGTGCCTTGCGCTGGCGGTTTTCGCCCGGCGTAGTCAGTGCGCGCGGGCCATGATCCAACGGGAGTACGAGTGGCGGCGGCGGGCAGTTCGGCGCGCCTTTGCCGGCCAGCGTATCGGCTCGGCGTTCGGCGGCTGCAACTTTTGCAGCCTTGCGCCCTTGCTCGATGACCTGGAAATCAGGTCCTGCCAGAGCGGATGCGGCGACCCCCAAGGTCAGGGCGCCGATGAGGATGATGAATGACTTTTTCATGATGAACTCCTGGAATTGATGAGCGAAAACAAACGCGAGCTGTGACGCTCGCTGTTGCCGATCAATCCAGCCAACGGCAGTACAGGATGCGCACCGGCAACCGGACATGCCGACCTCCAGGGTCGAAGTAAGTCACCGCAGGTGCCGGCGAAACATGCACCGGCCACGCCATTGCCTCATGTTCGCGACATTCACCACCGACGCCGTGCGGCGATGGCGCCGGGGCGCTGTAGCACAGCGCGCAGGGCATGGCATCCATGGCCACTGGCATTGACGTCTCGTCCATGGCTGCAAACGCGACCGGCACCGTCGCGACCGAAACGATCAAGTGCTCCGCCCATCCCTCGTCGTGCGACGCAGGCGTCGAGGCGAGGGCCGCCGTGCTAAATATGGCCAGGTACAGATACAGCAGCAGCGCGACGCCGAGAGGTGTGCGTTGTTGCTGCAGGCGCTCAGGTCGGGCCATGGCCTCTTCTCCAGAACGCGCGGCGAGGTGCATGCTCGTCACGCGGCTTGCGCGGCCGCCGCATCAGCAGATACGCCGCCGGGATGACGAACATCGACAGCAACGGGGCCGTGATCATCCCGCCCACCATCGGCGCGGCAATGCGCTGCATCACCTCGGAGCCGGTGCCCGTTCCCCACATGATCGGGAACAGGCCCGCCAGGATGACGGCCACTGTCATGGCCTTGGGCCGCACGCGCAGCACGGCGCCTTCGCGGATCGCGTCCAACAGGTCTGCCGTGCTCGTCTTGCCCTGGTCGATCCGGTCGTCCCAGGCGTGTTTGAGGTACAGCAGCATGATCACGCCGAACTCTGCGGACACACCGGCCAGCGCGATGAACCCGACCGCCCCCGCGACCGACAGGTTGTAGCTCAGCAGGTAGAGCAGCCAGATGCCACCGACCAGGGCAAACGGCAACGCGGCCATGATCAGGAGCGCTTCGTCGAACCGCTTGAAGGTCAGGTACAGCAGCACGAAGATGATGAGCAGCGTGAACGGCACCACCACCTTCAGCTTCGCGGTGGCGCGCTCGAGGAACTCGAACTGGCCGGACCAGGAGACAGAGTAGCCCGGCGGCAGTTTCACGTCTTTTGCGACCGCGCGCTGCATGTCCTGTACCGCCGAGCGCAGATCGCGTCCGCGGATGTCCACATAGACCCAGCCTGACAGCCGCGCGTTCTCGCTGCGCAGCATGGGCGGCCCGTCGGCGATACGGATGTCCGCGACATCGGAGAGCACCAGCCGTGCCCCGCGCGCGGTGACGATCGGCAAAGTCCGCAACCGCTCCAGCGAATCGCGGATCTCGCGGGGGTAGCGCACATTGATCGGAAAGCGTTGCAGCCCTTCCACCGTCTCGCCGACGTTCTCGCCGCCCACGGCCGAAGCGATGACCGACTGCACATCGGCGATGTTCATGCCGAAACGCGCCGCCGCGTCGCGCTGGATGTTCACATCCACGTAGCGACCGCCGGTGAGGCGTTCAGCCAGCGCGCTGGAGACGCCCGGCACGTTCTTTAGCACGCGCTCGATGTCGCCCGTGATGCGGTCGATGGTGGCCAGGTCAGTGCCGGCCACTTTCACGCCCACCGGGCTCTTGATCCCGGTGGCCAGCATGTCGATGCGGTTGCGGATCGGCGGCACCCAGATGTTGGTGAGACCCGGCACCTTGACGATGCGGTCCAGTTCCTCGACCAGCTTGTCCTGCGTCATGCCGGCGCGCCACTGCTCGCTCGGCTTGAACTGGATCGTGGTTTCGAACATCTCCATCGGCGCCGGGTCGGTGGCCGACTCCGCGCGCCCAGCCTTGCCGTAGACGCTGGCCACTTCCGGGACCGTCTTGATCAGGCGGTCGGTCTGCTGCAGTAGCTCGCCGGCCTTGCCCGTCGACAGGCCCGGCAGTGCCGAGGGCATGTAGAGCAGGTCACCCTCGTCCAGGCGCGGCATGAACTCCCCGCCGATGTGCTGCAGCGGCCACAGGCTCAGGACCAGCACAACCACGGCGCCCGACAGCGTCAGCTTCGGCCAGCGCAGCACCGCGTCCAGCAGCGGCCGGTAGACCGCGATCAGCAGCCGGTTGAGCGGGTTGGTTTTCTCATCGGGAATCTTGCCGCGGATCAGGTAACCCATCAGCACCGGGATCAGCGTGACCGCCAGCCCGGCTGCCGCCGCCATCGCATAGGTCTTGGTGAAGGCCAGTGGAGAGAACATGCGTCCTTCCTGGGCCTCGAGCGTGAACACAGGGATGAACGACAGCGTGATGATGAGCAGCGAGAAGAACAAAGCCGGCCCGACTTCGGCCGCCGAGTCGGCCACGATCCGCCAGTGGTTCTCTCCCTGCAGACGCTGCCCAGGATGCTCGTGGTTCCACTGCTCGATGTGCTTGTGGGCGTTCTCGATCATCACCACCGCCGCATCGACCATCGCGCCAATGGCGATCGCGATGCCGCCCAGCGACATGATGTTGGCATTGACCCCCTGGTAGCGCATCACGATGAACGCCGCCAGGATGCCGATCGGCAGCGAGACGATCGCGACAAAGGCCGAGCGCAGGTGGAACAGGAAGATGAAGCACACGACCGCCACGACGAGGAATTCCTCGAGCAGCTTGAAGCCGAGGTTTCGAACCGCTCGCTCGATCAGGTTGGACCGGTCGTAGGTCGGCACGATCTCCACTCCCTTGGGCAGGCTGGCCTGCAGCGTCTGGAGCTTTTCTTTCACAGCGGTGATCGTCTCCAGCGCGTTCTTGCCAGAGCGCATCACGATCACGCCGCCGACGGCTTCGCCCTCGCCATCGAGCTCGCCGATGCCGCGGCGCATCTCCGGACCGAGTTGGATGCGCGCTACGTCGCCCAGGCGCACCGACACGCCGGCGTCGGTCGTCACCAAGGGGATCTTGCGGAAATCCTCCAGGCCCTGGAGGTAGCCCGAGGCTCGCACCATGTATTCGGCCTCACCGAGTTCGAGCACCGAGCCGCCGGTTTCCTGGTTGGCCTTCTGGATGGCCTCGACGACCTGGGTGTGCGGGATCCGGTAGGCCGCCAGTTTCTCGGGATCGAGCACGACCTGGTACTGACGCACCATACCGCCCACGGAGGCCACCTCGGCGACATTGGGCACGGTCTTCAGTTCGTACTTGAGGAACCAGTCCTGCAGGGCGCGCAGTTGCGAAGCGTCCTGCGTGCCGCCGCGATCGACCAGCGCGTACTGGTAGATCCAGCCGACGCCAGTGGCATCGGGCCCGAGCGAGGCCTTGGCGCCCGCGGGCAGACGCGACTGCACCTGGTTCAGGTATTCCAGCACCCGCGAGCGCGCCCAGTACAGGTCGGTCCCGTCCTCGAACAGCACGTAGACGAATGAATCGCCGAAGAACGAGTAACCGCGCACCGTCTTCGCGCCCGGCACTGACAGCATGGTCGTGGTGAGCGGGTAGGTGATCTGGTTCTCGACAATGCGCGGCGCCTGGCCCGGATAGGTCGTGCGGATGATGACCTGGACATCCGAGAGGTCGGGCAACGCATCCAGCGGCGTGCGCAGCACCGAATACACGCCCCAGGCGCTGAGCATCAGCGCGGCCAGCAGCACGAGGAATCGGTTGGCGATGGACCAGCGGATGAGCCTGGCGATCATGGCTTGCCCCCTGGCTTGGCAGGTGTGGCGAGTGTGGCGCCGGGTGCGACCGGCGTCACGCGGGTGAGCTGCGGCAGGTCGTCCTTGTCGATGAAGAATTCGAAGCTCGCACGATTACCAGCCTTTACGTTGACCGGCGCGCCGCCTGGCGGCAGTTTGAAGTCCATGGTCATTGCGCCCCACTTCATCGTCGGGATCGGTCCGTGCGAGAAGGTCATCGTGTCCGCGGTGATGCTTTCTACCGTGCCTTCGCCCACATGCCTGGGCGAGGCCGCGCTCGTCGAAGGCCTTGCCGTCGATGGCGAAGCCGTCGCGGGTTCCGCGGCGCCCGCAGCCGGTACGGCGTTCAGCCGTGCCTCAACGCCCTTGAGACTCGCCTCCGAGTCGATCAGGAATTGCGAGGACACCACGACGCGCTGGCCGGCTTGCAGCCCGCGTTTGATCTCGGTCTGGCCGCCGCTTTCGATGCCGATCTCGACATCGACCGGCCGGAACCGGCCGTTGTCCTCCGCCAGCATGACGACCGAGCGCTTGCCCGTCTGGATGACGGCCTCGGTCGGGATCAGCAACGCCTTGTCGGCGCGCGTGTCCGTGAACTGCATCGACACGAACATGCCGGGCACCAGCCTGCCGGTCGGATTGGTCAGCTCCACGCGTGCCTTCAGGGTGCGCGTCGCCGGATTCACATCGGGAAGAATGGCCTGCACCTTCCCATCGAAGGTCTCACCAGGCGCGGCAGGCGTTCTGGCCTTCACCGTGGCACCCAGTCGCACCAGCGCTGCCTGGCTCTCGGGCACTTCGGCATTGGCCCAGACGGTGGCCAGGCCGTTGATGCGGAACAGCGTAGTGCCGGCGCTCACCGTCATGCCTTCGCGCGCGGCAAGCTCGGTGACCACGCCCCCGATGGGCGTAACCAAGGTGATGCGAGGCTGGGTGCGGCCGCTGCGCACAATCAGTTCGATCTGCCCGTCGCTCATGCCGACCTGGCGCATGCGTTGACGCGCACCGTCGACCAGCGAGGCCAGGTCGGTGCCGCGCATGCGTTGCACCGACAGGAACTCCTCCTGTGCCGCGATCCATTCCGGGACGTAGAGCTCGGCCAGGGCCTGGCCTTTTTTTACCTGATCGAGCGTGGCACGCACGTTCAGGCGTTCGACGTAGCCGGTCGCCCGGGCCTGCACGATGACCTGGTCGCGCTCATTGAAGGCGATGCTGCCGACAGTGGCGACCTGCGGCGATACGCTGCCCTCGGACACGAGAGCGGTTCGCACGCCCAGGTTCTGCTGCACCCGTGCACTCACCGTCACGCTGTTCTGATCGCCATCACCGCCTGCGTAGACGGGCGACATCATCATGTCCATGAACGGCGACTTGGCCGGCTTGTCGAACCTGTTTCCAGGCACCATGGGGTCGTGGTAGTAGAGGATCTTCTTGCCGTTGGCGGGGTCGGTGTCGCCGGCCTTCAGTCCTGCTGCAATGTGGCGCCGTGTGGCGTCCTCGCCGGTCTCGTTAGGGGAAGTTGGCGATGCCATCTGGGTGCTCGCCGCGGGCACCGATGCCGCAGGGCTCCCGGCGGCGGGTGGCGAGGCCATGCTCCTGCCGCGCTGCAACCCGAAGGTGTACGCGCCAACGGCGGCTGCAGCGAGGACCGCCGCAGCGATCAATCCAAGGAAAAAGGGTTTGGTTTTCATTGTTGTGGCTCCTTGGCGTCCACGGCCGTTGTCGACGCGCCGGCGGCGAGTGCCGGGTGGCCGGCGGGAATCAGGAATTCGAGTTGGGCCCATAGGGCGGCGGTTTCCATCTCGAGGCGCAGGCGTTCCATCCGCGTGTCGATCTCCATGCGTCGCGCCTCGAGCGCGGCGCTCAAGGTGCCCACGCCGCCGCGGTACGCAGCCAGCACCGCTTTCGTGCGTTCGGCGGCGAGCGGGATGACCGAGCTGTCGTACAGCGCCAGCCGCTTTCGATTGCTCTGCCATTGCTGCAGCCACGAGAGCGCCTCGGCTGTACTCTCTCTCGTCGTCTCCTCGCGTTGGGCCTGCAGTTGCTCGACCGTTGCCAGCTTGGCCGCGAGCTCCCGCTCCTGACGATTCTTCTGGTCCCACTGCAGCGGGATCGACACGTTCAGCGAGACCATGTTCGAGTACGCCGGGCCGCGCTGGTTGTACATCAGCTCGACGCTCCAGTCCGAGCGCTTGTTGCTTTGCGCGATGTCGGCTTCCGCACGTGCCACGGCTTCCTGCCGCGCCATCAGTGCGATCTGCGGATGCTCACCGATCTGGGCCTCCAGATTGCGGGCGTCCAGGCGGACGGCGCCCAGATCCGGGAGCGTGGTCGAGGGCTGAGACGTGCCCAGCCCGACCCAGCGCGCCAGACGCGTCTGGGCCGTGGCGATCTGGCGCTCCTGCCCGAGGATGCGGTCGTCCAGTTGTGCCAATGCGGAGCGCGCCGTGAACACATCGGCCTGCGTGCCACGACCGCCACGGTAAGCAGCGTCGGCGCCCTCGATCTGCAGGTTCAGCTCGGCACGTTGCGTCTGCAGCAGGTCTCGCATCCGCCCCTGGTAGTAGCGATCGAGCCAGGCGGTCGCGGTGTCACGGCGCAGGTTGGCCAAGGCAACGGCGCGGCCTGCTTCGGCGACCTCGGCTTCGCGGTCAAAGCGCGCCGCGCGGGCCTGGCGCTTGTCGGAACGGGTGAACTCCTGCATCACCCCGATCGAGCGCATTGTCATGAAATCGCGTGTGAGGCTGAAACGATCGCTGCCGTTGACTGGCAGGTTGCTGATGCCGGCCTTCAATACGGGGTCGGGCAGTTGCCCGGCGGCCACAGCCATGGCGCGTGCGGCACCGGCGGCCGAGTCCTGGGCGACGAGCTGGCGCGAACGCTCCTCGGCGAGCCGCAGCGCTGCGTCGAGAGAAAGCGTCTGTTGTGCGTGGGCGCTCGGGCCGAAAGCACTCGCGCTCAGCGCCAGCGCTACAGCCCAGAGACAAGCAGGGCGAAAGGGGGGGCGAGCTGATCGAGCGATCAACGCAGCCGGAAAAGAAAAGGTGAACATGGAATCTCCTGACGAACCTGCGGGTAGGTTGTCGGGCCACGCCGGCGCGCCGAGCACAGCTCGACGAACACGGCAAGGCGCGACCGATGCGCCAAACCAGCCTACAACAGGCCGTCGGCGCAAGGTCGGTCAGGCGATCAAGTTCGGTAGACGCAGTGCAGGATGGCGTGCGGCGGCGATGCCGCAACCAATGCACTCAGGGAAGCCGCCGCGGGGCGCGGTGGGGGGGCCGTCTCAGGCACCCAGGGAGTCATCGGGTAAAGGGCCGACAGCAACACCGCGGGGACCGTCAGCGTGGACGCATGGTCGCTTTGCTGTCCGTACTTGCAGTGCTCGGCACACAGGTTGCTGGAGCCCGTATCCGTCGCGCCGACCGTGTCTGCACAAGGCGACCCTTGCATGGCGGAGCTGCGAGTGCCCTCCTGTGCAGCAGCATCCTGCGCCATCGGCATGGACATCTCGGAGGACGAGCCACCCGCCAGACCCGCGGACAACGCGGGGCAGGCGTAGGCGGCGATCGCCAACTGCGCGAACAGCAACATGCCGATCAGGCCGCGGGCCACCATGCGCACGAGTCCGCGCGTCATCGCTGCACCCCTGGCAACGCCAGCACGAGCACACGCCCAACGCAGGGTGCGCTGGCGAGCCGTGTGAGGGGGGGTGCGGTGATGGCCATGGAGAGAACGCGTGTAATGCTGCTGATGGAGTCAGTGCTCGCGAAGTGGTTCCACGAATTCTAGGCCCGTCGCCCAAAAAAGGGGCAAGCCGCGTCGACATGCACGGCTTGCGGCGGGCACGAGCGTCGTGGTCGACGCTCAAATCTCCGGCAGCCCGTCGCCTGCAGTGTCGGGCAGCCCCCAAGATCAGCGGCGAACCGTCGCCGGGGCGCCCGGCAGTTGGCCCTGCTGGGTGAGGCGCTCTACCGGCGTGCCGAATTCCGGCTGCTCACCGCGCAGGCGCGCGTACTCGGCAGCGGCTTGCCGGTAGGCGGGGCGGGTCGTGTCTGCGCCCGCTTCGCCGTTCGTGGCCGCAGCCAGACCCGACCGCATCCAGGCCAGAGTGTCCGCCTGGACCGTCGCACGGGTGTTGGACGACACGCTCACGACGGCACGCGGGTTGCCCTCGGGGTAGCCCTGATCCAGCGAACCCTGCAGCCAGCGCTGCGTATCCGAGGCCACTGCTGCACGGCTGGTACTCGACGTCAGAGGCACCGGGCGAGGATCGCCTTCGGCATAGTTGCCGGCCAATGCGGGGCCGGCGATTGCGCCGAGCAGTGCGGCCAGCGTCAAGGAGGTCTTGAGGGAAGTCTTCATGTTCGATCCTTTGGCAATGAGAGGGTTGGCATTTCCGGAAATGAACAGTTCTGTGACTTGTCTCTTTCCGATGCATCCACTCTAGGCCGCAGGTCCGCAGGTTGCCGCACACGCAGATTACAGTTATGTCATCCGCAGGGTGCGTTGAATCGACACCGCTTTCAGGCGCCGATGGCAGGTTCGGCGGGCACGGGCTGGACCGCCACGGCTCTTCCCAGCACGAGCGCATCGAGACGCTCGAGCGTGCTGACCACCAACTCGACAACCCCGGGCTCAAAGTCTTCGCGATCTTCTTCCTCGTGAGTGCCCTTGTTCAGGTAGGTCCAGACGTGAGCATTGGCGGCAAGGAGGGTCTGAAGGCACGCGATCACCTCCGTCTTATCCTGATGTGCGAATCCGGCCGCCCTGGATTTGCTGAGAAGCTGGTCGCACAAGTTCCGAAGTTCTGGCTCCGCGCCCGGTCGACGCATGGAAATCGACAGATTGCCATGGTCGTGGCTGATCAACCATTTCCAGACTCTGCCGCTGAGCATTTCCAACGCCTGGCGCGAAGAAGCAAGAGCGCCCCGATCGTTCATCCCGTTGATCGCCGCTCGAGCTTCCACCAGATAGCTGCGAATCTGCGGATCGGCATGGATCACCGGGTGGTAGTCGCCTCGGTGAGGACGGATTCCATACACTTGCAGGTCGTTGCGCTGAGCCGGTAGCAAGTGATTCTGAATGTCCTTGATGAACTCTTGGCTGTGACAGGTCACGATGAGTTGCGTGCCGGCGAACCGTTGCGCATCGAAGATGGTTTCCCGAATGCCTTGACGGTGCTCGGTGTCGATCGCGTTGATCGCATCGTCGAAGACGATCAGCGGTGCGCCAATAGCAATCGCTTTGGCTAGCACTACGGCCAAGCCGAGGCACCGAATGTGCCCTTCGCTGAGCACCTGCAACGCGTCGTGCCGTCGCTCGGGACTGGCTTGGAAGGCAACCTGAATGCGCATGGCGTTCGAGGTCGGTAGAAAAAGCGCGGCAAGCTTGTCCTCGTTCCGGTCCTGCCGGTTGAAATCGTTGTAGAGCGCCATCGCCGATTCATTCAGCCCGGCCATCAGTTGCGCCGGCAGGCCGTCACGGTACTGCCTGAGCAACGGAAGAAATGCGTCGTACGCTACGCCAATGCGCATGTCGAGTTCGATCTCGATTTTTTCCGCCTCTGCTTGCTCGATAAGCGCCGCGTTCTGCTCGTCGAATGCAGCCACGCGAGCGCGTGCCGCGTCGACCAGGAGCGCAAGCTGTTGCCGCTTGGAAACTTGGGCCACGGCACGTTCCTTCAGGCCTTGCAGCGTGTCTCGCTCGCGGATTCGCTGAGCGCGCTCATTCGTGGCGGTCCTCGTCTCGGCGTCGCGCAACGCCGCGCGGTCCGCTGCTGCGCAGAGCCTTTCGAATTGGGTTGCGCCGCCATCGACGGGTTCCTGCAGCGTCGTCCACCAAGGGCTGGCGATCTGGATTTGCAGGGGAACCCGGGCGGGTGCTGCACCACCCATTTCCGCATGCTCGAATCCCAGCAGCCTGTCGACCACCTCGCGCAGCGCTGTAGAGGCTGCGTCGCGCGTTGTGCGCGCGGCATCCCGCGCGTTTTGCAGTTCCGCGAGCTCGCGAAGTTGAGCGAGACCGTCGATCGCTTTGGCGAACGGATCACGAGTCACCTGCGTCAGCGGCGTGTCGCACGCAGGGCATGTCGCGCTGTCGGCCTTGCGCAATTTCGAGACCGCGGTGTAGAGCTCCTGGAAGGAGATCTGATCGCCCTTGCCGCGCAACTCTTCCTCGCGGGCATTGAGTCCAGTCTGTTCTTCTGTCGCTTCAGCCAACTGACGGCTGACGTCCGCGCGCGATACGTTCACCATCGCCGGTTGGACCCTGTCGATCAGCGCCGAAAGCTCCTGCAACCTTCCGGGGGCCTGTTCCGTACCGATATAGGTCTGCATGGCCTCGAAGGCCAGATTTGGCTGCAACTCGGCGGCCAAGGCGGCGTCTTCAAGGTCCAGCGTAGCGACCGTCTCCTTTTCTCGTTCCAGAGTCTGCTGGTCTTGGGCTAGGCCCGCCCGTGCGGTCATCAGTTGCCGCTGCTTGACAGACACCAGCTTCAACTTCGCATCCATGGAATCATTGAAATTCCCCACGAAGTCGTTGAACTGGTCCATGCCGAAAAGCGTGGCAATCAACGCGGAGCGCTCGGCAGGCGCGCGGGATGCCAATCGAGAAAATGCATCGATTCTGTTCTTTTCCACGAAGAGAAAGCGGTGCGCATCCTGGTTGGGCCTCAGGTTCACCGCTTCGCCGCGTGCGTCCGTTGCGCTGAGCACAGGAGCGACGAAGCGGCGCTCGTGCACATTCGCCAGATACGCGTCGGTTTCGAGGCGTGTCGCCTGCGCCTCATCAACGCTGCCAAGCAGCGCATATTCCAGTGCTTCGCAGAAGCTGCTCTTGCCGCTTCCATTCGGGCCATACATCAGCGTGACGCGCTTGCTGAGATCAAATTCCTCGGCTTGGCGAAAGCCCCTGAAGGGGCCCACACGCAATCGATTCAGTCGCGTCCACGCCCAGTCCTGTGCCGCCGCGTTGGCAGCGATCTCTGGGATGTCGGTTGGAGAATCTGCAAGATCGCGACGACAGAGGTCTGCAAGGAGGCCCGCTCTCTGCGATTGACGGGTCGAGGTGCGTGCAACGGCGTCGAAATTGGCGAGTACCAAGTGCGCCAGACGTTTCACGTCACCGGCGATACCCAGGGGTTGCCCATGCAGCCATTGGACGAATTGCTCGAAGTCTCGCTTTGCTGAAGACATGCTCTCCCCCTCTTGAAAGTAGGCACCGCTCGCAAGCAGGAATCTGGATTACAGCAAGTGAGAGATCTCACTCAATGGCTTCAAGCCCGACCCGAACCGTCCGATCGCTTCGCGATGCGTCCCGAGTTCGCTGTAGGGAAGATAGCGGATGCCGAGTTCGGCGACACGCGAGAACGCAGGGCGACGCAGTTGAAGCCGTACATCGTCGCGCCGCGCGTCGGGCGCGACCAGGAACATCGACACTCCGGCACCCAGTTCGGTCCCTAGTGCGAGATCGAGCATTCGCACGATGCCCGAGTAGATGGAGGTCGAGTGCTCCACCTCGAAGGCTGCGGCGATCTTGGAGCCGTCGGCCTCCACCCAGATCACGTCGATCAGGCGAACCGAGTCCAGACCGGGTTGGGCACCCGAAGGCAACTGCGTCAGGCAGCCGTCGCCGAGCCGCCCGCCTGCATAGCTGCGGCCCTGGTCGTTGGAGGCGATCCAGACGCCGTAACCGAGTGACTTGCCCAGGTCGCGCAGCCATCCCTGGATCTCGGTGTGGGTTGCGTCGCTCTCGCGCTCGGCGATCCAGCGCTTGTGTGCGGCGGCCGATTCCTCACGCACTTTCTCGAGATCAGCCTCCCAGCCCCGGACAGCTGCCACGTCGTCGCTGCGCGGCGGCGCCGTATAGCGGCCCGAGCCGATGTCGAAGAGGAGGCCTGCCAAGGCGCCCATGTCGTTGGACAGCAACCGGCGGTGCTGCGTGTTCAGGCGAAGGCAGCCTTCGCGCATCGATAGGTAGTGATCCCACTTTCCGAGCTTGACATTGCTGCCCGTGACGGCGTTGTAGCCTTTGACGATCGCGGTGTTGAACGGCATCACGATCGTGGGATGAACGAAGTACAGCAGGTTCGCCACGGCCGGGCCCAGCCCCTTGATCTGGTGCGCGTCGATGCGGCGGATGGCTTCGACCACCTCCTCGGCGCTGTCGCAACAGTCGCACGCATGCAGCAGCCGGGCGAACGCGCGCTGGTTGGCGGCGTTCTCGTAGATGTCGGGAATGCGCAGCTTGGGCTTCCAGAGAAACGCGTGGTCGGCCCCCTTGAAGATCTGGCGCTGCTCTGCCACGGATCCCACGACAGTCTCGAGCGAGGAGCCGCGAAATGCGCTGCCGAAGGTCCCCGCGTCAATGTCCTTGACCACCTGCGCCAGACCGCGGCGGATGGAGCGGAAGTTCTTCAATCTCTCGTCCCACAGGAACCATGAGTTGTAGGTGCTCAGCGAATCGGTCTTCCAGTGACCGATGAGAACTTCGAGACCGATGGACATGGGGGCGGGCGGTTGGTAAGCGCGAGGCGCGATCCGTCGATTGAAGCATGCCGCGCCTCTCCTGCCGTCAGGGCTTTCCGCGGTAATCGGGGCCGAAGTCCGAGCGATTCAGTCCTCGGGCTTCATGGAGAAGCTGATTTCGGTGACGCCGGATCGGGAGGTGGCGCGGGTCTGGCCTCCATGCATCCGCGCGATCGCGGCCACGATCGCCAGGCCCAGCCCGTGGTGCTCTGACGAGTCGGTGCGGGAACGCTCCGCCCGGAAGAAGCGTTTGAAAAGATTGGGTAACACGTCGGCTGCGACCGGCTCGCCCCGGTTGGCAACCCTGACCCAGACGCCGTCGGGCTGCGTGTCGATCACGACCGCGATGGTCGAGCCCGGCATCGCATACCGGCTCGCGTTGCTCAGCAGGTTCGACAGCGCCCGGCGCACCAGACCGGCGTCGACACCGATGCGCGCATCGCCGCTGACATGCACCTTCAACCCCACGTCTTCGAGCGTGGCCTCGTGGAAATCCAGCACCGTGCGCACCTGGTCGGCCAGGCTGACCGGCGCCGAGCGGCGGGCGACGGCGCCGCGGTCCGCATGAGACAGGAAGAGCATGTCGATCACGATCGCGGAGACGCGCCTTGCTTCTTCCAGTGCTGAAAGCAATGCGTCGCGCAACTCCTCGATCGACCTCGGCCGCGCCAACTCGACCTCCACCATCCCGATCAGGTTGGCCAGCGGCGTGCGCAATTCATGCGCAACGTCCGCATTGAACGATTCCAGCTGCTGATAGGCCTGCTCCGCCCGGTCGAGCACTGCGTTGAACTGTACGACCCAGGGAGTGATTTCGGCGGCATACGGGGAGGGATCGATGCGCAGTCCCGGGTGCGCGGGCCCCGTGGCGGCGGTCTGCAGTATCAGTTTCTTCAAAGGTTTCAGGCCTCGGCGCACAAGCAATGCCCCGGTCAACGCGATCAGTAATGAGCCCAGCACGACGGCGCCGACCAGTGTCCAGGCTAGCCGACTCAGGAGCCGGGTGTCTTCTTGGATGTCGATGCCCAGTTGCAACTGCATGGCAGCTTCACCCGGTTGCGCCTGGTGCTCCTCTGTCGGCTTCCACAGCCAGCGCGCGGATGCCCGAGTGGGCCTGGTCGAGTAGATAGTCTCTTCGCCGCGACGCAGGACAAGACTGATCTCTGCGTGAGTCGAAAAGAAGTCGTCCAGCTTGTGGCGCAACCCGTCGCGCCCTGGGTCGTCGCGCGACTCCTGAATCAGGTGCTTGATCAGTTCGGACTGTCGCTCGAACTCGCTGGCTTGTTTGACCTGAAAGCTCCACGCGGTGACGGCGTAGATCGCCACACAGACGAGGCTCAGGCCAATCAATGCCTGAGCCGCAAACCAGCGAGACAGGGCGGCCTGGATGGAGCCTGTGGTTTCGGTCTCGGATGCAGCATCGGTTGCCGCCGGTTTGAAAACCGCAGGAGTCGCTGAGGTATCGGGTCCGCGCACTATTTCTGCGGGGTTCACGATCCGCTGCCCTCCCGGCTCTCCAGCACGTACCCCATGCCGCGCACCGTGTGCAGCAGCTTCTCATCGAAAGGATCGTCGATCTTGCTGCGCAGACGCCGGATCGCCACTTCCACAAGGTTCGTATCACTGTCGAAATTAATGTCCCAGACCTGCTCCGCCAGTTGGGTGCGCGACAGCACATTGCCCTGGCGGCGCATGAGCAGCGTCAGCAGCGCGAACTCCTTGGCGGTCAACTCCAGGCGGTGACCGTTGCGCGTCGCCTTACGCGCCACGACATCGAGGTTCAGGTCTTTGAGCGTGTAGTTGGACACCTCATGGAGCTTGCCGCGCCGCAGCAACGCCTGGATCCGTGCAAGCAGTTCGGAGAACGCGAACGGCTTGGCGAGGTAGTCGTCCGCGCCGCTTTGGAGTCCTCGCACGCGGTCCGCTACTTCATCTCGGGCTGTGAGCATCAGCACAGGCATTGACTTGGATTTTCGAAGGGCTTCCAGAACGGCGAAACCGTCGATGCCCGGCAGCATCACGTCCAGCACCAACAGGTCGTAGTCGCCGTCCAAGGCGAGGCTGCGCCCCTCCAGGCCGGACCGTGCGAGATCAACGACGAAGCCGCTCTCGGTCAGGCCCTTGACGAGGTAATCGCCCAGTTTGTGTTCGTCTTCGATGACCAGGATTCGCATCGTCGAATGCTATGGCGCGGGGTCGCGTGCGTGCATTACTTCTTTGTAATCCAAGTGGCGGTTGATTGGCGGACTGGCTTCCTAGAGTCATTGCATGCCAGCCAGTTGACTGGCATCGCCGGCTCGGTGGTCGATGCCGACGGGTTCAGTGCAGCTCGCGAAGTCGAGCAATTCATTGAAGGAGACCTATCATGAAGAACCGTCAAATCCTCTCGCTCGCGCTTGCCGTTGGTGCAGGCGCTGCATTCGTCGCGCCCTTTGCGGCCTATGCGGAAGGCCCGTCCCACTTCGCGCCCAACGAAGCCGGCGTGGTCTATCACGCAGGTGAAGCGGGACAGGCCAAATCCCAGGCCCAGGTATCGGCTGAACTCGCGGATGCGCAGAAAACCCCTGCTGGGGCCAGCATGCTGCGCTGGGGATCGATGAGCACGCCGAAGGTCGGAGCCTCAAAGTCGCGCGCCGAAGTGGTAGCCGAACTGGAAGCTGCGCAGAAGCAGCCCAACTGGGATGCCGCTGCAAGGCTCGGTGCGCCCCTGCCAGCGCCCAAGGGTGACGCGAGCAAGGCTCGCGCACAGGCACAGCCCTGAGGGCTATGCGCAGGACTGGATACACGTACAGGCCACCTGATACATCGCTCGATCTAGAATTCGCCTTATGCACCAGGTTCGCCTGTTCGTCCTTTGGATCATGATGTTTGCCGTACCCTTCCAGGGGTACGCAGCGGCAGCCATGGTCTTTTGTGGACCTGGACACGCCGGTGCGATGACGGAAATGTCCGTCGAGCGGTCCGGGATGCACGACCACGCCCAACATCCGCATGCGGACGGGCGCAGCGACCCTCACCACGAGGCGTCACAGGCGGCCAAACCGCCTGCGAAAGACAGCACTGCCAAGGTTGCAAGCGCGGAACCTGACGCGATGCACAAGTGCGGAACCTGCGGCGCGTGCCATGCCACGGCGCTGACCAGTACGTTGGAAGTGGCCGTCTTCCACGATCTTCCCCGCGCCGATCTGGCGGAGCCCGCCATCACGGTGGCCACGCTCGCGCCGCGCGTTCTCGACAAGCCTCCTCGCTCCTGACGCGTTCGTGCGCCCGTGATCCGTCACGGGGTCGCCGCGGACGCTCATGCATCGCTGCGCCATGCCTTCAGGGCAGTTCTGGCGCATCCCGTTCATGATCTTGCGAGGACTCCATGTTCCATTCATCGTCGGCCCGTCGGCTGGCAGTCTTTCCCGCCGTGGCTGCGTTCGCAGCCCTGGCAACGCTGAGCACTGCTGTCGCCTTGGCTCAGCCTGCATCCGCCCAGCCCGAGGCGGCACCCACATCAGTGCCACCTGTACTGACCTACAGGTCCGCACTCGAGGGCTATCGGCCCTTCGCTGACGAAAAGGCCATCCCCTGGAAGGAGGCCAACGAGACGGTCTACCGCCGAGGCGGCTGGCAGGCCTACGCCAAGGAAGCATCGGGCACGGGGTCGGCAGAGTCCGAGTCGCCCAAGGGCGCAGCCGCTGCACCTGCCGCGCAGCCAGGCCACTCGATGCCCATGCCTGCGAAGAAGGAGAAGCCATGAAGCGCGCTTTGCGTTTGACGGCCGTCGCCGTCGCGGCCGCCTTCCTGGCCGGGTGCGCCTCGGTCAGTATCGACGACGCCCTGAAGGAAACGAACACCAATGCCCAGCAGTTCACAGGCGGTAAGCTCGAGCTCAGCAGGACCCAGGAGCAGCGCGATCGCCGCGCCGCGTTGACACAGGATCTGCTGGCCAAGCCACTGTCGCAGAGCGACGCGGTTCAGCTCGCGCTGGCCAATAGCCCGTCCGTCCAGGCGCTGATCGCGCAGAGCTGGGGTGACATTGCCGCGACCAACCAGAGCAGCCGACTGCCGAACCCGATCCTGTCGTTCGCACGAACCCGACTGAACAGCGAACTCGAGCTTGAACGTCTGCTGTCCTTCGGACTGGTGGACCTCATCCTGTTGCCGCAACGCTTGTCGATCTCCAGAAGCCAGGCCAGCCAGGCCAAGGTCCAACTGACCAGTGCCGTTGTCGACCAAGTCACGCAGGTCAAGCAAGCCTGGGTCCGTGCCGTTGCCGCGCAGCAGTCGCTTCAGTACGCCGAACAGGTCAACAAGTCGGCTCAGGCCAGCGCCGAACTCGCGCGCCGGATGCAGCTCATTGGGAATTTCTCCAAGCTGCAGCGTGCACGCCAACAGGTGTTCTACGCCGACGCGACCACCCAACTCGCCTCGGCTCAGCACGCGACTACCGCTGCGCGCGAAGAGTTGATTCGTGTCCTGGGCCTCAACGACGAGCAGGCTGCCAAGTTGACCCTGCCCGAACGTCTGCCAGACCTGCCCAAGGCCCCTCGCGAGGCGAAGGAAGTCGCGGCGACCGCGACCGAGCAGCGCCTGGATGTCCAACTCGCACGTGCCCAGCTGGATGTGGCGGGCAAGTCGCAAGGCATCAACCTGCTGTCGACCTTCATCGATGTCGAGGTTGGCGGTCGGCGCGACACCGTGTTCGATAGCGCAGAAAACACAAAGAGCACCCGTCGAGGCTTCGAGCTCGATATGCGCCTGCCGCTGTTCGATTGGGGGTCGGCGCAACGCGACATGCTGAATGCGCAGTCGTTGGCCGCAGCGAACCGGTACGACGCCACGGTTCGCGGTGCGGCTTCGCAACTGCGCGAAGGGTATTCGGCCTACCGCACCGCCTACGACATCGCGCGTCACTACCGCGACGAGATCGTCCCGCTGCGGCAGGCCATGGCCGACGAAAACGTGCTTCGCTACAACGGGATGCTGATCGGCGTCTTCGAGTTGCTCGCCGAGGCACGCGACCAGATTTCCAGCGTGACCAACGCAATCAACGCCCAGCAGCAGTTCTGGCTGGCCGACGCCGCCTTGGCTGCGTCGGTGATGGGCAAACCCACCGCGACGGGCGGTGCGATGGCCGGCGGCGGCGGTGAAGCCTCCGCTGCCGCCGCGCACTGACCCCTTCAACGAATCAAACGATATGACCAGCAGACGTAACTTCATCACTGGCGCCGGCGCCATCACCGGGGCTGTCGCCGCGGCCAGCGTGAGCAAGGTGGCCATGGCTGCCTTGCCAGAGCCTGTGCTCCAGACCTCTCCGAACACGATGCCGCCACTCGCTCCCTCGAGCGGCCGGCCCTACAACCCCGTGGTCACACTTAATGGCTGGACTCTGCCCTGGCGCATGAACAACGGCGTGAAGGAGTTCCACCTCGTGGCCGAGCCCGTGGTGCGCGAAATGGCGCCTGGCTTCAAGGCCAACCTCTGGGGCTACAACGGCCAGTCGCCCGGCCCGACCATCGAGGTGGTCGAAGGCGACCGCGTGCGCATCTTCGTGACCAACAAGTTGCCCGAGCACACCAGCGTGCACTGGCATGGTCAGCGCCTGCCCAACGGCATGGACGGCGTCGCGGGCCTGAACCAGCCGCCGATCCGGCCGGGCAAGACCTTCGTCTACGAATTCGTGGCACGCCGCCCCGGCACCTTCATGTACCACCCGCATGCGGATGAGATGACACAGATGGCGATGGGGATGATGGGCTTCTGGGTGACCCATCCCAAAGGCGAGCATCCGCTGATCGAGAAGGTCGACCGCGACTTCGTGTTCCTGCTCAATGCCTACGACGTGGAGCCCGGCAGCGCCACGCCCAAGATCATGACGATGCTGGACTTCAACCTGTGGTCCTGGAACAGCCGCATCTTCCCCGGCATCGACTCGCTCAATGTGCGGCTCAACGACAAGGTGCGCATCCGCATCGGCAACCTGACGATGACGAACCACCCGATCCACCTGCACGGGCACGAGTTCCTGGTCACAGGCACCGATGGTGGGCCTACGCCCAAGTCTTCGCGCCAGTACGAGGTGACCACCGACGTGGCGGTCGGCCAGATGCGCCAGATCGATTTTCTGGCCGACGAGGAAGGCGACTGGGCCTTCCACTGCCACAAGAGTCATCACACGATGAACGCCATGGGCCACGACGTGCCCACCATGATTGGACTGGACCACAAGGACGTAGCCAAGCAGATCTCGAACCTGGTGCCCGACTACATGGTCATGGGCGAGCGCGGCATGGCCGACATGGCTGAAATGGAAATGCCCATCCCCGACAACACCGCGCGAATGATGACCGGCGAAGGCCCGTTCGGTTCGGTTGAGATGGGCGGCATGTTCAGCGTGGTCAAGGTGCGCAAAAACCAGAAAGCCGGTGATTACTCCAACCCCGGCTGGTTCAAGCATCCCAAGGGCACCGTGGCCTACGAGCTCGATGGCCCGCCGCCTGAGACCTCGCGCCAGCGCGATGCCGGCGCGGCTGCGATGCCCGCGAAGAACATGCCCGCCAAGAACATCGAAGTCCAGATTCGCAAGCCGGGCAGCGGACATACCGGCCACTGATTTTCTCTCTTCTCCCCAACTGCAACTCTCAAAGGAAACACATGAAACACACCCTCCGCAATACCGCGCTCGCAGCACTGGTCGCCCTCGCCGCCGCCGGCGCTTCGGCCTCGGGCTCCCATGCCGGTGGCCACGGCCACGACGCCAATGAGGCGATCGGTAAGCCCGGCGTGGCCACCAAGGCCACTCGCACGATCAACGTCGACATGACGGACAGCATGCGCTTCACGCCCGCCGACATCAGCGTCAAGCAAGGCGAGACCGTGCGCTTCGTGATCAAGAACTCCGGCCAACTGAAGCACGAACTCGTGATCGGGACCGAGAAGGAGCTCAAGGAGCACTACGAAGTCATGAAGAAGAACCCCGAGATGGAGCATTCCGATCCGAACATGGTCACGCTGGCCGCGGGCAAGAGCGGCGAGATCGTCTGGCAGTTCACCAAAGCTGGCAAGGTCGACTTCGCTTGCCTGCAGCCTGGCCACTACGACGCGGGCATGAAGGGCGCCGTGAACGTGACCAAGACCGGCAAGTAAGCGCGACGCGTCCGCCGCGAGTTCCCATCGGGACGCGGCGGGACTCCAAATTCATTCATATCCAAGGAGATCCTCATGTCGAATATTCGCATCACACTCTTGGCATTCATTGCCGCACTCTCGTTTGCCGGCGCGGCCAGCGCGCAGACTTCCAAATCCATGGCAGACATGCCCAGCACGTCCGAGAAGGCGCCGACCGCCGGAGGCTCAGATGCTGCTGCAGCGTCGGAACTCACCGAAGGCGAGATCCGCAAGGTCGACAAAGACAACAAGAAGCTCACGATCAAGCACGGTCCGCTCAAGAACCTCGATATGCCCGGCATGACGATGGTGTTCGGCGTCAAGGACGACGCCATGCTCGACAAGGTCGAGACTGGCGCCAAGGTCCGCTTCCAGGCGGAAAAGGTCGACGGAAAGATCGTTGTCACCAAGATCGAATCGGCCCGCTGACACCACACGCAAGCTGGTCGGCATCGCTCATCAGGCGAACGGAGAAAAACATGGCTGACTCCGATGCGGCACAAGTCCTGCGGCGAATCCTGGAAGGGCCGCTCACGCGGCCGGCGTTGCAACGCTGGCGGCGCAGACGGTTCTTTTCCGCAATGGGGTTCGCCGGCTACTTTGGCGTGTTCGAGGACTTTGCGCAAGCCCGGGGCTGGCTTCCCACCAGTCTGGAGTTTGACCACGCGGCCCTGGCAGCCGAGTACGTGGACATCCGAACGAAGAAGGTTTTTGCCTACGACTATCCGGTGATGTGGTGGCTCGATCGCGCATTCAGAGACGGTGCCACCAAGGTGCTCGACATCGGCGGATCGGTCGGTGTCCACTACTACGCCTACCGCCGCTACTTGGAGATGCCGCACGACTTGTCGTGGCGTGTCGTCGAAGTACCAGCAATCGCTTCCATCGGCCGGGAAATGGCCGGCCAGGCAGGGGCTGGTGCGCTGAGCTTTTCAGACACAGCCGCCCTGGAGCAGATGCTGGATGGCAATGACATCTGGATCTCTGCTGGAGCCCTGCACTATCTGGAAAATGCGCACCCTGCCGATCTGCTTGCAGAGGGTGAAAATCGTCCGCGGCACATCTTGCTGAACAAGCTGCCCCTGTACGACGGCGAAGACTACGTCACGACGCAGAACATCGGCGACGGATGCTTCTCACCGATGTACGTCTACAACCGCCAGCGCTTTATCAACGATATCGAGACGCAGGGCTATGTCTTGCGCGACGAATGGCAAGTTCACGAGCGCGCTATCTATCTTCCAGGGTTTCCTGAGCGCTGCGTGCCAGTGTTCAGCGGTCTCTACTTTCGCAAGCTGGACGGCGCAAGCCACAGCGGCGATGCGTCCTAGCCGATCTTGGAGTCACATGCCGCAGGTTGTTTCTTCCGATATGACGAAGATGGAACACCCCGTCGTCGGCATTGCACGTCCTGTGGCAACGGGGATTCTTGGCGTGGCAGTCTCCATCGGTCTGTCGGGCTGCGCCGGTTTCTACCAGCAGCATCGCGATTTCCAGAACGGTTGGCGTACAGGCGAAATTGTCGAGATTGGCCGCGCGACCGAGATTCAGCGCAGCGGTCGCACGGACTGCAGAAAGACGGTCAGCCCGAACGAGCTTGCACTGAATCGCTTCGCCATCCTGGCTGATCGCTCGACGGGGCAGCGCCACGCGCACATCGTGATGCTGGATCCTGAGACCTCCCTCGAACTGGGCGACATCGTTTCGACCAACGTCGTCAGGTGTGGCACGCCCATTCGCGTGTTGTCGCATGCGCGAGCGCCGCATGGATGACACGACCAACACGATCTCCAGCCACCTCTCGCAGCCAGCCTTCCCAGAACCTGAAAACCCCATGAAATTTTTCGTGCCTCTTTTGCTTGCTGCTCTTGGCGGACTGGCTTCTGGCTCCTCTTTCGCAGCCGATCCCATGCCTATGGCCGCCACCGAGAAAGCCCCTGCCAGGCCGGCCAAGGCTGACATCGCAAACGGCGAAGTCGTCTTCAATGCAAAGTCATGTGCCGCGTGCCACAGCGCCGACGGGAATTCGGTCGTTCCCGCCAATCCCAAACTGGCTCAGCAGCATCCCGAATACCTGGTCAAGCAACTCCAGGAGTTCAAGTCCGGCAAGCGCAAGAGCCCTGTCATGGCTGGCATGGCGGCGATGCTTTCCGAGCAGGAAATGCGCGACGTCGCCTGGTTCCTCGGTTCCAAGCCCATCAAGCCCGGCTTCGCAAAGGAGAGGGATCTGGTCACCCTGGGCGAGAGGATCTACCGCGGCGGCATCGCAGATCGCAGTGTGCCGGCGTGCGCAGGCTGCCACAGTCCCGACGGCGCAGGCATACCCGTCCAGTACCCACGCCTTGGCGGACAGAATGCCGAGTATGTGGCGGTGCAACTGACGGCGTTTCGCGATGGCGTGCGTCTCAACAGCGGGCCGATGATCGGCGTGGCGGCGCGCTTGAACGACCGCGAAATCAAGGCGGTGTCCGACTACATCGCAGGCCTGCACTAGGCAGTCGTACATGCTTAACCGCTTGGCCCGACCATGACCGCATCGTGTTGCTGGAGGTTCGGTCCACCGGAAGAGCGGCGGCCACTGACGCCCCGACTTTCACCGACGCGGGACAATCCATGTACGTGACCGGACGCTGGGTTTCCCAGAACGTGGTGAGCACGATGTTCGTGGCTTGGTTGATCGGCGTGGCCGTCTTCGTCGGCATCCTGCTCTGGCAACGCCGCAAGCACCGAGACAAGGCGGGCGGCGTGCCGCGGGCATCCTCACGCAAGCGCAAACCCCTTGCATCCCGGCATCATCGCCGCAACGGTCGATGACTAGGACGGTGGTCGTGGGCTGATGATGACGCTGGACGGTCAGGCCAGACATCGAAATGCCGACCTTTCTGCAAGGAAATGACCGGCACGCCACTTGACCTTCACATGGTGTCAACCTCGACACTGGGTGCCATCATCAACGAAGGAGCCCTTTTCATGCAAGAGTTCGAAATCCAGTCGATGTCCTGCGGCGGCTGCGCGAGCCGGGTGGCCCAGGCGGTCAAGAACCTCGACGCGCAAGCCAAGATCGAGGTCGACATGCCGACCCGGACTGTGCGCATCGAAACCACGGAGGATCGCGCGACCGTTGCTGCCGCCTTGGCGGAAGCGGGGTACCCACCGAAATAGTTGGCCCGCGCAGCCCGGCAGGCTGCGGGTGCACCGCCGGCCTGCCAGCTGTCTCTCAATTTCTTGTCGGAGAACTCGAATGAACGATATGTCCACCAGACAAACAGGACACCACCATGGCCACCCCGCGTCACATGGGCATGCGCCAGCGGCCGATTCGCCTGATGTGGCTAATGGGGCGCTGAAGGATCCTGTCTGCGGGATGAAGGTGACTGCGCAGTCTCCGCATGTCTTGCAGCACGAAGGCGCGTCGGTCTACTTCTGCAGTGCGGGCTGCAAGGCCAAGTTCGAGGCCAACCCGGCAAAGTATGCAAAGCGCAGCGAACAGCAGACGGTCCCGCTCGTACTCGCGCCCGCGGATTCCGCGCAGCCCGCCGCGCAAGGCACGGTCTACACCTGCCCCATGCACCCGGAGATCCGGCAGGACCACCCGGGCAACTGTCCCAAGTGCGGCATGACGCTGGAGCCCGAGATGCCGACCCTCGACGAGGGCGAAGATCCCGAGCTGAAAGACTTCAAGCGGCGCTTCTTCTGGACGTTGCCGCTCACCGTCGTCGTCACCGTGCTTGCCATGGCCGGCCATCGTCTGCAGTGGTTCGAGATGGGCGCGCAAAGCTGGATCGAGCTCGTGCTCACCGTGCCGATCGTGCTGTGGGCCGGGTGGCCGTTCTTCGAGCGCGCGGTGCAATCGGTGGCGAACCGCAGCCCGAACATGTGGACCCTGATCGGCCTGGGCACGGCCGCCGCCTTTGTCTACAGCGTCGTGGCCACGGTGGCGCCCGGCGTGTTTCCCGCGTCGTTCGTATCGATGGGGCGCGTGTCGGTCTACTTCGAAGCGGCGGCGGTGATCATCTCGCTCACCTTGCTGGGCCAGATCCTCGAGCTCAAGGCGCGCTCGCAAACCTCCGCGGCCATCAAGTCGCTGCTGGGGCTCGCGCCCAAGACGGCACGCCGGATCGGCGCCGACGGCACCGAGGAAGACGTCCCGATCGGCCATGTGCACGTCGGCGACAAGCTGCGCGTCAGACCGGGAGAAAAAGTACCCGTAGACGGGGTGGTGATCGAGGGCAGCAGCGCGGTCGACGAGTCGATGCTCACCGGCGAACCGTTGCCCGTGACTAAGCGCGTGGGCGACAAGCTCATCGGCGCGACACTGAACACCAACGGCGCACTGGTCATGCAGTCGGAAAAGGTCGGCTCGCAGACCGTGCTCGCGAGCATCGTGCAGATGGTCGCGCAGGCCCAGCGCTCCAGGGCACCGATGCAGCGGATGGCCGATCAGGTCGCAGGCTACTTCGTCATGACGGTCATCGCCATCGCGGTGCTGACCTTCTTCGCCTGGGGCTTCTTCGGGCCGCAGCCCAGCTGGGTCTACGGCCTCATCAATGCGGTGGCGGTGCTCATCATCGCCTGCCCCTGTGCGCTCGGCCTCGCGACGCCGATGTCGATCATGGTCGCCACGGGCAAGGCGGCCACGCAGGGCGTGCTGTTCCGCGATGCCGCCGCGATCGAGAACTTCCGCAAGGTCGATGCGCTCATCGTCGACAAGACCGGCACCCTGACGGAAGGCCGGCCGCAGTTCGAGCGCGCGGTGCCTGCGCCGGGCTTCACCGCAGACGAGGTGCTGCGCCTAGCAGCCAGCCTGGACCAGGGCAGCGAGCACCCGCTGGCCGACGCCATCGTGCGGGCGGCGCGCGAGCGCCAGCTGACGCTGGACACGCCCGAGGGTTTCGAATCCAGCAGCGGCATCGGCGTGAGCGGCGCCGTGGCTGGCAGGAAGCTGGCGCTGGGCAACACGGCGCTCATGGAACAGCTGCGCGTGCGGGTCGACGACCTCAAGCCGCAGGCCGAGGCCCTGCGGGCCGAGGGCGCGAGCGTCATGTTCCTGGCGGTGGACGGCCAGGCCGCCGGCCTGCTCGCGGTGTCGGACCCGATCAAGCCCACCACGCTGGAGGCGCTGGCCGCGCTCAAGGCCTCGGGCCTGCGCGTCATCATGGCCACCGGCGACGGGCTGACCACGGCCCGGGCCGTTGCTGCAAAGCTGGGCATCGACGAGGTGCACGGCGAAGTCAAGCCCGCCGACAAGCTCGCGCTGGTCGACAGGCTGCAGCGCGAGGGCCGCATCGTCGCGATGGCGGGGGACGGCATCAACGACGCTCCTGCGCTCGCCAAGGCCAACGTTGGCGTGGCGATGGGTACCGGCACCGATGTTGCGATGAACAGCGCTCAGGTGACGCTGGTCAAGGGCGACCTGCGCGGCATTGCGCAGGCGCGTGTCATCTCCGAGCAGACCATCGCCAACATGAAGCAAAACCTCGGCTTCGCCTTCCTTTACAACGCCCTGGGCGTGCCGCTGGCCGCAGGGGTGCTGTTCCCGTTCACCGGATGGCTGCTGTCGCCAATGATCGCGGCGCTGGCGATGAGCCTGAGCTCGGCCTCGGTCATCACCAACGCCTTGCGCTTGCGTGGAGCCAAGAGCGACGTTCACGCGTCCCACATCGGTGAAAGATCGACCTAGGGGCGTGCGGCCCGGGCGGCTTCGCTGCGCGCGAAGGAGTTCCCATGAAGAGCCCTAAGGCACTCGAGCTGCACTTGCTGGAAATCTACCAAGATGCCCTGCGACAGCGAAACTGGGCGGTTGCCGAGCACTTGCTGTGCGCCATCGAGGCGTGCGCCCCTGCCGATGCGCCGATCAGCGAGACAGTGGCGAAGGCCTACGGGGTCCTGGCCGCCGAGGCGCAAAAGCCTCGCTGCTGTGGGATGCGAACGAAGCGTCACTGAGGCTTGGCGGTCAAGCTTTGGCGCGGGGTTTGAGAAGATTGGCGAGGGCCTTCTGGTCTTCGGCCAACTGCATGCGCATGAGCTGAAGCACTCGAGAGGCGAGGCCGGACAGCGGCTGTCCCGGGGGCAGTACCAGCACCCCTGCGAAGGAGACCTCTAGAGACAGCGGGCGGATGACCAGGCCACGTTGGGCATACTCCATGGCTGTGACCGGATTGACAAAGCCGATGCCCATGCCGCTCAGGGCCATCTCGCACACGCTCGCCGCGTAGGGGGTTTCGACCAGCACGCTCAACCCGACGTTGCACTCCGCCAATGCCCGCTCCAGGCGTCGCCGGGACGCGTCCTCGGGGTTGAGCGCGAGGAATGGCTCTTCCGCGAGCTGATGCGGCTGGATAGTCCTGGCCTTGGTCAGCCGGTGCTTCGCGTGCATCACCACCACGCCCGGGAAGCGGGCAAATTCGGAATGCTCCAGGCCTGTCGTCGGCATCTCGTCGGCCATCAATCCGAAGTCGACCTGACGCCCCAGCACGGCTTCGTGCACCTCCCGCGAACTGAGCACCTGCAGCGAAATCTGGGGCCGTGCGTCGGCATCGCGGCGCTCGGCCACCAACCGCGATAGAACCCGTGGGACGAAGGTAAGGCCGAAGGCCGGATAGACCGCCATACGCAGGGTGTTCACCCCGAATCGCTTCAGGCTGCGCATGCGGTGCTCGATGCTGCTCAGACCCACGAAGACGCGCTCGACCTCGACCAGCAAGGCTTGCGCTTCGGGCGTCGGATGCAGACGCCCCCGCAGCCGGCGAAACAGCGGGAATCCAGCCGCTTCCTCGAGCCTGCGCAGCGACTGGCTGATGGCGGGCTGCGTGACACCCAGCAGCGCGGCCGCCTTGCTCGCAGACCCCACGGACATCACGGAACGGAACACCTCGATCTCTCGGAGCAACATATAACAACCGCTTATGGAGAAAGAACCTCGAGCACGATCCGGATTATCCCCGTCGTCCTAAAGTTGGCGTCTTCAGCCACCTTCCGGAGAAGCGACATGAAACTTCAAACAGCTCTTGCAGTGACCGTCCTGGCATGCGCTGCGCCTGTCTGGGCGCACGATTTTTCCGGCGACATCGCCAAGTTCCAGACCATCGCTGCGAGCAAGAAGCCCGACAGCCAACAGGCGCTTGCCGCGAGGCTCGCGCTGGAGCGCGCGCAGGGCGAGATGGAGCAGTCGGACGTGAAGATGGTGTTGCGCATCCGCTCGATGACCAACGCCGGCCTGCGTGCCATCGGCGAACAACCGGCCTTTCTCACCAGCGAGTACAAGCGCCTGGAGGCCGCACTGGCCAACCCAAAGACCAATGACCCGGCCAAGATTGCCGCCGCCAAGGAAACCTTCGCTCGCCTGACGGTGGAGATGAAGGTCTATACCGATCTCGAGAACATGGCCGTCGACCAGATGAAGCAGGCACTGCAGCTCATCGAATCCGCACCCGCCAACTGATCGCAACTCCGACGAACAGCTCCGTCCTCTATCGTGAACTCTCCCATTCCCAACCTCGACACTCCCCGGCGTAACGCGTTCGCCAGCCTGGTCCCACCGGTGTGGCGTGCTTCCACGGTCGTCTTCGATTCGCTCGACGATTTCGTAAACCGCCGCACCCGCCTGCCCGATGGCTTCAGCTATGGCACCACGGGCACACCGACACAGCGCGCCCTCGAGACACGTATCGCCGAGCTGGATGGCGCCGCGCATTGCGTCGTCTTTCCCTCTGGACAGGCGGCCATCTGCAGTGCGCTGCTGGCGCTGCTCAAGAAGGGCGACCACCTGCTGATGACCGACGCCGCCTACGGTCTGGCCAAATCCTTCGCCGCCGAACGGCTGCAGGCGCTGGGCATCGAGGTCGAGTTCTATCCGCCGCGCATTGGCGCGGACATCGAGCGCCTCGTGCGCCCCAACACGCGGCTCATCTGGCTGGAGTCCCCCGGAACAGTGACCATGGAAGTGGAAGACGTGCCGGCGATCACTGCCGTCGCGCGCGCTCGCGGCGTGCTGACTGCCATCGACAACACCTGGGCCAGCCCGCTGGGCTTCGCGGCCTTGGCGCACGGCGTGGACCTGTGCGTTCACGCCTGTACCAAGTACATGGGTGGCCATTCCGACGTGCTCATGGGCAGTATCGCAATCAATGACGAGGGCCTGTACAGGTCGTTGCGCGGCCTCCAATCGCAGATGGGGTTGGCCGTGAGCCCAGAGGATTGCTTCCTGGTCGCCCGGGGCCTGGACACGATGCAGGTGCGCATGGAGCGCCAGGCCACCAGCGCGCAGCTGATTGCCGAGCGACTCGCGGTGCATCCCCTGGTGCGCCGGATGCTCTTTCCGGCGCTGCCCGGCGCGCCGGACCATGCGCTCTGGGCGCGCGATTTCAAGCAGTCCGGCTGCGTGATGTCGTTGCAGCTCGTAGACAGTTCCTACGACGCTTATCGGGCACTGTTCGCAAAGCTGAAGCTCTTTTCCATCGGCGCGAGTTGGGGTGGCGTGCGCAGCATCGCGGCCTTCTACCCTGCGGAGGAGATCGCCAAGCGCAATTTCTGTGACGTCCAAGGGCCGGTCATCCGCTTGTCGATTGGCCTGGATGATCCCCAGGCGCTGCTCGACGAGTTGCTGGACGCCTTGAGCGCCCATGAGACGAGTTTCAACCTCTGATTCACGATATCTGGAGCCCGCGATGAACCTCAAGCCAATCATTCACTCAGCACTGTCCCGATCCATTTTCGCAGCCGCAAGCATCGCGCTATGCGCCAGCGTTGCAGCGCAGACGCTGGATGGCACGCTCAAGAAGATCAAGGACACCGGCACCATCACTGTGGCCACACGCGGCGCGTCCATTCCGTTCAACTACCTGGACGACAACAACAAGCAGGCGGGCTTTGCGTGGGAGATCTCACAGCGTGTGGTCGAACAGGTGAAGAAGGATCTCAAGCTCGCCAAGCTCGAGGTCAAGACGCTGGAAGTCACGCCGCAGACGCGCATTCCGCTGGTGGCCAACCAGACCGTCGACCTGGAGTGCAGCTCCACCACGAACAACGCCGAGCGCCAGAACCAGGTGTCGTTCTCCACAACCTTCTTCGTGGTTGGCGCGCGCCTGCTGGTGCGCAAGAACGCGGGCATCAAGCACTGGTCGGATCTTGTGGGCAAGAACGTCGTCGTGAGCGCGGGCACCACAGCCGAGCGCATGCTGCGGCAGCTCAACGAGAAGAACAAGTGGGGCATCAACATCATCCTGGCCAAGGACATCAACGAGAACTTCCTGACCGTCGAAACCGGCCGGGCCGTGGCGGCCACGCAGGACGACATCATTCTCTTCAGCAACATCGCGCGGGCCCGCAATCCGGCGGACTGGGAGGTGGTCGGCGTGCCCCAGCAGAAGGAGGCCTACGGCTGCATGCTGCGCAAGGGTGACGTTGCCTTCAAGAAGCTGGTCGACGGCGTGATCACCGGAATGATGCGCTCCGGCGAGTTTGCCTCGCTGTACGAGAAGTACTTCTTGAAGCCCATTGCGGTGAAGGGCAGCGTGACTGTCAACTTCCCGATGTCGTCCGACATGCAAGAACTCCTGCGTCATCCGAACGATCAGCCGCTGTAAGCCGCTGGCGCCCCACGTTTGACGATCGTCCTCACGAATCATCTAAGCACTCTTCACGATGCACTACACCTGGGATTGGCTGATCTTCTTCAAGCCTTCGGTCACAGGCGAGGGCCTGTACGGCATGATGTTGCTGCGCGGATTGCTGTGGACGGTGGTGTTGTCTCTGCTGGCCTGGACACTGGCACTGGGCATTGGTCTGATCGCCGGGGTCGCTAGGACGTTGCCCAACCGCGCTGCGCGGTACCTGTCGACGGCGTACATCCACTGTTTTCGCAATACACCGTTGCTCGTGCAGCTGTTTCTCTGGTACTTCGTGGTGCCGGAGTTGTTGCCCCTCGAATGGGGCAATGCGCTCAAGCAGATGAACCCGACGACAAACCAGTTCCTGACCGTGCTGGTGGGGCTCACCCTGTACACGGCGGCGAAGGCGGCGGAACAGGTGCGCGCGGGCATCGAGTCGGTGCCGCGCAGCCAGAAGCAGGCAGCCATGGCACTCGGGCTGGGGACCGCGGCGGCCTATCGGCACGTGGTCCTGCCGCAGGCCCTTCGCATGGTCATCCCGCCGCTGACCTCGGACTTCTTGAATGTCTTCAAAAATTCGGCCGTCGCACTCACGATCGGGCTCATGGAGCTGACCGGGCAGACGCGCCAACTCAGCGAGTTCAGCGCCCATCCGTTCGAGGCCTTCATTGCGGCGACGCTCATCTACATGGCGATCACCTACGGCGTGATCGTGCTGATGCGTCACATCGAACGCCGGGTTCGGGTGCCCGGATTGCTGGGAGCCGCGTGATGGGCTACGACTTCGATTGGGCCTCCCTGCAGCGCGCTTGGCCCTACCTGCTGCAAGGCCTGCAGATGACCGCCTTCCTGGTGGTGGCCTCCATGGCCGCCGGGATCGGTCTCGGGACCTTGTTGGCGATCACCCGGATCTTTGCGCCGCGGCCGGTGGCGGCCCTCGTGGCGGGGTATGTGAACCTATTCCGCTCGATTCCGCTGATCCTCACGATCCTGTGGATCTACTTCCTGATGCCGGTGGTGCTCCGCGGCGTGACCGGCGATCCCAACCTCAGCGTCGGGCCGATCTATGCCGCCCTCGTGGCGTTCGTGCTTGCGGAGTCCGCCTACTACTGCGAGATCATCCGCGCCGGCATCGGCAGCGTGCGTGCGGGCCAGATGCAGGCGGCGCAGTCCCTGGGGATGTCGCCATGGCAAGCCATGCGGCATGTGATCCTGCCGCAGGCGTTTCGCAACATGACGCCCTCGCTCATCAACCAGACCATCGCCCTGCTCAAGGACACCTCGCTGGTCTATGTGATCAGCCTGAATGACTTCCTCGGTGCCGCCAGCAAGGTGGGGCAACGTGACGGGCGCGTTGTCGAGGTCTACATCCTGGTCGCCGTCGTCTACCTGGTGCTGTGCACGGCAGGCGCCTGGTGGGTCACCTGGCTGCAGCGGCGCAAGGCCGCGGCGACGATCTGAATGAACGCAATGATCGAAATCAACGACGTCTCCAAGTGGTACAGCCAGTTCGCGGTGCTCACGGAATGCAGCACCGACGTTCGCGAGGGCGAGGTGGTCGTGGTCTGTGGCCCTTCCGGCTCCGGTAAGTCCACGCTCATCAAGACGGTCAACGCGCTGGAGCCCATTCAACGCGGCAGTATCACGGTCAATGGCATCCAAGTCTCCGATCCCAAGACCGACCTACCGAAGCTGCGCTCCCGGGTCGGCATGGTGTTCCAGCACTTCGAGCTCTTTCCACACTTGAGCGTGATGGAGAACCTTGTACTGGCGCAAGTTCAGGTGCTCAAACGCTCGCGTGCAGAAGCGGTCGAGCGCGGGCTGCGCATGCTCGATCGTGTGGGCTTGTCGATCCACAAGGACAAGTTCCCGGGCCAGCTCTCTGGTGGTCAACAACAGCGCGTCGCCATTGCGCGGGCGTTGTCGATGGATCCGATCGTCATGCTGTTCGACGAGCCGACCTCGGCGCTCGACCCAGAGATGGTGGGCGAGGTGCTCGACGTCATGGTGAAGCTCGCACGCGAAGGCATGACGATGATGGTAGTGACCCACGAGATGGGGTTTGCCAGGCAGGTCAGCGACCGAGTGATCTTCATGGACCAGGGGCGCATTGTCGAGGACTGCTCGAGCGAAGAGTTCTTCGGGCGTCCCGAGAGCCGGGCACCGCGCGCGCAAGACTTCCTCTCCAAGATCCTCGCGCACTGAGGGTCGAAAAAGCCATCGAACCCATTTCCCAAAAAGCCCAACAACCTCCCAAGGAATCTCATGAAATCGATCAAGACATTGGTGCTCGCCAGCACCCTGGCGTTCTCGAGCCTGGCCCTCGCACATGGCGATGAGGACCACAGCGCGTCGAGCGGGCCCGTGCGCAAGGAACAAAAGAACTGGGGCATCGCGGGCGATGCGAGCGCGGCCAAGCGAACGCTGGAATTCAAGATGAGCGACAGCATGCGCTTTACACCTGATCGCATCCAGGTCAAGCAAGGCGAGACCGTGCGGCTGTTCATTCGCAACGAAGGACAAGTCATGCACGAGTTCGTGATCGGCACGAAGAAGGAGCTCGACGAACATGCCGCACTCATGATGAAGTTTCCCGGCATGGAGCATTCCGAGCCCTACATGGCGCATGTCGCTCCTGGCAAGACCGGCGAGATCGTCTGGACCTTCAACCGTGCGGGCGAATTTGATTTCGCCTGTCTCATCGCGGGACACTACCAAGCTGGCATGGTCGGCAAGGTCAAAGTCGCGGCCGCCACAGGATCTTGAGGGCGACGCCGGAGGACACGCCGTCGTGAGAAACCCTCACTACCGTGGATAGCCGGGTTTCAGGGTGAGAAAGTTTTCAACGATCCACGCTGTGACCTTGGTTCTTCCTTGAACATTCGGCGGCAGTTTTTCATGCACGATCCATTCGATGATGAGCCGCGTTGCCTTCGACAGGTCGGCCTTCTCAGGTCCGACAAACGAGTTGAGGTAAGCAAGGACTTCGTAACCTTCCTTGCGGCTCAACCGATCCGCATCTGCTTTCACCTTGGTCGGATCGTCTCCGGGAACGGCAGTCCAGCTGTAGTCCGTGTAGTACAAATCGGCTTTGGTAAGTTGGGGCATGGTGTTCCTTGGAAGCTAGCTCTGTAGGTGCGGGACTGCGCGTTGCGGTGTTGCGTGCGGGTGCGAGTGCTGCGTTAGGAAGAAGGAAGCGGCCGAATCAGTCCCGCTGTCTCATATGGCCGACGACGTGAACACCAGGTGGTGACTCGCGGCATCGCGCCGCCAACTGGTCGGGTTGCCATTGCCGAGCACGCCGACGGACGCTTTGTCGTAGCAATCGTCGCCGTAGCTGAACGCGGCGCCTGAATACACCGGATCGCCTTTGAGCAGGATGCACAGGTTCTTGTATTGATCCTGCTTCCCCTTCTTGAAACCGCCAGCCTTGAACAAGCGCCAGAAGCCGTCGCTGGCATAGCGGATGGCCACCGACGGATTCATCATGGTGGGATCGATGTCAGGCGCCGGAGCCGGGTTGCTTACGGTGTAGTCGCTGAACAGCACCTTTGCGTATGCAGGTTTGGCAACCAACGTCTTCCAAGCTTTCCATTCAACGCGCTCGATGTCGTGGAGCCCTTGCTTGCGGCCCACGAGGTTCAGCGGAAATGAGCCACCGGCGAGCGTGGTGCTGCTGCACCCGGCCGCAAGCGCCTCGTCAAGATAAGGCTGTACAGCCGCTATGCACGCCGCGGGGGCGACACCCACGATAGAGAACTGATCGACGAGCAGATGAAGCCTCGACTTAGCGATACCCGCGCCGACCACGACTTTCACAAAATCCTTGACCTGGTCGGAGGTCACGCCGTGTGTCTGGATCCTGAGCACGAAGACCTCGAAGGCCTTAGTGAGATCCGGCAGGTCTGCCGGACGCGCAACCATCGCCTCCGTGATGACCGGGATGATCTGACGACCGGTCAGTGCCGACAGGCGCTTGCAGATCGAGGTGAGCACCTGGGTCTGTTTTGCGTAGGTGGGCATGAAGTACCGAATGTCGATCGCGATGGGCGTGCCCTGCGGAATCGATTTGGCCATTTGCCCTCCAATCTTGGTGATGTACGGCACCAGCGTTTCGGAGAGCGTCCCCTTCTTGGGGTCGATGGGGAGAATTTCGATCAGCGGGACCATTTCATCCCACTGGGCGCCCGTGAGCTTGCTCAAGGCGATCCGTTCCCCCTGCTTCCATTTCAGGATGGGCAGGTATTTCCATATCGCAGGCATTGATCCCTCCAGACTTTTTTGAGTCTAAAGGGTACGTCACGATTGCTTACACTGGATTACGGGATTTCCCAGGCTCCACCAACGCTGCGGTTTCAGTTCGCCGATGTATGTCTCGCTTTGTTGGCCTTGTTGGTTCAGGCCGCGCCACGGCCTATGCCAAGCAACTCAGTGCGAAGGCGACGGCATCCGAGGTGCCATCCGAAGTGAGCGAAGTCGACGGCAAGAAACCCGCCTGCCGTTTGCGCAGAAAACTGGTGACAGCTTCGCGCAGCGTACGCACGCTCAGTTCCCGAGCGAGCATTTCTTGCAACTCGAACTTCGTAGCTCGCTTGGGCGGCAGTTCGCCCCTATGCGACGCCAGCGCTTCGATGCATTCGGCGCGCCACAAGAGCATGGCCATGCTCAGGCGGTCCTGTATCGGGTTGGCCTTCGGCTTGCGCAGCACGCGCAGTGCGAGCGTGCCGTCCACACGGCGCGCGGCTGACCAGACGCCCCACCATGTAGGCATCAAGGCCAGACTGGCCTCGGAATAGATCGGACCCGTGACCAACGTCACCCGGTCGAAGACGCGGTTGTAGGCATGAATCTGGTTGTGCAAGCGTGCGAACGAATCGAGATCGCTCTTCAGCTCGAAGGCGCTGAGCTGTGTATCCACCAGCGCCAGATCTACCCGCGCCTCCCCACCTTCGATCCCGAGCTCTTCGAAGAGCCTTCCACCCGACTTGGTGGCGTCGGCGAGGAGTCGCGAACGCACCGCTTGGCGCAGCTCGCTTTCGGTGATGGAGGGAGTGCTCATTTTATGCATTGTATAATGCAACTATGCCAAGAACAGCAAAGCCCACCACGTTGGAAGCGGTCCGGGCCAGAGAAGCACTCAGGCTGTACCTGAAGCGACAGAGCATGTCGGTGAATGCGCTTTCTCAGGCTGCAGGTGTAGGCCAGCCCACAGTCAGCCGGTTTTTGAGCGGGCGGACGAAGTCCGTGACGACAGCCATTCGGCCGCTGTTGGATTATGCAAATATTGATTTCGAAAATGGCATAACAGAGATAGGCGGTGTGCTCGATAATCCCCGTGTGCGAGACGCGCTCGAGCGTGTCTGGGACGGGCGGCCGGAGACGGCCGACTTGCTCGCCCGATTGATCGAGGCGTTGGGACCCGTCTTGAAGAGCGCGCCATTGACGGCAACCAGGAACATGCTGTGACCCATCCGGATGCCAAGACCATCTACCAAGCCGTGTCGGCGATCGGCCTGACGCGCGCGCAAGTGCGCCGGCTGCTGCCTGACTGGTGGGACCCTGCGCTGGAGAAGGAACGCGGCGGTGCGGCGGAGTTGGCGATGCACGTCAGCAGGCGGCTGAGCGTCGAGCTTCAGCCGCTGCTGTCGGGTCAGATCGTTCCCAAGGGCGCCATGGCCAGTGTTGCCTACAAGCACTCGGTCAACATCGAGGCATCGTCACTGTCGGCCGCGAGCTTCATTGCGTCATCTCTCGCACAGGCAGTGCTGGCTGCCTTGCCGATCTCATATGTTCCGCTGCCTCAAGATCCAAGCGAGTTGCGCGCACTGGCCATGCGCGATCGCGCTGGTCAGTTCGGCTTCAGTGCTCTTCTGGACCTGTGCTGGGCCCACGGAATCCCGGTGATTCCCTTGCCACACCTGCCTGTGGGCGTGCGCAAGATGGATGGGGCCGCGCTGCAGTTGGGCGGACGTCCGGCCATCGTGATCGCGAAGAAGAAGTCGTCGCGGGCCTGGCTGAGCTTCATCCTGGCGCATGAGATCGGACACATCGCACTGGGGCACCTGCGCCCCGGATCCTCCATCATCGACGTATCGCTTCAGGAGACGAGCACGTATGCAACCGAGTTGTCGACAGACGGCCAGGAGGCAGAAGCAGACAGCTTCGCGCTCCAGACGCTGGGCGGCGATGAGGTGACGGCGCATGTGACCAAATGGCCAGCCTTGGCTGCGCCTGTGGACATCGCGGTACTTGCCCGCGGCGCTGCTGGCGCTGTGGGCATCGAAGCGGGGCACTTCGTTCTGAGATATGCCTTTCTCACGAAGCGTTGGCCCACCGCGCTGACGGCGTTGAACTTCCTCAGTGAAGACCTGGATCCAGAGGGGGCGCTCCTGCAGCAGTTGCGCTCGCACCTGGATCTCAGTCGCGTCGCCGATGACCTGCAGGACCTCGTGTCGCAGATCACCGGCTGGGATGGAGCGAACTGAAGCGTGCGTCTACTGATAGACGTCGACGCGCTGTGCAAGCTGGCGCATTGGGGGCTTCTCGATGAGATCCCATCGTTGATGGGCATCCCGCTGCAAGAGTGCACTACGCTCGCCTCGTCAAAGTACCGGGCCATCAAAGCAAAGAGCAAGCTCGACATGCGTGTGTTCCACGCAGTCGAGGCAGCCGACCGCGTGCTCGAAGCCATAGCCTTGATGCAGGCGCCGATAGAGCCTGCGAGCCAAAGCCTTGGGGATTTCGAAAACGTGTTGGGCATCGACGCCGGTGAGGCGGTGCTTCTCGCATCGCTCGTGGCCGCGCCAGATACAAGGCTGCTGACCGGAGACAAGCGGGCGCTGCGCGCACTCGCAGCGCTACCGCCTGAAGCGCGTGAACCGTTTCATGGTCGGGTGATCTGCGTGGAGCGAATCATCGAGGCAGGGCTGAACCAATGGGGATTGGACGTCCTTCGATCTAAGGTGTGTCCTTGGAAGAAGATCGACGTTGCAGTGAACATCATCATGGGGAGTCGCTGCGACGCAGGGGAGGCCTCGGTCCGGGAGGCGCTCGCCTCGTACATCGGCGAACTGACTTCGCTGTGCGATCCCTCGCTGATCTGCGAAAAGCTCTGACTATCGCGTGGTTAGGCGCTCCGCAATTTCGCGTGCGCCAAGATCTCGCGCTGCCGCAAGATTTTCGAGTTGTGCCGCCCGCGGGCGTGCCTTGCCTTGTTCCCAGTGGTAGATCGTTTGCCCGGAAACGCCGATCAGTTGCCCATAGCTCGCCGCGGAGAGCCCGAGCTTTGCGCGGTGTGCCGCCAACCTGGTTGCGCTGAATCGGCGCTTCGTGCCTTCTGCCGCTTCATTGTCCGGATCAACGGCTGTGGCGGGGCGCTTCGAACCCTTCGCAACACGACGCAGTTCCTTCTCAAGTGAATTCACTTGGCGACGTAGCTCAGCAATCGATGAGCGATGGGCGACGGATGCCTTCTTGAGCGTTTCTATCTCAGCGCGCACCTCTTTGCGAGCAACGCGGGAGATTTCAGCTTTCAGGATCGAGGCGATGTTTGGCATGGACGCATTGTGCCGTCTCGTCGCCGCGCTTGTAGCCGGACAAATCCTTGGAGAACTTTGGGCAGATTAGACTGCCGGCATGCAAGACATCATTGCCGGCTTTCTTCGCTTCCAGGCGGAAGTATTCCCCACTCGTAAGGAGCTCTTCCGGGAGTTGGCAAAGAGCCAGACCCCAAAGGCGTTGTTCATCTCGTGTTCGGACAGTCGGATGGTGCCCGAGCTCGTCACGCAACGAGAGCCGGGGGATCTCTTTGTCATGCGCAACGCAGGCAACATCGTTCCTTCCTTCGGTCCAGAACCCGGTGGCGTCTCGGCAACCGTTGAGTTCGCTGTATCGGCGTTGAAGGTCAGCGATATCGTCATCTGCGGGCATTCTGATTGCGGCGCCATGAAGGCGATTGCAACCTGTGCCTGCCTGGACACGATGCCTGCTGTGAAGTCTTGGCTGCGCTACGCTGACGCCGCGCGCATGATCAATGAAGCGAAACCGCACGCGGACGAACGCTCACGCGTGGATGGCATGGTGCGGGAAAACGTACTCGCTCAATTGAACAACTTGCGAACGCACCCGTCTGTTGCGCTGGCACTTGCCCAAGGTACGCTGACTCTGCACGGCTGGGTTTACGACATTGAAAGCGGCTCGATTGACGCGCTGGACATGGGGACGAATAGTTTTGTGCCGTTGGCGAACCATCCTGCGGCTAGAAAGCCGGATAGCGCCTGATTTAGGGCCACGAGATCCAGATACTGCGGCAGCCTTGTTGGCCTCAAGCTCCGTACTAGCCCCGCGACGAACTCACGAGTTTTTGGTTTCGGGCAGGGCCAGGTCGTGGACGTCGCTATCGTCGATGGAGCAGCGCTTATGACCAATCTGCTGCTGTCACTTCAGGCCGCAGGGCAAATGAGCACGACACGCGGGCTAAGCCTGCTGGATGGCCCGCACTGGCACAACACCTGCCGTTGTGCCGACGATGGCTTTGTCTCGATCGCGTCCCTCGGGCCAAAGTCCTACCGCGAACTGTGTGATCGCCTCGAACTTGCCTGCGATCCTGCGTTTGAGAAGCCCTATGCGTAAGCGAACAGCGATCCCGCCTTGTCTTCGCAATGGCTCCTGACCAGCAAGCTAGACTTCTGGTGTCGGCCAGCATCGGACACTGGCGTCGAAGCAGCCAAACGGACAAGCACACATGACGCAACAGCTTACGGATCTCTTCAATCGTTGGGAACAGGTTTGGCACGAGGGCAGCTTTGACCTCGTCCCCAGTTGCGTGACGGAGACTTACACCCGTCACGATCAGAAGGGGGACCGGACAGTGAGTCGCGAGGCCTATGCCGCCGAGATCGCCCAGATGCGCCAAGCCAGACCGGGAATCCGTATCGTGGTCTACGACCACTCCTTCAGTGGTGATCGCGCTTGGTATCGGTTCGCTTTCAAGTGGAACGACCCGCAGACTGGGGAAGCGCAGAGCCAGGCGGGTCTCCAACTCTATCGGACAGTCGGCGGCAAACTTACCGAGACGTGGCTAACGCTTTCGCCCTTGGGCTCGGCATGGCCGGATACCGAAGCCCAAGCGAGTTGGACAAGCCCATCCCCAGTCAAGTAGCGCAGCCCGAGGAAGGCGCGCGCATGCTGGCCACCGCGGCTGTCGGCGAAGTCGAACACCGACTGGCCACCCCGGATCCGTTCCACCCTGGGGCAACATCACAATGAGGTATTCGTCGAATGGGCGGAGAGCAAGAGGGGGACGGCAGTCCCATCTTGACCTTGCGTCATGCGTAGGCGCCTCTTTTGGCAAGAGAGAGGATGTTCGATACGACCACCTGTCCCTCTGCAGTGTCCATCAGTGCCGCAGGTCGTTGCCCACCGAGAGCGGGTAAAGGCTGATCGAGCCACTGCGCAACCCATGTTGCCGTATCAAAGTCATCGGGATTTGACGTCGATGATCAGGGCGGGATCGAACGCCTTGTTCTCGATCCTGCCGCTCCAGTTCACATAGCCGCGCGGATTGCACACGACTTGGCAAGAACGGGCTTGATAGTTGAACGCCTGATGTGTGTGGCCGTGCACCCAGAGTACGGGCACATCGAAGAAGGTTTCCGGGAGCTCGGTGACGAATGCGCCTGAGGACCAGTCATCGGCGTAACGCTGCGCCAGTGAGCCGCGATGAGGCGCGTGGTGAGTCACGACGACCGTCGGGCCATCGAACGGTTGCGAAAGCCTGTCTCGCAGCCACGCGCGCTGCGCCTGATGAATCTGAAGCGTGTCCGCCGCCTGGAGCTTTCTTCCTTGCTTGTAGCGCCAGGTATCGGGCTCGGCCGACTCGTCGCACGTGCGGATCAGCGCATAGTCGTTCAGCAGATTGGTCGCCATCTTCATGGCGCGTCCGACATCGCTGACCAGACCTTCAGGCGTCTCGATGGCGAGCGCGAAGTCGGTCCACAGCGTTGCACCAAGGAAGCGCACGCCATCGATCACCAGTTCGTCACTGTCTAGCAGATGGACATTGCTTCCTTCGGCTTCGGCGCGTGCTTCAGCCAGTGTCGTGTCAAGGCGCCCATCGTAGTACTCGTGATTTCCGGGCAGGTAAACCACGGGCTTGCCGCGAAAACGATCCGCCGCCCACTGGACGGCACGCTTGGCCGGCGAATGAATGTCGCCCGCGAGGATGACAGCATCGAACTCGAGATCAGGCACCGGCTCGAAGGGCGCGAACTCGAGGTGAAGGTCGGAAAGAATCAGCACTCTCATCAGGATGCTCCTTCAAAGTGCGCGCGAAGCTCGGCACAGGCGTTGTCATCGAAGCCGGTGAACGAACCACACACCACCAGATGGTCCTTGCAGTGCTCGAACTGCCAATAGGCATCGTCGAGCGCGACCCAAGGTTCGTCGACGGCATCGTGGATCTGGAGCCAAGCGAGGATCTCTCTTTCACGCTTCCTGTACGGCGATGGAAGGCCGAAGCCCGAACGAGGCGTGGCTCCAAGGATACGAGCCCGGATGTCACTGGAGAACGGCTTCAGCAGAGTCTCATAGAGAAGTTGCTCGCGCCAAGACGAACTGATCACGATGTTCACATGCGGGAATTCGCGCAGCAACGCTTCAAGCGGCGGCAGGAAGCAGAAGTCGGCGCCGCCGTTGAGGACGTGATCTTCCCCCTCCGGATGCAGCACGCCGTCGAAGTCGAGGAACAGGATCACGCTGAATCTCCTGGCCCATTTCCACCGGCCCTCATACGACACCGCCGTGTTGAATCGCGATGAGCATCGATCGCACTCTGTCAGCGCCGCCCTCGACAGCGAGCGTCGCCGGCGTTTGACCATCGAGCCGTTCGTGCGGCTTGTCCAGCCAGGCTTGGGCCGCAGCGCCGAACACCTGAGTAGCGAGATCGAGCACGTCTTGTGAAGGCCCTCCCGGCCCAGGCTCATCGCGCGGCCAGGTCAAGTGCGATCCCATTTCGACCCCGAAGGCGCGGAAAGGCGTCGCGGTGGTCATCAAGCCCTCGCCGACATAGTCGATGTTCTGATGGTGGTGGCCATGGACCGCCAGTTCGACGCCAAGTTTTTCGGCGAGTTCGTCGATCACCTTCCAGCCATGTGGGTGGGCCGTCGGCGCTTCGTGCGTCACCAGGATGTCAGCGGGTCCGCTGCGCAGCAACCGCTGGTACTCATCCGGGAAGATGGAGGATCGGTGCTTGCGCGAGATGCCGTCACGCCATCGCTCATGGCTCTTCATGGTTCGGCGCATGGCGTCGCTCGATTGGAACGCCGCCTCGTCCATCGGCCGCCGTGGATCCCAGATCTTGCTGCGGAAGATGCCGCCCAGGCCCGCGACCTTGAACCCGGCGATCTCGACGATCCGCCCGTGCAGGTTGCGGGTGGCCAGCTCTGATCCCCACAGGTTGTCGTAGTCGGCGTCGGAGTCCGTGTCGTGGTTCCCGGGGATGAACCAGATCTCGGTGAGATCCATGATCGGCCTCAGCTCGACGTGCAGAGGCCGGCACGCCTGGATGTCACCCAGCAGCACGATCGCCTCAGGCTGAAGGCGTTCGACCGCGGCGATCACGAGGTCGAAGTTGCCGTGCGGGTCGCCGAAGAACATCAGCTTTGGCGCTGACCGCTCGCGCTCGGATCGCGCATGGAGGTCCGACGAGATGAGCGGTTTCATTTCATATGCCGATGGCGGTTCATCGTTCATTCGCGAACCGCAGGAAGTGCGAGCGCAACTCCTGGAAGCTGTCCTGGTCGAATGCCCGCGTGGGATCGGTGAGCACGAGCCGCGCGAAGCCCGGTTCGAAGCTCGAGGGCCAATCGTCAAGCGCGACCCATTCCGCGTCGCTGCGGCCATTCCCATCGAGCCAGGCTTGGATTTCCAACTGGCGCCGGTGGTGGACGACCACATTGGGATCAATCTGTGGCGTCGCTCCGATGATCCGATGCCGGATGTCAGCACAGAAATAGCGCTGCAACTGCTCGATGCTCTCGGCCAGTCGCCAATCCGACGAGATGACGACGTCGACAGAATCGAACTCTCGAAGAAGCTCTTCGAGCCGCGGCAAATGGCTGAAGAACCTGCTGCTGAACGAGTAGTCCGCGCCGACAGGATGAAGAACACCATCTACATCCAGGAACAGCAGATCGCTGGAATCGCTCATGCGGCCGGTGGCGCCATGGGTCAACAACGCTTCTGCCATGGATAGACGGCAAGCGCAGGACCTCATCATCCAACAAACCCGGCTTGGAAGGACTCAAGAAGATGGAGCACATCGGCAGCTCGCCCCTCGGCTACCAGCGACTCGGCGGTCTTGCAATCAAACAGCGCGAGTGGCTCGTTCCTGTACCAGAGAATGGCCGCCTCGAGGTCCCCACCCGAGACCGCAGTCGCGGCAGCCAGCACTTGCTGGATCGTGCGGGTAGATGACCGGATGTCACTCATAGCTCGACCACGAGCTCGGGGTTGAACTGCTTGTTTTCCAGGTCACCGCCATGCCGCAAGTACCCCCGGGGGTTGCACACCACCCGGCAGTTGCCGGCTTGATAGTCGTGGCTCTCGTGAAGGTGGCCATGCACCCAGAGTGGCGGCACTTCGAAGAAGGAACTTGGGAGCTCGCTCACAAAAGAGGCGGACAGCCAGTCGGACTGATAGTGCCGCGCGAGAGAGTTTCGATGAGGGGCGTGGTGGGTCACAACCACCGTTGGCCCGTCGAAGGGCTCGGCCAGCTTCTGGGCCAGCCAGGCGCGGTCACTCTGGTGGAGCGCCAGCGTGTCTTCGGGTACCAGGCGGCGCTTTCTTGACTTGGCTGATACCACGGATGCGTCGGAGGATTCCTGCGCCTCGGCCCACCGGATCGATGAGTAGTCGTTGAGACGGACCTTGGCCGCCTTCATGGCCCGCTCGGTGTCGGTCAGAGTTCCCGTCTTGGTCTGGATCGGCAGTTCGAAGTCTGTCCACAGCGTGCAGCCGAGAAAGCGGACGCCGGCGATCACAGCTTCGCCCGGTGCCAGGAGATGCACGTTGCACGAATTCGCGGTGAGCGCCATTTCCTTGAGCGTGGTCTGCAGAACGCCTTGATAGAACTCATGGTTGCCAGGCACGAAGACGATGGGGACCGTCTCCCCAAAGTTCCCCGCCCGCCGGGCCCAGCGCATGGCCTTGGAGCCGGGGACGAAGATGTCCCCAGCAAGGATCACTGCGTCGTAGTCGACCTTCGGGACGAGAAAGGTCCCGAACTCGAGGTGCAGGTCCGAAAGGATGAGCAGCTTCACGTCGGCAGGCCCATTTCTTCAGCGCATTCAGGGCATCAGGATCGAGAGCTTGGCGTTCCATGCCTCGCCATCGGACTTGGAGGGCACGGCGACGCGGATCGTCGGGCGATCGAAGTCACTGGTCTCGAAGAGGAAGTGCACGTGCTGAAAGCGAAACACCGGATTTCCGGGATATTCGGTCCACTTGAGTTGCCAAGTGTTGAAGTACTCGAAATCGACCGTCCGGGCTTTCTTTCCGCGATTGACGATGCAGGCCTTGCGGGCATCGGGATCGAACAGGATGCAGGTCCCGTCCCAATCGCCCAGCATTCGGCGAGGATCGATCGGGAAGAAGGTCGCCCCAGATGCTTGGCCTTGCGCCCGCAGCAACTGCTCGCGTCCCGTTTGAATCGAACGAGGCAATGCGATCCAGGCCCAGTAGAAGAGAACCAAGACGACGGCGAGGGCCAGCAGGAGCGTGATCTCCATGTTCAGTTGGTCGGCCAGATCTGATGCCGAATGCTGAACGAAGTGCACATGCCGTAGTGTGTGAACTGCGCTCCGTTCTCATCTTCGAGGACCAGAAGGTCGACTTGATCGGCATCGGCGCTGGTCGCTGACCAGATCTTCCGAATGTCTCGAATTTGCCAGCGATCGGGATTGCTCTCCGTCGGCGCCAGATACTGAACGTGCCGCAGCGACTGCGGCCCCACGCTCTCGAAGAGATCGAGGAAGTCGCTTTCATAAATCAACAACGCACGCTCCGAGATCTCGAGGGCGTCTTCTTGCACCACCCAGGTCGGGAAGAAAGCAGGAATGGTCAAGTTCAACTGGACTGCTCTCCAACATCTCGCACCAGGCCCGGCCAGCATGGAAGAGATCCTCACCTCATGTGAATCCATCGTCATGAACATAAAAATGAACCCTATAGGTTGCAGTCCAATGTGAAGCTTGGTCGTGGATGTCTTGCTGATCTGATGCTCAAGCAATTCAACAAGCTCCATAAACACTACTCACTGCCCTTCGAGAAGCTATTTTGCTACTTAAATGCATCTAATAGCTATCTTAGTGCTGTCGATAAAAAATGCTAGACGGGGGATTCTTGGTGGATGGGCCAACCTCAACCAAGAACGCAGAGTGCAAGGCAAAGGGTGGCGTTCCATCTACGTGTCATCCGCGCGGAACGCCGCATCTCCCAGGAGCAGCTTGCCGAGGCTGCTGGGCTTCATCGAACGTTTGTAGGGGCCGTCGAGAGGGAGGAGAGGAATATCTCGATCGACAACCTCGAGCGCATTGCTGCCGCGCTGAGTGTCGACGTTTCGTTTCTCGTTTCGCCGGTGGTTCCGCGTTCCTAGACCTCTTGAGGGCGGCGAGAACCTCAAGCATTCCTGCTGTGACTATCGGTGCCGATTGCGGTCGGCACCCAGCTGACCCTATTCGAGGAGGCAGCGGCACTGAGCGCCGAAGTGCGAAAGCGATCAGCACCAATCTGAACGGTAGGGATCTGCAGCCCCTAAGGCTTGGCCTCGGGTGCGCTATGGTGGAACGAGCTGCGCAAGCCATGAGCAGGGACCTCCAATGAGTTCACCCTCGCAGCAATGAAATTAGAAGACTGCTTGGCTGACGTCGCTGAAAACTGCTTGATGACCTTCCTGTGGAAAGGAGCGAAGGTGTTTCCGGCCGAATCGATTGAGTAGAGAAGCGTAGCCTATGAGGAGGGTCGCCTCTCAGTTCTGAGGAGCGAATCTATCCATGACGGAACGAATGAAGAGTCGTTGGCGCTTCGCGAAGAAAAGTCTGTTCGATCACGACGGCGCGACCCTCACTGAGATCGCGTGGAGCCAATATAGATTGGCGTTCAAACACAGCCAAATCCTTCCACTTCGGAACCTGTTCCGCAATACAGGGCGCAGTTGTCGCGCCTCACAATCCTTTTCGTGGCCCTGAGGGAAAAACATCAATCAGATCAAGTAGTTAGCAAGTCAAAGCCACCAGATCAAGGGCTCAGTCCAATATCCTTTCCGCCCGAGACGCACACCATGACCTTGTCGCCCTCCTCGATCATGTTGTAGTCGACGATCGCACGGCCGACCTCGCGGCACAGGCGCTTCTCGAGCTTGTGCGTCTCGCGCTCGATCTTGAGGGAGTTGGTGGCAGTGGCGTCGGCGGCGGCGGGCGCCTCGTCGATCCAGACGGCGTTCATGGGCAGGCTGCTTCAGGGAGTCGGGGGAAGGGGGTGATTGTCCCCGATCCCCATTTCACCCGCCATCCGGCCCGTTTCCGGCCATTGCGGTCGTTCCGGCCTCAGGCAGCGGGGATTCAGGAAAGGCATGGCGCATCGCTTCCACGAAGAGCCGCAGCCTGGCCGGATAGAAGCGCGCGTACGGGTACACGATGTACACCGGCGCGGGCGTGCCGCGCCACTGCGGCGCCAGGTGAACCAGCCGCCCGGCAGCCAGTTCCTCGGCGAGCATCCAGGCCGACGACACCCCGACGCCCACGCCCAGAACGGCCGCGCTGCGCAGCGCATAGAGGCTGTCGGTGATCATGCGCGGGCGGATCGGCACCCGGCACACCTCGCCTGTGCTCTCGTGCGTGAACACGGCTTCGGTCCGGTAGAAATTGCGCGCTGCCAGCCAGGGCAGGGCTTCGAGATCGCGGGCGTGCACCGGCAGCGGCGTGCCGGCCCCGAAGAGCGATGGTGCCCCGACCGCGATGCGCGGCACGTCGAAAAGGCGGATCGCCACGGCATTGGGGTCCGTCACCTCGCCGACGCGGATCGCGCAGTCGACGCCCTCGGCGATGAAGTCGGGCGTCTGGTCGTGTGGGCTGTCGTGCAGCAGCCATTCGACCGTCACCTGCGGATGGCGCTGCAGGTAGGTGGCCAGCGGCCCGACCAGCAGCTGCTGGCCGAAGGCATGCGGCGCCACCACGCGCAGCCGGCCCTCGGGCTGGTCGCTCACGCCGCGCAGCTCGGCCTCGAAGGCGCCCCAGTTCTGGATCAACTCCTTGGCGCGGTCGAAGCAGCGCTCGCCGTCTTCCGTGAGCTTCATCGCATGGGTGGAGCGCTGCAGCAGCCGCACGCCCAGCGAGCGTTCGAGCGCCTGCAGGCGACGGCTCACGGTGGGCTGGGTGGTGCCCATCTGGGCGGCTGCGGCCGACAGGCTGCCGGCTTCGACGATGCGCACGAAGGTCTGCATCAGCTCGATGCGGTCGGCCGGAGGCGGTGGCGGGAGGAGCTTGGCCATGCGTCGAGCGTATATCAATTGTTCGACCCGCAGGACTACCTTCAGAGGGGAGAGGCTCGCAAACTCCGGTCTTTGCTTCTCGAATCCAAGGGTTTACACCATGTCTTACATTCAAAATGCGCATGAAAAGCTGCCAGGGTCGCTGATCCTGTTGCTCGCCGCCAGCGCCGGCTTCGGCGTGGCCGCGCTGTACTACAGCCAGCCCATGCTGGGCGTGCTCGGCCCCGACATCGGCGCCTCGGCCCGCTCCGTGGGCTTCGTGCCCACGCTCACGCAACTGGGCTACGCGCTCGGCATCCTGCTGCTCGCGCCGCTGGGCGACCGCTTCGACCGGCGCCGCATCATCCTCGCCAAGGCTTCGGTGCTGGTTCTCGCGCTGCTGGGCGCAGCGTTCTCGCCCTCGGTCGCGCCGCTGTTGGCAGCGAGCCTCGTCATCGGCCTCGCGGCCACGATGGCGCAGGACGTGGTGCCGGCCGCCGCCACGCTCGCGCCCGAGGCGCATCGCGGCCGGATCGTCGGCACGGTGATGACCGGGCTGCTGCTGGGCATCCTGCTGTCGCGCGTGCTTGCGGGCTTCGTGGCCGAGCACTTCGGCTGGCGCGCGATGTTCGTCGTCGCGGCGGCGAGCATCGCGCTCATTGGCGTGGCGGTCGCGCGCGGGTTGCCGCATCTGCGTGCCACCACGCACCTGGGCTACGGCGCGTTGCTGGGCTCGCTGGCCAAGTTGTGGAAGAAGCATGGCGCGCTGCGCCGCGCGACCTTCGCTCAGGCCCTGCTGTCGGTGGGCTTCAGCGCCTTCTGGTCGACGCTGGCCGTGATGCTGCATGGCGCGCCGTTCCACCTGGGCAGCGCCGCCGCCGGCGCCTTCGGCCTGGCCGGCGCGGCGGGTGCGCTGGCCGCGCCCATCGCCGGGCGCCTTGCGGACCGTCGCGGCCCCGAACTGGTGATCCGCATGGGTGCCGCGCTGGTCGCCGTCTCGTTCGCGGCGATGCTGTTCGCGCCGCTGCTTGCGGCTCCGGCCGCGCGGCTGGGGCTGATCGTGGTCAGCGCCATCGGCTTCGACTTCGGCCTGCAGGCCGCGCTGATCGCGCACCAGACAGTGGTCTACGGCATCGACCCCGGTGCGCGCAGCCGGCTCAACGCGGTGTTCTTCACGGGCGTGTTCGTCGGCATGGCCACGGGCTCCGCGCTGGGTGCACTGGTGCTGGCGCAGTGGGGATGGTCGGGCGTGGCGGCGATGGCCTCGGTGTCGGCGCTCGGCGCACTGGCCGTGCGCATGTGGCCGGCGGCGGCGAAGGAGCCCGCCGCAGCCTGCAGTTCAGCGGCCTGAGTGGCGGCGAATCACCACTCGCCTGCTTCCATGCGGATCGCCACTTCGCAGTCGTCGAAGATCTCGAGCTTGGCGATCTTCACGCGCACGCCCAGCACGCCGGGCAGTTGCAGCAGGCGCTGCACCAGCTTGCCGATCAGGCTCTCGAGCAGGTTGACGTGCTCGGCGGTGCACTCGTCGATGATGATGAGGCGCACCTTGCCGTAGTCCAGCACGTGAAAGATGTCGTCGTCCTGCGGCAGCAGCGGCTGCTCGCCGAGGTTGAGTTCCGCGTCCACCTGGATCGGCTGCGGCGCGACCTTCTCGTGGTCGAGGATCCCGAGGTTCGCGTCGAAGCGAAGGCCCATCAGGGTGAGGGTCTGGCGGCCGTGGGTGTGCTTGGAAGACATGGTGGTGGTGCTCACATGAGCGAGAAATCGCGCTCGAATTTCATCAGGTGCTGGCCGCCGTCCACCAGCAGCGTGGTGCCGGTGATCGAACGGTTCTCCAGCGCGAACTTGACCGTGGCGGCCACGTCCTCCGGGGTGGAGGAACGGCCCAGCGGCGACAGCTTGTGCAGTTGCGCGAACTTGTCGTCGTTGAGCATGTGGCTCGCCAGCGTGAGGCCGGGCGCCACGCCCACCACGCGCACGCGTGGCGCAAGGGCCAGCGCCAGCATCGGCGTGGCGGCCTCGAGCGCGGCCTTCGACAGCGTGTAGCTCAAAAAGTCGGGGTTCGGGTTCCAGAGCTTCTGGTCGAGCAGGTGGACGACCGCGCCTTGCGCGTCGCGCGCAGAAAGGTGCTCGTGCAGCGCCTGCGCCAGCAGGATGGCCGCGCCGGTGTTGCTGCGCGCGTGGCGTTCCATGAGCGCGTAGCCGAAGGTGGCGGCCTCGTCGTGCTCGAAGAGGGCTGCGCTGTGGACCACGGCGTCGATGCCGCGGAAGCGCGCGACCACGCGGGGAAGCAGGGCGCGGGTGGCTTGTTCATCGTCGAGGTCGGCCGAGAACAGCGCCGAATCGCCCGAGAGCGCGGCGCAGTCGGCCACCGTCTGCTCGGCCTCGGCGCGCGAGTTCCGGTAGTGCACCGCCACCTGCCAGCCGCCCGCGGCAAGCGCCAGTGCGATCTCGCGGCCAAGCCGGCGGCCTGCGCCCGTGACGAGGACCGTGCGGGGGGAGGCGGAGGCTGGGGAGGCGGGGCTCATGCGGGGAGAGGGGGGAGAATGGCGCTGTGACGACAAAGACGACCCCCAGCAGTTTACCCACCGCCCTCGACCACCTCATCGCGCGTTCCGTCGAGCGCGCGGGCGGGTGGATAGGCTTCGACCGCTTCATGGCGCTTGCACTCTATGCGCCCGGCCTGGGCTATTACGCCAACACGCTGGCCAAGTTCGGCCACATGCCGTCTTCGGGCAGCGACTTCGTGACGGCGCCCGAACTCACGCCGATGTTCGGCCAGACACTGGCCGTGCAATTGGCCGAGGCGCTGGAGAAGACGGGGACCGACACGGTCTGGGAATTCGGCGCCGGTTCCGGTGCACTGGCGGTGCAACTGCTGCATGCATTCGACGAAATGGGGCGCACCGATGTGCGCTACCGGATCGTGGATCTGTCGGGCACCTTGCGGGAGCGGCAGCAGCAGGCGCTTGTCCGGTATGCCGGCCGCGTCGAATGGCTCAACGAGCTGCCCGAGGCCATGCAAGGTGTGGTGGTCGGCAACGAGGTGCTCGATGCGATGCCTGTGCAACTGCTGGCGCGTGTGGGTGGGCAGTGGTTCGAGCGTGGCGTGGTGCACAACGCGGCCGACGATGGATGGGGCTGGGCCGATCGCGCGACCGAGTTGCGTCCGCCGGTGGAGGTGGCTGGTGAGCACGACTACCTCACCGAGATTCATCCGCAGGCGAAGGCCTTCATTGCGACGCTTGCCGATCGGTTGAAGAAAGGCGCGGCATTCTTCATCGACTACGGCTTTCCGGAGGCCGAGTACTACCACCCGCAACGGCATATGGGCACGGTGATGTGCCATCGGGGGCATCAGGCCGATGGGGATCCGCTGTCTGATGTGGGGCTCAAGGACATCACTGCGCATGTCGACTTCACGGGGATTGCGCTGGCGGGGCAGGACGCGGGGCTTGCCGTGCTTGGGTATACGAGCCAGGCGCGGTTTCTGCTGAACTGCGGGGTGCTGGCTCGGATGGAGCAGGGCTCCGTGGCTGAGCGGGGCATGGCTGCCCGGCTTGTTCATGAGCATGAGATGGGGGAGTTGTTCAAGGTTGTGGGGTTTGCTGTGGGGGAGGCTTGGGATGCGATTGGGTTTGTTGAAGGGGATCGCAGTCATACGCTTTGATCTGTGATGGGCGTTTGCTTTCCGGGGCCGGGACTCGCCCCGGCGGGCGACCTACTTTCTTTTGCTTCGCCAAAAGAAAGTAGGCAAAGAAAAGGCGACCCCACTGTCTGCGTCCCTCCGCTTCGCTACGGGCAACCTGCGGTGCTCGCGTTTCGCGGGGTCTCGCAGAACTCGCTTCGCTCAGACAGCTGCGAGCCCTGATCCGCGAAACGCTGCGCTCCTCGGCGCAGCCAGAGGGGAGGGGGAACACCCGGGCCATCGCGTTGCTCGGCCACCAAGGCACAGCAGGCGCTTCGCGCCTGCTGTGCTTGGAACGGGCACTGGGAGCTGTTGAAGTCGGGCTGATTCCTGGCCGAGCGAAGCGAAGGCCAGTGCAGGCTGTTCAGAGGCCGAGCGCAGCGATGGCCTGTTCGGTTTCCAACTCCCTTCTGGCTGTGCCGAGGAGCGCAGACGTAGGAGGGATAAGGGCCGCAGCTGTTTGAGCGAAGCGAGTTCTGCGGACCCCCTCCTACGTCGAGCACCGCAGGTTGCCCGCAGCGAAGCGGAGGGACACAGACAGTAGGGTCGCCTTTCTTTTGCCTACGTTTCTTTGGCGAAGCAAAGAAAAGTAGGTCGCCTGCCGGGGCGAGACCCGGCTCCGGAAAGCAAACCGATCACCACCAAAATTACAAAGTCATAAGCTAGCAACGAAGAGTTCGTTGTCGAACGACACCCCGCCCCCTACATTCCCGGGCATGACTGCCCCCCCTTCCAGCAGCGATGCCAACGCCCCCGCACAGCACTTCGAAGTGCGCCCTTTCGCCGCCCCGGTAGGTGCCGAAGTCATAGGCCTCGACATCTCGAAGCCAATCAGCACCGAAGACTTCGCCCGAATCCACAAGGCCCACCTCGACCACCACGTCCTGGTCTTCCGCTGCCAGCAGATCACCCCGCAAGAGCACATCGACTTCAGCCGCCGCTTCGGTCCGCTCGAAATCCACGTCCTGCACCAGTTCCAGCTCAAGGACCACCCCGAGATTCTCATCGTCTCCAACATCAAGGAGAACGGCGAGCCCATCGGCCTCGGCGACGCGGGCGTCTACTGGCACTCCGACATCTCGTACAAGCCCAAGCCCAGCCTCGGCTCCCTGCTGCACGCCCAGGAGTTGCCGAGCGAAGGCGGCGACACGCTCTTCGCCGACCAGCATCTCGCATGGGAGTCGCTGAGCCCCGAACTGCAGCAGCGCATCCTTCCGCTGAAGGCCGAGCACAGCTACCTCGCCAAGTACGAAGAGCTGCGCGCGAAGAACCCGTGGCGCCCCAAGCTCTCGCAGGCGCAGATCGACCAGGTCGCACCCGCCGTACAGCCGGTGGTGCGCACGCACCCCGAGACGGGCCGCAAGGCGCTGTTCGTCAGCGAGCATTTCACGACGCGCATCGTCGGCCTGCCGCAGGACGAGAGCGACGCGCTGCTTGCCCAACTGTTCGCGCACAGCGTGAAGCCGGAGTTCGTGTATCGCCACACATGGGCGCCGCACGACCTCGTGTTCTGGGACAACCGCTCGCTGATGCACCTCGCAGCCGGCACGCCCGATCACCTGCGCCGCCGCCTCAACCGCACCACCATCGTCGGCGACACGCCCTTCTGATTTTTCTTCCGGACCTTCAATGAACCGCTTCACCCGCAAAGCCGCGGCGCTCGTCGCCGGCCTCGGCCTCCTGGCCGGCAGCCTTTCCGCGCATGCCGAAGGCCAGATCCGCATCGCCGAGCAGTTCGGCATCGTCTACCTGCTGCTCAACGTGGCGCAGGAGCAGAAGCTCATCGAGAAGCACGCGAAGGCAGCGGGCGTCGATGCCAAGGTCGAATGGGTCAAGCTCTCGGGCGGCTCGGCGGTGAATGACGCGCTGCTGTCGGGCAACATCGAGATCGCGGGCGCCGGCGTGGGCCCGCTGCTCACGCTGTGGGACCGCACCAAGGGCAAGCAGAACGTGAAGGGCGTGGCCTCGCTGGGCAACTTTCCGTACTACCTAGTGACCAACAACCCGAACGTGAAATCGATCGCCGACTTCACCGACAAGGACCGCATCGCGCTGCCCGCCGTGGGCGTGTCGGTGCAGTCGCGCGTGCTGCAGTTCGCCTCGGCAAAACTGTGGGGCGACAAGGAGTTCAACAGGCTCGACAAGATCAGCGTGGCAGTGCCGCACCCCGATGCTGCGGCGGCCATCATCAAGGGCGGCACGGAGATCACGGGGCATTTCGGCAATCCGCCGTTCCAGGAGCAGGAGCTCGCGGGCAACCCGAACGCGCGCATCGTGCTCAACTCGTATCAGGTGCTGGGCGGGCCGTCGTCGGCGACGGTGCTCTACGCCACCGAGAAATTCCGCAGCGAGAACCCGAAGACGTACAAGGCCTTCGTCGATGCGCTCGACGAGGCGGCGAAGTTCGTCACGGCCAATCCCGAGAAGGCGGCCGACATCTACCTGAAGGTGAGCGGCGCGAAGCTCGACCGCGAGCTGCTGCTGAAGATCATCAAGAACCCGGAAGTGCAGTTCAAGACCACGCCGCAGAACACGTACCCGCTGGCGGAGTTCATGCACCGCGTGGGCGCGATCAGGAACAAGCCGGCTTCGGTGAAGGACTACTTCTTCGACGATGCGCAGAATTCGTCGGGGAACTGATCGATGAGTGCTGCAGCGGTCCTGGAATCGCGGGGTGATGACTCCCTCTCCCATCGGGAGATGGCGCAGCCCCTGGTTTCGCCTCCGGCTCCCACTCCGTCTCTTTCTCGCGAGCGGCAGGGGGAACATGAGGGCGCACCGCTGCTGCAGGTGGACGACGTCAGCCTCGAATACCGCACCCCCGAGCGCGTCGTGCGCGCCACGCACCGCGTGAGCTTCGACGTCCACGCCGCCGATCGCTTCGTGCTGCTCGGTCCCTCGGGTTGCGGCAAGTCCACGTTGCTGAAGGCCGTGGCCGGCTTCATTCCGCCGGTCGAGGGCGAGATCCGCCTCGAAGGCCGCCGCGTGACGCAGCCCGGCCCCGACCGCATCGTCGTGTTCCAGGAGTTCGACCAGCTGCCGCCGTGGAAGACGGTGAAGCAGAACGTGATGTTCCCGCTGCTGGCTTCGCGCTCGCTCGGCAGGAAGGAAGCGGCCGAACGCGCGCTGCACTACCTCGACAAGGTCGGCCTCTCGAAGTTCGCCGACGTGCACCCGCACCAGCTCTCCGGCGGCATGAAGCAGCGCGTGGCGATCGCACGCGCGCTCGCGATGCAGCCGCGCGTGCTGCTGATGGACGAGCCTTTCGCCGCGCTCGATGCGCTCACGCGGCGCAGGATGCAGCAGGAGCTGCTCGAGCTGTGGGACGAGGTGCGCTTCACGCTGCTGTTCGTCACCCACTCCATCGAGGAGGCGCTGGTGGTGGGCAACCGCATCGCACTGCTGTCGCCGCATCCGGGGCGCATGCGCGCCGAGATCAACAGCCATGCCTTCACGCTCGACAGCCTCGGCGGCGCCGAATTCCAGGGCACGGCGCAGCGCATCCACGACATGTTGTTCGAAGAGGAAGAAGAAGCCGGGGAGGCCACGGCATGAGCGCCGCGCCGGGCCGCCCCAAGCAAGCTCGCACCGCGGTGCGAAGCACGAAGGTATTCGAATGAGCGCCATCGTCCCGCTGATCCGCCCCGAGTACGAGCGCACGCTCGAGCCCTTCACCGAGCTGCCGGTCGAGCGCACGCTGCCCCTGGGCGCGCGCATCTGGTCGCAGGCTTGGCTGCGCAAGGGCCTGATCCTCGCCGTCATCGCGGTGCTGTGGGAGCTGGCCGCCCGTTGGCAGAACAACGACCTGCTGCTGCCCACCTTCAGCGCCACGGCGGCGGCGCTGGTGGAGGGCCTCGCGAGCGGCGAGCTGATCGAGAAGGTGCGCATCTCGCTGGCCGTGCTGCTGCAGGGCTATCTCGCCGGCGTGCTGCTGGCCTTCGCGCTCACCACGCTCGCGGTGTCGACGCAGATCGGCCGCGACCTGCTGGACACGCTCACGTCCATGTTCAACCCGCTGCCCGCCATCGCGCTTCTGCCGCTGGCGCTGCTGTGGTTCGGGCTGGGGCGCGGCAGCCTGGTGTTCGTGCTGATCCACTCGGTGCTGTGGCCGCTGGCGCTCAACACCTACGCGGGCTTCCAGGGCGTGCCCGACACGCTGCGCATGGCGGGGCGCAACTACGGGCTCAAGGGCCTGCGCTACGTGCTGCAGATCCTGGTGCCGGCGGCGCTGCCGTCGATCCTGTCGGGGCTGAAGATCGGCTGGGCCTTTGCCTGGCGCACGCTGATCGCGGCCGAACTGGTGTTCGGCGCCTCGTCGGGCAAGGGCGGGCTGGGCTGGTACATCTTCCAGAACCGCAACGAGCTGTATACCGACCGTGTGTTCGCGGGGCTCGCGATGGTGGTGCTGATCGGCCTGCTGGTCGAGAGCCTGGGCTTCAGGACGCTGGAGCGGCTGACGGTGCGGCGTTGGGGGCAGCAGCGCTAGCTAGCCGCTGCCGGTTTTCTTCGTGGCCTGCCGCAGCGCGCGCAGTTCGCTGTTGAGGAACTCGTTGGCGTCGCGCACCGCGCCGTCGGTCAGCTTGACCTTGTAGGCCTGGCCGGTCATCTCCGAGCGCGAGGCGCAGCGCTCGATGAAGTCCTCGGCCGTGACCAGTTCCTTTTTGAAATAGTCGTACTTCGCCTGCATGTGCTTCGCCGCGTCGGCGGCGTTGTATTCGCTGCCGTTGCGCATGAAGATCATCGAGCTCATTTTCGAGACGCGCTGGATCAGCGTGTCGATGAGTTTTTCCTCGGCCGCGGAAGGGGTGGCGTGGGCCAGCAGGGCCGTGGCGCCGAGCACAAGGGCCAGCAGCGCCGTACGCAGGTGGGTGAAAGAAGCCATTTGTCGTAGTTCGTGGCAATTTCCGGGCCATGCTAGGGCTGGCGGGGCCGCTGTGTCAAACCCGGTCCGGCTCGGGTCTAATTGCAGGTTTTGGCACGCGTTTTCCTCTCTTCCATGAGCTCTTCCATTACCGACCTCTCGCCGATCGCCGAAGCGCTGGCCGATGCCGCCGCCGCCAAGTCGATGCACTACTTCCGCACGCCGCTGGACATCATCACCAAGGCCGACGAAAGCCCCGTCACGCTGGCCGACCGCGCCGCCGAGACGGCCATGCGCGAGATCCTCGGCGCGCGCGTGCCGGCCGACGGCATCTACGGCGAGGAGCACGGTCCCGAGCGGCTCGACGCGGATCGCGTCTGGGTGCTCGACCCCATCGACGGCACGCGCAGCTTCATCACCGGCTCGCCGCTGTGGGGCACGCTGATCGGCGTGCTGCAGGGCGGCCGCGTGGCGTTGGGCATGATCGACATGCCGGTGCTCAAGGAGCGCTGGATCGGCGTGGCAGGCCAGGGCGCCACGCGCGACGGCCAGCCCGTGCGTGCCAGCAATTGCACCGAAGTGGCCAAGGCTCGCATCGTGACCACCTCGCCCGACATCTTCGCGCCGGCCGACTGGACCGCCTTCGACAGGCTCAGCCGCCAGTGCGCCATGCGCCGCTTCGGCGGCGATTGCTACGGCTATGCCCAGCTGGCCGGCGGCACCATCGACCTCGTGGTCGAGACCGGTCTGCAACCGTACGACTACCTCGGCCCGGCCGGGCTGATCGAGGCGGCCGGCGGCGTCATCACCGACTGGCAGGGCCAGCCGCTGGGCTTGAAGTCGGACGGCCGGGTGATCGCGGCGGCAACGCCCGAACTCCATCGGCAAGCCATGGCCATCCTCTCGGCCTAGACTGTCACCCATATGTTCCGCTGGCTGATCGTCGTCGTCCTCGCGCTGGTGCTCATGAGCGGCCTGACTGCCTGGCTGCGCCGCTTCGGCTTCGGACGCCTGCCCGGCGATTTCGAGTTCCGCGCCTTCGGCCGCGAGTGGCAGCTGCCGATTGCCAGCACGGTGGTGCTCAGCATGATCGCGGCGCTGGTCGCGCGTCTTCTGTAGAGAAGAGAAACAAGGAAAAGACACACAGCGATGAGAGCCTGCGTAGACATCGGCGGCACCAAGGTGGCCGTGAGCCTTTCCGCTTCGAGCGACGCGCCGCTGATCGGCCGCCGCAGCGAACCCACGGCCAAGACCGGCGACAACGACGCGGTGGCGGTGCAGATCATGCGGATGATCGACGAGGTCTGCGCGGAGCAGGGGGTCGACCCTGCAACCATCGACCGCGTGGGTGTGTCGTCGGCCGGGCCCTTCGAGCTGCACGACGGCAAGGTCGAACTGGCCACGCCCAACATCTGCGGCGGCATCGCCGGCCCGGCGCGGGGCCTGCCCAACAACTGGATGACCGCGCTGGTCGAGGCACCGCTGGCCAAGCGCTTCGCCCGCGTGCGGGTCGAGAACGACGCCGTGGCGGCGCTGGAGGCCGAGCGCCACTGGGGGGCGCTCAAGGGCATGGACGACTGCGCCTACGTCACCTGGAGCACCGGCGTGGGCGTCGGCCTGTGCGTGGACGGCCGCGCGCTGCGCGGCAAGAACGGCAATGCCGGCCACGCGGGCCACAGCTTCGTGGTGGACGACGCCAGCGGTGCCCTGTGCGGCTGCGGCAACGTGGGCGACGTGGAAGGGCTGATCGCCGGCAACTCGATCGCGCGGCGCTTCGGCCAGCCCGCGGCCGACCTGTTCAGCTCGGCCGTGGCCGGCGAGCGGCATTCGCTGGAAATCGTCGACGCGCTGTGCCGCGTGATGGGGCGCATGCTCTACAACCTGATCGCCACGCTCGACCTGCAGCGCATCAGCCTGGGTGGCAGCGTGTTCTGGCACCACCGCGACTTCCTGCTGCCGAGGCTGCAGGCGCATGTCGACGGCAAGCTGCCGCCACTCACGCAGGGTGTGCGCCTGGTGCCTGCCGGCCTGGGCGACAAGGTCGGCGACTACGCGGCGCTCGCGTTGCTCGACTGACCGGCGGGACGCGACACCAGAGCCATAGGCGAAACCATGACCCCGCTGCCTCGCCGTCGCTCCTTTGCCTGGCTGCTGTGGCTGGTCGGCGGCTTCATCGGGGCGCATCGCTTCTATCTGGGAAGCTACCTGGGCGGCGCGGCGCAACTGGGGCTGCTGCTCTACGGGCTCGCGGGCCTGCCGGGCTCGCGCTTCTGCCTGATGGTGCTGCTGCCGTGGCTGCTGTTCGACCTCTGGTGGGTTCACCGGCGGCTGAAGAAGCAGGGTGACGCCGGGACGACGGATGGCGACAGTGACGAAGCAGCCGCCGCGCGCCAGCTCACCCGTCGCCCCGCGCCGAGGGATGCCACAAAGGACTTCGATCTCACCGCCCTCGCCGAAGCCAACAAGCTGCAGGAGCGCTTTGTGGCCGCCGCCGAGGCCGGCGACTGGACGCGGGCCGTCGCCATCGGCGAGCAGATCGTCGCGGCCATGCGCCGCGTGTTCAAGGGGCCGCACCAGAACCTCGCGATGACCCTGTGCATGCTCGGCCAGGCCTGCTACCAGATCGACGCCTTCGACAAGGCGCGGGCCAGCTTCGAGGAAAGCCTTTCCATCGGCCGCAAGATCGGCATGCCTGCCGAGGACATGGACGTCGCCCGCAAGGCGCTGGACCTGACGCTGGTCGGTATCGAGCAGCGCAAGGCGCGCGGTGCGACCTCCGACGAACAGGGCGCGCTGCTGAACCTGCTCGACGATCGCGAGGCACGCTACCGCGATGCGCTCGCCCAGGGCGACCTGCAAAGCGCCGAAAAACTCTGCGCCGAGGCTGTTACCGCCAGCCGCCGGCTGCACGGCGGCCCCGACAAGACCGTGGTGTTGCACCTGTCCAGCCATGCCGAGCTGTGCCGGCGGCTGCGCTGGAATGAAAAGGCCCAGGCATCGGCGGACGAAGCCCTGGCCATGGTCGGGCAGCTGGGCCTCGACGACAGCTGGCGGCGCGGGCCGACCAACACGCTCGCGCTGCTGCACGCAGCGGCAGGGCGCGCCGACGAGGCCGAGGCGCTCTACAAGAAGACCATCGCCATGGCGGTGTCCGAAGCCGGTGGTGGTTCCAGCGACGGCGTGGTGCGCGCCTTCAACAACCTGGCGTTCCTCTACGCCGAGTCGGGGCAGGAGGCGAAGGCCGAGCTCTGCTATGCCCGCGCCCTCGTGCATCTCGACAAGCTGCCGCAGGGCGAGGGCGATACCGAATTGCACTCCGACATGCTCAACAACTTCGCCGGCCTGTTCATGGCGCGCCGCGACTTCATCCGGGCGCGGGAGCTGTTCGAGCGCTCGCTCGACATCCAGCAGCGCAGCTGTCGCGGCATTTCCGCCGCTGCCGCCAACGCCCACAACGACCTGGGCCTGATCGCGCAGGAAGAAGGCGAGCTGCGCCAGGCGCTCGTGCACTTCAAGCGCACGCTGCTGCTCAACCAGATCTGCACGCCCGACCATTTCAGGAACATCGACAACGCGCAGCGCAACATCGACAGCGTGAGCATCGCGCTCGCAGCGGTGGCGCGCGCCGCCCGCATGGAACCCAGTACATGAGCATCGGCGCCGCCTTCTACGCCCTGGACCGCTACCGGCTGCGCGCGCTGGTGATCGATCCGTCCACCGTCTCGGGCTTTCTGCATTCGCCCGCCGCGCAGGGCGGCCCGCACGACAGCCAGACGGTGGAGCAGGCCTGGGACGTGGTTCGCACGCTGATGCCCGAGGCGGTCGATGGCGAGGAGCTCGACGGCACCGACGGGCTGGGCTGCATCTACCTCACGGCCGCCCACGTGGAGCGCGCGGCCGCCCGGCTCGCACAGCACGACGTGGCGGAGCTCGTGGGCCGCTTCACGGGCGAGCCGGCGAAGTTCGACGAGCTGTACTGGGCCAAGGTCTGGCGGGACGGCGCACAGGACCTCGCGGAATTCATGGAAGGCGTGAAGCGCTTCTTCGCCGGCGCGGCGTCGAGGCGCGACGCCGTGGTGTTCTACATCGTCTGAACAGGGCCCTGGCCGCGTGGCCGAGCGGCCGACACGATCTCGCCCAGCCGCCGCAGCCCGGCATCCACCGCCTTCGAATACGGCCAGCCGCAGTTGATGCGCAGGTAGTTGTCGAAGCGCCCCGAATTCGAGAACTGCGCCCCCGGCGCCACCAGCATGTGCTCGCGCAGCGCGGCGTCGAACACGTCCACCGACGAGCGCTGCCCCGGCAGTTCGACCCACAGCTGCAGCCCCCCGCGCGGCAGATTCAGCCGCGTGCCGGCGGGAAAGTACCTGGCGATGGCATCCGCCGTCTGGTCGCGCTGCTCGTGCAGCCGCTCGCGCAGCCGGCGCAGGTGGCGGTCGTAGCCACCTCCCGCGATGAACTCGCCCGCGGCGATCTGCGCCAGCGCCTCGTTGTTGCGGGTCTGCGCGTACTTGAGCATCTCCACCTGCGCGTGCCAGCGCCCGGCGGTGATCCAGCCCAGCCGCAGCCCCGGCGCCAGCACCTTGTGCAGCGAGGCGCAATAGATCACGTTGCCCGTGCGGTCCCACGACTTCAGGGCGCGCAGCGGCGCGTCGGCTTCCACGAGGTCGCTGTAGGTGTCGTCCTCGACGACTGCGATGCCGTGGCTCTCGCACAGGTGCGCCAGCCGCTGCTTGTGGCTGTCGGGCATCACGCTGCCGATGGGGTTCTGCAGGTGCGGCACCACCACCACGGCCTTGATGTCGTCGTAGGTGTGGATGGCGAGGTCGAGCGCTTCCAGCGAGATGCCGGTCTGCGGGCTGGTCGGGATCTCCAGCGCGCGCAGGCCCAGGCTTTCGAGCACCTGCAGCAGGCCGTAGAAGGTGGGCGATTCCACGGCCACGGTGTCGCCAGGCTTGGCGATGGCGCGCAGCGCGAGGTTCAGCGCCTCGATGCAGCCGTTGGTGACGAGCACCTCGTCGGGCGGCACCGTCATGCCGATGCGCAGGCTGCGCTGCGCCACGGCCTCGCGGAACTGCTCGTGGCCCTTCTGCGACGAGGAGGTGGTCAGCAGCTCGGGCCGCTGGCGCAGCGCGCGCGTCATCGAGTTGCGCAGGGCCTCGGCGGGATACAGCTCGGGCGCCGCGCGGGCGATGGCGAAGTTGAGCTTCACCCCGGTGTGCCGGCCACGCGCCATGAAGTTGGCCATGCGCGTGCGCATGCTGACGAACTGCGCGGGGTCGGGCGGCACGTCGGCCACCGGCTCTTCCATCGGCGCGATGGCCAGCCGCTGGGGCCGGCGCACGAAGTACCCCGAGCGGTCGCGCGCCTCGACCCAGCCGTCGCTCTCCATGGCGCGGCAGACCTGCAGCGCGGTCGACAGGCTGATGTCGTGCAGCCGCATCAGGCTGCGCAGCGATGGCAGCTTGTCGCCCTGCTTGAGCGAGCCGGTGTGGATCGCGTCCACGTAGTGCGCGGAGAGCTGGCGGTAGAGCGGTAGCGAGTCCATGGGGTTGATGTTCCCCGCATCGGGCATCCGAAAACAGATGCAGTTGAATGGGAAAACGACCATAACAGATGCCTTTTCGGCTCGGCTGTTACGGTCGCAATAGCCATGGCGTGTGCCTGTTTTTCGGGCGGCCGGATTCCTACGATGTACCCACGTTCATCCGAGGTTCGCCATGATCACCACCCTCTCCCAAGCGCCCGATTCCATCGTTCTCGAACCCGGCCAGTCCCTGCGCATTTCGGTCGATGCCGGAACATGGCTCCAGCTGGCCGAGGGCCGCGCCCGCGTGGTCTCGCCGCCCGGCTGGCTCGGCGAGACCGTGTTCATGACCGAGACGCCGCTCGAGGAAGGCGACGTGCACCGGCTGCCGCACGGCGGCTGGATAGAGGTGTCGGCGCTGACGCCGGTGCATCTCCGGGTGCACGGGCCGCAGGCCGTGCAGCGGGCTTCCAGGGCCGCTGCCGCGGAGGCACGGCCCGTGATGCGGTTCGTGCGGCTGCTGACCGGCTGGTAGCTGGCGAGGGGCTCAGCGCTCGCTGGCCGCCTCGCGCAGCGCTTCCAGGAAGCTGCGCCGCCACCAGTGGATGTCCTGCTCGCGGATGCGCGACAGCAGCTTCTGGTGCCGCTCGCGCCGCTCCTCCAGCGGCATCTGCAGCGCCTGCTGCACCGTCTCCGCCGTGCCGTGCGTGTCGTAGGGATTCACCAGCAGCGCTTCCTTCAGCTGCTCGGCCGCCCCCGCGAAGCGCGACAGCACCAGCACGCCCGGATCGGCCGGGTCCTGCGCCGCGATGTACTCCTTGGCGACGAGGTTCATGCCGTCGCGCAGCGGAGTCACCAGCCCCACGGCCGCCGCGCGGCACAGCCCCGGCACGCGCTTGCGCGCCACCATGCGGTGGATGTAGCGCACGGGCATCCAGTCGAGCTCGCCGTAGTCGCCGTTGATGGCGCCGCACAGCGATTCGAGCTCGCGCCGGATGTCGGCATATGCATCGACCGTCTCGCGCGTGGGCGAGGCGATCTGGATCAGCGTGGCGCTGCGCCGGTTCTCGGGGTAGTTGGCCAGCAGCTCGCGGAACGAGCGCACGCGCTGCGGAATGCCCTTCGAATAGTCGAGCCGGTCGATGCCCAGCAGCAGCCGGCGCTGCGAATACTCGCGCTTCATCGTCTCGTACATGTCGCGCGATTCCTTCGCATGCGTGAGCGCCGCGAATTCGTCGACATCGATGCCGATGGGAAAGGCCGCGCTTCGCACCGTCTGCCCGTAGGCGCGGTACATGTCGTTGCCCAGGTACTCGCCGTGCGCCTCGTTGCGCACGTAGTGCTCGAAGTGCTGCACGTCCTGCTGCGCCTGGAAGCCGATCAGGTCGTACGAGAACAGCGAGCGCATCAGCCATTCATGCTGCGGAATGGCCGCGGTGATGATCTGCGGCGGCAGCGGAATGTGCAGGAAGAAGCCGATGCGCTGCCTGCAGCCCATGGCGCGCAGTTCGGCCGCCAGCGGGATCAGGTGGTAGTCGTGCACCCAGATGATGTCGTCGTCCTTCAGCAGCGGCAGCAGCTTGCGCGCGAACAGCTGGTTCACGCGCCGGTAGCCGCCCACGAAGCCGGCGTCGAAGTGCGCCAGGTCGAGCCGGTTGTGGAACACCGGCCAGAGCACGTCGTTGCTGTAGCCCAGGTAGTAGCTGTCGTGGTCCTCGCGGCTCAGGTCGATGGTGGCGAGCGTGACCTTGCCGGCCTGCTGCCTGTGCAGCTCGCCCTCGCCGGTCGGGCCGCCCTCGATGATCTGCCCGCTCCAGCCGAACCACAGGCCGCCGCTTTGCTGCAGGCTCTCGCCGAGCGCAACGGCCAGGCCGCCGGCGGCCGGCTTGCGCGGATCGGCCACGCGGTTCGAAATGACGACGAGACGGCTCATATGGCGGAATCCCAGGGGGCGGACAGTCGCACGGCCGCGTTGATGATGCCGACCATCGAATAGGTCTGCGGAAAGTTGCCCCACATCTCGCCCGTGACCGGGTGCGTGTCTTCGGACAGCAGGCCAAGCGGGTTGCGCGCCGCGAGCATGGTCTCGAAGATCTGTCGCGCCTCGGCCTTGCGGCCGATCTTGGCCAGCGCGTCGATGCGCCAGAAGGTGCAGATGTTGAAGGCGGTCTCGGGCTTGCCGAAGTCGTCGGCCGCCTCGTAGCGGCGCATGTAGGGGCCGTCGCACAGCGACTTCTCCATCGCGTCGACGGTGGAGATGAAGCGCGGGTCGCGCGCGTCGATCAGGCCCACTTCCACCATCAGCAGGATGCTCGCGTCGAGCTCGTGTCCGCCGAAGCTCTCGGCGAAGGCCTGGCGCTCCTCGCACCACGACTTGGCGAGGATCTCCTCCTTCATGCGGGCGGCGTGGCCGTGCCAGTAGGCGGAACGCTCTGGCAGCCCCAGCGCGCGGGCGATCTTGCAGAGCCGGTCGCAGGCGGCCCAGCTCATCAGCGCCGAGCTGGTGTGCACGCGGGCGCGGGTGCGCAGCTCCCACATGCCGGCGTCGGGCGTGCCGTAGACGCTCACCGCGCGCTCGCCCACCGCCTCGAGGTGCGGAAACTCCGCCAGCCCCGCGCGGCTGAGCAGCCGGTGGTCGTGGAAGGCCTGTGCCGCGCCGAGCACGATGTTGCCGTACACGTCGTGCTGGAAGTGCTCCTGCGCCTGGTTGCCCACGCGCACCGGGCCCATGCCCCGGTAGCCCGGCAGGCCGTCGACGAAGGACTCCGGCAGCTCGCGCTCCAGCCCGATGCCGTAGAGCGGCTGGATGTGCTCGCCGTGCGAGCCGATCACCACATTGCCCAGCCAGCGCAGGTAGTCCTCCATGGTGCCCACCTCGCTGAGCGAGTTGAGCGCGCGCACCACGAAGAAGGCGTCGCGCAGCCAGCAGTAGCGGTAGTCCCAGTTGCGCTGGCTGCCCGGCGCCTCGGGGATGCTGGTGGTCATGGCCGCGACGATGGCGCCCGTGTCTTCATACAGCGAGAGCTTCAGCGTGATGGCCGCGCGGATCACCGCGTCCTGGTACTCGAAGGGAATCGCCAGGCGCTTGCTCCAGGTGCGCCAGTAGGAGATGGTCTCCTGCTCGAAGCGGCGCGCGGTGTCGGCGATGCCGTCCATCAGCGTCTCGTCCACGCCGAACATGAAGTTGTATTCGCGCGAGAGCACGAAGGGTTGGCGCGAAAGAATGTGCGAGATCGACGCATCGGTGTTCAGCCGCAGTGTCACGTCGGGCCCCACGTAGCGGATGTGGTTGCTGCCGCGCGTGACCTCCACCGGCTCCGAGGCGCCCCACTGGAAGCGCGGGTCGAGCGAGACGCGGATGCGCGGCGCGCCGGCGATCGGCCGCACGCGGCGCACGATCATCAGCGGGCGGAAGTAGCGCGAGCGGCTGTAGAAGCGCGGCGCGAAATCGGTTATCTCGATGCCCTGGCCCGCGCTGTCGAAGAGCTGCGTGCGCAGCACGGCGGTGTTCGGCTCGTACCACTGCTTGGCCTCGGCGAAGTCCTCGATGTCGATGCTCCACGCGCCCGCATCCTCGCCGGGGTGCAGCAGGGCGTTGAAGACCGGGTCGCCGTCGAAGCGCGGCAGGCAGCACCACACGGCGCGGCCGCGCGAGTCGATGAGCGCGCTGTAGGCGCAGTTGCCGATCACGCCGACGTTGAGCGAAGGCTCGGCGTGCGGCGCGAAGCCGCGCGTACCGGGGGCGGCGCCGCCTTCGGGCGCCACCGGCAGTTGTTGTTCGCTCATCGGGGGCTCCTCGGTGATTCCTGGGTGGTTCCTGTGGCGCGTTTCGCCGCGAGCGCGTCGCGCGACTGCACCAGCCATTCGTAGACGGCGCGCGGCGACTCGAGCCTGTGCAGCGCCAGGCTCGGCCCGGAGCCGACCTTGACCGCGATGCCGCCGCGCGGCTGCACCACGGCAAAGCCGCTTTCGTCGGTGGTGTCGTCGCCGAGAAAGACCGGCATGCGGCCGGCGAACGGCGCCTCGGCCATGAAGGCGTCGATGGCAATGCCCTTGTTGATGCCCGCGGGCTTCACCTCGAACACGAACTTGCCGTGCATCAGTTCGAGCTGCGGATGGTTTTCGATGGCGCGCGACATCGCGTCGCGGCACACCGCCTCGAGCTGCGGCGCGAGCCGGTAGTGCAGGGCGATGGCGGCATGCTTGCGCTCGACCAGAAGGCCTTCGTGCACGCGCGCGAGCTCGTTGGCGATGTCGAGGATGGGCGCGAGCTCGGGCGCGCGCTGTTCCTGCATGTGGCCGGCGGCGTCGCGGCGCTGCACGCCGTGCTCGCCGGCCGCGGGCAGCCGCAGGGGGGCGAGAAAGCGGTCGATGGAGTCGATCTGGCGGCCCGACACCACGGCGAGCGCGCCGCCGAGCTGGTCGCGCAGGTCGGCCAGCAGGGGCACGAGGGCAGGCGGGATCTCGATGGCTTCGGGCGTGGGCGCGAGCCCGACCAGCGTACCGTCGAAGTCGAGGAAGAGGGCTGCGTCCCGGCCCAACGGAGGAGGCAACTGCGAGTTGCTGGAGGACTTTGGCATCGGGGAAAACCTTAACACGCACCGCGCGCGGCGCTTGTCGGCGAAAGCCCAATCTGCCGGGGGCCTCCCCGGGGCCGGCTCAGTGGGCGGGCGATGTCTCCGGCGCCAGCTCCGCGAGCGCGCCCAGCAGGGCCGCCGCGCTCACCGGCTTGAACAGCACCGGCACGCCCGAGGCGCGCACGCGCTGCAGGCGCTCGGGCGAGGTCTCGCCGGTTACCAGCAGCAGCGGCGCCTGCAGGTCGAAGCGGCGCTGCAGCCGCTGGCCCACGTCGAGGCCGTTGTCGCCGTTGGCGAGGCGGTAGTCGCACACCAGCAGCGTGAAGGGATGCTCCCGTGCCTCGGGCCGGGCGAGCAGCTCGGCGGCCTCGGCTTCGCCGGCCGCCGTGTCCACGGTGAGGCCATGGGCCCGGAAGAAGCCGGTCATGGCCTCGCGGACTTCCGCCTCGTCGTCGATCAGCAGGATGCGCCCGCGTGCCGCATGAGGCGCGTGGATGGTGCGAGCCGGATCGGGCATTGCCCCGGTGACGAAAGGGCTGGCCAGGCCGGTGGCGGGAGGCATCGTCTCGACTCCGGCTTCGGCCTGCGTCGCGGCGGGCAGCCGCAGGCGGAAGCGGCTGCCGCGGCCCGGGCGCGACTTCAGCTGCACCGGATGCCACAGCAGCTGGGACAGCCGCTGCACGATAGAGAGGCCGATGCCCAGGCCCTGCGTGCGATCGCGGCCCGGGTTGTGCACCTGGTAGTACTCCTCGAACACGCGCTCCTGCTGCTCGGGCGCGATGCCGATGCCGGTGTCGACCACCTCGATCCACACCATGTCGCCGCGCGTGCGTGCCCGCACCGAGACGCCGCCGCGTACCGTGTACTTCAATGCGTTGTCGACGAGGTTCGAGAGCATGCGGTACAGCAATTGCGCGTCGCTGCGCACCCACAGGCCGCTGGCGTGCACCCGCAGCTGAAGCTGCCGTTGCTCGGCCCGCGCCGCGAACATGTGGTTGAGCGAGCGGAACAGCGCATCGAGCGGCACGGGGCCGATGGCGGGCGTGACCACCCCTGCGTCGAGGCGCGACACGTCGAGCATGGTGTCGAGCGAGTTGCCCAGCGCGTTCACCGCGCGCATCAGCTGCCGGGCGTTGCGTCCCCCGTGGTGTTCGCGCAGCTCGTTTTCCAGCGCGGCGCCGAAGAGCGCGATGGCATGCAGCGGCTGGCGCAGGTCGTGGCTCGCGGTGGCGAGGAAGCGCGTCTTCTCCGCGCTGGCGCGCTCCGCGGCGGCGATCTGCCTGCCGAGCTGCCCGGCCAGCGCCTCGTTCTCGAAGCGCAGCACCAGCGAGTCGGTCAGCAGCCTGTGCTGCTGGTTGCCCACGCGCAGCGTGAACAGCAGGTAGCCGAGGCTGAACAGCGCGAGGAAGAAGTGCATGGCGTCGCCCTGCCAGGCGAGCACGGTGATCAGGCTCAGCATCATCGGCAGGGTGTAGCCGTACAGCGCGGGCTTGAGCGGCCACAGCAGCTGCATGGCGCGCGCGCAGCTGCCGATGACGACCACCGTCACCACCGAGGTCACGGGCAGATCGTCGGACGAGATGAAGAGCATCGGCGCACTGGCCATGGCCGCGCCCACGGCCGTGACGGTGCGCGAGTGCCGGCGCGCCCAGCGCGTGGTGTCGGCGAGCGGCACCCCCGAATGCCAGCGCGGCATGAGAAACAGGAACAGGCCGAGCGAGAGATGCACAGCCATCCAGACCAGGATCCACGTGCGCGGCTCGTGCACGTACATGGCCGTGCCGAGCGCGGCGCCCAGGCCGAAGTGCACGAACACCGAGGCGTTGTAGGCCGCGTACACAGAGGCCACGTGCTCGCGCAGCACGCGCAGGGCCAGTTCGTCCGGCCCCGTCGGGAGAGGGAAGTCGGTGGATTCGCGTGACGGCTTCGGCGCGGTGGCATTCACCCGGTCGATGCTAGCGACGGGGTCTGCCCGGGGAAGTGCCAGAAGTCATGCCCCGGCGGGCAGTCTTCAGGCTCGGGCGGCTCAGGCCAGCGATGCCGCGACGGCTTCGACGCGCGCGTGGTGGATGGCCTCGCCGATCTTCGGACCGGTTGCGCCAGATTGCAGGGCGGCTTTCGCCACCTCGTCGGTGGCCACGGCCGCTGCCGTCGCCAACGCCGCGAGCAGGCGCTGGCGCTGTGGATAGGGATCGTCGTTGCCGGGGTTGCTGCGCGCTTCGCACTCGCGGGCCAGCAGGGCGTCGGCGAAGCGCGCGGGCTTGCGGAAGGCGTCGCAGCGCTCCAGCAGCCGGACCAGCCCGGCGGCGTCGAGCGTGCCGCTGCCGTCGATGTGCGTGTGTTCGCGCGCGACCACCTCGGCCAGTTCGCGGATCTCCACCGGCACGCGCCAGCGTTCGCACAGCGCGTGCAGTGCAGCGAGGCCCGGCCTGGTGCTCTTGCCGAGGCCGCCGGTCAGGCAGGCGAAGCGCACGGCAAGCGATGCCTTCAGCCGCGCGCTCGTGTCGACCACCTGCATCAGCCGCCCGCCGGCATCGATCTCGGGCAGCAGCACCGACAGCGCACCGCATTCGCGCAGCACCTCGAACATGCGCGAGGGGCGTGTTTCCATCAGGCCGCGCGACAGCTCCTGCCACACGCGCTCCGGCACAAGCGCATCGACTTCGCCGGCCGCGACCATCTCGCGCATCAGCGCCTTGGTTTCGGGGGCGACGTCGAAGTCGTCGAAGCGGGCGGAGAAGCGCGCCACGCGCAGGATGCGCACCGGGTCTTCGCGGAAGGCGTCGGTCACATGGCGCAGCACCTTGTCGCGCAGGTCGCGCTGGCCGTGGAAGGGATCGGCCAGCGTCTCGGGCGTGGGGTTGAAGCGACCGTCGGGGCTCACCAGTTCGGCCGGCAGCGCGATGGCGTTGACGGTCAGGTCGCGGCGCGCCAGGTCTTGTTCGAGCGTGACGTCGGGGGCGGCGTGCACGGTGAAGCCGAGATAGCCCGGTGCGCTCTTGCGCTCGGTGCGGGCGAGCGCGTATTCCTCGCGTGTCTGCGGATGCAGGAACACCGGAAAGTCGCGCCCCACCGGCAGGTAGCCGCGCGCCACCATTTCCTCGGGGGTGGCACCGACCACCAGCCAGTCGTGGTCGGACACCGGACGGTCCAGCAGGCGGTCGCGCAAGGCACCGCCGACGAGAAAAATTTTCATGGCCTCAGTGTAGGGATACTCCGTGGCTTGAAAATAGAACGGTCGTTCGATAATCTGCGGATCGGACCGGGCAATCGTCTGTCGTACGGAAGATTTACAGCGGCGATCACAGCCGACGCCCGCCTCCGTAGAGGGATATTTCATTCAAAGGAGCAATTCAGATCATGAAGAAAACAACGATTGCGCTTGCAGCCTTGGGCGCCCTGGCGTCCGGCAGCGCCATGGCGCAACAGGCCGGCGACTGGGTCGTCGGCGCAGGGTGGTTCCATCTGTCACCGCAGGATTCGAGCAAGCCGCTGACCGTGACCTCGCCCATTCCGAGCGTGCTGCCCGGTTCCGGCGCCAGCGTGAGCAATTCCGACACCCTGGGCCTCAGCGCCACCTACTTCCTCGACAGCCACTGGGCGGTGGAAGGCGTGTTCGGCGTGCCCCCGAAGTTCAAGCTCAACGGCACCGGCACTCTCGGCCGCGTGGGCCAGCTCGGCGAGGCTCGCCAGTGGAGCCCGACGGTCCTGGGCAAGTATTTCTTCAACGAAGGCAACGACGCCTTCCGGCCGTTCGTGGGCCTGGGCGCCACCTATGTCTGGTACAGCAACGTCAAGCTGACCTCGAGCCTGCAGGGCGCGCTGGCCAGCCAGTTCCACCAGTCGCCGTTCGCCGTGAACACCACTGCCAAGCTCGACAGCTCGTTCGCGCCGGTGATCAACGTGGGCGCGGCCTACCAGTTCGACAAGCACTGGGGTATCTCGTTCTCGGTGTCGTACATCCCGCTGAAGACCAAGGCCAAGCTGACCACGACCTCGGTCTACGGCCTGCCCGTGGCCAACAGCGAGGCCAGCCTGAAGCTGAACCCGATCGTGACCTACGTGTCGGCAACATACAGGTTCTGAACCTGGCTTGCCCCCAGGCTGCGCGCACTTCGTGTCGCTTCGCCAACCCCCTGCCGGGGGCGACACCTGCGGCCCGGCAAAGCCGGTTCCGCGGTGTCCCGCGATTCCCCTCGCAAGGGCACGCCACTCTTGTTCGAAGAGCCCTATCGCCCGGTGCGGTAGGGCTCTTCGAATTGGAGGAAGTCCTTTTCCGCGAGTCCAGCGTCGATCCAGGCCTTGACGCCCGGCAACGCCTGCACGCGCTCGATGTAGGCCGTGATGTGCGCAGGCACCGGCAGGCCGTAGGTCCTGATGCGCGTGCCGATCGGCGCGAAGTAGGCGTCGGCGATGCCGAATTCGCGGCCGAACAGCATCGGGCCGCCGTGCGCGTCGAGCAGGCCGCTCCACATCTGCACGATGCGCGCGAGGTCGCTGCCGACTTCGGGCACTTCCTTCATCAGCCGCGCGCCCACCTCGGGCAGCGAGGCTTCGAGGTTCATGCCGCAATGGCCGCGCAGGCCGCCGAAGCCCGAGTGCATCTCGGCGCAGACGCTTCGGGCGCGCGCGCGGTCGGCCACCGAACGGGGCCAGAGCTGCTTATCGGGGAAGGTCTCGGCGAGGTACTCGGCGATGGCCAGCGTGTCCCAGATGACGAGATCGCCGTCGACCAGCACCGGCACCTTCGCCACCGGGTTCAGCGCGCCGATGGTGTGCTTGAACTGCGAGTCGGCCTCGAAGGAATCGAAGCGCACCGCGACTTCCTCGAAGTCGATGCCGGCCTGCTTCATCAGCACCCAGGGCCGCATGGACCATGACGAGTAGTTCTTGTTGCCGACGTAGAGCTTGCGCATGAGGGGTTCTCCGGTCCGTTGCGGTGGTTCTGAAACAAAGCTCCCGATGCTAGCCGCGCGCCGGACGGCAATTGATGCCGAACGCCGCGTGAATTGATGCGGGAGGGCGGTCAGCGCTGGCGGGTGTCGTCGCCGGCGCTGCCGCTGCTCTTCTTCGGTCCGGCCACCCGCTCGATCAGGCTCACGAGCCGCGGCACCAGTGCCAGAACGGCGAGCGCGAGCAGCGCGCTGGTCACGGCCGTCACCTCGCGGCCGAGTCCGCAGGCCATGCCGATGGCCGCCGTCATCCACAGGCCCGCCGCCGTGGTCAGGCCCTGCACATGGCTTTCGTCCTTGCCCTGCTTGAGGATGGTGCCGGCGCAGAGGAAGCCCACGCCGGCCACCAGCCCCTGGATGACGCGGCTCATGTCGGCCGGCACGATGCCGGTCTGCTGCGGGATCAGAACGAACATCGCCGAGCCGATCGCCACCAGCATGTGGGTGCGCACGCCGGCCGCCTTGCCCTGCTGCTCGCGCTCGAAGCCGAGCACGAAGCCCAGCGCGCCCGCGAGCGTGAGGCGCAGCACGATGCGCGTGAGCTGCGCGACGTCACCCACATCCGAGAACTCGGACGCGATGGTGTCGAGGACCTCGTCGCGCCAGCTCATTTCAGGCGGCGGACTTCAGGGGAGGTCCTTGTTCGGCTCGGGCTCGGAGGCGTCGCGCGGGCCCACGCGGCCCAGGCGCTCCTTAAGCGACTGCGGCCGGCCGCTGATGATGGCGGCGTAGTTGGTGGTGTTGGCCAGCACCTTCTTCACGTAGTCGCGCGTCTCGTTGAACGGCACGTTCTCGGCCCAGATGGCCGCGTCGATCACCGGGCCGTTGCGCCAGTTGCGCGGGCGGCCCGGGCCGGCGTTGTAGGCGGCGGCGGCCAGCGCCATGGAGCCGTCGAAGTCGTCGAGCGCCAGCTTCAGGTAGTTGGTGCCGATGGTGATGTTGGTCTCGCGGTCGTTGATCTGGCCGGGCGAGAAGTCGGTCATGCCGATCTTGCGGGCCGTCCAGCGCGCGGTGGCGGGCATGACCTGCATCAGGCCCGAGGCGCCGACGCCGGAGCGCGCGTCCATGATGAAGCGGCTTTCCTGGCGGATCAGGCCGTAGACGTAGGCCGGGTCGAGGCCGATGTCCTGGCTCTTGCGCAGCACCGTGTCGTGGAAGGGCATCGGGAAGCGCTGCTCGACGTCGACCACGCCCTTGGTGCGTTCGCTGGTGTTGATGCAGCGGTCCCACACCTCGCGCTGGCAGGCGAAGTCGGCCGCGGCCAGCAGCGCGCGGTCGTCCATGCCGCCCTTGTCGTGCAGGTTGGTGGCGTAGTTCCACTCGCGCGTGCCCTCGGGGCGCAGGCCGATGGCGATGGCGTAGAGGCCGCGGGCGAGCGACGGGTTGTTGCGCGCGGCCGCCTTCTCTTCGGGCGTGAGCGGGGCGGGGCGCGTGGCGGCCACGGTGCGCTGGCCGAGTTCCTCTAGCGCCAGCATCTCGTAGAAGCCGCGCGAGCCGGCGATGCTCTGGTAGAGCTCGCGGGCCTGGGCGCGGCGTTCGTCGCCGCCGGCATTGGACAGGGCACGGGCCTTCCAGTAGACCCAGGTCGGGTCGAGCTGGGCGGCCTCGCTCATGGCGTTGATGGCGGGCGCCACCTCCTTCCACTGGCCGGCGCGCAGGGCGGCGCGCACGCGCCAGCCGAGCATGTCGTCGGACAGGTCGCTGTTCTTGGTGACGTTGGCGTAATAGGTGCCGGCCTGCGGCCACAGCTTGATGGCGCCGGCGCGGCCGATGGTGCCCCAGAGCCAGTTGCGCTCCTCGGCAGAGAGCATCGGGCCCCACTTGCTGTCGAGCTGCGAGGCTGCCAGCTCGGGGTCGGCGATGGCGACCTTGATGAGCGCGAGCACCACCAGCTCCTTGCGCGACTTGGCGGCCACGAAGGCGCGGCCGGTCAGGAACTTGGCAGAGCTGGCATTGAGCTCCTCGAACAGCGGCAGCGCGTCGGGCGCGGCGATGGTGACGGCGGCGCGCGCGGCCTGCGGGCGGTTGGCTTCCATCGCCAGGCGCGCTTTCTTCCAGGCGTCGTTGGTCGACATCAGGCGTGCGGCGACCATGCGGTCGGCGGCGGTGGCGCAGCCGTCGTCGGAGTCTTTCTGGGCGAACCAGTTGCGGCGCACCTCGTCGGCCTGCGCCTGCGTGGCGGTGCCGCTGCGCAGCGAGTCGACCAGGATCGCGTAGCAGCGCACCTGCGCGTCGTCGCCCATGCGGAAGCCGTCGACCGAGGCGGAGAAGTTGTCCCAGTCGCGGCGCTGGCCGGTGAGCAGCAGCCAGTCGTTGCGCAGGCGGTCTTCCTGGTAGGTGCCGGGGTAGCGCGCGAAGAAGTCCTGCACTTCGTTGGGGGCGGCTTCCTGCAGGCGTGCCTTGAGTTCCCAGTAGGCGGCCCAGGGTTCGAGCGCGTGGCCGCGGGCTTGCGGCAGCAGGGCCGTCAGGCGGGCCTTGTCGCCGCGCTGGAAGGCCTGCTTCATCTGGACCAGAACGTCGTCGTTGGTGTTGCTCTGGGCTGCGGCGGGTTGCTGTGACAGCAACGCGGCGAGGGCAAGGACCGCGGAAAAAACCAGTGCGGGTGCCGCGTTGCGCGGGCGATGGCGCTTGGATGCCAAAATGCTTGGGAACTGCATCGGGGGATTATGGACAAGTCAAAGGGTGCCGACACTTCGGCAACGGCGAGTTTTCTTAAGGAACAGTTGAGAAAAGCACTCATCGAGCAACGCCTCGCGATGCCCGACCGGCTGACACGCGCGGACCTGTTGCAGCGCGTGATGCGGATCTGGCTGGTCGGACGGCCCGACACCGTGATCGGCGCCTACTGGCCCATCAAGGGCGAGTTCGATCCGCTGCCCGCCCTGCACCGCTGGAAGGAAGACGGCGAACTCATGGAAGAGCCCCAGCGCCGCCGCATCGGACTGCCGGTGATCGACAAAGTTCACAAGACCCTGACCTTCCACGCCTGGTACCCGGGCTGCCAGATGGAAGAAGACGCCTACGGCATCCCCAAGCCCAAGGACACCGAGTTGATCGTGCCGACCCTGCTGTTCGTGCCCTGCGTGGGCTACAGCGCGGGCGGCTACCGGCTGGGCTACGGTGGCGGCTTCTACGACCGCACGCTGGCGGCGCTGGAGCCTCGGCCGTTCACGGTGGGGCTGGGTTTCACCAACGGCTTCCTCGAGGACTTCGAGCCCGAGGCGCACGACCTGCCGTTGGACGCCATCCTGAACGACAACGGCGTCGTCTGGCCAACGAGCTGAGGCGGCCCTCGCGCCTCAGTCGATGTTGTCGACGGTGTCCGGGTCGGGCACCTCGCCGATGGTCTCGCGCGTGGTCACGGCCTGGAGCTGCAGCCAGTCGCAGAACGCCCTGATTTCCGGCCGCTGCACGCTGCGCGGCCCCGCGATCAGCCAGTAGGACATCGGCGAATCCATGCGGTGCTGCGGCAGCACCTCGACCAGGTCGCCGTTGGCCAGGCTCTCGGCAATCAACGAACTGCGCGCCAGCGTCACGCCCTGGCCGGTGAGCGCGGCCTGCACCATCTGGTAGGCGTAGTTGAAATAGAGCCAGCGCTTGGGCTGCGCGCGTTCCAGTCCGTTCACCTCGAACCAGCGGCGCCAGGTCAGCCATTCCAGGTGCGTGCGGTGCGCGTCGCCGGCCTCGATGAGCGTGAACTGCGTCATGTCGGCCGGCGTCTTGATGGGCGGGCTGCTCTTCAGCAGCCAGGGGCTGGCCACCGGCGTCAGCGTTTCGCCGAACAGGCGCACGGCGCCGGCCGGCATCGCCTCGCGCGGGCCGTAGCGCAGGGCGATGTCCACGTCGGCCACGTCGAGGTCGACCGCCACGTCGCTGGCGTCGATGCGGATGTCGATCTCGGGGTTGTCGCGCTGGAAGGCCTCCAGCCTCGGGATCAGCCACATCGAGGCGAACGAGGCGAAGGTGGTCAGCGACACGCTCTGTCGCCCCGCGCTCTGGCGGATCTGGCGCACGGCCGTGTCGATGCGCGGCAGCGACTGCTGCACCGCCAGCAGCAGCAGGGCGCCCGCGCTGGTGAGCTCCACCGCGCGCGTGTGGCGCAGGAACAGGGCGACGCCCACTTCTTCTTCGAGTGACTGGATCTGGCGGCTCACGGCCGACTGGGTCAGTGCCATTTCTTCCGCCGCGGCACGGAAGTTCAGGTGCCGGGCGACGGCCTCGAAGGCGCGCAGGTGCCCGGCGGAGATCGGGCGGGAACGCAGATGGGTCTGGGAATGTTGCATGGGTATGAATCCGGGGCGGTTTGCGGCCAATCGATTGATGCGAAACCAGCATCAGTAGGCTACCTCGTTTTCATTGGACCGCCAACGCCATAGAAACGATCATTCATTCCCGAACTGCGCTATTGCCACTTTCTGTCAAGCGCACCGGCAAAGCCAAGGAGTTTCATCATGTCCACCGCCGTCTGCACCACCGAATCGCTCTCGTCCCTGTCCGTCCCGGCTCGCGCCGCCACCGTTCCGCCGGCTGTCCGCCGCGGTGCGTGGCAGATCGCTCCCGGCGAGGCGATGAGCCTGAAGGCGCGGGCGGCCAGCATCCTGCGCGTGAAGCAGGGTCGCGTGTGGATCACGCCCGACGCCACGCTCGCCAACCCCAGCGAAGACCTGGTGCTCGCACCCGGCGAATCGCTGATGGTGGCTGCGGGCCAGCGCATCGTGATGGAGGCCTGGGACGGCTACGGCGCGACCTACAGCTGGGACAACGCCTGAGCGATTGTTCGTCCTCCATGAGCTGAAAAGGCGGCCTCGGCCGCCTTTTTCTTTTTGAAGCGCCTTTTCGGGGGATGGCGCAGTCCCGTCCCGTCTTCAGCCGTTGATGTCGAAGCTGGGAACCAGTGACAGGAAGTGCCGCAGCGCCGCTTCCCCGTCTAGCGCATGCACGCCGGCCATCTGGTCGGGCCCCTCGCACTCGGCCAGCCCCATGCCGAAGCCGCTGTAGCGGCGAATTTCCAACGGAGCCTCGTAGACCACCCTGACACCGACATGGCGCGGGTCTGCCGCGATCAGCCGCATCAGCGCGTCGACGGCTTCGCGCGGGCCTTCCAGGTGCTGGCAGAAACGCAGGCCGTCGAACACCAGCAGGCCCGTGATGTCGTGCTGCGCGTTGCGGATGCGCGCCCGCGAGGCGATCGTGCCCACGGTGCCCGGAGCCAGGTCCTGGGCCAGCGTGCTGCAATAAAGGACTTCGTAGAGTGGTGGCGTGGCTTCTTCTGTCATGCGTCTTGGGTTGGAAGGCGGTGCGGAGTTTAGGTGCCCGCCGGACGCCGCGAAATGTCAAAAGACACAGGCCCTGCGCCTATAGTGAAGCGTGAAATTCGAGGACTACCCCGCCGCCATGGCGCCTCCCAGGGGCGTGAATCCGTGCGCCCAGTGCGCATTGCGCCGGCTCGACGCCTTCCTGCCTCCCTCCGGCGAGGAACTGGAGACCATCGAGTCCTTCCGCGTCGGCGCCCGGCGCGTGGAGGCCGGCAGCCCGATCATCGACGAGCACCGGCCGAGCCCGCAGCTCTTCACCCTCTATTCGGGCTGGGCCTTCCGCTACAAGACGCTGAGCGACGGCCGGCGGCAGATATTGAGCTTCCTGCTGCCCGGCGATTTCCTCGGCCTGCAGGACGAGTTCGCCGACGGCCAGACCCACGGCGTCGAGGCGGTGACCGACGTCACGCTGTGTGCCTTCTCGCGCGAGAGGCTCTGGGGCCTGTTCCACGCCCAGCCCAAGCTGGGCTACGACATCACCTGGCTGGCGGCCCGCGAGGAGAAGATGGTCGACGACAACCTCGTCACCGCCGGTCGGCGCAATGCCGGCGAGCGGGTGGCCATGCTGCTGATGCACCTGTACCGCCGCGCCCAGCGCGTGGGCATGGAGCGTGACGGCTGGGTCGAGTTTCCGTTCAGCCAGCAGCACATCGCCGACGCGCTGGGGCTGTCGCTGGTGCACACCAACAAGACGCTGCGGCGGCTGCAGCGCCTGGGGCTCTACAGGATCGACGCCGGCTGGCTGCGCATCCTGGAGCCGCATGCGCTGGAAAGGCTGGGCGATTACTTCGAGCGGCCGATGCGGCCGACGCCGCTGATTTAGTTCAGCGCGCCGCCACCAGCTGCCGCAGGTCGTCCTGGTAGGCCTGCAGCCGGCGCACCGCCTGCGCGCGCTGGCTCGCGCTCGTGCCGTTGTGCATGGCCGCGGTGTTGCGACAGCCCTCCTGCAGCAGCGCCTGCTGCTGGTCGCGCCAGGGACCGGGCGGCGGATCGGCGATGCGCTGGATGTAGCCATGCAGCGCGGCGCGGGCCTCGGCCGGCGAAGGCTTGCTGGCGACGAAGCCGCGCAGTAGCGCCAGCGCCTCCTGCTGGCGCTTTCGGCGCTCGGCGTCCGCCAGCTTCGGGTCGAACACCGACTGGGCGACCTGCTGCTTCAGCAGATCGCGCTGCTCGCCGGTGAGCCGGCCGTAGAAATCCTCGGTGCGGTCGAGGAACTGGTCGTAGCGCTTCTCCTGCACCTGCGCCGGCGTGCGGTCGAGCCAGTCCTTGCGGTACTCGGCATTGTTCTTGGCGTACTTGCGCTCCAGCTGCTGCAACTGGGCGTCGCTCAGGCTCAGGGCCAGGTCGGTGCCGGCGGCCTCGGCGCGCTCGGTCACCGCCAGCAGGCGCTCGCGGATGCGGTCGGCCATGGCGCAGACCTGTTCCGGCGTCACCTCGCCCGGGGTCATCGCCTCTGCCTCCTTCAGCAGCGACGCGAGGCGCGGCAGTTCGTTCTGCCGGTGCCATGCCAGCAACTGGGCCAGCTCGTCGCGCACCTTCGGGGTTTGGGCGCCGTCGAAATCCAGGTAGCCGTCGAGCCACCAGTAGCTCACCGTCGGTAGGTTGTTGTAGGCCAGCTGGATCGCGCTGCAGGCGCCCAGCGCGGCCGCCACCAGCAGCGCGCCGATAATCCGCGCCACTGCAGCGCAACGAATCCGGGAAGAAAAACGCATGAATCAGACTCCGCAACAAGACAGCAACCACGGGCCGGTCGACGTCGTCATCATGGCCGCCGGCAAGGGCACGCGCATGAAGAGCAGACTGCCCAAAGTGTTGCATCGATTGGGTGGCCGCGCACTCCTGGCGCATGTGGCCGGCACCGCGGGGCGCATCGGCGCGCGCGGCGTGGTGGTCGTCACCGGCCACGGCGCGGCCGAGGTCGAGGCCTCCATGGCCGGCGGCATCGAAGGCGCCACGCTGCGCTTCGCGCGCCAGGAGCCGCAGCTCGGCACCGGCCACGCGGTGCAGCAGGCCGCGCCGCTGCTGGCGGACGACGGCACGGTGGTCGTGCTTTCGGGCGACGTGCCGCTGATCGGCGAAGACACGCTGCGCGCACTCGTCGCGGCCAGCGCGGGCGGCAAGCTGGCGCTGCTGACCATCGAATTCGACGACCCAACGGGCTACGGCCGGGTCATCCGCTCGGGCGGCACGGGCGACGTCCAGGCCGTTGTCGAGCACAAGGACGCCACCGAGGCCCAGCGCGCGGTGCGCGAGATCTACAGCGGCGTGATGGCCGTGCCGGCGCGCCTGCTCAAGGGTTGGCTTGCGCGGCTGGACAACAACAACGCCCAGGGCGAGTACTACCTGACCGACGTGGTGAAGCTCGCGGCCGCCGACGGCGTGCCCGTGGTCGCGCACATCACCACCGATGCGCTGCGGGTGGCCGGCATCAACAGCCCGGCCCAGCTCGCGGCGCTGGAGCGTGCCTGGCAGCTGCGCCAGGCGAGCGCGCTGATGGAGCAGGGCGTGCGCCTGGCCGACCCGGCGCGCTTCGACCTGCGCGGCACGCTCGAATGCGCGGCCGACGTGGAGATCGACGTCAACTGCGTCTTCGAGGGTGCCGTGTCGCTGGGCGAGGGCGTGCGCATCGGCGCGAACTGCGTCATTGCCAATGCGCGCATCGAGGCCGGCGCGGTGATCCATCCGTTCACCCACATCGAGGGCGAGAAGGCCGGCGTGAGCGTCGGCGCGGGCTCGCTGATCGGCCCCTTCGCCCGCTTGCGGCCGGGCGCGCAGCTGGGTACCGAGGTGCACATCGGCAACTTCGTCGAAGTGAAGAACTCGACGCTGGCTGCCGGCGCGAAGGCCAACCACCTCGCCTACCTGGGCGACGCCACCGTGGGCGAACGCGTGAACTACGGCGCGGGCAGCATCACCGCCAACTACGACGGCGCCAACAAGCACCGCACCGTGATCGGCGACGACGTGCACGTGGGCAGCAACTGCGTGCTGGTGGCGCCGATCACCATCGGCGCGGGCGGCACCATCGGCGGCGGCTCGACCATCAACAAGTCGACCGAGCCGGGGGCGCTGACTGTGGCGCGCAGCAAGCCGGTGAGCTTCCCGAACTGGAAGCGTCCGCAAAAGAAGCCGAAGGCCTGAGGGGCTTCTTCAGGTCCGGGGCCCCAGCGGCAGCCGGGGCTCGAACTTCGCGCGCTTCAGGCTGAAGAAGGCCTTGACGTTGCGCACGTTCGCATCGGCTGTGAACAGGCGCTGCGTGAGTTCGGCGTAGCCGGGCATGTCGCGCGCCGCCACCACCAGCACGAAGTCCGGGCCGGGCGACACGCGCCAGCATTGCTGGACCGCGTCGTCGGCGATCACGCGCGCCTCGAAGGCGTCGAGCGAGGCGGCGTCCTGCCGGTCCAGCGAGATCTCGATCACCGCCTGCAGGCCGTGACCCAGCACCGTGGCGAGCCGGTCGGGCGACAGCAGCGCGACCTGGCGCTCGATCAGCCCGAGCTCGCGCAGCCGCTGCACGCGGCGCAGGCAGGTGGGCGGGGAGATGCCCATGTCCGCGGCGAGTCGCTGGTTGGTCTGTGAGGCATCGCGCTGCAGGGCCTCGAGCAGCCGCAAGTCTGTTGAATCGAGCGAGATTGATTCCATATTCAGAGAAATTATGGAATAAAAGTCCAAATAGGAAAAATGAAGAAATAAAAGTCCGAAATCAATGAAATTTCGAATGCATATTTCTTTCATGCCTTCCTACCATCGAGCCTCTTCTTCATTCAAAGGCAGCTCACCATGTGCGGCATCGTCGGGGCAGCGTCCCATCGCAACATCGTTCCGGTCCTCGTGCAGGGCCTCCAGCGGCTCGAGTACCGCGGCTATGACTCGTGCGGCGTGGCAGTGCAGGCCGGCGGCCTGACACGGGCGCGCACCACCTCGCGCGTGGCCGACCTCGTGGCGCAGGTGCGCGACGACAAGGTCGAAGGCCTCACCGGCATCGCCCACACGCGCTGGGCCACGCACGGCGCGCCGGCGGTGCACAACGCGCATCCGCATTTCAGCCACGGTCCCGGCGCCGATGCGCAGGCCGCGCGGCCTGGCCGCGTCGCGCTCGTGCACAACGGCATCATCGAGAACCACGAAACGCTGCGCGCCGCGCTCGAAGCCAAGGGCTACGCCTTCGAGAGCCAGACCGACACCGAGGTCATCGCCCACCTCGTCGACAGCCTCTACGACGGCGACCTGTTCGAGGCCGTCAAGGCCGCCGTGCTGCAGCTGCACGGCGCCTACGCCATTGCCGTGATCTGCCGCGACGAGCCGCAGCGCGTGGTCGGTGCGCGCGCGGGCTCGCCGCTGATCCTGGGCGCTGGCAAGGACGGTGCCGAGAACTTCCTCGCCAGCGACGCGATGGCCCTGGCCGGCGTGACCGACCAGATCATCTACCTGGAAGAGGGCGACGTGGTCGACCTGCAGCCCGGCAAGTACTGGATCGTCGACAAGAACCACAAACCGGTCACCCGCCAGGTGCGCACCGTGCTGGCCCACAGCGGTGCGGCCGAGCTCGGCCCCTACCGCCACTACATGCAGAAGGAAATCTTCGAGCAGCCGCGCGCCATCGGCGACACGCTCGAAGGCGTGGAAGGCATCGTGCCCGAGCTGTTCGACGGCATCGGCCAGGACGGCGCCACGGGAGCGAGCGCGCATCGCGTGTTCCAGGACATCGACAAGATCCTCATCCTCGCCTGCGGCACCAGCTACTACAGCGGCTGCACCGCCAAGTACTGGCTCGAAGGCATCGCGAAGATCTCCACCCAGGTCGAGATCGCCAGCGAGTACCGTTATCGCGAGTCCGTGCCCGATCCGAAGACGCTGGTCGTCACCATCAGCCAGTCGGGCGAAACCGCCGACACGCTGGCCGCGCTGAAGCACGCTCGCTCGCTGGGCATGGAGCAGACGCTGACCATCTGCAACGTCGCCACCAGCGCGATGGTGCGCGAGTGCAAGCTGGCGTACATCACGCGCGCCGGCGTGGAAATCGGCGTGGCGTCGACCAAGGCCTTCACCACGCAGCTGGCGGGGCTCTTTTTGCTCACGCTCGCCATAGCGCAGGCCAAGGGCCGGCTGAGCGACGCCGACGAGGCGCGCTACCTGAAGGAGATGCGCCACCTGCCCGTCGCGCTGCAGTCGGTCTTGGCGCTGGAGCCGCAGATCATCGGCTGGGCCGAGGACTTCGCGCGCAAGGACAACGCGCTCTTCCTCGGGCGTGGGTTGCACTACCCGATCGCGCTCGAAGGCGCGCTCAAGCTCAAGGAAGTGACCTACATCCACGCCGAGGCGTATGCCGCCGGCGAACTCAAGCACGGCCCGCTCGCGCTGGTGACCAGCGAGATGCCCGTGGTGGCCGTGGCCCCCAACGACGCGCTGCTCGAGAAGCTCAAGAGCAACCTGCAGGAAGTGCGCGCGCGCGGCGGCGTGCTCTACGTGCTGGCCGACGGCGACACGAAGATCAAGAGCAGCGAGGGGCTGCACGTGATCCGCATGCCCGAGCACTACGGCGCGCTCTCGCCGATCCTGCACGTGGTGCCGCTGCAGCTGCTGGCGTATCACACGGCGTGTGCGCGCGGGACTGATGTGGACAAGCCGCGCAATCTCGCGAAGAGCGTGACGGTGGAGTGAGCCTGAAGGCTTCAGGGTGGTGATGGCCTTGATTTCCAGATATTGGGGAGAATGTTGGCGCGGACACGTGAGAGCGCTCGGGGGCGCTTCAAACCCACTTCAGAAGGCGATCGAACCGTGAACGCGTCGACCTCTCGTCGGCAGCACGTGCATGGCGGGCTCGGGATCGCGAGTTGTTCAGACCTTCCCTAGATCTCCGATAGAGAGATAGTGTGTTCGATGTTGCTCCTTGCCATCGAGCACCGGAAAACCCAGCATGCTCAACCGCACTGGCACGTCGGATGGACCGGATAGTTGCGCCAGCCTTCGGGCGCGTTGGGTATCCGCTTTTCTCCTTTGATCTGCCAGGGCAACGGATGGCACTGCTTCCTGCATGCCTCCTCGGCCGTCTGCCTCGGCTGCTTGCCCCGCTCCCAGCCGTACCAGCCGGCCGCGGCGGACAACACGACGAGAGCCGTCAAGAAAAGTACCTTCGAGCGTTTCAGTTTCATCTCATCGAATGGCCTCGATCACCGGGCCGCAGACTGTTCTGCAACCGGCGTCGGCCGAGCATTGACCCGCCTTGTTGGGCACGCAGATCGTCCTGCAGCTCGGTCCCGTCGGCAATGGCACCGTCGGAACGAACGGCCCGGAGCGTTGCGGATTGATCAGCCCTTCCAATGCGTTGGGAACGCTCGGGTGACGGAACTGCTCGCCCGCCCCGGTGAGCGATCCGGCGCCATCGGCGTAGTTTCCCTGCCTTTCGAGACGATCCAGGTAGCCCTGCGCCGAGGAAGACTCCGTACCACGAGGCTGTAGCGGCTGCGGTCCGGGCGGACGCGTTGGCATGTACGGCAGTTGCGGCTGACGGTACATGGACGTCGGGAAGTTGACGCTTCCACCACCAGCTGCGCCACCCCTCAATCCCAGCGGATCGGAGAATTCCAGCGGATTCGCATCCACATACCCAAACCGATTCCACCCACCATCCAGCCCGATCGGATCCGGCTGGCTGTACCGCCCGGTCCTCGCGTCGTAGCTGCGGAAGTAGTTGTAGAAGAGGCCCGATTCCTCGTCCGCGTACTGGCCCGGATACCGCAGGTTGAACTTCACTTCCGAGATGCCGGTCGTGCCCGGGTTCGGCGTCACGTCGAGATTCGCGAAGCGATTCTTCGCCAGCGCCGGCTTGTCATCGCCGAATGCGCTGTAGCCCCATTGCCAGACGGCCTGTCCGTCGGCATTGCTGAGCCTTCTGGGTGTGTTCAGATGATCGCTGTGCACGGCGTACGTGGTGCCGTTGACCACCGCCGCGACCGGCATCGACCCGTTGGCCGTCGGCAGGTAGATGTAGCGTGCTTCGCCCGCGCTGTGTGTGCCGCCGCTGCCGAGCTCGGCGATCAGGCTGCCTCGCTCGTCGTAGACATAGGCGTAGCCGAGCTGTTCGGCCGGTGTCGTCGCCGGGCTCCACAACTTGGTGAAGAAGGCCACGAGGCTGTTCCAGAAGCCCGGGTCGTTCTCATCGCCTTGGCTGGGCGGGTACAGCGGCTCGGTCTTGAATACGCGCTGGCCCAAAGCGTTGTGTGCATAGCGTGTCGTCGGACTGACGTCCGTTGCACCCGTGGTGGCGGTGGCCAGGCGACCTTCCGCGTCGTAGCCATAGCTCCTGAGACCGTCGCTCGTCAGGTCGCCGTTGACGTTATAGCCGTAGGTGACACTGGTGTTGCTGGCACCGTTGATGGTCTGGCTGAAACCGGCCAGACGGTTGGTACCGGGCTGCAGGGTGTAGCCGCGGCTCGTCGTCTGGCCCGCCAACACGCGTGTGCTCGCCGTACGGTTGCCGTTGGCGTCGTAGCTGAAGCTGGCGCTGTCGCCTGCGCCCGCTGTCGAGGCAAAGCTGATGATGCGGCCTGTCGGGCTGTAGCCCACGTTCCAGGTCGTGTCGGCAGCGACGATGGTGCTGTTGACGGGGTTGTTGTCGGCGGGGCCCCAGAGGTTCTGGGTGAGGCTGCCGATGCGGCCGGCAGCATCGTAGGTGTAGCTGCTGAATTCGGTCTGCGCCAGACGCGAGGCACTGTCGTAAGTGCGACTGGCTGCCAGCGCCGGGCTGGTGGTGGTGAACGTCCAGTTCCAGCCCGTGGGCTGGCCCAGGGCATTCCAGGTGATGGCGGAAACCAGCGGGGTGCCGTTCCAGTTCAGGTTCGTGAGTCGGCCCGTGGCGTCGTAGGCGTGGCTGAGCGTGCCGCTGCCGGGATAGCCGATGCTCGCGAGCGTGCCGTTGAGGTTGTAGACATAGCTGACCTGCTGGATGCTTCCATTGGTCAAGGTCTGCTTCTTGAGCGTGACCCTTCCGAATTCATCCCGGGTGTACTCGGTGATGCCGGCGCGGTCGATGATCTCGCTGAGGTAGCCCTTGCTGTTGGCGCTCAGGTCGTAGCGCAGGGTCGTGGTCTTGCCGTCGGCGAAGACGATACCCGTCGGTCGTCCCAACGCATCGCGGGTGATGCTGGTGGCCTGGCCGAGTGCGTCGGTGACCTGGCTGGGCAGGCCCAGCGCGTCGAACTGGCCACTGCGAGAGCCGCTGTCGGCGCTGGCTTCAGCCGTTGCATTGCCCAGGGCATCGCGGCTGTAGCTGGTGGCGATTGTGTTGAAGTCACTGGCCTGAGTGACGGCGTCGAGCGCGTTGTAGCCGAGGCCCGCGCTGGCATTGGCGGCATCCGTGATCGTCTTGACGCGGGCCAGCGCGTCGAGGCTCCAGCTCATGGTCTGGTTCAACCCATTGGTCTGGGCGATGCGGTCACCGCCCGCGTCGTAGCTGAAACTCTCGCTCTGGTTCGTACCCTGCGTCTGCGTGGCAATGCGGTTGAGCTTGTTGATGGTGCGCGCGGTTGCCCACGCGATCGAACCGGAACTGTTGAGCGTCTGCTCCGTCAGGCGATTGCCCGCGGCGTCGAGGGTGTAGGTGCCGCTCTCGCCACGGTTGTTGCTCCAGCCGGTCAGGCGTTGTGCTGCGTCGTAGGTGTAGCTGGTGACCAGCCCGGTGGGCAGGGATGTCGTTGCGATCGTGCCAGTGGGGTGGTAGGTCAGAGTCGTGGTCTGCCCGGGCCCCGTGCCGACGGTGCGCGTGAGCAGCCGGTCGTACGCATCCCACGTGAAGGTGGCGACCAGTCCATTCGGATCGGTCTGGCTCGTGAGGCGATTGGCGGTGTCGTAGGTGTAAGTCGTGACATGGCCCAGCGCATTGGCCGCGCTCAGCACATTGCCGCGGGTGTCGTAGGTGTAGGTGGTGACGGCACCGTTGGGCTCGGTGGACGTATGAACGAGGCCTTCGGTCGTGTAGGTCCGCTGGCTCGTGCGTGCTGTACCTGCTGTACCTCCGGTGTCTGTGATCGTCGCGGTGAGCTGACGGCCGGCCGTGTCATAGGTGTAGGCGGTGTCCCGGCCCGTCTGGCTGACCAGTGTGGGCACCGGCAGCGTCGTATCCCAGGTCGTGGCGATGGTCCTCTGCTCGGGGGCTCCGAGCGCCTCCGTGCGCGAGGCCTCCAGGCCGCGGGTGTTGTAGGTGAAGCTGGTGACGCTGCCGGTCGCATTGGTCTGGCTCGCCAGCAGTCCTCGCGCGTCGTAGGTGAACGAAGAGTTGCTGGCCGGGCAGCCGGGCGCTGGTTCTCCCTGGATCTGCGAGATGCGCTTGACGCCGTTGACCACCGTGTAGTGGTAGGTCGTGGCGCGTCCCACCGCATCGGTCACGGTCGTCGTGCTATTGGCGTTGTAGGCCACCTGCGTGAGGCCGGCATTGCCCGCGTGCGTGGTGCTCGTGGCGCGTCCCAGCGAGTCGTAGGTGTAGGTGGCGAAGCGCACGCCCAGTTCATCGGTGATGCCTGTCAGGAAGCGTGGGTTCGATGTGTTCTCGTAGTGGTACGTGCGGCTCGTCACACTCGCGCCGGCCGTCCTGGTGACAGAAGTGAGCCGGTTCGCGGTGTCGTAGTTGTAGGCGATGCTGAAATTGGGCGTGGTCAGCGTGCGCGGCTGGAAGTGGGCGTCCTCGGTGTAGCCGATGCTGTTGCCGAACCCGTCGGTCACTGTCACCGCGCCATTGGTGCCGTAGGAGAGGCTGTGATACCAACCCTCAGGATGCGTCTGCTTGGTCAGGCGCCCGGTCGTGTTGAACTCGTAGCGGGTGTTGTCGACGTCGACATAGAGCCAGCCGGTGCCGGTCTGTGTGAGCGTGCCGAGTTCGTCCGCGTCGCGGGTGATGGTGGAACCGCTGCGCGCAAACGGCGACTCGCGACCGTTCGCATGCAGCAGCACCACTTCGGCGGTGCTGATCCTCAGACGGGTGGCGTACGAATAACGCCAATAGCCGTCGGCGCTATTGAAGATGCGCGAGAACTTCAGTGGATAGTGCGCCGAGGCACTGCGGAAGTCTTCCTCCTCCTGCACCTTGTTGCCCATCGCGAAGTTGATGGGGTTCCCAGTGCACGATTGCGGGCCATCGCGCTCGGTGCCGTCACCCTTGTTCTTGCGGGGAATGACATCGGACGTGTCGTAGTAGACCGTCATGTAGTCCGACGCGCTGCATCCACCAACGCTGCCCGAGACTGCCAGGTAGTTGGGACCGGGGCGCAGCGTGACGGGAACGCCGCGCCCCTCGAGGAACGAGACAACTGCGGTGAACGATCCCGAGTAGCTGAAGAACGGCGATCCATTGAGCGTGGCGGTCACGGTGCCGGCATCGCCCGTGGTGGCATCGCCGCCGCCGGTGCCGTACACCGTGATGCTGGGCGAGGTGACCTTCGCGCCCTTGCTCGGTGAGGTGAAGTTCAGCGAGCAGGCGGCTTGGACTCCAGCGGAGATGCCCAGCAGCGTGAATGCTGCGGCGCCTTGCAGGGCGAGTCGCTTCATCAGGCGATGGCTTGAGCAGCCATGCCCGGCGGTCGCGTCGTAATGCATGTGTGACCCTCGTTCGTTCTTTTGAATTCGGATGCATTGCGCTGTGCGGCAATGACTGGAACGAGCGTAACGACATGTTCAAGGAAGCAACCCGATGGCCTTTTCCGGTTTCTGTGATTGCTCATCGAAAGGATTACTTTGATGGCACGAGAGTCCTGGCGAGGACCTCAAGGTCGCATCCCGTGGGAGGGTTGGTAGCCGTTGGCCGGCAATGCCGCATCGACTAAGCCGCCCCCTCGCGGCATGAACCGGTAGCTGCAGATGTCATTTTGCTGATCTCCTGCGATATGCGTGAACCCGACTCTTCCAGCAGGCTGCGCCACAAACCCGCGCCGTTGTAGAGCAGCAAGCGTGTCGGCAGTGACCCCAGTGTTTCATCTTGGTAGGGTCGTGGCACATACGGAATTCTGAGCATTCAACTTCTCGATCTCATTTTTTGTGTAGCTGGAAAGAGCGGTCGACCAGACGCGGAGTCCGGACAGTTCCATCACCCGCCAAACCTGAATGCCGGTTCCGCTTCTCACGAGCTCTGCGATTGCGGTATCGACCCGGCGGTTTCCGCAGCCGCCTCTCACCTACCCGGTCGTCACGCGGTCGCTCGGCGTGGTGTGGCGGCTGCTGCGTCACCAGGACTTGTTCGCCTTGCTCCCGTTCTCGGTCGTCCGGCCGAGCCTCGGGGCGGGTGAACTGGCGGAGGTCCGCATCGACGCGCAGTTCGGCCTGGAGCCGGTCGGCATTCTCAAGCCTCGTGACATGGGAGCGCTGAAGCCATGTTGGGCGAGTTTCTTCGCGCTTTCGAGGCGCGCTCCAATCCCGCGGCATCGGGCAATATAATTGAGAATTATTCTTATTGAAGCCTGAGCGCGGCCCCCGGCTGCGGGGAGATTCCATGCCGGCCGGCGAGTTCGCTCTACAGCACGAGGTGCAAGCGCTCTACAGCAACCACCACGGTTGGCTGCACGCATGGCTGCGCAAGAAGCTGGGCTGCACGCACAACGCCGCCGACCTGGCGCACGACACCTTCGTGCGCGTTCTGAGCAAGACGGAGCCCGTCGCTGCCGCGGAGCCGCGCGCGTACCTGGCCACCATCGCGCACGGGCTGGTCGTGGACTTCCATCGCCGCCGCGCGCTCGAACGCGCCTACCTCGACACGCTCGCCGCGCTGCCCGAGCCGCAGTTGCCCTCGCTGGAGGCGCGGGCCATCGTGCTCGAGGCGCTGGTCGCCATCGACACCATGCTGGACGGTATGAAGCCGCCGGTGCGGCAGGCCTTCATCCTCTCTCAGCTCGACGGCCTGACCTACGCTGAAATCGCCTCGCGCCTCGGCGTGACGGTGCGCACGGTCAACAACTACATGTTCAAGGCGCTCGAACATTGCTACCTGCTCGCGCCGTGACGATGGACTACGCGCGCAACGAAGCCGAGGTTCGCAAGGAAGCCGTCGCCTGGTACGCCCGGCTGTGTTCGGGCTGCGCGACCGATGCCGACCGCGAGGAATGGCGCAGCTGGCATGGCGCCCACCCCGACCATCAGCGCGCATGGCGGCGCTTCGAATCCATGCAGGCGACGCTGCAGCGCGTGCCGGGGCACGTCGCGGCGTCCACGCTGCGGGCCGCGCAATCCGACCGGCGCCGGGTGCTGCGCGGCATCGCGGTGCTGGCGGGCGGTGGGTCGCTCGCCTGGCTGTCGTGGCGGGTGGCTGGGCCCGACGGCGGCCTGGGCGCATGGCTGGCCGACTACCGGACTGGCACCGGCGAGCAGCGCACCGTCAGGCTCGCGGACGGATCGCAGCTGATGCTGAACACCCGCACTTCCGTGGATGTGTCCATCGACGCGAGCCGCAGGCTCCTCACGCTGCGCGAGGGCGAGATCCTCGTGCAGACCGCGAAGCACCACGACGTGCCGGGCGTTGCGCGAAGGGACAGCCGCCCCTTCATGGTGGAGACGCCGCACGGCCGCATCCTCGCGCTGGGCACGCGCTTCACCGTGCGCAGCGACGACGCAAGTACGGTGGTGAGCGTGCTCGAAGACGCCGTCGAAGTCCGCGCATCGCAGGCTCCCGGCGAGGTCGTGCGGCTGGATGCCGGCCGGCAGGCGCGCTTCACCGCCGGGCGCGTCGACGCGCCGCAGCCGGCCGACCCGGCGCTTGCCGATTGGGAGCACGGCAGCCTGGTCGTCAACGACTGGCGGCTGGAGGACGTGGTCGGCGAACTCGCGCGCTATCGCCGCGGTCGCCTGGTCTGCGACCCTGCCGTTGCCGGCATCCGGGTGTCGGGCGCCTTCCCCATCACCGACACCGACAAGGCGCTCGCGGTCATCGCCCGCGCATTCCCTGTGCGCGTGAGCAGCCTGACGCGCTACTGGGTGTCGCTCGTGCCCGCCTGAGCCGGCAGGGCAGGGCGCGGCGGAGAAACTTTTTCCTCCGCGCCTTTCATCTTTTCCGTTTTCGTTCGGCCTACCCATTGAGAGCCATGAATCGCAGTCAATGAATGCCGAAGGAATCCCGAATGCACGCGCACCCCTCATCACTTCCACCTCATCCCGTTCGCAAGGCGCTGCTGTGCCTGGTTGCGGCCATGATGGCCTTGCCCCTCGCTGCCACGGGCGCCGAGTCCGCCGCGGGCGCCGGTGCACAGAGCCAGCCTGCCAGAAGCTTCCGCATCGATGCCGGCCCGCTGGCTTCCGTGCTCGGCCGTTTTGCCGCGGCGGCGGGCGTTGCGCTGTCCTTCGACCCCGCGAGCACCAGGGAGCTGAAGTCCGCAGGGCTGCAAGGCAACTACACCGTGCGCGCCGGCTTTGCCGCGCTGCTGTCGGGCACCGGGCTCGAAGCGGTGGAAGGCGGTGCGGGTGAATTCACGCTGCGCAAGATCGCCGCGAATCCGTCGTCGGCCGATGCGGCGGAAGCAGGCGGCATGCTGCCGGCCGTGCGCGTGGTGGCCCGCGCGGCACCGGTGCCGGCCGACGCCGACGACCGCTACCAGCCCACCCCCGACGCGTCCACCCTGCGCACGACTGCGCCCGTGCTCGAGATTCCGCAGGTGGTGAACGTGGTGCCCGCGCAGGTGATCCGCGACCAGCGCCCGCGCAACATCGACGACGCGCTCGCCAACGTCAGCGGCATCAACCAGGGCAACACGCTGGCCAGCACGCAGGACACCATCATGAAGCGCGGCTTCGGCGGCAACCGCGACGGCTCGATCATGCATAACGGCATGCCGCTGGTGCAGGGCCGGGGCATGAACGCGGCGGCCGAGAGCATCGAGGTGCTCAAGGGCCCGTCGTCGCTGCTCTACGGCCTGATGGACCCGGGCGGCGTGATCAATGTCGTCAGCAAGAAGCCGCAATTGCGGCAGCGCACCTCGCTGTCGCTGCTGGGCTCGGGCTATGCGAAAGGGCGCGATGGCGGCGGCGCCACGCTCGACACCACCGGCCCCATCGGCGAGGACGGGTTGGCCTACCGGCTGATCGTCGACCACGTGGACGAGGACTACTGGCGCAACTTCGGCAAGCATCGCGAGACGCTGGTGGCGCCGTCGCTGGCCTGGTACGGCGACGACACGCAGGCCGTGCTCTGGTACGAGTACCGCAAGTACGTCACGCCCTTCGATCGCGGCACCGCGCTCGACCCGCGCACCCAGCGCCCGCTCGCGTTGCCCAAGACGCAGCGCCTGGACGAGCCGTTCAACGAGATGAGCGGCGAGACCCACCTGGCGCAGTTCTCGGTCGATCACCAGTTCGGCGGCGGCTGGGCCGGCCACCTGAACCTCAGCTACAACCGCGAGACCTACGACGCCAACCAGCTGCGCGTGAACGGCATCAACACCACGCGCGGCACGCTCTCGCGCAGCAACGACGCCACGCGCGGCGCGCTCAGCACCGACAGCTACGCCACCGCGTACGTCGACGGCACCGTCGAACTCGGCGGCATGCGCCACGACCTGCAGTTCGGCTGGGACGCCGAGTACCGCAAGATCTACCGCGCCGACCTGCTGCGCCAGGCCACCACGCGCACCTTCAGCTACCTGAACCCGGTGTACGGCCTCGAGGCGCCGTCGAGCACCGTGTCGGCGAGCGACAGCGACCAGACCGACAAGCTGCACAACCAGTCGTTGTTCTTCCAGGACTCGATCCACCTGAACGACCGCTGGATCGCCGTGGCGGCGCTGCGCTACCAGGCCTGGTCGCAGATGGCCGGACGCGGGCGTCCCTTCAAGGTCAACACCGACACCGACGGCTCCAAGCTGCTGCCGCGCCTGGGCCTCATCTACAAGCTGAGCGACACCGTGTCGCTGTACGGCAGCTACACCCAGTCGCTCAAGCCCGCATCGACCATCGCGCCGCTTTCCAGCGGCTACGTGCTCGACTCGTCGGTGAAGCCCGAGGAAGCCAAGTCGTGGGAACTCGGCGCCAAGTTCGACATGCCCGGCGGCGTGACCGGCACCGTGGCGCTGTTCGACATCCACAAGAAGAACGTGCTGGTCTCGCAGTTCAACGACGTCACCAAGCTGACCGACTGGCGCACCTCGGGCGCGGCCCGTTCGCGCGGCCTCGAAGTGGACGCGGCGGGCCAGCTGGGCAAGAACTGGAGCGCCATCGCAAGCTTCGCCTACATCGACGCCAAGACCACCGAGGACCCGCTGTACGCCGGCAACCGGCTGTGGAACGTGGCACGCCAGACCGCCTCGCTCTCGGCGGTGTACGACTTCGGCCAGGTCTTCGGCGGGGAGGGCCGGCTGCGCATGGGCGCTGGAGCGCGCTACGTCGGCAAGCGCGCCGGCGACTCGGCCAACAGCTTCGAGCTGCCGGCCTACACCACGGTCGATGCCTTCGCCACCTACGACACGCGCATCGGCGGCAAGAAGGTCAAGTTCCAGCTCAACGTGAAGAACCTGACCGACAAGACCTATTACCCGTCGGCCGCGAACACCTACTTCATCTCGATGGGCGACGCGCGGCAGGTTTCGTTCCTCACTACCTTCGAGTTCTGAAATGAAGCAAGGCATTCACTCCATCACCCGGCGCATGGCGACGGTACTGCTGCTTGCATGCGGTCTCCATGCCGGCGCCCAGGCTGCCGAACCGGTGGGCCAGGGCCGCAAGGTCGTGCTGCTGGTGCAGCGCGACGGCCCCAGCATGCCGGTCGACGAGAAGGTCAGGGCGCATCTCGAATCGCGCGGCTTCGCCGTCACGCTGCAGGACCAGTCGGCCGCGCCGTCGGTCGCTGCCGGCGCTGATCTCGTCGTGATCTCGTCCACCGTCTCCGCCAAGGACGTGAGCGGCGCATGGCGCCAGCTGCCGGTGCCGCTGTTGACCTGGGAGAACGACCTGCTCGACGACCTTGCCATGACCGGCAAGCGGCACGACACCGACTTCGGCGAAGCCGCGAAGGAGCGCTACGTGTGGCTCGTCAACGCGCCGCATCCGATGGCGGCGGGCCTGCCTGCCGGCGTCGCCAACGTCTACGTGAAGCAGGCCGGCATGAGCTGGGGCAGGCCCGGCCTGGGCGCCACCACCATCGCCACGCTGTACGGCCAGCCCGAGAAGGCCGCGATCTTCGGCTACGAGAAAGGCGCCACCATGGACTACGAGTCGCTCGCGCCGGCGCGCCGCGTGATGTTCTTCCTCGGCAACGAGACCTTCACCAATCTCTCGCCCGCGGGCCGGCTGCTGTTCGATGCGGCGGTCGATTGGGCTACAGGCATCCGCTGAGATGAGTTCCTAAGTTTTCCCGAGTTCTCTGGTTGGGCGAAATTCATAGTTCTTCGCTATGAATTCAATTCGCTCAATTGGGTTGATGCAGCGGAAATCCAAACCTAGACTGGGTCTGGACCCCCGCGTGATCAACTACCAAAGGAGAACCCCTTGTCCGATGAAACCAAGTGCCCCTTCCCGGGCCATGCGCGCAAGAACAGCTTTGCCGGCGCTCCCGCGAACACAGACTGGTGGCCCAGCCAGCTGAACCTGAAGCTCCTGCACCAGCACTCCGCCGAGTCCAATCCCATGGGCGAAGCGTTCGACTACGCCGAGGAATTCAAGACCCTCGACCTCGATGCCGTCATCAAGGACCTCCATGCCCTGATGACCGATTCGCAGGACTGGTGGCCCGCAGACTACGGCCACTACGGACCTCTCTTCATCCGCATGGCCTGGCACTCCGCCGGCACCTACCGCATCGCGGACGGCCGCGGCGGCGGCGGCCACGGCGCGCAGCGATTCGCGCCCCTGAACAGCTGGCCCGACAACGGCAACCTCGACAAGGCCCGCCGCCTGCTGTGGCCGATCAAGCAGAAATACGGCCGCAAGCTCTCGTGGGCCGACCTGATGATCCTGACCGGCAACGTGGCACTGGAGTCCATGGGCTTCAAGACCTTCGGCTTCGCCGGCGGCCGCCCCGACATCTGGGAGCCTGAAGACGACATCTACTGGGGCCCCGAAGGCAAGTGGCTGGCCGACGAGCGCTACAGCGGCGACCGCGACCTCGCCAACCCGCTGGCTGCCGTGCAGATGGGCCTGATCTACGTGAACCCCGAAGGCCCGAACGGCAACCCCGATCCGCTCGGCTCGGCCCGCGACATCCGCGAGACCTTCGCGCGCATGGCCATGAACGACGAGGAAACCGTGGCGCTCACCGCTGGCGGCCACACCTTCGGCAAGACCCACGGCGCGGGCGCCCCGAGCCACGTCGGCGTGGAACCCGAGGGCGCCGGCATCGAGGAACAGGGCCTCGGCTGGAAGAACAGCTTCGGCAGCGGCGTGGGCGGCAGCGCGATCACCAGCGGCCTCGAAGGCGCATGGACCCCCACGCCCACGAAGTGGGACAACAGCTACTTCGAGACCCTGTTCGGCTACGAATGGGAGCTCACCAAGAGCCCGGCCGGCGCGCACCAGTGGAAGCCCAAGGGCAACACCGGCGCGGGCACCGTGCCCGATGCGCACGACCCGGCCAAGCGCCATGCGCCGATGATGTCCACGGCCGACATGGCCATGCGCATGGACCCGGCCTACGAGAAGATCTCGCGCCGCTACATGGCGAATCCGCAGGAGTTCGCCGACGCCTTCGCCCGCGCCTGGTTCAAGCTGACGCACCGCGACATGGGTCCGCGCGCACGCTACCTCGGCGCGCTGGTGCCGAAGGAAGAGCTGATCTGGCAGGACCCGATTCCCGCCGTGAACCACCCGCTGGTCGACGACAAGGACGTTGCCGCCCTGAAGGCCAAGGTGCTTGCCTCGGGCCTGGGCATCGCGCAGCTCGTCGGCGCCGCATGGGCCTCGGCCTCGACCTTCCGTGGCGGCGACAAGCGCGGCGGCGCCAACGGCGCGCGCGTTCGCCTCGCTCCGCAGAAGGACTGGGAAGTCAACCAGCCGGCCCAGCTGGCGAAGGTGCTCTCCACGCTCGAAGGCATCCAGAAGGAGTTCAACGGCGCGCAGTCCGGCGGCAAGAAGATCTCGCTGGCCGACCTGATCGTGCTGGCCGGCAACGCGGCGGTCGAGGCTGCCGCCAAGAAGGCCGGCCAGGACGTGACCGTGCCCTTCTCGCCCGGACGCACCGATGCTTCGCAGGAGCAGACCGACGTCGAATCCTTCGCGCCGCTGGAGCCGAGGGCCGACGGCTTCCGCAACTACCTGCGCAAGGGGCTCGAGGGCGTGGCCGCGGAACTGCTGCTCGACAAGGCGCAGCTGCTGACCCTGAGCGCACCCGAGATGACGGTGCTGGTCGGCGGCCTGCGTGTCCTGAACGCGAACGCCGGGCAGTCGCAGAACGGCGTGTTCACCAAGCGCCCGGAGACGCTGAGCAACGACTTCTTCGCGAACCTGCTCGACATGAACACCAAGTGGCAGAAGGGTTCGACCGAAGGCGTGCTGGAAGGACGCGACCGCAAGTCGGGCGAGCTCAAGTGGACGGGCACCGTCGCCGACCTCGTGTTCGGCTCCAACTCGCAGCTGCGCGCGCTCGCGGAGGTCTACGGGTCGAGCGACTCGCAGCAGGTCTTCGTGCGCGACTTCGTGGCCGCCTGGGCCAAGGTGATGGACCTCGACCGCTTCGACCTCAAGAAGAAGTGACCGGTCGGTGATCGTCGGTGGCCGGTTCCGGCCGCCGGCGAGTGAATGAATGAGTGAATCAGTGAATCAGTGAGAGCAGTACAGCCCCGGCCTGGCTTCGGATGATTCCGGGCCAGGCCGGGGCACATAAGAAATGACGGCAGGAGACAACCATGCTGGTCGTGAAGAAGACGCCTGCGGCACCGATGGAATTCTTTCAGCCCGAGCAGTGGATGCATCTGCTCGAGCAGCTCGACATCATCCTGGCCACGGTGCAAGGCGATGATTCGAACCCCATACTCCGGCGCTTCGGCCCGCGTCGCCGTTCGGCCGTATTCCGGCGCCTGATGCAGGAGCGACGGCGCCTCGTGAAGGAAATCGAGGCGTTCGGCCATGAAGGGCTCCTCGCCTTCGCGAAGAACCAGACGCCCGATGCGACACCGGCGCACCGCCATCTCGACGCCGAGTTCCGGCTGCTCGGAGATGCATTCGACCAATGCTCCAGGGACCTGTCGCCCGACACGCAGGCCGCGCTGAAGAGCTGGCTGGTCGCGCGCTCGCACATGCACCGGGAGCACGCGAGGTTTCTCGAGACCTATTGAGGGGGCATCGACAGGCCCGGCTCGGAGGCTGGTACCGTTGCCGGCAACCTCAGGAGCCATTCATGAAGCCTCAACCCATCGAATATGCCGACGCCTCCGGCGAAGTCCGGGCCGTCTTCGACGACATCAAGGCCACGCGCAACGTGCCCGACGTCAACAACTTCTGGAAGTACCTCGCCAACGACCCCGCCACGCTCAGGCGCACCTGGAGCAGCCTGAAGGAGGTGATGGCACCGGGCGCGCTCGACCCGGTCGTGAAGGAGATGGTCTACCTCGCAGTGAGCGTCACCAACGGCTGCGGCTACTGCACCGCGAGCCACCACGCCGGCGCCGAGAAGGCCGGCATGACGCCCGCGATGTTCGCCGAGCTGATGGCCGTGGTCGGCATGGCCAACGAGACGAACCGGCTCGTGAACGGGTATCGCGTGCCGATCGATCCGGCGTTCGACAAATAGACGGACAGCGCAGGCGGCAGCGCTAATTGCCAGCTCAGCCGGGTTCGCTGGCGGCGGGCAGAGAATCCGCGTTCCATCCCGGGAGTCTCGCGAACATGCACAGCCACAGATGGTTCTTCCCCGCCGCATGCCTCCTGGCGCCATGGTTCGCGCAGGCGGCGACAGGGGCGACAGGGGCGACAGACTGCACGGCCTCGGCCGCCCCTGACTGCTACCGCAGCTTCACACCGGCCGGAGCCTCAGGCGCGCTGCATTACTACTCCTCGCTCGATCCCGACGCGCCCGCCGCCGCAACCGCCGGGCCGACAAAGGCGCTCATCGCCATGCACGGCCATTCGCGCGATGCCAACAAGACCTTCGAGGCGACGCTGCGCACCGTCCGCAATGCCGGCACTCTTAGCGACACGCTGGTGATCGCGCCGCTCTTCCAGGTGCCCGCCGACAAGGCCGCCGGCCGGTGCAACTCGCCGGGCCTGCCCGCGCCGCAGCCCGGCGACCTGCTGTGGACCTGCGGCTCCTGGCTCGAAGGCGGCCGCTCGGCCTCGGGCAGCCGCACCGGCTCGTTCGCGGTGACGGACGCACTCGTGGCCGAGCTGGTGCAGCGCTGGCCGGGCCTGCGCACCATCACCATCGCCGGCTTCTCGGCCGGCGGACAGTTCGTGCAGCGCTATGCCGCCTTCGCGCAGAACGACGGCGTGGCGGGCAAGGTGGCCATGCGCTATGTGGTCGCCGATCCGAGCACGTGGCTCTACTTCGATCCGGTGCGGCCGCAGTTCTCGGCCGACGGTGCATCGGTCTCGGGCTTCGCGGTGCCCGATGCCCCCGCATGTCCGGAAATGAACCGCTGGAAGTACGGCTCCGACGACCTGCCCGCGCACCTCGGGCGCAGCGCCGCGCAGGCGCGTCGCCAGTACGCGCAGGCCGACATCAGCTACCTCGAAGGCGCGCTGGACAGCAACGACGCCAAGGGCACCGCGTTTCGCGTGCTCGACAGGTCCTGCGCGGCTCTTGCGCAGGGCCCGTTCCGCCTGCAGCGCGGCCTGGCCTATGCGCAGTACGACCGCACGCTGCTCGCGCCGGACAAGCGCCGCGAAGTCGTGGTGGTGCCGGGCTGTGCGCACGACGTGGCCTGCGTCTTTCCATCGGAGGCCGCGCGCGCCGCGTTGATCGGCCCTTCGCGATGAGGGCGACCTGCCGCAGGAAGGCTTGACGCTGTTTCCTTTATGATGGATATTTCATCCAGCATGAAGGAAATCGAAGAAGCCCCCTCCAGCCTGAACGACCGCATCGCGCAGCGGGTGCGCGACCTGCGCGCGGCGCGGGGCCTGTCGCTCGACGCGCTGGCCACGCACTGCGGCGTCAGCCGCTCGATGATCTCGCTCATCGAGCGCGGCGAAAGCAGCCCCACCGCCGTGCTGCTGGAAAAGCTCGCGACCGGCCTGGGCGTGTCGCTGGCCTCGCTGTTCGAGGCGCCCGCGCCCGTCGCCGATCCGGTGTCGCGGCTGGCCGGCCAGCTGCAGTGGCGCGACCCGCATTCCGGCTATGTGCGGCGGAACGTGTCGCCCAGCGGCTTCGCCTCGCCCATCCAGATCGTCGAGGTGCTGTTCCCGCCCAAGGCCCGAGTGGCCTACGAAACCTCGGCGCGCGAGCCGCTCATCCACCAGCAGGTGTGGGTGCTCGACGGCACCATCGAACTCACGCTGGGCGACGAAAGCCATCGGCTCGACACCGGCGACTGCCTGGCGATGGTGCTCGACCGCCCCATGAGCTACTACAACCCCTCGCGCAAGAACACCCGCTACGTCGTCGTGATCGCGACCGTACCTTCTTCCTGGAGACCATGAACATGACCACGACCACTGCCGCCCACACCCCGCGCGTCCGCCTGCTGGACACCGTTTCCGAAGCGCAGCTGCGCGACCTTGCCTCGGTGCTGGCCGATTGCGTCGAGGGCGGTGCGTCGGTGAGCTTCATGCTGCCGCTGACCGAAGAGCGCGCGCATGCCTTCTGGCGCAAGGTGGCCGACAGCGCGGCGAGCGGCGAGCGGGCGCTGCTGGTGGCCGAGGACGAAGAAGGCATCGTCGGCACCGTGCAGGTGGTGCTGGGGCTGCCCGAGAACCAGCCGCACCGCGGCGAAGTCGCCAAGCTGCTGGTGCACCGCCGTGCACGCCGAAAGGGCATCGGCGCGCTGCTGATGCAGGCGGCCGAGCAACTGGCGCGCGAGCGCGGCAAGACACTGCTGGTGCTCGACACATCGGGCGCCGAGGCCGAGCGGCTCTACGAGCGCATGGGCTGGACGCGCCTGGGCAGCATCCCCGGTTTCGCGCTGCTGCCGCAGGGCGGGCTGTGCGCCACTACCTTCTTCTATCGGGAAGTGGCGGCCTGAACGCCGGGCGCGATGAGCGAATTCGAAAGACTGCTGCGCGAGGCGGACGCACGGCCGCTGGTGGGCTGGGAGCTGTCGTGCGACGGCCGCATCGCGACGACCGCCACGTCGTGGAACTTCGAGCAAACCGTCGACCGGTACGCGCGCAAGTCGCCCGACATGCTCGACATGGGCACGGGCGGCGGCGAATGGCTCAGCCGCCTGCCGTTCCGTCCGCCGCGCACCGTGGCCACCGAGGGCTGGGCGCCCAACGTCGACGTCGCGCGCGAACGGCTTGCGCCGCTGGGTGTCGAGGTGGTCGAGGTCGAGGGAGCCGACGACAACGCGCTGCAGCTGGATGACGCGGAACAGGCGCGGCTGCCGTTCGCAGACGCATCGTTCCATCTGGTCGTCAACCGGCATGAGTCCTTCGTTGCGAGCGATGTTCACCGCATCCTCGCGGCGGGCGGACGCTTCGTCACGCAGCAGGTCGCGTCCGACTTCAATGCCGACTGCTACGAGTTGCTGCGCATGCCGATGCCCGAGCTGCCGCGCTGGAAGCTCGACACCGCCACGGCACAACTGGAGCGCGCCGGCCTTGTCGTGGAAGAGGGTGGAGAAGGCGCCGAACTGCTCGCCTTCGCCGACATCGGCGCGTTCGCGTGGTACCTGAAGCACGTGCCCTATGTCTGCCCGGAATTCAGCATCGACGGATGCCGCGCCGCGCTGGAGCGGCTGCATCAACGCATCGAGCAGGGCGAGGCGCTGGCGATGCGGCAGAAGCTGTTCTGGCTGGAGGCGGTGCGCCGCTGAGGGCTATCCCGGCCTTTCAGCGCGCGCCGAACATCGCGTTCTCGAACAGATCCTTGAACTCGCGCGGCTGCGAGCGCCAGTACTGGTGCGGCGCCTTCACCTGCGCGCCGAGTTCGGCGGCGGCGTGCCATGGCCAGCGCGGGTCGTAGAGGATTGCGCGCGCCAGCGACACCGCATCGGCCTGCCCGTTGGCGATGATTTCCTCCGCCTGCCGTGGTTCGGTGATGAGGCCCACGGCAATGACCGGCATGCCGACTTCCGATTTCACCCGTTCGGCGAATGGCACCTGGTAGCCGGCTCCGAGCGCGATGGCCTGCTTCGGCGACACGCCGCCGCTCGACACGTGGATGGCCGCGCAGCCGCGCGCTTCGAGCGCCCTGGCGAAGGCGACGGTGCCTTCGAGGTCCCAGCCGCCCGGCACCCAGTCGATGGCCGAGACGCGCACCCACACCGGCCGGTCCGCAGGAAACACCTCGCGCACCGCGTCGAACACTTCGAGCGGAAAGCGCATGCGGTTCTCGAGGCTGCCTCCGTATTCGTCCTCCCGATGATTGGCCAGCGGCGAGAGGAACTGGTGCAGCAGGTAGCCGTGCGCCGCATGGATCTCGATGCCGTCGAGGCCCAGTCGGGCAGCGCGTCGTGCGGTATCGACGAAAGCCCTGCGCACGCGCGCGAGGCCGGCGGCGTCGAGTGCGATGGGCGGGTCTTCCGTGGGCGAATGCGGTACGGCCGAGGGCGCATACGCCTTCCAGCCGCTGGGCTCGTCCGGCCGGATCTGCCTGCCGCCTTCCCACGGCGCGCGGCTCGATGCCTTGCGTCCCGCGTGGCCCAGCTGCATTGCGATCTTGATGGGCGAATGGGCCCGCATCGCCGAGAGCACGCGCGCCAGGCCTTCCTCGTTGGCATCGGAATACAGCCCGAGGTCGCCGGGCGAGATGCGCCCTTCGGCCTCCACCGCTGTCGCCTCCAGGATCAGCAGCCCCGCGCCGGAGAGCGCGAGATGCCCCAGGTGGATCAGGTGCCAGTCGCCCGGCGTGCCCTCGGTGGCGGAGTACTGGCACATCGGCGCGATGACGATGCGGTTGTCGATCTGCAGGGGGCCGAGCCGCAGGGGCTCGAAGAGGCGGGGCTTCCCGGTATTGCTGTCGCTCATGACGATGCGGTTCCGCAGGTGCTGTAGTTGCGCGCATTCTGCGGGGGCTGGGCGATCCGCGCCGGAGCCGGCGCTGAAGCCTTGCGGCTCAGTGCGGTATGGATCAGCAGCGCGCCGATCACCATCGCCATGCCCGCCGCCTCGCTCACCGTGGGCAGCCTGCCGAGCGCGGCACTCATCAGCAAGGCGGACACCGGCACGAAGTTGATGAAGGCCGTGCCGGTGACTGCGCCCAGCGTGCGCGCACCGTAGTTGAAAGCCAGCACCGAGATGGCCGAAGACACCAGTCCGACGTAGAGCAACGCCTGCCACGACAGGCGCAGGCCTTCCGCGCTCGGCACGTGCGACCAGCCCAGCAGCGTGCTGCCCAGCGCCATGGCCAGCAGCAGCGGCCACGAGGCAAGCACCGTGAGCGCCGTGTACTCGATCACGTCGAGTTCCGGAAAGCGCACCGCGCCGCGTGCGTACCAGACCCAGCCCAGCGTTCCGACGAAGGCCACGGCGTCGCCGAAGAGCGTCGATTCGCCCGACGAAGCCGTGCCGAAGAGCAGCCCCGAGACGATGGCCACGCCCAGCAGCGAAAGCGCCGTGGTCACCAGCGTGGAGCGGCTCGGCCGCACGCCGTCGAGCGCCCAGCGCAGCAGCTGGGTGGTCATGGGCGTGGTCGCCATGATCACCGCGCCGTGCGAGGGCACCGAGTGCGCCAGGCCCGCCAGCAGCATCACGCTGAAGATGCCGAAGCCCGCGAATCCGCGCAGTGCCAGCGGCCCGGCGTGCTGGCGCAGCTTGCGCCATGGCGCCGCGCCGCGCGGAAGAATCAGCAGCACGAACAGCAGCGCGGAGATGCTGTAGCGGATGAGCGTGAACCACGCCGGCTCGACGTGGTGCAGCACGCCCTTGCCGACCAGGAACATGCCGCCCCACCCGGAGGTGGCGAGCAGCAGCGCGGCGATGCCGAGCAGGCGTTGGCGATGGGACATGGGAGAAGCCTTTTCTTGCGATGAATGAATCGATGTCCCGAGGATGGGCGCCGGGCGCTGCAAATGCCATTCGCTTCTTTGGACAGGGGGCTCCAAAAAAGCGAACGGACCGATCCGGGCTTGAAGCTCACAATCCGCAGCCATGGAGCTCTACCAACTGAAGACCTTCGTCGCCATCGCCCGCGAGGGCAGCCTGACCCGCGCCGCCGAGCGCGTGTTCACCAGCGCGCCGGCAGTGAGCGCGCAGCTCAAGGCGCTGGAAGACGAGCTTGGCGTGAAGCTGTTCGAACGCACGCCGCGCGGCATGTCGCTCACCGAGGCCGGCACCGGCCTGCTCGAAGAGGCTGAGCGCACGCTGGCTTCTGCGATGCGCATGCGTTCGGCGGCCGACCAGCTGCGTGGCGCGGCGCAGGGCGTGGTCCGCTTCGGCACCGTGGTCGATCCGGTGGCGCTGCGGCTGGGCGAGGTGCTGGTGAAGCTGGCGGAACGGCATCCGCAGGTCACGCTGCAGCTGAAGCAGGGCCTCTCGTACGAAACGCTTTCCGCCGTGCAGCGAGGTGACCTCGACTGCGCCTATGTGCTCAGCGACGGCGAGCGCATCGAGGGGCTGGAGCTGAACCGGCTCGGCATCGTCGATCTCGTGGTGGCGCTGCCGCCCGCGGTGGCCGAGGCGAAGCCCGATCTCTCGCTCGACGAACTCACGAACCTGCCGTGGGTCGGCACGCCGCCCTCATGCATCCTGCGCGTGCATCTCGAAAAGCTCTTCGCCGGCGCGGGTCGCGAGTACCGCCAGGGCCGCACGGCCGATGGCGAGAGCGCCATCCGCAGCATGGTCGCGAGCGGAATGGGCGCGGGGCTGATGCGGCTCGACCAGGCGGAGCAGGGCGAGCGCAACGGCGAACTCGCGATCTGGAAAGGGTGGCGCTCGCATACCTGGTTGTGCTGGGTTGCGCCGACGGAGGGCAAGCGGCTTGTCGCGGTCGACGCGGTGCGCAGTGCGGTGATGGAGGCGTGGGCCTGATTTCGGAATCCGCAGCTGTTCGCACCGTTTGGCGCTCGTTCTTAGAAGCTTCTTCTTAACAGGCATATCGAACGGCGTATTGCCCGCCTACCGAGCCACCGATACCTTCGATGCGCGCCTCATCCGAGGCGCTATTCGCTTGGAAAAACGGACAACCACATGGCTCAATCAACCCTCGCAATCCGGCTTGCTCCAGGCCGGCGCTTGCAACAACTCCTGGCTGGCGCCGCGCTGCTCATGGCCGCCACCTTCGCATCGGCCGCCGAACCCGCGAAAGACCACCCGCTGGTCGGCCGCTACGAAGGCTCCGTGATGGATGCCTTCCAGAGCAAGAACTACGACGAGGCCGGACTCATCCGCGAGCCCATCCAGACCTGGGGCGACCCGAAGCCCACGCCCAACCGGCTGCAGGTTGCGGGCAAGGTCTCGCTCTACTACTACCACCTGCCCGAAGGCCGCTCGCTGCTCGAGGTGCAGCGCAACTACGAAGCCAGCCTCAAGGCCAAGGGCTTCCAGATGGTGTTCTCCTGCGCCAGCAACGACGGCAGCTGCTACAGGAAGGACCCCGACCGCAGCAGCCCCAACACCGACGTCTCCGAGCTTGCCGATGCCGTCGACACGCCCGAGTGGCCCATGATCGGCCTCGGCCGCAACTACGTGAGCACCTATTTCGGCACCGGCGGGCGCTACCTGCTCGCCCAGTACGACAACCCGAACGGCGGCAAGGTGTACGCCAGCATCGCGCTGGCCGAAGGCAACTTCCGCGGCAACTTCGCCTTCGTGAAGGTGGTCGAGACCAAGGCCATGGAAACCGACAAGATCGTCTTCGTCGATGCCACCGCCATGCAGAAGAGCCTTGCGGAGAACGGCCGCATCAGCCTCTACGGCATTCACTTCGATCTCGACAAGGACAGCATCAAGCCCGACTCGCAGCCCACGCTCGACGAGATCGCCAAGCTCATGCGCAGCAACCCGCAGCTGCGCGTGCAGGTGGTGGGCCACACCGACGCCCAGGGCGAGGAAGGGCACAACGCCGACCTGTCGCGCCGGCGCAGCGTGTCGGTCATCGCGGCGCTGGCGAAGACGGGGCTCGACGCGCGGCGCTTCACCTCGCGCGGCGCGGGCTCGAAGGAGCCGGTGGCGCCCAACACCAACGAGGAAGGCCGCGCGAAGAACCGTCGCGTCGAGCTGCTGCGGCTGTAGCAGGTCAGCCAGTCGTCAGGCTGCGAACAAATCCCATGGATTGACGGGATGGCGGGCCACGCCGTGGCCTGTCATCATTCGCGGCTGCATGAATCACGACCAGAAGAATCCTCTTGCAGATCTGTTGAACCGCGCCAGGCAGGCCCTGGCGGATCCGGCGGGCGTTCTGCCCGCCGCGGCGCCTGCCACCGGCGATGCGGGTTGCGTGGTCTTCTTCGCCATCGGTGAGAACGGCAGCCGGGCCCGCGTGGCGTCGGGCCGCGGCGCCGGCATCGAAGCCGCATGGCGCGCCGCGGTGGATGCGATCACGACCCAGGCCAGGCGCGGCGCGCAGCCGCCGCAACGCCTGCGCGCCGAAGTGGTCGACAAGGTCGTGCCCATGAGCTGGGGCGAGCTGAAGGCAAGGCTGGCGCAGACCAAGCGCAACTACTTCAACGAAGGCATCGCCTTCGACGCGCGCTTCGAGTTCGCGCTGCTCGCGCAGGAAATGCACGGCAGCGCGATCCTCTACAACGGCGACGTGGACCATGCCGAGCCCAACACCGGCAACCTGCGCCTGCACACCAAGCGGCGCTTCGGCCGCGAGCTCGACTTTCCGGCGGACGATGCCGCGCCCGTCTGGTGCTTCACGACGCGGGCCGTGTACGTCGATGCGAAGGGCGCGTGGCCCGTCACCGCCGAAGGGCAGGCGGCGGGCTTCCGCGAACTGCGCGAATGGAACGCGCAGCAGGTGCATGCGCTGATCGACGACGCGGGCAACTACCTTGCCGAACAGGTCAAGCCCACGGGCGAGTTCCACTACGGCTGGTTTCCCTGCTTCGACCGCACCATCCCCACCTACAACACGCTGCGCCACGCGAGCTCCACCTACGCGATGCTGGAGGCGTGGGAGCTCACCCGCAACGACACGCTGAAGGCGGCCATCGACCGCTCGCTGGCCTTCCTCGCCGGCACGCTGATCCGCCCGGCCAACCTGCCCGACGGCACGCGTGCCGCCTACCTGCTGGACATCGGCAGCGAGATCAAGCTCGGCGGCAATGCCGTGTGCCTGCTCGCGCTGGTCAAGTACACAGAGCTCACGGGCGACAGGCAATACCTGCCGCTGCTGGAGCAGCTCGCGCTCGGCATCCGCCACATGCAGGACCCGGAGACCGGCAGCTTCGTGCACGTGCTCAATGCGCCGTCGCTGGAAGTGAAGGACAGGTTCCGCGTCATCTACTACGACGGCGAGGCGGCCTTCGGGCTGATGCGCCTGTACGGCCTCACGCGTGACGAGCGCTGGCTCGCGGTCGTCGAGAAGGCCTTCGAGCATTTCATCGCCGCCGAGCACTGGCGCGCGCACGACCACTGGCTGAGCTACTGCGTCAACGAGCTCACGCGCTACCGGCCCGAAGTGCGCTACTACCGCTTCGGCTTGCAGAACGTTTCGGGGTACCTCGACTTCGTGCTGGAGCGCATCACCACCTTTCCCACGCTGCTCGAGCTGATGATGGCCGCGCGCGACATGGTGCTGCGGCTGGAGGCCGACCCCGCGCTGCGCCCTTTGCTGGCCGGGCTCGATCGCGACAGGTTCGACCGTGCGCTGGAATACCGCGCGCGCTACCTCGCCAACGGCCATTTCTGGCCCGAGCTGGCGATGTTCTTCCGCAACCCCGCGCGCATCGCCGGTTCGTTCTTCATCAAGCACCACAGCTTCCGCGTGCGCATCGACGACGTGGAGCACTACCTCTCGGGCTACGTGGCCTACCACCGCATGCTGAAGGAGAGCGAGGGGCGCTCGGTGGGCACAGGCACCGTCGCATGGGGCGGCGACGTGAACCTCTCGCGCCGCCAGCACTACCGGCTGCGCGAACTCGGCGGTGCGCGCAGGATGCTCGGCGACATCGCCGCGCTGCGCGAGGCCGACCTGCGCATCGTGAACCTCGAATGCGTGGTCGCCACCGTCGGCGAGCAGGGCGTGGACAAGGGCGAGAAGGCGCCGTACTACTACCGCGCCCGCCCCGAGATGCTCGCGGTGCTGACCGAGGCCGGCATCGGCATGGTCGCCACCGCCAACAACCACAGCGGCGACTACGGCCCCGAGGCGCTGATGGAGCAGCAGGCCCTGCTGCAGGTCGCGGGCATCGCGCATGCCGGCACCGGCCGCACGCTGGAGGCCGCGCTGCGCCCGGCGTTCCGGCGTGCCGGCGGCGTGCGCGTGGCGCTGTTCTCGCTCGACGCCACGCAGCCGAGCTTCGCCGTCACCGCCGAGCGCGCGGGCGCCGCCTGGCTCTCGCTCGACGACCCCGCCGCATGGACCGCCACGCTCGCGCCGCGCATCGAAGCCGCGCGCCGCGAGGCCGACGTGGTGCTGGTGGCGGTGCACTGGGGCGCCAACCTCGAGACCGAGCCCACGCAGGCCGAGATCGCCGTCGGCCATGCCATCGTCGATGCGGGCGCTGACGCGGTGCTCGGCACCTCGGCGCACGTGCTGCAGGGCATCGAGATCTACAACGGCCGGCCGATCCTGCACGACGCGGGCGACCTGCTGTTCGACTCGGTGCGCAACGACTTCGGCGACTCCGGCGTCTTCACGCTGGCGCTGAGCCCGCGCGGCGTCGAGGAGGTGACGTTCACGCCCATCGGTGTCGGCTTCGGCTTCTCGCGGCAGCTCGAGGGCGACGAGGCGCAGGCGCTCGGCGAGCGCTTCGCCGCGCAATGCCGCGCGCTCGGTACCGAGATGGCTCCGCTGCCCGGCGGCCGTTGCGTCGCGAGGCTGTCGCCGCCGGACCGGCAGGCGTTCCAGGCCGGCACCGCCAGCACTGTCGACGGCGCCCCGCCGGCACCGCAGCCAGCGCCGGTCATCGGCCCGCTGTCCGTGCCAAGGCCCGAATGGCTGGTCGATGCCGTGCCCGGCGACGCGCGCGTCCCGCCGCTGCAGATCGGCCCGCTGCGCCTCGTCGGCCTGCGTTGCACGCCTCGGCAGATCGTGGGGCGGCGCCTGCTGTGGGTCGAATCGTTCTGGACCGTCGACGCGCCCGTCGCCGCCGACCTGCGCGTGGGCTTTCGCGCGGTGCCGATGCGCAGCAGCCGCATGCCGCCATGGGGCGAGGGCATGGACCACGACCCCTGCGACTGGATGTGGCCCACCAGCCGCTGGGAGCCCGGCCGCATCTACCGCGACCGCTACGGCCTGCGCTCGCCGCGCGCGGGGCTGCTGGAGAGCGACGTGCTGCAGCTCGAAGTGAGCGTGCGCGGCGATCTTCCCGATTTGCCGCCCGCGCGCCGCCTCCAGCTTTGGTACGGCCTGCGCGTGCCTGCGTTGCCCACGCCCTTGCCGGAGCGTCCCGCGCCCGTGCTCTCGGCCGACCGTCCCGGCGCCGGCCCGGAACCCGCGCCCGTCTGGACCGCGGAGCAGCTGCAGCGTGCCACGGGCGGCCGCTGGCTGGTGGGGCCACCGCCGGGCTGGTCCGTCAACTCGGCGGTGCGCGGGCCGGTCCACATGGGGCTGCTGCCGAAGCCTTCGCTCTTCATCGCTTCCGACTACCGCACGCTGGCCGTGCACGAGAGCTACAGCAAGCCGCGCAGCGACAACTGGGACCGCCACCTGGAGCTGCCCCGCCTGCAGTCCGGGCTGGCCGGCGCCATGGTCGCGCGCGCGGTGGAGGGGCTCGATCCGGCCTTTCCGCTGCTGCAGGTGGAGGACCCCATCGCGGCCATGATCGCGATGGGTGTCGCGGCGCGCGAGCGCTACAAGGGCATGGTGGTGGGCGTGACCGGCACGGTCGGCAAGTCGTCCACCATCGCGATGCTGCGCGACCTGCTGCCCGCGAGGGCGCGCGTGCACACCACCATCGACAACTACAACTCGCGCGTCGGCGTGCCGGCCATGCTGGCGAACCTCGGGCCCGACGTGGACGTGTGCATCCTCGAGATGGCGCAAAGCGGCCTGTGGATGGACCGTGGGCCGATCTCGCTGCTGGCCCGGCCGCACGTGGCCATCATCACCGAGATCGGTCTCTCGCAGACGCGGCAGGCCTCGACGGTGGAGCTCACGGCCACGTACAAGTCGCGCATCTTCCTCGGGCTGGAGCCCGGCGGCGTGGCGATCGTGCCCGACCACATTCCCTGCCTGCGCCAGGTGGTGGAAGCCGCCGCGCACACGGCCGGCGCGATCTGGGTGGTGGGCAGCGGGCCCGACGCCAACGTTCGCATGCTCGACACCCGGCCCGAGCCCGGCGGCGGCTGCCGGGTGCGCGTCGCCATTCCGGGGCGCACGCTCGAATACCTGTTCCCGGTCGAGAGCGCGGGGCTGGTGCGCAATTCGCTGCTCGCCTTCGCGGCGCTGCTGGCCATGGGCTTCGACGGCGAGGCGGCCTGCGCGCGCATGCCGCACGTGCGCCTGCCGGCGTCGGTGATGCAGGTGCGCGCGCTGCGCACATTGGGCGGCGTGCAGGCCACGCTGATCGACGACAGCTGGAACGCCGAGGTCATGTCGATGCGCAACGCCATGGAGTTCGTGCGCACCTGGCAGCGCGGCGACGCCGGCCCGGTGCTGCGCAAGATCGGCGTGCTGGGGCGCATCGTCAACCTCGACAAGGAGGCCGAGGCCATGCACCGCAGCCTGGCAGCGCCGCTGCTGGCCTCGGGCATCGAGCACCTCGTGACGCACGGCGAGGAGATGCGCTGGCTGCGCGAGGAAGTGCCCGCCGAACTGCTCGGCCCGCACTTCGACGATGCCGTGCAGCTCGCCAATTACCTCGGCGCCTTCCTGCGCGATGGCGACCTCGTGCTGGTGAAGGGCGACCGCGACCGGTCCGACTTCGGCAGCATCCCCGGGCTGCTGCAGCGGCTATGAGGGCGCAGGGCTTCTTCCGCCGGTGCGCGCGCGGCGCGCTCGTCCTGCTTGCGCTGGCACAGGCGGCCTGCGCGCAGCGCACGGGGCCCGACGTGCCTCGCCTCCTCGCCGCCGGCAGCGACGACGTGCTGTACTGGAACCAGCCCGCCGACCGCGCACGCTGCCCCGACCGCAACGGCTTCCTGTGGGTGCAGCCAGCCGAGGGGCCGGCGTGCATCCGCTACTTCGCGAGCGACGACATAGACGGCGCGCGCATGGCCATCGTGCAGTTCTCGGGCGACCGCGACGGCGTGATGGACCAGGCGCCCACGCGCATCCCCGAGAACACCGACGAACTGCGAACGCTCGATGCGCAGCGCAGCCGCGACCGCGCGGGCGTGCCGTGGATCTTCGTGGCGCGGCCCGGCACCTACGGATCGTCGGGCGACCACCGCAAGCGCCGCCAGCTGGTGGAGTTCCACGCGCTCGATGCCGCACTCGACGCGCTCATGCAGCGCCACCGGCTGCAGCGCATCGTCATCGTCGGCCACAGCGGCGGCGCCACTGCCGGCGCCGCGCTGCTCACGCTGGGGCGCACGCGCGTGGCCTGCGCTGTGCTGACCTCGGGCGCCTACGGGCTGCTGGAGCGCGCGCGCATGCTGGGCCGTTCGAAGGACGGCCGCACCGACACCACCGGCAGCACGCAGTTCTACGACCCGCTCGACCACGTGGGCGGCATCGTGCGCGACCCGGCGCGGCGCATCGTGCTGATCGGCAACCGCGAGGACAGGAACACGCCCTTCGCGCTGCAGGAGCGTTTTGCCGACGCGGTGACCAAGGCCGGCCATCGCATCGAGCTGCGCACCTACGCGGCCGAACCGCCCGACTTTCACGACCTCAAGGACCGCATCGCGCTGCGCACCGCCTCGCAGTGCGCGCGCGAGGCGATGTTTCCCTGAATGGCAGGAGACACAGGAGGCGCATGAGCAGCAGCATCACCTCGCGCGAATACGGCCGCATGCCCGACGGCCGCGCGGTCACCGAATACACGCTCGACAACGGCCGGGGCCTGAGCCTGAGCGCCATCAACCTCGGTGGCATCGTTACCGCACTGCGCGTGCCCGACCGGCATGGGCGCAGCGAAAACATCGTGCTGGGGCTGCCCACGCTCGCCGACTACCTGGGGCCGCATCCGCACCTGGGCACCATCGTCGGCCGATACGCGAACCGCATCTCGGGCGGGCGCTTCACGCTCGACGGCAAGGCGCACCAGCTCGGCCTGAACAACGGCCCGAACTCGCTGCACGGCGGAGCGACCGGCTTCGGCAAGCGCTACTGGGAGATCGCGCCGCTGTCGGCGCAGGAGACCGGCGACGACGCCATCGCCATCGAACTGGGCTACACCAGCGCCGACGGCGAGGAGGGCTACCCGGGTGAAGTGCGGCTGGTGGTGCGCTACACGCTGAGCCTGGGCGCCAATACATGGCGCATCGACTACAGCGCGACCACCGACAGGCCCACGGTGCTGAACCTGAGCCATCACGACTACTTCAACCTCGCGGGCAGCGGCTCGGTGATGGACCACCGGCTGACCCTCGCCGCGAGCCGCTATTGCCCGGTGGACGCGACGCTGATCCCGCAGGGCATCGCCGAGGTGGCGGGCACCCCGTTCGACTTCCGGGCCGCGACCCGCATCGGCGAGCGCATCCGCGAAGGCCACGAGCAGCTGCTGCTCGCGCACGGCTACGACCACAACTGGGTGCTCGACCGCACCCAGGCCGACCATGGCCTCGCGCTCGCGGCACGGCTCGAACACGAAGCCACGGGCCGCGTGATGGAAGTGCACACCAGCGAGCCCGGCGTGCAGTTCTATTCGGGCAACTTCCTCGACGGCAGCCTGCTGGGCAGCGCGGGCGCGAGCCTGCGGCAGGGCGACGGGCTGTGCCTGGAAACCCAGCACTTTCCCGATTCGCCGAACCGTCCGGACTTTCCTTCAACAGTGCTGCGGCCGTCCGAGGTGTTCCGCAGCGCGACCGAGCACCGCTTCGGCATCGCCGGCTGAATCGTCCGGCAGCGTGCCGAGGTCCGTCGCCGCGAATTCGGGCGACACATGCACGGCTTCGCCGTCGCGCCGCAGCAGGCCGCGGCTTTCCATGTCGCGCATGGTCTTGTTGACCATCTCGCGCGACAGGCCCGAATACGAGGCGATCAGCGACTGGGAGATCCGCTTGTCGTAGCCGCCCGCGGGGGCCGGCGCCAGCTCGGTGAGCTGGTACAGCACGCGGTGCACTAGGTCCTCGGAGGGCAGCGTCGTCACGCGCCGCATCTGGCCGCGCAGCATGCTCATGCGCTTCATCGCCAGGCCCAGCAGCGCCATCGCGACGGCCGGGTGCCGCACGCACAGTTCGCGCATGACCCGGATGGGCACGAGGTACACCGACGACGGCAGCGCCGCCACCAGCGCCTGTGTCGAGGTGTAGCGGTCTTCCCGGATCGACAGGTCGAAGAAGAAATCGTCCCGGCGGATGAACTCGCTGGTGAACTCCGCATTGGGGTCGCGCCCGGGCGTGGTCACGCGCAGCAGCCCGCTCGCCACGCAGTAGAACCTGTCGGTGGATTCGTCGATGCGCAGCACGGTCTGGTTGCGCTTGAAGTGGCGAAGCTGGCTGTGGCGGGCGAGCGCCTCCCGCTCCGCCGCCGGCAGGCCGGCTGTCAGGGGATGCAGATACATGCCGCGCATGATTCGCGAAGGCCCGGTCCGCGTCTTCTCAATGCGCGCAAGCGCCTGTTTTTATTGGTACTTCCGTTTTCGAAATCGCGGCGCCGCGGGCGTCACTCGCCCTGTGCCGCCGCCCGCGCGTCGCGGGGCGTCATGGCGTAGGCCGCGCGGAATACCCGGTAGAAGGTGGCGATGCTGTCGAAGCCGCAAAGGTAGGCGATGTCGGTAACCGAGCGCTCCGGCGCCTCGGACAGCATCCGCGAGGCTTCCCCGAGCCGCATGGACGTCAGCGTGCGCGCGAAGGACTGCCCCGTCGGCTCGAACAGCACGTGCACCTGCCGCAGCGAGATGCCCAGTTCGCGGGCGATCGTTGCCGGCGAGAGTTCCGGCTGGCGCAGGTCGCGCGCAAGGATCCCGCGTGCCGCATGCAGGAAGCCCGAGCGCAGCGCGGCGCGGCTCTCGGGCAGGCCGGGCGGCAGGCGCCCGCGTGCCAGCAGCGCCAGCCGGGCGGCGTGGGTGACCTCGGCCCCGGCGTCCGGAGCGTCCGACGGGCGCAGCGTGAGCGCATGGAAGGTCGCCATCAGCGGCCGCAGGAAGGGCGTTGCGGGGGCCAGGGGCTCCGCGAAGAGGTCGTCGGCCCGCGCGCCGAGCAGCAGGTCGGGCGTCAGGGGAATCCGCAGCATGCGGAAGTCGAAGCCGTCGGTGCGCATCGGCATGCCGGCGTAGGGCAGGTCGGAGTGATTGACGACGAGGTCGCCCTCGCGGATCTGCAGGCCGGAAGCCCGGCTGGTGCTTATCAACCCCGGCCCGCGCACCTGCAGGCCGATGCACAGGCTCTGGCTGGCGACCCGCGCGATGTCGGCGCTGGTGCGGCTGATCTGGTAGGAGGAGGCGCGCATGTTCGAGACGGTCGCGTCGCCGATCGAAACGGCCTGGAAACGGCCCTCGAACGCCGGACGGCGCTCGCGCGGCAGCTCGATCGTGACGCCGAACATGTGGCGCCCGCGGGCTTCGCACCAATGGTCGAAGCGGTCCTGCGGGCGTAGGTCGTCGGTCGAGAAGTTCAGCGTGGCCATCGGTGTCGGAAGGTCCGAATGTCCGATAACTGCGCGCATCCTGCGAGCTTGCGCTTGCTACGCCCCTCGAAAGCGGCGGGATTTAGGGCCTGTTCACCCTATTCAAGGGGTCGCGAAGCCCGCCACAGCCCGCCCCTGAAGGCGCGCGACGCAGTGCGTGTGTCCACACGCTCAAGGAGCGCAACGCGCAGGGGCGGGCTGTGGCGGGCTTCCCTTCGGGTTGCTGCGCAAAGGGGCTGCCTGCGGCGTTGCCCGCGCTTGCAAGGCATCAGCCTTGCTGCGCGCGGGCGCCTTGCATCCAGCCCCTTTGCGCAGCAACGCGACCCCTTGAATAGGGTGAACAGGCCCTAACCCGCGAACAGCGCAGCCGGCATGCCGGGGCTGTCAATGCGCACCCTGAAGAGCCCACCGGCCAGCGGCTCGGCGGCCTCCTGTTCGGGCGTGAGGCTGTTGCGCGCGGTCGTGATGTAGAGCGTGCGCAGGTCGGCGTCGCCGAAGGCGCAGTCGGTGACGTGGCTCGCGGGTATGGCGATGCGGCACAACTCGGCCGCGCTCACCGGGTCGTGGCAGGTGACGCAGGAGCCGCCCCAGTGCGCGATCCAGAGCCGGCCGGCGGCGTCGGTGGTCATGCCGTCGGGCAGGCCGTCCGGCTTGGGGAAGCGGTGCCACACGCGGCGGTTCGACACGGTGCCGGCCTGCATGTCGAAGTCGTAGGCGTAGAGGTTGTTCAGCACCGTGTTGTTGAAGTACATGGTGCGGCCGTCGGCGGACCAGGTCGGGCCGTTGGTCACCTCGAAGTTGTCGTCATGCTTCGTGCAGCGGCCATCGGCGTCGTAGCGGTAGAGCGCGCCGGTGGGGGCCTTGCAGTCGAAGTCCATGCTGCCGGCCCAGAAGCGGCCGCGGGCGTCGCACTTGCCGTCGTTGAAGCGGTTGCCGGTGCGCTCGGGTTCGGGCTTGTGCTGGTACTGCGGTTTGGCGTCGTCGCCGGGGGCGGTGGTGTCGAAGAGCGCGAAGCCGCGGCGCAGGGTGATGAAGAGGCCCGGCGCCGATGCGCGCTCGGCGATGGCGGTGATCTCCTCGTCGAAGTTCCAGGTGCGCTGCGCGCCGGTGGCGGGGTCGTAGCGGAAGAGGCGCGGCGTGAGGATGTCGAGCCAGTACAGCGCCTGCTCGCGCTGCGACCACATCGTGCCTTCGCCGAGGTTGGCGCCGGCGGGCCAGATGCATTCGGGCTCGCCTGCAACGGAAGGTGCGGGCAGTGGGGAAAGGGGGTTCGCTGTCTCGCTCATCTGTTTTTCCTTGGTCAATGTTTTCTTGACGCGGCGGATCGTATCAAGGCATATTGATAACGGAAATTAAAAATCCATGCATTGATTGATATGCATATTGCAATGTCAAATGCAGGGCCCTCCGGAGACTCTTCTTGAATTCCCCCCAGCTTTCCATCCATCCCAGCCTCAAGGGTCGCACGGTGTTCGTCACCGGCGGCGGCAGCGGCATCGGCGCGGCCATCGTGTCCGCGTTCGCGGCGCAGGGCGCGCGCGTGGCCTTCGTCGACATTGCCGAGACTGCCAGCGCGGAACTCGCGCAGCAGATCGAAAAGTCAGGCCACGCCGCGCCCTGGTGGCGCGCCTGCGACGTGCGCGACATCGCCGCGCTGCAGAAGGCGATTGCCGATGCCGCCACCGAACTCGGCGACTTCGCGGTGCTGGTCAACAACGTGGCGAGCGACGACCGCCACACGCTCGAATCGGTCACGCCCGACTACTACGACAACCGCATGGCCATCAACGAACGGCCTGCGCTGTTCGCCATTCAATCGGTGGTGCCGGGCATGAAGCGGCTGGGCTTCGGTTCGGTGGTCAACCTGGGCTCGACGGGCTGGCAGACCAAGGGTTCGGGCTACCCCTGCTACGCGATCGCCAAGTCGTCGGTGAACGGCCTCACGCGTGGGCTCGCGGTGGATCTGGGCAAGGACCGCATCCGTATCAACACCGTGTCGCCCGGCTGGGTGATGACCGAGCGGCAGGTGAAGCTGTGGCTCGACGAGGAGGGCGAGCAGGCGCTCAAGCGCAACCAGTGCCTGCCCGACAAGCTGATGCCGGAAGACATCGCGCGCATGGTGCTGTTCCTCGCATCGGACGACGCGAAGATGTGCACGGCGCAGGAGTTCACGGTAGACGCCGGCTGGACCTGAAGTCGCGACGGCCCGGCCGTCAGTCGATCTCGAGCTTGCGTCCGTAGACGCTCATGCTCGCAGTCTTCAGCGCCTTCATCATCACCTTCGCCGCCGGCGAGGGCAGCCTGTCGGTGCGGGTGATGATGCCGAAGGCGTCCATGTGGCAGGGCATGTCCAGCGGCAGCAGCGACACGATGCCGTGCGACGCGTAGTAGCGCGCCACGTCGGTCGCCAGCACCGCGACCATGTCGCTCTGCTGCAGCATTCGCGTGATGAAGAGCAGGGCCGAGCTCTCGATGGTGTTGGTCGGCGGCGCGAGGCCTTCTTCCTGGAACATCAGCTCGAAGCGGTGCCGCAGCACGCTGCCCGCGGGTGGCACGATCCAGCCGGCGCCCACCACGTCGCGCAGCGTGAGCCCGCTCACGCCCAGCAGCGGGTGGCCGGGGCGCACCAGCGCACACACGGGTTCCTCGCTCAGGGCCTCGTAGCGCAGCTGCGCCTTGTCGTGCTCGGCGAACAGCCGCGCCACCAGGATGTCGAGCTTGCCCTGCTCCAGCCGCTCGAGCAGCACGGGGCTGGTTTCTATCTCCAGCGACACGCGCAGGTCGGGCTGCTCGCGCTTCACCATCGCCACGGCCGGCGGCATCAGCGTGAGGCCCGGCGCGGTGATGGCGCCCACGCTCACCTGGCCGAAGCGGCCGGCCTTGAGCGCGGTGAGTTCGTCGTGCGCCTGGTTCAGGCTCGCGAGCGCGACGCGGGCGTGGCGGATCATGGTCTCGCCGTACCAGGTCGGGCGCATGCCGCGCGGCAGGCGGTCGAACAGCGGCACCTCCAGCACGTCTTCCAGGTCCTTCAGCAGCTTGGAGGCGGCTGGCTGGGTCATGTTGAGCACCTGTGCCGCGCGGTGGATGTTGCCCTCCTCGGCCAGTGCCACGAGCAGCAGCAGCTGGCGGGTCTTGAGGCGGGCGCGGATGAACCAGTGGTTGTAGTTGGTCATGTCTCTGGGCTTGAAACAAAGGACTGATCGGGTTTTCCAGAATCCGGCGATCGATATCCATTTTGCTTAAAAAACGATTGGATTGATATCAAATCAATTCATAGACTCCGGGCACTCCAAGAACAACAGAGACAAGGTCCACGCCCCGGTGATCCACGGCGAGATTCATCAGAACGTGCGGCAGTACATCAATGGCCGCTGGGAAACCAGCGCGACCACCGGTGTGAGCGCCAATCCCTCGGACACCAGCGAAGTGGTGGCCGAGTACGCGCGTGCCGATCGCCGCCAGGCCGAGGCCGCCATCCGCGCCGCGACCGAGGCTTTCCCGCACTGGAGCCACAGCACGCCGCAGCGGCGCGCCGACGTGCTCGACCGCATCGGCACCGAACTGCTCGCACGCAAGGACGACCTGGGCCTGCTGCTGGCGCGCGAGGAAGGCAAGACGCTGGCCGAGGCGGTGGCCGAAGTGGTCCGCTCGGGGCAGATCTTCAAGTTCTTCGCGGGCGAGGCGCTGCGCGGCGGCGGTGGCGAGAACGTGGCCTCGGTGCGCGCCGGCGTGCAGGTCGACGTCACGCGCGAACCGGTCGGCGTGGTGGGGCTCATCACGCCGTGGAACTCGCCCTTCGTCGTTCCCGCATGGAAGATCGCGCCTGCGCTGGCCCATGGCAACAGCGTGGTGTTCAAGCCGGCCGAACTGGTGTCGGCCTGCGGCTGGGCGCTGGCCGAGATCATCAGCCGCGCCGCGCTGCCGGCCGGTGCCTTCAACCTCGTGATGGGCAGCGGCCGCGAGGTGGGGCAGGCGCTGGTCGACAGCCCGCTCGTCGACGCGCTGAGCTTCACCGGCTCGATGGCGAACGGCGAGCGCATCCTGCAGGCGGCCGCCGCGAGGCGCGCCAAGGTGCAGCTGGAGACGGGCGGCAAGAACGCGCTGGTGGTGCTGGCCGATGCCGACCTCGACCGCGCCGTCGACTGCGCGGTGCAGGGCGCCTACTTTTCCGCGGGCCAGCGCTGCACCGCGTCGAGCCGGCTCATCGTGGAGTCGGCGGTGCACGACGCCTTCGTGGCAAAGCTGCGCCAGCGCCTGAAGACGCTGAAGATCGGCCACGCATTGGAGCGTGGCGTCGACATAGGCCCGGTGGCGGACGAAGAGCGCCTCTCGCAGGACCTCGCCTGGGTCGACGTGGCGCGCGAGGAAGGCGCCGAACATGTGTGGGGCGGCGAGGCGCTGGAGCGTGCCACCTCCGGCCACTACATGAGCCCCGCGCTGTTTCTCGCGAAGCCCGCGCACCGCATCGCGCGCGAAGAAGTCTTCGGGCCGCTGGCCTGCGTGCTGCGCGCCGACGACTACGACGACGCGCTGGCGCTGTGCAACGACACGCCCTTCGGCCTGTGCGCGGGCATCTGCACCAATTCGCTGAAGCACGCGATGCATTTCAGGCGCCATGCCGTGGTGGGCATGACGATGGTCAATCTGCCGACCGCGGGGGTGGACTTCCACGTGCCCTTCGGCGGCCGCAAGGGGTCGGGCTACGGGCCGCGCGAACAAGGGCGCCACGCCGCGGAGTTCTACACGACGGTGAAGACCGGCTACATGCTGGCCTGACCGGACGGGGTTTCATCACGCCAACCAGCAAGTCCTCGAATCTTCAAGAAGGAGACATCCCATGACCATGAATCGCCGCACCCTCAACGCCGCCCTGGCCGCAGCCGCGCTCGGCGGACTGCTGCCCGCCTCCGTGCTCGCGCAGAAGAAACTCGTGCTCGGCTTCGCGCAGGTGGGCGCCGAGAGCGAATGGCGCACCGCCAATACCGAGTCGATCAAGTCTTCCGCGAAGGACGCGGGCATCGAGCTCAAGTTCTCCGATGCGCAGCAGAAGCAGGAAAACCAGATCAAGGCCATCCGCTCGTACATCGCGCAGAAGGTCGACGTGATCGCCTTCTCGCCGGTGGTCGAGTCGGGCTGGGAGACCGTGCTGCGCGAAGCAAAGGCCGCCAAGATCCCGGTGGTGCTGACTGACCGCTCCGTCAACACCAAGGACGACTCGCTCTACGTGACCTTCATGGGCTCCGACTTCACCGAGGAAGGCCGCAAGGCCGGCCGCTGGCTGGTGGAGAAGATGAAGGACCAGAAGGGCGAGGTGAACATCGTCGAGCTGCAGGGCACCGTGGGCTCGGCGCCGGCCATCGACCGCAAGAAGGGCTTCGAGGAAATCATCAAGGCCGACCCGAAGTTCAAGATCATCCGATCGCAGACCGGCGACTTCACGCGCGCCAAGGGCAAGGAGGTGATGGAAGCCTTCCTGAAGGCCGAAGGCAAGAAGATCAATGTGCTCTACGCGCACAACGACGACATGGCCATCGGCGCGATCCAGGCCATCGAGGAAGCCGGCCTGAAGCCCGCGAAGGACATCGTGATCATCTCCATCGACGGCGTGAAGGGTGCCTTCGAAGCAATGATCGCCGGCAAGCTCAACGTGTCGGTCGAGTGCAGCCCGCTGCTCGGGCCTCAGCTCATGCAGGCCGTGAAGGACATCAAGGACGGCAAGACGCTGCCCAAGCGCATCGTGACGGTCGAGAGCATCTTCCCCATGGAAGTCGCAGCCAAAGAGTTTCCCAACCGCAAGTACTGAGAGCCCACACCCATGAAACGCAAATTCCTCAAGGCCTCCCTCGCGGGCATCGCATTGGCCGTCGTCGGCTTCACGCCGCTGGCCAATGCGCAGGACAAGGGCCTGATCGCCATCTCGATGCCCACCAAGTCATCGGCCCGCTGGATCGCCGACGGCGCCAACATGGCGAAGTACTTCAAGGACAAGGGCTACAAGACCGACCTGCAGTACGCCGACGACGACATCCCGAACCAGCTCGCGCAGATCGAGAACATGGTGACCAAGGGCTCGAAGGTGCTGGTCATCGCGGCCATCGACGGCACCACGCTGTCCGACGTGCTGCAGAAGGCCGCCGACAAGGGTGTGAAGGTCATCGCGTACGACCGGCTCATCAAGGGCTCGAAGAACGTCGACTACTACGCCACCTTCGACAACTTCCAGGTCGGCGTGCTGCAGGCGCAATCGATCGAGTCGGCGCTGGGGCTGAAGAGCGGAAAGGGCCCGTTCAACATCGAACTCTTCGGCGGCTCGCCCGACGACAACAACGCCTTCTTCTTCTACAACGGCGCGATGTCGGTGCTCGACCCGTACATCAAGAGCGGCAAGCTGGTGGTGCGCAGCAAGCAGATGGGCATGGACAAGGTCGGCACGCTGCGCTGGGACGGTGCGGTGGCGCAGGCGCGCATGGACAACCTGCTGTCGGCCTTCTACACCAAGGATCGCGTCGACGCGGTGCTGTCGCCGTATGACGGCCTTTCCATCGGCATCCTGTCCTCGCTCAAGGGCGTGGGCTACGGCTCGGGCTCGCAGCCGATGCCTGTGGTGTCAGGGCAGGACGCCGAGATTCCCTCGGTGAAGTCGATCCTGCGCAAGGAGCAGAGCTCGACCGTGTTCAAGGACACGCGCGAGCTGGCCAAGGTGACGGTGGCCATGGTGGACGCGATGCTCTCGGGCAAGACGCCCGAGGTGAACGACACCAAGACCTACAACAACGGCATCAAGGTCGTGCCCTCGTACCTGCTCAAGCCGGTGAGCGTGGACGGCTCCAACTGGAAGCAGGTGCTGGTCGACAGCGGCTACTACAAGGAAAGCCAGATCAAGTGAGCGTTGCCAGTCGCACTGCCGATGCCGCCATCCTCGAGATGCGCGGCATCACCAAGACGTTTCCCGGCGTGAAGGCGCTGAGCAACGTCAACCTCAGCGTGCGCGCGGGGGAGATCCACGCGGTGGTGGGCGAGAACGGCGCGGGCAAGTCGACGCTCATGAAAGTGCTGAGCGGCGTCTACCCGTGCGACTCGTACACCGGCGAGATCTTCTTCGAGGGCGAGGAGCGGCGCTTCAGGGGCATCGCCGACAGCGAGAAGCTCGGCATCATCATCATCCACCAGGAGCTGGCGCTGGTGCCTCTGCTGTCCATCGCGGAGAACATCTTCCTGGGCAACGAGATCGCCAGCGGCGGCGTGATCGACTGGTTCGCCGCCTATGCGAAGACGCGCGAGCTGCTCGCCAAGGTGGGCCTGAAGGAGCCGCCGACCACGCTGGTGACCGACCTCGGCGTGGGCAAGCAGCAGCTCGTGGAGATCGCGAAGGCGCTGGCCAAGGAGGTGAAGCTGCTGATCCTCGACGAGCCCACCGCCAGCCTCAACGAGAACGACAGCGACGCTCTGCTGATGCTGCTGCTGGAGCTCAAGCGCCAGGGCATCGCGTCGATCCTGATCTCGCACAAGCTCAACGAGATCGCCAAGGTGGCCGACTCCATCACCGTGCTGCGCGACGGCGCGACGGTGGAGACCATGGACTGCCGCGGCCAGCCCATCAGCGAGGATCGCATCATCCGCGGCATGGTCGGGCGCGACATGGCGCACCGCTATCCGCAGCGCGACCCGAAGATCGGCGAGACGGTGTTCGAGGTGCGCGACTGGCGCGTGCACCATGCGCTGCACGCCGACCGCGAGCAGATCAAGGGCGTGAGCCTGAACGTGCGCCAGGGAGAGATCGTCGGCATCGCCGGCCTCATGGGCGCGGGCCGCACCGAGCTGGCCATGAGCGTCTTCGGCCGCTCCTACGGCCAGCGCATCAGCGGCTCGGTGTTCATGCACGGCAAGCCGGTGGACGTGAGCACGGTGCGCAAGGCCATCGACCATGGCATCGCCTATGTCACGGAAGACCGCAAGGGCCTCGGGCTGGTGCTCGAGGAAGACATCCGCAAGAACATCAGCCTCGCGAACCTGGATGCGATCGCCGACAGGTCGGTGATCGACAACGGGCGCGAGTTCAACGTGGCCAACGAGTACCGCAAGGCACTCAACATCCGCTGCTCGGGCATCGAGCAACTGGTGGTCAACCTTTCAGGCGGCAACCAGCAGAAGGTGGTGCTGAGCAAGTGGCTCTTCACCAAGCCCGAACTGCTGATCCTCGACGAGCCCACGCGCGGCATCGACGTGGGTGCCAAGTACGAGATCTACACCATCATCGACAGGCTCGCGAGCGAGGGCAAGGGCATTCTCATGATTTCTTCCGAACTGCCGGAGTTGCTTGGCATGTGCGACCGCATCTACGTGATGAACGAGGGGCGCTTCGTCGCCGAGTTTCCGGCTGCCGAAGCCTCGCAGGAGCGCATCATGCATGCCATCGTGAGTTCAGGGAGTTCCGTCCATGTCCCAGCCTGAAGTCAACGCGGTGAAAGCCGCCGTTCCAGCGGCGGAGGGCGCATCGGCGAAGCTGCATGCCGGCTTCCTGAAGAACAACCTGCGCGAGTACGGCATGCTGATCTCGCTGGTCGCGATCATGGTGCTGTTCCAGGTGCTGACCGACGGCACGCTGCTGCGGCCGCTGAACCTCACCAACCTGCTGCTGCAGAACAGCTACGTGGTCATCATGGCGCTGGGCATGCTGCTGGTGATCGTGGCGGGGCACATCGACCTGTCGGTGGGCTCGGTGTGCGGCTTCATCGGCGCGCTGGCGGCTGTGCTGATGGTGGAGTACGAGTGGCACTTCGTGCCCACGGCCATCGTGAGCATCCTCGCGGGCGCGGTCATCGGCGCGGCGCAGGGCTGGTTCGTGGCGTTTCGCAAGATCCCGTCGTTCATCGTCACGCTCGCCGGCATGCTGGTGTTCAAGGGGCTCACGCTGGCGCTGCTGGCGGGGCAGTCGGTGGGGCCTTTCCCGGTGGAGTTCCAGCGGCTGAGCTCGGGCTTCATTCCCGATCCGCTGGGCGGCGACACGCTGCGCACCACCTCGCTGATCGTCGGCGCGCTGGCTGCCGCGGCGCTGGTGTTCTTCAAGCTGCGCGGGCGCGCCAGGCTCGCGGCGCACGGCATGGAGCAGGAGCCTTACGCCTTCTTCCTGGTGAAGAACCTGTTCTTCGCGGCCATCATCCTGTTCTTCAGCTACCTGCTGTCGACCTACAAGGGCCTGCCCAACGTGCTGATCGTGATGGCGGTGCTGATCGTGGTGTACGACTTCGTCACCAACCGCACCACCGTCGGCCGGCGCATCTATGCGCTGGGCGGCAACGAGAAGGCGGCGCGGCTTTCGGGCGTGAAGACGCAGCGGCTGGCGTTCCTCACCTTCGTGAACATGGGCGCGCTGGCGGCGCTGGCGGGGTTGGTGTTCGCGGCGCGGCTCAACACGGCCACGCCGAAGGCCGGCCTGGGCTTCGAGCTGGACGTGATCGCGGCCTGCTTCATCGGCGGCGCATCGGCCTCGGGCGGCGTGGGCCGGGTGATGGGCGCGGTGATCGGCGCCTTCATCATGGGCGTGATGAACAACGGCATGTCGATCCTGGGCATCGGCATCGACTACCAGCAGGTCATCAAGGGGCTGGTGCTGCTGGCGGCGGTGTTCATCGACGTCTACAACAAGAACAAGTGACGGCTGCTCATGCCTGACGACACGCCTTCGCCCGTGCTGGAGCTCAAGGGCATCCACAAGCAGTTCGGTGGCATCCCGGTGCTGCGCGACGTGCGGCTGAACCTGTACCCGGGAGAGATCCATGCGCTGATGGGGCAGAACGGCGCGGGCAAGTCGACGCTGATCAAGGTGCTGACGGGCGTGCTGCCGTCGAGCGGGGGCGAGATGCTGCTCGAGGGCCGGCCGATCCGGCCGCACTCGCCGCTGGAGGCGCAGAAGCTGGGCATCAGCACGGTCTACCAGGAGGTGAACCTGTGCCCGAACCTCTCGGTGGCGGAGAACGTGTTCGCGGGGCGATATCCGCGCTGCGGTGCGTTGCAGGGTTTTCGCATCGACTGGGCCGCGGTGAACCGGCGTGCCGAAGAACTGCTCGGGCGCATCGGGCTCGACATCGATGTGACGCGGCTGCTGTCGAGCTACTCGGTGGCGGTGCAGCAGATGGTGGCGATCGCGCGTGCGCTGGGCGTTTCGTCGAAAGTGCTGATCCTCGACGAGCCGACTTCCAGCCTGGACGACGACGAGGTCGAGAAGCTGTTCGAGGTGCTGCGCAGGCTGCGCGGCGAAGGGCTGGCGATAGTCTTCGTCACGCACTTCCTCAACCAGATGTATGCGGTGTCGGACCGCATCACCGTGTTGCGCAACGGCGGCTGGATCGGCGAATGGCGCGCGACGGAACTGGGGCCGCAGGCGCTGATTGCCGCGATGCTCGGGCGCGAGCTGGCGGCGCAGTCGGCGCGGCCGGCAGCCTTGCCTGCGTTCGACGAGGCTGCGCCCGCGCTGCTGCAGATCGAAGGGCTGGGACAGGCGGGGCAGCTGCAGGCGACCGACCTGCGCGTGCGCGCGGGCGAGGTCGTCGGCATCGCGGGGCTGCTCGGCGCGGGCCGTACGGAACTCGCGCGGCTGCTGTTCGGTCTGGAGACGCCGGATCGCGGCGTGCTCAACGTCGACGGCCGCAGCGTCTCTTTCTCGAACCCGGCCGATGCGATCCGCGAAGGCCTGGCACTGTGTCCAGAGGAGCGCAAGACGGATGGCATCGTCGCCGAGCTGTCGGTGCGGGAGAACATCGCGCTGGCGTTGCAGGCACGGCTGGGCACGAGGCGCTTTCTTTCGTATGCCGAGCAGACGGCGATGGCGGAGAAGTTCGTCGCGTCGCTCGGCATCAAGACCGCGAGCGTCGAGACACCCATCGGCCTGCTCTCCGGCGGCAACCAGCAGAAGGCCATGATCGCGCGCTGGCTCGCGACCGAGCCGCGCCTGCTGATCCTCGACGAGCCCACGCGCGGCATCGACGTGGCGGCCAAGCAGGAGATCATGGAAGAGATCCTGCGGCTCGCGAAGGCGGGCATGGCGGTGATCTTCATCTCGTCGGAGATGAGCGAGGTGGTGCGCGTGGCGCATCGCATCGTGGTGCTGCGCGACAGGAAGAAGGTGGGCGAACTGCCTGGCGGCTCGACCGAGGACGAGGTGTACGAAATGATCGCCGCGGCATGACGAACCCCCGTAACCCTCTCTCGGTGGCGATGCGTCATCGCCTCGCGTGGCCCGTCGTCACGCTGGTGCTGCTGCTCGCGGTGAACACCGCGTTCAACTCGAGCTTCCTGCATCTCGAATGGCGCGAAGGCCATCTGTACGGCAGCCTGATCGACATCCTGAACCGCGCGGCGCCGCTGGTGCTCGTGTCGCTCGGCATGACGCTGGTGATCGCGACGCGCGGCATCGACATCTCGGTGGGAGCTGTGGTGGCCATCGCGGCGGCGCTCGCGGCGTGGATGATCGGCGGCTCGGTGGCCAACGACGTGAGCAGGTTCCCGATGCCGCTAGCGATCCTCGCGGCCATCGGCATCGCGCTGCTGTGCGGGCTGTGGAACGGCCTGCTGGTGGCGAAGGTGGGCATGCAGCCGATCATCGCGACGCTGATCCTCATGGTGGCGGGGCGCGGCATCGCGCAGCTGATTGCCGACGGGCAGATCATCACGATCTACTACAAGCCCTTCTTCTTCCTCGGCAGCGGCTACCTGCTGGGGCTGCCGTTCTCGCTGTTCATCGTGGGTGCGGTGTTCGTGCTGCTCTACCTGGCCATCACGCGCACGGCGCTCGGCCTTTTCATCCAGGCGGTGGGCATCAACCCGACGGCGGCGCGCGTGGCGGGCGTGCAGGCGCGAAGGCTGATCGTGGGTGCATACGCGTTCTGCGGTGCGTGCGCGGGCGTGGCGGGGCTGCTGATCAGCTCCAACGTGAAGAGCGCGGACGGCAACAACGCGGGCCAGCTCATCGAACTCGACGCGATCCTGGCCGTGACGCTGGGCGGAACCGCGCTGACGGGCGGGCGCTTCAGCCTCGTGGGCAGCGTGATCGGGGCGCTGATCATCCAGACGCTGACCTATGCGATCTACTCGCTGGGCGTGCCGCCGGAGATCAACCTCGTCGTGAAGGCCGGCGTGGTGTTCGCGGTGATGCTGCTGCAGTCGCCGGAGTTCAGGTCGCAGGTGCGCGCGCTGGTGCAGCGGCCGGCGCATGAGGGGGCGCGGCCATGAGCGCGGTGATCGACAACACGACCTCGCCCAGACCCGCGTCCATGAATTCGAATGGCAGGGGAAGCGGAAAGCTCAACCCGAAGTACCTGCCGCTGGCGGCGACCGTCTCGCTCTTCGTGCTGGTGGCCACGCTAGGCTCCATCTTCTACGACGGTTTCTTCTCGGCGCAGGTGTTCCTCAACCTGCTGATCGACAACGCCTTCCTCATCGTCGTCGCCGTGGGCATGACCTTCGTGATCCTTTCGGGCGGCATCGACCTGTCAGTGGGCTCGGTGATCGCGCTCACCACGATGGTGTCGGCCTCGCTGGTCGAGAAGCACGGCTGGAGCCCCGGCATCGTGATTCCGCTGGTGCTGGCGATGGGTACGGCCTTCGGTGCGTTCATGGGCTTGCTCATCGAGCGCTTCAGGCTGCAGCCCTTCATCGTCACGCTGGCGGGCATGTTCCTGGCGCGCGGGCTTTGCTATCTCATCAGCATCGACTCGATCAGCATCACCAACGAGTTCTACTCGGAGGTCTCGCAGATCCGCATTCCGGTGTGGGGCGAGGCCTCGGTGTCGATCAGTGCGGTGATCGCCGTCGTGGTGCTGCTGGCTGCGATCTTCATCGCGCATTGCACTTCGTTCGGCCGCGCGGTGTACGCCATCGGCGGCAGCGAGCAGTCGGCGATCCTGATGGGCCTGCCGGTGCGCCGCACGCTCATCGGCGTGTACACGCTCTCGGGCTTCTGCTCGGCGCTGGCGGGCGTGATCTTCACCTTCTACATGCTCTCGGGCTACGGGCTGCATGCGATGGGGCTGGAGCTCGATGCCATCGCGGCGGTGGTGATCGGCGGCACGCTGCTCACCGGCGGCGTGGGCTATGTGGCGGGCACGCTGTTCGGCGTGCTGATGCTCGGGATCATCCAGACCCTCATTTCATTCGACGGAACACTGAGCTCGTGGTGGACGCGCATCGTCGTCGGCGCGCTGCTGTTCGTGTTCTGCCTGCTGCAACGCTTCTTCACCTCGCGCGCTCCACGGCGCTGACTTTCAATCTCTCTCCCTCAGGACAACCCGCATGCCGGACACCCCTCCGAAGAAACTGCGCTCGACCGAATGGTTCGGATCGGCCGACAAGAACGGCTTCATGTACCGAAGCTGGATGAAGAACCAAGGCATTCCGGACCACGAATTCGACGGGCGGCCGATCATCGGCATCTGCAACACCTGGTCGGAACTCACGCCGTGCAACGCGCACTTCCGCAAGATCGCCGAGCACGTGAAGCGCGGCATCTCGGAGGCGGGCGGCTTTCCGGTGGAGTTTCCGGTGTTCTCCAACGGCGAGTCGAACCTGCGGCCCACTGCGATGCTCACACGCAACCTCGCGAGCATGGACGTGGAGGAAGCGATTCGTGGCAATCCGGTCGATGCGGTGGTGCTGCTGACGGGCTGCGACAAGACCACGCCCGCGCTGCTGATGGGCGCGGCGAGCAGCGACATACCGGCCATCGTGGTCACCGGCGGGCCGATGCTCAACGGCAAGCTCGAAGGCAAGAACATCGGCTCGGGCACGGCCGTGTGGCAGCTGCACGAATCGCTGAAGGCGGGCGAGATCAACCTGCACCAGTTCCTCTCGGCCGAAGGCGGCATGTCGCGCTCTGCGGGCACCTGCAACACCATGGGCACGGCCTCGACCATGGCCTGCATGGCCGAGGCGCTGGGCACCTCGCTGCCGCACAACGCGGCGATTCCGGCGGTCGATGCACGGCGCTATGTGCTTGCGCAGATGTCGGGCGTGCGCGTGGTGGAAATGGCGAAGGAAGGGCTCACGCTGTCGAAGATCCTCACGCGCGAGGCTTTCGAAAACGCGATCCGCGTGAACGCGGCCATCGGCGGATCGACCAACGCGGTGATCCACCTGAAGGCGATCGCGGGGCGCATCGGCGTCGAGCTGGAGCTGGAAGACTGGACACGCATCGGCAGCCACACGCCGACCATCGTCGACCTGATGCCCTCCGGGCGCTTCCTGATGGAGGAGTTCTATTACGCCGGCGGCCTGCCCGCCGTGCTGCGCCGGCTCGGCGAAAACGGGTTGCTGCCGCATCCCGGTGCGCTGACCGTCAACGGCCAGTCGATCTGGGACAACGTGCGCGACGCGCCGAGCCTCGACGACGAGGTCATCCGCCCGATCGACAAGCCGCTGATCGCCGATGGCGGCATCCGCATCCTGCGCGGCAACCTGTCGCCGCGCGGCGCGGTGCTCAAGCCTTCGGCCGCGTCACCCGAGCTGCTGAAGCATCGCGGCAGGGCCGTGGTGTTCGAGAACCTGGAGCACTACAAGGAGCGCATCGTCGACGAAGACCTGGACGTCGATGCGAACTCGGTGATGGTGCTGAAGAACTGCGGCCCCAAGGGCTACCCGGGCATGGCCGAGGTCGGCAACATGGGGCTGCCACCGAAGCTGCTGCGGCAGGGCGTGAAGGACATGGTGCGCATCTCGGATGCGCGCATGAGCGGCACGGCCTACGGCACGGTGGTGCTGCACGTCGCGCCCGAGGCGGCGGACGGCGGGCCGCTGGCGGCGGTGCGCGACGGCGACTGGATCGAGCTCGATTGCGATGCGGGGCGCCTGCACCTGGACATCAGCGACGAGGAACTGGCCTCGCGACTGGCTTCGCTGTCGGCCTCCGATGCACAGCCGATGAGCACGCGCGGCGGCGGCTACCAGAAGCTCTACGTCAACCACGTGCTGCAGGCCGACGAAGGCTGCGACTTCGACTTTCTCGTCGGCTGCCGAGGCGCCGCCGTTCCCCGCCATTCACACTGATCGATCACCATGACTCCCAGATACCGCGGCATCTTCCCGGTGGTGCCCACCACCTTCATCGAACAGGGTGCGCTCGACCTCGAGAGCCAGAAGCGTTGCGTCGACTTCATGATCGACGCGGGCTCGGACGGCCTGTGCATATTGGCGAACTTCTCGGAGCAGTTCGTGCTGTCCGACGAGGAGCGCGAGGTGCTCACGCGCACCATCCTCGAACACGTGAAAGGCCGTGTGCCGGTCATCGTGACCACCACGCACTACAGCACCAGGGTGTGCGCCGAACGCAGCCGCCGCGCACAAGACATGGGCGCCGCGATGCTGATGGTGATGCCGCCGTACCACGGCGCGACCTTCCGCGTGCCGGAGCCGCAGATCTTCGAGTTCTATGCACGGCTGTCGGACGCGGTGGGCATTCCGATCATGATCCAGGACGCGCCGGCCAGCGGCACGGTGCTGTCGGCGCCGTTTCTCGCGCGGATGGCGAAGGAGATCGAGCAGGTGGCGTACTTCAAGATCGAGACGGCCGGTGCGGCCTCGAAGCTGCGCGAGCTGATCCGGCTCGGCGGCGACGCCATCGAAGGGCCGTGGGACGGCGAAGAGGCCATCACGCTGATGCCTGACCTTGATGCAGGCGCGACCGGCTCGATGACCGGTGGCGGCTACCCGGACGGCATCCGCCCGATCATCGAGGCGCACCGTTCAGGCGACCGCGACAAGGCTTTCGCGCTGTACCAGCAGTGGCTGCCGTTGATCAACTACGAAAACCGGCAGGCAGGCCTGCTGGCCTGCAAGTCGCTGATGAAGGAAGGCGGCGTGATCGCCTGCGAGGCGCCTCGCCACCCCTTGCCTCCGATGCACCCCGACACGCGCGCCGGCCTGATCGAAACCGCGAAGCGGCTCGATCCGATGGTGCTGCGCTGGGGGAGGTAGGGGGAGAAGGGGAGAAAAAGGAAGCCGTTCAGGCTTCGGAAGCGGGGGCGCTCTTTTCGAGTTCGCTGACCTGCAGCGACAGATCGAAGAGCTTGGACTTGCTGGCGTAGTAGCGGTCGAGACGCCACTCCTTCAGGATGTCCATGGCGAGCTGGAAGCTCTTGTAGTCGAGTTCGTAGAGGGTGATCAGTTCGAAGCTGCGTTCGGACTCGAGAGCCAACACGAGCTGGGCCAGGATCTTGGCCGATTCGTTGGCCGGGTCCGTTTCGATGAATCGGCGAGCGACCTTGATGGCATTCATGAGAAAGGGTTCCTCGGTGGGCAGAGAGCGGGAACTATAGCTAGCATGCCTTGGCCTTTTGTGACAGAAATATGACAGTAGGGGCATCGCCATCCCCGTGGAAATGGCAATGGCCCTGTTGAAGAAATGCTGTCAGGTCAGCGCATGGGAGCCGGCATCGGCCGTTGCATGGGCCTCGGCATCGGTTGCGGTTCCATGGGCGGAGGTGCCACCGGCACCATGGTGGTGGTGACCGATTCGCGGATCAACCCACCGCCCATCACGCTGCCGTCCACGTTGGTCCTGGTGTCGCCCATGCTGCCGAGTACGCGGGCCTCGCATGCGGGGCGGTCGGCCGGTTGCTGCAGGCCGCAGCGCGCGAGCGCGTTGGCGCGGTAGTCGGGGGCGCTGGTCAGGCCGCCTCGCGCAGCCGCCTGGCGAGCGGCGCCGGCTTCGCGGATGCAGGCGGCGCGGTCTTGCTGGTTGTGGCCGCAGACGGCCAGTTCCTGCTGATAGGTTCCGGGATCTTCTCCGCGCCGGGGCGAAGCAGCGGACGCTGCGGTGGTGACTGCCAGCGCGCCGACGGCGAGCACGGTGAAGAGCATCGAACGTGTGTTGCTTTTCATGGATGACTCCTTGAGGTGAGCAAAAAACCAGGGAAACGTTGGACCACTCGGCACAGGCCGGGTTCATTCAACGCGCGGGTGCCGTCTGTGGCGGCAGGGGCGTCACGGTTTCGCGGATCACGCCGCCGCCCATCACGCTGCCTTCGGTTGTGGTGCGGGCGCCGCCCTTGATGCGGGCTTCGCAGTCGGGCTGTTCGGCGGTCGGCAATTCGCTGCAGCGGGCGAGGGCATTGACCTGCTCGCGCGCCGGACTGGGGCTGGTGAGGCCGCCGCGGCCGGCTTCCTGGCGCGCTGCCCCGGCTTCGCGAAGGCAAGCGGCGCGGTCCTGCTGCACGCCGTCGCAGGTGGCGCGTTCCTTCTGCATGCGGGCGTCGGAGCCCGGTGCCTGCGCACTGGCTGTCTGCGCGCCGAAGACGATGAAGCCACTGGCGGCGAAGAGTGCCGTGGCGGAAAGAAGGGAACGAAAGCTTGTTCTCATGCGGGCTCCTGGTAAGGGCACGCTACCTCCGGGAGGTGCGTGACCGGAGCCCCAGTGTGCTGTCGGCGGGGGCCGGCAGTCTGTGGGACAGCCGCACGCCGATGACCGGGCCGGACTCGCCCCCGCGTGTGGGACGTGTCCGGCAGCGCGCGGACTTTCAGGCTGGGCGCCGCGGAACCGGCTTTGCCGGGCCGCAGGCGCCGCCCCCGGTAGGGGGTTGGCGAAGCGACACGGAGTGCGCGCAGCCTGGGGGCGAGCTTTTTATCCCGCCGCGATGCGCTGTGCGAGGTGAGCGAGCGCTTCCTCGACCTGGTCCACCAGGATCAGCGACAGGTCGCCGGGCTGCAGGCGCGCCAGTGCCGTGTCGATGGCGACGAACTCGCCGCGGATCTCGTCGATGTAGCGCGTGCGGGCCGCGCCTTGCAGGCCCTGGCGCAGCAGCGCCATGACTTCGCCGTCGGCGCGCCCGCGCTGGGCCGCGTCCTGATAGAGGATCACGTCGTCGAAGGCTTCGCCGAGGATGGCCGTCTGGTCGCGGATGTCCGAGTCGCGCCGGTCGCCTGCGCCGCTGATCACCACCGAGCGCTTCTTCGCCGGCATGGTGTCCACGGCCGACACCAGTGCGCGCATCGCGTCGGTGTTGTGGCCGTAGTCGGCGATCACGGTGGCGCCGCGGTAATCCATGACATTGAAGCGCCCGGGCACGCCGGCCGCGTCGTTCAGGAAGCTCGCGAGGCCGCTGCGGATGGTGTCCCAGTCGAGGCCCACGGCCCAGGCCGCGGCCACCGAGGCCATCACGTTGTCGACCTGGAAGCCGATGGTGCCGCCGCGCGTGATGGGCACGTCGCGCAGCGCGATGCGCTCGCGCCACGAGCCTTCGGCGGCCACCAGCGTGTCCTGGTCGACGTACACGGTGCGCTTGCCCTGTGCGCGGTGCGTGGCCATCACCGGGTGCATGCGGTCGGCGGTGAAGAAGATCACGTTGCCCGGGCAGCCGGCCGCCATGGCGGCGACGTTGACGTCGGCCGCGTTGAGCACGGCGTAGCCGTCGGGCGAGACGTTGCGCACGATCACGCGCTTGAGCACCGCCAGGTCTTCGACGGTGGTGATGTAGTTCAGGCCCAGGTGGTCGCCGCTGCCGATGTTGGTGACCACTGCCACCTGGCAGCGGTCGAAGCCGAGGCCTTCGCGCAGGATGCCGCCACGGGCCACCTCGAACACGGCTGCATCCACGTCGGGGTGCATCAGCACGTTGCGAGCGCTCTTCGGGCCGCTGCAGTCGCCGCTGTCGGTCTGGCGGCCGTCGACGTACACGCCGTCGGTGTTGGTCATGCCGGTGCGCAGGCCGCTCGATGCGAGCAGGTGATTGATGAGGCGCGCGGTGGTGGTCTTGCCGTTGGTGCCGGTGACGGCCACTACGGGGACGCGGCCGTCGTCGCCGTGGGCGAAGAGGGTGTCCATCACCGCCTCGCCGACCGCGCGGCCGCGGCCGAACGAGGGCGAGATGTGCATGCGAAGGCCGGGCGCGGCATTCACCTCGACCACGCCGCCGTGCTGCTCTTCGAGCGGACGCAGCACGTTCTCGCAGACCATGTCGACGCCGCAGATGTGCAGGCCGACCATCTGCGCCGCGTCGACGGCACGCGCCGCGACTTCGGGGTGCACGGTGTCGGTCACGTCGGTGGCGGTGCCGCCGGTGGAGAGGTTCGCGTTGTTGCGCAGCACCACGCGCTGGCCGCGCGCGGGCACGCTGTCGGGCGTGAGGCCCTGCGATTCGAGCCGGCCGATGGCGATGTCGTCCAGGCGGATCTTGGTGAGCGAGGTGGCGTGGCCCTCGCCGCGGCGCGGGTCGAGGTTCACGGTGTCGACCAGCTGGCGCACCGTGGAGCTGCCGTCGCCGATCACCTGCGGCGGATCGCGGCGCGCGGCGGCCACGAGGCGGTCGCCCACCACCAGCAGGCGGAAGTCGAAGCCGGGGAGAAACTTCTCGACCATCACCTCGCCGTAGACGGCAGCCGAGTCGTAGGCTGCGAACAGCTCATCGCGCGAGTTGATGTTGACGGTGACGCCCTTGCCCTGGTTGCCGTCCTGCGGCTTCACCACGACCGGCAGGCCGATCTCGTTGGCCGCGGCCCAGCCGTCTTCGGCGCTGGTCACGGGGCGGCCCAGCGGCACGGGCACGCCGGCGGCGTTGAGCAGCTGCTTGGTCAGCTCCTTATCTTGCGCGATCGATTCGGCCACGCCGCTGGTGCTGTCGACCTCGGCGGCCTGGATGCGGCGTTGCTTGGAGCCCCAGCCGAACTGCACGAGGCTGCCGCGCGTGAGCCGGCGGAACGGAATGCCGCGCGCCACGGCGGCATCGACGATGGAGCCGGTGCTCGGGCCCAGGCGCTCGGATTCATCGAGGTCGCGCAGTTCGGCAATGGCGGCGTCGGCGTCGAAGGGGGTGTCGGCCTGCGCGGCGGCGATGAGTTGCTCGGCCAGCTCGACAGCGCGACGGCCCACGGCCTCCTCGCTGTACTGGAACACGACCTGGTAGACACCTTCTTCCACGGTGGGCGAGGTGTGGCCGAAGTTGACCGCGCAGCCGGCCTGCGCCTGCAGCGCGACGGCGGCGTTCTCCAGCACGTGGGCCAGCGCCAGCGGCTGGCCCAGCACCATCGGATGCAGCTCGCCGATGGTGGGGAAGCGTGCGCGCAGGCGGTCTTCGAAACCGTTCAGCTTGCTGATGGCGTTCTCGTCGCCCTGGCAGGCCACGACTGCCTCGATGGCGGTGTGGCGGCTCCAGAGGTTGGGCCCGCGAAGGGCTCGGGTGCGGGTGACTTTCATGGGGCTGCGGCTCTGTTCGCGGATTCTGTGAGGCGAGTGATGCGGCCGCCTCGGCAGAGGCGGCCGTGCACGTCAGGCAAGTTGGGGTTGGGGGTGTTGCGACGAAAGAGGCTGCGTTTGCGAGAGCTGCAGCGAGGCCAATGCGGCCTGCAGGTCGGCCTCGAAGGCTTCCACACCGGCGCCGATCAGGTTCAGCGGAATGCCCATCGCCCAGGCCGCGGCCACGGCGGCCAGCAGGCTTTCGAGGCTCACGCCGGCATGGGTGGCGCGCCACACGGTCAGCCGGCCGAGGCCCGGCAGGAAGGATTCGCTGCTGCCATTGGCCAGCACCACGCGGTCTTGCCGCACGAGCACGGCCTTGCCGCCGGCGGTCTGGTGCGCGGCGAGCTCGGGCGCCTGCGCGTCGGCCGAATAGAGGATGACGGCACCGTCGCACAGCGGCGCAAGGCCGGCCACGCGCGGATCGGCGGCATTCAGCACGGCCGTGCCCTCGGGCAGCACCACGTCGACCTGCGTGCGCAGCACCTTGACCATCTGGTCGCTCTCGGTGATGTCGTAGTCGGCCAGCGCTTCGCAGCCGTCGAGGTCGGTGACGATGCCGACCTCGCAGCGGTCATAGGAAAGGCCATCGCGCAGGATGGTCTCGGCGCCGTTCTCGATCACCACGGCCTGCACGGCGCGGTTCACGAGCAGGCGGTGGCCGGCTTCCCAGTTGGCGCTGTCGCGCGCGTCGACGCGGCGGCGCTCCAGGAACAGGCCGTCGCGGCAGGCCAGTCCGGTGTGGCGGCCGCCCAGGTTGATGAGCCAGGCCACCAGGCGTGCCAGCACGGCGGTGTCGCGCGAGCCGGCCACGCCGACCACGGGAATGCGCCCGGGCGCGTCGTTGGGGAACAGGTGGTCGCAGATCGCGCGGCCCACCGGGCGCGGCGAGCCGACGGCCGGCTTCAGGTGCATCAGCAGGCCCGGGCCGGCGTTGACTTCGACGATGGCGCCGCGCTGCGGGCCGAGAGGCTTGGAAATGTCCTGCGCCACGAGGTCGATGCCGGCGATGTCGAGGCCCACCACGCGGGCGGCCAGCACGGCGGCGTGCGCGACTTCGGGATGGACCTGGTCGGTGCAGTCGTTGGCCATGTTGCCGTTGCGCTGGATCGTGACCACGCGGCCGGCGGTCGGCACGGCGTCGGCGTCCAGGTCCTGGCGCTTGAGCTCGAGCTGCAGCTTGGCGTCGGTGTCGATCACGATCACGTCGAGCGGGAATTCTTCCTCGGCGCCGCGGCGCGGGTCGCTGTTGAGCTGCTTGTCGATGAGCTCGCGCACGCTGGCCTTGCCGTCGCCGGTCACGGTGATGATCTCGCCGCGCGCGGCAGCCACCACCTCGCCGCCCACCACCAGCAAGCGATGCTCGTGGCCGCGGATGAAGCGCTCGACCATCACGTCGCTGCCCTCGGGCTCGGCCACCGCGAAGGCGGCGATGACTTCCTCGCGGGTCGTCAGCTCGAGCGAGACGCCGCGGCCGTGGTTGGCGTCAGAGGGCTTCACGACCACCGGCAGGCCGATGTCCTCGGCGGCTTCCCAGGCTTCCTCGGCATCGGCCACCACCTGGCCTTCGGGTACGGGCACGCCGCAGCTCGCGAGCAGGGACTTGGTCAGCTCCTTGTCGCTGGCGATCGATTCGCCGATGGCGCTGGTGTAGTCGGTCTCGGCAGTCCAGATGCGCTGCTGGTTGGCGCCGTAGCCCAGCTGCACCAGGTTGCCGCTGTTCAGGCGCATGTGGGGAATGCCGCGGTCGGTGGCGGCGGCCACGATGGCAGCGGTGCTCGGGCCGAGGTAGCAGTCTTCGACCTTGGCCTTGACGGCGTCGACGGCTTTCTGCACGTCGGCGGCCGTGAAAGGGTCGTTGTTGATGGCCGCCATCAGCAGGCGATGGCCCTCGGCCAGCGCCACGCGGGCAACCTGCTCGTCACGGGCGCGGAACACCATGCGGTAGACGCCATGCTCCGAGGTGCTGCGGGTTTGCCCGAAGCCGGTCGGCATGCCGGCCAGGTTCAGCAGTTCGATGACGACGTGCTCGAGCACATGGCCCGACCAGGTGCCTTCGGTCAGGCGCTGGATGAAGCCGCCGCGCTCGCCCACGCCGCAGTGGTGCTCGATGAGCGCCGGGAGCAGGGCGGTCAGGCGGTCTGTGAAGCCGTCGATCTTGTTGGAGGGGAAGTCTTCCAGTTGGCCCAGATCGAGCCAGACTTCAAGGACCGGACGGTAGGTCCAGAGGTTGGGACCGCGCAAATAATTGATGCGCAGCAGTTGGATGTCGTCGAAACGGGTCATGCAAACGTTCGATGTGCTTTGGCCGAGCACCACGGCGCCTTCAAGCGCGCCCATGGCTATCGGTCAGAATCGGCGCCCGACTTGAGGCGCCATGACGCGGTCCATGAGGCCCGCGACGGGCAAGAGTCAAAGAAACACAATGCAACATCACGATCCAGTCGGCACCCGGGAGGGCGAAACAGAAGCGGCTTCAGAAGCACTGAAAAACCGCCTCGCAGTCGCGGAAAACGTTCTGGTAACACTGACGGTTGACCTCGACGACCAACTTCGCTTCGCCACCGGCTTAGTCGCCTTGACTGACCGGAGGCTGATCGCGCTCGATCCGGCCGGCCCATCTGGCGGGCAGTGGCGTGAGTGGCCGCTAACCGACACGACCCTGGAACTGCGCCTTTCCGACCATTCGGGCGTCGGAACCCTCGACCTGACGGGGCCTGCGGGCCGTCTGGGCCGCTGGCGCTACACCCTGGCCAACCAGATCGCGGCCCTGCGCCTGCTCAAGCTTTTCGGCCAGCGCATGGCTGGTGTCGCCAAGGAGACACCCGAGGTCGTCGAGACCGCCGATGGCGACGAACCGGCCGACACCGAGCTCCAGACCCCGCCCTCGACCTGGGTGCTACTGCGCCTGGGCCGCTTCGCCAAGCCCTACCGCAAGCAGCTGATCGCAGGGTTCCTGCTGACCCTGATCTCCACCGCCGCTACCCTGGTGCCGCCGTACCTGACCATCCCGCTGATGGACGACATCCTGATCCCGTTCCAGAACGGGCAGAAGATCGACACCATGCGCGTGGGCCTGTACCTCGGCGGCCTGCTGATTGCCGCGCTGGTCGGCTGGGGGCTGGGCTGGGCCCGTACCTATTTGCTGGCGCTGGTGTCCGAACGCATCGGCGCCGACCTGCGCACCACCACCTACGAACACCTGCTGACCCTGCCGCTGGACTATTTCGGCGGCAAGCGCACCGGCGACCTGATGGCGCGCATCGGTTCCGAAACCGACCGCATCAACGTTTTCCTGTCTTTGCACGCGCTCGATTTCGCCAACGACGTGCTGATGATCGTGATGACCGCGGTCATCCTGATCTCCATCAACCCGCTGCTGGCGGTGGTCACGCTGGTGCCGCTGCCCTTCATCGCCTGGATGATCCACGTCGTGCGCGACCGCCTGCGCACCGGCTTCGAGAAGATCGACCGCGTCTGGTCCGAAGTGACCAACGTGCTGGCCGACACCATTCCCGGCATCCGCGTGGTCAAGGCCTTCGCGCAGGAACGCCGCGAGGCCGAGCGCTTCCGCGTGGCCAACGCCTACAACCTGCAGGTCAACGACAAGCTCAACCGCACCTGGTCGCTGTTCACGCCGACCGTGTCGCTGCTCACCGAAATCGGCCTGCTCGTGGTCTGGGCCTTCGGCATCTGGCAGGTGGCGCGCGGCAGCATCACGGTGGGTGTGCTCACCGCCTTCATCGCTTACATCGGCCGCTTCTACACCCGGCTCGACTCGATGAGCCGCATCGTCTCGGTCACTCAGAAGGCCGCGGCGGGCGCCAAGCGCATCTTCGACATCCTCGACCACGTGAGCAACGTGCCCGAGCCGGCCAATCCGGTGAAGGTGGAGCGGGTGCAGGGCCGCATCGAGATGAGCGGGCTGGGTTTCCGTTATGGCTCGCGCGCCGTCATCCACGACCTGGATCTGCGCATCGAGCCTGGCGAGATGATCGGTCTCGTGGGCCACAGCGGCTCGGGCAAGAGCACGCTGGTCAACCTGATCTGCCGCTTCTACGACGTGACCGACGGCGCCATCAAGGTCGATGGCACCGACATCCGCCGCTTCGCCGTGGCCGACTACCGCCGCCATGTGGGGCTGGTGCTGCAGGAGCCTTTCCTCTTCTTCGGCACCATCGCCCAGAACATCGCCTACGGCAAGCCCGACGCCACGCGCGAAGAAATCGTGGCCGCCGCGCGCGCGGCGCATGCGCACGACTTCATCCTGCGGCTGCCGCACGGCTACGACTCGCTGGTGGGCGAGCGCGGGCAGGGCCTGTCGGGCGGGGAGCGCCAGCGCATCAGCATTGCGCGCGCACTATTGATCGACCCGCGCATCCTGATCCTTGACGAGGCGACGTCGGCGGTGGACACAGAGACCGAGAAGGAAATCCAGAAGGCGCTCGACAACCTCGTGCAGGGCCGCACCACCATCGCCATCGCTCACCGCCTGTCTACGCTGCGCAAGGCCGACCGGCTCGTGGTCATGGACCGCGGCGAGGTCGTCGAGGTCGGGCCGCACGATGCCTTGATGGCAAAGCAGGGCGCCTACTGGCGGCTCTATCAGGCGCAGCTGCGCCAGGGCGACGACGACGCGAGCGAAGGTGCCGCCGACGAGCGCGCCAACGCACAGGCCCCGGTGGCCATCGCCCACGCAGCCCATCCCGCGGGGGACGCATGACCAGCAGCAACACCAATACCAACAACGACTTTCAGCTCGAGCGCGACGCCTTCGGCCGCCTCGTTCTGACCGATGCACAGGGCGAACGCCACGCTGGCGTCGTGCCGGTGCGGGCTTTTCCGCTGAGTGCGCCCGGCCACGGGATTTCGCTGGTTGGAGGCGAAGGGCGCGAACTGGTCTGGATCGACAGCGTCGATCAGTTGCCGATGCAAGCCAGGACGTTGCTCGAGGAAGACCTGGCGGTGCGCGACTTCGCGCCCACACTGCTGAAGCTGCACGGCGTGTCGAGCTTCGGCGTGCCCAGCACCTGGACCATCAGCACCGATCGCGGCGAAACCAGCTTCGTGCTCAAGGCCGAGGAAGACATCCGCCGGCTCGAGGGCGGTGCGCTGCTGATTGCGAGCGCGCACGGCGTGCAGTTCCGCATTCCGGATGTGAAGACGCTGGATCGTGCATCGCGCAAGCTGCTGGAGCGATTCCTTTGATCGCCAGCTAACCGCCAAAAAAAAGAGCCCGAAGGCCCTTTCGTGAAACACCGCGGAACCGGCTTTGCCGGGCCTCAGGTGTTGCCCCGGAAGGGGGGGCGTAGCGACACGAAGTGCGCGAGGCCTGGGGGTGAGCTTGTTGTTCAGTCCAGCAGATCGGAGTAATCGCCGCGCTCGTAGGCTTCGACGGTCTTCCACGGCAGCGTCTTCGGCGCGGGAATGACCGAAGCGGTCATCACGTTGATCGAAGTGCCGCGCGCATTGCGCTGCTCGATCTTGCGCGCATACCGGCCGACCGTGTCCCACTCGATGCGCAGCGTGCCTTGGCTCTGCTGGAGTTCGTAGCGTTGTACGCCCTTGCCGGCCGCGCCGAGATCCTTCATGCGCGTCAGGCTGGCCGGATCGACCAGCCAGTACGAATTGGCCCACGAACCGCTGTAGCCGACGTTGCCGTAGTTGGCGGCATCGATCTCGATCAGCTTGCGCTGCTGGCGCAGCACCATGCCCACCTGAACCTTGCCGGCATCGTCGCGGCGCACCCACAACGGAGCCGCCGTGTTGTCCGCGTGCGCGTGGCCGATGTGCACCTTGCCCTCGCGGGCTTCGTGATCGTGGTCCTCGCGCAGCGAGGGCGGCAGCTCGCGCTCGACCCAGAGCGCGCCGGCGCGGCGGTACATCAGGTCGGAATAGCGGCTGTCGCGCTGCACGCCGTCCTTGCCGATCGTCATCACGTGGTGCGTGATGCGCAGGTTCTGGTCCGGCGCGGCGGAGTCGCCCGCAGCGCTGGCGACCAGAGGCAAGGCCACCAGGGCCGTTGCCGCCAGCAGCGTTTTTAGTGTCGTGAAAACCGTCACAGGCCAGCCGCTTCCTTGACCTTGTTGAACACCTTGGTGTTTTCCATGGTGCCCTTGAAGATCTTCGAGCCTGCGCCGCCAGCGAACAGCATCACGTCACCGCCGCCGTGCGTTTCCGCGCCAGGCGAACCCAGGTTGATGCCGACTTCCTGCAGGAAGTTGTCGTCGGTGGTGTCCATCGTCGTCTGATCGTCGCGGTCGGTGCCGCGTACGGGAGCGATCCACTTCTTGTTGCTGTCTTCCGCGTTGACATCGCTGCCAACCTTTGCGTTGGGCCGTCCGCCATTGCCGAACACCAGCGTGGTGTACGGCTTGCCGTCCGCTGCCTTCGTGGGCTTGCCGTCGGCATAGCCGTTGACCAGGCCCAGGATCGGGTTGCCGATCTTCGGGTAGCCGTTGAAGGCGATTGCGTGGTCGTGGTCGGCGGTGACCACCACCAGCGTGTTCTTCAGGCCCGGGTCCTTCTTGTTCATGTAGTCGAGCGCGGTCTGGATGGCGGCGTCGAAGGCCAGCGTGTCTTCCAGTGCGCGCTTGGCATTGGTGCCGTGCAGTGCGTGGTCAATGCGGCCACCTTCCACCATCAGGAAGAAACCCTTGTCGTTCTTGCTGAGCACGCCAAGCGCTTTCTCCGTCATATCCGACAGGCTGGGCTGGTCGAGGTTCTGCTTGACGCGGTCCAGTTCGTAGGCCATTTCGCTCGCGGAGAAAAGTCCCAGCAGCTTGCCCGTGGCAGCCGTGTCGATGGCCTTGAGCTTGGTGCCGGTGTCGACGTAGGTGTAGCCCTTGGCCGTCATCGCAGCCACCAGATCGACGCCGTCGGTGCGCTTGGTACTCCCCGTCGGCAGGTAATTCTGTTGACCGCCACCCATCAGCACGTCTACGCCATCGAGCAGCTTGGGGTTGTAGTTCGCATGGCCCGGCACACTTTGCTCTGCAATGTTGTTGTAGCCGTTGCGGTTGCAGATGTGCGCATAGGTAGTGGCCGGCGTCGCATGGCCGACGCGCGTGGTCGATACGGCACCCACCGCACGGCCCTTGGCCTTGGCGAGTTCGAGCAAGGTATCGGCGGCCTTGCCGTTGGTCGGCGGGCAAGTGGTGTTGTCGCCGTTGTAGTACTGCTTGCCGGTGCTGTCGTAGGCCATGGTGTCGCTAGACATCGAGATCACCTCGTTGCGCATCTTGACGCCGGTCATGTAGGCGGCCATCGAGGGGGCGCTGTCGGTAGTCTGACCGTCGAGCGAATAGGTCTTCACGCGGGCCGCATACGGCAGCGATTGCATGACGAGATTGGCGCGCTCGGCGCTCACCAGCGAGCCGGGCTTGGCGGCCAGCTGCTTCTCGCCCTTGTAGATGCGGGCAGCGGTTACGGTGACAGGGCCCATGCCGTCGCCGAGGAAGAAGATGACGTTCTTGGCTTCGCCGGCGGCGTGTGCGGCGCCGGCCAGGGTGCCGGCGGCGGCGCAGACGAGCGCGGCGGCGAGGCGGGTTTTGCGGGTGATGCGGTTCATGGTCGTGTTCATGGTTGTGTTCGTCGGTGAGTGCTGGTTGCCTCTCACAGGCCGACCGCCTTCTTGATCAGGCCGAACACGTCGGTGTTGGTGATGACGCCGGAGAAGTTGTCGGCGCCCAGGCCTTGCGCGCCGAGGAACACGTCGGCGCCACCGTGGGTTTCGGAATCGCTGGCCGCGTCCATGGGTACCACGGCTTCCTGCTTGTAGTCCGGGCTTTCCACGTCGGCATCGTCGATCGGGCCGCGTGTGAGGAGGCGGCGCGGGCCGTTGCCGAAGCCGATGATGGTGTATGGATTGCCGTTCACGTCCGTGCTGTTCTTGCTGGTATCCGCGTAGTTCTTCACCAGCCCAAGCACGCCCGGCTTGCCCGCCTCGGTCTTGCCGGTGCGAGCGGCGTAGCCGTTGAGCTGCAGCGTGTGGTCATGGTCGGCCGTGACCACCACCAGCGTGTTCTTCAGGCCCGGGTCGATGGCCTGCATCTTGTCGAGCGCGAGCTTGATGGCGTCGTCGAAGGCGCCGGTGTCCTGCAGGGCGCGGCGCGCGTTGGTGGCGTGCAGCGCATGGTCGATGCGCCCGCCTTCCACCATCAGGAAGAAGCCCTTCTTGCGCGCGGCCAGGGCGTCGATGGCCTTGCCGGTCATTTCGGCCAGGCTCGGTTCCTTGGTGGCGTCGCGGTCCAGGTCATAGGCCATGTGGCTCTTGGTGAACAGGCCGGCGATCTTGGTGGCGCCGTCGGCCGGCAGCTTGTCGAACTCGGACTTGTTCGCGGCGAAGCTGTACTTTGCGGTCTTCAGCTCGGCGATCAGGTTGCGCTTGTCGGTGCGCTTGCCGCCGTCCTCCTTGGCCGTGAAGTAGTCGGTGCCGCCGCCGAAGAAGACGTCGACGCCATCGCCCAGCTTGCCGTTGTAGCCGGCGCCGCCAGGCACCAGTGCCGCGGCGATGGTGTTCTCGGCGTCGCGGTGGCACACGTGCGAATACGTGGCGGCGGGCGTGGCGTGCGTGATGCGGGTGGTGGTGACCACGCCGGTCGCGTAGCCCTTGGCCTTGCTCTGCTCGAGCAGCGTTTCCACTGCCTGGCCGTTGCCCGAGGGGCAGGTGCTGTCGAAATTGGTGTGATAGGCCTTGCCCGAGGCGTCCGTGGCCTTGGTCTCGGCGCTCATCGAGATGACTTCGTTGTTCATCTTCACGCCGGTCATGTAGGCCGACATGGAGGGGGCGCTGTCGGTCACCTGGGCGTCGTTCGAGTAGGTGTGGACGAAGGCCGTCTCGGGCAGCGTGTCCATCGTGAGGTCGCCGTCTTCGCCGACCTTGTAGATGCGCGCGGCGGTCATGGTGGTGATGCCCATGCCGTCGCCCAGGAAGAACAGAACGTTCTTCTGGGGCTGCGCGGCCGGCGCTGGCGTGGTGGTTTGCGGCGGATTGAACGGCAGCACGATGCCGTTGTTGTTGCTGCCGCCGCAGGCGGACAGCAGCAGTGAGGCGCCCAGCAGCGCTGGGGCGATGTAGCGTTGGGTCATGCAATTCCCTCGGGTGGTTATTCGAGTAGTGCACCGGGCGTGCACCATTTCTGGGGATGCAATCTAAAGACGTCAAATGACCCGCGCGTGACGAGACGAAAGCGAAATGAAAGTTCAGCGCTTTTCTTGAAATAAATACGCGAACTGTCTTCGGCGTGTCATGAACGCCGGTGAATCGAGGTGATTCAGCGTGACGCGAACCAGCGCAGTACCACCGCGCCCGCCGCCGCGGCTGCACCGCTCACCACCGTGCCCCAGACGACGTCGATGAACGACAGCGCCACCGGCCAGTCGCGGACCACTGCCAGGTTGGTGAGGTCATAGGTGCCGTAGCAGAAGAGGCCGAACAGTCCGCCCAGCAGCGCCGCCCGCATCACGCCCTGCGCCCGCAGGCCGGGCACGATCGCGAACACCAGCAAGCCGACGGGGTAGGCCAGGTAGAACATCGCCGCGAACCCCAGCCGCGGGTTCGGCGACATCAGCTCGCCCATGTCCCGCTGGTACATGTCCTTGGCGACGACGCCGAGCCAAGCCATGTCGAGCGCCAGCAGCACGGCCAGCGTGACGACCCATGCAACCATGTGTTTGGCACTCATCCGCGGGATCGTATCCCCGGCCCCGCGCGGCCTGCGAAAATTGCGCCTTTGGACTACAGCGGCCCCGCCGCTGACGGATATGCCCCTGCACACCACCGCCCTCGTTCTGTTTTCCGGCGGCCAGGACTCGACCACCTGCCTCGCCGATGCGCTCTCGAAGTACCAGCGCGTCGAAACCCTGGGCTTCGACTACGGGCAGCGCCACCGCGTCGAGCTCGACGTGCGCGGCACCATCCTCGCGAAGATGCGCGAGCGTTTCCCCGCCTGGGCGCCCCGCCTGGGCGAGGACCACGTGCTCACGCTCGCCGCATTGGCGCAGCTGGGCGGTTCCTCGCTGACGGAGGAGGTCGCCTTCGCGATGCAGGCCGACGGCCTGCCCAACACCTTCGTGCCAGGGCGCAACCTGCTGTTTCTCACGCTCGCGGGCGCGCTGGCCTACCGGCGCGGGCTGCAGGTGATCGTGACCGGCGTCTGCGAGACCGACTTCTCCGGCTATCCCGACTGCCGCGACGACACCATGAAGGCAATGCAGCTCGCGTTGTCGCTCGGCCTGGAGCGCCGCCTCGTCATCGAGACGCCGCTCATGTGGATCGACAAGGCCGAGACCTGGAGCCTGGCCCATCGCCTGGGCGGCGAGCCGCTGGTCGACCTGATCGTGGAGGAAACCCACACCTGCTACCTCGGCGATCGCGTGCATCGCCAGGCGTGGGGCTACGGTTGTGGCGAATGCCCTGCCTGCGACCTGCGCAAGAAGGGCTGGGAGCGCTACGCCGCCGCGCTGCCGGCTGGCGTTGGCACGACTTCAACGCGATAGCGCGCGGCCGCACCGTCGGCCTCGGGTACGAGCGTCCAGCGCTGGCTGTGGAACTCGCCCACGGCGGCTCGATGGGCCACCGAGACCATCGCCCCGCCGCCGGCGCGCACCATTTCCGAAAGCCGCTGATACAGCGTGCGCTCGGCCGGCGCATCCAGCGCGCTGCTGATCTCGTCGGCAAAGACCCAGCGGGGCTTCTTCAGCAGCACCCGTGCGATGGCAAGCCGCTGCTGTTCGCCGCCTGACAACTTTTGGCTCCAAGCATCGCTGTCGTCCAGCCGGGCGGTGAACTCGGGCAGCAATGCGTCCTTCAAGGCCTGGCGCAGCTGTTCATCGTCGTATTTCGCCGCGTCTTCCGGATAGGCCAGTGCAACGCGCAATGGGCCGTCGGGCATGTAGGGGCGCTGCGGCACGAACATCGCGTCGGCCGGAACCTGCACCCGCCCCCGCGCGAACGGCCAGATGCCCGCGAAGGCGCGGAACAGGGTCGACTTGCCGCTGCCTGAGGGGCCCTGAACCAGAACACTGTCGCCGGCCTTTGCCGTGAGCGCCGCGTTTGCGAGAAGCGGCGTGCCGTTCGGCAGGTTCAGCGAGAGGCCGTCGGTATGAAGCGCAGGCGCATCGGTGCGCTCGAGTGCGTTCTCCTGTTCGGCATGCTGGCGGATTGCATCGTCGAAGCTGGTGAGACGGTCGGTCGTGGCGCGCCATACGGCCACGCTGTCGTAGTTGTCGACGAACCAGCTCAGCGAGTCCTGCACTTTGCCGAAGGCCGACGAGATCTGCATCAGCTGACCGAGCTGGATCGCGCCGCTGAAAAAGCGCGGGGCCGCGACCACGAACGGAAAGATCACCGCAGCCTGCCCGAAGAACGCGGTGAAGGTCACGAGGTTCTTCTGCTGCTTGATGAGCTGCAGATAGTTGCGCAGCACGGAGCCGAAGCGCAGGTCGAGCTGACCATGCTCCACCTTCTCGCCGCGATCGAGCGCGATGGCCTCGCTGTATTCGCGCACGCGCACGAGGTGGTGGCGGAAATCGGCCTCGAAGCGCTGCTGGCGGAAGTTCAGCCCGATCAGCGGCCGTCCGATGTAGTGGGTGATGATCGTGCCGACCACGCAGTAGGCCACCGCCAGCCAGACCATCGCGCCTGCGACCTGATAGGTGGCGCCGCTCAGCGAGAACTCCGTCGTTCCCGAAAGGCCCCACAGGATGCCGACGAAGCTCACGAGCGTGACCACGGCGTTCAGCAGGCCCATCGACAGCGTCATGGTCGCGCTGGTGAACAGCTGCATGTCTTCCTGAATACGCTGGTCGGGGTTGTCCGGGGTCGTTCCGTCCTTGTCGGCATAGCGGGCCAGCTCCATCTCGTAGAAGGTGCGGTCCGCCATCCAGCGGCCGAGATAGTTGCGCGTGATCCATGCGCGCCAGCGCAACTGCAGCAGCTGCGTCACATAGAACTTGAGCACCTGCAATGCGATGTTGAAGAAAGCCAGCACGATGAACACGCGAATCTCGCGCCAGAACACCGTCACGTCTTTGTTCTGCAGCCCGTCGTAGAAGCGTCCGTACCACTGGTTGAAGAGCACCAGCGCGTAAACGTACGCCAGATTGAGCGCAACGATGGCGGCGAACATGGTTCGCGCGCGCCATTTCTCCTCGGAACGGAAATAAGGCGCCGCGAGCCTGAAGACGCGGCGCAGCACCTGGACGAACGAGCCCGCGCGAGCTGTGATGGATGGGGACATGCTGGTTTCCTCGAACGCGCCCGGGCGGCGCTGGTCATCGTGAGGAGACCATCGTAGACAAATGTTTCTTAAACCGGCCTGAAACGGGCGCGAAACTCGCCCTGCACTCGGAAAAGAGACCGTCAGCGCAGCATGACCCTGGCTGCCGTCGCCAGGAAGTGCGCCAGAGGAGGCGTTTGCAGCCCTTCGGTCTTCGCCTCTTCGTCCCACAGCCGCAGCCGCACCGCGTCGCCGGCCCACTGGTGCGAGGCGAAGCGTCCGGCCGCCTCGGCGTCCATCACGCCGCCCTGCAGGGCGAGGCTGCGCACCGAATCGGGCGAAAGCCTGGAGAAATAGTCGGGCCGCGTCGCGCAGAGATAGCGCTTGGCATCCACGTGCAGCCGGATCGGCTCGCGCACTTCGACGTCGAACACGCCGCGCAGCAGGGGCAGGGCGATGTACTGGTGCCGGTCGTCGATGCCCAGCTCTGTAGGAGAGTGCGAAAGCGTCTGGTGCTCGGCGATCAGCAGGTGCCCCAGGTCATGCAGCAGCGCCGCGGTGACCAGCGAGTCGCTCGCACCGGCCTGCTCGGCGAGCCAGGCGCATTGCAGCGCATGTTCCAGCTGCGACACCGGCTCGCCCGCGTATGCGACTCCGCCGCGCTCGGCGAACAGGCGTGCGATCTCGGCGAGGTCGAGTGTCATGAAAGTGAAACGGAGCGTGTGGGGTGAAAGCACAGGCAATAAGTCGGTGAGTCTGCTGCGCCACGGTGACATGTGGATGACGCAGCCGTGGCAGAACAGCCGGCAAGTTGCCGGCTTGTGGCGCAATTTTGGGTATTTGAGTTTTTTTGAGGCATTTTGACAAATCTCTGTCATATGCCGCTGCCAACATCGCCCCATTCGTCGCCGTGCGAAATCTGCGTACTTTCGATTTCGCGTTCGTGCAACCCGCATCGCGTCCCCTTTTTCTCTCCACTTTCTCCCAAGGAAACCGTCCATGCTGCATCGTTCCATCCGCTGGGCCGCCCTGCCGGCCGCTCTGCTCTCGCTGGCTTTCGCCGCATCGGCCCAGGGCCGCACCGAGCTGCTGGTCTACACCGCGCTCGAGGCCGACCAGGTGCAGGCCTACAAGGCCGCCTTCGAAAAGGAGAACCCGAGCATCGAACTGAAGTTCGTGCGCGACTCCACTGGCATCGTCACCGCCAAGCTGCTCGCCGAAAAGGCCAACCCGCAGGCCGACGTGGTGTGGGGCCTGGCCGCCACCTCGCTGATGCTGCTCGACAAGGAAGGCATGCTCCAGCCCTACGCCCCCAAGGGCCTGGACGCCATCAAGGCCAACATGCGCGATCCGGCCAATCCGCCCAAGTGGGTCGGCATGGACGTGTGGTCCTCGGCCATCTGCTTCAACACCGCCGAAGCCACGAAGAAGAACCTGCCCAAGCCCACCAGCTGGGCCGACCTGACCAACCCGGTCTACAAGGGCCAGATCACCATGCCCAACCCCGCCGCGTCGGGCACGGGCTACCTGATGGTGTCGGGCTGGATCCAGATGATGGGTGAAGAGAAGGCGTGGAAGTACATGGACGCGCTGCACCAGAACATCGGCATCTACAGCCAGTCGGGCAGCAAGCCCTGCCGCCAGGCCGGCGCCGGCGAGTTCGCACTCGGCATGTCCTTCGAATACCGCGCCAACAAGACCAAGCGCGATGGCGCTCCCATCGACATCGTGCTGCCCAAGGAAGGCCTGGGCTGGGACATGGAAGCCACCGGCATCATCAAGACCAGCAAGAAGCAGGAAGCCGCCAAGGCGCTGGCCGACTGGGCCGTGACGAAGCAGGCCAACGAGCTGTACGCCAAGAACTTCGCAGTGCTTGCGCTGCCCGGCGTCCAGGAAAAGCTCGAGTTCGTGCCGGGCGACGTCGAGAAGCTGCTCGCCAAGAACGACTTCAACTGGGCCGCTGCCAATCGCGAGCGCATCCTGACGGAATGGTCGAAGCGCTACGAGTCGAAGTCGGAAAAGAAACCTCTCTGATCCTGGCATCGAAGCAAGACGGTATCCGGCCATGACGAGCAGCAGCTTTCTTTCCCTCCGCGGCATCGGCAAGTCCTTTGGCGCCACACGCGTGCTCGACGGCATCGATCTCGACATCGAGCCCGGCGAGTTCGTGTGCCTGCTCGGCCCCTCGGGCTGCGGCAAGACCACGCTGCTGCGCATCGTCTGCGGCATCGAGCGCGCCGACAGCGGCCGGATCCTGCTCGGCGGCCAGGACATCGCGGGCCTGCCGCCCGCGGCGCGCGGCTTCGGCGTGGTGTTCCAGTCGTATGCGCTGTTCCCCAACCTCACGGCAGCGCAGAACATCGCCTACGGCCTGCATCCCACGGGTGCGCTGGCCCGCGAGATGGCCAAGCGTTCGCGCGAGATGCTCGACCTGGTCGGGCTTGCTGCGCATGCCGACAAGTACCCCGTGCAGCTCTCGGGCGGCCAGCAGCAGCGCATCGCGCTGGCGCGCGCGCTCGCACCCAACCCGCGCCTGCTGCTGCTCGATGAGCCGCTGTCCGCGCTCGACGCGCAGGTGCGCGCCACGCTGCGCAGCGAGATCCGCTCGCTGCAGAAGCGCCTGGGCATCGTCACCATCATGGTCACGCACGACCAGGAAGAAGCCCTCTCGATGGCCGACCGCGTGGTGCTGATGCACAACGGCCGCATCGAGCAGGCCGGCACGCCCGACGAGCTGTACCACCAGCCGCGCACCCGCTTCGTGGCCGGCTTCGTGGGCCGCATGAACATGCTGCCGGCCACGGTGCTGGCTGACGGCAAGGTGCGCGTGCGCGACAGCGAGCTGCTTTGCGCGCCCGGCAACCTCAGCGTCGGTGCGCAGGCGACCGTGGGCATCCGCCCCGAGCACGTCGTCGTGAAGCGCTTCGGCACCGAGCTCGGCGCCAACAGCTTCGCCGCGCGCCTGCTCGACACCGAGTTCTTCGGCAACCGCACCTCCGCCCGGCTCGCCTGCGAGCCGCTGGGCATCGAGATCGAGGCCGAGCTGCCCGCCGATGCGCGCAGCGGCGGCGACGAGCCGCTGGTGCCCAGCAGCATGGTGCACATCCAGCTGCCACTGAACGCGCTGTCGGTGCTGGCGCATTGAGCATGAGCAGTTCCCCTGACGTCATCGCCGCCGCGCCGGTGATGGCGATGCGCCGCAGCGCATTCGACCGCGAGCGCTGGCTGACGGGCGCGGCCGTGCTGCTGGTCGTGCTGCTGCTGGTGGTGATCGTTGCGCTGCCGGTCGGCGCACTGGTCGGCCAGAGCTTCTTCGACCACGCAGGCGCCTTCGTGGGCCTTGCCAACTTCGCCCGCTACCTCGACAACCCGGCGCTGGTGCAGTCGGCCTTCAACAGCCTGGGGCTTGCGGCCATCAGCGCCGTGATCTGCACGGGCATCGCCTATGTGTATGCCTACGGACTCACGCTGTCGTGCATGCCGGCCAAGGGCGTGCTCCGCGCGGTGGCACTGATACCGCTGCTGGCGCCCTCGCTGCTGCCCGCGATCAGCCTCGTCTACCTGTTCGGCAACCAGGGCCTGTTCAAGGGGCTGCTTGGCGGGGCGTCGATCTACGGCCCGCTGGGCATCGTGCTCGGCTCGGTGTTCTGGACGCTGCCGCATGCGTTGCTGATCCTAACCACCGCCATGGCCACCTCCGATGGCCGCCTGTACGAAGCCGCGCAGACGCTGGGGGCCTCGCGCTGGCGCATCTTCCGCACGGTGACGCTGCCCTCGTCGCGCTACGGCCTCATCGTGGCCGCGATGGTGGTGTTCGTGCTGGTCATCACCGACTTCGGCGTGCCCAAGGTGGTGGGCGGCCAGACTGGCGTGCTTGCGACAGACATCTACAAGCAGGTGGTGGGCCAGCAGAACTTCCAGATGGGCGCGGTGGTCGGCCTCGTGCTGCTGATTCCGGCGGTGCTGTCGTTCCTCGTGGAGCGCCACGTGCGCGGCAAGCAGGCCGCGGCGCTCTCGGCGCGCGCCACGCCCTACCAGCCAGAGCCCGTGCCGGTGCGCGACCGTGCGCTGCTGGCGTTCTGCGTGCTCACGGCCGGCGCCATCCTCGTGATGATCGGCATGGCGGTGTTCGCCTCGCTGGCCACCTACTGGCCCTACAACCTCGTGCCGTCGTTCAAGAACTACGACTTCAGCAACATGGACGGCGGTGGCTGGGACAGCTACTTCAACTCGCTGCGCATGGCCGTGTGCGCAGCCGTGGCGGGTGCGCTCATCACCTTCATATCGGCCTACCTGGTCGAGAAGCCGCGCCACTTCGGCCTGCTGCGCGAGTTGCTCAATCTGCTGGCCAACCTGCCGCTCGCGGTGCCGGGGCTTGTGCTTGGTGTCGGCTACATCTTCTTCTTCATCTCGCCCTCGAACCCGCTGCGCGCCATCTACGGCAGCATGACCATCCTCGTCATCTGCACCGTGGCGCACTTCTTCTCGGTAGCGCATCTCACCTCGCTCACCGCGCTGCGCCAGCTCGACCGCGAGTACGAGCTGGTGTCCGAGTCGATGGGCGTGCCCTTCTGGTACACGCTGTGGCGCGTGCACCTGCCGGTGGCGCTGCCCACCGTGCTCAACGTGGGTGGCTATTTCTTCGTCAATGCGATGACGACCGTGTCGGCCGTCGTGTTCCTCTACTCGCCGCAGACCACGCTCGCCGCCATCGCCGTGCTGAACATGGACGATGCCGGCGACGTCGCGCCCGCCGCCGCCATGGCCTCGCTCATCATGCTCACGGCCGCTGTCGGCCGGGGCCTGTTCGCACTGGCGGGGCATTGGGCGCTCGAGCGCACCCAAGCCTGGAGACACCGGTAATGCCCGGCAACCCTGAATCTCGCAACCAAGACAGCTTCGATCTCATCGTGGTCGGCGCCGGCATCGTCGGCCTGGCCCATGCCTACACCGCCGTGCAGCGTGGCCTGAAGGTCTGCGTCATCGAGCGCGACGCGGCGGCCATCGGTGCGTCGATCCGCAACTTCGGCTTCATCACCATCACCGGCCAGGCGCCGGGCGACATGTGGCGCCGCGCGATGCACGCCCGCGGCGTGTGGAACGAGGTGGCACCGCAGGCGGGTATCGAGGTCGTGCACCGCAACCTGTGGCTCGCCGCCTACCGGCCTGAGGCGCACGACGTGCTCGAAGCCTTCATGCGCACGCCGATGAGCAAGGGCTGCGAGCTGCTCGATGCGGCGGATGCGCAGGCCAGGGCGCCGGCGCTGAGCCTTGCCGACGCACGCTCGGTGCTCTTCAGCCCGCACGAGCTGCGCGTCGAATCGCGCACCGCCATCGGCCTGCTGACGAAGTGGCTGGCCGAGGCGCACGGCGTGACTTTTCGTTTTGGCGAGGCGGTGCATGAGGTGGAAACGCCTCGCGTGCGCACCTCGCGCGGCACGCTGCACGCAGAGCGCGTGGTGGTCTGCACCAACACCGACTTGCACGGCCTCTTCGCCGAACGCATCGCCGCGCACGAACTCACGCTGTGCCGCCTGCAGATGCTGCGCGTGAAGCCCGAAGCGGGTTTCCGCCTGCCGGGCTCGGTGATGATGGACCTGAGCCTCGCGCGCTACGAGGGCTACAGCACGCTGCCCGAAGCCGCCGCGTTGCGCGCGCGCCTGCAGCAGGAAGAGGCCGCCTCGCTCGCGCACGGCATTCACCTGATCGTGGTGCAAAGCGCCGACGGCTCGCTGGTGGTCGGCGATTCGCACCACTACGCCGATGCGCCCGAGCCCTTCGCGATGGAGGAGGTCGACCAGCTCATCCTGCGCCACCTGCGCAGCACGCTGAACCTCGAGTCCGCGCAGGTCACCGAGCGCTGGACCGGCGTCTACCCCTCGTCGAAGACCACGCCCTGCGTGATCGACGCGCCCGACGACGCCACGCGCCTCGTGCTGGTTACCAGCGGCAGCGGCGCGAGCACCGGCTTCGGCATTGCGCACGACGTCTTCAACGCCTGGTGACTCCCGCACCGCCGTTGCCTCTTCTTCCAGATATTCATACCCCGTCGCCATGAACGCCCACAACCACTCCCAGCTCCAGGCCGTCGTCTTCGACTGGGCCGGCACCATCCTCGATTTCGGTTCGTGCGCGCCCATGGGCGCCTTCGTGAAGCTGTTCGAGCAGTTCGGCATCGACATCACCATCGCCGAGGCCCGCGGCCCGATGGGCATGGCCAAGTGGGACCACATCAAGGCGCTGGGCACGCTGCCGCGCATCGCCGCGCAGTGGGAAGCGAAGCACGGCCACGCGTTCCGCGACGCCGACGCCGACAGGCTGTACGAAGTCTTCACGCCGATGAACGCAGCCAGCGTGCGCGACCACGCCGACTTCATTCCCGGCGCGCTCGAAGCGGTGAAGGCGGCGCGCGAGCGCGGCCTGAAGATCGGCTCCACCACCGGCTACAACCGCCCGATCATGGAAGTGGTCGTGCCCATCGCCGCGGCCGGCGGCTACTCGCCCGACAACCTCGTGTGCGCCGGCGACCTCGCCGAAGGCCGCCCGTCGCCGCTCATGATGTACCGCTGCTTCGCCGACCTCGGCGTGTGGCCGCCGCACACCGTGGTGAAGGTCGACGACACCGGCGTCGGCTTGCTGGAGGGCCTGAACGCCGGCACCTGGGCCGTTGGCCTCGCCGTCAGCGGCAACGCCAACGGTCTCACGCTGGCCGAATGGCAGGCGCTCGACGAAACGCAGCAGCAGGAGCGCCGTGCAAGCGCCACCGCCGCGCTCGAAGCGGCCGGCGCGCACTACGTGATCGACAGCGTCGCCGACCTGCCGCAGGTGCTGGAAGACATCGAGCGCCGGCTGCAGGCCGGTGAACGACCCGTCGCCGCTGCCGCCTGACCGACGGGAAGAAAGCGGCAGCGTCCGACTTGACGCGTTGCCGCGCGGGCCTAGCATGGTCCGCATCATGCGAAGCACCGCCCTTGTCCTTCTCTTCTGCCTCGGCCTGCTGACGGCCGCGTGCGACGAAAAGCCGACGAAGCCCGGCGTGCCGATGCCCAAGGCGATTGCGACCGCACCGCAACGCTGACCGCCGACACCCGGCTCCAGCTGGCTACTCCAGCGTCATGTGCGACGCAGTGACGATCTGCGCCATGCGCGTGCGTTCTTCCACAAGAAACTTCTCGAACTCCGAGCGCGCCAGCAGCATCGGCTGCGCACCCCCGCGCTCGGTCTGCGCGATCAGGTCGGCGTCTTCCCTGTAGGCACGCACCGTCACTTCGGCGATGCGGTCGAGGATCGCGGCCGGCGTGCCTTTGGGCGCGAAGATGCCGCCCCAGTGCTGCATGAGGATGGTCGGAAAGCCTTGCTCCACCGTGGTCGGCACCTGTTTCATCGGCCCCGTGCGCTCGCGCGCCGCGAGCGCCAGCGCACGCAGCTTGCCCGACTGCACGAAGCCCGCGACGCCGATGGGCGCCTCCGAAGCCAGGTCGACCTCGCCGCCGACGATGGCGTTCACCGTCTGCGAGCCGCTCTTGTAGTGCACCAGCGTCACCGGCACGCCGAGTGCCGACTCCACCATCTCCGCCACGAAATGCCCCGTGCTGCCGCTGCCGGCGGTGCCGAAGTTCAAGCGGCCCCTGGTGCGTGCCCAGGCTTGCAGTTCCTTCAGGTTCTTCGCCGGCACGCTTGCGTTGGTGACCAGCACCGAGGGCGCGGTGCTCGTGCCCACCACGGGCACCAAGTCGGTCTCGGCATAGGGCATTTTCGGCCGCAGCAGCGCGTTGGCGATGGCGCCGTTGCCGGCAGACAGCCATGTGTAGCCGTCGGGCGCGCTCTTGGCGACGTACTCGCTGCCGATGATGCCGCCTGCGCCCGGCCGGTTGTCCACGATGATGGTCTGGTTCAGCCGCTTGCCCTGCGCCTGAGCCATGGCGCGCACGTTGGTGTCGCCGGGGCCGCCTGCGGAAAAGGGCAGCACGAGGCGGATCGGCTTGGCGGCGGGCCACGGGTCCTGCGCGTGGGCGGGCAGGGCGGCGGTGCCCGCGAGCGCCAGCAGGCCCAGCGAGAACGCGCGGCGGTCGAGGTGTGCGGATGCGTGCGTCATGGTGTCTTGTCTCCGTCGTTCTTCGGGAAGGCCGTGTCAGTCGAAAGCCGCGGCCACGGGCGGCGCCAGCAGCGCGAGCAGCTCGCGCACGTCGGGCAGGTCCTCGATCGAGCGGACCATGTCCTCGATGGCCTTCTGCCGCGCGCCATCGATCAGCCCATCGGTCAGCGTGCGGTACTTGGCCGCGACCTCGTCGCTGCTCTGCGGCGATTCGATGGCGCGCGAGGAATTGCGCTCCACCTGGATGCGCTGGCCGTCGGTGAAGGTCACCGCCAGCCGCACGCGGCCGCGCTTCAGCGGACCGCCCGCGTCGAACTCGGGCTGGTGCCGCACCTCGATGCGCGGGATCAGCGCCCACACGTCGTCCGCGTCGATGCGTGCCGGCGCGAACTGCTTCACCATCGCTTCGCCGTCGAGCACCGCCACGGCGAGCGCGTAGCCGATGTTCATCTGCGCGCCGATGGGCGTCAGCGGCCGCTCGGGCACCCACCAGCCGTGGTGGTAGACCGCGTGGCTCACCTCGACCTCGATGCGCGCGATCTCTTCCGGCACGAGCTTGCGCTGCGCACCGGCGTCGAACAGCGCGTCGAGCGGCGAGTGGATGCCGCCCATCGCGGCATACGGCTTGATGACGATGCGCTCCACCTCCCAGCGCTCGCCCAGCGCCTCGGTGATCTTCGATGCGTCGGGGTCGTGGCCCTCGCCGAAGGTCGAGAGAAAGCCGCCGTACTCGCGCTCGAACACGCGCTTGATGCCGGTGTAGCCGCCTTCGGCCAGCACCGCCGCATAGAGCCCGTTGCGCGCCGAGAAGCCGTGGTGCATGCGCTTGCACATCGCCTCGTACTGCGCGGCCATGAGGCCGGCCGACTGCGTGCCGGCGAGGCCCAGCGCGTCCTCGATGCGTGCCGCGTCGAGCCCGAGCAGCTTGCCGACCGCCGATGCGGCGGCATGCGTGCCGAACACCGAGCCCGAGTGCCAGCCGCGCGACAGCATCTGCGCGCCGTGCAGCGCCATGCCCACGCGCGGGCCGACCTCGTAGCCGGCCAGCGCGGCCTCGAGGAACTGCCGGCCGCTCACCTTTGCATCGCCCTCGGAGGCGGCCCACAGCGCGGGCAGCACGATCGATGCACTGTGCAGCGGCCCCAGCGGGTGGTAGTCGTCGAGCTCGAAGCCCTGGATGAAGGTGCCGTTGAGCAGCGCCGCGCCCGGTGCGCTGGTGCGGGCGCCCCAGCCGACGATGGTGCGGTCGCCGCGGCCTTCGAACTTCTGCACGATCTGCGCGGCGGTGCGCGACCACGGAAGCTGCGCGCCGACGATCGCGCACGCGATACCGTCGAGCGTGAGCGCCTTGGCGCGTTCGCGCGCGGAGGTGGGCGCGTCGTCGAGCCGGAAGCCGGCGAGCCAGTGGGCGAGGCGGCCGGTGGGGCCCGTGGGGTCGGTGGCGTCGCGCGCTTGTGACGGCGCGGGGATGGATGTGGTCATGGAGAGTGTTCGTCGGGGTTGGTTCAGTCGAGCGGGTAGAGCTTCACGAGCGCGTCGATGCGCTCGCTTTCCTCGCGCACCTGCGCCGCGAAGGCAGCCGGCGCGTTGACCACCGGTTCGGCGCCGGCGGAGGCGATGGTCTTCTGCACGTCGGCGTCCTTCACCGCCTCGCGCAGCGCGGCGACGATGCCCTGCGTCACGGCCGGCGGCGTGCCCTTGGGCGCGAACAGGCCGAACCAGGTGACCGAGCGGAACTGCGGATAGCCGGCCTCGGCGGTGGTCGGCACCTCGGGCAGCGCGGCCGCACGCTTCTGGCCCTGCGTGGCGAGGATCTTCAGCGTGCCCGCCTTGTAGTGCGGCAGCGCGGCCGTGATGCCGGTGAACGCCATGTTCACGTTGTTGGCGATCATGTCGGTCACGATCGCGCCCGTGCCGCGGTAGTTGACGACGATCAGGTTCGGCAGCCCCGCCTCGGCGGCAAGCTGCTTCGCCGAGATGCGCGCCGTCGATTCGCCGGTGCCGAGCGAACAGGGCTGCGCGGCGGTCTTGCAGTACCGGACGAACTCGCCGAAGGTCTTGACCGGCAGCTTCGCGCTGACGACCACCGCGGCGGGCGATTGCGACACCGCCGTCACCGGCTCCAGCCGCGCGAGCGGGTCGATGCCCTTGAGGCCCGGCGTGTACTTCGTGACCACGATGGACGGCACCTGCAGCAGCAGGGTGTAGCCGTCGGGTTTCGCCTCCATCACGCGGCGCGTGCCGATCAGGCCGTCCGCGCCGGGCATGTTCTCGACCACCACGGGCTGCTTCCAGATCACGCCGAGCTGCTTGGATACGGCGCGGGCGGTGGCGTCGGTGCCGCCGCCGGCCGTGTAGGGAACGATGAGCGTCACGGGGCGATCCGGGTGCCAGTCGTTGTGGCCGTTCGCCTGGGCGAATGCCGCCGGCGCGAGCGCGAGCGACAGCAGTGCCGGGAGCAGGGGGCGCATCGGCGGAGGCTTTCCTGGCCTGAAGGGGGTATCGAACATCTTGTCTCCGTTTTTTGAATGAATGAATGAATCGATGGATGCGCGGCGCGGTGCCTTGCCTCAGGGCGGCGACGCAACGACCGTCCGTCCGCGCCAGTCCCGCTGGTAGAGGCCGTCCAGCCGGCCGCGCGCCAGCGCGTGGGCATGCAGCCAGGGCAGCAGGCCGTCTTCGCGCGAAAGATCGGGCGGCGGCACGGCGTCGAGTGCATAGAGCTGGAACACGTAGCGGTGCGGGCCATGGCCGGGCAGGGGGCGCGGGCCGTCGTAGCCAAGGCGCCCGAGGCCGTTCATCGCCAGCGTCACGCCCGCCGGGGCATGGCCGCCGTTCAAGGCGCCTTCGGGCAGCGCATTCACCGACGACGGACCCCATGCGAGCGCATGCGTGATGGCGCGCGGAAGCGGCACGTCGGGGTCTTCGCACAGCAGCAGCCAATGCGTGGCCTGCGGTGGAAGTTCCGTCCAGGCCAATGCGGGCGAGCGATTGCCGCCGACGCCTTCGCCCGCCTGCCGCTGTGCCATGGCTGCGCCGTGCGCGAAATCCGCGCTGCGCAGCTCGATGGTGGCGGGCAGCCGGGCGAGCGCAGCATCGCTGCAGGCCAGGCTCGCGTCGCCGGCATGGCGGCCGCGCATGAGCAGGCCGGCCCAGCGCAGCACCCACGGATGGCGGCGCAGCGGGCTCGATGCGGCGGTCGTGCTCAAGCGACTGCTCCCTGAGCGGCGGGCCAGGCCCAGGGCCGGCGTGCGCGGTCGGCCTGCTGCCATTCGCGGATCAGCGCGTCGTCCTTCAGCGTGAGACCGATGTCGTCGAGGCCGTGCAGCAGCGCCTCGCGGCGCAGCGGATCGATCTCGAAGGGCGAGACGCTTCCGTCCGGCGCGGTGATCGTCTGCGCCTGCAGGTCGACCTTCATCGCCGCCCCGCCTGCGCACTGCGCCGCCAGTGCCTCCACCTGCGCGATGGGCAGGCGCAGCGGCAGCACGCCGTTCTGGAAGCAGTTGTTGAAGAAGATGTCGCCGAAGCTGGGCGCGATCACGCAGCGCACGCCCAGGCCCATCAGCGCCCACACCGCGCCTTCGCGGGAAGAGCCGCAGCCGAAGTTCTCGGCCGCCAGGAGCACGGGCGCCTGGCGGAAGACGGGCTGGTTCAGCACGCAGGCCGGGTCTTCGCTGCCGTCGGCGCGCAGGCGCAGCGCCTCGAAGGCGTAGGGGCCGAGCTGGTCGCGCTGGAACGAGGTGAGGCGCTCGATGCGGATGATGACGTCGGTGTCGACGTTGGCGCGCATCAGGGGCACGGCGGCGCCGGTGACTGAGGTGAAGGGCGTCATGGTCATGCGAGCGTCCTCACGTCGGTGATGCGCCCGGTGACCGCGGCGGCCGCGGCCATCGCGGGGCTCGCGAGATGCGTGCGCGCGCCGGGGCCCTGGCGTCCGACGAAGTTGCGGTTGGATGTAGACACGCAGCGCGCCTGCGGCGGCACCTGCTCGCCGTTGGCGGCCACGCACATGCTGCAGCCGGGCTCGCGCCACTGGAAGCCCGCGGCCTCGAACACTTCGCGCAGCCCTTCGGCCTCGGCGGCGCGCTTGACGTTCTCGGAGCCGGGCACCACCCACGCGGTGACGCCTGCGGCCACGCGACGCCCGCGCGCCACTTCGGCGGCGGCGCGCAGGTCGGGCAGGCGCGAGTTGGCGCAGGAGCCGATGAAGACCCAGTCGACCGGCGTGCCGGCGATGGCCGTGCGCGGCGCGAGGCCCATGTAGTCGAGCGCGGCCTCGATGGCGCCGCGCGAGGCGTCGTCCGAGGCGGTGGCCGGATCGGGCACGGTGCCGTCGATGGCGATGGCGTCCTCGGGGCTGGTGCCCCAGGTGATGGTCGGCGCGATGGCGGTGGCGTCGATCGCTTCCTCGCGGTCGAACACGGCATCGGCGTCCGATGCCAGCGAGAGCCAATGCGCGGCGGCTTCGTCGAAGGCCGCGCCTGCGGGAGCGAAATTGCGTCCGCGCACCCATTCGACCGTGCGCGCGTCGGGCGCGATCAGGCCGAAGCGCGCGCCCAGCTCCACCGTGAGGTTGCACAGCGTGAGCCGCGACTCGACGTCAAGCGCGCGCACCGCTTCGCCCGCGAACTCGATCGCGTAGCCCACGCCAGCCGCCGCGCCGAGCTTGCCGATGATGTGCAGCGCCAGGTCTTTCGCCGTGACGCCGGCGCCCAGCATGCCGTCGCAGCGGATGCGCATGCGCTTCGGCTTCTGCTGGCGCAGCGTCTGCGTGGCCAGCGCGTGCGTGCTCTCGGAGGAGCCCACGCCGAAGGCCAGCGCGCCGAGGCCGCCGTTGGTGCAGGTATGGCTGTCGCCGCAGATCACGGTGAGCCCCGGCAGCACGATGCCCAGCTCGGGCCCCATCACGTGGACGATGCCCTGGCCCGGCTGTCCGAGGTCGTAGAAGCGCACGCCGGCGTCGGCGCTGAGCTTGGCCAGCGCGCCGTGCAGCCTGCCGCCGAGCGGGAAGGTGCCGGGCAGGCGGCCGGGCTGGCTCGATGCGGCATGGTCGGGCGTGGCGAAGACCAGCGCCGGGTCGTGCAGCGGCAGGCCGCGCGCGGCCACCTCGGCCAGTGCGGGCGGGCCGGAGAGGTCGTGCAGCAGGTGGCGGTCGATGTGCAGCAGGGCCCAGCCGTCGCCGAGCTCGCGCACGACGTGCGCGTCCCAGAGCTTGTCGAACAGGGTGCGGGGCATGTCAGCGGCTTTCCATGGTGGCGCCTGCGTTGAAGCGTGTCCGCAGGGCATCCCATTCGTCGGCGCCGAAGCGGCGGAAGGTCTGGGCCACGGTGGCGTTCACCGTCGGGGCCCTGAAGGTCGCCTTGAGCTCGGCCAGCGCGGCGTCGCCGGCTTCGATGGCGGCCTTGAGCATCAGCCCCGGCAGGATCGCGAGCTTGTAGCCCATGGCTTCGGCCTCGCGCAGGTCGAACAACGGCGTGCGGCCCCCGGGAACCACGTTCAGCAGGCAGGGGCCGTGCACCTGCTTCGGCACGGCGGCCACTTCCTCGGGCGTCTGCGTGGCTTCGACGAAGGCCATGTCGGCGCCGGCCTGCAGCGCGGCATTGGCGCGGGCGACGGCTTCTTCCAGGCCCAGCATGGCGCGCGCGTCGGTGCGGGCGATGACGATGAAGTCCTTCGTGCGGCGCGCTTCCACCGCGGCGCGGATCTTCGAGACGAACTCCTCGCGCGACACCACTTCCTTGCCGTCGAGATGGCCGCAGCGCTTGGGCGAGACCTGGTCCTCGATGTGGATGGCGGCCACGCCGCGCGCCTCGTACTCGAGCACGGTGCGCGTCACGTTCAGCTCGTTGCCGTAGCCGGTGTCGGCATCGGCGATGAGCGGAATGGCGACCGAGCGCGCCATCACCGCCGCGTTGTCGACCATCTCGCTCATCGTGAGCAGGCCGAAGTCGGGGAAGCCGCGCGCGGCCGAAGTGCCTGCGCCTGTCATGTAGGCGGCGGCGAAGCCGGCCTGTTCGATCAGGCGGGCGCCGATGGCGTCGTAGGCGCCGGGGGCGATCACCATGCCGGGCGCGTCGAGCAGCTGGCGAAGCGTGGATGGCTTGGAGGTGGAGTTCATGGCGGGCCTTTGTCCATCGGCGTTTGAGTTTATGTGTTTATATTCTAAATACAACTAGCCGGATTCCGCAAGCCGCCCGCCGGGCGCGGAATCCGGGCGTCTTGCTATGCTCGACCTTCGCTTTCTCTTCTGTCATGGCACGTCCCCCTGCATCCGCTCCCTCGCTCGAACGCGGCCCCGGCACTTCGCTGCACCGTCAGTTGTTCGTCGTCCTGCGCGACGAGATCACGCGCGGCGTCTATTCCACCGGCGCGTTGCCGAAGGAAGAGGCGCTGTGCGAGCGCTTCGGCGTCTCGCGCATCACGGTGCGTCGCGCGCTCGCCGACCTCGCCTCGCTGGGCCTCGTCGAGCGCCGCCACGGGCTCGGCACTTTCGTGCGCGCCGACCTGCCGCAGGTGCGCGCGCGGCCCAGCCTCGGGCTGGTCGACGGCCTGCGCAAGGCAGCGCTCGAAACCGATGTCGAGGTGCTGGAGGTCGCGCAGTCGGTGGCGCCGCCCGACGTGGCCGCACTGCTGCAGCTGGAGCCCGACGAGAAGGCGGTGCACGCGCTGCGCCTGCGCAGCATCGACGGCGTGCCGGTCATGCTCACCGAGGCCTGGGTGCCGGCGCGCCTGGGCAAGCGCGTGTCGGCCAGCGCGCTGCGCAAGCACGCGCTCTACGAGATACTGATGGCGCAGGGCGTGAAGTTCGGCCGCGTGGTACAGGAGATCACGGCCGAGGTGGCCGATCCGGCGCGCGCGCGGCTGCTGCAGGTCGAGACCGGCGCGCCGCTGCTGAAGATGGTGCGCCTGCTGCACGACCTCGACGCCCAGCCCGTGCAGCATCTCACCGTGTCGCTGACGGCCGAGCGCAGCCGCATCCTGATGGACATCGTGGGCGAGACGATCAATACGCTCACGGCGGGGCAGGTGGTGCACGATGTGCATCCACAGCCCTCGCCACCGAAGCGGCGCACCTGACGCCGTCGCACAGAAAGCAAAGAAGACAACAATGAACCACGCGGAGACAACGCCCCCCAACCCATCCATCCACCAGCCCGACTCCCGCTACGCCATGGTGCGCCTCGGCCTCACGCTGCTGATCATGACGGTCGGCAGCAGCGGCATGTACGTGGTGTCGGTGATGCTGCCGGCGGTGCAGGCCGAGTTCGGCATCGCGCGCGCCGACGCCTCTTTGCCTTACACGCTGCTGATGCTGGGCTTCGGATTCGGCGGCGTGCTGATGGGCAGGCTGGCCGACCGTGTCGGCGTGATGTGGCCGCTGCTGATGGGCTCGGTGTTCCTGGGCGTGGGATACATCGCGACGGGTCTCTCGGGCGGCATCGTGTCCTTCACCATCGCGCAGGCCTTGCTGGTCGGCCTGCTCGGCAGCTCGGTGGCTTTCGCGCCGCTGGTGGCCGACACCTCGCTGTGGTTCGTCAAGCGGCGCGGCATCGCGGTGGCGGTGTGCGCGAGCGGCAACTATCTTGCGGGCGCGGTGTGGCCGCCGATCGCGCAGCACTTCGTCGAGACGGTGGGCTGGCGCCAGACCTACATCGGCATGGGCATCTTCTGCGGCGTGTCGATGGCACTGCTGGCCATGTTCTTCCGCGCAAGGCCGCCTGCGCTGGTCGTGCCGGCATCGGTCAACGCGGCAACGGGCACGGCGATCGTCCGCGACATGACGCGCCCCTTCGGCCTGAGCATGGGCACGGCGCAGGGCCTGCTGTGCGTGGCCGGCGTGGCCTGCTGCGTCGCGATGGCGATGCCGCAGGTGCACATCGTGGCCTACTGCGGCGACCTGGGCTACGGCCCGGCGCAGGGCGCGATGATGCTGTCGCTGATGCTGGGCTTCGGCATCGTGAGCCGGCTGGTGTCGGGCGCCATCTGCGACCGCATCGGCGGACTGCGCACGCTGCTGCTGGGCGGCGTGCTGCAGTGCGTGGCGCTGCTGCTGTTCCTGCCCTTCGACGGCCTGGTGCCGCTCTACGTGATCTCGGCGCTGTTCGGGCTGTTCCAGGGCGGCATCGTGCCTTCCTACGCGATCATCGTACGCGAGCACTTTCCACCGCAGGAAGCGGGCGCGCGCGTGGGCACGGTGCTGATGTTCACGCTCTTCGGCATGGCGCTGGGCGGCTGGATGTCGGGCAAGGTGTTCGACCTCACGGGCAGCTACCACGCGGCCTTCATCAACGGCATCGGCTGGAACCTGGTGAACGTGAGCATCGCTTCCTTCCTGCTGTTCAGGACGCTTCGGCGATCAGGCGGCCGAGTGTTTGCATTGCCTGCTCGCTGAGCGCGTCCCATGGGTGGCCGTAGTTCAGCCTGAGGCAATTGCCGAAGGCGCGCGTGGCCGAGAAGATCGGGCCCGGCGCGACGCTGATGCCGCGTTCCAGTGCCTTGCGATGGATCTCCAGCGCGTTCGCTCTCTCCGGCAGCTCGACCCACAGGAAGTACCCGCCCAAAGGCCGTGTCGCACGCGTGCCCGGCGGAAAGTAATGCCCCACGGCCTGCGCGAAGGTGGCCTGCTGCATCGCCAGCGTCTGCCGAAGCTTGCGCAGGTGCTTGTCGAGGCCGCCCTTCTCGAGATAGCCCGCGAGCGCCAGCTGCGCGGGGGCCGAGGTGCTCAGCGTGGTCGTGAGCTTCTGCCGCGCGACCTTGCGTGCGAAGCCTCCGGCCGAGGTCCAGCCGATGCGATAGCCCGGCGCCAGGCATTTCGAGAACGACGAGCAGTGCAGCACCAGCCCCTGCGTGTCGAAGGCCTTGGCCGGTGGGGGGCGTCGCTCGCCGAAGTAGAGCTCGGCGTACACGTCGTCCTCGATCAGCGGCAGGCCGTGGCGTGCGAGCAGTTCCACCAGCGCCTTCTTCTTCGCATCGGGCATCAGGCTGCCCAGCGGGTTCTGGAAGGTGGTCATGAGCCAGCAGGCGGCAGGCTTGTGCGCCGAGATGGCCAGCTCCAGCGCCTCCAGGTCGATGCCTTCGCCGGGATGCGTCGGCACCTCGACGGCGCGCAGGCCCATGCGTTCCAGAGCCTGCAGCGCCGCGTAGAAAGTGGGCGACTCGACGATCACCGCGTCGCCCGGCCGCGTCACTGCCGAGAGGCACAAGTTCAGCGCCTCGAGCGCGCCGTTGGTCACGACGATCTCATCGGCCGGCACCGTCATGCCGTCGGCCAGGTAGCGCAGCGCGATCTGCCGGCGCAGCGCCGCGCTGCCGGGCGTGAGGTCGTCCACCGTGCTCCACGGGTCTAGCGACCTGGCGCTGGCCGCCATGAACTGCCCGAGCCGTGCCAGCGGAAAGAGCAGCGGGCTCGGAAAGGCCGAGCCGAAGGGAACGACCTTGCGCGACATGCTGGCTTCGAGGATGTCGAACACCTTGTCGCTCACCTCGAGCGAGCGCGGCCCGTCGGCGGGGCGCGAGGTGAGGGTCGATTCGGGCGGTGCATCGCGCAGGCCGCCGCCGGTGACGTAGTAGCCCGAGCGGTCGCGTGCGCGCACCAGGCCGCGCGCTTCGAGCAGGTAGTAGGCCTCGAAGACGGTCGATGCGCTGACCCCGCGGGTCTGGCCGGTGTGGCGCACCGAGGGCAGGCGGTCGCCGGTCTTCAGGGTGCCGTTGCGGATCGAGGCCTCGATGTCGGCGGCCAGGGCTTCGTATCTCTTCATCGCTGGGGGGTGTTCGTTCGGAGGCACTTTATCTGCACCGGTCGATCTGCACCGGTCAATTGGAGCGAATCTGCATCTGTTTTTTCCGGCCCGCCTGGGCCACACTCGACCCCATGTCGAATCTCTTGCGCGCGGTGCGCGCCGTTCTCTGGAGTTTCATCGGGCTGGGCGGCCGCCGGGCCGATGCCGAGAGGCGGACGGCGCAGGTCGGCATCCTGCCGCTGATCGGCGTGGCGCTGGTGATGGTGCTGCTGCTGATTGCGGGTCTGATCACGCTGGTGCACTACGTTGCCGGCACATGAAGAGCATGTTCCGGCTCCTCGCGCTCGGTCTGCTGCTCGTGCAGGGCATGGTGAATGCCGCAACGCCCGCCACCGTGCCCGACACCATCGAGCAGCGCGTGGCCGCCTGCATCGCCTGCCACGGCCGCGAGGGCGCGACCACCAACGCCGGCTACTTTCCGCGCCTGGCGGGCAAGCCGGCCGGCTACCTGTACAACCAGCTCGTGAGCTTTCGCGATGGCCGGCGCTTCAACACCGACATGGCGTACATGGTCCAGCACCTGTCGGACGCCTACCTGCGCGAGATGGCCGATTACTTTGCCGGGCTGCAACTGCCGTATCCGCCCATTTCCCCGAACAGCGACGCCACGCCTGAGCAGCTCCAGCGCGGCCGACAGCTGGTGCGCGAAGGCGACGCGGCGCGCGGCATACCCGCCTGCGTGCAGTGCCACGGCGCGGCGCTCACGGGGGTGCAGCCGGCGATTCCGGGGCTGCTGGGGTTGCCGCGGCTGTACGTGTCGTCGCAGCTCGGCGCCTGGCTCACGAAAGAGCGGCATGCGCCGGCGCCCGATTGCATGGCCGACATCGGCCGGCGCATGAGCACCGCCGACATCAACGCCGTCGCGAGCTGGCTCGCCGTGCAGCCGATGCCGGCCGACACGAAGCCCGTGGCCTCGCTCCCAGCTCCGCTGCCCGTGACCTGCGGCGGCATGCCGAAGTGACGGAGCCGCGCCCATCATGAAACTGCGACACCTGGCCTGGACACTGCTCGCGCTTATCGTGCTCGGCGCCGCGGCCGCCGGCGGCATCGTGGCGATGAACCTGCGCGGCGAAGACCCGCTGCCCGCGCAGGCGGAAGACTTCCAGTCCACGCCGCAGCTCATCGAGCGCGGGCGCTACCTCGCGCTGGCCGGCAACTGCGCGGGCTGCCACACCACGCGCGGCGGCCAGCCCTACGCGGGCGGCCTGCCGATCGACACACCCTTCGGCACCGTCTATTCGAGCAACCTCACGCCCGACGACAAGGCCGGCATCGGCAGCTGGAGCAGCGCGCACTTCTGGCGCGCGATGCACAACGGCCGCAGCAAGGACGGGCGGCTGCTGTACCCGGCGTTTCCGTACCCCAACTTCACGCAGGTGACGCGCGAGGACTCGGACGCGATCTACGCCTTCCTGCGCAGCGTGCAGCCCGCTCCCGAGCCGAACAGGGCGCACCGGCTGAGCTTCCCCTACGACACGCAGGCGGCGCTGGCCGTATGGCGCGCGCTCTCGTTCAAGCCCGAGCCTTTCGTGGCCAATGCAGGCAAGCCGGCCGAGTGGAACCGTGGCGCCTACCTGGTCAACGGCCTGGGCCACTGCATCGCCTGCCACGGCAGCCGCAATTCGCTGGGCGCGACCGAGACGAAGCTGGGGCTATCGGGCGGCCTCATCGCCGTCGAGAACTGGTATGCGCCATCGCTCACCGATCCGCACGAGGCCGGCGTGGCCGACTGGCCCGCCGCCGACGTGGTGGCGCTGCTCAAGAACGGCACCGCGCCGCGCGGATCGGTCATGGGGCCGATGGCCGACGTGGTGTTCCGCAGCACGCAGTACCTGAGCGAGGCCGACCTCACGGCCATGGCGGGCTACCTGAAGGACCTGCCCGATGCGCCGAAGCCCGAGGCGACGGCCACTGCCGCGAAGGCCCCCATCCGCCGCGATGCCGGCACCATGGCGCGCGGCGCGAAGATCTACGACCAGCGCTGCGCCTACTGCCACGGCGACCAGGGGCAGGGCGCGGCGGGCGCCTATCCGCCGCTGGCGGGCAACCGCGCCGTCAACATGGCCCGGCCCACCAACCTGATCCAGGTGATCTCGCACGGCGGCTTCCTTCCCTCGACCTCCGGCAATCCGCGCCCCTACGGCATGCCGCCGTTCGGCCAGACGCTGGATGCCGCCGAGGTCGCGGCCGTGCTCACCTACGTGCGCGGCTCGTGGGGCAACGACAGCGCGCCCGTCACCCAGCTCGACACCATGCGGCGCTGAATCAGATGTTCGTGCTGGACGGAATCCGGCTCGGCAGCAGATGTTCGTAGGGCCGCGCACGCGTGGCGTTGCGCTGGCTGATGGTGGTCTCGATGCCGGCGAGCGCATTGCGGAAGCGCTCCAGCGGCCCGCCTTGCCCCGCGATGGCAGGGTCGAGCAGCACCGGCAGGTGCGGGAACACGTTGTCCTTGTATTCGCCCAGCGGCCGGTAGTACACGCCGCCGAGGATGTGGAACAGCAGGATCTGCTCCTGCGCCGCCAGCCGTGACGGCAGCATCTGCGACCAGTTCGCTTCGCTCTGCCCCGCGCTGCTTGTCGGCGCTGGCGTGCCTTCCGTGCCCGCGCTGAAGGGCGCATAGGTCATCACCGAATACTGCGGGAAGTTCACGGCCGCGTGCTGCGCGCTGGCATTGAAGATGATGGCGGTGAGCACGTCGATCAGCTGTGCGCGCGTGGCGATCGCGCGGAATCCGTGCACCTTGCCGCTGGTGGCCAGTTCGGTGGCCCAGGCCTTGAGTTCGTAGTCGCCGGTCACGTCGGCGTCGCTCAGGTAGTAGGTGGCCACGTAGTCGCCCACCCACTGCGCGATCGCGTTCCACACCAGCAGCGCGTCGTCGCGATAGGGATAGTCGGGCAGCGCCGTCGTGTCGTCCACGCCGCGCGTGCGCAGGTCGTTGGGCAGCATCATGCGGTCGTAGAAGTCATAGGCCAGCCGGTCGCGACCGCACTGCTGCTGCAGCGTCTCGATGGGCGCGGCGAGGATCACGTCGCCCGTGGTCAGCGGCGCCATGATGATCAGCGTCGCGGCCTCGTTGATGAACATCGCGCCTTCGAGGTGCGGCGACAGCAGCCGGCTCAGCGGGTGCGCGGTCGCCAGCTGGCGCTGCGTGGCCATCGCGAAGGCTTCCGACATCAGGTGCGTGCGACCCAGGTGCACGAACATCTCGTGGTAGTTGAAGTCGGCCACCTGCACCACGGTCTTGGCCGACTGCCAGGCCCAGTACGCCTCGGCGTTGGCCGTGTCGTCCACGCGCAGGAAGAGCGCGTTCGCGGCCGGGTCCTGCCCGCACTGGATGGCGACCGGCACCAGCGAGCGGCCGGTCTTCGGCCGCGCGAACAGCGCGATGGGCGCATGGATGTAGCCCGTGCCCGTGAGCGGCTTGACCTGCGGTCCGGCCGGCGCCATGTCGCCCAGGCCTTCGTAGTCGAGGATGTAGAGCCGGCCTGAGGCGGCCGCGTCGGCGAGGCTGTCGCCGGCGCCCATCACCTGCCGGTATTGCGCGTCGTTCAACGGAAACTTGGCCGGCAGCGTGGTCGCGCGCTGGATCAGCATCGGGTTGGGCCCGGACACGCGCATCGCAGCGAACAGGTCGTTGTCGTGCAGCAGCTGCGAGATGGCGGGCTTCTCGATGGTGACGAAGAGCGCGTCGTACTGCGCCACCGTCTTCGGCCCGTTCAGCGCGCCCAGCGGGCCTTGCGACAGCAGGTCGTGGTGGATCTGCTTGAGCTGCGTCGCGATGTCGCCCGCCGTGCCGGTGAGCGTGCCCAACAGCGCCAGCACCGCGGCCGGCAGCGTCGCCAGCCCGCCGTTGGCGGCCAGCAGCTGGTCGAAGCTGGCCTGCAGGCCGGCCAGCCGCGTGCGCAGGTTGTCGAGCGACTGCAGGCTGCCCGAGGCCAGCGCGCTGGTGGCGAACGAGGCCGCGAAATTGGTGACGGCTTCCAGCGCCTTTGCGATGGTCTTGAGCTGGTGCTCCAGCGCCGGCAGTTCGGTGGCGGGCACCACCGCGCCCATCGGCACCCCGGCCAGGTTGATGTGCGATTCGGTCCAGAGATAGGTCGCCTGCCGCCCCACCAGTTCGAGCCGCCGCAGCGTGGCGCTGATCGGGTCGATCTTCTGCGGCAGCGTGGGCTTGAGCACCGGCAGTGCCGCCGAGGCGGTGGAGGTCTTGCCGGCCAGCAGGGCCAGGCCGCCCGCCGAGGCGGACCATTTGAGGATGTCTCTGCGCTTCATCGGGGAGTTCCCTGTCGTTGTGAATCTTGGGAAGGCCGACGGGGTGGTCAGCCACAAAATCGAACGCTCGTTCTATTTGTGGCCGGATTCTGCGGAGGGGCTCCGGCGTTGGCAATCAGGGTTGCTGCCTACCTCGAAGGTGCACAGCCGGAGCTGCCGAAAACTTGGAAGCAAGTCAGGCCGGGGTCAGGCAGTGTGCGGGTGCCGCGCGGCTTCGTACAGCGTGCGCGCCAGGTCGCGGTGCCTTGCCAGCAGCGGCGGCAGCTCGAGCCCGGTGAATTCGCCATCGCGGATGCGGACCGTGCCGCCGATCACGCTCAGCGACACCGAGGCCGGCGTGCAGAACACCAGCGCCGCCACCGGGTCGTGCCCAGCGCCCGCGTGGGCGACGCCGCGCATGTCGAAGGCCACGATGTCGGCCGACATGCCGGGGGCGATGGCGCCGATGTCGTCGCGGCCCAGCACGCGTGCGCCGCCCAGCGTGGCGATCTCCAGCGCCTCGCGCGCCGTCATCGCGGCCGGGCCGTAACCCACGCGCTGCAGCAGCATGGCCTGCCGCGCCTCGCCCAGCATGTGCGCGCCGTCGTTCGACGCGCTGCCGTCCACGCCCAGCCCCACCGGCACGCCCGCGCGGCGCATCGCGCCGATGGGTGCGATGCCCGAAGCCAGTCGCATGTTGGAACAGGGGCAGTGCGCAACGCCGGTGCCGGTGCGGCCGAAGAGCGCGATGCCGGCCTCGTCGAGCTTCACGCAGTGCGCGTGCCACACGTCGCGGCCGACCCAGCCGAGGTCTTCGGCGTACTCGGCCGGCGTCATGCCGAACTTCTCGCGCGAATAGGCCACGTCGTTGTCGTTCTCGGCCAGGTGCGTGTGCAGCGACACGCCGCGCTCGCGCGCGAGTTCGGCCGACAGGCGCATCAGGTCGCGCGACACCGAGAAGGGCGAGCATGGCGCGAGCACGATGCGGCGCATGGAATGGCGCGAGGCGTCGTGCCAGCGGTCGATGAGCCGTTCGCTGTCGCGCAGGATCGCTTCCTCGGTCTCCACCACCTTGTCGGGCGGCAGGCCGCCGGCGCTACGGCCCACGCTCATGCTGCCGCGCGCTGCGTGGAAGCGCATGCCCATGGCGTCAGCCGCCTCGATCGAATCGTCGAGCCGCGAGCCGTTGGGAAACAGGTAGAGATGGTCGCTGGTGGTGGTGCAGCCCGAGAGCATCAGCTCGGCCATCGCGGTCTGCGTGGACACGCGGATCATCTCGGGCGTGAGCCGCGCCCACAGCAGGTAGAGGTTGGTGAGCCAGCCGAAGAGTTCGGCGTCCTGCGCCTCGGGCACCGCGCGCGTGAGGCTCTGGTACATGTGGTGGTGCGTGTTGACCAGGCCGGGCATCACCACGTGGCCGTGCATGTCGATGGCTTCGGCGCGGCCTTCGCGCAGGGCTTCGAGGTACACCGCCGGCAACTGCGCGGTCTCGCCGACCCAGGCGATTGCTGGCCCCTCCATCACCACCGCGCCATCCGGGATCTCGCGCCGCACGGCGTCCATGGTGACCAGCACGTCGGCATGCCGGACGATGCGCAGCGGATGCGGTGACGAGGAGGAGGCGATGGTGGATGTGTTCATGATGTCATTCGGTCCCATGCGAGGTGCGCGCCGCCAGTGTGAAGGATCGCTCCCTCGACAGCACGCCGTTGTAGAAAAGATTGAGCAGCACCGCTGCGCAGGTGCCCAGCACGATGCCGCTGTGCGTCAGCGGATGCGTCCATGCCGGAAAGTGCTGGAAGAAGTTCGGCGACAGCGTGGGGATCAGCCCCAGGCCGATGGAGATCGCGATCACGTACAGCGCGTGGCGGTTCTGCGAATGGTCGATCTCGCCGAGGATGCGCACGCCCGTGGCCGCCACCATGCCGAACATCACGATGCCCGCACCGCCCAGCACGAACTGCGGCACCGAGGCCACGACGTGCGCGATCTTCGGGAAGAGCGCGAGCGCGATGAGCAGCACGCCGCCACCGGCCGCCACGTAGCGCGAGCGCACGCCGGTCACCGTCACCAGCCCCACGTTCTGCGAGAACGAGGTGTACGGAAAGGTGTTGAACACGCCGCCGATCACCGTGCCCAGGCCGTCGGCGCGCAGGCCGCGCGTGAGCGCGTCGGTGCCGACCTTGCGGCCGGTGATTTCGCCTAGCGCGAGGAACATGCCGGTGGATTCGACCAGCGTGATCAGCATCACGATGCACATCGAGGCAATGGCCGTGAGCTCGAAGCGCGGCATGCCGAAGTGGAAGGGCGTGGTCACGGCGACCCAGCTGGCCTCGGCCAGCCCGTCGAAGTGCATGCGCCCGAGCGCCAGCGACAGGCCGACGCCGAAGACGATGCCCAGCAGCACTGCGATGTTGGCGACGAGGCCCTTGCCGAAGCGCGTGATCGCGATGATCACCAGCAGCACCGCCGCCGCGATCGCCAGGTTCACCGGCTCGCCGTAGGCGGGGTTGGCCACCGCGTGCGCCACGCCGTCGATCATGCGGGTCGCGGTGGGCTGTCCGCCCGCGGCCCAGTTGATGGCCACGCCCATGAGCGACACGCCGATCAGCGTGATGACCGTGCCCGTCACCAGGGGAGGAAAAACGCCCAGCACGCGCCCCATCAGCGGCGCTACCAGCATGCCGAACACGCCCGCCACGATGGTGGCGCCGTAGATCGCGGGCAGGCCCAGCGAGGGATCGATGCCGATGGCGATCATCGGGCCGACCGCCGCAAAGGTCACGCCCATCATCACTGGCATGCGGATGCCGAAGCGCCAGAAGCCGATGGCCTGCACCAGCGTGGCGATGCCGGCCGCCAGCAGGTCGGCGTTGATGAGGAAGGCGATGTCGGCCTTGGAGAGGCCGAGCGCGCCGCCCACGATGAGCGGCACCGCCACCGTGCCCGCGTACATCACGAGCACGTGCTGCAGGCTCAGCGCGCCGCAGCGGCCGAGGGGAAGCTTCTGGTCGACCCCTTCGCCGTCTCCTGCGGGGGTCTTTTTATCGTTCGAAAGCATGTGGACCTTTCCTGCCGATGAACCGGCGCGGCAGTCTAGGAGCGATGCGTTCGCACGCGCAAAGTCAATAAATGACCTGCCCTGTGCACAAAAAGTGGACGGGTAGAGAAGGCGAAATCAGGGCGCCAGCAGCTCGTCGAGGCTGGCCGCCACGTGGTTCGCGAACAGCTCGGCCGCGGGGCTCGGCGGCTGTGCGGCGCGGGTTTCGAGCGTGAGCGTCTGGGCGCGCAGCGCGGCGTCGCGCAACGGAACGAAGACCAGCGAGCCTTCCTGCCGCTCCTCGTCGACGTCGAGCCGGTTGAGCAGCGTGATGCCGCCGCCCTGGCGCACCAGCCGGCGCATGAGCGCGGTGGAGGTGGTCTCGATCACCGGCGAGGCGCTGATCCCAGAGAGCCCGAAGGCCGCATCGAGGATGGGCCGGATCGACAGCGAAGGCGCCGGCAGGATCAGCGGATAGCCGACGCACTCGGCCAGTACCGTCGTCGCATGCGCGGTCAGCGGGTGGCCGGGCGGCACCACCGCGCCGATCGGCCACTCGCTGGCGAACAGCGTGCGAAAGCCCGCGGTGCCGGGCACGTCGTAGGCCAGCGCCAGGTCGGCATCGCCCTCGCTCACGCTGCGCAGCACCGCCGCGATCGGCAGGCCGAGCAGCTTGAGCTGGATGCCGGGGTGCGCCTCGCGAAAGCGCTGCACCACGGCCGGCAGGAAGGCGTCGGCCAGGCCGGCGGTGGTGGCGAGCGTGACCTCGCCCTGGCGCAGTCCGCGCACGGCCTCGATGCGCTGGCGCACCAGGTCGAACTCGTGCAGCGTGCCGCGCGCGTGGGCCAGCACGATCTCGCCCACGGGCGTGAGCTTCAGCGTGTTGTGGATGCGCTCGAAGAGCGGGGCGCCCAGCTCTTCCTCGAGGTTGAGGATCTGCCGGTTGACCGCCGTGGGCACCACATGCAGCTGCTCGGCCGCCTTGCGGATCGAGCCCGCGCGAACCACCTCGACGAAATAGCGAATGACCTTGGCGTGCATGTTTCCCCTCGCGCCGCCGGGGCGCGGGGCGAATCATGCATGCCGCATCAGAGGTCGGGCAAGCCCATGGCCGGGTCGCTGGCCGTCGTGCCCGCCGGTTGCCATGCGATGCACGACGCGCGTTGCCTTCGTCAGGTCACCGTGAAGTCCACGGGCCCGGCCAGAAAGCCATAGCCGTCCTTGGCCAGGAACCATGCCTTGTAGGTACCGGCGTTGAGCTTGTCCGTCCCCATCGTTATTTGGCCCTTGGCGTTGGGTGCGTATTGCCAGGCCAGGGAGGGTGATACAGGTGCCGCAAGGGATGACGAGAAGACACCGATCCAGTTCTTCGCGTCGACGTCCTTGTCCGGCACGCTGTAGCTGAAATCGAGGGTGCTTCCCTTGGTGATGCTGGCTTTCAGGGCCTTCAGCGTCGCGCGCTGCGGCGCTGGAATCACCGCAGGCGGCTCCAGTCCCAGCTTGGGGTCGGACTTGCTCGGCTTGCCGTTCTCGACATGCCCTGCGAAGCGCCGGAGAAAGCTGTCGTCGATGTCGGCGGTGACGGACAGGTCGTACCAACCGTCGCTCGCGCTCAGGTCCCAATAGTCGTCGATGCTGGCACCGGCACCCAGGGTGAAGTTGCGGGAGGCTGCGCTGCCGTAGCTGTTGGCCACCGTCATGCGGCACGACGCATTGCCCGAATTCCTTAGCGTCAACCGGATGTTGCGATTGGTGATGTCGTAGCAGGCCGCCACTTCGGGATTGGCGTAGGCCACGCCGGCCGTGGTCGACATGTCGCCGACGAACCGGCGCAGGAAGCCGTTGGCGCCGTAGACGCTAAGGTCGTAGATGCCTTTCGTGACGTCTTTCGTGGCGACGGTGCTCCAGTAGTCGGAGAGCTTTTTCCCCGTTCCGACGGTGTACACCCATGGGCCGTCCGTGCCGTTTCCGGTGTAGACATGGAACGCCGCGGTCGCGCCGCCGGTGTTTCCGAAGTCGAGCCAGAACTTGCTGGCAGAAACGTCGCTGCGGCCGTGCACGAACAATTCGTAGGGGACCGGGCGCGCGGGGCGCTGGCCGGGTTCCTGTCGCGGCAGCTTCTGCTCGTCGGGGACTTGCGCCGTGTAGTAGCTGCGGTTCGTCGTGGGCGGCTCGTAGCCGATGGTGGCCGGGAACGTCGCAGCCATCGAATCCGGGGCGGCGAAATCGAACGCCGAAGTCAGATCGCCGCAGACGGCACGACGCCAGGGCGAGATGTTGTCTTCACGGACGCCGAACCGGGCTTCGATGAAGCGAACGAGCGAGGTGTGGTCGAACACTTGGGAATTGACCCAGCCACCCTTGGACCAGGGCGAAATCACCAGCATCGGAACCCGCACACCGAGGCCGAATGGAAGCCCGTCGGTGTGGTACTCGTTGGCGATGCTGACCGTAGACAGGCCCTGGTTGTTCGAGAAAGGCGCGAAGGGCGTCGGTGTGTGGTCGAACCACCCGCCGTCCTCGTCGTAGGTGACGAACAGCGCGGTCTTGCTCCACACCTCCGGATTGGAGGTCAGCGCCTGCAGGACATGGTCGATGTACCAGGCACCGCCGTTTGCCGGCCAGTTGGGATGCTCCGTGTAGGCTTCGGGCGCTGCGATCCACGACACCTGCGGCAGCGTGTTGTTGGCGACGTCGGCCTTGAGTTGGTCGAAGAGGGTTCCGCTCCTGGCGATTTCGGTTCCGGTGCGCGCCTTGTCGTACAGCGCATCCCCCGGCTTGGCAGCACGGTATTGCTTGAAATAGAGCAACGAGTTGTCGCCGTAGTTGCCGATGTAGGGCTTGCTGCCATTCCAGCCCCAACCCCCGCCTGCATCGAGCCCGCCCCCGATATCCTGGTAGACCTTCCAGGAGATCCTTGCCGCCTCGAGTCGCTCGGGGTAGGTTGTCCAGCTGTAGTTGCCCGTCTCGCCGTTCGAGATGTCGGGGCCGCCTGTGGCGCCGCCGGTGCCGTCGTTGCCGCAACAGCCGCTGAACATGTAGTATCGATTGGGATCGGTGGGGCCCAGCAGGGAGCAGTGGTAGCCGTCGCAGATCGTGAAGGCATCCGCCAGCGCGTAGTGGAAGGGGATGTCCTCGCGCGTCATGTGAACCATGGTCTGGATGCCTTTGGCCGGGATCCACGCGTCGTGGCGCCCCTTGTTCCATGCCTGGTGTCCACCGTTCCAGTTGTGATTCAGGTCGTCGATGAACTTGAACCCCAGATCGCCGACGCCCGGGTGATAGGGCAGGACATAGCTGCCGGACTCGTCGGGCTGATACCAGATGGGCCTGCCGTTGGGCAGCGCGATCGGTCGGGGGTCACCGAAGCCGCGCACGCCTTTGAGGGTGCCGAAGTAGTGGTCGAACGAACGGTTCTCCTGCATGAGGATCACGATGTGCTCGATGTCCTGGATGGTGCCGGTCTTGTTGTTGGCGGGAATGGCGAGCGCGCGGCGAATGCTCGGCGGGAGGACGTTGATCGCGGTGGCGGCAAGGCCGGTGGTGGCGGCACCCGTGAGGAATTTGCGACGGGAAGTCATGGTGGGGTGGGGGGTCCTGGCGATGTGGCGGTGGCGTCAGCGGCGTCGGGCGACGCTCACGGCGCGCAGCGCATCTCGGACTTGACACTCGTGTCGGGCGGGGTGGTTGCCGTGGGGGGCGGTGTGGTCGCTGGCGTGCCACCGAAGAAGCCGCCACCACCACCACCACCACCACCGCAGGCCGAGAGCGCGCATGCCAGGAGCAGCACGGGCGCAAGCCCCGTGTGCGGGAAAGGAACTCGCATGGGTTGGTCCTCTGTGATGTCGTTCTGGAGGGCGTGCGACAGGTGTGCATGCCCGAGCCACAAGACTAGGGAGAACCCGTGACCGACTTGTTAACTTGCGGTGACGCTATGAAGTCGGCCGCGTGACAATGCGGCGCCATGCGATGGCACAAGAAACCATGGAAGATGGGCGCGGTGCGGCCTGATGCCAGGTTCAGCCGCCGCGTTCAGGACTCGTTGCTGATCCCGCTGCTCACATGCCCCGCCGGCACATGCCGCGAAGCCGCATCGACGTGCCCGGTCTGGTCGTCGAAAAAGAAATCAGGCTCGAACTCGCGCAGGAACTCGCCCTTGGGCAGGCCGCCGAGGAACATGGCCTCGTCGACGCGGATGTTCCACTTCATCAGCGTGCGGATCGCGCGCTCGTGCGCCGGGGCGCTGCGCGCGGTGACCAGCGCTGTGCGGATGCGCATCTGCGCGTTGCCGGCCATCTGCAGGCGGTGCAATGCCATCAGCAGCGGCTTGAACGGGCCTTCGGGCAGGGGCAGGTCGGCCTTGCTGGTTTCATGCGCCTGGAAAGCGTCGAGGCCCTCGGCCTGGAACACGCGCTCGGCCTCGTCGGAGAACAGCACCGCGTCGCCGTCGAAGGCAATGCGCACTTCGTTCGGCCATGCATCGCTGGCCTTCACCGATTCGACCAGCACGCGCGCGGCCGGGAAGCCGGCGTTGAGCGCCTCGCGCACGTCCTGAGCGTTGACCGAAAGGAACAGGTGCGCGCGCAGCGGGCGCAGGTAGCCGAAAGGCGGGCGGCCCTGCGTGAACACGCCGCGCTGCAGCCGGATGTCGGCCGCCGCGCTCGACTTGAAGATGCGCATGCCCGAGACCGGGTCGTTGCGCGACAGGATCACCACCTCGACGCGCTGCACGCCGTCTTCGTTGAAGCGCAGCAGCTTGCGGATCAGCGAGTAGGCGATGCCCGGCGCGGCCGGCACGTCGATGCGGTCGAGCTGCAGCTTCATGTAGCCCTCGTTGTCCCCGGCCTCGAAGACCTTGTTTTCTTCTTCGAGGTTGAACAGGGCGCGCGAGGAGATCGCGACCACGAGCTTGTCTTCGAGGGTTACGGGCATGGTGCGTACGTCCTGCTTGGCGGCAGCCGTCACTTGACGAACTGGTTGAGCTGGATGATAGGCAGCATCACGGCCAGCACGATCAGCATCACTACGCCGCCCATTGCCACGATGAGCAAGGGCTCGAGGATGGTGGCGAGATGCATCGCGCGGCGCTGCACTTCGGCGCCGAGCTGGTTGGCGGCGCGCTGCAGCATCAGCGGCAGCGTGCCGGTCTGCTCGCCGAGGCGCGCGAACATCGACACCAGGCCGGGAAAGCGTTTCTTCTGTGCCAGCGCCGAGGCCAGCGGCGCACCTTCGCGCACCAGCACCAGCGCGTCGAGCGCGTCGGCGCGCATCGCGCGGTTGCCCAGCGTCTCGGAGGCCGCCTGCAGCGCGCGCAGGATCGGCACGCCGGCCGTGGCCAGCATGGCGAGCGTGCTCGCGAAGCGAGCCGCGTTGTAGCCGCGCGCGAGTTTGCCCACCAGCGGCAGCTTCAGCCACATCGCGTCGAACTTCAGGCGCAGGGCTTCCTGCGCCAGCGCCAGCCGTGCACCGATACCGGCGAGGATCACGGCGGCCAGCATCCACCAGCCGTAGTTGCGCACGCCGGCACTCAGCGAAAGCATCACGGTGGTGAGAAATGGCAGCGAGCGCTTGGTGCCCGCGAACACCTGAGCCACCTGCGGCACCACATAACTCACGAGGAAGATCACGATCACGATCGCCACCAGCGTGACGATGGCCGGGTACAGCGCTGCGCCGATCAGCTTCTGCTGCAGCGCCTGGCGTTCCTCGAGGTCGTCGGCGAGGCGGTCGAGCACGAGGCCCAGGTTGCCGCTCTGCTCTCCGGCGCCGATCACGGCCGTGTAGATGGGCGAGAACTCGCGCGGATGCGCCGATAGCGCGCGCGCGAACGGTGAGCCCGCGTTGACTTCGGCGCGCAGCGACGCGACGAGGTTGCGTTGCGGCTCCGATTCGGCTTCGTCGGTGAGCGCCGTGAGCGCGCGCTCCAGCGGCAGGCCCGAAGAGACGAGGCCCGCGAGCTGCCGCGTCCACACCGCAAGGCCGGTCGAATTGAAGACGCGCTTGCCGCCACCCAGCCAGCGGGAGAGCACGCTGCGCTGGCCGGTGCCGTTGACGTGATCGCTGCCGACCGGCTTGACCGACAGCGGAATGAGCGACTGCGCCCGCAGCAGGCTGCGCGCGCTGCGTGCGGTGTCGGCCTCGAGCACGCCTTCGCGCGACTGGCCGCTGGCATCGATGGCTTCGAAGGAATAGGCGGGCATGGGCGGGGCCGGGGTGCGTGGCCGGCTAGTCGCGGGTCACGCGCAGCAACTCGGCACGCGAGGTGATGCCGGCCTGCACCAGGCGTTCGCCGTCCTCGCGCATCAGGCGCAGGCCGCCGCGCGCGCCTGCCTGCAGCAGTTCGCTCTCGGCCGCCTTGCTGTGGATCAGGCCCTGCACGGTCTCGTCCGCCACCAGCAGCTCGAAGATGCCGGTGCGACCCTGGTAGCCGGTCTGGCCGCAGGCTTCGCAGCCCGCTCCACCGCACGAGGTGCACACCTTGCGCACGAGCCGCTGCGCGAGCACGCCCAGCAGCGAAGAGCTGAGAAGAAAGGGCTCCACGCCCATGTCGGTCAGGCGCGTGACGGCGCTGACGGAGTCGTTCGTGTGCAGCGTGGCGAGCACCAGGTGGCCGGTCAGCGAGGCCTGGATGGCGATCTGGGCGGTCTCGAAGTCGCGGATTTCGCCGATCATGATCACGTCCGGGTCTTGCCGCAGGATCGCGCGCAGGGCCTTGGCGAAGGTGAGTTCGATCTTGGCGTTGATCTGCGTCTGGCCCACGCCCGGCAACTCGTATTCGATGGGGTCTTCCACCGTCATGATGTTGCTGCGGCTCGCGTCGAGCCGGGCCAGCGCGGCATACAGCGTGGTGGTCTTGCCCGAGCCGGTCGGGCCGGTTACCAAGATGATGCCGTGCGGCTGCGCGATGAGTTTCTCGAAGCGGTTCAGCGTGTCGCCCTGCATGCCCACCGATTCGAGCGTGAGCTTCGATTCGCTCTTGTCCAGCAGGCGCAGCACCGCGCGCTCGCCGTGCGCGCTCGGCAGCGTCGACACCCGCACGTCGACCGCGCGCGTTCCGATGCGCAGCGAGATGCGCCCGTCCTGCGGCAGCCGCTTCTCGGAGATGTCGAGGTCGGCCATGATCTTCAGGCGCGAGATCAGTGCGGCGTGCAGCGCGCGGTTGGGCTGCACCACCTCGCGCAGCGTGCCGTCGATGCGAAAGCGCACGGACGAGGTGCGCTCGTAGGGCTCGATGTGGATGTCGCTGGCGCCATCGCGCGCGGCCTGCGTGAGCAGCGCGTTCAGCATCCGGATGATGGGCGCGTCGCCCGCGCTTTCCAGCAGGTCTTCGACAGCCGGCAGCTCCTGCATCATGCGCGAGAGGTCGGCGTCGCTCTGCACCTCGCTCACCACCGCTGCGGCGCTCGACTCGCCCTGCGCATAGGCCGCGCTGATGCGCTGCGCCAGCGGGCCGTCAGCCAGCACCTCGAAGACCCGCACGCCGTACTTGCGGGACACCTCGCCGACCGCGCTGCGCGCCGGGTGGCTCGACATCCACAGCGTGTAGCGGCCGTCGTCGGTCTCCTCGAGCAACAGCTGCTGGCTGCGTGCGAAGGCGTAGGGCAGGGGGTAGCGCATGGACATCAGGACAGTATCAAGGCAGTTCGCGCGAGGTCACCGGGTCTGCGGTGGGGGGCAGGGCGCCGCGCAGGGGGCTTGGCGCCAGCTTGCGGCTGTCCACGGCGGGCTGCGGCGGCGGGATGAGCTGGGTGCCTTCCATGCGGGTGCTGCCGCTGCGGCTGGGCGCGCGCGTCAGCGGTTGTTCGGGCAGCACGGGGGCGGCGTCCACATTGCGCAGCATGATGTTGTCGGTATTCGGCTGAACCCGCTGCTGCATGCCGCGGATCTCGTCGTAGCGGTCGACGGCGAAGGCCTCGGTCGCGGCACCGTCGCGCATCACCGCGGGGCGCAGGAACATCATGAGGTTGTTCTTCGCGCGCGTGCGGTTCTCGTTCTTGAACAGGTTGCCGATCACCGGAATGTCGCCGGCCAGCGGCACTTTCTCGATGTTGTTGTTGTAGGTGTCCGACAGCAGGCCGCCCAGCATGACGAGGCCACCGTCTTCCACCAGCACGCTCGATTCGATGGAGCGCTTGTTGGTGGTGGGGCCGTTGGCGTTGGCCAGGGTGGCCGGGTCGACGGTGGAGGTTTCCTGGAAGATCGTCATCCTCACGGTGCCGTTCTCGTTGATCGTCGGGCGCACGCGCAGGGTGAGGCCGACGTCCTTGCGCTCGACGGTGGTGAACGGATTGACGCCCACCGAGCCCGAGGTGCTGGCGTACGAGCCGGTCGGGAAGGGAACGTTCTGGCCGATGACGATCTTGGCTTCCTCGTTGTCCAGCGTCAGCAGGTTGGGCGTGGAGAGGATGTTGGCGTCGCCGTCGCTGCTGAAGAAGTTGGCGATGGCACCCAGGACGTACTGGCCGCCGATCTTGCCGGCAATGCCCAGGTTGAGGCCGGGCTGGATCGACCCCGCCAGGCCGGCGGCATTGCGCGTGGCCAGCGCCTGAGTCAGGGCCAGGATGTTCGTCTTGTTGAGGCTGGAGTTGGTGCCGATGACGGCGTTGTTGCCCAGCGCGCTTTGCCACTGCACGCCGAAGTTGGCCGCCTTGGTGGCGTTGACCTCGACGATCAGCGCTTCGATCATGACCTGCGCGCGGCGGCCGTCGAGCCTGTCGATCACCGCGCGCATCTGCCGGTATTGCGGCTCGGGCGCGGTGATGATCAGTGAATTGGTCGACGGGTCGGCCTGGATCTGGCCGCCGGTGGAGGGCTGGTTCGCGTTGTTGAGCGGCGCGTTGGCGGCAGCCGAGCCGCCGCCCTGGCTGCCGCTGTTCAGGTTGACTTGCATGGCCTGCGGAGCACTCTGCTGCGGTGTGCCACCGCCCGTGGCGCCCGGCGTGCCGGGTGTGATGCTCTGCTGGTTCGCCGCCATCGCGGCGCGCAGCGTGGCCGCGAGGCGCACCGCGTCGGCGTTCTTCAGGTAGACCACGTAGATGTTGCCGGCCGCGCCGTTGCTGCTCTCGGCGGCGGGCCGGTCGAGCTTCTCGACCAGCGTGCGAACCAGCGCCACGCGCGCCGGGTTGGCGGCGCGCAGGATCAGCGAGTTGCTGCGCGGATCGGCCATGAGCGTGGTGCGGAACGAGGCATCCGCCGCGCCCGGCGCCGCGGCGCCCGGGGCGCCGGCACTGCCGCCGTCGACCAGCCGCTGCACCAGCGGCACCATGTCGGTGGCGACCGAGTGCTTGAGCTGGATGACCTCGATGTCGGAAGCGTTCGGCACGTCGAGCGACGCGATGATGCGCGCCAGCCGGCGCATGTTGTCGGCGTAGTCGGTGATCACGAGCGAGTTGTTGCCCGGGTTCACGTTGATGGTGTTGTTCGGCGGGATCAGCGGGCGCAGCACCGGCAGCAGGTTGTTCGGCGACTCGTAGTTGAGCCGGAAGATCTGCGTGACGATCTGGTTGCTGCCGCTCGAAGCCGTGGCGCTGATGGATGTGTTGACGGTGCTGCTCTGCAGCTTGGCGTCGGCCTCGGGCACCACCTTGTAGAGGCCGTCGGCCTCCACCACCGCGAAGCCCTGCAGGCGCAGCGCCGAGGCGAACTGGTTGAAGGCGGCCGCCGGCTGGATCGCGCGGTCGGTGACCAGATTCATCGTGCCCTTCACGCGCGGGTCGACCACCACGTCGCGGCCGGTGACCACCGCCATGGTGCGGGCCACGGCCTCGATGTCGGCGTTGGAGAAGTTCAGCGTGATCGGCTCGCCGCGGCGCGGCGCGTCGCCGGTCTGCGCGAACGCGGCGGGCGCGCCCTGCAGGAACGTGGCGGCGATCAGCACGCGCACGGCGAGCGCGACGGTGCCGGTCGAAAACAGTGGCTTCATCATGAGGATCAACCCAGGGTGATGATCGAACGCGCGTTCTCGCGCCGTCCGATGATGTTCAACAAATTGGAAAGTGCGTCTTCGCGGCCGGGTGCGGCACTGGCTTCGCCGTTGAAGCGGAAGGAAGTGCCGTTCCAGCTGCCGCTGCCGTTCAGCTCGAGGCTGCCCTCGCGCGTGCTCAGGAGCAGCGTGGGGCGGCTGCCGCCTTCGAGCGTGAGCCGGTAGCTGCCCATCGGCCGCAGGGTCGACAGGCTGGAGGAAACGTCGGTGGCGTCGAGCGTGGCCTGCCCGGCGATGCGCAGCGCCGGGCCGTCCCACTGCATCGAGAAGGCCTTGGTCGTGAGGTCGAGCGCGCCTTCGAGCTTGAGCGTGTTCCATGGCGCGCCCAGGCCCGTGAGCAGGGTGGCAGGCCAGCGCGAGCGGCTGTCCTGCCAGGCGAGCTGCATGCCGCCAGCGCGCGGACTGGCCTTGAGTTCGAGCGGCTGCGCGGCGCAGCACGACAGGTCGAGGCTGGCGGAGATGCCGCTGAAGCCGGGGCGCATGCGCCAGTGCACCAGGCCGGGCAGCGACACGGCCTGCGTGCCGCCCGCGCCGCTGGCGAGGACCACGGCGGCCGTGCCGTTCCAGACGGTGCCGCGCGGGTTGGCCAGCACGAGGCGGCCCTGGCTCCAGCTCGACAGCGCTGCCGACAGCCAGCGCGCCGGCGCGAACAGCACCACTGCCAGCAGCACGCCGGCGGCGGCGCCGAGCAGCGCCCAGCGCCAGCCGCGGGGTGGTCGGGGTCCTGGAGTCGGTGGGCGGTTCAGCATGGGGGCTTGCTGTTCATCGCGCTGCCGGCAGCGCCATCACGACGGTGCCGTCCCAGCGGACCTGCGGCGTCTTCGGAGCGTCCTTCGCGCCGGGCGATGCCGGAGGCGGCGTCGAGGCCGGTGCGCGGGTCAGGTGGACTTCGCGGGGCACCGCGTGCGCATTGCCGCGGGCCTGGCCGAGCCATTGGGCGACGGTGGCTGCGGGCGCGGCGCGCAGCGACACGGTGGCAGCGCCGTCGCCGCCTGCCGCGATGAGCTGCGCGTTGCCGGTGCCCAGGCTTTCGCGCACGGAGGTCTCGAGCGCACGCAGCGCATCGTCGCGGTTCAGCCGCGGCTGCGACTGCAGTGCCTTTGCGCGGGCCTGCAAGGTGGCCATCTGCTGCAGTTGCGCATCGAGCCGCGCATGCTCGGCCTGCGCCGCTGACAGCGTGCGCAGCGCAGGTGCGAGCGCGATCCACCACAGCAGGGCCAGCGCCACGAGCGCGGCGGCGGCGTAGACCATGCGGCGCTCGCGCGCTTCCAGTGTGGCCCAGCGGGCCTTGAGCTCTTCGCTGAAATTCATCGGTTGGCCTCGGCCTGTACCAGCAGGAGGTCGCCTTCGGTGCGGACGTTGTAGCCACGCGGCGACATCGCGCCGGTGATCTGGGAAACCTCGGAGGGCTGCAGGCCGAGCCCGCGCAGGCGCAGCTGGCCGGCGCTGTAGTCGACGGCGCTCGGCACCTTGCCGGGCGGGAGGACGGCGGCGAGTGCGCCGACCATGGGTTCGAAGTCGCTGTTCGCCACGTCGCCCACGGCCTGCTGCAGCGAGGCGACTTCGCGCTGCATCTGCAGCGGCGCGTCGACGACGATCTTCACCGAGGGGAAGGTCTCGGTCAGCATCGTCTTGGCTGCCTGGCGCTTCGATTCGAGCGCGTTGCGTTCCTTCCAGGCCCAGGCGTTGAGGCCGATCAGTTGCGTGAGCAGCAGCGCGACCACGCCCCAGCGCGCGGCGCGCCACTCGGGCGCATAGCGCAGCGTTTGCACCACCGACGCGAATTTCTTGCCGGCGCGCGCGCGGCCGGTTGCCGCGAGATCGAACTGCGCGAGCTCCCATGGCGTGCGCGCCGCCTGCAGCCAGCGCTGCGGTGATTGCACGATGGGCACGCGGCGCTGGAGCAATTGCTCGGCCGCTTCGGCCACTGCCGGTTCGGTGGTGATGACGGCGGTGTCCAGCGGCAGGCTGCCCGACAGGGCCAGCCCCGCACCAGCCAGCGGCAGCGAGACCACGCCGTCGGCATCGCACACCGTGAGCTGCGGCGCCTCGGGTTCACCTGTGACCAGCAGCAGCGGTGGGCCGTCGGCCGGCTGAGGCGCGAATTCGGGAACGATGCGCACCACGCGCCGGCCGGTCGCCTCGAGCCCCTGAACGACGCTGCGAAGCCAGATGCGGTTGCAGGCCGCGACCCACACGGGTGCACCGGCCTTTGCATCGGGTTCGAGCGCGAAGTGCAGGGCTTCGGGATCGTCGAGCAGGTGTTCCTCGAGCAAGCCGTCGAGCACTGCGCGCAGCTTCGACGCGCTGCCCATGCTGCCCTTGGGCAGCGTGACGCGGTGCCACGAGAGCGCGGCCGAAGGAATGCCGAGCATGACCTCCGTGCTCGAGGGCAGCAGCGCCAGCAACGCCCGGCCCTGGTTGCGCAATGCAATGCCGTCGTCGCCTGCCTGGGCCCAGTCGTACTCACCCGCGGCATCGGCCGGAGGGAGGGGGGCAATGAGCAGCAGGGGAGTCATGTGGATCTTGGAAAAGCCGGTGATTGTAGGTGTGCGTCCGACAGGGCGGCGCTCTGTTTTCGATAGCGTGTAGCGCAGGGGTGACGCGCTTTGGAAGGCTTTTTGGCTACAAATGGTGCATCGAAATCAGGGTTTGACCGTAGTGTTCGTTGCGCCGGCGCCGCGCGTGCGCCAGATCGTCGTCACCGTGACACCGCTTCGCTGTAGAAGCGAGCGCTCTTCCACGTAGGTGCGATCGAGCCGCAGCCTGCCGTAGACCTCGAAGAACTGCGTGCCCACGCCGTGCTGGGCCGCATTGAAGGGCGCGGTGCCGCTGGGCAGCGCGGCATTGGCGGCGGCGATGTCCTTGAAGAAGGTGCGCGAGCGGCGGTCCACCAGCTGGCGCGCGCTGGCGATGTTGAGCGACTCCATGCTGGCGCTGATGGCTTCGGCACTTGCGGTGTTGAGGTTGAGCGTGGTCTTCACCGGCAGGATCGTCACGTACGGTTCGAGCGCCGCGGCCGTGGAAGGCGAAAGGCCGAGCCACACCAGCTGCGAGACCTGCTGCGGCATCAGCGGCGCGGCGCTCGGATCGCTGCCTCCGCCATCGTCGGTCGAGGCACCTGTGGCAAGGGCCGCCGCAAGGCCCGTGGTCATGCGGCTGAGTTCGGACACGGGCAGCCCCAGCAGGTTGAACAGCCGGGTGAAGGTGGCGACGCCCGCGGGCGACGGCTTGCCGTTGTCGACCAGCGCGAGCACGTTGAGCTTGGACTGTGCATCGACGATGCGGCCCGAGAGGAACGCATCGGGCAGCCCTTCGAGGTTGTCGCTCGACACGTTCTTTTCGGCAGAGAGAAAGCTCGTGAGCCGCGCTTCCTCCAGCGGCACCGCCCAGGGCTCGCCGAGATGGTCGGGACCGCCGGCGCGACCGTCTTCCCCGAGGATCAGGCGGGACCAGTCGAGCGCGCCGATCAGCACCCAGGCCGCCTGCACGCGCGCGCGCTCGGCGCCCTCAACCTCGGCCGAGCGCCATTGCTGCCACAGTGCCGCGGCGGCGAAGGTGGCCACGAGCATCACCGTCAGCATCGCGGCGAGCAGGGCGGCGCCCGACTGGTGCTTCTTCTTGTGCGGCGCGGTCATGACGATTTCGGCGCCCCCACGGTCGGCTTGACCCAGTCGCGCGTGAGCGTGCCCGAGAGGCCTTCGCCCGGCGGCAGCGTGATGACGAGGCGCACGCCGTCGGGCATGGCGACGACAGGGCCCGCGGGGTTGTTCGGGTTGGCCGGGGTGATTGGCAACTGGCTTGCCGGCACCCAGCTGTTGTCGCGGAAGAAAAAGATCTGCCAGCTGTTGGCCGGCACCAGCGCCACATCGCTGTAGCCGCCATTCGCGCCAGCGCCGCCGTCCTGCGCCCAGGCGGCTGCGAGGTTCCAGGCCTGCTGCCATTCGCCGCGCGTGGTGAACGGCAGCGATTGCCAACGCCGCCAGCGCACGCCGTCGGGGCCGGACTTCAGCGTCCAGGCCACTACCTGTACCGAAGGCGCCGTGTCGTCGCTGCCGCGTCGCGTGAGCCGCAGCACCCGGCCGTCCCAGTCGACAGGGCGCGTCTGCGCGAGCGTGGTCACAGCGTCGAGATCGGCGCCCCACTGCGCGAGCGTGGCCTGCAGCGTGAGCACGGCGTCGGCGCGCTGCTGGTTCTGCGTGGTGGCGCGCGACATGCTCTCGAGCCCGCGCCAGCTGATGAGCGAAAGCAGCGCCATTACCGCGATGGCGACGAGCAACTCGATCAGCGTGAAGCCGCGAGCGGCGCGGATGCCGGTGGGGTGCCGCATCGGCATCAGTACCTCCCCACCACGGTGGAGATGCGCAGGATGGGCGAGTCGGCCTCGTCGCGCACCTGCACGTCGACGCGCCGGAAGTTCGGGTTCAGCGTGGGGATGGTCGAAGTGGTCACGTTGAACGAGACGCCGGCCTGCAGGCAGATCGATCCCGAGTCGCCGATCGCGGGCATCTGCCGCGACAAGCGGGCCTTGGCGAGTTCGTTCTCGGCGCACAGGTCGGCCAGCACGAGGTCGGACTGGCGCTGCGCATTGCGCGTGAGCGACATGGTGGCCTGCGAACCCGCGGCCAGTGCGATGGCGACGATGCCGAGCGCGATCAGCACTTCGATCAGCGTGAAGCCACCGATGCGCGAGGGCGAAGCATGAGGGCGTCGTCGTGCGCTCATTTCACTGGACCGCCGAGACGGTGAAGGGGCGCACCCCGTCGGTCGAGATGCGCAGCGCGCGCGCTGGCGGGCCGGCGGAATACAGCATGACCTGCTGCGCCGCGATGATCGGATCGGGCCCGAGCTGCAGTGCGGGAACCAGCGTACCGTTGGCGAGCGAGGCCTGCGCGGTGATGCCTTCGGCGGCCCAGCCGTCGGGCAGCGAGCCGGGCGCGAGGCCGTCGAACCTGAAGCTGCCCTCGACCGGCCGCCAGCGCACCACGATGCCGCTGGCGCGCGACTGGGCGCGGGCCGACTCGAGCAGCGCCGCGAGGCGGTCGGCCTCGCGGTCGAGGTTGGCGGCACTGGTGTCGCGAATGGCGAAGCTCACGGCGGCGGTGGCGATCGCGATGATGGCGATCACCACGATCAGCTCCAGCAGCGTGAAGCCGCCGGCCTGTTGGTGGATGTGAGGGCGCAGTTGCGGATTGCGGGGCGGCGAGCCCGTGCCGCTGCTACTGCCAGCTGCCGATGTCGGCATTCTTGCCCTCGCCGCCGCTCTGGCCGTCGGCGCCGAACGAGAACACGTCGATCTCGCCCTTGATGCCAGGGTTCATGTACTGGTACGGATGGCCCCAGGGGTCGTTGGGCAGCTTTTCGACGTAGGCCTTCCAGTTGGGCGCGGCCGGACCGGTGGTCGGGCGCGTGAGCAGCGCCTGCAGCCCTTGCTCGGCCGTGGGGTAGCGCTGGTTGTCCAGGCGGTAGAGCTTGAGCGCCTGCATGAGGTTGTTGATGTCGGTCCGGGCCGCCGTCACGCGGGCGTCGTCGGCGCGCTCGATCACGTTCGGCACGATGAGTGCCGCCAGCACGCCGATGATGACCAGCACCACCATCAGTTCGATCAGCGTGAAGCCGCGTTGGACGGTACGGGAAGCGGCACGGAGGAATTTGTTCATAGCTTGGACAGACATGATTCGGAAGGCGCGCTGCATGATAATCCGCGGCCATGACAAGTCCTTACTCCGCCGCCCGCTGGCATGCCCCACTTGCAACGACGGGTCTTTGGGCGCTGGCGGCCGGTGCCGCGGTGTTCTGGGCGCTGCGCCTGGCCTCGCCCACCGACGTTGTCGCGGCAGCCGCGACGATGCCGCGGCCTTCGGTTTCGGCGGATTCGGACTCGGTCGCGCGGCTGCTGGGCGTGCTGCCCGCTTCACGCACGGTGGCAGCGGCCCCGGAGGCGGCCAGCCGCTTCGCGTTGTCGGGCGTGGTGGCGGACCCTTCGAAGCAAGGGGCGGCGCTGATCTCCGTCGACGGCAAGCCGCCGCGGCCGTTCCGTGTCGGCTCGGCGGTCGGCGAGAACTATGTGCTTCAGTCGGTGGGCTTGCGCTCGGCGACCATCGGCACGCAGGTCGACGGGCCGGCGGCGTTCACGCTGCAGCTGCCCGTGCGTGCGCCGATCAGCGTTTCCAGTCCGGCGGTGCCGATGACCGCTCCGGCCGGAGTCTTGCCGGCAACGATGCCGGCTGTGGCGGCTCCGCCGCAGATGCCTCAGCAACAACAGATCCAGCCACCGCCACCCGGTGGCACGCTGCTGCAGCAGTCGACGACGATGGAGCCGCCGCCGCAACAGGCCGCTGCGCAGTAGGCAGTCAGCAGTCTTCGATGAATGAGAGAAGCCGGCCTTGCGCCGGCTTCTGCGCTTTCAGGCCTGCAGGAAGAGCCTGTACGCCGGGTTGGCCGTTTCCTCGACGTAGGGATAGCCCAGCGTCTTGAGGAAGGCGTCGAATTCGGCGGACTCGGCGGCCGGTACCTGCAGGCCGACGAGGATGCGACCGTAGTCGGCGCCCTGGTTTCGGTAGTGGAAGAGGCTGATGTTCCAGCTCGGCTGCATCAGGCTCAGGAACTTGAGCAGCGCGCCCGGTCGTTCGGGGAACACGAAGCGCAGCAGGCGCTCGTCGTGCGCGAGGCCGGTGCGTCCGCCCACGAGATGCCGCAGATGCTCCTTCGCGAGTTCATCGTGCGTGAGGTCGAGCGCGTCGAATCCATGCGCGTTGAAAGTCCGCGCTATGACGGCCGACTCGCCGCGCGTCGAGGTCGTGAGGCCGACGAACACGTGCGCCTTTGCCGCGTCGCTTATGCGGTAGTTGAACTCGGTCACGTTGCGCAACGCGCCGCCGCCAGTGCCCGGAGCTTCCGCATCGCTCGCGGGCATTTCGCCGATCAGCTCGCAGAAGCGGCGGAAGCTGCCGCGCTCCTCGGGAATGGTGACGGCGAAGAGTGCCTCGCGCTCCTCGCCGACTTCGGCGCGTTCGGCGACGAAGCGCAGGCGGTCGAAATTCATGTTCGCGCCGCACAGGATCGCCGCATACGTCTCGCCATGGCGGCCGTGCTGGGCAACGTATTCCTTGATGGCAGCGACCGCCAGCGCACCCGCCGGCTCGACGATGCTGCGCGTGTCCACGAAGATGTCCTTGATGGCAGCGCACACGGCGTCGGTATCGACGGCGATGTAGTCGTCGACCAGGTCGCTGGCGATGCGGAAGGTTTCCTCGCCGACGAGCTTGACTGCCGTGCCGTCGGAGAACAGGCCGACATCCGGAAGATTCACGCGCTGATGCGCCGCGACCGATTGCATCATTGCGTCGGAGTCGTTCATCTGAACGCCGATCACCTTGACCTCGGGACGCACGGCCTTGATGTAGTTGGCTACGCCGGATATCAGGCCGCCTCCGCCGATCGCGACGAACACGGCATCGAGCGGCCCCTGATGCTGCCGCAGGATTTCCATGGCGATGGTGCCTTGGCCTGCGATGACATCCGGGTCGTCGAATGGATGCACGAAGGTCAGGTTCTGCTGCGTCTGCAATTCGAGTGCATGCAGATAGGCGTCGGAATAGCTGTCGCCGTGCAACACGATTTCTCCGCCGAAACCACGCACCGCGTCGATTTTGAGTTTGGGCGTGGTCACCGGCATCACGATCACGGCGCGAGTGCCCAGTTTCCGCGCGCCCAATGCAACACCTTGCGCGTGATTGCCTGCAGATGCGCAAATCACGCCGCTCGCCAATTGCGCGGGACTCAAATGCGCCATCTTGTTATAGGCACCACGCAACTTGAAGCTGAAGACCGGTTGCTGGTCTTCGCGCTTCAACAGCACGGTATTGCCAAGTCGATCGCTGAGCGCACGCGCCTTCTCGAGTGCGGACTCGACAGCAACGTCGTAGACCCGGGCGTTAAGTATTTTTCTGAGATAGTCGGCGGGCGTCAGCGCCGGTTTTAGAGGTGCATTTCGCACGATTTTTTCCAAGGGAGTTTTCATTTGCTAACTGTCGATGATAAGAGGCATCGGGATTGCATGCGAGATATGACATGGACACAAATGTCATAAACCTCTTCAACAAAGCCCCAGCTGCAAATGATTCGGGATTTTTTGGACGCACCTGTCCCGCGATTCATGCGACCGCCGATCAAATTACAAATGAGCAGAATCTGTTATCAATTTCTGTCAGTGACCTTTCGAGGAGGCTGATGCAAGCGGAGTCCGCGCGCGTTCAGCGAAAGGAAATTGGGCGTGCCACATGGCAAGTGATGGGCAACAGGTTGCGTGCGCACATCGTTCCGTTGCTGGGTGATGTGCCGGTGCAGTCGTTTGCAACCACCGATGCGCAACGCTTGATCGATCACCTCGGAGAGCAGGGCTTCACCAGCACGACGATTGCCCAGTACCTGGTGCTGTTGCGCAAGGTTGTGATGCATGGCGTGCACATCGGCGTGCTTCGCGATGCGCCCGCGTTCCCGAAGGTCAAGGTGCGCAGCCAACCGCGCGGCAGCTTCAGTGTTGCGGAGTACCGGGCGATCATCAGGACCGCGCGCGGCTTGCGCGGGCATTCGCATCCGGTGCTCGATCAACTCGCGGCAGGCGAGCGTTTCTGGATTGCGCGTGAGTTGCTCGTGATGCCGGACGAGTTGCCCTGGCTGGTCCGCTGGATGGTGAACACCTTCGTGCGTCCGAGCGACATCAAGTTCATGAAGAACAAGCACATCGAGGTCGTGCGCGGCAAACACGTCTATCTGCGGATGAACCTGCCGGAGACCAAGCGGCACAGCCAGCCCATCGTGAGCTTGTGTCCAGCTGTGCGGGTATATGAATGCTTGCTCGCCTATCGTGGGGAGCATGGTTACGGTGGAGCGGAAGACTATGTCTTCATGCCGCAGCTGAAGAACCGCGAGCACGCGTTGGCGGTACTCAACTTCTTCTTCCACTGGGTGCTCGAAAAGGCGGGGCTCGAAAAAGGACCGCTGGGCCAGTCGAGGACCCTGTACTGCCTGCGTCATACCGCGATCACGTTGCGGCTGCTGTATGGGCAAGGGATCGACATGCTGACCTTGGCGCGCAATGCGCGCACGAGCGTCAACATGGTCGAGCGTTTCTACGCATCGGTGCTGAGCGGAGAAATGAATGTGGGGTTGCTGCAGAGTCGGCGTAGCCGTGCGAGCTAAAGGGGAGAAAAAGCAAAAAGCCGCCCGGCGTGGGCCGGGCGACTTGAGGCTTTGTTGCCGCTTCGAACTGGCGGGAGCCAGCATCGGAGTCAAACAAAAAGATCGAACGGCGCGACGATCAGAAGGCGTGGCGGATGCCGAAGTCGTAACCCGTCGAGGTCTTCGGCGTGAATACGCCTTCCGATGCCTTGTAGAAGCCCGGACCGCCAACGGTCAGCGCTGCGCCGTTCTTGTTGCTGACGCGAGCGATCGTCGCGTACAGAGCCGTGCGCTTCGACAGGTTGTGCACGTAGCCCAGGGCCAGCTTGTTGGCTCTCGGATCTGCTGCTCGCGGCGTGAAGAGGATGGCAGGTTGGTTGTAGTCGTACTTGACGGCAGAGTAGGACGCGCGGATCAGACCTGCGCCAACGGGTACGGTCACGCCGAGCAGATAGCCGTTCAGGTCCACGTCGGGGCGAGCGCCAGAGATCGGTGTGATCTCGTAGTCACGCGAATTCTTGGCGCGCGACAGTTCGCCGAACAGCTTCACGGGGCCGAAGTCGTATGAAGCGCCTACGTTGAAGGTCTTCACATAGTCGGTGGTGCCGGCGTAGTACTGATCGCCGACCGTGCTGTTGCCGTATGCCACGGCCACATCCAGAGGACCGCTTGCGTAGCCGAAGCGACCGCCGATGTAGCGGCCCGCACGGCTTTTCGAAGTGGCGCTGTCCCGCGGCGTGAAGCCGCCGTTGCTGTACTTGTCGTTCTCATGGAACGCGTACATCACCTGGCCATAGAAGCCACCGAGGTTCGATGGCAGGAAATAGCCGATCGAGTTGCTGGCGCGCGAGTAGTTCTGGTTGCCCCCGAAGCCGCCGGTGTCCTTGGCACCGTAGGTGGTGGCGTTGAAGCCGTTGGCGGTGTTGATCAGGTTGGCGCCGACGCCGTTGGCGCCGAACGGGTCGAACACGGTGTCGTTCCAGAACGTCGGGGTGTAGTCGCGGCCGAGGCGGACTTCACCGAAACCGCCCGACAGGCTCACGGTCGAACGGCGTACGAAGCTTGCAACGCCAGTGGCACCATCGTCATTGGTGATGGGGGCTTCGAGCCAGAAGCTGGCCGCCAGGCCGCCACCCAGGTCTTCCGTACCACGGAAGCCCAGACGGCTGGTGTTGTAGCCCGAGTTGGCCAGTGCCGTGCGGCTGACCTTCACGCTACCTTGGTTCGTATAGGTGGGGGCGCCGAAGTTGTTGCGCAGAACGGTGGGTTTCAGATCGCGCGAACTGGACGAGTAACCGCTGATCGATGCGTCGACCACACCAAACAGCGTGACGGACGACTGAGCCGAGGCAACACCGGCAACAGCCAGGGCAGCCAGAGCAACTGCCCTTCCGGTGCGAAAACTAGAGTGGTTTCCGGTCCGATCGGGGTGGTCTGGAAAGAAAAAAGCCCCGAGCTTTGCAGCTCGGGGCTAAATCCACCAATTGGAAGGGTGGAGGAGACAACTGGGTGCGCATACGTTTGCGCAATGAAATAAAGTATATCGACTGTTTGTTGCGTTGCAACAAGCGAGTGATGCTTTTCCCACACATAAATGGATGTTGGCGTGCATTTTGCCCGGCATCCCAGACCCGGAAACCCGAAAACCATGGAATGCACAGTAAGTTGGACCGGAGACGCAGGCACACGATCGGCCATGGGCTTCGTCGCCGAGACGGGCAGCGGCCACGTCCTGATGATGGATGGCGCCCCCGATGCTGCGAAACCCGAGAACGGTGGACAGAACCTTGCGGCACGGCCGATGGAGACCGTTCTGGCCGGCACCGGAGGGTGTACCGCCTATGACGTGGTGCTCATCCTCAAGCGCGGGCGGCATCGCGTCGAGCGCTGCAGCGTCAAGCTGACCAGCGAGCGGGCCGAAAAGGATCCCAAGGTCTTTACGAAAATCCACATGCATTTCACCGTGGCGGGCAAGGGCATCCCGGCTTCCGCAGTGGAACGCGCGATTGCGCTGAGCCACGAGACCTATTGCTCTGCCAGCATCATGCTGGCGAAGACGGCCGAAATCACCACCAGCTTCGACCTGATCGAAACCTGAGCCGGGCGGTCTGGATGCTAGATGCGGTGCGCCAGCGTGGTCATCACGCGGGACGCCACTCGCATCAGCGCCTTGGCCGGCGCCGGCAGTTCCGCCGCGCCGGCATCGACGGCCTGCGATGCGTGGCGGGCTTCGTCGAGCTTCATCTGCTCCACCACTGCCCTGGAGGCGCTGTCCCCGGGTGGGAGGCGATCGAGGTGGCTGTCCAGGTGGGCCTCCACCTGGCGCTCGGTTTCCGCGACGAACCCCAGACTCAACGGGTCCCCGAGACGGCCCGCGACGAGGCCGAGGCCGAAAGCGCCGGCGTACCAGAGTGGGTTCAGGATCGACGGACGCGCGCCCAACTCGTCCAGCCTTTGCCGGGTCCAGGCCAGATGATCGGTTTCCTCGTGTGCTGCTTCTAGGAAGTGCGCGCGCAGCGCAGGATCGCGCGCCACTGCTGCCTGGGCCGTGTAAAGCGCCTGGGCGCAGACTTCTCCGACGTGGTTCACTCGCATCAGTGCCCCGGCCTCTCGGCGCTCCGCTTCATTCAGTTCGCCCGGTGCCTGCGAGGGGGGCGGGGCCGCCCGTGTGGCATGGGGGCGGGCAAAAAGCGTGCGCAATGCTGAGTCTGCCGCGGTCAGAACAGGGTCGATCATGAGCGTCATGTGTCTATTTGAACGCACACGTGAAATGCCCCGTCTGGGCCCATGATTTTTCACATTGTGGTGCGCTGCGGGGTCTAAGTCCTTTGTTGCAAGCGTGCAACGAAACGCGCGGGCCATCCAAGATTTCGGGCGAATTCTTTTGCCCTGCCGCAGCGGCTCTGGTGCAATAGCATCAACTTCCCAAAAGGAGGTTGGCCCGGGGTCCGGTGGGAGCACAAAAGTGCCAGTCACGGTGAGCCCTTCGCACCGGAGCCCTATGTTTAACCTTGGAGAAACTTGCAATGAAAAAATCTCTAGTTGCTCTGGCTGCCCTGGCTGTTGCCGGTGTTGCCTCGGCTCAGTCGTCCGTCACGCTGTTTGGTGTGGTCGACGCGTCGATCAGCGGCTATTCGAGCACCTCGCGTGACCTGAACGGCGCCACGCTCCTGAACCCGTTCTACATCAACAAGGGCAGCGTCAAGGCCAGCCGCCGTGAACTGGCTAACTCGGCTTACAACTCCAGCCGTCTGGGCTTCCGTGGTACGGAAGACCTGGGTGGTGGCCTGGCAGCCAGCTTCTGGCTCGAAGCCCCGATCAAGAACGATGACGGTTCTGAAGGCGTTGCGACGTTCGCTCGTCGTTCGACCGTGAGCCTGTCGGGTGGTTTCGGTGAAGTCCGCCTCGGCCGCGACTACACCCCGACCTTCTGGAACGACACCGTGTTCGACCCGTTCGGCACCAATGGCGTCGGTACCAACCTGATCTCGACGGCTAACGGCTCGTTCGGCGCCTTCGGCTCCCCCGCCGCCAGCGTCGGTTCGATCACCAACGTCGGCACCAGCAACTACGTCCGCGCCAGCAACACCATCGGCTACTTCCTGCCGCCGAACCTGGGTGGTTTCTACGGCCAGTTCCAGTACGGCTTCAGCGAAAAGACCAAGTACAGCCCTGGTCTGGCTACGCCTAACGTTGCGAACAGCACGCGTCAAGGTCGTTACGTCGGTGGCCGCTTCGGCTACGCAAACGGTCCTCTGGACGTTGCGCTGGCTTACGGCAGCAGCACCGTTGGCGACGACTACTACGTCGGCACGACCACCAAGGTCAACACGCTGAACCTGGGCGCTTCGTATGACTTCGGTCCCGTGAAGCTGTTCGGTGAACTGTCGAAGGCCAAGAACAAGATCGACTACGAAGTGACGCCTCTCCTGGGCGGCCGTCCTGACATCGATCTGACCGGCTACCTGCTCGGCGTGACCGTTCCGGTCGGTGCTGGCCTGATCCGCGCTTCGTGGTCGCACGTCAAGCTGGACCAGAACCTGCCCACCAACCCGTTCGCTCTGAACCCGGGTGACCCGAAGGCCAACAAGCTGGCTCTGGGCTACGTGCACAACCTGTCGAAGCGCACGGCTCTGTACGCAACGATCGCTCGCGTGAGCAACAAGAACGGCGCAGCCTACACGGTTGGCGGTCCTTCGTTCGTGACGACCGGTGGCTTCACGCCCCGCAGCTCGACCGGCTACGACTTCGGTATCCGTCACGCTTTCTAATTTGATGCTGGCGTAAGCCAGCTTCGAATCAAAAGCTCGAAAGCCACTCGACGAAAGTCGAGTGGCTTTTTTTCGTCCGGATTCCGCCCGGACACCCCCGGGAAAGCACGAGGCGCACCCCCGGGGAACCACCGTGCGGGCACGCACCTTGCACTGCTAGCATGCCCGTTCACTTTGCTTGCTGAATGATCGCCTTTGTACTGCGCCGCCTGATCCAGGCCGTGATCGTGATGATCGCGGTCGCGTTCATCGCCTTCCTCCTTTTCCAATACGTCGGTGACCCCGTGGTGTTCCTTCTTGGCCAGGACGCCAAGCCCGAGCAGATCCGCGAACTGCGCGCCGCATTGGGGCTCGACCGACCCTTCTTCGTGCAGTTCTGGCACTTTCTAGTGAATGCTGCGCAGGGCGAGTTCGGCCTCAGCCTGCGCCAGGGCGCGAAGGTATCGCGCCTGATCGGCGAGCGCTTCCCGGCCACGCTCGAGCTCGCGCTCGTTGCCGCGGTGCTGGCTCTCTTCATCGGCATCCCGATGGGCGTGTACACCGCGCTGCGCCGCGGCACCTTCATGAGCCAGGTGTTCATGACCGTGTCACTGCTCGGCGTGTCGCTGCCCACCTTCCTGATCGGCATCCTGCTGATCCTCGTCTTCGCGGTCACGCTGGGCTGGTTCCCGAGCTTCGGCCGGGGCGACACCGTCAAGTTCGGCTGGTGGACCAGCGGCCTGTTCAGCGCCGACGGCTGGCAGCACATCGTGCTTCCGGCGGTGACGCTGGCGATCTTCCAGCTCACGCTGATCATGCGGCTGGTGCGTGCCGAGATGCTCGAGGTTCTGCGCACCGACTACATCAAGTTCGCGCGCGCACGCGGCCTCTCGAACCGCGCCATCCATTTCGGCCACGCGCTCAAGAACACGCTGGTGCCCGTGATGACCATCACCGGCCTGCAGCTCGGCGGCCTCATCGCCTTCGCGATCATCACCGAGTCGGTGTTCCAGTGGCCCGGCATGGGCCTGCTCTTCATCCAGGCCGTGACCTTTGCCGATATCCCGGTGATGGCCGCCTACCTCTGCCTCATCGCCCTGATCTTCGTGGTGATCAACCTCGTGGTCGACCTGCTGTATTTCGTGGTCGATCCGCGTCTGCGCGTCGGCAAGGCGGGGGGCCACTGACATGACGGCAGCGACAGCGGCGGCCCCGCGCCTGAAAGCTTCCGGCCGCGCGTTCGCGCACATCGCGAACTTCTATCCCGAGATCACCGCCTTCCGCCGCGACCTGCACGCGCACCCCGAGCTCGGCTTCGAGGAGGTCTACACCTCCGGCCGCGTGCGCGAGGCCCTGCGTGCCTGCGGCGTCGACGAGATCCACGAGTGCATCGGCAAGACCGGCGTGGTCGGCGTCATCCGCGGCCGCTCGACGGCCAGCGGCCGCATGATCGGCCTGCGCGCCGACATGGACGCGCTGCCCATGCGCGAGGACAACGACTTCGGCTGGCGCTCCGCCAGCGACGGCCTGATGCACGGCTGCGGCCACGACGGCCACACAGCCATGCTGGTCGGCGCCGCGCGCTACCTGGCCGAGACGCGCGACTTCGACGGCACCGCCGTGCTCATCTTCCAGCCTGGCGAGGAAGGCTTCGCCGGCGCGCGCGTGATGATCGAGGACGGCCTGTTCGACCGCTTCCCGGTCGACGCCGTCTACGCGATGCACAACTGGCCCGCCATGCCGGCCGGTACGGTCGGCATCAATCGCGGCGCCATGATGGCGGCGGCCGATCGCATCACCATCAGCATCAAGGGCAAGGGCGGCCACGGCGCGCATGCCTACCAGACCATCGACCCGGTGATCGTCGCGGCGCACATCATCACCGCGGCCCAGACCATCGTCTCGCGCAACGTGCGCCCGATCGACGCGGCCGTCATCAGCATCTGCGCGATGCAGGCCGGCGACCTCGGCGCGATGAGCGTGGTGCCCGGAGAGGCCACGCTGGTCGGCACCGTGCGCACCTTCAGTTCGCGCGTGCAGGCGCAGGTCGAGCAGCGTCTCAACGAGCTGTGCAGCGCCATCGCCTCGGGCTTCGGTGCCACCGCCAGCATCAGGTACGAGCGCATCTACCCGGCCACCATCAACACCGCGCCCGAAGCGATGTTCGCGGCCGACGTGGCCGAGTCGCTGGTCGGCGCGAGGAATGTCGAGCGCAGCATGGAACCCAGCATGGGCGCCGAAGACTTTTCCTTCATGCTGCAGAAGAAGGCCGGCGCCTACCTGCGCATCGGCCAGGACGTGCGCGAAGGCGCCCACCTGCACAACAGCCGCTACGACTTCAATGACGAGATCCTGCCGCTCGGCGCCGCGCTGCACGCCGGCCTGATCGAGCAGGGCATGCCGCTCGCCGCTACCCGCGGCGCGCAGCCAGGGAGAGCCGCCGCCACCGCGGCGACGTGATTTGTCCGATTCCAACCCGAGGAGTGTTCCCATGAGTTTCAAGAAGAATGTGGCCGCGGCCGCCGTTTTGTGCGCCTTGAGCGCCGTCAGCATGGTCGCCGGTGCGCAGACCATCCGCATCGCGAACCAGGGGGACGCGCTATCGCTGGACCCGCACTCGCTCAACGAGTCGCTGCAGCTGAGCGTCACGGCCAACGTCTATGAAACCCTCGTGGGACGCAACAAGGACCTGAGCCTCGCGCCGCTGCTCGCCACCAGCTGGAAGCAGACCTCGCCGAACGTCTGGCGCTTCGAGCTGCGCAAGGGCGTGACCTTCCATGACGGCACGCCGTTCACCGCCGACGACGTGGTGTTCAGCTTCGCCCGCGCCCAGGGCGACGGCTCCGACATGCGCGCCACGCTCAGCGACATCAAGGCCGTGCGCAAGGTCGGCGACCTCGCCGTCGAGATCGAGACCAACGGCCCGTTCCCCATCCTGCCCGACGTGATCTCGCTGACGATGATCATGAGCAAGAAGTGGTGCGAGGAAAACCAGGCCACCAAGCCGGTCGACCGCCGCAAGGGCATCGAGAACACCGCCTCGTTCAAGGCCAACGGCACCGGCCCGTTCCGCGTGCGCGAGCGCCAGCCGAACGTGCGCACCGTGTTCACGCGCAACGGCACCTACTGGGGCAAGATCGACGGCAACGCGCAGGAGATCGTCTTCACGCCCATCGCCAACCCCGCCACCCGCGTGGCCGCCCTGGTTTCCGGCGAAGTCGACGTGATGGAGCCCGTGCCGGTGCAGGACATCGCCCGCATCAACGCCGCGCCCAACGCCCGCGTCATCACCGGCCCCGAGATGCGCACCATCTTCCTGGGCATGGACCAGAAGCGCGACGAGCTGCAGTATTCGAACATCAAGGGCAAGAACCCGTTCAAGGACAAGCGCGTGCGCCAGGCCTTCTACCAGGCCATCGACATCGCCGGCATCCAGCGCACCGTGATGCGCGGCGCCTCGCGTCCCACCGGCCTGCTGGTCGGCCCCGGCATCAACGGCTGGAGCGCGGACCAGGACAAGCGCTTGCCCTTCGACGTCGATGCCGCCAAGAAGCTGCTGACCGAGGCCGGCTACCCCAACGGCTTCGAGGTGTCGCTGAACTGCCCGAACGACCGCTACGTGAACGACGGCCAGGTCTGCCAGAGCGTGGCCGCCAACCTCGCGAAGATCGGCGTGAAGATCAACCTCGTGGCCGAGACCAAGGGCACCTACTTCCCGAAGGTACTGCGCCGCGACACCAGCTTCTACATGCTGGGCTGGACCCCGACCACCTACGATTCGCACAACGCGCTGAGCTCGCTCACGTCCTGCCCGGACGACAAGGGCACCGGCCAGTTCAACCTGGGCGCGTACTGCAACCCCAAGCTCGACGAGCTGACCAAGAAAATCCAGTCGGAAACCGACAAGGCCAAGCGCAACGAGATGATCAAGGAGGCTTTCAAGATTCACTCCGACGACATCGGCCACCTGCCGCTGCACCAGCAGTCGCTGGCCTGGGGCGTGAGCAAGAAGGTCGAGCTGGTTCAGCTGGCCGACAACTTCATGTACTTCAAGTGGATGAGCATCAAGCCCTGATGCCACCGGCCGCTTGCTGATTGAATAAGGCGGCCTGACCATGGGCCCGCTTTTTGCGGGCCCATTCCTTTTGCTTCACGATGAAAAATAACCCCCACGCTCCCCTTGCTGCGCAAGGTCCGCTGCCCCCCGAGGGGGCAGCTTTTCATCTTGGGGCGGCCCGGCGATGAAAAAAACACTTGCCCGCTGGCTCGACAGCGATGTCGGCTACAGCTTTCGCACATCGCCCGTGGCCATGGCCGCGGCGGTGATCGCGGCGGTTTGCGTGTTCTGCGCGGTGTTCGCAGGATGGGTCTCGCCGCACAACCCCTTCGACCTCGCCACCCTCGAACTCGGCGATGCGCGGCTACCGCCCGCATGGAGCGCCGAAGGTTCCTCCAAGTACCTGCTCGGCACCGACGACCAGGGCCGCGACATCCTGTCGGCCGTCATCTACGGCGCGCGCATCTCGCTGATCGTCGGCCTGGTGTCGGTGGTCTTGTCGGTGGTGGTCGGCGTGGTGCTGGGGCTGCTGGCCGGCTTCTTCGGTGGCTGGCTCGATTCCTTCCTCATGCGCGTGTGCGACGTGATGCTGTCGTTTCCGCCGATCCTGGTGGCGCTGCTCATCGCGGGCGTGGGCCGTGCGCTCTTTCCCGCCGCGCACGAATCGCTCGCCTTCGGGGTGCTGATCATTTCCATCTCGCTGACCGGCTGGGTGCAGTACGCGCGCACGGTGCGCGGCTCCACGCTGGTGGAGCGCAACAAGGAATACGTGCAGGCCGCGCGCGTCACGGGCGTGGCGCCGCTGCGCATCATGCTGCGCCATGTGCTGCCCAACGTGCTGGGGCCGGTGACCGTGCTCGCCACGATCCAGGTGGCCACGGCCATCATCACCGAGGCCACGCTGTCGTTCCTAGGTGTCGGCGTGCCACCCACTTCGCCTTCGCTGGGCACGCTCATCAGCATCGGCAACCAGTACCTGTTCTCGGGCGAATGGTGGATCACGGTGTTTCCGGGCCTGATGCTGGTGCTCATTGCACTCAGCGTGAACCTGCTCGGCGACTGGCTGCGCGACGCGCTCAACCCTCGCTTGCGATGAGAAAGGTAGCGTCATGAGCTTGTTGCAAGTCAAAGACCTCGTCGTCGAATTCCCCAACCGCCGCGGCACGCTGCGCGCGCTCGACCGCATTTCCTTCGATATCGCGCCCGGCGAAATCCTCGGCGTGGTGGGCGAATCGGGCGCCGGCAAGTCCCTCACGGGCGCGGCCATCATCGGCCTGCTCGAACCGCCGGGCCGCGTGGCCGGCGGCGAGATCCTGCTGGAGGGCCAGCGCATCGACAACCTTGGCTTCGATGCGATGCGGCCCATCCGCGGGCGCAAGATCGGCGCGATCTTCCAGGATCCGCTGACTTCGCTGAACCCGCTCTACACCGTGGGCCGGCAGCTGGTGGAAACCATCCGCGCGCACCTGCCCGTGACCGAGAGCGAAGCGCGCAAGCGGGCCATCGGCCTGCTGCAGGACACCGGCATTCCAGCCGCCGAGCAGCGCATCGACCACTTCCCGCACCAGTTCTCCGGCGGCATGCGGCAGCGCGTGGTGATCGCGCTGGCGCTCGCGGCCGAGCCCAAGCTCATCGTGGCCGACGAGCCGACCACCGCGCTCGACGTGTCGATCCAGGCGCAGATCATCCAGCTGCTCAAGCAGGTCTGCAAGGAACGCGGTGCGGCGGTGATGCTGATCACGCACGACATGGGCGTGATCGCCGAAACCTGCGACCGCGTGGCCGTGATGTATGCCGGCCGCATCGCCGAGATCGGCCCGGTGCACGAAGTGATCCACCAGCCGGCGCACCCCTACACCTCGGGCCTGATGGCCTCGATTCCCGACATGACCTCCGATCGCGAGCGGCTCAACCAGATCGACGGCGCGATGCCGCGGCTCAATGCCATTCCTACGGGCTGTGCCTACAACCCGCGCTGCCCGCGCACCTTCGCGCGCTGCCTCGTCGAGCGGCCCGAGCTCATGCACGCGGGCGCTACGCGTGCTGCCTGCTGGCTGCACGACGCCGCCGATCCGCACGCGGGCCAGGCCGAGATCGCCGCCAAGCACCACGACGCGCTGGCGGCGGGCGAGCGCGCCACGCCGGAAGCGGCCGAGTCCATCGTGGAGGCGACGCGATGAGCACCGTGGCAAGCGAACCGCTCGTCGTCGCCCACGACCTCGCGCGCACCTTCGACGTCTCTCCACCCTGGCTCAACCGCGTGCTCGAACGCAAGCCGCGCGTGCTGCTGCACGCGGTGGACGGCGTGAGCTTTTCCATCGAGCGCGGCAAGACGCTGGCGCTGGTGGGCGAATCGGGCTGCGGCAAGAGCACCGTGGCGCGGCTGCTGGTGGGCCTTTATGCGCCCACGCGCGGCGGCCTGCAGTTCGACGGGCAGGACGCGCACGCCGCCTTCAAGACCCCCGAGGGCCGCAAGCTGCGCCGCCGCATCCAGATGATCTTCCAGGACCCCTACGCGAGCCTCAACCCGCGCTGGATCGTGGAAGACATCATCGGCGAGCCGCTGCGCGAGCACGGCATCATCAGCGACAAGGCCGCGCTGCGCGAGCGCGTGGGCGAACTGCTCAAGTCGGTCGGCCTCTCGCCGCTGGACATGAGCAAGTACCCGCACCAGTTCTCGGGCGGCCAGCGCCAGCGCATCTCCATCGCGCGGGCTCTCGCCACGCAGCCCGAGTTCCTGGTGTGCGACGAGCCCACCTCGGCGCTCGACGTGAGCGTGCAGGCGCAGGTGCTCAACATCATGAAGGACCTGCAGCGCCAGCAGGGCCTGACCTACCTCTTCATCTCGCACAACCTCGCCGTGGTGCGCCACGTGGCCGACCAGGTCGGCGTGATGTACCTGGGCCGGCTGGTCGAGGTGGCCGACAAGCAGAAGCTGTTCGAGGCGCCGCAGCACCCGTATACGCGCATGCTGCTCGACGCCATTCCGCAGATGAAGCACACGGGCCGTTCGCGCACGCCGGTACAGGGCGAGGTGCCGAATCCGCTGAATCCGCCCACGGGCTGCGCCTTTCACCCGCGCTGCCCGCATGCGAATGCGCGCTGCTCTTCCGAGCGGCCGAAGCTGCTGAGCCTCAAGGGCGTGCAGGTGGCCTGCCACGCGGTCGAGGAAGGGCGCATCTAGCGCGCGCTGATCCGTTGCCGATCTCCGGAAAAGTGTGCGTAAAGGCACTGCCTTGCGCCGGCAGCCGTTGCAGAGTTCCGCCATGCCATTGACGACGACTCTCGCAACGACCGAACTGGGCCGCCGCGGCTTCCTGATGGGAACAGCCGTGGGAGCGACCGCGGTGCTCGCTTCGCTGGCCTGCAGCGTGCAGGCCGCCGGTGCAGCCATTCGCCGCATGCCGGTGATCTTCATCGGCCATGGCTCGCCGATGAACGCCATCACCGACAACGCCTTCACGCGCCGGCTGGCGGCATGGGGCAAGGAGCTGCCCCGGCCGTCGGCCATTCTCAGCGTGTCGGCGCACTGGCTGAGCCGGGGCGCCACCGGCGTCGGCGTGCAGGAGCGGCCTAAGACGATCCACGATTTCGGCGGCTTTCCGCAGGCGCTGTTCGACGTCGAATACCCCGCGCCGGGCCACCCGGCGCTGGCCCGTGAGACCGTCGGGGTGGTGAAGCAGTCACCGGTGATCGCCACCGATCAATGGGGCCTCGACCACGGCACATGGACGGTGCTGAAGCACCTCTACCCCAAGGCCGATGTGCCGGTGTTCCAGCTCAGCATCGACTACGACAAGCCGGCCGCCTTCCACTACGCGGTGGGCCGCGATCTGGCCGCGCTGCGCGACAAGGGCGTGCTGGTGATGGGCAGCGGCAACGTGGTGCACAACCTGCGCGCCACCGACCGTGGAACGCCGGACGGCCCGAGCGCCAGCCGGCCGTGGGCGCAGTCCTTCGACGATGCGGTGAAGTCCGCGCTGGCGGGCCGCGACGACCGCGCGCTGGTCGGCTACGAGAAGCTGGAAGGCGCATCGACCGCCGTGGCGACGCCCGATCACTACTTCCCTTTACTCTACGCCCTCGGCGCCGCCGGCAGCAGCGAGCGCGCGAAGACGGTCTACGAGGGATTCCAGTCCGGCACGCTCAGCATGCGCTGCCTGCAGTTCGGCTGAGCGAGCGCGCCGGAGGCGAGAGCGGGCGTTACTGCTCCTCGCCCCAGGAGAACCCGTCGCGCGCGATCATCGCGCTCGATGCGCTCGGGCCCCAGGTGCCGGCCGCATAGGGGCGCGGGCCGCCGTCCGATTCCCAGTTGTCGATCAGCGGCTCGACCCAGCGCCATGCCTCTTCCTGCTCGTCGCTGCGCACGAACAGGTTGAGGCGGCCATCGATCACGTCGAGCAGCAGGCGCTCGTAGGCGCCCACGCGCTCGGAGCCGAAGCGCTTGTCGAAGTCGAGGTCGAGCTGCACCGGTGCCAGTTGCGCGGCCGCGCTCTGGTTGCCGTTGGTGCGCTGGCGGTTGTCCTGGGCCTGCGCGAGCATGTGCAGTTCCAGCCCGTCCTTGGGCTGCAGGTTGATCACCAGCTTGTTGACGTTGCCGGCCGGCGCGCGGTAGATGGCGTGCGGCGTGGGGCGGAAGTTGACCTCGATGCGCGCGTCGCGCGAAGCCAGCCGCTTGCCGGTGCGGATGTAGAAGGGCACGCCGGCCCATCGCCAGTTGGCGATCTCGGCGCGCAGGGCCACGAAGGTCTCGGTGCGGCTGTCGGGGTTCACGCCCGGCTCGTCGCGGTAGCCCGGCACCCGCTCGCCATAGGCCGTGCCGGCCGTGTACTGGCCACGCACCGCATGCAGGCCCAAGCTCTCCGGCGTCCAGGGCTTCAGCGCCCGCAGCACCTTGAGCTTCTCGTCGCGGATGGCGTCGGCGTGCGCGTTGATGGGCGGCTCCATGGCCACGGCGCACAGCAGCTGCAGCGCGTGGTTCTGCACCATGTCGCGCAGCGCGCCGGTCTGGTCGTAGAAGGCGCCGCGCTTTTCCACGCCAAGGTCTTCGGCGATGGTGATCTGGATGTTGGCGATGTGCTCGCGGCGCCAGATGGGTTCGAAGAGCGCATTGCCGAAGCGCATCGCGAACAGGTTCTGCACCGAGGGCTTGCCGAGGTAGTGGTCGATGCGGAAGACCTGCTTCTCCTCGAGCACCTTGCCCACGGCGGAATTGATGGCGCGGTTGGAGGCCAGGTCGTGGCCCAGAGGCTTCTCCAGCACGATGCGGGTGCGGGGGCCGTTGAGCCCGGCGGCCGCGATCTGCTCGACCACCTGGGTGAAGAGCGCGGGCGCCGTGGCCACGTACATCACCACCGTCTTGGCGTCGCGCTGGTTGAGCAGGCCGGCCAGCCGGGCGTAGTCGTCGGGCTTGGAAAGATCCATGCGCAGGTAGTGCAGCATGGAAGCGAACTTCGTGAACTCCTCGGGCGAGGGCCGCTTGGCCCCTTCCACCGCGCTGAAGCGCGACTGGATCAGCTCCCGGTACTGGTCGTCCGACAGGTCGTCCCGCGCCACGCCGACGATGCGGCCGTCGGGCGGCAGGCTGCCGTGCCGGAATGCCTGGAACAACGCGGGCATCAGCTTGCGCCACGCGAGATCGCCAGTACCGCCGAACAGAACGAGATCGAAGCTCATGAGAAAACTTTCCTTCCTTGTCTGAATGCCGAGCCGGGCCGCCTTGGTCGCGGATGCGACATGCCCCAGGCACGATGGTACTTGTACGGATTCGCCGGGCCTGTACTAAAGCTACGCTGCCCGATGGCCGCGAGGCCTTTTTTTATTGCCGCGAGCAGGACAGAGGAAGAGAGACCAGATGAAAAAAAGCAAGATTCTTACCGCAGCAGCGCTGCTGGGCCTGTCGGCCGCGGCCTCGGCCCAGACCGTCAACGTGATCTGCTCGGTGCAGGCCGAATGGTGCAACGTGATCGCCACCGTCTACGCCCGTACCACCGGCGTGCGCATCAACATGGCGCTCAAGGGCTCGGGCGAGGCCCTGGCCCAGCTGATCGCGGAGAAGGACAACCCCAAGACCGACGTCTGGTTCGGCGGCACCGGCGACCCGCACCTGCAGGCGGCCGAGCAGGGACTCACGCTCGAATACAAGTCGCCCACGCTGTCGCAGCTGCATCCGTGGGCACAGCAGCAGGCCAAACAGTCGGGCTACAAGACGGTGGGCATCTACTCGGGCCCGCTGGGCTTCGGCTACAACCCCGAGCTGCTGGCCAAGAAGAAGCTGCCCGTGCCCAAGACCTGGGCCGACCTGCTCAAGCCCGAGTACAAGGGCGACATCCAGGTGGCCAACCCGGCCTCCAGCGGCACGGCCTACACCATGATCGCCACGCTGGTGCAGCTCATGGGCGAGGACAAGGCCTTCGACTACCTCAAGGCGTTGCACAAGAACGTGGGCCAGTACACCCGCTCGGGCACCGGCCCGATCAAGGCGGTGGCGCGCGGCGAGACGGCCGTGTCGATCAGCTTCGTGCACGACGGCCCCGGCGAGAAGATGCAGGGCTTCCCGGTCGAGACCATCACGCCGAGCGACGGCACCGGCGCCGAGATCGGCTCCATGAGCATCGTCAAGGGCGCGCGCAACCTCGACGCCGCCAAGAAGTTCTACGAATGGGCGCTGACGCCCGGGGCGCAGGAGTTGGGCGCCGCCAACAAGCAGTTCCAGCTGCCGAGCAACGTGAACGCCAAGCTCGACCCGCGCATCCCGGACTTCAAGAAGATCAAGTTCATCAACTACGACTACGCCAAGTACGGCGCCAGCGCCGAGCGCCGCCGCCTGATCGCGCGCTGGGAAAAAGACGTCAATTCGCTGCCCCGATAAGTGGAAGCGCGTTCCATCGAAGGCGCGCCGGTCAATCCGGCGTCGCTGGCGGCGGCCCGGCGTTCGCAGCGCTGGATCTGGGCGTGGGTCGCGCTGGGGCTGGCGGCCTACCTGCTGCTGCCCTGGTATGCGATCCAGGACTCGACCTGGTACGAGGCCGTTCCGCAGGTATTCGGTCAGGCCGAAGGCGCCAACGGCCTGATGCAGGCCGCCACGCAGGGCCGCAGCTGGCTCTTCGTGGGGCTTGCCGGGCTGCTGCTTTGCGCGGTGGGGGCATGGCTTCCGCCCGGCAAGGCGCAGGGACGCTGGCTGATGGCCGGCGGCCTGATCGGCGCCCTCGGGCTTGCCGTCACCGGTTTCACCATCGGCGCGCGCGGCTGGAGCGTGGCCGCGCTCAACACGCAGTTCGGCGAGCTGGCCGTCAACCAGTTCGGCATCGGCGCGGGCGGCTTCGTGGCGCTCACGGCGCTGGTGATGCTCGCGGCCTTTGGTGTCGCGCGGCTGGGGCTCTTCAAGGGCGACCTGTTCGTGTCCGCCGCCGTTGTGGGCTGCGGCGTGCTGATGGCGCTGTTCATCGCCTATCCGGTGAGCAAGGCGCTGTCGGGCGCGTTCTTCAATGAAGACGGGCAGTGGTCGATCGCTGCCTTCGTCGCCCGCGTGTTCACCGAGCGCATCTGGGGCCTGGGCTGCCTGAGCGGCGGTGTGCGCTGCGGCGTGGCGTGGAACACGCTGGTGCTGGCGCTGCTCACGGCCGCCGGTACCACCTTCCTGGGCACGCTGATGGCGCTGATGGCCGAGCGCGGCAGCAAGCGCGGGCAGGGCGCGCTGCGGGTGCTGGCGCTGCTGCCGATCATCACGCCGCCCTTCGTGGTGGGGCTGGGGCTGATCCTGCTGTTCGGCCGCGCAGGCATCGTCAACCAGGTGCTGGAGAGCGTCTTCGGCATCGAGCCCACGCGCTGGTTCTACGGCATGCCGGGCGTGCTGGTGGCGCAGCTCTTCGCCTTCACGCCCATCGCCTTCATGATCATGCGCGGCGTGGTGCAGGGCATTGCGCCCAGCCTGGAGGAGGCCGCGCAGATGCTGCGCGCCGACCGCCGCAGGGCCTTCTTCACCATCACGCTGCCGCTGCTGAAGCCCGGGCTGGCCAACGCCTTCCTGGTGGGCTTCATCGAGAGCATCGCCGACTTCGGCAATCCGGTGGTGGTGGGCGGGCAGTTCTCGGTGCTGTCGACCGATATCTTCTTCGCCATCGTCGGCGCGCAGTACGACCAGGGCCGCGCGGCCTCGCTGGCCTGGGTGCTCACGCTCTTCGCGCTCGGCGTGTTCGCGCTGCAGCGCGGCCTGCTCGGCAGGCAGAACTACACGACCGTCAGCGGCAAGGGCGACGCCGGCATCCCGATGGCGCTGCCCGACGGCGTGCGTCGCACCATCTACTGCATCGCCATGCCGTGGATCGCGTTCACCGCCGTGGTCTACCTGTTCGCCTTCGCGGGCGGTTTCGTGCAGACCTGGGGGCGCGACTACAGCTTCACGCTGAACCACTTCAAGAGCGCCTTTGCGCTGGAGTGGGGGCAGTTCGGGCTGGTGTGGGCGGGCACGGCGTGGAACTCGCTGATCACCACGCTCAAGCTCGCGGGCATCTCGGCACCCATCACCGCGGCGCTGGGCCTGCTCATCGCCTGGCTGCTGGCGCGCAACGAGTTCAGGGGGCAGGGCCTCTTCGAGTTCGGCGCGCTGCTGGCCTTCGCCATTCCGGGCACGGTGCTGGGCGTGAGCTACATCCTGGCCTTCAACGTGCCGCCCTTCGAGCTCACGGGCACGGGGCTCATCATCGTGCTGTGCTTCATGTTCCGGAACCTGCCCGTGGGCGTGCGGGCCGGCACGGCTGCCTTCAAGCAGCTAGACCGCTCGCTCGACGAGGCCTCGCTGATGCTGCGCGCGTCGACCTCGCAGACGCTCTTCAAGGTGGTGCTGCCGCTCTTGAAGCCGGCGCTGGTGGCCGCGCTGGTCTACAGCTTCGTGCGCGCCATGACGACGGTGAGCGCGGTGATCTTCCTGGTCACGGCCGAGAACGAGCTCGCCACCACCTACATCATCGGCCGCGTCGGCAATGGCGACTACGGCATCGCGCTGGCTTACTGCACGGTGCTCATGATCCTGATGTCGCTGGCCATCGCGCTGGTGCAGTGGGTGGTGGGGGAGCGCAAGCTGGGGCGGCGAGGGGCTGCGCAACAACAACACCAAGGACATCACAAGATGGAGGGCCTCGCATGAACGGCATCGAATTCCGCAATGTCACCAAGCGCTACGGCGCGGACAAGAACGCACCGCTGGCCGTCAAGGGCATCAGCTTCGAGGTGCCGGTGGGCACGCTCACCACCATCCTCGGCCCTTCGGGCTGCGGCAAGACGACCACGCTGCGGATGATCGCGGGGCTCGAGTCGCCGACCTCAGGCTCGATCTTCATGGGCGGGCGCGACGTCACCACGCTCGGGCCGGCCGAGCGCAACGTGAGCATGATGTTCCAGAGCTATGCGCTGTTTCCGCACATGGACGTGATCGGCAACGTGGCCTACGGCCTGCGCATGAGCGGTGTGAAGAAGGACGAGGCCACCTCGCGGGCGCGCGAGGCGTTGCGCGGCGTGGGCCTGGTCGGCTTCGACGAGCGGCTGCCCAGCGAGCTCTCGGGCGGCCAGCAGCAGCGCGTGGCGCTGGCGCGCGCGCTGGTGCTCGAGCCGGCGGTGCTGCTTTTCGACGAGCCGCTGTCGAACCTCGACGCCCGGCTGCGCCGCGAGATGCGCGAGGAGATCCGCGCGCTGCAGCAGCGCCTTAAGCTCACGGTGGCCTACGTCACGCACGACCAGAGCGAGGCGCTGGCCGTGAGCGACCAGATCATCGTGATGGACCACGGCGTGATCGCCCAGCGCGGCACGCCCGAGCAGTTGTATGGCCGGCCCGAGAGCGAGTTCGTCGCCGGCTTCATGGGCGAGGCGATGGTGTTTCCGGCGGTCGCCGGGGCGGACGGCAGCGTGGCGCTCGGCCCGCTGCGCCTGCAGCCGCGCTACGCGGTCGCGCCTGGCACGGTGAAGGTGGCGGTGCGACCCGAAGCCTGGCAGATCGGGGCTGCCGACGGCCTTCCGGCCACGCTGCGCAAGGCCGCCTACCTCGGCAGCTTCTACGAATACGGCTTCGACACCACCCTGGGGCCGGTCTTCGTGGTGTCGAGCGACCTGTCGAGCCCGCTGGCGGCCGGCGCGCAGACCACCCTGTCCCTGGGAGCCCATGGCGTGAGCGTGGTGCCTGGCGCATGAAACAATGGCGCCATGAACGTGGTTTTCGACTTGGGCGCCGTGCTGTTCGCATGGGAGCCCACACGGCTGGTACAGGCCCATCTCGCCCCGCACGCCCCCACTGAAGCCGCCGCGGCGGCGCTGGGCAGGGCACTTTTCCATCACGACGACTGGACGAGCTTCGACTGCGGCACCCGCACGCTGGCAGATTCCATCGCCCGCATGTCGGCCCGGCTGGCGCTGCCGCCCGAGCCGCTGCAGGCCATGCTCGACGGGCTGGGCGAGCGGCTGGAGCCGATCGGCGTCACGGTCGAGATGCTCGAGCGGCTGATCGAGCACCGCGAGGCCGGCCAGCCGCTGCGGCTGTACTACCTGTCGAACATGCCCGCGCCGTACGCCCGTGCCATCGAGCGGCGGCACGCATTCATGCGCCGCTTCGACGGCGGCGTGTTCTCGGGGGACGTGAAGTTCCTCAAGCCCGAGCGCGAGATCTATGAGGTGCTGGCCATGCGCTATGCGCTCGATCCCGAGCAGACCGTCTTCATCGACGATTCGGCCGCCAACGTGGAAGCGGCGCGCGCCTTCGGCTGGCAGGCCATCCACTGCACCGCGCCGGCCGTGCTGCCGTCGCAGCTGCAGCGCTACCTGCCGGTGAGCACCACCTTGCCGGTGTCGAACCCCAGGCTGCGGGCGTAGTTCAGCTCCGCCTGCAGCACCGCGTCTTCCAGGCGCGGGGCGCGCGACAGCACCCAGAGGTACTCGCGGTCGGGCGTGCCGACCAGCGACACCTGGTAGTCGCGGTCGAGCTTCAGGATCCAGTAGTCGCCCCAGACCATCGGCAGCCAGCCGAGCCACGAGGGCGCGAAGCGCACCTTGAGGCGGCCCGCGCCAGGCTGGCCCGCCACGGGCACCACGCGGGCGGTTCCCACTGCTTCATCGAAATTCCCGTCCTCCCGCACGCAGCGATTGCACACCAGCACGGTGCCGTCGGGCTGCGGCGTGTATTCGGCGGTCACCGGGCCGGCGCATTGCTTCTGGAAGCGGTTCGGCAGCCGGGCCTGCTCGTGCCAGATGCCCGCATAGCGCTCCAGGTCGACCGGTGCCACCACCTGCAGCGGCGCGCGCATCAGCGGCGCACCGTCGGCCGGGCCGGCGGGCCTGCTCAAGCGGGCGCGCGCGGCGCTGCGCGCCGCACCCAGCGTGAACCAGGCGGCCACGCCGCCGACGACGAAGGCCGTGGCCATCGCGCCTATCGCATTGCCGGTGCGGCGGTCGTCGAAAGGCTGGACGGCGGAGGCGCCGGGGCGCGGGCGTTGGGTCATGGAAGCACTCCTGAGGATGAAGACATTCGGCGTATGCCTCAGGCTAGTCAGGGGATGCGGACGCGCCCGTCAGCGACGGACCACAGGCCATGTAGGGCGCGGAGGCGAAGAGGTCCGACAACCCCATCGGCGGCAGGCCGATGGAGCCGCGTGAAAACCCGTGCTACGGTGCGCATGAAAACATCGGTCGACGCGCAACTGCGTGCAGGACTTGTCACAACCCGCACAGGATAATGATTTCATGAACCAACTCGATGCCCTCCGCCAGTGGACCACCGTCGTCGCCGACACCGGTGACTTCAAGCAGCTCAGCGTTTCAAAGCCGCAGGACGCGACCACCAATCCGTCGCTGATCCTCAAGGCCGTGCAGAAGCCCGAATACCGGCCGCTGCTCGACGAGACCGTGAAGAAGCACGCGGGCAAGCCGCTCGACGAGGTCATCGACCGCCTGCTGGTGCGCTTCGGCGGCGAGATCCTCTCCATCATCCCGGGCCGCGTCTCGACCGAAGTCGACGCTCGCCTGTCCTTCGACACGGCCGCGACCATCGCGCGCGGCGAGCGCATCGTGGCGCTCTACAAGGCCGAAGGCATCGACACCGAGAAGCGCCTGCTCATCAAGGTGGCCTCCACCTGGGAAGGTATCGAGGCCGCGCGCGTGCTCGAGCAGAAGGGCATCCGCACCAACCTCACGCTGCTGTTCTCCTTCGCGCAGGCCGTGGCCTGCGGCGCGGCCGGCGTGCAGCTCATCTCGCCCTTCGTGGGCCGCATCTACGACTGGTACAAGAAGTCGGCGGGCGCCGGCTGGGACGAGGCCGCGAGCTCCGGTGCCAACGACCCGGGTGTGAAGTCGGTGCGCCAGATCTATGCGTACTACAAGCAGCACGGCATCAAGACCGAAGTGATGGGCGCGAGCTTCCGCAACGTGGGGCAGATCAAGGCGCTGGCCGGCTGCGACCTGCTGACCATCAGCCCCGAGCTGCTGGCCGAACTCGCCGCCAGCAACGAGCCGCTGGAGCACGCGCTCGACGCCAAGGCCGCAGCCAAGGGCGACACCGCCAAGGTGAGCTACGACGAGGCCGGCTTCCGCTTCGCGCTGAACGAAGACGCCATGGCCACCGAGAAGCTGGCCGAAGGCATCCGCGCCTTCGCGGCCGACGCCGTGAAGCTCGAAAAGCTCATGCTGGAAAGCGGCAAGTAAAGATGGCCATGACCCTTCGCTGCGATCGCGCGCCGGCCTGGGCGCAATTGCAGTCCGCCTTCGAGACCGCGGGCCGCCAGTTCGACGTGCGCCATGCCTTCGTGGACGACGCGGGCCGTTTCGGGCGCTTCAGCCAGGAGGCGCCTTACGTCTTCGCCGACCTGTCGAAGAACCTGATCGACGCGCGCACCGAAGAACTGCTCTTCAAGCTGGCCCGCGAGTGCGGCCTCGAGGCGCACCGCGACGCCATGTTCGCCGGCGAGCACATCAACAACACCGAGGACCGCGCCGTGCTGCACACGCTGCTGCGCGCGCCGGCCGATGCGCCCACGGGCCCGAAGACGGCGAACGAGCTGCGCGAGGTGCACGCCACGCTCGACGCGATGCTGGCCTATGCCGAGAAGGTGCGCGGCGACCACACGATCACCGACGTGGTCAACATCGGCATCGGCGGCTCCGACCTCGGCCCGCAGATGGCGGTACTGGCGCTGGCCGAGTTCGCCGCGCCGGGCAAGCGCTTCCACTTCGTCTCGAACGTCGATGGCCACGAGCTGGCCGGCGTGCTGCAGGGCCTGGCGCCGGAGCACACGCTGTTCCTCATCGCCTCGAAGACCTTCACCACGGCCGAGACGATGACCAACGCGCTCTCGGCCAAGCGTTGGTACGAGCAGTCGGGCGGCACCGACATCGCGGGCCACTTCGCGGCGCTCACCACCAACGTGGAAGCGGCGAAGAAGTTCGGCATCGACACCACCTTCGGCTTCTGGGACTGGGTGGGCGGCCGCTATTCGCTGTGGTCGGCCATCGGCCTGCCGATCGCGCTGGCCATCGGTGCCGAGGGCTTCCGCCGGCTGCTCGCGGGTGCGCATGCGATGGACGAGCACTTTCGCACCGCGCCGCTGGAGCGCAACCTGCCGGTGCGTCTCGGCCTGCTCGACGTCTGGTATCGCAACTTCCACAAGTTCACCAGCCGCAGCATCGCGCCGTACCACAGCGCGCTGAAGCGCGTGCCGGCCTACCTGCAGCAGCTCGAGATGGAAAGCAACGGCAAGCAGGTCGATGCGAGCGGCAAGCCGCTGGCCTTCGGTACCTCGCCGGTGCTGTGGGGCGAGCCCGGCACCAATGGCCAGCACGCCTACTTCCAGATGCTGCACCAGGGCACCGACGTGACCCCGCTCGAGTTCGTGGCGGTGCGCGATGCCTCGCACGATCTCGAAGGCCATCACCCCAAGCTGCTCGCCAATGCGCTCGCGCAGGCGCAGGCGCTGATGGTGGGCAAGCTCGACGAGGGCGGCCACAAGAACTTCCCGGGCAACAGGCCGAGCACCTTCTTCGTGTTCGAGAAGCTCACGCCCGAGGCGTTGGGTGCCTTCCTCGCGATGTACGAGCACCGCGTGTTCACCAGCGGCGCGCTATGGGGCATCAACAGCTTCGACCAGTGGGGCGTGGAGCTCGGCAAGGTGCTCGCCAGGGACATCGAGCCGCGCCTCGCATCGGGCGACATCACGGGGCTCGATGCCTCGACCGCGGGCCTGCTGAAGCGGCTCTCGAGCTGATCCGGAGCGGCCGGAAGGCCGTTTCGGAGCCTTTTGTTTTAAGCCTGGCTATGGCTTACGGCTGTATTTGCTGTTGAAAGACGCGTCGATATGATGGCCCGGGGAAATTTCCCTGGGACCAATCACAAAAGAGGAGTCGATCAATGGATTTTCAAACAGCGGTCAAGACCTGTCTCGGCAAGTACACGGACTTCACGGGGCGCGCATCGCGCTCGGAGTTCTGGTGGTTCGTGCTTGCGCAGCTGGTCGTTCTCATCGTGGCAAGCCTGATCCATCGTTTCCTGTACGGCATCGTGGCCCTGGGCCTGCTGCTGCCAGCGCTGGCCGTTGCGGCGCGCCGCCTGCACGACATCGGCAAGAGCGGCTGGTTCCTGTTGCTGGCCATCATCCCGCTCGTCAACCTCGTGCTGATCTACTTCTACGTGCAGCCGACGCAGCCCGAGTCCAACGCCTACGGCGAGCCGCCGACTGCCTGAGCTTCCAATGAAGGGCCGCGAAAGCGGCCCTTTTTGTTTGGTCAGGCTGCAACCGCTGTCTGCGCGGCCGTGCGCACCGGCGCGCCGCCCGCCATGCGCACGCACAGGTCGAAGGCCTGCTGCAGCCCCTCGATCTGCGCCAGCCCCTTGCCCGCGATGTCGAACGCGCTGCCGCTGGCCGAAGTTGCCACTGGCACCGGCAGGCCGCCGTGCAGCGTCACGCCCTGCTCGAAGCCCATGAGCTTCATCGCGATCTGCCCCTGGTCGTGATACATCGACACCACCGCGTCGACGTCGCCGCGCCGCGCGCCGATGAACACCGTGTCGGGCGAGAACGGGCCACGCGCATCGAAGCCCTCGGCACGCAACTGCTCGATGGCGGGCGCGATGATCTCGATTTCCTCCATGCCGATGGAGCCGCCGTCGCCCGCGTGCGGATTGAGCCCCGTCACCGCGATGCGCGGACGCGCCACGCCCGCGCGGCGCAGCGCCGACGCGATGATCTTCACCGCGTCGCTCACGCCCTGCACCGTGATGTGGCTTGCCACGTCCTTCAGTGGAATGTGCGATGTCACGCGCGAGGTCCACAGCGAGCCGGTGAGGTTGAACTCGCAGACGAAGCCCGTCACCGCGAAGCGCTCCTGCATGTAGCGCAGCTCGTCCTCGTGCACCAGTCCGCCCAGGCGCAGCGAATGCTTGTTGAGCGGCGCGAACAGAATGCCTTCGGCCTGCCCTTGCAGCACCGCCAGCGTGGCCAGCTCCAGCGCCTCGAACGAGGCACGACCCGACTGCTCGTTCGATTCGCCCGGCACGGGCTCCCGTCCCGCCATCCAGTCGCATGCGAGCAGGGTGGGGCGGCCGTCCTCGAAGTGCAGCGCGTCGAGGCTGTCGATGCGCAGCGGATCGAGCTTCGTGCCCGCCGCGCGTTCGCCGGCCGCCAGCACGATCGGATCGGCGATCAGCAGCACGCGCGCGGCGTCGAGGTTGCGCTGGCGCGCCAGCAGCTTCACGGCCATCTCGGGGCCGACGCCGCTCGGATCGCCGAGCAGCACGGCGATGCGGGGCTTGGCGGAGGTCACGCTCTGGGTCTTGGAGGAAGGGGTGGACATGGTGTCGGTCGGATGCGGTTGAGAGAAAGAGAAAGAAGGTCCGGCCGTCTCATTCGGCCTTGATGTTGGCGTCGCGCACGAGCTGGCCGTAGTGGTCGAACTCTTGCTTGTTCATCGCCGCGAAGGGCTCGCCGGTCAGCCCGCCGGGCTCTCCGCCCAGCGCCTTGATGCGTGTCTGCACGTCGGCCAGCTTCAGCGTGCGCGAGAGCTCGGCGCTCAGCCGCTCGACCGCGGGGCGCGGCGTGCCGGCCGTGACGTAGAGGCCGTACCAGGTCGACACGTCGGCGCCCTTGATGCCCTGCTCGGCGAGCGTCGGCACGTCGGGCAGCTCGGGCGAGCGCTGCGGTGCGCTCACCGCCAGCGCGCGGAACTTGCCCGCCTTGATCTGGCCCATGGCCGAGGAGGTGCTGTCGAACATCATGTCGACCTCGCCCGCGATGATGTCGACGTGCGCCTGCGAGCTGCCCTTGTACGGCACGTGGATCGACTTCATGCCCGTGGCCAGGTTGAAGGCCTCGCCGCCCACGTGCTGCGTGCTGCCGATGCCGGAAGAGGCGTACTTGAAGCTGCCCGGCTTCGCGGCCATGGCCGCCACCAGTTCCTTCACCGACCTGTAGGGCGAGCTGGCCGACACCACCAGCACGTTGGGCATCACGGCCACCAGGCCCACGGGCTGCAGGTCCTTCAGCGGGTCGTACTTGAGCTTGAGGATGTGCGGCGCCACCGCCTGCGCGGTGTTGGTGGCCAGCAGCAGCGTGGCGCCGTCGGCCGGCGCGCGGGCCGTGAGTTCGCCCGCGATGGTGTTGGAGGCGCCGGGCCTGTTCTCGACCACCACGGGCTGCTTGAGCGAAGGCGAGAACTTGTCGGCCAGCACGCGCGCCAGGATGTCGGTACCGCCGCCGGGCGAGGCGCCGACCATGATGCGCATCGGCTTGTCGGGGTAGGTCTGCGCCGGTTGTTGTTGCTGCTGCGCTCCGGCTGTCGCCATGGCGAGCAGCGCGGCCATTGCCAGCGTTGCCAGCCCGGCCGCGCGGGCGGGAAAGGAAGGCTTCATCGGGTTGTCTCCTGCTTGTAGTGGCTCCAGCGTACGGAGCTTCGCCCGCGCGATCCAATCGAAAAAGCCCGAAGCTCCATATACTTTTGGCTATGACTTCAGGGCTGACCGATGCTTCGCTGATGCTCCATGTGCGGCCGCGCCAGCTGCTCCTGCTGGCCCGGCTCGACACCCATCGCCACCTGGGCCGGGCGGCCGAGGCCATGAACATCAGCCAGCCCGCCGCCACCAAGCTGCTGCAGCAGCTGGAGGACTCACTGGCCGAGAAGCTCTTCGAGCGATCGGCGCGCGGCATGGAGCCCACGCCCTACGGAGAGATCCTGATCCGCTATGCCCGCCGCGTACTCAGCGACTTCGGCACCGCCCGCGAGGAGATGCAGGCCCTGCGCTCGGGCCTCAGTGGCGCGCTGCGCGTGGGCAGCGTGCCCGGCGCGGTCTCGGGGCTGCTGGCGCCGGCGCTGGTGGAGTACCACCGCCGCCACCCGCAGGTGGCCGTGTCGGTGGTGGTCGAGACCAGCGACGTGATCCAGGCGCAGCTGGAGCAGGGCGACGTCGACTTCGTGCTGGGCCGCCTCACCGACGGCCACGACGAGGCGAAGTACGCGAGCGTGCCGCTGCTGGGCGAGCTGCAGGTGGTGGTGGTGCGCGCCGCCCATCCGGTGTTCGAGCGCGCCACCGTCACGCTGGCCGACATGGCGGGCTGGTCGTGGGTGCTGCAGCCGCCGGGCTCGCCGCAGCGCGGGCGCTTCGAGGCGGCGATGCGCGAAGCGGGCATCAAGGCGCGGCTCGACATCATCGAAACGGCATCGCCCATCGCCATCACCGCCTTGCTCGAGAGCTCCGACATGGCGGCCGTGATGCCCGCCTCGCAGGCCGACCACTACGCCCGCCTGGGCGTGCTGCGCGCCGTGCCGATCGAGCTGCCGGTGCGCGTGCCGCCGATCTGCCTCATCACCCGCACCGACCGGGCGCTGTCGCCCGCGGCCGCGCAGCTGCGGCGCCAGCTGCTGGGCGGCGCCTGAAGCCTTTGGGATGCAGTTTTCCATGCTGTATTGCGTTAACTAGGGAATTCACTAGCCAACTGGTGCATGAAAGTACTGGTGATGGCTGTGGCAGTACCAAAACCGCAGGCGCGCTTCTCCAGAATTCGCGGCACGGCGACCCGACAGAACTGGGCGTCGCTCACCTCTAGGAGACAAACATGAAGCGTTTTCTGAAAGCGGGCCTCGTCCTCGCACTCATCGGTACGGGCGTCGTGTCGCAGGCCGCCACCGAACTCGTGATCGCGACCGTGAACAACGGCCACATGATCGAGATGCAGAAGCTCACCCCCTTCTTCGAGAAGGCGAACCCCGACATCAAGCTCAAGTGGGTGACGCTGGAAGAGGGCACGCTGCGCCAGCGCGTGACCACCGACATCGCCACCAAGGGCGGCCAGTTCGACGTGATGACCATCGGCCTGTACGAAACCCCGATCTGGTCGAAGAAAGGCTGGCTCAAGCCCATCGCCACCGACGCCGCCTACGACGTCGACGACCTGTTGCCCGCCATCCGCGACGGCCTGTCGAACGAAGGCAAGCTCTACGCCGCGCCCTTCTACGGCGAGAGCTCCATGCTCATGTACCGCAAGGACCTGGCCGACAAGGTGGGCGTGAAGTTCCCCGACCAGCCCACCTGGGCACAGGTGAAGGAGTTCGCCGACAAGGCCAACGACCCGAAGGCCGGCGTGTACGGCATGTGCCTGCGCGGCAAGCCGGGCTGGGGCGACAACATGGCCTTCCTGACCACGCTGGTCAACACCAACGGCGGCCAGTGGTTCGACATGCAGTGGAAGCCGCAGATCGACACCAAGGCCTGGAAGGACGCGATCGGCTTCTACGTCGACCTGATGAAGAAGGACGGCCCTCCGGGCGCATCGGCCAACAGCTTCAACGAGAACCTCGCGCTCTTCAATGAAGGCAAGTGCGCAGCCTGGGTGGACGCGACCATCGCGGCCTCGTTCATCAGCGATCCGAAGCAGTCGAAGGTGGCCGACAAGGTGGCCTTCGCGCAGGCCCCCACCGCCGCCACGCCGAAGGGCGCCAACTGGCTGTGGTCGTGGAACCTGGCCATTCCGGCCAGCTCGACCAAGGACGAGGCTGCGCAGAAGTTCATCAAGTGGGCGACCTCCAAGGACTACATCGCCCTGGTGGCCAAGGAAACCGGCTGGGCCTCGGTGCCGACCGGCACGCGCAAGTCGACCTACGCGAACCCCGAGTTCCAGAAGGTCGCCAAGTTCGCGGCGGCCGAGAAGAAGGCCATCGACAGCGCGAACCTCACCGACAGCACGCTGCCCAAGTCGCCGTACGTCGGCGTGCAGTACGCGGCCATTCCCGAGTTCCAGGCCATCGGCGTGGCGGTGGGCCAGCAGATGAGCGCGGCGCTGTCGGGCAAGGTCACGGTCGACCAGGCGCTGAAGACTTCGCAGACCGCTGCAGAGCGCGAGATGAAGAAGGCCGGGTACTACAAGTAAGCGCCCAGGCCGCGCGCAACTTCGTGCTGCGCGCCAGCCCCCTCGCAGGGGGCACTGCCAGCGGACCGGCAAAGCCGGATCCGCGGCAGTCCTGACCTAATGCCCAGGGACCCAGAACATGAAAAGACTCCTGCCCCGCGCCCTCATGGCGCCCGCCGTGCTCACGCTCTTCGCCTGGATGATCGTGCCGCTGGCGATGACGTTGTACTTCTCGTTCGTGAACTACAACCTCATGCAGCCTGGCGAGCGCACCTTCGCGGGCATCGAGAACTTTCACTACTTCATCACCGACCCCGACTTCTGGCCGGCCACGTGGAACACGCTGCTGCTGATCGGCAGCGTGATCGTCATTACGGTGGTGTTCGGCGTGCTGCTCGCGCTGCTGGTGAACGAGCCCTTCCCGGGGCGCGGCATCGTGCGGGTGCTGCTGATCTCGCCCTTCTTCGTCATGCCCGCGGTCAACGCGCTGCTGTGGAAGCACATGATGATGAACCCCATCTACGGCGTGCTGGCCGACGTGTGGCGCGCCTTCGGGGCCCAGCCGGTCGACTGGCTCACCGACGTGCCGCTGCTGTCCGTGATCATCATGGTGGCCTGGCAGTGGCTGCCTTTTGCCTGCCTGATCTTCATCACCTCGCTGCAGTCGCTCGACCGCGAGCAGATGGAAGCCGCCCGCATGGACGGCGCGAGCTCGTTCCAGCGCTTCTTCTATCTCACCGTGCCGCACCTCGCCCGCCCCATGGCGGTGGTGATCATGATCGAGATGATCTTTCTGCTCAGCGTGTTCGCGGAGATCGCCATCACCACCAACGGTGGCCCGGGCAACGAGAGCACCAACATGACCTACATGATCTTCAAGCAGTCGCTCATGAACTTCGACGTGGGCGTGGCTTCGGCGGGTGCGCTGTTCGCGGTGGTGCTGGCCAACATCGTGGCCGTGTTCCTCATCCGAATCATCGGCAAGAACCTGGACTGAGGAGCCGCACGCCATGCAACAGACACAAGCTCCCAGCAACTTCCTGCCGCAACTGCTGCGCACCGTCGGCGCGTGGGCCGTCGCGCTGCTGCTGTTCTTTCCGCTCGGCTGGCTGTTCCTCACGGCCTTCAAGACGGAGCTGCAGGCCATCCACGTGCCGCCGCTCTTCATCTTCGAGCCCACGCTCGACAACTTCGGCGAAGTGCAGCGCCGCAGCGACTACCTGCTGTACGCGCGCAACTCGCTCATCACCAGCCTGGGCTCGACCATCCTCGGCCTGCTGATCGCGGCGCCCGCCGCGTACTCGATGGCCTTCTTCCGCACGAAGAAGACGCGCGACATCCTGATGTGGATGCTCTCCACCAAGATGATGCCGGCCGTGGGCGCGCTGGTGCCGATCTACGTGATCGCGCAGACCGCGGGCATGCTGGACTCGCTCACCGCGCTGACCATCGTGTTCACGCTGTCGAACCTGCCGATCATGGTGTGGATGCTCTACAGCGCCTACAAGGACATTCCGCCCGAGATCCTGGAAGCCGCGCGCATGGACGGCGCCAACCTCTGGACCGAGTTCCGCCACGTCGTGATGCCGCTGTCGGTGGGCGGTCTCGCATCCACCGGCCTGCTGTGCCTGGTGCTGAGCTGGAACGAGGCCTTCTGGGCGCTGAACCTCACCTCCGCCAAGGCCGGCACGCTGGCCACGCTCATCGCTTCGTACTCCAGCCCCGAGGGCCTGTTCTGGGCCAAGCTGTCCGCGGCTTCGCTGATGGCCATTGCGCCCATCGTCGTGTTCGGCTGGTTCAGCCAGAAGCAGCTCGTCCAAGGCCTCACCTTCGGCGCCGTCAAGTAAAGAAAGGGAGACATCTCATGGCCTACCTCGAACTCAAGAACATCAAGAAGAGCTTTGGTGAAGTCAACATCATCAAGGGCGTCGACCTGCAGATCCAGAAGGGCGAGTTCATCGTCTTCGTCGGGCCTTCGGGCTGCGGCAAGTCGACGCTGCTGCGGCTGATTGCGGGGCTGGAGCCGATCACCAGTGGCAACCTGCTGCTCGACGGAAAGGACATCACCTGGGCGCCCTCGGGCAAGCGCGATCTTGCGATGGTGTTCCAGAGCTATGCGCTCTATCCGCACATGAGCGTGTACGACAACATGTCCTTCGCGCTCAAGCTCGCGGGCGTGTCGAAGAGCGAGATCAAGACCAAGGTCGAGTACGCGGCCAAGACGCTCAACCTCACGCAGTACCTCGATCGCACACCCAAGGACCTGTCGGGTGGCCAGCGCCAGCGCGTGGCCATCGGCCGTGCCATCGTGCGGGCTCCGAAGGTGTTCCTGTTCGACGAGCCTTTGTCTAACCTCGACGCCGCGCTGCGCGGCAACACGCGGGTCGAAATCCACAAGCTGCACCGCGCGCTCGGCGCGACCACCATCTACGTGACGCACGACCAGGTCGAGGCCATGACACTGGCCGACCGCGTGGTGGTGCTGAAAGACGGGCTGATCGAACAGGTCGGCACGCCGCTGGAGCTGTACGACCGCCCGGCCAACCAGTTCGTCGCGCAGTTCATCGGCATGCCGTCGATGAACATGGTGGCGGCGAATGCCATTCCTTCTTTCTCCGCAGCCACCGGTGGCCGGCTGCCGTCTGACGGCTTCCTGGGCGTGCGCCCCGAGGGCCTGCGCGTGCATCCGAAGCAGGGCGCGCCGGTGTCCGACGTGCTCGGCCGCGTGGAGCTGATCGAGGCGCTGGGCGCGGACACGCTCATCCACGTCGAAGTGGCCGGCGTGCCGCTGATCGCGCGGCAGAACGACCGCACGCCGCTGCAGGCCGGCGACGACGTGGCGGTGGAGCTCGATCCGTCGGTGCTGCATCTCTTCAATCGCGAGGGCCGGTCGGTCGCCGCGTGAACTTCATCCACCTACCGTTTTTTCAACAGACATCCCCGTGACCATCGCGCAAACTCCACCGGCTCTCACCGAGTTCACGGTGCTCCATCTCGGCCTGGGCTCGTTCCATCGCGCCCACCAGGCCGTGTACCTGCAGCGGCTGATCGACGCGGGCGACACCCGCTGGTCGCTGTCGGGCGCCAACATCCGGCCGGACATGGCCGACGTCGTCGCCGCGCTGCAGGCGCAGGGCGGTCGCTACACGCTCGAGACCGTCTCGCCCGCGGGCGAGTACCGCTACGAGGAGATCGGCGCGATCCGCGAGGTGCTGCCCTGGGAGCGCTCGCTCGCCAACGTGATCGCGCGCGGCGCCGCGCCGTCGACGCGCATCGTCTCGTTCACCGTGACCGAGGCGGGCTACTACCTCGACGACAAGGGCCGGCTCGACCTGTCCTTCACCGACCTGGCCGCCGACGTGGAACGCGCTCGGCGCGGCGAGACCGGCGGCGACGGCGTGACCATCTACGGCGCCGTCTGCGCCATCCTGCGCGCGCGCAAGGCCGCGAACGCCGGCCCGGTCACGCTGCTGAACTGCGACAACCTGCGCCACAACGGCGACCGTTTCCGCGCCGGGCTGCTGGAGTTCATCGAGCTCGCGGGCGATGCGGATCTGCTCGCGTGGGTGAACGCGAACACGCGCTGCCCGAACGCCATGGTCGACCGCATCACGCCGCGCCCGCCGCCCGAGCTGCGCGCGCGCGTGAAGGCCGCCACGGGGCGCGACGACGCGGCCGCCATCACCGGCGAGAGCTTCATCCAGTGGGTGATCGAGGACAACTTCATCGCCGGCCGGCCCGACTGGGGCCGCGTGGGCGTGGAGCTGGTCGAATCGGTGCAGCCTTACGAAGAGGCCAAGATCCGCATCCTCAACGCCACGCACAGCTGCATTGCCTGGGCGGGCACGCTGGTGGGGCTCGGCTTTATCCACGAAGGCACCCATGACGCGGCCATCCGCAAGATGGCCTTCGACTACGTCACCGACGATGTCATTCCCTGCCTGAGCCCCAGCCCCATCGACCTGGCGGCGTATCGCGACGTGGTGCTCGACCGCTTCGGCAACCCCGCGATCCGCGACACCAATCAGCGTGTGGCGGCAGACGGCTTCTCGAAGATCCCCGGCTTCATCGCGCCGACGGTGCGCGAGCGTCTCGCGGCCGGCCAGCCCATCGACAGCGTGGCGATGCTGCCCGCGTTGTTCCTCGCCTTCCTGCAGCGCTGGCACAAGGGCGTGCTGCCCTACGCCTACCAGGACCAGGGCATGGACGAGGCGGTGGCGCATGCCATCTGCGACGCAGCCGACCCGGTCGTCGCGCTGTGCTCGGACGTGGGGCTGTGGGGCAATCTTGCGGGCGATGCGCGCCTGATCGATGCCGTGCGTCGGGGCAGCGGGCGCGTCGCGCGCTTCGTGCAGAAAGCTTCGGAGCGCAAGCCATGAGTGCCCGCCTGCAGGACCGGCATGTGCTGCTGACCGGCGCGGGCGGCGGCATCGGCCTGGCCGTGGCGGCGGCCTGCATCGCCGAGGGCGCGCGCTGCACGGTGATCGACCGCGCGGCGGCCGCGCCCGAAGCCGTGCGCACGCTGCAGCAGCAACACCCCGACAGGCTGGCCTACATCGCGGCCGACGTGACCGACACCAAGGCCATCGCCCACATGCTGGCCGAGGCGCAGGTCGCCTTCGGGCCGATCCACACGCTGTTCAACAACGCGGCGGTGTTCGACCTCGCGCCGCTGCTCGACAGCGACGAGGCTTCGTTCGATCGTCTTTTCGCCGTCAACGTGAAGGGCATGTTCTTCGTGATGCAGGCCGTGCTGCGCCACATGGTCGAAGCCGGCACGCAGGGCGCGTCGGTCATCAACATGGCCTCGCAGGCGGGGCGCCGGGGCGAGGCGCTGGTGTCGCACTACTGCGCGACCAAGGCGGCCGTCATCAGCTACACGCAAAGCGCGGCGCTGGCCATGGCGCCGCATGGCATCCGCGTCAACGGCATCGCACCCGGTGTGGTCGACACGCCGATGTGGGACCATGTCGACAGCCTGTTCGCCAGGGCCGAGGGGCTGCCGCCTGGAGAGAAGAAGCGGCAGGTCGGCCTGGCGGTGCCGCTCGGACGCATGGGCGTGCCGGACGACATCGCGGGGGCGGCGGTGTTTCTCGCCAGCGACGAGGCGCGCTACATCACGGCGCAGACCCTCAATGTCGATGGCGGCAATGTCATGAGCTGAAGATTCCTTTCCTGCGTGCGATGAACGAAGACTTCCACCTGTACCTCGACAGCGCGGACCTGTCGGAGCTGAAGACCTGCCTGCCGCATCCGGTGGTGCATGGTGTGACGACCAACCCCACGCTGCTCAAGCGCGCCGGCATCGGCCGGGGCGATGTGCCCCGCCTGCTGAAGCGCTGCATCGAGCTGGGTGCGCGGCAGGTGCAGGCGCAGGTGTATTCGGAGGATGCGGACGGCATGCTCGAGGACGCGCGGACGCTGCTGTCGCACTTCGAGACCGGACAACTGGTCGTGAAGATTCCCGCCACGCGCCAGGGGCTGGCGGCTGGCGCGCAACTCATTGAGCAGGGCGTGCCCGTCACCTGGACGGCGGTGTACGCGCCCGAGCAGGCGCACTTCGCGGCACAACTGGGCGCGGCCTATGCGGCACCGTACCTCGGCCGGCTGGATGACTCCGGCGTCGACGGCCTTGCGCTGATCGCACAGATGCAGGCGCTGGTCGCGCAGCGGCCTTCTTCCGGCACGCGGCTGCTGGTGGCCAGCATCCGTTCGCGCGAGGCGTATCTTTCGCTGCTGAGGCTGGGCGTGGGCGCCATCACCATCCCGCCGCGCCTGTTTTCCGAACTGCTCGACCATCCGGCCACGCTGGCCGCCGAACGCGGCTTCCTGGCCGACGCGCGCGACCTGCCCTGATCCAGCCAGAATCCAGACACCATGCGCATAGCACTCACGGGCGAAGCCCTCATCGATTTCACCGCCAGCGAGGCCGGCAACCTCGCATTCCTCGGGCACGAGGGCGGCTCGCCGCTCAACACCGCAGTGGCCTGTTCGCGGCTCGGGCAGCCCACCGGTTTTCTCACCCAGCTTTCGACCGACCTGTTCGGCGAGCGGCTGATGGGCTTCCTGCAGCGCAACGGCGTGGACACCAGCTTCATCCTGCGCAGCAACGCGCCTTCGACGCTGGCCTTCGTCGAGCGCACGCCGCAGACCAACCGCTACGCCTTCTACACGAGCGGCAGCGCCGATGCCACCTGGGCGCCGGAGCCGCTGCCGCAACTGCCGGCAGAGTGCCGCTTCCTGCACTTCGGCTCGATCTCGCTGCTGCAGGACCCGGCCGCCACGCGCATCACCGACCTGGTCGCGGCGAACCGGGGGCAGCGCGTGATCGTGTTCGACCCCAACGTGCGGCCCAGCCTGATTTCGGACATGGCGGCCTACCGCAAGCGCGTGACGGGCTGGTTCGGCATGGCCGACCTGGTCAAGCTCAGCGACGAGGATGCGGCACTGCTCGCGCCCGGCCAGCCGGTCGATGCGCTGGCTGCAGAGTGCCTGAAGGCCGGTGCGCGAGCCGTGATCGTCACGCGCGGCGGCGACGGCGCGACGCTCTGGCGCGCGGGCCATGCGTCGCTGAGCGTGGCCGCGCCGCGCGTCACCGTGGTGGACACCATCGGCGCGGGCGACACCTTCACGGCAGGGCTGTCGGTGTCGCTGCTCGCGCACGGCGTCGAGCGGCCGGAGCAGCTCGACGGACTGGGCGACGAAGACTGGAAGGCTGTGATGGGCTTCGCGGCCACCGCCGCTGCCCTCAATTGCACCCGAGAGGGTGCCGATCCACCGACGCTGGAGGCGGTTCACGCCGCACTGGCGAAGGCACAGAATACGGCTGTTGCTGCTGCTTCCCGGCCCTGAGCCGGGCTGTCATCATGACGACGTCCACCCGCAAGCGTTCGATTCCCCGTCAGCGCCAGCCCGAGCTGGAGCGCGACTTCACGCGCTCCCCTTCGCTGGGCTACGAGACCCCCGAAGAGACCGGCCTGGTGCGCTGCCTCGCGCACGGTTTCCCGAGCCCGCTGGTGCGATGGCACTTCCATGAAGACTACGAGCTGCACCTGATCACCGAGACCTCGGGCAAGGCCTTCATCGGCGACTGGATCGGGCCCTTCCAGCCCGGGCACCTGGTGCTGTGCGGGCCGCGGCTGCCGCACAACTGGATCTCGCTCGACGTGCCCGAGGGCGGCGCGGCGGGGCGCGACCGGGTGATCCAGTTCCGCCACGAGCCCATCGAGCACGCGGCGGCGCAGATTCCCGAGCTGCGCGAGGTGATGCAGCTGCTGGAGCGGGCGCGCCACGGCATCGAGTTCTTCGGCATGTCGCAGCAGGCGCAGTCGCACTGGGACAGCATCAAGGCCGCGCGCGGCGTGCGCCGCCTGGGCCTGTTCCTCGACTTCATGGCCGACCTGGCGCAATGCACCGACTACCGGCTGCTGTCGAGCGTGCAGATGCAGGGTGCGCAAGGCGCGGACGGCGACGCGCAGGTCGACCAGATCAACGGCATCGTCAACCGCATCACCAACAACATGGCCGACCCGATCTCGATGTCGGACGTGGCGGCCGAGCTGGGCATGAGCGAGAGCCGCTTCAGCCGCTTCTTCCGGCGCTCCACCGGCAACAGCTTCACCGACTTCGTCAACCGCGTGCGCATCAACAGCGCCTGCCACCTGCTGATGCAGACCGATCACTACGTGACCGACATCTGCTACCAGGTGGGCTTCAACAACGTGGCGAACTTCAACCGCCGCTTTCTCGAGATCAAGGGCATGACGCCCAGCGAATTCCGAAAGCAGGCCGACACGCGCTTCGGCAGCGGCATCCCTTCCTAAGCACCGACACAAAACCAGGGGGCTCATCTTGTATCTGGGACTCGACCTCGGCACGTCCGAGCTCAAGGCGCTCTTGCTCGCCGACGATCACCGCATCGTGGGCGTGGCCCGCGCGCCGCTCACGGTCGAACGGCCGCATCCGCTGTGGTCGGAGCAGGCGCCGCAGCAGTGGTGGCATGCGCTCGAGGAGGTGATGCGTGCGCTCGGCAAGGCGCATCCCGAAGAACTCGCAGCGGTGCGCGCGATCGGCCTTTCGGGGCAGATGCATGGCGCAACGCTGCTCGACGAAGCGGGCGAGGTGCTGCGACCGGCGATCCTGTGGAACGACGGCCGCAGCGGCGCGCAATGCGAGGCGCTTTCGCGCGCCGTGCCGAGGCTGGGCGAGATCGCGGGCAATCTCGCGATGCCGGGATTCACCGCGCCCAAGCTGCTGTGGGTACGCGAGCATGAGCCTGAAGTCTTCAGCCGCGTCGCGCGCGTGCTGCTGCCGAAGGACTGGCTGCGCTTCATGCTCAGCGGCGAGGCGGTCAGCGAGATGTCGGACGCGGCAGGCACGCTGTGGCTCGACGTGGGGGCGCGCGACTGGTCCGATGAGCTGCTCGCGGCCACGGGGCTCACGCGTGCGCACATGCCGCGGCTGGTCGAGGGCAGCGAGGTGTCGGCGTTGCTCAAGCCCGAACTGGCGGCGCGCTGGGGCCTGCGCGACGACGTGAAGATCGCGGGTGGTGCGGGCGACAACGCAGCCAGCGCGGTCGGCATGGGGCTGGTCGAACCGGGGCAGGGCTTTGTCTCGCTCGGTACTTCGGGCGTGGTGTTCGTGTCGACCGACCGCTTCCTGCCGAACCCGGCGCAGGCGATGCATGCCTTCTGCCATGCGCTGCCGAAGCGATGGCACCAGATGTCGGTGATGCTCTCGGCCGCGAGCGCGGTGAGCTGGGCTGCAAAGACTTTCAGATTCGCCGACGAGGCTGCGCTGCTCGAAGCGGCGGCGAGCGTTTCGCCGTCACAGCGCGAGCGTTGCCCGCTCTTCCTGCCGTACCTCTCGGGCGAACGCTCACCGCACAACAACCCGAACGCGCAGGGCGTGCTGTTCGGTCTGACGCATGCGCACGGCCCGGCGGAGATCGCCTACGCCGTGGTCGAAGGCGTGAGCTTCGGCCTGCGCGACGGCTTCGACACCCTGCGGCTGCCTGCCGACATGCCGCTGCGCGAGATGGCGCTTGTCGGCGGTGGTGCACGCAGCGTGTGGTGGGGACAGCTGCTGGCCGACATCTTCGGCGTGACGCTCACGCTCTATGCGGGCAGCGAGACCGGCGGGGCGCTGGGCGCGGCTCGGCTGGCATGGCTGGCCGATGGCGGCGAGGTCGCAAAGGTGTGCACGCTGCCGCCGGTGAAGCAGCAGTTGATGCCGTCGACCGAGGACACCGACGCCCGCAGGACAAGGCACGCGCGCTTCCAGGCGCTGTACAAATCACTGCGAGACCAGTTTCAGTAAACGGCACGATTGCCACGACCATGAAAAAAAGCCCGTCGCAGACGGGCTTTTTTCATTTCGCGGGACACCGCGGATCCGGCTTCGCCGGTCCGCAGGTGTCGCCCCCGGTAGGGGGTAGGCGTAGCGGACACGAAGTGCCGCGCAGCCTGGGGGCGAGCAATTACATGCCCATGCCGCCCATGCCACCCATGCCGCCCATGTCGGGCATGCCGCCGCCGGCAGGAGCGTCGTCCTTCGGAGCGTCAGCCACCATGGCTTCGGTCGTCAGCAGCAGCGAGGACACCGAAGCGGCGTTCTGCAGTGCGGTGCGGGTGACCTTCGTCGGGTCCAGGATGCCCAGCTCGAGCATGTCGCCGTACGTGTCGTTGGCGGCATTGAAACCGTAGTTGCCCTTGCCGGCCAGAACCGCGTTCACCACCACCGAGGCTTCGCCGCCGGCGTTGTTCACGATTTCGCGCAGGGGAGCTTCGATGGCCTTCAGCACCAGCTTGATGCCGGCGTCCTGGTCGGCGTTGTCGCCCTTGACGCGGTCGCCCACGGCTTGCTTGGCACGCAGCAGAGCCACGCCGCCGCCAGCCACGACGCCTTCTTCCACTGCAGCGCGGGTAGCGTGCAGGGCGTCTTCGACGCGAGCCTTCTTTTCCTTCATTTCGACTTCGGTGGCGGCGCCAACCTTGATCACTGCAACACCGCCGGCCAGCTTGGCCACGCGCTCTTGCAGCTTTTCACGGTCGTAGTCGCTCGTGGCTTCTTCGATCTGCACGCGCACTTGCTTCACGCGGGCTTCGATGTCGCCAGCGGCGCCGGCGCCGTCGATGATGATCGTGTTTTCCTTGCCCACTTCGATGCGCTTGGCCTGGCCCAGGTCGGCCAGCGTCACCTTCTCGAGCGTCAGGCCCACTTCTTCAGCGATGACCTTGCCGCCCGTCAGGATGGCGATGTCTTCCAGCATGGCCTTGCGACGGTCGCCGAAGCCAGGAGCCTTGACGGCCACGACCTTCAGGATGCCGCGGATCGTGTTCACGACCAGCGTAGCCAGGGCTTCGCCTTCGACTTCTTCGGCAATGATCAGCAGGGGACGGCCAGCCTTGGCGACTTGTTCCAGCGTGGGGAGCAGGTCACGGATGTTGCTGATCTTCTTGTCGAACAGCAGCACGAAGGGGTTGTCGAGCAGCGCCGATTGCTTCTCGGGGTTGTTGATGAAGTAGGGCGACAGGTAGCCGCGGTCGAATTGCATGCCTTCGACGACGTCCAGTTCGCTTTCGAGCGACTTGCCGTCTTCGACAGTGATCACGCCTTCCTTGCCGACCTTGTCCATCGCGTCGGCGATGAGCTTGCCGATGGTTTCGTCGCTGTTGGCCGAGATCGAGCCGACTTGAGCGATTTCCTTCGACGTGGTGGTGGGCTTCGAAGCCTTCTTCAGCTCTTCGACCAGGGCCGACACGGCCTTGTCGATGCCGCGCTTCAGGTCCATCGGGTTGATGCCGGCGGCCACGTACTTGAAGCCTTCGCGAACGATGGCCTGAGCCAGCACGGTCGCGGTGGTGGTGCCGTCACCGGCGTTGTCGCTGGTCTTGGAGGCCACTTCCTTCACGAGCTGGGCGCCCATGTTCTGCAGCTTGTCCTTGAGTTCGATTTCCTTGGCGACCGACACGCCGTCCTTCGTGACGGTGGGGGCGCCGAACGAGCGCTCGAGCACCACGTTGCGGCCCTTGGGGCCCAGGGTCACCTTGACTGCGTTGGCGAGGATGTTCACACCCTCGACCATGCGTGCGCGGGCTTCGCCGCCGAAGACTACGTCTTTTGCTGCCATGTTCTATTACTCCGAATGGGGATCTGTTGAATTACTTCTCGACGACTGCGAACAGGTCGTCTTCCTTCATGACGAGCAGCTCGTCACCGCCGACCTTGACGGTCTGGCCGCTGTACTTGCCGAACAGGACGCGGTCGCCGACCTTCACGGTCAGTGCGGCCAGCTCGCCCTTGTCGTTGCGCTTGCCCGGGCCCACGGCCAGGACTTCACCCTGATCGGGCTTCTCGGCGGCTGCGTCGGGGATCACGATGCCCGATGCGGTCTTGGTTTCGCTGTCAACACGCTTGACGATCACGCGATCGGCCAAAGGACGAAGTTTCATTGCATCTCCTGGATGTATGGATAAGAAACGGGTTTGTGGTCGGGTGCCGGACCGGAGACCGGCAGCCCATCGACTGGAAGCGAGAGCCTGTTAGCACTCATCAGCAGCGAGTGCTAATCATAAGGGCAATCGATGACGTTTCAAGGCTGCGGGGCGGCGCCGAGGGTGTCGGTTCTCAGCTAACTCAGAACTCTTCTCAGCTAACTCGGAACTGCACGACCGTACTTTTTAAGGGGGCGGTGTCGTGGCAGACAGCAGGGCGATATACCTAGGCGTCCGATCGACCGAACTTCATTTGAAATTTATCCGGATAAAACTCGATCCAAGGGGGGCGTGGGAGATCGCCGAAAAGGTGGCCCATAGGGTGTGGGCAGAGCCAAATACAGCCCTCATTCTTCATCGGTCGCTCACGTTTGACTCAGCTTCCGCTTAAAGACTGAATGCTGTCGGTCGCAGAAGTTGCCGTGAACGACAGCTAACAACAGCAGCCGACTTTGGGCAATGCTGGAATCATTGCTGTGGAACGCCTCTGGACCTTGGTTGGTGCGCCATTGAAAATTGGTTATTGATCTCCATGGAATCCTGACCCGGCATTTCCGCCGAATACCGAGAGCATCTGGGACCGCTGGTAGAAATCAGCCCAAGTTTCTATTCGCATCTCCCTCGGGTCAGGGTCGGCGAAATCCAACAGATAGTCGGCGCTTGGCGCTGGCGATTGGCCCGCGACCGGCCTCGTCTACCGCAGTTGCGTCGGTGCTTGACGAAGGATGGGACGCCGGCGCTACAGTTTCTCGAAGTTGGTTCAGCACCCAATTGGGCCGGTCCGCGCAGGCCATTTCTTCGGGCCGTTTCTTCATGCTCTCGATGGCCACGATCAGCTGCGCCTTGTTATGCGCCAGCCGCTGTTGCAACAGCTCGATCTCGGCAACCTTGCGCTGCAGGCTTTCCAACAGGGCGTCGTGCTGCCACGTCGCCTGGGAGTCAGGCAGAAGGCTCCGAATTTCGTCGAGCGAGAAGCCCGCACTCTGGGCACTGGCAATGATTTCCAGCATCCAGAGCGCCTCCGGCCCGTACTGGCGGTAGCCGTTTTCCCTGCGCTCGACTGTGCTGAGCAGGCCGCTCTTCTCGTAGAAGCGGATGCGTGAAGCTGCCAGACCGGTGCGCTTGGCCAGTTCGCCGATCTTCATCTGGACATCCAAGAAGTGTCGCTTGACATTGAACTTAACTTTAACCTTAGAGTTCTGGCATTGTCAATCTGTCGGGTGAATTCCATGAATGCCAGAACTCTTGCAGCGTCGGTCGGTGTGGCCATCAGCCTGTTCACGGGGGCCTCCTGGGCCGCCGGCGCTGTGTCCACAGATCAGCCGGAAAGTACGACCATCGATATCGCCGGACATCCGGTCCCGGTGATGAAAGGCGGACTGTATGACCGCTATCGCTCGAATCCACCGCTGTCGGTCGTCGAGGCAGAGGCGCCGGATGTCGACATGAGCTGGTTCAAGCAGCTCCAGAAGGAACGGGTGGACATCGGCTTCGAGTCCTATTCGCCGAACTTCTATTACAAGAACAGCCGCGTGACCGCCATCTTCACGGCGGACCTGGACCAGCTCAAGTCGCTGATGCCGGCCGAGGTGCTGGCGCAGGTCCAGCCACTGCAGGTCTGGCCTGGCCGAGGTCTGGTCGCGCTCACGGCCTACAGCTACCGCTACTGCGACAACGACAGCTACAACGAGATCGGCCTGTCCGTCGTCACCAGCAAGCCGGGCTCCTCCAGCTTCGGCCCTTTCACGCTGCTCGGCCAGTCGGTGTCCAACGACTTCTGGGGCTACGTTCTCAAGCTGCCCGTGAACACGGAACTGGCCCGCGTACGCGGCGTGGTGGGCTACAACCTGCCCAAGTGGCTGACGGACATCCGCTACGAGGAGACCGGCAACTCGGTTGTCGTCGAAATCTTCGATGCGCAAACCAGGCAATTGGACGTCACCCTTGAAACCCGCAAGCTCGATGAGCTGTCCGGCAAGGAGTCCATGGTCAGGAACAGCTTCACCAACATCGACCAGAAGGGGCGGCTCACGACCGGCTACGCCGTCTCGCGCCAACTCAGCCATGCCAGCAGCACCAGCGCAGACTCGGTGAGGCTCGGGCTGACCGAAGGCAGCCTGTCGACCTACATCAAGGCGCTGAAGCTCGGCAAGCTGGTGAAGTACGAGTACGTGCCGGAGTTCCAGAGCGCGCTCTACTCGCCCAAGCCGTTGTGACCCGCTGGCCGTCTTCCCGTTGAGCAGAGGAGCCAACATGCAAACCATCCTGGGTGCCACCGGCCAGATCGCCGTGGAACTCGCATGCGAACTGCAGCGCACGACCGCGGGAGACCTGCGTCTCGTGAGCCGCAGTCCGCGAAAGGTCAACGACACCGACATCCTTACGCCCGCGGACCTGCTCGATGCCGGGCAGGCAGCCGAGGCGGTAAAAGGCAGCAGCATCGTCTATTTCACAGCTGGCCTGCCGCCCGACACCGTGCTGTGGGAGACACAGTTCCCGTTGATGCTGCGCAACGCGCTGGCCGCCACCCGCGCCGCAGGTGCCAAGTTCGTCTACTTCGACAACACCTACATGTATCCGCAGGACGACCGCGTGCTGACCGAGGACGCGCCCTTCGCACCGGTCGGCCGCAAGGGGCGGGTGCGCGCCGAGATGGCCTCCATGGTGCTGCAGGAGATGGCGCGGGGCGACATTCCGGTTCTCATCGGCCGGGCACCCGAGTTCTACGGTCCGGGCAAGACGCAGAGCATCACCAACACGCTGATCATCGACAAGCTCAAGGCCGGCGAGGCGCCACGAGTGCCGGTGCGCGACGACACGCGCCGCACGCTGATCTGGACACCCGACGCCAGCCGCGCGCTGGCGGCCCTGGGCAATGCGCCTGATGCGTTCGGGCAGACCTGGCACCTGCCCTGCGATGACGATCGCCTCACCTACCGGCAGTTCGTTGCACTGGCGGCGGAGGTCTTCGGCACGCCTGCCGCGTACAAGGTGCTCGGCAGGTGGACGCTGACAGCCGCGGGCCTGGTCTCCACCCAGGTGCGCGAATTGCGCGAACTGCTGCCGCGGTACGAGCGCGACAATCTCTTCGACTCCACGAAGTTCAAGCGCCGGTTTCCCGAGTTCGAAGTGACGACGTATCGACGCGGGCTGGAGTCGATCCGCAACGAGTCCCGCCGCCAAGCTGCCTGAAAGAAAGGTGCCATCGATGACCCGCCGCATCCTGCTCGTCGTGACCAACGTGGCTCATTTCGACGACCCAGCCGAGCCTACGGGCCTGTGGCTGTCGGAGCTCACGCACGCCTACGACATCTTTGCCGCGCAAGGCTATGAGCAGCGGCTCGTCAGCGTCAAGGGTGGCCTGTCGCCGCTGGAGCCGCGTTCCCTCAAGTGGCCCAACCTCGATGTGTCTGCCAAGCGCTGGCTGGCGGACCCGGCCTTCATGGCGCTGCTGTCCAACACCGCCCGGCCCGACGAGATCGACCCCAAGGACTTCGATGCGATCTACTTCACCGGCGGCCATGCGGTGATGTACGACTTCCCCGACGACGAGGAGCTGCAACGCCTCACGCGCGACATCTACGAGCGCGGCGGTGTCGTCGCGTCGGTGTGTCATGGGTACTGCGGGCTGCTGAACACCAGGCTGTCCGACGGCTCGCTGCTGGTCGCCGGGCGCAGGCTCACGGGCTTTTCGTGGACTGAGGAAGTCCTCGCCGGGGTCGCGAAGCAGGTGCCCTACAACGCCGAGGAGGAGATGAAGCGGCGCGGTGCGAGGTTCGAGAAAGCCCTGTTGCCGTTCGTCCCCAAGGCAGTCGTGGACGGCCGACTGGTGACTGGCCAGAACCCGCAGTCGGCCAAGGTGACGGCCGAAAGGGTCGTGGCGCTGCTCTGAGCCGCTTCGAGGTTTGCGGCGCGCACTGAAGCGGGTGCGCACGGGCGCTCGCATAACCTCGCGAACGCCCGCGATGCCGGATTCAGGTTGAAGCGAGGCTCATGCGCGGATGAAAGCCAGCAGGTCGGCGTTGATGACCTCCGCGTTCACCGTGCACATGCCGTGCGAGAACCCGGGATAGATCTTGAGTTCGCTGTTCTTGATCAGCTTGGCTTGCAGCAGCGCGCCGGTCTTGTAGGGAACGACCTGGTCGTCGTCGCCCGCCATGACGAGCGTCGGCACCTCGATGGCCTTCAGGTCTTCCGTCTGGTCGGTCTCCGAGAACGCCTTGATGCCCTCGTAGTGGGCCTTGGTGCTGCCCATCATGCCCTGGCGCCACCAGTTGTCGATGACCCCCTGCGAGACCTTGGCACCCGGGCGATTGAACCCGTAGAACGGGCCCGCTGGAACGTCGATGAAGAACTGAGCCCGATTGGCCGCCAGCGCAGCGCGAAAGCCATCGAACACTTCGACCGGCGTGCCGTCGGGGTTGCTGCCCGTTTTCACCATCAACGGCGGCACCGCGCTGATCAGCACGGCCTTGGCGACGCGCTTCTGCGGTTGTCCGTGCTTCGCGACGTAGCGCGCGACCTGACCGCCGCCGGTGGAGTGGCCGATATGGACCGAGTTCTTCAGATCCAGATGCTCCACGACGGCGGACGCATCGGCTGCGTAATGATCCATGTCATGCCCTTCGCTCACCTGCGTCGACCGGCCGTGGCCGCGGCGGTCGTGCGCAATGACCCGAAATCCTTTGGAGACAAAGAACAGCAATTGCGCGTCCCAATCGTCCGCACTGAGGGGCCAGCCGTGATGGAACACCAGGGGCTGCGCATCTTTCGGCCCCCAATCCTTGTAGAAGATCTCGACTCCGTCCTTGGTCGTCACGTACGTCATGGTCTTGGCTCCTTGCGTTGCAGAAGATTGAGAGGGTGTTTCGACTTGGTCAGGTGATAGCGGAGGGTCTGTGGACACCCGCGATGATTGCCAAGTCGCCCGCAAAGATAAGCCTGAAGTGGACTTGAATGTCAACGCGATTCCACATTAGATGAGATTGGGCCTGACCTGCCCGATTTCTCCGAGACACTGATCGTCACATGTACGCAGCGCTCTGCAGTCGCCCGAGCAGCTGAGACACCATGGTCTGGCCTCCTGCCGCACCCGCCCATCGTGGTATGCGTGCTTCAGACTGATCTCGGCCACTCGCGTCTAAAAGCCGAACGGCAGGGATGCCCCCGAGATCCGCCCTCCGGGTTCTCTGGGGCGGATGTATCGCAGGCGTCGTGGCCGTGGGCGGACTGGTGCTACGCGCAGCGCACGCGAACTCTGCGGTCTCGGCCAGAGGTTGCGCCCGCTGACGCGACTAGCCGGTTATCTTCTGGGCCGCAGCACATCGCTGCTGGCGGAAGATTTGCAACCGCTGCCCGAGAGCCTCTTCAGTGTCTACGCTCTGGCTTTGCCGCACGGTCAGCGCCATTAGCAGGCGCCCCACGGCGCCGAAGTCTGCCAGTTGCGCGTCGCTGAGCGCACGCTGATGGCACATCGCCCTCGCGCGCACGCTGCCGACGAACTGCGCGGCCGGTTGCTGGGGCTGTGCCTAGCGCTGACCACCCAGGAGCTCCAAGTGTGCCTGCGGCTGCTCGGTATGACGCAGAAGGGCCTCGCCGCGGACATGGGGCTGGCGTTGCCCACGGTCAAGACCTGCCGCGACCGTGCATTCGGTCGGCTCGGCATCCACTTTCGCAGCGAGTTGTTCGCGCTGATGTTGCTCGAACGCGCTCTGCGGAATCGACGCGCCCAGGCGCGTTAGCGCGTCGGTCCGGCCATTGCGCTGGCGTTCAAGGATCAGAAGTTGTCTGACATGCCTGCGCCGGCGCGGCGCGGTAGATTTTTGTCCCCGCGGCACCACCGCGGACTTGCTGTAAACCTCAGCCCGGTCGCGTGCGGCCGGGCTTTTTTCGTGTCGGCCTGCGTTTCGCGCGGGTGTCGGAAAACGCCTCTTGAAAATCGATTTGGAGGCTCCTATGTTCGCTTGCGTCGGAAATTGGTCAACCGAAAAGGAGGTATTCAATGGCCATGAACTTGCTCAAGCAAATTGCCGGCTCTCGCTTGCCTGTCTCGTTCTATCGCACCGCGGACATCGATCAGGTGCGGGTGCTTCGGGCCGCCGGGCTCGTCGTTGCCCTGATCCCCGCGCCCTCGAACTCGCCCACGCTGTCTGGCTCCCCTTCGGCCGCCCAGGTGCTGGCCATCACGCAGAAGGGGCGCGAGGAGTTGGCGAAATTCTCGTACCCGCAGTCGCGCACCGCGCGCTGGCGACAGCGACCCTCCCGGATCTTTGCACGGCACCGCGCGGACAGCGATGGCGCTGCGCGGCCGACGGGCACGCACGGCCTGCCCCAGTGAGGGCAGCTCGATTCTGTTCAGGTTCAATTGATTTGACAGGAGGTTTCCCATGTACCGATCTTTCTTCCCGCGCGACATGCTGGCCGAAATGGATCGCCTGCAACGGGACATGCAGCAGGCGTTCGATCTGTCACCCACCATTCGCGGCTACGGCAGCAACGGATTTCCCGCGTTGAACGTGGGCGCCACGCCGCAGGCGCTGGAGATCTTCGCGTTCGCCCCCGGCGTCGACCCGGCCACGCTGGAGATCAACCTCGAGCGTGGTCTCATGACCATCGCGGGCGAGCGCAAGAGCCTGCTTCCCGATGCGCAGGCCAAGTCGGCCGTGCACATCAACGAGCGCTTCGAGGGGCCGTTTCGCCGTGTCCTCACGCTGCCGGACGATGCCGATCCGGAGGCCGTCGAGGCCCGGCTGCGCGACGGTGTACTGCGCATCACGGTCCGCCGCCGGGCCTCGGCACAGCCACGGCGCATCGCCGTCCAGTGAAACAAGGAGATGAACATCATGAGCAATGACGTACAGACCGCATCGCCCAGCGAGCCGGAGCCCATGGATCGTGGGCAGGCGCCACGCTATCAGGGCGCGGCCCTCACGCCACCTGTCGACGTGGTGGAAGACGCCGGGGGCATCACGCTCTACGCCGATCTGCCCGGTGTGTCGCGCGACAAGCTGAATCTTCATGTCGAGGCGGAGACCTTGACCATCGAGGCGGAGTCGGGCCTGAGCGTGCCGGATGACCTGAAGACCAGCCACACCGAGGTCGGCCTGGGTCGGTTTCGCCGCGTCTTCACGCTCAGCAAGGAACTGGACACCGAGAAGGTGTCCGCCGAGCTGGCGCAGGGCGTGTTGAAACTGCGTATCCCCAAGGCCGAGCACGCCAAGCCGCGGCGAATCAATGTTGAAGTCGGATGAACCGTAAGGCGAGGGCGCCCGAAGGCGCTCTCGAGTGGACGTCAACCCGCACAGCCGGCAAATCGTGCCGCGCCCGCGCCCGCCGGCGGGCGCGGGCGTTGCGTTCGGCTGCAGCCACGGGTGAGGGAACGAACGCCCGCTCTTGCGGCATGCAGACCGCTGAGCCTAGTCTGCATTCTTGTGCTCCTTTGTGGCCGGCCATCGCGCCAAGTCCACGCACGGGCCGCGCACGAAGCAGCGTCGGCCCGTAGGCGCAGCAGTCCCTGTGGGCGCTCTCCGGCCCTATCGTGATTGCCGGCCGCACCCTGACGTATCGGTGGCATGGTGGCACGAGTTCGCGGATGTGCTCCGAGAACAGTGCGGCGGGCGCAATGCCAAAGACTGATCCAGCGAAAGCAGTCGCGGTCTCTTCTCACTCGTCCGACGGCCAGTTGCGATGCCGCGCGTGCGATAAAGGGGCCCGCATTCCGCGTGGATCGGTCTTTCTAGCGCTGTCGCCGGGTAGTCGGTGTCGCGGCTCCTTCCACAGGACTCGTGAGAGTGCGATCGAGCTTAAAGCAGACGTCGGTCGCTTCGCAGGCGATGTCTGCAATCGCTGCATAGCTGTCCTTCGTGTACGCCCCCTCCAGACAGGTTGCTGTCAGTGTGGCCCGCTGAACGTCTGCTGTGCGTCGCAACCGAACCCTCCGATAACCGAAGCAACCAGTTGCTGGTGCGTCCCTCGCTGCAGACAACGCTCGATCCTTCCATTTATGCTGTCGGCGACTGCGCGAGCCTAGTGCCTATCGGCGGTGATCTGCCGTTGCCGCCCACAGCACAGGTGGCGCATCAGCAGGCGCAGCACCTGATTCGTCACCTGCCTGCTGCGCTTGAGTACTGCACGCAGGTGCCGGATTTCAGCCACACCGACTTCGGTGCCCTGGTTTCCTTGGCCGATTACGACGCCTATGGTTCGCTGGGAAAAACGGGCATGTTCAAAGGTGTGACCTTCAAAGGACGTTTGGCCCAGCTCAGCCACGTGCTGCTGTATCGGAGCCATCAGGCCAGGCTGCATGGCTTCGCTCGAGGCAGCCTGCTGTGGCTGGTGGACCTGCTGAATGCACGACTGCGCCCTTCAGTGCGATTGGACTAGATAGGAAATTCATAGGAAGCCGGAACCCGTGGGGCTGTGGTCTTGCTCGTTCCGCGGAGAAGACCGGCCCTTGGTCTGATCCCGCTGTGGCGCATCGGCGGCCTTGTTCGTCGCTCATGCATTCGCAAAACGATCGTTGTAAAAAATCATGTGATTTGCTAGTCTTTGACTTTTTGCTTTGAGTTGGGAGGTCGCGCCATGCAAGCATCAGACGGGAGATTCCACTGGGAGCGAAGCTGCCCTCGTCGAGGTCGCTTCACTTCGATAGTTGCCATGCAGGGGAGAAGGGGCATGCGGTGGGACCAAGAGAATGGGACATTGCCTCTTTGCAGAGGGATGAGATGCATCGATCGGCTGTTCGGCATGACCAGGAATGAGGCAGCATGAGCGCTGTCTTCCACCAAACCGATCCTTTAACTGCCGTCAGCCGCATTGATTTTGGCCGCGTCTCGGTTTTCTTCGGCGAGAAGAATGGCAAGTATCCCGATGGCAACCAAGTGCTCATACGTGGCACCGATACGCGCGCCGCTTTCGATACGCCGATCGTTGCCAACCACATCGGTCCCGAGTTCGACGCCACCGAGTTGGTGGTCATGGGGCATGTGCACGAAGACCACATGGCTGGGCTGCACCGTCTGCCCGCCGCGGCGGTGCATGTGCACGAAGCAGACTTGCCTGCGGCGCAAGGTTGGGACGGCATGCTCAAAGCCTTCGGCATGACCGATCCGGCCGTCATCCAAGACATGCTCGCCAAGTTCCAACGCGACTTCTTCTATGCTCCGCGACCTGATGCAAGAGGCTACGTGGACGGTGCGAGGTGGGACCTGGGCCGGACGGGCATCCGGGCCTTTCACATGCCCGGCCACACGGCCGGCCACACCGTGCTGCTGGTCGAGCCGGAGGGCGTTGCATTCATCGGCGACATCGACTTGACCGGCTTCGGTCCCTACTACGGCGACGCCGGCTCCAGCTTGCGGGATTTCCGCCGCAGTCTGGCGCGGCTGCCGGACATTCCGGCCAAGGTGTGGGTCACCTCGCACCACCGTGGCGTGTACACCGAGAGAGAGCGATTTCTGCGCGATCTCGCGGCCTTCGCCGCCAAGTTCGACGAGCGCGCGCAGCGGCTGCTGGACCTGCTGCGCGAATCGCCAAAGACGCTGGCGCAGCTGGCCCAGCATCGGATGCTGTATCCGCCGGGCTATGAAAGCCCCTGGGTGGTCGATGCGGAGACCCGCACCATCTCGCAACACCTGGTCGAGTTGCTGGCCGACGGGCAGGTGCAGGTCGACGGGCGGGGTGTCTATCGCACCGCTTGATGGCAGTCTTCGTGGTGCCCATGGGCGCCTACTAAACTGAGTACCGTGGGATCTTGGCCGACGAAACCGATCGCTTCGGTCCACGAGGAATGGATATGGATGTGCAAGTTGTTCGTGGATGACCTCAACGATGTCAGATAAGAAGACCAAGCCAGCGCACGGCGCCGGGGAGCGTGGGCAGACGCCGACAAGGGGGCGCCCCGCCGGCGACCCCGAAATCAAGCGCAAGGAGTTGCTCAGGGCTGCGGCATCGGTGATCGCACGGGAAGGCTATGCGAAGGCATCGCTGCGCACGGTCGCGCAGTACGCCGGGCACTCGACCGGTGCCGTGACGTACTACTTCGCAAACAAGGAGGAGCTCATCGTCGCGTTGCTGGAAAGCGCGTTCGATCGCTTCGATGCCATGCTGGAGTCGGTCCGGGAAAAGGGTGACATCCGGTTGCTCTTCGAACACTGGCTGCAGCTGAACGAGCGCAACACACGGTTCTGGCCTGCGACTTCTGAGTTGCTGGCGCAGGGGCGGTATGAGCCCGCATTCGCCGAGGTGATCGCCCGGCGCTATGCGCAATTTCGCAAAATCCAGACGTCGATCCTCAAGGAAGCGCAGGAGCAAGGGAGCGTTCGCTGCGACATTCCGGCCGACCTGCTTGCCGATCAACTCAGCGCGATGGGGGACGGCTGGATGCTGATGTATCCCGTCGAGCCCAAGCGCTTCACTTCCAAGCGGATCCGGGCGCTCATCGACGCTATAGGCGTCCTGATCGCTCCGGCATCTGGCGTGCAACCCGCACCCGGATCGCGCAGCGCGAACGCCGGCTAGGCCGCACTGTCATCTCTGCGCGCGCAGCGATGCTGCGCGTCGCTTCGGCGCCGGCCGCGATGGTGCCGTGGGGGCCGATTGCCCCTGATACCCGACACGAGAATTCGCAGCGACCCCTCGCTGCGGTGCAGTCGTGGCCGTCATGTTCTGGCAACAGCTTTCCTCGCGTCAGCTTCGTTTCCCCTTAGGGGGTCTAAATATTACACAACGAGTGTCATGTAAATATGGGATTTCATTAACAGAACGACTGTTGTGTAAAATTGGATGGATGGCTACAGTGAGGCATTCAGGGCAAGGAAATTTCTGCTGCCCGATCACAAAGGAGCCTCACCATGCTGACCACCCCCGAGATGCGCGACCAGTTCCGCAACGACGGTGCCACCGTCTTCAAGAACTGTCTCGACGAAACCCAACTGGCCCGGTGCTACGACGCCTTCAAGTGGGACATGGCCAACCCCGGTCCCCACGTCTACCGGGGCCTGAACGGGACTGCGCTGGAGACCCATATCGACAATGCCAACCCCGAGGCCAAGGCCAAGCTGGACGAACTGGCAGCGTCGCTGCCCTTCGGGCAGATCTTCCAGGAGCTGTGGGGCTCGGAGAACGTCTGGTACTTCGCCGAGGAGATCTTCGCCAAGGAAGGAGGCAAGAGCGGTCGTGGTCCCTGGCATCAGGACACGGCCAATCTGCCCTGGGCCGGCCGCCACTGGGGCAACGCCTGGATCACCTTCCAGAAGATTCCCAAGAGGAACTCGCTGGAGATCGTGCGCGGTTCGCACCTGGGCATCCAGTACGACGGCGCCAGCTTCATGAGCGCCGACGATCCGACGGATCCGCTCTACGGCGACGGCACCTACCCCCGCCTGCCGCACATCGACAAGGACTTGGCGCGTGACCCTACGTCGTGGGACATCGTCTCCTTCGACATCGACCCCGGTGACATCGTGTTCCTGCACCCGCGTTCGCTGCACGGCGGCGCCCCGGTCGACGCCGGCTGCCCCACCCGTCACACCCTGGTGATGCGCTTCTTCGGCGATGACGCCACCTTTCGGGAACTGCCCACTTGCAAGCCGAGCTATGCCCGCGTCGGTCCGCTCTTTCGCAAGGAAATGGCTCATTTCAGCCAGGGCGATTCGTTCCGCTCGCCCATCTTCCGCCAGGTTGCCGGCATCTGACATCACCAGGAGTACCACCACCATGAAGCGACAAATGATCAACCCCGCGTCCGTCAAGGCGAAGCACTACGACCAGCTGCATTTCTCGTCGGCCACCCGTGTGGGCGACATGGTCTGGGTGTCCGGCCAGGTCGGTTTCGACGTGGCGACGGGCAAGCCCGGCCAGGGCATGGCCGCGCAGGCCCGGCTGGCATTCCAGAACCTCAAAGCCGTCCTCGAGGAGGCCGGCGCCACACTGGCCGATGTCGTCGAGATCATGACCTTCCACATGGACATGCAAGGCCCGGACATCCAGGCGTTCGCCAAGGTCAAGGACGAGTTCCTGCCCGACCGCTACCCGTCGTGGACCGGGGTGGGCGTGACCCAGTTGGCCCACCCGGCGTACCTGGTCGAGGTCCGCGCGGTCGCTGTGGTCGGCTGCGGCGCAGACTAGGCCCCGGCCTGCAGGCCGCGGGCATCAGCCGCGGCCTTTCCACGAAGAGCGCATCGCCCCGCATGCGGGGGATGGCTGCGTCCGCGTGTTCCGTGGGCGTGGCGGCACAGCACAAAACCAGACAACAGATGAAACGCTGATGGAGACAAATGATGAACCGTATTGACGAGACGAGGCCAACCTCTGCCGGAATCGCCCCTTCGTTCTTGCTGGCGCGATTCGACCGCCTGCCCACGATGCGGCTGCATTACGTCTGGGCCGCTCTGCTGGCGCTCAACATGATGCTGGAGTACTACGACAACGCCATCTTTGCCTATGCCAGTCCGACCATCAAGGCGCACACCGGCATGAGCACCGAGCAGATCGGCTTCATCAGCAGCGCCTTCTACGTAGGCATGGTGATCGGCGCGCTCGTCGGCGGCTGGCTCTCGGACAGATGGGGGCGTCGCCCGGTATTGGTGTGGGGCACGGTCATGTATTCGCTCGGCGTGGTGGCGACCGCCTTCGTGCCCGGGTACGAACTGATCCTGGGCTCCCGCTTCATCACCGGCCTCGGAGTGCAGGCGGCCACGTCGGTGCTGCTGGTCTACGTCTCCGAGATGTTTCCAAGCGGCGCGCGCGGGCGCTTCCTGTCGGTCGTGACGATGGGGCTCACTGCTGCGGCAGTGCTTGCGGCGGCGCTGGCCATGTTCTACCTGCCGACCGGCGGGCCGGACACCTGGCGTCACCTGTTCCTCGCAGGCGGCATCGGTCTGCTGATCGCCCCGCTGGTGCACTTCTGCCTGCCGGAGTCGGTGCGCTGGTGCGTGGCACGCGGACAAGTCGACCGCGCCGAGAAGATCGTCAGCCGGCTGGAAGCGCGTGCGCTGCGCCAGGGCCCGCTCGCCACGCCCCAGGTGTCGGCTGTACCGTACGCCGCAGCGCAGCCGACGTTGCGCGACCTGTTCCAGAACAGGTCCGTGTTACGCAACCTGGCCGTGCTCTTCGTTTCCTATTTCGGGGTCTACCTCGCGTACTACACCTGGGCGAACTGGAGCATCTACGCACTGGTGTACGACCTCAAGTACGCGCAGAAGGACGCGTATTTCATCCTGTTCATCTGGACCGTGGTCTACGGCGCCATGCCTTTCCTCGCCATGCGATTTCTGGATCGCTGGGAGCGCAAGAACACCATCCTCTTCATGTCCGTGTTCGCGGCGCTCACTCTGGCAGCTTTGGGCATGTCCACCGGCTACTGGGCTGTATCCATCATCGGCGGCATCCTCACCGTCTTCGCCGGATTCGTCCTCAATGCCTACTACACCTACATCCCCGAGACGATGCCCACGCAGTTGCGCGCCCTGGGCAACGGCATCGTGATGTCGGGGGCCCGGGTCGGCGGCGCGGTCTCCGGCGTGATGGGCGCGGCACTGGTGTCCGCAGGTGGCTTGAAGTATGTGACGTGGACGGCTGCCGCGATCTACATCGTCTTCGCCATCCCCGTGCTGCTGTTCGGCCCGCGCACCACTAACCGTTCGCTGGAAGCCGTGGCCGATGAAGAACTCGGCCGAGGGCAGGGCGAGGCGCCGCCGCCGCTGGCCTCCAGCCGGGCGGCAGCCTGAGTCCGCAGGAGCCGTTCATGCTGCCTGTCCAAGAGAACCGCGTGGTCTCCACGCACTGGGGCACCTATAGCGTGTCCGTGAACCAGGGGAGGGTGTCCGGCATCCGGTCCTGGTCGGGCGATCCCGCGCCGGCGCCGGTCTGGGAGGGCCTGGACGGCTCGCACACGGGGCCGAGGGTGGCCGCGCCCGCTGTCCGGCAATCGTTCCTCGAGAAGCAGCATCGTGCGAGCGGTGCGGGCCGCGGGCGCGAGCCCTTCGTCGAGGTCGACTGGAAGACCGCGCTCGACATGGCCGCCGCGCAGCTGGACAGGGTGCGCGCGACGCACGGCAATACGGCGATCTTCGGCGGCTCCTACGGGTGGGCCAGTGCCGGCCGGTTCAACCATGCGCAGAGCCAGATCCATCGCTTCCTGAACCTGCTAGGCGGCTATACGCGATCGATCAACTCCTATAGTTACGGCGCCGGGGAGGTGATCATCCCGCGCGTGGTCGGCTCGATGCACAGCCTCGCGGGTCGGCACACCTCGTTCAAGTCCATGATCGGCCACACCCGGCTGCTGGTCACCTTCGGGGGGCTGCCGGAAAAGAACGCGCAGGTGAATGCCGGTGGCGTCACACGGCATCGCTATCGCGACACGCTCGGGCAGCTCGCTCAGGCGGGTGTGCGCCTGGTCTCGATAAGCCCGATCCGGGACGACACAAGCGTGCCCTGCGAATGGGTGCCCATCCGTCCGCAAACCGATGTGGCGCTGATGCTGGGGCTGGCCTACGTGCTGGAAACCGAGAACCTCGCGAACCGGTCATTCCTGGCCCGGTACACGGTCGGCTACGACCAGTTCCGTGCCTACCTGCTGGGACTGTCCGACGGCATTGCGAAGACACCGCAGTGGGCATCATCCATCTGCCGCGTGCCGGCGCAGGAAATCGCGCAGCTGGCGCGCGATATGGCGCGGCACCGGACCATGATCACTATGTCGTGGTCTGTACAGCGGGCCGAGAACGGGGAGCAGCCGTACTGGATGACGGTCGTGCTGGCGTCGATGATCGGCCAGATCGGTCTGGAGGGCGGTGGATTCGGCTTCGGCTATGCCGCCGTCAACGGCATCGGTCTTGAGTCGATCACGGTGAAGATTCCCGCACTGCCGCAGGGCAGGAACCCCGTGTCTTCGTTTATCCCCGTGGCCCGGATCGCGGACATGCTGCTCAACAAGGGGCAGTCGTTTCGCTACAACGGCCAAACGCTCACTTACCCCGACACACGGCTGATCTATTGGGCGGGGGGTAACCCCTTTCATCACCATCAGGACTTGAACCGTCTTCGCAAGGCATGGGCGGTGCCGGAAACCATCATCGTCAACGAGCCCTGGTGGACGGCGACGGCCAAGCATGCAGACATCGTGTTTCCCACCACCGTGGCGTACGAGCGAAACGACATCGTGGGCACCAGCAGCGATCCTTTTGTCATCGCCTCCGCAGCGCATGCGAAACCCCATGCGGATGCGCGGAACGACTACGAGGTCTTCTCCGAGCTCGCCACCCGGCTGGGATGCCTCGAAGAATTCACGGGGGGGAAGACGGAGGAGGATTGGCTGCGCTCGTTCTATGCGCAGATCAAGGAGCAAGGCGACGAGCAGGGCCTGAAGCTTCCGACGTTCGATGAGTTCTGGGCGAAGGGAATGGTCGAGGTGCCGACGCAGGAGTCCGCGGCGGTCTTCTCGGAGTTCATCCATGACCCGGTTGGCAAGCCTTTGCGCACGCCGTCGGGCCGCATCGAACTCTTCTCGCAGACCATCCGCGACTTCGGCATAGAGGGGCAGCCGGGGCATCCGGTCTGGATCGAGCCGCAAGAATGGCTGGGCGCGACCCAGGCGCAGGCGTTTCCCTTGCACCTGCTGTCGAACCAGCCGAGCTCCAAGCTGCACAGCCAGTACGACCACGCGCCGCACAGCCGGAAGTTGAAGATCTCCGAGCGGGAGCCGATACGGATTCACCCGGTCGATGCGGCAAGCCGGAACATCGAGACCGGGATGATCGTCCGGGTGTTCAACACGCGAGGCAGCTGCCTTGCGGGGGCGGTGGTTTCCGATGCTGTGATCCCGGGTGTGCTGCAGATGGCCACCGGCGCCTGGCTGGACCTGTCGCCGGAAGACGGCGACGGCATCTCCCTCGACAAGCATGGCAACGCCAATGTACTCACGCGCGACTTCGGAACTTCGGAGATCGCGCAGGGCAGCACGGCCAATTCATGCCTCGTCGAGATCGAGCGCTTCGCCGGCGTACCGCCGGCGACGACCTGCTTCGATCCGCCGGCCATCATCCCCAAGACATAAAGAGAGTATCGACATGGTGAAAACAGCCCTGCCCGCCTGCCCGATCCAGCCCCTGCACGAGTACCTGCGCATGCATGCGCGAGAACGGCCCGATGCCGCTGCCCTGGTTTGGTACGGCACCGTGCTGAGTTGGTCCGACCTGGATCGTGCCAGCGATGCCTTCGCCGCCCGCCTGCAGGCCCTTGGCGTGAAGAAGGGCGATCCGGTGGTGCTGTTCCTCGGCAATTGCCCGCAGTACGTCGTAGCGCACTACGGCATTCAGAAGATCGGTGCCGTCGTGTGCCCCAACGGACCGCTGAACAAGGAGCATGAACTGGCCTATCAGGTGAACGACCTGAACGCGCGGGTGATCGTGGCGGCAGCGGCCCTCTTGCCGGTGGTGCAGAAGGTGAAGCCAGTGAGCACGCTGGCGCACGTGTTCATAGTGCACTATGCCGACCTGCTGCCCGCGCAGCCGACACTGGACCTGCCCGCCGAACTGAGTACGGCGCGTGAAGACGCGCGCGTTGTGCCGACGGACTGCGAAGACTTTCTGGCCGTGATGTCCGGCAGCGCCAGACCCGCCTCCGTCGAACTGGACATGGATGATCTGGCGCTGATGCTCTACACGTCAGGCACCACGGGGCTGCCCAAGGGCGCGATGCTCACCTATGGCAATGCGCTGTACAAGACGCGTACTTCGGCCTTCGCCATGGGGGTGGAGCGGGATGACACACAGCTATGCGTCGCACCGATGTACCACGTCGCCGGTATGTTGACCGGCGTGAACGTACCGGTGCTCTGCGGAGACACCGCCGTGCTGCTGCATCGTTTCGAGCCGCGTGCCACGCTGCAGGCCATCGACCGCTACCGAATCACGGCGTGGTACAGCATCGCACCCATGAACGCGGCCTGCATGCAGCAGCCCGATATCACCCGATTCGATCTGTCCAGCCTGAGCAAGAACACAGTCACCAGCTTCGGCATCGCCTTCACCGAAGCGCTGGCCCTGCAGTGGAAGAGCTTCGCTCCGAACGCCCATGCGCGCGAGGCTGCCTACGGTTTGTCGGAAACCCATAGCTGCGACACCTACATGCCGACCAACGCCATCCGTTGGGGCACGGTGGGCTTGGCGGTGCCGGGGGTGGTGATACGCATCCTCGACCCGGACACCGGCGATGCGCTGGCAGCGGGCGAGCAGGGAGAGATCGTGCTGACCAGTCCCGGCGTTTTTAAGGGCTACTTCAACAACCCCGAAGCTACCGCCGCCACGTTGCGCGACGGCTGGGTGCACACCGGCGACATGGGGCGCATGGACGCCGATGGCTATCTCACCTTCATGGGGCGCTTCAAGGAAATGATCAAGGTGTCGGGGTATCCGGTGTTCCCCGAGGAAGTCGAGACCATTCTGATCAAGCACCCGGCCATTTCCCAAGTGGCGGTGGTCGCACAGCCGGACGTGGACAAAGGCGAGGTAGTGAAAGCCTTTGTCGTGAAGAAGGCGGGAACCGAACTGGCCGCCGATGAGTTGATCGTCTGGTGCAGAGACAACATGGCACCGTACAAGGCGCCCAGGCATGTGCGTTTCCTGGATGCACTGCCGACCGCGGGAGCGGGGAAGGTGCTGCGACGTTTGCTGAAAGACGTCGAATGATGTCGTGAGTGTGTCTGCTCCAGAGCGTAGTCCGGCGCTCTGACATTCGGCCCTCATTGCCGCACCGCGCGCGAGATTGGTGCGGAAGGTGCCGACTTCTATCGGTGTCCGACGGACACTGAAGGGCTCAGTCTGCTGGTGCAGCGCATTGTCGAAACCCTACGGTTCGAACTTGGATGTCTTGTACAGACACGCGCCGCGGCGTCGATAGTGGCCGCGGCTAGAAACAGCCTACGATGCCTTTGGCGCGTGAAGTATCGGCGTTCGCTTCATCGACCTGAAGACATCGGGAGTCCCGCGTCGGCGGATGTGTTATCTCGGTGCTTGCCGCCTACAGGCCGGCTTGGCTCGCGGCCTCGAGCGCAGGCTTGACGCTTTCGATGGCCCCACCCCCATCGCAGGGGATCAGCGCACCCGAGATGTAGCTTGCATAGGGCGAAGCTAGGAATAGCGCGAGGTTGGCGATGTCATCGAGCGAGCCGAAGCGTTGCAGCGGCACGTGGCCGCGCGCGGCGGCGTGGTCTTCCGGCGTTGGCGCCATCAGCTTCCTGAAACCCTCCGTGCCTTCGATCGGGCCGGGCGAGATGGAGTTGACGCGAATACCTTCGCCGCCCCATTCCAGCGCCAGCACTCGCGTCAACTGATCAACGCCGGCCTTGGCTGCGCAGGCATGGGCCTGGTAGCGCATCGGAACGAAGGACTGCGGCGCGGTGATGTTGATCACTGCCGCGCCGGGCTTGCGCAGGTGTGCGTGCGCTTGGCGCAGCACATGGAAGGTGCCGACGAGATCGATATCGACCACCGCGCGAAAGCCGTTCGACGACATGTCCCGCGCCGCGCACAGGAAGTTGCCGGCCGCTCCCGAGACGAGTACATCCACCGGCCCGAATCGTCCGACCGCGCTCTCGAACGCGCGGCCGACCGCGTCGAAATCGCGCACGTCGGCACACGCGCCATGTACCGGGCCACCGACGTCGGAAAGCGTTCGGCAGGCGTTGTCGACGTTCTCCTGCTTGCGGCTCGCGACGGTCACGGCGGCGCCCTGCCGTGCGAAGGCCTGCGCGATGCCGAAGTTGATGCCGGTGGTGCCACCGAAAACGAAGACATGGCGGCCGTGGAAATCGAGGTTCATTTGCATGGAGTATCTTTCAGCGATTGCGTAGAGCCGGACAGGCCGTCAGGTAAAGCGCGGGGCGCGCTTCTCCCGGAAAGCGGCAATGCCCTCGGCCACATGGACCGATGCGGCTGCCTCGACCATCAGCCGATGCTCCATGTCGAGTTGCTCCAGCAGCGACCGTTCGTTCGCTCCGTCGACCAGCCGCTTGATGCGCGCGAGCGCGCCCGTCGCGCCCTGCGAAAGAGTACGGGCGAGGCTTGTCGTGCGGGCCGCCAATTTTTCGTCCGGGACGATCTCGTCGACGATGCCGAACGCCAGGCATTGCTGTACCGACAGCGGGGCGTTCGTGAAAAAGATTTGTTTGGCGCGTGCTGCGCCGGCACGGCGCGCCAGTAGCCACGAGGAACCGGCGTCCGGTGTGAGCCCAAGGGCTGAGTAGCCGCCGCGCAGTTTCATCGATTCGGCGGCCAGCACGATGTCTGCGCACAGCGCGAGGCCGATGCCGCCGCCGCCGACCGGCCCGTTGACGGCACTGATCACCGGCACCGGCAGCGTCGCCAGCTTGTGGATGGCGGCGTGGAGCGGACCGATGAATTGCTCCAGCAGCGCCGGCAGCGCCGCGCCGGCCTGATCGAAGAACGCGATGCTGCCGCCGGCGCAGAAATGCCTGCCTGTAGCGCGCAGCACCACGGCGCGGACCGACGCATCGGCCGCCACCGTATCGATGCACCCGATCAACGCCTGCGCCGCGTCCGGGTCGATGGCGTTGGATTGTTCGGGACGGTTCAGCACGATGGCGGCCACATGGCCGTCGCGTTCGAGCACGACAGGAGCAGTCATTCGGGTTCTCTTTCTCTTCTCTTTCGGTTCGATCTCGGGTCAATCACGCCGCTGCAGGATGGCCACCGACACCGCCGTGCCCAATCCGCCGTTGTGCTGCAAGGCCAGGCGAGCGCCCTCGACCTGCCGCACGCCGGCCTGGCCGCGCAATTGCGTAGCGAGCTCGGTGATCTGCGCCAGCCCGGTTGCGCCGAGCGGATGGCCCTTGGACAGCAGCCCGCCCGACGGGCAGACCACCACTTGCCCACCATAGGTATTGCACCCTTCTAGGACGAAGCCGGCCAGATCTTCTTCGGCACAAAAGCCCAGGCTCGCGCAACTGAGCAGTTCGTTACTGACGAAGCAATCGTGTACCTCCGCGACGTCGATGTCCGTTGGCGCCACCCCCGCGCGCGCGTAGGCACGATCCGCAACACGGCGCGTGGCGGCTCGGCTCAACGCATCGGGCACATTGGGCGGGTCAAGGTCGGTGGCGATGTCGCTGCCCATCTCATGAGCGAGGATCGACACCTCGGCGCGCAGGCCATGGCGCCGGGCGAAATCGGAGCTGCACAGGATCACCGCAGCGGCACCGCAGCTTGGTGCGCAGGCATACAGCTTGCGTAAGCGCCCCCACACGGTTGGGGCGGCCAGGACTTCATCCACGCTCAGCGGATCGCGGAAGATCGCGAAGGGATTGTGTTTCGCATGCGCGCGCGCCTTCACGGCCACGCGCGCGAACACCTCATCGGTCAGCTGCAATTCACGCGCAGCCCATTCGAGCTGAGAGCCGAACATCAGCAGCGCGGGCGGCAGTGCTTGCTCCTGCACGCTGAGTCCCATCGCAGCGATCACACTGGCGCGGTGGTGCTCGAGCGGGTCCGCATGCGTGGGAAAGATGCGGTCCAACGCGCCGGGCCGCATCTCCTCGAAGCCAACCGCCAGTGCGCACTCCGAGACACCTGACAAGATGGCCTGCCGTGCCAGGAACAGCGCCGACGAGCCCGACGCGCAATTGTTGTTCACGTTGGTGATCGGGATGCCGGTGATGCCGACGCGGTAGAGAGCGCGCTCGCCCGAGCACGAGTCGCCATAGACGAAACTTGCGAAGGCCTGCTCGACGAGGCCGTAGTCGATGCGGGCATCGGCCAGTGCCGCTTGCACGGCCTTTTGCGCCATCACGTCATAGGGTTCGCTGCGGCCAGGGCGCACAAAAGGCACCATGCCGACACCGGCGATGAGGGTTTCCTGGGTCATCGGTTGCTCGCTTTCCGCCTCGGCGGATCAGATGTTGCGGTCCTGCGCCGTCCAGTAGAGTGCGCGCAGATCTTTTTTCAGGACCTTGCCGTTGGCACTGCGCGGCAGCGAGGCCACGAAGTCCACCGACTTGGGCGCCTTCACACTGCCCAGCTTCAGCTTGCACAGGGCGATCAGCTCGCCGTCCGAGACCTGCATGCCGGGCGTCAGTTCGACGACGGCCTTCACCGCCTCGCCCCATGCGGCATCGGGCACACCGATCACGGCGCAGTCCTGCACAGCGGGGTGAGCCCAGATCACCTGCTCGACCTCGCTCGGGTAGACGTTGAAGCCGCCGCTGATCACCATGTCCTTCTTGCGGTCGGTGATGCGCAGATACCCGTCGCGGTCCAGGTGCCCCACGTCGCCGGTGTGCAGCCAGCCGTCGACGACGGCTTCGGCTGTCTTCTCGGGCGCCTTGTAGTAGCCTTTCATGACGAGGTCACCGCGCACGCAGATCTCGCCGGTCTCGCCGACGCCAAGCGGTTCGTTGTTTTCCCCCATGATCGCCACGCGGGTGAGCGGGCTGGCACGGCCGCAGGACAGCAGGCGCGCATCGCTGGCGAGTTGCCCGCCGACGAAGTTCTCCTCCGGCCGCTTCATCGCGATTGCGCCGGGCGCCTCGGTCTGACCATAGGCCTCCATCATCACGGGCCCGAACACCGCGATGGCGCGGCGCAGTTTCTCGGCCGACATCGGCGCAGCGCCGCACAGGAAGTACTTCAGCGAGGAAAAGTCGCGCCCCTCGATGCCCGGCATGTCCAGCAATCGGTAGATGACCGTCGGCGGCAGGAAGAACTCGGTCACACGGTGCGTCTCGATGGCATCAAGGAGGGCGGTGGGATCGGGTTTGGTCAGCACCACCACCGTGCCGCCACGTGCCGTACACGGCAGCGACAAGACACCCGCGGTATGCGTCATCGGAGCTGCGGCAAGGTTGACGATCTTCTCGTCGGCCCGGTAGCTGCAGGCGATCATGAACTGGGCGCAGAAGGCCTGGAAGCTGCGGTGCGTGTTCATCACGCCCTTGGGCAGACCCGTGGTGCCCCCGGTCGGCATCACGGCCACCGTGTCGTCGGGCTGGTAGGTCACCTGCGGCCTGTTGCCCGAATGGCCTTCGATCCATTCGGAGAGTCCTAGCGCCCCCGGCACGGGGCCTTCGATGCAGACGAACAGCCGGATCTTCGGCAGATTGGGGCGCAATGCTTCCACGGCCGGTGCGAAGGCCTGCTGGAAGAACAGTACCTCGCAGTCGAAGGCATCGAGCAACTGACGATTTTCTTCGAGCGCTCCGCGCGGATTGACAGGCATCCACGCCATACCGGCACGCCACAGCCCCAGGGTGCAGGTCCATGGCACCGGATGGTTGGCGGCCCAGACCGCGCCGACCTTCTCTCGTCCCTGGCCCATCGCCAGCAGGGCGTTCGCGATGCGGCACGAGAGCGTGCCGACATCATCGAAGCTGTAGACCGCATCGTCCATCACGTAAGCAGGTGCTTGCGGATCGATCTCCCATCCGCGGTCGAAGAAGTCAATGATGGCCATGTTGGGTCTCCTGTAGGCGTCGTGTTTTTCTCGGTGGCATGAAGTCTGCCGACGCGCATGATTTCTTTCGCCCCTCGAATGGAGGGGAGTGCGAGGGTGCCAGGATGCGCGAAGGCCCCCTTCCGTGATAGGGGCGAAACCTGACACGCCCCCTATGCACTCATTCGGCCCAGACGACGGATTCGCCAAGGGTCGCCCAACGCTCGAAATGCGGTCCGAAGCGTGTTTCGAACACGTTGCGACGCAGCTTGAACGTCGGGGTCATGAGTCCGTTCTCGACGGTCCACGACTGCGCGGCGACGACCAGAAAATCGAGTCGCTCGTGTGGGTCCAGAGTCTGGTTGACAGCTTGCCGCAGCACATCGAGCGTTCGCGTGAGTTCGGGACTTCGCGTAGCGCCCGGCGCCAGCAGAACGACGGCAAACGGCTGCGGAAAGCCCACGCCAGTCACGCAGCAGGCCTCGACCAGCGGATCGCCGCACAGCGCATTCTCGATGGGTGTGGGCGCCACGTACTTGCCCTTACTGGTCTTGAAGATCTCCTTGGCACGGCCAGTGAGCTTCAAGTAGCCCTCGGCATCGATGTCGCCGACGTCGCCGGTGCGCAGGAAGCCGTCCTCGGTCATGACCTCAGCGGTGCGCTGCGGATCGTTGAAGTAACCGCGCATATTGCCTGGGAAGCGGACCAAGATCTCGCCGTCGTCGGTACGCCGGACTTCGGCGCCAGGTCGCGGCTGACCCACGTAACCCACTCGTCCCTTTCCAGGGCGGCTCGCATGCGTGCCCATGTTCTCCGTCATGCCGTAGATCTCAAGCAGCTCCAGGCCCAGGTCGAGATACCACTGATGCAGTTCTTGCGACAGCGGCGCGGCACCCGACAGCGCATAGCGCGTCTCGGCCAAGCCCAGTTGCGCCAGCACCTGCCGGCGCACGGCCGGCCCTTTCTCGGGATCGGCCAGCATCGTCGTCAACTGCGCAGGTGGAATGCGCGTCAGCACGGCCTGGCGGAACTTGGCCCATAGCCGCGGCACTGCGATGAAGAAGGTGGGCCGGGTCTTCTGGAGATCGGAGACGAAGGTCTCGACACTTTCGTTGAAGGTCACGCTGCAGCCGCTTGCCAGCGACACCATCTCGGAAAACATCCGATCGGCGCTGTGCGCCAATGGCAGGTACGACAGCATGCGATCGTGCGGGCCGAAGCCATAGTCGTCCATCAGGATGCCCAGCGACGCCCCCAGCGTGCCGAAGGTGTGCATCACGCCCTTGGGAACGCCGGTGGTTCCCGAGGTGTAGACGATGGTGGCCAACTCGTCGACGCCGCGCGAGCGCTCGCCGGTCAGCGGCGGCGTGCGGGCGATCACGGTGTCCCAGTCGGCCACGGGCTGGTCGGGCAATTCCCCGTCCGCGCGCAGCGGAAACCGCACCACCGGCATCCCCGGGGGGATGCCGGCACGCATGGCGCCCCAATCGTCGGAATCGAGCTTGCCCAGAAACAATGCCTTGGCGCCCGAGTGCTCGAGGACGTGGCGCACCGATGCTCCCGTGAGAGAAGGATAGATCGGCACCGAGACATGCCCGGCCAACATGATCGCGAAGTCGGCGAGGAACCACCAGGCGCAGTTCTTCGACATGATCGCGACCCGCGAACCAGGCTCCCAGCCGAAAGACGCGAGATGCGCGGCCATGCGCCGCGCTTCTTCTGAAGCCTGCGCCCAGGTGAAGTGGCGCTCCTGTCCGCCGCCCAGGGGCTGCGTGAGATAGCGCTGGTCGGGCCGTTCCTGCACGTGGCGTTGTAGCCAGGCGCTGGGGTTGATGGGGGCGTGGATGTGCGGCATGTCATGTCTCCTCTTGCTATAAGTGTTCAGGTGGCGTTTCGGCCTCTTGCCTCAGGTCGTCGGCCTGAAATAGCGGATATCCCAAATATTGCCGTGTCGCTCTTCAGCCAGCACGGCGCGCACGCGCATGCCGACCTTCACCGCCTCGGGCGCGACTTCGCCGAGGTAGTGAACGAGTGCGGTGTCTGCGCCGTCGAGCTTGACCAGACCGACCACATAGGGAAGGGGCATTTGCTGGAGCATGCCGGGCTCGCGCACGATGGTGAAGGCCGTGAGCGTGCCGGTATCACCTGCATCCACCCATTCGTCCAACTCGGCGAAACATTCGGGGCAGCTCATGCGTGGTGGCAGGTAGCTACGGGCGCAGGCCGTGCAGCGGGTGGCCGTGATGCGGCCCTCGTCGCGCAGCGCGGCGAAGAACCGGCCGTTGATCCGGCCCACGTCGTAGTTGATGTCGCAGTACAGCACCGGCTGGCGCAGGACCATGGGCTCGGCGGCTTCGAGTTCAGCTGGATACATCGTCATTCTCCTGTCGGCACCCAATGCAGGATGTCGGTCATCAGACCCTTGCGTTCGTCACGCGGACGGTAGATCGCGCGCACGCGCATGCCGTTGCGTAACTGGCTGGCGTCGGCCTCGCCGATGAAATGCCAGAGGAAGCCGCTGGTGCGGCCTGGTGAATCGACCATCAGCTGGCCGACCGTGTAGTGGCCCTTTTGCACCGAAAGGTCGTTGGTGTCGATGAAGGGCATGTTGAAGGTCATGAAGCCGGCGACTGTCGCTTCGGGCCCCATCTCCACCCAGTTGGGGTCCTTGATGTTCTCGCCGTGGCAGACCGTACATACCGCCTGGGCCGGCAGCATGCTGAAGCCGCAGTGGCGACAGACGATTCCGATCAGCCGGCCGTTGTCGCGCATCTCGCGCGCGAAGCGGCCATTGAACAGGCCCACCGGGTAGTCCATCGAGAAGTACGTGCGCAACCGCGTCGGTGGCACAGGCTTGTGCGTGGTATCGCTCATGGCTTGTCCTTGGAGAGAAGTAGCAGCGGGGTCCAGCCGGTGCCGCCGAACCCGGTGGCGATGCCCAGCCGGGGCTCGCGCGGCACCTGGTGCGCGCCGGCGTCGCCGCGGATCTGCAGCGCCAGTTCGCCGAAGCGCTGGGTCGTGGAGGGCACGCCACCGTTGGTGCAGGTGACGCCGCCGGAGGGATTGATCGGCAGCACGCCATCGATGGCTGTGGCGCCGCTGGCGGCCATCCGCCATGCCTGATTGGGCTCCGCCAGACCCATGGTTTCCATCCACACCAGCTCGGCCCAGGTGCAGGGCTCGTACATCTCGACCACGTCCAGCTGCTGAGCGGGTCTGGTGATGCCATTGCGCTTGTAGAGAATCTCGCAGGCCTTTTGCAGACTGGGCAGCACGCAGCGCTCCTTGGGTGCGATGAAGTCCTGCAGGGCAGACCAATGCTGCGCGGAATGGATGCTCACTACGTCCTGCACCCAGACCGGCTTGTCGGTGATCTGGTCCACCACATCCTCGCTGGCGAAGATGATCGAGGCTGAGCCTTCGGTGATCGGGCACATGTGCAGCTGGCGCATGGGCGCCGTCAGCATCGGGGATTGCATCACCTGCTCGACGCTGAGGCGCTCGCGCAGATGGGCATAGGGGTTCCGAGCGGCGTTTTCGGAGGCCTTGACGCGCGCGATGGCCACCGCTTCCTCGGGGCAGCCCGAGAGCTTGGCGTAGGCCGCGGCCATCAACGACAGCGTGCCGACCGCGCCGATGGCACACCATTTCTCGGTGAGCGCGTGCACGCCTGAGGAGATGCCAGCCTGCAGGAAGGGGCCGCGCGGCATCACGTCGCTCGGCGGGCCGACGAACTTCGAGGTGGTGGAGATCATGGCCACGTCGCAAGCGCCCGCAGCTACATGGTGGATGGCTGATATCGCAGCCGAGCCGCCGACGGTGCCGCCGGTTTCGATCTTGACCAGGGGTTTGCGGTAGTGGCCGACGAAATCGGCCAGCTCCATTTCCGATTCTGCAGTACCGGAAACCCAGTCGATGTCGCCGAGGACAATCTCTTCGACCTGCTTCATCGTGATCCGGGCATCCGCGAGCGCGCGGCGCACGGCCTGGTTGGCCAACTCCGCCTTTGTCAGCGGGCTGTGGGCGGTCATTTCGGTCTGGCCGAAGCCGACGATGGCGACGCGGCGCTTCATGGATTGACTCCCAGAATCATTACTTGGTGGAATTGCCCAGCGGGGCCGGAAGCGAGGTGTGCGAGGCCGGTGCGGGCACGGCCCACCTGGCGCTTGCCGGCTTCGCCGCGCAGTTGCAGCACAATTTCGGCGACCCGCGCCATGCCGATGGTGGTGTGGCTGGTGCCGGAGAGAGCACCGCCGGAGAGATTGACCGGCTGCAGCCCATCGTGGCCGCTGACGCCGGACTCCAGCCAGCGAGGACCTTCGCCCGCTGCGCACAGTCCCAGCCCCTCGTAGGCCATCAGTTCCTGGTAGGCAAACTCGTCGGTGACCTCCAGCAGGTCGATGTCGGTGCGCGGGTTGTCGATACCGGCCATACGGTAGGCCTTCTTGGCCGCCATGGTCAGCACTTCTGAGTCGGCGAGATCACGATCCCCCAGGAAATAGCCGTCGCAGCAGTTGGCCAGGCCCTTGATCCAGACCGGCTTGTCCGTCAACTGTCGGGCGCGCTGCTCATTGGCCAGCAGCATCACGATGGCGCTGTCGCCTTGCGGACGCGACTGCAGCGTGGTGATCGGGTCAGCCAGCATCCTCGCACCAAGCACATCGGCGATGCTGAAGTCGCCCTCGCGCAAGGCCAGGGGATTGTTGCGGGCGTTGCCGAGATTCTTGACCGAGATCGCAGCGAGCTGCTCCGGCGTGATGCCGTACTTGTGCGCATAGCGCTGTACCTGGAGCGCGGCGGCCTGTACGTTGTCCAGGCCCAAGGGCCGGCAGAAGAAGGGGTCGAACACCTTGTTCTCGATGGCATTGCCACCACTGGCCGCCGTCGAATCCTGGCCGACCGCGACCACGAGCACGGTCTCGAATTCTCCCGAGGCGATTTGCCAGAAGGCTTCAAGTACGCCGACGGCACCGTCCTGGTCCACTTTCTCGTCAGGCCGAAGATTGGCACCCGCCACATCGACGATCAGCGACGCAGAGAACGGGCGTGCGATGCGCGAGTGCTCATGGCAGATCAGACTCGCGTCGACGCCACCCTTCTCGTAGGCCGGCAGGAAGCGCAGGCCGGTTTCCTGCAGCACCGGCCGGATTGCCCGGTAGGCCAGCTCTTCGGGTGAGTACGCCCGCTTCTCGCTGTAGTTGACTTGTGCCATCGACACGATGGCTACACGGTTGGACATGTTCATCCTCTCTGGGTTGATCGGGCCCGGCCCTCGACGAGACAGGTCACGGGCAGTCGGAAGGCGCAGGTGCGCCGGCGAAGCGGTCCGCCATCCAGTCCAGGGCGAGCGGATAGCCCAACAGCATCCCGGTCGCGTGCTCGGTGATGCCGATGGTTCGGAAGCTCACCTTCGCCCCGCCGGCGCACCATGCGGTGAAGGTCTTCTTCGTGTTCTCGTAGGGCACAAGCTCGTCGAGCAGGCCGGCGTAGACGAGCGCGGGCACCGCCGGCGTGGCGGTGCCGGTGCGCTGCTGCAGGAAGCGCGCCTTCCAGTCGGAACGCGTCAAGATGCCCGGCCCGTCGACGAGCACCGCATCTCCCAGTCCCGGATAGCTGGCCGCCATGGCGAGCAGGCACTTGTTATTGCGCGCCTCGGCGATGATCGAGCGGCCATAGGGAGTCAGGATGGTGTCGAGGCTCAGCTCGGGATAGGCAGCGTTCAGTCCGATCAGCAGGTACGGGATTGCACCGCCGAAGAGGCCGCCGTTGTTGGCCGCGTACAGGCCATCAATGCTCGACGGCCCGGCGCCCGAGGCCACACCCTTGACCTTCAACGCTGGCGCATAGCTCGGCTGCAGCTCGGCAGCGATGGCCGAGGCGTGCCCGCCCTGCGAGTAGCCGACGAGGCCGACCGGTGCCTGGGCCGACAAGTTCGCCCCGCCCAGTTGTTGGGCCGCGATCACTGCATCGAGCATGGCCCGACCCGCAGGCGCCGCGACGCCATAGGTGTGGTCGCCCGGCGTGCCGAGGCCCTGGTAGTCGGTCATGGCGATGGCCCAACCGCGGGCCAGCGTCCAGCCGATGGGGCCGGCGATCGCCTCGTACTCGGTGCCGACGGCGAGTTGGTGCGACGGGGCGCAGCGGTCCGCAATGCCCTGCGTGCCCGACGCCCATCCGACGATCGGTCGCGGCGAAGACTGGAACCATGGCAGCCACGGCACCATCACGTTCCCAGTGACGGCGACGGCGTTGCCGTTGACGTCGGTCGACTTGTACATGATCTGCCAACCCCAGGCGGGCAGTCCCAGCGGCACATAGGCGCGCGAACGGATGAGTGTGCCGTGCGGCCCCTCGGGCAATGGCGACGGCGGCGCGTAGAAGGGGTCACCCGCCGGGTCCTGCAGCGGGCCAGCTACCGCGGCGGCCGACGCACCCAGGCAGAGCATCAGCGCGGCCATCCATCGGCCCAGCATCCGGCCCAGCGACCGGACGCGTCGAACCACCGGCAGATTCATCAAGCGATTCATTCTTTGTCTCCTGTTGTGTTGTTCTTCAGTGCCAAGGGCCGGCGAGTGGCGGGCCTCAGACGCCCCGGAAGGCCGGCGCGCGCTTCTCGCCATAGGCGGCGAGCCCTTCGCTAAAATCATGGGAGCGTGTGTGCTGCAGGCATTCGAGCAACTCGTCGCGCAACGCCAAGTCGAGCGGCTGATCCAGGGCGCGCTCGGCGATGGTCTTCATGCGGCGCAGAACCAGAGGGCTCTTGCCGGCCATGCGGGCCGCCAGAGCGGCAACCGCCGGCTGCAGCTCAGAATCGGCCACCACCTCGTTCAACAAACCCCAGGCCTGCATCTGCGCGGCACTCATCAAGTCGCCGGTGAATAACAACTGTTTTGCACGTGGCAGGCCGATCCGGCGCGGGAGGACCGCCGCACCTCCGCCGCCGGGGAACACACCGTAGTTCGCGTGGCCGTCGCCGATCTTCGCGCTCGCCGCGCCCACGAGAAAGTCGCAGCACATCGCCAGCTCGAGACCCCCGGCGACCGTCAGGCCGTTCATCGCGCCGATGACCGGCTTGGGCATATTGCGTAACTGCGAGAGCGTGGACAGGGTCAGGTCGGAGAAGTTCGGCTCGCCCGGGGCGGCATCGATGGCGCCGCGCAGGGCCTTCAGATCGGCGCCGGCGCAGAAGGCCCGGCCTGCGCCAGTCAGCACGAGCACCTTCTGCGAAGCGTCGGCCGCGACCTCCGTCAGCGCCGCCGACAGCTCCTGCAGCATTCGCAAGTTCACCGAATTGAGTTCAGCGGGACGGTTGAGCGTGATCCATGCGACGGACTCCCGCTGCTCGTGGATGATGGTCTGGTAGGTCATTGCGGTCTGTCTCCTTGCATGGACGCGTCGCAATGGTGCGGCGCCCCCCTCCCGGGCGCACCCCTCGTGTTGAGGGGGCGGGTTGCAGCGGAGAGCGTTCCGAGGAGGCGCTCCCTAAAATCCCTCGTGCAAGGAGCCCGCCTTTTGCCGCTCGACCACCTTCTCATTCCGACCAAGTTCGCGCCGCCGCGCATCAGCCCGCAATCGACCGCGCGGACCCGCCTGCTGGCGCGGCTTCGCGAAGCGCGCGACTGCCGGCTTGCGCTGGTGTGCGGCAGCGCGGGCTTCGGCAAGACAACGCTGCTGGCGCAGTGGCGCCAGGAACTGCTGAAAGCCGGCGAGCAGGTGTCGTGGCTCTCGCTGTCGCAGGAGGAGCAGCAATTTCCACAGTTCCGCGCCTACCTCCTGGGCGCGCTGCAGCAGGCCGGCTTGGCCGTTGAAGACAGCACCGCCCTGCCTTCCGAGGCACGCGCCGAGCTGCCAGTGGCGCAGACCGTCGCCACCATCGTCGATGCGGCCTGTCAGTCGAGCAAGGCCCTCTACCTCTTCATCGACGACTACCACCATGTCGACGACCCGCTGACGCATGCGTTGATACAGGGCCTGCTGGACCACTGTCCCGAGGAGATGCACCTGGTCCTCGCATCGCGCACCTCGCCGCCGCTTGCTGTGAGTCGCATGCGCCTCACCGGCGAGCTGAGCGAAATCGCCCTCGCAGACCTGCCATTCGATTTCCATGAGACGCAGGACTTTCTGGCCAAGCAGCTCGGCGAAGTTACGCCCGACGACGCGCGCCTGATCCACGACATCACTGACGGCTGGCCCCTGTGCGTGCAGATGATCTGCATCCGACTCAAGCGCGCGTCGGGCAACCGCGCGCTGCTATCACAACTGGTGCACCACCGCGGCGACCTGCAACGCTACCTGTCGGAGGACGTGGTGCGCGACCTGGCGCCCGAACTCGTTGACTTCATCGAGAAAATCTCGATCTGCCGGCGCTTCAATGCCGACCTGGTCCACTACGTCACGGAGAGCCCGCAGGCCCGGGCTCTGCTTGATCAGTTGGAGCGCGAAAACCTCTTGCTCCTACCCGTCGAGATCGACAGTCCCACGCCGTGGTATCGCCTGCATCCGCTGTTTGCCAGCTTCCTGCAGGAGCGCCTTTCAGCGCGCGATCCGCAGCAGGTGCGCGCGGCTCATGCGCGCGCGAGCCATTGGTTCGAGGCACACGGCTCGTTGATCGAGGCCCTGCGGCACGCCTACCACGCGGACGATCTCGAGGCCGCAGCTCGGCTGGTGGAGCGCGCTGACCTGCCGGTGCGCAGCATGAGCTTCATCAGCACGCTGCAACGCTGGATGAGTCAGCTCTCGGCCGAGGTGCTGATGGCCCACCCCCGGCTGCTCGTGCTCGGTTGCTGGGCGCTTGTCGCCACTTGCCGATGGAGAGATGCGCAGGCCTGGCTCGATCGGCTGCAGCAAGGTCAAGCAATGCTGGCCCCCGAGTTCGCCCTGCACGCACGCTACCTGCGCGCCAGTATCGCGCTTCAGCGCGATGACACCAGTGCCGCGTTGGCGCTGATCGCGCCTTCGGACTTCGATGCCTTGCAGGAACGGTTCCTGCGCCAGGCCCACCTAGCCATACTCAGCTTTGCGTATTGTGCGGAAGGCCGCTACGCCGACGCACGGAGCCTGCACTGCAACCTCGCACGCCTGTCGCGTGCAGAGTTGTTGGACGACATGGCGCTAGTGGCCGAGTCGACCTTGCTACTTAGCCATCTACTGGAGGGCTCCAACACGGAGGCGATCCGGATTGCCGGGCCGCTGGTTGTGCGCTCCGAGGACGCGCACGGCCGTCGCTCGGTGTCTGCCGTGAACTGCGCGGCTTTCGCCGCCGATGCGTACTACGAAGCTGATCGCCTCGCCGAGGCGCGCGACGTGCTCGCCCACCGCCTCGATCTGCTGCGCTTCTCGTCCCCGGAGCCGATGGTGCGCGCCCTCATCGCGCGTAACCGGCTGGCGGGCTTGCAACTGTCACCACTAGAAACGCTCCAGGGTCTGGCCGAAGACGAATCCCAATATCGCGACCAAGCGCTCGATCGCCCATTGGCGTATGTGCTGGCCGAGCAGGCGCGCCTACATCTGCGGCTTGGCCGCCAGGAGATCGCGCAGCAGATACAGGCCGAGCTCGATGCGCTGGCTGAACGCCATCGCGGCGCCGCGGGTTTCCTTGCCGAAATCGACGCCATTGCCGCGCTGGCGGCGGCGCGCCTCGCTCTAGCCGAAGGCCACGGGGACGCGGCATTGCCTGCGCTCGGGCGCCTGCGGCAGCACGGCGTCACGTTCGCCCGCCAAAAGAGCGTGGTGCTGGCCGACCTACTGTCAGGCTGCGCCTTCGATCAGATGGGGCGCGAGGCGGAATCGAGACACGGGCTGATGGTCGGCATTGAGGCCGCGCTGCGTCTGGGTCTGGTGCGCACCGTGTTGGACGAAGGCGAAGCCCTGCATGTTCTACTCAGGAAACTGGTGACGACGCTGGAGGCCGGCGACACCCGGGATTACCTCGCCGACCTGCTGCAGCGAGCCGACGCCGCGCGCACATCCCGACTACCCTTGCGAGAGGCTGCGGTGCAGGACCAAAACATGAAGCCGCGCGAGATCGAGATCCTGCAACTGCTCGGTCAATCGATGTCCAACAAGCGGATCGCGCTGACCCTGAATATCACGCTCGAAACCGTAAAGTGGAACCTGAAGAGCATCTTCGGCAAGCTTGGCGTCCCGAGCCGGTACGACGCGGTGATGGTGGCACGCAAGCGCGGACTGATCGACTGAGTCGTTTGCCGCAGGCTCCACTCGAAAAGAGGGGTGATCGCTTTTCTGGCGCACACCAGAATCTTCGTCGCAGTCCAGAGGTCGGACTGCTCCACACGAAAGATGTCGTATGGCAGAAGAAGAGCGCGCTGTGCCTGCCCCCGAAATGCTGCCGAGCGACGAAGAGCGGGAGATGTTGCGCGAAAGCCTGCGCCGTCTGCTTGAACGGCTCTGGCCCGCCGAGCGCGCCATAGCGCTGGCTGCCGACACGCAAGCGATTGCGTCGATCTGGCACGCACTGGCGGAACAGGGCGTGGCAAGCCTGGGCCGCGATCCGCTCGAAGGCGGTCTGCGCGAGATTACAGTGGCGCTGGAAGAACTAGGGCGTGCGGGCTGTCCCGCGCCGCTGGTCGGCGCCGTGCTTGTGAATATGGTGCTTTCGCCGCTGCGAAGCAGTTCGCAGGAAACGGATGATTTGCTGGACGCGCTCCATCGGGGCGACGCCACCATCGCCTTCGCACTAGGTAGCTTTGACGGCGATCCGTGCGCTGGCACGCTTCGGTGGAACAGTGATCGGTTGCAAGGGTGCGTGGACTTTGCCGAGGGCTGTGCGACAGCCACTCACGTGCTCGTGCTGGCCGACCAAGGTCCATTGCTGGTAGTTGTGCCGCGCGGTGCACCGGGTCTGGCCATCGAGGAAACGCCGGGTCTGGCGATCCCGCCCTTGGCTCGGCTGACCTTCGACTGCGTGGCCGCAGTCCCTTTGGCCATTTCGCAGCAACTGGCCGAGGATCTCCACCAGATCGCAGGGCTGGCCTTGCTGGCGCGCAGTCTAGGTGCTGCACAGCGCGGCTTCGACATGGCGGTCGAATATGCGAAGGAACGCCGTCAGTTCGGCCAACCGATCGGCCGCTTCCAGGCACTTCAGCACAAGCTCGCGAACGCTCTGATGAGCCTGGAGGCTGCGAGGCTATTGCTGAACAACGCGGCCCGCAGCTACGACTTCGGCATGGACAACTGGCGTGTGCTCGGCGCGAGCGCGCGCGCTTTTGCCGGCCCTGCTCTGCGCCGGGTGGCGCTGGAGGTGCACCACACCTTCGGTGCCGTCGGCTACTCGGAAGAACATGAGGCACCTCGGCATTTCCGGCGAATTCATGCCGACCTGGCACGCCTGGGTGGGGTGCGCCGTGCCCGGGAGCAATTGGCCCAGGCGCTGCTCGACCAGGGGCAGGCACTTCCAGAACAGGATCTGGGGACTGCGGGCAATGCATTTCGCGTGGAAGTGCGCGACTGGCTGAAGGACAACTGGGTGCCCGAAAGCCGGGAAGACGAGATTGACCGACCGTACGAAGAATGGGGCTACGACACCAGGTTCACCGCATTGCTGGGCCGCAAAGGATGGAACAGTCTGAGTTGGCCCAGCGCCTACGGCGGCGAAGGCCGCACGCCCCGCGAGCAATTGGCTTTCATGGAAGAAATTCAGCGCGTCGGCGCGCCGATGGGTGGCCGTGGGGACATCCAGGCTCATGCCCTGATGTCGTTCGGCACGCCAGCGCAGAAGGCTGAGTTCCTTCCCAAGCTCGCTCGCGGGGAAATCACCTTCTGCCTAGGCTACAGCGAACCCGGCTCGGGCTCCGACCTCGCCTCGATGCAGACCACCGCCGAGCGCGACGGCGACGAATGGGTGATCAATGGACAGAAAATCTGGACCACGGCCGCAGAGAAAGCCGACTACATGTGGCTAGCGGCGCGCACCGATCGGACTGCGCAGCGGCCGCACGCCGGCATCAGCCTCTTCATCGTGCCAATGAAGACTCCGGGTCTCACGGTGCGCCCGTCGATGGCCATGTACGGGCACACTTTCTGCCAAGAATTCCTCGACAACGTGCGAGTATCTGCACATGCGCTTGTCGGTGAGGTCAACCAAGGTTGGACGATCCTCACCTCCGCATTGGCCACCGAGCGAATGATGATGGGCAGTTTCATCGCTAACGCGCGTGCCGAATTCGAATGCTTGGTCCGATGCGTGCGCGAGGTCGACGACAGCCTGCAATCAGGCCGTACCGATGGTGCCGTTCGTGATCGCATTGGAGCGCTCGCCGCCCAGGTCGAGGCCGGACGGCAGTTGTTCATGAACAGTATTGAAATGGCGGAGAAAGGCAAGGCCCCGATCCATGAAGCCGCCATGAGCAAGGCGTACACCGGCGAACTGATGGAGCAGTTGGGGCAAGTCTCGCTCGATATTCTGGGCGCTGCGGCGACGCTATCCAAGGGGGCGCATGGCGCGGTCGCCGCGGGCTGGTTCGAGCAACTGCTGCGTTTTTCGATCGTGACCGTGATCGGCGGTGGCACGGCGGAGATTCAGCGGAACTTGATCGCTCTGCATGGGTTGGGATTGCCGCGCTCCTGATCGGGGCTCGCTACTCTTGGGAAAAAAAAAGACCATTACGGATCTACCCGTCTTCCCCCCGAGCTGCACGCGGTTGAGAAAGCGACCACTTGATTGGGACCCCACCGAGGCAAGGTGTTTCTGAGAGAGAGAGAGAAAATTCGCCCTCATCTAGCTTTCATAAGAGAAGCGCACAGGCCGCCCACGGGCAAAGATGTGATCAATCCGAAACTTCATTCGGCGGCTCCCAAGAATGAGCGCTTACTAGCGGCCTATGCACTTTCCGTGAACTTCCGTTCCTGGTTGATAGTACCCGTCGAGCGAGGCCGAGGGATGCCGGCAGCCGCTGCATACCTGCCTCTCGCAGTGATGAACTATTGACCTGAGTGCAGCACGTTTTTACTGGTTGCTTTGCGCTCTCAACTTCCGATAACCGGGCGTTTATGTGCCTATCGTTATCGTCGGTTGGGCAATAGGCTCGTCGTTGGCGCGAAAGCGGTTTCTATCAGCGGTGCCCTGATGGGACAGGGCATGGTCCAACAGGCCGAAATACGGAGCGTCGCACGCGTTGGGCGGCTGCTTCAAGACTGATTGCGGTCAGCCGGCATCGCCCGTCGGATGTCTGCTGTGCGCCGCAATCAAGCCATCCGCAGCGCATTGATCCGTCTCACCACCGTAGCAATGACGACGGATTTGCGCTGCTCAATCGTCGCTCGCTTAGATTTCCGTCTGCTCCGAGATCTCGAGGGCGTCATCCACCTCGATGCCCAGGTATCTGACCGTCGACTCAAGCTTTGAATGGCCGAGCAGCAACTGCACCGCACGAAGGTTTCTCGTCCGCCGGTAGATCAGCGTAGCCTTAGTCCGACGCATCGAGTGAGTTCCGTAGTCGGTGGGATCCAGTCCCAGCTCTCTGACCCAGCCACTCAGTATTCGGGCGTACTGCCGGGTGCCGAGGTGCGGCGAGCCGTGCATTCGGCTCGGGAACAGGAAGTCGTCCGATCGCAGGCCGGCACGCTGGATCCACGCATGCACAGCCTCTCGGGTTCCGGGCGTGAGCTCGAATTGCACCGGACGCTGGGTTTTGTGCTGCATCACCGTCGCCCGTGGTGCAACCTGCTCCCCGTGGCAGACGTCTCTGACCTTCAGGCTGACAAGATCGCAGCCGCGCAGCTTGCTGTCCAAGCCCAAGTTGAAGAGAGCCAGTTCGCGCACTCGACCCTCTAGTTGCAGCCGCACCCGCAGCGCCCAAATGTCCTTGAGCTTGAAAGGCGCCTTCTGGCCGACGATCTTGCCCTTGTTCCAGGGCACTCGGCAGCTTGCAGTGTTTACTGATCCCATGATGGTCTCCCATCGAGTTGAGGGAGGCTAAGCATGCGCGTGCCGGACCGCAGCTGTGCTTGTTGCAGCCGCGAAGCAGCGCCTGCGTTCACTGAGTTAGGGATCAGCTTTCGCGACTATGTTTTACCTATGGCAAGGGGCACAATCGGCCACAACCGGTCGTTGGCAACGAGTGCTCAATTTACCGCCAAGCGGGCATTCGAATTCGTTTCAACGATAAGCAAGAACTGCGGCCATCCGTACATTAGAAATATTCCGATCGTTTGACCCATGACCACCTTCGCAGAACGCCGGAAGTCACTACCTTTGCAGCTAGCCCTCGAAGGGCGGCGATGGAAGCTGTATCAGTTCAATTCTGCGAAGAACGATCAGATGAACTGGGAAATGAAAATGCTGCGGTGCTTCATTTCTGCCGACGATTTAGTTCGCTGGGAGAACGGACGACAGCAGGTCAAGAGATTCATTGAAAGCGATGAAGTGCTCTCTTCATTGGTGAAGTTCGTTCAGGCCGATGAGGTTGGTGAGGACTATTTGATCCACGCGAAGCCGCCATACGACGGCGGCTACTCGTTGGCGATGCTGCACGATTGGCGCGCCCAGGCAGACGAAGGCGCTCCGCCCTTCGGGTGTATAGAAGCCGGCAACGCGCTTGCAATCGGCACGACAGATGCGATTGCAAAGGCCCTGCGCAAAGGGCGCGAAGTGGATCTCCCGTTGATCGAGTCGGCGCTCCTTGGCCCAGGCGATGACACCTTCTATTTTTCTGACGGCATCTGGTACGTCTATGACGTCACGCCGACAGGCGAGGCGAGCTGAGGTCGGGGCTGATCCGTTGCGCCGGCAACTCATGCGGCTACAGTCGGCCACAACCGGCCGTTCACAATGGACGCTCACAGATGGCCTGACATCCAAAATGCTTGATCTCTATGCCCCCATTGAGCCAGGAAACTCTGCCGCAGGATTCAGGATAGGGCAGTCACTATCGAGCATAGAACCGTTCCTTCAAGACGTTAGTCATGTTGACTACGCGCCTGACCGTGTTTTCGGCGCGCGAGCAGCTTGGGTGCATTTACGTTTTCGAGGGCTATTTGGGCACATACGAAGGCGTGCGGGTCGGTGACATGCTGTCAGCGCTGCCAACGTCCGAGGCATTCGAATTTGATGATGGCGACGAGATGTATTACCGCCACGATGGCGACGGGCAATACCTTCCCGGCTTTGCGGTTGTCGCGGAGGTGGCCGAGACGCCAGAGCGCGCTTCAACTCAGGTCACCGGCTACTGTGTCCACAACTGGAACATCCTCCGAGCCCGGGCTTGATCGCGTAAGGCATTGGGGGAACTGCGGCTACAGACGCGGTCTTGCGAGCAAACCCATCTCGCCCTCCGGCCAAAAGTCGGTCGGTCGCAGCGACCGGAAAAATTAGCTCAACAGCAACTTTTGCACTTCCGAGAATGCCAACCGATCTGACATGTCCGAGTTGTGACCTTAGGGTCTCTATTGGTGGCTACTTCACCAATCATAAAGACGGCTTCAGCGGCAGAAGCCTCGTTCCCTGTGGAGCATGCGGGACGCAACATGCGATCAAGCATGGGATACGCGACTCCGGTCCAGAGTACTTTGACATCCAGAAGGTCATTGTTGACTCTTTCCCTCCAGGCGCGCTTGACCGAGTCGTGGTGCGAGTTCAGAAGTTCCGCAAACCAAAGACGACACTACCGGAAGCGCTAGCGATTGCGACGGATGCGCCATTCACGCTGGTCGAATCCACCTCCGCTAGCCAAGCCCTTCAGATCGTAGAAGATCTTGAAAGGATCGAAATCCATTCTCATCGGGAGACCATTGGCCGTGAGCGAAACCCACTCTTCGGTTTGGCGCAAGCTGACCGTATCGCATATCACGCTCGACCTCAGCATGGTGATGTGGTGCTCCCATGGCTGGAAACGGAAGAGCCGGCGCCGGCGGAAGTATCAGCGATGCGTTGCATGGCGTGCGGTCGCGTCGGAACTTTACTTCGCACTCCCCCTGCTGCTCTTTGCTGCCCGGCATGCGGAAGGGCAAATTTGGCCGAGGCAGGTTCTTGGCTCACCTAGTAGTCAGTAGCAAACGGCTAGGTTCGGCCAATACCGGTCGCTCACGGACTGACCTGAAATCATCCGGAAGCAGACGCTCTCACCAATTACAGGTTCTTCATGAACGATCCAGCGCGCATTCCGCAAGCGATCTTTGATGCCGTCTCACCACTTCTGGAGCCGGAGTGGGTCGAACTGATTGTTGACTACAGCGTAGACGAAACCCAAAGCGACATGGCGGCGAGCTATTCGGTCCAAAAGGGCGGGCACCTCGAAGAGGTTGCAATTTTGCTCCCGCAGGTCGTAGATGGATTATTTCGAGACCTGAGGGGCAGTCTTCCTGATCGGGCAACGCAAGCATTCTCGACCTGCCGTTACCGCGTTACGCGAAGCGGCTCCTTCGAAGCCGAGTATTCCTACGACAAAGTCGACTGGGATAGCCTGTTGGCGCGCTCCGGATGGAACTTCCCGGACATCGCGACCAAGCGAACACAGTGAATGGTGCTGCCCCGACGTGCGGCTACAGTCGGCCATCAGCGGAAGTTCGCCCGCAGTTCCCAGTTCGCCATGAAGCCGACGTTCAGCTCTGTCGCCCAGCGTGAATGGCCGTGCCTGAGATCATTCGTGTGGAAGGCTCGGCGAGCTTGGCTCGCAGGCTCGTTCATTGATCTGATATTCCATTTGCAGTGCGACCCATGCTCGCATCCACGAGCCGTAGCGCCGCTGAATGTCGCACAGGCTGCGATCCAGTTGCGCGGCAGGCGAGACGGAATCCGATAGAGAAAGCGGATGTACCGTCGCTTTGAGAGCGCTTGCCGACACAGTTTTCAAGATCAAGCCTGCACTTGTGCGCACGGGTCCGCCGGAATCGCTCACTGCAGTGACGCTCGCTCGGCCTGTGCGGGACCAAGCGTCCGCGGCGAAGGCCAGCTTGATGTCATCGATGCCCTCGCGCACCCTGATTTCCATGGCGTCTCGCCGCCAGAACGCCACCGCATTGACGACGTAGGTCCAGATGCCGCCTGCATCGAGCTTGAATCGCGCGCTGTCGTGCTCGGGGCCCCAGGCGTTCGCGTCGAGTTCTTGCGCCAATGCCGTCGCACGATCATTTCCACCAATGGCCTCCACCAGCGCCAATGCAGCCGGCAGCGACGCGCTGACGCCGGTCGTCGTCGCCACGTCTCTATCGACGACATAGCGCCGATCCGGGACGTAGCTTGCTGTCGGATAGCGTTCGAGAAGCTCGCGGCGGTCGTACCAGTGACCGGCAAAGCGCCGGCCGTCGAGCAGACCGGCCTTGCCGAGCACGAGCGCTCCGGAACAGATGCCGATGATCTTTGCCCCCTTGCCAGCCTGCGCTCGCAGCCATGCCAGGACGGCAGGATCGTCGTCGACGTGCATGGCTGGCACGATGACGTAGTCGGCGCCCTGGGGGTGACGTCGGTCAAAGCTTTCGATGTCCGTCTTTAGATCGATCTCCAGCGCGGGCATCAGCGTCACTTTTCCTTGCCTTGGCGCAACCGCCTCCAGCTCGGCCACGGCGGCTCGTCGGAGCACCGCATACGGCACTAGGAAATCTGTGGTTTCCGTGCCCCCGTTGAGTGCGAGTACCGCGACCACCGGAATGCGCCGGTTCGGGCGCAGTGCATCGACAAACGTGGGCCCATCCGCGCCCGCTTCATTCGCCTGAGTGCGACTGACCGGCGTCGATCGCGACATTGCGGAATCCATCGAACAAGCTATCAGGCCGCTCCCAAACACTACGATGCAGCCAGCAATCTTCCATACCCAGCCCATGTCCAACCTTTGCATTCGAAAAATAGGCAAGCATGCACTTCGATCACAAACCTGAGAAGGACGAAGAGGCCGCGATTTCCGCCATAACGCGCACGGTGGTGTTGGTGGCGTTCGATGGAGTAGAGGTACTCGATGTCGCGGGACCTGCCAGCGCGTTCAGCAAGGCAACAGAACTGGTGCCGGACGCTTATCGGCTTGTAGTCGCATCGCCCGATGGAGGAAGCATCACGACGAATTCTGGCTTGACGCTCTCTGACACCCGGCCGTTGCATGCCATCGACAGCCCCATCGACACCCTCATCGTGGCGGGAGGCGATGAGCCCGCGTTGCGCACGGCAATTCTCGATCGCGGCGTGAGCGACTGGGTCGCCGACGTAGCGCCCCGGGTGCGGCGCGTGGCAAGTGTGTGTACCGGCGCTTTTGCGTTGGCGGCAGCTGGTCTTCTGGACCGGCGAAGGGTGACGACGCATTGGCGCGCTTGCGAGTCGCTCGAGTCCTTGTTTCCGCTGGCCGAGGTGCAGCGCGATCGCATCTATGTGAATGACGGGCCGGTCTGGACCTCCGCTGGGGTAACGACCGGCATCGATCTCGCGCTGGCCTTGATCGAAGCCGATCTGGGTCGCTCTATCGCGGTCGAGATTGGACGCAATCTGGCGCTCTACATGTTCCGCGGCGGTTCTCAACCCCAGCGGAGTCCTGTGCTTGACGCGCAGGCTGGGGCCTCCACGCGCCTGCGCGAATTGGTTGCGTGGATTGCGACGAATTTGGCCGAGGACTTGTCGGTCGACGCGCTGGCTACGCGTGCCTGCATGAGTACAAGGAACTTCGCGCGTGCCTTCTCGCAGGAGGTCGGCTCAACGCCCGGACGCTTCGTGGAGGCCCTCCGGGTCAGCCATGCCACTGCACTGCTGCTACAGACCGATTGGTCGCAGGACAAGATCGCGAGCCACAGCGGCTTTGGCTCCCTCGACGCATTTCAACGTGCCTTTCGCCGGCAGCAACCAGGAATGACGCCCGATGGCTACAGAGGCCGCCGCCAACAATAGGCGGCGCAGAAGTCAACCTATTCCAACACGGCACGACGGTGGGTCACGGCTTGATGAGGCTGCGATTGTTCGATCAAGGCTGAGGAGCCAAGCGGCGCCTTTGGAGCGGAACGAACGACCGCAGAGGGGCCCGAAGCGACTGGTAGCAGACAGGCTACAGTCGGCCAAGAGCGGACTTTCCGATCTGCTGCGAAAACTCAGCCCTCAGATGACCCTCGACGATCTAACCGTTGGCTTTCACCACCTCCAGCGCGAGACGATGCTCTCAGATTGGACGTGGCTCCTTGGCACGAGCGCTCTCCCTGTGCTGGTTACCGCCGTCGGGAACGCATTTGTGGAGGAATCGAGCAGCGGCGAAATCAAACTGCTCGATGTCGGTTCAGCGGACTTGATTCTGATCGCCGCGTCGACCGTCGAATTCGAGGAGCTGCTCGCGCAGCGGGAGTTTGTTGCCAAGTTCTTTGACGTTCAACTCGTTGGCGAACTCTTCAATTCTGGGCAAACCCTGGCCGCTGGAGAACTGTTCGGATTCAAGCGGCTGCCGACCATGGGAGGCGACTACGTCATCGACAACTTCGAGGCCACAGACATCGAAGTGCACTTCAGTGTCAACGGCCAGCTCCAAGCGCAGCTCAGCCGGCTCAAACCGCAGACGGTCATCCGTTCGGTGAGCATCAGGGACGCTGGCCACTAAGGCAGCCCGAGTTGCCAGTCACTAGGCCTGGAGGTCTTTGAGGAGTTGAGCAAGGTGAAACTGTTCGCTACTCCACCGAGTAGCGAAATACGCCCAAAAATATTGGGTCAGCGGCGACTGGCCTTTTCACCTTTTCTGGCGCATACGCAAAATCAAACTGAACAGTTACCCAGCGCGCTTCTGAAAGTTTTCGACGTTTTGCCGTTCTCACTGCAGCGTCTATGAAGCTGACAGAGTACGAAATCTCTTTCAGCAGGCGCTCCACCTTTGTCAGCTCGAACGAAAAACAGTTCGCTTCTTGGTTGTCCAAGCTGTAGTAGCCGACTCCGCAGAGATCTTGCAACACATCGTTCGATCCATCGCCGTGTCGTGAGTAGCCGAGCCAGATGGAAACCTCACCGGGGCTTTCGAAGCCTTGCGTGTAAAAGTCTTCGTCTTCGGAGTAGTCGCGGCGTGCCATAAGGATGCGAGGAGTTGAAGAAGTATGAGCGAATGCCCGAAGCTGGCCGGCAACTATAGTTAGCTGATGCCGCAGCGGCCGAGTCCACTGTCGCGTCCGATCGTTGCCTGCCAATACATGAGCTTTTCCTTAACACTTTCAACGGCTGATCGAACCCGGTTCTGAGAATGCGCAGCCGGTACACCCCGACAGGCTGATGGCATCTATAACCTTGGCGCTCACGGCAATCTTGTTAAGTTCATCCACGACGAGCCAGTTCAAATTGGCGATTCCTGACTCATCGAGCACGATTTTCCGAGCGACAAGGACGTCTCCAAGCTCCTCATCAAGGTCAACATCGGATTTTCTAAGATCGAGTGCTCGAGGGCGCATGAGGGAGTTCAATGCGAAAAATTGCTGCCCATCGAACTTGCTACCGTTATAGGAGACTGCAACGGGAAACAACTCGACTTCCGCGCCGACGAGTTGAAGAGCCGCGGCAAGCTTGCGAGAAACGATATCGATGTGAAGCGACCTCATGAAGTCAACGAGACCCCGAGGTGAATCAGGTGAGTCGGATACGTCGAATTCGAGACTCGGATACTGGTCTGCTAGGCTGACGCCTCCCCAGTATTGAAAGTTCAAGACTTCGTGCGAGTTCACTAGCCTGCATTCTGGATATGGGACATTACCGGAAACGTCACGGTGAAGAATCCAATGCATTTTCTAGAGTAAAAGTATGAGGGGAAGGTCGAAACAGGTGACCACCGGCAAGGATGAGAGTTAGCCGCGACCGGCCGCTTCTGGCCGCATTCTGCCGTCAGGCAGATGTTCGCCGTATCTCGCTAAATCGCATTCGCCGAAGGTCGCCCTGCGATTCAAGTTGACCGGATTCGACAAGCAGCCTGACCCGCTTCGCGAAGAAGGCGTCGGGAACCCCGCTTGGGAGGTCCCGCGTCGACAGCATCGCCATCCCGACCACGCGTGCGACCTTCCTCCAATCGTCGGAGACTTGCGAAAGAAGTGCCGTATCGATAAGCGCAAGTTCAGCTTGAGACAGCTTTGCAACCCGTGCGCCCTCTGCGGGCGAAAGCTCAGTGTTGCAAATTTCTTCGTTCACGGAGCTACCTGCAATGTCGTAGAAGCCCTCGGAGTCAAATCGGCAGCACCATTTGACGTGAGACCAAGTGCCCGTTGAGTTGGCCTCAACGACTCCGCGAGCAAACAGCACTTCGTGCGTGCCGTCGTCATAGAGGTTATCTTCTTGAACCTCAATAGGGAGACCTTCAACGAGCAGGACGGGCGAGCCGTTGATGTCCTTCCGGAAATCAGTCTGCGACAGCATGATGAGATCGCGCTCAAGCAATTCGTTGAAATCGACTGAAAAACGAGATGTCATATCGAATGTCTGGTTCTGGCCGAATGTAGCCGGCAGCGCTGCTGGCGCGAAGGCGGAAAACCGAGCATCTGCCTATGCCTGAAAGCGGAATTTAGCGATGCCAGCACTCTTGTGAATCGCCAGCAACTCCGGCATCCACGTCGACGCGGCGATTTTTTGCTTGTCCCGCAGGATGCTCCTCAGGGGCGAGTGGCTTGTGTGCGCCAAAAGCCACCACGCGCAATTGGCTTCTATCGGCTCCAAATTGCACCATTACATCTGCCACCGCATCAGCGCGTCGCTTCGCTAGTTGCTCTGGGTGAGCTTCGTGCCGCGAAGCATGGCCTTCGATGATGACCGGCTCTCGGTTCCCTATTGCAGCACATGCGGCGAGCCGAAGCTTTAGTAGGTCTTTCTGAGATTCAATCTTCGAATCGTTCTCCGCAAATCTGACAGTAGGTTGTGCGTAGATGATCGACATCGACCAAGTAAGTATGGGGAAGCACACAGCGAGCAAGATCAGCGTTGTGGTTCGGATTAAGTCGTTGCGATTTCGCATCTTCATTTCTACTTCAGCTTCTGGCCGCATTGTGCCGGCCCGGCGAACGGCCGGTTCTGGCCGATAGTACCCATTCGCGCGAGGCCGAGGGATGTCGGCAACCGCTGCAAAGCGGGCAGCCGCTGCTAGTTCGCAGTTAGCCCGAGCGGCCTCTGCTCGAAAGCAAGGAATCACCCGATTGCGATGCGTCTCGCGATATCCCCGATAGTGAGCCCGCGTGACTGTGTGTACGAATCTGCCGCAGATTGCCCCGCTGCCTCCGCGCTCACACCATTAGGTCCGGCCCGAGCCTAGCCGCGATAGGGAGCGAAACGGATTGCTAGGCGTAGCTTGCTCACCTAGCCGGCGCACGTTGTAGAGGCTTGCCGCTGCGCATATTTGTGGCCATAGCGCGTGCGCTCTCAAGAGCCTCTACGTCCGACTGAACAGCACGGTCGAACGATCTGGCGATGAACTCGCGGCGGGCACGGGAATTCGCGGCCCAGCGTCGAGCTATCGTGGTGGGGCGCGTTTCTGTAGCCATCCCAATATTTTCTCCCTTATTTGTACAGACCAGACATCAGAGCGCCCACCTACCCCAGCATAGCCGTCCTTCGTGTTCGTCCGCTTCAGACTGAGGCTGTGTGAAAACGGGCGAAGTCGATGCTTTCGAGGGTACCCAAGCCATTCCCGATGGTCTTGATCGTTGATCCTGGAACGATCTGAGAGTTCGAGCGCGAAGGGAACGCACTTCTCAAGCGTTTTCACACGGCCTCGACTGGGCGCAGACCTTCATCCTCAGTGCGCAACTGACCGCTGCCGGTCTAGACAGGATCTAGTAAATAATTGTTGAAAACAAGAGAGTTCTTTTTTTCTCTCTATTTGGAAAACAAAGATTCATAAATATTGAGTCCAGTATCAAGTAATGTCTAAATTCATCAAGTAATTTCTTGATGCGCAGAGGAGAGGTCTGCAGAGGCGTTGAGAGTGCATCGAAATTAGTGCGTAGTCCTTGTCGGCCCGTCGAATTTCGGAAATACTTAGGCGCTGTGAAGCACCACGATTTTCATTCCGCAGATGAGGCTTCGTCGCCGTCGTCAGCGATTGAGGCGTTGACCTTCAATCGCCTTTTTGATCAATTCGGACCGTTGCTCCCAGTTGAAGACGCCTGGAAGCTGCTTCATTTTCCAACTAGGGATTCATTCAATCGTGCGATCCTAAAGGGACGCTTGCCGCTTCGCCTTATCCGGCCACCGGGTCGGCGCGTAGGGTTCTTGGCCACCGTTGCTGTGGCCGCCTATCTAGCCACACTCGCGACAGATGCTGCCGAGGAGGATTCAACCATGTAAAGCAAAACGCCGACTCCCCTTTCGAGAAATCGGCGCAGCCAGCAGCCGGTGAGAACTGCCTAAGGATTTCAGGCCCCTTGGCAAAGTATCTCCCCAGCTGAAGGCCGCGTCAAGCCTTCCTGCGCCTGTTTTATCAGCAGGCCGAATTGGAGAGATACATATGAAAAATCCCAGTCGCGAGGTCATCACGCGCTCACCGAAGCGCATGGTCGGCATCCTCAATTGCAGGTGGTTTCAACCCACTGCCATTCATCATGAAAGCCGCCTGGAGAAGCATTTTGTGCTGCGCACAATGCTCTCTCCGCTTGTTCGCAGCATCCAGCATCAGCCATTCACCTTGAACCTTGGCGATAGCCGAAGCTATACGCCGGACTTCCTGCTGACCTTTTCCAATGGGCAGAGCGCCGTCGTGGAGGTCAAACGCTCAGAACGAATTCCCGCTCTGAAGGAGCGTTTTGACGAGATCACCAGGCGCCTAGCGGCGGACGGTCAAATCTTTTTCGTGGTTCACCAGGGACAGATCGAGGGACAGCGGCGCGCCGAGCGCGCCGCCCTGCTGAGGCGCTACGC